>NZ_CP174322.1:0-62500 GCF_052467705.1 Microbulbifer mixtoriginis (SeqCode)
CCCGGGAACAGGCAGAGCGAGTGCCACCACAACTGGCCAAGGTTATCCTGGAGAAAAAGGAGCTCCCCAAGCCGAAGCCCAAACCCAAGGCCAAACCGAAGCCTAAGGAAAAAAAACCTGACGCAGAGAAACCCAAAGAAAAACCAGAACCTAAAAAAGTCGAGAAGGAAAAGCCGAAACCGGCTCCGAAACCCGAGCCCAGTAAAGTAGAGACACCCCCTGTTGCCACTATACAAAAAGCGCGGGAAAAAGCGGCGAGCAGCGGCATCAATGCCCTGGCCGACGATTTATTGGATATGCGTGAGAGTTTTGATACGGGTGAAGTTACCCGTGGTCAGCTCAGTGCCGGCAGCGCCACTGCTGCACAAACACAGCGCAATATGATCAGCGACAAATCCAAAACTTCGAGCGGCGGTGTCAGGGCCGGGAGCATCAGCACTGACACGGGAGGCGTATCACTGGCGGGCCGACAAACCACCCGGGTTGAGCAGGCCCAGGCAAAGGGCTCCGCCAAGCAGGCAGCCAGGAGAGTCAGGGGTGATAAATTGGCACGAACCGACAATGCCATTCGCGGCATAATGGAGGCCAACAAGGCGGCAATCAATGCGATCTATGACCGTGCCTTACGCCGTGATCCCACCCTGCAGGGTAAAATTACCGTGCAGCTGGTGATTGAAGCAAACGGCACTATTTCGTCCATCAAGTTGATTGAGAGTGAGCTGAACAACCCCGCCCTGGAGCGCAAGCTGCTGGCGAGGATCCGCATGATTAACTTTGGTTCTGCGGATGTTAAAGCCACAACCCGCAATTACTCCATCGACTTCCTGCCATCCTGATTGGGGTTTTGGATAAATGAAATTGGCACAGCGGAGCAAATCTTTACAGCTTGCTCGCTGTGCCAATTTCTCTTCCGCACTGATTAATTCAAATCTGCAGCGTATTGTCGCAGTAGCTGTAGAGGTACTATCTCCAGAGCTTTCACATGGGTACGCTGTAAAAAAACTCTCGGTGCCCTATCCTGCTGCTGGGCCTCCAACCAGCGGGCGGCGCACAGGCACCAGCGGTCTCCCGGAGCCAACCCCGGAAACCCGTACTCCTCAATCGGCGTACTCAGGTCGTTGCCACGACTGCGGGAAAATGCCAAGAACTCATCATTTACTTCCACACAAACCGTGTGGGAGCCTTGATCCTCTTTGCAGGTGTTGCAGCAGCCGTCGCGAAAAAAACCGGTCATTGGTGCCAGGCTGCAGGGAATAAGTGCATCGCCAAACACATTAACCGAACTATCCATCTCCATTATCAACCTTCCCCCTCGGTGCCATTGAGTAATTCGATATCCACCAGCTGCCAATGCAGCCCATTGCGCTGCATAATCAACCGCAGTTCTGCCCGGTTGGCCTCCCCGTAATCCGCACTCAGGTGGTTAATATCGGTAAAACGCCATTTGAGACGTCTCCAACTGCTCTCAGGCTTTTCTTCAGAATCTTGCCGGGTCTGCGGATAGGAATCTGCCTGGGGTGCTGTATCCTGGCCAAACAACTTTCGTTCCATCCCCTGTAAGTCCTCACCGCCACGCAA
The DNA here is from genome assembly GCF_052467705.1 of Microbulbifer mixtoriginis (SeqCode). Lineage (NCBI taxonomy): Bacteria > Pseudomonadati > Pseudomonadota > Gammaproteobacteria > Cellvibrionales > Microbulbiferaceae > Microbulbifer > Microbulbifer mixtoriginis (SeqCode). The sequence continues at coordinate 1,579 of NZ_CP174322.1, forward strand.
CAGGGCTGCGACCCCCTCTGGGGTTACAAACTGTTGCATTAATGGCCCCATGACAAAATTCGCACCGGCGGTTAGTAGCTCATCAAATTCCTGTGGAATTGAATTGCCTATAGAAGAGCGCAGCTGTTCCTGTAAACGGACTCTTAAATTGTCACGTAATACCGGAAAGTCTACGTAGCGTTCCAGCGTATCGATGCTCTCTCGCCTTTTTTCTGGCTCTTGCGCACCCGCCATTTTCGCCGCACGCTGCAACTGTTCCATTGCATAAAAGGGCAGTGCCACATATCCAGCTGTGATAACCATTATTATCACAGCCCCCGCCCATAGAAATTTCTTCATTATTACCTTTCCTCTTTACGTCTAAGGGGAATTTTATGCTGAGAAAGATTCATCACCTAATTTGCCGCTGTACTGGCGTGGCATTGTTCCCACAACGCGCCTGTGCGATATTCGTCTTCAAGGCTCTGCACATCCCAATCCGTTAACTTTTAATAAGGAAATCAAACAGGATGAGTGATATTTATAAAGCTCCCGAGTCCCAACTTGCCGAAAATAGTGAAGCTGGCGATTTTGGATCACTCGAGAAAGGCATTGCCGGTGATTATTCCTTTTCTATTGGCGAAGCCATCAATGAGGGCTGGCAGCTGTCGAAAGGCAAAAAGCGCACAGTTTGGTTTGCCATTATTCTTTATATCATCGCAATTGCTGCAACCAGTTTTGTTGCCGGCCTACTAACTGGCTACCCAGCATTTGATCTGACAGGGGCCGCTAGTGCATCCCTCTCATCAACAATCATTTATAACTTGATAACCGGAATCGTAGGGGTTCCCCTAGCTGTGGGGATGATGATGGTGGGCATCAAGATCGCCAGAAAAGAAGAAACCTCTGGTACTGAGGTTTTTGCGCACTTCGATAAAATAGTACCCTTATGTGTGACTTACATCATCATGAGCATATTAGTGGGTATTGGTTTCCTTCTACTGGTAATCCCAGGAATTTATCTGGTCATAGCCTATATGCTGGCTCTCCCCCTGGTAGCTGACCAAAATTTAGGCCCCTGGAAAGCTCTGGAAGCATCCCGCAAAGCCATTACCAACAACTGGTTTGCTTTTTTGGGCTTCTTTATTGTATTAATTCTTATCTATCTTGTAGGTGGCTTGGCACTGTTGATAGGCCTTATCTGGGCTCTCCCATTAGCTTCTATTGCATACGGCGTCGCCTACCGCAAAGTTTTTGGTGGCCCTCAAGGTTCCTAATTTGTAGCATCTAACAGGAGTGGTAGCTTGCTGGATACCACCTACAACGTCGAAACCCCTGAGGGTATCGATCTGCGTGCACGGGCTGCAGGGCCTGTGCCGCGCATCCTCGCCTTTGCCGTGGATGTGTTTTACCGCACCCTAATACTGACCGCTCTGGGTATAGGTTTGGCCTTTGCCGAAGCCGCCGGTATAGGAATCTGGCTGGTCTGCTCCTTCCTACTGGAGTGGTTCTACCCGGTGTTTTTTGAAGTGCTGCGCGGCGGCCAGACACCGGGTAAGAAGGCCTTCGGCCTAATGGTAGTCAACGACAATCTCACCCCCATCTCCTGGGGTGCCTCCATAGTGCGCAACCTTTTGCGCTTTGCCGACTTTCTGCCCTTCGCTTACGCCACCGGCGTTATTGCAATGACCCTCGGGCGACACTTTCAGCGTCTCGGTGACTTGGCCGCAGGTACCCTAGTGATCTACAAGGACGAGGACAAGGTGCCTGTAGCCCTACCGGATACAACGCCTCTTCCACCACCGCGCAATTTCAAACAACAGGACCAGCTGGCCCTGATCAGTTTACTGGAACGCCACGAAGACCTGAGCGAAGCGCGCCAACAAGAGCTGGCCAATTTACTCGAACCCGTTACCGAAAAGAGAGATAGCGCTGCGCTGGAATACCTGCGCTCTGTGGGTAGTTGGTTATTGGGCGGCAGGGGCTGAGGGGTTATGAGACAGAGAGATTTTGAGAATCGCTACCGCGACGGCTGGGCACAGCTGGAAGCCTGGCTGAAAAGCGATAGCAAAAGTACGCAGGCGAGCGCCCTGGATCTTCCGGTCGTCTACCGGGAGCTGTGTCAGCAACTGGCGGTGGCCAAAGAGCGTCAATATACCAGCCGCCTGATCGACCACCTCAACAAGCTGGTTACAGCGGCCCACCACCGAGTTTACCGCCAGCAAACTCTGCGCCGCAAAGGGTGGCTGCACTATCTGTTGGCCGGATTTCCCCAGGCGGTGCGCGCCAATGGCCGCGTAGTGTTGTTGGCAACGGCACTGTTTTTACTGCCCGCCCTAGTGATGGGCATCGGCACCTACAATAACGACGCACTGATTTATGCGGTGATGTCGCCAGGAGACGTATTATCCTTGGAATCGATGTACGATCCCGGCAACCGCGTGCTGGGGCGCGAGCGCGGCTCCGATACCGATCTGGCCATGTTTGGCTTCTACATCAAGAACAATATTGGCATTGCTTTCCGCACTTTTGCCGGGGGCATACTATTCGGACTCGGCTCCATCTTTTTCCTGGTCTTTAATGGGCTATTTATCGGTGCGGCTTTTGGGCATATCACGCGAGTGGGATTTGTCTCCACGTTTTACCCTTTTGTGATCGGCCACGGCGCCTTTGAGCTGACCGCCATAGTACTGGCCGGCGCCGCCGGCCTGTTGTTAGGGCGCTCGCTGGTAGAGCCGGGACAACACCGCCGTTCTGTGGCGCTGCGCCTGGCCAGTGTCGAGGCCATGAAAATCATGTACGGCACTTTCCTGATGCTGGTGATCGCCGCCTTCCTCGAAGCCTTCTGGTCCTCCAGTGCTACCACGCCCATAACAATTAAGTTAGGTTTCGGCGCCCTGCTGTGGCTGCTGGTATTCGCCTACTTCGCCCTGGCCGGGCGCGGGGATTCCAGCCATGCAAATTAAAAATATGGCGGTAAGGGCACGCCTGCGCTCACCCTGGGAATCCATCGATCTGGGTGTCGCCCTGGCACGCAAGCACTGGCTGCCGATGTTTCTGGTCTGGTTGTTGCCGGCAGCTTTGGTACTGGGTGCCTTAGCCTGGTTCTTCCCGGCTCATCCCGGCTGGTCACTGTTCGCTCTCTGGTGGTTAAAACCGGTGTTTGACCGCCTGCCGCTGTTCATGATAAGCCGCACTCTGTTCTGCGCACCGGTATCTGCACTGGCAGCACTCAAAGAGTTTTTCCGCCACAACCGCACCGACTGGCTCGCCTGGATCACCCTCCGTCGCCTGAGCCCGACCCGCTCTTTTGATATGCCGGTCACTGTACTGGAGCAATCCAAAGGCACGGCTCGTAGCGCGCGTATCAGTGTATTGCACCGCAAACACTCCGGTGCGGCCACCTGGCTGACCTTGACTGGTATTCACCTGGAATCCTTCTTCCTCATCGCAGCCTTTATCTTGATTTATCTGTTTATTCCCGAGCAGATTGTGGCAAATATCCAATGGATTCCACTGATTCGCGGCGAGACCCTGGCGCTGGAATGGGCATCCAATATTCTCTGTTTACTTATTATGGCGGCGGTGGCGCCGTTTTATATCGTCAGCGGCTTTTGCCTGTATATCGGCCGGCGCATCGAGCTGGAAGGCTGGGATATCGAGATTCAATTCCGCGATTTGGTCGAGCGCTACCGAGACGCTCAGCGGGCTGCTAAAAAGACCGCCACTAGCACCTCCCACCTAGCCACCATGTTGTTACTGTGCGTCCTGGCCGGCACCTCCTTGGCACCGGCGCCACAGGCCTATGCGGAAACGTTGCAAACCCCAGCTCAAGCGCAACAACACATTGACGAGATTCTCGCCGGAGAGGATTTTCACAGCATTGAGCAGGAGAGCGGCTGGCGCCTGAAAAAAATTGAAGAAGAGCGAGGAAAAATTCCCGAGTGGATCATTGAGCTATTCGAATGGCTATTCAAATGGCTTATGCAAAACTCTCAGGAGGCTGATGATTCCTCAGACATCAACTGGGGAGCACTGCTCGCCAAGCCCATTGAGTTACTACTGTGGATTGGCGTGATTGCCGGCTTGCTCTATCTGGGGTGGCGCCACCGCGAAGCCATCCTCAACAGCTTGCGCTGGCAACACAAACCCAAAACAAAACCGGTAGCGCCAGAAACCCTGTTCGGACTCGATGTACGTCAGTCCAGCCTGCCCGACGACGTATGTGCGGAAGTAATGCGCCTGTGGCGGACCGGCGATCAACGCGCCGGTCTCGGCCTCCTGTATCGTTCCACCCTGGCCCATTTAATTGAGGATTTCCAGTTCCAGTTTGGCGACCACCTTACCGAAAGCGAGTGTGCCCAGCTGGTAAGTCAGCGCCAGCGATCACCACAGGAAGCGCTGCGCCCAGTCAGCGCCCCACTGAGCCAGTTTGTGCAGCAACTCACCGGCAGTTGGCAACAGCTGGCCTATGCTCATCGCCCCCCCGCCGATGAGCAGCTGGGCGGCCTGTGCCAACAGTGGCAGGAGGTGTTCGGCAATGACCGTTAAACGTCTAGTAATTGGCTTCGCCCTGCTGCTCTGTGCGGCACTGGTATGGTTATTTCTCACCTTTTTTGAACGCTACACAGAAGAAAAGGATCGCGGTTGGGGGCCTGAGGCGCGGCGCAATCTGTTTCTGGCGGCCGAGCACTACTTGGCGCAAGTAGGGCTGGAACCGCGCCAGGCAGAAAATATCTCCGTCCTGAATGGGCTGTCCCCAAATGCGACTCTGTTTATCGCTAACTCCAGCCAAGCTTACAACTCCCAGCGGGTTGAGGAGCTACTGCAATGGGTGGAAAGCGGGGGGCACGCCATCGTAGTGGCACGTACTGCAGGGTTCGATTCCGAGAAAGGAGGCAGTGCCGAACGCGACTGGCTGCTGGAAAACCTGGGTGTCTCCATCGTAGAAGGCCACGAGGAATATCGCTTTGAGCATCCCCTGCAGCCACTGTTGGGCGAAGATGCCGAACTGAGCCCGGAGCAGAGCCCCGGTGAGGCCATGCGCGAATACAATCGCAAAATCGACGAAGCCGAAGAGCAGGCCGAGACCAAAGAGAAAAAACCCCGCAACCCAGATGTTGAAACGGAAGACTTGATCACTCTGCCTACCGCCGGTGGGGCTGAGATTCAGTTACATTTCGACGCAGGCCAACTGCTCTATCACGAGGGGATCGATAACAGCAGCGCTGAGGGCGCCCCGGTATTTTTCGCCAAGGTATGGCGCGAAGACGAAGCCGTGCCTTTTATGCAATTTGAGCGGGGTCAAGGGGTTATCACCCTGCTGACCGATAACACTATCTGGCAATCCCACCGCATCGGCCATTTCGACCACGCCTATTTCCTGCAGCTTTTGGCCGGAAGTGGCGATTTCGTCTTTCTGACCCGCCCTCGTTTCGACTCCCTGGGTTTTTTAGCGAAAAAGTACGCTTCTGAGTTTTTTATCTCCGGCCTACTCGCCTTGCTCGGCTGGCTGGTTCTACGTGCGCGCCGCTTTGGCCCGTTACAACCTCCGCCTGAAATTGCCCGGCGCTCACTGTTGGAGCATATCTCCGCCTGCGGCCACTACTACTGGCGCGACGACCAGTGCGAACGGTTACTGCGCGGCCAGCGCGAAGAGCTGCTGCGCCGGCTCGGCGTTGCGGACGCCAACGCCAAGACCAAGCGCAAACTGTGCCAGCACCTCAGTGATGCCACCGGCCTCAGTGAAACCAAACTGGCCGCCTGCCTTTGGGGCACACCGGCGACCAGCGAAGAAACCTTTACCGAACAAATGCGCAATCTGCAGCGTATAGAGGCAGCCCTATGAGTGATACCACCCTGAACCCAGAACCAAAAACCCACACCGAGGCACCGGACTGGCAGGCTGCCTCAGCCCAAGTGCAACTGCTACGCAACAATATCAACCGCCTGCTGATCGGTCAGGAGCAGGTCGTCGAACAGGTGTTGGTGGCCTTGCTGGCTTCCGGCCACGTATTGCTGGAAGGCGTACCCGGCCTTGGCAAAACCCTGTTGGTGCGCACCCTGGCCAGCTGCTTTGGCGGTCACTTCCGCCGCATCCAATTTACCCCGGACCTGATGCCTGCTGACGTGACTGGCCACGCCATGTACAACATGGGCGAGAGCCGCTTCGAAGTGCGCCGCGGCCCGGTATTTACCAACTTACTGCTGGCGGATGAAATCAACCGCGCCCCGGCCAAGACCCAGGCAGCCCTGCTAGAGGTGATGCAGGAGAAGCAGGTCACTATCGACGGCAAGGCCTTTGCCGTACCCAGCCCCTTTATGGTGCTGGCCACTCAGAACCCCATCGAGCAAGAAGGCACCTACCCACTGCCAGAGGCAGAGCTGGACCGCTTCCTACTTAAGGTTCTGATCGACTACCCCAGCCTGGAAGCCGAATTGCAACTGGCCGCTGCTGCCAGCAGCGGCCGCATAGAGAAACACCTGCGGGAGAAAGCTGCCGGTGAGATAACCGTGGAGCAGTTGCAGCAACTGCAGGCCCTGGTGCCCCAAGTAGCCCTGGACCAGCAGGTATTGGACTACGCCGTGCGCCTGGTGCGTGCCACCCGTGAAGCCAACCAGCTGCGCAGCCCGGCGGGTCCCCGCGCCAGTATCGGCCTGTTGCAGGCAGCGCGCGCCAGCGCCCTGCTGCAGGGGCGCGAGTTTGTCCTGCCAGACGATATCAAAGCCATGGCGACCCCGGTCATGCGTCACCGTGTGAGCCTGTCCCCGGATATGGAAATCGACGGCGAGACCACCGACAGTGCTCTGGCCATGATTATCGATAGCGTCGAGGCGCCGCGACTGTGACACAAGATGTCGCTGCGACAGAGGTTCCATACGCAAAACCTCAGCTCGGAAGGCCCGGGCCCAGCCACCGCCTGGTGAAGCTCCTCGGCTACTGGTGCCTGGCTGCGCTTACGGTGAGCGCCGCGCGCATCTGGGCACCCCAATCTGCGGAGCTGTTGCAGTCCCTCTGGTGGACAGTTGGGGGACTACTGATCGGCGCAGCGCTGTTGGATTTCCTCACCGGACGCAGGATTCTGGGCCTGGAGGGCCAGCGCAAACTGCCCGGTAATTTGGCGCTGGGCGTGCAGAACTGCGTGCATTTGAAGTTGCGCAACCATGGCCAGAGGGCCCTGAAGCTATCGGTATGTGACAACGTACCGCAACAGCTGGGCAGCAACGGATTACCACGCCAGGCGCTGCTGGAGCCTGATCAGGAGGTTGCCATTGAGTACAGTCTGGTGCCCCATCGCCGTGGCAGCGCCGAGTTTGGCCGAATCGAGGTACTCGCCGACTCACCCTGGGGCCTCTGGCAAACACGCCTGTGGCTCGGCCGCGAACAGTCGGTAAAGGTCTACCCCAATTTTCTCGGCATCTCCTCCCTACAAGCGCTCTCCACCGAGCAAACCCTGCGCCACCTCGGCCTGCATCAGCAGCAGCGCCGCGGCGAAGGCATGGATTTTCGCCAGCTGCGCGAATATCGCCAGGGCGATAGCCAGCGCCAGGTAGACTGGCGCGCGAGTTCACGCCTGCACAAACTGATCAGCCGTGAATACCAGGACGAGCGCGATCAGGAAATTATTTATATGCTCGACTGCGGTCGGCGCATGCGCGCCAAAGATGGCGAACTGAGTCACTTTGATCATGCCCTCAATGGCCTGCTGCTATCCGCCTATGTGGCGATAAAGCAGGGCGACGCCGTGGGTCTACAGGCCTTCGCCGCCGCACAGGACAGCTCCGGCGGGCAACTGCCACCGGTAAAGGGTGAGAGCGCCATCAACCTGTTGCTGAACAATGTCTACGATCTGCACTCCGGCACTGGCAGCGCTGACTACAGCAGCGCCGCCCAGCAACTGCTGGCCGCCCACAAGCGCCGCACACTGGTGATCCTAATTACCAACCTGCGCGATGAAGACAGCAGTGAACTGCTCACCGCAGTGCGGCTGCTCACTCGCAATCACTTAGTGATGGTGGCAAGCCTGCGGGAGACCGCCGTAGACCGAATGGCACAAAAGCCTATCGGGGATTTTTCCGAGGCCGTCGAAGGCGCAGCCGCGCGGGATTTTCTTCGTCGCCGTGCGCGCATATTGCAACAGTTACAAGCCTGTAATGTACTAGTGGTGGATTCCCGTCCGGAGCTTTTGCACCAGGCGCTGGTGGAAGCCTACTGGCGTTTGAAACGCAGCGGCAAAATCTAACCGGTAATGAAAGCCGGGAATTCAAAGTATTTGATGTAAGAGGTAACCGAAGAGTGATGTTAACGATGTCCTAAAAAAAATAATCCCACAGTATAGGGAGCTTAAATTGACCATGTCCCAAATCACTATCGAGCGACTCAGCAGTGCCGAAGTAAAGACTTCCCCTTTCCCCCATTTCTACCTAGAGCGCTCCCTGGCCTCCGATGAGGCCAGCGCCCTGATCGCAGACTTCCCTCCTCTAGACAAAGGCGGCAGCTTCAATATCGAGGATGTCAAAACTTCGGAACGCCTACGCAGTTTTGTCGAACAATTTGGCAGCACAGAGGTGCGAGGTATTCTCGGTGAAAAATTTGCGCTGGATCTATCTGATAAACCGATGATGGCCACCCTGCGCGGATACTCCCGAGCCAAAGATGGGCGTATCCATACGGACTCCAAAACCAAACTCATTACCGTACTGATCTATCTGAACAACGACTGGTCTGCGCCCACTGGACGCCTGCGTATCCTGCGCAGCGGCAAGAGCCTGGACGACTACAGTGATGAACTACTACCGGGACCGGGCTCTCTGGTGGCCTTTAAGGTAACGGATAATTGTTGGCATGGTTACCCTAGTTTTGTCGGCAAACGACAGGCGATCCAAATCAATTTTTTAAGCGGTGATAAAGCGAAGAAAAAACATCAGTTTTTTCATGGCATCAGCGCACGCTTAAAATCTCTTTTGCGTTAAAAAAATCGGATAATAGTTTTATCCGAATGCGACTGTACAAATTAATTAACTTGCAAACAGAAAAATTTGTTACCGATAGTGGCACTTTTTACAGCCAGCGGGTAATCTGTTGCCACTTGCCTTCGGGAATTTATTAAGTCTATCCCGGTAACTTCAAGAACCTTATTTATGAGTCGCCCGCGCACCCGTAAAAACCGCCCTCACCTGCCACAGTGGCAGGCACTGCTGCTTTTACTGGTGTTTCTCAGTGCCCGTGGTTTGGTTCCCGCAGGGTTTATGCCCGCCGCTTTTTCTGCGGGCACCCCCTACGATTTTTGCCACGGCGACAGCCGCAGCGCTCTGTTATTAAATGCCCTGGCCAGCCAGGCTCAGGACCATCATCACAGCCATGGTAGTGGGCATAGTGAGCACAGTGGGCACAACCACGATGCACTGACCGCGCATTCTTTTGCCGACAATCACTGTAATTTTTCCGCCGCTGCCAGTCTTGTCCATGTACCTGCATTAGACCTGCATTTCGCCAGTGAGGGGAATATTCTCCCCCTTTTCAGCAACGGCATTAACACCGCTCTTTCTTTATACTACAGCCGTCCCCTTATCCGCGCCCCTCCAGTTTAAAACCTCGGTTTTCTTATTTTTCAAAAACTAAATGGTCGAAGCTTGTTTCTGCGCTTCGCTGCACTACCTTTGCCGGTAATTTTTCTGGTTGGGATATTGCAACAGCCGTAGACCCGCTTCACTAAAAAAACTGGAATTCCCGCTGCTTAGCCGGCGGGAGTAAACCCGTGCGCGCTATTTTTACCGCGCTCCCCATGGCCGTGCCTGACCTTCGGCCCAGAAACGGATAAGTCACAATGCGAAAAGTTAAACTCCAAAAGAAAAAGCCATTACACACACCACTGAGCCTGGCAATTATTGCTGGTTGCACCTTTCCATTTTCCCTAATGGCCAGTGAGGGAAATGAAAAAAAAGAGGGGGAAATGGAGCAGATGGTGGTCACCGGAGTAAAAACCGAACTGCCGCTCAACCTACTGACGGACCCGAAAATGCCTCGACAGCCCCTACCAGCTAACGACGGCGCCGATTACCTAAAAACCATTCCCGGCTTTTCCGTGGTGCGCAAAGGCGGCACCAGTGGCGATCCGCTGTTGCGCGGTATGGGGGGCTCGCGCCTGGGCATGTTATTGGATGGAGAATCTCTTATGGGTGGCTGCCCCGGCCGTATGGACCCACCTACCGCCTATATTTTCCCCGAAAGCCTCGACGAAATAGAGGTGATTAAAGGCCCCCAGAGCGTCACTCACGGACCGGGCAATTCCGCCGGGGTAGTGCTGTTCAACCAACAGCGGGAGCGCCCGAGCGAACCCGAATGGGATATGCATGCGAGCCTGCTTGGCGGCAGCGCCGATCGAAAAGACGGGCTCTTTGACCTAGCGTACAAAACCCCAGAATTTTCCCTGCGCGGTTCGGCAACCTCTGCCTCTGCAGATGATTATGAAGATGGCGACGGCAATCGGGTGCACTCCGGTTATGAGCGCTGGAGTGGCAAAGCCAATCTGGCCTGGACCCCCGATGATGACAGCCGCCTGGAATTCGAAACAGCTTTTAGCGATGCCGAAGCGGCCTATGCCGACCGTGGAGTAGATGGCAGTAAATTTGCACGCGAGAGCTACAAAGCCAAATACCGGCGCAGCAATATCGGCGCTCTGCTGAATACCATCGAAGTGCAGATCTATTACAACTATGTCGATCACATCATGGATAATTACAGCCTGCGTAGTCCCTCGGGAATGGCTGCCAACCCAGTCGTCATGAATTTAGACAGCGAAACCATTGGTGCCAAGCTGAGTCTGCAGCTGAATCCTGCGGATAACTTTGAGCTGACAGCAGGCCTGGATGCCTGGGAAAACCGTCACCGCGGACGCATGAGCATGAACCAGACGATGGTTGATTACCGCCAGCGCAACTGGAATACGGATGCGGAATTTTCCCAACTGGGCATTTTCTCCGAAGCCAGCTGGCAATTCGCTCCGGATCAACGCTGGATCGCCGGCGCCAGACTGGATGACTGGGAAGTACGCGACCTGCGCGAGACGATTTCGCTATCGATGATGTCCTCGGTCGATAACCCCACCGCTGGTGAGAGCCGCTCAGAACAACTGCCCAGCGGTTTTATACGCTATGAATTGGCGCTGCCAAGTACCTCCACGAGCTCTGCCACCCTCTACGCCGGGCTCGGCTACAGTGAGCGCTTCCCGGATTACTGGGAAATATTTTCCCGCGAAGCAGCAGATTCCTATAGCGCACTCAATATAGAATCAGAAAAAACCAGTCAACTGGATATCGGCACTATCTATCGCACTGAAAAATTGTCTGCCAGTATTTCCGCTTTCGCCAGTGATGTCCGCGACTACCTGTTAGTACAGAATGATTACCAGAAGGCTGCGGTGATGTCAGGCATGGGCACCATGTCCTCTATGGGCAACGCAATGGATATGGGGGAGCCTGGGGATAAGCGTACCGCTGCGGTAATTCGCAATATTCAGGCGCGCACCTGGGGGCTAGAACTAGATGCCAGCTATCAATTAAACGAAAACTGGCGCACCGAGTTTACTGTCACTTCAGTGCGTGGTGCCAACGACACAGACAATACCACCCTGGCCCAACTCCCCCCACTGGAAACACGCCTGGGGCTGCACTATGAGCAAGCTCAGTGGTCGGCGGGTATTCTGTGGCGGGCTATTGCCAGCCAGGATCGCGTCGATATCGGTAAGGGTAACATTATCGGACAGGACTTTGGGCCCACGGATTCCGCCGACGTACTGTCAATTAACGCAGGTTGGCGCCCAAGCCAACGGCTGCTATTCACTGCAGGGGTCGATAACTTACTAGATGAAACCTATGCAGAACATGTCAGCCGTGCGGGTGCGGAAATTCCCAACTTTCCACAGTTGGATAGGGTTAATGAGCCCGGCAGGACCTTATGGATAAAAACCATTTACCGTATTTAAAACACGATGACTAATTAACTGGTCTGAAAAACCGGACATAGTATGTTAAGCGGGAAACACCTTAAATTTTCCGCTTAACATAAATTTATAGTTAAAAGCGATAGGAAAAATTAAGACTTAAAGTACGTAAGTGCCCAAGGTTCACTCGGTAGACAGAATTAATATCGTTGTAGTTGTATTCTATGGAAGTATCAAAATCCTGGTTCCACATAAACCGATAGCCGACCCCAAGATTCCAGAAAGAATCGCTGCCACTGGCATCGATCACATGGTAATAATGGCCGTCGTAATACCAGTCTTTTTCCTTGTCATAAATATCATACAGGTGCCACTTGTCTTTATTGTGATACCAATAACCATATTTACGCACATCATTCAGATCAACATCGGCATAATTCCACCCCGCCATCCAGTAGAGACACTGAACGTAACAATTCAGGGTAAAATCCACTTTAAAATTGAGCCCCACCTGATTAATTCGCACGTGATTATCATCAAAGCGGGAAAATTGTAAATTCACCTGCCAAACACCCACGGCGGGTGTCACACCAACGCTGACATAACCAAAAAAATCCCGCTGATCATTGAGCTGTAATTCCCCTGAACCCAGTCCCAGCGTGGTAATAATTCGATATTCACCCGACTCAATACCATCGAAAGGATTATTCCATTCGACTGCAGTGACCAATGGTGATAACAGTAAGGCCAAGACACATAACACCGTCTTCATTACATCCATCCTTGCAGCACGACGCTTTTTAATTCATCCCCCTTACCAAAGCTTAGCTGTCATGGTTATCCACCTCAGAAACTTATCCGAATCGAATGCCAAATTTATATGGATAATGATCCTTAAAGGCTTTCCACATCAATAATGGCCCAGATACCACCGGCAAATGCTGGGTTATCCCGCAAATTGTCGACGTCTTGAGGCTGCGGCATCGGCTCTCCAGCTTGCCGTAATTCTTCCAGGCGTTGAAAAATAGTTTCCGCCATTTTTTGTAGAGCGGCATCCAGAGTTTCGGCATAGCAGTGACAATGCGGCAGGTCGGGTGCTATGGCACCAAAGCCGGCGTATTCAATGTTGTGAAGCACAACCGGATAGCGCATTAGAAAATTCTCTTATACATTGGCTTTCCAAAGCGTAGACGGGTTTCAAAACTGCGAACGAAATATGGCAAGGAAAATCAACAAATTCCCCAATAAAATAAACTCTGCGCAACCGCACCTATTACTTCAGAATAAACCGAAAGCTGAATAATTAATTTTTGAATTTATTGTCTAGGTTGGAGTTGAACCTCATTGCGAGGGATTGCATTATTTAACCGGAATGGTTATTGGAGGGGCGACGCCAAACAACCTAACCCCTGCGACATTTAAACCTTATCAAGGTGCGAACGACGAAAAATTTAGCGCGGCATTCTTCCGAGAAGTGCCCTACGGGAAAAAATCATGCCGTTAAGAGTGCGCCATAGGAATTTTTGATTTTCTGCCTCCGGCTCCACCAGGGCATCCTGCTGCCGCTGTAACCAGGCAATCTCCTGTTCCAGCTGCCTGCGTAAGCAGCGGGTTTCATTCAGATCTGAAGCTTTGCGGCTCACCTGAAGAGGCATAGCGCCGGCCTTTTGTGCTGGTTTTAAAGGTTGATAAAAAATAAATAGAACCCCCACTGAAGTGGGGGCATGGCAAGCTTAGTTCACTGGAGACTCTGCATTTAGCAAATCCTGCCAATCGTAAGATGCATCACCGATCACATAGAAAAACGGATTCAGCAAAGAATCTTTGCTGTTATAACGCAGCAGCTTGAAGGAATCGTCCACCACTGTGCCACCGGCAGCCTCAACCACCGCCTGGGCTGCGGCTGTATCCCACTCACAAGTGGGTGCGAGCCGCGGGTAGAGATCAGCGGCCCCTTCAGCCACCAGACACAGTTTGAGAGAGCTACCCATGTTTTTACAGACCACCGCACCCAATTTGGATTCGATACGCTCTACCAGTTGATCCACGGCGCCGGCACCATGGCTGCGGCTAGCAACCAATTCCACTGCATCACCAGCTTCCAGGCGCGGCTTCAGCGGGCGCACATGAATTTCTGTATCGCCGGAAAGCGTGCGCTTAAAGGCACCATCACCCTTGCCACCAGCATAGGTGATATCCAGTACCGGCACATGCACCACGCCCAGCACAGGTTCGCCATTTTCAATAAGGGCCACATTAACGGTGAACTCACCAGTGCGACGAATAAATTCCTTGGTGCCATCCAGCGGGTCCACAATCCAGTACCGCTGCCACTGGCTGCGCTCGGCAAATGATGGCATTTCCTGCTCTTCCGATAATACCGGTACACCGTCAATCAGCTGCGCCAGAGCAGGGGCTAAAATTTTGTGTGCCGCTAAATCCGCAGCTGTAACCGGCGAGTCATCCGCCTTGGTGTCCACCTCCAGCTCAGCAGTGCTGTGATAAACCTCCAAGATAGCTTCACCGGCGTTTTTGCAGATTGCAATCACCTGCTCCAATAATGCCTTATTCATTAAAACTCCCTTATTTTTCAGGTGGTGAGTATAAAGTCTCAGGAGGGGAAAAGGTCCTTCACCGACAGGTAGCGCTCACCGCTGTCATAACTAAAAATCAATACGCGGCTACCGGGCGCAAATTCGCCCTCGCGCTTTTTCAGCGCAGCCAGGCTCGCTCCAGAGGAAATACCCACAAAAATCCCCTCCTTCAAGGCGCACTTACGCGCCATTTCAAAACTATCTTCTCCATTTACCAAAATGGTGCCATCCAGCATTTTGGTATTGAGTATCTCGGGAATAAAACCGGCACCAATCCCCTGCAAGCGGTGCAGCCCTTTATCACCACCGCTGATCACTGGAGAATTTTCCGGTTCGACGGCAAAAACCTGCAACTTGGGAAAGGATTCCTTTAGTACCTCTCCACAACCGGTGATGTGGCCACCGGTGCCAACCCCAGTAATCAGGTAATCGAGCCCCTCGGGGAAATCTGCGAGGATTTCTTTGGCAGTGGTGTCACGATGCACCTGGGCATTGGCACGGTTACAGAACTGCTGTGGCATCCAGCTGTTTTCATGCTGCGCCAATAGTTCCTCGGCTTTGGCGATAGCCCCGCCCATACCCTGCTCCTTGGGAGTAAGCACCAACTCAGCCCCCATAGCTTTCATCACCTGGCGCCGCTCCAATGACATGGATTCCGGCATGGTGAGAATCAATCGATACCCCTTAACCACTGCCACCATGGCCAATCCGATGCCTGTGTTGCCGGAGGTGGGCTCGATAATCACACCACCGGGCTGCAAAGCACCGCGGCGCTCTGCATCCTCAATCATCGCCAGGGCAATACGGTCCTTGATGCTGCTGCCGGGGTTAAAACGCTCCACCTTCATCCACACTTCGATATCTGGGCGAAACAGATGATTGATACGCACATGCGGGGTATTGCCGATTGTTTCCAGAATATTGGCTGCCTTCATTGATGAAGCTCTCCGTTAATGGCTCTCACGGCAGACAGGCAGTCCACCGATTAATATTTTCCTGTGCGCAGATAGTAACCCAGATGTGCGCCGTCCCAAGAGACCCACAAGGAAATCCCAATGGCACACACGTATAAATTCCTCTGCAAGTAATCGCCGCCAACACAAGGAACTGGTTTCACACGGAGCTGTGAATTCATGGCGATCCGGTTGGTGGTAACACGTCTTTGTGCCACATTTAGTGACTGGCTTCTTTCCGATAAATATAAAACCAAAAATAAAGGCGCTGCCATGAATCCGAATATGACCTCAGATGCCCATGATGCAACCCAAGCAAGCCTATTTATGCCTGTAGCATTTATATTCTTTGCCGCTCTTTTTATGCTCCTCGACAGCATGGCAATTCAAGGGCTGTGGATGGCTTCGCTGAAAGCGCTGCCAATCGCCATTCTCGCCCTGATGGCGATGCGGCACCTGGATGGGCTCACTCGCACTCTGACACTTGCGGCCCTGACTTTTTCCGCACTCGGCGATGTACTCCTGGAAATGAGATTTGCCCACCAGTTTATCTTTGGCCTGGGTGCTTTCCTGGTGGCACAACTTCTCTACGCGGCCAATTTCCTGCGTTTTGCCGACTTCCGCAAACGCCGCAGTCTGATACGTATCTTGCCTGTTCTGCTGGCCGCAGTGGGACTGGCCCGCTGGATACTTCCCGCTGCGGGGGAGCTGGCGCCAGCAGTGCTTCTTTACTTGCTTGCCATTGTCGCCATGGCCCTAGGCGCCGGGGCTCACCGGGGCAATTCCGGGCTGCTATTCGCCGGTGCACTTACTTTTATGCTGTCCGACGCATTGATCGCTGTGAATAAGTTCATAGCACCGCTACCTCTAGCCGACACAGCAATTATGCTCAGCTATTACGGTGCTCAGTTTGCCATCCTGTACGGCATACGCCGTGCCCAGGCATAATGCCCACCTTCATACTGGGGATATTTTGGGAAGGCTACAATTTGGCTTCCCACCCCCACCACAGAGAGGTAGACAGGCCCCATGCTCGACTGGCGAAGTATCGACACCGTACTGCTGGATATGGACGGCACCCTGCTGGACTTGCACTACGACAACCATTTCTGGCTCGACCATCTACCCAAACGTTACGCCGAAGTACACGGTCTCGATCCCGAGCTGGCCCAAATAGAGCTGCAGCGGGAAATTGATGCACGCCGCGGCACTCTGGAGTGGTACTGCCTGGACTTTTGGGCAGAAACTCTGAAGCTGGATATCCTCGCGATACTGCGCGAGATCGAAGAGCGCATCGCCCTGCGCCCCCATACCGAGGCCTTCCTGCAGGGACTGCGACAACTGCGTAAGCCCACCTATCTGGTCACTAATGCACACCGCCATGGACTCGACCACAAACTGCAAATTACCGGCCTCGAGCCATGGTTTGACGACATCATTTCCTCCCACGATTATGGACATGCCAAAGAGAGTGGAAACTTCTGGCACGCCCTGCGCGAGGAGGTGGCCTTCGACCCGGAGCGCACGCTGTTTGTTGACGACAACCAGAGTGTGTTGGCCGCCGCACAGGACTATGGCATCGCCCACCTGTTGTGTATCCGCCAGCCGGACAGCCGCGGCCCCAAACGGCAGATCAGCGACTTCCCGGCGATTCATCACTTCGATGAAATTATGTCACTGCAACGCAGTAACAAAGCGCAGTAACAATAAGCCCGCATAACCCGGGCCCAAGTTTATATTGATCAACAGGATTCGATGGAAAAAGTACGTATCGACAAGTGGCTCTGGGCCGCACGCTTCTTTAAGACCCGCAGTATCGCCAAACAGGCTATCGAAGGTGGTAAAGTGCACGCCGATGGACAGCGGGTCAAAGCCAGCAAAGATCTCACCGTTGGCGCGCTTTTGAGTATCCGCCAAGGCTGGGACTTGATTGAGGTGGAGGTTATTGCCCTCTCCGACCAGCGTCGCGGTGCCGATATCGCCCGCACCCTGTACCGCGAGACCGAGGACAGCATCGCCCGGCGCGAAAAGGAGCGCACTGAACGCCAGGCAGCCAATGCGGGGATTCAGCGCGAGCGACCCAATAAAAAGCAGCGCCGCCAGATCCACCGCTTCCTGCGCGAGCAGGAGTAGGCTCAAATGACAAAAGTGGTGAAAATTCCGCCATTTTTGTCTATAGCTGCTAAACTGCCCCCACTTAACCCGATAGAAAACAGCCACGATGAAACGACTGATCGCCATCTCCCTGCTGCTTCTGCTCGGAATGCAGACGGCCCTCGCCGATAGCCGCGAACACGAGCAGCTCAAGCGTTCGATAATCAAAATTTACACCACTGCTGCCGCCCCGGACTACTTCAATCCCTGGGCGTTGCTTAACCCCAAGCAGTTATCTGGCTCCGGCGCGGTTATCCGCAACAAGCAGATCCTCACCAACGCCCACGTGGTGGCCAACGGTAGCTTTATTCAGGTGCAACGCCACGGCGACGCCAAGAAATTCCGCGCCCGAGTGAAGTTTGTCTCCCACGACGCCGACCTGGCTCTGCTCACCGTGGATGATGACAGTTTCTTCAAAGACACCCGCCCACTGACACTGGGCACACTGCCGGACCTGCAAGAAGAGGTCACCGTGTACGGCTACCCCATTGGCGGCAAGTCCCTGTCGATCACCCGCGGCGTACTGTCCAGGGTGGAACACCAGTACTATGCCCACGCCGAGAGCTATCTGATGGCCGGCCAGATCGACGCGGCCATTAACCCCGGCAATAGCGGCGGCCCGGTCATTTCCGGTGGTCACATCGTCGGTGTGGCCATGCAGACCAACCAGAGCGCCGAAAACCTGGGTTATTTTGTGCCTCCCAGCGTAATCGCCCATGTACTCGAAGACGCCAAAGACGGCGAACACCAGGGCTTCCCCGAGTTGGGCCTGGTGACCCAGAGCCTGGAGAGCCCTTCCATGAAGAAGGCTGCCGGTCTCAGCGAGGACCAGGACGGCGCAATGATCGTCAAGGTATTTAGCGACTCCCCCGCTGCCGAAATTTTCCAACCCGGCGACGTGTTGCTGGAAGTTGATGGCTTCGAGGTTGCCGCCGATCGCACCGTCGAATGGCGTGAAAATCAGCGCACTAACTACCACTACGCGGTGGACCGCCATCATGTCGGCGACAAATTACCGGTGCGCTTTTCCCGCAATGGTGAAGAAAAAAGTGCGCAAGTGGCCCTGGCAGCACCGCCACCCTCCCGCGCCCTGGTGGTGGGTGAGCAATTTGACCAGCAGCCGCGCTATTACATTTATGGCGGCGTGGTCTTCGTGCCTCTGAACATGAACCTGATCAAGCGCTGGGGCAAGAGCTGGCATTCCAAGGCGCCAATCGATTATCTCTATGCACGCAACCAGTGGAGTGACGAGAGCCGCCGCGAGCTGGTGGTTGCGCTCAAGGTCCTGCCCGCCAACGTCAACCTGGGTTACCACGATTGGAAAAACTGGATTATCGATTCGGTGAATGGCCACAATGTCGCGGACTTCGACGAGTTTGCCCAATTGATGGAAACCAACAAAGAGAATTTTGTAGAGCTGCGCGATCGCTCCGGCTATCGTATGGTGCTAGATCACGCCGAAGCTCAAGAACAAGAGGCAATGATTCTGCAGACCTACCATATCCCCCAGCGCCACTCGCAGGGGCTGTTCAGCAGACTGGCCAATAAAGAGGAGTAAGGCCCGCTGTGTGGGCTATGGAGAAGCCGTGAAACGACTGAGAGGAATCCTAGTTGGCAGCCTACTGCTGGCTGCCAGCGCCAACGCCGGTGAGCTCTATCGCTGGGTCGATGCCGATGGCAGAGTACATTTTAGTGATCGTCCCCCGGCCGAGGGTAAGGCCCAGGATATTTCTGGGCAATTGGGCCCAATCAATACTGCTAAGGCCACTCGGGTTCAGCGCAGTCTGATCACTTCCTCGGCCACTGCCCCCGAGCGGGAGTACCAGCAGCGCCAGCAACAAGAGCAACACGCACGCCAACAGGAGCAACAGCGTATTTGCACGAAAGCGCGCCAGCGCCTGCGTTCACTTAATGGACAGGTGGCCTTTATCGACAATGATGGCAAAGAGGTTCGCTATTCAGAGCGAGAGCGGCGGCAAATGGCCGAACAACTGAAGCGGGAAATCGCTAATCGCTGCGGATAACCCTTTCCCCTCAGCCTTCACAATCAGGTGCCGGCGCCACAATTACCCACGCCGGCTACCATTTAGATATATCCACCTCTAAAATCCCGCGGTTTTAATACCGAGGCACTCGATCTATGTCCGATCAGCTGGAACGCTTTATCTTTTCCCAACACGATATTCGCGGGCAGATGGTGACCCTCACCGACGCCTACCGCGAAGTGCTCAAGCACAATCCACTGCCTGCACCGGTAGCGCATTTGCTGGGAGAGTTTCTCGCAGCCGCCTGCCTACTCTCCACCACCCTGAAATTCGAGGGCATATTGAGCCTGCAGGCCCGCGGTGAGGGTGATGTGCCGCTGATTATGGCCGAGTGTACCCACCACAGTGATCTGCGCGGCATTGCCCGTGTCGCCGGTGGCGCCCAAATCAGTGAAGAGGCCAGCCTGAGCGATATGATCGGCCCCCGCGGCGTCATCGCTATCACTTTGGAGCCCAAGCGTGGCGAGCGCTACCAGGGGGTGGTCCCGCTCGAAAAAGAGAGCCTGGCCGGATGTCTGGAGGATTACTTTGCCCAGTCGGAACAACTGGAGACACGCTTCTGGCTGGAGTGCGATGGCAGTAACGTGGGTGGTATTATGCTACAGGTACTGCCCGGCAATAATGCCGCCAACGCTGAGGATAACAGCGACGCCTGGGAAACCGCCCTGCACCTGGCAAATACCGTGACCCCTCAAGAGCTGTTCGACGTGCCCCACGACGAGCTGATTCACCGCCTGTTCCACCAGCTGAAACCGGCTACCCTGGGCACCGACAGTATTCGCTTCAAATGCAGTTGCTCGCGAGAGCGCAGCGCACGCGCCCTGGTCTCTCTCGGTGCTGAAGACGTGTACAAATTACTGGAAGAACAAAATGGCGAAATCATCAGCGATTGCCAGTTTTGTAATGCCCAATACCGCTTTGATCGCGAGCAGGTAGAGTCACTGCTCAATGCCCCACCCCACACCCTGCACTAGGGAAATTATTGCCAGTGCTGAGCAGCCTCAGCTACTGGCAATTCGCAACTTAGAACACAAAAATTCACAAAATCTATAAGGTAAAAATACTACATAGATCTTATGAATCCAAAATGCCTTAATTTGGGGTGACAGCGCTGTCAAAGCGCAAAAAGTGACCGTGTTTGCTACCCGCTTATTTTGAATTTTGCCATAATGCGCCCCCCAAATTTTGCCTGGCTGTCTAATACTTGGACGGCTCCTATTTTTTACTATCCAACATAACATTCACGGGTAATCGACGAATGGCACAGATCGACGACACCGCGCTGGTTTATAAAAACCTTTCACCAGCAAAATTGGTAGAGCTGGCTCTTAAGCGCGGCGAGGGTAAACTTTCCGACACCGGCGCGCTGGTGGCTGAAACTGGTGCCCGCACCGGCCGCTCCCCAGCGGACCGCTTTGTTGTAGAAGAGCCCTCCACCGCCGATAGCATCGCCTGGGGCAATGTGAACCGCCCCTTCCCACAGGACAAGTTCGACGCACTGTGGGACCGCGTAGAGGCATTTGTAGCCGGTGACGACACCTTCGTGCAGCATCTGCACGTCGGCCAGGACGAAGACCACTACCTGCCGGTTGTCGTAACTACCCAGACCGCTTGGCACAACCTGTTCGGCCGCAACATGTTTATCCGCGCCGAAAAGTACAACCCCAAGGCGAAGGAAGAGTGGCGCATCCTGCACGCTCCCAACTTCGTTTGTGAGCCAGAGCGCGACGGCACCAACTCCGAAGGCTGCGTCATCATCAACTTCGGCCAGCGCCGCGTGCTGCTGGCAGGTATGCGTTACGCCGGTGAGATGAAGAAGGCGATGTTCTCCGTGCAGAACTTCCTGCTGCCGGAAAAAGACGTGATGCCGATGCACTGTGCCGCCAACGTTGGCAAAGACGGCGATACCTGCCTGTTCTTTGGCCTGTCCGGCACCGGTAAGACCACCCTGTCCGCTGACCCTGAGCGCTACCTGATCGGTGACGACGAACACGGCTGGAGCAAAGGTGCAGTATTCAATATGGAAGGTGGCTGCTACGCCAAAACCATCGACCTGAGCCAAAAGAATGAGCCGGTAATCTGGGACGCTATTCGTTTCGGCGCTATCGTCGAGAACGTAGTCACCAACGAGAATGGTACCGCCGACTACTGTGACACCAGCCTCACCGAGAACGGTCGCTGCTCTTACCCGCTGGAGCACGTAGAGATGCGCCAGCTGGAAAACCGCGCCGGCGAGCCGAAGAACGTCGTCTTCCTCACCTGCGATGTATCCGGTGTACTTCCCCCGGTATCCATCCTCTCCAAAGAGGCTGCGGCATACCACTTCCTGTCTGGCTACACCGCGCGCGTAGGCTCTACCGAGCTGGGTGCAGAGGCCGGTATTCACCCGACTTTCTCCACCTGCTTCGGCGCTCCGTTTATGCCGCGCGCCCCGCGTGAATATGCGGACTTGCTGATGAAGCGCATCGAGGACTTCGGCTCCAAGGTATACCTGGTAAACACTGGCTGGACCGGCGGCTCTGGTGACAACGGCAAGCGTTTCCCGATCCCTGTAACCCGCTCAGTAGTTGCGGCTATCCAGAGCGGTGCACTGGAAGGTACTGCCACCGAGCATCTGGAAACTCTGAACCTGGATATTCCTCTGGAAGTACCGGGCGTCGACAAGTCCTACCTGAACCCGCGCGAAGCCTGGGAAGACAAGGCTGCCTACGACGACCAAGCCGGTAAGCTGGCCAAGCTGTTCGCCGAAAACATTGAAAAATTCAATGTCAGCGATGATGTGAAAAACGCCGGTCCCAAGGCCTGATCGTCTGGATATAGCCTTCTTTTAGAGGCGCAAAAGCCCCGCCACCGCAAGGTGCCGGGGCTTTTTTTGTTTTTCAATCCCCCAGTAAGAGGTCGATTTTTGCGGCTATAGTGTTTAAAGAAGCGCCGACGAAATAGGCGTCGGCACGAAGACTTTCATGTCTCAGGCATATTTCGGAGCTGTAGCCGCACCCCATGACTGAAGGCAATTCTTTTACCCGCTTCAGGACACTCTACCCCCACCGGCCGCCCGGCCGGCGAATCAATTTTGTGGTGGTGGCCAGCCTGACGCTGCTACTCGCCGCAGCGTTGGCTGCATTGTGGCTGTGGCTATGGCTGAAGTCGCAGGAGAAACCCTATGTCGAAACCCGCGGTTATCGTATCGCCAGTGAAGAGAGCTTCAATCATTTCTTACGCAATGGTGAAAACCGTACGCGGGTACAGGCACTCAGTGACTACCTAGAGAGCCAAGGGGTAGGCGAAGTGACTGCAGTGAGCAACCTCCTACGCCAGGGTCGCGAATGGCTGGAGCTCGAGAAGCCACCATTCGCGCTTCCGCCGCAGGCTGAGTGGGCCAACATGGTCTCCACTTTGAAACTACTGCGCGATGAGATAGTGCCTTTAATCGGTCCAGTGGCGGTCATTTCCGGCTTCCGTAGCGACAGCTACAACCGCGAGCTGGAACACACCGACAAATCTCGCCACCGGGCATTCTGCGCCCTCGACCTGATTCCAACCTCCCACATTAGCCAAGGTGAACTCGCGGAAGAACTGCAAGCTCTGCATGCACGCCTGGGCCCGGAGAGCAATTTCGGCCTGGGTCTCGGTAAAGAGCTGCTCTTCCATATCGACACCTGTGGCTACCGCACATGGCAACTGGTGGATTGAAGCATGGCTATACAAGACAACAGTGATCGTCAGACAGGCAATACCCGAAACCAACGGCGCAGGTTAATACTTCTGGGAGGGCTACTGCTCATCGCCATTATTATTGTGCTGTTATTCACCTCGGAGAAAACACGGGATCTGGGAGAACGGCTCATCAGTCCTATCGAACTCCTGCCGCTGCCGGGGATCCCCGAGGTTTACGATATCCAGGGCTACCCAGCTGCCTCCGAGCGAGTGTTCAGCCGCTTCCTAAAACAAAATGCAAACCAGGCTCTGTTCGACAAGCTAAAGAACTTTCTACAGATCAACCGAGTGGACCAGGTAGTAAGCCCGTTTGAGCTCCTGCGCCAGGGCAGCGACTGGCGGGATCTGGATGAGCCCCCTTTCGCCATTCCTCCGGTGGAAAACTGGGGCTCAATGATTTACACCCTCAGGGTGCTGCAGCGGGAGATAGTACCGCGTATCGGCCCTGTTACAGTGGTCTCCGGCTGGCGTACCACCAGTTACAACAGTAAGGCCGGTGGCTCCAAAGGCAGTAAACATTTGCGCTTTTGTGGCCTGGACGTAGTGCCGCAAAATAAATTTACCCGCGAGCAGTTGGTTCCTGTCTTGAGAGATATCCACAAGCACAAAGGCAAGGAATGGAATATGGGGCTGGGAATCTATAAAGGTATCCGCTTTCACGTTGACACCTGCGGTTACAGGCGCTGGTAAATCCCCCCTGCTTCTGCTTAGATAGATCGCAAATTAGGCGCCCGATACCACAGGGCTTTGCAGAAGTAGAGGGAATCCCAGTGCAGGAAAAATTAGAAAGGCGCTCATTTATTCTTTCGCTGATACTAGTATCAATAGCTTTTTTAGTATTGATTAAGCCCTTCTTTACGCCAATTTTTTGGGCTTGTGCCATCGCTCTGATCTTTTATCCCGTATACCGGCTGTTGATGCAGCGCTTTCCCAATTCCCCCAATTCTATGGCTCTGCTGACGCTTTTTATGTGCGTCATATTGTTGGTAATACCGGTGCTGGTGGTGGCCACTTCTTTTATCAATGAAGCAGTGACCCTCTATCAAAAGGTACAGGAAGGGCAAATTGATGTCTCTAAATCCCTGGAGCAAGTGCGCAATGCCTTCCCACGAGTGAACGATATGCTCGAGGGTATCGGTGTAGACATCGATGAGGCAAAACAGCGCCTTCTCGGTGGCGTGATGAATGCCGGCAGCTTTATTGCAAAAAATGCCATAGAAGTTGGGCAGAACACCGTTAACTTTTTTGTCATGCTCGGCCTGATGCTCTACCTCACCTTCTTTTTGATTCGCGATGGCGACAGGCTGGTCAATTTAATTATTCACGCACTGCCGCTTGGCGATGAACGCGAGCACCTGCTACTGGCCAAGTTTGCCGAAGTCACACGCGCCACAATTAAAGGCAATTTGGTTGTCGCGATTACCCAAGGCAGCCTGGGCGGTATTATCTTCTGGGTCCTCGATTTACCCGCGCCACTGCTTTGGGGCGTACTGATGACCCTGTTGTCACTGTTACCCGCCGTTGGCGCAGCACTCATCTGGTTTCCCGCAGCGATCTATCTGTACGGTATCGGTGAGCCGGTTAAGGCGACCATTCTGTTAGCTTATGGGTTTACCGTTATCAGCCTGGTCGACAACCTGTTGCGCCCTATTCTAGTGGGGCGGGACACCAAGCTGCCAGATTACCTGGTGCTATTTTCCACCGTGGGCGGCCTGATATTGTTTGGTATCAGTGGCTTCGCCATGGGCCCCCTGTTAGCAGCCCTGTTTCTGGCTTTCTGGGAAATCTTTATGCGGGAATTTGTCCATCCGGAAGATATGCTGATGCCCCCTAAACCGGAAAGCAAAGATATGCTGATGCAGCATAAAAAAGATAATGCGTAATTAAGACCCTCTTATTATTGGTGCGCTGCGAGAATTCTGGACCGGTCTTCTCGCAGCGCCCTGAGACACTGGTTGAGCTTACTCATCGGTCCCTAATCCACCATCTGCACTTCCCCATCGACCCTGTCTAGATCCGCAATCAACAAAATCATCTTGGCGAAAGTCAGCGCCATAGCCAGCACCACCCGATCCTAACCAGCACGGCAAGTTCCCAACTAAAAACCAATAACAAGCATTGCTAGTACAGTCATAAAGTACAGTGCCAACCACAGCAGTGCGGGAATTCTCACTACGGCAGCCCTACCACCAATCTGACGCGGTGTAGCTCGCAAATAGTCGGCCTTATAGCGTCTGATAATATGATTCTGTACTAACTGCCAAAACTCTCTGAGAACCTCTTCACTGCGCGCAATATCTACCGTACTTACCGGGATAAAGGGATAAAGGGATAAAGGGATAAAGGGATAAAAATCACGAAGGTCTAGATACTCTGCAATCAACTCACGCGCGCGATCACCTTCATCCTGTTTCCAAAAAATCCCATTCAGATAGACACGCTTGAGGAGATTGACCTCCCGCACTAGCAACGTCATGTGCTCATTAAAACGATCCGAAGTCATATTGAAGGAAAAGGCTAAAATAAACGCCACAAACGTTGGGTAGCTGCAACAACACCGCTGTTAGGGGATTCGATGTCGTCGAGAATATTGGATCCCCAATAGACACCCAAAGCCAGGGTGAAGAACACTAGCCACACGGTAAACAGGTAAAGCAGCGACAAGGAAAGTCCATAAGCCTTATCGCACAAATGCATAAGACCTCGCCCTCCATATCAGAAAAGTCTGGCTCACACAGTGGGCACTATTCAGTCACTCTTGGCAAAGATGACAGTTACAGAGGGTCCTCACCCTGCAAGCGTCATATAATTGTTGGAAGCACACAGCGGCAATAGCATAGACGCCACCTTTGCCGGAGCGGATGACCCTATGAAATATTGGCTTACCCTGATTGTCGCCATAATACTCAGCGTACCGCTGATGGCGTTAGAGGTCGGGCAAAAAGCTCCCGAATTCTCCTTAAAGGGCACAGATGGAAAAACCCACTCGCTACAGGACTACGTTGGAAAAAGTGCGGTAGTAATCGCCTGGTATCCCAGAGTCTTTACCAAGAACTGCACAATAGAATGTAGATCCCTAGTTAAACACGGTGAGCAAATTCGTTCCTTTAACGTTGCCTATTTTATGGCTAGCACCGATGAACTCGATGAGAAAGTCCGGTTTGCCAAGTACAATTCTGCTGACTTCCCCCTACTAAGCGACCCCACGGGAGAAGTCGCCAAAGCCTACGATGTCTTAATACCCTTTATAAAACTCGCCCGGCGAGTGAATGTATACATAGGTAAAGATGGCACCATTCTGAAAATAGACAGAGATATCAACCCCGCCACTACGGCTGAGGATATCGTCAAAAATCTAGAGAAACTCGGCGTGGAAAAAGCAGAAAGAGCAGAACAGTAATTAAGTTGCTTGCCAGGGAAGCTCCGGATTGCTTATAAAATCCAGATTTTTATAACTGTCTTTGAATAATTCACTCAATAAAAAAGAGACTCCAGAGCAACATTGCTGCCCCTCAATATCATCGAGTCAACTTTAAATACCTCAAAAGACCCCAGACTTTTTTATAAAAGCACCAACTAGATAAAGCTCAACACATTCAAGCAGCCTTCAGCTTAACACAATCAACACATATCTATGACTGCTACCTATTTGGCTCCCTCATCATTTCACAATTTATAACTCTCAGATTAAGCAATCTATAAAAACACTTTTTCCATAATTTCCCCACACCCATAGTTCAGAGAAATATTTTAATAAAATCTCAGAAGCCATAGTAAAGACTCACAAACGGTCACTACGCTGATACACCTACTAACGCCATATCCAACTACACAAGTAGAAGCACCGTCGTACCAACATCAAAGATGAATATTTAAATAAAAAATGTATTATGCGAAAAATTTTTCACGACCAACTGGAAGTTTATGTATGAAAAGGATAACCAACCTCTATAGAACACTACTTATTTCTACAGTATTAATTAGTGCATGCAGTGGAGGTGGAAGCAAAAGTGGCGATTCATCTGAGCCAACCCCAAGTCAATCTACACCATCCACACCTTCAACCGGGGGCGACACCACAGGCCAGCCCTCCTCCCCATCAGCAATCACTCTACATGGTATTTTCACCGAGGACTTTAAGGACTTTCCTGTCGTAACTGTCAGAATTGGTGAGAAAGAATATATTGCCGACCAAAAAAATAATAATGAATTTAGTGTTGAAGTCGACTCTAGTCACGAAAATGAACTGGTAACTTTTTCGGCCAAGGGTTCCATGCCCAACGACTGGGATTTCGAATTCCGCTCATATGCCGGATCATTTTCAGACATAAAAGATAAAGCCATTAATAATGAAGTAAGTTATTTAAATAATAACCCTGCATTTGCAGTAGGAACTTTCACCGGTGTCATGGCAGACCTTATTGACTTGGCAAACAATGGAGAACTCATTACTTCAGTCGAGGATTTAAAAAAATATACTTTCGAAGTCCCACTGGATGAAGCCATACAGCTAGCCGCCTATATGAAGGCCACTATTTCTAGCGCCACAACAGATAAAAACAACTACTATTTTCCTGTTGATAAATACTCTAACACCAAAGATTTCATCAAAGACTTTCAATTCTCCATACAGAAATCTGAAGATATAATTAATCAAAGCAAAAATACTCATGATATCTATTTAAAATCCATCAATTATTTACTAGAAAATAAATATTTACGAGATCAAAGCTACAAACTCAATGCATCTGAAGAAATAATTTTCTCTACAAGAAGAACTGATTCAGATGCTATTCTAGATACTGGCCTCATTGAGCTAAGCACACAACACCAAACTAGTGGATCAGCAGATTTATCAGAAGTAGGAAAGTTTACTCTAAGCACGGATGAATTTGGCAATATAAGCGGCTCTCTCATCGGAGACTCTACATGGGAATACTATATAGAAGAGAGCTGCGTAACTATGCGGGATAGAGAGTTTGAAGCAAAACATGCTTTCACAACACCTTATAGCCAGATAGTAAAAATTGACTTTAAAGGTATGTGTGAAGGCCCAGATGGGGACTATGAAAGTACTGAGAGCAGATACTTTCATGTAACTGACACTAAGCTAACTTTTCCTTGGGATTCCCTACCAGAGGAATTTTATGCAGACTCTTATCACCCAGAAACATATCAAAACTGTGATTGCGACATATTTCCTGCAAAATTCACCAATAAAACTGAGAGCACCGGAGAAATAGCTTATGGAGTATCCTCAGAAAATAGTGAAAAATATTCATACACTTTTGGCGAAGATCTAAGAGTGAAGTATGAAGGGGGCACTGAAATCCGCTACATTCCGCTAGGGTTTTTCAATAAAGCACTGAGATTTATTGGCATAGGCAATAATCCTAAAACCAATAAAAAGAAAGTATTCTCTGGATTCATGATGGGGAAAACATCTAAAAATATACCCACTCCTATTAGGCTTGAATATAATGCACCCTTTCTCACTGACTATAACTATGCACTAACCTATAAAGATAACGGAATTTTTCATATCGAAACGTTGTATCAGGAACAACCATTGACAGAATCCAAGTGGGGCATCAGCCCGAGAATAGGCTCCTGGGAAAAGGTTGAGAATGATACCCTAATAACTAAGCACTATTATGATCCATCACTGGATACTGAAGAAAATGGAACTCTTCCTTATCTAGCCTCTTGTGAAGGACAATCTGAAGAATGTGTTTTATGGAGAGAGAGAGACACAGAGCTGCTAGACATCGATGAGAATTTTTATTATATCCGAGTGACTCAAAACGCTCTATTTTCCATCCCAGATTCCAGCAGGATAGACTACCGGGGCGGCTATATCGGCCGATTTAAAAAAACCGATATAGAAAATTAGTTTCATAAAATACTTTAAGCTCGTTGAATCCCAGGACTTATAAATATTGAGTCCTGGGATTTAGCCACAATCACTTTCAAATTAAAATCGGCAAGAATCTTGTACATTACCGACCTTATGATGATAAACAAGAATAGGAACCTTGAACTAAAACAACACGGATATTACGGGGCCACTACCAATTTGACCACCCCACTCTAACAAACCTCAAGTCACTCGATAACAAAAGAGATCCCAAAACAACACTGCTGCCCCTCAAAATCATCGAGCCACTTACAAACGCTAAGGGTTTCCTCACCCTTGCTGGATTTCACCACATGCTCAAGTAAATAATCTGGCTTACCGGAATTAAAAACACGAATATCTGCCGCCTTCAGTGCTGAGGCATTTTCAGCCCAAACCAGCTGGTCATCGGTCTTTCCCACTACATCCTCACCAGCCAATTCACAAATTTTTCGATTTCCCCATAAATACTGCTCATCTCTACTTTTTACCCAGAATAGGAATGGCACACTATCGAGAACACTTAACTCATCAGCAGTCATGAACTTTCTCCAGGCTTCTATCAATACATTTAAGTGGAATAAATAAATATTGGTAGAGAAGCCCAAAAAAGTATGTACTTATTCA
Organism: Microbulbifer mixtoriginis (SeqCode); assembly: GCF_052467705.1. Classification (NCBI taxonomy): domain Bacteria; kingdom Pseudomonadati; phylum Pseudomonadota; class Gammaproteobacteria; order Cellvibrionales; family Microbulbiferaceae; genus Microbulbifer; species Microbulbifer mixtoriginis (SeqCode). Next base: position 31,486 of record NZ_CP174322.1, read on the forward strand.
GCGATTAAGATTTAAAAGAAATATCCGCTTAATTATTTATAAAGCTTTTCCTTAAGTTAAGCGCTGAGCAATTCTTAACTTCCATTAATTTCTAACTCCTTTAACTTCCTCGTCAGAGTATTGCGGCCCCAACCCAGTAGGTCCGCAGCATCCCGCTTGCGTCCAGCGGTGTGCTTTAGGGCGATTTCTATCAGGGCCTTCTCGAAGGCCGGTACGGCCTCACTGAGAATTTCCTTGCGCCCGGCGCTCAGTGCCTGATCGGCCCAGATACGCAGGGCTTTTTGCCAGTCCAGTGGCGTTTCGATTTCATTACCCTGCTGATGCAATTCCTGCGGAAGGTCTTCAATATGCACTTCACGGCCGGAGGCCATCACGGTAATCCAGCGGCAGGTATTTTCCAGCTGGCGCACATTGCCGGGCCAGTCGAGACCGGAGAGGTATTCCTCCGCATCTTTGCTGAGAATTTTCGGCTCTACGCCGAGATCGGCGGCGGCGGCATTAAAGAAGTGACGTACCAACCGTGGAATATCCTCGCGCCTGTCCGCAAGGCGCGGGATATGAATCCGAATCACATTCAGGCGGTGGAACAAATCCTCGCGGAATTTATGCTCGCGCACCAACTCCTCCAGGTTTTGGTGAGTGGCGGCGATAATACGCACATCCACTTTTACCGGTGTATGGCCGCCTACTCGATAAAATTCACCATCTGCCAGCACACGCAACAGACGCGTCTGTGTATCCGCTGGCATATCGCCAATTTCATCCAAAAACAGGGTGCCACTATTGGCTTGCTCGAAGCGACCTGCCCGCTGAGCGCTGGCGCCGGTAAAAGCGCCCTTCTCGTGTCCAAATAGTTCCGACTCCATCAGGTCTTTGGGAATAGCGGCCATATTGAGGGCAATAAACGGCTTGTTACGACGCGGGCTGTGATTGTGCAGGGCCTGAGCCACCAGCTCCTTACCGGTTCCAGATTCACCGTTGATTAACACGGTAATATTGGAATGAGAAAGGCGCCCAATAGCACGAAATACTTCCTGCATAGCTGGCGCTTCGCCAATAATTTCTTTGTTGCTTGCGCCATTTTCCGGCTCCGCACGCTCTTCCTGGGCCTGTTCCTTGGCGTGCGCCAGCGCGCGACGGGTAACCGCTACCGCTTCGTCGATATCGAACGGCTTGGGTAAATATTCGAAGGCCCCACCCTGATAGGCAGCCACGGCGCTGTCGAGATCCGAATGCGCGGTCATGATAATAATCGGCAGGCCCGGCCGTTCCGCCTGGAATCTCTCCAGTAATTTGAAGCCATCGGAGCCCGGCATACGGATATCGCTGATCACCACATCCGGGGAATCGCTGTAAAAATCGTCCAGTGCGCGATCACCACTCTCGTAGCACTGGGTCTCAATCCCCTCCCGTGACAGCGCTCGCTCCAGTACCCAGCGGATTGATCGGTCGTCGTCAATAATCCAAACGCGATTGCTCATTCTCTAGGTTCCTGTATTGGCTGATTCGGTAACAAGTGGCAGATAAATCTGGAATACACTGCGGCCCGGTCGGCTGTCGCATTTAATTAAGCCACGGTGTTGGTTGATGATGTTTTGCGAAATAGACAACCCCAGCCCCGAGCCTTCGGCGCGCCCGGAAATCATCGGGAAAAAAATACGCTCGCGGATCTCCTCGGCAATGCCGGGGCCGTTGTCTTCTATTTCTATACGGCAAACCAGCGGGCAGTGGCGGCGGCCAATCGTGAACTGGCGCTGTACCCGCGTACGCAGCACCATTTCGCCATTGGTGAGACCAATACTCTCATCGATGGCCTGCATGGCATTGCGGGCGATATTCAACAAGGCCTGGATCAACTGCTCGGGGTCTGCCGGCACATCGGGGATAGAGGGGTCGTAATCGCGGCGAATCAGTAGTTCACCCCCACATTCAGCCTCGACCAGTTGTGCCACCCGCTCTAGGATCTCGTGCACATTACTGGGCACCAGCTGTACCGGCTGGCGCGGTCCAAGCAAGCGATCAACCAGATTACGCAGGCGATCCACCTCTTCAATGATGATCTGGGTATATTCCTCAAGGGAGGCATCGGGTAGTTCACGCTGCAGCAGCTGCGCGGCACCGCGAATCCCTCCGAGGGGGTTCTTTACCTCATGAGCCATTCCCCGCACCAAGTTGCGTGCGGTCTCCTGGGTACTGAGCAACGCATCCTCGCGCGCAATGCGCAACAAACGATCCATCGGCTGCACTTCCACCAGTAACACCCCCAGCTCCGGTACGGGGCTTACGGAGTAATCTACAGTGCGCGTTTTTAGGTTGTGCAAGCGCCAGTGGGCGCGCCGCACTGTGAATTTTTCCCCAGTGAGGAGCGCATTGTGCAGTGCTTTTAGTGCGGCGTTAGATTCCCTCACCACCTCCTGCAGAGGCATGCCCTCAACCCGTGCATTGGAGGCAGCCAACAGATCCTCGGCGGCATTATTCAGGTAGCAAAGCGATAACTGGTCATCCAGTACCAGTACCGCTGAAGTTAGGCTGTCTAGTAGCTGACGCAACTGGCGATCATTGAGCATTCAATCGTTTCCGCTTTTCATCGAGGGGCCGGGACAATCTCCTATGCCCGGCGCGATAACCCCTTGTATCTAGCCAGTGCAAAAAGCAAACCAAAATGGCGCACGGAATTAATGGGAGGCACTGCCCAACCTACCCGGTCTTAGGGGTTTTAAACGATTCAGCTGACACATGTACCGAAGCACTTGAGATGGCTTACCCCTATGCGCACCATTTTAGTGCGCAGAATAAAATTCAACCAGCAAGGATAAAAACGGCGACCCCCACCAAAAAAGAAGTTATCGGTGAGGGCGTTGAGGGCGGGGCAAATTTAGGGGCTGGGCTGAGCTTGGGGGATACCCGGCCCAACCGGAGCCCTGGGGGCTTGCGGTGCACGCGGTGCCGAGTTATCAGGCAATCTGCCACCCGGACGTTTCACATAGAGAGTAACCACCTGAGATTGTGCCAATACCTGGCCCTTGGAGTCGGTGAGTACCGCCTGCACAGTATGAGTGCCGCGCTCGAGCAGGGAGATATCCAGGCCCGCTCCAGAAGAGCTGCCCTGCCAAGGTTTGCCATCTACCACCGCAAAGAAACTCGCCCCCTCTGGATACACCGGTTGCACGTCTACCTGTAGTGGAATAAAGCGCTGTCCCGGCGGGATGGTGGCGCCATCCAGGGGACTCACTATCTGGATAGAAACCGGGCCTGTATAGCCCTCCTTGCCGGTGTCAGTCTCATCTTTTGGAGACAATTTACGAGTTGGCAGAGTTCGCGGCAGGGCAATGGGCTGAACATTGATGGGAGCCAATTGCACCTCCTGCGCCTGCCCATTGGGTGGTGGCGTATCGCTGAAAGTCACCTGACCATCGGGGCCGACGACTTTGTAAATAGTACTGGAGGTATTCCCACCATCAGTGCCGGCAAAGGCCACCAGGGGAACAGCAAGGAAAAGGGCCTGAAGCAGTTTCATATTTTCCATCACTCACTCAGCCGCGAAGCGGTAGTCCTTGTCTCAGCCCAATACGGGGGCCGCAGTCTCAAAGGGGCGGGCTTTTGGGTCCAAGAGATACAAAATCGACCATAGACGGCAAAAGCAACCAACCCAATCAGTGTACCTCCAATAAAAAAGCCCGCACCAGTAGGGTGCGGGCTTTTCGAGAACGGCTCGACGGCATCGGCGTGATGCCGCTCGCCATTACACGGAGTAGTACATATCAAACTCGACCGGGTGTGTGGTCATGTTCAGGCGCTCTACTTCTTCGCGCTTCAGGTCGATGTAGGCATCAATGGCGTCGTCGGTGAATACACCACCTTCGGTAAGGAAGGCACGATCCTGATCCAGAGCATCCAGGGCGCCTTCCAGGCTCGCCGCAACGGTCGGGTACTCGGCCAACTCTTCCGGCGGCAGATCGTAGAGATCCTTGTCGGCGGCATCGCCGGGGTGGATCTTGTTCTTGATACCGTCCAGGCCCGCCATCAACAGCGCAGCAAACGCCAGATAGGGGTTGGCGGTCGGATCCGGGAAGCGGGTCTCGATACGCTTACCCTTAGGAGAGGTCACGTAAGGGATACGGATAGACGCAGAGCGGTTGCGCGCGGAGTACGCCAGGATAACCGGGGCTTCGAAGCCAGGAACCAGACGCTTGTAAGAGTTGGTGGATGCGTTACAGATCGCATTCAGGGCGCGCGCGTGCTTCACGATACCGCCGATGTAGTACAGGGCAGTCTCGGACAGGCCCGCGTAGGCATCGCCGGCAAACTGGTTAACGCCATCCTTAGTGAAGGACTGGTGCACGTGCATGCCGGAGCCGTTATCGCCTACCAGCGGCTTGGGCATAAAGGTCGCGGTCTTGCCGTAGGCGTGGGCCACATTGTGTACGGCGTATTTGAGGATCTGCACCTCATCCGCTTTCTTGGTCAGAGTGTTGGCGGCAACGCCGATCTCACACTGGCCAGCGGTGCCCACTTCGTGGTGGTGTACTTCAACACGCAAACCCATCTGCTCCATAGCGGAACACATAGCGGCGCGCACATCGTGCAGGGAGTCAACCGGGGGCACTGGGAAGTAACCGCCTTTCACTCCGGGGCGGTGACCAATATTGCCCTCACTGAAGTTATGACCGGAAGACCAAGCCGCCTCTTCGGAGTTGATCTTGTAGAAGGCGCCACCCATTTCGGCACCCCAGGTAATATCGTCGAAGACGAAAAACTCGGGCTCTGGGCCGAACAGTGCGGTGTCACCCAGACCGGTGGACTTCAGGTATTCCTCGGCGCGCAGCGCGATGGAACGCGGGTCGCGCTCGTAGCCCTGACCGGTGATCGGGTCGACGATATTACAGCGAATAATTACGGTACTTTCGTCGGTGAAGGGATCGAGGAAAGCGGTATCGTCATCCGGCATCAGGATCATGTCGGACTCGTTAATGCCCTTCCAGCCAGCGATAGAGGAGCCATCGAACATCTTGCCCTCTTCGAAGAACTCGTCGTCAATCTCTGACACGGGCACAGATACGTGCTGTTCTTTACCCTTGGTGTCGGTGAAGCGCAGGTCTATCCACTTAGCTTCACTCTCATTAATCAAACCGAGCGTTTTCGCTGACATTGCTGTCCTCCAGGTCTTGAAAAGTATTTGGTCGCTATGCCTATACTGCTGGCATTCGCTCTTTACCTGGCGTGAAATAAAGCAAAGAGTGTGCCAAATTAGGGCAGTGGCGTCGCAGCGGCGGCTGGTGCCGGTGCGGGCCCCAGTTCTGGGCCGACTGGGGCAGGATAGATGTATTGTGGCTGTGCAGCCATAACTAAATGCACCACAATGGCACATTTATACTCCGGCTTGCTCACAAACAGTGCACAACCAACTTGCGTCCGGCTAGTTTATAATGCCGCACCTTCTATCAACATGCGGTACCCCACGGATTCCCATGCACTTTGTCGTCAAATTTTTTCCCGAGATCACCATCAAGAGCAATCCGGTGCGCAAACGTATGTCGCGCCAGCTCAAGGACAACCTACAGCGCCTGCTGCGCCAGCTGGACGACCGTATCCAGGTGCGCAAAGACTGGGAAAAGATCGATGTGATCGCCCCGGACGCCGTGGCCCACCTTGGCAGCCGCATTGAAGAGGTGCTCTCTCACACCCCCGGCATTGCCAACTTCTCCCGCGTGCGCCAGTTCCCCCTGGGCGACCTGCACGATATGTACGAGAAGACCCTGTCGGTGTGGGGCCCAGCCCTCAAGGACAAGACCTTCTGCGTGCGGGTAAAACGCACCGGCGACCACGATTTTAAATCTCTGGATGTGGAACAGTACGTAGGCGGCGGCCTCAACAAGAATACCGGGGCGGCCGGGGTGAAACTGAAAAACCCGGATATCACGGTCAAGTTGGAAATCCGCCACGACAAACTCAACGTGATCGAGGAACAGCACCCCGGCCTCGGCGGCTTCCCCCTGGGTACCCAGGACCCGGTGCTATCGCTGGTCTCAGGCGGTTTCGATTCCACCGTGGCCAGCTACCTGACCATGAAACGCGGTATCCGCACTCACTTCCTGTTCTTCAACCTGGGCGGGCGCCAACACGAACTGGGTGTTAAGGAAGTGGCCTACTACCTGTGGAACAAATACGGCGCCTCCCACCGGGTGCGTTTTGTCACCGTGCCCTTCGACGAAGTGGTGGCAGAAATTCTCGAGCGCGTAGACGACTCCCACATGGGCGTGATTCTCAAGCGTATGATGCTGCGCGCCGCAGACGTTATCGCGAAAGAGCTGGAAGTGGATGCAGTAGTAACCGGTGAGGCCATCGCTCAGGTTTCCAGCCAGACCCTGAAGAATCTGTCAGTAATCGATAGCGTCACCAACACCCTGGTACTGCGACCACTGATCACTACCGATAAGACCGATATTATCCGTACCTCCCGGGCCATCGGCACCGAGGAATTCGCCGCAAATATGCCCGAATACTGCGGCGTGATTTCGGTAAAACCCACCACCCGCGCCAAGATTGAAAAAGTGGAATCCGAGGAAAACCGCTTCGATTTCACCATCCTCGATCGCGCCATCGGCAACCGATCGATTCAGAATATCGACGAGGTCATCGAAGAAGTGGACGGCGAGGCGCCGGAAGTGGAGATCCGTGAAGAGGCCGGCAACGCGGTAATCATCGATATCCGCCACCCGGATGAAGAGGAGATGGACCCGCTGGAGCTAGAGGGCGTCGAAGTAGAGACGATCCCCTTCTACCGCCTCAATAACAGCTTCGCCAAGCTGGATCAGGAGCGCGAGTACCTTCTTTACTGCGCGCGCGGCGTAATGAGCCGCCTACATGCCTCTCACTTGCTAGATGAAGGCTTCCGCAATGTGGGCGTATTGCGCCCACAGATTCCGCACCGTCCAGACGGCATCAAGAAGTAATTACCCTCGGCGCGGGCGGCAGATTCGCCCGCGCCCTACCTGCTCTCTTCTTCTGGTCGCCATTCTGAACGCGACCGGTGATTTTTTACTCAAAATCACTCCCAATTGTCATGCGGCCCCCCTATAATCGCCGCCTTTGGCCGGAATGCTGCTGTAGAAACCCCGCAGGCCCCCGCCCCGATTTACCAAGATTTAACGCCCAGAGGCCCCCAGTGATAGAGAATCTGCGCAATATTGCGATTATTGCCCACGTAGACCACGGCAAAACCACCCTGGTGGACAAGCTGCTGTCCCAGTCCGGCACACTCGACCGTCGCGACGAAGGCGCCGAGCGGGTCATGGACTCCAATGACCAGGAGAGAGAGCGCGGCATTACCATCCTCGCCAAGAACACCGCCATTCGCTGGAACGACTACCGCATCAACATCGTCGACACCCCAGGGCACGCCGACTTTGGCGGTGAGGTAGAGCGCGTACTGTCCATGGTCGACTCCGTATTGCTGTTGGTAGATGCGGTGGATGGCCCCATGCCGCAAACCCGCTTCGTTACCCAAAAGGCGTTTGAGCAGGGCCTCAACCCCATCGTGGTGATCAACAAGATCGACCGCCCCGGCGCACGCCCAGACTGGGTGATGGATCAGGTCTTCGACCTGTTCGACAGCCTCGGCGCCACCGATGAGCAACTGGACTTCCCGGTTGTTTACGCCTCCGCTCTGAACGGCATCGCCGGCCTCGACGATACCGATATGGCCGACGATATGACGCCGCTGTTCCAGATGATCGTGGACAAGGTTGAGCCGCCCAAGGTAGACCCAAAAGGCGCCTTCCAGATGCAGATTTCCGCCCTGGATTACTCTAGCTATGTCGGTGTTATCGGTGTTGGCCGTATCACCCGTGGCACCCTGGCCCCCAACCAGCAGGTGGTGGTACTGGACCGCGAAGGCAACTCCCGCAAGGCCAAGGTTCTGCAGGTGATGGGCTACCTGGGCCTTGAGCGCACCGAAGTGGAACTGGCCAGCGCCGGCGACATTGTGTGTATTACCGGTGTGGGCGAACTGAATATCTCCGATACCCTGTGCGACCCAGACACTCCGGAGGCCCTGCCGGCCCTGAGCGTGGATGAGCCCACCGTGAGTATGACCTTCCAGGTGAACGACTCGCCTTTTGCCGGCCAGGATGGCAAGTTCGTTACCTCGCGCAATATCAAGGAGCGCCTGGATCAAGAGCTGATCCACAACGTAGCCCTGCGCGTTGAGCAAGGTGATTCCCCGGACAAATTCCGCGTATCCGGTCGCGGCGAACTGCACCTGTCGGTACTGATCGAAACCATGCGTCGCGAAGGCTTCGAGCTAGGTGTCTCCCGTCCGGAAGTGGTGCAGAAAGAAGTGGACGGCGAGATCCAGGAGCCCTACGAAGAGGTGGTGATCGACGTTGAAGACCAGCACCAGGGCCCGATTATGGAAGAGCTGGGTCTACGCAAAGCCGAACTGACCAATATGGAGCCGGACGGCAAAGGCCGTGTGCGCCTGACCTTTATCGTGCCCTCGCGCGGTATGATCGGTTTCCGCAACCAGTTCCTGACCCTGACCAGCGGCTCCGGCATCATGACCAGCATCTTCGACCACTACGGCCCGGTAAAACAGGGTGAAGTGGCCAAGCGCATCAACGGCGTACTGGTATCCATGGTGAACGGCAAGACTCTGGCCTACGCTCTGTTCGCCCTGCAGGACCGTGGACGCCTGTTCCTCGGCCACGGCGAAGATATCTACGAAGGCCAGGTTATCGGTATCCACTCCCGCGGCAACGACCTAGTGGTAAACCCCACCAAGGGTAAGCAGCTCACCAATATTCGCGCCGCCGGCACCGACGAAGCCCTGACCCTCACTCCGCCCATCCGCCATACCCTGGAGCAGGCGCTGGAGTTTATCGAAGAGGACGAGTTGGTTGAGGTGACTCCCAACCATATCCGCATACGCAAAAAAATCCTGCAGGAAAATATGCGTAAGCGCACGAAGAAATAATTAAAATTTTCTTCAGTTTAAAAAGGGCCCTATAGGGCCCTTTTTTATTTTTCACACTTGGTGACAACCTACACCGAAAACTTAAGCAATCTAGAAAAAATACTTTATCCGGGCAGCCAGCGCTTATTGCTATTTATTTTTGGAAAGCGCTGACAGCGACACCTAGGCAACTGCCCTTGGGTATTTTCCAGACCAATACCATTTTTATTTTTTTTGCTCACATCATAAAAATTAATTCTTAAATAACTCTAATAATTCGACCATCACCACCAAGTATTTATCACATTACCCCTATGTGATAGAAACTGATTTTATCCTGTAAAGAGCGGTTTACATCTTGATTCTTTCACTTTTCTTGCACAATTTGTCGGGAAAAATGAGTTAGTTACGATGGGGCTCTCAGTTTCAGATGGAACTTTTATCCCCCAGTTTTTTTCCAACTTCCTCAACTATAAAGTTTAGTTCTATAACGCTAAGTTTCATCGTAATTAAGGCCCATGGGAGGTCACTGTAATGTTTTCTTTCCTGCAATTTCAGGATCGAACAGGGATGTTAGTGGGGTGCCGCAATGAGCGCGGATTTGGATTAAAAAAAGTAGCAACGCTTGCTGCGGCATTCGTGCTGAGTGCCAATGTCAGCGCCCAGGAAACCAAACGTGTTTCCGCTTACTGGGCCGACTGGGAGTATTGGGCCGACTCCTCCTTCACCCACGACAATGTGGATTTTTCCAAACTGACCCATGTGCAATACGCCTTTGCCTGGAATGACGAAGAGGGCACCATCTACTTTACTGATCCCTATGTCTTTTACGGAATGGGGGCTCAATCTTTCTCCGGCGGCGCCGGCAATGGTCCGGTCAAGTGCTCACCGCCGTTCTGGCATCCCTACAGCCAGTACGATCCAAGCAAGCAGGACGCAGTCTGCCAGAGCTGGAACGATCACGAATCCGGTTTCGTAAAGTCGGTACACGACGATGGTGCCAAGGCGATTCTCTCCGTAGGTGGCTGGACTCTCTCCCATAAAGTCTCTGAGATGATGGAAAGCGCCAACACACGTGCAGCATTTATCGAAAATGCGGTAACCCTACTAACCGACTGGGACTTCGATGGACTCGACCTCGACTTCGAATATCCGGGCTATGCACCCAACGGTGGCCGTTCGATCGACAAAGAAAATTTCACCACACTACTGAAGGAGCTGCGTGCGCGCTTCGATGAAGTCGAAGCCGAGACCGGCAAGCGCTTGGAGCTAACCGCCGCCGTCGCTTGCGGCCCATCGATTGCACAAGAAGGCTACGATTTTGCCGAGGTCGGTGCAACGCTCGACTACGTCAACCTGATGACCTACGACTTCGGTGGCGACTGGGATTCAGTAGCCCAGCACACCTCGCCACTTTACCCCTATGCCGGCCAGGTCAACGAAGGCTTCGACGCGGACAGCTGCCGCAATATGTGGATGACTGAAGGCAATATCCCGTCAGAAAAAATCATCCTGGGTATGTCTCACTACGGCCGCAGTGTCGCCGGCGCCACCGCGATCGGCGAAGCCGCATCGGGGCAGGATGTCGCTCACTGGGGTTCCGACACCGAGACGCGTTACTACCAGATCGTTGAGAAAATGCAGAGCGACGCATCATTCCAGACCGCCTATGACCCAGAAGCAGTCACTCACTATGGGTGGTTCCCAGATGGCGGCTTCATTTCCTTCGAGGACACCACCTCAATCGCCGAGCGGTCCCGTTACGTGGTCGAGCAAGACCTGGGCGGTGTAATGATCTGGCAGCTCCGGGGCGGTATGCTGCGCGAGAATAACCAATACCAGTATCCACTTCTGGATGCGGCGCTGGAGGTCTTCGGGCAAGGCGGATCGAGCTCTGGGGATGATGGCAACGGAGACACTGGAAGTACTGGCGACACGGGTGATACTGGAAATACCGGCGACAGTGGGGATACCGGGGACACCGGAGATACGGGTGACACCGGCGATAGCGGCAACACAGGGAATACTGGAGACACTGGCGATAGCGGCAGCACCGGAAACTCTGCCTGCGAGGCGTTTGAGCAGCCCTATGCTGGCGATCCAGGCTATGCGGTCGGTGATGTTGTTGTCTTCGAAGGTGTCGCCTACGAATCCACTCATGCGCCAAACTGGTGGTCTCCGAGTGCGGCACCATCGCTGTGGAGTGAAACCACCTGTCAAACAAGCGGCGGCGACTCTGGCAACGATTCCGGTACAGGGTCAGGCGATAACAGCGGCACCAATAATGGATCTGGCGACAATACAGATAACGGTTCCGGTGACAACACAGACGGAAATTCTGATGGCAACAATGGCGATGAGGGCTCGGCAGATTCCTGCCCAGTGTTCCAACAGCCCTACGCGGGTGATGCGGGCTACGAAGTTGGCGATAAGGTAACTTTCGAAGGCCAGGTATACGTCTCTACCTTCGGACCCAACTGGTGGTCTCCGGCTGCAGCGCCGCAGTACTGGGAAGCGAGCTCCTGTCAGTAAATATCTTTAAGATTTTACTTTTCCAGGAAATAAAAGGGCCTTCGGGTCCTTTTATTTTTTACATAAAATATTCAGACCTTTTTCTTAGCCCTCCCTTTTCAGACCTCAGCTTCCAACCCTTTTCTTCTCCACACTCTGTTGCCTAGGCACCATTAGCCCAGCTTTTCAGCCAATCACGGTAGTGCCTGTAAGCTTCAGGATTAAAATTTTCAGAACAACTATTCATAAATCCATGAGAAAACTGTGTTTTATGTAAAGTCACCATCGGTATATTGGAGAGTTCGCGGGAGAACTCCAAAACATTAAAGGAGGGCTCTTTATTTGCCAGAAAAAAGTCTACACTTCGGGTTGGCCTCTCATTGAGAAGATAGCGAACCCTGGAACCATAGAAGCAGGCTGTTTTTTTAATAAATTCAGCTTGATCACTACAGGCTAACATCCAAGCGACGGTTGCTCCCACACTAAATCCCAGCAGATTATAACTATAACGCTGCTCTTTAATGTAACTGCTTACATAGGAATAGTACCTTTCCAGGCCGCATTCGTTGATAAAATATTTATATGCATCCCCCTCGATCTCAAAGTTCATCTCACTACCGGAGTATGGATCCAGGATTGTATAATCCTCAAAAGTTCGCAAACAAAGGGCGTCCAAGGCTTCTGTCCGCCCCCAAATATCAGAAACAACAATTACCTTCATTAATATTAATACCTTGTAGTTTTTACAATTTCCGAGGCAGCTGCCTTCCCGACAACAATAAATTAAAACTAAGCCCCATGAAGATACTTAAATTTAATGAAAGCACCAAAAAATCAAAGGTACTTGCTATTCACTATGCCAAAAAACTCGAAAATAACCTTCTTCTAGAGTTTGTATCATCCAGAAAAGAAATAGAGTCCTCTGGGGAAGCCACCCTAGTAGCCCTGGGATTTTGGGATATGACCGACTTGTCAATTGAAGACCATGCCAGTCATAAATCCATTGAAGGTGTTGATAATGTCGAGTTTTGGATGCACAAACTTTTTAACAAAGTGTACGATTATATGGTTAAAAACCCAGTGGCAAGAAATATCTAACAAGAGATAATCGATCATCAGATTCATTTAAACTGACTTAACCGCCAGCCATCCGAATTTGCTACAGGGTATAATTTCAGCTCCAGGAATCAACCTGGAAATTTGTACCCTGCTGTAATGAGAGGACTCCACACCTTTGTCTGTAAGAATGGAGTTCTCTGAAACCCGCTTTATACCAAAACCAATTTTCTGATAAAACACCACTCTTTCTTCGATAGATTGTTCTGAGAAAACGCTTACAATCAATTTCCCTTTACGCTGGCATACGCTCTGCATTACTTCGATGACTCTACTCGCTGGGTAAATATTACCAACCGTGTTATACATAGATATGGCGATAGAGTACCTACGCTCCGATGTAAATGTCTTGGCATCTGCAAGTAAAAATTGAAGGTTTCTTATTCCTTTACTCAAATTTCGTGCACTCGCAATATGCCCATGGTCATTATCTATTCCCAATCCGAGTTCAAGACGATCGTTTAATAGCCTGAGATGACGACCATTACCGCAACCAAAATCTATAAGCGTTGATCCCTCGGAAACCAGATTTCTTAGAAAACGATTCTCCTCATCAAGATAATTACCCAAATCAGAGTATTTATATACCTTGCGAATAATGTCATCAATTTCGTATGGAACCGACTTAATTGCCATGCAATAACACATTAAAATAACTTCACTGCTTTTATTTTAAGGTGTCTATATCACTTTTCTGAGAGCTACAGATACACTTTACTTTTACTTGAGAAAACGCTTCAACCCTGTATCAGGATGACAGCCCTGATAAAAAGCCCGCCCCTTGCCATGCGGCACTACTGCCACTTCGTGACTCAACAAAAGTTGCATCCCAGAGGCGAAGCGACTCGCATAACACTGCGCAGCCGCATAAATAGCTTTATGGGTAGGGTGGTGATGTACCCAGTTTTCCAAATCCGCCAGGGATGCAAACCAAGCAATAGTTTCAGTGTCCGGCCTGCCCAGTGCAGGATGCTCATCATTTAACAGGCGAGCACTAAGACAGCACGATTCTATTGGGTTTGACTGCAAATAATGCACCCCCTGTTCATACTCGGAACACAGAGATTCCCGGTAGGCATGCCGCTCCGCGGAACTGGCTGCCGAGTACCCTTGAACTGTACGAATCATACATAAATTACCGGGAAGAGATATTTCTGTATCTGACTGTTTCCCAACCGGTATTGCCCGCAAGGTTTGCAGTTGACCCGGAAGCCCATCATTCTCCGCCGCACTAATTCGATCCCGCATCGCACCCCAGTAAGCGTGTTCATGCTGCTCACAAATATCAAAGTGGCGAAAAATCCCCCAGTCAGCCACAGGTGTGGAGGAAGATACTTCAAAGTGTGAGCGTGGAGCGGCTAACGCCTCATACCAAAATCCCGACTTACTCTGAATAATTTCCCGTAACTCAGTAGCTTCTTCCCTAAGCCATTTCCCCATTGATTCATCGTTGTCCCAATAGGCTATAGCAATATCGTTATAAGCTCCCTGAACATCGATGTGTCCCGCCCGCTCAAAGTGCAGCAAGCCTTTAGCACTGGATAAAAACCTGGCCAACAATCGGAATAGCGAATCGTCACGTTGTCCACTCGCAAACTGTAAGCCAACCTGGCACTGGACATACCAATGGTTAGAGGGAAGCTCTAGCTCCCATGCGGGGTAGGGAGGCTTGAAATTCACGGGGCGATTTTTCAAGCTTTATTCTCTCCTCGATCTCAGCTTTGTAAGTGCCTAACTTCTAGTTAAGGCACAACTTCTTCAGCCTTCTTCAAGGGCATTGTGAAAAGGCTTAATTAGTCCTTACTAAATAAGCACGACAGTACACTTTTGCGATCAGGTAATCTCACACCGTGTAGAAACGCCGCTCAACCCTCTCCCACTCTCCAAGAGCGGCGGGAGAATGTAAACAAACCGTCAGTTGATCAAATTCACCAGAATACTCATTGAGAACTTCCAGGGCCTGGTGTGCGGAAATGGCATGGGGAAATCGATTGGTACCCGCACCCAATGCGGGAAAGAGAATTCGCTTCAACCCCTTCTCCCTCGCAAGGCACAATACACTCTCATAACAGCGCCGTAGCTGGCCAATGGCCAAAGCGCCCCATTGATCACCACTGCTCCACTGCGGCGTAACCGTGTGCAGCAGATAATCCACCGGCAGATGATAGGCGTTGGTTAGCCGCGCCTCACCAACGGCACACTTCAGTTGCCTACCACACTGAGTCGCAAGCTCAACGCCACCCTGTGCATAAATCTGCGCCGAAAGGCCGCGCCCGCGAATAAGATGTTTGTGCGCGGGGCACACCAGTGCGTCCCCACGTAATGTCAGGATATTGCCCCAAGTCAGATGAATTTGTGTCACGGTTTCTCAGTTCTAACGTTTGCTTTACAGATACTGTAGCTCGCGGCTTTGGTCATCGGGCGAATCCTCCTATACTCGGCGCAGCTTCACTCTGCCGGTGAATTAAGTGACAGGAATCGCGCTTACGACCGACGGAAGTTGCAGTCTGTACAGGAACAGAGACGACTATGAACTCAGGGTATAACAAGCATCACACCGCACTAAACACACCTGTGGCGGAGCTGGAGCGCATCGACCTGCGCCGCCGTATCATGGCCTCCTCCTACATGTTAATTTTTGCCATGGCGGTAACCGGTGCCATGGCGGTTATCGCCCTGAGCGCCGCCGATATTCTGCAGGCCACGACCCTTTCCGCCGCCGCAGTAGTGATACTCTGCTCCTATGTCACCATCAATGTGATGGGTCCCAGCCAAAAAACACCGCTACTGGTAGGCATTCTTTTATTGGTACTCTACTTTTATCTGCTGTTATCCGGTGGGGTTAACAACACTGGCCTAATGTGGGCGGTGATGTTGGTGCCAGGATTTATCAATTTATACGGCTATAAGACCGGCACAGTGGCGCTGATCGCCATCGGCCTAGTCACCGCTACGGCTCTTTTCTACCCGGACTTCCCCGGCCTGAAGGCGGAATATGACACCGCCTATCGCGCACGTTTTATTGCGGTTTTTGGCGCTCTTACCGCTCTCACCGCACTACTCGACAGCAGTCGCCACCACACCCAACAGCTACTCGAACGCCTCACCGGTGAACTGGAAAAAAGCGCCTCCACCGATGCCCTCACCGGGCTGGCGAACCGCCGCGAGGCCTACCGGGCTATCCACGATATGGAACGGCGCAACAAGGAGTTACAAGGCCGATACGTGATACTGATTGGCGACCTGGACAACTTTAAAAATATTAACGATACCTACGGCCACGGCTTTGGCGACCGCATTTTGCAGGACGTAGCGAAAATCCTCGGGGAAAACACCCGCGCAGAAGATGTTGTTGCACGCTGGGGCGGAGAGGAATTTCTGCTGCTGTTGCCCAATACCGATGTGCGCGGCGGCAGGGTGCTGGCAGAAAAACTGCGTCGCAAGGTCGAGGCCCTGAGCCGCCGCTACGTACAGCCGGTAAAAGTTTCCATCAGTTTTGGCGTGGTAGAGGGGAGCGGCAACCCTCACAACCAACTGCTGGCGGAGGCAGACAAGCGTATGTACCGGGCAAAGAACAGCGGCCGCAACCGAGTAGTAGCCGCCTAGGTCAAGTGATAAGGTCGCGCAGGAAGAAGCCTACGGCGAATGCCAGTGCGGCGGCACCGCCTCCAAATACCAGGGTCTTGAAGCCCGCCATCCAAACCTTTTGGGAAAATACCAGGCCCTTGCACAGACCGATGGCAAAGAAGGTTAAAGCCGCCAGAATAACGCTGCTGTAGAACTGTTGTGACGAGTTCAGTGGCGAGAGAAGGTAGGGTAACAGCGGCACGGTGCCCATGCCAATAAATGCGAAGAAGGTCACCAAAGCACTGCCCAGAGGTTTGCGTTTGGTGCGGCTGATACCGTATTCCTCCGCCAACATGGTCTCAATCCATAGCTGGCGATTGGCGGTAATGGTAGTGACGATCTCGTCCAGCACCTGCCCGCGAAACCCCTTGCGATGGAATATCTGGCGAATCTCCTCTCGCTCCCCCTCGGGTACCAGTGCGATATGCTCGCGTTCGATACGCGTGGCCGCCGCAGCTTGTTCACGCTCCACGCTGACGGCCTCGTAATTGCTCACCGCCATACTGAAGCCATCCGCAATCAGGTTGGCGAACCCCATGACCAACACTACCGACTCGGAAAAACCCGCACCGAAGGCACCGGCCACTATGGCAAAGGTGGTAACGCAGCCATCGATGGCCCCCAGAACAAAATCGGAGACCCGTTGAGATTTCGGCTCTCGCCCCAGGCGGGCGTGGATCCGTTCTGGGCGGTGCTCCTCCAGCAGCTCGCTCCGGGACAGCGCTCCCTTTTGCTCACGTCCCGTCATAGCAGAGGCCCAGCAGGAGCACCTGACCGGGATTTACAGCGGAGCGATAAAAGCCGGGGACTCGCGTATTCATACCACGCATAAACACCTCATAGTCCCCTGTCCGATTTCCGCTCATTGCCTTGGCCCCGGCCAATCCAGTTTATTTCACGATAAAACTGCCCCTATCGACACCGGTATTTCCGGTTTTAGCGTCATAAGCGTAAACCAGAATTTCGTAGACGCCGGGTAAATCCGTGGCGAAGGGCGCACTAAAGGTATTCATAGTGTCCTGGATTTTCAGTGGCACTGTGGCAAATTCGCCTCCATTTCGCTTCACTATTGCAGTGACTTCAATCTTGCTGCCATCCCATAAGCCACCATCGGTGAAGGAACAGCCACACATCATCACCACATTGGCGCGGATCTCGAATGGACTCTTATCCAAACCGGTGTAAAGGTGAGTCTGAGGACTGAGCAGGTCCACCACCATGCCGGGGATTTCCACAATCAAGCCCTCACCACCAATAGGCTTGCCGGGCACCAACCAGGTCTGGGTCTGCGCCACCACGCGGGCCTGTTTTTTGATGT
This sequence comes from Microbulbifer mixtoriginis (SeqCode), assembly GCF_052467705.1. Classification (NCBI taxonomy): domain Bacteria; kingdom Pseudomonadati; phylum Pseudomonadota; class Gammaproteobacteria; order Cellvibrionales; family Microbulbiferaceae; genus Microbulbifer; species Microbulbifer mixtoriginis (SeqCode). The sequence goes on from NZ_CP174322.1 coordinate 49,011, forward strand.
AAGGGGCCAGAACCTCAATGGTAAGGAAAACTGGCTCAGTAATATCCAGATTAGCGGTGAATTTAGCGGCCCCCTCGGCAATAGGCACATAGCGCTCACGCGGGGTCTTCATGATCTTACCAGTATCGCCGGTGCTCCCCTGGGTCAAGCCCTGTGCGAGAATTTCTCCAGTATCTGCCACACGGATAATGACCATGGCCCCCCCAATGGAGGAACCGATAAATTTGGCATCCTTAGCTTTGGCACGCACGGTAATTTCGGTAGAAACCACCTTAGTATCCGTCTTGGCCCAAAGTGGAACAGCAACTAATTGGGCAATTAAAAAACATAAAATAATAATAATTTTTTTCATACTCAGCCTTTTTTTAAGTTCTAATTCCTTCCATAAGCTAGACACCTTACTTCCAACAGGTGATATCAAAAGACATTCTCCTCTTTGGGGCCATATAAATCAAAACCAAACGATTTTCAAATTAGGTATAAATTTTACATTACAATAGTTTTCGCGGTGAGAAAGGTGCATTGCTTAAGGACTAGTTACTGAACAAACATGGTTTCTTTTTATGTTGAAACTAGCCGGTCAGCTAACAAAAAAGCTATTCTTCACCTTAACAGCTTTATCTGGAGCTTACGCTCTTACGGCCTATATTTATAACAAATGCTTTCCTCAGTCAGTCACCTTTAACAGAGAATTTATCTCAAAAAGATTTGTTAGAAACTTAGATCATCTACAAGATAAAGACACAATCAAAGTACTAATCATTACGGGTGGGGGCGTTCGCGGACTTATCCCCCTCTATGTCCTGCAATATATCGAGAAAAACCTAGGAAAACCGATTAATGAAGTATTTGATGTTTTTGCCGGAGTATCCACTGGAGCCGTTATAACAACTGGAATCAACATCCCAGGTACTGCTATTCCAGACCACTATGGCAAGAATATTTCTCACCTAGACTACCTAATCAATATTTATAAAGATGAAACGACTTATATCTTTAAATCCCCCTGGTATCACAAGCTGCTCACCGGGGCTGGGCTCTTCTCACCAGCCTATTTCGGCCGACGCCTACATGAGATCATGGAGAAATACTACACAAAAGATTTAAAATTTAATGATTTAGATAACTACGTTATTATTCCAACATTAAACATAGATAGCGGAGAAATCTTTTTATTCAAAAATCGAGGAGGTGCGGCCCTAGATTTACCCACAAACAGCCTATACCAATTGGTAACAGCTGCAGCTAGTGCCGAGACGGCTTTCCCTCCAGTCTCTTTTGAATCGATGAAGTCCAACGGTCAATCTTCCTTCAAAATTTATCCAGCAGATAAGGATAAGGATAAGGATATTTGTTGTGTTTTTGCAGACGCGGCTATAGCTATAAACAACCCGTCTAGTTTAATTCTGAGAGACATTATTCATGACTTCCCAGAAAAAAAATACTACATACTGGTCTTGTGCTCTGGATATCCAAAACTACTAAGCTCAAGTATGAAGTACCACTCGCTGAGAAAATGGGGACGCATTCACTGGGCTCATGATGCTTTTACCAACATGCAGCGCTCTATGGATAAAAACCAACTTTACACTTTAGAGATTGCCAAAATTCTTTCCCAAAAGGGGCGTATCGAATACGATTTTCTCAACGTGGATATTGACCAACCTTTCGTGGGCATATTCGACTATGACCTGTTGCATCACCTAAAATATTATTCAGAAAAATTAATCAACGAGAATAAATGCAGCATAAGAAACATTATCCGACACCTCAGCCGCATGGATTAACGTCAATCTTTAAAAACTAAAAAGCTGAGAAAATCTTAAGTCAACCTAATCATTCCGGGAAAACAATTCTTTAACTCCCACCACCCCATATAGTTTATTATCAAACTTTCCCAACTGTTTTGGCTTGAAAATTTACCCAGCAGTTCCGATGCACTCTTAAGGTTTAATGAATAATGAGAGCTTTAATTTTTTCTCTCTGGCCAAAAAATTAAAAAACGGGGAAGGTAAGAGTCACCCTCATAAAAAAAGCCGGGCAATGCCCGGCTTTAATTCAATAACCAAGTTAGCTTTTAAGCGCTCTTAATTGAGTCTACCCAAGCAGTCACTCGGCTCTCCAGGACTGGGACCGGCAGTGCACCGCCACCCAGTACGGTGTCGTGGAAACCGCGGATATCGAATTTGTCGCCCAGCTGCTCCTCAGCCTGCTTGCGCAGCTCCTGAATCTTCAGCATCCCGATCTTGTAGGCGGTAGCCTGACCCGGCCACACCAGATAGCGGCGTACTTCGGAGCGCACGGCTGTTTCAGGAATCGCGGAGTTTTCCAGGAAGTATTCTACCGCCTGCTCCTCGCTCCAACCCTTGGCATGCATGCCGGTATCCACTACCAAGCGGATAGCGCGCCACATTTCTGCGGTCAGATGACCAAACAGGTTGTAGGGGTCCTCGAATGCACCCATCTCCTTAGCCAGTTTTTCAGAGTACAGGGCCCAGCCTTCGACATATACGGTGAAGTGCGCCTGGGTACGAAACTGTGGGATATCCTCCAGTTCCTGCGCGATGGAAATCTGCATATGGTGGCCGGGGTTGCCCTCGTGGTAAGCCACAGTTTCCATATCTGTCGTGGAGTAGGCGCTCATGTCAGACAGGTGCGCATAGTAGATGCCAGGGCGAGAACCGTCTGGAGTGCCCGGGTAGTAGTGCTGGGCACCACCATCCTGCTCGCGGAAAGATTCCACCCGCTTAACCACCAGCTCAGCCTTGGGCAGCAGGCCGAAGTAGTCCGGCAGTTTCTTGGTGATGTCGTCGAGGAAAGCCGTGGAATCATCCAGGTAACCCTGGCGGCCTTCGTCAGTATTGGGGTAGTAGAACTGGCCATCTTCACGGATAAAGGTGAAGAACTCCTGCAGGTTGCCCTCGTAGCCCACCTGCTTCTTGATGGTCTCCATCTCGCTGCGAATACGCGCTACTTCCTTCAGGCCGATATTGTGGATTTCATCGGCGGTCAGGCTGGTAGTGGTGGTATTTGCCAGGCGCTGGTTATAGTAGGCCATACCATTCGGCAGACTGCTGGCACCCTGAGGCTCTGCAGAGGCCTTCTGCACATCTTTCTCCAGCCAGGTAATCAGGGTCTTATAGGCTGGCAGGAACTCAATCTCCAGGGCCTTGCGCGCGTCTGCGGTCAGCTTATCGGCCTGCTTCTGGTCAATCTTGCCGGCTTCCAACAGTTCAGCGACTTTGCCTTTGGCTCCGGCCCATAGGGGGGCGTCCTCACCATCGGTGAAGGGAGCACCGTCGATCAGCTTGCTGGACTGCTCGATCGCGCCCTCGTAAGCGAAGCGCGGTGGGCGAATGCCCTCTTTGGCAGACTGCTCAGCGCGCTCGCGCAGCTGATTGATAGCCCGGGAAATACCGCCGATACGGGCGATATACGCCTGCATATCCTCGATATTGTCCACCTTGTGGAAGTTCAGCAGAAAGTTGGGCAGTTGCGACTGCACGCCGCCCATCTGCTCGAAAATATAGCCATGGCGCTTAAAGGGCTCGGCGGCTTTGGCCTGATCAAACTGGTAAACCCAGATATCGTAGGACGTTTTCCCTTCTTGACTCAGCTTGTCGTAGTCGAAGTTCTTCTTCAGCTCTGCAACGGCCTTTTCCATCCAGGCCAGCTGGCGCGCCTCAGCGGCTTCGCTCATATCGTCGATCTGGTCGTACTGCTCCTTGCGGCCGAGATAGGACAGCTGCATGGGGCTGAACTGCAGCTGCTCTTCGTAACGCGCATCCAGCCATTCGGTCAGACGCTTGGTCTCAGCCACCGCATCAACGGTTACAGGAGCCTCGGCAACGGCACTTTGAGCTTTGTCGGCATTCGCTCCTGCTTGAGCGCTCTTATCGCCCTGACAGCCCGCAAGGATAGCGACAGCCAGCAGGCTGGGGATCAAAGGGTTGTTCAGCTTAATCGGCATTTTCCTATCTCGGTCAAAAGTTGTACAAAAAAACGCCGCTAACTTTGACACGAAATCTTTGAACTGTCGATTCGGGCTCTTTCAAACGCTATATCTGCGCGTCGAGACGAGCAGTCTTGTGAGGATTCCGCCTAAGATGGCGGACCATTGGGACTCTGTGTTATGTCTTCGTCTCGGGGGAGCTGGGATCGGGCCACTCGGGCTTCTGCACAATATGCAGCTCCCGCTGGGGGAAGGGGATCGTTAAACCCGCGCCCTCCAGGGCGGGTTTCAAGCGCTTCATGAGAGTCCAATAGACATCCCAGTACTCAACAGTCGGTGTCCAAATCCGAACTTGCAGGTTCACCGCACTATCCCCCAGTGCGCGAACCGCGAAGCTCGGCTGCGGCTCCGATAGAATTCGCGGTTCATCTGCCACTAGTCGGCGCAATACTTGTATACCCGCCTCGATATCGTCTCCGTAGGCGATGCTCGCCACTATTTCGACACGACGAGTCTGATTGTGGCTGTAATTGGTGAGAGTCTGTCCCCAAATGGTGCTGTTCGGTGCTGTAATTCGCAGGCCATCGCTAGTATCCAACGCAGTGGTAAAAAGACCCACCTGACGCACTGTGCCCATGGTCTGGCCAAACTGAATCACATCGCCGACACGAAAGGGGCGCAAACTCAGCAAAATAAAACCGGCCGCAATATTTTGCAGGGTATCCTTTAAGGCCAGTCCCACCGCCAAACCGGTGGCACCGAGTAAGGCGATCAGACTCGTGGTATTGATCCCAAACACATCCAGAACCACCAGCGCCCCGACAATATAAATGGCCCAGGTCGCAATATTGCGCAGCACCGGCACCAGTGTCGCATCGAGCCGGCTGGTTAATCGATTTATAGCGCTTCGCGCCAAGTGGCCCACCCCCAGAGTCACTGCAATAACCAGCACTGCGGCCGCAATCCGTAAAAAGCCAGCAGTGAAAAGGGGCCAGTAACTTTCACCAATACCATCAAGACTCATAGGGGCCTCCTGTTCATTGGCAAACGCGCTGATAATAAAGATCGGAACCGACTAACCACAGCGGTTATTTACTTTCTAAAGTAGTCCCGCCGCCTCGGCTTCATCCAGGCAGCGCTGACGCGCAGGGCAAGTGTGCAAATGGTCATTAACCATCCCCGTGGCCTGCATATGAGCGTACATAATGGTAGAGCCAACAAAACTAAAGCCAGCTTTTTTAAGCGCTTTACTCATTACATCAGATTCCGCTGTACTGGCCGGTACCTGCTTGAGGGAACGGGGTTTATTCACGATCACCTTGCCGTCGGTAAATTGCCAGAGAAAGTCAGAGAGTGTTTGCCCTTTCTCTCGCAGTGCCAGAGTTGCGCGGGCATTTTTAACCGCAGACTCCACTTTGAGACGGTTGCGTATGATCCCCGGGTCCTGCAGTAACTTTTCAATCTTACGCGGCGTATAGCGCGCAATTTTTTCTGCATTGAAATTATCGAAAAGACGGCGATAGTTTTCCCGCTTATTTAATACGGTTATCCATGACAACCCGGCCTGGGCCCCCTCCAACAGCAGAAACTCAAACAGGGTGGCCTCATCGGTTACCGGGCGACCCCATTCCTCATCGTGGTAGCTTTGATATAGCGGGGTGGACAGGCACCAGCCACAGCGTTTCTCTTCCATAATAGGTTCCTAAAACTTATTTTCCTTAATCTCAAGCAGTGACGGCGCTCGGTAACAATACCGAGCACAGCCAGCAAAAAGGAGAGGACCAGTGCTATTGGGCTCCGGAAAAGAAATAGTGCTGAATCAATTGCAGAACCAACAACAAGGAAACCAGGATAAAAATAATATTACTGCGATTCACTTTATCTCCAATAATTTTTGCTCTACTAACCAGTCGCGACATTCGCACAACATGGCATCCAATGTCACCTCTGATTGATAGCCGAGTTCGCGTTCTGCCTTGGAGCTGCTAGCTACAACCCGGCGCGTCACCAGGGTGGCCTTTTCCGGGGTAATTACCGGTTCCTTACCACTCACACGCGACCATACATCAGAGAACCAGGCGATAGACTGAATAACGAAGGCGGGAGTTGTACGCTTCGGCACAGGCTTGTGCAGCAGCTCGGCTATCTTGCCAAAAAATTCCAGAAAACTGGCATCGGTGCCGGCAAGGATATAATTCTCTCCACAGCGACCCTTTTCGACCGCCTCGATATGCGCCCGAGCCACCGCCCCGGCATGACAGAAAGACCCCCAACCCGGCGGCACGCCAGGTAATTGGTTTTTATCGATTAGAAAAAATGTCTGCGCCCAACTACTGGTATCGAATTTCCCCACGATTGCACAAGGATTGAGAAATACCGCATCCAATCCCTTGTCGATCTCTTTGCGTACCGCTATTTCTTCACGCTTCTTGGTATACAGATAATGATGGCGGGGATCGTCTGCACGCTTTTCGCTCTCTTCGGTGATCGTATCCCTGTGGTAACCGTAGGCGGAGATCGAACTGGTCACGATCATACGGCCAACATTTTTCTCCCTCGCAACCTTTGCAATATTCGCCGCCCCCTCCACATTGTCCTTCCACTGCTGTGCATTGCCACCGCGCCACATACTGGTATTGGCCGCCATATGGAAAAGGGCATCGACATCGTCAGGAATAGCTGAGCGCAGTGAGTCTGAATCGTTCAGGGAGGCCTCAACCAGCTCCACCCCCATGTTGCGCAGCCTCTCTGTGTTGGAGGTCTTGCGATGCATGGCAGTTACCCGCCAGCCATCGGTTTTCAGTTGCTCGACAAGGTTGGCACCGAGGAAGCCGCTGCCCCCGGTCACGAATGCATGTTTCATAGATCCACCGGATGATTATTTTTTGTTATTCATACCCAGTGATAGCCTCTGCCAAGACTTCCACACCCCGGGAGGGTAAACCGCAGGTAGTACTACAATCTCGACAAGGTGGGCTGTGCACCAACACTGTTGCTGATGCAGCCCCAGGGTTAAACCCAATCCGCAGTGTCTGAACGGGGGCACCAACACGGCCCCCACTATCTACACATTGAGTCGATGGGAAAGGTTACTCGATTTTCATTCCCAGCTGGTGGGCGAGGAAGCTCCATTGGTTGGCGAAATCCTCCACCTGCATCCATACCGGCTTGCCGGCACCGTGGCCAGCCCGGGTCTCCACCGCGAGCCATATCGGCTTTTCACAGCCCTGGTCCCGCTGCAGGGCGGCCGCAAACTTGTAGCTGTGCCAGGGCACTACACGATCATCGCGGTCGGCGGTGGTGATCAGGGTGGCAGGGTAGCAAGAGCCCTCGCGGGTATTATGAACCGGAGAGTATGCATGCAACGCCTTAAATTCCTCGCGGTTTTCGCTCAGACCATAGTCACTGGACCACTGGCGTGCGTTGGCGGAAGCGGTGTGGTAGCGCAGCATATCGAGCACACCCACTACCGGCAGTGCCGCGGCAAACAGGTCCGGACGCTGCACCAGGGTCGCGCCGGCGAGTAATCCACCATTGGAGCGCCCACTGATACCCAGCTTCTCTGGAGAAGTAACTTTCTCCGCGATTAGCCACTCGGCTGCGGCGATAAAGTCATCGAAGACATTCTGCTTCTGGGTCTTGGTACCTGCTTGATGCCAGGCATCACCGTACTCGCTACCCCCACGCAGGTTGGCCAGCGCCAGGGTACCGCCCATATCCAACCAGCCCACAAAGCGGTTGTAAAAGCGTGGCAACTGAGCAGAGTTGAAACCACCATAACCATACAGCAGTGTGGGGTTGGAGCCATCGCGCTTCATACCCTTCTTATGCACCAGGAATAAAGGTACACGGGTGCCGTCTTTGCTCTTATAGAAGTGCTGGCTCACGGTTAAGTCAGAGAAGTCTGCAGCGTATTTCGGCTGCTTAAATATTTTGCTTTCACCGGTCTGCACATTCAGGTGATAAATACTCGGTGGGGTAATGAAATTGGAGAAAGAATAAAAGGTCTCCACTTCATCCGGCTCACCGTAAAAACCCTTCACAGAGCCCACGCCGGGCAATTTCAGCTCGTACTGCTTCTTACCATTGATGTCAGTCACCAGCACTCGCGACTTGGCATCTTTTAAATAGTGCAGCACAAACCGGTCGCCAATATAGCTGGCACTCTGCAGGGCGCTGTCTGCCTGCGGCACCAGGTCACGCCAGTATTTCCGTTGTGGCTTCGCCAGGTCGATCGCAATTATCCGACCCAGCGGTGCGCCCGCACTGGTCTCGAAGAAGAAGGTACTGCCCTTATTACCGAGAAACTGATAGAGGCCATCCCAGTCATCCAGCAGCTTGATGACTTTGCCGGTGTCATCGCGTAAATCGCGATAGTAAAAGCCATTGGAATCATAACCATCGAAAATGGTGAACAGCAGATAATTGCCATCATCGCTTACCTCTGCATCAGGATTGCGAGTGGGATGGTCGGTAATACGGTATACCAATTGGTCGCGCTCCTGGGAGTCTCCCAGGCGATGGAAATAGACAGCGACCTGCTTGCTATCATCGGCACTGCCATCCTTGTTGAATGGGTAACGACTGTAATAGAAGCCCGACTCATCTGGGGCCCAGCTGGCATCACTGAACTTGATCCCAGTCAGTTGCTCCTTTAGGTCCTTGCCGGTCTTTAAGTCGCGAATACGGTAGTCTGTCCAGTCCGTGCCACCATCGGAAATACCATAGGCCAGGTAACGCCCCTTGGGGCTGACCTTAAGTCGTTTCGCTGCGATGGTGCCATCCTCACTCAAGCTGCGTGGGTCCAGCATAGGCTTGCCATCCTGGGCAAGCTCCCCGGCGCGGTAGAAAATGTTCTGATCCCAGTCGCCGTTGTTGTAATCGTAGTAGTAGTTATCACCTTTCTTATAGGGCACGCCATAGCGCTCGTAGCGCCACAATTCAGTGAGGCGATCGTTGATCTTCTGCCAGCCTGGCAGATCCTTCAGGCGAGGTAACGCATGCTTGTTCTGTGCCTTGACCCACTCCTTAACCTCTTCATTAGACATGTCCTCCATCCAACGAAAGGGGTCGGATACCTCAACACCGAAGTATTCATCTATGTGCTCAATAGTCTGACTCTTGGGGTAGGTTTCCACCGCCTGCACAGCGGCTGTGGCCAGAGCCCCAACCAGGAGTGCCATTAACTGTTTCTTCATACGGTATTCTCGGTTTCTCTGCATGAATCAGTCCGCTAATCTAGGCGATTTACTCGCAGGGTTCCAGAGAGACAGAGAGGTCTGAGATGAAAGGATTAATCCAGCGGGTCAGCCAAGCCCGCGTAGAGGTGTCTGGCCAGTCGGTGGCTGCTATTGAGCACGGTATACTCTTGCTGTTGGGAGTGGAGTCTAAAGACAACCGTGAGAGCGCAGACAAATTACTGCATAAGGTACTGAATTATCGGATTTTTCCCGATGAAAACGGCCGTATGAACCACAATGTGCAACAGGCCGCTGGTGGGCTCCTTGTCGTAAGCCAGTTTACCCTAGTCGCTGAAACTGAACGCGGCCTTCGACCCAGCTTCAGTCGCGGCGCCAGCCCACAACATGCCGAGGGCCTGTACGATTATTTTCTTGAGCGCGCTAATGCCGAATTTACACCGGTAGCCAGCGGAATCTTCGCCGCAGATATGCAAGTGTCTCTTCTCAATGACGGCCCGGTTACCTTTATGCTGGAAACCTAAAGTCCTTAAGAGCTTCATTCTCCAAGTCTGAAGTGCTGGGGCAAATCCTCGTAAACTTATTAAGTAAAAACTGCATTTTTATAAAATCGTCTCACTTGAGAGATTCCACCACCAAGGAGAAAAACCGCATGCGGTTAACGGTAACAGAAGATATTTATCTGGAATTTCTACAGGAGAAAGATTCCCAGGAGCTTTTTTATCTAATAGAAGATAACCGCCCACTTTTGGAAAAATATTTGTACTGGGCAAAGTCTGTACAGGATATGGAGTCGACCAAACAATATATTTGCCAGCGTATTTATAGTAAACACAATGGCTCTGCCTGGTACAAGATCATTTTTAATGACCAACTCTCTGGAATAATCGGTGTCAAAGAAATTGATCAGAAAAACAAGAGTGCCGAAATTGGCTACTGGCTCTCGGCTCACTGCCAGGGCAAAGGTGTAATGGCGAAAGTTGTGGCGAGGATTTGCGAAGAACTAAAAAGACAAGCTGGTGTAGCCCAGATAAAAATACACTGCCTTTCTGAAAATACCGCTAGCATTGCGGTTGCAAGACGGGCCGGTGGAATCCACAGTAGCACCATCCCCGCATACCTTACGATCGATGGAAAGTCCCAGGATCTAATGATCTACACCGTCGCCCTCTAACAACATCCACCATTAAAAAATATTATATAGAATTTACTCGGGCTGAATCGTTACCGGACTCCACTCCAAGCCATCAGCCCCCTGACCAGCCTTAAAAATTCTCTTGATTTCCCACTTGTCGGTATCTATTTCGACCACCTTCCCGTCTCTCTGTGATCCGGCATATAGATACTTACCATCGGGGGTAAAGAGTAGTGAAGCCGGTTCCCGTGCAGAGGCAGCGCCCAAGTCAATACTCTTAAGCTCTTTGCGGGTTGCCGCATCGTAAATCACCACCCGGTTTCCCTGTAGATCCGCAACTGCAACCAGCTTCCCTTCGGGATGGAAACTGATGCGAATGGGAAGGTAACCAACATCAATGACATCCTTCTTTTTTAAACTAGTCGTGTCAAAGATGAAAATATTTTTTGAGCGATTATTACCTATCCATAGCTCTTTCCCATCGGGACTGACCCATACCGCCTCAGGACCATCACCGGCCGGAAGAGTCTTTTTTAAGGTCATAGTGTCCGTATCGATCACGCTGAAAGTATCCGAGCCACGACTGGTGACATATGCAGTTTTAGTATCCGGAGATAAAGCCAGCAGGTGGCTTCCTATCTGGTCTGTTGATACAGAACCGAGTACCTTGCCTGCGACAGTATCAACCTTAATCACATCATGAGTTTCTTCAGTGGTCACGATAAGGTCATCACCACTTCCCAGCCAAGCAATACCATGAGGGCCCATATGCGGGCTAATATCGATAATGCTCAAGCGTTTGCCCGTAGCCACATCAAAGACATTTAACTCTTCGCCAACGTAGCCATCTTCCAAATAGGAAACCACCACAACCTTTGATTTATCCGGGGACAAAATAAGTTCGTGTGGGGAGCCACCAGTTTCCGTTCGCTTGATTTCCTTCCCATTTTCCAAGTCAATAAAGCTGACTGTCCCTTCATATTTATTTCCCACTATTAGGGTACTCGCAAAAGTGAAACTACCCAGAAACAGGCTCAGGAGAATTAGGCTAGAAAGAATCGACCAACGCATTAGAGCTCCTCACCACTTGGTCCCAACTGGAAGTTATTCACATGGCACAACTATTTAGGCGCCTATGGCCTGTCAGTATAGTTAAAAGTGCAAGACACCCTCTGGCTAGGGTCTAGAAACAGGCTCTGACTGTATAGTTTTATAAGCTCTAGTGTTATTTGAGCTAATTACTAACAGAATCCATGGATAGAGCTGTGTATAACTCAGGGATATCCATGCTCAGGCCCCTGTTTCCGCGGGGCCCTTTTCAACGGGTAAAAAAACACCAGCCATTTATCCACTTTCCACCGCTTGGCGTTATTAACAGAAAGTCTGGATAGACTTGTGCATAACTGCGGTATATCCGCGCCAGGCCCCGTGGTTGCACAGGTTCATTAAAACGTGCAAAAAATCACCGGTATTTTTATTGGTATTTCTGCGCCGTTTTTTTCAACGCAATGATTTTTCTAGGTTAAAGAGCACTTTTTAATTTCAGGTGTTTTTTTGGTGGTGCTTGAGGTGCAGATTAAATAAAGCGCGTTATTTTTTTGTATTTCCATTTTTTCCTTACAGAAAAAATTTAAGAAAGTGCTTTATTTATAGGAGGGAAGGCTCCTCGGAGCTTTTTAGAGCCTGCGCTTTTTTCATTGGCTTTTAGCGAGTTGGATTTTTCGGCGGGAGTGTTGCGAGTAAAAATTCGATTGGGCTTTTTATTTTTCTGTATTTTGAATTTATTTTTTATTCTCTGTGTTTATTTTTTTATGCATTCAATTTTTTTGTACATAAAAAAAGGGCCACCCTGTTGGGTGGCCCTTTTCGGATTAGAAGCCTGACGATGACCTACTCTCACATGGGGAAGCCCCACACTACCATCGGCGATGTTGCGTTTCACTTCTGAGTTCGGCAAGGGATCAGGTGGTTCCACAACTCTATTGTCGTCAGGCAAACTGGCTTGGGTTGGCGTTGGTCTTATAAGCAATTTTGCTTAGCCTGCCGTGTTATCGCTGTTTGCCTCGGTCATGTTGGTGACCGGCGATAACCCCAAATAAGTCGGTAAAACAATCTGTAGTAATACACCGCAAGCGATCATTGTGTGTCTTTCATTCCACAATCCGCTAGCTTAGCTAGTCGTTAGTAACCATCTCTGTTGTATGGTCAAGCCGCACGGGCAATTAGTACTGGTTAGCTCAACGCCTCACAACGCTTCCACACCCAGCCTATCAACGTGGTAGTCTTCCACGGCCCTTTAGGACTCTCAAGGAGTCAGGGAAATCTAATCTTGAAGGAGGCTTCCCGCTTAGATGCTTTCAGCGGTTATCCCGTCCGAACATAGCTACCGGGCAATGCCACTGGCGTGACAACCCGAACACCAGAGGTTCGTTCACTCCGGTCCTCTCGTACTAGGAGCAACTCTTCTCAAATTTCCAACGCCCACGGCAGATAGGGACCGAACTGTCTCACGACGTTCTAAACCCAGCTCGCGTACCACTTTAAATGGCGAACAGCCATACCCTTGGGACCGGCTTCAGCCCCAGGATGTGATGAGCCGACATCGAGGTGCCAAACACCGCCGTCGATGTGAACTCTTGGGCGGTATCAGCCTGTTATCCCCGGAGTACCTTTTATCCGTTGAGCGATGGCCCTTCCATACAGAACCACCGGATCACTATGACCTACTTTCGTACCTGCTCGACATGTCTGTCTCGCAGTCAAGCGCACTTATACCATTATGCTCATTGCATGATTTCCGACCATGCTGAGTGCACCTTCGTACTCCTCCGTTACTCTTTGGGAGGAGACCGCCCCAGTCAAACTACCCACCATACACTGTCCTCGATCCGGATAACGGACCAGAGTTAGAACCTCAAACATACCAGGGTGGTATTTCAAGGACGGCTCCACAACAACTAGCGTCGCTGCTTCAAAGCCTCCCACCTATCCTACACAAATAGGCTCAAAGTTCAGTGCAAAGCTGTAGTAAAGGTTCACGGGGTCTTTCCGTCTAGCCGCGGGTACACTGCATCTTAACAGCGATTTCAATTTCACTGAGTCTCTGGTGGAGACAGCGTGGCCATCGTTACGCCATTCGTGCAGGTCGGAACTTACCCGACAAGGAATTTCGCTACCTTAGGACCGTTATAGTTACGGCCGCCGT
>NZ_CP174322.1:67500-70000 GCF_052467705.1 Microbulbifer mixtoriginis (SeqCode)
AAGCCTGACGATGACCTACTCTCACATGGGGAAGCCCCACACTACCATCGGCGATGTTGCGTTTCACTTCTGAGTTCGGCAAGGGATCAGGTGGTTCCACAACTCTATTGTCGTCAGGCAAACTGGCTTGGGTTGGCGTTGGTCTTATAAGCAATTTTGCTTAGCCTGCCGTGTTATCGCTGTTTGCCTCGGTCATGTTGGTGACCGGCGATAACCCCAAATAAGTCGGTAAAACAATCTGTAGTAATACACCGCAAGCGATCATTGTGTGTCTTTCATTCCACAATCCGCTAGCTTAGCTAGTCGTTAGTAACCATCTCTGTTGTATGGTCAAGCCGCACGGGCAATTAGTACTGGTTAGCTCAACGCCTCACAACGCTTCCACACCCAGCCTATCAACGTGGTAGTCTTCCACGGCCCTTTAGGACTCTCAAGGAGTCAGGGAAATCTAATCTTGAAGGAGGCTTCCCGCTTAGATGCTTTCAGCGGTTATCCCGTCCGAACATAGCTACCGGGCAATGCCACTGGCGTGACAACCCGAACACCAGAGGTTCGTTCACTCCGGTCCTCTCGTACTAGGAGCAACTCTTCTCAAATTTCCAACGCCCACGGCAGATAGGGACCGAACTGTCTCACGACGTTCTAAACCCAGCTCGCGTACCACTTTAAATGGCGAACAGCCATACCCTTGGGACCGGCTTCAGCCCCAGGATGTGATGAGCCGACATCGAGGTGCCAAACACCGCCGTCGATGTGAACTCTTGGGCGGTATCAGCCTGTTATCCCCGGAGTACCTTTTATCCGTTGAGCGATGGCCCTTCCATACAGAACCACCGGATCACTATGACCTACTTTCGTACCTGCTCGACATGTCTGTCTCGCAGTCAAGCGCACTTATACCATTATGCTCATTGCATGATTTCCGACCATGCTGAGTGCACCTTCGTACTCCTCCGTTACTCTTTGGGAGGAGACCGCCCCAGTCAAACTACCCACCATACACTGTCCTCGATCCGGATAACGGACCAGAGTTAGAACCTCAAACATACCAGGGTGGTATTTCAAGGACGGCTCCACAACAACTAGCGTCGCTGCTTCAAAGCCTCCCACCTATCCTACACAAATAGGCTCAAAGTTCAGTGCAAAGCTGTAGTAAAGGTTCACGGGGTCTTTCCGTCTAGCCGCGGGTACACTGCATCTTAACAGCGATTTCAATTTCACTGAGTCTCTGGTGGAGACAGCGTGGCCATCGTTACGCCATTCGTGCAGGTCGGAACTTACCCGACAAGGAATTTCGCTACCTTAGGACCGTTATAGTTACGGCCGCCGTTTACCGGGGCTTCGATCAAGAGCTTCGCCGAAGCTAACCCCATCAATTAACCTTCCGGCACCGGGCAGGCGTCACACCCTATACGTCCTCTTACGAGTTTGCAGAGTGCTATGTTTTTAATAAACAGTCGCAGCCACCTGGTCACTTCGACCGGCCTCAGCTTAGGGAGCAAGTCCCATCACCAAAACCGGCGTACCTTCTCCCGAAGTTACGGTACCATTTTGCCTAGTTCCTTCACCAGAGTTCTCTCAAGCGCCTTGGTATTCTCTACCTGACCACCTGTGTCGGTTTAGAGTACGATTCACTATTGCCTGAAGCTTAGAAGTTTTTCCTGGAAGCAGGGCATCAACCACTTCACCCACAAGTGGGCTTCGTCATCAGTTCTCAGCCTTAGGGACCCGGATTTGCCTAAGTCCCCAGCCTACAACCTTAAACATGGACAACCAATCGCCATGCTGGCCTAGCCTTCTCCGTCACTCCGTCGCAGCAATAGCGAGTACAGGAATATTAACCTGTTTCCCATCGACTACGGCTTTCGCCCTCGCCTTAGGGGTCGACTAACCCTGTCCCGATTAGCGTTGGACAGGAACCCTTGGTCTTCCGGCGGGGAGGTTTTTCACCTCCCTTGTCGTTACTCATGTCAGCATTCGCACTTGTGATACCTCCAGCAGACCTCCCGATCCACCTTCAACGGCTTACACAACGCTCCTCTACCATGCTCCTAAGAGCATCCGCAGCTTCGGTTACCAGTTTTAGCCCCGGTATATCTTCCGCGCAGGCCGACTCGACTAGTGAGCTATTACGCTTTCTTTAAAGGATGGCTGCTTCTAAGCCAACCTCCTAGCTGTCTGGGCCTTCCCACATCGTTTCCCACTTAACTGGTATTTGGGACCTTAGCTGGCGGTCTGGGTTGTTTCCCTTTCCACGACGGACGTTAGCACCCGCCGTGTGTCTCCCGCGATTGCACTCCTCGGTATTCGGAGTTTGCATGGGGTTGGTAAGTCGGGATGACCCCCTAGCCCAAACAGTGCTCTACCCCCGAGGGTGAGACGCGAGGCGCTACCTAAATAGCTTTCGAGGAGAACCAGCTATCTCCCGGCTTGATTAGCCTTTCACTCCGATCCACAGGTCATCCCCTAATTTTTCAACATTAGTGGGTTCGGTCCTCCA
>NZ_CP174322.1:75000-855000 GCF_052467705.1 Microbulbifer mixtoriginis (SeqCode)
GTACCGGCGACGCCAAGAACCTTACAAAAAATTTCGTCTACATCTTCAATCGGTGTCGATATCTTCGTTTGATCCGATAACTCGGATTTACCTCAGGCTTTACATACCGACACAAGCCAAGACAACTACACTTGGTCTGCAAAATTTCTGAGGACACACTTATGAAGGCTCTCTATACGGCAGTCGCAACGGCGACAGGTGGACGTGATGGACAGGCGGCTTCGTCGGATGGCGCCCTAGACGTAAAGCTCAGCATTCCCAAAGAGCTGGGCGGGGATGGCGGAAGTGGTACCAACCCTGAGCAATTATTTGCGGCAGGCTATTCGGCTTGCTTTATCGGTGCAATGAAATTTGTTGCGGACAAGGAAAAGGTCGCTACACCGAACGATACCAGTGTGCGAGCTGAAGTTGGCATAGGACCCAGCGGGAAAGGCTTTGGGCTGGAAGTTGATCTCTATATAGAGCTACCCGGCATGGATCAGGTGGTAGCTGAACGCGTGGCCTTAAAAGCTCACGAGGAAGTTTGCCCCTACTCCAATGCAACCCGCAATAATATTACCGTGAGGCTGCATATTACGGTTTAGAAGCATAAGGCTGCCAACCCCTGGCAGCCTAACAGGCCACTTTACCCTCTTACTCTTGGCGAGTTGAGCGCGCGGCCCCATTGGTTATTTGGAAAACCAACCTTGCTGCAGTGCGCGCACCATGATCTTCAATATCGAAATAGGGATTAAACTCGGCCATATCCGCCAAGCAAACCTTGTTTGAGTCCAGAACGGTATCCAATAGCTCTTCGAGTAATTCCAGCGGGACTCCACGCCCAGAGGGGGCACTGACCGCAGGCATTACTGCTGCTGGTAATACGTCCAGGCATACTGTGAGGTACACAAAGTCCACCTTAACGGTAAAGTCCCGGATCTGCTGTTTTATTTTATCCAGATTCCAGCTGCTAATTTCTCGATCGCGAATGACTTCTGCACCCAGTTCATCGGCACGATTGTAAAGCGCCGGCGTATTGGCATTATCGGCAGCACCGACACACAGATAATTGAAAGGGCGGCCATTGATCTGGCACTGTTCCGCAATTTGATAGAAAGGTGTACCCGAGGAACCCTTGGGTGAAGGGATGCGCAAATCCAGATGGGCATCAAAATTGATAATACCCAGGGTCTTCTCTCGGTGAAGCTCGCGCATCCATCGCGCTATTCCCTGATAACTACCAAACGCGATTTCATGTCCACCCCCCAAAACCAGGGGAAAGTGTCCGTTAGCCAGCAACTCATTGATACGCGCACCGAGTAGTGCCTGTGCGGATTCCAAATCCTCACGATCGACTCGCACATTGCCGGCATCATAAAGAGGTAAATCAAAGGTGGCGGGCAGATTGGCAGTCGCCAAGCGTAGGATTCGCGGCCCTTTCGCAGCGCCAATACGCCCTTTATTGCGGCGCACACCTTCATCCGAGGCGAAACCGAGGATGGCAATTCCAGGGGGGTTATCCAGCTGCAGCGGCGAAACACGTTGGTGCCAACGCTCCCCGGCGCGACCGTCCTCGCTGTCTGTGCGGCCACTCCATAAGCGCATATCAGCCAGCTGTAACATCTTTACCTCCCAGGAAAATCTGTGCGGGTTTCAGCGCGCCAAATTCATAGGCCAGCTGATCTGGGGTATCCATCGGCCATAACACCATATCTGCGCGCAATCCGGGCCGCAGTACTCCGCGGGAACAGCAGAGCCCCAAGGCGCGCGCGGCTGCGCGAGTCACCCCGGCCAACGCCTCCGCTGGGGTAAGGCCAAATAGGTTGCAGCCCATATTCATCATTAACCGCAGAGAACCGATAGGGCAGCTACCGGGATTCAGGTCTGTGGACAGGGCCATACAAACTCCCGCCTCGCGCAGTTTCTCTACCGGTGGCATCTGGGTCTCGCGCAATGTATAAAAAGCTCCAGGGAGCAAAACTGCCACGGTGCCGCTTTCAGCCATGGCCAGCACATCCGCATCGCTAATATATTCAATATGATCTACGGAGAGGGCGCTGGCTTTGGTTGCCATCTCAGTGGCGCCAGTGCGTGCCAGCTGCTCGGCATGCACTTTAATGGGCATGTCCAACTGCTTGGCGGCATCAATTACCCGCTGACACTGCTCTACCGTAAAGCCGATGGTTTCGCAGAACATATCCACCGCATCGGCCAGTTGCTCGCGCGCAACTGCCGGCAATATCTGCTCGCAGATCAAATCGATATATTCATCGGCACGACCATCGTATTCCGGCGGCAAGGCGTGAGCGGCCAAACAGGTGGTAACGATTTCCACCGAATTGTGCTGCGCCAAACGGCGAGCGGTGCGAAGTTGCTTCAACTCCGTATCCAGATCCAGGCCATAGCCGGATTTGATCTCGACAGTGGTGGCCCCCTCGGACATCAAGGCGCGAAGGCGGGGCTCCGACAAACGGTATAATTCCTCAGCACTGGCGGCACGAGTGGCCCTCACAGTGGAAATAATGCCACCACCAGAACGGGCTACTTCTTCATAGCTCTCCCCGCCCAGGCGGCGGGCAAATTCTCCGGCGCGGTGACCGCCGTATACCAGATGGGTATGGCAATCGATCAGGCCCGGTGTCAACCACTGCCCCTCACCGTCGATCACCTTATCTGGAGCACAGTCCGGTAACTCGCGACGCGGCCCCAGCCAAACAATCTTGCCGCCGGTTACCGCCACTGCGGCATCCTCTACAGCACCGTAGCCCCCGGCAATCGAAGGGTCCATGGTAGCGGCGTTCACATTCGTAATCAGTAGGTCACAGCGTTCTGTCATAAGCTTCTAGCGGCGCGCTTTTCCTTCTTTAACCATAGATGCCCAGTGCAATACCGAGCGGGATTTGGGCAGTCAGCATACAGACCATCGCCCCGGCTTGACAGTCATCTTTAAGACAACCATAGTAGCTTCTATTATTTCTTGTATATACAACCATATACAAGCCATAAAGGCATTAAATCCGAGTATGAATACTGCAAGCGAACCCCGCTACGCGGCGATCAAGCGCCATATCCGGCAAAACATCGAAAACGGCAGCTGGCCTGTGCATTTCCAGGTGCCCTCAGAAAATCAGCTGGCACAGGAATTCGGTGTCAGCCGTATGACCGCCAGACGCGCTTTAAGTGAATTGACCGATGAGCGAGTGCTGATGCGCTCCCAGGGACTCGGTACATTTGTGGCCGAACCAGTACCGGCTGGCTCCCTGTTAGAAGTGCGCAATATTGCTGATGAAATTTCCGCACGAGGCCACAGCTACAGCAATAGAATTTTGCTGGCACAACATTGTATGGCTAATGCCGAAGTAGCCAGTGCCCTGGAAGTGCCGGAACAGGCCAAGGTTTTTCACACCATTATTGTGCACTGTGATAACGGCGTTCCCATTCAGTGGGAAGAGCGCTTTACCAATCCGGCCCTGGCTCCCGAATACTTACAACAGGATTTCGCCCACACCACGCCAAACGCCTATCTTTCCAGGGTCGCACCATTGACCGAGGCGGATACCACGGTTGAGGCAATCGCAGCAGAAGCTTCTATTGCCTACGCACTGGAGATCGCCACCGGCGATGCCTGCCTACAGGTGTGGCGGCGTACCAAGAGTAGCGCCGGCACTGTGAGCTTTGCCCGCCTGGTACACCCGGGTCAACGCTACCGCCTGGGGGCACAGCTGAGATTCTAATTTCTGCATGTATCTCATACGTCCTGGCAACACTGGATTGCCAATCATAGGGCGCAAGAGTTTTTAACAAATAATTTGAGAGGAATGTATGTCCGCTGATAAACGCCACGACTCCAGCCGCAAAATCCGCGCGCCTCGCGGCAGTGAGCTCAATGCCAAAAGCTGGCTCACCGAAGCTCCCCTGCGCATGTTGATGAACAACCTGGATGCCGAGGTAGCTGAACGCCCGGAGGACCTGGTGGTTTACGGTGGTATCGGCCGCGCCGCACGGGATTGGGAGTGCTACGACAAAATTGTCGAGGTGCTAAAGCGCCTGGAAGACGACGAAACCCTGCTGGTGCAGTCCGGCAAGCCCGTCGGAGTCTTTAAAACCCACGCCGATGCACCCCGGGTATTAATTGCCAATTCCAACCTGGTACCCCACTGGGCCAACTGGGAACACTTCAACGAGCTGGATAAAAAAGGCCTGGCCATGTACGGCCAGATGACTGCCGGCTCTTGGATTTATATCGGCTCCCAGGGCATCGTCCAGGGTACCTATGAAACCTTTGCCGCAGTCGCACGCAAACATTTTAAGGGCGAAGCGAAAGGCAAATGGATTCTTACCGGCGGCCTCGGCGGCATGGGTGGCGCTCAGCCACTGGCGGCGACGATGGCCGGTTTCAGCATGATCGCCGTAGAGTGCGACGAAACTCGAATCGATTTCCGTCTGCGTACTGGCTATGTCGACAAAAAAGCCACCAGCCTCGACGAAGCCCTGCAAATGATTGAAGCCGCGATGGAAAAAGGTGAAGCCATTTCCGTTGGCCTGCTGGGCAACGCAGCAGATATTTTCCCGGAAATTGTAAAACGCAATATTCTGCCGGATTCGGTTACCGACCAGACTTCCGCACACGATCCTTTAAATGGCTACCTGCCCCAGGGCTGGACCATGGAATACGCAGCGGAGATGCGCAAGAAAGATGAAGCCGCAGTAGTAAAGGCAGCCAAACAGTCTATGGCGGTTCAGGTTGAAGCCATGCTGGAGCTACAAAAGCGCGGAGCCGCGACCCTCG
Organism: Microbulbifer mixtoriginis (SeqCode); assembly: GCF_052467705.1. NCBI lineage: Bacteria > Pseudomonadati > Pseudomonadota > Gammaproteobacteria > Cellvibrionales > Microbulbiferaceae > Microbulbifer > Microbulbifer mixtoriginis (SeqCode). The sequence continues at coordinate 79,769 of NZ_CP174322.1, forward strand.
ACTACGGCAACAATATTCGCCAGATGGCTCTCGAGGAAGGTGTGGAAAATGCCTTCGATTTCCCCGGCTTTGTACCCGCTTATATTCGCCCTCTGTTCTGCGAAGGTGTCGGTCCTTTCCGCTGGGCGGCCCTGTCCGGCAACCCGGAAGATATCTACAAGACCGATGCCAAGGTTAAGGAACTGATTCCCGACAATCCGCAGCTGCACAACTGGCTCGACATGGCCCGCGAGCGGATTCATTTCCAGGGACTGCCCGCACGTATCTGCTGGGTGGGCCTGAAAGATCGCGCGCGCCTGGCACTGGCATTTAACGAGATGGTAGCCAACGGTGAATTGGAAGCACCGGTAGTGATCGGCCGCGACCACCTCGACAGCGGCTCTGTAGCGAGCCCCAACCGCGAAACTGAAGCCATGATGGATGGTTCCGACGCTGTCTCCGACTGGCCGCTGATGAATGCCCTGCTGAACACTGCCTCCGGCGCTACCTGGGTATCCCTGCATCACGGTGGTGGCGTAGGCATGGGCTTCTCCCAGCACTCTGGGGTGGTCATTGTCTGTGACGGTACCGAAGCTGCGCGCAAACGTATCGAACGGGTTCTCTGGAATGATCCCGCCACCGGCGTAATGCGCCACGCCGATGCCGGTTATGAGATCGCAAAAAAATGCGCAAAAGAGCAGGGCCTAGACCTGCCCATGCTGAACGACTGATTTTTTACCGCAATAAAAATACCGCCGGCGGAAATCTTTTACAGCCCGAATAACTTTGATCGGGCTGCGCCGCCGGCACCTAACTGGGTGTTGAAAAAGCCAACAAGCGACTTTTTCAAGCCATCTTTGCGGCACATGTCCACAAAGATGGGCACTCAAATAAAGCATTTGCAGTGCTTGATTTTGCGGCAGGCGCTTTCGCACCGCCCACGCAGGCTGTTTTTCAACAGCCTGCTAAGCAGTAAATATTTTTTGGTGAATGAATTTATGTATCAATTGGAAATCGATCCCGGTCAATTGAGCCTTGCGCAACTGCGCCGGGTAGCCCGCGAGTCGGTGCAGCTGTCCCTAGCGAAAAGCGCCTACCCCGCTATTGAAGCCTCTGCCCACACTGTTGCCCAGGTTATTACCGAGGGGCGCACGGTTTACGGAATTAATACCGGTTTTGGTTTATTGGCCAACACCCGCATTGAAAAGCACGACCTGGAAAACCTGCAGCGCGCTATTGTACTGAGCCATGCCGCCGGTACCGGCAACTTTATGAGTGAAGCCACCGTGCGTTTGCTGATGGTGTTGAAAATCAACTCGCTCGCGCGCGGCTTCTCCGGTGTGCGCCCGCAGGTTATCGAAGCTTTAATGCAACTGGTCAATGCCGGTGTATACCCCGCTATTCCTGAGAAAGGTTCTGTCGGCGCTTCTGGCGATTTGGCGCCGCTGGCTCATATGAGCGTGGTACTTCTCGGTGAAGGGGAAGTATTTATCAAGGGTGAGCGCAAGAGTGCTCACGAAGGCCTCAAAGCGGCAGGGCTAGAGCCTATTACCCTGGCTCCCAAAGAGGGCCTCGCCCTGCTAAACGGCACCCAGGCTTCTACCGCCTTTGCCCTGCTCGGCCTGTTCGCCAGTGAAGACTTGTTCGCCGGCGCCCTGGTAACCGGTGCTATTACCCTGGAAGCCGCCAAGGGCTCACGCCGCCCTTTCGATGATCGTATTCACAACGCCCGCGGCCAACAGGCTCAGCGCGACGTAGCGGCAATTTATCGGGACCTGCTCGGTGAGACCAGCCAGATCGGTGATTCCCACCAGTTCTGTGAAAAAGTGCAGGACCCCTACTCCCTGCGCTGTCAGCCCCAGGTAATGGGTGCCTGTCTGCAGCAGATGCGCTTCGCTGCCGAAGTATTGTTGGCCGAGGCAAATGGTGTTTCCGATAACCCGCTGGTATTTACCGACGAGGAAAATCCGGATAACTCCGACATTATTTCCGGCGGTAACTTCCACGCGGAGCCTGTTGCTATGGTCGCCGACAACCTGGCGCTGGCATTGGCAGAAATCGGCTCCCTATCCGAGCGTCGTATGGCGCTGTTGATCGACAGCAACCTATCCGGCCTGCCTCCCTTCCTGGTGGAAAATGGCGGGGTGAACTCCGGCTTTATGATCGCCCAAGTCACCTCAGCGGCGCTTGCCAGTGAGAACAAATCCATGGCGCACCCTGCCTGCGTGGACTCACTGCCCACCTCCGCCAACCAGGAAGACCATGTATCCATGGCCACCTTTGCCGGCCGTCGCCTGCGGGATATGGCCGACAATACCTGTGGCATCCTGGCGGTGGAGTTACTCGCTGCCTGCCAGGGACTGGATTTCCGTGCGCCGTTAAAATCTACGGAAAAACTGGAGGCCGCCAAGGCAAAACTGCGCGCGCGAGTACCCTTCTATGACAAGGACCGCTACTTTGCCCCGGATATTGAAGAGGCGAAGCAATTGCTGAGCAGCGGCGCCTACCTGGAATCCATTGATCCAGCCCTGCTCCCAAGTAGTCATTAATTTCCTTTAATTTCTATAAATTAATTTTTATAGAATATTTCGTTACTAAATACCGGGGCCAAAACCCCGGTATTTTTTTCTCTGTCTTTGGTCCGCCAGCAACAGCGACTCTAAAGTAGCTGTTTGTCCGCGGTCGCGATTTAAAACAAAAAAATCAGTAAAGAGACAAGTTTTTCTTTATCAGGTACCGCTAGAACAAATTTTTTTCTTTGTGAGGAAATTTGCGCCAAAAGTGCTAGGCTGACAATTAGACGTTTTACCCGCCAAAAGGTGTGGAGGTCTAGATGAAACCGCTGTCGCTTCGGCTGCTCCGCCACTCGGGCTACGCGCTGGCTATTGCCACAAGTTTTGCCCTGTCAGCCTGTAACGGAACAGGTTACCCCTGCGGAGGAGGCTATGACTGCTCAGCTAGCTATTACGGATATAGCCCTTATTACAGCAAGTCATATTACAACCTACGGGGCCGCTATGCCCACTGCCACCCCGATGGAACCTGCCACAACATGCAGCATTGCAACTTTTACTGGGATGGGAATTTTTATCGCCTGAGGCCGCCCGCGGTGGTGAACACAAGTTACCAGGTAATTGATCTGCCCGATCCGCCCTACCAGGCCAGGCCCTACTGAGAAAGAAATTCTGTGTGCGTCCATTTGGCACACATAAAGGGGCTTGGCCCCTGCCGGGCCTCTCCGGGGGGAACTTTCGCTTACCGGAGATTGCACTATGAATAGAGCTGTTAAGACGGCTTTTATTGCCGTCACGGTATGCACGGCCCTAACTTTAGGTGCCTGTGCAACCGATAGTTACTATAACGGTGGCTACTACGGCGGTTACTACAGAGGAGGGGGAGTGGCCTACACATCTTCCTTTGTTTACCCTTACGCAACCCCGAACTACTATCCCTCCAGTAATATCTATGTCTCTTACCGCACACCGGTTTACCAGTATTACCGGGCAACCCCGCGCTATGGCTATTATTATCGCGGTGCCTATTCCTATTACCGCGCACCAGGTTATCGCGGCAACCCCCGCTACCGGGCCAGGTACTTTTATCGCGGGCTTCCCTACTACAACCGCTTTAACTCCCCCGGTGCTGCACAAATCCGCTATCGTGCCCAGCACCGTTACTATCGCGGTGGCCACCGAGGATATCGCAGCCACCGCAGCTACAGAGTGCGTGGGCACCATCGCGTCCGCGGTGGATATCACCATAGAAGACGCTAGCGTTTAGCTGCTATTAATCCAGCCTTGAAATAGCTGAAATCCAGATATTTCATTTTGCCCGCAAAATGCCGGTACAGATCAATAACATTACTGGTATTTTGCGGGCTCACCAATCCACAAAACAACATCAATACAAATTTTAAATTGGTCCTCTAATAACTTTGAATTAATCATTTAGAAATATTTGATTACTTATTTGCGCGCAAAAAAAGAGTGATCAGAAAAATCTCTCTTCGATAATTCACATCCACTCCACAATAGTGACCAGCGAGTTTACTCACTGGGTACCAACGCCTGTTTTATCTTTAGCCATTCAACAGCTCTGTCGCTACTTTTTGCAAATTGGCGTTCTTTTCCTCACTTTGACAGCTATTACCACTACCCTGAGTTAAGAAAGCGAATCCTGTAAACCTTGCGAGGTAAGTGCAGTGCAGAAACTCCTGCCGAAACTGCTTGCTGTGACACTGGTAATAAGCATTACCGGCTGTTCCACAACTAAATCACAGGGCACCCCAAAATCTTTATCACTCAACGGGAAAAAATTTCACTGCGTTGAACAGGAACTGGAAACAAAAACTCTAGTGCGCTGCGCACGTCCCGGCTAAAAAACGAATTTATTAATTGCCAGAAAAATACAGATAAAAAAGTCGGGATTTAGATTTAAAAAATAAAAATTGAATTTTCGCCCAGAGCAGAAAAAATGCTTACTCAACTCTTACGACCCGTAGGGTATCGGTCTGGCCGCCGGCATCTTGTCGATAGCCACGGGAAACCAAGACAAAATCCCCCGATTTTAAAAGACTGCGCTGCTTCAAATGGTCGATTGCCTTGTGGTCACGGGAGGGACCATCCATACCTGCCACCGCCATTAAAACCGGATCGACGCCGCGATAAAGGGCAACCCGATTACAAACTCTACGGTGCCGACAAAAGGCGTAAATAGGAATGGCTGCGCGAACCCTGGACATCAAAAGGGCTGTGTTGCCCGTTTCTGTCTGGCAGATAATAGCCTTGATATCTCGACAGTGATTGGCAATGGTGATGGCAGCCATGGCGATACAGGCATCCCCAGCAGGGTAATTGCCACGCAAACTATCCGAAGGGCGATGTGTTGCACGGTGTTTTTCCGCCCCAATAATTACCTCGTCCATATGCCGAACAGTCTCCACCGGGTAGTCCCCGCTGGCGGTTTCTGCCGACAACATTACCGCATCGGTGCCATCCAACACCGCATTGGCGACATCACACACCTCCGCCCTCGTAGGCACAGGGCTGGAGATCATTGACTCCATCATCTGTGTTGCCGTAATTACCGTGCGATTCAGATAGCGGGCAAAACGAATTAAATGTTTTTGCACCCCCATCAATTCCGCATCGCCAATTTCTACTGCCAGATCGCCGCGTGCCACCATGATGACATCGCTCGCCAGAATCAGCTCCTGCAAGTGTTCATCAGAAGAGATCGCCTCGGCCCGTTCAATCTTGGCGACAATCTGGCTGCTACCCCCCGCCTGCTGTAGAAGCTCCCGCGCCCTATGAATATCCCGCGCATCGCGAGGAAAGGACACCGCCAAGTAGTCCAGCTGCAGATCGGCGACAACTTGAATATCGCACAAATCCTTGTCCGTTAATGCGGGCGCGGTGAGGCCACCGCCCCGCTTGTTAATTCCTTTTCGATTGGAGAGCCAGCCCCCATCCTGTACCTCAGTGATAACCGCACTGCCTTCAATTTTCTTGATCTGCAGACTGAGCCGCCCGTCGTCCAGCAGCAGGGTATCTCCGGGGCGGCAGTCCTCGGCCAGCTCGGCGTAATCCACCGAAACCCCGGCGCTGTTGCCCTGCTCCCTTGGCCAAGTGGGGTCCAGAGTAAACTCGGCACCAGTGCTGAGATGCACACCACCATCGGTGAACTTGCCCACACGAATTTTCGGCCCCTGAAGATCACCCAACATGGCGATATGACACCCTTGGCGAGCGGCCTCTGCCCGAACCTGCTCGGCGCGGCGGCGGTGCTCGTCGATTTCACCATGGGAAAAATTCAGGCGCACGATGTTCACCCCGGCGGCGACCAGTTGCCCCAGGGTGTCCCCCTTATCGGTTGAGGGACCCAGTGTTGCGACTATTTTTGTCCGCCGGATCATGCCGCACCTAGCCTCGTTTTACTGCCCGGATAGCACTCGCTTTCACAGGAGAAGCATAGCTTGTCACACCTGTCGTCTCTCAACAGAGGCCAGCGACTAAGCTTTGCATAGAGCGGGTTATAGGCTAAAGCGACAGGCCCGTTTGAGATTGTAGGTGCAAGGGTCAGGGAGTAACTCGCCGATGAGCAGGTTGGTGCAACTGTGGCTGCTGGGGGCCCTACTGGTCATTGGCGGATGCCTGTCGAACAGTGCGGAAGAAGCCCGAGTTGTGCAGAGTGCGGGAACAGCAAGTTCAGTCTGCAATAAGAAGTGGCAGCTGGTACGCCTGCGTATTAACGGCGCTGCGGTACCGATCCAGAAGCCTGCAGATTTTACTTTCGTGTGTAATCTCGATGGCAATGTGATGGGGCGCAGCGGTATTAATACCTACCGTGGCGAGCTGCAGATAACTGAAAACGGCCTGATGTTGTGGGACAGTTCCAGCTTCGCCTCGACCAAGATGAGCGGCCCGGAGATCCTACTGCAGCAGGAAAATGCCTACCTGCGCGCCCTGGCCGGTACTCGCCAGGCATTTACCAAGTCCGGCGGCAAGCGTTTGATCCTTCGCGACGCCTCTGGCGATATTTATATTGAATATGTCAGGGCAGGATCTTGAACACCACCACAGACCACTGATAGCTTTTACGATTAAATGTCGCAAAAACAATGAGAACGACATCATGCCGCGATCTCACTTACGCTTGCAGCTTGTGGTCCCAGCCGTATTGAGCCTGCTTTTTTCCGGGTGTATGTCTTTCAGGGAGCCCACTCCCCAGCCCCCCAAACAGCCGGCGTGGTCTGCCTGTGAGCACGACTGGATACTCTCAAACCTCCGAGATGGCGAGAACACCTACGAGTACACGCTGCTGTGGAAAAAGTTCTGGCGCGAGCGCCCATTCTTTACCTGTGATCGCTTCGGCTACGTACGGGGTAACGGTGGCATCAATCCCTATCTGGGGCGTTTTTCTCTCGAGAGCAGCGGCGAACTTTCCTGGCCCAGGTCGCCGATTATCTCCAGAGTGGGGAACCGCCGCCCCAGTGATGAACTAGAGGCCGACTACCTGAAAGCCCTGCGCAAAACCCGTTTTCTCGAAGTGGTGGGTGACAAGCTGATCTTGAGCAGTAATGACAAATCCACACGGCTCGAATTTAACCGGGTCGATGACATTATGCGTTGAATTCCCGACACCAATGCCTGTAGCGCAGCCATAAAAAAGGCGACCCAGAGGGTCGCCAATATTACAATCAAGAAGAATCAAAAAGATGAGTCAGATGCGCAATCGCATTGGAAAGCCTCGGCGCGCATCATAGTGCTCACAGATGACAGAAAAATGACATAACGGACCTCAAAAGCGCCGCTGATGTCTCTCCAGATTCTCCTGACGCTTACGCTCGCTTTTGCGCAGCAAAAGGTAAGTAGCGCCCATACCACCATGTTGTTTTTGCGCGCTGTGGAATGCCAGCACCTCATCCAGTTGCGGCAGCCAGTGATAGATACAGCTTTTCAAAAGTGCCGGCTGCTTGCGGCCCTCACCCTTGCCGTGGGTAATAAGCGCACAGCGCACATCCGCCTCGACACAATCACGCACAAACTCCACAACGGAGCTGCGCGCCATTTCCACCGAGTGACGATGCAGGTCGAGACGTGCATCCACCGTGTACTTGCCCAGGCGCAGATTGCGATACACACCGTTCTGCACCCCATCACGCTTGAATTCGATAGGGTCCCAGGGCGCCACAAGCTCAATATACTCACCGGAAAGGGGGTTCATTTCGCGCTCGGTCAAACGCGTCGCAGCAGCACGGCGCTCGCGCAAGATACGCTCGGATGGCTCGCTCTCCTTGCGCAGGGTGACGCGGCGCTCCTGCACCAGCGGTTTCACATCTCCCAGCTCGCCGAGAGCGTCTTTGAATAACTTGCTGTCGCCGCTCATGAAGTACCCCCCGCCAGCGTCAGTCCAAAAATAAATCCTTAGTCAGGTCCCCCGCATTATCGGGGTTGTGGGCATAGTCGGTAAAATCTTTTACCCCGCGTTCCACCAGAAGTTCCTCATCGATCAGCTGACACCCGCTCAAGGCGGCTTCCTTGGTGATCAGTACTTCGTAGGCAGCATCGGCCATAATCGCCGGCCTGCGGCTCTGTTCAAACATCTCGCGGCTACCCACGGCAAACTCAATGGCGGCGGTAGCCACCAGAGTGCGCGGCCACAGAGTATTAACGGCAACCCCCGCCTCGCGCAACTCCTCCGCCAATCCCAAGCTGAGGATTGTCATGCCAAACTTGGACAATGCGTAGGGCGCAAAAGGCCCCAGCCACTTGGGCTGTAGGTTGAGCGGTGGACACAGGCTGAGGATATGGGCGCTATCCGATTTCTTCAGGTAGGGAATCGCCAGGTGCGCCGTCAGATACACTGCACGGCTGTTGATGTCTTGCATTAAATCGTAACGCTTGGGCGGGGTGGACTCGACATTACTCAGGTTGATCGCGCCGGCGTTATTGATCACAGCATCGATACCACCAAACTTGTCGGCTGCCTGCGCCATCGCTTCCTGCACCCGCTGCTCATCGCGCACATCCACCTGCAGGGCCAAGGCCTTACCGCCAGCGCTCTCCACCTCCTGCGCTACAGAGAAGATGGTGCCGGGTAGCTTCGGGTGGGGCTCTGCGGACTTGGCAGCGATCACAATATTAGCGCCATCCGCCGCGCACTTGAGCGCTATAGCACGGCCAATACCGCGGCTAGCGCCAGTGATAAAGATGGTCTTGTCCTTAAGCGCCCCTGTGTTTTCTGTCAGGGTTACAAACTCTTCACTCATTTTTTTCAGCCTCCGGGGCAGTCACTGCCGGACTGTAAATTTCCTTGAAGATCGCCGGCATGCGCTTCGGTCTACCACTGGAAAGTTCGATGCATACCAACCGCCACTGGGCCCGCAATACCAATGCTCCATCGGCGGCGCGAAAGACTTGAAAGTGGCGGGTCATATTCAGGCGCCCATCCACCTCGGTGAGCCAGGTGCCGAATACCAGTTCATCCGCCTCTTTCGCCGCCAGTATATAGTCATACTGCCCATGACGAATGGCCATTCCCCGGTCGAGGTCCTGGTAATTTATGACATCCAGACCCAATGCGGCACTATGGGCCCAGGCGGTAGCCTCGCACCAACGCACATACTCGGCATTATTGGCATGGTGTAATCCATCCACATGCTCAGCACTTACCTTAACTCTGTGGATAAAGGGATTGGGTAAATCCCATTGCATAGGCAGCCCCCGCTGGATCTCATAAATGACTGGTATTTATTTTTATTTATCTCGCTAAGTGGGCAAATAGCAGATATAAAAAAAGGCCCCTGATGGGACCTTTTTTGCAAGCTGACCGGATTATGCGTCCGCGTTAGCCTGTGCGCCTTCCGCTTGTTGCTGCGCCTGATTCAGGGCTTGGGCAAACAGGGCGTCGAAGTTGACCGGCGGCAGCATCAGAGCCGGGAAAGAACCCTTAACAACCGCGTTGTCGATCACTTCGCGAGCGTATGGGAACAGGATCTGTGGGCAGGCAGTATTCAGGGCCTGAGCCAGCTGCTGACCTTCCAGTCCCTTGATACCGAACAGACCAGCCTGCTTCACTTCCACCAGGAAAGCGGTGTCTTCTTCCAGCTTCACGGTGATAGTGAGCGTCAGTGCTACTTCGTACAGGTCTTCTTCAACCTTGGCGGTCTTGGTGTTCAGCTCCTGATTTACCTGGGGCTTCCACTGTTTCTTGAAAACCTCAACGCCCATGGGAGTCTCGAAGGAGAGATCCTTCAGGTAGATGCGCTGCATCGCGAATTGTACTTGTGGAGCCTCTGCGTTTGCCGCGCCGTTTAATTCTTCAGCCATGTTACTGCCTGTTTTTATAAAAAGTTTATTGATGCCTTCCGTGAGAAAGACTCCCTGTATGAGCCTTCAGATTGGGGCCTGCAAATACCGTTTCAAGGCCCGGACCGGATTAATAGCAAATATAAAGAGTCGCGTGAGGCACGCGGCGTCAACCTTTATCAGCCAGCTGACTTAAGCAAGCCGTTAAGCTTACCGCTGCGCTCAAGGGCCATCAGATCATCGCAACCGCCCACATGGAAGTCGCCGACCCAAATCTGCGGCACCGACCGGCGCCCAGCCTTGGCTGCCATCTGTGCGCGCAGCTCAGGTTTATTGTCCACCGCAATCTCGCGATAGTTCACACCCTTGCTGTCGAGCAGCTGCTTGGCGCGAATACAGTAGGGACAAAAACGGGTGGTGTAGATGACTACATCCTGCATAATAAAACTCCGCCTAAAGCCATCTATAAAACTACTGAGCTAGCCCTTGCCTTTGACCAGGGGCAGATTCTGATTAGTCCACTCGCTCATACCGCCCTGTAGGCGACGTACCTGGAAGCCCTTCTGCTTAAGCAGGCGGCCCGCAGGACCTGCGTGCTGACCCATTTTATCGGCGACAATCACCACCTTATCTTTAAAGGGTTCCAGTTCGGCGAACCGCTCGGCCACTTCCCCGTGGGGGATATGCAGTGCATCGACAATATGCCCGGCGGTAAACTCGCTGCGATCGCGCACATCCAACACCTTGGCCCCATCACTATTGATCAGCCGGGTCACTTCGTGCAGGGAAACCGGTACGCCCGCCTTGTAACGCTCGCTCAGAACCAGCGCATAGAGCAGTGCCACGAGCAGGCCGACCAGCAGCCATTGCTCACTTAAAAAAACGAAAAAATCCACTCCGCCCCCAAAATCCATCGTGGTTATCGTTACGGCGCAGCTGCGCCAAAGCTGGCGGGAGTATACACGATTGTGGCGAATTTCTAACCAGCAAAATCATACTCCAACGGCATGGATATAGACTCAAATGGACTCACCCAACACTATTCGACGTAGTTAAACGATGGCCGAACGGGTTAAAATCCGCGTCCGCAATCCAAACCACCCGATAGAGGAAATCCGTCGCTATGGCCGCTTCGCAAGCCCCGCACAAACGCCCCTTGGTCCTGCTGATTCTGGACGGCTTCGGCCACAGCGACAATGCCGAGTACAACGCCATTCGCGCCGCGAAGTCCCCAGTGTGGGACAACATCTGGGCGACGCGCCCCAAGACCCTGATCCAGACCTCCGGTATGGCGGTGGGGCTGCCCGAAGGGCAGATGGGTAACTCCGAGGTGGGACACATGACCCTGGGAGCCGGCCGTGTGGTTTACCAAAATTTCACCCGTATCAATAAGGCCATTCAGGACGGCGACTTCTTCCGCAATACCGCCTACACCGCTGCGGTAGATAAGGCCATCGCCAACAACGGCGCGGTACATATTATGGGACTGCTGTCCGAGGGCGGCGTACACAGCCACGAGGACCATATCGTCGCTATGGTGACCCTGGCGGCCCAGCGCGGAGCCCGCGCCATTTACGTACACGCTTTCCTGGATGGCCGCGACACGCCGCCGCGCAGCGCCGAGCCCTCCATCGCGCGCCTGATGCAGGTATGCGACACCGTCGGCAATGCCCACATGGCCACTTTGGCAGGCCGCTACTTTGCTATGGATCGCGACCAGCGCTGGGAGCGCACCGAATCTGTCTACGACATGCTCACCCTGGGTACCGCAGAACACAAAGCCACTGACGCCCTGGCGGGATTAGCTGCGGCCTATGAGCGCGGTGAAAATGATGAATTCGTTGCGCCGACAGTGATCGGCGAGCCCGCTCCCATCAAAGATGGCGATGCTCTGATCTTTATGAACTTCCGCCCAGATCGCGCACGCCAACTGACCCGCGCCTTTACCGAAGCAGACTTCAGCGGCTTCGAGCGCAAGGCCCAGCCCAAGCTGGCAGACTTTGTCATGACCACTGAATACGCCGCAGACATCCACGCCAGCTGCGCCTTCCCACCGGAAAACCTGGTGAATTCCCTCGGTGAATATCTGTCTGCCCAGGGCAAGACCCAGCTACGCATTGCCGAAACCGAAAAATACGCCCACGTGACTTTCTTTTTCAGCGGCGGCCGCGAAGCGCCCTACAACGGCGAAACCCGCGAGCTGATCAAGTCTCCGGACGTAGCCACCTACGACCTGCAGCCGGAAATGAACGCGCCGGAAGTAACCGACAAGCTGGTCGCGGCGATTGAGAGCGGCGAGTACGACACCATTATTTGCAACTATGCCAACGGTGATATGGTCGGCCACACCGGTGTTTTTGAAGCGGCAGTAAAAGCGGTAGAAGCCCTGGACCAATGTGTTGAGCGTGTCGTGGATGCAGCCCTGAGCGCCGGTGGCGAAGTGCTGATCACCGCCGACCACGGCAATGTGGAAGAGATGTTCGACACTAACTCCGGCCAGGTCAGTACCCAGCACTCCACCCTGCCGGTGCCTTTTGTATACATCGGCGAACGCAATGTGCAAATGTGTGACGGAGGCAGTCTGGCGGATGTGGCGCCAACCATGTTAGCGTTGATGGATCTGCCACAGCCGGCGGAAATGACCGGCCACAGTTTGGTAAAAATGGACTGATGAAAACTCTCGTACTCTTCCTGATTGCCCTGCTGTCACTGCCCGCCTGGAGCCAGGCGGAAGCGGACCAGCAGGCACGCCTCGCGGAAATCAAGCAGCGCATCGACTCCCTGCAACAGGAGCTCAACCAGGTGCGCGGCCAGCGCGACCAGTTGCTCAAGGATCTGGAAGAGAACGAGAAAGATATCTCCGGGCTGTACCAGCGCATAGACCAGATCAAGCGAGATATGCGCAGCCGCACGGACAAGCTGCGCGAACTGCAGCGAGAGCAGAAACAGCTGCAAGAAGCGCGACGAAGTATGCAGCGGCGGGTCGAGCAGGAGATCGCCGCCGCTTACCGACTGGGCCGACAAGAACAGATCAAGCTCCTTCTCAACCAACAAAATCCACAGAATATCGCCCGCCAACTTCGCTACCACGATTACTTCCTCCAAGAACGCAGCCGCGTTATCGACAACTACCTGCAAACCCTCGCCTCGCTGGAAACGGTTTCCGCCTCGATCGAGCGCGAGCGCAATAGCCTGCAGGCGGAACGGGCACAGCTGCAGGAGCGCCAGGACAAATTGCGCAGCGCGCAACAAACACGCAAGCGCACCCTGGAAAAACTCGCGGCGCGGCTCGCCAATGGCGGTGGTGAACTCAAGCAACTGCAAGGGGACCGAAAACGCCTGCAGACCCTGATCGATGAAGTCGGGCGCGCAATCGCCACCCTGGTAAATCCGGACCAGCACAAACCCTTCGCAAAGCAGCGGGGAAAATTACAGTGGCCGGTCAAGGGCCGCCGCGCCAATGCTTATGGACAGCGCCGCGCCAATGGAATCAGCTGGAAGGGGGTGATTATTCGCGCCGCCGAGGGGGAGCCCGTGCAGGCAATCCACCGCGGGCGCGTCGTCTTTTCTGATTACCTGCGCGGCCACGGCATGCTGGTGATTGTCGATCATGGCGATGGCTATATGAGCCTCTATGCACACAACCAATCCCTCAGCCGCAATGTCGGTGAGTGGGTGGAGAGCGGTGACACTATCGCTCGGGTAGGCAACAGTGGCGGCCTCACCCACAGTGGGCTTTATTTTGAAATACGCCATCGCGGCCAGGCCCGTGATCCTACCGGCTGGTGCCGTGGCTGAAACTTTGCCGCTCTCTTCTGTGACGATACGCCCATTTTTTCCCCTGACGCCGGACTTGTGCACCAGTGCAAAAGGGAGTTGTAAGGCAGTTGGGCTTTTCACGACTAAGCCTGTGGCACAGTAGAATTTGGCGGCGCATTAGAATCCCTGCCAATCTCTGCGGTCTACACTTTCGCAAAGCAGCGAAGAAATAAGGCAGAGGTCACAACAATATGTTCATCTCCAAGGCGCTCACCACATTTCTCGGAGCCGCCGCCCTCACAGCCCTGCCGTTAATGGGTCTCAGCGAAGGTGGCCAACAACCCAATCTCGCCACCGAGAACAGCGGGCGCCTCCCCCTCGAAGACCTGCGCAGCTTCGCCAAGGTGTTCGAACAGATCCGTCAGGGCTATGTGGAAGAAGTGGATGATCGCACCCTATTGGAGTACGCCATCAAAGGTATGCTGCAAGGACTCGATCCCCACTCCTCCTACCTGGACCGCCGCTCTTTCGACGATCTACAGGCCAACACCACCGGAGAATTTGCCGGCCTGGGGATTGAGGTGGGTATCGAAGATGACCATATCACTGTGATCACCCCCATGGATGACACTCCCGCCTCGCGCGCGGGTCTCAGAGCCGGTGATGTGATACTGCGCCTCTCCGGCAAATCCATGAAGGGGGTCGGCCTCGATGAGGCGGTGGAATGGATGCGCGGCCCCAAAGGCAGTAGCGTCACCCTGACTATCGCCCGTAAGGGCCGCAAACAGCCCTTCGACGTCACCCTCAAGCGGGACACCGTGCGTGTGCGCAGTGTGCGCAGCAAGGTGCTCGATGAAGGCTACGGCTATCTGCGCATCAGCCAGTTTCAGTTGGATACCGGCGCCGATGTGGCGGAAGAGCTGATCAAACTTCAAAAGAAAGGGGCGCTCAAAGGCCTGATTATCGATCTGCGCAACAACCCCGGCGGCGTGCTGCAGTCTTCGGTGGAAGTGGCCGACGCCTTCCTTGAGGAAGGGCTGGTGGTCTACACCGAAGGCCGCAATGAGGCCGCCAATCTCAGTTACTCCGCCGAACCCGGCGACCTCACCGAAGGCGCCCCGCTGGTAGTGCTGATCAATGCCGGCTCCGCCTCGGCGGCAGAAATTGTCGCCGGAGCCCTGCAGGACCATCGCCGCGCCGTGGTGATGGGCACCGACAGCTTCGGCAAGGGCTCGGTACAGACCGTGATACCTATCAATAGCGAACGCGCCATCAAACTCACCACCGCGCTCTACTACACCCCTAATGGCCGCTCCATCCAGGCCCAGGGCATCACGCCAGATATTGTTGTGGAAAGGGCCAAGATCACCCGTTTGAAAGATATGCAGCGCCCCACCGAGGCGGACCTGGCCGGCCATTTGAACAATGGCAACGGCGGGGCTGATCGCACCTCGGAAGACCGTGCGCGGGAACGGGAAGAGGGAGAGCGCGACAACTGGATGGATCGCGACAACCAGATCTTCGAAGCACTCAATGTACTTAAAGGGCTGAATCTCTACGCTCACAGGGACCGGGGTCTGCGCGAACGCTTTGCCCGCGCAGATAAACAGTAGTAACTGGCGCGCGGCGGGCTTGAGCCCGCCGCCAGCGCATCCGCCTCAGCAGTGACATCAAGCCTCCGCGATCGTCAACCCGCAGACTAAACTCGCATCTCTATTCCCGCTTCCTGCATAAACGACTTGGCTTCGGCGATGCTGTATTCTCCAAAGTGGAAGATACTGGCCGCCAGCACCGCATCGGCGCCGCCCTGCAGAACACCTTCGGCCAGGTGTTGGAGATTGCCGACGCCACCGGAGGCAATGACCGGCACTGGCACCGCCTCGCTGACCGCGCGGGTCAGGGCCAAATCAAAACCGTTCTTGGTGCCATCTCGGTCCATACTGGTGAGCAGTATTTCCCCAGCACCCAGCTCCGCCATCTGCCGAGCCCAGGCCACAGCGTCTATGCCGGTGGGCTGGCGCCCGCCATGGGTGAATATTTCCCAGCGGTTCTCCCCCACCTGTTTGGCGTCAATCGCCACTACGATGCACTGGCTGCCAAAACGCTCTGCGGCCTCACGCACAAACTCGGGATTTTTCACCGCTGCGGAGTTGATCGCGGTCTTGTCTGCGCCGGCATTTAACAGGTTGCGGATATCCTGCAGGGTACGTACACCGCCACCCACGGTAAGTGGAATAAACACCTCGTGGGCCATTTTTTCCACGGTGTGCAGTAGGGTGTCGCGCTGCTCGTGAGTAGCGGTGATATCGAGAAAGGTAACTTCATCCGCACCCGCCTCGTTGTAGCGGCGGGCAATCTCCACCGGGTCACCGGCATCGCGGATGTCGACAAAATTAACGCCCTTTACCACGCGCCCGGCATCGACATCGAGGCAGGGAATAATACGTTTCGCCAGTGCCATTACTTGCTCCGTTGATCGCAGAGCTGCTGCGCCGCGCGCAGATCCAGCTTGTCCTCATAAATCGCCCTGCCGGTAATCGCGCCGTAGATCTCACCGGTTTCCAACAGCTGCTCGATATCCTCAATGCTGCTGACACCACCGGAGGCGATTATCGGCACCTGTACCGCACGGGCCATTTCCAGAGTGGCCTCGATATTGACGCCCTGCATCATGCCGTCGCGAGCGATATCGGTGTACACAATGGAGCTGACACCACAATCCGCGAAGCGCTTGGCCAGCTCGGTGGCCTTTAGCTCTGACACCTCGGCCCAGCCCTCAGTGGCCACCAGGCCATCTTTGGCGTCAAGCCCGACGATAACGTGGCCCTCGAATTCGCGGCAGGCCTCCTCGACCAGTTTCGGCTGTTTCACCGCAGCGGTGCCGATAATGGCCCATGTCACACCGGCATTCAGATAGCGCTCGATGGTATGCAAGTCGCGGATGCCACCGCCGATCTGTACCGGCAATGTGGGAAATTGCTTGGCAATGGCAGTTACAGCTTCACCGTTGACTGGATTGCCGGCAAAGGCACCATTCAAGTCGACCAAGTGCAAGCGCTTGGCCCCTTGGTCCACCCAGTGCTGGGCGGTAGCCAGGGGATCATCGGAAAATACGGTGGCGTCGTCCATCTCGCCCTGGCGCAGGCGCACACACTGGCCGTCTTTTAAGTCGATAGCGGGAATTACAATCATGCTCTGTCTTTCGTCGGCGGTAGTTATTGATGTCAGGAAAGGTCTGCTGGGCTTAGGCCCGGCCATTCCAGCTGACAAAGTTCTTTAGTAATTGCAGGCCAGTCTCGGCGCTCTTTTCCGGGTGGAACTGGGTGGCGAAGATATTCTCACGCGCCACCGCAGCCGCCAGGGGGACACCATAATCTGTGCGCCCAGCCAGATCCCGATTATCATCAGCCGGCACATAGTAACTGTGCACAAAGTAGAAGCGGCTGCCATCGGCGATACCGGCCCACAGTGGATGCTCGCGGGTTTGTTGCACCCGGTTCCACCCCATATGTGGAACCTTTAAACGTTCACCCGCGGCAACTCTCGGCAGGTCCTTGCCAAAAAACTTCACCGGTTGCGGGAAGATATCCAGGCAATCGATACCGTTATTCTCCTCACTGTGGCGCATCATGATTTGCATACCCACGCAGATACCCAATACCGGTGTACCCGCCGCGATAGCGTCTTTGAGCAACGGCGCAAAACCGGCTTCAACAAATCCCGCCATACAGTCGCGAATGGCGCCCACCCCCGGTACCAACAAGCGCTCCGCTCCTTGGGCCTGCTGCGGGGTTTGCGCCAGTACCACTTCGGCTTCCGGCGCCACCTTATCCAGAGCACTGGCAACCGAGTGCAGATTGCCCATGCCGTAATCGAGGACCGCGATTTTGCCCATCACAACACCCCCTTAGTAGAGGGCATGGTGCCAGCCATGCGCGGGTCCAGGGTGAGCGCCATGCGCAGGGCGCGGCCAAAGGCCTTGAATACCGTCTCTACCTGATGGTGGGCGTTGTGGCCGCGCAGGCAATCGATATGTACTGTTACCAATGCGTGGTTGACGAAGCCCTGGAAGAATTCATAGAACAACTCGGTATCAAAATTACCGATGCGTTTCTGGGTAAAAGGCACATCCATCACCAGACCGGGGCGGCCGGAAAAATCGATCACCACGCGGGAGAGAGCTTCATCCAGGGGGACATAACTGTGGCCGTAACGGGTCATCCCCTTCTTGTCCCCCAGCGCCTGAGTAATGGCCTTGCCGAGGGTAATACCGATATCTTCCACCGTATGGTGGTCGTCGATATGGATATCCCCATCACAATGAATATCCATGTCGATCATGCCGTGGCGGGCAATTTGATCGAGCATATGCTCGAGAAAAGGAACGCCGGTAGCAAACTGGCCGTGCCCCTGGCCGTCCAGATTGACGCTGACTTGAATCTTGGTTTCCAGTGTGTCGCGGGTGACGCTAGCCTTGCGCATCGAAAGCGTTCCTTTTATGAGCAATAAGACAGAGGGCGCAGATTATAAGATGAATGATGCCCTCTGTGGTTCGCTAGTGTCAGATGAAACTTGATTCGTAACCGTAAGCACCTATCATGCGCGGTATGGTTACCTTAAAGCGCCGAAAATCCCATTACTGGGCCAGCCTGTTCCTGCTACTTGCATTAGTAGCAGCTCAGCCGCTGTGGGCGGAGCACTTCCACCTTGGTAACAGCCAGGTGGAACTGTGTGACCTGTGCTGCATGCATTCACCCGCAGCACTCGGCAGCGAGCCACTGCTCGTTCAGGCTGAGCCCCAAAGTCACTACAACCGGCCCTCTGCGCTAGCAGCGCGCGATCGCCAGCCGGAGCGCCAGAGCGCGCGCGCCCCTCCCCTGTCCCTGTCTCTCAGCTAACCCTAAAAAACCAACAATTTATTTTGTGGATGCCCGCGCCTGTGCGCGTACGGCAGCATCCGCCTGTGACAGGACATAAAAAAACAAATGATCAAGCTCAATACTCTGGCCCTGGCTATTGCCAGCCTGGCTGCGCCCACTATTTACGCCGCTGAATACAACTCGCCCTTGGAAGAGGTCAACGTTACCGTATCGCCGCTGGATAAACCCGCCGATGCTGTAGCGGCACCAGTTTCTATTCTCTCCGGCGACGCACTGCGCAAATCAGCAGCCGCAACCCTGGGCCAGACTTTGCAAGACCAGCCCGGCGTCGCCAATGCCTCCTTCGGCAGCGGCGTGGGCCTGCCGGTTATCCGCGGCCAAAGCGCCAACCGGGTAAAAATACTCAGTGACAACCTGGATGTGTCTGACGCCTCCAATACCAGCGCCGATCATGCCGCCAGTATCGAACCCCTACTGGCCGAGCGCATTGAGATACTGCGCGGCCCCGCCGCCTTGCGTTACGGCAGTGGCGCCGTGGGCGGTGTGGTGAATATTACCGACGGACGCATTCCCACCGCCGTGCCCGAGCAAGTGGAAGGCGCGGTAGAGCTGCGCCACAACAGCGCCGACAATCAGGATGCCTCGGTATTTCGCTTCACCGGTGGCGCCGGGCAGCTGGCCTGGTATGTGGACGGTGTCTACCGGGAAAATGACAATACCGAAATCCCGGGCCTCGCTATTGTTGAGCACGATGAACATGAAGAACACCATGATCATGAAGAGCACGCCGGAGAAGAAGGCGAACACGAAGAGGCCTTCAACACTGATGGCTTCGTGGGCAACACCAATGCCCGCGCCCACAGCTATAGCGGTGGCGTTTCCTGGATCACCGACAGCGGCTTTATCGGTTTCTCCGTAAACCGACTGGAAAACAATTACGGCATCCCCCTGGGCACCCATGAGCATCACCATGACGATGAGGACCATGCGGGTGAAGACCACGATGATCACGACCATGATGAACACGAGGAGCACGCCGAGGCCAGTGAGATCGATGCGGTACGTATCGACCTGGTGCAAACCCGCTATGACCTGAAAGGTGAGCACCGCTTCGACGGCGATTACTGGGACAAACTGAGCCTGCGCATCGGCTACAACGATTATGAGCATGTGGAGCTGGATGCCGGTAATCCGGGCACCCGCTTCACCAACGAGGCCTGGGAGAGCCGGGTTGAAATAACCCACGATGCCGGCAACGGCTGGCGCGGGGCCTACGGCCTGCAATTGACCGACAAAGACTTTGCCGCAGTGGGTGACGAAGCCTTTATCCAGCCCTCACGCACCCGCAGCGCTGGCTTTTTCACCATGAAAGAGCGCGAGTGGGGTAACTGGCACCTGGATCTGGGCGCCCGCCTGGAGCGAGTGGATATAGATCCGGAAACCGCCAGCGACCGCGATTACAGCCTGATCGGCGCCAGCGCGACGCTGCAGTACTTCCTCGCCGAGCACCAGCATATCAGTTTCGGCGCTACCCACTCCGAGCGCGCGCCCGTGGCCGAGGAGCTGTTTGCCGACGGAGCGCACCTGGCAGAATCCCGCTACCTCTTGGGCAACAACCAGCTGGATAAAGAGAACGGCGTTAACCTGGAACTGGGTTATCACCACCACAACGAAGCCGCCAACGGCTGGCACGCTGCGCGTATTGAGGCCAGTGTGTTCTACAACCAGATCGGTGACTATATCTACGCGCAAAACACCGGCGGTGAGCAAGAGGAATTACCGGTCTATGCCTATGCCAACCGCGATGCAACTTTCTACGGTGCCGAGGCCTCGGTGACCTTCCCCTTACAGGGAGGCCACTATGTCACCTTGTTTGGCGATATGGTGCGCGCCAGCTTCGATGATGCCATCGCCGGCGAAAGCTCCGATGTACCACGTATGCCGCCGCTGCGTATGGGCCTGGCCCTGGGGGCCGAGTACGATCAGTGGGGCTGGGAGTGGCGCACCGTACAGGCGGCGGACCAGGACCGCGCCGGTGCCTATGAGGAGCCCACCGATGGCTACACTCGCATGGATCTGAGCGCCGAGTACAACCTCAATATCGGCGGCAGCGACGCGGTGCTCTTCGCCAGCGCCCGCAACCTGCTCGACGAAGAAATCCGCAATTCCACCTCTCTGCTGCGCGACTATGCCCCGGCTCCAGGCCGCAGTATCGAAGCCGGCGTGCGGTTTATTTTCTAAGCCACAACTGCTTCAATGGCTCCGCGGCGCACCCAGCTCCGCGGGGCTGCATCTCCTACACTTCCCGGATAGGCTCTCGGTGAACACCTGTGGGAACATCAACCCCCACCGCGGCGTCTGAAGTATTAATACACGCTCGACGTACCTTCTAAAAAAACACAGGGACAATCCACTCCATGGCCTGGATCAAGCGCACATTTATCGCTCTATTGGTCGTTTTCCTGCTACTCGCCGGCGCTGTCGCCTGGCTGCTGGCCGGCCTCGACATCAATCAATACAAGCCGCAACTGGAAAAACTCGCCGCCAAACAGGGCATTTCCCTGCAACTCCAGGGCGATATCGGTTGGCAGCTGTGGCCCAAATTGGGGCTGCAATTAGATGATGTCACCATGGCGCCATTGCAGCTGCCGAAAGAGACCCTGGTGCGCGCCGACAAAATCGCCGTGGGTGTGGCCCTCAAGCCACTGCTGCAGCGCCGCGTGGAAGCCGAGGAAATCGTGCTGGTGGCACCGCAGATCGAACTCTCCGTGGACAAAGAGGGGCGCGGTAATTGGGAGCTGATCAGTGAGGCTCTGGAGGCAAAGAAAAAACAGCCACCCAAGCTGGAGATTCCCAAGGAAACGCAAGAGCCTGCCGCGCAACAGGTTGAGCTCAGCCTGGATAAACTGCGTATTGAAAAAGGCCTGCTCTCTTACAGTGACGCCCGCAGCGGCAAGGCCTACAAGGTTGAAAACTTGAGCATAACCGCCGACAACTTGGTGCCCGGCGGCGAGCCTGGGCGACTCAACGCCGATGCCAGCGTGACAGGCAGCGACTTACGTTATCCGCTCAAACTCAAAATGGATAGCACCCTGGCCCTGGATGAAGGCCTCAACGGCCTGCGCCTGCAACCTCTGCAGCTGGTGCTCACCTCCGACAACAACGCCAAAGCCACGATGCACCTGCGCGGCTATGTGCGCCGTGACAACGGCAACCAGCCCTGGCGCGTGCAGATGAATCTAAACGCCAGCGCCGATCCCCTGCGCCCCTGGCTGGAGCTGACCGGCAGTGAAGTAGTGACCCGCGATAGCGCCGCACTGCAAAAGCTGAGTATCGAAGCCAGCATCGAAGGCACCGAACAAAAGATCAACCTGACCCCTCTGCAACTGCAGCTCGACGGCACCACCTTTAACGGCAACGCCCAGCTGCGCAATGCGGAGATGCCGGGGTTAGATCTGAGTCTGCGCGGTGGCGCTTTCAATCTGGACAACTACTTGCCACCCGCCAATGAAAAAGGTGGTAAGCAGGGCGAAAAAACCAGTGGAGAGTCAACTACCAAGGCGCCCTCTACTGAAGCCACCGCACAGAGTGTAGAGTCTACCCAGACCCCAACTTCCGCGGAGACCCTGAGTGCCCAACAGACAGAAAAGAAAGCCACCACCAAAGCCGGTGCCCAACAGGTATCCGCCGAGCCCCTACCTCTGAGTGATCTGCGCGGCTTTAACGCCAATATCAACCTGGCCTTGGACCAATTACAGGCCGCCGGCCTACAGCTGGACAGCCCCGAAATTCTGCTCACCGTGGATAACGGTCTCTACCAGCTGCAAAAACTCAGCGCGGACCTCTACGGCGGCCAGCTCAATAGCAACGGCCAGTTCAATGCTCGCGCCCAGACCGCAGAGGGACAGGTGCGCGGCGGCCTTGTCGGTGTGGATATCGGCAAGGTACAGGAGGCGCTGTTCCCCAATGAAAAAGTACAGGTGGCCGGCGAAGCCAGTGTCAACTGGGATGGGCAGACCAAGGGCAAGACCTCCACAGACTTGCAGCAGAACCTGCGCGCCGCCGTCAATGTGTCCAGTAAAGAGCTATCCATAGCGCCGTTCAACCTGGAGAAGAGCATGTGTCAGCTGTTCAGCTACGCCGAGAATACTCCACTGCCGGAGAAGAACTGGCCCGCCCAGACCGATCTGCAAGATGTGCGCGCCACAATCGCGGTGAAAGGGGACGAAGTAAAAGTGACCGAGATTCTCGCCGGAATCGAGAATATCGCTATGACCGGCGATGGCGAGGTGGACCTGAAGAAACAGGACTTCGACTTCGCCCTCGGCCTCGCTCTAGTGGGTGAAAGCACCTCCGCGGATGGCTGCACCGTAAAGAACAAACGCTGGCGCAACCGCCCGCTGCCACTGCGCTGTAAAGGCGACTTCGACGATGTGGGTCCAACAACCTGTAAACCCGACAGCCGCCGCCTCGATGACTTGGTGCGCGAAGAGCTGAAATACAAAGCCAAGAAAAAATATGGCGATAAGGTGGAAGAAAAAGTCGACGAACTAAAAGAAAAACTAAAAAATCTTTTCGGCCGTTAATGTAAGCCGCACCGGGTTTCGCCCGGTGCATAACCCCGCCCCCAATATTGCACGCTATTCCATCTCCGAATCCTCTCCATAGCGCCAAAGCCACGACAAAAATACCGCGCTAAATTGCAGCAACCAATGACCACGAAGCGCATAGATTGCGAATAAACCGTTAAAGAACGGGGTTAGTGCGATTTACTTAACGCGGCCCCTAGCCGGTGCCGGGAGCTGTCATCAGGTGCTTCTACATCACCCCGGCCATCTTTTACTTTTATTTATATTTTTTCCCATTGCGCGACATTTTCCTTATTACTTGCACTTTCTTTTCCCAAGATCAGTACAAGCTTGATCGGCCATATAAAGGGAATAACAAATGCCATTAATGCAACGAGCGCAAGACAATAAATCCAAACAGGTGATCACCAAGCTGGTTACTAGCGCTGCGAAAAACACACCTGCAGAGGAGGCCTGGGGTAACCACCACGTGAACTGCTATGCCTGGGCCGCAAACTGCGAGAAGCCCCACAAGGGCAAGCCAGACCCTGGCTCCAACTCCGGCTATGTCGCGGGCTTGGATAATGACCGCCTGATTGAGGGCGCCAAACGCGATGGGATGGCCTATGTAGCCAACGCCCCAGCAAACAATCCCCCGCCTTTCACCAAGGGTTATTACTGTGTTGCCCTGTATAAGTCCACAACCGATCACCACTGGTACCGACGGGACCCGGAAACCGGCTACTGGACGCACAAACCAGGCGCTCACGGAGTGAAAAACTACGGGCCCGGTTTTGTGATTCTGCCCAAGCAGCTGGAGACGGCAAACCATAACTATGGCATGGCTGCCACAAATTATCACTTTGTCGGCTATTTCTATGTGCCGGAAGAGGGTATTCAGGTCTGAACGCTAAGCGCAGGTCGTCACAGTGTTACTCAGTCTGAGCTAGATAAGATGGGCAGCAAAGCCTGCCCTCACCGAATTTTCACCAGAGCGGTCCACCCAGTGTCCGCAACGCTAGTGGAAGCTCCCCCAGGCTATTCACAGCCGGCGGGGGGCTTCTAGCAGAGACAATTTCTGCTTCGGGCAGATAGTAATCTCCTCCGCTCAAGTTCCAACTGATCAATACTGATCTGATAGCGCGTTTACCCCTCCATTGACCGGCCCTCTCTTTGTAACCCGCTGGCACATCGACCTGTTGCCACGGCGCCACAAGGCTGACGTTGAAGATATAGATACGGCAACACCCGACATAAGTCGCTTTGAAGACCCAGTGCACAAAAGAGCTTCAATACAACACCAAGAAAAAATATGGCGATTGGGTAGAAGAAAAGGTCGACGAATGGAAAGAAACCATGAAAAATCTCTTCAGCCGCTAAGGCTCAAAGCAAAGTGCACCAAGGTTATCCCGCGCACAGCCCAAGGTTTCCATCACAAACATCAGCCCGCAGTATCTCCATGACCCCAAAGCAGTTCCAAAACGCCGTTCTCAAATGGTTCGACAAACACGGGCGCAAGGACCTGCCCTGGCAGCAGAATATCAATCCCTATCGCGTGTGGGTTTCCGAGATCATGCTGCAGCAGACCCAGGTCAGCGCGGTGATCCCCTACTTCGAGCGCTTTATGAAGAGCTTTCCCACCCTGGAGAGCCTCGCCACCGCGCCGCTGGATAAGGTACTGGCCCACTGGAGCGGCCTCGGTTATTACGCCCGCGCGCGCAATTTACATAAATGTGCACAGACGGTGTTGCAGGAACACGGTGGGGAATTTCCACAGGATGTAGAAGCGCTCACCGAACTGAGCGGCATTGGCCGCTCCACCGCAGGCGCTATCGCCAGTATCAGCATGGGACTCAGAGCGCCGATTCTGGATGGCAATGTAAAACGGGTACTGGCGCGCTTCCACGTTGTGGAAGGCTGGCCGGGACAGAGTGCCGTGGCCAATCAATTGTGGGAGCTGGCCGAGACCTACACCCCGGACAAACGCGCTAACGATTACACCCAGGTGATGATGGATCTGGGTGCCACCCTGTGCACCCGCAGCAAACCCCGCTGTGAAGAGTGCCCGTTAAAGAAATCCTGTGTGGCCCACGCCCAAGGCAATCCGCAGGATTACCCCGGCAAAAAACCGCGCAAGGAAAAACCGGTGCGCAGCGCCACCCTGTTACTGCTGGAATACCAGGGCGAAATTTATCTAGAGCAGCGCCCCGCCAGCGGCATCTGGGGCGGCCTCTGGTGCCCTCCCCAAGCAGAAGATGCCAAGGCTTGGCTCAAACAACAGCGTTGGCGCGCCAGTGAAATACAAACGCTGCCGCTGCTGCGCCACACCTTTACTCACTTCCACCTGGATATTACCCCGCTGTGGGTACAGCTCGACAAAGTCTCCACCCAGGTGGCGGAGAGCGGCGCCGGCTGGTATAAACTGCGGCAACTAAACCGCGCCCGCGCGGCCCAGGAACTGGGGCTACCCGCCCCGATCGTAAAGCTGGCAAAACAACTATTGGCGCTGCAGGCACCCCTGCTCGCCCCAACTACGGCCGACTAGAACCAGGAGGAGTCCATGTCCAGAACCGTATTCTGCCGCAAGTACCAAGAGGAATTGGAAGGCCTGGACGCACCGCCCTTCCCCGGCCCCAAAGGCATCGATATCTTCGAGCACGTTTCCAAAAAAGCCTGGCAGGAGTGGATGTCACACCAGACCATGCTGATCAATGAAAAGCACCTCAACATGATGGAACCCTCCAGCCGCGCCTACCTGAGCGAGCAGATGATGAAGTTCCTGAGTGGTGAAGAGTACGACGCAGCCGACGGCTACGTGCCCCCGGAACAGCAGTAAACGGGCCCCGCAAAGCCTCCCCCCAAAAGAAAAAAAACTTTTTACAATCAAGGGGTTGACTCAGGCCCGCGATAAGGCTTTAATACGCGCCTCGCGACGCAGGGGAAGCCCAGCAAAATCGCAAAGCCCGGATAGCTCAGTCGGTAGAGCAGGGGATTGAAAATCCCCGTGTCGGTGGTTCGATTCCGCCTCCGGGCACCATATTAAAACCCGCGCAAGCAGCCGCTTTCGCGGGTTTTTTAATTCTCCCCCTCTCTAAAAAATTGGCGCCATATTTCCCCAAAATGTCACATTGTGTCACCGCAAAATCACGCTGACACTTTGCCGCTGCTCAAGCCTTTTGGTCGTGCAATCTTTCTTCACCTTTCTTCCCAACTCTTCAAAGTGTGAAACCCAACTCTTAACCAACCCCCGCACCAGTTCAGGCCCTCGCCGCCAATCTCATTTCATCAACTAAAAGAGCACCCAAAATCGGGAGGAGTGAATGGCAGCCCCTTTTTCGGTATGTTTTTTTCACCAGTGAGCCTAGGAGCCCTTAGCTGCTGTGGGGTTTGTGGGAAAATTGGTGGTTTTGATTACCTCAGGAAAGTGTGAAGAGTTTTGAAATTTGGTTGGACCGTTGCTGCTGCGTGTTCCAGATTTTAAAGCATCGCCTTAGGATGATAGGATTTTGACGGCTCATCAATAAATTACGCACTTCAATTGATTGGTTTCTAACTAAAGAGAGGGAAAGAAAATAAAACCTCTAAAGGCAGAACTACTTAAAGGGTATACTCTTTGAAAAAACAACTTCAGCAACTCCAGAAATTCCAGCAACAAAAAAATTAATTAAAACGAATGAAATACACATCAAAAACACTTGATGAGCATGAGAACTACTTAAAAGAACTTGATGCAATCATAAAATATTCCCAAGTAATATTCGAAGGGTGCTGCAACAAGGATAACAAAGATGCGCCTTACCAATCTATTATGGGACTACATGCCTCAATGATAGAATTAAGCACGGCCTTCTCTAAACTCTTTCAAAACAAATTATATATAGCAACACTGCCAATCGCTCGCACTACCTATGAAGTCTATATAGATATTAAAAACTTAGAAAAAAATCCAAATTATGCGAACTATCTGCTCGCCGAAAGGCAGAACAGGAAAAAAGATTCCATAAAAGGTAGATCAAATGAAAGAGAGTCAAAGAAAAGGAGGGGTGATTATTATAAGCTTTATAAACCAAACGAAGAATTCAAAGAATTAAGCGTGGCTCAAAAATTCAAATTAGCCGAGCACAACCAAAACAGCATAAAAATCTACGACTATTTTTCCGCACACACGCACAGCGGAGTCAATCTATTCATGGCGAGATTAGAAAGTGGGTACAAAGTTAATGAGCTATCCGGGGAGTCATTATTTAAAAGCAAACCAAATTACCTAGAAGCTGAAGCAATAACCTACCTGTCGTATATGTTAAAAGATGCATCTATAGCTGTATCAAAAATACATGGCCCAGCATATTTAAAAGAAGTAACTGATAATTTCCTAGAGATTGAGCAGCATTTTAATAACATACCATCAACCACCAATTAATATTAAATAGTTAAATTTCAGTATGTCGACTCAAAGCAATACAGCTAGAAAAGTAACTTTACTGGTTAAGCATTTCCGTAGTGTGGTTTGCTAGCCAATCCATACTACTTTCAATTCCACGCATCTGTGTAAGCGTTAGTTCTAACTCCTTTCGAAGATTCACGCCCACGGCAACAGACAAGCTCCAACATATTTTTTATAGTTCAAGATGCTAATAGCGTACACCGGCCTATATGATTGCCTGAAAGAAAAAGATTGATCTGTATTGTCTCTCCATCAAAGAAATTATTTCTAGTGACTAGGGGCCGCCAATACCAGCTTGGGCAAGTTAGTTTTTGTGCTGTTCTTCAGTATCTGAGCAAGGTTCCACGAGAAACTCGCCCCACTCAATCGAGTATTCGGTAAACTTCCCTGTCACAATATTCAAATCCTGTAACCAAGAATAAAAATCTGCTTACTTAGACTTCGCAATCTCTTCCACCAGCTCCATTGCCGTTACTTCTGTAGGTGCTGAACCTCTGAAACTCTTTGCTCTACCATTCATAAGGTGGACTCTCTCAGAAAAAAGCCGTATCTGCTTATATTCTTTTCCATAAACAACATCCTTTAACACAATAAATAACTTAGGCCCTTATTGGCCTAAGTTGAGACCCCAAACTATCCGCGCTGCTTTTGTTGCCGTTGATTGCTGCATCCTGGTCAGGTTTTTCCATTGCTAAGTGCATGTGTAGTGAGTATGCCGGCCAGGGCCGACACTACGCCGATTAAATCTTCTAAAACCTTCAGCACATTTAAAAATTCACTGCTTAGCCAGACCTCGCCGCCGTCTTTTACTTTGATAGCTTGGCGGACCTTGGCCAATGATTCGTGAATATTCCCTATTTGACCTTTTAGGTAACGGTCTGCTTAGTGATTGGGGTCACTTGAGCCTATCAGATTTAAATTTTCCGGCGCCGAAAAATTGAAACCGCCGCCTAACAACAGGTGTAAAGATCCAGAAACCTCAAAACAACCTTCACTAGAATATTTATAAAAGCAACTTAACCGCCAAAGCCCCAACCTAAAAATAAGAAACCTCTCTCTATAACTAGTAGTTATCTCTCTAAAATAATTAGATAACCGCCCAGCAAGATTCCACAGAAAATTCACGACTAACATTTCAATACAGAAACCACTCATTCTCATTTGGTTTTGTCGTTATTGATTTACAGATATTGTGTGATCTAATATGAAAGGGAGTTCACAATGAGAATTGTTACAGCAAATTTTCTGGCACCCATAGTAGTTACCGGATTAGCCATTGGCTTTACTCCATCCGCGCTATCCCAAGCCACAGATAGTGCAACCAGTTTGATAACCCTTCAATTTGATACAACTATCACAATAGATAATGTTGATCCAATCACTATTTCAAACCCCACACCGGGAAATGACGCAATAGCCGACGACAGGTTTTGTGTTGCCGGAAATGGGTTTTCACTTTATGGCATAACCTTTCAAAATGATGGTGCTGACCCTACATATAGTTTAATTGGATCTGACGGGACTTCAATTAGTTACGATGTGGTCTACCAGAATGATGGTGCACTTCCTGAACCGGCTCCAGCCGGACAAGCCATCACCAACAATGTCCTTCAAGCGTCCAACTGCGCGGATGATAACGCCACTTTTGTTATTATTATCCCCGAAAATCAGTGGGATCCCAATCAAGCATCGGCTCCCTTTTCTGGAACACTACGAATTACCGTTGAAGCCGAATAAACCAGCAAAAATAATTTAGAAAATCAATCATGATGCGCGGGATATTAACTCCTGTGCATCATGTAAGTGAGGCCTCCCACTAAAATAATATTTTAAAACTATCACCAGCCTCAATGGCTACCACTTTCAAAGCAGCCATAAATTTTAAATATGAAATTAAAAAACCTTTCAGCCCTATAACAAAGATACAAAACTATAAAGATTACATGTCCACTACATACAAGAGCCATTTATAATTTACCACACGACCATTAAACGCCTGCGAAAAAGAAGTCACTTTCTTTGACTTCACATTATCTCCTGGATATTCCATGGTATACTAACGAGCTTGGCGTATTCGTTGTCACAGAGAGACTGTATTTCGGCTGCCTCAATAATACGGAGCAGTGATTTCTTGCGAACATTCCCATGGGTTTCCCGGCTCCAGTTTGTGGAAGCGGCCCGGCAAGTAACTATTTGATGTCAACTATTTTTTGCTGGCACTTACTACTAGTCAACCGCCGCAACGTAGGAGTAAGCAGGAAAGACAAAAGTAATATTGATGTTTTCTTGCATTCACTTAAGAATATAAAATATAAACCTACTCACAGCCTCGACGGCCCATTACAATTAACCGCTTTACTGTTTTGATTTAAGTGTAATGACAATGAATGAAGCCCCCCGCAACCTTCTACATCAGGAAACCTTAGCTGTACGCTGGGGTGATATGGACGCCTTAGGGCATATCAACAACGCTACCTACTTCACCTACTTTGAGCAGTGCCGCTGCAGCTGGTTAGCGGCTATTAAACGCTCCGGCGCGGTAAGCAGTAATCAAGGAGATGGCCCAGTACTACTCAATGCTTCGGCCAATTTTCATTTACCTTTGGTATTTCCAGCCAACATTACTGTTAGTATGTATGGCGGCACTCCTGGGCGTAGTAGCTTTAATAGCTATTACGAGATCAGAGATGCGGATAACACCGATAAAGTCTACACCACCGGTGAAGCTAAGATTGTTTGGGTAGACCAACAGGCTGGAAAATCTATGCCAGTGCCTGATGATATACGGACTTTATTGCCCACCGCTTAAATTGGATTCCGTCAACCGACTAAGACGGAAGAAGGAAAGAATAGACTACTCTCTGGAAAAATCAGATACGGATGTCGAGTGCAAACCTGCAGAGATCTTTTCGCAACACATCTCGGGTCAGTGTGTTCTTTCCTTTCAATACACAAGTGTTAATTGATAGTAAATTAAGAACACTGATTGGAAGTACAGAGTTTACCTCTCTGTTACGAAATTAAAGGGATGTTGTAATGATTGAAGATGTTAAAAATCTTGGACATAAATGCTTACGCTTACTAAGCTCCCCCACTGAGACAAACAGTTTTTTAGGTGGAATTCCCATTGTTTGTCAGGAAGTCAAGTGGCCAGAAAATAATGATGAACCTTTAAGCTTTATCGCCCAGCTGGATTTATCTGAAATTAATGCCGACCAGTGTATTGATTGGCTACCTAAACAGGGGCGACTTTTATTTTTTTATGACCTTAAAGAGTGCCCTTGGGGCTTTGCCCCAAAAGATAAGAACGGATGGGCCGTCATCTATGAAAATGGTAGCGAAGAACCCTTTGAACAACCGTTACCCATCAATATAGATCCCGAATCTATTGCTCCAGAAATCAAATATTTAAGGTCTTCTCGGTTCACCAGCTACCCCGACTTAGATCGTCTAGATATTTCTTACACAGAAATATCGGATGAAGATCACTGCGATTATTATGAATTTATCGCGAATAATTATGGGGATGATCCTTACCATCAAGTGGGAGGTTACCCAAAGCCCGTGCAGAATGACACAATGGAGGAGAAATGTCAGCTGGTTAGCGGTGGCGTCTATTGCGGTGAACCTGAAGGCTTTACCTCAGAAAAAGCAAAACAACTAAGGGACCAGCCAAATGACTGGAAATTACTACTACAGTTTGATTCCGACGATGATGTTGAGGTTATGTGGGGAGATTGTGGCATGCTTTATATCTGGGTTAGGGAAAGTGACGCAAAGAAATGTAACTTTGATAATTCTTGGATGATTATGCAGTGCAGCTGAACCTAAGCCGCTCACGATAAAAAGGCGGTTAATTCCGCCTTCTATTTCATTCATCTTGAAAAATTTCACTATCTCACAAGACGTAATTTACAGGGTGGTTATTCCACGGTTTCAATAAGCGCTGCTCAAAAGCAGCTGCTTAGAGGGTAAGTACCACCTCTTTACTATTCCAGCCAGAACATGGCCCCTATAATTTAGCCTATAAACATTCATGCTACGCTTTTCTTTCTGTAAAACATCAATGACCTTTTACGGAAAAATGTTTATGAGTGATTATTTTGACCTGGAGCGGTTCTGCCAGGCACAAAACGACTCTTATGCACAGGCCCTGCAGGAGTTGCGGCAGGGGCGCAAACGCAGTCACTGGATTTGGTATATTTTTCCGCAGCTCAAGGGACTGGGACACAGCGCTACGTCACAACGATATGGGATGACAGGTCTAGAGGAGGCGCAGGCTTACCTGAAGCACCCGCAACTTGGACCGCGATTGCGGGAGTGTTGTCAGGAGTTATTACACCTGCAAGATCTCAGCGCCCTGGAAATATTCGGTAGTCTTGATGCGATCAAGGTCAGATCCAGTATGACCCTGTTCGCCCTTGCTGCGGGTGGCGCTGATAATCTATTTATGCAGGTTTTAGAGAAATATTATGAGGGCAAACAGGACCCCCGTACCCTGGAGATCCTGCAAAGCTTCCATTAACCTCTAGCCCCAAACCTCCCGAAAAAACACTTAAGCAGTTTGGGTTTCAGGTTCTTCCAGACTGTCGCTGCCCAGTAGTTTATCCATCACCAGACAGGCGGTGAGATCGCCCGTGACGTTAACGGCGGTCCTGCACATATCGAGTATGCGGTCCACACCGAGAATCAGTGCAATACCCTCTGGTGGGACACCTATCCCAGCCAGGATACTGGCGAGAATCACTATCCCCACACCCGGTGTACTTGGGGAACCGATTGAAGCGCCCACAGTAGTTACGGTAAGTCCCACCAGTTGTGCCGTGCTGAGGTCAATGCCATAAACCTGGGTGAGAAAAATCGCCGCAATTACCTGATAGAGGGCAGTGCCGTCCATATTCACCGTAGCGCCAAGAGGCACAATAAATTTGGCTATAGAAGGTTTCACTCCCAGGGAAGTCTCGGCAGTGCGCATTGAAAGCGGCATTACGGCCGCGGAGCTGGAGGTGGAAAAGGCCAGTAGCTGTACGCCACTGATGCGCTGCAGAAAGCTCAGAGGCCGCATTGGCGTGGCCAGTGCGACAATCAACAGATAAAACAGCAGTAGGATTAGTAGCCCCAGAATAACCGTACCGACATAGACAGACATCCCCACGATTGCGGTTAAACCCACGCGAATGGCGATATCTGCCAATAATCCGAATACCGCCAGCGGCGCGAACAGCATGGCCCAACCGACTATTTTCAAGGCGATTTCCTGCACTATGCCGAAGGCATAGACTGCAGTTTCACGCTGCTTTTGCGGCAGCAACATCACTGCCACTCCGGTAAAAATCGCGTAAACCACCAGCTGCAGCATATTGCGCATGGCGATGCTCTGATTCAGGTTGGCCGGAATCAGTTCGGCAATTCGCTCCGGTAGCGGCTTGGATTCCAGCATCTGTGGTGGTGGGCTGCCGGGTAATTCAGTAGCTGCCGTGAGCAGGGCCTCATCGATATAGTTACCCGGTTGAATAAATTGGGCCAGGACTATGCCGATAATCACCGCTACTGTGGTGGTGGCAATAAAATAGGGCGCTATACGCAAGCCAACCCGCTTGAGCTGGGATACATTTCCACTGCCACAGAGCCCGAGGATAATGGAGGAGACCACCAGTGGAATCACCACCATTTGGATCATATTCAGGAATAGGGCACCGGGCAGCTTGAACCAGCTGGCCAATATTACGCTGAGATTCTCATCGACCAGCCCAGCCCCTTCCGGCGACAGCAGCAGGCCAATACCGAGCCCCAGCACCATAGCCAACAGGATTTGCATCCACAGGCGGGTGCGCATCAACAGGCCCAGGGATTCCACCATCCTGAACAGGTAAACATTGGAACCATAATTCATACGAGAATTACCAGATTCAAATTCATTAACTCGGCACCCAAAAGGAAAGCCACCAGTATCCTGCAACTCTTGAGCAAAACTCTTTAGTCAGATCAAGTGAGGGCGATCACGCAATCCCAGGCAATGATTGGTAAGAGTGGTTGCAGAAAGATGACACCGTGAGTCCCTAGTGGAAAAGGGCAAGGGGTAGATCGTTCACCACTCTAAAAATACTACGGCCTGATTACCCACATTCAACACCAATGCTTTATCTAATAGCGAGGCCGCTAAAGAATACTCTTGCACGTTTTTACTGATGATCCGTCGCTGGAGCAAATTGCTGCGCCAATAACTCCCTAATCCATTTATGCAGCGGGTCCTGCCCGCTGCGACTGTGCCAGGCGGCGATCACATCGAAACCGGGGGGCTGGTCGGCAATCGGCAGGGTACTCAGGCGTTCATCGGGCAACAGGCGCGACGGCAGAAAAGCCACGGTATTGGTGGAGGCAATACATTCGGCTGCAGCGGCAAAAGAGGGAACCGACAACACCACATTGCGCTGCAGGCCAAACTCCTCGAACCAGGTATCGGCCATGCCACGCAGTTCTCCGCGGGAGGGAGACACCACCAATTGCGGTAGCGCCGCCAACTGTGCCAATGCCAGGGTCTCCCCTGTTAACTGGCCGGGTATTTTTGCATGCCGGCAGCACACGCAAACATAGTGCTCTCGATACAGCAGCATTGTCGGGCAGTTGTCCGGCACAAAACCGGGTGTACTGAAGACCAAATCTACCTCACCGGTTTGCAGCTGCTGCGCCATGCGGTCGATTTCCAGCTTGAGCACAACCACTTTGAGACCCGGGGCCTGTTCACGCAGTTTTTTCAGCAGACCCGGCAATACCACTCGCTGTTCAAAGTCGGTGGCACTGATAGTAAAAATACCAGTGTACTCGGCCGGCAGAAATTCGTGCCCACGCAACAGTGAGGCGATTTCGTTTAACACTCTATCGATCCTCGGTGCCAGCCGTTCTGCCAGGGGAGTGGCTACCACTCCATTGCTGGTCCGAATAAATAAGCGATCGCCAAAGATCTCCCGCAATCGCTTGAGCTGTTCACTCACAGTCTGCTGAGTCACACCGAGCTGGTCGGCCACCCGGGATAAATTTAACTCCCGCAGAATTGCCTGCAGCAACCGCAGTTGCTTTAGTTCAAGCCGGTCCAGGCGATCGTCTCTGTTGCCCCTAGTCAAACCTGTATCACTCACAATCGTTACTTGATTTTCATTGTATCTGCTCCAGCCTAGCATTGCCGATACATAGACCTTCATGAGTGAGGAACCCACTATGCCAGGCGCGACTCTGCAATCATCGACACCGGGCTTAATGCGGGCAAGTATCAACTACGCAGACCCCAGCGCAGAGCTGGTCTACGACCAACGCCATACAGGCCCCGGCCCCGCTAGCCTGATCGATCAGGTAATCCCCCACCTGGTGACAGTTCATGACGGCAGGCAACTGCAGGCTGCGGGGGAGACCTTCCGTTTGGACGAACAGGGGTTTGAGCTGGTAGAGCCCAGCCTCGGTATCGACCTGCACCAGCTGGATGACACTTTAAAAGCGCTGGATAGCAACAAGCCTTCAGCCAATAGCACAGTGCTTTCGCCAGAATCCCGAGACACCTTGATCCGTACTCAGTGGTATCCGGCGATTGAGCGATGGCTGGCTGCTTATTTGGGGGCGGACCAGGTTGTGACCTTCGATCACACGCTGCGCGCTCAGACTAAAGCAGACGCCATCGCTGAGCAGAGCCGCAGTCGCCGCGCCCCGGTAAAAATCGCGCACAACGATTACACGCCCTGGTCTGCCCAGCGCCAGCTCAAGCAGACGCTACCGGAATACGGCTTAAATCCGGACGAATATCCCCGATTTAAGTTTGTGAACCTGTGGCTGCCGCTGCTGCATCGGGTTGAAGAGTCCCCCCTGGCTATGGCGGACCTGCGCAGCGTGGAAGCAGCGGATTTCCACAAAATGCGCCTGATTTACCCAGAACGGGAAGGGCAGATTTCTGTCATCAGCGCCAATCCTCAACACCGCTGGATTTGGTTTAGTGATATGCGCCCCGGCGAAGGGTTGCTACTGCGGGTTTTTGATAGCGAACACAGCGATGTGATTACCGGCAGCCCCCATAGCGCCTTCGACTTACCGGAAAGCGAAAATGTCCCCCGGCGTACCAGCCTGGAAATTCGCACTATCGCGTTGTTTAAACATTAAATAAATTGAAATATCGATCAAAACCCCATGAATAAAACCCTGAACTCAATAGATCCTTTAAATAACGAAGTTGTCGGCAGTGTCGCTATTTGTTATGAAGACGATTTAAAAAAATTGCTGCAACAGGCCAAGCAGGCACAGGTTGAGTGGGGCAAAAAATCCATTCAGCAGCGTGTACAGCTTGTACAACAAGCCTATAAAAAGCTTGAACCCATACAGGCGAAATTGGCAAAACTGATCAGCCGTGAGATGGGTAAAGATGCGCGGCGGGCCAGCTATGAGGCTAGCGGCGCCATCCACAGTGGCCCCTGGTTGGCCGGAGATTCCGGTGAGGCCCTGCGCAGCCAGCGCCAGGGTAATAGTGAAATTCAATATCGTCCGTTGGGCGTGGTCGCGGTTATTTCCCCCTGGAATTATCCCCTGGCAATGGCCAATAACCTGATCGTACCGGCACTGATTGCCGGCAACAGCGTGGTTTTAAAACCCTCCGAAGAAACCCCTCTGGTTGCGGACCTACTGGTAAAAACCCTGAACCAGTCGCTGCCCAGCGGGGTATTACAGATTGCCCATGGGGATGGGAAAACCGGAGAAGCCCTGGTCAAAGCGGACATCAATATGGTCGCTTTCACCGGCTCCCGTGCTACCGGCCAAGCCATCATGGCCAATGCTGCTCCCAAGTTAAAACGCCTGATCATGGAGTTGGGCGGCAATGATCCCATGTTGGTTTTGGCCAGCGCCGATATTCACCGCGCGGCACAATTCGCCGTGGCTTCCAGTTTTGAAAATGCCGGGCAAATGTGTACTTCAACCGAGCGTGTTTATGTGGACGAGCGCATTGCGGACCAGTTTGAGCGAGCGGTGGTTGCCATTGCAAAAAATTATCGCACCGGTGGTTGGCCAGAAGGGGATGTCGATATAGGTCCATTGGTCAATCCCCGTCAGCATCAAAAAGTGGTTCAGCATATTCATGACGCCATAGAGAAGGGCGCAACGCTTTTGCTGGGAGAAAAATCCCCCAAACCTCCTTTTGTTCCTCCAACGGTCATCAGTGGAATCAAACCGGGTATGCAACTTGAGGACGAGGAAACTTTTGGCCCGGTAGTCGCAATAGACCGATTCAGCACCATTGAAGAGGGGATTCACAGAGCAAACGACTCTGTATACGGCTTGGGGGCCGTGGTATTTGGCAAAGCGGATGCTCAGGAAGTCGCGAATCAACTACAGGCAGGCATGATTGGTATTAACCAGGGTGCCGGTGGAACACCATGGGTAGGTGCCAAACAGAGTGGCTTTGGCTACCACGGCGGGGCTGAGGGACACCGACAATTTGCCCAGCTCACCCTTATTAATCATTAATTAAAAAACTCGAGTGCAGATATTTTGGACGAAGTCATTATGCCAAGCTCTCCAGACATTGCGATGAATCCATCAACTGAGGCCAACAGCAGCCTTGAGCAGGATTTCTTTATTATCGCCAGGGAACCCGGTGCGGAGCATCCTGCTCTGCCCACCTGGGCCGCACGACTGGAAAACCCAGCCTCACTCAAAGATAGCGCCCCGTCTTTGGTTCAGCGCAGAGAGATTGCTGAGGTGCCCGGTGCTTTTCAATTACTCAATGTATTTTCCAGTGAGGAATGTCAGCGCCTCATCGATATCACTGAAAATATCGGTTATCTGCCAGATGCCGCCGTTTCTTTGCCCAGGGAGGTACGCCATAACGACAGCCTTACCTGGGTAGTAGATGAAACTACCGAACGGCTAATCTGGCAGCGGTGCAGCGCTTTTATGCAGGACCCCAATGGCTACTTTGAAGGGCGGGAGCCAGTGGGACTCAATCAGCGTTTTCGCTTTTATCGTTATGGCGAAGGTGATTACTTTCAATTTCACACCGATGGAGCCTGGCCGGGCAGCCGAATCATAGATGGCAAGTTGGTCGCTAATGGTTTTCCAGACCGTTTTAGCGAAATGACTTTTCTAGTTTTACTCAGTGAAGATTTTGACGGCGGAGCCACACGTTTTCGTGTCAATGCAGATAACCCCTACCAACAGCCCAGCCGGCACTCCATGATGGATATTGATGTAAGAACCCCCGCTGGATCCGTACTGTGTTTCCCCCATGGTATGCACGCCTTGCATAGGATCCACAGCTCAACGCCAATTACTCGTGGAATAAAATATATTATTCGTACAGATATATTATTTCTTCAGGATTGATTAACAGGGTTAACAATTTTATTTAAAAATCTTAATAAAGCATTCAGTCGCAGGGAAGCGTCTCGAACTTAAATAACAATAAATCGCTACTTAGAGCTTCCCTAAAGTCTCTGCATATAATCTATAGCCCGACTTATATACTACGCCCTCCATCGAAGTGTTGCCGTAAGTTTTATGTCAAGCTGCACTGCCAATCTGATCGCAACGGCACATTCGGGTGTGTACTTATGGAATTAATAGAATATTTACAGAGTCACTTTTATAGCAAAGAGGAGCTTCTATCGCTAAGCGGTTTAAGGCAAGAAGAGTTTGCAAACTACCAGAATGCCCTTGTTATGCCTAAAGCTTCCTACACGATGGTACTGGGCCTGCAATGCCATTCATTCTTCGGCACCCATAATGAATCCCATAACCAGGAGTTCTACGCCAAAGGTTATGTATCCTGGTTAAAAGACCTTCGGCTACAAAATAATCCAAAACAGATTTTTGATTTATTTAAAACAAGATACACGGATACAATCTATCAGTTAAAGTCTATTGGCCATAGCTGTTCTGACATAAAAATGAACAAGGGGCTTACCACACATATCGAAAACGAATGGAAACACTTTATCGATGGTACTTATGGGCTATGCACCAAAAGCGGACTCCCCGAGGATATAGCACGTAAAGAGCTGGCCTCTCTAGTGATCAAGGAATTAACAAAAGAGGATAATCTCAGCAGAATAGGCCTACAAAAATTACAGAGGGCTGTTGACCTGCTAGAGAGCGCCAGCAGCCTTTTTGCACCCCATGAGCGGCATAAGAGTTCGAGGCAAATACTGATTCATGATATTCGTCAACAATTTAATCTCAGAGAAAGACACTGTAAAAGCCAACGTCAAAAACTGAGAAACATATTGTCGCCACAAGCCAAGAAAAGCAGGGTGGACAACACCTATACCAAATGACCATATGATTTGGCATGTACTAAACGTATATGCCTCTATAAAATCCCGCCCCTTTAATTGGCTCAAGCCTCTCCGCACTTTTATTAGAGATATTCCATGAAAAGCAGAGTTTACTGCCTTATATCCTTTCTATTGCTATCCGTCTTAACGGTATCAGCCTACGCCAGAGATTGGCGGGAATATAAAAGCACTAACTTTACCGTCTACTCCGATGTTTCATCGAAAAAAGCTGAGGCCTTATTGCGCGAGCTGGAAAAATTTCGCAGTGCCTCACTTATGGTAACAGGCATGGAAGATCGTCCTGAAAATTCTAGGCTTAGGGTCTATCACTTTAATAAGTCTAGAGAATTTGAAAAATTCTCCGGAAAAAGAAGTATCGCAGGCTTCTACATCAATACCATCGATGGCCCCTTAATTTTTTCTCAGGAAAACAAACGTGGCATATTGAACGGCCAAGCAATCATGTTTCATGAATATGTTCACCATCTTATGCGTGAACGGGGTTCCATGCGTTACCCCAGGTGGTATTCAGAGGGCTTCGCAGAATTATTAGCCAGTGCGACTATTGATAAGGATTCCATCACCATCGGCAACGTTCCGGAGTGGAGAGCTTACTCTCTGGAAGAAGGCACTTTGAAAGCCAGGGAAATTCTCCAACCAAACTACAACAGGAAAGGTTGGAAACATGCTAACCAGTATTACGCCAGTGCATGGTTATTATTACATTATTTATTTTTTAGCGAAGATGCCAGAAAAAATGCATATCATGAAAAAACCAAAAATTACCTAGCGGATATCAATAATGGAGGAGATCCACTAGATCTCTTTACACAACATTATGATATCCGAGAGGAAGATTTAGATATCGCATTAACTCGCTACCTAAAAGAACGGCGTCTGTCGGGCTACAAGGTTAATCTAACCAAAAACGTCTTTAAAATCGAAAAGCGCAAACTGAACCATAATGAAAAATCCCTATTATTGGCGAAGCGAGCGGTTGACCTTGAAAGATATGATCAGGCGTTAAGCTATCTGAATAAAGTAAAAAAAGATGCTGCCAAGTTACCAGGAGTTATCGCTCTGAAAGCGAATCTATTAATGCACAATCAGCAGGAGGCTGCAGCACAGGCTTTACTTCAGGAAGTATCAGAAATATCTGATTTGAATCATACAGCGGCAACGAATCTATCTGTTTACCATTTATATAGCTTACATGATACGCTTGAATCCCGGCAATGGGATGAGGGGAGCTATACCAAAACGGTGCATTATGCAGATATGGCTATAGCGCTAAATCCGGCTTCCCTATCGGCTTACCAGTACAAATGGATGGCTCAGCAGTACAAAGGCGAAAGTGTGGCCGCACTGAAAACCATGATGGCGGCCTATCAGAAGAATCCAAATAGTATTGAAATAAATAGCGCTATTGGCTTTCACCTCGCAAAACTTAAAAAGCCAAAGCTTGCAAAACCATTTTTGGAGAGAACTCTGGCCTGGTCCCACAACCACAAGGTTCGATCACGCGCTAAAAAATTGCTCGATTGGGTAGCAAAGGAAACCTCCACTGACAGTGGAGTGAGTTCAGGACAGGTATCCTGAGTCCGAGCGCTAGATCAAGCGCATAGCACGTAGAGAATTACTCTCTACGTGCTATGAAAGCTAAGAAATTAGCCTCTCCCCTAACTCTTCTTTTCCTCTTCCCGCAAAGTCAGCACTTCATATCCATCCGCCGTAACCAGCACTGTGTGCTCCCACTGCGCGGAGAGCCTGCCATCTTTGGTCACCACGGTCCAACCGTCTTTTTTGAGTTTGGTTTTGCGATTACCTTGATTGATCATGGGCTCAATCGTAAATGTCATTCCCTCGCGTAAAACAGCTCCGCTGCCCGCTCGGCCAAAGTGCATTACCTGAGGTTCTTCATGCATTTCACGGCCAATACCATGGCCACAGTATTCGCGCACCACACTGAACCCACGCTTTTCAACATACTGTTGAATCGTATGGCCCACATCACCAAAAGTAGCGCCGGGTTTTACGGTGTGAATACCGGCCCACATGGCATCGTAGCAACACTGCACCAGTTTTTTGGCAATGGGAGTCACATTACCGATCATATACATCTTGCTGGAATCGGCGATATAACCGGACTTTTCCAGGGTTATATCCACGTTGACGATATCGCCATCGCGCAACACCTGCCCCTCACGTGGCATGCCGTGGCAAACCACCTCATTAATCGAAGTATTGAGAGAGTAGGGATAGTCGTATTGCCCCTTGCTGGCCGGGCGCGCCTGCAACTCCCGGGTAATAAACGTTTCCACTCGGTCGTTAATTTCCATGGTAGTAATACCCGGCTTCACAATACCATCGAGCATGGCAAACACCCGGCTCAATAATTCACCGGAGTTACGCATCAACGCCTGTTCCCTGGCGGTCTTTATTTTTATGTTATTCACGAGTGAGCTCTTCCAGAGTAAATGATTCGGTGCGCAGTAATTTCTTGCACAACTGACTGTAACTGAGCTCTGGATTCAGCTCGGCTAACATGCCGATCTTTATCCAATACTCGGCCTGGGCGTTAATAGAACGCGCCAATGTTGTACTCGCTTTACGGATTTCATCGTGTAATTCATCCGAGATCTTAACGATACCCATTTTATACACCGCATATATTGTTCATATACAAAGTGTATATTTCTTTTCATGAGAAGTACAAGCCGACCAGCAAGATCAAAAATATGCAACTTGTTGCATAGTCAATATTTGAACGATATGGTTGAGAGATAAAAACAATAGTGATGAGGCCACCATGTCCGAAACCACCGAGAAGAAACGCAGTGCCCCCAAGCCCAGCCGCCTGCGTATTGGCCAGCGTTACCGTGCCAGTCGCTTGAACGGCCCCTACGATGCCCTGGTAATCGGCTCTGGAATCGGCGGCCTGACTACTGCGGCTATGCTGAGTGCCACCGGTAAGAAGGTACTGGTCCTGGAACAGCACTACACCGCCGGCGGCTATACCCATGCCTATGACCGCAATGGCTACGAGTGGGATGTCGGCGTGCACTACATTGGCGATGTGGGCGAGCACCCTACCATGACAGGCCGGATTTTCGACTTTATCAGCGGGGGTAAGTTGCATTGGGCGCCGATGGACGACATCTACGATCGCATTTGTATCGGCGAAGAGCAGTTTGATCTGCGCGCCGGTCGCCAAACGTTTATCGATGAACTGGTTAAACATTTTCCCGACGAGCGGGAAAATATCGAGCGCTATCTGGGCCGCCTCAACGAGGTGGCCAAATCCATGCAACGCATTGCGATGGAGAAGCTGTTTCCCGGCTGGTGCGGCCCACTCCTGCGGCTTTGGCGTAAACTGCGCGACCCCTCCTGGCTGAACAAAACCACCCGCGAAGTGTTGGCTGAAATCACCAACAACGAGAAACTGATCTCCGTACTCACTGGTCAGTGGGGCGACAACGGCATGGCGCCGGCACA
Source organism: Microbulbifer mixtoriginis (SeqCode) (assembly GCF_052467705.1). Lineage (NCBI taxonomy): Bacteria > Pseudomonadati > Pseudomonadota > Gammaproteobacteria > Cellvibrionales > Microbulbiferaceae > Microbulbifer > Microbulbifer mixtoriginis (SeqCode). Next base: position 122,009 of record NZ_CP174322.1, read on the forward strand.
GAGCAGTTTTATTATTCACGCCCTGATTGCCAAACATTATTTGTATGGGGGTTACTACCCCGTGGGCGGTGCCAGCAAGATTTCCGAGACCATTATTCCGCAAATTCAGGCCAGTGGCGGCGATGTATTTACCTATGCCAAGGTGGAAACCATTCTGTTAGATGGCAATAAAGTTCGCGGCCTGCGCATGAGCGATGGTACCGAAATTGAGGCGCCCGTGGTGATTTCCGGAGCGGGAGTATTCAATACTTTCGAAAAATTACTGCCCCAGAGTGCCAGTGAGCGCCTCGGTTACCTGCGCGACCTGAAAACCGTCACTCCATCTATGTCTCACCTGTGCCTATATATTGGCCTGGAAAAGACCGCCGAAGAACTACAACTACCGAAAACCAATTACTGGCTCTATACCAGTGAGAACTACGAGGAGGATATGCAGGCCTTCCTGCAGGATAGCGACAAAGATATTCCGCTAGCCTATATCTCTTTCCCCTCGGCCAAGGACCCCACCTTTACCCAGCGCTATCCTGGGCGCGCCACTATCGAAATCGTTGCACCAGCCAATTACGATTGGTTCGCTCAGTGGCATGACAAACCCTGGGGCAAGCGCGGTGATGACTATGAAGCCCTGAAAGAGGCCTTCAGCCAGCGCTTATTGGAGCACCTTTACAAGCATTTCCCCCATCTGCGCGGGCAAATCGATTACTACGAGTTATCCACACCGCTGTCGACAGATTATTTCTGCTTCTATCCACGCGGTGAAATTTATGGCCTCGACCACGATCCCAAACGTTTTGAACAGCGTTGGCTGAGACCCAAGACACGACTCAATGGACTCTATCTCACCGGCCAGGATGTGATGAGTTGTGGTGTCGCCGGGGCAATGATCTCGGGGGTATTAACCGCTCAAAGTATTCTCGGCTTGCGCCAGGGGGCGAAGTTGATGCGCCAGGTTATTAGTGGGCAGCCTTTTCAAACACCGGCAAATAATGGTGAGGCGCTAGGCAAAGCATCCACCTGATTTGTCGGCAATAACGCTTATTCGGCAACTGCAATAATAAAAACCCGGGCGATCAATGCCGGGTTTTTATTAAATTTATGGGCTCGGGGATGTATTTAATCGCGGCAATCTGCTCGGCATTCGATCGAAGTTCAAGACGCGGATAACCAGGCGTCGATTTTCCCTTTGCCCAGCCTTGCTCTCATTATCAGCGATAGGATCTGTATCGCCATAGCCCTGTGCACGCATGCGGTCGCCATCGATACCGCGCTCTATCAAAAAATTGCGTACCCAGTCTGCGCGCCACTGAGAGAGGTGCAGGTTTTTCTTTGGGTCACCGTCATTATCCGTGTGCCCCTCAATGGTAATACGCATCTCGGGGAAATCGCGCATGATCACCAATAGCGCCTCCAGATCGGCGATGCTATCCATACGCGGGGCAAAGCCACCGGGGTCAAACTCCAGGCGCAATCTAAAAGTATCCCCATCTTTACGGGAATTTCCGCGTAAAAAGCGCACCAAATCATCGGCAAAGGGAGCCGCCTGCCGCGCCTCTTTCTCACTGTCTCCGGACTGCACCGCAGACTGAGGCTCAAGGGCATATTTTCTATTGGGATCGGGGGTGGGGCAGCCGGCAAGTAATAGCACCAGCAGGGCGAGATAGCAGACGAATAAAGGCTTGCCCGCCATAGACAAAACTTCCGGTTTGCAGACGTCAAATTCAGTGTAGAACAAGCTGCCGGCGGCAGGAGATATCTAGCCGTTAGAGGAAGTTCAACACCGACATCATATCGCTAACTACCCGGGCACCGCGCTGCTCCAGCTGTGGCGCTCTCTGCTTATGGGTGCTGTAACCGACTACGCGCATGCCAGCGGCTACCGCAGCTTCCACGCCAGCGTTAGAGTCCTCCACGACCAGACAACGCCCCGGCTCCACCCCCATACTGGTGGCCGCATGCAGGAACAGCTCCGGCCAAGGTTTACCGCGGGAAACATCCTCAGCACTGTAGATCCTGCCGTCGAAGTAGTCGTAGAGACCGGTTTTATTTAGGGTGAGATGCATTTTCTGGTGAGAGCCCGATGAGGCCACGCAACTGCGCATGCCGATCTGCTGTAAGTGATCGAGCAAGCCCTCAATACCGACTACGGGCTCCAACTCGGCGTGGAATGCTTCTCGAATACGGCGCTCGGTATTGCCAAAATAATTGTCTGGCAGGGGGCCGCCGAAACGCTTCTCGATTTCCAGTAGGCAGTCCCTGGCGGGCCGGCCGCTGAATTGCTCATCCAGCTCCTCCGCAGTGGTGGCCATACCCAACTTATTCATTTCTTCAGCCAGGATGCGGCAGACGATACTCTCGCTATCCACCAACACACCGTCGCAATCAAAAATGATCAAATCTATGGAAGACATGGGACCCCGTAAAATCAGCGCGCGGAAAGCAGCATAATACCGATAACCACACCGAGTATGCCGCTGATACGCAGGAAATTTTCATTGCCCTGGGAGATTTTGATGGCCAGCGCCTTGCCGCGCTCAAAACCCATTTGCAGCATATAAGCGCCACTCAGCAGCACCAATACGCCCAGGGCGTTGAAGAGGATATACCAGTGGCGCGTGTCAGCGATCAACAGCAGGAAGAGACCGATAAAGATGCGCAGCCAGGCGGAAAAGAAATAGCCCGTCTCGCTGAGTCGCTCACTGATGGTTTGCGCCAACTTGGGCTTGGCAATAACCGCCAGCGACAACAAGACAATGGCGATACCCAATAACCCTACAATTACTCGAATCATAGTTTCCCTTCCTGGTTTTCATCCTATCCAGTTTTGGCTTGCGCCGGCTCCTACAGGTCACCCCATTGGAACTGTAATACAGACAGTGCGGCGATAGGCGCGGTTTCGGTGCGCATAACCCTCGGTCCCAAGCGCAGTGGCATAAAGCCTTGGCCCAAGGCCAGATCAATCTCCGCCTGGGACAATCCACCCTCTGGCCCCACCATCAACAGGGCCGAATCCGGCTTGCCATTGTCCGCTTCCCAGCGGCGCAGATCCAGCTCGGTGCGGTGGTGTAATACCAGCTTGGTTTGTGGTGCACCCTGTTGTGCTGAGGTCTGCAGATAGTGCGGTAGTTTTACCGGCTCGGCAATTTCCGGCAACAGATTGCGCTCACACTGTTCACACGCGCTGATGGCAATCTGACGCCAGTGGCCGAGTTTTTTTTGCAGGCGCTCGCCGGATAGTTTGACCTCGCAGCGCTCGCTAAACAGCGGCTGGATAGCCGCCACCCCCAACTCGGTGGCCTTCTGTATCACCCAGTCGAATCGGTCACCGCGGGAGATGCCAATTGCCAGGGTTAACGCCAGAGGCGACTGGCGATTGTCTTCGCGAAACGCACCAACCCCCACTTGTGCACGCTTACCCGTTGCCAGCAATTCCGCGCTGTACTCGCCGCCCAAACCGTCGAAAAGAGTCATCGGGTGGCCGGCGCCGAGGCGCAGGACTTTTACCAGGTGCCGGGAAGCGCCCTCATCCAACTCGATTTGCGAAACACCGGCCAGGGCCTGCTGGGAGAAGATACGCGGAATGCGCATGGGTAAAGATCCTGTAAAGCACTATAAAAAAGCCGACAGAGATGTCGGCATTTTGCAGGCGGGTAGTTTAGGCACTAATGCACAGACCAGGCAATGGCGGAAAACCCCCACCATTGCCCGGCGTGAAAATCGCGATCAGGCAGTTTCCAGAGACACCGGAGTATCAGTTAGCTCCTGGCGCTTGCCTTTCGGACGCAGCACTTCGATCACCTTGTACAGGTTCGGCACCAGTACCAGGGTTACCGCGGTGGCAAACAGGACGCCAAAGGCGAGGCTGATCACCATGGGAATCAGGAACTGCGCCTGAATAGAGCGCTCGAACATGATCGGCACCAACCCGATAAAGGTAGTGATAGAGGTGAGGATAATCGGGCGGAAACGATCGCGACCCGCCTGTACCACCGCATCCATCACCGCCCAACCCTGGGCGCGCAGCTGGTTGATGCGATCCATCAATACCAGGTTATCGTTCACCACAACCCCCGCTGCGGCGAGGAAGCCGAGCATGGACATGATGCTGATATCGTGGCCCATCAACAGGTGGCCTACTACCGCGCCGAAGAAGCCGAACGGTACTGCGGTAAGGATCAACAGCGGCTGCGAGTAAGAGCGGAAAGCAATGGCCAGCAGGGCGTAAATGGCGAACAGAGACAGCACGAAGAACGCCAGGATCGCACCGTTGAACTCTTCCTCCTCCTGCATTTCACCGGCAGTTCTCAGGGAGAAACCGGGGAACTGGCGCTCCAGCTCAGGCACCAGAGTCTCGCGCATATCCTTGAGAATTTCCTGCGCAGTGGAGGTGTTCGGCGTCAACTCGGCAAACACGCGCACGGTGCGCTCGCGGTTGTTGCGGCGGATGGTGGTGTAACCGGGCACATAGACCGCATCGGCCACCGCAGAGAAGGGCACTTCTCCCTCCGCCGTACGAATACGCACGCGGTCCATCTGCTCTTCGCTGGCGCGCTCTTCCTGCGGGTAGCGCACCATCACCCTAACGTCCTCGCGACCGCGGGGAATACGCTGTACCTCTTCGCCATAGAAACCCTGGCGCACCTGCCTGGCCACATCCGCCAGGTTGATACCCATGGTAGTGGCGTGGGGCTTCAGCTGAATTTCGATATCGCGACGCGCACTGGTGAGATTGTCACGCACATCGTAAACACCGGCATAGCCGTTCATCTTCTTCTTCACCGCATCGGCGGCAGCGCGCAATTCGTCCATATCCCCCGAAGCAGTGCTCAGGTTCAAGCTCATACCGTTGCCGCCATCGTTGATGGTGGCATCAATATTGAGGTCTTCAACACTGGCCGGCATTTCACCGATCAGCTCGCGCCAGCGCAACGACAGGGTTTTGGAAGTCACATCACGCATCTCTCCGTCGGTGAGCTGCAAGATCACAAAGATGTTGCCGCGCCAGTTGAACACCATGGAGTTCATTACGAAGGGTTCGCCGTCGTTGAGCTTCAGCATCTCCTCATCGGTAGCGAGCTTATCTGCGGCCTCCAGCACCTGATTCATCACGCGCTCGGCCTCATGGAAAGGCTCGCCATCGGCCATGCTGGCACGCAATTCCAACAGATCCGACGGTACCTGTGGCGAGAAGGAAGAACCTACATAACCACTGGTAAAGACACTGATGGAAAGTACCAGCGCCATGAAAAAGACCATCACCGTGGTGCGGCTGTTGCCAAGGGACTTCTTGAGCAGCGGCAAATAGTACTTGTCACCGGCGGTCTTCATGGCTCCGGCGAAGCGGCCACGCAGCTTCTGCAACTTGATACCCAGGGCGGATTTGGCGGGTTGCTCCGGCTTCATACCCACCAGGTGCGCCGGCAGAATCAGCAGAGACTCCACCAGGGAGAACACCAGACACAAGAGCACCACCACCGGCAGTGCCAACATCATCTGCGCGGTATAACCGGGCAGGAACAGCATGGGGATAAAGAACACCATGGTGGAGGTCACGGCGAAGATCACCGGCGCGGAGACCTGCTTCACGCCCTCTTCCGCGGCGGCCAGACCGGTAACACCGCGATCGTGGGCCGCATGCACGGCTTCCCCCACAATAATCGCATCGTCCACCACAATCCCGAGAATCAGCAGGAAGGCGAACAGCGACAGCATATTCAGGCTGACCCCGGTAATCGGCAGCAACCAGAAAGCACCGAGGAAGGCCACAATAATGCCCACCGTTACCCACATCGCCAGTGCCGGGCGCAGGAACAGCATCAGCATGATAAAGACCATGGCGAAGCCGCTTAAGGCGTTGGTGGTCAACAGGTTCATGCGGCCTTCAAAAGCTTTGGAGAAGTCGAACCAGACGTCGAACTCCATACCCGGCGGCAACTGGGTGCGCGCCTCCGCCATAAACGCCTTGATACGCTCGGCGGTGGCCACCACATCCAGCGGCTCCCCCTGAACCACACGCAGGTTCATAGCCGGATTGCCGTTAAAGAGAATGACGTTGTTGTACTCCTCGAAGCCATCGCGCACGGTGGCCACATCGCGCAGCAGCAGCACAGAGCCGTCGGCACGGCTGACTACCGGAATACGCTCGAAGTCCTCGGCGGTATAGGCCTGACCACGGGTCTGCACCTGGATATCACCGCGATCCGAACGCACCATACCCGCGGGCAGATCGAGGGAGGAGCGGCGCACCGCGTTGGCTACGTCATTGAAGCTCAGGTTGTAGCGGCGCAGGTCCAGCTCGGAAACCTCGATGGACAGCTCATCCGGACGCTCGCCCCAGATATCCACACGGCGCACACCGGGAATCAGGGTGAGTTTGTCGCGCAGGTCCAGCGCGGTCTCCTTGAGCTGACGCTCGGAAACCGGACCGCCAATGGCGATCATCATCAGCTGGGTATCCCACTCCTGCAGGCGAATCACCGGGCGCTCGATACCCTCGGGGAAGGTGTTAATACTATCCACCTGCACCTTGATATCGTTGAGCAGGCGCAGCTCATCGTAGCCATCCACTGCTTGAACTTCGATAGAGGAGTGGCTGCGGCGAGAGGCGGAGTTCACCTCCTTGATGCCCTTCACCTCAGAGATAGCCTCTTCCACACGCACGGTCACCTGCTGCTCGACTTCCGCCGGGCCGGCACCGGGGTAGGAGATTTCCACCTCGACAATACCGGGCTGAATCGCTGGAAAGACCTCGCGATCAATCCCACTGATTCCGAAGAAGCCGCCGATGATGATCATAATCATCAACAGGTTGGCGGCCTTACTGTTGCGCGCAAACCAGGAAATAATGCCGTTCATCAGTGGCCTCCGTGGGCAGCGCTATTCGTGGCTGCGGTCTCACCGGAGGTACTTGAATCGGCTTCGGCATCGCTCTTAACGCTATCGATCAGACCGGCAGGCTTCTCGTTGAGAGGATTAGCGGTAAGTGCCATGCCCTCGCGGGAGTAGCCCAGGCTGGACACCACGACGCGATCACCAACGGCGATATCACCACGCAACCACACCTGCTCGCCGATGCTCTGCAACAGTTCCACAGTTTTGAACACCAGCTTGCTCTCTTCATCCAACACCAGCAAGTGGTCGCCCTCGTGCAAAGCCTGGCGCGGCAAAACCACTATGCCATCCAGAGTGCGACCGGCAATATCGGCTTCCACAAACAGGCCATTCATCAGCGGAACATCGCCCTCATAAGGGTTCTGTACCTGAGCCACGGCATAAATAAAGCGGCTATTGGTATCGATGCTGGCTTCGGTGCGCACCAGCTGGGCACGCCACTCGCGCTCAAGCCCAGCTACCATCGCCCGCAGGCGCACTTCGGGGCCATGTTCGAAGGATTTACCCAGAGGCAGATCGAGCAGTGCCAGCTGTTGATCGGTCAGAGGCAGGCGCACTTCGGCGATGCCAGTGCTGTGGATTTTTGCCAGAGGCGTGCCGGGGGTAATGTACTGGCCCAGATCGACATAGGTCTCCACTACGCGCCCGGCAAACGGCGTTTTCACTGCGGTGCGCGCCAGATCGAGTTTGGCTTGGTCCCGATCCGCTCGCGCTGCGGCCACTGCGGCCTCGGCGGCTTCAAGGTGTGGCTTGCGCAGAAACAGGGCGTTGGCAGCTTCGCTGCCCAGATTGCGCCACTCGCGCTTGGCTTGTTTGGCGCGACCCTGCTCTTGAGCCAGGGCGGACTTGGCATCGGCCAGCTGTGATTCGGCACGTGTCACTTTATGGATGTAGTCGGCTTGCTCGAGCTGCAGCAATGATTCCCCCTCGGCAAAGAAGCCGCCGGGCACAAAGGCCTCGCCCACACCTTCAATCACACCGCCGACACGGGCCACCACCTCAATTTCATGGCGAGCATGCACGGTGCCCTGGCTCGGTACCAACAGGGTCTGGCGCCCCGGTTCCGCATACAGGACATCCGCCACCGGCGGTACCACCGCCTCCGGTGGTTTTTCTTCCGGCTTGGGCTTCAATAGCACCACCGCAGTAATGGCTGCCGCCCCGATAGCCAAAACGGTAAATAAAAGCTTGTTCTTGCTCGACACTTTCACAGGCACCCTCTACCCCATTCTGTGACCGATACTGGTCAAATTTTAATTAGCGCGCATTCTACTGGAGTTCGACGCCGATAAGAGTCGATTCGGATGCAGGTCGCCGCAGGAGTTTGTGCTTTATCGCAAACCTTCCTCGCTGGCCCCTGGTAACGCATAATGCCCGCCCCAATTTACCGTTGCAGGAGAGACAACGGGCCGCGCAAAGCCAAGGAAACCGATAGGCTATTTCCCGGTCAAACGCCGCTCCTTAAGGTACGAACCCCCGGAAAACGGATATAGACATCAAATGCTGGATATCAACGCTCGCATCGCAGAAGAACTCAACGTACGCTCCCAACAGGTAACTGCCGCAGTATCCCTGCTGGACGAAGGCGCCACGGTGCCCTTTATTGCCCGCTACCGGAAAGAAGTAACGGGAGCTTTAGACGACACCCAACTGCGCACACTGGAAGAGCGCCTGCGCTACCTGCGCGAACTGGAAGAGCGCCGCGCAGCCATCCTCAAGAGTATTGATGAGCAGGGCAAACTCACCGCAGAATTAGCGCAGCAAATCAACGGTGCCGACACCAAGAACCGCCTCGAAGATCTCTACCTGCCCTACAAACCCAAACGTCGTACCAAAGGGCAGATCGCCATCGAAGCGGGCCTCGAACCTCTCGCCGACGCCCTGATTAACGATCCATCCCTCGATCCCGCCGCAGAAGCACAGCAATACCTCAACACCGATCATGAAGACGCCTCCTTACAGGTAAAAGACATCAAGGCCGCCCTCGACGGGGCCAAATTTATCCTGATGGAACGCTTTGCCGAAGATGCCGAACTGCTGGGTAAACTGCGAGACTTCCTCAAGCGCGATGGCCAGGTTAAATCCAAGCTGCTCGACGGCAAAGAGGAAGAGGGAGCCAAATTCCGCGACTACTTCGAATACGCCGAGGACTGGTCCAAGGTGCCATCCCACCGCGCCCTGGCGATTTTCCGCGGCCGCAACGAGGGCATCCTAGCCATCAGTGTTGGATTACCAGAAGAGGAAGGTACTCCAGCCACCGCCAGCCATCCCTGTGAATCTATGATCGCTCGGCATTTCGATATCAGCGACGAAGGCCGCCCGGCGGACAAATGGCTTGGCGAAGTGGTGCGCTGGACCTGGCGTATCAAGCTGCTTACCGCGTTGGAAACTGACCTGTTGGGTGAGCTGCGCGAGAAAGCGGAAGAGGAAGCCATCAAGGTCTTCTCCCGCAATCTCAAAGATCTGCTGTTAGCCGCACCTGCCGGACACAAGGCCACTATCGGCCTGGATCCGGGGCTGCGTACCGGTGTGAAAGTTGCAGTGGTAGATGCCACCGGTAAGATACTGGACCACACTGCCATCTTCCCCAATCCGCCGCAAAACCGTCATCAGGAATCCGCCGCGGTTATTGCCGCCCTGTGCAATAAATACAATGTAGGCTTGATCGCCATCGGCAACGGCACAGCCAGTCGCGAGACCGATAAATTTGTCGGCGAGACCATTAAGCAATACAAATTAAATGCGCAAAAGGTGGTGGTAAACGAGGCAGGCGCCTCCGTGTACTCCGCTTCCGAATTCGCCGCGCGGGAATTTCCCGATCTGGATGTCACCATCCGTGGCGCCATCTCTATTGCCCGTCGCCTGCAAGACCCGCTGGCTGAGCTGGTAAAAATCGAGCCTAAATCCATTGGTGTCGGCCAGTATCAGCATGACGTTTCACAGACTCAGCTGGCGCGTTCCCTCGACGCTGTAGTAGAGGACTGTGTAAACGGTGTCGGTGCCGAATTGAACTCTGCCTCAGCGCCGCTGTTGGCCAAGGTTTCCGGCCTGACTGCCTCCATCGCCAGCAATATCGTCAGCTACCGCGATCAACACGGCGCCTTTAAAAACCGCAAACAGCTGATGGAAGTACCGCGCCTGGGGCCCAAAGCCTTTGAGCAAGCCGCCGGCTTCCTGCGAATTAATAACGGTGAAAACCCGCTGGATAAATCCGGCGTACACCCCGAATCCTATATCGTGGTGAAACGCATCGCCGAGAAAAACGACCGCGAGATCAACAGCCTGATCGGCGACTCCGCCTTCCTGCGCCGCCTCAACCCGGCAGATTACACCGATGAAAAATTCGGTGTGCCCACCGTTACCGATATCATCGCCGAGCTGGAAAAACCCGGCCGCGACCCACGCCCTGAATTCCGTACTGCGCGCTTCGAAGAGGGCGTTGAGGAAATTAAAGACCTGCGCCCGGCCATGGTGTTGGAAGGCACGGTTACCAACGTCACCAACTTCGGTGCGTTTGTGGATATCGGCGTGCACCAGGACGGACTGGTCCATATCTCCGCGCTTTCAGAAAAGTTCGTGAAAGATCCCCACGAGGTGGTTAAAGCCGGCGATATCGTCAAAGTGAAAGTGATGGAAGTGGATGTCGCACGCAAGCGCATCGGTCTTTCCATGCGCCTATCCGACGAGCCCGGCGAGCAGGGCAGCGGCGGTATCAACAAAGGCGACCAGCGTGAAAACCGCCAGGCCCAGCGCTATAACAAGCAGCAGGGCAATCGGCAGCAAAAGGGCAGCCAAGGGAATAGCCGTGGCAGCATGGGCGATCTGTTAATGGCGGCAATGAAGAATAAAAAATAATACGGCGAACCAACAAAAAAAGGGCGATCACCAGATCGCCTTTTTTTATTTAATGAAAAATCAAAGCCGATTGTAAAACTAGCATTAACGATTATTCAGCTGAGAATACCTCTGGTAATTCACTGGTAACACTCAGGCGTTCTTGCGTCTCTGGATGCAAAAATTCCAGAGCACTCGCATGCAATAATAATCTCGGGGCCGCAGCTAAGGCTTCTGAGTGTGCATAGAATGGATCACCCAATATCGGGTGTCCCATCGCCTGCATATGCACCCGCAGCTGATGGGAACGGCCTGTAACCGGCAAGAGGCGCAGTAAGCTGCTGTCTGCTGTACTAGATATTTTTTCCCAACGCGTGAGAGAGGGCTTACCCACCTCATGATCCACTTTTTGTTTTGGCCTGTTTGGCCAGTCACAAATCAGAGGCAGATTCACCTCACCTGAGTCTGCAGTGGGTACCCCCCACACTCTAGCAAGATAGGTTTTATCGACCTTGCGATTTTGGAAGAGTGTGCTGAGTTTGCGGTGAACTTCAGGACTCCGCGCCAATACCAACAGGCCCGAAGTATCCATATCCAGGCGATGCACTATCAGTGCTTCCGGGTAGTTTTTTTGTACCCTACTTGCCAGACTATCTTTATGGGCCGGGTCTCTACCTGGCACACTGAGGAGACCACTGGGTTTATTTAAAATTAGAAGGGAGGAATCCTGATAAATGACCGATAAAAAAGGCTCAGTTGGTGGGCAATATTTACGCATTATTTAACTCTTACAACCTGCTAAATGCTAATGCCCACACCCGGTGGCACTATAAAATATCAAGGAGGACTAGCGAGCCTCAAGGCCCAGGTCCTTTAAAATACTCTCTGAGGCACCAATCTGATTCATCGTATAAAAATGCAATCCCGGTGCGCCCCCCTCCAATAAGGTTTCACACAGGTCGGTAACTACTTCGAGACCCAGCTTACGGATATCATCGGGGTCGCGATAACTTTCCATTCGTTTTTTCAGCCAGCGCGGAATCTCTGCGCCGCAGTTACGCGAAAAACGCACTAAATTATCGAAGTTAATAATTGGCATAATCCCCGGATAGATCGGTGCATCGATACCGGCTTTCTCACACTGATCTATGAAATAAAAATATGAATCCGGGTTATAGAAGTATTGAGTCAGGGCGCTATTCGCTCCCGCCTCAAACTTTCCTTTTAAATAGCGTATATCATCATCATAACTGTTGGACTCCGGATGAATTTCCGGATAGGCGGCAACTTCCAGGTGGAAATGATCGCCAGTATGGCGCCGAATAAAAGCCACCAACTCATTCGCGTAGACCAGTTGCGCCACCGCACCCATTCCAGAGGGCATATCCCCACGCAGGGCCACAATACGATTTACACCGGCCTCTTTATATATATCTAATAATCCGAGAATGATCTCTTCATTGTCTCCACCAAATGACAGGTGCGGCGCGATGGAAATACCATCTTTGCGCATATTGGTAACAATATTGGCGGTAGTTTCACGCGTGGTACCACCGGCACCATAGGTGACTGAAAAGAATTCGGGATTAAACGCCTGTAAAGCCTCGCGGGTTTTATACAGCTTGACGCGGCCTTCGGGGGTTTTGGGTGGGAAAAATTCGAAACTGATGCGAATGGGATTTTTCATTATATTTTCCAGGCCCTCCGAAATTCAGATGCCGGCACAGCCGGCATCTTTTATGAGGGTATTAATATTTATAGCTTTCGGGCTTATATGGACCGTCGACAGAAACACCAATGTATTTGGCCTGCTCCTCGGTCATACGGGTAATTACTCCATCAAAACCTTCCACCATATAGCGCGCGACTTCCTCGTCGAGGTGCTTGGGCAGTACCTTGACATAGAGTGCAGACACTTTTTGATCGGAGGCCAGGTCGGCAAACTTCTCTTCAAACAGGTGAATTTGCGCGAGAACCTGGTTGGCAAATGACCCATCCATAATACGGCTGGGGTGACCAGTGGCGTTGCCCAGGTTTACCAAGCGGCCTTCGGACAACAACAGCAGGTGATCATTGGTTTCGCTATTGCGCACTATTTTATGCACCTGGGGCTTCACTTCTTGCCACTCCCAGTTCTCACGCATAAAGGCGGTATCGATTTCATTATCGAAGTGGCCAATATTGGAAACTACAGCGCCGCTCTTCAGTGCCGCCAGCATATGCTTATCACAGACATTGGCATTGCCGGTGGTGGTGACAATCAGGTCAGTATTGGCCAGTAGCTCTTTATTAATACCTTCGGCGGTGCCGGTGTTAATACCGTTAATGTAGGGAGAAACCAGCTCGAAACCATCCATACAGGCCTGCATGGCACAGATGGGATCCACTTCTGAAACCTTTACAATCATGCCTTCCTGGCGCAGCGAAGCGGCGGAGCCTTTACCCACATCACCGTAACCGATAACCAGCGCTTTCTTGCCCGCCAACAGGTGATCAGTGGCGCGCTTGATTGCATCGTTCAGGCTGTGACGACAACCGTATTTGTTGTCATTTTTGCTCTTGGTTACAGCGTCGTTGACGTTGATCGCCGGAACTCTAAGGGTGCCTTCACGCAACATGTCCTGCAGGCGATGTACGCCAGTGGTGGTTTCCTCACTGATACCGTGGCAATTGTTCAGGACGGCGGGGTACTTACGGTGCAGCAGTTCGGTGAGGTCACCACCGTCGTCGAGAATCATATTCGGCTGCCAGCCGGCAACATCGGCACCCACGGTACGCTCTAAACACCACTCGTACTCTTCCTCCGTTTCACCCTTCCAGGCAAACACAGGAATTCCGCGTGCAGCGATAGCGGCGGCAGCGTGGTCCTGAGTGGAGAAAATATTACAGGAAGACCAGCGGACTTCAGCACCCAGGGCAACCAGAGTTTCAATCAGTACTGCGGTCTGAATGGTCATATGGATACAGCCCATAATACGCGCACCGGCGAGAGGCTGTTCCGCGCGGTATTTCTCCCGCAGGGTCATCAGCGCCGGCATTTCACCTTCGGCAATTTCAATTTCACGGCGGCCCCACTCGGCCAGTGAGATGTCCGCGATCTTAAAGTCTTTAAATTCAGTGCTCATTTGATTCATTCTTTTGAGTTCCAGTAATGTTCTTTTCACTCACTGAGGCGCCGCAGCGCCTCCTGATAGCAACTCACAATATGGAGCCGCGTTTATCCAGTAGATTACAGGCCCGCCTGCGCACGCAGCGCATCGACCTTGTCAGTCTTCTCCCAGGGGAAGGCGGTGAAAGTTTCACTGCGCGCTTGGCCGTTGCCATCCACCCAGTTATAGGTGTGGGTAAAGGGATCGCGACCAAAGTGGCCGTAGGCTGCAGTCAGCTGATACATGGGGTGCAGCAGATCGAGGGATTTTGAAATGGCATAGGGGCGCAGATCGAAATTCTCGCGCACCAGCTCCACCAGTTTCTCTTCGGAAACCACGCCAGTGCCAAAGGTATTGATGGCAACCGAGGTAGGCTCGGCAACGCCGATGGCATAGGACACCTGAATTTCACAGCGCTTGGCCAGGCCTGCGGCGACAATATTCTTGGCCACATAGCGACCGGCATAGGCCGCAGAGCGGTCCACTTTGGACGGGTCCTTACCGGAGAAGGCACCGCCGCCATGGCGCGCGGAACCGCCGTAGGTATCCACAATAATTTTGCGCCCGGTCAGGCCACAGTCACCGACGGGGCCGCCAATCACAAAGTTACCGGTGGGGTTAATATGGAATTTGGTGTCCTTGTGTAGCCACTCTGTCGGCAGGGTGTGATGCACGATCAGCTCCATCACCGCATCGCGCAGGTCGGCTTGGCTCACATCGGGATTGTGCTGAGTGGAGAGCACCACCGCATCGATAGCGCAGGGACGGCCCTGGTCGTCGTAGCGGAAAGTAAGCTGGCTCTTGGCATCCGGGCGCAACCAGGGCAGCAGGCCGGACTTACGCGCCTCAGCCTGACGCTCCACCAAGCGGTGGGAATAATAGATAGGCGCCGGCATAAAAGTCGGTGTTTCATTGGTAGCGTAGCCAAACATCAGGCCCTGGTCGCCAGCACCCTGATCTTCTGGCTTGGCGCGGTCGACACCCTGGGCAATATCCAGGGATTGCTTGCCGATAACGTTGATCACACCACAGGTTTCCCCATCGTAACCCACGTCGGAGGAGGTGTAGCCGATATCGGTAATCACCTTGCGCACCAATTCCTCCAGATCAACCCAGGCGGAGGTGGAGATTTCCCCGGCAATAACCGCGATACCGGTCTTTACCAGAGTTTCACAGGCAACGCGCGCCTGCTTGTCACGAGCCAACAGAGCATCCAATACCGCGTCGGAAATCTGGTCGGCGATTTTATCCGGGTGCCCTTCAGACACGGATTCCGAGGTAAACAGTTTGTATTCACTCATGTGAGAGTCTCCATGTGTTCCGCCGCGGGCGGTTAGCAAAATTCTGGACCTGACAATCGACTGCAGTTGTCAGGGTTTTACAAATTCTCTGATCTGAATCTGAAAGCCATTGCGCAGCGCACTGTAGACACTGCGGCCGTCCCTTAAACCGGCAGTTTGTGCCCACTGGCTCAGCTGTTCAGGGGCAAATCCCAGCCATAGATCACCGCAGGCTTCCCGCGCCCAGTCCTGACCGTGCTCCTGTAGCTCTGCCACCAGTAACTGGCCACCACTTTTCAGCGCGCCTTGTAAGTCCTGGAAAATCTGTGCGGGGTCGGGGGTGTGGTGCAATACCATATTCACCACAATGCTGTCCGCACTGGCTGGGCGTGCCGCTGCAGCACGGGTGTCACCACAGA
Source organism: Microbulbifer mixtoriginis (SeqCode) (assembly GCF_052467705.1). Classification (NCBI taxonomy): domain Bacteria; kingdom Pseudomonadati; phylum Pseudomonadota; class Gammaproteobacteria; order Cellvibrionales; family Microbulbiferaceae; genus Microbulbifer; species Microbulbifer mixtoriginis (SeqCode). The sequence continues at coordinate 137,579 of NZ_CP174322.1, forward strand.
CAAATTCGATATTGGCCAGGCCCTGCTCATCGGCGAATGCCTGGGCGCGCTCCAACATAGCCGAGGACAGATCCAGCGCAGTGACTGTGGCAAAACGCAGGGATAACTCCTGTAGGAACTCCCCCTCGCCGGGCCCCACCTCCAGGGCATGGCGGCCAGAGTTGAGCAGCTGTGCCACCTGCGGGCCATACACGCTGTAACTGGCGATCAACTCCTGCTGCTCGCGAAAGCGATTTCCGTAGTCCGCAAAGAAGCGACGCGAGGCTTCGGCGCGCTCCTCCGAGATACGCGCCACCGATTGAGCCCGCGCGTCTGATAGCGGCAACTGGTCCAGGTTGGCGAACAGCTGAGCGAGCAGCGGTGTGCTGCCTGTGCGCCGGTAAAAAAGGTTGTTACCCTCGCGGCGCTTGCTCACCAACCCCGCTTGGGCAAGCACCTTTAGGTGGTGACTCAGGGCCGGTTGGCGCAGATCAAAAATTCGGCAGAGTTCCAGCACGCTGTAGGAGTCCTGGCTAAGCAGGCGCAAAATCTCCAGGCGCAGGGGATCCCCCGCAGCTTTTAGGGTCGCCGCCAGTTGGGGAATTTCCGCGCTGGTGCCGGATTGAGAAATGGGCTGGATTTCAGACATGCGGACGAGTCTATCAGGCACACCACCCTATATCAAAGAACTTTGATATAGCTTTATAAAATTATTTTGATGTAGGTGCTTATGGCCACCATCTGCACATAAACCTGGGCAATTGTTGCTTCACTTAATAGCAATTTTCCTCCGCAAGCCTTTGCGTGAGACACACCTTTACGGGAAAATACGCCCCCATTTTGTCGCTGCGGGAAGCGCCTGTAGAGCACCCCGCGGCCATCCGAAAATCAGAGAGTTCTTCCTATGTCTTCTATTCCCTCTCGCACAGACAAGGCCAATGCTATTCGCGCCCTGTCTATGGACGCCGTCCAGAAAGCCAACAGCGGCCACCCCGGTGCGCCTATGGGTATGGCGGATATCGCCGAAGTGCTGTGGAATGACTACCTGAAGCACAATCCAGCCAACCCCGAGTGGGCCGACCGCGACCGCTTTGTGCTCTCCAACGGCCACGGCTCCATGCTGCTGTACTCGCTGCTGCACCTGTCCGGTTACGACCTGCCGATCGAAGAGCTGAAAAATTTCCGCCAGATGCATTCCAAAACCCCGGGCCACCCGGAGTACGGTTATGCGCCGGGCGTAGAAACCACTACCGGCCCTCTCGGCCAGGGTATTACCAATGCCGTTGGTATGGCATTGGCTGAAAAAGTATTGGCAGCACAGTTCAACCGTCCGGGTTACGAGCTGGTCGACCACCACACCTATGTATTTATGGGTGACGGCTGTTTGATGGAAGGTGTTTCCCACGAGGCCTGCTCCCTGGCCGGCACCCTGGGCCTGGGCAAACTAATCGCCTTTTATGACGACAACGGCATTTCCATCGACGGAGAAGTAGAAGGCTGGTTTACCGACGACACGCCCAAGCGCTTTGAATCCTATGGCTGGCACGTAATCCCCAATGTGGATGGCCACGACGCCACCGCCATTAAAGCCGCCATCGAAGAGGCCCGCGCGAACAGCGATAAGCCAACCATTATTTGTTGTAAAACCGTGATCGGCTTCGGCTCCCCCAACAAGCAGGGCCGCGAAGAATGCCATGGCGCACCTCTGGGTGACGATGAAATCTCCCTGGTACGCGAAACCCTCGGCTGGGCCCACGCCCCCTTCGAAATCCCCGCGGAGATCTATGCCGACTGGGACGCCAAACCCAAAGGTGAAGCCCAGGAAGACGAGTGGAAAGACATTTTCGCCGACTACCGCGAAGAGTTCCCCGAGCTGGCTGCCGAATTCGAGCGCCGTATGCGCGGCGAACTGCCCGCAGACTTTTTTGCAAAGGCCGATGACTATATTCAGCAGTGCCAGGACGATGCGCAGAAAATCGCCTCGCGCAAGGCGAGCCAGAATGCACTGAACGCCTACGGTCCGCTGCTGCCTGAATTCCTCGGTGGTTCCGCCGACCTGGCCGGCTCCAACCTCACCATCTGGTCCGGCTCCAAGGGCGTCAGTGCCGAAGATGCCTCCGGCAACTACGTCTACTACGGCGTGCGTGAGTTCGGCATGAGCGCCATGATGAATGGCATCGCCCTGCACGGCGGTTTCGTCCCCTATGGCGCCACTTTCCTGATGTTTATGGAATACGCCCGCAACGCCGTGCGCATGGCCGCACTGATGAAGCAACGCGTGATCTTTGTCTACACCCACGACTCCATCGGCCTTGGTGAAGACGGACCCACTCACCAGCCAGTTGAGCAGCTGAGCGCTTTGCGTTCTACCCCCAATCTGCACACCTGGCGCCCCTGCGACGCCACCGAATCCGCAGTGAGCTGGAAAATGGCTATCGCACGTAAAAATGGACCCAGCACCCTGGTGTTCAGCCGTCAGGGCCTAGCGCCGCAACCGCGCAACGCCGCACAGCTGGCCCAGGTAGAGAAGGGCGGCTATGTACTGTCCGACTGCGACGGCACCCCGGAAGCGATCATTATCGCCACCGGCTCAGAAGTGGAACTGGCCATGGCCGCCCAAGAGAAGCTCGCGGGCAAGAAGGTGCGTGTGGTTTCCATGCCCTGCGCCGAGGCCTTTATGGAACAGGACGAGTCCTACCGCGAATCGGTACTGCCCTCCGCCGTGCGCGCACGCGTGGCCGTAGAGGCCAGCCACCAGGATTACTGGTATAAGTTCGTCGGCTTTGACGGCGCCATTATTGGCATGAGCAGCTTCGGTGAGTCCGCCCCCGGCGGCGAGCTGATGCGTCACTTCGGTTTCACCGTGGAAAATGTGGTGGAAACCGTCGAGAAAGTGCTGAACTAATTTCAGCACTCTAGCCGGGCGCCCCTTGCACACAATATCGCGAGGGGCGTCTCGGCTACGCCTTCAATTCCTATCCGGCATGTACCGCTATGACCACCCGACTCGCCATTAATGGCTATGGCCGTATCGGCCGCTCCGTTCTGCGCGCTCTGTACGAATCCGGCGCTCGCGATACCCTGCAGATTGTCGCCATCAACGAGCTGGCAGACTGCGCGACCATCGGCCACCTTACCAAGTACGATTCGGTACACGGTCGCTTCGCCGGTGATGTCTCAGTGGAAAATGACACACTAACAGTTAATGGCGATTCCATCGCAGTCACGCATTTCGAGCGTTTGGAAGACCTGAATTGGCGCGAGGAAAATGTCGATATCGTGCTTGAGTGCACCGGTAGTTTTAAAGAGCGGCGCTGTGCCGAACTGCACTTGGCCGCAGGGGCAAAAAAAGTTTTATTCTCCCAGCCCGCCAGCCGCGATGTGGATGCCACCATTGTTTATGGGGTTAACGATCACACCCTGAACGGCAATGAAACTATTATTTCTGCCGCCTCCTGCACCACCAATTGCAGCGTGCCGGTAATCGCAGCGCTCGACAAGGCGTTTGGTATAGAAGCGGGCGTGCTGACCACCATCCACTCCGCCATGAACGATCAGCCGGTAAGCGATGCCTATCACCACACCGATTTAAGAAAAACACGCTCCGCCGTTACCTCAATTATTCCCGTCGACACCGCACTCGCCCGCGGCATCGAGCGCATATTGCCGCACTTATTTGGAAAGTTCGAAGCCCAGGCTATGCGCGTACCCACGGTCAATGTCTCCGCTATTGATCTATCGGTTCAATTACAAAAAGACGTAAGTCAAAGTGAGATCAACGCTTTACTAAAATCCACAGCTGGGACCGAGTTTAAAGGCGTACTCGGCTTCACCGAAGAACCCCTCGCCTCCTGCGACTTTAATCACGACCCGCGCTCGGGAATTATTGATGCCAGTCAGACACGGGTTGCCGGCGGAAAATTAGTAAAGATATTGATTTGGTTTGATAATGAGTGGGGGTTTGCGAATCGGATGTTGGATGTGGCCAGAGAATTAACCCAAAAGAATACCTCCCATTAGGGCTAAAAAAGCCATTTACTTCTAGCACTAAAATACCGATTTTGCGTTAATAGGAAAATCGACACCTAATAAATATCAGTTCCAAGTATAGAGCTCATCAACTTAGCATGCTCTGGATAAGGACAATAAAGGCGGTAAATCCTTACCGCCCTATAAGCCAATTGCAAAAATACAGTTCTTCTATTTGATTATGGAACTCTAATTTATTGGTCGACAGGCAATGGTACGGGCCTTTCACTAACTTTATACATAAATGAATTATATATATGCCCACCAACGAATATATTATTCGTTAAATCAGATAAACCAGGAATTTCATCACGTCTTTCATTTGAGAAAAATTTCAACTCCTTTCTAATCCAGAACAACTGCTCCTCTTCTGATACCTGAGAAAGGTTCCACTCTCGCTCACTACCAAGTGAGCAATCTGCATTGGATTGGGGATCCCAGTCACTAGGCATACAGCTGTCACCATTCATTCTCCGGTAAAATCTAATAATCAAATTTCCATCATCAGATAGCTTCCAAAGCCCCGAATAAATATCAAGTTCATCACTAACTAACTCTCCATCAGAATCCCAATCAAAAATAGTTATTCTTTTTACTGTGCCGTCAGAATTCACCTCAAACCAAGAGTAATCTAATGGTTGAGCAAAGTACGAGCTAAATTGATAAATACCCTCTACTGTATTCTCTTTCCATGAATCCAGATCTTTAGCTAGTACAGTATCAAAATCTATTAGTCGTCCTTTCTCTGACTCTTCTAGAACAAACGTTAAATTTTTTCCCTTATACATATAGTCTAGAAAAACATATGTGAATTTACTTCCTGCAGAGGTATCTATAATGATTTTTTTATCGTCTTCCAAGCGCCAAACCCCTGACATATTAGTGCTTGTCTTTCTTCCATCTCCCTCCACACCAGGAATAGATATATTGACCGTCCCACCAGTTTCAAACTCTCCCCTAAAGCTCATACCAAGAACTCTAACTGAAAGCCTGGGAGAAACCCCATCTACGGGATTTATGACTTCTCCAAGCATAGCTGGTGTCGGCATACTATATTCTTGTTCCAACTTAACTGACTCAGAAACTTTTATTATGCTTGAGGAGCGAATCGCAGTTTCTGCGTAAATATTGCTCTTTATCTCTGGGTCAAGAATAATAGGATCAGGACTGACATCATATTCTTCAACTTGCAGAATAACTGATGAAATAGCATCACTGTCCATCATCCAAACAAGATCGTTGATTACGATATGGCTTTCTACGGAGTAGGTTCCAAAAAAACTAACGTGCCTTATCAAATCTGCATCTTTAAACGTAATTCCATTATCATTTTTTGACCATGTAAAACTAGTATTATCAACTTCTCCATTAATTTCACCGGTTCCATCTGGTCGTAGAGTAAGCCTCACCTTCAAATATGGTAGATAATAGGTATCTGCTATTTGCAAATTACTATTAGATAAATAGCCAAATAATTTTATATTCTCAATTAGACTTGACTGTGCCTTATCGAACAAATCAGCAAGCCTTTCTTTTGCGTTATATACAGAAATAGATACTGCGGATTTATTGGCTGCTAACTCATATATATCACGATAAGCATTAGGGATAGAAAGACCGGAATCTTTCATTAAACTTTCATTACTACTATATAAACTAATGAAAGCAGCTATATCAAAAACTACGGAAGCATCAAGACTCCTTAAGGATAAAGTTAACTCTGAGTCTGACTTTATCTCCCCTGCATTTATGCTTTTTAGATACGCGGAAAAAGCTGTAGAAATACTGGTAATATTTACCTCATTCTTTTCCTCCTGCACTAAGACTCCGTCTTCACCAGATTTCTCTAGCAAAGTTCTTACAGAGCCAAGTAGACTCACAAGTCTTATACTACTTTCGGCAGGAAAAATGGCTTCAGCTCTTACAAAGCTATCAATCTGAGATTCAGGGATATCTATATCGATAGAGTAATTCCCTAACGCATCTACCTCTCCATAAAATTCAGTATCAGCTACCTGTAACCTCACCTCAGCATGGGTAAAGCTCGTAGTTTCCACATATCCTTCAATCGTCAAGCTAACCGTTTTCTCGGGGAGCTCATTATTCTTGTCTTTATCATCGCTGCTACAAGCTGATAGAAGTAATAAGCAACCAATTATTAGAAAATTGGATAAGAATTTAGGGTACATCATTCTACTCATTCATACTGGATGGAATTCTGAGGGACGGGACTATAAAGAAACAAGCAGAGCCAGGCCAGAAAAATTAAGAGATGAAGTTTTGAAATTACACTAACTAGCTGTCACAAAATGCAAATAAATATCTGAACATGGCTTGTTGATAGTGATAGGATCAGGTTTGATCCTTCTTATGGTTAGAAAAATTCCCAATAAAAACCCTTTACCAAGAAAGGGTCGTCTAAGAAATTTTTATATTAATCATGTAAAATGCAACTCATTTCATCTAGCCCTCCTTGCTTTATCTCTGAGTTTGACCGGCGATATTCATCCCCCAACTGGCGTAAACGTTCTTCGCGATTAACTTTACCTAAATCTCCCAACCTTTGCGCAGCATTATAAAAAGCCACCCAACTACCACTATCCAAATAAAGCTGCTTAAAGGCAGGCACCTGGGATTCATATTCAGCGGCTAGAGCCAGGGTGGCATTATTCGTTTTTTCTATGTAGCTCTGGTAGCGAGTTGGATTGGGCCAGTTTGCAGATAGCTTTCTATAGCATTGCCGTAATCGGGATAAAACCCGGGCTTTTTGTTCGCGCTTTAAATCATCTGGCTGTGAAGATTGATAGACTGTTTGTAATTGGCTGCGTGCGGCTGCCATCAATTGACGCACAGACAAGGTTTCTGCACGTGCCTGAGCTGCGGAGCTGACCAGGCCCTGACTACTGAGCCAGCCGGGTAGGGCAATTTCTGAGACGGCGGTGGCAAAGCTCTCGTTGAACTGGGTATCACCGGAGATATAAACCCTTCTATGGGCCAGCTCATGAAATAAAAGACCGGCTAGGCGTTCCTGAGGCCAATTAACAAAACTGGATAATATTGGGTCGTTAAACCAACCGAGGGTGCTGTAAGCGGGCACTGCGCCCAGATATACATCATAGCCCTGTCCTCGCAGCTGATTCGCTTTTGCCTCTGCCGCAGACTTGCGAAAATAACCACGGTAGCTGGCGCAGCCGGCGATAGGATAACACCAGCGCTTAGGCTCAAGGGAAAACTCCGGCGCTGCTAGGACATTCCAAATCGGGTAGGTGTCGTCTAGCTGTACATAAGCGCTATAGGCATCACCTACCGGCAGTTGCAAAACTTCAGCTGCATAGGCACGAATCTGCAATACCAGTTGTAGCTGCTGTTGTAATTGCTCACTGGTACCCGGTTCATTAATGACTTTTTCTATCGGCTGACGCCCAGACAAAATACGCCACTGGCCTGCAGCTGCTTGGGCGTAATAACCGACGGTTTCACAGCCCGCCAAATACAGTGGGATGATAAGCAGCCATAAGCGCAAATTAAGCCATTTTTTTGGCAGGCCCGTGATAAGCAATCTGCTATACACTTCCTTTCCTATTGTCATTTTATGTGATCTGGCCAGGGCCTTTTCTTCCCCTTCAATAGCCTCTAAGGGTTATAGCATGATGCCAGTTAGCGCGGTTCTGACAGTATTTGCCCTGGCTTTTGCCGCCATTGCATGGCTGCGATTAGTGAAAGTGTGCTTTGACGACAGCACTATAGCCGGATTCCTCGCTCTTTTTATACCTCCCTTGGCACTTATGCTGCTTCTCCCTCGCTGGCGCCAGGAGCAGGAGTTATATCTTTTATGGGGCGCAGCACTTGCCTGCCTGCTATTAAGTTTTGTGCTGCACTGATGAAAAAATTCCCTATGCTCTAAAGCGCATATATGAACCTAGCTAACTCTATCAAGTAAAATACTGGTCAGTCGCAGTGCTGCATCTTCTCCTTTAGGAAAAGTAGCCCCCTAAGAACACCTGCACTTGGTATCAGCTTATATACGCCCAGCTAAAGACCACAGATCCTTCTCTTCTCCAGTAACTTAAGCCCAGTTGATTTAGGTCAAGAGGTTTGTAGCACTACTCCATACACTGCATAACTGAAGCATTGGCGTACTGGAGAGAAAGATGGATGCCTTAATTGATCTATTTACCAGCTTTTCCGGCTTGCTCAGTCTGGCCGTAATCGGGTTTATATTCCTGATGGCATACTATTTTTATCGACTGGTTAGTAACAATGTGGAAAAAGCAGTAGCGGAGCAGGAAAAGAAAGAGCGCGCTGCAGCCACCCGTGTCAATAAAACGGCGGCTGCATCTCGCTAATACCTGGGGTCTCAGGGTAGTACCATTGCCGCAAGTTTTTTGCGGTGCAGGCGGTTATTTTAAGAAACAGGAGTTTCTGATCTTAATCGCTAATTTCCTCAGCTGACCGTTTGGTTTTTGTTGCGATGGGGGCTTGCCAGTAGTGGCGCAAAAACCAATATCGTTCGGCTTTTTATTGCATGGAACGCAGACTGTCTATCCACAACCAGCTCTGTTTGAGAGCACGGCGTTGGATTTTGGTTAGGGCAGGTAAAACAACAGGGCGACTGCCCCGGCTGCGAAAGCAGTCGGGGCATTTTATTGCGCAAGCAAAATGTTGATTTGAAAAACTACTTCGAGCCGTTTAAGTGATGGCGGAAATGTAATTTTTTATAAATCCGCAAATCAAGACTGCTCGGCTTGCTCTTTCGACCGGCGCGATGTAATCCAGCGACCAAACAAGATTCCCACCTCAAATAGCAACCACATGGGTACGGCCAGTAGGGACTGGGAGATAACATCCGGTGGGGTGAGCAGCATACCGATCAGGAAGCAGCCCACAATCACATAGGGACGTTTACTCCCCAGGGTTTTGGCATCCACTGCGCCACTCCAAATCAATAACACCGTGGCGATAGGGATCTCGAAAGCGAAGCCGAAGGCAAAAAATAACTTCAATACTAAATCCAGATAGCTGCGCATATCCGGCATAACTTTGATATCTGCGTGAGCCGAGCCAACAAAGAAATCAAATAAAATAGGAAACACTACAAAATAGGCAAAGGCCACACCGGCGTAAAACAAAAATACGCTGGTGACCAAGATTGGAATCGCAATACGCTTTTCATTTTTATAAAGACCGGGAGCTATAAAAGCCCAGGCCTGATAGAGCACAAAGGGAATGGCGATGAAAAACGATACAATAAAGGTGGTCTTAAATGGCGTAAGGAAGGTGGAGGTCACCTCTGTGGCAATCATGCCTGCATCGCCGACCAAACGCTCCTGTAGCGGATTGGCAATAAAGTTGTAGATATCCGAGGCAAAGGGTACCAGGCAGGCGAACAAAACCACTACAACCAGTAAAGTGCGCAGCAGCCGATCCCGCAGCTCGATCAAGTGATCGATAAAGGGCTGATGGCTGTCTTGTGATTGATCGCTCATGGTTGCTTGTCTTTTTCCTGTTGCGATTCTTTTTCTAGGTCTTTAGGCGTATTTTCCGGGTGCTCCGGATTCAGTTCGGGATCACCTAAATCGTGCCAGTGCTCCGGGTATTCCGGGTCCTGCAACTCTTCAACAGTTTCATCCTGCTCCGGTAAATAGTCTTCTTTTTCCGCGCGCGGATGTTCGGGCTCCTGGGGCACTTTGGCTGGAGCTTTTTCCTTAGGTTTGGCCGACTCGCTGGGCTGTGGCTCCTCCTGCTGCTGCAGGGATTCATTCACCTCGCGGTTGGCCTCACTAAAGGTACGCTCCATTTCCCGGCGACTCTCCTCGATCTCCTTGAGGATGCGCTCATTGTGCAGCTCTCGGCGGATATCGTCGGCACCGACTTCCCGTTCCAGTTCCTCACGCGCACCTTGCAAGGTTCGCTTCAGGCCAGACCACCAGCGCGCTGTCGTGCGGATGGCATCGGGCAGGCGCTCCGGGCCCACCACAAGCAGTGCCACTACCGCGACCAGTAGCAGTTCAAAAAAGCCAATATCAAACACGGGGCATTACTCGCGTTAACAGTGCCGAATTATTTGTCCTGGGACTGCTTGTCTTTTTCTTTCGAGGTGCTGCCCTGTTGCGGCTTTTCTTCCTCATCGTGCTGAAGACGCTCAGGGTCTTTGTCTTTATCTTTGTCCTCATCCTTATCATCATCCTTAACCGCTTTGCGGAAGCCTTTCAGTGCACCGCCCAGATCACCACCGAGGTTTTTTAAGCGCTTGGTTCCGAAAAGCAGCAGGACAATGACCAAGATAATCAACAGCTGCCAGATGCTAATTCCACCGAATCCCATAATTGTCTCCATGTCATTTAATACGGCAGCCGATTTGCATTGCCATTGGCCACCATGGGTAAAACCACAACTTATCAGAGGACTGTTACGCCAGTCCTTCCAACTGAATTCTTATCCCTCTTTACTGCGGGATGCCTTTTCCTCCAGGCCAGAGAGACCAAAGCGCCGACCCAGTTCACGCACTACATCCTGGGAGTCCGCTCCCAGGTGCGAAAGCATCACTAATGAGTGAAACCAGAGATCCGCCGTCTCGGCGATCATATCCCGGTTGTCGCCACTGGCCTGCGCATCTTTGGCGGCGAGAATTGTTTCGGTGGCTTCCTCGCCCACCTTTTCCAGTATTTTGTTGAGCCCCTTCCTATGCAGGCTGGCCACATAGGATTTATCGGCATCCTCTGCGCATTTGCGGCTCTCTAGTACCGCATCGAGTTGTTGCAGCAGATCACTCATTTCCGAGCTCACTTGTAGATGGCTTTGGGGTCTTGCAATACCGGTTGGCTAACGCGCCATTCACCGTCCTGCAAGAGGTTGTAAAAACAGCTGCTACGGCCCGTATGGCAAGCAATTCCGCCCTCTTGCTCAACCATTAACAGCACGGTGTCACCGTCACAATCGAGGCGAATCTCGCGTATTTTCTGTAGGAAGCCGGATGACTCCCCTTTGCGCCACAGGCCTTTGCGGGAACGCGACCAGTAGACCGCATAGCCCTCGCTAGCGGTCAGTGCCAGAGACTCGCGATTCATCCACGCCATCATCAACACGCGACCGCTTTTAAAATCCTGGGCAATGGCGGGCACTAGGCCATCGCTGTTCCAGCTGACCTGATCAATAAAGCCGCTTGCTGGCACAGCTTGAGTCAATGTCTCTTCCATCTGAATTCCAAGTGTAGGCCGGCGCGACGCCGGCAAAATACTGCCGCCAGTGCCATTAGGGCCAAAGCAGTAAAATCAGGGCTGCGATGCCCAATACCCAACCAGAGGGTGGCAACTGCTCCAGCCACTGCGGCCGGCTTAAGGCCAGGGCACCTACAGCGAGCACTACCCCGCCGAGCCGACGCAAATACTGCCAGCGCCCACGGCGCTGACTGCTCGCCAGTTTTTCACCGATATTTTCCAGTTGTGGCGCCAATTCCCGCGACTGCTCAAGGGCTGAATAGACCAATTGCGGCATCTGTGGAAACTTCTCCAGCCACTCGGGACCGTAGCGCTTGATCTCGCCCACCAGTGTTTTGGGGTGGATGCGTTCACGCATCCAACGCTCCAAAAATGGATGAGCAGTCTTCCACAGATCCAATTCCGGATAAAGCTGGCGTCCCAAACCCTCGATATTCAACAGGGTCTTCTGCAATAACACCAACTGTGGCTGCACCGCCATATCGAAGCGTCGCGCAGTCTGGAACAGGCTGATCAATACCCGCGCAAAGGAAATCTCCCCCAGCGGCTTCTCAAAGATCGGCTCGCACACGGCGCGAATTGCCGCCTCGAAGGCGTTTACAGGGGTATCCGCACGAACCCAGCCACTCTGTACGTGCAGCTCCGCCACCATGCGGTAATCGCGCCGGAACATGGCGAGCAAGTTGCGCGCCAGGTAGTACTGATCTTCTCGCGACAAGCTGCCGACAATGGCGGTGTCGATAGCGATATACTGCGGACGCTGCGGGTGTTCCCGGGAGACAAAAATATTGCCCGGGTGCATATCCGCGTGGAAAAAGTTGTATTCAAAAACCTGCTTGAAGAAGATCTCCACACCGCGCTCGGCCAACAGCGGCATATTGGTATCCTGCTCGCGCAGCTGCGCTAAATCAGTGACAGGAATACCAATGATACGCTCCAGCACCAGCACGTTTTCGCGGGTGTAATCCCAGTAAACTTGGGGGATATATAGCAGTGGGGAATTAGTGAAATTACGCCGCAACTGGGTGCCGTTGGCCGCCTCGCGGGTTAAATCCAACTCGCCCTCGATGGTATGACGGTAGTCTTCCACCACTTCCACCGGGCGCAGACGCCGGCCCTCTGGCACGAAGCGTTCGATAGCCCGGGCAATCACCCGCAACAGGCGCAAATCTTCCTGAATCACTTCGCCGATGCCCGGGCGCAGCACCTTGACCACGACTGACTCGCCGCTGTTAAGCACGGCGGCGTGAACCTGTGCCACCGAAGCTGCCGCTAGGGGCTCGTGCTCAAAGCTGGCAAAGACTTCATCGACACTAGCGCCAAGGGCTTCCTCAATCAATGCGCGACACTGATCACTGGGGAAGGGCGGTACTTTGTCCTGTAGGTAGTCGAGCTGCTCAACCACATCTGGCGGCAACAAATCCGGGCGAGTGGAGAGCAGCTGACCGAATTTAACGAAGATCGGTCCCAGCTCTTCCAGCGCGCGGCGCAGTCGCTCACCGCGCTCCATCTTTGGTTGCGGCAACAGTTTGAGTGGAGCCAGTAATCCGCGCAGCCACAGGGGGCGGCGTTCGGCTGGTAATAACAGATCTAAGCGATGGCGCAGGAAAACCCGCGCGATGGTAACAGTACGGGATATAGGCAAGACTACTCGGCCTCCCCGCGGGAAAACTGTTCCTGCAGTAGGCGCACCCGCGCCTCCAGGCGCTCGGTAGCCAGGGACAACTCGGCGAGGTCATCCGCGAAAGCTTCAAATTGTGCCTGTGGTGGCGTCAACTGCCATTCCTCACTGATCGTCTCTGCGGCCGCAACCGGCGCGCGACTAAGGCTGGCACTTAACCAGCTACTAGCACTGCGCAGCACATTGCCGATGGAGTGGGCGGGAATATCGCCAAACACTTGCGCAAGTGGTGCCTCCCAATCGATATCCAGATCGCTCATGATCCACTGCAACTCGGCCAGTAGAGCACTAGAGCCGCTGATAGAGACACCCAGTGCCGCAGGCGTAGCATCGGGGTCCTTTAGTAGTCGGACCAGGGAAATAGCCGAGCCGCTGATGGTGGTCGTTACATCTCCCTCCCAGTGCTGGCGCACGCGCACCTGATCTCCCTCGATACAAAGGCAGCATTGCAACTTTGGAGCCGTCAGGTCGAGCGCCATGATTTTGCCATCCAATTCCTGCAGGCGTGCTCGGGTCGCGGGATCGTATTGCAAGGCAGTATTAATAGCGGTTTCCAGCGCGGCGTCAAAACCTGCGCGATAGGTGGGATCGCTCATGGTGGTTATTGGCCTCGTGCCATCACTTGGGGGTCAATCACGACGGGCACCTCTCAGGGCTTGATACCACGGTGCAACGCCACAATGCCACCGGTCATATTATGAAATTCACAATCGACAAATCCAGCATCCACCATCATCTGCTTGAGCGTTTCCTGATCCGGATGCATGCGGATGCTCTCCGCCAAGTAGCGGTAACTCTCCGCGTCGTTGGCCACCAATTTCCCCATAAATGGCAGCAGGCGGAACGAGTAGTGATCGTAGACTTTTTCCAGCAGTTTCGATTCCGGCTTGGAGAACTCCAGTACCAGTAAGCGCCCACCGGGTTTCAGTACCCGCAACATGGAGCGCAGCGCCAAGTCTTTATCGGTGACATTGCGCAGACCAAAAGCGATGGTAATACAGTCGAAGGTGTTGTCCGGAAAGGGAAGGTACTGGGCGTCCGCCTGTACCGGCACTACGTTGCCGGCAATGCCACGATCGAGCAGGCGGTCGCGGCCGACCCTAAGCATCGATTCATTAATATCTGCCAACACCACCTGACCGCTGGCGCCCACAATACGCGAGAAACGCGCGGTGAGATCACCGGTGCCCCCGGCGATATCCAGAATTTTCTGTCCCGGCCGCGCACCGGACAATTCGATGGTGAAACGCTTCCAGAGGCGGTGAATACCCCCGGACATCAAGTCGTTCATTACGTCGTAACGCGCCGCCACTGAGTGGAACACTTCCGCCACACGACCGGCCTTTTCCTCCACCGGGACCTCTTGGTAGCCGAAGTGGGTGGTCTTGCGATCCTTCATGCTGTGCTGCCTGCTGAGCCAAATTCAGTGCGCCATTGTACATCGACCAAGCCGGCGGAACAGTGCCCATGATTCACCCAGTGGCAACTCACTAAAATTAAATCACACTAGAGAAAATACTGAGTCCAGGGCCAATTCATGGATTACCGACTCGACAGCGACATGCCCGCTGCACTGAGTCTGCGCACTGCGGCTCACGCAGAAATACGCGCCGCCTGTGATAATGCCCGGCTTCTGCCAGGTGAACATGCCGTTCATGAGCTACGTAAACACTGCAAGAAACTGCGTGCTCTACTGCGACTGATTTTTCCGAAAGAAAATTCACTCTTCCAACTCGAGAACGATCGCTACCGGAAATTAGCGCGATCCCTATCGGCGGGCCGCGATCTGGTCTCCATTCGCACCGCGCTACTTACCCTAGCTCCCCCCAACCACTTTGAAAAAATGCATAGAGTGCTGCACCAATTACAGCGGTCGCTGCGAGATGAGGAGAGCCTTATTCGGGTCGAAGGGTTACTGCATGAGGCACAAAAGAGTATTGAGTGTTGGCCCCTGCAAAATATTGATTGGAGAGATATCGACGTAGGATATTTACGCGGCTACCAGCGCGCGCACAAAACCTGGCTAGAAACACGCGAAGGAGATAACGCCCATAAACTGCATCAATTGCGTAAAAGGGTAAAAGATCACTGGTACCACTGTCGCCTACTCAGAGAGAAACACCCCCAATCTGTAGCGCTGCGCTGTGAACCGCTCAAACAACTCGCACAAATACTAGGGGACTGGCGTGATCTATACCTACTGTGTCGCTTTGCCATCACTGTGGGAGAGCCATTAGGGGAAGAGTTAATCAAGTTATTGGAGATGGGGGACTGGCACAAGATGCGACTGCGCAGAAAAATAGAAGACGGTTGCGCCATTTTCTTTGCCCACAAAACACTTGTGATCTAAGTGATGCTGGCACAGAGGGCGCTGAAACTATTCACCA
Source organism: Microbulbifer mixtoriginis (SeqCode) (assembly GCF_052467705.1). NCBI lineage: Bacteria > Pseudomonadati > Pseudomonadota > Gammaproteobacteria > Cellvibrionales > Microbulbiferaceae > Microbulbifer > Microbulbifer mixtoriginis (SeqCode). The sequence goes on from NZ_CP174322.1 coordinate 152,872, forward strand.
AAAAACTAAAAAGGCGCAGGAGGGTTTCCCGCGCCTTAAACTCGCCAACTTATTTGGCGCTTTGCTCCAGCAGGCCGCCGGCGCGAGCCATCACATGGAACAGGTAGTTCTGCTCATTGGTGCCGCTCACCAAGTGGGCACCGGGACCGCGGGCCCAGACACCCACATCTTCGCCGCCGTGGGTCTCCCCAGAAAGAGGAACAAGGACTTCCTGGTGGAAGCCGGGAGCGGTGGTGTCGACATCGGTAAGATCCTGACGCCCTTGAACAATATCGTCATAGTAGCGGTCATCAGCATCGGTATTGTCGCCGTAATGTGCAAAACCGCGACCATTGGCATAGTTCAGGGTGGTGTAAGGCAAGCCGGTTTTATCCAGCTTGGGCATCTCTTCAGCCACACCGGTCTTGTCATTTTTAACCACCTTGCCGAGGATTGGGTTGCCACGGGTAGTCCCACCGGCAATGGTCATCACGTGACTGTGGTCCGCGGTAACAACGATTAGAGTATCCTCGGCATTGGTGTTATCCAGGGCTACCTGCACCGCCTTGGCAAACTCTTCCGCATCGCTGAGAGCATTGTAGGCATTGTTGGCGTGGTGACCGTGGTCGATACGACCGGACTCCACCATCAGGAAGTAACCCTTATCGTTTTGCTGGAGCATCTCGATGCCCTTGGCAGTCATTTCACTCAGGGAAGGCTCGCCGCCAACATCGTTGCCACGATCGGCCTCATAGCGCATATGAGAGGAGTTAAACAACGCCAATAGCTTATCGGTGTTATTCACATCCAGCTGGTCAAACCCGGCTTTGTCTTCCATGTAGTGCGCGGTGGTTACGCCATCGTTATAACGAGTTTTCCACGCTTCAATCAGATTGCGCCCATCTGTGCGCTTACCAGTCTTGCCTTCCGCATCGGTGAAGTCCGCTGGCAGGAAGTTGCGGCGGCCGCCGCCCATTACCACGTCGATACCATCGCCGGCTTCCAGTTCAACCAGGTGGGTGGCGATATCGCGACAGCCGTCCGGAGCAGTGTATTCCCACTCACGCTCAGGCACCTTGGCATAGGTGGCTGCGGGCGTGGCGTGGGTGATACGCGCGGTGCTGATGATACCGGTGCTTTTCCCCAGTTCCTCGGCCAGCTCCAGGGAGGTGGTCAGGGGACGTTCGAGGCTGGCAGCGCAGTCACCGCGAGCGACATCTTCGGCCACACTCAGGATACCGGCCTTGGTTTTCACACCGGTAACCAGAGCGGTCATGGTGCCAGCGGAATCCGGGGTCTGCTGGTTGGTGTTGTAAGTTTTTACCAAACCGGCAAAGGGCATTTTTTCGAAGCTCAGCTGGTATTCCTCGCCGTCTAGACCCAGTTTTTGGCCGGCGAAGATGCGCGCGGCGGTCACAGTGGAGATACCCATGCCATCGCCCACAAACAGAATAATGTTTTTAGCGGCACCCGGCGTATTGTTGATTTTCTCTGCGCTCGCCGCAGCTACCGCTTTCTGGCCATCTTCGAACCAGCTGCTTTCACTTTGGGTTGAGGAAAGGCCCAAGTAATTCTGCTGCTGCGGTGTTTCAGTAGCATCCGGCACTTCGGCAACATTGTTGGAGCTGGAGTTATCGTCGCTACAGGCACTGGCCAGTACGGCAACGGAAAAGGCCAGCAGGGTCTTTTTAAACTGTTTCATGGTCAATACCCCCAATTATTCTTCTGACAGCGACAGGTCGGTCGCGGCAGTCATTATGTGGAAAACCGCATTCTGTTCCAGATGTCCCTGCACTTTTTCAGCACCGGCGCCGATCGCGTGCAGGCTGATATCCTCACCACCGTGGCTTTCGCCCCCCAGAGCAACCAGGGACTCCTGGTGGAAGCCAGGCATCTCGGTATCCACATGCGTCAAATCATGGCGACCGGCGGCGATATCGTAGTCATCGCGCTTGTCTGCATCAGTTTCAGTACCCAAATCGGCAAAGCCACGACCATTGGTGTAAGTCAAGGTGGTGTAAGGCTTATTGTCCTCGGCCAGAGAGACGGCCTCATTCGGCGCGCCGCTGTCATCGTTACCAATCACCTTGCCCAGGATAGGGTTACCCCTGGTGGGATAGCCCGCCATATTCATTACGTGGCTGTGGTCAGCAGTCACCAGGATCAGGGTTTCTTCCAGGTTCACTTTTTGTAGCGCTGCCTTGACCGCGTCAGATAACTCGATCGCTTCATTCAGTGCGTTATAGGCATTGCCGGAATGGTGAGCATGATCGACTCGGCCGGATTCCACCATCAGGAAGAAGCCGTCTTCATCTTTTTGCAGCATATCGATAGCGGTGGTGGTCATCTCGACGATACTGGGCTCTTCGCTGTTCTTGGCGATGCGGTCGGCATCGTAGCTCATGTGATCTTCGGTAAAGAGACCCAACAGCTTATCCGTTTTGGCGATATCCACTGCCGACAGTTCAAAACCATTTTCGACGTAGACCGCATTCTGCTTACCGTCATAGCGCAGCAGCCATTCACCCGTTAGGTTGCGCTCGTCTTCACGCAGGCCACCTTCAGCCACCGGTGTAAAGTAGTTGCGGCCACCACCGAGCATGACTTCCATGCCATCGCCGATGTTCATTTCCACCATTTGTGTAGCGATATCGGTACAGCCCTCATCGGCCGCGTGTTCCCACTTGCGGCTGGCGCTATGGGCATAAGTGGCTGCCGGAGTGGCGTGGGTGAGACGTGCGGTAGAGACAATGCCGGTAGCCTTGCCGCGGCTTTCCATCATCTCGAGGAAGCTGTTCAAACCCAGCTCCTTACTCGCAGCACAATCAGTCACCAGGCCCTTGCCATCCACATTGATCATACCAGCGCGAGTTTTCACCCCGGTCATCATGGCGGTCATGGTGCCAGCGGAGTCGGGGGTCTGCTGGTTAGTGTTGTAGGTTTTGATCAGGGCACTGTGAGGAAACTCCTCAAAAGAAAGGCTGTTCTCTTCACCGGGTTCACCGCGGCGCTGGCCCTCGAAGATACGGGCTGCGGTCAGGGTGGAAATCCCCATGCCATCGCCAACAAATAGGATGACGTTTTTGGCAGTTTTGGCTTCACGGGTAAGAGAAACGCGTTCTTCCAGGCGATCGGACGCCTCGGTAAACCATTCACTCTTAGTTTGGTAATCGGGCAGGCTCGCGGCGGAAACCGCGGAAGCGAGAGGAATCAAACAAAAGGCGCTGAGTGCGCGGGCAAGTTTTTTTGCCACGGTGGGCCTCCGGAACTCGTGAATTTGGCGAGCATTAGAGTCCGGAAATATGACAAAAGAATTACGCGCCGATTAACATCTCGTTTTCTTTGTCATAAAGATTTGTACGCTTGTTACAACTGCAAAAAGGCAGCCACATAATTGTTACAGTATTGCGAAATAATGCTGGAAATTATTGTTTTTCCTCGCTTTTTAATACTTTGGGAGGGAAGGAAAGTGCGCCACTGAAGGGCGCACTTGGCAGCTAACCGATAAATTTCACCACACTTTCATCCGGGTCGCGCCCCTTGCCCGCCGCGCGCAAGCGCTCCAGGTAGGCCTCCCAATTGACGGTGTATTTTTCGGCCAGTTCACGCAGATATTCCCAGGTGTAAATGCCGGTGTCATGGCCGTCATCAAAATCGATTTTCAGACCGTAACGACCGGCGGCTTCGACCCTGTCGATACCCACATGGATTTTTCCATCCACCAGCAGTGCGGGGCTATTGCCATGGCCGCGCACCTCGGCGCTGGGGGAGTAGACACGCAGATACTCTGCCGGCAGGCTGAACTCGCCATCGGCAAACAGCAACTGCAGAGTTTTCTCTGCGCGATTTAATCGTATTTTTTGCGGTTTCATTTACAGGATAAAACGCGAAAGGTCCTCGTTTTGGCTCAGCTCACCCAGGTGACTGTCCACATAAGTCGCATCCACTTTGAGAGACTTGTCGCCGTCGCCGGCATCGAAGGAAACCTCCTCCAGCAGGCGCTCCAACACCGTGTGCAAACGGCGTGCGCCGATATTCTCGGTGCGCTCATTCACTTCGTAAGCCACTTCGGCGATACGGCGAATGCCGTCCTCGGTGAATTGCAGTTCCAGACCCTCTGTCGCCAGCAAAGCCTTCTGCTGTTCGGTCAGAGACGCGGAGGGTTCGGTGAGAATACGCTCAAAGTCGGCGGAAGTCAGCGAGCTCAGCTCCACGCGAATCGGCATACGCCCCTGCAGCTCGGGAATCAGGTCCGAGGGCTTGGACAGGTGGAAGGCACCGGAGGCGATAAACAGAATATGGTCTGTCTTGATCATGCCGTACTTGGTGTTGACGGTGCTGCCTTCGATCAGTGGCAACAGGTCACGCTGCACCCCTTCACGGGAGACATCGGCACCGCCGCTCTCCTGACGCTTGGCCACCTTGTCGATCTCATCGATAAAAACGATACCGTTTTGTTCAGCAGCGCGAATCGCACGGGTTTTGATATCTTCATCGTTCACCAGCTTGGCGGCTTCTTCATCGGTAAGCTGTTTCATCGCCTGCTTGACCGGCAGCTTGCGCTTGCGCGTCTTGCCCTGGGACATATTCGAGAACATGCCCTGCAGCTGGTTGGTCATTTCCTCCATCCCAGGAGGGGCCATAATCTCCACACCCATAGGCGCGGCGGCCATATCAATTTCCACTTCCTTACTATCCAAGTCGCCCTCGCGCAGCTTCTTGCGGAACAGCTGGCGGGTGCTGGAATCCTTGTCGTTGGGCTCAGCCGAACGCGCAGGTGGCAGCAGGGCGTCGAGAATGCGCTCCTCGGCTGCATCCATAGCGCGCTGTTGCACGCCGGCCATGGCCAGTTCGCGCTCCTGCTTCACTGCCATCTCGACAAGATCACGCACGATAGATTCTACATCGCGGCCAACATAGCCCACTTCGGTGAACTTAGTCGCTTCAACCTTAATGAAAGGCGCATTGGCAAGCTTTGCCAGACGGCGTGCGATTTCGGTTTTACCCACACCGGTGGGGCCGATCATCAGGATATTCTTCGGGGTGATTTCGGCACGGAGATCCTCGCTCACCTGCATACGACGCCAGCGGTTGCGCAACGCAATCGCTACCGCGCGTTTGGCATCCTGCTGGCCAACGATGTGGCGATCGAGTTCATGGACGATTTCACGGGGGGTCATCTGGGACATACAAATTCCTGCAAAACGGTTGTGCGGGCCAGGTTGCAGCCCGCTGGACTCAGGTGCTTCTTCTGAGTGCGCCCGGTCAGTAAGTCAATTCTTCGATAGTGTTGTTGTGGTTGGTGTAGACGCAGATATCACCGGCAATTTTCAAGCCCTGCTCAACGATGGAGCGCGCATCCATATCGGTATTGTCGAGCAGCGCGCGCGCCGCCGACTGGGCAAAGGGGCCGCCGGAACCGATAGCAATCAGGTCATCTTCCGGCTGAATCACATCGCCGTTGCCGGTCACAATCAAACTAGCGCTGTCATCTGCCACCGCTAATAGAGCTTCCAGGCGACGCAGTGCGCGGTCTGTGCGCCAGTCTTTGGCCAGCTCCACCGCAGCGCGGGTCAACTGGCCACCGTGGGCTTCCAGCTTGGCTTCAAAACGCTCAAACAGGGTGAAGGCATCGGCGGTGCCACCGGCAAAACCAGCGATAACCTTATCTTTGTAAAGTCGGCGCACCTTGCGGGCATTGCCTTTCATAATGGTGTTGCCCAGAGACACCTGGCCGTCGCCGCCAATCACAACTTTGCCGTTGCGGCGACAGGATAAAATGGTGGTTCCGCGATACTGTTCCAATGGAGACCTCTCGGATTACGCGTGTACTGTGGCTGTGCAAGGCCTGCTGCCTTACACGCCGGGAAAATTAGTCAGATTAGATAAGTGAGGACGGGACGCACCGATTTCAATAAGAGAAGGGCCAATTGCTATACTGAGAACCCGTCATCCATTGCGGATTCGCCTCTTGGCTCTGCTTCCCTCCCGCTACTTCAAGCCGCTTTTCACCCTGGTTATGACCTGCGTGATGTCGGGAGTAATCTCTGGGGCGATTACCTACTCCCACCAGGGATTCAGCGAAGGATTTCTGCCGATATGGGGCCGGGCCTGGTTACTGGCCTGGATAATTTCACTGGGATTGCCGCCACTGATCAGACCGGTAATAAAAAGTCTGCTGGGCAAACTGGCGGCGCCAGATGAGGAATCCAGCAGTTGATTTAATTTGCAGGTCGCTTCAATACCAGCGGCATCAGGCGATGTTCTGCCAGAACCTGGCGGGCTTTGGCCATGCGCGAGCGGTTGTCAAATGGGCCAACCAAGACCCGATGCCAAGTGCCGCGGCTATCACTGGCAGACTCCACTTTGACATCCAGATTGGCCAGGGTGAGCTGGGCGCGCAGGCGCTCGGCTTCCGCCGCCTCGCGGAAAGAGGCGGCCTGCAAGATATAAACCTGCGCTTTGACCTTATCAGCAGCCTCTTGTTTATTGGAGGAAGACTCCCCACGAATGGCGGGCTTGGCCACCTTGGGTGGCGGTACCGAAACTTCGTTTTCCTTGAGCATGGTATAGAAATCAAAGCGCGGTTCGGACGGCGCCTGCGCCGTCGGTTTGGTTGCCGGAGCTCTGTCACCAGCGGCACCTTTGCCATTGCCGGCCACACCGAACTGCAGCAGCAAGAACACCGCAAAGCCACCCACGGCATTGCCCAGTACAAACCACACCCATGCGGGTTTGCCCGAGGCACTTTTGCTGCGGCGTTTCGTGTTGCGACGGCTCATGGTGGAATTCTTCCCTGGATAGTCTACTCAGCGGGCAAATTGTACCGCCAATTTACACAAGGGCATTGCTCTCTCGCAAAATTCACGACAATTCCTGCGCATCCATGTCCACCGCCCAGCGCAAGCGGCGATTCTTATTGCTCTCGGCCCAGGCACATACCCGGGCCAGCAGGGGTTGTAACTGGGCGCGATTTTGTGCGGTCACCTGAACATAAAAACGGTAGCGACCAGATTTGCGCTCAAGCAGCGCCGGCACCGGACCCAGATATTGCAACTGGGGTGAGGGCGGCACTAGGGATTGCATAAATAGGCGTGCATTATGCAGAAATTCCTCGGCCCAGGCGGGCTCCTCACACTCGGCTCGCACCAGTGCCATGGCGTGGGTCGGAGGCAGCTGTGCCACCGCACGATCGCGCAACAGCTGGCGCGCAAAAGTCCCGTAGCCTTTTTCCAATAACATTTGCAGCAGCGGATGCTCCGGGAAGCGGCTCTGAACCAGTACGCGGCCACTCAAGCTGCCGCGCCCGGCGCGCCCCGCCACCTGCTCCAGCAACTGGCCTGTGCGTTCGGGCGCGCGAAAATCGGCACTGAACAAGCCGCCATCGGCATCCTGGATCACCACCAAGGTCACCCTCGGTAGATGGTGCCCCTTGGCCAGCATCTGAGTGCCCAGTAACAGACAGGGTTCGCCATCGCGGGCCGGCGCCAGCAAGCGATCGAGAGCTTGCTTACTAGTGGTGGTATCCCGGTCAACGCGAATTACCGGGTAATCGGAAAAGCGCCGCGCCAGTAACTCTTCGCTGCGCTCGGTGCCGCCTCCCAGGGCAGAGATTGAGCGGCTGTGGCACTGCGGACAAGTATCCACCAGGGGGCGGCGATAATCGCAGTGGTGACAACGCAGCTGGCGCTGGCGTCGGTGCATGGTGAGTTTACTGGAACAATGCGGACAGTCGGCAATCCAGCCGCAATCATCACAGTTGAGTGCCGGTGCAAAGCCGCGCCGGTTAATAAACACCAGCACTTGCTCTCCGCGAGCCAGGGTCTCGCCGATATGGCGTAAAACCTGAGGCGAAAAACCCTCTTCCAGGGGCTCGCGTAGGGTCGGCACCACGTGGATCTGCGGCGGGCGCGCATCGCCGGCGCGCTGGCGCATGCGCAAATGTTGATAGCGACCATTAAGGGCGTTGTGCAAGGTTTCCAGGGAAGGCGTTGCAGAACCCAGCAGCACCGGCACATCACTGTTGCGCGCCAATACCACCGCCAGGTCACGGGCGGAATAGCGCACGCCATCCTGTTGCTTAAATGAAGCGTCGTGTTCCTCATCTACCAACACCACACCGAGTCTCGGCAGTGGCGTCATAATTGCCGAGCGGGTGCCAATAACGATATCCGCCTGGCCCTCAGAGGCGGCGAGCCACGATTGGGCGCGCTCGCCCTCGGCCAGCCCCGAGTGCAGGGCGGCGATACTGTGCTCGGGAAAGCGCGCGGCGATACGCCGCAAAGTCTGCGGAGTGAGACCGATTTCCGGTACCAACAACAAGGCTTGGCGCCCTTCGGCCAGAACCCGCTCCATTAACCGCAGGTAGACCTCGGTCTTGCCACTGCCAGTGGTGCCTTCTAACAAGGTGGCAGAAAAGCAACTGCAATCCACCGCTTCGAGCACTTGCTGCTGCTCACTGTTTAGCTGCGGTGGCGGAGTGGCCTCCGCTGCCGGAATGGGCGGCGGCACCGTAGGACCCGAGACCCACTCCACCAGTTGGCGCTCCTGCAAGGCGCGAATCACTGCCGGAGTATGCCCCTGGGTTTTCAGGTAGGTGCGGCTCTGCTGGCCGGCGCGCAGTAATTGTTGCAACAGGGCCTGCTGCTTGGGCGCCCGCGCCAGTGCAGATTCCGGTAGCCCCTTGCCCTCGGTAGTGAGTTGCAACCACTGCTCAGCCCAATGATCAGCCGGCTTGCCCTTGCGCAACGCGGCGGGCAGGGCGGCGGCGTAAACCTCTCCAACCGGGGCCTGGTAATAATCGGCGATCCAGTTGAGAAGTTTGCGCGCGCCACTGTCGAACAGGGCTTTGCTATCAATCAGTTCCTGCGCCGGTTTCAGCTGTGCCTGCGGCGACTCCGGCACTAACTCCACCAATACGGCTACCAATTTGCGCCCAGCAAAAGGTACCCACAAGCGCTGGCCGGGTTTCAATTCAGCGGGATTGAGGCCCTCCGGGGGCAGATAATCGAAGAGACGCCGCAGTGGCACTGGCACCGCCAACCGCAGGATAACTCCCTGTTGCACTGTCTTTGGTACCGTCTGCTGCACCCCGCCCCCAATAACCTTGGTAAAAGGCGCTAGTGTACTGGCTGTTACGACAAGGTACAGAGACTGCAAATTTTACTTGCCAACTCTAAAATTCAGAGTACTCTATAAATCAACTCTAATATTTAGAGTTCACTAAGTTAGCAAGGAAGACAGCCATGACCGATATGGAAAAACTCAAAGACAGCCTGGATTTTGTCAGCGATGCCGTGCGCAGCAACCAAATGGAGAACGGCATCCCATCACTCTATTTCTTGTGGGGACTACTAATTTTTATCGGATTCGCTTTGGCGGACCTGGCCCCGCAACTCACCGTGTATTACTTCCTGGTGGCGAGTACCGCCGGCGGACTGTTCAGCTGGTGGCTGGGCGAGCGAACAGCACGCCGCACTGGCATCAATAACAGTACCTTTGGTCGCAAGTATGGTTGGCACTGGCTGGTAACTGGGATCGGTTTCCTGTTGATATTGGCCACAATGATCGCCAAGCCCAACGCCGCTGGCCCGGAGCAATTTCTGCTTTTAGCCGGACTCTCCTATAGCCTCGCCGGTATCCACCTGATCCGCCCACTGCTCTATAGCGGTATATTAATGCTGGCCAGTTACCTGCTGATCATTTTGCTGACACCGCCCTACGCCTGGGTACTGAGCGGCCTGGCGATCGGCTGTGGACTTGTTTGGACCGGCCTGGTACAGCGGGCCAGGCAAACTAATGGAGCGGCGCAATGAAAGCCCTTGCGGACTTGGACCCGGTCCTCGAACACCGGGTACGCCTCGCGATTTGTGTGATGCTAGCGAAATACGAGGAAATCAGCTTCTCTCTCTTCAAGGAGCAGTTGCAGGTGACCGATGGCAACCTCGGCGCGCAGCTGCGCCGCTTGGAAGAGCAGGGCTATATTACTCTGCGCAAAGACTTTGTAGAGCGTAAACCCGTCACCTGGTATCGCCTCACTGAGAGCGGGCGAGAGGCGCTGAACAAGCACCTGCAGGCTCTGCAGCAACTTATCGCCGCCGCGGAATAACACCATTGCCCGGCCTTGTATTTGGGCTTGAACCCCGGCGCTAATCTGATAGTATGCGCCGACTTTTTAATCAGCCTGGAACCAATCCGGTTCCTGCTCCAACGACGATGCCGTGCCCGGCAACAGATCGGGTGGCGGTTTCGGAAAGAGGCAATCATGAAAGCAGATATCCATCCTAACTACACCGACATCACCGCTACTTGCTCCTGCGGCAATGTTGTTAAGACCCGCTCCACCCTGGGCAAAGATCTGCAGATCGACGTCTGCTCCCAGTGCCACCCCTTCTACACCGGCAAGCAGAAGCAGGCTACTACCGGTGGACGCGTGGACCGCTTCAAGAAGCGTTTCGGCAGCCGCATCGGCAAGTAATCCGGATAAAGAGGTACTTTGGTACTTCAGAAAGGGCGCCCTGGAATTTTCCACGGCGCCCTTTTTTGTGCTGCAAATTCAGCGCTCTGCTCAGATCCAGAGTGCTGGGGCGAAATCGATTTGTATCGCTTAATATATTCGTTATTAGCAGTAAATTTATCCTTTAAATTGAATATTAGACGGCTGATCATCCTGAATTTGGCCAAATGTTAAGGGCAAAATAGTAATAAGTAGCTGTTTCATTGCCTCTGTGAGCTTGTGACCGCAAGCACCCCTCGGTTATTCTCTGAAACCCGCAGTAACCGGGATGACGCCCCGAGTGTCGCCCCCCGTTTTCGAGAGAACAGCCCCCAAATGACGGATTCATTGCGCCAGGCAGCGCTCGATTACCACGCACTCCCCAGCCCCGGCAAACTTTCAGTCGAGCTGACCACCCCCGCTGAAACTCAGGAGGACCTGTCGCTGGCCTATAGTCCCGGTGTGGCGGAACCTGTGCGTGAAATTGCCAAGGACCCAGAGGCCGCCTATCGCTATACCGGCAAAGGCAACCTGGTGGCGGTCATTTCCAACGGCAGCGCCATCCTCGGCCTCGGTAACCTGGGCCCACTGGCCTCCAAGCCGGTGATGGAGGGCAAGTCACTACTGTTCAAGCGCTTCGCCGATATCAACTCGGTGGATATCGAAGTGGACGTCAACAGCCCGGAGCAGTTTATTCAGACAGTTGCCGCCATCGCCAATACCTTCGGCGGCATCAATCTCGAAGATATTAAAGCGCCTGAGTGCTTCCATATTGAAGAGGCACTGATTGAGCGCTGCCCAGTACCCGTATTCCACGACGACCAGCACGGCACTGCAATTGTGACCGTTGCCGGCATGCTAAATGCCCTGGAGATCCAGGGTAAGAAAATCAGCGACGTGCGCATGGTGTGCCTTGGAGCTGGTGCCGCCGCCACCGCTTGCTGCAAACTGCTGCTGGCCGCCGGCGCACGCAAAGATCAAATCACCATGCTCGACAGCCGTGGGGTAATTCACTCCGGCCGCACCGATATCAATGCTTATAAAGGTGAGTGGGCGCGGGATACCGATATGCGCACCCTCGATGACGCTATCACCGGTGCCGATGTATTCCTCGGAGTATCGGGCCCAGATCTGCTCTCCGCCGAACAGCTGCAGCGCATGGCGCCGAAGCCAGTGGTATTCGCCTGCTCAAATCCAAATCCGGAGATCAAACCAGAGCTGGCCCACAGCGTACGCGACGACCTGATCATGGCTACCGGGCGCTCGGATTACCCCAACCAGGTCAACAATGTACTCTGCTTTCCCTTTATATTTCGTGGCGCGCTGGATGTGCGTGCGGCGCGTATCAATGAAGAGATGAAGCTGGCCGCAATTGAAGCCATCCGTAAGATCGCCCACCTGCCGGTGCCAGACTCGGTGCGCGAGGGCTACGGCGGGGTGGAGCTGAGTTTTGGGCCCAGTTATATCCTGCCCAAACCCACGGATCCACGCCTGCTTCCGGAAGTTGCCGCCGCAGTAGCGCGCGCAGCGGTAGACAGCGGCTGTGCCCGCCTGCCTTACCCCGAAAACTACCCGCTGCAAACACTCTAGGGCCGGTTAATTCATCCCTAGAAGCCCGCCTTATCCTCTCGGGGCGGGCGTTTGCCGCTTTCACCCCCACAGACTTCTTGAGCCATAAAGCACCCGTCGCTAAACTGCCTTTCTGTCACAGCATCAAAGTTGCCCAACACAATGAGTCACGTGTATGTGCTGACAAACCAGCACCAGCAGTTCCTGAGCAAAAGCGGCGAATGGCTTGATGGCCGCGAGCCCAACAAACTGTTTCGCAGCGAGCATAAAGATGTCGCCATCAACCAGATGTTCGAGGCCAATACCCGTGATGTCGGCTTGCGTATCGAATTGCTGCAGTGTGCGCTGAACCCCAAGGCCCAGCCACTGATACCGGAAGAAGCTCTCGCTGAGCAATCTTCGGCGCCCGAGGATCCGGAGATCGAGCCCGGTGTACCAGAGGAGATCCCGGCTGCAGAGCCCACCGAGCTGGAACCACAGCCAGAGCCGGAAGTGGCTCCGGAACAGGCTCCTGAGATCGCGCCAGCACAAACCCCGGATGAGACGCCCGCACAACCCGGCGAGCACAAATCGGAATCGGAGTCTGCCGCCTGAGCGGAGATTCTTTTAGCACCGGCACAAGTAGCCCCAACGGCGACAACAAGAAAGAGTTCCGGTAGTACCAAGGAGATTCGAGTGCCTATTCCCCACCTGGCTGCCCTATCCCAGGCCAAACCCGTGCAACTGCTCAAGGGCATACGTCGCGGCCTGGAAAAAGAGAGTCTGCGGGTCGCCCACGACGGCACCCTGGCGCAAACGCCACACGCGCAGACACTGGGCTCCGCGCTGACCCACGAGAGCATCACCACCGATTTTTCTGAGGCGCTGCTGGAATTTATTACCCCTCCGGTGGCTACCCCGGAGGAAGCCCTGCGGATTCTCGACCGCATTCATCGCTTTACCTACAGCCAGATCGGAGACGAGCGCCTGTGGGTCAACAGCATGCCCTGTGTTATCGGCGCCGATAGCGATATCCCGGTAGCCCGCTACGGAGATTCCCACAGCGGCACTATGAAGACCATTTATCGGCTGGGACTCGGACTGCGCTACGGCCGCGCCATGCAGACCATCGCCGGTATCCACTACAACTTTTCTCTACCGGATGAATTCTGGCTGTGGCTACACGAGTTCGAGGGCAGCAGTGAAGCCCTGTGCGAATTCAAGACCCGCCGCTACTTCGACCTGATCCGTAATTTCCGCCGCAACTACTGGCTGCTGATCTACCTGTTTGGAGCCGCACCTGCGGTGTGTTCCTCTTTTGTCGAAGGACGCCAGCATAAGCTCGAAGCTTTTAACGGCGACGGTCACACCCTACACGCTCCCTTCGCCACCTCCCTGCGCATGGGCGACCTGGGCTACAACAGCGAAGTGCAGCAGTCTCTGGTGGTTTGCTACAACAACTTGCGCAGCTACCTGTCCACGCTCTGTTCAGCGATAAGCCGGCCTTATGGCCCCTACAACGAGCTCGGAGTCAAGGATAGCGATGGACAGTATCAGCAGCTTTCCGCCGGCGTGCTGCAAATCGAAAATGAATTCTATTCACCGATCAGGCCAAAAAATCCCGCCAAACGCGGCGAGACTGCCCTGGCGGCACTGGATAATCGCGGGGTCGAATATATCGAGGTGCGCTGCCTCGACCTGAACCCGTTTATGCCGCTGGGCATCGATGCGCAACAAATGCGCTTTATCGACAGCTTCCTGCTGCACTGCCTGCTGACAGAGAGCCCGGAGACCGATGAGGTCGATTACCGTTCGACCCAGGAAAACCAACAGCGTATCGTCTATCGCGGCCACGAGCCCGGCCTCAAGCTGCGCAGCAACGGAAGCGAACGGGAGCTCAGTGAGTGGGCTTCCCAGCTACTCGGGGAGGTGGATACTGTAGCCGAGTTGCTCGACAGCGCTTGGGGCGGCGACCAGTACCGCAGTGCCGTAGGAGTTCAGCGCGCCAAGGTCAAAGGGGAGATACCCACCCCAGCCCAGCAGATCCTGGCGGAAATGCAGGAGCAAAACCTGAACTTCTACCATTGGGCTATGCACAAAGCCGAGCAACATCGCCGCTACTTTCTCGAGCGCCCTCTCGACAGCGAGTCGGTGCGGGATTTCTCTCGTGAAGCCGAGGAGTCCCTGCTCAGACAAAAGCGCGTGGAAGCGGAAGACAAGGGCTCCTTCGAGGAATTCCTCAGCCACTACTACGCGCAATATATGTGTTGCCAGGGCTAGCCCTGGCAACACAGAGCACCGGCGCAGGGTCCGGATATCCGCCCATAGGGATTGAGCGCATGAACTATCTCGCCCACCTGCTGCTTTCTGGTCCCGACACCCGCTGGCGCCTGGGTGGGCTACTCGGAGATTTTGTGAAGGGTCCACTCAAAGGCGAGTTGCCGGAGGCCATTGAGGCCGGTATCAAACTGCACCGCCGCATTGATGCCAGCACCGACAGCAATGCCTCTTATCGTGAGGCCCTGGCGCAGTTGGACCCCAGCTGGCGCCGCTATGCCGGTATCGCACTGGATATCTGGTTCGACCATCTGTTGGCACAGCATTGGCAGGAGTGGCATCCACAGAGCCTGGAAGAATTTTGCGACCAGTGCTGGAGAGACTTTCGCAGCCACAGCCGGTATATTCCGCCGCAGGCACGGGCATTTATGGCCCGTGCCGAGCAAATTAAATTACTGCAGAGTTACCGCGAGGAACGCATCATCGGCCTCACCCTGGAGCGGGTAGGTCAGCGCCTGCGCCAACCGGTTGCGCTGCAGGAAATACTGCCTGAGCTCAGTAGCGGGCGGGCAAAACTGGAAAACAATTTCAATAAACTACTAACCGACTTGAATCTCGAAGCCCAGCGCTTTCGGCAGCACTATTCAGGATCCGATAAACCATGACCTTACCCAACCCACGCATTACCTTTCTGTTGGTATTTCTAATTGTCGTCTTTTTGCTCGGCTCCGCCTTTTATCTGGAGTACGCTCGGGGCCTGGAGCCCTGCAAGCTGTGTATTACCCAGCGAGTGATGTTACTTGGCATTGGACTGGTCTCTCTCATAGCCTTCCTGCACAATCCTGCAACGATCGGCCGGCGCGTTTATGGGTTGCTGGTTTCCATTTGGGCTCTGGGCGGCCTCTATTTTGCCGGGCGCCAGCTGTGGCTGCAGAGCCTGCCGGAGGGCCAGGTGCCCGCCTGCGGACCCAGTGTCAGCTACATGATGGAGGTCTTTCCTATGGCCGATGTACTTAAGGCACTGCTCACCGGCGACGGCAACTGCGCCGAGGTCCAATGGACCATGATGGGCCTCAGTATCCCCGGCTGGTCCGCTATTGGTTTTGCCGGACTGATCCTATTTGGCGGCTGGCAGGCATTTCGCAAAGCCTGAATCAACCGGACACTAAACCCCGGCTCAGCGGAGCCGCCCTTTGCCAATGACAGCACCATCCCCACGCGAACTAGCCCATTGGGTGCTCGGTATCGCAATCCTGTTTGGCTGCGAACGGCTCGGTAGCCTGATCGGAAAGGCGCTCACCCTACCGGTGCCCGGTGCTGTAGTGGGGATGTTGCTGCTACTGGTGGGCCTAATGGTCTACGGCAGCGTGCCCCGCGGCCTGGCAAAAGTCAGTGCACAGCTGCTCTTTTTACTGCCGCTGCTATTTTTACCCGCCGCCACTGGGGTCTTCTTTCTGCGCGATCTCTCCTTATCCGAATGGCTGGGCCTGCTCGCCGCAATTCTTTTTGGCACCCTGATCAGCCTTACGCTGTGTACTCTGTTGCTGCGCCGCCTACTCAGAAAAACCGATATAGTGCACAACAATGAACAGTGAGTTACTACATAGCCCGCTGTTTGCCCTGCCATTGAGCTGCGGTGCCTTCTGGTTTGGGGTACTGCTGTACCGACGCACGGGTACGGTACTGTTACACCCGATAATCACCGCAAGTCTGCTAGTTTTCGCAGCTCTTTATAGCCTGGATATTCCCTACCGCGACTACCAGGATGCCAGCGGTCTACTCTACGCCTTACTGGGTCCGGCCGTAGTCGCGCTGGCCGTACCGCTGAAACAAAACCTGACAGTGATTCGCCGCGCTGGCTGGCCCCTGCTGGTAACCATCACCGTCGGAGCCCTGTTGGCCCCAGCAATTGCTGTGGGGATCGCACTGTTACTCGGAGTGGGGAAGTCTGTACTACTCGCCCTTAGCGGAAAATCCATTACCACACCCATCGCACTTGCAATTGCCGAAAAAATTCACGCGAGCTTAAGCCTGACCGCAGCAATCGTGGTGCTCACCGGCGTAGTAGGAGCCCTGGCCGGACCACCGCTGGTGCGCCGCCTAGGTATTCGCGACGAGCGGATTCTCGGCGTGGTGCTCGGTATCAATGCCCACGCCGTGGGCACGGCGCGCGCACTGGAAATCAGTGCGCTGTGTGGCGCCTGTGCCGCCCTCGCTATGGGACTCTGTGGCGCCTTAAGCGCGCTATTGTTACCGCTAATTATCGCCCCCTGAGTTACCTGCCGACGCGAGCAGTGAAATTTACACAGCCGTCACAGCATTCTGACGTACTTTGCGCCTGACTCCTTGCTGCCGGCGGGGGAATCTCCTATCTTCCTAAGGGCCTTCGAGATCAGCAAAAAGCTAATAAGCTGCCACTGCAGCAACAGTAACAAAAGGACATCTTGGCGATGCTGGAAAATTGCAAGTCGGCGCGGGAGCGCTGGGGTGGTGTCAGCGAAATTATTGACCGCTGGCTTCAGTCACGACAAAACCTATTAGTGAGTTTCTACCACCTCTCCGAAAAAAAGGAATTCAGCGAGGATGACCCTGAAACCGAAGACCGTGTCCGTCAGCTGTGCCAGCTGCTGGTGGACTATGTGTCGGCCGGTCATTTTGAGGTCTATGAACAACTGATGCGTGAGGGGCAGGCCTTCGATGATAAACAAGGTCTGCAAAAAGCCTGTGAACTCTACGATGATATCGATAGAACTACAGATATCGCCGTTGATTTCAACGATAAATATCTGGAGACGGACGACCTTTCCAGCCTGGCACCGGATCTGTCCGAACTGGGAGAGGCGCTAGAAACCCGCTTTAGCTCCGAAGATAGAATGATCGCCCTGTTACACACCGCTCACAAAAATCGGATCGCCTAGCACAGCCACTTCGTGTTGCATGCAATTTTTCTTTGCCCAGGGACTCCTATTTTCTGCTCGCCTTCACTCGCCGGCTGACGACCAGTTAGCCGGAATATATCTGCGAATGCATTTAATCTTTAAATAAAACCAGGTAGCCAAGTGAAATAAATTCAAGCACAAAAAAAGGGCGCCTATTGGCGCCCTTTTTCAGTAAAGTTCGAAAAGTCAGATTATTCAGATGGAGCTTCTTCTTTCTTTTCTTCTTTTTTCTCGGAACCCTCATCACCAGCAACATTTGCTTTGTGCAGTTCCACTTCAAAAATCAGAGTGGCATTGGGGCCAATTTTACCGCCTGCACCACCGGGACCGTAAGCAAGCTCAGAGGGGATATAAAGTTCCCACTTGGAGCCTTCTTTCATCAGTTGCAGAGCTTCTGTCCAGCCCTTGATTACCCCGTTTACCGGAAACTGAACCGGCTCACCGCGCGCGTAAGAGCTGTCGAACTCCTCACCGTTAATCAGGGTGCCCTTGTAATCAACTTCAACGGTGCTGGTAGCGCTTGGCTTGCTGCCGCTACCTTCTTTAATCACTTTATACTGCAGGCCAGAATCAGTGGTGACTACACCATCTTTCTTCGCGTTCTCTTCGAGGAAAGTCTTGCCTTCCTGCATATTTTTGTCGGCGCTCTCTTTAAATTCTTTCTCCTGCTGAGCCAGCATTTCCTGCTGTTTCTTCTGCATCTGCTCCTGGAAAGCGGCAATGGTCTGCTGCTTTTCTTCATCGGACAAGCGATCCTCGCGGCCACTGGCAACGTCGTTCAGTGCCATCGCAACCACTTTGGGATCCAGCTGCACATCTTGAGCCTTGAGGCGCTTAGCCATGTCTTCGGCAATGATGTAGCTGACCTTCTTCTCCTGAGTGTCCAGGGCAACTTCTTTTTCCTGCTTCTGTCCCTGTTCGTTACAGCCGGTCAGCGCCAGGCCAAGGGCAATTGCTGCAGCCAAAGGGTATTTATTCATGGGTGTTGTCTCTTTGTCCGTATTGCGTTTATAGATTCGCGCTTGACCTTGGTCCAACGCCAACAGCGGTATTTCAAGCAACTCTGTTCAGGCCCTAAGCCACCAGGCGCACAGTTTCCGCCAGTGCGCCCAAGTCTAACCCAAGGCGACTCCCAGTGCATACTGATGACGCGCACACTGTGCAGGACACCACATTCCCCTTGCTGGTTCCAGCCGCTTCACAAAAAATCTGCAGACAACGCTTTTTTCGCAGTACACGGCATACATTTTTTTTAAAAACAGCGCTATTATCGGCCAGTAACCGGTTATTGTTCTGGACTGTTTGAAGTGCTTTTCAGTTTGGGGCAGTGCGCGGTGCGCATATCTCTTGCTAGAGCGGTATCCATCGTATTTAAAGGAAGAAGAGCGCACTATCCGGAAGTGCCAATCGATAATAAACGTCAGGACATTTACTCATGGCTGCCAAACCAAAAGCTGTCAATCCGGTTGCAGAGCTGGAAGCACAAATTTCCAAACTCGCCGCAAAACTGGACAAAGCCCGCAATAAGAAAATCACCGATGCCGGCAAAGCGGTACTTAAGGCCGGAAAAAACCTGACCTCAGCAAAAGACAAGCTGAGTAAGGCAAAGGACAAACTGGGTGAAGCCCGCGCTAAGGCGAAAACCACCAAGACGCCCGCAGCTCTAAAGCGTGTGGAAACCGCTAAAAGCAATGTAGAGAAATTTAACGAGGTATTTCAACAGGCTAAGCAAGCTGCTGCCGACGCCAAGTATCTGCAAGCCAGAGCCAAGGCAGAGCTCAAAGCGGCGGAAACCGTACGCAAAGTCGCAGCCAAAACGGAAAAAGAGCTGCTTAAGACTCAGCCTAAGGCGAAAAAACCCACCGCCACTAAGCAAGCCACCAGTAAAACCTCTGCTAAGTCTGTAAAAGCTGGCACGGCAAAATCTACGAGAAAGACGGTAGCAGCACAGGCCAGCGAAAAGAAAGCTGCTGCGAAAAAGACGAGTACTGCTAAACCGTCTAAGAAGGCAGCAGTTAGTAGCACAAAGAAAACCGCTACCAAGCCGGCAAAAACTACCACCGCGAGCAAGCAAAAAGTAGCAAAACCCGCCAGCAAGAAAGCTACCCAAACTAAAGCCGCAACAGCGACAAAAACTTCTGAAGTTGCTAAACCTGAGCAGGTAAAGGCCAAAGAAGGAAAGCCGCAACAGGAAAAACCCAAGCAAGCCGCACCCAGTGAAAGCAAAATTCAGGAAAAACCCACTGAAGAAGCAAAGAACCTGGCATCTGATGAGCAGCAAAAACCACTGGAGCAAACTCCACCAGCACCATCGATTACGCCAACTACACCGGCCAATAGCCTGTTTTCCACAGAGGGTCACCGTGGCGAATAGGCGCTCCTAATACTTTGTAAACAGATTGGCACCCGGCCGGTTCTATTAGGGTGGGTGCCAAGTAGCCAGTCCATTACGGTGTAATTTATTGGAAGTACGGGATTGGTAGTAGGTAGAAACCTTCCAATTTTATTGGCAGCACACTGTGTTTGCTAAAGCCGCTGCCTGAAAAATTCAGACGGCATCCAGATTTTCGACCGAAGCCATAAAACTCTCAATCAGACCCGCCCAGTGAACCTGATCTTTTTGTAAAAGCCCATATTGCTGCCCCGCAAGCTGTAGCGCAGGCTTATCTCCCGGCCATGCCTCCAGGCAAATTTTCCAAAGTGCCGCCAGCTGCAAGCGTTCCAAGTTCAATTCATAACGCTTACACATTTCGTACACGCGCACTGTATGAGGGCGAAAGCGCCCCAGTAAGCGACGCAGGTGGCGTACACTGATAATCATTCTACGACGCGGTGCCAAACCGCGATCAGCCACACGCCACCCCTCCTCACTCAACTGGTGTCCACAAACCGCTGCATAGCTAGCCCAAAGCATTAAACACACGTCGGCCCCCTTCGTGTCCTGGCAGTCGAGCAAGAAGTCTTCAACCCCTTGATGACGATAGAAGTCCAGACTGAACTGCCACAGTGGGTTTTCCTTGGAAGAGGATGGAGGTGTGCTATCTGTCACGTTAAAATCCAGGCCCTTTGCGGTTCGGCGCGCTCAAGCGGCGGCGAATACGTACAAATACGTCGAATAGCCTAGCATTCATCGGCCTGTTCATAAGAGGTTTTTTCCAGTGATTAATTTGCAAGGTGTCTCCCTGCATCGAGGCGAGCGCGACCTGCTAAACGGTGCAGACTGCCGTATATTCCCCGGCCACAAGGTGGGAATTATCGGCGCGAATGGCTGTGGTAAGTCAACACTGTTTAAGTTGCTACTGGGTCAACTGGAAAGCGACGCTGGACAGGTGGATATCCCCGGCGGCTGGCGAATTGCCCATATGGCCCAGGAAGTGGAGGCTAGCGATCAGTCGGCCCTCGACTATGTACTCGACGGCGATCGGGAACTGCGCAACCTGCAAGACCAGCTCAAAAAGGCTGAAGCCAGCGGGGAATCCGATGGCCACAAACTGGCCGAGCTGCACGAGCGTATGGCCAGCATCGACGGCTATAGCGGGCCCGCGCGTGCCGCACAGTTACTCGACGGCCTGGGTTTTGCGCACGCGGAACAACAGCGTCCGGTGCGCAGCTTTTCCGGTGGCTGGCGCATTCGCCTCAATTTGGCTAGAGCATTGATGTGCCCCGCGGATTTGATGCTGCTGGACGAACCCACCAACCACCTGGATCTAGACGCGACCCTCTGGCTGGAACAGTGGCTACAGCGTTTCCCCGGCACCCTGTTAATTATTTCCCATGATCGCGATTTCCTCGATGCAGTGGTTGATGGCATTGTCAGTTTTGAACAGCAAAAGCTCGTGCTTTATAGCGGCAACTACAGCGCCTTCGAACGCACACGCGCCGAGCGCTTAGCCCAGCAACAAATACAATATGAAAAACAGCAATCCGAACGCGCCCACATGGAAGACTTTGTGCGGCGCTTTCGCGCCAAAGCCAGCAAGGCCAAACAGGCGCAAAGTCGTTTAAAGGCATTGGACCGCATGGCACAAATCGCCCCAGCCCATGTGGACTCACCCTTTCACTTCACCCTGCCATCTGCGGATAAAACTTCCAATCCGCTGATCGACCTGCGCGAAACTGATATCGGCTATGCCGACAAAGTGGTCGTGAGGAAAGTACAACTGGGTATTCAGTCCGGCCGCCGTATCGGCCTACTCGGTCCCAATGGCGCGGGTAAGTCATCGCTAATTAAAACTCTTGCCGGCGAGCTTGCCCCCAAGAGCGGTGAGCGCCAGTGTGGCGAACATCTGGCTATTGGCTATTTTGCCCAACACCAGCTCGAAGCTCTGGATGGCAAGGCCTCTCCTTTATTACACCTGCAACGACTGAGTCCAGAGGCCAGTGAGCAGTCTCTGCGCGACTTCCTCGGCGGATACGGCTTTATTGGCGACCGGGTCTTTGAAACCGTAGCCGGCTTCTCTGGTGGAGAGAAGGCCCGCCTGGCATTGGCGATCCTCGCCTGGCAAAAACCCAACCTACTACTGCTCGATGAGCCCACCAACCACCTAGACCTGGAAATGCGCCATGCTCTTACCATGGCCCTGGCCGAGTTCCCCGGTGCGGTTATTTTGGTATCCCATGATCGCCATCTACTTGCCAATACCGCCGATGAATTTATTCTGGTCGCAAATGGTCGTGCGGAACCCTATAGCGGTGACCTCGAGGACTACAAACAGTGGCTACTGGGTTTTAACCGGGAAAAGCGACGTGAGGAAAAATCAGTAGAAAGCGGTGATAATCAGGAAAAACCTGCAGAAGATAAAAAGGCCCAACGCCGTGCCGCTGCCGCCTTGCGAGAACAACTAAAACCCTTGACCAATAAATTAAAAAATATTGAGCGGCAAATGGCCGCAACAGAGGAAAAATTTCAAAAAGTTCAAGGCAAGTTGGCCGATGAGCAACTCTACATGGGAGGCCAGCAAGATGAAATTGCACGTCTCAATAAAGAGCAAACCGAATATCGCGAAGCTCTCGACCTTCTGGAAATGGAATGGCTGGAAATTTCCGAGCAGCTTGAACAATTGCGCGGGGAGTAACTAGACCGTTTGCCTATCAAAATAGCTCCTGGAGGGCATCATCACCGCCCTCCAGGAGCTACCCCGGAAGCCTTTAAAAACGCATTAGCTATCTGCGAATACAGCCATATTCATCCACGGCGGTGCCGACTGGTGTATTCGGGCACTGATCGATATAGGCCGGCACCCCATCAAAGTCGATATCCATGGGGCAGCCATCGGGGCCAACATCCACACCTACCGGGGTCTGTGGGCACTGATCGGTTGCATCGATAATCCCGTCCGCATCCTCGTCGTACCAAAAGTCCGGGTACTCGATCCACTGGTAGCCAATCGCAACGCTGGCAAAACCATCCAACCCACCGTGATCCACCCCCTGAAAAAGTCGCACATCCGCACGGGCCTGCCAGCGGGGACCGAGGCTGTATTTTATCCCCAGACCGAGATTGACCATGGTTTGGCGATCATGCCAGTTGCACAGATATCTCCGGTAGGGGTGCCAGTCAGGATATTTATAACCGTGTTTATACCGATATTTACAGTCGTAACGTTCTATCCCATCCTCGTCCGTGTAATATCTCCTGTAACGTTTTTTCGGCGCTTTATCATAATTAATGCGCATCTCGCCAACGCCAAAAGCCACATATGGCTGCCAACAAAAATCACCACAGAATTGCCCACCAAATTGGTAGAGGAGGTCCAGGTGGTAATTGTAAATCTCGAGTTTTTCGGGAAAATCATCCACTCCAACAATAAAGTAATCGACCACCCCCTCCATCGCCCAGTAATTGGTCATATTAAATCCCAGGCCACCACCACCACCGGTGGTATCCTGCAAAGTCAATCCGTGAAAAGGGGTTCCGTTTAAACGGTCACTGTTAAACCAGTATTTACCGCCATTGGCATAGAGATTGAGGGTACCGACAAAATCGGCCGAAACATTGCTGACAGAAAAAAGCAACACAGCACCGCAGAGAATTGAAATGGAAGTATGGCATTTACCCATTACTGACACCGAAATCTTTTTAAAACTATCCCCCTTTCAATTTTTATTAATTTGATTAACTACTTTAAATTCAAATTAATTCGATTATCTTTGTGTTATTTGTTCTGCATTTTTAATAAAACTACTATTTAATGCCGCGCCCAATATGAAAATCATAGACGGGAAATAAAAAATATACTTATAAACAGCGGAGAGTTAACCGATGCTGGCGCCAAACATAGATAACTACGTAAGAAACCTGGTTCGCCCAGAGTTGATTCAAACTTCGTGCCGCCCACCAAAAACTATTCGAGAATACGCCACCGATTTTCAACAGAATTCTCGCTGCAGTTGGAAGTACAGCCGCAGTAAAGATGGACTAACCCGAATTGATCAGTTAGTGACTCAGGCTGCACTGATCCAGACTCTGGATTACACCCGCATATCCAACACATCCCAAAGCCTTATA
Source organism: Microbulbifer mixtoriginis (SeqCode) (assembly GCF_052467705.1). Taxonomy (NCBI): domain Bacteria; kingdom Pseudomonadati; phylum Pseudomonadota; class Gammaproteobacteria; order Cellvibrionales; family Microbulbiferaceae; genus Microbulbifer; species Microbulbifer mixtoriginis (SeqCode). The sequence goes on from NZ_CP174322.1 coordinate 176,618, forward strand.
GAGGCAATGTATACCTGGTTGACCGGCTTCAATCCCTCTAACCCGGTACAACAGCTCACCTCGGATGGAATACAGCGACGTCAAAACGCCATTACCACATTGCTGGGCGGCGCCTATTGCTGGTATCGCCAGGCCAGTGAAGCCGCATTGTCAGAACCTTTGGCTCTGGGCAATATTCAGAACCACAATGACATCCCTTTCAATCTGTATCGTTATCGTTTTAGCCGCTCGGGTTTTAACCTGCATATGACACCGGGGCGCCTGTACCGGGGGGATACCCGACCGCCGCAAATGCTGTGGCAGTCAGGGGGTTTTTTTCCAAAAATGGATAACAACAACCGCCACGACCCCCATCTCGGTAGCGGCGCTTCCTGCCAGGTGATATCCAGCACTGACGATCCCAACGTGGTAGCACGCTTTGCCTGGCACAACAAAACTTACTGCCCGGTGCGTTACTACTACCTGCACCAAACCGACAGGGTGGATAAAGCCATCGCCGGATTTGTCTATGAGTTCGACAAAACTGGACATGAATGCGTTGAGGTCGCCAACGTCACCCCCGGTCGTGAGGTAGCCTTCCTGGCAATACCCAACCAATATATTCGCCGCTTCCGCATGCGCTACTATGCCGGTAGCCAAAACAATATCGTGTTATCGGATTGGATGTACTACAACGAAAACTCGGTAAGAAATATTCGTATCACCGCAGACAAACAGCGCTGGGAATCTTTCAAGAAGAACTGGCAGCTGTACGTTTAAAGAAAGGGTGGGGTACTGCCGCAGGTGGGGGAGAACGCCGACTTACAGTCGGCGCTTATTGCTAAAACTCTCCAAGTGGCAAATTGGATGTTATTCGACCTCCGGTGCCGGTTTGGAAGGCTTTTCAACAGTCTCTTCGCTCGGCGCTAGGGCAGGAGCTTCTCCGGGCAGGCGGCGGTACACCAGGTCCCAGACACCGTGCCCAAGACGCTGGCCGCGGCGCTCAAACTTGGTTTCCGGGCGCCACTCTGGACGCCCGACATAGTCATCATTGGAGGAGGTATTTTCCAGCAGCGACTCCGCTTGCAACACTTCCAGCATATGCTCGGCATAATTCTGCCAGTCCGTAGCCATATGCATAACACCGCCGGTTTTCAGCTTGCTGCAAATCAGGCGCACAAACTGCGGCTGCACGATGCGGCGCTTATGGTGCTTCTTCTTATGCCAGGGATCGGGAAAATACAATTGGAACCTGTCCAGAATGCCATCCCCAATGCAGTCATTCAAAACATCCACCGCATCGGCCATATAAATTTTGAGATTATCAATCCCGGCTTTACCAGCATTGTTAATCAGCCGACCCACACCGGGAGGATGCACCTCAATACCAATAAAATTCTTATCCGGTTCGGCCTGGGCCATGGCAAGCAGTGAGTCGCCCATACCAAAACCGATCTCCAACACAAGCGGAGCCTCACGGCCAAATGCCTCAACTGGATTCAGAGGGCCATCGAAGAGCGACAGACCATATTTTCCCCAGTAAGTATCAAAGGCGCGGCGCTGCCCCTCAGTCATCCGCCCCGCACGAATCACGTAGCTGCGGATAGATTTTTTCTTGTACTCGGTGCGGTAGGGAAACTCTTCCGCGGATTCGTCTTGCATTGTTCGCGACCTCTTATGCGAAACGGTTTTCTCTTATTCGGGTTTTGATAGGCGACAGCCCGGCTATTTGGGGGTATTCACGGCGGCAATAAACAGTGTCACCCAGCCGGCGATCATCAATAACCCACCAATCGGTGTAATCGGCCCCAGCCAACGCGGCCCACCCAGGGTAAGGGCGTAGAGACTACCGGAAAAAAACACCAAGCCAAATACAAAGAAAGCGCCGCTCAGAGTGAGTGACAGACGTTCTCCCCAATTCTGTATCAGCAGCGCCACAGCCAATAGCGCCAGGGCGTGGATCATCTGGTACTGCACACCGGTCTTGTAGGCTTCCAATAGCGGCTCGGCGACCTTGCCACGCAGGCCGTGTGCGCCAAAGGCACCGAGAGCAACGCCACTGGCGCCAAATAATGCGGCGAGTAGAAGGTAAACTTTAGCCATGGCTTATCCCATTTTTTTGCGCCCGACGAAGCGGGTCCATGCATCGCAGAAATAAAAAAACCGCGCTGTTGCGCGGTTTTTTCCGAACTGCCAAAGTGCGCTATCAGGCCTCCATAGCCGCACGCACTTTTTTCATGGCGTTCTTCTCCAGCTGACGGATACGTTCGGCGGAGACTCCGTATTTATCTGCCAACTCGTGCAGAGTGGATTTCTCCTCGCTCAGCCAGCGTGCCTGGATAATATCGCGGCTGCGCTCGTCGAGCTGCTCCATAGCATTGGCCAGACTGTTGAAGCTGGTTTCCTGCCAGTTATCCCGCTCCAACTGAGCTGCCGGATCATAACTGCGGTCTTCCAGGTAGTGTGCCGGCGCTTGCCAGGCGGTGTCGTCATCGTCGTCCACCCCCGCATCAAATGCGGCATCATGAGCGGCAAGGCGGCCCTCCATCTCATGGACCTGGGCGACATCTACATTCAAATCTTTAGCCACCGCCTTGGCTTCATCGTTGCTCAGCCAGGCCAGTTTCTTCTTCTGACCACGCAGGTTGAAGAACAACTTGCGCTGTGCCTTGGTGGTAGCGATCTTCACGATGCGCCAGTTGCGCAGGATAAATTCGTGAATTTCCGCTTTGATCCAGTGCACCGCAAAGGAGACCAAACGCACCCCTTTCTCGGGGTTAAAGCGTTTAACCGCCTTCATCAGACCAACATTGCCTTCCTGCACCAGATCCGACTGGTTGAGTCCATAGCCAGAATAAGACTTGGCAATATGTACGACAAAGCGCAGGTGGGACATGACCAGTTGGCGGGCCGCGTTAATATCTTCGCGATAATAGAGGTCTTCTGCCAGGCGCTTTTCTTCCTCCGCGGACAGCACATCGAAGCTGCTGACGGTCTGGATGTAAGCTCCCAGGTTGGCGCCCGGAGACAGCGTATGCACTGGCTGTAGGCTGGTTCCCATTCAGGTTTCTCCTCTCATTATTAGTCGGCCGATTCCAGCGGCCGCTGTCGTCGGACACTTTATCCGGCAACAGGCTGGACTCAGTGTAGCACTTGCACGAGCGGTTAAGAAAGTCCGCCGCCAACTGCCGTATTCCCTTGTATTGCAGCCGTTTAGAGGGACCAAATCCCACCTAGGTTCCCCAATTCGCTACAGCTTTACGCTTCTTGGCTAAACCAAGGCGTGTAAACACTCGTCTCAGCTGGGTTCGATCTCGCGCAAGTGACGGCCCGCCGCCAGCCAGGCCCCCAGCAGCCCAAGCAAAGCAGCGCCACCGATAAGGCCAACAAAATAGCTGAAACCGGGCCCCACTAGGCTGTAATTACTGCCGTAGCTAGAGGAGAGGCCTGAGATCGGCCCGGACAATAGCAACACCGCCCCCAGTAACAGAGCCCATGCCAGCAGTCCGCCAAAAGCCCCATAACAGAGACCACTGTAGAGGAAAGGTCTGCGCACAAAAGCGTTTGTGCCACCCACAAGCTTTACCACCAGGATTTCCTCTCGGCGGCTCTCAATGTGCAGGCGAATCGTATTGACCACCACCAGGATAACCCCCAGCGCCAACAGCAGCGCGAGCCCTGCGGACATCCGTTGCCCCAGCTCCGTCAGCTGGGTTAGGCGCTGCACCCAGGCCAGATCGAGCACCACCGAGTCACTCAGGGCGTGCTCCTGTAGGTTATCCACAATGCGCTGCAATTTTTCGCTGTTATGGGTATCTCGCGGGCGCAGCAGCAATACTGCCGGCAGAGGGTTGGCATCGAGCCCCACCAGGAGGTCGCCGAGCCCGGAAGCCTGCTCGAATTCAGCCAGCGCCGCTTCCGGAGAAATATAAGTCACCTCTGCGATGGCCGGGTCTCTGCGCAGTTTGGCGGCGAAGGAGTCTACTGCCGTTTTCTGCGCTCTCTTATTGAGAAATACTGAAATCTGCGGCTGGCCATCCCAGCCGGCCACAGCGCGCTGAAAATTTGCCAACCCAAGTTGCAAAGCGGCGGGCAGAGCCAGGGCGATAGCGATTACCAGGGCGGTCATAGCACTAGCCATGGGCGTAGCGAAAAAACGACGCAGGGATTCCCGCGCTACCTGGCGATGGTGGTCGAGCCAGGACTGCCAGCGATCCGAAATACCGGTGCGAGCAGCCACCGCGCCACTGCTACGCGGGCGCTTTTCAATGCCACTGCTCGCCGGGCGCTGGGCTCTAGACTGGGTGTGCTTCACGGCTCGGGACTCCGTCGTAGATCAACTGACCGGCTTGCAGGGTCAATACCCGCCGGCGCATGCGCGCTATCAATTCCAGGTCGTGGCTTGCCACCAGTACAGTGACGCCCACAGCATTAAAGTCGGAAAACAGTTGCATGATCTCCTGTGACAGCTGGGGGTCCAGATTACCTGTAGGCTCATCCGCTACCAGGATCGCCGGCTTGTTCACTACTGCACGGGCGATACCCACCCGCTGCTGCTCCCCTCCAGACAGGGTAATGGGATTGTGTTTCTCCTTGTCCAGGAGGCCTACCTTGTCTAGAGCGGCACGCACCCGGCGGCCCACTTCGCGTTTGCTGCAGCCGGCCACTGCCAGTGGCAGAGCGATATTGTCGAACACACTGCGATCAAACAGCAGCTGGTGGTTTTGAAAAACGATACCCAGGTTGCGGCGGTAATAGGGGATCTGACTATTGCGCAGGCGGTTGAGATTCTGCCCAGCAACCAAAATCGAGCCTTTAGTGGGGCGCTCGATGGCGGTCAACAGCCGCAAAAGTGTGCTCTTACCCGCACCTGAATGGCCGGTGAGAAACACCATATCCCCGCGGGGGACTTCCAAGCTGATACGCACCAGGGCGTCCTGCCCCGATGCATAGCGCTTATTCACATTGTCAAAGGTGATCACGATTTTGTTCTTGTTATTCCCTAAGAGGGTTTAGTAGCGATCAAGCGGTATCGCGGCCAAACAGCGCCGAGACAAATTCGCGCGCGCGGAACGGCTGCAGATCCTCAGCCTGTTCACCCACACCGATAAAGCGCACAGGAATACCGAAACGCCGCGCCAGGGCAAAGATCACGCCACCCTTGGCGGTGCCGTCAAGCTTAGTGAGCACCAGACCGGTGACACCGGCCGCCTCGCGGAATTGCGCAGCCTGGTTAATTGCATTCTGGCCGGTGCCGGCATCCAGCACCAATAGCACCTCGTGGGGCGCGCTGGGATCCAGCTTGCCCATTACGCGGCGCACCTTGGTCAACTCTTCCATCAGGTTGGACTTGGTGTGCAGGCGGCCGGCTGTATCGGCGATCACCACATCAATACCACGGGCCTGGGCCGACTGGACCGCATCAAAAATTACCGAGGCGCTGTCCGCACCGGTATGCTGAGCCACCACCGGCACATCGTGGCGCTGCCCCCAAACCTGTAACTGCTCTACCGCTGCGGCGCGGAAAGTGTCGCCGGCGGCGAGCATCACCGATTTGCCTTCGCCGAGGAAACGGTGCGCCAGCTTGCCGATAGTGGTGGTCTTACCAACGCCGTTAACGCCGACTACCAAAATCACATAGGGCTTTTTACTGGTATCCAACACTAAAGGCGCGTCGACACTGTCGAGCAGCTCTGCCAACTCCTGCTGCAGCGCTTTATAGAGCGCATCGCCATCGGCCAGCTCGCGGCGTGAGACGCGCTCAGTGAGGCGCTCAACAATTTCACTGGTGGCCTCGACACCCACATCTGCCATCAGCAGCTGGGTTTCCAGCTCTTCCAGCAGATCTTCATCGATTTCTTTGGCTCCGAGGAACAGGTTGCCCATGCCCTCGACAAACTGATTGCTGGTGCGGCTGAGCCCGCGGCGAATACGTGCAAAGAAACCCTCTTTCTTTTTCGCTACGGGTTTTTCCTGCACGGGGGTGGGCTTGGGCGCTGGCTCCTGAACCCGAGGAGCCGGTTCTGACGCTGCTGCTGCAGTATCGGCTGGCAACTCAGATTCAGGGCTAGACGGAATTTCGGGCTGCGCATTGGCTGTACTAGCGGGCGACGGCTCAACAGCTTCTGTGGAAGGTTCCTGCACATCAGCAGTCGCTTGTTCCATCTCTGGAGCGGGCGCCTCTGCTGACTCGGCAGCGGCCTCCTGGGGTGCAGCGGGCTCTTTATCGGTGACAGATGGCTCCTGCCACTCTTCCGCCGGGGCCTCCTCTGGTGAGCCAACCGCTTCGGCCTGCTCCCCTTGGGGCTCGCTTTGTTCGGGCTTGCGCTTTTTCTTTTTGCGCAGGAAATCAAAGATCATTCGTTTATCCGGGTGTACCGCTTGCAGAAAGACGCTAATCTTAGCATCGCTAAGCCCCCAGTAGAGAGTTACCTTGGCCAGAAGTTCATCGCGCAAGCAAAGCACACAGCCCCTTTCCCAATTGCGCATCATCGGAGGGCAGTGGCGCGGGCGCAAATTGCAATTTGCCCCGGTTGAGGGGTTGAGACCTACCGGCGATCGCCTGCGCGAAACCCTGTTCAACTGGTTGCAGTTTCACCTACCTGGCGCACAATGCCTCGACCTCTTCGCCGGCTCCGGCGCCCTGGGTCTGGAATCTCTATCCCGTGGCGCGGCCTCAGTGGATTTCGTCGAACTGAATCCCCAGGCTGCACGCACCCTAAACCAGCAACTCCAGCTACTCGAAGCCACAGATGGCGAGGTGCATAACTGCCGGGCAGCAGATTTTTTGGTCGGTGGCGGCAAGCCTTACGATATTGTCTTTATCGATCCGCCCTTTGCAGACGATTTGTGGCAGGAGAGTCTCGGCGCTCTCACTGGCAGGCTCTCAGAAGGTGCTCTGATTTATATCGAGACACCCCGAGACATTGTTATTTCTGCTGCGAACGACTGGTCGTTAATCAAGGAAAAGCGCACTGGTCAGGTCTGTATGCGACTGTTTCGTAATAACTCCGATGCAACCACTGAACACTGACCGGTCAGCGGGTCAGGTTAACGCATTCGGTTTTGAGCCTTAGCCGTAAATTGTTTACCATTCGCATCCCTTTCAGCCCGCATTTATCCTTGGCGTATGAAAAAAGTTGTCTACCCCGGAACTTTCGACCCAATCACCAATGGTCATCTCGATTTGGTGGAGCGGGCCTGTCGCCTATTTGACCACGTCATCGTGGCCGTAGCCGCCAGTAATCGAAAGAATCCTCTGTTTACCCTGGATGAGCGGGTGGAGCTCTCCCAGCGCGTACTCGGCCATCTGCCCAATGTGGAAGTCATCGGCTTCGATATCCTACTGGCTGACCTGGTGCGCCAGGTGGATGCCTACGGGGTTCTACGCGGCCTGCGCGCAGTATCCGACTTCGAATACGAGTTTCAGCTGGCTAATATGAACCGCCAACTGGCGCCGAATATGGAAAGCCTGTTCCTGACCCCAGCAGAACACTTGTCCTATATTTCTTCCTCTTTAGTTAGAGAAATTGCCTCTCTCGGTGGAGATGTCACAAAATTTGTTCCAAGTGCTGTACAAGAGGCACTGGAAGAGAAATTCCGCTAACTCCCGAATTGGTTATTTCTGATACACTCGAGCGGATTTTTCCACAATCCGCGGAGTGTTTCGTGCGTCACATTCTCCTCGCTCTCGCCCTTGTTCTATCTCCGGCCATGGCCGATGAGCCGCAACCGGAAGTCGATACCGGCCGCAGTGCAATCAAGTCTGCCACGGCCAAATCCTATATGGCGGTGACCGCCAACCCCCACGCGAGTCGCGCCGCCGAACAAATCCTCGCGCAGGGCGGTAGTGCCGTGGATGCAGCCATCACCGCTCAGTTAGTGCTCGGGTTGGTGGAGCCCCAGTCATCGGGTATTGGCGGTGGCGCCTTTATGCTGAGCTACGACGCCAAAGATAAACAGCTGCGCTATTACGATGGCCGGGAAACCGCTCCGGCAGAGGTGGATGAAAACTACTTTATGCACGACGGTAGACCGCGTTCATTTATGCAGGCGGTTATTGGCGGCTACTCAGTGGGCGTCCCTGGCGTCATCCGCATGTTGGAAATGGCGCACCAGCGCGATGGCAAACTGCCATGGGAAGTTTTATTCCAGCCAGCCATCCAGCTAGCCGAAAGCGGCTTTGAAGTCTCTCCGCGTCTGCACAAATTGTTGAGCAGGCTACCCCATGTAGATGCAAGACCGGCGATCGCCAGTTATTTCTTTGACAGTGACGGCAGGCCCCTGCCGGTGGGCCACCGGCTGAAGAATCCGGAATATGCCCGCACCCTGCGCATGATTGCCAGCGATGGTGCGGATGCTTTTTATAAAGGAGAGATCGCCGAGGCGGTCGTCAAGGCCGTTCGCGGCGACACTGAAAACCCCGGTCTGCTCAGCCTTGAGGATATGGCCAATTATCGGGCCAAACAGCGCCAGCCCCTCTGTTCCGCTTTTCTCGAATACCAAATCTGCGGTGCGGATGCGCCCTCATCGGGCGGCACCACCGTGGGCGGCATTTTGGGCATGCTGCAAGCTTTTCCCATCGCTGAAATGGAAGCCGGGGACGACCTGCTCACCCATTTGTTTATCGAAGCCTCAGAACTGGCCTTTGCCGATCGCAACACCTATTCGGCCGACTCAGATTTTATCAAAGTGCCCAGTAAGGCTTTGGTATCCCCCGCTTACTTGAGCGAACGTGCGACCCTAATTGACCCTGACAGCGCCAGCATAGCCAAGCCCGGCAATCCGAATACTGGGGCGACAAAGCGCCTCACGGCCCAATCACCTGAGATGCCCAACACCAGCCATTTGGTCGTTGTAGATCGCTACGGCAATGGCGTCAGCATGACCAGCAGCATCGAAACGGGCTTTGGCTCTCGCCTGCTGGTAAAGGGTTTTCTGCTGAATAACCAGTTGACCGATTTTTCCTTTACCCCAAAAACAGCCAAAGGGCAGTTGGTGGCGAACCGTATCCAGGCCGGCAAACGACCTCGCTCTTCCATGTCGCCAACGGTGGTATTTAATAAAGATGGCAGCCTGCGCCTACTGGTGGGCTCACCCGGGGGGTCACGTATTATCGACTACACCGCCCGCACCATTCTTTACCACCTGGGGCTGAATATGCCCATTGCCGATGCCATTGCAGCCGGCAACATTGGCGCTATCGGGCGGCGTGTCGAACTTGAACCCGGTTTCTTTAGCCAGGACACCATCAATAAACTCAGGGCACGCGGGCATGAGGTCGTCGAGCGCGATCTCAACAGCGGCATTCATGCAATCGCGGTAAAAAACAATACACTCCACGGCGGTGCCGACCCCCGCCGGGAAGGCAGTGCGCTGGGGCACTGATTTTCTGGAGGAGGCATATTGCATGCCTCCTCAAAACCATCCTCCCAAGCAGGCTGTCATTCATAAACCAGCTTTCCGGATAGCGTGCCCCTTCTTTAGAGTGGTCCATACTTCCCCCTAACTAGCGTAAGCTAAAACGCAACTGGAGGGCCCCTCTTGGACTACCGCAAAGTAGATGCCACTGGTATCGAACTCCTACACGACCCCAGCACCAATAAGGGCACTGCTTTTACAGAAGAGGAACGCAACAAGTTCGGCCTTAACGGCCTGATTCCCTACGCTCTGGAAACCATCGAAACCCAGGTAGAGCGGGTGATGATGCAACTGAGCCACAAACATTCGGATATCGATCGATTTGTCTACCTGACCGGTCTACTGGATACCAACGAGACGCTCTTTTACCGAGTGGTGATGTCCGATCCGGTGCGCTTCCTTCCGATCATTTACGACCCCACTATCGGTGAAGCCTGTACCAAGTTCAGCCATATCATGCGCAGGGTCAGGGGTGTCTATCTGTCTATTGCGCAGAAGGGCAGTATCGCCGACTCCCTGTCTCACTGGCCGGACCGGGACATTCGATTTATTTGTGTCACCAATGGCGGACGAATTCTGGGGCTCGGGGATATCGGCGCGAATGGCATGGGTATCCCCATTGGTAAACTGCAGCTTTACACCGCCGCCGGGGGCGTACCGCCAGAACATTTACTGCCACTCTTTTTAGATGCCGGCACCGATAATGAACAAGTACTCGCAGACCCACTCTATGTAGGCCTGCGTCGTAAACGCCCGGATACCGAGACGCTTTACCGTTTTGTGGATGAATTTGTGGACACTGTCCAGCAGCGCTATCCACATTGCTGCCTGCACTTTGAGGACTGGACCGGTAGTGACGCCGTCCACCTGCTGCAACGATATCGAGACAGGGCCTGCTGCTATAACGATGATATCCAAGGCACTGCGGGCATTGCCCTGGCCGGCATGATCAACGCCCTGAAAATCAAACAGGGCTCGTTAAAGGATGAAAAAATCTTCTTCGCCGGTGCCGGATCTGCCGGCATAGGGCTTGCGGATTTATTTGTGAGTGAACTGGTCAATGAGGGGCTCAGTAGGGAAGAGGCCCAAGCCCGCATTATTATGTTCGATGAAAAGGGACTACTGGTAAAAAGTCGCGAAGACCTTTTCGACTTCCAGCGCCCCTACGCACACGACCAATCCCCAACTTCACAATTATTGGAGGCCATAAAAACTCACAAGCCAACCACCTTGATTGGCGTCAGTACTGTTGGCCAATTATTTACCCAGGAAGTCGTGGAAACTATGGCCACACACAACCCGCGACCCATTATTTTTGCTCTGTCTAACCCAACCGAACATGCCGAATGCAGTGCGGAGCAGGCCTACAGTTGGAGCCAAGGCCGAGCCATCTATGCCGCCGGCGTACAATTCCCCAAGGTCACACTGCATGGAAAAACCTATTTGCCAGGCCAAGCGAATAATTTATATATCTTCCCCGCGGTAGCAATGGCAATTTATGCAACAAGTGCTAAACGTGTGCCCGACTCACTATTTATTGAGGCCGCCCGTGGAGTTGCTGAGCAAGTCGGTCAAGATCTGCTGCTGCAGGGCTGTCTGTTTCCGCCACAATCAAAAATTTTAGAAATATCCCAAAATACAGCCGCAAAAGTCAGCAAGAAAATCTTTGAACTTGGGCTCAGCGCACTGGAACCGCCAAAAGATTTTTTAGAATTTATAGAAAAACATACTTATAAAGCTGAATATCTTTCTTATATTTAAATTTAACTCAATGCAACAAAGGTCAGAAGGTGTCTAGTTGTATTGATCTTGGTTCACTGCCTGAATTTCTAAAATATTTTCGATCAAATACCAAGCGTCCCTTATAAAAAGTCTTTATCACTTTGGCTTCATCAACCTGATCTTTAGAAAAATTAAATATATTTCTATCTAAAACAATAAAATCAGCCCACTTACCCTTTTCGATACTGCCCGTTTCCTTTTCCAAGCCCCCGGAATAGGCAGCATTAATTGTAAAAGCCTCAACTAGGTCATCAATAGAAATTCCTAGATTTAATCCCCGATAAATAACCGCCATTGGATCCACCATGCCACGAATCTGAGAGGGGTCAGAAGATAATAAAGAGACACTCATGGGAATATATTTTTCTCCGCCCTTTAAACTTCTGCCCTCCGTTGAACCTTCTCGGCCGCCATACAAGAGGAAAATATTTTTTGGTTGCATAAATACGGCACTATGCATCTGGGAAAGCTGATCCAGAGTGGACTCTTTATCTAAAGAAGCATTAACAATTGCATTGCGTATTTTGGTGTCGCCCCCCTCCAACTTTTCCAGTATATTTAAAGCTTTATCAGTTTCCTCTTCTCCAGAGACTAAAATCTGTATGGGAAATTGGTGAGCATTAGCCCTTTGCGCCAAGTTAATAACCTCTTTAATCGAACCAGAAGTTCTTGAGATTGGTTCTGTAGTGATCCACACCCTTAAATTTTCCGGCAACCATCCAATATAACTTATCGAAGTCAGCCTAAAGTCATCGATTGCTATTTGACTAACCTTTTGCTGCAACGAACTAAAATCTCTGTCGGCAAAATCTGTACTAACCGCCATTGAGGCCAGTACGCGAAAACCCATGGGTTCAATTTCGGATATTTGATCAAAATAATCCTTTTGGCCTTCCTCATCTTTTAATACAACAACGGAATCATAGAGACTTGTCACACCATTACTAACCGCTAAATCTTGCATACTGAGCAAGTCTTTTCGGTAATCTCCGTTTATATCCTGCGGGATCAATTTCTCTATTAGTGTGACAGCGCCAGGACCCCACAACCAACCAGTAGCAATGCCGTGCTCGTTTTTTTCTATAAATCCATTAGGAGGATTCACACTATCGTTATTAATTCCTGCGGCAGCCAGACCTTCTGAATTTGTCCAGATATTGTTTCGGTCTGAAGAAAATAAAATAATCGGGATCAGGTCATTGATTTGATCGAGAATTCCTTTATGCGGAGGCTCAGCAGAAAATGTCTGCAAATTCCAACCATCACCCACAATCACTTGCTGTTGCGGATTCTCTCGAATATAACGCGCTACCGCCAAACGGTAATCTTCAATGGAGCCTCCAGAAAATAAGTTGATTCTGGATGCCGCCCCCCGAATTTTTGCCCTTTGGAAAAAGCCAGGTAAAACCAGCTTACCATTCAGATCTACAATTTCAGTATCCCCGCCAATATAAGCTTCAACACCTGCTTCAGTGCCGACAAAGACAATTCGCCCCCCCCTGATTGCCATCGCCGCAGCAATAGATCGGGCTTTATCCGCGGTATAAATAGTGGCGTTACGGACAATTAACTGAGCGGGCTTGCTTGGGGTGGGATTGGCGGTGGGAATGAAGCCCACGCTCTTTTCTAGAGGATCACAGGAGAGGAGCAAAAGAACCGATAGCAAACTGAATAAACGCATATAGCTTCCCACGGATTTGCCCTATCCCCTCAATTTTCCACTGTGAAAAAATTCAGCGAGACTAGCAATTCAACGATTTTCTCAAGGCCACAGCCAGTGATAGCCGAAAGAGCCTCTCGTACAGGGACCTAGACCGCACTCCAATAGGGTGCTGGCCAGGTTCGCCATGGCAATGGTGAGAAACAGCACCGCGATAAATTTCTCGGGAAAGGTGAATCGACGCGGTGACAGGTTCCGCCGCAAGAAGCCCAACATCATTGCGACCCCGCAATAAGTAAGCAGCCCAAAAAAAGCCACGGCCGCCCAGGTATAGAGATGCAAGCCGAGAAAGGGCTCTCCAAATCCGGGGTTATTGGGCAGAATATGCAACAACACCTGGCGCCCGGCAGCAGCCAGCCCGGCAATACTCGAAAGGATAACAATTCCGTAGTGAGCGGGACGTACACCAAATCGCAGGTTCATCAGCAAGCCCAAGCCAGCCATGGTAAAGGCTACACGCTGAAGCAGGCAGATGGGGCAGGGCAGTTGGTGCTCGTAAAGCTCGATGATAAAAGCCGCCCAGAGAACCGCAGAGAGGCCGAGAAGAGCCAGGGCATCGAGCCTTCGGACCATATACACCATAGCGGCACCCCGGCTAGAAAGAGAGGTCCAGCGTTGTGTTCGAGTGATAAATCAACCAGATGATGTAAATCACCATAGTCAACAACCACCACAGGGTGGCCGCGCGCTGGCGGCGCTTCCATATATACCAGGCTGCAATCAGAACGGTGAGAAAAGGCAGTACCAATACCACGGGCCATCTCCACAGACAGCAATACTCTGATATTAGTAGCAAATTCCCGCCAATGCCCTACCGCAAAGTAAGCTCAACGCTGGCAGCGAGTGCAAAAGAAGGTACTGCGCTGGCCCAGAACCATATCCCGCACCGGGCTCCCACAACTGGGGCAAGGCGCTCCCGCGCGGCCGTAGACATTGAGTTCCTGGGCGAAATATCCCGGCTTGCCATCACCACCGATAAAGTCCCGCAGGGTAGTGCCACCTTGGGCAATGGCACGACTCAATACCTTTTTGATCGCCTCTGCAAGGCGCAGATAGCGGGCTTTTGAAATAGAGCCCGCTTCACGATCCGGGCGGATACCTGCCAGGAATAGCGATTCACTGGCATAAATATTCCCCACCCCCACCACGATACGCCCATCCATTATGAACGTTTTCACCGACTGTTTACGCTTGCGGGAAGCGGCGAACAGGTAGTCACCACTAAAACTCTCCGACAGCGGCTCTGGCCCTAAATGACTGAGGAGATCGTGGGCCAGGGGGTCTGCTGCGGTCCACAGAAGAGCGCCAAACCGGCGTGGATCCCTGTAGCGCAGGGTCAGGCCACTATCGAGTCGCCAGTCGATATGGTCATGCTTCTCAGGGGACTCTTCCTGCTCGACCAGGCGCAGACTTCCAGACATCCCCAAATGCCAGATGGCACACCCCTTATCTGTATGCACCAGTAAGTATTTGGCGCGACGCTCCAGCTTCAGAATACGGGCATTTTTAATATGCTTGGCGAAGTCCAGGTCCACAGGCCAGCGCAGTCGCGCCTGTCGCACCACAACCGATCGCACCCACTGTCCCTCTAGATGGGGGGCGAGGCCACGGCAGGTGGTTTCTACTTCTGGGAGTTCAGGCATTTCTCATCTCACGATGGCTGTAGCCGAGGAGCGGACACAAAAAAGCCCGGCAAGAACCGGGCTCTTCTGCGAGTACGCGGAAGGCAATTACTTGATTTTGCCTTCTTTGTACATAACGTGCTTGCGAACAACGGGATCGTACTTTTTGATCTCCATTTTCTCAGGCATGTTGCGCTTGTTCTTGGTAGTGGTGTAGAAGTGGCCAGTACCGGCGCTGGAATTCAGACGAATCTTCTCACGCATTGCTCAATCTCCAATCAGTTAGCTGAATACAGCTAATTATACTTTTTCGCCGCGGGCGCGCAGCTCAGTCAGGACAGCGTCGATACCTTTCTTATCGATAACGCGCATGCCTTTTGCGGAAACACGCAGTTTCACAAAACGCTTCTCGGACTCAACCCAGAAACGGTGGCTGTGCAGGTTCGGCACGAAGCGACGCTTGGTGCGGTTCTTAGCGTGGGATACATTGTTTCCGGTTACCGGACGCTTACCGGTTACCTGACATACCTTGGACATCTGTTGGCCTCTTCAAAACGCTTGTGCCCGCATGGCGCCAATCCTGAAGAGGAAAAGGGTGTGCGGGAACATAAAAATCGGGATTCTAATCCGGTTCCTGGATGGCGGCGGAACCTGTGCAGAATCTGGCCCGGCCGCAAAGAGCGGCGTTTTATACCAAAAGAGCCCGTAGGGAGCAAGTTTTGTACAGTACTTCTGCGCCAATCGCAGCTTCTCAATTGCAGTGCCTACAGCAGCCCCTGCTCTGCAAAGGATAGGGCCTGGCCCTCGCCCACTATCAGATGATCCAGCACCTTGATATCCACAAGCTCCAGGGCCTGTACCAAACGCTCGGTAATCCAGATGTCCGCCTGGCTAGGCTCGCAAATGCCCGATGGGTGATTATGCGCCAGAATCACAGCCGCCGCACCCCGCTGTAAAGCAGCCTGCACCACCTCACGAGGATAAACACTGGCGGCATTCAGAGTGCCCTCGAACAATTCCTCAAAACTGATAACACGGTGCTGGGTATCCAGGAAAAGGCAGCAAAAGACCTCGCGGCGGCGATGGCGCAACTGCATAGCCAGGTAGTCTCGCACTGCCGCCGGACTGCACAAAGCACTGCCCTTCCGCACCGTTTCTGCCAGATGTCGTCGCGCTATCTCCAGCGCCGCTTGCAGCTGTACAAACTTGGCATCCCCCAATCCACGAGCGCGACAAAACTGCTCCCTACCGGCCTCCAACAGGGCACGCAAGCCGCCAAACTCACTGAGCAGACCCCGCGCCAAATCCACTGCAGAAACGCCCGGCAGCCCCACCCGCAAAAATATCGCCAACAACTCTGCATCCGACAGCGCCGCGGCACCCTGCGCCAACAGCTTCTCCCTGGGCCTCTCAGCCGCCGGCCAATCTTTGATCTTCATAATCGTTTCTCGCCTTCCCTGACTGTCTTTTTTTGTGAACTCTCTCCCCAACTCACCACAAGCACGATTTTCGCGTCTATTCTGCGCCTTATAAGTCCAGACGCAGAAATGCTAATCTAACCCGCTCGCATATATTCGGAAACTGTATCTATGTCCTCACTGGCCGATAAACGCATACTTTTGGGAATCAGTGGCGGTATTGCCGCTTACAAGAGCGCCGACCTGGTACGCCGCCTAAAAGAACGCGGTGCCCAGGTGAGAGTGGTAATGAGCGCCGGCGCGCGCGAGTTTGTGCAGCCGCTGACTTTCCAAGCCCTATCCGGCAACCCTGTACACACCGATCTGCTGGATCCAGCCGCTGAAGCCGCCATGGGGCATATCGAGCTGGCCAAGTGGGCCGACCTGATCCTGATTGCCCCCGCCAGTGCCCAGATGATGGCAAAACTGACCTGTGGCATGGCCGACGACCTGCTCACCACCTTGTGTCTCGCCAGCGAAGCACCAGTGGCCCTGGCCCCCGCCATGAATCAGGCCATGTGGCGCCACCCAGCCACCGCTGCTAATGCCAAAACCCTGCGTGACCGCGGGGTACAGCTGTGGGGACCGGCGGCTGGCAGCCAGGCCTGTGGTGACGTGGGACCCGGCCGCATGCTGGAGCCCGCTGACTTGGCCCTGCAGGCCGAGTCACAGTTCGGCTCTAGCGACTGTCTGCGCGGCAAGCGCGTGGCGATTACCGCCGGCCCAACCCGCGAGGCCCTGGACCCGGTACGCTACCTGAGCAACCACAGCTCCGGCAAGATGGGGTTCGCCCTGGCCGAGGCCGCCCGGAAGGCCGGCGCCGAGGTCACACTGATCGCCGGGCCGGTAAATTTGGCCACTCCCGCACATGTGAAGCGCGTCGATGTCATCGATGCGCGGGATATGCGCGATGCCGTCGAGCGTGCGGCCGACCTCTGCGATATTTTTATCAGCGCTGCCGCTGTTGCCGATTTTCGCCCGGCCTCGGTGGCGGAACAAAAAATCAAGAAACGCGAGGGCTGCGACGAGAGCGCTATTACCCTGGTTAAAAACCCGGATATCGTCGCCGGCATCGCCGCGCGCAGCGAGCGACGCCCCTTTACCGTGGGCTTTGCCGCTGAGACACAGCAAGTCGAACAGTATGCGCAAAGCAAACTGCAACGGAAAAACCTCGATATGATTATCGCCAACGACGTTAGTGGCAGTGAAACCGGCTTCAATAGTGACCGCAATGCCGTCACGGTGATAGATCGCCACGGCAATACACAACTGCCCGAGGCTCTAAAGGCCGACTTAGCTCGACAGTTAATAGAAATTATTGCCGTCAAAGCGCAGAAATAAAGATTAACAGGCAGGAAAATCAGTGGTTTTCAACAAGAAAAATCAGAGCCAAGGACTATTGCACAAGGGGTTGCTGCTGCCTTCGTTGCTGGCGACCGTCGCCTGGCTTTGCGGGGCCTATCTAATCGTTGAGCATATAGTCACCCCCCACAATCAAGCGCAAGTACAACAGGCAGCCCGGGCGCAGGGAAAAATCTTCGCGCAAGATGTAGAGTCTCTGTTAGCCGAACGCACGCGGCAGCTGCAACAAATTGAACGCAGTGAACAACCCCTTGAAGAACAGCTAAAAACAGCACAACTACCGAAACAATCGCGAATTCAGGTCTTTTCAGAGGCACAAATCCGCGTGGGCGCAGGTGAAAAGCCAACCCTGAACTTCGCGCTAGTAGATCTGCTTAAGCGTACCCGACAAGACAGTCAACAGCCCCTAGAGATACTGCGTACCGGCCTCGACAACAGCTGGCAGCTTCACAATGCTGTTAACCTGGCTGGGCAACAACTTCTGGTCAGCCAGCCCTTCGCTGTTTTGCAAACATCCCTGGAAACGCTCGATAAAAACCAGGGACAGATTCAGCTGCTTCAAAAATTTCCCGATTCGATTGCACAGCCCCTTTGGCGCGGCGGGCAGGGCAGTGGCTTCAGCCATTCTGAAGCAATTCCGGATAGTTACTTGCAGGTGCAGTTCAGCCCCTCCCCTGCATTTATCCAGCAACACAGCTTGCCACTTGTGTGGATCTATCTCACAGCCGGCGCCGGCCTGCTGCTCTCCTTACTGGTACTTCTACGCTTCCTGCCCCGAGACAACCGTGCCCCCTGGGAGCGCAGCCAGAAAGGCGGAAGAAGCGAAAGTGAAAAATTCCCTGCGCCCGAGTCGCAGCAGGATGCTCTGCTGGCGGATGAAGCTTTACCCCAAGGGCTCGCATCGGCACCCAGTATCGCTCCCGAAGCTTTACAACAGAATATGACAAATCGCGCTGAGGCAAGGTCTGCGACCAAATCAGGTAAGCCCCAACATCCGCTAACTACCGAGTTTCCCCCTCATGTATTTCGCGCATACGATATCCGCGGCATCGCCGGTGAGGAAATTGATGAGCCCTTTGCCTACCAGCTGGGAAAGGCCCTCGGTACCCTGGCACAGCACGCCGGAGAGCAGATCCTGCTAGTGGGGCGCGATGGCCGCAACAGTAGTGCACTGCTCAGCAACTGCCTGATGGAGGGGATTCTCGATAGCGGCTGTAACAGTATCGATCTGGGCCTGATCCCATCACCACTGCTTTACTACGCCTGCGCCAAGGGCAAGAACACCAGCAGCGGTGTTATGGTGACCGCGAGCCACAACCCGGCGGAATACAATGGCTTCAAGATTGTGCTCAAGGGCCGCCCCCTCTCTGAAGAAAAGCTACAGGGCCTGCACCAGCTTATGCAGCAGGGGCCCTTCAAAAGCGGGGAAGGCAGTAACCGCGAGCAGGATATTAAAGACAAATATATTGACGAGATCTTTAACAACGTCGCCCTCGCCGGACAACCGCACCTGGTTGTGGATGCGGGCAATGGAGCCACTTCCGTTTTGGCACCCCGGTTGTTTGAGCAGCTGGGCTGCGCAGTCACTCCGCTGTTTTGTGAAGTGGATGGGGACTTCCCCAACCATCCACCCGATCCCTCGCGCCCGGAAAACCTGCAAGCATTGATCGACAAAGTGGCGGAAACCGGCGCAGACCTGGGCATAGCTCTGGATGGCGATGGTGATCGTGTCACTCTGATTTCCAGCAGCGGGCGCATCGCCTGGGCCGATCAGCTGGTTATGCTACTGGCGAGAGACATCCTGGCACGCAACCCAGGGGAGACGATCGTCTTCGATGTGAAAAGCAGCCGTAGCCTTGCTCAATTGATAAACCAGTACGGCGGCCGCCCGGTGATGTGGAAGACCGGCCACGCGCCGATGAAAAACAAAATGCTAGAAACCAAGGCAATTCTTGGCGGTGAGTTATCCGGCCATATTTTTATTCGGGATCGCTGGTTTGGTTTCGACGATGGTATCTACGCAGCGGCGCGGCTCCTGGAGATTATGGCCCTGCGGGAACAGAGCCTGGATGAACTCCTCGACTCACTGCCGCAAATGGAGAGCACCCCGGAAATATTGTTGCCCGTAGAGGAGCAGGAGAAGTTCTCCCTGATTGAGCAGTTGCGCGAACAAGGCAATTTTGACAATGCCGATATCAATACTACCGACGGTCTGCGCATAGAATTTTCTGATGGCTGGGGGCTGGTGCGCGCCTCCAATACCACCAGCGCGTTGACCCTGCGCTTCGAGGCCGAAAATAAAGAGGCTCTGGAGCGTATTCGCAAAGTAGTCATGGCGCAGATCAAGAAAATTGCTCCCACAGTTGTCGTTCCCAATTGGGAACTGCTCAACTAGCGCACCAGTTTTAAACCTGTGTGGCACAGGCAGGTGCCGCAACCGACTAGCGCTCCGTGCTTTAATCAAAAAAATCTCGACCGCGCAGTATCTACAGCAGCGGCTGGACAGCGGGAAAGCTATCCAACCGCATCCCACCATAAAGGAATTGCCATGTCCCTCGATAAGAAGTCCGCTCTGCGTATTGCTCAGGTTTTGAATGAAGCCTTGCCCTATATCCAGCAATTCACCAATAAAACCGTGGTGGTAAAGTTTGGCGGTAATGCCATGGTGGATCACGAACTGCAAAGCGACTTTGCCCGCGACATTATCCTGATGAAGCTGGTGGGCATGAACCCGGTAGTGGTACACGGCGGCGGCCCGCAAATAGGCCTGCTGTTGAACAAACTCAATATCGAATCTCACTTTGTCGACGGTATGCGCGTAACCGATAGCGAGACCATGGATGTGGTGGAAATGGTATTGGGGGGCACGGTCAACAAGCAAATTGTCAATCTGATCAATCAGAACGGAGGCCGCGCAGTGGGCGTTACCGGCAAGGATGGCTTGTTAATCGAAGCGCGCAAACTGAGTCGCAAAAATGAGAGCGCCGGCCTGCACGCCTCAGAAATTATTGATATCGGCCAGGTCGGCGAGGTGGAAAAGGTCAATACCGATGTCATCAATATGCTGATCCAGGGCGGCTTTATTCCGGTAATCGCCCCCATCGGCGTCGACAAAGAGGGGGTTTCTTACAATATCAATGCCGATCTGGTGGCCGGTAAGGTCGCCGAGTGCTTGCAGGCAGAAAAGCTGATGCTGCTCACCAATGTTGCGGGCCTGCAAGATAAGCAGGGCGAGGTACTCACCGGCCTGACGACGCCTCAGGTGGAAGGGTTGATTGAAGATGGCACCATTCATGGCGGCATGCTGCCGAAAATCAGTTGTGCGCTCGACGCGGTAAAAGACGGGGTCACTTCTGCCCATATTATCGACGGTCGGCTACCTCACGCGGTCCTGCTGGAAATATTTACCGACACCGGCGTCGGCACCTTGATTACCAATAGTGAGACATAAAGCCATCGCACAGTAGCGCTTGGCAATTGAAGACAGACGTCCGAATCGGTAGGATTCCGCCGCCGAAATATTAAGGCGACAAGAGCAAAAATCACCGTCCACCCCCCAAGTGGACTAAAGGCAATCAATGAGCAGCGAAAAAATCAATCGGCGCCAGCAAATTCTGGAATCTCTGGCACATATGCTGGAAGCCAGTCCCGGCGCACGTATTACAACTGCAGCCCTGGCCAAGGAAGTTGGCTTTTCTGAAGCGGCGCTATACCGCCACTTCCCCAGTAAGTCAAAAATGTTCGAAGGCCTGATCGAGTTTATCGAGGAGACTATTTTCAGTCGCATAGCGCTGATCCTTCAGGAAGAACCCTCTGCTTTGGAGCGATGCCAGAGAATCCTGCACCTTCTGCTGGCTTTTTGTGAGCGCAATCCAGGTATTACCCGACTTCTCACTGGCGATGCGTTGACCGGCGAAACCGAGCGTTTGCACGGGCGTATCCTGCAGCTGTTCGATCGCCTGGAAACCCAAATCCGTCAGATTTTGCGTGAAGCGGAACTGCGTGAACACCTGCGTCCAACCCTGCCCCTGGGCGGTGCCGCCAACCTGTTATTGGCCAGTGCCGAGGGCCGTATCGTGCAATATGTACGCAGCGGCTTTAAGCGCAAGCCCACCGAGTACTGGGCCGAGCAATGGCCGGTTTTGACCTCCGGCTTTTTCCGCGAGACCGTCGCCGCAGCCAGGTAACTGGCTGTGCGGTATGGAAAGGAAGGACGCACGTGTAACGAAGCCAGAAAGGCGCTAATGGTCCTGCACTATCAGGATCTGTTAGTAATTTCTGCGTAGCGCGCGGCGGCTTTATCAAATTCCTCACCGATAGAACTGGCCTCGTCGGCGCGCCGTTTAAGGCGCTCGCGCAGTACTGCCACTTCTTTTTGCAAATCGGCAATACGCTGCAGGAGCTCCGGAGCCACCTCGCGCCCACCGCGCTGGGTGCGCGCCGCCTGTGTTTCTTCCTGGGTAATTTGACGAGTGAGACTGGTGATATTCGAGTGCATGATCGCCATATCCTGCTCGACAATTGCCAGCTTGCGTTTGCGCGCACTTTCGATATCGGCGAGGCTGTTATAGCGTTTGAGCAGCTTGCGGTCCGCTTCTTCGCGTGCTTCCTGTCGGCGCTGCGCTTTGAACTCCTCGGGACTCAACTGCGGTGGAACCACTTCTATAACACGGCCAGAAAGGTTGAGAATTTCGTAGCCCTTAGCCACGTACTCCGGCGGCACCATTTCATTGAGTACCATGATGCCCTGCTCATCGGTATAGCGATAGAGTAACTGCTCACCGCTGGCGGCACTCGCCAGGGTACAAAACAACAGAATGGCAGGAACCAGGAAACATTTTATGGGGGCGATTGCCATCGCTCTTCTCACTAAATTGATGCGGCCCGCTATAACGATCGGGCCTCTCACTTAACCCGTTACGCCGTAACGCTGCCGGTAATCGACAATTTTTTGCAGGGTTTCACTATCCTGAGACTCCTGCTCGAGGAAACTGACTATATCATCCAGCTGTACAATGCTAATGACTGGGATATTAAACTGCTGTTCGACCTGCTGAATAGCGGAGAATTCACAATCTTCGCTGGCCTTTTCCTGGCGATTTAAACCGATGACTACACCGGCCGCTTCGGCACCGTGAGATTCGATGATTTGCATCACCTCACGCACCGCAGTACCGGCCGTAATCACATCATCAATGATCAAAACCTTGCCATTAAGCGGCGCACCCACTAAGGTTCCGCCTTCGCCGTGATCCTTGGCCTCTTTGCGGTTGTAGCAGAAAGGCTTATCGATACCTTTCTGAGCCAGTGCCACGGCAGTCACCGCACCCAGCGGGATACCCTTGTAAGCCGGTCCGAAAATGACATCAAACTCCACTCCCGAAGCGATAATCGCCTCGGCGTAAGCCTGTCCCAGTGCGGCTAGTGCCGCACCGGTGTGGAAGCGGCCAGCATTGAAAAAATAGGGGCTTTGACGGCCTGACTTCAGAGTGAAGTCACCAAAACACAACACCTGATGATCCAGGGCCAATTGGATAAAATTGCGCTGATATTGCTGCATGGAAAATTGTTAACTATTAGCTAAGGTGAAGGGAGACCTCCCCGTAGCATTTCTTCCGGGGATAGGCATGCAAATAATGTTTCTAATGATACACAGTCCGCTGGTAAGGGGCTAATAATGCGAATAGTAAGCTTGTCTGTAGACGGCGTTCATCAGGCCGCACAGCGCGGTCTCTACGATTGGTTAGCTGAGCAGGATGCAGACATTATCTGCCTTCAAGACCTGCGCTCTCTGGAGCCGGAGCTAGACCACCCCATATTCCACCCCGATGGCTATTACAGCTACTTCTTCGATTCGGGAACGCCCCATGAAAACGGCGTGGCGATCTATACACGCAACCAGCCCAAGGCCATTATTTTCGGTATGGGTTTCGCCAACGGCGAGGATATGTATGGGCGCTATTTACAGGCAGATTTTGAACGCCTGAGTGTGGGTTCGCTGCTAGCGCCAATAGCCACTGACGAAGCTTCACTGGAAAAAAAGGTCCAGTTTTTCGACGACATGCAAGCGCACCTGCACAAAATCAGCCGCAAGCGCCGCGATTTTATTTTCTGCGGTAACTGGGGCATGGCACACCGCCGTGCCGATGTGCAGAACTGGCAGGACCACCAGGATAACCCTGGTTTCATGCGTCACGAACAGCGCTGGTTGGACCAGCTGTTCAATGAAATTGGCTATGTCGATGCCTTTCGCCGCGTGGTCAAAGACACCGATGAATTTACCTGGTGGCCGAGTGGCACCGTAGGCGAAGGTGATGGCTGGCGTACCGACATGCAGATCGTTTCACACGGGTTGAAAAATCGCATTGAGTACGGTGCGATTAACAAGAATGTGAATTTCTCCAGCCACCTGCCACTAATGATGGATTACGACCTGGAAGTATAAACCGTTGAGGACTCGGCCCATTTCGGCTGAGAGTAGGGGAGCCGAGTCCTGTCGCGAACCGACCCGCTTTACAGCGGGAGCGGTCCTAACTCAGCAAAATACAAAGCCTCACTCATCCAAGGCTTTTTGCTGTATCTCGATCAGTTCATCGATTCCCGCTTTACCCAAGCCCAGCATCTGCGCGAACTCTTTCTCGGAAAAAGGCTTACCTTCAGCGGTACCCTGTACTTCGATCATACCTCCGTCTGCCGCCATCACCAGATTCATATCCGTATCCGCCGCGCTGTCCTCTGGATAGTCCAGATCCAAAACCGGCTCGCCGTCATAAATTCCGACAGAGACCGCCGCGACAAGGTTGAGCAACGGATCCTCAGCGAGAATTTTTTCCCGCTGCATATGGCGCAGCGCATCCACCAAGGCTACACAAGCGCCGGTAATAGCCGCCGTGCGTGTGCCGCCATCGGCCTGGATAACATCGCAATCCAGGGTGATCTGATTCTCTCCAAGCTTTTCCAGATCCACCGCTGCGCGCAGGGAGCGGCCAATCAGACGCTGGATCTCTACAGTGCGGCCGCTCTGTTTACCCTTGGCTGCCTCACGCGGCATGCGGGAACCTGTAGAGCGCGGCAGCATGCCATACTCCGCGGTGATCCAACCGCTGCCCTGACCGCGCAGGAAGCGCGGTACTTCACTCGACACTGAGGCATTACACAGAACTTTTGTGTCGCCAAACTCTACCAACACAGAGCCCTCGGCGTGGCGGGTGTAGTTTCGGGTAATTTTTATCTGGCGCATCTGCGCCGCCGCGCGGCCACTGGGACGCTGCATAGCTCACCTCGGTCAATGAATGAAAGCCCTGCATTATATACCCCCACATGGATATCCGAACGCTGTGCTATGATGCCGAGCCGATAAATACGCCTGCAGGGGATGAGCAATGGCCAATAACCGGGAACAGAACAAAGTGCGAAGCATGACAGCCTTCGGTCGCGCCGAAGCCGCTTATGCCACAGGAAACGCCATTTGGGAGCTGCGCTCGGTCAACCATCGCTATCTGGAGCCGCACTTCCGTCTGCCCGAGGTCGCCCGCCCTCTGGAAGCGCAGTTACGAGATATTTTGCGGAAAAGTTTATCCCGTGGAAAAGTGGAACTCACGCTTACAGTAAAACCCAACAGTGTGGAAACGAGTGGGCTTGAAATTAATCAGCCGCTGGCACAAGCATTGATTAACGCCGCCAAACAAGTGACCGGCGGTGAAGGCGCCCAACCACTCAACCCCCTGCAGATTCTCCAATGGCCCGGTGTTATTAGCGAACCGGAAGCCGATACTGAGCAGCAATCCGCCACTATTTTGCAGGCGTTTCGCGAAGCGCTAGAACAACTGCGCGCGAATCGTGAGCGTGAGGGTGCGGAGTTAGCCAAATTTATTGAAGCTCGCTTAAAAGGCATTGAAGAACAAGTCGCCCTAGTGCGGGAACTGCTACCACAGATTCTAGAGGCACAGCGGGAAAAACTGCGCAACCGCCTGGAAGAGCTCTCTATAGAATTGGATAAGGAGCGCTTGGAACAGGAAATTGTACTGCTCGCTCAAAAAGCCGACGTCGATGAAGAACTCGATCGCCTAAATGCCCACACTGTAGAAACCCGCCGGGTACTCGCTGGAGGCGGCGCTATAGGTCGGCGCTTGGATTTTCTTATGCAGGAATTTAACCGCGAGGCCAACACTCTATCCTCCAAGTCCGTGGTAACCGACACCACCCAGGCTGCAGTAGAGCTGAAGGTCTTGATCGAACAAATGCGTGAGCAAGTACAAAATATTGAGTAAGCATATTGTGGGGCTTTTTAAAACCAAAATAAGAGCCCCGTATTCACGTTCTGCTAAAAAACTATCTGCTGCTTTACCCAGCTAACATTAAAATACATTTTATATGCGAAATAATATTAAATGGGTTGGGGCTATATTCTTAGCTGTAACCATTATTGAAATTATTAATATATTATCCGGCCGCTCATTGAATTACTTCGGCCTAGTTCCTAGATCCATCGACCATCTGCCCCATATTTTTACCGCTCCATTGCTACACGGAAGCATCTGGCATTTTCTATCCAATATAGTAACCCTGTGCGTTTTCAGTTTTTTGCTGTTGCAATATGGAGTGAAAACCTACCTAAAAGTCACTCTGACGATTATTGTCACCACTGGCCTTGCCGTTTGGCTATTTGCTAGAGGCGGGAATCATCTGGGCGCAAGTTCAGTAATTTATGGCTATTTTGGATTCTTATTGCTGGCCGGCTTTATCAGCAAGCAGTTTGTTCGACTAATGATATCCATTTTTGTCGGATTGGTTTATGGCGGGCTTATTTTTGGTGTGCTGCCACAAGGAATGTATATTTCCTGGGAATCGCATCTATTCGGTTTTCTCTTTGGCATAATGGCTGCAAAAATATGGGCCCACACACCCAACCCTATTACAGACCGACAAGCTGTATCTAAAAATTCATAGTTTTTCTCTAGCAAATTCACAGCAGGCACACAGGGAGCCGGATGACCGCTCTCTGTGTGCACTCAAAAAAATAAAAACAAGTTTCCGGCCATAGTTCGTACAGACGGCTGAATGCTGTTTTGAAGTAATTGTGATGTCAGAAAAGTTACCAGTCAGTATTCAGCGCGAACTCTGAAAGAAGCTACCACTGGGGATTAATGCATGCGCTGTGACAAAAATACTTAAAATTACCTCGCACCAGAAAGGCATAAAATCATTTGCTGCCAAACAGTGATTTACTGTTTTTTTCTGCAAAACCGATAACCACCCCTCGCCAACTGAGCTCGTGAACTAAGACACACCTTCTCACTGACCAAGTTCTCATTACCTGACTTTTTTCTAAAAAATTATAAATTTGTCGTCATAAGCCACACAATTTCAGGTTCCTCAGCTGAGGACAATAATCTCAAAGTCGTTATATATCTGTGCCAATGTGAAACTTTGGTACTAATTTTGGTCTTTTTAACCGCCAAATGCCTATTCTGGCGGCTATTCGGGACTTTCTATTGGCAGATATATTTCTGTCAGTGAAAGATCTTTTCAGGAGTGACCGATAGACCAGCTGATTGGCTGGCTGTCGGATAACAATAATTTCGAAGAGCAAATAATAATGACTTCACCACTCAAGAACCTTCGGCAGAAGACGGCTCTAGCGAGCGTTTTTACACTGCTATGCACTGCGCCCTTCACTGCCCAGGCACAACAAGCGGACAACGCTCTGCTGACGGACCGCATCATCGTTAAATACAAGGAAAGTGCCAAGGTTGGCCGGGCTGCCAGCATGGCCAGGGAAACGGTGGAAAAGGCCTCCCGTCGCGCCGGCCACAAAATGCGTCACCTGCGCCGTATGGCCACTGGTGCTCAGGTAATGCGCCTGGAAGGTCGCAAAAACAGAACGGAAATGAACGCGATTATCAACCGTCTGAAACAGGATCCGGATGTGGAGTACGCTGAGCCGGATCTGATGATGCGCGCAATGGCTGTGCCCAATGACTCTAGCTATCTCAACCAGTGGCACTACTTTGAGTCCACCGGCGGTCTGAACCTGCCATCGGCCTGGGATGTCACTCAGGGTGAGGGAGCGGTTGTCGCGGTGCTCGACACCGGTTACCGCCCACACCCTGATCTGGTGGGCAATATTCTGCCGGGCTACGACATGATTTCTGACACTTTCGTGTCTGTAGACGGCGATGGCCGTGATAGCGATGCCACAGACCCAGGCGACTGGTATACGGACAAAGCCTGTGGCGATGATCCTCGCATCCCTTCGGAAAGCGACAGTAGCTGGCACGGCACCCATGTCGCCGGCACCATCGCAGGCGTCACCAATAACAATATGGGTATCGCCGGTGTCGCCTACAAAGCCAAGATCGTACCGATACGCGTGCTCGGCCGCTGTGGTGGCTATACCTCAGATATCGCCGATGGCATCATCTGGGGCGCCGGCGGCTCTGTCAGCGGCCTGCCATCCAACCCCAACCCCGCACAAGTACTCAACCTGAGTCTTGGTGGTGGTGGCAGCTGTGCCACGACAACTCAGAATGCTATCAACACCGCACGCAGCCTAGGCGCCACTATCGTAGTCGCTGCCGGTAATGAATCCGATAACGCCAGCCAATACACTCCCGCCAGCTGCGATGGCGTAATAACTACTGCCTCAACGAACCGCGATGGCGGCCGCTCTTACTTCTCCAACTACGGCAGCGTAGTGGATGTTGCAGCACCGGGGGGAGCGCAGAGTTTTGCTAACGACCCGAACGGCATTCTTTCCACCCACAATAGTGGCAGTACCGTCGCGGGCAGCGATAGCTACGTCTATATGCAAGGCACCAGTATGGCTGCCCCACATGTTGCCGGTGCTGCCGCACTACTGTATTCGGTAAACCCTGACCTGGGCCCGGACGACATCGAATCGATACTCACCACCACCGCACGCAGTTTCCCATCTTCATGCAGCGGCTGTGGTGCCGGTATTGTCGATGCTACAGCAGCAGTGGCCATGGCGAGCGGCGGTAGCGATGGAGACAACGGTGGCGATAACGGAAATGGCGGCGGTGTCAGCTGGACCGAATCCAACCTTTCCGGCAGCTCCGGCAGTTGGAACGACTTCACCATCGAAGTCGCTGCGGGTACCACAAGCTTGAATATAGAGATGTCTGGCGGCAGTGGCGAAGTCGACCTCTATGTCCGCCATGCCAACTACCCCACTCTACGTCGGTACGATTGCCGCCCCTACCTCTGGGGCAATGAAGAGAGCTGTACTATTAGCAACCCTGACTCGGGTACCTGGTATGTCAGTGTTTACGGTTACGACTCCTACAGCGGCGTCACCCTAAAGGCTGAAACCACTCCCTAATTGACGACATAGGCCGGCGCCAAAAGCTCCGGCCACGAAAGAGGTATTTTGGTGCGGATTAGCAATAAAGAACCAAAGTACCTCACCCAATTGGTGCGGGGGGAAGGGAAATAACGAGCTGTGCGTTACGCGGCTAAGTAAGAGGCCATGCCTCTGCCCCCCTGCACCAACCCCGAACTTTGCCAGCTGTATCGACAAAATTCCTTAATGCACTTTTTTCGGGCACATATTTTGCCTGTGTTCTAACGGTGCCACGCTTTTTTGCAGTTCTACCGAAAGCCAAGCACCCGGATTTCCCCTCTTGTCAGCTAAATATTGACCAGGGTGATAACCATCCATCACGGAGAGATAACAATAATGAAAACACCACTGAAAAATCTATTGCATAAGTCCGCACTGGCCGGCGTATTTTCACTGCTGTGTGCAAGCTCCTTTGCCGCCCAGGTCGAAGATACCAGCAACGCTCAAATCACCGACCGCATTATCGTCAAATACAAGCAGGGCGCTAAAATAGGGCAGGCGGCCAGGCTAGCTCCAGAAACCATAGATAAAGCCTCCCGCCGCGCCGGCCATAAAATGCGTCACCTGCGCCGTATGGCCACAGGTGCTCAGGTGATGCGCCTGGAGGGACGCAAAAACAAAGCAGAGCTCGAGGCTATTATCAGCCGCCTTAAACAGGACCCCGATGTCGAGTATGCAGAGCCCGACCTGATGATGAAGGCCATGGCCGTACCCAATGACCCCAGCTATTACGATCAGTGGCACTATTTTGAGTCCAACGGTGGCCTTAATCTGCCGGCAGCCTGGGATACCACTCAGGGCGAGGGTGTGGTCGTCGCAGTTATCGATACCGGCTTCCTGCCCCACGCAGATCTGGCCGCTAACCTGCTGCCCGGTTACGACATGATTTCCGATACCGATGTCTCTGTGGATGGCGACGGCCGCGACAGCGACGCCACCGACCCCGGCGACTGGTATACCAATACCTACTGTGGTGACCCCCGATACCCGGAAGCGGACAGCAGCTGGCACGGTACCCATGTCGCCGGCACCATAGCGGCAGTGACCAACAATAATATGGGCGTAGCCGGTGTGGCCCCCAAAGCGAAGATCGTACCCGTGCGAGTACTCGGCCGCTGTGGCGGTTACACTTCAGATATTGCCGACGGCATCATCTGGAGCGCCGGCGGTTCTGTCAGCGGTGTCCCAACCAACGCCAACCCCGCCCAGGTACTGAACTTGAGCCTGGGTGGTAGCGGCAGTTGCGCTACCACAACGCAGAATGCCATCAATACCGCACGCAGCCTAGGTGCCACCGTCGTGGTTGCCGCCGGCAACTCCGCTCGCAACGCTCGCCGTTACACGCCGGCAAGCTGCTCGGGGGTTATTACTGTTGCCGCCACAGATCGCTCCGGTGGTCGCGCCTACTACTCTAATTACGGTAATGTGGTCGACGTAGCCGCACCGGGTGGTGAGACCAATGTGGTGAGCAGTGATGGTGTGCTATCCACTCTCAACAGCGGCAACACTGTAGCCGGTACGGATTCCTATGCTTACTATCCCGGTACCAGCATGGCCACCCCCCATGTAGCCGGTGCCGCAGCTCTGATCTATTCGGTGAACCCCAATGTGACACCCGATCAGGTAGAGTCTATTCTCACCAGCACCGCGCGCAGTTTCCCATCCTCTTGCTCGCGCTGTGGCTCTGGCATTGTCGACGCTGCTGCGGCAGTGGCAGCGGCCAGTAACTGATATCCCCACCGCTTGTGGATCTTATAGAAAGGCCGGCAAATGCCGGCCTTATAGCTTTCCCGTGCCGGCCCACGCAATCTAACGAACAAACGCGGCAAATTGGGGGTCAACCGGCGTATCTGCAAGATGATTGATGTAATTGCTCATCACTTTCTGCGCAACCCCAACAATAATCTCCAGCAGGTTTTGGCGGTTATAGCCCACTGCGTAAAACCGCTCTGATACCTCATCTGAAATCACACCACGCTCACGCACAATCGCCAGGGTGGTGTCCCGCAGTACTTCAAGTTTTTCAGTAGGTAGGGGCGTCTTATTGCGAAGGGCCTCATTCACTTCGTCCGCTACTTTCATCGCCTTGGCAATAGCGCTGTGTGCCGGTACACAGTAGTGACAGTTATGCTCCACATTGATGCTCTGCCAGACCACAGTCATTTCTTCGGCATTGAATGAGGTGTCCAGGAAGTACTGATGTAAATCCTGGTAAGCCGCCAGGGCTTGGGGCGACTCTGCCATAACCCCGTGCAAGTTGGGGATAGAGCCAAAGGCCTTGATAGATTTCTGGAGGAGGGGTTTGCTGTCTTGCGGTGCACTTTCAAGATCGTAAATCTGGAACTCTTTCATCGCTGAACTCACCATTAATGTTTGGGTTAAATACTTGAGCGGTCGATCAAGTATTGTGAGACTAACCAATATTGAGCGATCGTTCAACAGCAAAGAGTAATTGGCGGATATCTCTTGAAAGGGTAAAATTTGAGCAATTGCTCAAGTGGAGGCAACATGGCGAATACCGCGAAATTTGACCGCCAGGAAGTATTGCAGCGGGCAACCTGGCTTTTCTGGCAAAAAGGGTTTCACGCCACATCGACTCGTGACCTGCAACAGGCCACCAATCTTCGTCCTGGTAGTATTTATGCTGCTTTTGGTAGTAAATCTGGACTTTTCAAAGAGGTTCTCAGCTATTACGCGCAAAATCGCGACCAATTACTCCTTCAATGCATAAATGACGAAGGCAGCAACCTTGGAGGCTTGCGTGCCTATTTCCATCACATATTGCTAGGTGACGATGTTGATGCCCCAAACGAGCTCTGCCTATTAGCTAAAGCCATCTCAGAGCTGGATGAAGGAGAAGAAGCACTATTGGCCGAGGCCCGCGCTTTACTGGCTGCACATGGGGCAAAGTTCCGTCAGTATCTGGAGAGTGCGGTGACTGCTGGAGAGCTTTCCAAACAGACAGACTCGGCGCTGCTCGCTCGCCAGTTGCAGGTTCAAATGATTGGGCTGCGAACTTATCTCCGCGCCACCTCGGACCGCGCTGCGGTTGGGCAAATGATCGAACAGTTGTTTGACCCAGCCTGCGTGCAGACCACAAGTTGAGAAAAAGGCGATTATAAGCGGCCTCTTATACAAACGCTGACGGATTTCGGAATCCAGCCTCTGCGGTTATTTGACCAGCGCAGCCCCTATGGCACATTCAGGAGAAACGGTATCGAGTAATAACAATAAGAGGTCACCGTGGATCTGATTACCTTCGCCATCCCTTTTTTCCTGATCGCCGTACTCACAGAACTCGCACTGGACCGCTGGAAAGGTTGGGGGCTTTACCGCCTCAACGATGCCCTGGGAAATTTGAGTACGGGTATCCTAAGCCGCATACTTGGGCTTACTTATAAAAGCCTATTTCTAGTCATTTATATCCCGCTATACCAGCTGCTGCTGCCTTACTACCAAGCAGTCGGCTTCGACTGGTCCATGAGTAATGGCTGGCACCTGGCGCTAGCTGTACTCGCCTACGATTTTTGTTATTACTGGAAGCACCGCATCTGCCATGAGGTCAACGTGTTCTGGGCGGAACACCTGGTGCATCACCAGAGCGAGGATTACAACCTCACCACTGCCTTGCGCCAGTCTAGCGGTGGGTTGCAGTTGGATTGGGTATTCTATTTACCCCTGCTGCTGATTGGCTTGCCAGCGGAAATGGTGATCGTGGCCGGAGCCATAGATCTGATTTACCAATTCTGGGTACACACGCAAAAAATTCCCAAAATCCGCTGGATGGAATGGCTGCTGATTACCCCCTCTAACCACCGAGTGCACCATGCGCAGAACAAGGTGTACGTAGATAAAAACTACGGCGGAATCCTGATCTTATGGGACCGCCTGTTTGGTACCTATCAAGAGGAGCTGGAGGGGGAGCCCTGTATTTACGGTGTGCGCAAACCCCTTAATACCTTCGACCCTCTGGCGGCAAACCTGCAACATCTGAAACGCATGGCGCAAGACGCCTGGTATACAAAAAACTGGTGGGACAAATTTACCCTTTGGTTCCGCCCCACCGGCTATCGTCCCGCAGATGCCGAAGCGGCAATGCCAGTCCCCTCCACCAACCTGAAATCTTTCCAGCGTTACAACCCACAGATTCGTCGGGCCCGACGCAACTACGCGCTGGGCCAGCACCTGTGCTATTCCGCCGCCACCCTGGCACTCCTGTGGTACTACCAGAGCCTGGAAATTCCCTCACTGCTGGGGGCAGTAGCACTGTTGGTTTTTGGCCTGGTAATCAATGGGCGAATTCTCGATAACCATCCACTGACCAAATATCTGGAACCCTTACGCCTGGCCCTCTACTGCGGGGTGCTGCCGCTGTTAAACACACAATTTGTCCCAATTTTCAGCGCTTATATTGCGATCAGTGCTCTGGTCTGGGGGTGGTTGGCAATCACTTGCAAAGAGGATACAGTCGCTGTCGTTTGCGATTAGCAACAAGGAGTGAACCTCGATTGCAGGATGTTGGTGGTGATCGAGTGATCTCCCGCTGGGCGATCCCGGCCGGGCTCAGAAGGCAGTTTATAGCGCCTCCTGAAACTCCCAACACTTACCCCCAATTCCGGCCGGGGTTTAGCCTTTTCCTCCTCCTTTTCCTGGGATTGCGCAACTGCCAGTCACCGCTCAGGTAACGGCTTCGGTTATAATGCGCGCTTTCACCCCGAACAGGATCAGTTGTGCAAACAGGAACCCTCTATACCGTATCCGCCCCCTCCGGCGCTGGGAAAACCAGTCTCGTCAAAGCACTGGTGGATAGCGACAGTCAGGTCACCGTTTCTATCTCCCATACCACCCGTTCCATGCGTCCGGGCGAGGTCAACGGTGTCGATTACCACTTCGTGTCGCGCGAGGAGTTTCTGGCAATGCTTGAGCAAGATGCCTTCTTCGAGCACGCTCAGGTATACGGTGATAATTACTACGGTACTTCCAAGGGCAGTATCGAGGAAATTCTCGCTGGTGGCCGCGATGTAATCCTGGAAATTGACTGGCAGGGTGCCGCTCAAGTGCGCCGTCTGCACCCAGAGACCGTTGGTATTTTTATTTTGCCACCCTCTCAGGAGGCCCTGCGCGAACGCCTCACAGGTCGAGGCCAGGACGACGAAAGTGTGATCGAGCGTCGTATGGATCAGGCCATTGATGAAATGACCCACTACGTGGAAGCCGACTATCTGGTGATTAACGACGATTTCGAGCTGGCCCTAATAGAGCTTGGCTCCATCTTCACCGCCCAACGCCAACGTCTGGAAAAGCAACAGAAACGCCACGGTGAACTGTTGCAGGCACTGTTGCGCCATTGAGCCGGTTGATCGAATTGCGTACACTCCCCGGTCCGGTAAAATAACCGGTCCCCCGAACAGAATTCGCCCACCCGGGCACAGTGAATGGAACCGAAAGTTTATGGCACGTATCACCGTTGAAGATTGTCTGGAGCACGTCGACAACCGCTTCGAACTCGTTATCGTGGGTAGTAAGCGCGCCCGCCAGATTGCCACCGGCGGACAGGATCCGATGGTTCCAGAAGAGAACGACAAACCCACGGTTATCGCCCTGCGTGAGATCGAAGAGGGCCTGGTTGATGCGAGCATTCTCGACCAGCCAGATCGTGAAGAGGCCCCGGCACCCATGGCGGCCCCGGCCTATCTGTCCGACCAGGAAATCTGATTTCGATCTGTTCTGACCTAGAGTTTATGAGTTTTACGAGAGGCGCGCGCGGCATTGCACACCATCGATAGTCTGGCCCACCGCCTCTCCTCGTACCTGCCTCCCGAGCAAATCCAAATAGTCCGTCGCGCCTATTTCTACGCCGAACAAGCCCACGACGGTCAGCAGCGACGTTCCGGTGAACCCTATGTGACCCATCCTTTGGCGGTGGCCACAATTCTTGCTGGCATGCATATGGATCACGAGAGCCTGGCTGCTGCCATGCTCCACGATGTGATCGAAGACACCGGAATCCCCAAAGCCGCACTGGAGGAGCAGTTTGGTGGCGAGGTTGCCGATATTGTCGACGGTGTATCCAAACTGACCCAGTTTGAGACAGACAGCGCCGCGGAAAAACAGGCGGAAAACTTCCAGAAAATGGCTCTGGCCATGGCGCGCGATATCCGCGTAATTTTGGTCAAGCTGGCCGACCGCTTGCACAATATGCGCACCCTCGGCGCACTCAAGCCACAAAAACGCCAGCGCATCGCTCGCGAAACCCTGGAAATCTACGCACCCATTGCCCACCGCCTGGGTATGAACGATGTGCGTATCGAGTTTGAGGACCGATCCTTCTTTGCGATCCACCCGCTGCGCGCCAGCCGACTGCGTGCCGCTCTGGTAGCCGCGCGCGGCAATCGCAAGGAACTGCTGGAGCAGATCCAGAACGCCATTGAGCTGCGCCTGCAGCGTGAAGGAATCAGCTCACTGGTGATTGGTCGCGAGAAACACCTATTCAGCATCTACCAAAAGATGCGCGCCAAGAAGAAATCCTTTAAAGAGATCATGGATGTCTACGCTTTCCGCATCATCGTGGACAGCGTGGACACCTGCTACCGGGTGTTGGGCGTAATGCACAGCCTCTATAAACCCGTCATCTCCGAATTCAAGGATTATGTTGCCATCCCCAAATCCAATGGATATCAGTCACTACACACAGTGCTGCTGGGAATGCACGGGGTGCCTATCGAGGTGCAGATTCGCACCAAGGAAATGGACGAAATGGCCAATAGCGGTATCGCCGCCCATTGGCTGTACAAGGCTTCCGGCGATGAGGTGATCAACACTGGTGGTACTAGCCAAGTACGTGCTCGCCGCTGGGTGCAGGGCCTGCTGGAGATGCAGCAGCGTGCCGGCGACTCCCTGGAGTTTATTGAGAACGTTAAAATCGACCTCTTCCCCGACGAGGTCTATGTATTCACCCCCAAAGGGCAGATTGTCGACCTGCCCGCCGGTGCCACCGCCGTGGATTTCGCCTACTCAGTGCATACAGATATCGGCAACTCCTGTGTGGCCGTGCGGATCAACCAGCGCTTGGCGCCCCTGTCACAGCCGCTGGCCAGCGGGCAAAAGGTGGAAATTCTCACCCGTAAAAATGCTCAGCCAAACCCAAACTGGCTCAACTTTGTTGTAACCGCCAAAGCCCGTAGCGCCATTCGACACTTCCTCAAACACCAGCGCCACCACGACTCCATTACTCTGGGGCGGCGCCTGCTCGAAAAGGCCCTGGGTAAATTTAATACCCGCCTGGAAGAACTGACACCGGAGCAACTGGAAAAAGGTCTGCAGGAAGCCAAGTGTGCGACTCTGGAGAAATTGCTGGAGGAGATAGGCCTCGGCAACAAAGTTGCCTTCTCTGCGGCCAAGCTGTTGGCTCCCGCGCACAGTGAAGAGGCGGAAACGAGCAATATCTCCTCGCCACTGACCATTGATGCCCAGGAGGGCATGATGATCAGTTTCGCCCGGTGCTGCCGCCCCATTCCGGGGGATACCATCATCGGCCATATCAGCTCCGGCAAAGGTGTAGTGGTACATCGGGATACCTGCCGCAATACCAACGAATTCCGCGAACACCCGGAAAACCTGATGCTGGTGAACTGGTCCCCAGACGTACGCGGAGAGTTCCTCGGGGATGTGCGGGTGGAAGTGGAGTCCGAGCGCGGCATTATCGCGCGCCTGGCCACCCGTATTACCGAAGAGGGAGCCAGTATCGAGCAGATCAATGTGGATGAAAAAGACGCCCATAACAGCGTTATTTCCCTCACACTAGAGGTCAGTGGCCGTATTCATCTGGCGAGAGTCATGAAAAGGCTGCGCAACCTGCCGTCGGTGATCCGTATCTCGCGCCCGTAAGATACTTGGATAGCGTACTGGCGAGCTAATTATCGACTCACTGAGAGCGAGCTTTTACTCCGCTTTTTGGCCTATGGCTCGCTGCCATTCCCTACAAAAGCGCGCTATATTTATCGGCTTTCCGCAACAAATAGCAATAAGTAATGGAGTGCCCAATGCCCAACCGCGCAATTATTAAAACAGACAAGGCTCCGGCAGCAGCCGGTACCTACTCCCAGGCGGTAAAGGTCAACGATACGGTATACCTGTCCGGGCAAATAGGACTGGATCCCGAGACTCAGCAGATGGTTTCCGGTGGTTTTGTCGATGAGGCCCACCAGGTTTTCCGCAACCTTGCAGCCGTTTGTGAGGCCTCGGATGGATCGCTCCAGCATATTGTGAAGCTCAATCTCTACATCACCGACAGCAACAACTTTGCCGCAGTGAATGAGGTGATGGCGGAGTTTTTTCAGGAGCCCTACCCAGCGCGTGCCACGGTGGTCGTTAAGGAGCTGCCGCTTGGTGCCCAGTTTGAAGCCGAGGGGGTGATGGTGCCTTAACCCAGCAGAGCACCAACCTGCAGTGCAGGACTTCCGTCCGGCACTGCATTTCTAGATTTCTCTCTCGTAGATTTGCCGCTGTCAGCCTTCCGCTTCCAATAGCGCACTGTAGCCCA
This sequence comes from Microbulbifer mixtoriginis (SeqCode), assembly GCF_052467705.1. Classification (NCBI taxonomy): domain Bacteria; kingdom Pseudomonadati; phylum Pseudomonadota; class Gammaproteobacteria; order Cellvibrionales; family Microbulbiferaceae; genus Microbulbifer; species Microbulbifer mixtoriginis (SeqCode). The sequence continues at coordinate 213,867 of NZ_CP174322.1, forward strand.
CTTTGTAATCGGGATACTTGAGCTGGTAACCACTAGCGAGCAAGCGCTGATTACTGAGTTTTTTCGAGCGGCGTTCGCTGGTCTGCACAATCTCACGCAAATGAGCGCTGGTATAGCCCATAGCCTTCACCAGCCACTGCTGTAGTTCATACATGGGGACCGGCTTACTATCGGCGCCGATATACAGTGGCTCTGGTATCCAACCCTGCTTGTGCCTTTCAACCAGGTGCAACAAAAAGCCAATGCAATCGTCCACATGAATACGGTTACTGAACTGGGGGGGCTGGGGCGGGGCACAGCGACCGGCGCGTACCTGAGAGAGCAAGCGGTCACGCCCCGGACCGTAAATTCCGGCAAATCGTACAATACAGACCCCGGGAATCGCCGAGCGTATGATCTCCTCCGCCGCGAGCAGCGCCTCTCCCTGAAAACCACTAGGTGCAGGAGGCGTCTGCTCATCGAGAAAATCATCACCGCTCTGGCCATACACGCGGGTTGAAGACGCCCATATCACCAAGCGCGGCGGTTTTGGCAGGCGTGAAATGGCCTCGCCCAAAGCCCGCGCGGTTTCCACGTAAGCGCGCTGATAACCGCCGGGGGTATGTTCATCCGGAGTAAATGTGGCGAGGACGATATCGGCACCATCCGTCAGCAAGCGCTCGATATCCCCCACCTTGGTGGCATCCCCCCGACGCCAATTAACCGCATCCGCTCTGCGCTTACTCGCCAGAGCCACCAGAGGGTTGCGCCGCATGCCGTAAACACTGTACTGCTTGCGATCTATATTTAGAGCGAGGCGCGCCCCCAGATCACCACACCCAAGGATCCAAAGCTTCTCTTTCTGTGTCATATAGTTCCCGACAATCTTGCGCCTGGAACAGCGTCGACTGCCATATTCCCTTGATATTGTGCTGTTGCGTCCCGCGGAACTCCTCAGATGAGAAGTCCCTAGTCTTATTCATTAACTATTAAACGGTGCGCCAAAAAAAATCCGCAAACGATTGCGGTTTTGCCATCCATGAATAACGATGCGAGGCACTTTCACGCCTCACCATTCCATCTGCCGCTCTGGTATTGAACTAATTACCGCGCCCTTTGAGTAGGCGGTAGACAGCGAGAAAGATAATCGCACCAATGGTGGCTGTTATTATGTCGCCAAATCCGAAACCGGTCACGGGGCCACCGAATCCAATCAGGGCACCAAGCCAACCACCGATGAAGGCACCGATAATGCCAATCACCATTGTGACTATCCAACCACCTGGGTCTTTACCTGGCATGATCCATTTGGCTAAGGCGCCGGCAATCAGTCCGAGAATAATCCAGGATAAAACTCCCATGGCGTTTCTCCATTCTGTTAGCCCTCATAAGATATAGCAAAATTTTGCGCCTCAATTCCATAAAGGCGTCCACAATTGGTAATTTTTCCCAACTTTGTGCCTGAGGTGACAGCTTAGCGCTGGGGAGTGGTCAGCAGCTATTATTTATGAATAATAGCTATCAAATACTATCGCTTAATTGTCTTTACCATGACTCTCAATGAACTGCGCTACATCGTCACTCTCGCTCAGGAACAGCATTTCGGCCGCGCCGCCGAGCGCTGCTTCGTCAGCCAACCGACCCTGTCTATCGCAGTAAAAAAGCTGGAGAAAGAGCTGGGCGTCGCCCTTTTCGAGCGTTCCAAAACCCGGGTACAGGCCACGCCATTGGGGGAACGTATCGTCGCCCAGGCCCAACTGGTACTGGAACAGTCTGCCGCTATTAAAGACATCGCCAGCGCCGGTAAGGACCAACTGGCGAGCCCCCTCTCGGTCGGGGCGATTTTTACTATCGGCCCCTATTTGTTTCCACACTTTATTCCGCAGCTACAGCACCTGGCCCCAGATATGCCTCTCTACGTAGAAGAGGGCTACACCGCCACACTGCGCCAACGCCTGCGCAAGGGCGAGCTGGATGCGATCATTATCGCGCTGCCATTCACCGAGCCCGACGTGGTCACCCAACCACTTTATGACGAACCTTTCGTGGTATTGATGCCTGCTGGGCACCCCCTTGCCCAGCAGGAATTCATAGATCCCGAGCAGCTCACCAAAGATAATGTGCTGTTGCTGGGGGAGGGCCACTGCTTCCGCGACCAAGTGCTGGAGGCCTGCCCACACTTGCAGGTCACGATGGAGAAGGAGAGCGGTGGTGGAGGCATTCGCACAGCCGCCGATGGCAGTTCGCTGGAAACCCTGAGACACATGGTGGCCTCGGGTCTCGGTATCACCGTATTGCCATTCTCCGCTGCCACTGCTTCGCAATATGCCAGCGGGCTGCTGGAAACACGCCCCTTCAAGGCGCCGGGGCCCCGGCGCACCGTCGCATTGGCTTGGCGTGCCAGCTTTCCACGCCACCGAGCTATCGATATATTGCGTGAGGCCATCAGCCAGTGTCATCTGATCGAGCCATAAACAACCTTGCAGATCAGCCGGTTACCAACCTCAAAGGGGTAGGAGACAAGTTTGCCCAGGTCCTGGCCAAACTGCATATCCACTCTCTGCAAGACCTGCTGTTCCACTTGCCGTTGCGCTATCAGGACCGCACCCGGGTAGTACCGGTGGCCGGGCTCACTGCTGGGATGGATGCAGTTATTGAGGGCGAGGTAACTGCCGCCGATGTAGTTTTCGGCCGCCGACGCAGTCTGGTAGTCAAGCTTCAGGATATGAGCGGCAGTATCACTCTGCGTTTTTTCCACTTTTCTGCTGCGCAGAAAAACCGCTTTGCCCGCGGCGTACGCCTGCGTTGCTTCGGCGAGGCGCGGCGTGGCGCCGCCGGCCTGGAGCTCTACCATCCCGAGACTGAAGTTGTCGGCAGCGAAAACGCTACTACCGAGGAAACCCTGACACCGGTTTACCCCCTGACCGAGGGCGTCAGCCAGGGGCGTATGCGCGGTCTGATGCAGCAAGCCGTGGAGCTCCTGCGCAGTGGAGCCGTGACCGAACTGCTCCCTGCAGATTTACTTCCAAAGCCATTGCGTTACCCACTGAGTGACGCCCTGGTTTATTTGCACTCTCCACCTGCCGGCACCCAGTTGGAAAAACTCGCCGCCGGCACACACCCCGCACAACAACGCCTGGCCCTGGAAGAGCTGCTCGCGCACCATTTGAGCCTGCTGGAATTGCGGCGCAACAGCGCAAGGGTTGCGGCACCGCCACTGCCCAAAAACAAATCTCTGGAGAGAGATTTCCTCTCGCGCCTGCCATTTTCGCTCACCGGTGCACAGCAAAGAGTCTGTGAGGAGATCGCCGAAGACCTCGCCCAAGACCTCCCCATGATGCGCCTGCTACAGGGAGATGTCGGCGCCGGTAAAACCCTGGTAGCAGCCATGGCTGCCCTCAAAGGCATCGGCGCTGGTGCTCAGGTGGTGGTGATGGCGCCGACAGAGATTCTCGCCGAGCAGCATAGAATCAATTTCTATAACTGGCTTGAGCCTCTCGGCGTACAGGTAGCGCAACTTACCGGCAGCTTAAAAGCCGCCGAGCGCCGCGAGCAGTTGGGCAAAATTGCCAGTGGCGAGGCGCAGCTTGTGGTTGGCACCCACGCACTCTTCCAGGAGGGTGTGGAATTCCATAACCTGGTGTTGGTGATTATCGACGAGCAACACCGTTTCGGGGTGCGCCAGCGTTTGGAGCTGCGTGAGAAGGGCGCCGCCAGCGGTGCCACCGGCAGGTTGCAACCGCACCAGTTGATTATGACCGCCACCCCGATCCCCCGTACCCTGGCTATGTCTGCATTTGCCGACCTGGACTGCTCCATCATTGATGAGCTGCCTCCCGGTCGCCAGCCTATTAACACCGTGGCGATCTCTAACGACCGCCGCGACCAGGTGATGGAAAGAGTGCACAGTGCCATCGCCGAAGGGCGCCAGGCCTATTGGGTCTGCACCCTGATTGAGGAATCCGAGAGCCTGCAGGCTCAGGCCGCAGAGTCCACCGCCGAGGAATTAGTGGAGATGCTCGACGGTGCGCGTGTGGCCCTGGTACACGGGCGCCTTAAGCCGGAGCAGAAAGAGCAGGTAATGAGCGCCTTCAAAGCTGGTGAGGTAGACCTGCTGGTGGCAACCACGGTGATCGAGGTGGGGGTAGATGTGCCCAACGCTAGTCTGATGATTATCGAAAACCCAGAGCGCCTGGGCCTCGCCCAACTGCACCAGCTGCGCGGTCGGGTTGGGCGCGGCTCCATAGCCAGTCACTGTGTGCTTCTCTACGGTACACCGCTGTCACAAAATGGACGGGCGCGCCTACAGGCGCTGCGTCAGCATAGCGACGGCTTCGCCATCGCTGAGGAAGACCTGCGTCTGCGCGGACCAGGGGAAATTCTCGGCACCCGCCAGACTGGAGAGATCCAACACCGTATTGCAGATCTGCAGCGGGATGCGGAACTGCTGCCACAAGTGCAAAAAATAGCCATATCCCCACATTTGACGGAAGGGATGCGACAGCAGCTAATTAAGCGCTGGTTACAAAACAAGCCCCGTTTCGCCGAGGCTTGAGGAGAACGCCCTAGTGGGCGCCTACTGTACTGTTGTCGTTGATGCTGACACTCTTGTAATTGGCGTCATAGTAAGTCTCCTCATCTAAGGCGCCTTCACTCTTCGCCACCACACTGCTCACTACCGCATCTCCAGTGATATTCACTGCGGTGCGCACCATATCCAGCAGGCGGTCTACGCCGATCACAATGGCAATCCCCTCCAGCGGCAGTCCCACCTGCTGCAGCACCATACCGAGCATAATCAGGCCCACTCCGGGCACTCCTGCGGTACCGATGGAGGCCAAAGTAGCGGTAAGAATTACTGTTAGAAATCCGGTCAAGCCGATCTCAATACCAAAGAACTGAGCGATAAAGACCGTAGCCACACCCTGCATAATCGCGGTGCCATCCATATTGATGGTTGCACCCAGGGGGACGGTGAAAGCAGCCACCTTATTGTCCACACCTAAGCGCTTCTCAACTGTCGCCAGGGTTACCGGTATGGTTGCTGCAGAGGAAGCTGTACTAAAAGCAAAAATCATCGTCGGACGCATCTTTTTCAGCAGCTCGAGGGGCTTTAGACCACTCAACAGCTTCAGTAGAATCGAATAGACGCCCAGTGCATGAATAATCAAGGCTGCCAGTACCACCAGGAAGTATTTACCCAGTTGCAGTAAGCCTTCTAAGCCCAAACCAGCAAAAGTTTTCGCCAACAGGGCAAAAACTCCGTAGGGAGCAAACACCATCAACACCCCCACCATGCGCAGTACAACGCTATTGAGATCGTTGAAGAAAGCTGCAATGCGCTTCCCTGGCTCGCCGCAGCGGGAGATCGCATAGCCCATTAATAGGGCAAACACGATAATTTGCAGCATATTGCCCTCGGCCATGGCTGCGACTGGGTTGGTGGGAAAAATATTTACCAGCACTTCAGAAAGTGGGGGGGATTCTTTTGGTTGGAAAGAAGACGTTGCCGCAGCAGCAGCCTCGCTCACACCTACCCCAGGCTGGAAGATCAGTGCCATGCACAGGGCCAGGGTAATAGCGATAGCCGTTGTCAGCATATAGAGCAGCACAGTTTTACCCGCCAACGGACCGATCCGGCTTCCTTCAGACAGGGCACAGGCACCACTGATCAGAGAAACCAACACCAACGGCACCACCATCAGCTTCAGAGAGGCGATAAAAATTCGCCCGATAATGTCGAACAGGCCACCCGTCAGGTAGAGGTTGATTGCGTTGGTAACACCCTCACCGAGCAACTGGCTCATATTCAGGATATTGATCAGGATTCCCAGCCCAATACCCGCGATCATCCCCAGCAGAATTTTGGTCGTAAGCCCCATAACAAGCTTCTCTTTATAAATTCATTGTTTTCATTAAAGGGAGCACTATATCCATTGCCGCCCTGGTGAGCAAAAATCCAACGGGGTGGCGCCAGCCGCCAGTGGGCAGGGTACAATGCCCTTTTTACCGACTGCGGAGTTATCGTTGCACCAGTCTCCATTTGTACCTGCGGGCGATTGGCGGGGGCGGCCGTTTGAATCGGCACAGTCCCAACCACCAGAAAACCTGATGCCGTGGCTGGCATACACCGGTTCGCTCACCGCTGCACTGAAGCAACTAAGTGGAGGGGATTTCAGTGTGCGGGTACTTGGTCAGAGCTGGCAGCTACCCCGCGCGGAGGAATGCCGCGCGCTCAATTTAAATCGCCACAGCCGCGCCCTGGTGCGGGAGGTACTACTGATAGGGTGTGGCCAACCCTGGGTTTACGCGCGCAGTGTACTTCCCCTGCGCAGTTTGCAGGGTAAGTCCCGCAACTTACGCAGTCTCGACGACCGCCCTCTGGGGGAGCTGCTGTTCAGCGAACCAGGGATTCGCCGAGGCGAAATAGAGTTCAACCAATTGCGGCGCAACCCCGACTTGCAGGCTCAAGGACTCTGCGACGGCGGCGACAGTGCCTGGGGGCGCCGCTCAATTTTTTGGCTGCGGGGCAAACCCCTTTTGGTCGCAGAGGCCTTTCTATCGCAGTTCTGCCCCGATGGCCCACCTGCAGTCCCCGCAAACCAATAACCAAATACAGGGAGATTAGCCACCGTGATTAGCCAACAAATCGCCGCGCGCTGGCCCGCCGTAATGCCCTATTGGCAATTGGCGCGCATGGATAGGCCCATTGGCTCCCTATTACTTTTGTGGCCCACTTGGGTCGCACTATGGCTTGCGGCGGGGGGCTGGCCAGGGCTGCACCTATTTGCAGTGTTCACTTTGGGCGTCATCCTGATGCGTGCGGCCGGCTGCGCGGTAAATGACTTCGCCGACCGCGAGATTGACGGCCATGTTAAGCGCACCGCCACGCGCCCCCTGGCCACCGGTAACGTTACTCCCAAGGCGGCTCTTGGCCTATTCGCCGGGCTCAGCTTCGCGGCTTTTCTGCTGGTGCTCACCACCAATCAGCTAACGATTTTATTGTCATTGCCAGCACTGGCATTGGCCTTCTGCTACCCCTTTGCCAAGCGGCACACTCACCTGCCACAAGTGGTGTTGGGCGCGGCATTCAGTATGGGGATCCCCATGGCCTTCGCCGCAGTGACCGGCGAAGTCCCCCCCCAGGCCTGGCTTCTCTATGTCGCCAACCTCTTGTGGACCCTGTGTTATGACACTTTTTACGCCATGGTAGATCGGGATGACGACCTAAAAATTGGAGTTAAATCCACGGCAATTCTGTTCGGGGAAATGGACAGAGCCATGACTGCCACCCTGCAGCTTTTGGTGCTAATGGCACTGGTGTTGATCGGCCAGCGCTTCGGCCTCGGCGCCATTTACTACTTGGCAGTTACGGCTATAGCGGCGCTCTTCGCCTACCAGCAATGGCTGATCCGCAACCGGGAGAGAGAGGCCTGCTTTAAGGCATTTATCCACAACAACTGGGTAGGGTTAGTGTTTTTTGCCGGAATATTCCTACATTACCTCTTCAATTGATCCAGGTCTGGGAGTTCAGGCATAACCGTCATATATTTGTCATATAAATCCCGTTTAATCCTCGGCCATAACCGGGAACTTCTGACAACAGAGCGGGTATGGCAGCCAAATGCACAGTAAAACGATCCTGATTGTCGACGACGAAGCCCCTGTACGCGATATGCTGCGGGTGGCTTTAGAAATGGCAGACTACCGTTGCCTGGAGGCGGAAAACGCCCAAGAGGCCCACGCCTTAGTCATCGATGAAAAGCCAGACCTTATTCTTCTCGATTGGATGCTACCCGATGTATCCGGAGTAGAGCTGGCCCGCCGACTTAAGCGCGATGAGCTGACCACCGCGGTGCCCATCATCATGCTCACCGCCAAAGGCGAAGAAGACAATAAAATCAAAGGGTTAGAGACGGGCGCCGACGACTATATCACCAAGCCCTTCTCCCCCCGCGAGCTGGTGGCGCGCCTCAAGGCGGTACTGCGCCGCGCCGGCCCGGCCACCCCCGAAGACCCCCTCAGCGCCGGCGATCTGGTACTGGACCCTCTGAGCCACAGGGTCACCATCAAGGGACAGCCGGTGGATATGGGGCCTACTGAATTTCGCCTGCTGACTTTCTTTCTCTCTCACCAGGAACGCGCCTACACACGCACCCAGCTGCTGGATCACGTCTGGGGTGGCAATGTCTATGTGGAGGAGCGCACCGTCGACGTACACATCCGCCGCCTCCGCAAAGCTCTGGCACTTGACGGTCACGACCGTTATATCCAGACAGTGCGCGGCACCGGCTATCGATTTTCTGTGCAAACTGCCGAAAAAGTGTGACAATCTGCCAAGATCGGCACTGACTCCCGCGGTAACCATTGGTCACTCCCACAGAGGACCGGGTTTCTAAGATGTATTAAGTGCGGGGGTGGACATCAGCCCTCCCGACAACTGCCAGGTAACACGGCAAGGCTATGTTGGATCGCAGTATTGGCGAATTTTCGCGCTTCTTAATTATTGCTCTGGGCTGCTTGACCCTCGGCTTCACCACGTCCGAGTGGTCGCTCACCCTGATTTTAGGGCTGGCAGCCTACCTGCTCTCAGTGCTGTGGCAGCAGCACCGCTTCAATCGTTGGCTGGCCAATGGCCGCCGCGGCCCCGCTCCCACTGCTTTTGGTATCTGGGGTGAAATCTATGACGACTTCTACCGTATGCAACGCCGTCACCGCCGTGAGAAGCAAAAGCTGCATGTCATGTTACGCCGTGTTCAGGACAGCACCAGCGCCCTGCGCGAAGGCATTGTAGCCCTGGAAAATGGCGACCACCTGGCCTGGTGGAACCCCGCCGCCGGCGAGCTGCTCGGCCTGCAGTCCAGTGATCAGGGGCAGTCCCTGGTGAACTTTGTGCGTGACCCTGGCTTTGTCAGCTATATGCACAGCGAGGACAACAGCCCTCGCGAACCGCTGACCCTGCCAGCGCCGGGTAATGAAGCCCTGCATCTGCAACTGGAAGTGACCCGCTACGGCAAGGATGAAGCCCTGGTTATCGTTCGCGATATCACCCGCCTGCACAATCTCGAGCAGATGCGTCGTGATTTTGTCGCCAACGTTTCCCACGAGTTGCGCACTCCTCTTACCGTAATTGCCGGCTACCTGGAAACCCTGCAGAACAGTGATATGGCACCTCCCGCCTGGCGGCGCCCGCTGGTTCAGATGGAGGAGCAGGCGGCACGTATGACCACCTTGGTCAACGACCTGCTTCTTCTGGCACGCCTGGAAACGTCAGAGCGAAAAACGGGTGACGTCTCTGTAGATGTGCGCGAGTTGATGGAGCGAGTTGCCCGTGAGGCGCGCAGCTTTAGCGGCGACCGTCACCAGGTCAGTGTGGCGTGCGAAGGGGATTGCAGTATCCGCGGCGATGCCAGTGAGCTGCACAGCGCTTTCGCCAACTTGGCGCTCAATGCGGTGAAATACAGCCCGGGGAACGGGGAGATACAACTGCGCTGGTGGCAGGATAACGATGGCGGCCACTTCAGTGTGCGGGACCAGGGTATCGGTATAGACTCGCTGCATATCCCGCGCCTTACCGAACGTTTTTACCGGGTAGACCCCGGCCGCTCCCGCGACAGCGGCGGCACAGGATTGGGCCTGGCTATCGTCAAGCATGTACTATTGCGCCACGGTGCGGAAATGAGCGTGCACAGTGTCCCAGCCCAGGGCAGTACTTTCACCCTGCACTTCCCCTCTACCAAGCTGGAAGAGAGCCCCTCTCGGGAACTAATGGAGACCGAGGGTGCGGATTCCTGATCCACCCCCTCAATGATAAAACTATTCAAATTCCGGCAGCTTTACCGGCTCACCATTTTTGATATAGGTGGCCTCTTCTTCATCGTGCACCGGGGTGCTCTCCCGGCGCAGGATCAGGTGGTGCAACTTTAAATCCCCATCTCTTAACAACAGATGCTCATTGCCATTGTCATCCACAGGCAGAGGCTTGTTTCCCACCAAGGCATCGCGCAGAGCGCGCAGCCGCGGCACATCTTTATAGCGATTCAGGTCATTGGAGAGACGCGTTTTCATGCGCTCACTTTCATGCAGAGCTGCAGCAGTTTCACGATATTTGGCGAAAAAAAACACAGCTGCAATGGCAAACGCCACAACAACGGAAACTTCAAACCATACGGGCATAATCACTCCTTGTTATCGTATTTACGCCAAACGACCAGCTGGTTGTTCGCTGGCAGGTAATTTAGCTCTTCCCGACGCATGCCGACATCACTGGCCAATTGATCCAACCACTCCAGATCACGGATACCGCTATCGGGGTTGCGCTCTTTGAGGTAGGTATCGAAATCCGCATTGCTGGGCCCGATAAAACTGCCATCAATCTTGAAGGGTCCATATACAACCAGCAAGCCATTGGGTTCTAACAGAGTGTGCAGTTTGTGAAAGAATCGCTGTACTGACTCCCTCGACATAATATGCAGGGTATTCGCGGTAAACACCGCATCGAAATTCAGCGCAGGCCAGGGCGCATCGACATCCAGAGTCAGAGGTTCGCGCAAGTTCTGTGCGGGCGCACTCGCCAACCAAGCTCGCACACCGGGCAGCATTTCCGCCCGCTCCGAGGTCTGCCAAATTAAGTGGGGCAGGCGCGGTGCAAAAAAGACCGCGTGCTGACCTGTGCCGCTCCCCACCTCCAATACCTTATGGCTACCATCCAGCAGGCGGCACAGATGAGTAAGAATTGGATCGCGATTACGCGCACAAGCCGGTGCATCCGGCAGGCTGGTATCGCTCATTGCTGTTCATCCCGAGTGAAAACCCAGTCGCGCTCATTGGACATGCCCGAGTTATAGGCATAGCCGGCTACATCAAAGCCCTTAAGCTCCTCCGCTTTCTTCACCCGCTGCTCAATCGCCCAGCGGCTCATCATGCCCCGCGCTTTCTTAGCAAAGAAGCTGATCATCTTATACTGACCATTTTTTAGATCTTTAAAATGGGGGGTAATGACCTCTGCATTGAGCGCCTTGGGCTTTACCGCCTTGAAGTACTCATTAGAGGCAAGGTTGACCAATTCCCGGCTCTTCAGCACATGCAACTGGGCATTGAGCGTCTCAGTAATTTGCTCTCCCCAAAATTCATACAGATTTTTACCGCGGCTGTTTTCAAATCTGGTGCCCATCTCCAGGCGGTAGGGTTGCATCAGGTCCAGCGGGCGCAACAGGCCATAGAGACCGGAGAGCATTCGCAAATGCTTTTGCGCATAACTGAAATCGCGCTTGCCCATAGTTTCAGCGGCCAGGCCGGTATAAACATCCCCCTTAAAGGCGAGTAGGGCCGGGCGCGCATTTTTATCTGTGAAAGGGCGTTTCCAGTCTTGGAAGCGGTCGTAATTCAACACACCGAGCTTGTCGGAAATCTTCATCAAGCTGGAGATCTGCTGTGGGCTCAGATCACGCAGTTCGCCAATTAATGCCGCTGACTCCTTGAGAAAGTCTGGCTGAGTGGTTTCCAGTGTGGGTATTTCACTCTCGTAATCCAGCGTCTTGGCTGGAGAAATCACTATTAACATCGGGTGCCTTACTTGTGCTGCTTCGCTTTCTATTTGAGCCCAACCGCTAGGATCGGGGCACTGCTCTATTCGGGCTTCAATATATCCTGCCACCAGTTGAGGGGTGTTTGGCCATCCTTCGGATCGTAGACATTGCCGTAATACCAGGCACTGTTGGCACCATCACAAATACTATTGAGAATTTCCTCAATCTTATCGAAACCACAGCTGACATGGATGCTGTAAACCAGCATGCGTGGAACTTCCAGATCCAGCTCTCCTCCAAGTTTCTCCAGCTGCGGGCTCAAGCGGTCGGAGAGTTCGGCGCTGTCGCCGCGGCAAAAAACACGGATCGCCAAATTGCCGGAGCGCTTAACCAGCTCAAATTGCTGGGTATCTTTATCCACTTTAATGCAATCGCCACTGGCGATGCCTTTAATAAATGCGGGAGAACGTACCAGCTGGCAACTGTCGTCCTCATTGACTCGTACCTGTAAGCGCTCTACCACCGGCTCGCCATCGGGGTTGGTGCCCGCAAATAACTCTATTACCTGAAGTGCCGTCATAACCTCTATTCCCCGACTGTGTACAATGGGTGATCGTTGAATAATCGGCATTATACAGGGAGGCAAGCAATGATCTCGCGTAACCAGGCTTTCTTCGCCGCAGTGGCGTTGACGTCAACCTCTATTATCAGTGGCTGTGTCACCAATCCAGTGACCGGAGAGCAACAGTTCTCTCTGGTATCGGCCCAGCAGGAATTGAACTTAGGACAGCAGCAATACCCAATCAACCAACAACAACAGGGCGGTCAGTACACCATAGATCCCAGCTTGCAGGAATATGTGAATCGGGTCGGGCAAAAGTTGGCTCGGGTCTCGGACCAGCCGCAGCTGCCCTACGAATTTGTAGTATTGAATAACTCCGTTCCCAACGCCTGGGCACTTCCCGCTGGCAAAATCGCCATTAACAGAGGCCTGCTGGTCCTGCTTGAGGATGAGGCGGAATTGGCCGCTGTACTCGGCCACGAAATTGTCCATGCCGCCGCACGCCACTCCGCCACCGCCATGTCACAACAACAGGTGCTCGGGGCCGGCCTGGCTGTACTCGGTGCGGCCACCAAAGATTCCGCCTATGCGGACCTTATCTCCACCGGCAGCCAGCTGGGAGGTTCCGCCTATATCGCCCGCTACGGTCGCGGCAACGAACTGGAATCCGACGAATACGGCATGAAATATATGGCTGCCGCCGGCTATGACCCCCAGGGCGCCGTGCGACTGCAGCGCAAATTCGTCGAACTCTCCAAAGGGCAGCAGAGCAACGGCCTGGAAGCCCTCTTCGCCAGCCACCCCCCATCACAGTCCCGCGTCAGCGCCAATATCGAGCACAGTAAATCACTGCCCAAGAACGGGGTCACCAACCGCGATGCCTATCAAAAGGCCATAGCACAACTAAAACGCGATGCGGATGCCTATGAAAATTATGATGATGCTCTAAAAGCAGCCAATAAAAAGCAGTTTGATACGGCACTGAATCTGGTACGAAAGGCACAAAAGCAACAACCAAAAGAAGCCTCTTTCTTCGCACTGGAAGGAGATTTACTCGCCCAGAAAAAACAATTTGATAAAGCCCATCAGGCCTACGACCGTGCCGTACAGAAAAACCCTGCACTGTCTTCCCACTGGTTAAAACGCGGCATGGCTAGTGCGCAACTTAAAAATTACACTGCTGCGGAGAGGGACTTAAACCGTTCTCTACGTTATTTGGAAACAGCTTATGCACACTTCTATTTGGGCGAGGTGTATGAAAAGCAGGGGAATAAGCAAAGCGCTTTCAAGCACTACGAGACAGCAGCCGGGGCAGGGGGAGAGATTGGCTCTAAAGCTCAGGCCCGGATACAGGCCTTAACTGGGAAGGGCTAAATTTATAGTTTAGAAATTTTGATTTAAAAATTTAAAAGGGCTAGTGGATAGCCCTTATATTTTCATAAAATTATAACTGAACTCTTAAGCCCAGCCGGTACTCATCATACCGATAAGCATCGCAATCATCACACTCCAAATATCCAAATTCTGCATAATACCCATTGTATTTATTTGTTGCTGCGGCTAAGTAAGCTACGTCAACGGCAATATTCTGATTAAAGAAGTGGGAAAACCCTAATTTATAACGATGATTTTCATCATAAGCTATATTGACGGAGGTCTCTTTATTAAAATAAAATTCTGCGCTCAACTCCGAGGCATCCCCCCATATTCTTCCGTTTCCGTGATAATAACTCGCTTCAACACTTAGATACTTATCATTTCCGAAATCTACGAAATATTTAGAAGATAAAATGTGATCGTCAGTTTCCTCAGCGACATTCATTGTAAAACCAAGATAACCAGTATCACTTAATTGGTGGCTATACTGGGCGGTTAATGAAAACTCTTCTTCTTCATCAAAATACTTAAAATCAGTATTACTATAGTTTAATTTCACTAAAACATTCGGGGTGAAAAAATAACCAATCGATTGATCATAAATGTTGGCATATTTTTGATCCTCTATAGTAGCACTCAGCACCACACCATTTTCTACAAAATACTCACCTTTTGTAGAAATTGAATTTTGATGATGATCATTCCGCAAATAATCATTCCGAATTTCATATCGGGAGAATTGTGCTGATATATTGCTAACCTTATTGATGTACTCAAACTCCTTTAGAGGCCCTAGAGTTTCTTTCCCTCCAAAATAGTAAGTAGTACCAACGGTTGAGGTTTTATTTTTTACTTCTTTAGCATTATAACCGGACGTTGGAAAATATGGCCACCCCATTGGGCTATTGTAATGGTCATGAAATGAGTACTCTAAATCTGAATAACTCAAAGTAGTTATCGACTTATACTCCTCCGCCGTTACGCCAGTAGCAAGCACCATCAGGGGAACAACTGATACTTTAAAACCCTTCATAAAATCCTTTTCCAACTATAGATTTGATTTGTAAGATTTTAATAGGATTTATTTTTTATTTCTAGAGACAATAACAATACGACAAGAAATAAACGTTTAGGTAACATCCAATAATTAACTAAGAAAAGAAAAGGACTATCTAAGATAGCCCTTTTCTTACTTACAGCTGTACGGTCATACCAATTTGGTAGATATCGTAATCGATATCACTATCAGTATTGGAAACATAAGCAGCTTCAACAGCGAAGTTGCGGTTGAAGAAATGGTTCATACCCAGCTTAAACTCTTCTTTTTCATCGAAAGTAAAGCCGACGGAGGTGCGCTGAGTAAAGAAGTACTCTGTGCCCAACTTCCAATAGTCATCGTCCTCATCGTAGCTGATATAATCCAGATCAATCGTTAAGTACTGTTCACCACCCAGGTGAGTAAAGTACTTAGAAGACAGGCTGCGAGTATCAAACTCTTCATCAACTGAAAAGTCGAAACCGATATAATCGGTTCCATTCAGCTGGTGGTTATAACGAGCATTAACAGACAGCTCATTATCACTGTCGTTATCTTCATGTTCCAGGCTAACCAGGAAGTTAGGTGTGAAGAGATAACCTACTGATAAAGTATCAATATTTTCTTCACCCCAATCGGCTAACTGAGCACCTAAAACCAGACCATTGGATGCAAAATACTCTCCACCGATGGTCAGAATATCGGAATCTTCACTGCCTTCGTTTAAATGAGAGAAGCCACCGTAAACATTGCTAACTTTGTTTATATATTCAAATTCTTTCAGTGGGCCTAGAGTTTCTTTTCCGCTGAAGAAGTAGCGACTATCAAGAGTAAAACTATCATCACCTTTTTCTAAATTGCTGTAGTTAGCTTTAGTAAAAGAATTGTACTCCTCGGCAGTTGTAGTAGCCGCAAGAAGCATCAGGGGGAGAGCTGCGAGCTTGAATCTCATTTCAAAATCCTTCGTTAACGTAGGGATCCAAATTGGGCTGCGGATTGTAACAAAAGAATTTTTGTCTGCAACAACAGTTAATTACACAAAGTCAGTTTGAGAAGACTTTGCGACGAAGGGAATGAGAACAGGGGGCAGACAGAATTAAAGCTTCTTGCTTAGATGTAATTATCCGTAATCAAGTATTTTAAATACTCATTCAGAGACCGATTAAAATTTACAGTTTTTTAATTTTTGAAAAATTTAATTTATTCAGCTTATGTTCAGTTTTGACGAGGCAAGCTTAAGAAAGTTCATCATCATCAGCATAAGAAGCTACTACCTCTCTAAATTCTTTAAACTCTCCTAAAGGTCGTATACCCACAAAAGGAGCCACGCTTTGAATAATTTTATCAATCGCAAACGTATGTTCAGCCTGCATAGCATCGCGTTCTGTTTTACTGTGCCAAGTGGCTATCGCTATGAGGCTATTTTCGTCACCGATCTTTTGCAAAAGTTCCGTGCCCATAGCCCCAGGTGCTTGCTGAATTAACTGAGACGCACGTACCCAGGCGTCGGCATATTCTTCCGCTGTGAAACCTTCCTTAATTTGAACCTCAAAAATATATTTCATCGCCAAGCCCCTAAATATTTCAAGTTCTTAAAATCTGCCTGCAATAAAAAAGGCCGCTATGAGCGACCTTTCTTTGGCTGAGGAAACTTAGGATTTCCTTAAATTCAAATTCCTCTCGTGGCCGTGGCGAATATCCGCCCCCTCCACCAAGTAGACTACCTGCTCACAAATATTCTTGGCGTGGTCACCGATACGCTCCAGTGAGCGCAGTGTCCACAGCACATTAATGACGCGGGAAATACTGCGCGGATCTTCCATCATATAAGTCACCAGCTCACGGACGGCGGTGCGGTAATCCATGTCCACCTGTTCATCCTCGGCGAGGGTGCGCAATGCGGACTCCACATCGAAACGAGTGTAGGCATCCAGGGCGTCGTTGAGCATTTTGCGTACAGCATTTGCCAGATGGCGTATCTCGGTATAGCCGCGCGGTGAGGTGCCTTCATCGGTCAGGGCAATCGCCATTTTCGCGATTTTGCTGGCCTCATCACCGATACGTTCCAGGTCGCGGGCGATTCGGGTTACCGACATCACCATACGCAGATCCGAAGCGGCGGGCTGGCGCTTGGCGATGATTAAAGTCGCGTGCTCGTCCAGGGCCATCTCGCACTTGTCGATTTCCTCTTCGACGCGCAGGACTTCCTCGGCGAGCTGGCTATCGGCATTCGACAGAGCATCGACGGCATCGGCTACTTGGCGGGCGACCATGCCGCCCATTTCCAACATCTCGGTCTTGATTCCCTCCAGGTCCTCATTGAACTGGCGGGAGATATGCTGATCGAAGTGCATTTCCATAGTTATCCCTCGGAGCAAGATTGGCTTAGCCGAAGCGGCCGGTAATGTAGGCTTCGGTTAGTTCGTGCTCCGGATTGGTGAACACGGTCTCTGTATCGTTGACTTCAACCAGGTGCCCCAGATGGAAGTAAGCCGTGCGCTGACTAACGCGGGCCGCCTGTTGCATGGAATGGGTCACGATGGCAATAGTGTAGTTCTCGCGCAGCTCATCGATCAGCTCCTCAATACGCGCAGTGGCAATAGGGTCCAGGGCGGAGCAGGGCTCATCCATCAGGATAACCTCAGGGCTCACGGCAATGGCTCGGGCGATACACAAACGCTGCTGCTGACCGCCAGAGAGGCCGGTGCCCGGCTTGTCCAAACGGTCCTTAACTTCATCCCAGAGGCCGGCGCGGCGCAGGCTGTTTTCCACAATTTCATCCAGGTCGGCGCGGCGGCTGGCGATCCCGTGGATTTTGGGGCCGTAGGCCACATTTTCATAGATAGACTTGGGGAAGGGATTGGGCTTCTGGAACACCATCCCCACCCGAGCGCGTAAAGGCACAACATCCACCTTGGGACCATAAATGGGGTCGCCATCCAGGCTCAGTTCGCCTTCCACCCGACAGCCTTCGATGGTGTCATTCATGCGGTTGAGGCAGCGCAGGAAAGTGGACTTACCACAACCGGATGGGCCGATCATCGCCACAACTTCATTGCGGCCGATATCCAGGCCCACATTGTGAATAGCCTGGGTTTCACCGTAGAACACATTCACATTGCGCATGCGTAACTTGGCGGTATCAGTGAAGGGCTGGCCCACTGTTTTCCGCACCTCGGCTTGGCTCACTGCCATTTTTTCACCGGTCAGTTCGGGTTGCGCCGCTTCAGAATGTCCGGCGGCATCCAGGGTCATGGTACTCATAAATAATCCTGTTTTCCGATTATCCGCGCTGTTACCAGCGGCGCTCAAGTTTCTTGCGCAGCATTACTGCACTGGTATTCATAAGAATCAATACACTCAGCAGCACCATAATGGCTGCAGAGGTACGCTCCACAAAGGCGCGCTCTGGGCTGTCGGCCCAGAGGAAAATCTGTACCGGCAATACCGTGGCCGGATCGGTAACTCCGCCGGGTACATCCACAATAAAGGCAACCATACCGATCATCAGAAGGGGCGCGGTCTCACCCAGGGCCTGGGCCATTCCAATAATCGCACCGGTGAGCATACCGGGCATGGCCAACGGCAATACATGGTGGAAAACCACCTGCATACGCGAGGCACCCATGCCCATCGCCGCTTCGCGAATCGAAGGCGGCACCGCCTTCAACGCCGCACGGCTGGAAATAATAATTGTCGGCAACGTCATCAGGGTAAGTACCAGACCGCCAACCAGAGGCGCTGAGCGCGGCAACTCAAAAAAGTTGATAAAGATCGCCAGCCCCAGCAAGCCGAATACAATGGACGGCACCGCCGCGAGGTTATTGATATTCACCTCAATCAGATCGGTCCAACGATTCTTCGGCGCGTATTCTTCCAGGTAGATAGCGGCAGCCACCCCGATTGGGAAAGACAGCGCCAAAGTCACCAGCAATGTAAATAGCGAGCCCATCAAAGCGGCGCGGATACCTGCCTGTTCCGGCTCGCGCGAATCGCCGTTGGTAAAGAAAGTGGTATTAAAACGCTTCTTTAGTTCGCCACTTTGTAGCAACTGTTCGATCCAGCCGGCTTTCTGTTCGGATGTGCGGCCGCGGAAGCCCTCTTTGGAATCCTTCAGGCTTTTAACAAAAGTATCCACATCGTCGTCAGCGGCAAACCATACTTTCTCGCTCGTACCGAGTAGCTCTGGGTTTGCAGCCAGGCGATCACGCAGGTTAAAGGGTGCCCCCGAGGAGACCAGGCTATAGAGCTCACGCTTGTCACTGCGGCCAGTCACCGAGGGAAAACGCTCGCGCAACGCCGCGCGGATCACCCCAGTGAAATTGGCCCAGGCAAGGCTCTCGTCATCGACCTTCTCAATACCGAGTACCTGCGCATCGTAGTGCACTTCCAGCTCAATGGCGGTCTGCACAAAGGCGCCGCTACCCTTGCTGATAATATCGCTGAATAGAATGACAACCGCGAGTATGCCGAAAGCGATACTGGCAATGCCCAGCCCGCGAAACAGTTTTTCCTTGCGATGGCGGCTGGCGAGGCGCTTCTCGATGCGCTCACGAACCTGCGTCTGGGTGAGATTAGTCATACTGCTCCCGGTATTTTTTCACTACGTGCAGGGCGATAAAGTTCAGCACCAGAGTGGAGATAAATAGCATCAGGCCAAGCGCAAATGCGGCCAGGGTCTTGGGACTGTCAAACTCCTGGTCGCCGACCAGTAGCGTCACGATTTGCACGGTAACAGTGGTGACCGAATCCAGAGGGTTCGCAGTCAGGTTGGCGGCGAGGCCCGCGGCCATCACGACGATCATGGTTTCACCAATTGCGCGAGATACCGCCAAGAGTACACCGCCGACAATTCCCGGCAGGGCGGCGGGAATCACCACCTTGCGCACGGTCTCCGATTGGGTTGAACCCAATCCCAGAGCGCCATCGCGCAGGGACTGCGGAACTGCATTAATAACATCGTCAGATAATGAAGAGACAAATGGGATAATCATAATCCCCATCACCAGGCCAGCGGCCAGGGCGCTCTCACTGGAGGCCTGTAAACCCATTGAGGTGGCCAGGTCGCGAATAAATGGGGCAACAGTCAGTGCCGCAAAAAAGCCGTATACCACGGTGGGTACACCGGCGAGAATTTCCAAAATAGGCTTGGCCACGTTGCGCACGCGCTTGCTGGCGTACTCGGCCAGATAAATAGCGGCCATCAGGCCCACAGGCACCGCCACCAACATGGCGATTGCGGAAACCATCAGGGTGCCGGTAAACAGGGGTACCGCACCAAAGGCTCCGCTGGAACCAACCTGATCGGCGCGCAGGGCCATCTGCGGGCTCCAATGCAGGCCGAACAAGAATTCAGTCACTGGCACCGACTGGAAAAAGCGCAGCGACTCAAACAGTACCGAGAACAAAATACCCACAGTGGTAAAAATCGCGGCGCAGGCACAGGTAATCAGAATAGCCTTCAGGACTTTTTCCACTTTCTCACGGGCACGCAGCTCCGGAGAAAAACGCAACAGTGCAAATGCCCCCAGGCCCACCGCCAATACCAGGCTTAAAAAGGCCTGTAGAGTATTGGAATTATTGCGCAACTGACTGAGGTGCTCGGCAGCCAACTGTAACTGTGGGGATGACTCTCCCACCAAATGGCCAGCGGCGAGATTTTGAATTTGTGCAAAGAGCAGGTTCTGCCCGGCAATGGTATCGGGCTTGTCGGCGATGCTGTGCATCACCATAGAGCGAATAATGGCATCATCAAAAATCAGCCAGGCACCCAGTAGTAAAAGTGCCGGTAAACCACACCAAAGCGCGGTAAATAATCCATGATAGCTGGGCAGTGAGGCCAGATTACGCAGGCCTCCGCGGCTGCGCGCTGCACTCAGTGCACGACTAAAGCCGGTACCGTAGGCCACTAAAATCAACAGCAGCAAAAGGGCGAACAGTGTGGGGGTTTGCATTGAATTACCGTGCTAAAAATGTCGATGTCGGCATTATCCCGACTTTTCCCTGTGTTTCCACTTGGCTTTCATAAAAACGGCCAAGCCCTCTCGAGCTTGGCCGTCAATTCCCTTTGACTGTACTACTCCAGGATAAATTTACTTCGCAGCAAGATTGCTCAGGGCATTCAGCTTGCGAACGTCGGTAGCAATTTTCTGGCGTTTCTCTTGGGGCAAAGGGATCATACCTTTGTCAGTCAGGTAACCTTCATCACCCCAAGCGCGCTCATTAGTGAACTCCGCCAGGAACTGCTTGATACCTGGCACTACGTCGGCATGTGCCTTCTTCACGTAAATAAACAGCGGGCGGGAAACTGGATATCCCTGATCGGCGATAGAGTCGAAAGTCGGAGCCTGTCCTTCGATCAAAGAGCCTTGTACTTTATCGGCATTCTGGTCGAGGAAGCTGAAACCAAAGATGCCCAGGGCATTCGGATTGGCAACCAACTTGTTGACTATCAGGTTATCGTTCTCACCGGCTTCAACATAAGCGCCGTCTTCGCGTACGTTGTGACAGATCGCCTTGTAAGCGCTCTTGTCTTTTTTCTTCATGGCCTTGATCCAGCCAAATTTCTTACAACCACCTTCCATTGCCAGCTCCGCGAAGGCATCGCGGGTACCGGAAGTGGGGGGCGGCCCCAAAACTTCAATTTTGGTATTGGGCAACGCAGGGTTTACGTCTTTCCAGGTCTTGTAAGGGTTGGCTACCAGCGTTTCGGAACCATCCGGGTTCGGTACTTCTTTTGCCAGGGCCAGGAAAATATCTTTGCGGGAAAGCTTGAAAGGCGTTGCTTTCTTCGCATTGGCCAGCACGATGCCGTCGTAGCCAATCTGTACTTCCACAACATCAACGCCGTTGCCGTTACACATCTCCAGCTCGGACTGCTTAATGCGACGGGAAGCACCAGTGATGTCTGCAGTGCTTTCACCAACGCCCTGACAGAACAGCTTCATGCCGCCGCCAGTACCTGTGGATTCAACTACCGGAGTCTTGAACTGGGTAGCACGGCTGAAACGCTCCGCCACAGTGGTGGTAAAAGGGTAAACAGTGGAAGAACCCACAACACTGATGTAGTCGCGAGCCGCCAGGGCTACCTGAGAGGTGGCAAGGGTCAATGCCGCCAGGGAAGTAGCCAAAATTTGCTTGTTCATGTGTAACTCCGATGAGTGTTTTTTATTTCACGCGGCGATGCTAGGAACAACGGATGACGATTCTATGAATAAAACATGACAAAAAAGTTACAGCCGGAAATTTACCCCGCTGGTGCCCGGGCAGGCAAAGCGGTAACCTGCATACAAACGAGATAACAATAAGATGTAAAGAGAGAAGCCCCCATGCTATTTCTGATGCGTGGAGCGCGTGCACTGGAGAGTCTATCCAGTCGCACCGGCCACCTGCTCGCCTGGTTTACCTGGGCCATGGTCTTAATACAGTCCTGCGTTGTGGCTCTGCGCCACCTGTTCGACAGTGGCTCCATAGCGCTACAGGAGTCCGTAATCTATCTGCACGGTGCCGCCTTTATGTTGGGCCTGGCCTATGCGCTGCAAACCGACGCCCACGTGCGTGTCGATGTCTTCTATCGGCGAATGGGTCCCAGGGGTAAGGCTTGGGTTAATGCTGTGGGTTTTCTGCTATTTCTTTTGCCAGTCTGCACTTTTATGTTGCTGAGCAGCTGGCAGTTTGCTCTGAATAGTTGGTCAGTGCTTGAGGAGAGCGCCAATGCCGGCGGCCTTCCCGGTGTTTTCCTGCTGAAAAGTCTGATTCCCCTCGCGGCAGTAACCCTCGGTCTCGCCGGCACCGCCCAGTTTATTCGTGCTCTGCTACAGCTTATGGAGGTTTCAAGCCCGGTAAGCGAATCTGTAGCGAAACCACGATTGCTCAAGCAGGTGGAGGAGGCAGAGGCATGATCGAGCTGATACCTCTATTGATGTTTGCCGCCGTTTGCGGGCTACTGATGTTCGGTTACCCGGTAGCTTTCACGCTCGCCGGTACGGCCCTAATCACCGCCGGGTTGGGTATCGTGTATGGCGCTTTCGATGCCGAGCTACTGCGTGCCTTCCCCGACCGCCTCTACGGCATTATGCAAAACGGCACCCTGGTTGCCGTGCCGCTCTTTGTCTTGATGGGAGTCATTCTCGAGAGAGCAAAAATCGCCGAAGACTTGTTGGTCAATCTGACCAAAGTATTTATGGGCGCGCCGGCGGGTATGGCCATTTCTGTAGTGGTCGTCGGCGCACTTCTGGCCGCTAGTACCGGTATTGTGGGCGCCACCGTGGTGACTATGGGATTAATGTCCCTGCCCTCTATGTTGAAGCAGGGCTACTCCCCAAAGCTCGCCACCGGCACCATCTGCGCCACCGGCACCCTCGGGCAGATTATTCCCCCCTCTATTGCTCTGGTGCTGCTTGGGGATACTCTCTCCAACGCCTACCAGCAGGCACAACTATCCGCAGGTATTTTTAACCCCAAGCCGGTCAGCGTTGGTGACCTTTTTATCGGTGCCATTATTCCCGGCCTATTGCTGGTAGCAGCCTACATTGTTTATCTATTGTTTGTGGCGCGCCGTTCTCCGAGTAAGGCCAAGACCGCGCAGCAGCAACCTCTGGAAGTTTGGCCGCTACTGAGTAGCCTTTTTCCTCCTATCGCTTTGATGCTATTAGTGCTGGGGTCAATTATTACCGGTGCCGCAACGCCTACAGAAGCCGCCGCCGTCGGTGCTCTAGGCGCAGGATTACTGGCTTACAGTCGCGGTGCTCTGCATTGGGCGCAAGCGGGGGAGGTGGGTCGCAGCACTCTACAGGTAAGCGCGATGGTGTTTGCCATTCTTATTGGTGCTTCATTGTTCTCACTGGTCTTCCGTGGATATGGCGGTGAAGAACTTGTCACCAGTATTTTCCACAGTCTGCCTGGGGGTGTTATTGGTGCGACCTTGCTGGTCATGCTGGTGATCTTCTTGCTCGGTTTCATTCTCGACTTTATTGAGATCACCTTTGTGGTGGTGCCCATTGTTGGGCCGGTGTTGTTGGCGATGGGTGTGGACCCGATTTGGCTGGGCATCATGATTGCAATCAACTTGCAGACTTCCTTCCTTACTCCACCCTTTGGATTTGCATTGTTTTATCTTCGCGGCGTTGCGCCAAGTTCAGTGGCCACTTCCGCTATCTATCGCGGCGTTATGCCATTTATCGCTATTCAGCTGTTGATTTTGTGCCTCCTAGCACTCTGGCCTGCTCTGGTGACTTGGTTGCCGGGGGTGGTTCAGAATTAACCCAAAAGACAACGATCGGTAGTGATAAGACCTTGTATCGCTACCGATTGGATCCAGACCAAAACGATCGTACTAACATTGAAACTTAATAAACCCTTCGCCCCTTAAATTCATCGGCACATCTTGATTCCCTACGGCAAGTCACCAGCACCTGCTAAATTGGCATTAAATTTTTTAATTTGCTCGCCAGACCTTCAATAAACCTCTGTGGATATCTCTCCTTAAAAATAGATCCATCAAAAGGAATTAAACACTGCTATCGATATCCAAGCACGAATAAAAAATTAAAAAGGATTTAAAAAATGCTAAATATTACCAGCCTTTCCAAGACCTACGATAACGGCGTGCATGCGCTTAAAAACGTCAACTTGGATATTCCCAAGGGTATGTTCGGATTGCTCGGCCCCAATGGTGCCGGCAAGTCTTCTTTAATGCGTACTATCGCCACGCTGCAATTTGCAGACAGCGGCTCCATCACTTTTGATGGTATCGATGTGGCCAGTAACCCTCAGAAAATTCGCAGCACCTTGGGTTATCTACCACAGGATTTCGGGGTTTATCCGAGAATCAGTGCTGAAGATATGCTCGATCATATGGCAGTTCTAAAAGGTATTAGTAATCGCAAAGAGCGTCGCGAAATGGTGGCTGAATTACTGCACCAGACCAATTTATTTAAGGATCGCAAAAAAAACCTAAGCGGTTACTCTGGAGGTATGCGCCAGCGCTTTGGTATTGCCCAAGCCCTGATCGGCGACCCACGGCTGATTATTGTCGACGAGCCTACCGCTGGTCTCGACCCTCAGGAGCGCAATCGCTTTCACAACCTGCTTAGCGAAATTGGCGAGAACGTAGTGGTAATTCTTTCCACCCATATTGTCGAAGATGTTGCCGATCTGTGCCCCAATATGGCGATCCTGGCCGCAGGTCAAATTGTGGCCCAAGGCAAACCTGAAGAACTTATCTCTAAATTGCAAGGACGTGTATGGCGGCGCACCGTCGATAAATCTGAGCTGGAAGAATGCCACAATAATTTTGATGTGATTTCCACTCGTTTATTAGCCGGGCGCCATGTTGTGCATGCGCTGGCAGATACCCAACCGGCAGTAGGCTTTGAGCAACTGCAACCGGACCTTGAAGATGTCTACTTCTCCACCCTGTTTAGCAATAAAGAAGCTCAAGTGGCTAGCGCCGCTTGAGGTGGGGGAGGATTTCGATATGTTTTTATCGGTTGCTAAGTTTGAATTTCACTACCAGTTGCGCCAGCCACTGTTTTATGTGACCAGCCTGGTATTTTTTCTACTGACTTTTGGTGCTATGACCGTCGACAACATACAGATCGGCGGCGGTGGAGGTAGCACCCTGATCAACTCTCCCTACACGATTATGCTAACCCTGTTAGTAATGTGCGTTTTCAGTATTTTTATCACTGCCGCCTTCGCAGCCAATCCGGTGCTGCGTGATCGCGATATGAAAATGGAAGGTATTGTCTTCAGTACCCCTATCAGTAAGCGTGATTATCTATTGGGACGCTTCACAGGATCATTTGCCGTGGCCTTCCTCGCTTTCTCATCTACGGCGCTGGGTATGCTGCTCGGTTCATGGATGCCTTGGTTAGACCCAGAGCGCTTGGGCCCCACTCAAATATCCCACTACCTGCAAACCTTATTCATACTTATCCTTCCCACCATGCTGTTTTGCAGCGCCATGTTTTTTAGCCTGGCAGCCATAACTCGCAGCATGATGGCCACTTACCTGGGGTTGATCACCTTCCTGGTACTCTATTTCACCAGCCAGGGAATCATGGATGAACCCGCCTATCGAAGTGCTGCCGCACTGGCTGACCCCTTTGGTATCGCCGCCTTCCAGGAGACAACTCGCTACTGGACCGCTTTCGATCGCAATACCTCTATGATCACACTAGAGGGAAACTTTCTAATCAACCGCTTACTATGGCTGGGCGCCAGCTTATTATTTATCGGCTTAGGCTATAAATGCTTTTCATTTGCCGAACGCAAACCTCTCTGGTCGCGCCGCCGCACCACAGAAGCTGCAGATAGTGAGATACCTAGGTACATCAAGCCCCTACCGCGAATTACTCCAAACTTTGGGGCAGCCACGGTTTGGCAACAATTCCGTATACGCTGCGGTTTTGAAGTAAAAGCAGTAGTAAAAAGCCTAGCTTTTTGGGTAATCCTGGCACTGGGTGTTCTGAATGTCTTGGGCGCATCCCTGAACCTGGAGGCAGTATTTGGCACCTCGGTATACCCGGTGACTCGTTCTATGGTCAGTCTGATAGAAGGTGCTTTTAGCCTCATCATGTTGATTATTCTGATCTACTATGGGGCTGAATTGGTGTGGCGAGAACGCCAGGCCGGTTGCCATGAAATTATGGATGCCGTGCCCACACCCAGCTGGATTTTCGTAGCGAGCAAGTTTATTGCAATGCTGGTAGTTCTGGGCGGTATCCTGATAGCCTGCATGCTTACCACTGTGGCTGTACAGCTGGGCAAGGGATATACAACTCTTGAGCCTGGACTGTATTTTTACGGACTCTGGTATCAATTTGCGCTGCCGTTCTACTTGATGGCAGTCCTATCTATCTTTGCCCAGGTGATAACCCGCAATAAATTCCTCGGCATGCTACTGATGGTGGGCTACTTAATTAGCTCCAGTGTCCTTGATGGTCTTGGGTTCGAACACAACCTCTATCAATTTGCAGACTGGAACGCCGCACCTTACTCAGATATGAATGGTTATGGTCACTTTGATCAGGGTCGGGCTTGGTTTGCGTTATATTGGATCAGCTTCAGCTTGATACTGGCCATCTTGAGTTACGGGCTCTGGCAGCGCGGTACCCTGGCTCCTCTAACTAGCCGGGTCAAAGCCCTGCGCTTCCAACTGGGGCTTTCCAGTCGATTAACTGCCTCCACAACCCTGCTACTGTTTATCGGCACTGGCGCCTTTATTTTCTACAACACCAATATTCTCAATCACTACGAAACCAGCAAGGATCGTGAGCGACTGGCCGCAAACTATGAAAAGAAATACAAGGCCCTGGAGGATAAACTCGCACCACATATCACCGATGTCAAAGTGGATGTGGATATCTTCCCCAATGAACGCCGCTATGAAGTGCGCGGCCGCTACTTCCTGGTTAACAAGCGTGAGGAGTCGATTGATGAGGTAGTTATAGGGCTGGATCGCGGCCTTACAGTTAACCAGTTATCCCTAAATCAGGCCAAGTTACGCGAAAAGGACGAGCAGTTCGGACACTATTTCTTCGAGCTGGATCGCCCACTTGAACCCGGCCAGTCCCTCACGCTGGAGTTTGATCTGAGCAGGATCAATCGCGGCTTTATGAACTCCGGCTCCTCCACCACCTTGGTGCAGAACGGTACCTTCTTTAATAACTACGAAGCGCTGCCCTTTATCGGTTACAACAGCAATTTTGAGTTGACTGATCGTCACCTGCGTAAAAAGCACGATCTACCGCCGCCGCAGCGCATGCCCAAACTGGAGGACAAAGAGCACTACCGAAAATCCTATCTTCGCAGCGACTCCGACTGGATCAACTTTGAAACCACCGTCAGTACTTCCTTGGGACAGATAGCACTGGCCCCCGGCTACCTACAAAAAGACTGGCAGGAGGGAGAGCGCCATTATTTTCATTACAAGATGGACGCGCCCATTCACAACTTTTTTTCCTACCTTTCAGCGGACTACACAGTGGTCAAAGATAAGTGGCAGGACGTTGCCATTGAGGTCTACCACCACAAGCCCCACGACTACAACATAGATCGTATGGTTGAGGGGGTGAAAAAGTCCCTGGAGTATTTCAGTGAGGCATTCAGCCCTTATCAGTATCGCCAACTGCGTATCGTAGAGTTCCCGGGCTATGAATCCTTTGCCCAGGCATTCCCCAACACCGTACCTTTCTCTGAATCTATCGGTTTTGTCGCCGATCTGCGAGACCCGGATGAGATTGATTATGTCTTCTATGTAACCGCCCACGAGGTGGCGCACCAGTGGTGGGCGCATCAATTGATTGGCGCCAATGTACAAGGAGCGACTCTACTGTCTGAAACCCTGGCGCAGTACTCAGCACTAATGGTGATGGAGCGGGAGTACGGCCCTGAAAAAATGCGTCGTTTCCTCAAATATGAGCTGGATGGCTACCTGAGCGCTCGGGGTACCGAGTTACTTGAGGAGTTACCTTTATCTCGCAACGAGAACCAGACCTATATCCATTACGACAAGGGCTCGCTAGCGATGTACGCCCTTAAGGATGCGATGGGTGAAGATGCCGTCAATGCGGCTTTGGCTTCCCTGTTAAAAGACAAAGGCTTCTCCAGTGATCCCTATCCCACCAGCATGGATTTAGTGGCAAGACTCCGAGCCCACGCCGAACCACCCCAGCAAGAGCTGATCACCGATATGCTGGAGCGAGTAGTCCTCTTTGATCTCAAAGTCGCAAATGCCACCTATGAGCTGTTGGAGAACGGCAATTATCGCGTATTACTGGAGCTGGAAGCGCACAAATATGAAGCCAAAGGGGATGGACAGGAGCAAGAAATTCCCATCAATAACTGGATAGATGTTGCCATTTTTGCAGAAGATCCCGACAAGAACGCCAGTTCAGACAATGTGCTCTACTTGGCCAAACAGGAGATCAGTGAAGAGACCACCCTGCTGGAGTTTGAGGTGAAGGGCAAACCGAGCATTGCTGGCTTTGATCCCTATATCAAGATGATCGATAAAAACCCGGACGACAATCTGTTGGCAATAGAGACACTTTAGGGCTCTTGTCACTAATTTCCCGGCCACCTAGGGGGGTGGCTGGGAAAAACTTCCCTCGTTTTCGTTGGAAAAAACTCAGGCAAGTACTGGTCAAATACTACTCAATTTGTGCTAGAATGCGCCACCTTCCCTCAGGTGGAAACCAATAACTCTAACAATCTGTGAGTAGTCGATGTCCGCACTTTCAGCCCTTGATGAAAACCCGCAACCAACAGGCACGCTTACCCTGCAAACCCTGGCTATGCCCCGTGATACCAATCCCCAGGGGGATGTATTCGCTGGTTGGCTGATGTCGCAAATGGACCTGGCTGGAGCAATCTTGGCCCAAAGCATTGCGCGCGGCAGGGTAACTACCGTAGCGGTCGGCAGTATGGTGTTCTTACGCCCGGTTCCGGTTGGCTCTACGGTCAGCTGTTATGCCGAGGCTATAGAGGTAGGGCGTTCCTCTATTAGAACAATGGTTGAGGTATGGCTGACACGGGTGGACTCTGGTGAGCAGGTAAAGGTCACCGAGGGTGAGTTTGTTTTTGTCGCTATCGACGATAGAGGGCATACCAGACCTCTGCCCTGAAACGACTTGCAAAACTATTTCGGGAAACTGCCTTAAACCAGTTTCCCTTCTATGATATTAATTCTGCCTTTTATTCCTGTTTCTTGCTTTCCCCATCAAGTTCCCGCGCCTGGTAATAAGCCTCTTCACTTATCTGGTGATAGGGCCGCACATCCCGCTCAAAATCCTTAAAGGCTTTATAGATACGCGCAAATTCTGGGTCCTTATTTGCGGTCTCTTGCATCAGTTGAGTATTGATCTGCTTTAAATGGGCAAGCACATCATCTGGCAAACGCTTCACTTTGACTCCATGTGTTTCCACCAGCTCACGCAGGGCGCGATTATTACGAGCGGTGTACTCATCCAACATGTCCTGGTTTGCTTCGCGGGCAGCCACGCGCACAATGGCCTGTAGGTCTTTGGGCAATTTCTCAAAGGCTTTTTTATTGACGATAAATTCCATCATTGAGCCGGGTTCATGCCAGCCGGGATAGTAGTAGTACTCGGCAACCTGATGGAAACCGAAAGCGAGATCGTTATAAGGTCCAACCCACTCGGTCGCATCAATAACACCAGTCTGCAGCGCGGTATAGAGTTCACCACCGGGAATAGTCACAGCGGTACCGCCGGCCCGGTTTAATACTTCACCGCCCAGACCGGGAATTCGCATTTTTAAGCCCTGCAAATCCTTAACAGAGTTAATTGGTTTGTTAAACCAGCCGGCCATCTGTACCCCAGTAGAGCCACCGGCCAGGGGTATCAGGTTGAACGGTTCATAAATCTCTTTCCAGAGTTCCAAACCACCACCGTGGTGCAACCAGCCATTCATCTCCTGGGCGTTTAAACCAAAAGGTACCGCGGTAAAAAACTGGGCCGCTGGAATCTTGCCTTTCCAATAATAGGCGGCACCATGTCCCATCTGTGCAGCGCCCTCAGATACCGCACCAAAAATACCTAGAGCGGGTACCAGCTCACCCGCACCATAAACTTTAATTTTGAGGCGGCCCGAGGACATCAACTCAACGTTTTTTGCAAAGCGCTCTGGGGCCTGGCCAAGGCCGGGGAAATTTTTTGGCCAAGTGGTGACAAGCTTCCACTCGAACAATTCTTTGTTGTCATTATCGGAAAAGTGTTGTGCAGGGCCCTGTGCTGCGCGGGAAGTGACCAGTGCAGCAAAGGTAACAACGAGTAGGGCCAGTAGGCCCAAAATAATAGCGGGATACCAGTTAACTTTTTTCATCGCTTTTAATTATCTTTTTTCTTGTAAGGCGCTGATCATCGATAGATGATCTTTTTTAAATGGTCGGGATTTTGGGAAAAACCGAAATCAGTGTAGAAAAAATTCCTAATCTGACTTGGTTTTTACCAAAGCAAACAATCTATAAAGGCTGCAGCTTAGCCATAGCCACTACCAGCCATTTACTGCCAGCATCATCGAAATTCACTTGTACGCGTGCACGGGGGCCATTACCTTCGAACTGCACTACGGTGCCCTCGCCAAACCTGGCATGCTCAACCCGGCCACCCAGTGCCAATGGTGGTAAATCATCGAAATCTGGCGCCGGGTCGGAAAACTGGCCCACCTTGCCATAATCCGCCTGGTAGAGGGGACGGGAAATTTCGGTCTTCAAGCGCACTTCGTGCACCAAATTTGGCGGAATCTCACCGATAAAGCGAGACGGACTGTTGTAGGTCTCGCTGCCAAACAGGCGCCGGTTTTCCGCGTAGGTAATATACAGCTTACGCATGGCACGGGTGATACCCACGTAGCAGAGGCGTCGCTCTTCCTCCATGCGGCCGGGCTCCTGTGCAGACATCTTGTGAGGGAACAGGTTTTCCTCCACGCCCGCCATAAACACCAAAGGAAATTCCAGGCCCTTGGCGGAGTGTAGGGTCATCAGCTGGACGGCATCTTCAAACTCATCCGCCTGGCCTTCACCGGCATCGAGGGCGGCGCTGTCGAGGAACTGGTTAAGAAGAGGGATTTCCTCCTCATCTTCCTCCCCCTCGGGCAGGTCCACACCGGCAAAAGAGCGACAAGCAGTGACCAATTCCTGCAAGTTCTCCACTCGTGTTTGACCCTTCTCACCTTTTTCTTTGCCGTGGAATTCCAGCAGGCCGCTAGTCTCGATCACATCCTCGGCAATGGCATCCAGCTCTTTCTCTTCCGCATTTGCAGCCAGCTGGTTGATCAGATCCAGAAAGCTCTGCAGAGCATTACCGGCGCGCGCAGCCAGAACCCGCTGTTGTAACATCAGCTTGGCCGCCTGCCACAGGGAGCAGCCCTGCTCGCGGGCATAGGAGCGCACCATCTCCACCGTGCGCGCACCAATACCACGAGTGGGGGTATTCACTACCCGTTCAAAGGCGGTGTCATCATTGCGATTGCCGATCAGGCGCAGGTAGGACAGGGCATTTTTAATTTCCAGGCGATCGTAGAAGCGCTGGCCACCGTAGATACGGTAGGGCACCTGATCGCGCAGTAGCCCCTCTTCAAGCACCCGGGATTGGGCGTTGGAGCGGTAGAGGATGGCAATGCTGTCGCGGCGATTGCCATCGCGCACCCAGTCATTGATACGCTCGACGATAAAGCGCGACTCATCCTGCTCGTTGTAGGCGGCGTAGACGGCGATAGGCTCGCCTTCTTCACCCTTGGTCCACAACTCCTTGCCCAGGCGACCGCTGTTATTAGCGATCACCGCATTGGCGGCGTTCAGAATAGTGGAAGTGGAGCGATAATTCTGTTCCAGGCGCACCGTCTGCACTTCACGCAGATCTGTAGAAAAGTGCTGGATATTCTCGATCTTGGCGCCGCGCCAACCGTAAATGGACTGGTCATCATCACCCACAGCGGTGATATGGCACTGCTCCCCAGCGAGCAGGCGCAACCAGGCGTATTGAATCGTGTTGGTATCCTGGAACTCATCCACCAGGATATGGGGGAAACGCCGGCGGTAGTGGGCCAGAATACTGTCGTTATTCAGCCAAAGTTCGTGGGCGCGCAGCAGCAACTCGCCAAAATCTACCAGCCCACCGCGCTGACAGGCCTCTTCATAGGCGAAGTAGATGCGCACCATGGTCTGCAACCAGGGATCGGCGCCGGCATTGATATATTGCGGGCGCAGGCCTTCATCTTTCTGCGCGCCAATCCACCACTGGGTTTCCCGCGGCGGCCACTTTTTATCGTCCAGCCCCAGATCTGCCTGTACCCGCTTGATCAGGCGCAGCTGGTCGTCGGAATCCAGAATCTGGAAGTTCTGCGGCAACTTGGCTTCTTGCCAGTGGGCTTTGAGCAGGCGGTGAGCCAGGCCGTGGAAAGTGCCCACCCACATGCCAAAGGTATTCACCCCCAGCAGCTCTTCGATACGAGCGCGCATCTCGCGGGCCGCCTTGTTGGTAAAGGTCACCGCCATAATGGAGTAGGGCGAGGCGCCCTCCACCTGCATCAGCCAGGCGATGCGGTGCACCAGCACCCGGGTCTTGCCCGAGCCGGCACCGGCCAGAACCAATTGATTGCCGGGCACGGCAGCTACCGCTTCGCGCTGGGCGTCGTTGAGGGGGTCTAAAATCTGAGATACGTCCATGGGCGAAGATTGTACCAGAGCTGCTGCATAAGACCTGTGTAAATAAACAGGATTTTACCCCGGCTGACAATGCAAAGCCCCTCGCCAGCCGGGGGCGCAGCGGCTAAACTGCGCCAACTGGCATAGAGAAGGAAGTCCTGTGAAACCGGCGGAAGTAACGCAACGAATCAGTGAGCAACTGTCATCCATGCGCAAATCTGAGCGCAAGGTGGCGGAGTATATTCTCGCCAATCCCGATGAAATTATTCATATGCGCATCGTCGACCTGGCCACCGAGGCCCAGGTGAGCGAGCCGACCGTGGTGCGCTTTTGTCGCGCCGTGGGCTGTTCCGGTTTCCAGGAGTTCAAGTTGAACCTGGCGCAACAGCTGGCTTCCAGCCCCAGTTTCGGCCAAATCGCGGTGACCGAGACCGACACCATTGCCGAGTACAAACGCAAGGTGTTCGACTCAACAGTAGATACTCTGCTAAAAGTGCGCGATAGAATTGACGACCGCGCCCTTGAGGCCGCTGTCACTGCGATGGCCGCCTCCAAGCGGGTGGAATTCTTCGGCTTTGGCGCCTCTGGTGCTGTCGCCGCCGATGCCCAGCACAAGTTCTTCCGCCTGCAATTGGCCACCGCCGCCCACTCGGACCACCACATCCAGAATATGTCAGCCATGTCTATGCAGCCGGGCGATGTAGTCGTGGCTATCTCCCAGAGTGGCCGCACCAAGGCACTACTGCGCTCCATGAGCATGGCAAAGGAGCAGGGCGCTCTGGTGGTTGGCCTGGCACCCAGCGGTTCGCCGGTGGCACAGCAGGCCAGTATCCCGCTAGAAGTGGATGTGGAAGAAGATATTGAGATCTATACACCACTGTCCTCACGCATCGCCCACCTGGTGGTGATCGATGTGCTCGCCATCGGCGTTGCCCAGCGCAAAGGCCCCCAGTTGCAAGAGCACCTACTAAAGCTGAAGCAGGGCCTGTACACATTGCGGGAAGACAAACACTGAGGGAAATTTGCAAGAATGCGGCACTGGATAATGTGTCGCAGCCCCTCTACCATGCCTGCTGTATCCGGCAATCTACTGCCACTGCCAACAAGTGCCCCTAGCCGTTCCAGAGCAATTCCATGACATCCACCGCATTATCCGCTGAGCAAAAAGCACCGCGCTGGTTGGTGGTATGGCTGGCGGCGCTGGTCTCCCTGACGCCATTTTCCATCGACAGTTACTTGCCGGCTATCCCGGCCATGGCCGGTGCGCTCGATACCGAAGTGGAGCGGGTGCAGTATTCGGTCTCCAGCTTTTTACTGGGTTTTGCCCTAGGCCAGCTCTTCGGCGGCCCCCTCTCCGATCGTTGGGGCAGGCGACTGGTCGGCACTATCGGCCTGTGCATTTATATCGTCAGTTCACTGCTGATCCTGTTTGCCGACCATGTCGATCAACTGATTATCCTGCGCTTTTTCCAGGCCGTGGGGGGCGGTTTTGCTACAGTGATTTGCGCCGCCATAGTGCGCGATCTGCACAGTGGGCGTGAAGCCGCCAAAATTATTTCTATGATCAGTACCATCATGCTGATCGCCCCCCTGATCGCTCCAGTAATCGGCTCTCTACTGCTAGCAGTGGGTGGCTGGCAGAGTATTTTTGTATTCCTGCTACTGTACGCCGCTGCCATGCTGCTATTAGTGCGCTTACTGTTACCAGAAACTGTATCGCGTTTTACCCGCGCGCGGCGCCAGTTGATGCCATTAGCTTCACTGATTTCCACTTATGGACAAGTGCTACGCAACCGCCGCGCCCTCGGTTTTCTCGGCGCCCAGGCCTGTGTCAGTGGTTCGATGTTTATCTATATCACCACCGCACCCTTTGTCTTTATGGACTACTTCAGTGTCAGTCCGAGCCGCTTCCCGCTGTTCTTTGGCGCCTGTATTCTGGGGCTGATCTGTATGGTGCAGGTCAATATCCGCCTGCTCAACCTGTTCCAGCCGCGCAATATTTTATTGGCTGGCGTCACTCTGCAGATGCTCGGCTGTGGTTTGCTATTACTCGGCACTTTGACCGGTATTAAAGAACTGACTCTGTGGATGGTACCGCTGGTATTGGTAATGAGCTGTATCGGTATTACCGGGCCCAATGCCGCCGCCTGTTATCTGGAGTTTTTTCCCAAAATCAGCGGCAGCGCTAACGCCCTGTATGGCGCCACAATTTTTATCACCGGCGGCGTGCTGGGCGGATTGGTCAGCAGCCTGCACACAGGTACCCTGGTTCCTATTGCCGCGTCCATGTTTGGGTGTGCAGTAGTGGCCCTGTTCTCCACTCTGGTAATCGCCCAGGCACGCAAACCCATCGACTCGGATATACCAATCACCAGGCGCTTTACCCCGCGTTGAAGAGTCAGTTTTGTGTTCATCTATTGAAAAGAGGGTATTTCGGCCCGGCCATATTGGCTAAGTACTCAGGGACCATATTTGCCACTTCTGTTCCGGAGCTCCACCTAGTTGTTGATAAAAAGCTTGTGCATCTACATTAGTAGAAAGAACTTCCCACTTTATTTTGGCACTACCCCGCTCATAGGCCTCTTTTATTAAATATCCCATCAATGCCCTTCCTACCCCTTTACGGCGATATTCTTTGTTGCCAACTACGTAAAGTTCTTTAATCCACAGCCAGGGAGTTAAATCGTAGGTAAAGGGAAGGGCATAAAAAACCAGGTAGCCAATAGCTACACCACTGTCTTCGGCCACTAAACATTGGAAGTCTGCCCGCTTAAATAGTCGATTATTTAATTCTTCCTCAGTAACCTTGAACTTATCTAAGTAGCCTTCGAATTTAGCTAGCCCACGCATCATCTCCAATAATTGACGAATATCACTAGGCTTTGCGTTACGTATAAGCATTTATTTGTTGCCAAATTTGATGGATTGGTAGAGGGTGCAATCTTCACCCTCTTTATTTCCGGTCTTGAGAGATAAAATCTCACTTTGACCTTAGGCGCTGATAGTTTCCTTTTCTCCCACCAGTTTGAATCCTTCATCTATCCATCCGGTTATACCACCAATCATTTTTTTCACTGGAAGCCCCAATTTTGCCAACCGGACAGCAGCCTTCTCCGTTGCATTGCAATGGGGCCCGGCGCAGTAAACGACGAACAAAGTGGAATCTAGATAGCGAGATACAAGCTCTTTATTGATGTGCTGATAAGGTAAGGACTCAGCGCCCAAAATGTGCCCCTGACGAAAGGCTTCTTCACCACGAACATCCAACAGGACAAAGTCCTGGCGCCCATTGGTTAGGGCATGATGAACATCCCAGCAGTCCGTCTCAAAGGCCATCAGTTCTTGGAAATGTTGCAGGGCTTTTTGGCTGCTAGCTGGGGCAATACGACTTACAGCAGAACTCATAATTATCTCCTTAGTTAACACTCACTCTTTGTCATGTATGTATTCTGTTCTCTGGCTATTTATTTAACGATTGGCTTAAAAGCCATATAGCGTTAAATTTGAGCCAATCTGGGTATCGAAGTGAGAAATCAAGGGAGGGCATGATGGATAAGGGAAAAGCAAAGCGCGTAGCGATTCTGGTTCATCACCAGGTTGCCTTATTTGAACTTGGCTGCGCGACCGAACTGTTCTGTTTACCCCGCTCCTGTACCGATACGCTCTATGAGGGAGAGGTTGTTTCCTTCACTGCCAAGGCACAGCTGGGGCTTGGGGGGGTATCCCTACAGTGCAGACAAGTGAGCAGCCTGATGGATTACGATTTGTTAGTCGTACCCAGCTGGCCGACTACACCACAAACCAAGGACTGCTCCCTACAATCTGTATACGCTGCTGTGGAAGCCTTTGCGGCGGAACGCCGGCAAATTCTGACTTTTTGTTCTGGCGCATTTTTACCTGCCGAAATTGGTTTGCTGGATGGAAGGCAAGCCACCACTCATTGGCGCTATGCGAATACCTTTAAAAAGCGATTCCCCAAAGTAGAGTATGTAGGGGATGTACTTTATGTCTGGCAGGACAAATTGGCCTGTTCTGCAGGAAGCTCAGCAGCAATAGATTTGGGAATAGAGTATTTACGGCGTAGCCATGGTTATGAATTGGCTAATTCTGTAGCCAAGCGCCTGGTGATGGCTCCTCATCGGCAGGGAGGACAGGCCCAGTTTGTAGAGACCCCAGTTCCCAAGCGGCCCGATCATTTCGCGGGCGCCCTGGATTGGGCCCTTGCCAACCTGGATAAACCCATCATGGTGGGCGACTTGGCGAAGCAAGCGCATCTCTCTCGTCGCAGTTTCGATAGAAAATTTCGCCAATCCATGGGGCTGGCCCCTAAAGAATGGTTAACGCAACAACGGCTTCGTGTAGCGCAGAAAGCACTGGAGTCAGGCAGTGAGACCATTGATCATGCAGCACAAGTTTCTGGTTTTGAGAGCAGTGCAACTCTTCGCCATCATTTCCGTAAAGCTTTCGGTATCTCTCCGGGTCAGTACCAACGACAATTTGCCTGTCCAGATAAGGCTGAAGATATGTGTAGGAAGTAAATAAACCTGAACGGGATAAGATGCTTTCAGTGAGTACAGCCACAACTTCGACCAACGCTAGCGGAGCTGATGCACTGTTTATTTGGCGGCAATATACTCTTGGGCCCCCAATCTAACTGAGATTTTCCTCTTGCAAGGCCTGCTGAACTGCCGGGCGCGCTGCCATACGCTCCTGAAAAGCCTGTAACCTGGGCCACCGTGTCATATCAAAATCCTGAACCTTGAGCCAGCGGTTTATCAGGTAGAGATACGCATCCACGACAGATAGAGAATTCCCCAGCAGGTAGTCGTTCTGTAGCTGCTCTTCAATATAGTCTATGCGACGTAGAATCCTTTCCCGAGCTTTTTTCTTTTCTTCCTCAGTGCCTTTCCAAAACAGGGGCAAGAAAGATTTATGAACCTCCGCACTGATAAAATTCAACCACTCCAACAAGCGGTAATGGTCCAAAGTGCCCAACGGTGGCGCCAAACCGGCATCGGGCTTTTGCTCGGCGAGAAACTGCATAATAGCGACGCCCTCTGTGAGTAACTCGCCCCCCTCTAGCTGCAGTACTGGTACATAGCCCTTCGGGTTAACTCTATAAAAGTCGTCGCCGTTTTCCAGGGTATGCGTCTTTAGATCCACCTTGCAGAGTTCGAGATCAATACCCGCCTCCAGGGCGACAATATGTGGGGATAGAGAACAGGCTCCTGGCGCATAAAAGAGTTTCACGGTGACCCTCCTGAGTGGACTGTGCGGCATCGGGCAATATAGGCGCCTACTGGCTTCACAAGGCGCTATTTTTTGCGAATCCAGTGATCAAGGCTGAAGCGCCCAGCACCCGCGCAGGCGAGAATCAGGTAGCCTCCAGCAATGGTGATGTTCTTCATAAAGCTGGTCATCTCTGCGGGATCGCCTGGTGAGTAATGCACCATCCAGGCACTAGCCAGGCAGAAGAGAAAAAGAATCACTGCGGAAAAGCGGGTAAAGAATCCGAGCAATATCGCCAGGCCACCGACCAGTTCTACGATAATCACCAAGGGGAGTAACAGGGCGGGGATTCCCATGGAAACCATAAAGGCTTCCGTCATTTTGTAGCCGCCGATCTTATTCCAGCCGGCAAAGATAAACAGCAGGGACATTAATACCCGCCCGACAAGTTTAGAGGTATCACATAACAGGGGATGATGTGCCACGGCCTTCTCTCTTCTTTAACTGTTACATTGGGTTCTACCTGATGCCTCCAGTGTAGTTGGGAAGCCATATCGAAATGGGGGCGATGCCGACAGCAATGTATTCCACGTAGAGAAACTTGCACCGCAATTGAGAGTCTGACGAAGCGGAAATTAACGAATGACAGTTTCGGCAGGCGCGGAAAAGTTGTTGTGGATATAAATAGAAAATGCGGTTGTGCCGCACTGAGGAGCCGTTACAATTGCGCGCCCCCAACCAGGGCGCAGCCGGCGGTATCCATACCTGACACCCCTGTGCCCAGAGCCCTGTCAG
This sequence comes from Microbulbifer mixtoriginis (SeqCode), assembly GCF_052467705.1. Lineage (NCBI taxonomy): Bacteria > Pseudomonadati > Pseudomonadota > Gammaproteobacteria > Cellvibrionales > Microbulbiferaceae > Microbulbifer > Microbulbifer mixtoriginis (SeqCode). The sequence goes on from NZ_CP174322.1 coordinate 252,545, forward strand.
GGAAACTCGAGCGGGCCCCTGCGCGACTACACTAACGGCACGCTCAGCAACTGATAATTTCGCCCGTAGAAGCATCGCTTTTAAGGGGTTGGCAAGGCCCCACAATTCTTATCCCTGGAGTCCACGCACGGCATGGAAGTCTATTACACCTTTTGTTTTCTTGCCGCGGTGTCGGTCTTTCTCGGTTTCCTAAATCAGTATGTGCTGCGTGCGCAAACCACAATTGCCATCACCACTGGGGCCCTGGCCTTGTCGCTCATTGTCACCGGCCTGGGCAAATTGGGGATAGTGGAGTTGCGCACCTGGGCCGACCAACTGCTGCCGTTGCTTAACCTGGAAGACATTCTACTCAAGGGAATGCTGGGCTTCCTGCTCTTCGCCGGCAGTTTGCATATCGACCTGTTGGAATTGCGCAATCAAAAACTGGAAATTGGCTTGCTGGCGATTGTTGGTACTTTGATTTCCACCTTTGCGGTGGGCGGCCTGCTGTATTGGTTCCTAATGTTGATCAATATGCCGGTAGCCTTCATTTACTGTCTATTATTTGGTGCCTTGATCTCCCCCACCGACCCCATCGCCGTATTGGCCATTATGAAAAACCTCAAGGCACCGGAGCAGGTATCCATTCAGGTGGAAGGGGAGTCCCTGTTCAACGATGGCTTCGGTATTGTGGTATTTGCAGTAATTTACGCGGTGGCTTTCGAAGGGGGGCAACCAACTGTACCGGCAGTGGCAGAGCTATTCGTTCTGGAAGCGATTGGGGGGATTCTGCTCGGCCTGATTATCGGTGGGCTGTTCCACTGGCTGATCTGCTGCACCGACGACCACAGCCTGGAGCTGTTGCTCACCCTGGTCATTCCAACTGCCGGATTCTCATTGGCCAATATCCTCGGTGTCTCCGGTGCCCTGGCGATGGTAGTGAGCGGAATTATTATCGGCAACTTCACCCGCGAGCGCGGCTTTTCCAGGGTGAGCCAGCACGAACTGGATAACTTCTGGAATATCACCGAGGATTTCCTCAACGGACTGCTGTTTCTGTTGGTGGGCCTGTTCCTGATTACTATCGATCTGCGCCCGGCGGACTACCTGCTTATGGTGGCGGGAATTGTCATCGTACTAATGGCACGAGTCCTGGCAGTGGGGGTGCCCTTCCTGTACCTGAAAAGGCGCCGCAGCTACCACCCTTACACCAACCGGATATTGATCTGGGGTGGTCTCAAAGGCGGCCTGGCCCTGGCCCTGGCTATGTCCATCCCCTCTGGCAGCGCTTTTGTTCAGGGGCAGGACCTGCGCTACCTATGGGTGGTTATGACCTATGGCGTAGTGCTCTTTTCTATTGTGGTGCAGGGCTCTACCATAGCGCCATTAATACGCCGCAGTCGCGAATTTGCCGAACCGGAAAGCGCGCCCGCCAGCGATCAGCAACACACTGCTAACTAGCGATAATCGATCAATGGAACACTCTAACTTCCTTGTTGAAGCCGTCATCTTTATGGGGGCCGCGGTTATCGCTGTGCCTATCGCCACACGCCTGGGCCTGGGTTCCGTACTCGGATACCTACTGGCCGGGGTGGCCATTGGACCCAGCGCACTGGGCCTGGTGGGGGATGCCAGCGATGAAATGCATGTGGCCGAATTCGGCGTAGCGTTGATGCTGTTTTTGATCGGCCTGGAGATGCAACCTAAAAAGTTGTGGCAAATGCGCGGCGCCATCCTCGGCACCGGCAGCGCGCAACTACTCCTGACCGCTGCTGCAGTGGCGGCAATAGCGCTGTGGTTATTCGATATGAGCTGGCGCACCGGCGTAGCGATCGGTTTGATCCTGGCCCTGTCCTCCACCGCTATCGTCCTACAGTCCCTCAATGAAAAAGGGCTTCTCAAAACTCAAGGCGGGCGCAGTGCCTTTGCGGTGCTGTTACTCCAGGATATCGCTGTAATCCCCATTCTCGCCCTGCTGCCATTGCTCGCGGGTACTACCGCCGAATCCCACGCCAGCGGCTTGGAGGGATGGGGATATGCCGCTGCGGTTATTGCCACCATCGCCGCCTTCGCTATCACCGGCCGCTATCTGCTGGGACCACTGTTACGCCTGGTAGCTGGCAGCCAAGTACGCGAAATGTTTACCGTTACCGCCCTGCTGATTGTCTTCGCGGCAGCGGCGGTAATGAGCTGGCTCGACCTCTCACCGGCTTTGGGTACTTTCCTCGCCGGAGTACTGTTAGCGGAGAGTGAGTTTCGCCACGAACTGGAGGCAGATATTGAGCCGTTCAAAGGATTGTTACTGGGACTTTTCTTTATCGCCGTAGGCGCCAGCCTGAACTTTGCGCAGATCGCGCAAAACCCACTGCTGTTGTTTGGTCTGGTAGTAGCCCTGGTAGTGGTGAAATTTGGCGTTCTGTTCCTATTGGCAAGGTTTCTGCGCATGTCCAAGGGCGAAGATTGGTTATTCGCACTATCCCTGGCCCAGGCGGGAGAATTTGGCTTCGTTTTGGTGTCCTTTTCCACTCAAATCCAAGTACTCGACGCCGAAGCCAGCAGCTTGTTGGTAGCACTGATCGCCCTGACTATGGCGCTCACACCGATTCTGTTACTGGTATTTGAAAGGTTTATTCAGCCGCGTTTTCTTATCGGCCCGGAAGCCCCACAGGCAGTCGAACACGAACCACCGATGGATTCCAATTCACCGGTCATCATCATCGGTTACGGCCGTTTCGGCCAGATTGCCGGACGCCTGCTCAATGCCTGTGGTTTTAGCACCACCCTACTGGAGCGCAACGCCGAACAGCTGGATTTGGTTCGTCGCTATGGTATTGAGGCCTATTACGGTGATGCCACGCGGGAAGACCTACTGCGCGCCGCCGGCGCCGCCCAGGCACGCCTGGTGATACTCACCTTGAGTGATCAGGCCGCGTCTTTGGAGATCATCGCGCAGCTGCAAAAACACTTTCCGCACTTAAAGATTCTCGCGCGGGCACGCAGCCGTATGCACCAATATGCGCTGATGGAAGCCGGGGTAAAATATATTTTTCGCGAGACCGTCGATCCCGCCTTGGCAATTGGTGAGAAGGCCCTGGAGCTGCTGGGACTCAGCCCCTTGCAAGCGCGCCGCGCTGCACGCAAATTTAAACAGCACGACCAGCGTATGCTGGAGGCACTGTTTCCCTACTGGCGCGATGAGGCACAGCACATCGCGCAAAGCCGTATCTATCGTGAACAACTCTTGCAGGCTCTACAAGAAGACCGCCGCGATAGGGACCTGCATCTGGACCATTACTGGGAAGAGGCGAAAGTGGAGACCGAAAGATCTTAAATGGCCACTGCCTGTGCCGATCAAAGACTTAGGAGCATAGCGCCAAGATAGCTTTTACCCAGATTAGAGTATTGGCTGACGGCGCAAACTTTTGAGCGCAATATGGTTGAGTGCGATTTAATGGCCAACTGTGGAGCTGTGATCGAGCACAGCAATCACAGCCCGACCTGGTATCAGAGTTTCACTCACATGTCCTTTTCCACACAAATCCTTGGCGAATAAAATATCGCCAGCCCTAAAAATATGCTGCTCACCAGAGCTGGTCGTTATTTTCACCTCACCTTCCAGATAAAAAATAAACTGCTCTCGTGGCGCGCAGTGCCAATCAAAAATCTGATGCTCATCGAACTCGCGAAAATATATCTGCCGCACCTGATAGGGATCAGAATAATCCCCAAGTGGCTGATGGTTCTTCTGGATTATTTTCCGCTCTTTAAAGATAGATACGCCATCAACACTTAACAGCTCTATATACTTCATACCTTTCCCAACCTATTGCGAATATTGATCCGGGAAAACCTCTATTCCTTAGACAAAATACTGGCCTCTATCAGATCAACTTCGAGCACTAATTTTCTGTGCAACTCATCATCAATCTCCCGGCTCACACGGAGTTCCAAAAGACGCTGTCGCTCTGCGGCCAATGCCGCCAGACGAAAACGGCGTTCCACCCGTGCCCTCAACCATACCGTCTCGCCCGCTTCATCATCACCGATGTTTATGCGCCGACGGTATATCTCCAACAGGTGATCGATCGCCTCGTAGGCAATCTCTTTATTTTTCCAGTGTACATCTATTTCTTTACGCAAACTGATCAGACGATGTTCAGCGGCCTTAGCGGCAGAAACCCTTGCTCCCTTTTCATCGCCAATCGCCGCAAGACTGGGCGTATCCGGTAAGCGCCTAAGAAGAAATGGTAGGAAAATACTGGCAACCAATAATGAAATCAGAATTACCCCCATAGCTATCGCTATAGATGCTTCACGGCCAGGCAATGGTTTGCCATCAGGCATTAACAGAGGCATTGAAAATGCACCAGCAAGAGTGATAGCCCCACGCACACCAGCCACGCTCAACACACTGACCAGAGCAAATTGAGTAGAGAGAGAGGGAAGGTTGCGGCGAAAGCGCGAGAGATAAAGCGATACCCAAACCCAAATAAAACGCAGCATCAAAAGAACAAAAGAAATTGCCAGGACATACAATACAATCCAACCTAATCCAATATCCTGAGCCCAACTCGAATCTAGATCGATCAGGCGCACCAGCTGTTCTCCCAGCAGCACGAAGATAATGCCATCGAGCACAGTTTGTACGGTATTCCAAACTGCTCTACGGTCCATCCGTGTAGCGGATTTTTCTGAACCATGCAGGCTGGTGTAATGAGTGGCGATTCCCGCACTTGCAGCAGCAAGAATTCCCGACACACCCACACTTTGACCGGCTTGGTAGGCGGCAAAAGGGACCAATAAGCTTACCAATATCTGGATCGCCGTATCCTCACCACGAAGGTACACCAACCAGCGCAACAGATACCCACAGATAAATGCCACCCCCGCACCAATGGCAACCCCTCCTATGGCAACCCAAAAAAAACCGGTTACAGCCTGTGGAAAAGAAAAACTGCCAGTCATCGCCGCAGCCAAAGCAATACGAAAGATATCGAGCCCAGAGGCATCATTAAATAATGATTCTCCAGCAAGAATATGCTCAAGCCTTGGGGGAATATTATTGGTGCCCTGCACAACCGATACGGCCACAGGATCCGTGGGGGCAAGTATTGCCGCTAGTGCAAATGCCATGGCGATCGGCATAATCGGCAACAACCAAGCGATAAAAAACCCCATGCCAAATACGGTAAATATTACCAGCCCTACAGCCAAGGTAATTATCGAACCTAAATCTCTGAAAAGAGCACCCTTGGGAATGCGCCAGCCAGCCAAAAAAAGCAAAGGTGGAATAAAAAGCAGAAAAAATATTTCTGGGTCTAATGGTATTTTTATGCCGAACACGGCGCCGAGAAGAACACCGCCTAAAATTTGAATAAGAGGCAAGGGAACAGGAAAAGGCAAAACTCTAGCGACAATCAGGCTGAGCGCCACTACCAGCAATAACAGCAGAGCAACAACGAGATAGTGCATCGCCCACTCATATTCCTTTGAAAGACTGCGGCACTGCAATTTTCAACCCGACTTAACAGGTCAGCCATTCCGCCAGTATAGGAAAGAGGATTACCGAGGCTTCACAAAGTCATTCAAAGTGTGGGCTTTAGCGCCTAAGCAAGATCATAGACGCTTTAAGAAACAAAGATCCCCACAAGAGGGAAAAGAGTTAACCGAAACGCTGTAAACCTAACAATTAATTTCGAACAGGCACCTCTGGCATCGGTAGAGAGATACTCTCTAGAGAGAGTTCATTAAAAATAGGGAAAGATTATTAATAGCCTAAGGTCTTTCTCATAAATTAGAGTTCCTTGTGCATAATTTTGGGAAAGTTGGATTTTTTAAAAAATACTTATCCACATCAAAAGCCACCTGCTGCCGTAGGGTAAATTTTAAAACTCCAACCTGTTAATAACACTCCCTATCTTACCCACCGGAAAAGAACATAGACCAGGTAACAGAGTACCTGTGGAAATCCAGCGGATAATAATCAATCCAGCCAGAAAAATATTAACAGGCCTCTATTTAAACCCGACTAGCTGGCGAGAAAATCACGCAGCAACCGATTAAACCTCTGTGGCGCTTCAAGAAATAGGAAGTGACTGCCTCCATCTTCAGCCTCGATAATCTCCAACCGAGAACTTTTAATTTGTTGATGAATCCATTGCTGGCATTCTACTGGGTGAGGGCTGGCACGGCCGAAGGCGATCAAAGTGGGTTTTCCAATTCTGGGGATAAAATCGCGCCAATCGCGAGTAACATTGTCAATAAACAGGCGCGCCGCCAGAGCGCGCGGGAACTGCAAATTGACCCCAACCAGCTCTTCCCTTTGATCCTGTGTCATTGCCGGAGTCACCATTGACATCAAAATGTCACGGGTTGCCTGCTCGCCCTGGGAGCTACGCAGTTGGCCGGTAAACTGGAAGAGCTGTTCGGCAGTGAGGATTGCACCGGCCTGCAAACGCTCTTGTTCAGACCAATAAGGCTGGGCAAGTAAGGCAGCGGGTTCATCAATAAAAATCAGTTTGGAAACTCGCGTATCGCCAAACATCTCCAGGTAATTCCAGATCACTGAAGCACCGGCCGAGTGGCCAAGTAGATAGAGAGGGGCCGGGTCCAGGGCTGTGATCAACTCCTGTAAGTCCTTCGCCAAGCGGGCAATACGGTAGCCATACAAGGGTTTTTCTGACTGACCGTGGCCACGCATATCGAGAGCAATGACTCGGTAGCGATCACATAAACCGGCAAGTTGATGCTTGAACAGGGCCGCCCCTTGAGACCAACCGTGCAGTATCAGTAGGGTCGGACCAGTCCCGGCACACAGATAGCTGAGCTTTACCCCATCCGACGTGGTAAAGCTCAAGCCCTGCGCGGATTTGTTCATAAGCCATCCATGGCCTTGGGGAATTACTCTACCGTCACCGACTTAGCCAGGTTCCTAGGCTGATCTACATCGGTGCCTTTCAGCAACGCCACATGATAGCTGAGCAACTGCAGGGGCACGGTATAGAGGATAGGTGCCAAACTTTCTGGGGAGTCCGGCACTTCCACTACGGTAACCCCTTGCTCGCTGGTGAAGCCGGCCTTGGGGCTGGCAAAGACAAACAGCTGTCCACCGCGCGCACGCACTTCCTGCAAGTTGGACTTAAGCTTTTCCAACAGCTCGTCATTGGGGGCCACAACAATTACTGGCATATCCGCATCTACCAGTGCCAGCGGGCCGTGCTTGAGCTCACCTGCCGGATAGGCTTCTGCGTGGATATAAGAGATTTCCTTAAGCTTTAATGCGCCTTCAAGGGCGATAGGAAACTCGACACCACGGCCGAGGAACAACGCATGATTCTTCTCCGCAAAAGCCTCACTGGTATGTTGAACTAGTGCATCGAGGCCGGTGAACTCTTCCATCAGCTTCGGCAGCTGATGTAGCGCACTAACTAGTTCCGCCTCACGCTCACTGGGGAGGCCGTTGGCCTTGGCCAACGCAATACTGAATAACTGCAGGGCCACCAATTGGGTGGTGAAGGCTTTGGTAGAGGCCACACCAATTTCCGGGCCCGCTTCCGTCATCAGCGAAAGTTCAGACTCACGCACCAGAGAACTGTTGGGCACATTGCAAATCGTCATAAAACCCAGGTAGCCAAGTTTTTTGGCCTGACGCAGAGCCGCCAGGGTATCCGCAGTTTCGCCGGACTGAGAAATAGTCACGAACAAAGTACCCGGACGAACAACAGTCTTGCGGTAGCGGATCTCACTGGCCACCTCCACGGAGCAAGGCACTCCCGCCCAGTCCTCCAGCCAATAGCGCGCCACCATTCCCGCGTGGTAGCTGGTACCACAGGCGACGATCTGTACCTGCTCTACCTTTGGCAGGATTTCCTGGGCGCGGCTACCCAGCGCCTGGGACAATACCGAATGTTCTCCAATGCGTCCGGCCAAAGTCGCCGCCACAACCTCCGGCTGTTCGAAGATTTCCTTCTGCATATAGTGGCGATAGCGCCCCTTGTCGGCAACGTCGTGGCCCCTATCCAGCTTATGCACCGGATGGCTCACTTCTTCACCTTGCTTATTGCGAATGGAAATCCCACTGCGGCGCACTTCCGCCACATCCCCTTCTTCGAGGAAGATAAAACGATCGGTTACCTGGCGCAGTGCCATCGGGTCTGAGGCGATAAAGTTCTCCTCAATGCCAACGCCCAAGACCAAGGGGCTACCGTAGCGTGCACAAGCCAGGACCTCTGGCTCCTCTCTGCTGATCACGGCGAGGGCGTAGGCACCCTCCAGCATCTTGGTCGCCTTGCTAACCGCATCCACCACGCCCAGGCCCTCTGTGCTCAGGGAGTGAATCAGGTGAACCACCACTTCAGTATCGGTATCGGAGGCGAATTCATAGCCCTTGGCCTGTAGCTCCTCGCGCAGAGCCTGGTGATTCTCAATAATCCCGTTGTGCACCAGGGTGATATGTTCAGACATATGGGGATGGGCGTTTTCATCGGAAGGCACTCCATGGGTAGCCCAGCGTGTGTGGGCAATGCCTTGATGGCCCTCAGTGGGATCGACCTGCAGCTTGGCCTCCAGGTCTACAACCTTACCCAAACTCTTGCGCAACTGTAGCTGGCCTTCATTATCGCGAAGGCAGACGCCCGCAGAATCGTAACCGCGGTACTCCAAGCGGCGCAGGCCCTCGAGAAGAATACCCGTTACATTGCGCTGGGCCAGTGCCCCAACAATCCCACACATACCGATCTCCTCTCAAATCCTAAAATTTTTGTTTGTTCTTTCGTTAGTCGCCTGCAACTGACTTTGGCGATGCGCAAATCACCCGCACCCCCAAATCTTGCAATTGCTCGCGCGCACTCTCTTCCAGACCAGAGTCTGTCACCAGTACATCGACTTTTGACCAGGATAGCTCCAGGTTGGGAATACGCCTGCCAACCTTGCTGGACTCCGCCAATACCACTACTTCCCGAGCAACTTGCGCCATCACCCTGGATAGGCCTATTTGCTCGTTAAAAGTACAAGTGCCTCGCTCCAGATCTATGCCATCCGCACCAATAAACGCTCTGTCAAAGTCGTAATCGCGCAAAACCTGTTCCGCCACCTTGCCTTGAAAAGCCTCGAAGTGGGGGTCCCAGGTGCCGCCTGTCATTAACAGGGTTGGCTCGTTTTCCAGTTCCCGCAGGGCATTGGCCACATGCAGCGAGTTGGTCATAACCACCAGACCGCGCTTTGATTCCAGCTCGGGGATCATCGCCGCAGTCGTGCGGCCGTAATCAATCACGATGCGATGGTGGTCGGGAATCAGGGCCGCCGCAGTGCGGCCAATGGCGCGCTTCACTTCCGATGGCCCTTCCTCTACAACCAATTCCCGCGGTACCGGTATGGCACCACCACGGCGACGCAGCAGCAAGCCGTGGTTTTCCATCGCAGTAAGATCCTTTCGAATCGTAACTTCTGAAGTTTCGAAACGCCTTGCTAAATCTTCGACACTGGCCTCTCCAGTTTCATTCAAAAGACTCATAATCCCATGGCGACGTTGTTGGGTATTGCGTTTCGACATAACTTGCTAACTTTCATTTCGAAACTTAAAGATAGCAAAATGAAAGATAAATTCCCACAGGAATTTCAAAAAGGCAGAGGCCCAACAGGGAAACAGCAGAAATGATGCCGCTACTCAGGTGGAAAGCGCGGCTAGCATCGCCTGGAGAAAGCGCGCCAGTTCACCACCGGTCACCGCTCGATGATCAGCACTAATAGAGAGCGGCAACAGTGGCCGCATAGCCGGCCAACGGTCTATGACGACAACTCCTTGGCAAACCCTGCCCGCACCGACAATGGCCACCGTAGGGGGCAACACAACGGGTGTCGCATAGCGCCCGGCAATAGCACCAAAGTTGGACAAGAGAATCGTTGCGCCCTGCAAATCGCTCTGGGCGATTCCGGTCTCCCTGGCCTGATGCTTGAAGTCGGCCACCTGGGCCATCAGTGAGTCATCTGATCGCGTGGCTACATCTTTGAGCACAGGGACATATAGGCCTCGCGGGGAATCTACCGCCAATCCGATATTGACGGGCTGTTGAGGAGACAGCTGATCATCTTGGAAATACGCATTGAGGGTAGGCTCCGCAGCACAGGCAGACTGCACAGCGCGAATCAGTCTCAATAATGCCGGTTCGCTGCCCCACCAGCTGGAGATATCCGCATCATCACACAGAGTAATCTGCGCTACCTGGTCCCTAGCGCGACTCATGGACAGGCCCATGGCACGCCGCGCCGGGGACATAATTTCCCCAGGCTCTTGAGCTTTTACCAAATCCCTCTCAGGCAAAGGCTTCCTTGTATTTTGCTCAGCTTGATCGGTAGCTATTTCCGCGGCACTAAATTTTGCCCCCGCGGCAGAGCGCACCTGTGCAGCTGTGATCAGTCCCCCGTCCGTGGAGAGCTTTTCCAAATTCACCCCCAGGCGCCGAGCTAGGGCACGAACCGAGGGTGTTGCCAGCCGTTTAGGCCCCTCAGTAAGGCCCTGCTCGGCGCCGAGGACATCTTCACTCTGTTCGAGCTTCCCAACCACCGTTCCACTGTCGGCCCGCGACCGACTAGGTGCCGATGCCCCGCACACTTTTTCCTTTTCAGGTTCTTCCATTTCAGGTTCTTCCTGAAAGACAGACTCTTTGGGAGAAGAAGCTTCAGCAGGCACTGCTGATTGCGATGTCTCTTGGTTACTGCCTTCAGCGACAAAGCCCACTAAGGGCTCACCCACATTGACGGTTTGATCCGGCTCTGCAAACAGCTTTTCTATTCTGCCTCCCCAAGGAGCTGGAACTTCTACCAGAGCTTTGGCGGTCTCAACAGTTACCAGGCTTTCGTGGGCGGCAATTTCATCTCCTTCGTGCACATGCCATTCCCGCACTACTGCATCCGGCAACCCCTCACCGAGGTCGGGCAGGGTAAAAATTTTCATGCCACCCCTCCATTTGCGTATTCGAGCACTTCGCGCACCGCCGTCATAATTCGCGGCACACCGGGTAGGTAGACATCTTCAAGCTGGTAATAGGGCATCACCGTATCGAACCCCGTTACTCTTTGTACCGGTGCATGCAATAGGTCAAAGGCATATTCATTGATCTGTGAAGCCACCTCCGCACCCAGACCACAAAAACGCGCGGCTTCATGTATCAAGACACAGCGGTGGGTTTTCTCCAAAGAATCAATAATGGTGTGAATATCCAGGGGTTTTAGAGTGGCGAGATCGATCACCTCCGCTTCGATGCCTTCAGTGGAGAGCTGCTCGGCAACCTGCAGAGTCTCCTTCAGCGAAGCTCCCCAGGCGATCAAGGTGATATCACTGCCCTCTCGCAAGACAAAGGCACGGTCCAGCGGCAGAGCCTCACCATTGTCGACGACTTCCTGGCGCACCGCACGATAGATCCTCTTGGGTTCGAGAAAGACAACCGGGTCTGGATCGCGGATCGCCGCCAGTAACAATCCATAGGCCCGCGCCGGAGAAGAGGGCACCACTAAGCGCAATCCGGGAATATGGGCGAACAGGGCCTCAGTACTCTCCGAATGATGCTCTGGTGCATGGATTCCGCCTCCATAGGGGGCCCGGTAGACAATCGGGCAGGAGAGACGGCCGCGAGTGCGATTGCGATAGCGCGCGGCGTGGCTGAGGATCTGATCGAGACCGGGATAGATAAACCCCATAAACTGAAATTCCGCCACCGGTCGCAGGCCCTGCACCGCCATACCAATCGCAATCCCGGCAATCATATTTTCCGCCAGCGGAGTATCCAGTACCCGTTCATGGCCAAAACGCGCCTGCAGGCCATCGGTAGCACGAAAAACGCCGCCGTTCAGTCCCACATCCTCACCGAAAACAACCACCTTGGGGTCTCTCTGCATTTCGAAAGCGAGCGCCTGGGTAATCGCTTCTACCAGGGTAATTTGCGCCATCAGCTGTCCCCCTGCAATTGTTGGTATTGCTCGATAAAGGCCTCGGGCAAGGTTCCATAGAGGTGATCGAAAATAGCCGTAGACTTATCTCGAGGAGTTTGCCGATACACCCGCACTGCCTCCTCCAGTATCTCCTTCAACTCCCGCTGTAATTCCTCTTCCTGTGCATCTCCCCAGATACCCAGGCTTTCCAAATAGATTCTCAGCCGCCTGAGCGGCTCCCTACCCCAAGCTTCTTTGACGCCCTCTTGTGGTTGGTAGCGGCTGGCATCATCCGCAGTGGTGTGATCGCACAGACGATAAGTCACCGCCTCAATCAATGAAGGCCCGCCACCTTCATGGGCCAGTTGCAGCGCCTCTAACACGGCCTGATACACAGCGATCACGTCGTTGCCATCAACCTGTAAACTGGGGATTCCGGCGGCGATTGCCTTCTGTGCGAGGGTCTTACAAGCAGTCTGCCCAGAACGGGGTAGGGAGATGGCCCACTGGTTGTTATTGATCACCACCACCAGCGGCAACTTCCAATCCCCCGCTAGGTTGATCGCCTCATAGAAATCTCCCTTGGAAGTGGCGCCGTCACCGCCACTGGTAACCGCCGCACGTATAGGCTCCCCCAGCTGCTCGTGTTTATATTTGAGCGCAAAGGCAACGCCGGCCCCATGCAACATTTGCGTGGCAATAGGTACGCTTAGCGGTAGATCCTCGCATACGTGGCGATAGTTCTGGCCGCGTTCATCTCCTCCCCAAATAGCGTAGATTTCTTCTATACGCACACCGCGCTCCAAAAGGGCACCGGTTTCCCGGTAATTGGGGCAGTAGACGTCTTCTTTTGCCATGGCGGCACCGACACCCACACCGATCGCTTCCTGCCCAAGGCTGGACGGGTAGGTACCGAGTTGACCGGTGCGCTGCATCTTCACCGCGCGATCATCGACCATACGCGCCAGGGTCATCTGCCGGTATAGGGCAACCAGAGTATCCGGGGTAGCGAAATCGGGTAGCGCCTGAGTAGTTTGTCCTGACTCATCCAGGTACTGTAGAGAGGCGATATCAAAGCTGGCGAGCAGCTGCATTCTAGGCTTGTGCATCGGGCCATTCCTTTTGTTCCCGAAGCGCAAGTTTAATGGAAAGGAGGTATCCCACCGGGTGGGAGGAGTGAAATCCCGCCGGAATTCGATTTTCCAGCGGGTTTCCCCTTTTAGGAAGGGTAAAAACTAATTTCGTTTAATGGGACGTTCCCAACCGGTGATATTGCGTTGCTTGCCCCGCGCCACGGCCAGCTCTTCACTACCCACCTCCCGGGTAATGGTGGAGCCCGCTCCTATGGTGGCACCACTGCCAACTTTCACCGGAGCAACCAGAGCGGTATTGGAACCAATAAAGGCGCCGTCACCAATTTCAGTGAGGGACTTATTCACACCATCGTAATTACAGGTGATGGTGCCGGCACCGATATTCACAGACTCACCCACGACTGAATCCCCCACATAGGAGAGGTGATTAATCTTGCTGCCGACTCCCACTTTGGCCTTTTTGGTCTCTACAAAGTTACCCACCTTGGCTCCATCAGCCAGCTCGGTGCCAGGGCGCAGGCGAGCAAAAGGACCAATGGTACAAGCTTCACCCACATGAGCACCTTCAATGACAGAATTGGCCTCTACACAGGTACCATCCGCCAGGCGGCAATCTTTTAGCAGGCAATTGGGGCCAATCTGTACTCCCTTGCCCAGTGAGACATCACCTTCGAAGATACAGTTGATATCAATGGATACATCAGTATCGCATTCGAGGCTGCCACGGATGTCGATCCGGGCTGGATCGAGCAAAGTGACACCGGCATTCATCAGTGCCACTGCGCGGGTATGCTGTAAGGCTCGCTCCATCTGAGCCTGCTGGGCGCGGCTGTTGACACCGGCGACTTCCAGCGTGTCACTGGCACGCTCGCCCGTCACCGCGATCTCCTCACTCACAGAACGTGCGATGACATCGGTCAGGTAATACTCGCCCTGGGCATTCTCACAAGACAACTCAGGTAACCAACGAGCCAACAGATCTGCCGGCGCCGCCAGAATACCGGTGTTCACCTCACTAATAGCCAGTGTATCGGCATCTGCATCTTTCTCTTCTACAATCGCCCGCACCCGACCCGACGTATCGCGCACTATGCGCCCATAACCGGCCGGATTGGCCATTTCTACCGAAAGCAGGGCTGGGCCATGATCCGCAGCCGACAACAGGGACTGTAGAGTTCCCGCCCTGACCAGTGGCACATCACCATAAAGTACCAACACGGTGGCACCCTCGCGGAACTGAGGGATAGCCTGTGCCACAGCGTGGCCGGTGCCCAGCTGCTCCGTCTGCTCAACAAACTTCACACCACTATCGGCAAATCGCTGACGTACCTGGTCTGCGCCGTGTCCGACAACCACGGTAATTTCAACCCCCTGCAACTGTCGCGCCGTCTCAATGACATGCCCCAACATGGGAATTCCGCCAATCGGGTGCAGCACTTTGGGCAGGTCCGATCGCATACGGGAACCTTTGCCCGCAGCCAAAATCACTACGTCGATAGTCATAATGGTTTGAAATCTCACTAATTCCTTAAATTTGGCAACATTGTGGCCACTAGCCCTCACTAACTCAACCCAACCCGGCAGCTTGGCGCTTAGCGCATTGCGATTGCCGCCGGACGGCGATCCCGGTAATTTAGCCTCCTGAAGATCAATACGTTGCCCATTACAACAGTACAGTCAGAGCCAACGCAGACAATGCGGTGGAGGGAAATTGTCCATGAATACAATCGAGCAAAAAAAACCACGGCGCCATTTGTTGGCTCTGGCAGCGCTTATGCTGTCCCTGCCTCTGGGGGCCGTAGCAGAAGCTGAAGGCGCTGAAGAACAAGAAGGAGATAAGGCGGAAGCCCAATCCTGGGATATCAACAAGCCGCCCTACGAATTTGAACCGATCCAGTTGGACACCCGCGAGACCACCTGGAGCAACCTGGATATCAGCCCAGATGGCAAAACCATCCTGTTCGATATGCTCGGCGATATCTACACAGTGCCGGTAGCAGGCGGCGAGGCAGTAGCCCTGACCAATGAAATCGCCTGGAATATGCAGCCGCGCTTCAGCCCGGATGGCAAAACCATTGTATTTATCAGCGACCGCGATGGCGCCGACAACATTTGGTTGATGGATCGCAATGGCGACAACCTTCGCCAGCTCACGACAGAGAAGGAAAACCTGCTGCACTCGCCCAACTGGAGCCCCGATGGCCAGTACCTGGTAGCACGTAAAGGTTTTATGTCCGGCCGCAGTATTCCCGCCGGTGAAATCTGGATGTACCACTACGGTGGGGGTGAAGGTCGCCAATTGAAAGAGCGTATCGGTGGCGATATCGCCCAGAAGAATATTGCCGATCCGGCCTTCTCTCCAGATGGACGCTACGTCTATTACTCCATCGATACCACACCCGGTACCGTATGGGAGTACAACAAGAACTCGACCAAAGAAATATTTGCCATCAAGCGCTACGACCTACAGGACGGTGAAGAGGAAACCTTTATCTCTGGTCCCGGTGGCGCGGTGGCGCCAGTGCCCTCTCCGGATGGCAGTAAACTGGCCTTTATTCGCCGCCAGGACAATCAGACCTCCCTGTTCCTGAAAGATTTGGATACTGGGCTGGAAACCCCTGTTTACGCCGGCCTTGAGCGAGACCTACAGGAAATTTTCGGTCCTCATGGTAACTACGTTCAATACGACTGGATGCCCGATGGTGAGTCATTGGTCGTTTGGACTGGCGGTAAATTCCTACGTATCTCCATCAACGGCGACAGCGTTGCGCCGATTGCGGCTCATGTGAAGGTCGAGAAACAGGTCGCGGATGCGGTGCGCTTCCCCGTGGAAGTAGCCCCGGACACCTTCGATGTGAAGATGATTCGCTGGGCGCAAAAATCCCCCAACGGCAAGCAGGTCGCTTTCCAGGCATTGGGCAAGATTTATATTCAGGATATCGCCAGTGGTGAGCGCCGCCGGCTGACCCGCCAGGAAGACCACTTTGAATTCTATCCCAGCTGGTCCCGCGATGGTCGCGAGATCACCTATGTCACCTGGGACGACCAAAAACTCGGTCATGTGCGTGTAGTATCCTCCCGCAGCGGTCGCGGCAAAAACATCACCAAACAGCCCGGCCTCTACGTAGAGCCGAGCTTCTCCCCCAGTGGTGACACCGTGGCCTACCGCCGCTTTACCGGCGGTTACCTGCTCAGCCCCGAGTACTCTTTAGAACCGGGTATCTACCTGGCAGACGTCGACGGCGACTGGCAACGCCGGGTCGTGAAGTCCGGCTATGAGCCGCACTTCGGCACTAGCGAGGACCGTATCTATTTCTCCGAGTACCAACACGCCGGCGGCGGCAAGCGCGTATTGAAGAGCACCAACCTGGAAGGCAAAGATGAGCGTGAGCACCTGCACGGTGCCGAGATTACCTCCTTCCGTCTGTCCCCGGACGGCAAGTGGGTCGCCTTCACCCAGGACTTCAAAGCTTTCGTCGCGCCCTTTATGCACACCGGCAAGTCCGAGGTGATCGGCCCTAATAACAAAGCGGTCAAAGTCACCCAGGTATCAAAGCGCGCCGGTGAAAACCTGCACTGGTCCGCCGATAGTGACACCCTAGGCTGGGCACACGGGCCCAAGCTGTTCGAGCGCGAACTAAAAGACGCCTTCGAATTTGTCGCCGGTGCCCCAGAGGAACTACCAGAGCCAGTTTCTGAAGGCATCGACCTAAGCTTTGTGCAGTCCTTCGACAATCGCGCTGGCCTCGTTGCCCTCACCGGTGGCAAAGTCGTCACTATGCGCGATGCGGAGAACACCCGCGAAATTATCGAGGATGGCGTGGTTCTATTCCGAGGCAACCGCATTGTCGCGGTGGGCCCAGCTGCAGAAGTTGAAATTCCCGCCGAGGCGAAGCGCATCGATATCACCGGCAAAACTGTATTGCCAGGGCTGATTGACGCTCATGCCCACGGCGCTCAGGGTCGCGAAGAAATTATCCCGCAGCAAAACTGGAACCTGTTCTCCAGTCTGGCATTTGGCGTGACCACGATTCACGACCCCTCCAATGACAGCAGCGAGATATTCTCCGCCGCAGAAATGCAAAAGGCCGGTCTGATTACCGGACCGCGTATTTTCTCTACTGGCACCATCCTCTATGGGGCCAAAGGTCCAGGCTACAAAGCCAAGATCAATTCCCTGGAGGACGCTCAGTTCCACGTCAACCGTCTCAAGGAAATGGGCGCCATCTCGGTGAAGAGCTACAACCAGCCCCGCCGCGACCAGCGCCAGCAAGTGCTGCAGGCAGCCCGCGAAGCCGGCATTATGGTAGTGCCCGAGGGCGGCGGTAAGTACCAGCACAATATGAACATGATTGTGGACGGGCACACCGGTATCGAGCACTCACTGCCGATCGCCAATGTCTACGGCGATGTGGAGCAACTGTGGAGCCAAACCCAAGTGGGTTATACACCAACCTTCGTTGTGGCCTACGGCGGCCTCTGGGGTGAGGAGTACTGGTATGACCGCACCGAAGTATGGAAGAACGAGCGCCTGACCCGCTTTACCCCCGATTTTATCGTTAACCCCCGCTCTATCCGTCGCCCCACTGCGCCGGATGCCCACTACAACCACTTTAATGTGGCCCGTCAGGCCAAGCAGCTGCGCGACGAAGGTGTCACCGTACATATCGGCGCCCACGGCCAGCGCGAAGGACTTGGAGCGCACTGGGAGATGTGGATGATGGAGCAGGGCGGCTTTACCCCCTGGGAAGCCTTCCGCGCCGGTACCATCGATGGTGCCCGCTACTTGGGTATGGACGGTGATATCGGCAGCATTGAGGCTGGTAAGCTGGCTGACCTGATCGTGGTTGACGGCAACCCCTTGGATAACCTACGCCTGTCAGAGAACATTACCTACACGGTAATTAATGGCCGTGTGTTCGAGGCAGAAACCATGAACGAAGTCGGTGCTGGCGAACGCTTGGCATTCTTCCACGAACGCCTGCCTATCAGCGCTATGCCCGCTCCTACGGCAGAGGCGGTACAAGAGAAAATGGAACGCCACCACTGGGTACATTAATTCCCAGAGTCTTAGTTTTGTATCCGGTGGCTTCCGCCGGATACAACTTCTAGGGCGCGGAGAACTATCAAAGCGCCCAATTACCTATCTCTTATAACCCTACTAAAGAAAGTTTTCGGCTAGGAAAAATTATTGGTGATATAACCATATTTCAAAAGACCCACAAATACGGCCCCACCAAAGGTATTACCCAACGTGGCTAAGATTTGAAAGCGCAGTACTTCCATCAAACCTATCGAACCATCACCACCTATCCAGGCACTAAATATTGCTACGGCCCCTGCTACGCAATGCGGCAGACTGCCCAGACCGATTACAAAGGTCACTATTGCAATAACCATTATTCGACTAATGGTGTCAGTACTGGATGAAACTAGCCAACCGAGTAACCCCATTAGCCACCCAGCCAAAATTGCACCAAGACGTAACGCACTATTATTCGCACTAATCAGCTTTTGACCATAGTAATCAAAACCTGCTGAGACAATGTTTTGACTGACTGAGAAATAACCCACCAGTATCAACGCAAATAAAAAAGTGCCAATCATATTGCCGAGATAAATGAATCCCCACATACGACCCAGATCACGCAAACGTTGCCTTCTATCAGCAACTGGTAAATTGCCAATGTCGTATGTTCGGTAAAAAGATCCGTGCGTCCTATAATAACCAAAATAAAGCCAACCGGGTAACTCATCGACAACACAAGGTGTAACGCCGATTTATCCAGCTCTTCATGAAAACTGCTAAACAGCGCCATCATCAAGAAAAAACTAAAACCAATTTCCAATCCCGCAGCAATAGATGACTATAACAGAGAGCGACTCTCAAGTTCATATTCATGCAGGCTGGCATCCATCTGTTCACACAAAACCACCCGCTCACTCTTGGGTCTATCGCTATTGATACTCATAGAAAATCAGAATGGGAGATGAAAAAATTACATCATGGGAAGATGCGACACAGCATTCAGGATAGCTGCTTTGGACTTAAACAAGGCCCTAAATAGCCTCGCCATTAAATTAAAAAGATCATAAAAAATATGGGGTAATTATTCACTCTACATAATTACCGGTGAAGTTCAAATACACCCAATACTTGTCTCCAGACTTTAACACTCATCCATTAAAAAGCCTCGCATAGCGAGGCTTTACATAGTAATCTCAAAAAGTGATAACTAAACTTCATTAACCTCTTCTATTAGAGCTTTATCCAATGCGTGCGCTCTCTGGAAAGCTTCACGTTTCGATAAGCGCTCAACATACTCCTGAAACTCTATTCGCTTCTCTATAGTGCCAAACTGCAGCCCCCATTCTAACTGGGCACCTATATAAACATCCGCTGCAGTAAAACGCTCACCGAGAATATAGGGGCCGGACTTAATCACCTTAGAAAGTGTGTCTAATGCCAACTGATAGGAACCGTAACCGAGCATCAGCTGCTTGTCTGCACCTGCCTCTTCCCCAAAGATATATTTATTCACAATGGCAGATTCCATAGGGCCAGCCGCAAAAAACATCCAGCGATAAAAGCTCGCTCTCTCATCGTCATTCATTGGCGCCAATTCTGACTCAGGGAACACTTCCGCCAAGTAAACACATATAGCTGAAGCTTCTGTAATAATTCTCCCACCATGAACCAGAGTAGGTACCTTACCCATTGGATTGATAGCAAGATATTCGGTGGTCTTCATAGGTTCACCGTACTCAAGTACCTCTGTACGATAAGATAAGCCCAATTCTTCTAGCATCCAGCGTACTATGCATCCGCGGGACTGGGGGTTAGTATATAAAATCAAATGATCTGACATGATTCTCTCCCTGAAAACGGAGAGAATAGTTTATTTTAATACTATTATTTTTCGAGAGATTTTTACGCCAGTAGGGAAGTTCTTGCTGTGGGATTAGAATAAACTTGTAAAAAATTAATCTTGTAAAAAGGTTATAAGGCTTATTTTTTCATCACAGCCATTCAGCCAACTCTATCGTGATGTATTCAGGACCCTCAATGTATACCAGCTTTCTGCTCAAATACTCTATAACCTGACCACGAATATGAACCCCATTTTTCTTCAAGTAATCCACAGACAACTCGATATCATCAACCCTCAAGCAAAGATGGTTATAGCCAGGTCTTGCCAGATTTAATATATTGGAATCAGAAAATATCTTTGGCGAACGGAAGTGTAACAACTGAATTTCAAATCTAGGCTCAGCATTCTTCAAAACCATTGTTAAATGGTCTGCCTGAACATTGGGGACCTCCAGGTATTTAGAGATTTTCTCTCCTGAAATAACATCAGTAATCTCCAATTCAAAATCTAATAATTCAAAGAATTTTTGGCTTTTTTCCAAATTGGTGACAGCGATGGTTACGTGATCAGGATTCTTTATCATCGACTAATCCTCCAAACTCCCTATCGATTCCTGGAAATTGCTCTACCAATTCTCTCGTACTGTTGGAGTAAGTTGGGCATACTCTCGGCTCCAAAATATTCTTTTGAATGCTCGGTAAAGCCTTTCCAGTGAAAAGGAAACATCACTTCCACCTTGGAATTTGAAATAGCAAAGTTATAAGCTTGTCGAGCTCGAGAAATAAGTTGTTCCTCTGATAAAATCCCATAATCTCGATTAGTGGTCTTAAACCCTCTCGGAATTAAATAATATTTAGCATCCATATGCTGAGTTTTATGCATCAATTTTTCAACAATTTCGTCCTGGAATTTCACTCCAACATAGTGATCAACTCCGAATAAATTGTAGTTCTCTGGTACGATTAGCTGAAATCTAGCCTGACTCACAGTATTGTGTGTAAATGTAATAGCAAGTTTTGCCTTAGGAAAATCTCTCCGTATCAATTCTCCAATCTCCTCAAGGTAATTTTTCAAATCTTTATCCGGTAACAGAGATCTTTGGAAGGGTTCATCTAGAGGATCAAAAGCGTAAATAATATCTTTAAAAGGCAGCAACTCTTGCCTGGCTTTTTCCCATCTATCCAGATAATTCTCCTGCTTATTTTTTCCAAAATCCTTAAAAAAAATAGGGGCCAAAGCCACCCAGATCTTTAGCCCATGCTTCCTGGCAACTGCCATTAGGTCTTTATCGAAGTACCAAATATCAACGAAAGTAGAGAATCTTGCGACTTCAGGGATATCATCTTCATCCCAACCGGAGTGATAAAACCCAAATTCTTTTAGGTGGCTTGGCACCCTATTTTTCTTAGGAGTAATTCCTGTGACAAAAATATTACCGGGAATATAAAAAGGCTTGGTGTTACTGAGATATTCGGCGGGAGTGGGGGCGTCATAGAATTGAGAGTGGCTATTTACACCTAAGAACAACAAAAAAAATGTCAGAAAAATCGAAACTTTTCGAAATGAGGCCTGATACAACTTACTGAAAACCATAAATCAGCGCCACTTTAAATTTAAAACATAAACTTAGCTTAAGCAGCCAACAACCAGTATAGAGAATATGATAGCAAGATATTATGATTTTGTACGCAAGGCACTTATTTACACAGGTTTACGAAATGAACTCAAATAAAGACAGAATGTATACTTTAATTATCTACTAACATCAACCACCTTTGGAAAGGTACCACGTATACAATAAATCAATATAGAGAAATGTGAAAGCAAGAAGGGTATGATTAAATGTGCACAGAGGTCGTACTTTCACCTAAAAGCATAGACAGTTGACATAAATTTTTCTAAAAAAAATAACCTTTAAATAAAATCAAAATCTCATAAAAAATTAATAAACCTATTTATTAACCTGAAACAACTAGATTTTTGGCATACAACATTGGAGCGAAATTTTGTGAGAAAATCGATTAAATCACTAATAAAGACATTAGTATGTCTGTATAAATAGATTCTCTCTCTACGAAAATCTGTCAGCAGCATTTCAATTCAACAATATATACCTGGCCTCCTTGAAAACTAAGCTAGGAGGCTCATAAGCGCCAGAAAAAATATTACTGGCGTCAGAACAATTAAAAACTATTGTGTTACAGTTAAATACTGCTTTGTTTGCATATCAAAAACAGCGATACTTCTATTAGGCATAGCCAGATATACTTTATTCTCTTTAGTATCAATCACAGGTGAAATCAGCATATCCTCATTATTCTTCTCCTGAAGATTCAGCAACAAAGTTCTATCTCCAGTTTCCAGATCTACAGCCAGAAGCTCAATATCAATTGGAAATTCATCTCCTTCAGTATGGTTATAATCCTCAATAATTATTTGATTATTTAACTCATCAAACACCATAAAGCCAAGTTCATTCATACTTGGTCCACTGCCAATATCCTTACCTGATACTGTGGTTATTTCCTGACTATTCAGGTCAATTTTGTTGATAGTTCCATGAACATCCGAAATGTAGACGTGCGAAGAATTCGAGTTCAAGGATATATATTGTGGATGCCACATATCCATATACGTAAAATCTGTTATTACACTTCGATTTCCTGTCTCTATATCAACAGCAATCAATGAAGATCCAGATATAGTTAATATTCGATTTTGTGTCGAATCTACAGCTAGAGCTCTCGACCCCATAAGGTTTTCACCAACTCCTATTTCCACTCCTGAAATTATGGTTCGATTCCCGTTATTAGGGTCTATTTTGACGATACTATTGGATACAGATTCCATTGCGTAAATATTTCCATTTCTATCGTCTACAGCCAGATTATTAAAATAGCCTTTAATGATACCTTCGCCATAGTTTGGTCCTGATAGAATGGATCTGTGCCCAGTTTGTAGATCTACAGAAATAACTTGCTGAATCTTATCGAAATCAGAAAATAAATCAGAGTTACCATAACTATCATTCAGAACGATAATACGATTATTATCTTGGTCAAAGATAGGTGCTTCACTTGCAGAAATTAAGGGCCCATCCCCTCTAATTTTTCTGGATAAGCGACTCCTCTCTCCACTTTCCTTATTGATTGAGAAAGTATGCCCAGTCAGGCAGGAATTAATTAGAATAAAAGGCCCTACATCCAAAAAGCCATTTCTAGCTGAGTCGAAATTGAGATTTTCTTCACCGGCATCCAGTTCAGAAGAAATTACCTCTCGATCACCTGTTGTTAAATCAATTTCAAACAATCTACTATGGTGGTCGCCCACGTAGGCTTTGTTATTCTCTAAATCGACAGATAGACCTTTTATACTGTAAAAAGACTCTCCTGCACCTATATTTTTCCCTGAAATTTCACTTGCCGCCCATGTAAATGGATTTAATTCCAGTAATGCCTTCTCTTCGAGTACAAAAAATCTGCCACCTTTAATTTCAAGTCCCTGGTTTAGGTAGCCTACGGAACTTCCATCTACATACTGAAACTCTGATATTTTTTCTCTCTCACCTGTGGCAGGATCAACTTTTATTAAGGAGCTCGGCCAATAATTTTGAACATAAATATCTCCACTACTATCATCAATTGAAATCTGGGGCCTCTTGCCAAAAGATAGTGATTCATCATCAGTTTCTGAAATGCTATTTACTACATTAAAATCCCTATCAACCAACAACAACCTGTCTTTTTCAATAACTAAAAAATTTCCTGTAATCGCATCGTATTTCGCACCGACGACATCAGTAAGACTTGAGGAGATAAATCTCTCTTGCATCTTTTCCAGACTAATTTCCCTAACAGGGTTAAACGTATAGGCTACATTTCTATCGTCATCATATGCCAAAGGGCTGCAAAACCTATAACTGTCAAAATTGTCATAGGCGTTTACAGTTAAAAAAGCAGCTTCCAGGGTTCTATTTCCATTAACATCAGTGACCTCTACATTGATGCCCGTGGTTTCACCTGCAGTCAACGGTATTTCTACTTGCCAAGTTTTAAAGCCATCATCGGAATCTGCTTCTATCCCGTTTACCAGCACATTTTCCACCCCAACATTGTCTGTCGCACTCCCGCGGACGATCAATGTTTCCCGATCACTCCACAATCCGTTGGCAGATGGAAACAGGATACTGGCGCTTGGGTTTTCATTATCTGTTTTCTGTTCACGATTATCATCGCCTCCGCCGGATGAGCCGCCACCACATCCGGCCAGTAGGTAAATTAAAGTTGATATTGTGAAGAGTTTTTTAAAGGTGGGCTTCAATGTAGATACCTCGTACAACTTAGATCTACCCCTATGGGCACATAGAGTAGGGAGTGACTTTCAAAAACAGGGGGAAGGTAAAGTGAGAACCAAGAATACAAAAAAAGCAGCCGAAGCTGCTTTTTTATCGCCTTGAAGTAGGCGCTTTACACGAATGCAAGCGCTGCTTACTTGCCGGCCGCCTTGCGGATTGCCTGTAGAGTGCGCAGACGCGCCTCGGCTTCGGCCAGTTGGGCTGAGATACGCGCATAATCAACTTCAGAGGGCGCTTTGTGCAGGGCGTGTTCCGCTTCTTCGCGGGCCTTCTGCGCAGCTTCCTCATCAATTTCACGCTCGGCTACATCCGCGAGGATGGTAACCATGTTCGGCTGCACTTCGGCGTAGCCACCGCTGACGAACAGTACTTCCTCTTCACCACCGGGCTTGATGATGCGTACCGGACCGGGCTTCAGGGCGGTAAGCAGTTGCGCATGGCCGTAGGAGAGACCCAGCTCACCTTCGATACCACTCACAATCACCATCTGCACCAGTCCGGAGAAGAGAGACTGCTCGGCGCTGACAATGTCACAATGTACTGTCATGGCCATAGTATATGCCTCTCTGGCTTAGCCTTTGGTCTTGTTGGCTTTTTCCACAGCTTCGTCGATGGTTCCCACCATGTAGAAGGCCTGTTCAGGCATGTGGTCATACTCACCGTTCAGGATGCCCTGGAAGCCACGGATGGTTTCTTTCAGGGAAACATATTTACCTGGTGCACCAGTGAAGATTTCCGCAACGTGGAAAGGCTGAGACAGAAAACGCTCGATCTTACGGGCGCGGGCTACGATCTGCTTGTCTTCTTCAGACAGTTCGTCCATCCCCAAGATCGCGATGATGTCCTTCAGCTCTTTGTAGCGCTGCAGTACGGACTGTACGCCACGAGCCACTTCGTAGTGCTCCTGACCGATTACCTGCGGGTCCAGCTGACGAGAGGTGGAGTCCAACGGGTCAACAGCCGGGTAGATACCTTTAGCGGCGATGTCACGGCTCAGTACTACGGTGGAGTCCAAGTGCGCGAAGGTGGTCGCCGGAGACGGGTCAGTCAAGTCATCCGCCGGTACGTATACCGCCTGGATAGAGGTGATAGAGCCAGTCTTGGTGGAGGTAATACGCTCCTGCAAAACGCCCATCTCTTCCGCCAGGGTCGGCTGGTAACCTACCGCAGAAGGCATACGGCCCAGCAGTGCAGATACTTCGGTACCGGCCAGGGTGTAACGGTAGATGTTGTCGACGAACAACAGTACGTCTTTGCCTTCATCACGGAATTTTTCCGCCATGGTCAGGCCGGTCAGGGCAACACGCAGACGGTTGCCGGGCGGCTCATTCATCTGGCCGTAAACCATCGCCACTTTAGAGTTGGCTTTATTTTCCAGGTCAACAACGCCGGATTCAGCCATCTCGTAATAGAAGTCGTTACCTTCACGGGTACGCTCACCAACACCTGCGAACACGGACAGACCGGAGTGCTCGGTAGCGATATTGTTGATCAGTTCCATCATGTTTACGGTTTTACCTACACCGGCACCACCGAACAGACCAACCTTACCACCCTTGGCGAACGGGCAAACCAGGTCGATTACCTTGATGCCGGTTTCCAGCAGTTCGGTAGAGCTGGACTGCTCTTCGTAGGTTGGTGCAGCGCGGTGGATAGAAGAGCGCTCTTTCTCACCGATAGGGCCACACTCGTCAATCGGGTTGCCGAGCACGTCCATGATGCGACCGAGGGTTTCCAGGCCTACCGGTACAGAAACCGGAGCGCCGGTATTGCGCACGGGCAGACCGCGGCTGATACCTTCGGATGAACCCATGGCAATAGCGCGTACCACGCCGTCACCCAACTGCTGCTGCACTTCCATGGTGAGGTTCTTGTCCTCAACCACCAGTGCGTCGTATACATTCGGAACAGAATCGCGTGGGAATTCCACGTCGATGACCGCTCCGATCACTTGCACAATTTGCCCGTTACTCATTTCCGGATCCTCAGCTTTAAATTCTTTCTAGGCTGACCATTACTGCTAGGGGCAGCGGATTAAACCGCCGCCGCACCGCCGACAATTTCGGACAGTTCCTGGGTAATGGCCGCCTGGCGCGCCTTGTTGTAGACAAGCTGCAACTGATCGATCAGCTCACCGGCGTTATCGGTGGCGCTCTTCATCGCGATCATACGCGCTGCCTGCTCACAGGCTTTGTTTTCAACTACTGCCTGGTATACCTGAGACTCGATATAGCGAGCCAGCAATCCATCCAGCAATTCAACCGGATCCGGCTCGTAGAGGTAGTCCCACTCGTGCATGAGTTTTTCATCTTCGTCTTTCGGCAGCGGCAGCAATTGCTCAACCCGCGGCTTCTGTGACATGGTGTTGATAAACTCGTTGGATACCAGGAACAGGCGATCGATATCGCCTTCTGCGTAACGGTCCAGCATTACCTTAACTGAGCCAATCAGCTTGTTGGCCTGGGGCGCATCGCCCAGGTCGCGAACTGCTGCGACAACCTTGCTGCCGATGGCGTTAAAGAAACTGGCCGCCTTGTTACCTACCGCGCAGACTTCTACGTCAACGCCTTTTTCGGACCACGCCTGCATCTCGCGAATAGCCGCCTTGAACATGTTGATGTTCAGGCCACCACAGAGTCCGCGGTCAGTGGATACCAGGATAAAACCGACCCGCTTGGCCTCGCGCTCCTGCAGGTAAATATGCTGGTACTCGGCCGAAGCGTTGGCGACGTGGCCGATCACTGCGCGTATGCGCTGGGCGTAGGGACGCCCCAGTGCCATGCGATCCTGAGCTCTACGCATCTTACTGGCTGCAACCATTTCCATTGCGGCAGTAATCTTCTGCGTGCTCTTGATGCTGGCAATTTTTGTGCGTACTTCTTTTCCGCCTGCCATAGTGATTTACCTTGTTCGCTGGAAGTTAGATTCCGAAAGAGCGGCAGTGCCGCTCTTTCGCGCTCTCCAGGGAGTTCTTACCAGCTGCTAGTAGCGACGAACTTCTCGATAGCGGCTTTGAAAGCTGCGTCGATTTCGTCGTTGTAGTTACCAGTCGCGTTCACTTTCTCCATCAGCTCTGCGTGTTCGCTGTTCATGTAAGCGAGCAGGGCGGCTTCGAAATCGAGAACCTTGGCAACTTCTACTTCTTTCAGGTAACCCTTGTCGGCGGCGTAAACGGAAACAGCCATGTCCGCGATAGACAGCGGAGAGTACTGTTTCTGCTTCATCAGCTCGGTTACACGCTCACCGTGATCCAGCTGGGCTTTGGTAGCTTCGTCCAGATCAGAGGCAAACTGGGAGAATGCCGCCAATTCGCGGTACTGAGCCAGAGCGGTACGGATACCACCGGACAGTTTCTTGATCACCTTGGTCTGCGCTGCACCACCTACACGGGATACGGAGATACCCGGGTTGATCGCAGGGCGGATACCGGAGTTGAACAGATCGGTCTCGAGGAAGATCTGGCCGTCGGTAATGGAAATCACGTTGGTCGGTACGAACGCGGATACGTCACCGGCCTGGGTTTCGATGATCGGCAGGGCGGTCAGAGAGCCGGTCTTGCCTTTCACTTCACCATTGGTGAATTTCTCTACGTAGTCGGCATTTACACGCGCGGCGCGCTCCAGCAGACGGGAGTGCAAGTAGAAAACGTCACCGGGGTAGGCTTCACGTCCAGGCGGACGCTTCAGCAGCAGGGAGATCTGACGGTAGGCCCAAGCCTGCTTGGTCAGGTCATCGTATACGATCAGGGCATCTTCACCACGGTCGCGGAAGTACTCACCCATGGTACAGCCGACGTAAGGAGCCAGGAACTGCATCGCTGCCGGATCGGCGGCGCCAGCGGCCACTACGATGGTGTGGTCCATAGCGCCGTGCTCTTCGAGCTTGCGCACTACGTTGGCAATAGAGGACTGCTTCTGGCCCACGGCAACGTAGATACACTTAACGCCGGTGCCTTTCTGGTTGATGATGGCGTCGATCGCCACAGCAGTCTTACCGATCTGACGGTCACCGATGATCAGCTCACGCTGGCCACGGCCAATCGGAATCATGGTATCAACCGCTTTCAAGCCGGTTTGTACAGGCTGATCAACGGACTGACGGGCGATAACGCCAGGCGCTACTTTTTCTACCGCGTCGGTCAGCTTGTTGTTCAGTGGGCCCTTGCCGTCGATCGGGTTACCCAGTGCGTCTACAACGCGGCCGAGCAGTTCCGGACCAACCGGGGTTTCCAGGATACGGCCGGTACAACGACACTTCTGACCTTCGGCCAGAGATTTGTAGTCACCCAGGATTACAGCACCAACGGAGTCGCGCTCCAGGTTCAGCGCCATACCGTAAACGCCGCCTTCGAACTCGATCATCTCACCGTACATCACGTCGGCCAGGCCGTGGATGCGGATGATGCCGTCGGATACGGAAACAATGGTGCCCTCATTTTGGGCTTCAGTGCTCACATCGAGATTTTCGATGCGGCTCTTGATGATTTCACTGATCTCAGAGGGATTCAGTTGCTGCATGCTCTGTTCCTCAAGTCCCCCGCCGGCTGACGCCGACGGGGAGAGTAATTTAGGAGTTCATCGCCTCGGCGAGCTTGGCCAGACGGCCGCGTACGGAACCGTCGATGACTGTATCACCGGCGCGGATGATCGCGCCGCCCAGCAGGCTCTCGTCCACCGAGCTGTGCAGATGTATTTCGCGTTCAAACTTCGCCCTGAGCTTTTGGCCCAGTGCTTGCGCCTGTGCATCGCTCAGGGCGTGCGCGGAAACAACTTCCACCTCGAGGGTGGCTTCCGCCTGCGCTTTCAGCTCTTCGAACAGCTCGGAAATTTCCGGCAGCAGCTGCAGGCGGTGGTTTTCCGCCAGCAACCGGATGAAATTTTTTCCGTGCTCGCCGAGCTCGTCTGAACAGATCGACAGGAATTTATCTGCGCGCTCTTCACTGGTGAGCTGTGGGTTATCCAGCAGCTCACGCACTTTTTCGTTCTGGCTGACCGCCGCCGCAGTTTCCAGCGCAGCGCTCCAACCACCTAAGTGGGAGGCTTGCTGCGCATAGGCAAATGCAGCTTTAGCGTAGGGCCGGGCCAGTGTGCTGAGTTCCGCCATGGGGTTCCTCGCTTACAGCTCGGCTGCCAGTTTGTCGATCAGGTCGTCGTGCGCCTTAGCGTCGATATTGACCGCGAGAATCTTCTCCGCACCCAGGACAGACAGGTCTGCCACACGGCTGCGCAGTTGCTCTTTAGCGCGATTCACTTCCTGGTCGATCTCAGCTTTAGCCGCAGCTTTCAGGCGATCGCCCTCGGCATGCGCAGCCTGCTTTGCTTCATCGATAATCTGATTAGCGCGCTTGTTGGCGCCATCGATAATCTCGCTCGCCTGATCTTTGGCTTCTTTCAGCTGCTCGGCAGCTTTGCGCTTGGCCAGTTCCAGATCTTTCTGCGCGTGCTCGGCGTCAGCGAGACCATCTGCGATCTTCTGCTCACGCTCTTTCATCACGCCCAAAAGCGGCGGCCAAACAAACTTCCAGCAAAACCAGACGAAAAACAGGAAAGTAATCGACTGGCCGATTAGAGTCAGGTTGATATTCACACCGACACCTCTTGCTCTTTAAATAGGGTTAAGGGCAATTGGAACGGCGTAATTAAACCAGACCAGGAGCTACGGCGAAGATCAGGTACATAGCGATACCAACACCGATCATTGGAACCGCGTCAAGCAGACCAGCCATCAGGAACATTTTGCCCTGCAGAGCCGGAGCCTGTTCAGGCTGACGAGCGGAACCTTCCAGCAGCTTGCCACCCAGAGTACCGAAACCGATAGCGGTGCCCAGGGCGCCCAGACCGATCAGCAGTGCACTTGCGATGTAAACCAGACCTAATGCTTCCATTGTGTTCTCCAAATCAAAGTTAAAGAGTTGTTGTAAAGGTCGAAAAAAGGGTTAAAAACTTATTGATCGTGCTCGTGCTCATCGTCGCGATGGTGTGCCATCGCCATGTACACGGTGCTCAATACCATAAATACGAACGCCTGCAGCACGATTACTAGTACGTGGAAGATCGCCCAGCCCATGTGCAGGAGACCCGCACCAATAAAGCCGAGAACGCCAACGCCAAAGACAATCGCGATCAGGATAAAGATCATTTCACCGGCGTAGAGGTTTCCGAACAGACGCAGGCCCAGGGAGATCGGCTTGGCGATCAGGGAAACTGCTTCCAGCAGGAAGTTGACCGGAATCAGCAGGATGTCAAAGAACAGCTTGCCGGTATGGAAAGGGTGCAGAGTCAGCTCTTTCAGGAAGCCGATGGCCCCTTTTTCGCGAATACTGAAGAAAATCATCAGCGCAAACACCGCCAGGGCCATACCCAGAGTGGCGTTCGGGTCGGTAGTCGGAACCACTTTAAAGAAGAGGTGATCGTTACCGGAAATCTTGGCGGCAGCCATTGGCAACCAGTCCACCGGCACCAGGTCCATCAGGTTCATCAGGAATACCCACACAAAAATGGTCAGCGCCATCGGGGCAACCATGGTGTTGCGGTGGGGGAAGGTTTCCTTAACCAGCTTGTCGATAAACTCGGTGACCAGCTCCACAAAACTCTGGAAACCGGTGGGCTTGTCCACACTGGCCTTTTTGGCAGCGCGGGCAAACAGGAAACAGAAAATCAGGCCGAGGCCGATAGACCAACCCAGGGTGTCCACATGTAGGGCCCAAAAGCCCATATCCGCGGCTTCCTGAGAGGAATGCGCCATAGTCCAGGTGGACTCACTAAGCACAGAACCATCGGCGCGGGTGTACCCGGCCGGCAGCTTGCCGTAAGTCATATTTTGCAGGTGGTGTTGGATATACCCCGTCGCAGTTAGAGCTTCGCCCGCCATAGTTCCTCAACAATCGTAAAAGTAAGAATTCTTTTTTTCTTATCCACCGGCTAGCGGACCATGCGCGCCACCATAATCCACTGCACGATCACACAGAGGACGTAGCTGATAAAAAGCGCTGCCGCATTCAGCGGCTTGACGGTGGCAAAAACTGCCGCAAAACCCGCCATGGTCAATATAAATTTGCCGGTTTCCGCGCGGTAGAAATTGCCTACCACGCGATGGGCCGCGCGCGCACCGCTATCGCGAAAGGCGCGCCTGCCGAAATATGCTCCGGGCAGTGCACATAGGGCACCGCCGATAAATACGGAAAGCGCCGTCACCGGTTTGCCACTCAAGTGCAGTACCGCACTGGCCACCGATATCAGCAGAAGCTGTACCGCGGCAATTCGTAATACCGGGGGTTTTCTCATAGACGGGATAAGCCGACTTCTGTGCGCTGTCCGCCCAAAATTTGGGCGTGCGAATTATGCTGCAACAGCATCGCCGATTCAACCGGCAAATGTCGCCAACTTATTTGATTTTCGGGAGGTTTTGCGCGGAATTACTCGGCGCAGTGAGTAATTGCCAACAGTTATTGCGCGCGCCACTAGGACGCGCATTTCGCCACGGCTTTAATCCTCGGCGTAACCGAGGTGGGCAAGGATTCCGTCCAGCTCTTCCAGGGTGGTAAATTTCAGCACCAGGCGACCATTGCCCTTTTCGTTGTGATCGATAGAAACGGGCACTCCGACCTTTTCCGCCAGACGCTCGGTAAGGCGGCGGATATTGGGGTCGGGCTTGGGCTTTTCCTGCTTCGGCGTGGCCGGCTGTTGCAGGCGACGCACCAGCGCTTCCGTCTGGCGCACGGTGAGGCTGCGCTCGACAACCTGACGTGCGGCGGAACGCTGGGTGGCACCGGAGAGACCGAGCAGCGCCTTGGCGTGGCCCAGCTCCAGGTCACCGCGCTCAAGGAAAGTGCGCACCTCTTCACTGAGGCTCAATAAGCGCAGTAAGTTGGTCACGGCAGTTCGGGATTTACCCACCGCATCGGCCACTTCCTGCTGAGTCAGCTTGAATTCATCCTGCAGTCGCTTAAGGGCCACAGCCTCTTCGACCGGATTCAGATCTTCACGCTGGATATTCTCGATCAATGCCATGGCGATGGCGGCTTCATCGGAAACGCTGCGCACCAGCGCCGGCACTTTCTCCAATCCCGCCAGTTGGGCGGCACGCCAACGCCGCTCACCGGCAATAATCTCGTAGCTTTGCTCGCCGATACCACGTACGACGATCGGCTGCATAATACCCTGGGCGCGAATCGAGTCCGCCAGTTCCTGCAGGGACTCCTGTGGAAAATCCCGGCGCGGCTGGTAGCGACCGCGCTGCAAAAACTCGATCGGCAATTCTTTCAACTCACCGTCGACCACGGCAGTTTCGGTTTCAGCTTCACCGGTAGCCTCGGCGATCGCGGTGCTGTTTTTATTGCTGATCAGGTGGGATAAACCCCGGCCCAGTCCTTTGCGTTTGGCGGCCATAGTTATTACCCCTTATACCGCTTCCGCCATAGGGCGGTTTTTCTTTTTAGTAGATTGATTGGCGGGATGGCGGCGATTGATTTCACAAGCCAATGCCAGGTAGGCGATAGCGCCCTTGGAGTGGCGATCGTAATCCAACGCCGGTTTGCCAAAACTGGGCGCTTCCGCCAAGCGCACATTGCGCGGAATACAAGTTCGATACAGGCTATCGCCAAAATACTCCTGCAACTGCGCCGACACTTCGCTGGTAAGACTGTTGCGCGGATCGTACATGGTACGCAAGATGCCTTCGATTTTCAGATCCGGATTAGCGGTCTGCTGGATCTGGGTGATCGTATCCACCAAGGCTGACAGTCCCTCCAGGGCATAATATTCGCACTGCATGGGAATCAACACGCCGTGAGCTGCACAGAGTGCGTTTACCGTCAGCATATTTAGCGACGGCGGGCAGTCGATAATCACGTAATCGTAACGATTGCTCACCGTTGCCAGAGCGCGGCTCAGACGAGATTCGCGCCCCTCCAAATTCAGCAACTCCACCTCTGCCGCAGACAAGTCACCGTTGCCAGGGATCAAATCAAAACCGCTTTCTGTGGATACAATGGCT
Source organism: Microbulbifer mixtoriginis (SeqCode) (assembly GCF_052467705.1). NCBI lineage: Bacteria > Pseudomonadati > Pseudomonadota > Gammaproteobacteria > Cellvibrionales > Microbulbiferaceae > Microbulbifer > Microbulbifer mixtoriginis (SeqCode). The sequence goes on from NZ_CP174322.1 coordinate 285,763, forward strand.
TGCTCTACGGGTAATTCAGCGGCCAGCACATCGTAACCGGACACCTCCAGGTCGCTTTTATCCACACCACTACCCATGGTGGCATTGCCCTGGGGGTCCAGGTCGATCAGCAATACGCGCCGCTTGTTGGCAACCAAAGATGCGGCCAGGTTGACGCAGGTAGTGGTCTTACCAACCCCGCCTTTCTGGTTGGCCACAGCAAATATCTTGCTCAAGATTCTTGTCCTTTGTTGTTTCCGGGTGCGTTTGCCCCAACGCTGACTCAGCTTCGGGCAGCGGCTATTGTGTCCCACGAAAGGGGAGCAGGATTGGGCGGGCGACAGGCCCACCAAACTATCATCTTATTCTGTGCGACAGAGCTGAATCATATGTCGCTCACCGTCGCAGCCGGGCACCGACAAACGGTGCACCTGTTCGACCTTAATGCCTTTTGGCAGAGCGCTCAACTCATCCTCAGGCAGCTTGCCTTTCATGGCATAAAAACAACCCTTGGGTGCCAACATATGCTCACTGCCATTGACCATATCCTCGATGGAAGCGAAGGCGCGGGACACCACACCGGCAAAAGGCTGTTCTGGCACAAAGGCTTCTACCCGCTCATTGACTACCGTGATATTGGGCAGGGGCAGGGTGCTGGCCACTTGGAACAGGAAGCGGGTCTTCTTGCCATTGCTGTCGAGCAGGGTGATGGCGCGCTCCGGATGCACAATTGCCAGAGGAATCCCTGGCAGGCCGCCACCGCTACCCACATCGATCAAAGAGCCTTCGCCACAGAGATTTACCACACTGAGGCTGTCGATAATATGGCGCTCCAGCATCTGCTCCGGGTCGCGTATGGCGGACAGGTTGTAGGCACTGTTCCAGCGGGCAAAAAGCGCCAGGTATTCCAGTAGCTGATCCTGCTGCCGGTCACTGAGTGCCACCGACATCTGTGCCGCCGCCTCTAACAGGCGCGGACGAAACTGTTCCATTGAGTGAGAAATGGGTCTATCCCCCAGTAGTCCCGCGAAACTCAAACCCCGCAGGGCCTCGCGGGATACCCTGTGGAAAACCGATTTATACCGCTTTTTTGCGCTTCAGCAGCCCGCGCTTTTTCAACTGGATCAGCAGCAGGGATATGGATGCGGGCGTCACGCCCGGTATCCGCGAGGCCCGCGCCAGGGTATCTGGGCGGGTCTCTCCCAGCTTTTGCTTGACCTCATTGGACAGACCGGAAATATCGCTGTAGTCGAAGTCCGCCGGGATAGGGGTATCTTCGTAGGCCTGCAAGCGCTCAATTTCCTCGCGCTGGCGATCGATATAGCCGGCGTATTTGGCCGAGATTTCCACCTGTTCGGCAACCTGCTCGTCGGTTACCGCTTCCCCTTTGAGGCCCGCCACATCCTGATAGCCCAGTTCCGGACGGCGCAGCAGGTCCATCAGGCTATATTCCCGCGCCAATGGCTGCGGCAGTTTGGTTTCTACGGAGGCGGCCTGGGGTGTCTTTGGGTGCACCCAGGTCTCTTGCAGTCGCTGGGTTTCCTGAGCGATCGCCTCGCGCTTTTCACTGAACGCTGCCCAGCGGGTATCGTCGACCAGGCCCAATTCGCGACCTTTTTCGGTCAGGCGCAGGTCAGCATTGTCCTCACGGAGCAGCAAGCGATATTCCGCACGGCTGGTAAACATGCGGTAGGGCTCTTTGGTGCCACTGGTAATCAAATCATCCACAAGCACGCCCAGGTAGGCTTCATCCCGACGCGGGGACCAGGCTTCGCGCTCTTGGGCCTGCAGGGCGGCGTTGGCGCCAGCCAGGAGTCCCTGGGCGGCCGCTTCTTCGTAGCCGGTGGTGCCATTGATCTGGCCGGCAAAATAGAGCCCCTGGATAAATTTGGTTTGCAGGGACGGCAAAAGGTCGCGCGGGTCGAAGAAATCGTACTCAATCGCATAGCCCGGGCGGGTGATATGCGCATTTTCAAAGCCCTTGATGGAATGCACCAGCTTAATCTGTACGTCGAAGGGCAGACTGGTGGAAATACCATTGGGGTACAGCTCGTTGGTGGTCAACCCTTCCGGCTCGATAAACACCTGGTGGCTATCTTTGTCCGCAAAGCGGTGCACCTTGTCCTCGATGGAGGGACAGTAGCGCGGACCAATCCCCTCTATCACGCCGGAGTACATGGGCGAGCGATCGAGCCCGCCCTGGATAATTTCATGGGTGCGGGCATTGGTGTGGGTAATCCAGCAGCAGACCTGGCGCGGGTGCTGATCGCGGCTGCCCAAATAGGACATCACCGGTGTGGGGCTATCTCCCCACTGCTCCTCCAACTCACTGAAATCTACTGAGCGGGCATCAATACGGGGAGGGGTGCCGGTTTTGAGGCGATCGACGCGGAAAGGCAGTTCGCGCAAACGATCCGCCAGGGCGATCGAGGGCGGATCTCCAGCGCGGCCGCCGGCATGGTTATCCAAGCCGATGTGGATACGCCCACCGAGGAAAGTCCCGGCGGTCAGTACCACTGTCTTGGCTCGAAAGCGCACTCCTGCGTTGGTGACAACGCCCACAACGCGTTCACCTTCGACAATCAGGTCATCTGCCGCTTGTTGGAAGATCTCCAGGCTTTCCTGTGCTTCCAGGATCGAACGGATAGCGGCGCGATACAGGGCTCTATCGGCCTGGGCACGCGTTGCTCTTACTGCGGGACCTTTGCGGGCATTGAGGACCCGGAACTGAATTCCGCCCAGGTCTGTTGCCGTTGCCATAGCGCCACCGAGGGCATCGACCTCCTTCACGAGATGACTCTTGCCAATACCGCCAATGGCCGGGTTGCAGGACATTTGCCCGAGGGTCTCGATATTGTGAGTCAGTAGCAGAGTGGAAGCGCCCATACGTGCCGCTGCCAGTGAGGCTTCGGTACCTGCATGGCCTCCGCCGATCACGATCACATCATAGGTCTTAGGGAATTCCATAATGGCTGCTACTGGTTACAACTTGGGGCGCACATTTTATAGTCAGTAAGTGTCCTCAGCAATTGGCTTTATTCAAGCCGTTTAGAAAAGCTCTGCCTTTGTCTTTCTGTCTCCTTCTTGAATATCAACTTCTGATCGGATGAATTTCAAAACTCTGTCTTGCTTTCTTAAATACTCTTACTAATGAATATATGTATATCTTAAAGAGTATTTTTTTATATTTATTGTTTTTATTAGACCTGCCGCAACTCGGTATAAGCAAAAAAAAACCTTTAAAAACAATAAGTTATAAAGATGAAAACCCTGCCGACAAACCCTTGGTGGACACAGGGGTAACCGGGGTATGAGGCTGTGAAAACTTGGGACAACTTTGCCCTATCTACTCTTATTAGGAAGTTATCATCATACGATTATTCTATTTTGCAGGTGCTTATCCCCTCTTTTGCCCACAGTCAGTTTTTTTTGACTAGTGTCTGTGGTGCTTTACCCAGACTTTCTGGGGGATACCTGTGAGTAGTCGAAGGCAATGTATAAATCTGTGCATATACCCATTGAATGGGTGTGGGTTAATGGTGAGATAACTGCCAATAAGCTTATCCACGGGAAATCCCCGTGGACATGTATAACTTCTTTCCCCTAAGAGCCATTTAAACAGCTATCTCAAGCTTATTTCTCACCTATTTCGTGGAAAATATGCGGGAAAGCTGGGGATTAAATAGAACTTTTTTAACAACCTAGGATAGATCTGGGCTCTTCCTGTGAGCAAGAGGTGTGGAACTTGTGCCAGAAGGAAAATAAGAAGAAGGAGAGTGGGGAGGTACTATAGGGAAGAGAAGAGGACGCTATTAGCTAGCGCCCCCAATTGGATAAGTGCGTGGAACTCCTCACCTTCTTATTTTCCGATACAAAAGCTGCCGAAAATTTTCCCGAGCAGCTCGTCCGCACTCATTGCACCAGTGATTTCCCCCAACGCCTGCTGGGCCTGACGCAAGTCTTCCGCGAGTAATTCACCGGCACCATGGCTGTGGAGCTGCTGGGAACCTTGCTCAATAAAGGCGCGGGCGCGCTCAAGAGCCTCTAAATGGCGTCTACGCGCACTAAAAGTGCCTTCGGCAGCACCACTGAAGCCGATAGACTGTTTCAAATGCTCCTTCAGTGCTTCGAGGCCCGCACCGGTCTTGGCGCTGATGGCTATAACCGGCACTCCTTCAGTGTGAGCTTGGAGGCCGGCACTGTAATCGCTGAGATCAATTTTGTTCAGTACCAGTGTGAGCTTGTCTAAGTCCTGAAGCTGGTTGGTAAATTCCGGCCAGGCCTCTGCCGGGTCCAGTGAGTGAAGTTGCTCTGCATCCATTACCAGGAGCACGCGATCCGCCTGGTGAATCTCCTCCCAGGCGCGCTCGATGCCTATTCGCTCTACTTTATCTGGCGCATCCCGCAGGCCGGCGGTATCGGCGAACTGCAGGGGCATGCCGTCAATGTGGATATCTTCCCGCAAGATATCGCGGGTGGTGCCGGCGATATCGGTGACGATGGCGGTATTGCGACCCGCGAGGGCATTGAGCAGACTCGACTTGCCGGCATTGGGGCGCCCGGCAATGGCCACCCGCATACCCTCGCGCATAATGGCGCCCTGGCGCGCCTGAGCTTCCACACCAGCCATTTGTGCCAGTAGGGCCTGGATATCCGCAGCCACCTTGCCATCGGCGAGAAAGTCGATCTCCTCTTCGGGAAAATCGATGGCGGCTTCCACATAGATACGCAGGTGGGTAAGGCTTTCCACAAGGTCTTCGATCTTGTCGGAAAATGCGCCCTGTAGTGAACGCATGGCGTTGCGTGCCGCTTGGGCACTACCGGCATCAATCAGATCGGCGATCGCTTCGGCTTGGGTGAGATCCATTTTGTCGTTGAGGAAGGCGCGTTCAGAAAACTCCCCGGGACGTGCCTGGCGGGCTCCCAGTTCGATCGTTGCCTTCAGCAGTTGATCGAGAATGACCGGGCCACCGTGGCCCTGCAGTTCCACCACGTCTTCTCCGGTAAATGAGTTGGGGCCTGGGAAGAATAGGGCGAGTCCCTGGTCGATCAGTTGCTCACTGTGGAAAAAATTTCGGTAATGGGCATAGCGCGCTTTGAGCGGTTTATCCCCGCAGATTTGCTGGGCAATGGACAGGGCTTTGGGGCCAGAGAGGCGGATTACACCGATACCACCGCGCCCTGGTGCGGTGGCGACGGCGGCGATGGTGTCACGATTAAGGCTTTGTTGTGTCATCGGCTGAGTGTACTCGACATAACGGAAAAGGGCCGCAGTTGCGGCCCTTGTTGTTTGTGATCTGTGGATACTTGATCAGTATTTTCCGGCATCCACCTGCTTGTTGATATACCAGGTTTGACCGATGGTGATCAGGTTGTTTGCGATCCAGTACAGGACCAGGCCAGCCGGGAACCACAGGAAGAACACCGTCATCATCACCGGCATCAACTGCATGATACGGGCCTGGGTCGGGTCGGTGGGGGCCGGGTTTAGCTTCTGCATAAACCACATGGACAGGCCCATCAGTACTGGCAGGATGAAATAAGGGTCCTTTGCCGACAGGTCGTGAATCCAGAAGATCCAGGGCGCGTGGCGCAGCTCTACGGTTTCGGTGAGCATCCAGTAGAGGGCGATAAACACCGGCATCTGCAGTAGGATCGGCAGGCAGCCCCCCATGGGATTGATCTTCTCGCGGCGGTAGAGCTTCATGGTCTCTTCCGCCAACTTCTGACGATTGTCCTTGTACTGCTCCTGCAGTTTTTTCATCTGTGGAGCAAACTTGCGCATGCGCGCCATAGACTTGGTGCCTGCGGCGGACAGCGGCAGCAGCAGTGTCTTGATAAAGACGGTGAGCAAGATAATCGCCCAGCCCCAGTTGCTGACAATATGCTCCTGGATAAAGTGCAGTACGCGGAACAGCGGCTTGGCAATCCACCACAGCCAGCCGTAATCCACGGTCAGGTCAAGATAGGGCGAGATCTCCTCCAGGCGGTAGACATCCTTGGGGCCGGCATAGAAGGAAGCGCTCAGCTCGCCCTGAGTCGCGGCGGGGATTTGTACCGGCTGGGCGGTGAAGCCCATACGGAATAGTCCGTTGGACAATTCGCGCAGCTCAAAAGTGTTGCGTTCATCCTGTGGGGGAATCCAGGCGCTAAGGAAATAGTGCTGCACCATGGCTACCCAGCCGCCTTCCACTGTGGTGCGGGTGGGTTTCTCGGCGATTTCCTCAAAATCCTGCTTGAAGTAATTTTCTTCGTTGGTGTGAAGAGCGGCACCGAGGAAGGGTGACATACCAAAACCGGTATCGGTAACCGGCTCACTGGCATCGCGCTTGATCTGGCCAAACATGGCGGCGGACCAGGGCTTGGAGCTGGTGTTATCCACCAGGTAGGCCACCTGAACGAGGTAGTCACCACGCTTGAAGGTGTAGCGTTTGGTGATATTTGCACCTTCTTGCTGCAGGGTCAGGTCCACAATCAGCTGATCCTGCCCTTCGACCATGGCGTAGTTGGTCTTTTCAACCTTAAACAGGGGGCGGCCAGCGGCGCTATCGGTGCCGTTGTTACCGATCAGACCACTCTGGGCGATATAGGTGTGATAGCGGGTCTGGTTTAACAGGATTAAGGGCTGGTCAGGCGTATCCAGCTTTTCCTGGAACTGTCGCAGGGCCACTTTTACGATATCACCGCCACGAGGATCAATGAGCAGATCAAAGACGTCGGTGGTGACATTGATGAGCGTGCGTTGGCCGCTATCGGTGCCTGTCTCTGCTGGCGCTTGGGACTCCAGTTGGGGGACATCGCCATTGCCGTTTTCGCTGGTCTGCGCCGGGATTTGGCTGCCGCTCTGTATATCGTTGTGAACTATGGTTTCGCGGTCGAGTTCAGGAGTGTGCTGCTCTTGAAATGCATTCCACTGGAAGATAAGTGCGAGGAGAACCGCGAGAATTCCACCTAGCAGCGTATAGCGTTGCCAATCCATCTTAATACCTAGAGCGTGTTCTTGTGTTTGGTGGGGGGAACCGGGTCCAGTCCACCAGGGTGCCAGGGGTGGCATTTTATAAGGCGGCGCGCAGTTAAATAACCCCCCTTTAAGGCTCCGTGAGTTTCAATCGCCTCTTCGGAGTATCGCGAGCAGGTTGGGTAAAAGCGGCACTGGTTACCTACCCATGGGCTGGCCAGATAGCGGTAGACGTGTATCAGCTTGATCAGTAGCCACTTCATGACTTCGATTGTGGCTGTTGCGCGCGCTTGGCCAGCTTGCGCCAGAGCTTGTTTAGTGTCTTCGCCAGTGCGGCCTTATCCAGATCTGCAACCCCCGGGCGAGCCAATACTACAGCATCCAGCGGCGGCAACTGGTGTTGCTGCAAGCGGAAGGTTTCTCGGGTAATTCGCTTGATTCGATTGCGGTCAGAGGCGTTGCGCACATGCTTCTTGGCAATTACCAAGCCGAGGCGCGGATGCTCAGAATCACTGGGGCATGCGAGGATCAGGAGGTGGGGATGCGCGGCGCGCACAACGTTTTCATTGAAAACCTTGCGATACTGCGCCGCATTAAGCAGGCGCAGAGTCTTGGCAAATCCAAAGCTGCTGCGCACCTGCTGCATAGGGAGAATCTCTAAAAAGAAGAGATATTATGCAGACAGTACTTTGCGGCCTTTAGCGCGGCGGCGGGCCAGGATTTTACGGCCGTTTTTGGTTGCCATACGAGCGCGGAAACCGTGAGTGCGTTTGCGCTTCAAGTTGCTGGGTTGAAATGTGCGTTTCATAGTCTTGCTACCTGAGACTTTGTGTTCAAGATTTCTCGGGACCATCCCCGGCCGCGGCCTGGGCTCCGGTCCGGCACAGAGCCGGCGCAGACGGAGCTACGCGCTGCGAAGGCCGCGGATTGTATAGAAAGGCAACAGTGAAAGCAACGCACAGACGGGAGATATTCGGCTTGTTTACCACTAAATCACTGATGCCAAATAACGGCTACCAGACAAGCCCTTGAGCTACCTGATGTATTTCGTGATGCCCACCGATTGACCCCAAGATATACACAGGCGACTGTGGATAAAGTTCAAAAGGCGTAGGCTTCAATTGTCTAATTGTTACGCAAATACCTGATTGCATGGACATTTTTGCGCAATTTTTTCAACAGCGCCACGCTTTCTTGTGGATAACCCATCGATGGAAAGGTATACTGCGCCGATCTTATTTGACGGCTAGGGCACTCCAGTCCTTTCATGCCGTTGTCTCCGTGGTCTTACCATTTTGGGGTTTTGGGGGGTTTCTTGACTGAATCCGTTTGGAAGCAGTGCGCGAGCTGTTTGCAGGATGAGCTGCCATCTCAGCAGTTCAATACCTGGATCAGACCGCTGCGCGTCAATCCCGCGTGTGCAGAGGGCGAGTTGCGACTGGTTGCACCAAATCGCTTTGTACTGGACTGGGTTGGCGGTAAATTCCTTCATCGTATCCGCGAGCTGGTCCACCAGTTCTCTCCTGGACAGCCACTTCAAGTAGGGCTGGAGATCACCGCTCGTCGCCCCGCGCGTTTTCAGCGTAGTCGCGCAGCAATGGAAGCGGCTCCTGTACCGGCTCCCGTGCCCCCTACGGCTCCGGTTGCCAGTGCTATGCCGCCGCCGATAGCACCTACAACTTCTCCAGCACCTTCTGTTTCACCGGGTTCGGTGGATTTTTCCACAACTCCTGGTGTGGTTTCTCCCTCTGTCTCTCAGGGGTTTATGAGCCATGCGGAGCCACAGGCTCCTGTTTCCAATCAGCCGCTGAATGGTGGCGGCTTTGGTGGTGGCCCTGGTGTAAATCCTCATTCAATACTGGAAGAGGAGACCAACTCCAGACAGGTCAGCAAGGGGGAGCAGGCGGTATCCGATATTCGTCCTGCGGTAATGAACGACATGGTGCGTTCTATCCCGGAACAACCCGCGCGGCAGGTTGAGGTTGAGGGTGCCATTAAGCACGGCAGCTCCCTCAATCGAAACTTCACTTTTAAATCTTTTGTTGAAGGCAAATCCAACCAATTGGGCTTGGCTGCTGCGCAGCAAATCTCCGACAACCCTGGTGGAGCCTATAACCCGCTCTTTATTTATGGTGGTGTGGGCCTGGGTAAAACGCACCTTATGCATGCAGTGGGCAATGCGTTGTTAGAGCGCAATCCCAATGCCAAAGTGGTCTACCTGCACTCTGAACGTTTTGTCGCGGATATGGTGAAGGCTCTACAGCTCAACGCCATCAGCGATTTCAAGCGCTATTACCGCTCTGTGGATGCGCTGCTGATTGACGATATTCAGTTCTTTGCTGGTAAGGAGCGCTCTCAGGAGGAGTTTTTCCATACCTTTAATGCGCTTCTCGAGGGTGGCCAACAGATTATCCTCACCTGCGACCGCTATCCCAAGGAGATCGACGGCCTTGAAGAACGTCTCAAGTCCCGCTTTGGTTGGGGCCTGACCGTGGCTGTGGAACCGCCTGAACTGGAGACGCGGGTAGCCATATTAATGAAGAAAGCGGAGCAGTTCGGTGTAGAGTTACCCCACGATTCCGCTTTCTTTATCGCGCAGCGTATCCGCTCCAATGTACGGGAGCTAGAAGGCGCCCTGCGCCGTGTGATAGCCAACTCCCAATTTACCGGCCGTGCCATTGACGATGTATTGGTGCGCGAGGCCCTCAAGGATCTACTCGCCTTGCAGGATCGTTTGGTGAGTGTGGACAATATTCAACGCGTGGTGGCCGAATACTACAAGATCAAGGTGGCTGACCTGTTGTCCAAGCGCCGCAGCCGCTCTGTCGCGCGTCCGCGTCAGGTGGCTATGTCTCTGGCTAAAGAGTTGACCAACCACAGTTTGCCAGAGATTGGCGATGCCTTTGGCGGGCGTGACCACACTACGGTCTTGCATGCCTGCCGCAAAATTCGCGAATTGCAGGAGTCTGATGCGGATATCCGCGAGGACGTAAAGTTACTGACACGGTCGTTGACCACTTAATCGAATAACTGACAAACAAGGCGAAACTACCGATGAAATTCAATGTGAGCCGGGACGCCCTGCTGAAGCCCCTACAACTGGTAGCCGGTGTCGTTGAGAAACGCCAGACCCTGCCGGTCCTGGCCAATGTATTGATGCAATTACAAGGTCAGGAGTTGTCCCTGACTGGTACTGATCTCGAAGTGGAAATTGTCGGCCGCTTGCCGGTGGATGGCGTGGAAATGGAAGGTGAAGTAACTGTTCCAGCACGCAAGCTGCTGGATATCTGTCGCTCATTACCGGATGGCGCTGAATTAAAATTTGAGCGCGATGGCGAGCGCCTGGTATTGCGCAGTGGCCGCAGCCGTTTTCAGTTATCCACTTTACCCGCAGCGGACTTCCCCAATCAGGAGGAAGCCAGTGCCCAGACTCGATTCGATATTTCTCAACGCGAGATTCGCCGTCTGATTGAGGCAACCAGCTTTGCCATGGCCCAGCAGGACGTGCGCTACTACCTGAATGGCCTGCTGCTGGAATGCCGCCCACAGCAGCTGCGCGCAGTCGCCACTGATGGTCACCGCCTGGCTTTGTGCGACCGCGATGCTCCGGGCTTGAATGTATCGGCACCCATTCAGGCGATTGTACCGCGCAAGGGCGTGTTGGAATTGGGGCGTTTGCTGGAAGATAGCGACGTGCAGGCGCAGGTAGTATTGGGCAACAACCATATCCGTGTGATGAGTGGCCAGTTCACCTTTACCTCTAAGCTGGTGGATGGCAAGTTCCCGGATTATGAGCGCGTTCTGCCACGTGGTGCCGGCAACGTGGTCTATGCCGACCGTCAGGGCCTGCGTCAGGCTTTCTCCCGAGCAGCGATTCTTTCCAATGAAAAATATCGTGGGGTACGTTTGCAGGTCTCCGAGGGTTTGCTGCAGATTGTGGCCAATAACCCCGAACAGGAGGAGGCCGAAGAGCAAATGATGGTGGATTACGTGGGGGAGCCCATGGAAATAGGCTTTAACGTTTCCTATTTGCTCGATGTTACTGGTGCTATTCACAGCGACCAGATTCGCATTAGTCTGGCGGATGCCAACAGCAGTGCTTTACTGCAGCAACCTGAGGACGGAGATGCCCTCTACGTGATTATGCCGATGCGTCTGTAAGCCCTGGTTAGTAAGCATTTGGCTCACAATCGAGAAGGGACCGCACTGTATTATCAACAGGCGGTCCCTTTATTTTTTCTGAATATTGCCGCTGAAATTTTCCCAGCCAGCGGGGCGAGGGGTCTATGGCGCTGACCCGCCTTCTGATTTCTAATTTTCGAAATATCTCTCACGCCGATCTGCTTTTGGACACTGGGGTTAACCTGTTCTGTGGCGTCAATGGCAGTGGCAAGACTTCCATTCTTGAAGCTGTTCATATGTTGGCTACAGGCCGCTCTTTTCGGTCTCGCCAGCACAAATCGGTTATCCGCCATGATCATTCAGGGCTCACGGTTTTTACCCAGCTGGATACGGGCTTCAATCTTGGGGTCGAGCGCCTAGCTGATGGCGGAGGCCGTGTGCGTGTTAACCAGGCGGCGGCTGAGTCCAGTTCACAGCTTGCTAACTGTCTCCCCTTACAACTGATTAACAGCGATAGTTTCTCCGCCCTGGATGGTGGCCCTGGAGTGCGCAGGCGACTTCTGGATTGGACAGTGTTCCACGTGGAACATCTCTTTGCTCAGCAATGGAAAAACTATCAAATCGCACTGAAGCAGCGAAATGCCTTGTTGCGACGTGGTAAAATCGATCCGGACGCGATCGGGATTTGGGAGCATCAGTTGTCCCAAAGTGGCGAACAGGTGGATACCCTGCGTCGCAGCCAATTCGAGCAATTGCGTGCGGCCGTAACAACGCTACTGGAAGAGTTACCTCCCAGCCTGCTAAATCGGGTAGATATGAGTTATCGACGCGGTTGGCGAAAAGAGGTTGAACTGGCCGAGGCGCTTAGAGAGTCTCGGGATAGTGATCTCAGTCAGGGACATACCCGCACTGGGCCTCACAGAGCAGATCTCCGTTTTACCGTTGCAGGTGAGCCTGCACATAATGTTTTATCCCGTGGCCAGCAGAAGATGCTGGTATGCGCCGTACGCACGGCTATGGCGCAGTTGGTTTGCCGTCACCGAGAGAAACCGGTATTTCTTGTGGACGACCTTCCAGCAGAGCTGGATGATCACAATCAGCATGTTTTTGCCCAGTGGGTTGGTCGTTGTGCCAGCCAGGTACTGGTAACCGGAATAGATGAGGGCACTACAAGCCGCCCCTGGCGACAATTGGAAGCCCCTTGGAATTGCCCAAAAGTGTTCCACGTGGAACATGGGAATATCAGCGCCGATGCATCGGCTGCATAATAAGTTGAATGGAGCGAATAAATGTCAGAGCAGCAAAGCTATGACTCGAGCAGTATCAAGGTACTCAAAGGCCTGGATGCGGTGCGCAAGCGCCCCGGAATGTATATCGGTGATACCGACGATGGCACCGGCCTGCACCACATGGTGTTCGAGGTGGTCGACAACTCCATCGATGAAGCACTAGCAGGCCATTGCGATGAGATTCGCGTAACCATCCATCCGGATGAATCGATTTCCGTCTCAGATAACGGCCGTGGTATTCCAACAGAAATCCACCCAGAAGAGGGGGTTTCTGCTGCAGAAGTAATTATGACCGTGCTGCACGCCGGTGGTAAGTTCGATGACAATACCTATAAGGTATCCGGTGGTCTGCATGGCGTGGGTGTGTCAGTAGTAAATGCGCTGTCAAAAGAGTTGAAGCTGACTATTCGCCGTGGGGGTAAGATCCATGAACAAACCTATCATCACGGTGTGCCCCAGGCTCCACTGGAGGTGGTGGGAGATAGCGATACCACCGGCACCACCGTGCACTTCAAGCCCTCTGCAGATACCTTCAGCAATATCGAATTCCATTTCGATGTACTGGCCAAGCGCTTGCGCGAGCTGTCCTTCCTCAATTCCGGTGTACGTATTGTCTTGAAGGACGAGCGTAGTGGCAAAGAGGAGGTCTACGAATACGAAGGTGGCTTGAGTGCCTTCGTGGAGTTTCTTAACCAAAACAAAACTCCCATCAACAAGGTGTTACACTTCCAGAGCCAGCGCGATGACGGCATCGCCGTAGAAGTGGCGCTACAGTGGAATGACAGTTTCCAGGAAAGCATTTTCTGCTACACCAACAATATCCCCCAGCGCGATGGTGGCACCCACCTGGCAGGCTTCCGCGCGGCACTGACTCGCGGTTTGAACACCTATATTGAGCGCGAGGGCCTGGGCAAAAAAGATAAGGTCAACACCACCGGTGACGATGCCCGTGAAGGCCTTACCGCGATTATCTCTGTGAAGGTACCGGACCCGAAATTCTCCTCGCAGACCAAAGACAAGCTGGTTTCCTCTGAGGTGAAGCCCGCTGTTGAGCAGGAGATGGGGCACCACTTCAACGACTACCTGTTGGAGAATCCCCAGGAAGCCAAGTCCGTCGTTACCAAGATGATCGATGCGGCGAAAGCCCGTGAGGCGGCGCGCAAGGCGCGAGAGATGACCCGTCGCAAGGGTGCCCTGGATATCGCTGGACTGCCCGGCAAACTAGCGGACTGCCAGCAGAAAGACCCAGCCCTGTCGGAAATCTACCTGGTGGAGGGTGACTCTGCCGGTGGTTCTGCCAAGCAGGGCCGCGATCGTCGTACCCAGGCGATCCTGCCGCTGAAGGGCAAAATCCTCAATGTGGAAAAAGCGCGCTTCGACAAGATGCTCTCCAGTGCCGAAGTGGGCACCCTGATCACCGCACTGGGCTGTGGCATCGGTAAGAGCGAGTTCAACCCGGACAAGCTGCGTTACCACAGCATCATCATCATGACCGATGCCGATGTGGATGGAGCCCATATCCGCACCCTGTTGCTCACCTTCTTCTTCCGTCAGATGCCGGAGCTGATCGAGCGGGGCCATATCTACATCGCGCAGCCGCCACTGTATAAGATATCCAAGGGTAAGCAGGAGCAGTACCTAAAAGATGAGGGTGCTCTGACTCAGTTCCTCACCAACGCCGCCCTGGAAGGCGCCACATTATTTGTGAACCCGGATGCACCTGGACTATCTGGCGCTTCCCTGGAAAGCCTGGTGGGCGAGTATCGCAGTGTGCTGGCTACTATTGATCGTCTGTCCCGCCTGTATCCAGAAGAGGTGCTGCGCAGCATGATCTACCTGCCCAGCTTGTCTCAGGAAGACCTGCAGTCCCAGGAGAAAGTCGCGGCTTGGAGTGAGAAGCTACAGGAGAAACTCGGTGACGAAGAGAGCGGTGGAACCCGTCGTCACGAAGTGACGGTTCAGGAGAACACCGAGCGCGGCCTATTCCTGCCCCATATCCATATCGTGGCCCACGGTGTCGGCAGTGACTACCTGATTAACCACGAGTTCTTTGATTCCGCCGAGTATGCGTCTATCTGCGCTCTGGGTGAGAAAATGGTGGGTCTATTGGAAGAGGGTGCCTTTATCCAACGCGGCGAGAAGCAGCACCCTGTTGGCAGCTTCCCTGAAGTGATGGACTGGCTGATGGGCGAGAGCCGCAGAGGCTACGGTATCCAGCGCTATAAGGGGCTAGGTGAGATGAACCCGGAGCAGCTTTGGGAAACCACCATGGACCCAGAGAGCCGTCGTATGCTGCAGGTCACTGTGGAGGATGCCATTGCGGCTGACCAGATCTTTACCACCCTGATGGGGGATCAGGTAGAGCCACGTCGCGACTTTATCGAGACCAATGCCCTGGCAGTGGAAAACCTGGATGTTTAAGTCTTCCAGACGCTCTTGCGCTTAAAAATAGATGGATTGCCTGGGGCGGTTTTATACCGCTCCAGGCAAATATCGATCGAAATCACCCCGCCAGCTTGCCTTCCAACTTATCCTCAAGGCGCCTGAATAGACTCACAACAAACTCTCGAAAGACTTTAAAGCGCAGCACATTGCGGTGTTCCGGTGTAGAGACCAGCCACAGATCGTGCAGGCTGGAGGGCTCCGCGCCGGGTAAGCGAATAACACCATTAACCCCATCGGCGAGAAAGCAGGGAAGCCTGGCTAAGCCCAGTCCACTTCTGACGGCTTCTAGCTGTATCAGGCCATGGCTGATCTGATGTTGATAGGGCAAATCTGGATAAGGGGTGTTTTGGGCCCAGTTCACCCTGCCATCCTCACTGCTCCAGCCGAGCCAGCGGCCGTGCTCTGGTAGTGATTCCGCAATATAGGCTGGCGAGCCGTAACAGCAGCTAGGTAGGTTGGTAAGCTTACGGGCAATAAACCTTTCGGGTACCTCTGCATCTTTGGGCAGGATTCTCAAAGCCACATCCGCCTCGTGTTTCTCGAGGCTGAGCACCTGGCTGGTAACTAGGAGCTGTACGTTTATCTGTGGGTAGGCGTTGGTGAACTCATTGAGGTGCGGAATCACAAGATGGGAGGCCACGACATCAGGCATGGTAACG
This sequence comes from Microbulbifer mixtoriginis (SeqCode), assembly GCF_052467705.1. Taxonomy (NCBI): domain Bacteria; kingdom Pseudomonadati; phylum Pseudomonadota; class Gammaproteobacteria; order Cellvibrionales; family Microbulbiferaceae; genus Microbulbifer; species Microbulbifer mixtoriginis (SeqCode). The sequence goes on from NZ_CP174322.1 coordinate 301,215, forward strand.
CGTATTTCACCAGAGAGCCGATGGCTACCACCCTGCAAGTGCTTCTGTGCCGCGTCGAGGTACTGCTCTGCGGATTTGGCATAACCGAGCATGGCTTCTCCATCTTCGGTTAGTTGATAACCTTTGGAGTTACGGTAAAACAGTCTGGCTTGAAGCCTCTCTTCAAGAGCGTCAATACGGCGGGATACAGTGGAGTGGCTTACTCCAAGGTCTTCAGCAACGCTGCGGGCACTATGACTCCTGGCAACCGCAATAAAGAACTGAATATCAGTCCATTCAATGGATCCTTTATGCAACACAGTGTCCTATTTTGTTATATTCCGTTGCAAATAGTGTCCAGCTAATCTGTCTCCCGTCAATATTTATTGCACCGAACATCCTGGGAGAATCCAATGAAAATCGTTCAAGTTAAGAGAGAAGTTGCCATAGACCGCCCGATTGAGGAGGTCTGGAAAGTGCTTGCTGTGGATTTTGATACCGCTTACCAATGGATGACGCTGATACCGCATTCCTTTGCCAAAGAGGGTACACCGGTTGGCAATGCCAGTGTAAAAGGGCGTGTCTGTGTAATGACAAATAAAGGCCCCAATGGTCTTGTCGCCGATGAAACCATCACAAGATTTGATGATAAAAAGCATGAGCTGGATGTGTCTGTAGAAACCAAGAACACACCGCCAGGATTTCCGGTGAAGAAAAGTTTATCGCAGTTTAAATTAGAGGCTTTATCCGAAAATGGGACAAGGGTGAGCTTCACTGCGAACATGGAGCTGGGTGCCATTGGTGGCGTACTGAGCCCGGTAGTGAAAAAAATGACGGGCACACAGTTTGGTAAAATGTTGGAGGACCTAAAAAATCATTTGGAAAAAGGCCGGCATCTTACCGGTGAGGCCGCTGCTTAGTTGGCTGAATATTAAGAATATAGTTTTATAAGCCCTTCTGTTTCTGCTATCAGCAAGCAGAAGGGAATGGGAAAAAAGCAAAGAAAAAAATATTTTTTGCAGAGAAATCTGACAAAAGCCAAAATTATGAATTACTAGATCTGCATAAATAAGAACTATTTGATCGCGGAAGAAAAACTAAGGGAAAAAGAAAGTTTTTAGAAAAAAGGCGGAGAAAAAATTCCCCCGCCGATCTATGAATTTATTTCTCCAGTAATAACCCGCACTCGCGATGTTCTTCACCCTTGGTCGGATCGAAATACACATCATTGTCCGGCAGTTCGTTTTCGTAAACGTACTCTTCTACATCAATCTCTTTCAAATGAAACATTGGCGCTACGCGAATGGTGCCGTGATTCCCCTGGGTAAAAACATCCAGGTTTTTACGGTGTGCATTCTGATCGTGACGAATGCCGTTTAACCACACATCCGGTTTCAATTCCTGCATGGCGCGGTTAAACGGCTCGAGCTTGACCGTACGCGAAAAGAAGTCGTGCTCGGGAGTATCCAGGGCTGGAATACCACCGTATACAGCGTTGTAGTGGGCCGCGGACATCTTTGGAGAGTAGGTACGCAGATTGAGGCCCAGCTGTTTTACCACATTTTCAATATGGCGATAGGTCTCAGGAGTGTTGTAACCGTGATCCACCCAGATCACCGGAATATCCGGCTTGGCTCTGCTCACAAGATGCAGAAAGGCCACAGCAAGGGGGCGGAAGTTAGTAAAGACTACCGGGTTCTGGGCCTTTTCCATGGTGAATTGCATGATTTCGCTGGGTTTAGCCTCAGCAAAAGTCTGATTCAATACTGCCAGGTTGGCATTGTGATGAAAGAAGCGGCCTCTCGAAGACTGCAGGGCATTACTGGAAGCGTTGTGTCCCATAAAAATCAGCGCATTGGAAAACTAGAATGGAAGTCATGCTACCCGGATAGCTTGTCGCGTAGAAACAATAAAAAGGAGTGAATCAATAAGCTTCGGTTATAAGTAATGGGTTGAACCTCGGATTTTAGGTTATGAATTCAGGGGCTAAGACCTCCACAGGACATAAAAATCTGATGCTGGCCATATTCGGCATTGTATCCACGCTGTGTTTCTACAAACCCATGTTTTTGCAGGAAATAACGCGTGCGCAGGTTTTCACGAAATACTTGAGCCTGGAGTTGTTTACATCCCCCGGCGACAGCCTGAAGTAAGGTGGCGCCAATACCACAGCCGGTGAACAGTGGGCTAACACAGAGGTGGGCGATGTTATCCCTGTCCACCAGGGTAATAAAAGCCTCTGCAACGGCGCTGTGGCGTCCGGTAAAGACCAAGCATTGGTTGGATCGGCGGCAGTCTCTACGAAATTCACTACGGCGCTGCAGCCAGAACTGACGGGGCAGCGAAGGGTGTGAATTTGTTACAGCGTGTAGCCAGAGCTGTTCCAGCCTATCCAACTCTTTGAGTTCTGCCATTCGTATCATGGGCATTCCCAAAGTGGATACATGGGCCCAATGCTAGTCAGCTCAAAGAGTAGATCCTAGGAAACATCCAGTTATTAGGATAGAAACTAAAAACAAAGAGGTTTTTTCCTCGTAAAGGCGCCAAAAAACAAAAAAATGTTCTGTCATATCCCACCCTTCTAAGTGGTAAAATACAATCATTCTTATTAACAAAAACAATTACAAATTACTTAGATTCATTGGAGGGTTCATGAAGAGATTTTTCCTGTCGCCAATGGCTATTGCCCTGGCGGTTGCTGCCGCAGCTCCCAGCCTCGCTGAGGAACGTTTAGAGAGCGTATCCGTTATTGGTAACTCCGATTCTGTCTCCAAGCTGCCGGGCTCCGCGCACCTGGTTGATGCCGAAGAGCTGGCAAAATTCGAGTTTGTGGATATCAACCGTATGATGCGCTCGGTTCCGGGGGTCTACATCCTTGAAGAGGATGGCTACGGCCTGCGCCCGAATATTGGAATTCGCGGTGCCCAGGGTGGGCGCTCCGCCAAAATTTCCCTGATGGAAGATGGAGTCCTGGTGGCTCCAGCACCCTACTCGGCACCGGAAGCGTATTATTTCCCGAGTGCCGGCCGCATGGATGCCATTGAAGTAGTGAAGGGCCCCGCTGCGTTGCAATACGGCCCATTCACCGTGGGTGGTGCGGTAAATATGTTGAGTACCCCCATTCCCACTTCCAGCCAGGGGATGGTGCAGCTGGAGGCCGGTGAATACGGTGAGACTCGCCTGCACGCTCACTACGGCAGCAGTACAGAAACTACCGGCTGGCTGCTGGAGACCCAGCAACAATATGCCGACGGTTTTCGCGAAATTGATCGCGCTGGCAGCGCGGATATCGCTAAAGAAGACTACCTGCTGAAAGGTCGCCTTAATTCCGATGCGGATGCGACCTATCGCCAGCAGTTGGATATCAAGCTGCAGTACTCAGAAGAGGAGTCAGGCATGAGTTATCTGGGCCTGACGGATGCTGACTTTAAGAGAGATCCGAACCGCCGCTACGGCATCAGTGCCCTGGATGAAATGCAGAATCGCCACAGCACTATCCAGCTGAACCACAGTATCGAGTTGAGTAACAACTTTACCCTGCATACCCAGGCTTACTACAACAAGTTTAAGCGCGACTGGTTTAAGGTCAGTGAGGGGGACTTGATAGATGCTGTTAATACCGGCGGCAGTGTTGATGGAGTCATAGACCCCCAAGCGGTATTGGATGGCACTGAGGATTACACTTTTGGTGTTAAGCACAACAACCGTGAGTACGAGGCCAAGGGCCTGCAGATTAGTGCTGATTGGCACTTTAACACCGCTTCCGTTAGTCATGAGTTGACCTTTGGAGTACGCCAGCATCAGGACGAAGTGGATAGATTCCAGCCTGTGGAAAACTATGAACAGGTGGATGGCAAATTGGTGTATCTGAGCACAGATATTCCCGATACCGTCAAAGAAAGCAGTAATAACCGAGTCGAAGAAGCGGATGCAACTTCGTTCTTTATCTACGACGATATCCAGCTGAACGACAAACTGACTCTCACCGCTGTTCTTCGCTACGAGGATATAGAGACCGAACAGCAGCGTTATAACGACGCCGAGCGTACCGAGAAGGGCAGTTACCGCTCCAATCAGGTGGATGAATGGCTGCCAGGTTTGGGGCTTGTTTACCAGGCTAGCGAACAGTGGAGCCTGCTGGCAGGTGTACACCGTGGTTTTGCCCCTCCCGGTGCAGGTGCAGCCGATGGCCAGGGGCCGGAGTTATCCACAAACTATGAATGGGGTGCTCGCTTCGATAACGGCAGCCTGAATGCCGAATTGATCGCCTTCTATAGTGACTATGAAAATGCTGTGCAAAACTGCTCGGTGGCGGTGAAATGCCCCAATGGTGCTGAGAGTGGAACCTACCAGTTGGGTGAAGCAGAAATCAAAGGGCTGGAAGCTACGTTTGGAAGTGAGTGGGTGCTCACAAATGGTTGGATACTACCGGTTCGGGCAACCTATACCTTTACTGATGCAGAAATCAGTGAAGATAGTGACGGCAATGACCTGCTTGCCGGCGATAATCTCGAATATCTGCCGGAAAATGTTTTTGCCGTATCCGCCGGCCTCGATAGCGGTGCAGCCTGGCGTTTAAACCTGACCGCGGCTTACCAGGACGAAATGTGTGTGAATACCGGTTGTAACCGGGGGAATACCGATAAATTCGATTACACAGAGTCTCTGTGGGTTGTGGATGCCGCTGCGCACTACGATTTCAGCGGAGACCTGACCGGTTACCTGAAAGTGGATAACCTGTTTGATGAGCAGGTGATTATCAGCCGCAGTCCCGATGGTGCCCGCGCCAACCGGCCGCGCACCGCCACACTGGGTATGAAATACGTTTTCTAATCCCACAGCGTGACAGAGCAGCGGTCAATTAGAAACCCCGGCGTAAGCCGGGGTTTCTTTTACAGCGAATAGATGCACGCTACCAGCGGCTACCGCCCAGGTGGGCAAAGTGGGCCTTGAGGTAGTTGGTCTCAGGAATTGCCGGATGTATTGGATGGTCTGCGCCCTGGCCACCGCTGGCGAGTATTGAAGCCCTACGGCCCAATCGGTGCGCCGCACCGCGTACACAATCGAGCAGTTCCTCCGATTGAAGATGCATAGAACAGGAAGCACTTACTAACAAGCCGTCCTCCGACAATAAACGCATAGCCAGTTCGTTTATGTGGCGGTAAGCGGCAAGGCCGGCCTTGTGATCTTTGCGTCTTTTAATAAACGCGGGGGGGTCGAGCACTATGACATCAAACTTCTCGCCCTCGGCCACCATGGCCTTCAGAACCTCTAGCGCCTTACCTTGCACGGTATCCAGTCTGTCGGCAAAGCCGTTATGCTGTGCATTCAATTGACACCAGTCCAGGGCCTGCTGCGAGGCATCTACACAAACCGCATGACTGGCGTCGTTGGCCAGAGCCTGGATTCCCCAGCCGCCCGCATAGGAGAAAAGGTCCAACACACGCTTTCCCCGGACCCAGCGGTTTAACAGGCGGCGGTTTTCGCGGTGATCGTAGAACCAACCGGTTTTTTGCCCCTGGTGAACTGGCGCCAAAAGCGGAACGCCATTTTCCTCAAAGGGCACTAGTTCTGGCACTTCTCCGTAAGCAATCTGGTTAATGAGGGGCATATTCTCAACTGCACGGCCCTGGTGATCATTGCGCAGTAAAATTCCTGTAGGTTGAGTCAGCTCGATTAACTTATCCACAACCACCTGTTGGTAGCGATCCATGCCCCAGTTGCTGACTTGTACGACTAGATGATCGTTAAAGCGATCAACGACTAGCCCCGGTAGGGCATCGGAATCTCCGTAAACCATACGGTAGCTAGGGTGGTCGAAGTAGCGTTGCCGCTGTAGCAATGCGGTTTGCAAGCGCTCACCAATGTCGTCTTCGGAAAAATTGTCCTTGCGGCTCAATAGGCGGGCGCAGATTAATTGGCTGGGGTTGACCCAGGCTGTGCCCAGAAGTTTACCCTGACTATCCAGAACCTGGCACTGGCTCCCCGCTTCCAAGCCTTTCAGCGGGGAGCGCTTGGTGTCCACCTCATTACTGTATATCCACAGGTGGCCGCGCTTTAAACGGCGCTCTGCGCCGCGATTCAATATTAATTCCGCCAATTGGGGTCTCCGTAAGCTGGGGTGATTCGCGGAGGCAATTGTGCTTGGCTCGGGGGATAGGTCAAGGATTTCGAGTCTTTGTGGATAAACAGGATCGATGTGCAGTGATCAAAGAGCAAAGTACGAGTAAAAGTGTGAATAACTAGCTACTGGGTCATTTTGTGGATAACCCACAGGAATTCAGATATCCAGTAAGAAGAGTAGCTCACTAGGATGTGAGCACTTACAAACATAATGTATTCTCGATAATAAATATAGTCACAACCTCTGCGGGAGGATGGGTATTTAGCAGAAATGGTTGGTAAAGTGTGAATTAATCGGCAGAATTTACCGCCAAGATAAAATTGTGCCTTGTTGGCGTTGTGGAAAACTCTATCAATGAAATTGACTCAGGACCAGTCTATTCAAATTGCCATGTTTATCTATCCGGGCGCTTCCAGCTTGGATGTGACTGGGCCACTGGAGGTTTTTGCTCTGGCCAATCACCTCCTCCGTGAGGAGGGGCGTTACCCTTCTGACTTTTACAAAATCCAGTTATTGGCTGAAGAATCCGGGCTGGTACAGATGGGCACGGGTGTGAAGCTGTATGCGGATTGTGGATATCGTGAGGTGAAAGATATCCACACCCTGTTGATGAGTGGTGGGCCGCCTGGAAGTTATAAAGCCCTCTATTCCCAAACAGATATTCTCGACTGGCTGTGTGAACAAAAACAGGTGGTTAAACGGATGGGCTCAATTTGTAATGGTGCTTTGATTTTGGCTAAGGCTGGGGTGCTGGCTGGTCATAAAGCAACTACCCATTGGGCAAATGTGGATGAGCTACGGCAGTTTGCCGATATTGAAGTAGACCCTGATGCGATTTATGTATGTGATGATCATATTTATACCTCAGCCGGTATTACCGCGGGTATTGATCTCGCTCTGGCGTTAGTGGAGGAAGATCACGGGCGTAGTTTGGCCCTGGCAATCGCCAAACTCATGGTCCTCTATCTCAAGCGAGATGGCGGCCAGCGGCAATACAGCAGCCACTTGATGAATCAGCAACAGAGTGATCGCTTTGCCAGGCTTGTGGAGTGGATTTACCAAAATTTGAATCAGTCTCTCACAGTAGAAAAATTGGCACAGGAATCTGCTATGAGTCCCCGTAATTTTTCTCGCTGCTTTCTCAAGGAGCTGGGAGTGACCCCAGCGCGCTTTGTCGAAAATATCCGTGTGGAAAAAGCCTGCCAATTATTGTCTGAACAAAACCTGTCTCAGGAAAAAATAGCCTGCCTCTGTGGCTTTCAATCCCAGGAGCAATTGAGACGCACGTTTCGAAGACATAAAGGCATACTTCCCAGTGAGTTTCGTCGGCGTTTTCATTAAATAAAACTACAAGGCAAACTCATAATCCATCGAGAAATAATATTTTTTTGGGTTCGGCTGTGTTCAATTGAGAATTAAATGAATTATTGGCCTTTTGATAATTTTTTAATTCTCCTGAATGACTGCTTTTTCAACTAAAAAGGATGAATAGTTACAGTATGGGAAAAACACTTTCTTAGATTGCTCCCCAATTAAAATGTCAGAATTCGTCGTAAGTGTGTCTCTTGTTCCAATAGCTGCAATGTAATAATTCTAGGTTCAAAATTTTTGGGTACGTGTTAACCGTTAGATCTCACAGATATGGCTTAGGGGCTAAATAGATAGATCAGATGAAAAATAAAAAGTTTGTGTTGGGTATCTTTGCCCTGCTGTCTTGTATTGGCTATTTGCTCTGGCCGGTTTATCAATTTTATGCCTGGTCTTTGGATTCGTTACCACTTAGTCCATTTGGTTGGCAAGCGTTAGCCACCGAGGCACCATCGACACAAAAGCTTTACCAAAAAGAGCTGCAACCGGCAGCAGATCAGTCGCTTAAAGCCATTGAAAAGCATCGCCAGAAGATTGGTTCTCCTGCAATTTCTGCTGCAGTCTCGACTTGTGGCAAGCTTGTTTGGGCTGGCGCATCTGGATGGGCAGATTTGGAAGAGCAAATACCTGTTACCACTGAGACACGTTTTCGTATCGGCAGTACCTCTAAGGCTCTGACTGGAACAGCTCTGGCGCGCTTGGCACAGAAGGGAAGTGTTGACCTTGACAGTTCAATATCAAACTACCTAGAAGCATTGCCCAACCCGGAATGGGCAGAGATAACTCCACGCCAGTTGGCCTCTCATATGTCGGGTTTACCACATTATAAGAAGAATTCTGATTGGCTTGGTTTGTATAAGACACTGGCACTGGACACTCATTACGACAGTATGTACCAGGCCCTGGAAATTTTTGACAATAGTGAATTGTTATTCCAACCAGGCACAAATTTTTATTACAGCACCTTGGGGACTGTTCTTCTGGGAGCAGTTCTAGCTGGTTCAGAGCAAAAAAGCTATTTGAATGTGATGGAAGACGAAGTCTTTATTCCTGCCGGAATGAAAAATACTGAGGTCTCTCCATTAAATGGCAATATGGAAAGAAATATTGCCCGTTTCTATAAAAGTAATGGTTTAAGCGGGGATGAACTTCGCCTGCGTGAATGGCGACCGGTGGATTTAAGTCATCGTCTCCCGGGAGGTGGTTTTATTTCCACACCCACTGACCTGGTAAAGCTTGGTGCACACTATCTCGACGACAACTTTTTAGCTGCTGAAACCCGGGAAGTTTTTTTGTCCCCACAAAAGCTTGCTAATGGAGAGGTCAATAAGCAGCACTATGCGTTGGGTTGGCGGTACCGAGAACAAGAAATTCCATCTGTCGGAATAGTGCGTCATGCTAATCATGGTGGTGTCAGCCGCGGCAGTCAAAGCTGGTTGATGATTATGCCGGATCACAACTTGTCAGTGGCAGTAAATATCAATCGTAAAACAAAAGCTTTTTGGGATTTTGGTCGTATCTCAATGGATATTGCTGAAGCTTTTATTCGGCAACAGGGTAAATTACGTTGTAAATAAAAAAACCGGCCAAGACCAATAGCTCAGCCGGTTTCTAAAAATACCCCCTCTGTCAATCATGGGAGGGAATGGCTTTCTATTGGGTATTCACCATAACTTCGGTTTCGGCAAATACGGTCTCACCGTTACCGTGGCTGAGAATTCCCAAGGCTCGGGTACCAGGGGAGAGATCCAGCCACTCCAGATTGATAGTGCCACTACTATTTATTTGTGCCTGCGGCGGAGCTGTGAGCTGGGTATTGCCGTTGTCTCCACTCAGGTTAAAGTTAAATAGGGTAAATGGCGTAGGGCCCTCCGCAGAGGCGTAGTCCACTACGAATACCGCATACTGACCTGCGGCGGGATTGACCAAATCGACAGATTCAGCGGAAGTCGGTGAGCCACTGGTGCCCACCTCTGGGAAATCGGGGCCGGGGCCGTAGACTTGTAAATCCAAGTCGTCGCTGCCACTACCATCGCCCACATCCGCATCAAATAAGGCTACGCGGGCAAGCTTTGTACCCTCCGGAATATCGAAGAAAATCAGCTGGTTTTCTCCATCCTCAACGCTACCAGGGAAAGGTACGCCTTCCGCCAAGCCGTTGATATCCACTTGATAGTTGCCGTTATAACCAAATTGTACGGGCAGGTTTACTGCACCATCACTGCCATCGGCACTGATCTTCTGAGTTGTGGATAGTGGAACCGGGCGTACAGCGATAGGACTGCGTACTTCCTGGCGTAAACCAACGGATTTCCAGCTTAATTCGCCAAATACCCACTCGTTCATGGCCGCTTCTTCGGTAACCGTAAAGGTAACTTCAAACTCGGCGCTATCTCCCTCTCTAAGGCGTAGAGTCCTAGGGTTAACACTGACCTCGACACCTGCGGGTGCCTCTACAGAAGCCCAATACCATCTCTGGCCGCGGCCGACGCTGGTGACACGGCGCTTAATAGTTTGCGTGCCAACCAATTCGCCGATGCCGATTGATGGCAGGTTGAGATCACTGGAATCCAAGGAATAGCCAGCGGAAACCAGTCCCTCACAGGTGCTGGCCTCGATAATCTGCGGCTGATTTTCTGCGCCACAGAGGAAGGCTAGATAGTCGTTGAAACCGGCATCGTAGACTAGACCGGGGTCGAAAGCCGCGGCGGGCACTATGGCGCCTGCACCAATATCGAAGGGATCAGCGGCTTCGGGTCCGAAGGACTTTTGCAGGTCGGTGCGCGCTGTACTCATCAGTGCGGATTTGGCCATGGCCGGGCTCCAGTCCGGATGAGCCTGTTTTAACAGGGCCATAATACCGGCGACATGGGGGCTGGCCATGGAGGTGCCATTTTTGGCGGCGAATAGGTTGCCGCCACTCAGTACTGGTGAAGTACCGGCGAGAATGCCTACGCCCGGTGCTGCCACATCCGGCTTGATAATATCCGTCGCACCCACGTTGTGGCCGCGGGAAGAGAAGCTGGCGATGCGGTCTTCGCGGGAAATCTTCAGCTCAGGATCCAGGGTGCCCGTGACCCCCGAATTCTCAACCAGCATGGCGCCATCCGCATGGCGAATCATCACACCGGGGATCGTAGTATCCGGTGCCGACATCACGATCGGATCCATACGGTCTACAGCACTGCCGTCGTTATAGACAACAATGGCCACTGCGCCGGCGTCTGCAGCATTGTTGTATTTAGTACTGAAGGAGCATCCCCCACGCTTCACCAGCGCGATTTTGCCTTCAATGGTCTCGGAGTTGGTGAGTGCGGAGCAGGCCTCCAGAGGGGCACCCACAACAACAGGTGCCGATAGTAGACCTGCATCTTCCATAGTGATCGGGCCGTTGCCTTCACGGGCATCGTAGGTGCCCACAACCGCTTCAGGGGCATCCACCTGCAGGGCCGTGCCAAAGCTCTGGTCGTCTTCGGCGGCCGCCACTGCGGTAATCCAGGGGACACCAGAAGGCGTGCCCATTGTTTGTGGGCCTGGGCCATTATTGCCGGCAGAAGTGGCAACAAAAACGCCCGCATCGGCGGCAAACAGGAAGGCGATCTCATCGGCACCGGTAAAAACGGTACTGGAGCCACCCACTGAGAAGTTGATGACATCCACACCGTCGGCCACGGCTTCGTCAATAGCAGCCATGGAGTCTGCCGAGGAGCAGCCGCTATCGTCCGGGTCTGGGGCATCCCAGCACACCTTATAGGCCGCGATACGGGCACGCGGCGCCATACCGGTCAGGGTTTTCCCATCTGGGGTCACTACACCGTAGTTCCCTGCGGCAGTGGTGGCGGTGTGGGTGCCGTGTCCGTCCGCATCCCGTGCAGAGAGAAACTCGTAATCCGCCAGAGTCTTGTTGGAGAGGAAGGCGTCTGAAAAAGACTTGGCCTTGATCAGTTTGTTATTGCAGGTAAAGGCGGCGTCACCGGGGTTAAAGTCTGTGTTACCAAACTCACAGCCCTCACCGATAAAGGATTCAGGCACCGGACCATAGGAAATATTAACGCCACGATTGCCCTGCCGTGGCGTTGGAACATCCATCAGGCTCGGGTGTTCTGGATGAATACCCGAGTCGATGACACCCACGACCACATCCTCACCGGTGATTCCCCAGAGCCAGGGACTGGGTGTATTTGTCAGGCCGAGGAAGTCTGCAGTGGAATCGGTATGCATTTTCAGCAGGCGATCTTCCCAGACGCCTTTCACATCTTTATGGCTACGCAGTGCTTCGGCATCCTTTTCACTCATAACTGCGGCAAAGCCGTTAAAGGCCGCCTTGTATTCATGCACTTTGCGTGCGCCGGGCACCGCGGAAAGCACCTGTTGACGACGTGTTTTGAGAAAATCGGAGTAGTGGCGATAGCTACTACTGCGCGGGTCAGCCTTGCGACGTATATTGGACTTAGCGCTGGAGAGGCCCGCGACTGTGCCGCTGTAGGTGGAGAGTGGCTCGCCATCGAGCTGTACGATATAGACCTTTTTATTCTTTTGGATTTCGGGGGTGAGTGTGTCTGCTACTGAGGCTGCGAAACTACTGCCAGAGCACAGCAGGCCCGCAATAAGCGAGGAAATTATTTTTCTTTTCATTGAGTTGTCCCATTTTTTATTTTAACAGGCGGGTAGAGGTGGGAGAGAAAGTGCGCTGTTTATCCAATGTCACTGACACCCAACAAGCCATCCTTGGTCTGGCAGAGCGCGCTTTCACTGGGATAAAGCCACCCGACCTGTGACTCGCTTTTAAAGTAATGTGTCGCAGGACTCAATAAACTGGCGTCATAGTCATTGTTTTGTACTATTTTTGCTAACTGGCGAGAAAGAAAAAAACGTAAGTCACAAATGCGAGGTGGCGCAGTAGTGGAGAGGGTTTCTGATGACGCTTTTCCGCGAGATTGGAAAAGCTCATTAAATTTAGAGGGCTGTAAAAGAGAGATCAGTGGGCTCAGGGGCCCACTAGAAACAGGCTGAAACTGGCTAAGTCGGCAAACACAGCGGTTTCCGCCAGACGCGGATCGGGGCTCTCTACTAGCTGTTGCAGGGTTTCTGCGCCTGCACCGGTTTTTAGTAGTACCGGCTTACACCCCTTGACCAGGGCCAGCTGTAAATCGGCCAGTTTATCACCGAGCAGATAGCAGCCATGCAAGCTGGTGTCGAATTCCGCTTCGATGGCATCCAGCAGGCCCGCCTGGGGCTTGCGGCAACGGCAGTTGTCTTCGGGCCCATGGGGGCAGTAGAAAATCGCGGCAATTTCACCGCCTGCATCCTCTACCTGGGAACGCATCTTGGCGTGTATCGCCTCCAAGTCATCCAAGTCAAACTGGCCCAGGGCCAGGCCGCTCTGGTTGGTGGCAATCACCAGTTGGTGGCCAGCCTGACTGAGCGCAGCCAGTGCTTCAATGCTGCCGGGCAGGGGCTGCCATTCGTCTGCGGATTTTACGAACTGGTTGGGGTTTTGATTAATGACCCCATCGCGGCCAAGAAGAATTATTGCCATGTCGATTCGCCTGTTTCGTTGAGGCGGGGCGCAGAGCCCCGCTTCAAGTCGCTATTACTTGGCTGGAACCAACAGGGAGATGTCGGCAACTTCGAGGAACAGTGCACGCAGCTGGGCCAGTAGGGCCAAGCGGTTGTTGCGCAGTTGCTCGTCGTCACTCATTACCATCACATGGTCGAAGAAGTTGTCCACGGTTTCACGCAGGCCCGCCAGGCCGGCGAGTCCTTCGGCGAAAAGCGCATCGCTATACAGCGGTTCAACTTCTGTGCGGGCAACCTGTACTGCGGCGAACAGGGCTTTCTCCGCTTCCTCCTGCAATAGTGCTTCATCGACACTGCTGGGCACTGTGCCATCCAGCTTGGCAAGGATATTGGAAACGCGTTTGTTCGCGGCGGCCAAAGCACCGGATTCTGGCAGCTGGCTGAAGGCGTTAACCGCGTGCACACGGTTGTCGATATCCAGCGGGCGCGACAGCTTGCGCGCGGCAACCGACATAAATACCTCGGCGGCAATGCCCTGATCCTCGTAGCGGGCGCGGAAGCGCTCCAGTACGTATTGCAGGGTCTGCTCTACCACCTTGTCGTATTCACCCAGGGCGGTGCGCGGGTAGTTGTCGCGGGCCAGTTCCAGCAATTCGCGCAGGTCCAGATCGAGGCGCTTTTCGACGAGGATGCGGATGATGCCCAGGCTGGCGCGGCGCAGGGCGAAAGGATCGCGGGAGCCGCTGGGGGGCTGGCCGATACCGAAGATGCCGACCAAAGTATCCAGGCGATCTGCCAGGGCAATTACAGTGCCGGTGTCGCTGGCGGGCAGCTCGTCACCGGCAAACTTGGGCATATACTGCTCGTACATGGCCTTGGCCACATCCAACGGCTCGCCGTCGTTTTCGGCGTAGTAGTAGCCGGCGATGCCCTGCATATCGGCAAACTCGAACACCATCTCGGTAACCAGGTCCGATTTACACAGGCGGCCGGCGCGCTCGGCCCAGTCGCCGTTGCTTCCGGTTTTCTCAGCGATGGTGCGGGCTAGGGCAGCTACCCGTTCAGTCTTGTCGTAGACGCTACCTAAGTGCTGCTGGAATACGATTTGGCGCAGTTTCTCACGGCGTGATTCCAGGCTGGTCTTCTTGTCGGTCTCAAAGAAGAAGGCAGCATCCGCCAGGCGCGGCCGGATTACGCGCTCATTGCCGTGGATAACCTGGGCGGCATCCTGGCTCTCGATATTGGACACGGTGATAAAGAACGGCAGCAATTGGCCATCTTCATCGACTACATGGAAATACTTCTGGTGCTCCTTCATGGAGGAGATCAGGGCTTCAGCGGGCACTTCCAGGAAGCGCTCTTCAAAGCGGCCGGTAAGGGCGACAGGCCACTCCACCAGCGCAGTGACTTCGTCGAGCAGGTCGTCGTCGATGACCGCTTCACCATTGACGTTATTGGCTTCGGCAATAACTTGAGCGCGAATGGCTTCGCGGCGCTCGGCGAAATCTGCCATTACGTAGCCGGGTTCGCGCAGAACCTGTGCATAGTCGTGGGCGGAGTGGATCTCCAGTTCGCGATTGCAGTGGAAGCGATGACCACGGCTGGTTTTTCCGGCTTTCAAGCCGAGTACTTCACCATCTACGACCTTGTTGCCAAACAGCATGACGAGCCAGTGCACCGGGCGCACGAACTCTTCGCGGCGCGCACCCCAGCGCATGCGCTTGGGAATAGGAAGCTGAGCCAGTGCTTTCTCGACAATACCAGCCAACAGGGATTCAGTTTCAGCGCCTTTCTGTTCACTGATAAAGGCCAGGCGCTCGCCTTTGTCGGTCTCTTTGCGTCCCAGCTCTTCAACAGTTACGCCGTTGCTGCGGGCGAACCCCTCAGCGGCTTTACTGGGCTTACCCTCTTTATCGAAGGCGGCTTTGACGGCCGGGCCCAGCTTTTCAATTTGTTTGTCTTGCTGCTTATCCGCCAAACCGAATACCGCTACGGCCAGGCGGCGGGGTGCTGCGTAGGCTTTCACTTCGCCAAAAGACAACTCGGCGCCTTTGAGGCCTTGGGTAATACCATCGGCGAAAGCGCTCATCAATTTGTGTAACGCTTTGGGTGGCAGCTCTTCGGTGCCCAGCTCTACCAGAAAATCCTGAGCCATTACTGCTTCTCCTCTTGCTCGATGTCTTCCGCCAAAATATCTGCTCGCAGTGCTTCATCTGCCATGGGGAAGCCTAAGGCGCGGCGCGCATCGTAGTAAGCCTGTGCCACGGCGCGGGCCAGGGTGCGTACGCGCAGGATATAGCGCTGGCGCTCAGTCACTGAGATGGCGTGGCGCGCATCCAGAAGGTTGAAGGCGTGGGAGGCCTTCATAACTTGCTCGTAAGCGGGCAGCGGCAGGCCCAGCTCAATCAGGCGTGTGCTCTCGCGCTCACAGTGATCGAAGGTGGCGAATAGGAATTCCACATCGGCGTGTTCAAAGTTGTAGTGGGACATTTCCACTTCGTTCTGGTGGAAAACGTCGCCATAGGTGACGGGGCTGCCGTCCGGGTTGCGGGTCCACACTAAATCGTAGATAGACTCGACCCCCTGCAGGTACATGGCGATACGCTCGAGACCGTAGGTGATTTCGCCGGTAACCGGGTAGCACTCGAGGCCGCCCACCTGCTGGAAGTAGGTAAACTGGGTGACTTCCATACCGTTCAGCCAAACTTCCCAGCCGAGGCCCCAGGCGCCCAGGGTTGGGGATTCCCAGTTATCTTCCACAAAGCGGATATCGTGGATAGCCGGGTCTACGCCCATGGCACGTAGGCTGTCGAGGTACAATTCCTGGATATTGTCCGGGGATGGCTTCATCACTACCTGGTATTGGTAGTAGTGCTGAAGGCGGTTGGGGTTCTCGCCGTAGCGGCCATCGGTGGGGCGGCGGCAGGGCTGTACATAAGCCGCGTTCCAGTTTTCCGGGCCTATGGCGCGCAGGAAAGTGGCCGGATGAAAGGTGCCGGCGCCCACTTCCATATCCAGAGGCTGTAGAATGACGCACCCTTGGCGCGCCCAATAATCCTGTAGGGCAAAAATAAGTCCCTGGAAGGTACTGAGATCGTATTGCTTGGACACCGCTATCTCCGGATCAGTATCTGCTGTGGGCAAAGGGACGCAATTATAGCGGCAGCGACTGCTGCGCTTAAAGCGCTATAGCCGCGTCAAGAGGTTTCAATGGCCATACTTGGGCAACACGACCACTTTAAAGTGGTTTTTGTATAGGAAGTAGTGAGTGGATATTAAGGGGCGCCTTGCTGTAGGGGCACTGAAAATCATCGGCAAATTGCCGTTGCACTGGTCGCGGCGATTGGGTTGGTTTGCTGGCAAAATGGTTGTGTGGACTCGTTCCGAAGGCCTGCGCCTGAGCCGTATTAATCTCAAACTCTGCTATCCGGCAATGGACCCCAAACAGCGCGAAAAGCTGGCGAGGGAGAGTGTGATCAACACGGCCATGGCGGGTTTTGAGATGGCGTCACTGTGGAATACGCCCTGGGCAAAAAATGAAAATGCCATTGTTCGTGTGCGCAATCAGCAGTTACTCAACGCCGGTGAGACCGATGGGCGCGGCACCATTGTCTTAATGCCACATACTGGCAACTGGGAAATATTCGGCCTGTATGTAGGTACCTTGTCCCCCTGTGCTGTACTTTACCAGCCTCCTAAAATAGAAGCCCTGGACCCGGTGATTCGCAGCGGGCGCGAAGTAACTGGCGGCAAGATGGTGCCCACCAATGTTCACGGTGTACGCGCGCTGCTTAAATCATTGAAAGCGGGAGATTTAGCCCTGATTCTTCCCGACCAGGAACCGGATATGGGCGGTGACTTTGCCCCGTTTTTTGGGCGCCCGGCCCTGACGATGACCCTGGTGCACAATCTGATACAGCGCACCAAGTGCCATGTGGTTTTTGGGTTTGGCAAGCGTGTAGAAGGCGGTTTTGAGCTGGTTTTTGTCCCCGCAGAAAAAGCGATTTACAGCGAAGAGCAAAAAGTATCCTTGGCGGCGATGAACCGCGGTGTGGAGGCCTGCATCGCCCAGGCGCCGGAGCAGTATCAGTGGGAATACAAGCGCTTTCGCAGACAGCCGGAAGGCAAGAGTAAAATTTACCGCAAACAGACATAGGGGCCTGAGCGGCCCCTATGTCTATCGGCGTCTAGGTAAAATTTACGTCGCGTGGCGAAATGCCACAATTACCGGCATACGCGCGGCGCGCCAGGCGGGGAAAAAACCACTGACAAAGCCGATTACCAGCGCCAACACGGCGCCCTGCACGAACAGGTCTGGGGACATCTCAAAACTGAACACCACCTGGGTAAAACTGCCGCCCAGGGTTGAGGTATTTAGGCCGTCGAAGAACAAGTAGGCGGCCAATGACCCCAGTAGTCCACCGGCCACCGCCAGTACCATCGCTTCAGCAATCGTGCCGCAGAAAGCGGAAAAATTACTGAAGCCGAGGGCGCGCAGGGTGGCAATTTCCTTGGCACGGTCCGCCACTGAGGTGTACATGGTATTGAGTGCTCCAGCCAGGGCACCGAGGGCCATCACCGCACTGATAATCCAGCCAAAGGTGGCGATGTACTGCAGTTGTTTACCCTGACTGGCGAAGTATTCTCGCTCGGTCTGCGCTTCGAGATTAAGGCGCGGTTCCCGCGCAATGGTTTCCTTGACCGATGCCAGGCCGTCGTCATTGTCCAGTTGCAAGCGAATGGATTGATAACTGCTGCCGCGGTTGTAATGGCTCTGGATTGTTTTGATATCTGCCCACAGCTCACTTTCAAAAATATTGCCCCCTGTGGAAAAAACTCCGACAACTGTCCACAGGTTTTTACCAAAGCGCACTTCCTTGCCAATCTCGAAACCACTGAATTCCCGCAGGACACCCTCGCCGACAATCATTTCATTGGTTCCGGGAACAAACATACGGCCTTCGGTTAAGTGCATGTTGGTGCGCATGGCCATACCGGTTTGGTTGAGTCCGCGCAGGGGGATATTGGCCTCGGTACCACTGGACTTTTTGATACCATCCACAATGACATAGAGTTCCGGTGAAACCTGTGGGCCGTTGGCGTCCCGGGCGACTCCTGCAGATTCACTAACCAGGTTGACCTGATCCTGCAGGATCACCGAGTTGAGCTCGGTGGAGGAACCCTCGCGCATCAGGATGGCGATTTGGTTGGAACCGGCGCCGCGCATAGTTTCTTCGAAGCCTTTGGCCATGGCGAGAAATGCCAGCAGTATTGCCACCACCACCGCCGAGGCCAGTACCATCGCCAGTGACATCCACAGGCGCCGGCGCAGGCTGCCCAGGTTCATCAGGGTCACTGAAATAATTTGTGCAATTAGAGAGCCCATTGGCTTTCCTCCGGTTGGGCTTGATCAATCGGGCACCTACAGTTGTGAGGAACTCGATCTGATGTATTTAGGGCTGACGATTAAATGCCGAGACAATATTCAGTCGCAGCGCGTTAAAAGCCGGTAGCAAGCCGGTAATAATTCCCAGCAGCAGCATAAAAAACAGCGCTTGCAAAGCGATATCGCCATCGAGAATCAAGTTGGGCAGGAAACGGGCGAGAAAGGTTTTTATTCCTTCAACTAACAGCCAGGCCGCAGCGAGTCCAGAGAGACCGCCGATAAATGCGACCAACAGGGATTCCGATAGCACCATGCGAAAAATGCGTGCGCTGGAAAAGCCCAGGGTTTTGAGTACAGCAATCTCGCCGGTACGCTCGCGAATCGCCAAGGCCATGGTATTGCCAACCACAATCAGAATGGTGAAAAACGCGGTGAAAACCACCGAGAAAATAATCAAACCGATATTGCCAATTTGCTCGATAAAAGCTTTATTAAAGGATTTTTCCGTACTGGTATCAGTTTCACTTTGCGAATTGGCAAAACTGTCATCAATGGTTTTGGCTACTTTCTCATTGAGAGAGGGATCGTCAGTAGTGAGTGCCATCCATCCTATCCAGTCAATGCCAAATGTCTGAGTTTCCATGAAGTATTTATAATGGAATAACATTTGGCGAGTATCGTACTGCTCGGTATCCCCTTTAAAAATTCCTGAGACTACAAACTCCCAGGTATAGCCACCATCTTTATGGGTGAATATATTTGAGGAGATAGGGATCCGGTCACCAATTTTCCAGCCATATATTTGCGCGAGTTTCTCACCTATCAGTGCGCCCTGACGATTGTTAAACCAAGCCTGTTTTTGCTCATCCGGAATCACTATTTCTTCGTAAACGCGTAAATAGGATTCGGGGTCCACAGCCAGCGAGACAATTTGCCTACTTTGTTCCTGATAATAACCGCCAAACCAGTTCAGGTGGGTGACATCTTTTACTCCCTCGACCGCAGCGACTTTTTGGAAATAAGAGATGGGTAGCGATTGGGTGAAATTGATCCGGTTAAAAACTACCAGGCGATTATCAGCGGATAACTCCACACTGGAATTGAGTGCAGATTTCAAACTGGTCACTGCGCCAAAAATTAAAAAAGCGATAAAAATTGCAAAGCAGGTGAGAAATAACCGCAGAGGTTTCCTCGTCATGTTTTTATAAATTAAATAGAGATCGTTCATGCCACTATTTCCCTCTGCACAAATTGTCCCTTGTCGAGATGCAGGGTGCGTTTGGCGTATTTGGCTGCGGCCGGGTCGTGGGTAACCATGACGATGGTCTTGCCGTGATCGCGGTTGAGTAGTTGCAGCATCTCCAGGATTTCATCGGCGGTGGCGCGGTCGAGATCACCGGTGGGCTCGTCACACAGAATGAGTTTAGGATCTGAAACAATTGCGCGGGCGATGGCCACCCGCTGTTGCTGGCCGCCGGACATTTCACTGGACATATGTTTGGCGCGATCGCTCAAGCCCACCAAAGCGAGGGCGGTTTCGACATTTTTGCGGCGCTGTGCCTTGGAGAGCTTGGTTAACAGTAGCGGTAGTTCTACATTGCGTTGGGCATTGAGCATCGGCATCAGGTTGTAGAACTGGAAAATAAAACCAATATTCTGCGCGCGCCAACGGGTTAGGGCGCTCTCATTGAGGGAGTCTATGCGGGTACCATCAAACCAAATTTCCCCGCTGGTGGGTTGATCGACACCGCCGAGCATATTTAACAGAGTGGTTTTTCCGGAGCCGGAAGGCCCCATAATGGCGACAAAATCTCCTCGCTCAATACTCATATTGAGATCGTCAAAAATAGAGATTTTCTCTTTACCTTTGATAAAATTCTTGCCGACATTTTTTAACTGAAACAACACATCTTCAGACATCTGTAATTTCCTTTTTTAATGAATAATTAGAGCCGTAGTCTGTGCCGTTAAAGAGCGACTTCCTCCCCGGCCAGGAAGCCGACCTTCACCCCCATATCCGGTAGGATACGGGCGTCTTTTTGATCGATACCGATACGCACACGCACCGTAGCTTTGGCGCGATCGGCGGTTGGAATAATTGCCACCACCGTGGCGGGAATATCCCACTCCGGGTAGGCGTCAAGATTCGCGTTTACCCTTTGACCCGTGGAGACCCGGCCGATAAATGCCTCGTTGACATCCACTTCAATTTCCAGGGAGTTCATATCCACAATGGTACAGATACCGGTGCGGGTGAAACCGCCTCCGGCGGAGCTGGGTGCGACAATTTCTCCGGGCTGAGCATTTTTTTGTGTAACGATTCCCGCAAAGGGCGCGCGTATCGTGTGATCCTCCAAGCGCTCCCGCTGTCGCTCGGCTTCCAGTTTAGCCACCTCAATATTTGCCCGAGCGCTGTTTAAATCGGCTCTCAAGCCTTCAACAGTGGCCTCACTCTGGGTGAGTTGTGCTTTGCTGGAGTAGTTTTTTTCACGCAAGCCAGCGAAACGCCGGTACTGACGCTCTGCTTCTTTTAGCTTGGCGAGAATACTGGCTTCCTGGGCTTGCAGTACCTGAATCTGCGCACGGGCAAATGCCAGGCTGACGCGCGCTTTGACGTCGTCGAGGCGGGCTAGCACTTGACCTTCCTGTACCTGCATACCCTCCTCGACATCTACACTGCTGATCAGTCCCATCACCTCTGCTGACACCGTAGCCATGCGTCGGGCGGTGATATATCCGGAGGCATTCAACACCGTCTCCAGGTGTGCGCTGGAGGGGGCAGATGGCGTAGTGTGTGTGTTGGCGGGAGTTGGGATTGTGTTAGGGCTTGCGGGTGGGTCTTCGGCCAAGAGGGAGGCGCCAAAAAAACCAACTAGCAGGCCGGCGACTGCACCGGAGGAAGCCGCCAGTAGGGTTTTTCGGGGCGATGACGATAAATCATTGGGAGCCGTATCCCGGTCAATTTTCAACTGACCGAGCAGCTCACTGGTGTTTCTGCTCATACAGCCATGTTCTTATTGATTACTTCCTGTAAAGAACAACTGTGGCAGAAACTAAAAAATATTGCTATTCGATCTGACTTGCGGCGTTGGCGCCAAATTAGTGGCGCCAAAAGGCGGGGGTTAACAGCACCAGCAGGGTGAAAATTTCCAGGCGTCCCATCAGCATGGCGAGGATCAGAAACCACTTGGCCACCTCATTGACTGAACCGTAGTGAGATGCGGCCTCACCCAGAGCCGGGCCGATATTGCTCAGGCAGGAGGCCACCGTTGTCACAGAGGTGACGAAATCTTCGCCGGTGGCAATCACAATAATCGAGAGAATAAAAAACGACAGCACATAGACGGCAAAAAAGCCCCACACAGCATCGGTTACCCGATCGGGTACGATCTTGCGGTTGATCTTAATGGGTATCACCGCATTGGAGTGCACCAGTCGATTTAATTCGCGCATACCGGATTTCATAATCAACATGCCGCGTACCGCTTTGATACCACCAGAGGTAGAGCCGGCACAGGCGCCGAGAATACCCAGAAGAAGCAATGCGTAGGGAAGGAATACCGGCCAGGCGGAAAAGTTTTCAGAGGCAAAGCCGGCAGTGGTACTGATAGAAACCACCTGGAAGAAACCGTGTAGCAGGCTGTTGCCTGGTGAGAAGATATTCAGAATCCACAGATAACAGCTGATCAACAGGCCGGCCCCCAAAATTAGCATTACGTAGAAACGAAATTCGGAATCGCGCCAGTAGTGCTTGAGGGTTTTATTGCGGAAGGCGTAAAAATGCAGGCCAAAGTTAATCGCCGCGGTGAACATGAAAATAATGCAGATCACCATAATGGCCCGGTTGTGAGCGTAGAAGCCCATACTGGCATCGTGGGTGGAAAAGCCGCCGTTAGCCACGGTGGAGAAGGCGTGTCCCACGGCATCGAACACGGTCATGCCCGCCCACCAGTAACCGATGCCGCACAGAATGGTCAGGATTACATAAATTACGATCAGTGCCCGTGCCGTCTCGGCGATGCGCGGTGTCAGCTTGGTATCTTTCACTGGGCCGGGTATTTCCGCCTTGTACAGCTGCATACCACCGATGCCGAGCATGGGCAGGATTGCCAGTGCAATAACAATTACGCCGATACCACCAAACCACTGTAGCTGCTGGCGGTAGTAGAGGATGGCTGGAGGCAGGGAGTCCAGGCCGGTAATTACGGTGGCGCCAGTGGTGGTGAGCCCGGAAATCGATTCAAAAATCGAATCGGTAATACTCAGGTCCGGCTGTGGACTGATAATAAACGGCAGGGAGCCAAAGCTGCCGAGGATTAGCCAGAATAGCGAAGTCACCACAAAGCCGTCGCGGGTGCGCAGATCCTGGCGCAGGTCGTGTACCGGCAGCCACATAAACAAGCCGGTCACCAGAGTGATCACAAAGGCAATAACGAAGGCGTTGTGGGTATGGTCCTCATACCACAGGGACACGGCGATCGGTGGCAGCAGTGTCAGGCTGAACACAGTGAGGAGAATTCCGAAAACTCGCGCAATTACCGCAATTCGCATTGGCGCCTGTCAGCCTGTTATCTGTTGTTACTTTATATATATGGACGGCGGTGTTTGTAATCGCCGGACTATTCAATAAAAAATATGATTTAGAAAAAGCCGAAGCCAACCTGGAACAACTGCTCCACATGGCGTGTCTGGCGGCGATCCACCAGGAATACAATCACGTGATCGTCGCTTTGCACAATTACATCGTCGTGCGCCATCAACACTTCGCTGCCATTTTCTGTTTCGCGCACTATGGCACCGATGGAGGCGCCCTCGGGCAGATCGATATCCTCGATTTTCTTTCCCACCACCTTGGAGGTGCGCTCGTCGCCGTGGGCGACAACTTCGATCGCCTCGGCGGCACCGCGACGCAGGGAGTGCACATTAACCATATCGCCGCGGCGCACATGGGTGAGCAGGCTGCCGATAGTATTTTGCTGGGGCGAAATGGCAATATCGATTTCCCCGCCTTGCACCAGGTCCACGTAGGCGCGGTTGTTGATCAGGGTCATCACCTTGCGCGCGCCCAGGCGTTTGGCCAGTAGCGATGACATGATGTTAGCTTCGTCATCGTTGGTGAGTGCGAGGAAAACATCGGTGTCCTCAATATTTTCTTCCAGCAACAGCTCTTGGTCCGAGGCGCTGCCGTGCAAGATAATGGTGTGGGACAGCTCCTCGGATAAAAATACGCAGCGTTCATGGCTGCGCTCAATAATTTTAACCGAGTAGCGGTTTTCCAATTTGGTTGCGAGCCGCAGGCCAATATTGCCACCACCGGCAATTACCACGCGCTTATAACCGTGTTCCAGGCGGCGCAACTCGCTCATTACCGCACGGATATCGGCGCGTGCGGCGATAAAAAATACCTCGTCGCCGGCCTCGAGCACCGTGTCTCCCTGGGGAATGATCGGCCGGTTGCGCCGGTAGATGGCCGCCACACGAGTATCCACCTTGGGCATGTGCTCGCGCAGATAGCGCAGCTGATGGCCTACCAGAGGGCCGCCCTGAACTGCCAATACAGTGACCAGCTGCACGCGACCACCGGCGAAATCCAGCACCTGTAGCGCGCCGGGGTGTTCCATCAGGCGTGCGATATATTCGGAGACCAGCTGCTCGGGGCTGATCAAAACGTCGATGGGAATCGCCTGGTTGTCGAATAACTCGGGGTACTGCAGATAAGAAGAGGCTCGCACACGCGCGATCTTGGTGGGCACACGGAACAATGAATGGGCAATCTGGCAGGCTGCCATATTGGTTTCATCGTTATTGGTGACCGCCACCAGAATATCGGCATCCTCAATGCCGGCATTCATCAGCACATCGGGATGGGAGGCGTGGCCGTTAACCACGCCAATATCAATGCGATCACGCAACTCGCGCAGGGTTTTTTCGTCGCTGTCCACCAGCACAATATCATTGCGCTCGGAAGCCAGAGCCTCCGCCAGTGAGCCGCCCACTTGGCCGGCGCCGAGAATGACAATTTTCATATCGGATGAGACTCGCGGCTAGCGCTGCTGTTATTCGGCCTTGCTGAGCAGAGCGTAGTAGAAACCGTCGCTGCCACCGTTATGGGGTAACAGTTGCATTCCAGCAACTTGTTTTTCACCCCAGGACTTACCGTGCAGCAGTTGCGGGGTATTGTCGCTCGCATCGTCGGTCTCCGCAACGAAGGCGGCGACAACTTCACTATTTTCGGCTGGTAACACTGAACAGGTGGCGTATAACAGACTGCCACCGGGTTTGAGCAGTGCCCAGGTGGCGCGCAGAATTTCTGCCTGCAGCTTGGCCAGCTCGGCGATATCCTCGGCCCGGCGCAGCAGTTTGATATCCGGGTTACGGCGAATCACCCCGGTGGCAGAGCAGGGTGCATCGAGCAGAATACGGTCATACTGCTGTCCATCCCACCAGGCATCCGGCGCAGCCGCATCGGCGCAAATTAACTGTGCGGAGAGGCCGCAACGTTCGAGGTTTTCCTGCACCCGATCAAGTCGCTCCTCCTCGATATCGAGGGCACTCAATTCTATAGCGGGCTGCTGCTCCAATAGATGGCAGCTTTTGCCTCCCGGCGCGGCACAGGCATCCAGCACCCGCTCGCCTTCACAGGGTGCCAGTAGTTGCGCTGCCAGCTGGGCGGATTCATCTTGTACACTCACCAGGCCCTCGGCAAAACCGGGCAGAATTCCCACAGGTACTGCTTCGAGCAGGGTGATGCCAACCGGAGAGAGGGTACAGGCCTCGGCGGACAGACCGGTCTCGTCGAGCTGCTGCAGGTAATCCTCGCGGGAAATGCGCGCGCTGTTGACCCTCAAGGTCATGGGGGGATTGGTATTGTTAGCGCGAAAAATCTCCGACGCTTGCACTGGCCAGGCGGCTTTGATCGCCTGTTGCATCCAGGCGGGGTGCATAGAGCTGAACTGGGGGTTGCCGGACAATTTTCGCTGCAAACGCTCGCGTTCGCGTAAAGCGTTGCGTAGTACGCCGTTGATCAGGCCAGTGGCGCGATCCAACTTGAGACTGCGGGCGGCATTGACCGTGGCAGAGATAGCAGCGTGATCGGGGATGCGGGTGTATTCCAGTTGATACAGGCCCAGCAGGATCAGTGCGCTCACCAGGCTATCGCTGGGGGTTTTGCGCAGTAGCTTGGTAGCGATCAGTTGCAGGCGCGGGGCGGTGCGAGCACTGCCGTAGCACAGCTCGCGGAGCAGGGCGCGGTCGCGCTCCTCAACCTTGTCTTCGGCTTTAGGTAACAGGCGTGCCAGTGAACCTTGCGCTTCCAGTAGTGCGGCCACCACTCGGGCTGCTTCGGCGCGTACATCTCTACTCATAGTGATCCCAATTGTGTGCCGGGAGTGAACAGCGCCCGGTAGCCTTTCAAAATTTCCGCTGCGGGCAGCGCTTTTTTACCGGGTAGCTGAAGCACTTGCAGACGCAGGGCTTCGCGACCACAGGCGACCAGAATACCCTCGTCATCGCTGGCTAGAATGGTACCGGGCGTATCGCTGTGGCAGCCGCGTTCCAGGCTGGCGCTGTAGATACGCAGGCGTTGTTCGCCTTTACTTTCGCTATAGGTAGTCCAACACACCGGGAAGGGATTGAAGGCGCGGATCTGGCGCTGCAATTCTTGCGCCGGGCGCTGCCAGTCGATCCGCGCTTCCTCTTTGCTGATTTTATTAGCGTAATTGGCTGTAGCATCATCTTGAGTCACCGGCTTGGCGGCGCCTGAGGCCAGCTGCGCTAGGGCTTCAATCAGAGCCGGGCCACCGAGTTCGGCGAGCTTGTCGTGTAGGCTGCCTCCCGTATCTTTCTCAGTAATGTCACAGCGGCGCTCCACCAGTACCGGACCCGTATCAAGCCCGGCTTCCATTTGCATGATTGCCACACCGCTGTGGCTGTCTCCCGCCTCGACGGCGCGCTGAATGGGAGCGGCGCCGCGCCAGCGCGGTAGCAGGGAGGCGTGTACGTTGATACAGCCCAGTCGCGGGGTGTCCAGCACTGCTTGCGGCAGGATCAGTCCATAGGCCACCACCACCATGATATCGGCGCCGAGTGCCGCCAGCTCTTCCTGCGCTGCCTGGTCGCGCAGGCTCTGAGGTTGATACACGGGGATATCGTGGGAGAGGGCCAGCTGCTTGACCGGGCTGGCCAGCAGTTTCTTACCGCGCCCCGCCGGCCTGTCCGGTTGGGTGTAAACGGCGATGACAGTGTGGTCGCTGTCGAGCAGCGCCTGCAGATGCACGGCGGCAAAGTCCGGCGTGCCGGCAAAAATGATATTCACTGGCGGATTCTCAGATCGAGGGATGGAGATGGCGCCGGGCCTGCCGGCGGCCAGTTTTTATAGATCAGGCGCGTCGGCGCTGGGACTTTTCCAGCTTGGAGCGAATGCGGTTGCGCTTGAGTGGGGAGATGTAATCCACGAACAGTTTGCCATCCAGGTGGTCAACTTCGTGCTGGATACACACCGCCAGCAACCCCTCTGCCTCTATGGCAAAAGGTTCGCCGTTGCGATCCAGCGCCTTGACTCGCACCCTGCGCGGGCGTTCTACCGTCTCGTAGAAACCGGGTACCGACAGGCAACCCTCGTCGTACTGGTGGATCTCCGGGTCCAGTACTTCGATCTCCGGGTTGATAAATCCGTACGGCTCGCTGCTGTCTTCGGAAATATCCACCACCACGACGCGCTCGTGCACATTGACCTGGGTGGCGGCGAGGCCTATGCCAGGTGCGGCATACATGGTTTCGAACATGTCGTCCAGCAGTTGACGGTGTGCGTCGGTAACTTCTGCGACGGGTTTGGCGATCTCACGCAGGCGCGGATCGGGAAATTCCAGTATCTCGAGTTTAGCCATAACACCTGTGACAAACTTCTAGTATTCGTTGAACGTGCGCTGATAACATTATGATCGCGCTCAATATTTACCGAGTGGACCCCGATTTTCGCTGGCGCCTTGCGCCCGGGGCCGGCCACATTTCCTGTAGAAGGGTGGTTCGGCGCTGAGAATTATAGCGATAAAGAGCATAGGAATGCTTCCATGAAAAAAATAATCCTGGCCGCCGTCTCGATGTTGGCGGTCGCCCTTGGCACCCAAGCGCAGGATCAGGTGCGTCTGAACCCCAGCCATCCGGATGCCTATGTTGTGCAAAAGGGCGATACCCTCTGGGATATCTCCAGTGAATTTCTGGTACAGCCCTGGTATTGGCCGGAGATCTGGCAAGTAAACCCTCAGGTTGAAAACCCCCACTTGATCTACCCCGGCGACAGCCTGCGCCTGGTGTATGTGGATGGCCAGCCGCAACTGCAGCTGCAGCGCGGCCCACGGGCTTATCAATTGTCCCCCGGTGTTAATGGTAACCGCTTAACGCCGCAGATCCGCCGTGAGGCGGTGGAGGATGCGATTCCGGCGATTCCCCTCGATGCCATCAATGCCTTCCTCTCGCGCACCCGTATCGTCGAGCCCAATGCCTTCGAGGGTATGCCCTATATTGTGTCCGGCTCCGATAACCACATTTTGATGGGGGCCGGCGATACCATCTATGCTCGCGGTGATTTTGAAGTGCCCCTGGCCTCCTACGGTCTCTACCGCCCGGGCCCGGTGTATGTGGACCCTGTTAGCAATGAGACTCTGGGACGCCAGGCTCTTGGGATAGGTGAAGTGGATTTGCTACAGCTGGACCCGGATAACCGCCCTGGATTCTCCGTCGCCACCCTGGGCGTGGCCAGCACCGCCCGCGAGATCCGTCTCGAGGATCATTTGATGCCGGTGGAAGAGCGCTCTATCGATGCACTCTTTCACCCCAGTGCCCCGGCCGTGACAGTGAATGGGTTGATTGTTGGTGTCGATGAGGGTGTGACTCAGATTGGTAAATTCGACGTAGTTATCCTCAATCTGGGTGAGCGCGATGGCATAGTGCCTGGCAATGTGATGGCAGTTTATAAGCGCGGTTCTGTAGTGCGCGATCGTATCGCCGGAGACAGCGTGAAGCTGCCCGATGAGCGCGCTGGTGAGATGATGGTTTTCCGCACTTTTGAAAAGATGAGCCTGGCGCTTATTCTCGAAGCGGATCGCCCCTTGGCGGTGATGGACTCGGTGCGCAACCCCTAAATAAGTATTGAAATCGAGCGGCGCCTCTTGCTGTTTGGAGCGCCGCAAATCTGACTACAACCCTTCCTGTAAAACAGACGAAATGGTGAGCCCGCATGGATGCGTTGACCGCCAGCATGGCCCTGCTGCGTTTAGAGGGCCTGGGGCCCGCCCGCTACTGGCAGCTGCTGGAGCACTTTGGCAGCCCCGATCGGGCCTTACTGCAATTCCCCCCAACTTTGTTGAGCAAACTACCGCCGCGGGCCCAATCCCAGTGGCGTGATTGTTGTCGTCTTGGCCTGCAGAGCGAATTGTTGGAGTGGGTGGCAGCCGAGCGCGCCCGCTGTGCAAAAATCGGCGTGCAGCTGCTGTACCACGGTGATGCAGGTTTCCCGAATTTGCTCGCAGAGATCTCGCGACCACCGCCAATACTCTATGTGCGGGGCGAAGCTGCTGCTCTCACCTTGCCCCAAATCGCCATTGTCGGTGCGCGTCGCGCCACGACTTCTGGCCTGGATAACGCCCGCAGTTTTGCCATGGAGCTCGCTGGATCCGGTTTTGCCATCACCTCGGGGTTAGCACTGGGGGTAGATGCGGCCGCGCACCAGGGTGCTTTGCGGGGACAGGGAGCCACGGTTGCGGTGTTGGGCAGCGGTGTCGACTCCGTCTATCCGCGTCAGAACCGCGCCTTGGCGGAAGAAATCCTGAGCGCGGGTGGCGCCATTGTCAGTGAACTGCCACTCGGCAGTAGCGCTGAGGCGAAAAACTTCCCGCGTCGCAACCGGGTTATCAGTGGGCTCTCTATGGGAGTGCTGCTAGTGGAGGCTGCGATGCGATCGGGGTCGCTGATCACTGCGCGGCTGGCGTTGGAGCAAAATCGAGAGGTTTTCGCTATCCCCGGCTCCATCCACAACCCGATGGCCAGGGGTTGTCACCACCTGATTCGCGAGGGGGCAACTTTGGTGGAGACCAGCGCAGATATCGCTGGGCAATTGGGGGGGCTGTTAGCGGAGCCCGCGGATAGTGAGCCCCTAAGCAATACCCCGCTGGATAATCAGCAGCTGTCAGTGTTATTAGCCCTGCAGGGAGGGCCTCGCAGTATCGAGCAGTTGGCCGTGGATACTGGGGAGCCGGCGGGTGAACTGATGGCGCTGCTATTGCAAATGGAGTTGCTAGAGCTATTGGAGCAGCTGCCCGGTGGTTATCAATTGACGGCTCAGGGAGCTGCCTGTTGTCTCCAGAAAGAAGGCGTGGCCACCTGAATCCTCCCCTGAAGGACCAGCCGCCGAGCGATTCGCGAAGTCAAAGCGCTGCGTTAATACTCTGTGGACTCGAACACAGGAGGCAAGTCATGGCGAATAATTCCAAGCTCACCACGGATGCTGGCGCACCCATCGCGGATAACCAAAATAGCCTTAGCGCCGGACCACGTGGCCCCCTATTGATGCAGGATTATCAACTGCTGGAGAAGCTCGCTCATCAAAACCGTGAGCGGATTCCCGAACGTACGGTACATGCCAAGGGCTGGGGAGCTTACGGTACTCTGCGGATTAGCGGAGATATTGCCAAGTACACCTGCGCCAAGGTATTGCAGCCCGGTGCTGAAACACCAATGATAGCCCGCTTCTCCACTGTAGCCGGAGAGTTGGGGGCGGCGGATGCCGAGCGCGATGTGCGCGGCTTTGCCCTCAAATTTTATACAGAAGACGGCAACTGGGATCTGGTGGGCAATAACACCCCGGTCTTCTTCGTGCGCGATCCCTATAAGTTTCCCGATTTTATCCACACGCAAAAACGTCATCCCCGCACGCATTTACGCTCCCCTACAGCCATGTGGGATTTTTGGTCGCTATCTCCAGAGAGTCTGCACCAAGTTACGATCCTGTTTTCAGATCGCGGCCTGCCAATTTCACCTATGCATATGAATGGTTACGGCTCCCACACCTACTCTCTGTGGAACAGTGGCGGCGAGCGCTTCTGGGTGAAGTTCCACTTCAAGACCCGCCAGGGGCACAAATTTCATACCGATGCCGAAGCGGAGTCAGTAATTGGCCGCACTCGCGAGAGTTATCAGGAAGCCCTGTTTGGTGCGATTGAGAAGGGTGACTATCCCAAGTGGAGTCTACAGCTACAAGTAATGCCCGAGGCCGATGCTGCCAAGACAAATTACAACCCTTTCGATCTCACCAAAGTGTGGCCACATGGGGATTACCCGCTGATTGAGATTGGCGAAATGGAGTTGAATCGCAACCCCGATGATTATTTTGCCGAACTGGAACAGGCAGCCTTCTCTCCCTCAAACGTAGTACCGGGCATTAGTTTCTCCCCGGATAAAATGCTACAGGCGCGAGTGTTTTCCTATGCCGATGCCCATCGCCACCGTTTGGGTACTCACTATGAGAGTCTTCCTGTAAATGCACCTCAATGCCCAGTGCATAACTACTATCGAGACGGCGAGATGAATACCAGCGGGATTCGCACAGGCAATCCCGATGCTTATTACGAACCCAACAGTTTCAACGGCCCGCAGCAAGACTCCAGTGCCAAGGAGCCGCCACTAAAGCTTTCCGGTGCTGCCGATCGCTACGATCATCGTGAGGGCAACGATGATTACGGCCAAGTGCGTGCGCTTTTCAATCTTTTTGATGACGCCGAAAAACAGAGACTCTTTGGCAATATTGCCAGAGCCATGGCCGGAGTTCCGGATGAGATAGTACAGCGACAATTGACTGAGTTTCACAAGGTGCATCCGGATTATGCTGCTGGTGTTAAAGCTGCATTGTGAGCTGGACAAAAATTTCATTACCGATCATTTAAAGAAGGGTTGTCGATAAACCACGGCTTCTGTGGAGACGTTTGGCAACACCTTGTGCATGGTTGCGCAATCCGCTAGATTTTGGCGCTTGTCCCTACTTTGACAGTTGAGAGAGTTGAAATGAGCAAGCCTTTTGTAGCGATCCTGATGGGGGCCGGCCCCGATCTGCCAGTTATGAAAGCCGCCTTCGGTGTACAGGAGAAGTTAGACATTCAGCAGTGCGAAGCGAAGTAGCAGCGATACTGTCATGAGGTACTCTCCGCTTGCTGTACAGAAGGCTGCCCGTGCTCTTGCGGCGGGCGGTGTTATCGCGCACCCCACCGAGTCCGTGTGGGGCCTCGCCTGTGATCCAAATAATCTGCAGGCCGTAAGGCGCCTGCTGCGCCTGAAGAACCGCCCACTGGAAAAGGGCCTGATCCTGGTTTCCGGTGAGGAGGAAAGTTTTAGTCAGCTGCTCGACCCACTCAGCGCTGAGCAGCGCGAAAAGATGCGGGAAACCTGGCCCGGACCCGTGACCTGGCTGGTGCCCCATCGTGACCGCATACCCTATTGGGTCTGTGGCGCCCATCCCGCAGTGGCCCTGCGTCACACCGACCACTCTTTTACCGCTGCGTTAACAAGGGCTTTTGGCGGTGCTATCGTATCCACTTCTGCCAATCCGGCGGGGTGTCAACCTGCCCGGCACAAGTACCAGGTACTTCGCTATTTTGGTGATGCCCTCGACTTTGTCGGCGGTGGTTCCACCGGGGGCCGAAATTCCCCTAGTGAGATTCGCGACCTGCTCAGCGGAGAGCAGTTGCGGGCGGGCGGATGAATTCTTTAAAACGAGTTAGTGTTTCCCAATGAGTGATATTGATACCAAGGAAGTAAAGGGCTACCTGCTGGATCTACAGGATCGAATCTGCAGCGCGCTGGGTAGCGAGGACGGCCTGGAGTTTCACGAAGACGCCTGGGAGAGGCCCGGCGGCGGGGGCGGTAGAACCCGGGTGTTGGAAGAGGGAAATTTAATCGAGAAAGGTGGGGTCAATTTCTCGCACGTCTATGGTGACGGCCTGCCGCCCTCTGCCACGGCCAGCCGCCCAGAGTTGGCTGGCTGCTCTTTCGAAGCGATGGGGGTTTCTTTGGTGATCCACCCGCGCAACCCCTATGTACCCACAAGTCATGCCAACGTGCGCCTGTTCGTGGCCAAAAAGCCTGGCGCCGAGCCGATCTGGTGGTTTGGTGGGGGCTATGACCTCACTCCTTACTACGGTTTCGAAGAGGATGTGGTGCATTGGCACAATACTGCAAAGAGCGCCTGTGCGCCCTTTGGTGAAGAGATCTATCCGCGCTTCAAGCAGTGGTGTGACAAGTATTTTTACCTGAAGCATCGCGATGAGGCCCGCGGAGTAGGCGGCCTTTTCTTCGATGATTTTAACGAAGGTGGTTTTGAAAACGCCTTTGCCCTAACTCGCGCCGTGGGTGATAGTTATTTGGATGCTTATCTGCCCATTATTCAAAAGCGCAAGGATACGTCTTACGGCGAACGCGAGCGGGATTTCCAGCTTTACCGCCGCGGCCGTTATGTGGAATTTAACCTGGTATTCGATCGCGGCACTTTGTTTGGCCTGCAGAGCGGTGGGCGCACCGAATCTATCCTTATGTCATTGCCCTCGCTGGTGAGTTGGAAATACGACTGGCACCCAGAAGCAGGTTCGGCGGAGGAAAAACTCTACACGGATTTTCTGCCGCATAGGGACTGGGTATAACCCCAGGTCACGCACTACGGAGGTTCGCTGTGCAACAAACGCGATTGGAAGCCATCAACTCACTATTTTTGGATTACAGGCGTCACTTTGAGACCGGGGATGCGGAACAGATAGCGGACTATTATCGTTTTCCTCTGCATTATTACCGTGAAGATGGCAACAAACTGGCGGTAGATCGCGGCGCCTTCGTGCAGCAGGTTGAGAAGCTGCTCAACGCTTATAAGCGCCTGGAGGTATGCCAGATACTCGGCACTGTCACTGAAATCATCGAATTGAATGATTACAGCAGCTTGGCCAGTGTACGCTGGACCCTGTTACATCACAGAGAAGAGGACGATAAAACCCTCGAACTCTACAGTTCACACACACGTTACCTGCTCACAGATACCGAGCAGGGCCTTAAAGTCGACGCTTTAGTACTCGTCGATGAAAGTGCCAAGATCCGCGAGGCGGCCAGGGCGCGCAAGAGGGCCCAGTCGTGAGTGACCGCTATGCAGTGGTAGGCAATCCCGTCGACCACTCCCTGTCTCCACAAATTCACGCCGCCTTTGCCACCCAGACCGGCGAGGACCTGGTATACGAAAAGCTACTTGCCCCTCTCGATCGTTTTACTGAGTCGGTACAAACCTTTTTTGCCGAGGGTGGGCGTGGCCTCAATGTGACAGTGCCATTTAAGCTTGAAGCTTGCGAGTTGGCTGATGAGCTTACCGAGCGCGCGGCCGCTGCCGGTGCGGTGAACACCCTGGTATACGGCGAGAGTGGAAATCTGCTGGGCGACAATACCGATGGCGCCGGCTTGGTTTCAGATATCCGCAACAATCTGGGTTGGACTATTCAGGATAAGCGGGTGTTACTTCTGGGGGCCGGTGGCGCCGCCCGCGGAGCCCTGCTGCCGCTGCTGGCTGAGCATCCCTCACAGCTACATATCGCTAACCGCACCGCCGCTAAAGCCTGTCAGCTGGCAGATGAGTTTTCCCACTATGGGGCTATGACTGCAGGCGGACTGGATCAGCTGTGTGGAGGTTTTGATCTGGTTATCAATGCTAGTTCGGCAAGCCTGGGTAACCAGTTGCCCCCCCTGTCTGAACACCTTTTTACAGGCACTGGTCGGGCTTATGACATGGTCTACGGTGCAAAGCCGACGCCTTTTGTACACTGGGCCCATGAACTGGGGGTTGAAGCAGCCGATGGTCTCGGCATGCTGGTGGGACAGGCCGCGGAAGCTTTCTATTTATGGCGCGGGGTGAAGCCCCGTGTTGAGCCGGTGTTGGCGCAGTTGCGGCGAACACTAACAGTCTGATTAATTCGGCTGAAGTTATAACAACAAAAATTAAGAGGATGCTGGCTGTGCGCGAGTGGTTGCGTAATCTCTCTATGTGCTTTGCGGTGGGTTGTTTCGGCGGCCTTTGTTATGCCCTGGGTCTGTGGGCTATGGGCAGCTACGGGTTTACCCGCTGGTTGGGGGTAGACTTGGCACCGCACCTCAGTAACGCTTATCTATACCAGCGTATCGTTTGGGGCGGGCTCTGCGGTCTGTTGTTCTTGCTCCCCTGGCGCAATGCTTGGCTATTGCGCGGTGCTTTATTGTCACTGCTACCTGCCGCTTTCTTGCTGTTCTACCTCCTGCCCCAGCGTGGCTATGACTATGGCGCTTTTGTGCTGGGAACTATGACTCCGCTAGTGATCGTTCTCGCCTGTGCTATTGGCGGTATTGCCGCATCCGCGCTGCTGCGACTACAAGGTAAGTAAAGTAACTGAGGCCAGTTAGGCACCGCCGCAAGTGACTGCGGCGGCTGCTCCGATCAGGCCTCAAACTCAATTTCGATAAGGCTACAGCTCTGGGTGTGGCCCATAGCTCTCTTGATGGTGGGATATACAGAGGCGGTGGCGACGCTGACGCCCAGCTCGATTCGCTGTTTTTTATCCAGCTGCTCAGAGATACGCTGGTCCAACAACGGATCAATGTTTTTGTAACTGGCCAGCGCGGTGGCAAAGTCAAAAATATCCTTGAGAGGCTCCGGTAAATTACTGCCGCCCTGAATGCAGGCCTTTACCAGTTGCGGAGCGACATTGGCTTCCAACGCCATGCGCACATTCAATTGCAGGCAGGCACCGCAGTCCGCCACCTGCATGGCGGCCAGTTTGCTCACCCAAAAAACCTCCAGCGGTAAGAATTCCCGGTGCATCGACAGGGGCTGGAACTGTACAAATTTTTCAAAGCCCTCTGGAGACGAGCGTAAAAACTCTTTTAGATACTCCATGTCGTAACGATATTTCTTGGAGAAGGCATCCATTTCTTGCAGCTGCTGCTGTTCTGTCATCTCTATGGCTCCTATTGCCGGTGATAGAAAGTCGGACCTCCTCGGCCCTGCAGCCAAGTTTTATCGGTATTGCTGTTAGATAAAAATTAATAACTATCGGATTTCTCGATAGGTGGGCTGTAATAATTACCGTATAGACGCCGAGCTTCCCGGGCGAACCAAAGGCCGGCTTTGCCTTGAGCTGTTTTTGCCGACCACAACAGGTCGACATCCAGGCTCCAGGCGCTCAGTGCGCTGGTGAGTTTCAGCTCCACCAGTTTTCCACTCTTCAGGAAAGGGCGAGCCAGCTCATAAGGCGCGTTGACCCAGCCTATGCCTTTGCAGGCCAGATCCAGGGCCTGTAGCAGGGAATCGCAGACCCAGACCTGCGACGAGAGCTGCCAGCGTTGTTGGCCCTCCTCCATGGCTGCGATTATTTGCCGGTGGCGCGCGGCCTCACGCAGAGAGCTAGGCTGCTGATGCGCCAGTGGATGGTCCGGTGTGGCCAGGCAGAGAATTTGTTGGCGTCCGAGTGTGTTGAACTCTAGTGCGCCCGGGTAGCTGCCGCCGCTTGTCACAAACGCAAAATCGGCTTCGCCTTTGGCGATACTTTGCACTGCCTGATGATGACTGGAACTGCGCAGTTGCAGCTGGGTGTGGGCAAAACGCTGGCTGAAGCTTGCCAGAACATCGTTGAGGCGATCGGGCATCACCAACTCCTCAAACAGGATACGCAGCACGGGTTCCTCGCCGCGCTGGTAGGAGTCCGCGGCCTGCTGAAAACGCTGCAGCTGCCCCAGCGCTTGGCGGGCAAGCGGCAACAGGGCCATGGCCGCAGCTGTGGGGTGTGGGAATTTTCCGCTACGGTCGAAAAGGGCGAGTCCCAGGTCCAGCTCAAGATTCTGAATACAGGCACTTACCGAGGATTGAGCACGCCCCTGTTCGCGGGCAACAGCGGAGAAAGAGTCCAGCTCGCAGGCGCGTACAAAAGTATGCAATTGATCAGTATTCAGATTGAGCATGAGTGTCGAATCGTCCGGCGATGAGTTATTCAATATCCTGGCGGAGATATTGATCCTTCAGATTCACATAATTTTGCGCAGAGTAGCTAAAAAACGCCTTTTCCTTGTCGGATAACGGGCGGGCTTTGCGGCAGGGGGAACCCACATAGAGATAACCGCTCTCCAAGGTTTTGCCTGGTGGTACCAACGCGCCGGCTGCTAAAACGACCTCGTCTTCTATAACCGCACCATCGAGTACTATGGCGCCGATACCGATCAAAATCCGGTTGCCGATGCTACAGCCATGCAGGCAGGCCTTGTGGCCAATTGTGACGTCTTCGCCGATTGTCAGCGGCCACCCCTCGGGATTAAACGGCCCAGCATGGGTGATATGTAATACTGCACCGTCTTGGACACTGGTGCGGGCACCTATCTGAATCCGATGCATATCCCCGCGTACCACCGCCATTGGCCATACGGAGCAATCATCACCCAGAGTGACATCGCCAATCACAGCTGACTGTGGGTCAACAAAAACACGATGGCCAAGTTGCGGGGATTTCTCGCTCGCAGAGTCGTTGTGGCTGCGCAGTGGGGACATAAAGAAGCTCCTGTACAATGAATCCTCTATCATAGCTGTATCCTATTTCGAGCACAGGGTCCCGTATGTCCAATCCACTGTTGAATATCCCTCTTCTGCCACCGTTCACCCAGCTGCAGCCCGAGCAGGTTGAGCCTGCCATTGCAAAACTCATCGGAGACTGCCAAGGGCAGTTACAAAGAGGCTTAGAGAACCCTGGCTGGGAGAGCACCTTGCAGTCACTTGAACAGGTTCAGGATCAACTCAACCGGGCCTTCTCTCCGATCAGTCATCTCAACAGTGTACTGAGTGGTGAATGGAGAGCGCCCTATGAAGCGGCGCTTGCCCAGGTAACTGCCTATTGGACTGAGCAAGGGCAAAACCGCGAATTGTACGAGGTGTATCAACAGCTGGCGGCATCGCCGGAATTTGTGAGCTGGCCGCAGCCGCGAAAGAAATCTGTAGAGTTGGGTTTACGGGATTTCGAATTGAGTGGGGTCGGCCTGGAGGGTGAAGCTCGGGAGCGCTTTGCAGCCAATAGCAAGCGCCTGGCTGAACTTTCCAGCCAGTTCGCCAACAATGTTTTGGATGCTACCAATGCCTGGACCTGGCATACGGAAGATGAGGCAGATTTAACTGGCTTGCCGGAAACCGCTATAGCGGCGGCGAAAAGTGCGGCAAACACAAAAGGCAAAAGTGGTTGGTTGATCACCCTAGAGGGTCCGAGCTATTTGGCGGTAATGACTCATGCGGAGAACCGAGAGTTGCGCCGGTTGGTGCATACCGCATTTGTGAGCCGTGCCTCTGAGGTTGGGCCCAACGCTGGAGAGTTCGACAACTCAGGAGTGATGGAATCTATCTTGGCACTACGCGCAGAGCAGGCCCAGCTATTGGGCATGGCTAATTACGCCGAGTTGTCTCTGGCCAGTAAAATGGCGCCAGATTGCGAAGGCGTACTGGAGTTTCTCAATGACCTGGCAAAGAGAGCCAAGCCCGCAGCCGAGCGGGAAATGGCTGAATTACGCTTATTTGCCAGCGAAGGGTATAAATTAGAAGAGCTTCAACCTTGGGATATCGCTTGGGTTGCGGAAAAACTCAAGCAGCAGCGTTATGCCATTAGCCAGGAAGAGCTGCGCCCTTACTTCCCTTATGCCAAGGTTCTGGAAGGTTTATTCGCCGTAGTGGAAAAGCTCTTTGGAGTTGCTGTTCAGGAAGACACTTCTGTGGAAACCTGGCATAAAGATGTACAGTTTTTCTGGCTCTATCGCAATGGTGAACGTATTGCGGGTTTTTATCTGGATGCCTTCGCGCGAGAGAAAAAGCGTGGGGGTGCCTGGATGGATACTGTTGCCACACGTCGCCAAGGTGAAGAGGGCTTGCAGCTGCCCATCGCTTATTTGGTGTGTAACTTTAGCCCCGCAGCGGGAGATATGCCCTCTCTGCTAACACATTACGAAGTCACTACCTTGTTTCACGAGTTTGGCCATGGCCTGCATCACATGCTAACGCAAATTACTATAGCCGCGGTTTCGGGTATCAATGGTGTGGCCTGGGATGCGGTAGAAATGCCTAGCCAGTTCCTGGAAAATTGGTGTTGGCAACCTGAGGCGATCGCCATGATCTCTTCTCATTACCAAACTGGAGAGCCCTTGCCTGCAGAATTACTAGAAAAAATGCTTGCGGCAAAGAATTTCCAGTCCGCTATGTTCACTGTGCGACAACTGGAGTTTGCAATTTTTGATTTTCGACTTCACGCCAGTGAAGAAGTGATGGATACGCAGAAAATTCAGCAGCTAATGTCAGAGGTACGCACCGAGGTGGCTGTAGTTCCCGTGGCTAAGGAAAATCGCTTCCAGCATGGTTTTAGCCATATTTTTGCCGGTGGCTACGCTGCAGGATATTACAGCTATAAGTGGGCAGAGGTGCTCTCAGCAGACGCCTTTTCACTATTTGAAGAAAAGGGTATTTTTGACAGTGCTACTGGCGAGAGTTTTTTGCATTCTATCCTCGAACAGGGTGGCAGCCGGGATGCTTTAGACCTGTTTGTAGAATTCCGAGGTAGAAAACCCGATGTTGATGCACTATTGCGTCACTCAGGTATTGAGCAGCTTGAATTAAATATCAGCCCGGCCTGAAAAGGCCGTTAAGTCATGCATGTTGAGCAGTAACTATGGTCGATCAGGAAAATTCCGGTGGGCATTCCAAAAAATCCAAAAAACGATTTATTGCTGGCGCTGTTTGCCCACGCTGTAGCGAGATGGATCGTATAGTCAATTACCAGGAGGATGGAAAAAATTTTCGTGAGTGTGTTTCCTGTGGATTTAAAGATGAAATACGCCTGCAGTCCGCGCCTTCTGAGCTATTAACCCGGGTTAGTACTGGGCAGAGAAAAGAGGCGAGTGAAGAACCGGTAAAATTTATTCAACCTACCAAAAAAAATAAGTAGTGAAAAAGGCAATTGTAGTTATAGCCGTGCTTGCCATTGCAATTATTGCTGGCTTGTACGGCCTAAATCATTATCGAAAAATTCAGAAACAGCAACTGGAGCAGACCTCACATCTATTGGCCAGTTGCGTCAACCAAGGACTTCTCAGCCTATTTCGTTTACAGGCAAATGATTGGCACAAGAATCCAGGCTTTGTTCTGCAACAGCAGCGATCACTTAATGAGAGTGTCGAAGGGCTACCGGAGAAGATTTTAGAGGGAAAATCCTTTAAGAAATGGGAGTATGCTGTCGATATCTGTAATAAATTAACAAGAAATAGCAATTTACAACATATTACTATTTTCAGACCGCTTGCCGATCTCGCTTCATTTGAAATGTCAGATGCTGCTACGTTTAAAAGTAGAAAGTCACTGAGAAAACGTAAGAAAACTATTGGTGCACTGAGAGAGTCAGCACAGGCAGCGGATAGATACCTGAAAGATTTACGCAGTGATATAAGTACTCAGATGAAAGTTTATAGATTTTCTGATGAAGAAAAAGAATTTATTCAAAAACAAATAAACACAGAAGTTCTGGACTATTATCAGAAAGGGAATTTTTCACTTAATAATGCCAATGTATATCTTGAAAGATTATCAAACTTTTATAAGTTGATGGCCGAAAATCCGAAAGCTTACACTGTGCGTAGTGGCAGTCTTTATTTTTATGATCGCTCTCTAAGAAGCAAAATTGATATTTTGAATCGAGCAATTTTACAAGGAGAAAGTGAGTTCTTTTCCAACTACACTCAGATTTTGGCCAGTAAGCAGATAAGAGCTTTGGGATTTTAAAAAATCGTGAGCGGGTATTAATACATTATTGTTCCCGCTCAATATTTGTCATCCTGAGATTATTATTTTTATTTCCTGAAACCTTGAGTTTCATAGATCAACAAAATTCCTGAAAAAAATTTTTAGACATTGATTTTCTAATGGTTTTAAGTCTAATCAATTGTTGTACATCATCTCCGATATAAATTCAGTATCATACTACTCTATTCTGTATTCAGCAGAATAATTCAACCTATTACAAGCCAGAAACCCTCTAAAACTTAATTTATAAAAGTAATAAATTATTTCTTAATCCATGTGTCGGTTACAGTGTAGTATCGAAAGTAAGCAAGAAGGCCTAAAGATCGTGCGCCAATCCACAAAAAAAGACTAAACCATATGCCATGGTTTCCCCAATCTCGAGTTAACCACCAGCTTGGGAAAAAAATTAGAATAGTAGCTATAAACATAGTATTGCGCATTTGTCGGCTTCTTCCGGCGCCAATAAAAACACCATCAAGTTGGTAACTCCATACGGCTAATAGCGGCAGAGCGCAAAGCCACCAATAAACGTTATTTACTTGCTGGATCACACTAGAGAGATCTGTAAACAACTTTATTATTATTGGCTGAAAAAATATCAACAATAGAGTAATAAAGAGTGCACTTCCTAAAGCCCAAGTGCCTGCTGCATTTACCATTTCCTGAAATAGTTTTTTTGATTTTTTTCCTATTGATTCACCTACTAATGCCTCAGTTGCATGGGCAAAGCCATCCAGCGCGTAAGAAGTCATCATTAATAGTTGTAATAATATTGCATTGGCTGCAAGGGTGGAGTCTCCTTGGGCGGCCCCTTGAGCAGTAAAGAATGTAAATGTTAATAACAGCAGGCAGGTTCGAATAAATAAATCTGTATTGATTTGCAGTAACTCAAGCCAAGGCTTCCACTCTATCCATGGCTGAAATTGAGGGGTTTGAAGACACTTTTTTAATGCTTTCCAAATTTTAGGATTAACACGCTTAAGTAAAAACAATCCCATCAATAAGGCGAAAGTATCAGCACAAACTGTGGCTATCGCAGCGCCTTTTGCCCCTAAACCAAGACCGAGAATAAAAAGAAAATCCAAAAGAATATTGAGTATATTTGCTGCTAGCAAAATATATAGTGGAGCCCGGCTATCCTGTCGGCCTATAAAGAAACCCAGTATGGCAAAGTTAACTAGTGCAAGAGGAGCACTTATCAGACGAATCTGTAAATAAGCCACTGCATGCGGGCTGGCTGCACTACTGGCATTCATCCAACCAACAATATTGTCTAGCAAAGGATAGGTAATAATCTGAAGTAGTATCCCTAATGCCATTGCCAATAGTATTGCTCTTAGCAACCATTCAACACCACCATCCTGACTGCGTGCAACGACACCAGTGGTGCCCATGCGAAGAAAACCGAAGGCCCAAAGCAGCATTGTCATAACACTTGCGCCAATGGCTACTCCAGAGAGGTAAACGGCCGAAGAAAGGTGACCGAGAATTGCGGTATCTACTGCCCCAAGTAAAGGAACTGAAATATTACTAAGAATCATAGGCCAGGCAAGATTCCAAACCCGACTCATGCTTCTTGAATCAATTGTTAGGTACTTCATAGGGGCTACTTATGATTAATAACTGTAAGAAAAAAACGTATCAGTTTGGAGTTTTGTCTGATGTATTTTAAGAGGGATTAGTATCGTTTTGGCGCATAAATCATCTGTTACTAAGCTGTCGATTATACCTTATTGTTCAATTTGATGATTGTTGAAGGCAGGATTGGACAGAAGGGAGCAATAAAGGAGAGCAATTTTATACAAGCAATAAAGTGGTACTGAAGTGGAGAGTCTGTGTGAATGCACAACGCAAATAATCTTTTTAATACAAATTAATCGTCCCGGGACAACAGAACTTGAGCTTATTGCAAAATAGGAGTTATATCATCAAATAATGATTAAATTTATTTGAAATTTCCTATGCAGGAAGCTGGTTTGAGCATAATTTATCGCTATAAGGCCTGATTGACTTTTCATTGACAATATGTTCCTGTTGTACCTGCAGTAGTTGCGACAAATAAAGAAACACAGGTTGTTGGTTGTACCTTCCGGGCGACGACATCTGAAGTAAAAATTTTTTTACTAAAATAACAAGTTGCACTGACGGCAGTAATGCGGGGATGTCACCTCGTCCAGTGTATGTAGTCTTGTGTTACTACAGTATGTCCAAAATTATTGAGTGGATTTAACCCTGTAACAGTACATAGACAGGGCTATTTCAGCTATCCGTGAAGGCCGGCGGCCAAAAATAAAATTCGGGTTTTCGAAGGAAACCCGCAACCACGGAGATCTGTAGGCGATGTTGAGAGGCTTTGATCGGCTGTTCGCCTTGCTGGCCGCTTCGCTATCTGTCCAATCCGTACTGGCGGAAGAGCAGGCTGTTGAGCGCTGGGGGGTCAATATGCCCAAAGGGGTGACAGAAGTTGCCCAAACGACCTATGAATTACACATGCTGATTTTCTGGATTTGTGTAGCCATTGGTGCTCTTGTGTTTGGTGTCATGTTTTACAGTATGTGGCGTCATCGTAAGAGTAAGGGATACAAGGCTGCACAGTTTCATGAAAGTACAGCTGTGGAGCTGGTGTGGACAATAATTCCCACTGTCATTCTGATTCTCATGGCTATTCCTGCGACCAAAACCCTCTATGAGATCTATGATACCGATAAAGCGGATCTAGATATCATGATTACGGGGTATCAGTGGAAGTGGAAATACGACTACATTGGTTCGGATGTTACTTTTTTCTCAAATCTCTCAACTCCACGCAGCCAAATTAATAACGAACAGCCAAAAAGCCCAAACTATCTATTGGAAGTTGATGAACCCTTAGTTGTTCCTATTAAGAAAAAAATTCGATTCTTAATTACTGCCAATGATGTGATTCATGCTTGGTGGGTACCTGACTTAGCTGTAAAAAAAGATGCTATTCCAGGTTTCATTAATGAATCCTGGACACGTATTGAAGAGCCTGGAATTTATCGCGGGCAATGTGCAGAACTCTGTGGCAAAGATCATGGATTTATGCCGATTGTTGTAAAAGCTGTTCCCCAAGAAGAGTACAACGCTTGGCTGGATGGGCGAGTAGCCTCTGCAGTAAAAATGCGCGAGCTTACGGGAAAAACTTTTACTTTTGATGAGCTCTTTGCACAAGGGGAAAAAGTCTACAACAGCATGTGTGCAGCCTGTCATCAGCCAAATGGAAAAGGGGTTCCCGGCGTATTTCCAGCGATTGCCGGATCAAAAATTGCGACAGGTCCCCTGAATACCCATCTCGACATAGTCATTGATGGATCACAGGTAAACCCCGCCATGCAAGCATTTGGAGAACAGTTATCTGAGGTGGATATAGCCGCAGTGATAACCTATCAACGCAATGCTTTTGGTAATGAAATGGGCGATACGGTTCAGCCCGTTGATATCCTTAATTTTAAGAATAAGCAGTAAGCGCTAGGGGATTTTAACATGGCACACGGACCTCAAACTGGCTTGAAACGCTGGCTATACACCACAAACCACAAAGATATTGGTACTTTGTATCTTTGGTTCAGTTTTGCAATGTTTTTCCTGGGTGGCTGTATGGCACTCATTATACGTGCTGAGCTTTTCGAGCCTGGACTACAAATCGTACAGCCAGAATTTTTTAATCAAATGACGACCATGCATGGATTAATCATGGTCTTTGGGGCGGTAATGCCGGCATTTGTCGGGCTAGCAAATTGGATGGTACCGATGATGATCGGCGCTCCGGATATGGCATTACCACGGATGAATAATTGGAGCTTTTGGATTTTACCTTTTGGTTTTGCAATGTTGGCATCGACCCTCTTTATGGAGGGGGGAGCACCTAATTTTGGTTGGACATTCTATGCCCCCTTGTCGACAGAATATGCACCACCGAGCGTCACGTTTTTTATATTTTCCATTCATATTCTGGGTGCATCTTCCATTATGGGAGCCATTAATATCATAGCGACCATTCTGAATATGCGTGCTCCAGGCATGACTTTAATGAAAATGCCACTTTTCGTCTGGACCTGGTTGATCACTGCTTATCTTCTAATCGCAGTGATGCCAGTACTAGCTGGTGTAGTGACGATGATGCTGATGGATATCCACTTTGGTACCAGTTTCTTCAGTGCTGCAGGTGGTGGTGACCCAGTTCTATTCCAGCATGTTTTCTGGTTCTTTGGGCACCCAGAGGTATACATCATGATCTTGCCTGCGTTCGGTATTATTTCGGCAATCATTCCCACTTTTACGCGTAAACCACTATTTGGATATAGTTCCATGGTTTATGCCACAGCTGCAATTGCATTCCTCAGCATGATTGTGTGGGCTCACCATATGTTTACAGTGGGTATGCCTATAGCTGGCGAGCTGTTCTTTATGTATGCCACTATGCTGATTTCAGTACCCACGGGTGTGAAAATTTTTAATTGGGTTTCTACCATGTTTAGAGGCTCCATGACATTTGAAACCCCCATGTTGTTCGCTAT
Organism: Microbulbifer mixtoriginis (SeqCode); assembly: GCF_052467705.1. Lineage (NCBI taxonomy): Bacteria > Pseudomonadati > Pseudomonadota > Gammaproteobacteria > Cellvibrionales > Microbulbiferaceae > Microbulbifer > Microbulbifer mixtoriginis (SeqCode). The sequence goes on from NZ_CP174322.1 coordinate 345,989, forward strand.
AGCTTTTATTATTCTGTTTGCCATTGGCGGATTCTCAGGATTGATGTTGGCCATTGCTCCAGCGGATTTCCAGTATCATGATACCTACTTTGTAGTTGCCCATTTCCATTACGTACTGGTTCCTGGGGCTATCTTTTCCATTACGGCAGGGGTTTATTACTGGTTGCCCAAGTGGACAGGGAATATGTACAACGAAACTATGGGGAAAGTGCATTTCTGGTTAGCTTTCATCGGATTGAATTTAACCTTTTTCCCGATGCATTTTGTCGGTCTGGCGGGTATGCCCAGAAGAATTCCAGACTACGCACTACAATTCGCTGACTTTAATCAGATGGCCAGTATGGGGGCATTTCTTTTCGGTGCGGCTCAGGTGGTATTCCTCTTTAATGTGGTACGTACAGTCATGGGTGGTAAAAAAGCCACTGATAAAGTATGGGATAACCCGGAGGGGTTGGAATGGACGGTGCCATCACCGGCTCCCTATCACACCTTTAGTACCCCTCCGGTTATTCGTTAATTTCTGGTTCTTGTGCCGATGAAATTTAGCGAAAATACGAAAGTTTCTGCGAAATTGCTGGCGCTTGCCGCCAGCATGCTGGTGTTCGCCATATTCGTGATGCCACCACTTTATGATGCTTTTTGCGAGATTACTGGTTTGAATGGTAAAACTGGCGGGCGTTACGAAGCGGTCCCTGCTGCTATCGATACCAGCAGGTCTATCACCGTTCAGTTTATTGCGAGTAATAACGACAATATGCCTTGGAAGTTTTCTCCCAGTGTAATGTCGGTGGAAGTCCATCCAGGTGAGGTTATGGATACCGTTTTTATCGCTTTTAATCCTACTGGAAGGGATATGATCGGTCAGGCCATTCCCAGCTTGGTTCCTTTTAAAGCCGCGGAATACTTTCATAAAACTGAATGTTTTTGCTTCAATCAGCAAATTTTAAAAGCGGGTGAACAGGCAGAGTTACCATTGCGATTTATCGTTGATCCCGAGATTCCTAACAGTGTAAATACCATAACCCTTTCCTACACGCTGTTCGATGTTACGGAAAGAATTTCTAAAAATATCGAAAAAAATAACGAGCCCGAGCGAGAGGGATAAAATTCATGGCTAGTGAAAGCAGTTATTATGTTCCAGAACAATCCAAGCTGCCGATATTTGCCACTATAGGTTTGTTTTTAATTGCCTTTGGTGCTGCGAATTGGATCAATGGTGGTAGCTCCTATATTTTCTTTACCGGTGCGCTGGCTTTGGCAGCAGTCTTATGGTTCTGGTTTGCAGCGGTAATCAGAGAAAATATGGCTGGTCTGAACAGTGAACAGTTAAAGAGATCTTATGTCTGGGGAATGGGATGGTTTATTTTCTCTGAGGTTATGTTTTTTGCTGCATTTTTTGGGGCCCTATACTACATAAGAAACTTCTCTGTTCCTTGGCTAGCTGGAGAAGGCGATAATGGAATATCCAACATGTTGTGGGAGGGGTTTGAGAATACTTGGCCTCTCTATGTGACTCCGGATGCAGCAGCTCATGGCGATACAGCACAATTTATAGGACCTAAAGATGTTATTGATCCATGGCATTTACCTCTTTGGAATACAATAATTCTTTTATCTTCCAGCGTTACCGTACATTTCGCTCATGTGTTTCTTAAAAAAGGTGAGCGTGGGAAATTTAATCTGTGGTTGGGAGGAACTGTTCTACTAGGTTTCATATTTTTATATCTTCAGGCGCAAGAATACTATGAAGCCTATCAACATCTTGGACTCACTTTAGAGTCAGGCATTTATGGCACAACTTTTTTCATGTTGACGGGTTTCCATGGAGCTCATGTAACTCTGGGAACGATAATGCTGCTCATAATGTTGTTACGTTCTGTAATCGCACATCATTTCAAACCTAATGATCATTTTGGCTTTGAAGCAGCAAGCTGGTACTGGCATTTTGTAGATGTTGTCTGGGTTGGCTTATTTATTTTTGTATATGTGCTAGGTGCATAATTTATAAGTACATAGGATTCGCCTCAGGTTGAATTAACTTGAGGCGATATAAACTAATATTTATCTGTCCAGGGGGCAGTATTAGCCAAAATGCCGCTTTCGAAGCCATACCAGATGGCTAATAAAAGAAGTGCGGCAAGAGAAATCCGTATACCTAAAGCATAAAGAGTACGTTTAGACTGGGGAGCACCCATATCTCGCAGTAGAAAAAATAAAGCACTGGATAGGCTCACCAGTATCGCGAGAAAAAGAACGACTATAACGATTTTGAGCCACATATAATTATTTTCCATTATTTTATGTAGTAGCACATGACAGTAGAGATACCATCAGTTTCTTCAGATAATACCAGTGTATCATTGATTCGTAACTGGTCGATCACCCTGTTTTCTTTTGGGTTTATTCCAGTTTTTGTGTTGTTGGGATTTTGGCAGCTCGGTAGAGCTGATGATAAGAGAATCATAGATTTAGAAATCAATTCAAGATTGTCATCCCAACCAGAAAATCTACATTTAGTTACGAATTTAAAAAGATTCCTGCCTGTAAAATTAGATGGAAATTATTCTGATGAATATTTCTTATTGGATAATCGAACTCGCACTGGAAAGGTAGGGTATGAGGTTCTTCAAGTCTTTATATCTGGTGAACAGAGATGGCTAATAAATCGAGGCTGGATTCCATTTTCAGCTAGCCGGGATGTAATGCCTGAAGTTAATTACCCTAAAAATAAGATAAAAATCAATGGGTTTTTATACCCGGTTGAAAACTTAAAATCTATAGAGGCTAAAGAAAAAATAATAAATCGTAGAATACAGATTGTTAATAAAGAAATTGTTCAGAATATGACGCTCAGTAATAACAACTGGATCGTTAGGTTAAGTGCTGACTCAGAATCAGCACTCATAACGGATTGGCAATTAGTAAATAGCAGCGTGGATCGACATATCGCTTATGCGATTCAATGGTTTGCTATGGCTACAGCTTTATTTTTTCTTTGGTTTTTTACTGCTACCAATTTTATAAAAGTAAATAAAATAAATAATTAGGGGTATGATAATGGAAGGAAGAGAAGGGTCCTCCACTCTGCAAGAAAATGGAGAAATAAAAACAAATTCTTCTTCAAAAAAAATACAGATATTTTCTATTGCAGCATCGGTATTTCTACCGATTGTTGCAGCTTATATAGTGTTTTATACGGGAGTGGGAATACCTGATAGAACAACTAATCAAGGTGAGTTACTTCAACCACCGATTAATTTTAATGATTTAAAAATATCTTCACTTGAAGAGGAGACACAGTTAATTGGGGGGGAACACCAAAAGTGGAGATATCTCATTATAAGTCCTTCAGACTGTGGTGAGGACTGTGAAAAACTATTATATACCAGTCGCCAAGTGCATATCCGATTGGGTGAGAAAGCCAGCCGAGTTGAGAGGCTTCTTGCAACTCATCATTCCATGACTGAAGAAAAAAAAGAAAAACTACAGTTAGAACATCCTCGTCTAAAGATTTTCAGATTGAATGACAATAGCGTAAATACGCTACATGAACTGACCGACCATAAAAAAATTGATGATGTTAAAGCAATATTAATAGATCAGGAAGGATTCGCAATGATGATCTATGACAACCAACATAGTGGTAATCAACTATTGAAAGATATCAAACGCCTGTTGAAGTACTCCTATGAAAAATAATGGAGAGTGACATGGAATCGTCAGAAAAAAAGAAAATAAAGCAACCTATAAAAGAGCAATTTGGTTGGCGTTTGAAGTTAACATTGGCTGGATGTGTCTTAGCCATAATTGTTGTTACTTTAGGAGCATTTACTAGGCTTGTTGATGCTGGGTTGGGCTGCCCCGATTGGCCTGGTTGTTACGGCCATCTTACTTGGCCAGATAAAAATCATGAAATTCAAGCGGCTAACTATGCATTTCCAGATACGCCTGTAGATACTAGCAAAACTTGGCCTGAAATGGTGCATAGATACTTTGCAGGCATCCTGCTTTTATTAGTCGCTTCGCTTGTTTACATATCCTGGCGTAAACCTAAACAACGTACTTTTAAACAGATACATTTTTTGATGGCCCTGATTACTTTGCAAGCGGCCTTCGGTATGTGGACTGTCACCTTGAAGTTATGGCCTCAGATTGTCACTGCGCACTTACTAGGCGGAATGGCAACATTATCTATGCTGTGGTTACTCGTGGAAAGAATGAGATATGACAAATTATCAGATCAATTTAAAAATTACCGTAAACTTCATAATTTATTACCACTTGTCGTTTTGACTGCTATAGCAGTAGTTGTTCAGATAGCCTTGGGAGGCTGGACGAGTTCAAATTATGCTGCACTTGCCTGTCCAGACTTCCCCACGTGTCATGGAGAGTGGCTTCCTAAAGCTGATTTTAAGGAAGGGTTTAATATCCTCCAACAAATTGGGCCAAATTATTTAGGTGGTGCTTTGGAAAGTGATGCACGTACGGCTATTCACTTTATTCATCGTATCGGCGCTTTAATCGTGACCGGACTAGTCCTTAGCCTTTCATTTTTTTCCTGGAAAGCTGGTGAGTATCGTTGGGCCCTTATATTGATTGCTTTGATAGGGATGCAGGTAAGTTTGGGTGTCGCAAATGTAATTATGTTTTTACCACTATCAATTGCTGTTGCTCATAATGCCGGTGCCGCATTTCTATTATTAGGTATTTTAACTTTCTGTTATCGTATTTACTCAGCTGGCTCTATTGAAGTACAAGAAAATAATTCTAAAAAAAATAGAATTATAAAAGATTCAGAATTGGCTGCCGAGTTGTAATGATCTATGTCTTATCAAGGAAGAATTAGAGAAGAAGAATATTATGGCTATACAAACTGCTAAATTGAGCTTCACTAACTGGCGTGATTATTATGAACTGACTAAACCCAGAGTAGTCATGCTGATGATTCTTACATCTCTGATTGGTATGTTGTTAGCTGTTCCAGGAATGGTTCCGTTAGAAATTTTAATATTGGGTAATTTAGGTATTGCCCTTTGTGCTGGTAGTGCTGCAGCGATTAATCATCTGGTTGATCGTTACATTGATACAAAAATGGCGCGTACTAGCAATCGCCCAGTCGCAAGAGGAAGAGTTGAGCCACGCAAGGCCATACTATTTTCTCTGTTGCTGGGTATTCTTGGTATGGCAGTGTTAATGGTATTTGTGAATGTCTTAACCGCTTGGTTAACACTGATATCTCTGATTGGTTACGCTGTTATTTACACTATGTTTTTAAAGCATGCCACACCTCAGAATATTGTTATTGGTGGACTCGCTGGTGCAGCACCGCCACTACTCGGCTGGACAGCGGTAACTAATGAAATTCATCCACATGCCCTGTTACTGGTACTGATCATATTTGCTTGGACACCTCCGCACTTTTGGGCATTAGCAGTACATAGGAAAGAGGATTACGCCAGAGCAAAAGTTCCTATGCTTCCAGTTACTCACGGTGTGCCATACACAAATCTGCATATTTTACTTTATACATTTATTTTATTTGCAGTTAGCTTACTTCCTTTTGCGACTGCAATGTTAGGTTGGTTATATCTTCTTGGGGCGGTGGTGCTAGGTCTTGGGTTTATATATTGGAGTTTGGTAATGCTACGGGGTCGAGACCCCAATGCGGGAATTGAAACCTTTAAGTATTCTATTATTTATCTGATGGCTTTATTTTGCATTATGTTGTTGGACCACTATTTAATATCGGTGTAAAAAATGACTAATATTCATAAGATGGCTGAGCCTAAATTCATGCAACGCCAAAAGCGTGGTGTTCGTATAACGATTACCGTTTTACTGATGTTTATTGTGGCAGTTTTGGTTGGCTTTGTTCATAAGTTAAGTCAACCAAGGATATTAAGTGATTCTGAGCTTCGCATAAATGGTGCCGTGAAATTACAGCGAGCAAGAATTTTAGATAATTTTCATTTAATCGCTGATACAGGCAGTGCATTTGAAACAAAAAATATGAAAGGCCAATGGACTTTCATATTCTTTGGATTTACCCATTGTCCCGATGTTTGCCCTACAACTCTGTCGAGTCTCAATAGTTTCTATAAAATCCTTGATGAAGATATTCGTGCAGATACCGATGTTATTTTAGTTTCGGTTGATCCTGCCAGAGATAAACCACTAATTTTACATGATTATGTTCGATATTTTAATAATGATTTTCGCGGTGTTACTGGTAATTTCATAGAAATAAAGCGTTTTGCTAGTCAACTTAATGTTCCTTTTAATAAAGTTATTCTAGAAAATAATGATTATACGATGGATCATGGTTCTCAAGTTGTATTAATAAATCCCCTTGGACATTACCATGCTTTCTTTAGAGCTCCACTGGATCCGGCAAAAATGAAATTAACCTACCGTTCAATTCGTGCCACTTTTAATGGTTAATTTACATATTGGTGTATTCTCATAAATTATTCTTTGACCTGTGTATGCTTATATGTAAGGAAGTAAAGTGCAGTTGAAAAGCCTTGACAAGGTTCACACAACGGATGTTTCTAAAGTTCCTTGGAGTGCACCACTTATATTATCCTTATGTATTATTCCTTTTGGCTGGGCTGGCTTTCTTGCACCTCTTACCTGGATCGCTTTAACTTCACTTGAAATATGCCGAGGATGGAGTCGTGCGGCTTTATATTTTGTTTGTATTGCCCTTATGCTGTTGGCCGGCTTTAATATCATTCCTGGTAGTGAGCGAATTCAAATTTTAACTCCCTACTCAGATAGTGCAGGGAATTTGATATATGCAAGTTTCAATAGTGGTAAAGCATTAGTTGCTATTGGCTTGCTCGCTTTTATGCTTCGTCAAAAACAAACCGTACGACCTATCGATTTATTTTTTTTAATAATTACTATTGCTATTCCCATCGCTATTGGGTTGGTTTTGTATGGTCCTTCGGTAAAAATATCTAATACAATATTAATAGCAGCAGTTATCAATCTTTTAGTCGTATGTATTAGTGAAGAAGGCTTTTTTCGCTGGGTGTTACAAAGAGGATTAGAAGAATCCCTTGCTGAGTGGCGATGGCTTTCTGTTCCAATAGTCACAGTTATTTTTACCATGCTTCATGTTGGGTGGTCTGCAGATACTTTAGCAATTATTCTACTTGGTTTAGCCTCTTTTTGTTATGCAATTCTCTGGTATTTACGTAGAAATTTTTGGCTTTGTGTGATGGCTCACTGGGCGGTCAATGTATTTCATATGTTATTACTCCCTTATCCTCTTCCGGCTTAAAACTGAAAAGTGATAATAATCTAACCAAGATATACGTTGAAGCGTACTGATAATATTCACGTTTTTATCGCAGATCTTATTCACGTTTACAATTTGATTGGGAGATTCTTATGAAAAAATGCTTGGCTTTTATTTTGATATTCTTGTCGGCTTGTGATGAGTGGAATGTTGAAAATCACCATTCACTTGCGAAAAAACTTGTACTGGAAAATATGTTAGTGGATGGTCATATAGATGTTCCATATAGGTTGTCGAAAGAAAATGTTGATGTTGGTTCCAGCGTAGAAGGTGGAGACTTTGATTATCATAGGGCCATCAAAGGTGGTTTAAACGCTCCTTTTATGTCGATCTACATTCCTGCCGAAAAGGAAATTGATGGAACTGCTAAGGATTATGCAGACCAGCTGATTACTAATGTCGAGACATTGGTAGAAATGCATCCCGAAAAATTTGCGATTCCTAAATCTTTAAAAGAATTAAAAGCTCAAGTTGAGCAGGGTAAAATTTCACTGCCTCTGGGCATGGAAAATGGTGCAGGTGTCGACGGAAGCTTAGATAATTTAAGGCATTTTTATAACCGCGGAGTTCGCTATATTACCCTAACCCACTCTAAGAGTAATCATATCTCGGATTCTTCCTATGATGAGTCAAGGCCGTGGAAAGGATTGAGTGAGTTTGGTAAGGATCTAGTGAGAGGGATGAATGCACTAGGTATTATGATTGATGTGTCCCATATTTCTGATGAGGCCTTTTGGCAGGTAATGGAAATTTCATCAGTTCCTGTAATCGCCTCACATTCCTCAGCGAGACATTTCACCCCAGGTTTTGAGCGCAATATGAGTGATGCAATGATAACTGCGCTTGCAAAGCAGGGAGGGTTGATTATGGTCAATTTTGGCTCAACATTTATTAGTGCTAAATCTAGAGATTCCTATAACTCAATTAGTCGGCTGACTGAAAAATATATTAAAGAAAATAACTTAGATATACATAGTCCGGAAGTTGAAAAATATACGGAAACGTTACATCAGGATATGTTTGTCTATGCCGATTTAAGTGATGTACTTGATCACTTTGATCATATTCGCGATTTAGTTGGTGTTGACCATATCGGAATAGGCTCAGATTTTGATGGTGTTGGTGACAGTTTACCTGTTGGGCTGAAAGACGTTTCAGAATATCCAAACCTTGTCTTTGGTTTACTTGAACGAGGTTATAGTGAAGAAGACATCAAAAAGATCCTCGGGGGTAATCTACTGAGAGTCTGGCAAAGTAATGAAGAGTATGCGACTTCACAAAGGCACTGATTTAGACATTGGCCTCAAGTTGGTGAGCTATGCTTTTAGCAATTTTATAAGTTTTACTGTCGAACCTGAACACAGGTCTTTTGAAGACATTAATTTGTATGTTTCATCGGCTGAGGAAAGCGCGGCTTTTTCTTGGTTGGTTTGGTCTTTTAATTGCTATGCCATTTTTTCTTTGGGGATTGGCAGGTGTGCTAAATATTGTTCCATCAATGATTCAATATTTTGGGGTCCAAGGGATAGGTATTCCCGCGATGATTAAAATATCAGGATTGTTATTAGCTGCGGTAGGGTTTTGGGACTATGATTAAATTTGGCGGTTAAATCAATGTTGAAGGCATCTGATTTCTTTATTTTATTAGCTGTTCTGATCTCATTTTTTTTGTCTGGGTACTTATGGTTTAACGGCTATAAGGAACAGGGTATTTTTACTGCCTTATGGGTGCCCAGTATTTTAAGTTTTGGCATCTACTTTAAAGTATCAGCCCTTCTGGCAAGAAGATAAAAGCTATGTCTGATACATTAATTTTGATAATAGGAATTGGCGTATCTATCTGTCTATTAATAGGGGTAGGGCTGACTATCTATGAATTCCATAAGGCGGGTTATGAGCCAGTTGGAGATCGATCGAAGAAGAATAAATCTATTAAATAATTTCGGAAAATCTATAAGATAAAAAGGGAAGCCGATGGCTTCCCTTTTTAACAAGTAATAAATATTTTAGAAGGTGTATGTCATTTTTCCGTAAATAAAACGACCGCGAGGGTCGTGCTGAGATTGTACATAGCCATAAAGATCGCCATCTTGATTACCAATTGCGAAAGGCGGCTCTTCGTCGAAGACATTGTCGGCGCCGAGACTTAAAACCATATTTTCAAAGCCGGTATATCGAGCCTGTATACCTAAAGTGAGGAATGAATCCACTGTGCGATAAGCATTATCACCATAATCAAGGTTTCCATAGATATTTGGGGTATCCTCAAATTCACCGATATAGCTGAGCAAGGCACTTATACCGAAGGTATCAAAGTTCCAATCAGCTGTGGCATTCCAACGGTGCTGTGGGTACTCGTATTTCCCTGCTAAATCATGGGTCATAAGTGCATCACCGTTTAAGTTGAGCTCCACACGCTCAAACTCAGTTAAATAGGAGTAGTCCAAACGTAGGTTTAACTCTCCACCGGCTAGTTCCAACCCACTGTATACAGCGCTAAGGTCGACACCAGATACGTCTTGTTCGCCAATATTGGTGTAGCTACTAAGCAGGGATTGCAGCTGTCCTAAAGATTGGCCTGCAAGTGGTTCATTGCGTCGGCAGACGGTGCTGTCTTGATCGTTACAATGAAGACTATAGATGCCGGTATATGGAATGTCATCGATCTTTCCTTCCTGGGTGATATTCCAGTAGTCCAGGGAAAGACGCAGATTCTCAATAGGCTCGTAAACGGCACCTATGTTGAAGGACTCTGATTCCTCTGCCTCTAAGTCCGGGTTTTGAGAGTAGATAATTGTGTAATCGAGCTTAGTGCAATCCTCACTAGGTATACCATTGGCTTCACAGCCATAATAGTCTGTCAAAAATTTTGATTCTTGTGAGTCACCAAGACCTATCTGCGCAAGAGATGGCGCACGAAAACCGGTACCCCAAGAGGCGCGTAAGGATAATTGCTCAGTGGCAGTCCACAATAGCTTGGCCATGGGATTAGTGGTGCTGCCAAAGTCGCTGTAATCATCGTAGCGGGCTGCCAGTGTGAGGTCGAACCTAGCGGGAAGGGGGATGGCTACTTCGACATAAGCCGAGGAAATATCACGGCTGGCGCTGGCTGATACAGACTCAGTACCAAAAATGAGGCCACGTTGGAATTGATCGTCGGGGATATCGGAGGCCTTTTCCTCACGATATTCCAAGCCAGCAGCCATAGCAATGGTGCCATTGGAGGTATCAAATAAATCGCCATTGATTGAGAAATTGTAGCTTGTCAGATCAGACTTACCTTTACGAACCAGATTGGTGGTGATGGCATCAATCACAGAGTCCGGATTTTGTACGCCGCCAAAGGGGTTGTAATTGCCGGCATTAATCTGTTCTTGCAGTAGGTCGGTGCGTACCCAGCCTTGGGATTTACTCCCGGTTTGTTCTGATTCGCTCCGTGAGCGCTGAATGGATGTCTCCCAATCCCAATCGGCGATAGAACCTCGCAAGCCGAAAACACCACGTAGGTTATCGGTTTCTATATCCCATTGACGTGCCCCAGCATCTACAGTGCGGTAAAAGGCGATATCGACATCTTCGCCAAAGGGGTTGTTGGGGTGGTCGGCCAGTACATAGAGCCCTGCATCAGCATCTAGGGGTGTTGGGGCACCCTGGGCTACAGAAGTATTATGTTGCACAGCGATCTCGCTGAAAAACTCTATCTCCTCATTTAACTGCTTATGACCAAGCATAATTAACCCGGTACGTTCCGCTTCGGGAGTAAGTAGGGTCCAGGGGCCGTAATCGTAAGCACATACATTGCCATTACGGGTTTCTTTTATGCGATCTTCTGGACAGTTAGGATCTTCTACTGTTTTAGTGGCGCCAGGAAGGATGAAACTTCCCGGAAAACCGCGAGCTGAACGAAGGTCCAGGCCTCCATTACCGGACTGGTTGGCGGTACCTAAACCGCTACGTTCGGTGCTTGCTAGGCGGCTATTTTTATGATGATCAAAAATAACAGTGAAATTGGAGTTTTCCCCATTGATGCCCCAAACAGCCGAGAAAGACTGCTCGTCATAGCCATCCGCACTGCCGTAATCCATAGAAACTTCAGTGCCTTCGAAATCTTTGCGCAGTACCAGGTTGACCACACCGGCTACCGCATCAGAGCCGTAAATTGCGGAGGCACCATCCTTCAAAACCTCCACACGTTCAACAGCGGCCAACGGAACACTGTTGATATCCACGAAGTTGGTGGTTACCCCCTCGGCAAAGGAACTGATAGCAACACGGCGGCCATTAACCAATACCAGCGTGGCATCGGCACCCATACCGCGCAAACTCACCGCAGCTGCGCCGTTGGCGGTGGAATCCTGGTTGTTGCCGCGGGTGGAGAAGGTGCCGTTACCGGCGGCGGGATTTTTCTCAAACAACTGCTGCAGATTGGTATAACCGGATCTCTCGATGCTTTCGCGGTCCATTACCTGGATCGGGGTAGCATTTTCAAATTCAGAGTTGCGGCTGATGCGGGAGCCGACAACGGTGATCTCTTCAATAGCACCTTCCTCGGCAGCGAAGAGAGCCTGTGGAGTTGTTGAAGCGGCCGCGGCCAAAATGGCAGAGGCCAACACATTGCGACGGAGAGTGAATTTTTCCATGTTTATTGCTCAACTTTTTTATTGTCATAGTCCATGACTGGCCCAAATTGGCTGGTCGTCGAGCAACACTAGCAATGGCGGAAAACTGAAACAATTAGCTCAGAGCTGGGCAAAGACCCTGTGGATAAATGGGTGAAGTGGGTCGCTTTTTTCGGATGAGATAAACGCCAAAGCTGCTAAAGGCAGTGTATTAGAAGCTGTGGCAGAGCTTAAAGACTGTCAAAAGGAACGCTAGTAATTTTGAAGCGGACGTAGTTGGCTACAGAGAAAAAACACAGCCGCTGCCAAGACAATAGAGGGCCCGGCTGGCGTGTCCCATAAAATAGAGGCGAGCAAGCCGAGCACTACGGCGAGGCAGCCGATCAGGGATGCCAGCAGCGCCATTTGCTCTGGAGTGCGGGAGAGCCTGCGTGCTGCAGCAGCGGGAATAATCAGCAAGGCGGTGATCAGCAACACACCAACCACTTTCATGGCAATGGCAATTAGCAGGGCTAGCATCAGCATTAGCGCCATACGTATTCTCTCTACCGGTACACCTTCCACCGAGGCCAGCTCCTCGTGCAGAGTGAAGGCTAATAATTTTTCCCATAGACAGTAAAGCAGAGCGAGGATGCCCACGGCAGTAACAGACATCAGCACCAGATCTTGGCTGCCTACGGCGAGTAAGTCGCCGAGTAACAGGGAGAGTAGGTCCACCTTAATCTCGAACAGGCTGACAGTCACGATTCCGAGAGCGAGCATCGAGTGGGAGAGAATCCCCAATAGAGTATCCACGGCTAACTTCTGCCTGCGCTGCAGGTACACCAGTAGAATTGCCAGCAAACAGCAGGTTGCGCCAACGGCGAGGGTGGGCATGATGTGTAGTACAAAGCCGAGGGTGACACCGAGCAAGGCTGAGTGTGCCAGTGTGTCACCGAAGTAAGCCATGCGCCGCCAGACGGCAAAACAGCCCAGTGGGCCGCTAACTAATGCGACTAACAGACCGGCACCCAGGGCGTACCAGAGAAATTGGCTGTGCAGTAATTCGCCGAATTCGACCACTTATTGTTGCTCTCTATTTTTGCCGTTCGACTTTGTACCAGAGTGGTTGCACTCTCCGGCAATATCGCCACTCAGTTTGTGCTGATGGTTATGCTGGTGGGTATAGGGAGCCACGGTATCGCCAAAGAGCGCCAGGTAGGCGGGATCTTTGCTCACCTGTTCCGGGTGTCCGTGACAGCAGATGTGTTGATTGAGACACAGCACCCTGTCGGTGGCGGCCATCACCAGGTGTAAATCGTGCGACACCAGCAACACCCCGCAGCCCAGCTCATCGCGAAGGGTGGCTATCAATTGATATAACTCACTCTGCCCGCCAACATCGACGCCCTGGGTGGGCTCATCCAGCACCAGTAATTGCGGTTTGCGGGAGGCGGCGCGAGCGAGTAGTACTCTCTGCATCTCCCCGCCAGAGAGGTTTGCTAGGCTGGCTTGTAACAGTTGCCCGGCACCCACCCTATCCAGTGCGGCCTGCGCTTGAGTGGTCTTTATTCCCGGTTGGCCTATTTGTAGGAAACGCTGCACGGACATGGGCATCGAGTTGTCTATGTGTAAACGCTGGGGCATATAACCGATTCGCAGGCCCGGTTGGCGCCAGACGGTGCCAGATGTGGGTTTGGTCAGCCCCAGTAGTAGTCGCAGCAGGGTGGTCTTGCCGGCGCCATTGGGGCCGATCAGGGTGACAATCTCCCCCCGAGTCAACTCCACGGAGATGTCCCGGAGTAATTGCCGGCCGGCGAGTTGTAGCGCGACGCGATCGGCGGTAATTAGCGGCGGGGAAGGGTTCAGGACAAAATCTCCGGGGCGGGTGTGAAAAACTGTATGTTTGTGGCTTTCAAGCGAGGACTCAAAAAGAGAGCCTGTTGCCAGTTGGGCTGGCGGCGTGAAGCCGGTTGTGATTATATCGCAGTTTTTCTTCGCCAAATGTCTCCGATGTCTCCCTCTTCGCGTGTTTTCTCCTTTTCTGCCCTGATGTTGTTCTGCCTCAGCCTGCTGGCCTGTGGTAAATCTCAGCCCATTGAGCGCACAGAGCTGGTGGTGAGTGTGCGCCCGCTGGCACTGATCGCACAGGAAATTGCCGGTGATAACCTGCCGGTGAAAATATTAATCCAGGGGGTCGATCCCCACCATTACGCCCCCAGTGTTGCGGAGCGGGCACGTCTGGAGCGCGCCTTATTGATGATTTGGCTGGGGCCGCAGATGGAGGGGCTGTTGGCCGGGCAGGTGAATTCGCTACCCGAGGAAAGGCAATTGCAATTATTGGGCGCAACTGAATATGAGTATCAGGGGGCCAATGCAGCCGATCCCCACCTGTGGCTGCGCCCGCGCAATGCGGCATTGGCTGGGGCCCTGATCGCTGAGCGCCTGGCACAATTGCAGCCGCAACAGGCTGAGCTGTATCGCAGTCGCGCCCGTGACTTTTCCCAATCTATGGCCAGCCTTCAGAAAGTGCTGGACCGGGCCCTATGGGCCTACCGCGATGTACCTATAGTGGTGACCCATGATGCTTATGGACATTTCTTTGGCTCCGCTGGGGTGAATACCCGTGCTCTAAGCAATGGCAGCGGTGGCGGTCGCGGTGCACGCGCCATGTTAGGCCTCAGTGGGATGGGGCGAGGTTGCCTGTTTGGAGAAGTCCCAGAAAATACTAGGGACCGGCAAGTGGCAGAGCATTTGGGGCTGGAATATGTCGCTCTGGACCCCCTCGGCGAACAGCTGGGGCCCGATGCTAGCTATCGCGACTTGATCGAGTCACTGTTGGTACAAGCGCGCAGCTGTCTTAGTGAGATACCCGACAGCGGTGTAGATGAAGCAGAGTAGTAGACTGGGCCCCAGGCAATGTGATGTCGACTTGGGAAAAAAAAGATGGCCCGACAGTAGAGACGCGGGCCATACCTTGTAACCATACCTTATTAGAGCCGCTTAACCGGCATTACCGGATTTATTTTTGAATTGCAGAAGTTTTTCTGCGCGCGCTGAATCTCTCTCGGCCTTGCGCTGCATCTTTTCCAGTTGACGCATCTGGCGTTGAAATAACGCTTCACTCTGTTCCTTGGTGGCTTCTTCCAGCATCAGTTCGTGACTTGGTATCTGTGGATAATCTGCTGTAGCGGAGACCGTTTGCTGGGACTTTTCCGTTTGGCAGGCAGATACCGCGGCTACTGGCGTTGCTAGAAATGAGGCGGCAAATAGCAGTGCGGCGTACATCACTCCTCTCATAATAAGAATCCTTCCTGTACATCTGTGGGTAACTTTTTTGCGGAAATAAAAGGCCCCGTGCCGCCTGTGGGCGGCCATTGGCATTTTTTTCCGGGGAGTTGGCGATTAATGAAAGTCGCTACCGGCAAGACTAGACAAGCCTGAGCATTTGGTGAGATTGCTGCGTCGATTGTTAGTAACCCAGCGTCGAGATGAGTTGGCTTTGCCGCAGGGACGGTGGTGGCGGTAAATGTTCTACCTGGCGCTAGCGAGCGGAAAAACTGTGCAAAGGGGGGTATCCTATCGGCCAATCCAGCGCCGCGAGCGCCCGACAGGACAAATAACAGAATCCCGAGATTTATGAGTAAACAAAGCACCCCTGCCGCCCCGCTGATCCTGGTGGATGGCTCCTCTTATCTGTACCGCGCCTTTCACGCTCTTCCGCCGTTGACCACCAGCCAGGGCAAACCCACCGGCGCCGTGCGTGGTGTGATCAGCATGCTGCGCCGCCACTTGAAGGAGCATCCGCAAAGCCCAGTGGTAGTGGTGTTTGATGCGAAGGGAAAAACCTTCCGCGATGAGATGTTTGCCGAATACAAGTCCCATCGCCCTCCCATGCCGGACGACCTGCGCGAGCAAATTCAGCCGATCCACGACATTATCGATGCCATGGGGCTACCGCGCCTGGTGGTAGATGGGGTCGAGGCAGACGATGTGATCGGCACCCTGGCCCTGGAAGCCCAGCGTAAGGGCCAGGAAGTGATTATCTCCACCGGTGATAAGGACATGGCGCAATTGGTGCGCCCCGGCGTCACTCTGGTCAATACCATGTCCAACACGGAGATGGATAGCGAAGGGGTTGTGAAGAAGTTTGGCGTTGGGCCGGAGTTGATTATCGACTTCCTCGCCTTGATGGGGGATAAATCCGACAATATTCCCGGTGTCCCCGGAGTAGGGGAAAAGACGGCGCTGGCGCTGCTGCAAAATCTCGGCAGCCTCGAAAATATCTACGCAGACCTGGACGCCATTGCACCGTTGGGATTCCGCGGCGCCAAGACTCTCGGCAAGAAAATGGCCGAACACCGCGAGGCGGCAGAACTCTCCTACAAACTGGCCACCATCAAGACCGATGTGGAGATGCCTTATCACCCACAGGATCTGCATAATGCGGATCCCAATACCGATGCCTTGATAGAGCTGTTCACCCAAAATGAATTTCGCGGCTGGCTGGAAGAGCTGACCAGTGAAGAGTCTGAAGAGGCCATGGCTGAGGCGGTTGAGCGGGATTATGTCATCGTTACCGAGATGACTGAATTCGACGCCTGGCTTGAACAGCTCAAGGCATCTGAGATCTTTGCTTTCGATACCGAGACCACCAGCCTTAACTATATGCAGGCAAAACTAGTGGGGGTGTCTTTCGCAGTCGAGCCCTATCGAGCCGCTTATGTGCCTCTGGCCCACGACTATATGGGCGCACCTGAGCAACTGCCCTTCGATGAGATTCTCGCCAAGCTGAAACCTCTGTTGGAAGACGAAAAACAGAAAAAGGTGGGGCAAAATCTTAAATACGACAGTCATATCCTGGCCAACTACGGCATTGAGCTGCGTGGTATCGCACGGGATACGATGTTGGAATCCTATGTACTGGACAGCACCGGCAGCCGCCACGATATGGACAGCCTGGCACTAAAATACCTGGGCGAGCACACGGTTCATTTTGAGGATATTGCCGGTAAAGGCGCCAAACAGCTTACCTTCAACCAGATCGAGCTGGATAAAGCCGGTCCCTATGCTGCTGAAGATGCGGATATCACTTTGCGTCTGCACAATGAGTTGAGCGCACGCCTGCAGAGGGAGCCGACGCTGCAAAAGGTACTCGATGAAATCGAGATGCCACTGCTACCGGTGCTCGCACTTATGGAGCGCAACGGCGCCTATATCGATGCGAAAATGCTCGCCGAGCAGAGTGCCGAACTCGAGCAGAAGATGCGCGCGTTGGAGCAAAAGGCTTACGAGGTGGCCGGTGAGGAATTCAACCTGGGTTCCACCAAACAGCTGGGAGTCATTCTGTTTGAGAAATTGCAGATCCCGGTGATCAAGAAAACCCCCAAGGGGGCGCCATCCACTGCCGAAGCGGTACTGCAGGAACTGGCCCACAATCACGAACTGCCAGCGCTGATCATGCAGTATCGCGGTCTGGCCAAATTGAAGAATACCTATACCGACAAGCTGCCGAAAATGATCGACCCCAGCAGCGGGCGGGTGCATACCTCTTACCACCAGGCGGTCGCGGCCACCGGTCGACTGTCCTCTAGTGACCCCAACTTACAGAACATTCCCATCCGCACTGAGGAAGGGCGTCGTATCCGCCGTGCCTTTACTGCGGACCCACGCATTAATGGCGGTAGTGAAATTATTGCAGCGGACTATTCACAAATTGAGCTGCGCATCATGGCGCACCTGTCTGGGGACAAGGGTTTAGTGGATGCCTTCGCCCACGGAGCCGACATTCACCGCGCCACTGCTGCAGAGGTCTTTGAAGTGGCGCTGGATGAAGTCAGTGATGAACAGCGCCGCCGTGCCAAAGCCATCAACTTTGGCCTGATCTACGGTATGTCAGCGTTTGGCTTGGCCAAGCAATTGGATATCCCACGCGCCGATGCGCAGACTTATATCGACCGCTATTTCGAACGCTATCCCGGTGTGTTGCGCTATATGGAGGATACCCGCAAGCAGGCGGCGGAAAAGGGCTACGTAGAGACCCTGTTTGGTCGCCGCTTGTATCTGCCGGAGATCAACTCGCGCAACGGCATGCAACGCCAGGCGGCCGAGCGTACCGCGATCAACGCGCCAATGCAGGGCACCGCCGCAGATATTATCAAGCGCGTCATGATAGCCGTGGATGCCTGGCTGAAAGAGCAGCAGCTGTCGACAAAACTGATTATGCAGGTACACGATGAACTGGTACTCGAAGTGCCTAAGGATGAGGTTGAGACGGTGGCCAGTGGTGTACAGGAGATTATGCAGGGCGCTGCCCAATTGCATGTGCCTTTGATTGTGGATCTGGGGCGCGGCAAGAGCTGGGATGAAGCGCATTGAGTTTCTCAATTTAAGCGACTGGTTCATCCATTAAGTAAAAGAGCCAGTTCAATGAGATACGCCGGTACAAGATGGCTTAATAGGCGTCTTTTTGATGAAAAAAGTGCCAATAAGTGTGTTTTAGTCGGCGTTTTTGCATTCTTTGCGCGAAATCGTGGAACTGTTCCGGCGACATCCCCTCTAAAAAGGCAAGATCGTTGGAATGCGTCATCATCCCCCAAGGAAGTCAGATGTTTGCCCCGGAACTCCCCCAAGTCCGGGGCATTTTTTTTGCCTTCAAATTAAACCCTTCTACAGCTCTCGCTTTTTCATGGATTAAGCGACACAAGTAATTCCCGTAGGCCCGCTGGCGTTCATCTGGTCTAGTCTGAGCACTACAAAGATTTCATTCGTTTGCCACAACGCCTGGGCGGCTAGGATTATTAACTGCCCCTGTCCCCTGGTTACCGAGAGGGCCATCAATGCAGAACAAAACTATAGCGTTGGCAGCGGAGCACAAAACTCTCCAGGCTTCTCTCACGCTGCCCCAGGAGGCGCGTGCGCTGGTGATTTTTGCCCATGGCAGCGGTAGTAACCGCAACAGTCCGCGCAATATCGCCGTGGCTCGACGTCTGAACGATGATGGATTTGCCACACTTTTATTTGATCTGCTCAGCAAAGAGGAAACCCGTGCAGATGAGGCTACCAGCGAATACCGCTTTGATATCGACCTGAGTGCCCGGCGCCTGGTGGAAGTGATCGATTGGGCCGCACATGGGGAAACTACACGGACACTGCATATCGGACTATTCGGCGCCAGCACTGGGGCTGCGGCAGCGTTGATTGCCGCCGCCGAGCGTCCGTCCCTGGTGGGAGCGGTGGTTTCACGGGGCGGCAGACCGGACCTGGCGGGTTCCGATCTACCCCTGGTTAAGGCGCCCACGCTGTTGTTGGTAGGCGGTGATGACAAGCAGGTGCTGGAATTAAATAAAGAGGCCCTAAATCATATGGTCAATGAGCCCCGCTTGCACTTGATACCCCACGCCGGTCATTTATTTGAGGAACCCGGTGCCATGGATGAAGTAGTGCGCATGACCGAGCGCTGGTTTCGTGCGAGTTTACTATGAGTAGACTGAAACTATTTAGCCTGGATGCCGGCGCCGATTTTGCTGGTCGTGTGGCTGCAGCCCTGGGTGAACCACTAGCTCGTCACGAAGAGCGATGCTTTGCCGATGGTGAGCATAAAGTGCGCCCATTGGATGATGTCGAGGGGGCGGATGTCTTCCTGGTGCAATCCCTATACAGGGACCATTGCAGTAGTGTCGATGAAAAACTGCTGCGTTGTTTGTTCTTCATTGGCGCACTGCGCGATGCAGGGGCGGCACGTATTACCGCAGTAATGCCCTACCTTTGCTACGGACGCAAAGACCGGCGCACCAAATTACACGATCCACTGCCCACTCGCTATCTGGCCAGTTTGTTTGAGGCCGTGGGGACTCAGGTGGTTGTAACTCTTGATGCCCACAACCTGGCTGCGTTCGAGAATGCTTTTCGCTGCCGCACCTTACATTTGCTGTCGGAATCGCTGTTACTGGAATTTGCGCTGAGTCAGCTGTTGGCGGAACCGCGACCACTGTCGGTATTATCGCCGGATGAGGGCGGTATAAAGCGCGCGGAGGCCTTGCGCGAGGCCCTGAGTGAGCGTCTGGGGCGCCCAGTAGGTTGCGCTTTCGTCGAGAAGTATCGCAGTGGAGAAAAAATCAGCGGGGGCACCTTGGTGGGGGAAGTGCAGGGGGCGGTCGTGTTGGTTGTGGATGATCTTATCGCCAGTGGGGCAACGCTCTGTCGGGCGGTGGAAGCTGCCCATGGAGGCGGGGCGCAGCGTATCCTGGCACTGGCCAGCCACGGCCAATTTAGTGGCGATGCTTTCTCAAACTTGTCACAACTACCCCTGGAGGCGGTGGCAGTGACCAACTCTTTACCCCAGTTAAATTTGCCACAGAGTTTCCATCTACTCGACTGCGCCCCATTGATGGCGGAAGCGATTAGGCGCCTGCATGATTGTGGTCCGGTGAGTGAGCTTACACTTTAATTTTTTCAGCAAATTAGTCTTATCGACAAAGTAACTCTCTGCTTCACATCTGTCTTACTCAATGTTGGCGCATAAATACTCTTCTGAAATCCGTTCCATTTCTATCACGCGTTATTTTTTCCGCCCCTGAGCCGCATTTACATTTATTTACTTAAGCAATGGGAACAAACGGGGCAAATGTCCTATCGAATAAAACAGATCATTGTTGCTCCCTAACCCCAAAGCGTTCAGCTTTTTAACCCCGGAAATCCCCAACCCCGGGGTTTTTTTTGTCTGCGCGCAGGAGGATTTGTTTTCCGCCACTCTGGACCTTTCTCATTAGCTGCTGATTTATTGATGTCTTTGGAACCTATTTCCGGAAATTAGTGATTAAAGGGCATAGTATTCGCGCACCTCTGATCGTGGTGTTTACTGGCTGGGAAACGAATCTGAGCCAGCCTAACCTTCCAATATGCAAGGTGTTTGCATATGTAGAGGAACCCTCAGACGTACCCGTCCCCCTGGGTGCGTCTGGCAAGTGCCCCACCCCAAGGGCACTGACCCCTAGCCGGCAGCCCCCATCTGCCGGCTTTTTTTATATCTTGTTCTCAACACCTCCCCAAAAGTCTTTTCATTTGTCTCTTTCACTCAAATGCACTTGTAAATGATAATGTTTCTCATTATCTTTAATGTAAACCTAACAGGGGGGTTACCGTGAATTTACGTTACCTATGTGCTAATCACCGCCAGTGGCTGATTGAGAATAACGATCGTGCGGAACAGGCGTGGTTGGATTGGATGGAGCGCGGCAGGATGCTGTACGAAGAGGGAAATCATAGTGAGGCGATTCCCTACCTGGGTTGCGCGTTTGATGTGGCGGGAATGCTGCTCACGAGCGAGTGGCCCAGCTATGCCGTATCTGCAACACGTTTTAGTGAATGTGCCGCTCAATTAATGGCGGCTTATCGGAAGCAGGGAGATGAAAAACACCACCACTACCTCCTTGTTGGAGCCAGTTCTGTTCTCGCCCGCCAACTGGGAGATCGCGATAAACAGCGGCTTGCCGCTGACTGCATCAGCGCACTCTATACGGATGGGGACGACGAGCCGGCACCCTTACTTGTCGGGGGAAAGCTCGTATCCCATGGCGGGGCGAACCTGCAGTTGCACTAAAGGGGAGGCGGCAGCAGAGGTCGAAAAACCCTCGCATCTGCTCACTGTTGCTATTTGCGAGGATACCCTGGTGGATCTGTTAGCACAGCGTGCCCTTTGCGCAGAGGCGCTGCACTGTGCGACCCCCCAAGCGCGACGTCGTCTGCGCGAGTTGCTACTGCGTTCGCTGTTGCCCGGGGGAGAGCATATTTCGCCGGGCCGGAACTGACTGGGTGATCTTGGAGCCCCCGACCCCCTTGATCATCGCTTTGACTTGCAGATCGGTGGCTTTGGCCTAGATGTTCACTGAGCAGAACCGCGTGCCAAGGCGTAACTGGATCCCGTCTCCCCCAGAGTTTGCTTTAGCTTTCAGTCTCGGTTGGCACTTCAGCATCGGTCTGGGGCGCCAGCCAGGTGTTTAGCTTGCGCTCCAGCTTGTCGAGGCCGGTTTTTTTCAGTGAAGAAAAGGTCTGTAGGGTTACGCCGCGACTCAACCCCTGCTCCTTGAGGGATTTCTCCACGGCGAATAGGGCGTTGTTGGCCGGGCCATTTTTCATTTTATCGGCCTTGGTAAGCAGGATATGCACGGGCAGTCCGGCCTCTACCGCCCAGGTGAGCATATGCAGATCGAACTCCTTGAGAGGCTGGCGTATGTCCATTAATAACACCAGGCCGCGCAGGCAGGTGCGCTGCTCCAGGTACTCGGCCAGATGGCGCTGCCACTCGTCTTTCATAGCACGGGCTACCTTGGCGTAGCCATAGCCCGGTAAGTCTACTAGGCGCTGGTCTTCTGACAGGCTGAAAAAGTTGATCAGCTGGGTGCGCCCGGGGGTTTTAGAGGTGCGCGCCAGCTTGTTGTTGCTGGTCAGGGCATTGATGGCGCTGGACTTGCCCGCATTGGAGCGGCCGGCAAAGGCCACCTCGGCGCCAATGTCTTCAGGACACTGTGCCAGAGTAGGGGCGCTGGTGAGAAATCGTATGGAACGATAGTTCAGTTTCTGTGGTTGGGCTTCAAATTTGTTAATTGGCATCGTTTAAGTCTGCTGATTCAGTACACTCGCTTGGCGCGCAAGTATATAATGCCGCGGTTTTCGCGTCGCAGGACTATCGGGGGCGACACGAAACGCCATATTTCAGCGCGCAACGGGACGACGTATGAACAGCATTATCAAGAACACTGCTCTGGCACTCGGTTTGGTTTTCGGCTTGGGGGCCGTACCTTTTGCAATGGCTTCTGGCGATGCTGCTGCGGGCAAGGCTAAGGCCGCCCAGTGCGCCGCCTGTCACGGTGCTGATGGCAACAGCCTGTCACCGGCTTTCCCCAAAATCGCTGGCCTCGGTGAAAAGTACCTCTATAAGCAGCTCCAAGACATCCAGAGCAAAACTCGCGACATACCGCAGATGATCGGTCAGCTGGATAACTTTAACGACCAAGACCTACAGGATATCGCCGCCTACTTCGCCTCCCAGCCAATGCAGCTGACTGGCTCCACAGCCTTCCCGGTGATGCTTAATAGTGGTGACAGTGTCGATAGCCTAATCCTTGGCCGCAAGCTGTTCCGCGCAGGCAATAAAGAAACTGGCGTACCGGCTTGCATGGGCTGTCACTCTCCCACTGGTCAGGGCAATGCACCAGCGGGTTATCCGCGTCTGTCCGGTCAGTATCCGGAGTATATTGAAGCGCAGCTGAAAGCCTTCCGTGCGGGTACTCGTGCCAATGATGGTGAGATTCGCACCATGCGCACCGTTGCCAAGCAGCTCTCCGATGCAGAGATCAAGGCGGTTGCCAACTATATCGCTGGTCTGACCGACTAAAAGGGTTAGCCACAGTAACGAGAGGCCGGTCACACACCGGCCTTTTTTGTGCCCGACGCTCGCTCAAGTGGGCGGGAATTGGGTAAAGTATTGCCACTTTTGCGACCTTTCCTTGCGCCTGGCGCTGGGAACTTAAATAATCTGCGCTGTCTATTGTGTCCTCAGTGGCCCGACAGTATGCCGCCAAATCAGGCGCTCGAACCACGAATGTACAAGCTGGAGAAGACTTATGAGAGCAGTTCTCGCCCCTATAACGATGGTTTTGGCTGTGTTGTTCAGCCTAGTCGCCTGCGCCCAAGAAGGCGGTGAATTCAAGGCGGGCCAACACTATCAAGTGCTGCCACAGGCGGTAGCGCAAAAAAACGCCAATAAAATCGAAGTGACCGAGATGTTCTGGTATGGCTGCGCCCACTGCTTTCATTTCGAACCGACCCTGGAGCGCTGGAAAGAAAAAATGCCCAGTGATGTCTCCTTGGTGAAGCTGCCGGCTATCTGGCAGCCAGTGATGGATGTTCACGCCCGCTTGTTCTACGTGGCTGATGCCATGGGTGTTCTGGAAAAAATGCACACTCCGCTGTTCAACACCATCTACAACCAGCGCCAAATGCTGGCGATTCGTGAAGGTCGCAACTTTAAGCCCGACCTGGCTGCTATTGAAGCCTTATTTAACAAGCATGGCGCCGATGGTGCTAAAGCGGCCAAGTTGATGAACTCCTTCGCCATTAACAGCAAGGTCAAGCAGGGTGTTGCCAATCAGCGCGCCTATAAAATGACTGGTACACCTGAAGTGGTTGTGGCTGGTAAGTACCGTATCAGCTCCTCTCTGCCGGGTTACAAGGGCAAAAGCAATGGTCAGGAATTGATGCTGCAAGTAGCGGATTACTTGATCGCCAAGGAGCGCGCCGATCGAGGCTAATAGCCCATCTGAAAACAAACCCCGCCCAGTGCGGGGTTTTTTGTATCTAGGCGTTTGCCACAATTAACGACTACCACCCCTTTCGTTATCTGCCAGTAACAGGAAGTCATTTTTGCGAAATTCATGGACTTTACTACTCTTGCTGGCCCTCTCAGTTCAATCTCTTTGGGCGCAGCAGGTCGCGGAAAATGACAAGCTTGCCGCGCGCGCGAGCAACCTGCTTTCCTATATCGCTGTGGGTTACGGGGATGCCATCGATAAAGGCCAAATTATCGATACAGGTCTCTATCAACTCCAGCAAGACCATGCTGCCGAGGCGCTGGATCTGGTGCGGAAGTTGCCAGATAAACCGGGCCGTTCAGCCCTGGAAAACAGCATGGCAGGGTTACAGGCGGCTTTGAGCCGACGCGAGGATGCTGAAAAAGTGCGAAGGCGCGCCAATGAGATAGCCGACCGATTGGCGGCTCTCTATCAAATGCAGCGTTCACCAGCCCACTCACTGCCTTCAGCCAGCTTGGCTGCTCCCCTTTTCCAACAGCGCTGCGCCAGCTGCCACGGTAGATGGGGCCAGGGTGATGGAGCCCTGCCCGATCTACGCGATGCTAGGCGGATGGCGAGTTTCAGTCTTTATGACCTCTACAATACTCTCGACCCTAACGTGGATAGCGTGCATAGCGTGCATAGCGTGCATAGCGTGCATAGCGAGCGGGTTGATGGCGCCTTAAATAGTCGCCAGCGCTGGGCTCTCGCGGTGACGGTGGCCGCTTTTGCCGTAAAAAATCAGCTGCCACCCTCCGCCGATCTTGCCGAGCGCTATCCAGCACTGATCAGTCTGCCGGGTATGGCGGTAACCCGACCGATTGAGTTGCCTACTGATGCCAGGAGTGCCTTATTGTGGTGGCGGGGCCACCCGCACCTGATCCGCTCCCTCGAACACCCCCTTACTCGCGCAGAGGGGTTACTAAGCTTGGCGGAAACCGCTTATCGAGGCGGTGACAATGCCGGTGCTTATCACAAATTGATGCTTGCCTATCGAGAGGGCTATAAGCCGTTACAGCAATCCATTGAAATGAGCGACCGGGTTTTGTACAGCAAGTTACAAGCCCAATGGCAAACATTGCGCCGAGAAGTGCTCTCAAACGCGCCCAATACTGATGTGATCGCTTCAATTCAAAATTTAGGCACCTTGCTGGGAAGAGCCAGAGCACGCCTGGAACCAATGCCGGGGGGACACATCAGCTATTTATGGGCGGCATTGCTCTTTGCATTGGCACTGGCACTGGGGGTGTCACTTTGGTGGGGACTGCGCTGGAGAAAGCGGTCTAGACTTTAAAGGGTTTGTGCGCCAAATCAGCTGATCAGCCGTGAGGAAGTCGCCGTGGCAAGATCCTTATTCTCCGCTCTTATTCTCTGTTGTGTGGTGCCGCTTCAGGCGGCCGAACCGCTAGATGCCTTTCCTGCAGAAGTTGAGGGTAAGCGGCGCCATGTTATTGAGTTGCCCAAGGTGGTCGATGAGAGCCGCTTTATGGTTGAGTTAGTGCCAGGCAAGAATGCATTGGCCGATTGCAACCTGCGCAGTTATAGCGCGCCCTTACAGCGCCAGGTTCTACCGGGTTGGGGTTACCCCTATTATGTGCTGGCAGAACCAAAGCCCTCCAAAGGTACCAGTAAAGTTTGCGGGTCCGATTCCGAATCGCGCCGTTTTATCCGCGTGCGCGGTAACGGCCTGATACTGCCTTATTCAAGTAGCCAGCCCCTGGTGGTGTATCTGCCGGAGGGCGTCCAATTGAAATACCGTGTGTGGCGTGCGGATAAAAACCTGTCTGATGCTCACTCAAAATAATGATTGCTCGTAGCCCTATCTAACAGCCTTTCTAATTCCACTCCCCCATAGTGGCGCCTCAATAAATATTTTTAATGCTTCTAATGCCACTGTGGGATTTAGCGTCTAGCCTTACTAAGCAAGGGATGTGAAAAATAGCGCCTGTGCGATTTTTCACGCCGGTTTTTTTGGCCTGTGGCCGTAACCGGCCAGGAAAATTGGCGGTGACGCCAGCCGCCGTTTACAGCAACCCCTTTCCGCGGTTCTTACCGTGGAGCACTTACGGTAGAGCAGCGCATGAAGTATTTGCGTAATCCCCCTTCGAATTTTGTGTTTGTCGCCATACGACAGAGTTGTGCCATTGCCTTAATGCTGTTCCTGTTATTGCCCTCGATGGCAACGGCGGAATCAGCTCAACAAAGGTGGGCTGGCAACTGGTTGGTAGTGAGTGAAGGTGACGACCAACTGGTTTGGCAACTCAATGCCGATGGCTCCGGTTATGCCTATGGCTTTAACTCCGGTGGCAGATTGACTCATGGCTTTGCCATTAACTGGCAACTGGATGGTGATCGTGTGCGGGTCCGCACCGGTGCTTCCGTTAGCTGTAAGGGCGGTGTGGTCTCGGTGGCGTTTCGTGGTTGGAGCCGCTCCACTCTGTTATTTGCCGTAATAGACGGGCGGCACTGGCTGCAGGCTGGCGGTGGGTTACTGAGTTTCCAGCGCCGATTGAGTGACTGGAGTACGCCTAAAGCGGGTAGCAACTGCCCCAACATTGCCAGCTGATTTTTGGGTCCGAGTAAGAAACAAAACAGGAATTTTCCACTCAGGGAGGGGAGCGCCGAACATTGGAGTAGAGCTGTGATGCAAAAGTCCTTGGTTTTGACTCTGGTATTTTTGCTCACAGCATTTTCAGCTTTTGCCAAGGAGGAGCAGAAAAAAAAAGAAAAACAGAGTGAACAGACACAGCAGCGCAATGCGGGCTGGCACGCTCAATCCAAGCTGAATGCCAGCCAGTGGGTAGGTGCCTGGCTAATCTCCAGAGATGGGGAGGCCCGCCATGTATGGAGTCTAAAACCCGATGGTACTGGCCGCTCCTACGCTTTTCTCCCACATGACGGAAAAATGCAATTTGCTTTTGGCTACGATATCCACTGGTATTTTGATCCTTTCACCCAAATGGCCAATATAAAAACCGGTCGTAGAATCATTTGCCGCAGAGGAAAAATATATCCCTATTTTCTCACTTTAAAATCCTATGAGAGCGATTATTCAGTGCGAGGTAAATTTGCCTGGCAGACTACCTGGACGGAAGTGAGTATCGGTCGGGATCGCTTGCATAAATCTCTGATTGTTTTTGTTGCACCATTATCTGCCTGGCATGATCCTGGCAAGGGTGCTCCCTGTCCCGAGTTCCCTCGTGTGCGTCTGGAAAAAGCGATTGATAGAATGTTGCAACGCTGGGAAAAGAAAGATTCCCCCGATTTAGAGGTGAATACTGCACCAGCTCCGGGCGAGCCAGAGCTAGAAGGAGAGGAGCTGAAAAAAACCAATAAAAAGAGGGTGAAAACCCGTCAGCGAAATTAAAATAAAAAACCTCTGAGACAGTGGTGTTGTCATCCATTAATAGAACGTGATGATCAAGCAGGTCTTATGGCCATGTAGTTTTACCTGTGGGAAATGTTCCCTCTGGATAATTACACTAGGTGGTTTCTGACTGGTAACCATTCGCTGAGTATTTTCACAGCAGGTTTTTTCAACGGCAAACCGGATATGACTGCAGAAGTTTCCCTCGCAAATATCCTGAGAAATATGTGCCCAAAGTTACATGAGGAAACCTACGTGTTTTGCCAGGTGTCGGATGCTCGGCTCGAAGAAGTCTTGACTCAAAGCCTGTGTATCTTCCGCGAAGGCGAGGGGATGAGCGCGATCTTACCCAGATGCTTGGCACAGCAGTATGGGATTGCTTCCAGCGGGCCCTTCAGACAAATTACCCTGCAGGTCTTTTCCGGTCTCAGTGCGGTGGGCCTTACCGCTACAGTCGCCAGGGAGCTGGCTGATGCGGGCATAGTGGCGAATATGGTAAATGCCCTGCGTCACGATCATGTCTTTGTCCCTGAAGAGAGCGCGCAGCGAGCCTTACAGCTTTTACGCGGGCTCAGTAATCGGGTGTATTACACCTGAGCGCTTGCCAGTGCGTATTAATTACCCTAAACCCCAGCCCCACGGCGAGATTCGCCAACTACTACCAGACCTGTTCTTCGTCCCTGGGACCGTAAAACTGGCTCCGGCGGTTACCATTAACCGCAACATGGCCATTGTGCGTTGGCAGGAAGAGCTGATACTGGTGAACCCGATACGCCTGCGCCCAGCGCAAGAAGAGAAGTTGCAGGATCTCGGCCGAATAGCTCATGCAGTGCGTCTTGGCTACCATCACGGCCAGGATGATCTTTATTACCGTGACCATTTTGATCTGACTTTTTGGCGGCAGACCGGTTCGAACTTTTATCCACCCAGTGCCGATAGGTTGGTGAGGGATGGTGGAATTTGTCCAATACCCGGCAGTCGCTTCGTGGAACTGCGTTACAGCCGTTACCCAGAGGCATTCTGGTGGTTGCCCTTCAATGACGGCCTGTTGCTGGGCTGTGATGCTCTGCAGTATTGGGGGAAGTGGAGCGGTTGTAGCTGGTTTGGCCGAAATCTGCTGCGACTGTCCGGTATGCGCTCGGGGATGCAGGTACCGCCTGCCTGGCGAACACGGATGACTCCTGAAGGCCGGGACCAACGCTGTTGGCTGCAGGAGGATTTTGAGCGCCTGCTACAGCTGCCCTTCCTACACTTTCTGGCAGCCCATGGAGAGTTTTGTGCGGATCGGGCCCATGAGGAAGTGACCGCCGCAATAAGCCGAGCCTTTCCTGGTCTCTACAAGGCCGCCTGAATTCTATATATTAATCCTTTCAAGTAAGTGATCACTCACATTTTGGTGCTCTGCGCTAAGTCTGAACGTGGTAAGATTGCGCTCCTTTTTGGTGCGGTGTTGGTTCTGTCTGGCAGACCGCAAAGATTTATTCGAGAAGTAGTAATCCGATGAAAAGAAAAGTCCTGCTCAGCGGCCTGCTGTCGTTGCTGCTGGTGGCCTGTATGCCAGTTTCCACCAGCACAGCCCCAAGCGCGAATATCGACAATATCAGTCGGGATGTGAATTACCTGGCTTCTGCAGAGCTGGCGGGAAGAGACACAGGCAGCGAAGGCTACCTCAAGGCGGCGCAATATGTGGCCGCGCAGTTCCAATCCATGGGGCTCGCTCCGGCTGGTGAGCAGGGGTATTTTCAGGATGTACCTTTCCGTAGTGCCAGCTGGAATGGCACTGAGCCGACTTTTGTTTTAAAGGGGGGCAAAGGTGAGGTCGGCTTTGCCTTCGGGGAGGACTTTATCACCTCGCCTTCTGCGTCCAGTGAGCAGGCACGCTTGGAGGCCGAGCTGGTGTTTGTTGGCTACGGAATTGAAGCGCCGGACTATGGCCTAGATGATTATGCCGGATTGGATGTGAAGGGTAAGATTGCAGTGATACTGAGTGGTCGCCCGAAGAGTCTGCCCAGTGAAGTGGGGGCTCACTATGCATCAAGTCGCAACAAGGGTGAGACCGCTGCTCGTCATGGTGCGGTGGGTTATATCACCATTTATACCCCCGAACGTGAGAAGCGCCGCCCCTTTGTGCGCTATGCGGAGCATCGTCACGATGAGACTTTCGACTGGGTAAACCGAAAAGGCGAGCCGGGCAGCGCTATCCCCGGTTTGTATCCTGGTGTATTGCTCGATATCGATGCGGCGAGCAAACTCTTCGACGATGCCCAACAGAGCCTCGCAGCTATCTTCAGCATTATGGAAAAAGGTCAAAATCCCCGTGGATTTTCGCTCCCTTACCGTGCTGCCCTGAGTACAAGCTCTAAGCATCAGGAAGTGCGTAGCCCCAATGTTGTGGCCGTATTACCGGGTAGCGACCCGGTGCTTAAAAATGAATATGTGGTCTTCTCTGCACACCTGGACCATATCGGTAAAAAAGAAGATGGCCAGATTTATTATGGCGCTCAAGATAACGCTGCAGGTATCGCAGTAATGCTGGAAACCGCACGGTTGTTTGCGGAGTCTGGCCAAGCACCGCGACGCTCTCTATTGTTTGTTGCGGTGACCGGGGAAGAGAAAGGATTACTCGGCTCGGACTACTTTGCCGAATACCCTACCGTACCTCTGCAGTCCATCGTGGCCAATATCAATCTGGATATGCCCATGCTGCTCTACCCATTCCGCGATATTATTGCCTTTGGTGCCGAGCATTCGTCCCTTGGCCAGATTGCGGAACATGCGGCAAAACTCAGCGGTTTAAAATTGAGCCCTGATCCCATGCCTGAAGAAGTGATCTTTGTTCGTAGTGATCACTATAATTTCGTTCGCCGCGGTGTGCCCTCTATTTACCTAATTACTGGGCGCGAAGCTCAGGACCCGAATATTGATGGTACCGCTAAACAAGTGGCATTCCTGAAAGAGAGCTATCACAAACCCGGAGATGCGCCTGATGCTGGGGTGAGCTATGCAGCTGCTAGGCAGTTCACCGAAGTTAATTATCTAATTGCCAGGGAAGTGGCGGATGCTGCGGATAAGCCTTCATGGTATGAGGGAGATTTCTTTGGGGACCTGTTTAGCCAGTAGTTAGCGTGCACTAGTGGTTATTGGAGATTCCCTTGATACCTGGCTAATTTGAGCAGGGAATCTCCAGGTCATGAAGCTTTCAGTCGAATTTCTCGAGTTGCAGGGCCTTTAAAACTATTGCGGTAAGTACCTATTACCTCTTTAGAAGTAAAATTGGGCCTAGGCCTAACTACAAGTGAAAGGTAGATATCTTCTTCAGGCTGCCCACTCCAACATCGGTATTCAGAATAGGGTTCAGGCCAATTTTCTACTTGGCCGACCAGTGAAGAGACTTTAAGCAGCTTACCGAGTGGATCACCACTGCACTTGGCAAGCGCCTCCTTTATGGTCCAAGATTTTATAAACTCTTGCTTTAAGAGGGCTATCGGTAAGCTTTGTAACCAGGACACCTCATAGGAGCTAAAGTAATTCTGGGCTATTGCCAGCCAATCTCTTTTGGGATGGTCTCTTTCACAGTCAATACCAACCGGAATTTTTCCAATGGAGACTGCAAGGTAGTCTGCCGTATGGCTGATTGAGAGGTTGACAATAGGGGTTCCTGAGAAATTGGCAACTGTAGGGTTCTTAGGGTCAACTTCCAGATCAGAAGGGTGGCATCCGAACCGTTCAGCAATAAGGGTTTTCGCGAGTAGGCGCCCGGCTAAAAATTGCATTTTCCGATTCGGGTTGCGAATGTTTTTTAAACGTAAATGTTCCGTGTCACTCAATAAGAAAGATGAGTTTGCCTGCCAATCCTCAGGCCAATTTTTGAATGAAGAGCAAGTAAAATAAAGCATAAAGTCTTATCTATCGATTCAGACTTAGATTGTAATCACTAACAAAGCTGAATAGCAGAACGGCTCTCATGGTAAATGGTTGAGGAAAAGATGGGGTACATGCATCTTCAGAAATGCCTCAGAAATAGACCATAAATGCCGGATTGGGCAATTAAGGATCATTCTTAAGTTTAGAGCTTTTTCCTTTAAGTTGTCACCTTAAGGGAATTTTATTCTTGGTGAGAGCTTTATCATTTTTAGAGGCCCACGAAGGCTTAAGTTGACCTTATGCCAGTGAAATTAAGGGTGCTAGTATACGAGAACTGTCCAAAGGAATAGTTCTCGTGTATTTAGGTGTAATAAAGAAACTCACCAGTCCCAATTGAAGGTTCTTTTGCTAGCGGGAATTGATCATTTTGTGTACCATTCCCGCCCTGTTGCCGGTCACGAAAAGCTCAAAAAGCCACCTAAAAACAATGGTAGAGCTGGCTGGATACTAAGGCTTGATATTGAGGGTTGGAGTCAAGCTCCATAAGAGTAGTTTGTCTATTGAATTTTTAATTTCCGATTGGCGAGCTTGGTATGCGGGGGTTTCGGAACCTGCGGACTGGCATCGATGGCACAGTGGCGAGTTAGAACTGCAGGAAGATACCCTGGCTGATGTCTCCTTTCTTCCGGCGATGCTCAGGCGCCGCCTGAGCCCATTGTCTAAAGCCGTATTTAATAGTGCTTACCCACTTCTGCAGCAGAGAGATATCCCCCTGCTGTGTTGCTCTGTGCACGGAGAGGCGATGAGAACTTACTCTCTTCTACAGGGGGTTGCTGCGGAAGAAGATTTATCCCCTACGGCGTTTGGTTTATCAGTACACAATGCGATCGCCGGCCAATTGTCTATAGCGAATAAAGTACGATCTCCAGCTCTTGCTTTAGCGGGTGGTGACTATCCATTACTGGCAGGTTTAATGGAAGCTAACGGTATTTTGCGGGAAGGTGCAAAAGAAATACTGCTGATATTTTGTGAGGAACCCCTGCCAGAAATGTATCACCCTAGCAGCCAAAGTCCCTCAGGTGTTTGTGCTACAGCTTTACTCTTAACCTTACCAGTTGAGGGAAGTAAGGGTACTGGAGTGACTTTGGTAAATTCTTCGAGCGTCAGACTAAAAACGGCATTTGAAGAGGCAGATTATCAGCTACCTCTGATAAGCGCACTTATTAAAAATTCAGGAAAAGTACCTGTTGCCAAAGGGTGGGAGTTACTAATCAATGCAAACTAATTTGGAGTCTGGCAAGAGGTATGATCGGTATTGGTTTAGGCTGATAGCCACTGCCGTTGCGTTTAGTCTATTTGGTTTTGGTGGTCTGATCCTTCGATTTATTTTATTTCCACCTCTCAGAATTTTATACCCTAATGCAAATGTACGTATGCGTAAGGCGAGGTTAATCATACATTATGCTTTCCGTTTGTTTATTGGGTTTATGCACAAAACAGGGATATATACTTATGATTTCAAGGGTGAGATTAAACTGCAAGAGCCCGGCCAATTAATACTGGCTAATCATCCCACTCTTATTGATGTCGTTTTTCTTATATCTCGAATACCTAATGCAAACTGTATTGTAAAGGCGAGTCTATTTCGAAATCCCTTTATGCGTGGAGCTGTAATGACTGCGGGTTATATTCCCAATGATGACCCGGAAAAAATAATTGAGCTTGCCTCAAAATCTTTGAAAAAAGGGGAGTCAGTGGTTTTATTTCCGGAAGGAACCCGCTCTGTGCCAGGGAAACCATTCAAGTTCCAGCGGGGGGCTGCCTATATGGCACTTCGTTCTGGTATTAGTCCGACTCTGGTTACCATTCACTGCAACCCGCCAATGCTGATGAAAAATATCCCGTGGTACAGCATTCCGTTATCACGGCCACATTTTGAATTTGATGTCTCTGAATCTTGGGAGATTCTCAAAATGAAAGAAAAAAGCGAAAGCCCATTGGTAGCCAGGCAAGTTACCCAAGAATTAAAAGCATTTTATACTGAGGAGTGTGCTGCGTGAATGATTTGGTTGAAGAGCTAAAGACACTGATTATTGAGGTTCTAAACCTAGAGGATATTACACCAGAGGAAATCATCGCAGATGAGCCTTTATTTGGTGAAGGTCTAGGTTTGGATTCCATTGATGCGCTTGAGCTAGGTCTGGCATTGCAGAAGAAATATAACATATCTATCGATGCAGAAAATGAAGATACCAAATCACATTTTGCTAGTGTGAACAGCCTGGCAAAATTTGTTAATGGTAGCCGCGCGTAAGAGAGATATGTATGTTGAAAGATAGAGAAGACATTTTTCCAAAATTGACCGAAATCCTTGTTGAGATGTTTGAGGTTGATGAAGAGGATATAACAGAAGAAGCCCACCTTGCTGATGATCTGGATATAGATAGCATTGATGCGGTTGACCTGATAGTTCGTTTAAAAGAGCTTACTGGAAAGAAAATTGCACCTGAAGAATTCAAAAGTGTAAGAACTGTTGGAGATGTAGTTGGTGCAATTGAAAAGGTAATGGCGGAGAAGTGAGTCGATTCGCGCAGCTAATATTGGTCATTGTTCTGACACTGTACCCTGTGGCAATTTATTTTGGCATAGAATACTTGTCTTTAAGTAGTATTCTGTTACTGCTGTTGATTGTTGCGGTTTCAAGGGTATTGTTTGGCGGCGCGAATAAGGCGATTGGCACCAAGCTAATGGCCGTGGCCTTGGCTTTTGTTGTTGGCGTCTCCTGGTTAAGGGGCGATTCAAGTGGACTTCTTTGGTATCCAGTACTTTGTAACCAGATTTTATTTTCACTGTTTTTATACAGTTTGAGTCAACCACAAACATTAGTAGAACGGCTTGCTCGCCTTAAGACTCCAGATTTACCACCTGAAGGTATTCTATATACACGAAAGGTTACCAAGGCATGGTGCCTATTCTTTTTAATTAATGGAAGCCTCGCACTGGCAACTGTTTTAAACGGCGATATGAAAGTCTGGACTCTTTACAATGGCCTTGTTTCATATGTGCTAATGGGAACTATGATGGGCGGTGAATGGCTACTGCGTCGTCGTGTCCAAAATAAGGTGTGAGTTAAGGCCGTGGACAAAGTACAGTTTGAACAAGTGTTTGGTTACTCGAATGACCAAGCAATAGTTAGCTATTCAAGTCGTGGGGAAATTTCTTTCGCCCAATTTAAACGTGAATTGGCATTTATTGAGCGAAAGCTAAAAAAATCCCTTAACGAAACTGGGTCCAAAAGAGCTGCCATTTTCTGTGAAGATAGTTACGAGTTTAGCCTGCTCTTTTTTGCTGCTATGTCTTGTTGTGAAGTCGTTGTTATACCGGCAAATAATAAGCGATTTACCCAGCAAAAACTGGGTGAGCAAACCCTATTACTGGGCAGCTGGGAAGATAGCTCGGCATTTAGTATAAATATTCCGGATCAATGTAGAGAGGAGCTTTCTGTTCCCAGTTGTTTTGATGCTGGTATTCAATTATTCACATCAGGAACCAGTGGTGAACCACAAACCGTTGATAAAACCTTATATCAACTGCTCAATGAGGTTAAGGCCCATAATCTTAAGTGGTCACCCCGGGTAGCTAATACAACTACTTTGGCAACAGTAAGCCATCAGCATATATATGGCTTACTGTTTAAATTACTGTGGCCACTAGCCAGCGGGCGTCGATTTGTTAGTAAGACTTATGTGGATATTGTGGGATTACTCCAAGACGCCCACAAGTGGGGGCCTGCCGTGTGGGTTGCAAGCCCTGCACAGTTAAGCCGCCGTATTTCTTCCTGGCCATGGGCGTTGGGAAAATCCTTGGTAGATATCTTTTCTTCTGGGGGGCCTTTACTGGAAGTAGACGCAAAGGCGATTGATCAGTTGTGTGGAATCCAGCCTATAGAGGTCTATGGAAGCACTGAAACCGGGGGGATTGCCTGGCGTAATCAATTACGTCAGAAAAGTTGGAGTCCACTAAAAGGAGTGAACATTGCAAAAACCAGCAATGGATTACTCAAAGTCTCTTCTCCGTGGTTACCCAAGGAGTTTATTTGTCAGGACAAAGTACAAATAAGTACAGACGGTATGTTTGAACTTAAGGGGCGGGCTGATCGCATTGTTAAGATTGAAGAGAAAAGAATTTCTCTTACACAAGTTGAGTCCCTATTAGTTGGTAGCTCATATATTGTAAAAGCCAATGCACTTGTTCTGGAGCGTAAAAGAAAAATAGTTGCCGCTGTTGCCACACTAACGGAATCCGGGAAAGAACTATTACAAAAGAAAGGAAAGGCTTCTCTTGTTCGTAAACTTAGAGAAACCCTGGCCAAGGATCTTGATGGCGTGGCTGTGCCACGTTCTTGGCGTTTTGTTGATGAAATCCCCGTTAACTTACAGGGAAAAATAACGAGAGACCTGCTAATGCAACTTTTTGATGAAATTCCGGCAGCAATGGTGCCACAGATTATTAGCAGCGAAATATTAGATAATACTCGTGAAGTTAATTTTACGGTTAATGACGATTTGCCTTGCTTGGATGGTCATTTTGAAGGCTCACCGGTAGTGCCGGGAGTAGTACAGCTGGATTGGGCTATGCATTTTGGCCGCCCACTTGTAAAAGCCGGCAGTACGTTTACCCAAATGGAAGTGATTAAATTTAAGCAGTTAATGATGCCCGGTGATGCTGTCACTTTATCTTTGGAGTTCAGCCAGGAAAAGAACAAATTAAATTATTCTTTTCGGAACACTCAAGATGGCAATTTAGAATATAGTAGTGGTAGGTTGTGCTTCAGCCATGTCTAACTTTTGTTTTGTAATACCCGTTTATAATCATGAGGGGGCAATCGCAGAGACGCTAGCATCTCTGGATGACTTTAACCTGCCTTACATTCTGGTAGATGATGGCTGTGATGAACCCTGTAGAATTGAACTGCAGCGGTTAGAGCAGAGCTACGGTTCCCGGGTTCACTTGGTTGTTCGCCAGGCTAATGGTGGAAAAGGTGCTGCGGTAAAAAGTGGTCTGCGAGCTGCGAAAGCGCTTGGATATAGTCATGGAATTCAAGTCGATGCCGATGGTCAACACAGCCCCGCTGATATACCTCAATTCCTAGAGAAAAGCAGAAAGTGCCCTGATTCACTGATTTGTGGCTATCCGCAATACGATAAATCAGTACCTAAAGTTCGTTTGTGGGGACGCTATCTAACTCATGTATGGATCTGGATTAATACTCTTTCTCTGGAGATTAAGGATTCCATGTGTGGGCTGCGTTGTTATCCCTTATCTCGAACTGTAGATTTGTTAGATAACGAGTATACCGGTGATCGAATGGATTTTGATCCAGAGATCTTGGTACGGTGGTATTGGAGCAAAGGCGGTCTCTGCCAGGTACCAGTTAATGTGAGCTACCCAATAGATGGCGTTTCCCATTTCCGGGGATTTGAGGATAACTTCCTTATATCGGCAATGCACACCCGTCTATTTTTTGGCATGTTGGCCAGAACTCTGCGTATTTCGACAGTAGGGCGAAAAGCGTGAGTAATTTACACTGGTCAAAATACCGGGAACAAGGCTTTTTCCTGGGTATCAAATTCTTATTCTGGTTGCACCACTGGTTGGGTCCGATTGCCTTTAAAGTTGCGGTATACCCGGTAGTTTTATGCTATTACCTAAAAAATCAGAGTGGCCGCAATTCGATCCAGGAGTACTTGGAATTATTCACTAAACGCTACCCATCTAGCGGTATAGAACCGAATTGGAAAACCGGATTTAGAATCTTTCTTAATTTTGCTAACAGCGCTAGAGAAAAGCTTGAAGCCTGGTTTGTGGGTATCCCGGATAGTCAGGTAAATTTCCCAGAAAGAGCAGGTCTTCACCAGTTGGCCGCTAGTGGCCAGGGTGGATTAATTATTGGCTCTCACCTCGGGAACCTGGAGGTTTGCAGGGCACTTGGCAGCCTGACAAAGGTACGGGTAAATGTGTTGGTGCATACAAAGCATGCGGTGAAATTTAATCGCATGATGAAGATGCTCAACCCCCTGAGTCAAGTGCGGCTTATCCAGGTGACAGAAGTAACTCCCGCTTTAGCGATGCGACTCTCCGAGGCTGTTGAAGCCGGGGAGCTGGTTGTTATTGTCGGTGATAGAACACCGATTAACTCAATGGGGCGCACCTGCGAGGCAGAATTCCTAGGGCGAAAAGCGCCTTTTCCCCAGGGGCCCTATATTCTTGCTGCGCTGCTCAAATGCCCGGTGTACACACTTTTCTGCCTGCGCAGTACTTCCGGATACGATATTTATATGGAAAAACTCTGCGATCGCGTTGTGATGAAACGCGGTGACAGAGAGGGGCATATTCGCTCTCTTGTCGAGGAGTTTGCACGACGGTTGGAACGCTATTGTCATATAGCACCTTTGCAATGGTATAACTTTTACCCGTTCTGGGATCAGCAAAAATGAATTCAGCAGTACTACAACGAACCCAAATAGTCTTTGATGGCACAGATCTATCTATTGATCAGGTAAATACCATTGCAGCTGGCCGTGGCGATATCTCTCTATCTGATGAAGAGTGCTTTGTCGCAAGGATAAATCGCGGTGCCGAGTTCCTGGATAGCCTTTGGCAGAAGGAAGGTGTGATCTACGGAGTAACCACTGGATATGGTGATTCTTGTACCGAAAGTATTCCTGCAGATCTGGTGGAAGAGTTACCTCATCGATTATTTACCTTCCATGGTTGTGGAATGGGGGAAGTCTTTACTCTTGAGCAGAGTAGAGCGATTGTCGCAGCCCGGATTACCAGCCTTGCAAAGGGCAGTTCAGGGGTCCGATATCGGCTTATGCAGCAATTGGTTCTGTTACTTCAGAAAGACATTATTCCGGTAATTCCCCAAGAGGGTTCTGTGGGAGCCAGTGGCGACTTGACCCCGCTGTCTTATGTTGCTGCGGTTTTGTGTGGGGAGCGCAAAGTTTGGTACCGAGGCCATCATAGAGATACTGCAGAGGTATTCGATGAATTACAGATTGAGCCATTAAAGCTATACCCAAAAGAGGGTTTGGCGATAATGAATGGCACCGCCGCAATGACTGGCTTAGCGTGCTTAGCCTACAAACGGGCAGAATACCTCGCACAGCTGAGTGCTCGTATTACCTCCATGATGAGCGTTGCGTTGGATGGCAATGCCTATCATTTCGATAGCGCGCTTTTTGCAGTGAAGCCTCACCCCGGTCAAAACCAGATTGCAAAGTGGATTCATGACGACCTCAATGTTGGTGCGGCTCCAAGACAAAATAGCCGATTGCAGGATCGCTATTCACTTCGGTGCGCTCCCCATGTAATTGGTGTATTACAGGACTCTCTGCCTTGGCTCCAGCAGTTTATTCATAACGAACTAAACAGTGCCAATGATAACCCGATCATCGATGGTGAAAATGAAAGGGTGCTTCATGGTGGGCACTTCTATGGTGGGCATATAGCCTTCGCCATGGATAGCCTGAAGAATGCGGTAGCAAACCTCTCTGATTTACTGGATCGACAAATAGCCCAACTGGTAGACGTTAAGTTCAATAATGGGCTCCCGGCAAACCTATCAGGTGTAACCGGGCCTCGAAGATCGATTAACCATGGCTTTAAGGCTGTCCAAATTGGTGCGAGTGCCTGGACTGCTGAAGCACTAAAGCAGACCATGCCCGCAAGTGTTTTTTCCAGATCAACGGAGTGTCATAACCAGGATAAGGTCAGTATGGGCACCATTTCTGCCAGGGACTGTATCAGGGTATTACAGTTAACGGAGCAAACAACCGCAGCGGCACTGATGGTTGCTTGGCAGGGCATTCAGCTTCGAGCTCGTAGTGGGGGAGTGGATTTGGAAAAATTATCTACCGCTCTTAATACCACAATCAGGCAGATAGGAGATGAATTTTCTTTTCTGGAGGAAGATAGAGAGCTTGAACAGCCGTTGAGAAAATTTGTTTCGTTAATTCAGCAAAGACATTGGCGCTTATATGAAAACTAATAAATCGATGCGCCCTGAAAAATGGGCGGCGCAAGTTGAATTACAAATTCCTTTCCACGATGTGGATATGATGGAGATAGCCTGGCATGGGCATTATGCAAAGTACTTTGAGATTGCCCGCTGTGCATTGTTTGATCAGTTGGAATATAACTACCAACAAATGAAGGAATCAGGTTTTGCCTGGCCGGTCATAGATTTGCGCGTACGATATGCAAAGCCTTTACGATTTCAGCAATGGATTGTTATTTGCGCTGAGGTTTCTGAATATGAAAATCGATTTAAGATCAATTATACAATAACAGATAGAGATACCGGTGTACGCTTAACAAAAGGACATACCGTACAGGTAGCTGTCGAAATAAGTAGTGCCGAAATGCTGTTCGCATCGCCTCCAATTTTGCTGGAAAAATTGGGGGTAAATTAGTGATGACTGTTACGCGTTTGGTTGTATTTGTTATTTGTTTTCTATTTTCCACAGTAGCTTCTGCTTTAACTTCGGAGCAGCAGGCAGTTTTGCGGGAGATAGAGGAAAATATTGTGTCATCTCCACAGATGCTTGGCACTTTTTCCCAGACAAAGAAGCTGCCGCAGCTGCCAAGGCCTCTAATTTCTTCAGGTGTCTTGGCTATTTCTGAGGAGTTAGGATTAAGCTGGCGAATAGAGAATCCAATAGAATCCCATCGAATATTTAAACTAGATGATGCTGATTCCGGAAATCGGGTCAATAGCAATATTGTAGGAAGTCATGTAGCTGATCCTCTATTAAAGATTATCAGTGGTGATTTTAGTGAGCTGGATCAGACTTTTACGGTGGGACCACAGATCGCAGAAGAGCAATGGAGAATTAACTTAATTCCCAAGCAAGAGGCTTTTAGAAAGGTTATTGAATCGATAGAAGTCGTGGGAGACAAAAAGATTCGGAAAATAGTACTAGCTGAAGCCAACATGGCAATTACTGAAATAGATATTATGAATTTACATTCAGTTGAAGCTAATAACAGTCAACTACTGAGTGAATTCTCAGAAGATAACCAGAAGTAATCCCATGTCACGTCGAGTTGTTATTTGGCTTTCCTTTATTAGTGTAATTATTGGGATAACTGTATTACGCTATCAATCCAGCTGGCTGCAAACAGATATTTTGTTATTAGCTGATAATAACTCCGACTCGGTAAGTAGTGCTGGCATCCAGAAAAAAGTCAGTCAGCAATTACAGGGAAGTTTAATTTGGGTTTTAGTTTCTCAAGGAAAAGAATCACAACGTCTGGCCAGGCATACCCAAGAGTTGGCGCAGAAACTTAAGGCCGCTAAATCTTTAGAGTCTGTTGAATATCGTTGGGCCGATTCTGAAAGCTATAAAGAGGAGTGGGAGCTGCTCTTTCCTCTGCGCCAACAGCTACTCAGTCCTGAAGATAGGGCGTTATTAGACGCTAAGCCAGAGGAACTTATACAGCGTCAATTGAGTAAATTATACGGGCCTGACGGCGCTGGAATCGATTTGGAGAAAGATACTTTCTCAACTTTTCGCAATTACTTTACCGCTGATATTGGAGTTACTCCACAAGTCTTTGATGGAATTCCGGTACATACAGAAGGACATAAAGTTTTTACCCTGCTTTATACGCTGGCAGAACCAGTTGATTTGACTGGAGAGAGCGATATATCACTTCTTTCTTTACAGTCAGAATTAAAGCAATGGGCTCAAAAAAATGGTTATTCGCTGCTGGTAGCTGGAGCCCCCCTGCACACAGAGTATGCTGCTGCTATGGCACAGGATGAAATACGCCTAATTGGCTCTCTTTCGATCCTTGCTATTTGCTGTCTATGTATTGTTGTCTTTCGCTCATTAAAACCTCTACTAGCCTGTACATTCGCAATTCTATGTGGCGTGGTCAGTGGTATATCAGGTGTTATTATCATTTTGGGCCAAATCCATATATTGGCTTTTGTATTTGGTACAACAGTTTCTGGATTGGCAATCGATTACGCATTTCACTTTATTTGTAATAGATTGAGGCTGGGCAAGCCAAAAGATAAGGATATATTACCTGGGCTATTGCTGGGCTTGATATCAAGCTGCTTGGCATTTTTCTCTCTTGCATTAACACCTTTTCCGCTTTTACAACAAATAGGGGTTTTTGTCGGCTGTGGTTTAATAGGGGCTTGGTTGACTGTAATCCTGCTATTCCCAGGCTGGATTAATATCAAGCATAGGCCTTTATCGTTTTCCAGTCAGTTTCCTAAACTCAATATTAAGTACTACCTGTTTCCATTGATTGGGCTGTTGATTTTTGGAGCTGCGGCACTTCATAAAATTCAATTTAATGATGACCTAAAACTGTTTTACCAGCCTCCAGAATTTCTTACACAAGATGAAATAGATCTAAATTCTCTGATTAGAACCCGGCCAGACTCCCGTTACTTTCTGGTTTTTGGTGAAGAGGAGCAACAAGTATTAACACGGGAATGGGAACTTAGAAATCAACTGGACTATTTAGTAGAAAAGGAAGTTATTAGTGGTTTTCAGGGGGTAACCAACCGGATACCTCCAAAAGAGGTTCAAGAAGCTGACTGGAAGTTATTGTCGAAGTTTTACAGTGGGGATTCTGTCAGGTCTTTTTATCAGCAATTGGGTTATTCTGAAAAAGATATTAACCAGCAGATAAGTTCTAAAATACAGCCATTCAATACCTTTAATTTCTCTGAATGGTTGCCAGTTGCTGGTCGGCAATATAAAGGATTATGGTTGGGTTGTGAAAATAATCACTGTTATTCTGTGGTACGTATTTATGGCTTAAAAGAAGATTTGTCATCTTTAGAGTTACTGCCTGGAGTAACCTATGTCGATACTACCAGAAGTATCTCTAATGTGATGTCACAACAGCGTGATCTGTTGTTGCAACTACTGCCATTAATATTCATTGTTGTATTTTTAGTGACGGCAACTAAAACAGGAATAAAGCAAGCCTTAAGTATAGTTGCACTTCCATCCAGCGCAATACTAGGCACCCTGGCGATAGTGATTTTACAGGGATCAGCAATTAATTTATTTCATGTTGCGGCTTTATTACTTGTCTTTGGAATTGGTATAGATTACGCAATATTTAGCCATACAAGCCGGAAAGCAGAGCAGCATTATACCCTGCTGGCGATAGCTATGGCTGGGTTAACAACTTTTTTAGGGTTTGGTTTGCTAGCATTGTCTGGCACACCGGCGATTGCAAATTTTGGGTTAGTCCTGGCTGTGGGCACAGTATTAACTTTGTTGTTGGCATTTCTATTTTTTTGTACACGGGGTAAGGGATATTAGCCAATGAAAGAAATTAAGTCTGACGTTGTTATTATTGGTGCCGGACCTGCTGGAGCTGTAGCCGGTGCTTTGTTGGCTAAAAATGGCTGGAGTGTATCGATCGTTGAGCGAGAGATGTTCCCTCGCTTCTCTATCGGCGAGAGTTTGCTGGCACAGTGTATGGAATCTCTTGAAAACGCAGATATGTTGGAGGCAGTAAAATCCGCAGGCTTCCAATTTAAAAATGGTGCTGCTTTTGAATGGGATGGTGCCCGTACTGCATTTGACTTTCGTGAAAAATTCACACCTGGGCATGGCACAACTTTCCAGGTACAGCGAGCCAAGTTTGACAAAATACTGGCCGATGAAGCTGAGCGCCAGGGAGTAAAGATTTATTATCGTCATTCTATTGTATCAGCTGATATTGCCGAAAATGGTGCGGAACTGATTGCAGAACACAATGGCGAAGACCTTGCTTTCCAGGGCCGTTTTGTTCTGGATGCAAGTGGTTTTGGACGAGTTCTACCAAGATTACTGGACCTGGATCGTCCATCAGAGTTTCCTGTACGTGAATCAGTATTCACACATGTAGAGGACAATATTACTGATAGTAATTTTGACAGAGATAAAATACTTATCACAGTCAATCCCAATGAGAGAGATATTTGGTATTGGTTGATACCTTTCGCCGATGGCAGAGCTTCTGTTGGAGTTGTTGGTGAGAAGGAAAAGATCGCGGCTTGGGGACAGGATCCAGAACAGATCCTGAAAGGTGCTATTTCGGCCGCACCAGAGTTGGCAAAAACTTTACACAACGCAAAATTTGATACCGAGATTCAACGTATTCGTGGATATTCGAGCAATGTAACCAAGCTGGCGGGTCCAGGCTTTGCTCTTTTGGGAAATGCTGGTGAATTCCTTGATCCAGTATTTTCTTCAGGCGTTACCATCGCAATGAAGTCTGCAGAGTTAGCCGCTGAATGTTTACACCGTCAACTCTCTGGAGAGAGCGTTGATTGGGACAAAGAGTTTTCTGTGCCTTTAAAGCAGGGTGTTGAAGTTTTTAAAACGTATGTAAAGGCTTGGTATGATGGTCGTTTTCAGGATGTGATTTTTTATCAGACTGAGCAAAAAGAAATTAAAGGAATGATTTGCTCAATATTGGCAGGTTATGCCTGGGATAAGAAAAATCCTTTTGTTGCTGCTGCAGAGCGTAGATTGAATACACTGGTGGAAATATGCTCCGCTGGTTAGTGCTTTATTTTAGTATCTTTACTCTGGTGGGTTGTATTTCCCCAAGGGTAGAAAAAGATAAGTCTGAAGGCTGGTCTT
This sequence comes from Microbulbifer mixtoriginis (SeqCode), assembly GCF_052467705.1. Classification (NCBI taxonomy): domain Bacteria; kingdom Pseudomonadati; phylum Pseudomonadota; class Gammaproteobacteria; order Cellvibrionales; family Microbulbiferaceae; genus Microbulbifer; species Microbulbifer mixtoriginis (SeqCode). Next base: position 390,148 of record NZ_CP174322.1, read on the forward strand.
TGGCGCCTCTTTTAGCTGAGCAACCGCGTCAGATGAATCAACATTTGCGTATTGTTTATCAAAACAATGTGTACGAAGTGATTGCGGCCACCTTGCTCTCTTCAGAGAACATGAGGGTTTCGCTTCTCAGCCCTGAAGGTATGAGTTTGTTAGATATTGCATATGATGGTAATGAGATCAGCACTCATCACTACATGCGTAGAGCGGCAAGTCTGCCACCTGAAAAACTGTTAGCAGACATTCAGTTTGTCTATTGGCCAGTTACTCAGCTGCAGAAACAATTACCTGTTGGTTGGAAGTTGCAAGAGTCCGTAATTGAGGGGAATTATATCCGTCAGCTCTTCCACAATGGAGAAATAAGTACAGAGGCGCGCTACAGTACTAATGATATTTGGGAAGCACAGGTTGAGCTTGAGCACAAACGAATTGGTTACAGGTTAAGCATCAGGAATTTTTAGGTATGACTAATTTCTATCTTAATCATATGGGCATCATCTGTACCCTGGGAAATTCTGCTGAATCGGTAGCTAAACCCCTTTTTAGCGGTGATAGCTCTTTTATGCGACCGGATGAAAACCGATTATTAAACTATCAGGGAAACCTGGGTATTGTGCAGGAGAAGTTGCCAGAATTACCGAGTTCGCTACAAGCCTATCACTGCCGTAATAATCAGCTGGCTTTGGCTGCACTGGGCCAAATCGAATCAGAGATCGGTAGTCTTGTTGAAAGATATGGTACAAGCCGAGTTGGAGTGGTTATGGGAACTTCAACTTCTGGGATCGATTCTGGTGAATCTTACCTCAGTGGTAAAAAAGACACTGGTTACAATTACCGGCTTCAACAGCAAATGGCAGGACTTAGTACTTTTGTCGCAAAGTATCTGGGTGTGCAAGGCGTACAACTTACAGTTTCTACAGCGTGTTCATCCAGTGCGAATGCCCTTGCCAGTGCCCGGCGCCTTCTCTCTACCAATGTTTGTGATGCTGTGGTTGTTGGTGGTGTGGATTCTCTTTGTGGCATGACGATTCGTGGCTTTCATAGCCTGGGGGCACTTAGTGCGGGCCAGACCAACCCCTTCAGCGTTAATCGGGATGGTATTAATCTTGGGGAAGCTGGCGCAATATTTGTGATGACCAAAGAATCTGGGCCTGTGATTCTATCCGGTGTTGCTGCCACGTCTGATGCCCACCATATGTCGGCTCCAGATCCAGAGGGGCGCGGTGCAGAGGCCTGTATGCGCAGAGCACTGGAAAATGCGAGCTTGGATGCAACCGATATTGATTATCTAAATCTCCATGGTACGGGCACACCACAAAATGACTCTATGGAGGCTTTAGCCGTTGAAAGGGTGTTTGGAAGCCAACTGCCTTGCTCTTCCACTAAACCTTTAACCGGGCACACATTGGGAGCTGCTGGTGCACTTGAAGCGGCCTTTTGCTGGCTTGCCCTGCAAAATAATCAACTCCCCCCCCATCAGTATGATGGGCATTATGATCCAGAGATTGTGCGGCTGAACCTTTGCCAGGGCCAAGAAGCTGCTGGAGGATTGCGCTACGTAATGAGTAACTCCTTCGCGTTTGGTGGGAGTAACTGCTCGGTAATTATGGGCAGTCAGAGGTAAAATATATGCAAAAATATACTGCTGGAGAATTGGTTCCACACAGTGGAAATATGTCACTTCTCGATGAAGTAGTTTCAGTAGATGAGGAACAATTGCTGGCAAAATTGCGGGTCCGAGATGATGGAATTTTTTCTCGCAATGGTCGTGTTCCCGCCTATGTGGGAATTGAGTATATGGCCCAGTCAATAGCGGCATTTTCCGGTTACCACGCCAAGGAACGGGGCGAAGAGGTTCGCCTGGGCTTTTTATTGGGTACCCGTAAATTTGTGTCAAATGTTGAAAGTTATCGCTGTGGCGATGAACTGACGATTGAAGTCCAGCGTTTGCTGCAGGCTGAGAATGGCATGGCGACATTTGAGTGTGTAATAAAGGGCCCCTCCATCGAGCAAAGCGCGCGGTTAAATGTATATCAACCGGACAACGTGGAACAGTATTTGAAGGGTAGAAATTAAATGTCTGAGTGGATTTTAGTTACGGGTTCAAGCCGTGGTATAGGTCGGGCAATTGCCCTTCAGTTAGCTGAAGATGGTTATAATATCGTTTTACATTGCCGTAGCCGCCGTGAGCAAGCTGAAGAGGTTGCAGAGGAAATTGCCAAGCTAGGAAGTAAAAGTAGAATTCTTCAGTTTGATATTTCTGATCGGAACCAAACTAAAGATGTTTTGCTAGAAGATGTCGATGAACACGGTTGTTACTATGGGGTTGTATGCAATGCAGGTGTAACTGCTGACAATGCTTTTCCCGCAATGCCTGCCGAGGATTGGGATTCAGTCGTTCACACAAATCTGGATGGTTTCTACAACGTCTTGCATCCCCTGACTATGCCCATGGTTAGACGCCGTGCTCCCGGTCGAATAGTTGTGATGACTTCGGTCTCTGGCGTCGCTGGAAATCGAGGACAGGTAAACTATTCCGCGTCTAAAGCTGGTTTGATTGGTGCGAGTAAAGCGCTCGCACTGGAGCTGGCGAAACGAAAAATCACCGTTAATTGTGTTGCTCCGGGTCTTATTGATACCGATATGCTGGATGAAGATTTGCCGGTTGAAGACATTTTAAAAATGGTTCCAGCCCGCAGAATGGGTAAGCCTGAAGAAGTCGCAGCGACTGTAGCCTTTTTAATGCATGAGCGGGCTGCTTACATTACCCGTCAAGTTATTTCCGTAAATGGTGGTCTCTGCTAATGAAGCGTGTTGTTGTTACAGGAATGGCCGGAATATCTCCTATCGGCCAAGATTGGGAGTCGGTTAGTGAGTCTTTGCAGAGCCGTCGTTCCGGAATTGTTTATATGGAGGACTGGGACAAGTATGAGGGACTTGAAACTCGCCTTGGTGCCCCAGTAAAAGATTTTGAAAAGCCATCTCATTACAATCGCAAACGCGTTCGCAGCATGGGGCGCGTCTCATTAATGGCGGTTCGCGCCAGTGAAATTGCTCTTCAGGATGCGGGATTGTTGGATGACCCCATTCTCAAAAGTGGAGCTGTCGGAGTTTCATATGGCTCGTCAGCAGGCACTCCGTCAGCAGTGGCTGATTTCGGCAATATGTTGATAAATCACCGCACCGACGGCCTTAATGCCACCAGCTATATAAAAATGATGTCTCATACGGCAGCGGTCAATATCGGAGTATTTTTTGGCTTGTGTGGGCGGGTTTACACCACCAGCTCTGCTTGTACTTCTGGCAGCCAGGGAATTGGGTATGCCTATGAAGCGATCCGCAATGGTAGCCAAACTATTATGGTCGCCGGTGGTGCAGAGGAGCTGTGTGCAACTGAGGCAGCAGTTTTCGATACGCTTTATGCTACCTCCACAAAAAATGATACTCCTGAAGCGACCCCGCGTCCCTTTGATAGAAACCGGGATGGTTTGGTGATCGGTGAAGGTGCTGGCACGCTGATTCTGGAGGAGTATGAGCATGCCGTTGCACGTGGAGCCAGAATTTATGCGGAAGTTGTTGGCTTTGGTACAAATTCTGACGGTAGCCATGTTACTCAACCCCAGTCGGGGACTATGCAGGTGGCTCTGGAGCAAGCTATAGCTCAATCTGGCGTAGATGCTAGTGAGATAGGTTATGTCAGCGCACATGGTACTGCCACGGACCGAGGAGATATTGCCGAGAGCCATGCGACTCGCAATGCGTTTGGTCGTGCTGTGCCTATCAGTTCCCTCAAGAGTTATACCGGCCATACTCTAGGTGCCTGCGGCGCTTTGGAAGCTTGGACAAGTATCCAGATGATGCGCAATGGTTGGTTCCATCCCACAATGAATTTGGCAGAAGTTGATGCTGATTGTGCGGACTTGGAATTTATCCAAGGCCCCGGCAAGCACATCGATACAGAATATGTCATGAGTAATAATTTCGCCTTTGGTGGAATTAATACTTCATTAATATTTAAAAAAATTCTTAATTAATAGATGAGTGACCTTTAAATAAGGGATAGCAGATGAAGTGGATACTGGCTGTAGTTTCAATAATTTTCTTAGCTCAGCCAGTATTAGCTGACGAATTGTTGTTAAGTTTTGGTGGTGGACCACAGCCGGATTCAAAACAAAATAACAAGACCTTTGGCTTAGACTACTCCTTTAAAACGTTTGAAAAGAGTTATCGGCAGCATATTGATATAGGTGTAAGTTACACAGAAATTAGTACTAGTGCGGATGAAAATAAACGCATAAGGGCTTTTTCCATTTACCCGCAGTTAAATTTGTACCCAAGGCAAAGAAGTTGGGGGCAACCCTTTTTCTTTGTTCGAGCATTGGGCCCCAGTTATATATCCAGTAACTATTTAGGCGATCGACGCCAAGAGCACAACTTTTCTTTTCAGGCGCAGGTGGGTTATGGCGCAAGAATTAACTGGAGGAAAAAGGAGGATCTAGTACTAATGGTGTCTTGGAAGCACTTTTCAAATGCTAATTTGTTTGATGAAAATGATGGCTTAGATTTTCCGTTTGTCATTAATTACGGTATTAAGTTTTAACGAGCTTGTTGTATAAATTTTTTGTAATTTTTAAATCAAAAAATGTTTTCTTTTAGTGTTGGTGATGATAAGTATTTTTGTTTTTTTAAGTAAAATTTTGAGCTGCCCATTAATGTTGACTGCCTGTGATTTTAATGAATTACAATGTTTTATATTTAAACGTTGTTGAGTGTCAAAATACTAGGTGCGGGATTTAGTGTGCAGGGATTAGAGGCCCTAGGATTTAGATTCTGCCCCAACATTAGTGATTTTGTAGTTTCTTATTGTTTTAGTCAGAATCAGCTAATGGAGTTAAAATAAGAACTTTCTGATTGGAGGTCCCTTTCAAATGAATATGAAGCTTGTCTTTTTATAGAGTAATTTTTTCTCCGCTCTAAACTGTGACAACCAAGATTGTTATGAAATAGCTTCATATTTGATTAAAAAATTTTAACTGAAAAATAGACAAAGAAGTTTTTGAACGATTTTTAATGCGTCGTGATAATATCATCTATTACTCTCACATAAATAAAATTAAAAATTGCAGAGAAATACATTCCATTTTAAATATGAAATATTTCTGGAGTGCTATTTTTAAATTCTGCTCTTGTAATATGTTTCATTCGAAATTTACGATTGAAATTAATGCTGTTAATTATACTTGCCTTTAAAAAAGCAGAGTAAAATATAAAGTTGAGCAATTTTACTCTGCAAGTTAGCCTATTAATTTTAAATCTTACTTGACATTCACCTCTTTAAAGCTTGATCTTGCATATCGTCTTAATTTTCGATGCACATCATCTTGTGATAGATCTTGAAGAAACTTTACATATTTTTCATTTTTAGATGCTCCAAGAATTTTACAAAACCATGCTAAAGCATCAACCATATAGGGATCTTTGCTGTATTTTAGCTTCATTATTTTTTTGGCAAATAAATCTAACTCACTAACAGAAAGGTTATCTGTTTGGTAATAGCTAATTCCCAGTTCGCGAAGGAATATTGGATCATTGCTATTCAACTTATGAGTTAATTCCAGCTTAATATCTCTTATATTTGGAACTATTTTTCTTGTATATAAAGTACCAAAAAATTCATAGAAATATATTTCTCCTAGCTCATTATATTTGAATATAGTTTGTCGAAAAGGTCTAAACAAGCTGGAAGATAACTTTTCTATATTGTCTGGACGGCCAATTTTTTTAACAATGGTCTTGTCGGTTTCTCCACCTCTAATTTGTAAATAAATTTCTTCTTTAGTGTTTGATTGTGAGTATCCTTTTAGTTCATTGCTTGAGATATATCCTGATTTTCCATTTGTATGTGCATATATACTTGAGACTATTTCTCCACTATTATCTTCAATCCATATGGCACGATAATTTTTTTCTAAGATACCCTTTATCAAGTAATCATGATTATTTTGGGGGCTAAATTCTAAAGTTGCTTGAATTGTATATTCATTTTCAGAATCTAGTAATCCTAATATTGGTGCTGAATATACGTTTTTACCAATTATATTAATTTTTAGTGGTCGAGATGGAATTTCTCGAATATATCCAGAAGGATATATTACTCTTCCTTTGTTATTGGAAGTTTTATATGTTATATCTAGAGCATTCTCTACTAAAATTTTATCAACTGATTCAGCATAAAAAAACTGTGCTTCGCCCAAACCTACTTGGATAAAAGTATCACTGACAGTCGCTCGACCTCCGGTATAGCCCTCTGGAAATATTGGTTGATAATTGGTACATCCACTCAATATTGCAACTGTGATCAATAAAAATATTTTATTCATGTACTGCTTCATCCTTTATATAAGTACATCATTAGATTTTAAATCAATTTTTTTTCTAGCTATGTATGAATTTCATGTTTTAAGAGCGTAATTTAATACGTTTTAAATTACCGTTATAAAAAAGATTTAATCTCAGTATTTTTACTTAATCAAGGCTGCGATAGAATTTTATTTTCTTAATCCAGCAGTTACTTCATTCTTGCTTATCTGAAATTAAAATCTTCTTGGTACTGATTGATTATTCTTATGAGAAATTGTAAGTAAGTTTTATATATTTTTTGAAAAAAATAGCATGTGTCATTAAGTTTATAAAGTGAAGAATAGAATAAATAAAATTACATTTCCTTTTATAGTAGTCCCCGCTTTAGTATTAACTGTAGCGGGGTGAGAAATTAAATTGAAAGTTTCTTAATAATCGCGTCATTCAAGTTACGTACCCAGCGATTGTAATTTCTGTGGATAGTGTAGTATTTTTCATTGTAATCAAGTAGGTTGCTGTCCTTGTAAGTAATGCTATAGCTATCCATATCGTATTTGATATCCGCTTCAGCGTGATGTTTGCGAACGTTAATTGAAGCGATTATTTGTCCAGGGGCGACCTCACGACAAGTCCAGTTTCTTGCTATACATCCCGCGATAATTGATTTTTTAATGGTATCCTGAGTTTGTGCAGAACCATCAAGGCGGTCAGGAATACTTCTATCTTGGATATTCATAACTGGATTGCTGGTGCAGCCAGAGAGAGTTAATGCAAAAGCCGCAGAGAATAATATTTTCTTAAAGTTTTTCATTTAAATATCTTATTGTTAATTTTAGGGTTAAATTTCGTGGCTTTTCTTCATCCACTTGGCTACATCATTACCAAGTGTATGAACACAACGCTGGAGAACTTGGCAAGAACTCTTAAAGTTTGCACCAAACCCACCACCAGAATTCCTGGTATTAGTAAAACTGTCTACTAATTTTCCATTATTGTAAAGTTCCGCTTCAATAGATACCGACTTTCTATGTCCTAACCAAGCGTTACCAGAACTCAGGGCATTTAGAATACTTAGTTTGAGGTTATAGCCCTCTGACTGAGGATTTAGTTCAGACGTTGAAGATATATAGTATCCATATTTACTAAGAAACTTCTGGGTCGAATTAGAAAACTGTGAACCGAGATTCGGGCATTCACTAAGTATATTGGCAGCAATTACTTTCTCATCATGATAGTGAGCTGCTGAATTGATCTTAATGACATCTTTTGCCATTGCTAAAGAAGAGATACTTAAAATTGTACCAGCTAGTACGACTTTAAACCCGCTGATATTCATATTGCCTCAAAGGAATAATACAACTGCCAGGAAGTATACAGATGTAGCCAAATTGATAAATTGTCGAATTTTTATGCACGATAATTTACCAGATAAGAAAGCCTGACAATAGTGGTTAAACGAACTTTAGGACAGATGATTTTTCACTGAAAAGTAATATAGCGGAACTCAATATTCATTTTATACCCATCAGTCATCTTTAAATTTCTCGACACTGACAAATGTATATTGCCGTCAAAAGCTAAAATTTAGCAGTTGATACCGTAGTGCTCGGAAAACTAAATCTCATTGGGGGTTCATTTAATTGATTTCGATGGATTGGCATAACTCCAACCATCGCTCAATCCCCGCACTTCTATATTTTTGTCGATGAAGGGCGAAATAAAATTCTCTGTGGAAATTTCTCTGCGATACCGGCAATTCGATCAATGAACCCCGCTTCAGGGCATCAGCTAAAGAGACTCTAGATAGGCAGCTGATACCGAGCCCAGCTTCCACCGCTCGCTTAATTGCCTCTGTATGCTGAAGCTCCAACAAAATATGGAGTTTTGGTAGTAGTCCGACCATTGCACGCTCAAAAGTCTGACGTGTGCCGGAGCCAGGTTCCCGGGTAATCCAGGTGGCTTTGAGCAGATCTTTGTCTGTCAGGCGCTTGCGTTTGGCCAGGGGGTGAGAGGGGGCGCAAAAGACGACTAATTCATCACTGCGCCAGGGAATCATTTCCAGATCTGGGTGATTAAACTCGCCCTCGATAAGCCCAAGGTCTAACTCAAAGTTGAGCACCCGCTCTGTAATTGCCGAGGTATTGGCGACTTCCAGCTCCACTCGTGTGCCGGGTTGCTCTTCCATGTATAGCGCCATTACATTCGCTGCCAGGTAATTGCCAATAGTTAGGGTTGCCCCTATTTTTAGGCGCCCCAGATCGCGATGACTGGCGAGGCTCTGTTCTAATTCCTGTGCCCGCTCCAGCAGTTCCTCCGCCTTGGGCCATAGTTGCCTACCCAGCTCATTCAGGCGCAGGCGCTTGCCGGTGCGCTCGAATAAGCGCAGCTCAAACTGTTGTTCGAACTCTTTTAGGGCGGTGGAGGCGGCAGACTGGGACATGCTCAGGCTTTCTGCCGCGCGGCTCACATTCTCGTGGTGGGCACAGGCCAGGAATACCTCCAGTTGGCGCAAGGTATAGCGCAAAGGGAATTCTCCACTTAATCGTTAAAATAGATAAGGAATATCGAAATATCCCACTTTGCCAATAGATCTTCCAGAGCTAAAATTCAACTATCAAGAGACTCGTGGAATAACCGGTTTTAAGTTTATGTCCAAATTGAATATAGAGAAGGTGTTGGATGTCCATCACTGGAACGACACGCTGTTTAGCTTTAAGACCACCCGAGATTCGGGTTTTCGCTTTGAGAACGGACATTTCACGATGATCGGTCTGCAGCAGGACAACGGCCGTCCACTGCTGCGTGCCTACTCCATTGCCAGTGCCAACTACGAAGATGAGCTCGAATTCTTCAGCATCAAGGTACCCGATGGTCCCCTGACTTCTCGTCTGCAGAAAATTGTGCCGGGCGATGAGATCTATGTGAGCCAGAAGCCCACCGGTACTCTGGTTGCGGATCACCTGTTACCTGGCAAGCGTCTGTGGTTGCTGTCTACGGGTACTGGTTTGGCACCTTTCATGAGCATTATTAAGGATCCCACTGTCTACGAGCGTTTCGACCAAGTGATTCTTACCCACGGGGTGCGCTATGTCTCTGAGCTGGCTTATCAGGAACAGATCGAGAATGAGCTACCTGAGCATGAGTATTTTGGTGAGATGGTGCGTGAGCAGCTGCTCTACTACCCCACTGTAACTCGTGAGCCTTATCGTAATACCGGCCGCCTGACCGACTTGATGCTGACCGGTAAGCTCTTTACAGATCTCGATGTGCCCAAGCCGAATGTCGAGGAAGACCGCTTTATGTTGTGCGGCAGCCCAGCAATGCTGAAAGATCTCACCAATATCCTAGATGACTGGGGATTCAAGGAGACACGCGCAGGTGTACCGCACGAGTATGTGATTGAGCGCGCTTTCGTCGAAAAGTAAGTTGGCCTGTCCACCCATAAAAAAACCACCCTCAGGGTGGTTTTTTTATGGGTGAAATACAAACGCTCGAAACTATCCTGACCTTGTGAAACCCTTACCTTCTATTTTGATTCGAGGGTGAATTTGCTGGGAGTGGCTAGATGAAGCGGTTTTCGCTGGGAGTACTACTGTTTTCCTTCCTGTGGCTAGGTGCCTGTACACGAGTGCCGGAGGGGGTTGAGCCCGTACAGAATTTCCAGCTGCAGCGCTATTTAGGCCACTGGTATGAGATAGCCCGCTTGGATCACTCTTTCGAGCGGGGCCTGACCCTGGTAACGGCGGACTACAGCCTCAACCCCGATGGTTCTGTCGCAGTGGTGAATACCGGTTATTCACAAGCGCGTGATGATTGGCAATTGGCGAGAGGGAAGGCTGAGTTTGTTGGCGCAAAAGATGTAGGACACTTGAAAGTTTCTTTCCTTGGGCCCTTCTATTCTTCCTATATCGTGATTGCCCTGGCAGGCGATTATCAATATGCGATGGTTTCCGGCTATAACAAATCCTATCTGTGGATATTGTCCCGCACCCCGACTATGCCCAAGGATGTTCTGGAGCGGTTTTTACAGAAAGCTAAGGCGATGGGTTATCCCGTCGATCAGCTGATTTTCCCCAAGCAGGAGGCGCAGCCGGGTAATAAACCCTCCGCGCAGTCTTCAAGATAAGGGCCTGTTCAAGATTCTTTGCTCCCTCCACCAGCTTGTGCAGACCAATAACAGCAAAATCAGAGCCGGCCATTGGCGTTCAATCGGCTCTTTGTTTGTGTGGGTATTAGCTATTGGTCCCAAACGCGCGGCGGCCATTTGTCGGGTCTCCCTGGCATTTACAGACTGCTGCCACTGAGGCCAGTCCTCCTTGGCAAAGATATAGAAATCCAATGTCGCTTCGCCCTTCAAATCCGTCTTAAGCTGATGCCAGCCAGAACCCTGTGGCCAGAAGCTGTAGCACTGGCCCTGGGAATTACTACTTACGGCGACACCACTGATGGGTAGGGAGTTTTCTTGGGAGCTTAATAATATTGGTCTCTGATCAGAAAAAAATGGGCTGCATAGGGTGATGCGTTCCTGAGTCCGCGGCAACTTATTGGAGAGGGTTACTGGTTGCTGACTTCCCAAGTGTTTGAGCTGGTAATCAATAATCGACTTCCACAGGCTGGCGAATTCAGTAGCAAACCCACTGGTTAGCCAGCGGTGGCTGTCGCTAAATAGAATAAAACCCAGATGCTGCGTCTGGGTTGAACGTCCCCAGAAAAGGGGAGTTTCTTCATTATCCAGTAAGAAGTCACTGGAGCTGGGCTGCACGGCTATAAGGCCTAGATTGCGCAGTGGGGGAATCTCCGGATTGGCCGCTTTTTGGTAGCCAAAGCCGGAATGTAAATGGGGTGCTTCTCCCCTTTGCAGAGGCATGGAATGGCCAGCAGCGTATTGGAGAAACTCTTCAGAGCTATCGTCACTGACTAACCATAACAGTGACTTTGTAGTGGCCAGCTCGTTGAGCTGATGCTTTTGTTGAGAGGAGAGTTGCGGCCACAAACGGCTATCGAGAATGACTAAATCGAAAGGACTTTCCTTTGTGAGTAGATCCGCAGACTCGGTAAGTGGAAGCCCATTGAGAGTCTCTTTTCTACTAATTTCAGGTGCCAACTGGGTCATCACCTGTGCCGCTACACCGGATTGACGCAGCCAGCGGGAGAGGGCGGCTGCCTCAAAAGAGGGGCGTGCCAGCCACAGTAACAACTTGGGCTGGAGCGGTTCTCGCACCAGGATGGGTAAGGGATCTGTATGGATTTCGCCGGCTTCGTTCTCCGTCCTTACTCGGTATAACTGGGGGCCTGCGAGTTTTGGAGTGGCAGTGAGTTGTGCCTGAATTGCTTCTCCCACTTTCAGCTCAAGACTGTCTTCAATATGGCCGTAGGGATTGAGCAGACTAATTTGTCGGTTTTCAGTCAGTGGCTGGTTGTTGTGAACCTTTAACTTTAAAGAATCACCCAGGGTAATTCGCCGCTGCCAGTTGAATTCCCAACTGTTATCAGATTCCTGGATCTTCGATAACTCCAGGCGCACTGGTGCCAGGTCTCGCAGTTTGTCGCGGCCGAGTGGCTCCCCATTGAGGGAGATATTTTCCACACCATTGAGATTTATTGGATGTGAGCTCGCCAGCTGTTTGCTGTCGATAGAGATATTGCGCTCGGCGGGAATGATTGCCGGCGGCTGCCAAAGTATCCAGGCGCTCAACCAAATCGCCAGTTGCAGGCCATAGTCGAACGGCTTGGCGCCACGGCGGCGCAACAGAACGAGTGATACTAAACAGGCCAACAGGCACAGGCCGGGTATCAAGAAATCAATCACAATGACTTCTCCCCTTGCTGGTTCAGCCAACGGCTGAAATGGCCGTCTGCCTCAGTTTGCAAAGGCAGTGAAGGCGCAGATTCCGGTGCTGGCAGTAGCTGATAGAGCAGCTGATTCAGGGATTTTGTGCAATCAATGCAATTCGGTTGCTGGTGGCGCTGCTGGTATAAACGCAGCTGTTTGGACAGCTCCAGGCCAAGATCTAATGATTGCTCTGTGGCTAGCTCATTTATCTGCACCAGCAGATCGGTATCGAGTTCGGCACCAGAGTCTACTTGGGCCATTAGGGCGAGCACCTGTGCTCTTTGTTTTTGTTCAAAGGCACTGTCGAGGGTTTCTGGCGCTACGTCTTCCCGTTCGCCGCTAAGCCGACGGCTTTCGTCTATGGGGGGCGCCTCGAACCCGACTCTTTGTAAGTAAATACGCGAAGCCTGCTGTACTTCCTTGATAAAGCGCAGAGCCCGGTGCTGGTGGGGCAGGGAGGCTTGGGGCTCTATAACCGACAGGTCGCGCCAGGAACTCCACATGGCATTCAGCGCGTTGCGCAGTAGCTCCTTGGTTTGGGGGTCGAACAGGGTGGCATGCTCTGAGCTGTCATGCCGGTGTCCGGCAGAAGCAGCTATGCGCTCTGCCTGTTGGAAATGGGAATCTCGCTGTGCAAAGGGAGTGGCATTTTCTTCGCCATGTGACTGGTGCTCACCTTGTTCTGTATGATCGTGGCTATGGCCGTGTTCGGATTCTTCTTTATCATCGTGCTTCTCGCTCTCTGCTCCAGAATGCTCCGCTTCTGAATCCTCTTCGCCGAGAAAGCGGCCGTAGCGCATGCGCAGCAAATTCTGTTCATAGGCCAAACCCTCGGAGCGTTTGCGAAACTCCTGCGGATGCAGCTGCTCTCGCTCGGCTAGCAAGGCCTCGGTGTCAATAATCAGCTGGCGTTGGCTGCGGAAGTATTCCGGCAATATCTTAATCGCCATCCCCTCGCTGTCACTCAGCCCGAAAATCTCTTCTTGCGGCCAGCGCAAGATAAAGTGTTGGCTCTTGGCAACGTTGGCGCTGGGCTCGCGGTTATCCCTGGCCTCCAGATACCAGTAGAGTTCATCTCCCGCTTCCATGGAAAACTGGTGGATGGGCAGGAGGAAATCGTAGCGAGCTGCTTTCTTATCTTCCGAGGGGGTTGTTGATAAAGCAGTGGATTGCAAACTGGTGAGTGCAATACGCTCTTCGCGAAAACGTAAATTTTCCCCGGTGCCGCTGGCGAGGGTGACCAATAAATCCGCAGAGCTCACCTGGTAATCATCATTAATGATTACTTTCACGGGAATACCCTGGGTGCTCCCTTGAATGGTATCGACGCGCAGGCTGGGTGCCTCAAAGGTAAACTCCGGAGCATTGTCTTTTTGCACCCGAATATTATGAATTTCCGGCAATAGCATTTGGCTCTCCGCGAGTTGCACTGAGAGCTGGTAAAAGTCTGCTTTAGCGATCGTGCGTTGTAATTGCCATTTTTTACTGGGTAGATCACCTAGTGGAGAAAAGGCGAAGCGCTCAGTTTCGGCCAGCATTTCCAGCCCTTGCACCGGTTGATTCAATTCAAGTTGCCACTGGACCGCAGACTGCTCCGGCACATCGATTTGTAGGGATTGGTTGTTGGCTGTGAGCCCAGTGTAGGCGGGCGGCTGAATATGGGTTGCCGCGCGTGTTATGGCGAGCTTATCGGCAACGGGAATAGCTGTATTTTGTTGCGTGGTCTCAGTTTTATCCACGGTGAAGTGAGAATCGCCCAGTACAAATAACAACAGTCCCAGGCAGGCACCGAAGGCATTTGTCAGGGTACTGCGGAGTTTTTTTGGACCGAAAGACGACCGGTCGCCACTTTCCAGCAGTTGTTGCAGCTCTGTTTCGATACGCGTGCGCTGTAGTTGCTGCAATGGACTTAGGTTGGTTTTCTGTTGGCTAAGCAACTGGCTGCTGTCTTGCAGCTGTGGATATTGTCCATCCAACTGTCGACATAGGCTTTCAGGACTAGGGCGCCAGCTGCGATCCAATAGAATTGCTACAACAGTAATTCCGAGCCAGGCGAGCAATAGCCACTGTGGCCAGCCGAATACAAAAATGCCCAAGCCAGCCAGAAGGCTGAGGCCAGTGGCAAGCCAGAGATAGGGCCGAAGGGCTGTCAGTTGCCAGCGCCTGCGCACAGCGTTAAGGGTGGACTCACGCTTATCCATGGTCGGCCTCCCCGTTACTATCGGTTGCCATGATGACTGCGGGTCGCGATAGGACAATTAGGCGTTCAAAAGCCAGAAGTAACAGTAGGGCGGCTATTAACCAGGGTTGCAGTTGTTCAATACGGCGGTTTTCTACCTCGCTGTCTTCTACAGGAAGGCCTGCCACTACTTTATTGGCAGACCAGTGGCCACGATTTTGGTGTTGCAGAGCCCAGTCTTGCCCAGACCAGTGCTGCCATAAACGTTCAGGTAAATCTGCGCGGCGATAAAAGGCCTCGCTGTACCAGTCACTTTCGTAGCGCAGCCAACTTCCCCGTCCCACTGAGGCCGCTTGAGCTGACTGGCTGTTATCCACAGCAACGAAGTTGAGATTATCGGCAGGGGGGATGCTGTTGTCGGTGATTAACAGGCCGCCGCCTGCAACAAATTCCAGCACGGCTTGTGGCAGGGGAGCGGGGCCTGTGTAGATTAACCAATCTGCCTGCTCGGCATTGGGTGTCTCTTCTTGTTCCTGAATATGCACCGATAGTCCCGGCATATTGCTGTGCCAGTCTTCCAGCACTGGCGCCCACCAGCTGGGTGGTTTGCCCATTAAAGCGATACTCGGTAATACCGGGCTCGGAGCTATGGATGTTTTGTCGAGGCCGTGCCACTGCCAATGGGGACTGACTCTTAGTGCCTGGTGGGATGCTGGAACCCCGTTGTTTATCAACAGGATATGAGCCCTGCGCAAATCCGCCCGGCGTGATAGTACTGATAGAGTTTTCCACAGGTCCACATTTTGTGGTGGGGGTGAGGTTACGGAAGGTGTTTCTGGGGATAACCACAGTACTTTATAACCTTCCCCGACAAGCTGTGGCAGTGAATTGTGGATAAATGTATTCGCTTCGCCCGCCCCAATTCTGGGGTCTACCAGTATCACGCCCTCTTGGGGATAAATTTCCCGTTTAATCAGCGGCTGTGCCAATAAACCTGCCAGCAGTACGACGATTAGCAGGCGCAATAGCAGCAACCACTTGTTATCCACAATAGGGCGGCGCGCGCGACTCTGTGAATATCTTTGTACCCATTGCAGCGCAGCAAAGGAGATCTGCTGTGGATTACTTCGGCGCAGCAAATGAATGGCGATAGGGATAATCAGGGCTGTGAATAGCCATAGCCACTGTGGGGATTGAAATAAGTTATTTATCCACAACATCTCAGCACAACCTGCCGTGCAGTTGAATAAATTGCCGCAGTGACTTTTCCACAGGCTGCTCGATGAGGTCGGTCTGCAGTGAATACTCCAGTGTGGCAAAGCGTGCTTTTAACTCCCTCTGCGCTTGAGCAAAAGCATCCAGGTAAGACTGGCGTTGCCGCTCGGCATCCACTTCTAAAGTAGCGGGCGTACTGGCGCTTACTTCTGGATTGAGCAGCTTTAGCTCTCCGCCAAAAGGAAAAGTCTGTTCTGCCTCAATTAACAATTGCAGTGGCAGGCAGGGGCGGCCGGCGGCATGCAGGCGTGCGGCAAAATCGCCGATCTCATTACCCTGTTCAAAAAAATCACTCAGTAACACCACCTGACAGGGCCGCTCAAAGTATTGCCACAGTGGCGCCAGTTGAGTGTGATCTGGCCAGTGGTCGCTGGCGTCGAGTTGTTGTAGCTGAAGAGCGATTTGACGCTGGTGGCTCTCGCCCTGGCCTTCGGGCACATAAACCGTCCGACGGCTGTTAAACGCCAATAGGGAAAAGCTGTCTCCCTGGGCGTTGAGCAGCCAGCACAGGCTGGCGATCCAGCACTTGGCGTAATGCAGTTTATTCAGGCTGGGCTCGATAAAACTTGCCTGGCCCAGGGAGGCGCTGCTATCGAGTACAAAGCACACGTGCATACGGCTCTCCTGCTCGGTCTCGCGCACATAGTAGCGATCGCTGCGGGCGAACAGTTTCCAGTCGATATGGCGGATGGAATCACCCGCTTGATAGCCTCGGTATTGGTGAAATTCCAGACCGGTGCCACGGCGCTGGCTGTGTTGCACACCGAGCATCACGCCCTCGGCGATATGCCGCGACAGCCACACCAGGTCGCGACAACTGGCCAGGGTTTTGGGGGACAGGTATTCCACGCTGATCAGTCCCGGCCCGGTTCCGGCACCGCCGTCAGTAATTCATCAATCAGCTGTGGCATCTGCACGCCATCGGCCTGGGCCTGGAAGCTGAGCAGCACCCGGTGGCGCAGCACTGGCAGTAACAAGCTGCGGATATCCTCGCGGGTGATGGCGAGGCGTCGTTGCAAAAGGGCCCGTGCCTTGGCGGCGAGAATCAGAGCCTGCCCCGCGCGGGGGCCGGCGCCCCACTTGATCCACTGTTGCAGGGTATCGCTGCCGCTGGTTTCCATACGGGTAGCGCGCACTAGTGCCGCCACGTAGCGGTACAAATCGTCGCTGACATGAATTTCCCGCACCAGTTTCTGCATTTCGCGCAATTGCTCCGCATCCAGGCTGGGGCTGGGTTTGACCCTGCTGGCACCGGTGGTGGAGCGCAGGATTTCCACTTCATCCCGCTCATCGGGATAGTCGATATGAATATTTAACAGGAAGCGGTCCAGCTGAGCTTCCGGCAGTGGATAGGTGCCGGCCTGCTCGATGGGGTTCTGTGTGGCCAGTACGAAATAAGGATCGGGCAATTTCAGTGTTTTACCGCCCACCGTTACCGAGCCTTCCTGCATGGACTCCAATAGGGCTGCCTGGGTTTTCGGCGGTGTGCGGTTAATTTCATCGGCGAGCAGGATATTGGTGAAAACCGGGCCCTGCTGGAATTTAAAAAAGCGCTTGCCGGTGCTGTGATCCTCTTCGAGGATCTCACTGCCGAGAATATCTCCGGGCATTAAATCCGGGGTGAACTGCACCCGCTTAAAATCCAGCGCACTGGCATCGGCGAGGGTTTTTACCAGCAGGGTCTTACCCAGCCCCGGCACCCCTTCGAGCAGGGCGTGGCCCCCAGCCAATAGGCAGATCAACATCTGCTCCACCACGGGTTTCTGGCCGACAATCACTCGCGCAATCTCTTGTTGGAGATTGTCGAGGCTGTGCAGTTGTTCTTCGATACTATTTTCCAGGGTGGTCAGCATAATCAGCTCGTCAGTGCGTAAATAACAATGTTCACCGCAAATTTTGTGTTATCGATGGCGAGCCAGCGTTTGTTGCGGTAGTCGTAGTCCCATTCGCAGCCGAAATCTTTGTTGCTGTAGAGCACGGCGATACGGCCGTTAACAACAATGGCTTTCAGGTAGTCGTGTACCAGATCATCACCCCAGCCATTTAATTCAAAGCTGGTTACCGGCAGTTCATCGAATTGAAAGAAACAGCGGTAGATGTCGTGATCGTCCGGGAGCTTTTGCAGGCAGTCTTCGCCAAACAGCTCGGCCATTTGCGCTTCGAAGGATTTGGCAAAGAGACCGTCGATATCGTGGTTGCAGTCGTCGACAAATACAAAGCCACCACGATTGACGTAATCGCGAAAATTCTTTGCCTCTTCCGTAGTGAATTGCACCAGCTTGTGTCCCGCCAGGTAGCAGAAAGGCGCCAGCAGCATTTTCTTATCGGCCAGCGGCACTATGTGCTCTTTGGGATCGACCCTGAGATTGGTGTATTCCACCAGTGAATTGAGCAGGTTGGAAGGCATGCGCTGATCCACATCCCAGTCACCGGACTCGTACATCAAGCGGGTGAAATAAAAATCGTAGTGCTCCTGCGCACTACCCGGTGCGGTATTTTGTGCGCGTGTGCCCAGCGGCAGCGCTGCGGCGCAGCTACCCAGGATCAGGCGCTGGAGAAAAGCCTTGCGGGTGAGGGACACGGGATAACTCTGTTACTGCGTTGGTTTATTGTTAGCTAGAAAGGAAAGTAGGTACTTCACTCAAGACCGTATGAGGCATGGATGCCGATTACGAGCGTACAGGGACGTATTAACAGCGTGTCTTGAGTGAAGTGCCTGCTTTCCTTTAATCATAACGCTAGGGCCATACCGGTTATCCGGCCTGACCCCTGCGTGGATCAGTGATTAGCCCAGCTTGCGCTTGGTGTTAATCACATTGATACCGTCGAAGCGTGCAGTGGAACTACCGTGGGATACCGCACTGGTTTGCATCGGCTGTCCCTTACCGTCAAAGAAGGAACCACCCAGGCGGTAATCATCTTTGTCGCAGACCTGCGAACAGGCATTCCAGAATTCCTGGGTGTTGGACTGGTAAGCGACGTCCTCCACCATGCCGGTAATCTTGCCGTCTTCAATCTCGTAGAACAGCTGTCCACCGAACTGGAAGTTGTAGCGCTGCTGATCGATGGAGAAGGAACCGGCACCCACAATATAAATGCCTTTCTCCACATCCTTGATCATATCGTCAACACTCAGCTCCTCCTTGCCAGGCAACAGCGAAACGTTGGACATACGCTGGAACTGCACGCTGGACCAACTATCTGCGTAGCAGCAGCCGTGGGATTTCTTTTGCCCCAGCATATGTACCTGGTCGCGGGTGGCTTGGTAGTTCACCAGTACGCCGTCTTTTACCAGATCCCAGTTGCGGGTCTTCACGCCTTCATCGTCGTAGCCGACGGCGCCGAGAGAGCCGGGTTGTACCTTATCGGCAAACAGGTTGACCTTGTCGCTGCCGTATTGGAATTTGCCGCTGCGCCATTTATCGATAGTGGCGAAAGAGGTGCCGGCAAAGTTGGCCTCGTAGCCGAGCACGCGGTCCAGCTCCAGCGGGTGGCCGACGGATTCATGGATGGTGAGCCACAGGTGGCTTGGGTCCAGCACCAGGTCGTACTTGCCTGGTTTGACCGATTTAGCCGTGAGCTTTTCCTTGGCTTGTTGCGCCGCCAGTCGCGCGTCTTCGGCCATATCGTAGGAATCGCGGTAGAGCACTGTCTGCGCTTGGATCTTGTCTTCGGCGCGGCCATCCAGATATTCAAAGCCGCGTCCTACCGGCTGGCTGAGGCCCTGGCGGGTACGGAAGCCGCCAGTTTTCTTGTCCACTGCGGTGACCGAGAAGGGCGCCCACAAACGGTGAACATCCTGGTCGATATAGGAGCCGTCGGTAGAGGCAAAATACTTTTGTTCATTCACCAGGTACAACATGGAATTGATATAGCTGGCGCCGGCATCCATAGCGGACTTGTTCACGTCCATTAACAGGTCCACCTTGTCGGCCAGGGGGATCTGCATAGCGTTTTTCTGGATGGGTGTCTGCCAGCTCACCTCGCCGTGGCCTTTTACCGGAGCCAGCTGTACTGGTTCCTGCTGGTACTTGGAGTTGGCCTTGGCCGTGGCTACTGCCTGACGGGTGGCGCGGGCGACGCCATCGGCGGTCAGGTCATTGGTGGCAGCAAAGCCCCAGGTGCCATTAGCAATAACCCGAATGCCCATGCCGATAGATTCGGTGTTCACCACGTCCTGCACTTTCATCTCGCGGGTGATTACGTATTGATTCAGGTAGCGACCAATACGCACATCGGCATAAGTGGCGCCGAGTTTAGTGGCGGTATTCAGGGCGACATCGGCAAATTCTTTTTTTACCGAGAGATCAATACCGCTTTGGGTCAGTTTGCTCTCGGCCACCAGATTGCCGGACAGCGGCAACATGGAAACACCCAGGCCGGCACCGCTGAGCTGGAGAAATTTTCTTCTATCCATTTCGTTATCCTCAAGTGGTGCTGGCGGTTAAACGGCGTCAGAAAGGCTGCTGAAAGTAAAGTCGCGTACTTTCAGTGCGGGAATCATGGCGGACATGCCCCACATACCCACTCGCTGGGGGACGCCCATATCTTCGATATTGTTGAGCATGATTACCGGGCTCTCGTTGAAGCGGAAGTTCTTCACCGGGTATTTAATCTTGCCGTTTTCGATATAGAAGGTGCCGTCGCGGGTGAGGCCGGTGAGCAGCATGGACTGCGGATCGACCATACGGATATACCAGGTGCGGGATACCAAAATACCGCGGCGGGTATTTTTGATCAGTTCTTCGGTGGTTTTATCGCCGCCGATCATAATCAGGTTTTTGGGCTCGGGGACCACTTCGCCTTTGCTTTGCTCGGCCCAGTAGCGGCTGCGCGCCAGGTTTTTCACTACGCCGTCTTTCACCCATTCGGTGCGCCCCAGCTGCATAAAGTCACCGTCGGTCCAGGGTTGGGCCGGCACATCGAGACTGGTGGGATCGGAGTAGAAATTTACGCGCTTGTCGAACATCTTCTCGCCGGTGCGGTTGCCGCCGCCCTTTTTGCTCATAAAGCTGCGGCCTTCGTCGGCACTGCGCGCATCGAAGCCGCTCATCATGTAACCCACCAGGCCGGACACTGCATTGGGCTCCAGGATCACGGTGTACTTGCCCGGTTCCAGGGCGCGGGCTTCCTGGGACAGGACCGCTTTGTCGATGGCGACAGAGGAAGTGCTGCCGGTATTCATTGCGCCGAAATCGGTAACATCACTTTCGGCCCAACCGGAGCCCAGGCCATTCTCGGTGCGCATGGTTACGGTGAAGTTGGCTGAAGTGGAGGCGTGGTAGCCGAACAGGCCTTTACTGGTGGCGACTGCGGCAAAAGAGCGCTCGTCTTCCAGGTAACCCGCGGCAACCACCTTCTTTTCCTTGGCCGCAATAATGGAATCTGCGGCTGCCTTGGCGCGCTGGTCTGGAGTGATATCTGCGGTGGACTTGGCAAAACCGTCCACGCTGACATATTTCTGTGGTCCCAGCATCGGCATGGCTTCAGGATTTTCCGGGGACAGCTTGGCCAGCTCTTCCGCGCGACGCATCACTTTTTCCAGGGAGGCATCGCTGAATTCGTTGATGGTGGCTACGCCCGATTTCTTGCCGAAACGGGCCTCTACCGCCAGCTCGATATCGTTGACGATGCCACTGGTGGAAACACTGTTGCGCGCATAGCGAATATTGCCGGTCTCGCTGCCGGCCAGCTGCGCGCTGGCTTCATCGGCGCGGCTGTATTTCAAAACCTTATCGAGAATACGCTTCGCTTCACTTCTACTCAGAATTGCCATTGCCTTTTCTCCAATTACTTATTCTTGTGCGCCCTTCAGGAAATCTTGCGCTTGGTATTGATTACATTAATTTTGTCAAAACGGGTGGTGGAGCAGCCGTGGGATACCGCACTTACCTGGCTGGGTTGGCCCTTGCCATCGAAGAAGGTTCCGCCCAGGCGGTAGTCGCTGTTGTCGCATATCGCCGAGCAGGAATTCCAGAATTCCTGCGTGTTGGACTGGTAGGCAACGTCTTCAACCTGGCCGACGATCTCACCGTTTTTGATCTCATAGAACAGCTGTCCGCCGAACTGGAAGTTGTAGCGCTGCTGATCAATGGAGTAGGAGCCGCGCCCGACGATGTAAATGCCTTTTTCCACATCGCGGATCATGTCTTTGGCTGAGTACTTCTTCTCTCCCGGAGCCAGGGAGACATTGGGCATGCGCTGGAATTGCACGCTGGACCAGCTATCGCCGTAGCTGCAGCCGTGAGATTCCTTTTGGTCGATCATATGCACCTGATCGCGAGTGGCCTGGTAGTTCACCAGGATGCCATCTTTCACCAGATCCCAACGCTTGGTTTTAACCCCTTCGTCGTCATAGGCGACGGCACCGAGGGAGCCCGGTTGTACCTTGTCGGCAAACAGGGTGACTTTGTCGCTGCCGTAGTGGAATTTACCGCTGCGCCACTTATCCAGGGTGGCGAAGGAAGTTCCGGCATAGTTGGCTTCGTAGCCCAGCACGCGGTCCAGTTCTAATGGATGGCCCACAGATTCATGGATGGTCAGGCATAGGTGCGAGGGTTCCAGTACCAAGTCGTACTTGCCCGGATCGATGGATTTGGCCGATAGCTTGGCTTTGGCCTGCTCTGCCGCGAGCACGGCATCCTCGGCCATATCGTAGGAGGCTTTGTAGAGCGTGGTCTGTCCGCGAATTTTGTCTTTGTCGTGGCCAGCCAGGTATTCATAACCCCTTCCCACTGGATCGCTGAGGCCATTACGCGTTTTGAAGGCCCCACTTTTCTTATCTACAGCGGTCACCTGCATGGGCGCCCACAGGCGGTGGATATTCTGGTCGATATAGGAGCCGTCGCTGGAAGCAAAGTATTTCTGCTCATTGACTAAATACAGGGAAGAGCGGATATAGCTGGCTCCGGCTTTGAGTGCCCCATTGTTAACATCCATCAGGAAATCGACTTTCTCACTGATGGGCACCTGCAGGGCATTCTGTTTGATCGGTGTCTGCCAGGAAACCTCGCCTGCGCCTTTAACCGGTGCCAAGCGCACGGGCTCGGTCTGGTATTTGGCGTTGGCCTTGGCAACGGCAACCGCCTGGCGTGCGGCGCGGGCAACGCCATCGGCAGTCAGATCGTTGGTGGCGGCGAAACCCCAGGTGCCATTGGCGATTACGCGGATACCGGCGCCGAGGGATTCGGTATTGACGATATTCTCCACGTTGGTTTCGCGGGTCATCACGTACTGGTTGAGATAGCGACCGATGCGCACATCGGTATAACTGGCACCGGCTTTGCGCGCCGTATTCAGGGCGACATCTGCCAGGTGTCGTTTGTGCGAGCTGTGCATGCCCTCATTGAGCAGTTGCTCGGCGCTGACCTGAATACCCTGCAGTGGTAATAAAATACCACTGGAGCCGACGCCGGCGATCTTGAGGAATTTTCTTCTTTCCATTGGCTACCTTTATCCCCCCATAGCGTTTGGGGGTGTGCTTATTGTTATTGTGCCCGATACATACAAGAGGCCCGGCCGGGCGCCTTGTCCAGACAACAAACCTATACAGGTAACAGGCCATGATTGCTTTTGTAAAGTGTTGGTTCGGTGAAATGAGGTTTGCTAGGGGCAAATGGTTACGGAAAGAGGAGGGGTATGAATCAAGTTGCTAAATGGCTGCGCGCTGGCGCACCTCAGCAAAAGTCGTTTCTATAAGCAAATTGCCGTTACGAAACACTGGTCTCAGAAAATTCTTGTATTGATTTACATCCTCCAGACGAATGGTTCTGAAGTCGCCATTCTCGCATTGAATCAGGGCCAGGCGTCCGCGCTTGGATTTTTTCTCTGGCCCTGTGCGCGGGTCCTTGTAGATGTCTCGCCAGATACCGTTGATGCGAATAGCACTGGCTTTCATGGCAAAGCTCATTAAGTCCCTGTCGACTTTTTGCAGCAGTCCGCCGCCCATACCGAAAGCGACATTCTCGGCACTCTGCTTATGCTTCTGCATTGCCTGCAGTATTTTGGGGATAGTGAAGCGGGAGATACTATCTCCTTGGATAACACGAATATACTCAGGCAAAACACGGTAACCTTTGCTGTTGGTGTGAGCTCCAAATATATGCATCAATCGCTCTATACAATCGACAACAATCTGTACAGGGTTGCCGGAGTCTGGGCGGATAACCAAGGTCCCACCACTGTTTTGAATCGTGTTTTTTAATTGGCCACCCCAGATATTTTCCACTGCATGCCATAAATCATAGCTATCACTGACCACCGCAACGGTTTTATTTTTTCCGGAAAAATGTTGCAGAATGTTCTGATAGGCCAATGCTTCCCCATCCCGGCCCCAGGCGGTAATGGTGCTATGCTCCGCAGCCGGAATAGAAAATCCAGGCATATCGGCATGGTAAAAATTTCTCGCACCTAATATTCCTGAGAGAGTATCTGTTCCGTAAAAATTCACTAGATGAGCCATACCGCCCAACGTGGCACTTTCCAAGCTACTGGCCCCACGCGCACCGAAATCGTGTAATTGAAAGGGGAGACTCTTCTGGCTGTCGGCAGTTTGCTGTAAATAATGCGCAATGATTTTTTTGATTTCCCGGCTCTGTGTGGCGACAGTACAGGGATACCAGAGAGCGCGCACCAGTGCGGTCTCAAGATAACTGGTCAACCAAAAACAGGATGGGCAGATATTAACAATTTGTGCCATAACATTGTGTAAAGGAATAATGCTTCCCTCCTCTACAGCACAAATCTCTAAAGGCAGCAGCCCTCGATGTTTACTGACGATATGTTCCCAGCCCGCGCGATTAAAGGGCAAACCGTGGGTTTCTAGTAGCTTTTTTGCCTCTTCGATATTGGCAAATGTGATAGGTCTTTGTAGGTACTGTTTAATAAAAGCTTGTAAACCAAAAAATACCGTTTCAGAAAATTCCCCGCCGCGGCACTCGATATAGCTGCTAATAAATTCCGTACCTGGTGGATATTGCAGGTAGTGGCTGGCTTTATAGCTATCGACATTGAGAATCAGGTTTTCTATCGACATTACATCCGTCAGTTGGCGATGGAACTATAGGTGTGTCGCCAAAAGCCTGTTTCTGGGTGTGAAAACAAAAATATTTGTGCGGGAATTTATCCCTGTAAGGATGTGTAATTTAAAACAACTGGCGGTAATCAGAACAAATCCTTACAAAAATCCCCTGAATTATAGATAACACAATCAACAAAAGATTATTTTTCCACACCGGCTGGTTCTGTCGTACCAATAGGTCATGCGAGTTTTAATTGACCCTACACATAGTGGTGTGTACTTTTGTATACATGGCAAGCAAGGGATCATTATGCTCAATAAAACACAATCTATATCGGCACGCCTATCGGCGGAAGATTATGCATATTTGATGTCGATTGATCGCAATGGGGCGGTGACCCAAAGTGAAAAAGTACGCGAAATTATTGCACTGGCGAGAGAGTCTATTGGCGGGGATTGTCTTTCCCGCAGCTATCTCTCCTCTGCAGAGGCCATGCTGCCGTTAAAGGCTCGTTATCTGGAGGAAAACCAGCGGAGCCTGTTGATTGAGGCGGTAATGGACCTGCTCACAGAAGGTGCCGCCATTATCCAAAATGTGGCCGGTAAAGAGCCAATGGCACCGGAATTAGAGAAAGACTTGTTGCCAAGTGTCGAGGCTTTCCTGGAAAAAATGTTGCTGTTGTCACAACAGAGCAGTCCACGCAGCATTCACCGTGATTCCGCCGTGAGAATTCGTGAACGCCTTGAAAGTGAAACTGCGGAATAAGTATCTGCGCAAATGAGTTTTATGGTTAAGCAAGCGGCAGAATTACTGTTGAAATAAAAACGGTAAATCCACAGTCTGTTGTGGTAAGTACTTAATAGAGTTTGTCAGATCTTGAGGGACTTGGTCTGGCTTTGGTGGAAATTAAACAGTAAAAGGAAAGAAAATTTTGAGGGAAGGATTAATTAAGCGCATTTCACGCTTAATCTCTGTGTCTGCGAATACAGTTGTGGACTCAGTTGAAGCTGCTGCGCCAGAGTCAGTGATGGAACAGGCAATCCGGGATGTGGATGATGCGATTAAGGATGTGCGAGATCAGCTAGGGAAAGCAGAAGCATCTAAATATCTAAATAGTAGAACGTTAAACGAAGAAAAAACACGTCATAAACGTTTAGCTGAACAAATTACCATCGCTGTAAATGAAGGTCGTGATGATTTGGCTGAAGTCGCCATCGCCAAGCAAATGGATATTGAGGTGCAGCTTCCAATTTTAGAGAAAGCGATCAGTGAAAATGAGATAGAAATAAAGGAACTAGGTTCTTATATTCTTGCTTTGCAAGGTAAGAAGCGTGAAATGCGTGAGCAATTACAGGAATTTATTGCAGTCAATAAAAATGCAAGAGGTAGCGTTGTTACTGATGAATATGGTAGGGATAGAAAGTCGAAAGCCCAGGTAGAACAAGCTACAGATGCATTTAATCGAGCAATAGGTAGTACAGCTATATCGACATTTGATTCCGAAATAGATGCCAGTAAGTTAGCAGAGCTTGAGGAGTTTGCACGAAATAATCGTGTGAAAGAACGTTTAGCCAAAATTAAATCGGGGGGCTGATGATATTCTTGTTGCAAGATCAAAACCTGATCTTCACTGGCGCGCTACTTTTAATGTTTATGATAGCGCTTCTTGAAGGCGTGATGACATTGATTGGTGTTGGTATTTCAGACTTACTGGATAACGTACTACCAGATTTTAATGTTGACGTACCAGACACAGGGTTATCTGGGGGGATGACTAAACTACTCGGATGGTTACGTTTTGGGGAGGTGCCTGCACTTATCCTGTTAGTTACTTTTTTGCTTGGTTTTGGAGTAACGGGCCTATTAATCCAAATACTCATGGAGTCATTCTTTGGGTATCTATTGCCGGGCGGTTTACTTGCTGTCGGAGTCCTTTTCCTGGCTCTCCCCCAGGTACGTTTTGTTGGCAATATCATGCGACGCTTTGCCGTGGGTGATGAATCTGAGGCGGTTGAGAGAAACTCCTTTATTGGCCGTGTAGCGATTATTACGATCGGCAGAGCAGAAATCGGTTCACCGGCAGAGGCGCGTTTTAGTGATGAATATGGAACCACACACTATGTAATGGTGGAGCCAGATGAGAGTGAAAAATTTAATCAGGGGGATAAGGTGTTACTGGTTGAAGAGCTGGGAGCACATTTTCGAGTAACTCGCCCCAGCAGTATACATCTTATGGAGAATAACTAAATGGAGAATCTAGCAGTGATAGGAAACCTTCCGATTATGGTATTTATTGCCGGGGCTATATTAGTGGCCCTGATTGTTATTGGAACTATTTTTGCACGGCTTTATACCCGTGCCTCTAAAGAGCGTTCTTTTGTGCGTACCGGTATGGGTGGGCAAAAAGTTATTATGAATGGTGGTGCACTGGTATTACCGGTGTTGCACGAAATTATTCCGGTGAATATGAATACTCTGCGCCTTGCGGTATCCCGCAAAGAGCACCAGGCGCTGATTACCAAAGATCGCATGCGTGTCGATGTACTTGCGGAATTCTATTTGCGCGTGAAACCTGATGCCGAGGCGATTGCCAATGCGGCACAGACTTTGGGCCTACGCACTCTGGACCCCGAAGCCTTGAAGGAAATGATTGAGGGCAAATTTGTCGATGCGCTTCGCTCTGTGGCCGCCGAAATGGAAATGGCAGAGTTGCATGAACAACGCAGCCAGTTTGTACAAAAAGTACAACAGGTAGTTTCCGAGGATTTGTTGAAAAACGGACTGGAACTGGAGTCTGTTTCTTTGACCGGTCTGGACCAGACTCACAAAGAGTTTTTTAACCAGGATAATGTCTTCGATGCCGAAGGCCTTGCCAGCATGACTCGCTCCATTGAAGCGCGCCGCAAGGAAGTGAACGACGTTGAACAGGAAACTATGGTGCAGATCGAGAAGAAAAACCTCGAAGCCGAGCGCCAGAAGCTGGAAATTGATAAGGAAAAACGTTACGCCCATTTGGAGCAACAACGCGAGCTGGAAAATCGCGAAGCCGCACAAAAAGCTGATATTGCTCGTGAATTGGCCGCTCAAGACAGGGCTGCGCGTCAGGCAGAAATTGAAGCCCAGCGTGAAGTTAGCCAATCCCAGATTGCCGCAGAGCAGGCGACTAAACTGTTGGAGATTGAAAAGGAGCGCCGCCTGAGAGAGCAGGAAATTGAGCGCGAGCGTATTCTCGATGAGCAGCGTATCTCCAAAGAGAAATCTGTAGAGATTGCGGAGCAGGAGCGAGCAATTGCCGTTGCGGAAAAATCCAAAGAGCAGTCCCAGGCAGATCAGCAGGCCAACGTTGCACTGGCTGAAGCTGTAAAAGCCGAAGAGCAGGTGCGCACTGCCAAGGACGTGGAAGTGGCAGAGCGTGATAAGCGCATCGAGATTATCGAAGCCCAGAAAGTGGCTGAGCGTCAGGCTACCGGTATTAAAGTAATGGCCGAAGCGGAGAAGTCAGCTGCAGAAGATAAAGCCGAAGCACTTCGCCTGCAGGCTTCTGCAGAGGCAGAGGCAATTCGTATCAAGGTCGAAGCAGATCGCGAGAAATACGCAGTAGATGCTGAAGGTCAGCGTCTGATGAACGAGGCATACAACAGTCTCAGTGAAGCTCAGATTGCATTGAAGAAGGTGCTGAGCCTGCATGAGAATCTGCCCAATATTATCCGGGAAAGTGTTAAACCGATGGAAAGTATTGATGGCATGAAAATTATTTCTGTCGAAGGTTTAAATGGTGTGGATGGTCGTGCCTCCAGTGGAATTCTGGATGGAGAGTCGGAAGCTAAAGGCCAAAGCCTGCCGGAAGCTTTAGTCGGCAGTGCTCTGAAGCACCGTGCGATGGCCCCTTTGGTGGATTCTCTCTTGAAAGAAGCGGGTGTTGGCAACTTAAGTAAACCCGTTGAGACAGAGAGTTAATATTTTTCAGATTTGGTAGATAAACGATATTCGGGCTTTATTTACTAGTTATTTATCTGATAAAAACTCTAATCTCGCAGCCCAGGTCTTTAAAAAAGATCTGGGTTATTTTTTATGGAAAAGAAATTATGAAACGCTGTACCAGTTGTAAAAAAGGTGTACTCAAACCAGTTGTCATTGAGCAGTTGTTTCGTGCACATACCTGCTCAAGTTGTGGTGGGAACTGGATTTTGGTTGAAGACTATCTGACTTGGAAAAGAAAAAATCCCGAGTACCAGTTTTCCGATAATATAGCTGTGCTAAATGAAATCGTGGCCGAAGATACCAAGAAAGCTATTTTATGTCCGGTAACAGGCATGATCATGCAGAAGTTAGAAATTACTGCGGCTAGTGAACACCGTTTAGATTATAGCCCTACAGTTGGTGGTATTTGGCTGGATAAGGGAGAGTGGGAGCTTCTGAGAGCTGAGGGGCTTGCTGCTTCTTTGAACTCATTGGTTACCCATGAGTGGCAGAAAAAGGTTAGGGATACTAGGGCACAAGAGACTTTTTCTGAGGTTTATAGAAGCAGATTTGGCGAAGAGCTATATGACAAAGTAAAAGAAATTCGAGAGTGGTTACATTCCCAAGAAAAGAAAGCAGATATTCTTGCCTATTTGACCGCGGAAGATCCTTATTCTGCAGAGCGATAATTACCAGTTTTGTAGTGATGTTACTCTGGGAGCATGATTCATTTTTGTTTCCTTTAGCTGAGTAGTTGATGTTTATGTGCTATTTATGTCGCTAATTGAAATGGCGCATCAATACTCTTTTTTTGGTGTCGTCTTTAAAGGCTGAATCGACATTTAAATTATCCGTATTTGGATTTTATAAACTGATCTATTGGTAATGGATAAAAATTGCATAAAATTGATAAAAGATTCTCAATTTTTTTCGTTAGGATTCTGGAAGCGCCTTTGAAGATTAAAATCTGGATGTTAACCTGATTAAGGTCGCTAATTTGGTTTGCTGCGACAACTAATATATAAAAATAACTAGGTTAGGAAAATGACTATCAAAAAAATTCTATTAGCGAGTTCCCTAATTTTTGCTTCCTCTTTAGCCGTTCCGGCTTTTTCTGCCAATCTTGTTTGCCAACTAAATGTCAAATCTGGCGGCCAAGTGTTTGGAAATGGCACTTCCCACTGTAATGGAATAGATTTCAGTTTTGGAAGCTCCACTTCTGGAAGTTGGAGTATTACCAATATCTCTAAATCTATTGATCGGGTCCATTGGATAAAAGGTTGTAATTCTGGGCTCTCATGCGGTGTGACAGTCAGAGCTTATTCACCCAACGAGGCGCAGGCCTATATCCATTACAAGGATGGAAGTATCGAATATGTAACAGCCAACATGTGGTACGAAACTGGGCATTAAGTTAATACTACGGCGCCGATTGTTCTATCGGCGCTTCTATTTACCAGTGGACATCTACTTAATCAGATAATAGTCGCGTCGATTTTCTCACTTTAAATACGTGGCGAACCCTCTCATCATCGGCTTTTATTAAAGCCATGGAATACAAGGACTATTACAAGATTCTCGGTCTGGAGCGGAATGCTGATCAGGCGGAGGTCAAGCGTGCCTATCGAAAGTTGGCACGTAAATACCACCCCGATGTCAGTAGTGAGAAGGATGCCGAGGAGCGCTTTAAAGAGGTGAATGAGGCTTACGAAGTGCTTAAGGATCCAGAGAAACGTGCGGCCTATGATCAGTTGGGTAGTGGCTTTCAGTCCGGTCAGGATTTCCGGCCGCCCCCTAATTGGGATCAGGGGTTTGAGTTTCACGGTGGTGGTTATACCGATGCCGATAGTGAGGCCTTCAGCGATTTCTTTGAGAGCTTATTTGGGCGAGGCGGATTTAGTCAGGGCTATGGCGGCAGACAGAGGCGCCAGTACAGTGCTCAGGGGGAAAACACCTACGCGCGAATCGCCATAGATCTGGAAGACAGTTATCGCGGCAGCAGTCGGCAGATTACCCTTAAACACACGGTGTTGGGGGAGGATGGGCGCCCGCAACTGCAGGAGCGCACACTAAACGTCAAGATTCCAAAAGGGATTACTGAAGGTCAGCAAATTCGTCTGGCCGGGCAGGGTGAAGCAGGCATTGGCGGCGGTAAACCCGGTGACCTTTATCTCGAGATCATTTTCAACTCTCATCGTCTCTATCATACCGAGGGCCCAACGGTTTATCTGGACTTACCCATGGCCCCTTGGGAGATGGCCTTGGGGGCCAAAGTACAGGTACCAACACCGAGCGGGCCCCTGAAAGTTACCATCCCTGCCAATAGTGATAACGGCAAGAAGCTTCGCCTCAAGGGGCGGGGTATCCCCGCCAAACAACCTGGTGATATGTACATCGTGCTGCAGACAGTTACCCCCTCTGCCACTAGCGATGCCCAGCGCGAGGCCTATCGTCAATTCAGTAAGGCCTTTGACTTTAATCCGCGCCAATCCATGGGGAGCTGATAATGAGAGTTAGAAAGGCCGAACAGGTCACCGGTGTGCTGCTTGATGAAGAGAGTGAACTGAGTTTGAGCGAATTGTGCCGCGCCTGTGAGCTTCCTGCTGAACGTATATTGGCACTGGTGGAGGAAGGTATTATCGAGCCACGTGCGCGCAAACCCCGCTGGCGCTTTAGTGGTATTTGCGTGCGCAGGGTTCGTCGTGTCTACACGCTGGAGCGGGATCTTGGAGTCAATCTTGCCGGTGCTGCGCTGGCGCTGGAATTACTCGAAGAGATAGAGCGGTTACAAGCACAGCTGGCGCGATTAGAACAGCGGCGAAAACGTTAGTGTTTATTCATGGCTGGCTTGTAACAGTGGACCAATGACTTCAATTTTCTCAATCCAGATAACACCGTTGTAATTCTTAGGCAGGAAATTTAAATCCTCTGGTCGGTAGATAGCGGTAAGGCCGCCCTTTTTATCTCGATGATCCAGCACTATGACTAAACTGCCGCTTTGGGCTACCCGGTCGATAAATCGGTTCGGCCAGCCCCAGAGTGCCCAATGCCAGGTATTGGGTGCCATAACAATACTGTTGCGGCAAGCCTCGGGGATATAGCCGCTCCACCCAATCAGCAAATATCCCAGTGCACAATCTTTTGCGCTGTCCCTACTGAAGGCCAAAGCTTTGGGCCTTAACTCCCGTATTCTTGCGATTGGGAGGGGGCCGCCGTAGACCATTAAGCGGGAATCGGAGAGTAGTTTGTGTTGGCGTAAATAGTTATTGAGTAGGTCTGCTTCATTGGGGTCATTACTTTTTATATTGATCAGGAATTGTCGATCTGGGAAGTGTTGCAGAACTTCTTTCAATGTGGGTAGTAGTCCAATGCCCTGGCCGCGAAAAGGGAAGCTTTTTCCGCCATCGAAGGTGTACCCATAGCCGATATCGAGCTTCTTTAGGTCAGTGATGGCATGCTTCCGAGTGACGCCTCTTCCATTTGTACGGCAATCCAAAGTCCAGTCATGAAATACGGCAAATTCACCGTCGGTTGTGGGATGGATATCGAGTTCGACAATATCCGCGCCATGCGCAAATGCTGCTTCCATGGAGGGAATTGTGTTTTCAAGATAGCGGTGCTCAGGCTGGAATATGCGAATAGCCGTACAATCGTCACGCCCTAGATTATCGCGATTGTAGGTTTGGTAGACACCGCGATGGGAAATAAGAACGGGCTCGCCCTGGGGTGTTGGAGCCAACCAGGAAGCATTTAATAGGTAAATAGCTCCAAAGCCGAATAAAGAACCCAACATGCCAACTTTGGCAAAAAAGCTCCGCCTCATAAAAGCATCTCCGTCATTATTTCCCTTGAGGTGCTGCCAATACTAGCTGGCACTGGTCTGGAAGAATGGGCTTTTTGGGGGCAAATTATGGCGAATTCAGGCGGTAAACTTGGGGTGGTGTGAAGCCACCCCAAGTACGGTCAAAGTGCGGCTTTAGTAATGGTGGTGATGAGGTAGCCAGTGTAGATAAGGTAAGCTGTCAAAAGAGCACCGCCTTCCCAGCGGTTGATTCGACCCTGGCCACGAAAGCCATAGGCGAAGACAAACAGGGCCAGGGTCAAGCCGATCACCATGGGCCAGTCTCTGGTGAGTACTTCCGGTGGCACACTGGACATGGGAGCGATAGTGCCGGCAATCCCCACCACGGCCAGCAGATTGAACATATTCGAACCCACCACGTTGCCTATCGCAATATCGTGTTCGCCTTTGCGCGCGGCTACTATGGTGGCTGCCAGTTCTGGTAGAGAAGTACCGAGGGCGACAATAGTAAGGCCGATAATCAGATCGCTAACGCCCAGCGATTCGGCGATGGTCACTGCGCCCCAAACCAACAACCGCGAGCTGACAATCAGAAGTACCAAGCCGGCGACTACCCAGAACAGAGCCCGGCCCAGGGGCATGGCGTGTT
Organism: Microbulbifer mixtoriginis (SeqCode); assembly: GCF_052467705.1. Lineage (NCBI taxonomy): Bacteria > Pseudomonadati > Pseudomonadota > Gammaproteobacteria > Cellvibrionales > Microbulbiferaceae > Microbulbifer > Microbulbifer mixtoriginis (SeqCode). Next base: position 423,223 of record NZ_CP174322.1, read on the forward strand.
CTTCCAGCTCCTCAGCGACCTCACCTTCCAGATTATCGCCTTTGCCGCGCAGGGCGGAGAATACACTCCAACCGATCAAGCCGAAGAAACCCAGTAACAGAATGATTGATTCCCAGCGCTCCAGCTTGTCATTCCATAGGAAGGCGCCACTCAGAAGAGTGATGGCCATTAATAGCGGTAGCTCTTTGCGCACAATTTTCGAATGTACGCTCAAGGGAATTATCAGGGCGCTGAGGCCAAGGATCAGGCCGGTATTGGTGATATTGGAACCATAGGCGTTGCCCAGGGCCAGGCCGGGGCTGCCATCCAGCGCGGCAATGGCTGAAACTACCATCTCAGGGGCAGAAGTACCGAAACCGACAATCACCATGCCGATCAACAGCGTGGGCATACCGGCGTGCTTGGCTGTGGCAGCGGCGCCTTCCACGAAGCGGTCAGCACTCCAGACCAGCACAATAAAGCCGGCGATAATGGCGAGAGCGGCGAGAAGCATAGGCAGTCCTCAAAAGATACAGGCGGATTGGGGCATGACCCGACAAACGGTCAGCGATTGTACCGGCTCTCGGCGTCACAATCAGTGAATTGCTGAGAAGGTAGGCGCGATATCTGTAAAAAATCGAAAGTGTCCCGCCAGTCAGATGGTTCCGCTGCCAGTGTGGGCTACAGTCAATGCATGGCCCGGTAAATCTACGGGATGGCTGAGAGGCTCTGTGCCCCGGTGCGAAGCCCGCTCAGTTGGTGGAGATGTCGGGTATGTTTACGCGGGTCGCACAGAGCCATGGGCGGCGGATTCCGCGACATCCATGTCACCGGCCACTCGCCGGCTAGTTAGGAGGCCTATATGCAATTCAAAGCTTCAATCGGAATACTGGCGGCTGCGCTGGTGCTGACCCTCTCCGCTTGTGAACAGAGGAAAAAGGAAGAGTCCATGGAGAAAGGCGGGATGGGCACTGCTGAAACTGGGTGCTGCCAGCATGCAGAAAGTGCCTGCGCCGGGGATGTTACCAAATCCCAGTGCGACCAGATGAGCGGCAAGTTTCATAAAGAGCATATGTGCCGCACCGATACCGGCAAGTGCGCTCGTAAATAGCATCTGCTGCTGAGGGTGCGGTACAAGCCTGTGCTGCGCCTCTCTTTCTCACCTGAATCGCTTATCTAGCGGTCCTTTTTACAATTCACGTGAATGCATAATCCCCTCATGTTCAGTGACTGAATACTGCCTTTGGGTACGTATTCCTGGCCCCCTTGACATTAGTTACATCTGCAACTAACTTCCTTTGCGCTAGAAATTAACCAGCGCGCAGCCCCGATAAATGGCGCCGCGATGATAAGAGACGGAGGACTGCATGGCCGACTTATTTGAGAACCCGATGGGTTTGGATGGCTTCGAATTTGTAGAATTCACTGCGCCGGAGAAAGGCATTCTCGAGACTGTGTTTAGCGCCATGGGCTTTACTAAGGTGGCCAGCCACCGCTCTAAAGCCGTGGAGTTGTGGCGCCAGGGTGATATCAACTTTGTCACCAACTACGAGCCCGACAGCCACGCCTACTACTATGCCCAGGAGCATGGTCCCTCTGCCTGTGGCCTAGCCTTCCGGGTGAAAGATGCCAAGTTTGCCTACGAAGAAGCTCTGCGCAAGGGCGCTCAACCGGTAGATGTACAGACAGGCCCTATGGAGCTGAAACTGCCGGCTATCAAGGGTATCGGTGGTGCGACTCTGTACCTGATCGACCGCTACGAAGATGGTGAGTCCATCTACGATATCGACTTTATCTGGGAAGAGGGCGTTGACCGTCGTCCGGAAGGTTGTGGTTTCCACACTCTGGATCACCTTACCCACAACGTGTATCGCGGCCGTATGGATTACTGGGCCAAGTATTACGAAGACCTGTTCAACTTCCGCGAGATCCGTTACTTCGACATTAAAGGCGAATACACCGGCCTGCTGTCCAAGGCGATGACTGCACCGGATGGCAAGATCCGTATCCCGCTGAACGAAGAAGCAGCTGGTGGCGGTGGCCAGATCGAAGAGTTCCTGATGAAGTACAACGGCGAAGGTATCCAGCATATCGCCTTTGCTTGTGATGACTTAATTGCCTGTTGGGATCGCCTGAAAGAACGCGGTATGGAGTTTATGACCCCGCCGCCGGACACTTACTACGAAATGCTGGAAGAGCGCCTACCAGGGCATGGCGAACCTACCGAGGAATTCCAGAGCCGCGGCATCCTGCTGGATGGCACCACTGAGGGCGGCCAGCCGCGTCTGCTGCTGCAAATTTTCTCTGCCAATATGCTCGGCCCGGTATTCTTCGAGTTTATCCAGCGCAAGGAAGACGAAGGGTTCGGCGAGGGCAACTTCAAAGCCCTGTTTGAATCCATTGAGCGCGACCAGCTCAAGCGTGGCGTCATTAAAGAAAAGGAATAACAATCGGAGGCTTCTATGGGCATTAAGCGCATTCACCACGTGGCGTATCGCTGCAGGGACGCCAAGGAGACGGTGGAATTCTACCGCGATCTTCTCGGTATGGACTTCCAGCTGGCCATTGCCGAAAACGAGGTACCCTCAACCGGTGAGCCGGACCCTTACATGCATGTCTTTATGGATGCGGGTATGGGGAATGTGCTTGCCTTCTTCGAAATTCCCAACTCCCCGGAGATGGGGCGCGATGAAAATACACCCAAATGGGTGCAACATATCGCTTTCGAAGTGGAGTCTATGGAAGAAATGCTCGCGACCAAAGCGCGACTGGAAGCGGCCGGGGTCGACGTACTCGGCCCTACCAATCACACGATTTTCCAGTCTATCTATTTCTTCGACCCCAACGGCCATCGTATAGAGCTGGCCGCCAATACCGCCAAGCCTGGTATGCACAAAGAGCTGAAGCGGGTTGCTGAGGATATGTTGGAAGAGTGGTCGCGTACTAAAAAAGCCCCAAGGCACGCCGCCTGGATGCACGGGGAAGAAGAGTTTGTGGAAAAAACTGAAGGGGAGGCACAGTGAAGTTAGCCAGCCTTAAATCCGGCCGCGATGGCCAACTGGTTGTTGTTAGCGATGATCTTACCCGTATGGTGCCGGCCGGCGATATCGCTCCCACCATGCAGAGTGCATTGGACAACTGGGCAGCCGTCAGTGGCGAGCTGGAGAAGCTGCACGAGCGTTTGCACAACGGCGAGATTGCCGGAGAGCCATTCGAGCAGAGCCTGTGTGCATCGCCTCTACCGCGCGCCTATCACTGGGCCGATGGCAGTGCCTATGTGAACCATGTTGAGTTGGTGCGCAAGGCTCGCGGTGCCGAGGTGCCTGAGAGCTTTTATAGCGATCCGCTGATGTACCAGGGGGGCTCTGATACCTTCCTGGCCCCGCGCGAGCCGGTGACCATGCCGCAAAGTGAGGGCTTTGGTATCGATTTCGAGGCGGAAATCGCCGTAATCACCGACGATGTACCCATGGGAGTATCCGCCGAGGATGCGCTCTCCCATATCAAATTGGTAATGTTGGTGAATGACGTTTCCCTGCGTGGATTGATTCCTGCGGAGTTGGCTAAAGGTTTTGGCTTCTACCAGTCCAAACCCTCCAGTGCTTTCTCACCGGTATGCGTGACTCCAGAGCAGCTGGGTGAAAACTGGCGTGAGGGCAAATTGCACCTGCCACTGGTCTCACAACTGAACGGTGAGAAGTTTGGTGAGCCCAATGCTGGTGTGGATATGACCTTCCACTTTGGCCAGTTGATCGCCCACGCGGCGAGGACCCGCCCACTCTGTGCGGGTACTATTATCGGTTCCGGTACCGTATCCAATAAGCTGGATGGCGGTCCCGGCAAACCGGTAGCAGAGGGTGGAGTTGGCTACAGCTGCATCGCTGAGATCCGCATGATCGAAACCATCCAGAATGGTTCACCTAGTACACCGTTTATGGATTTCGGCAACACTATCGCTATCGAGATGTTCGATGGTGAAGGTCAGTCTATTTTTGGGCGTATCGAGCAGACAGTGGAGAAGGTTTAATATCACCTTTTTGCCACAGTTTATGTCGTAAAAAAGGGGCAACCGTTAGGTGGCCCTTTTTTATTTAGACACCTTTTATTTAGATTGCTTTTAGTTAGACCCCAAGCCGACGCATGGAAAGTAATGGCATTTGCCGCCGTATATTGGCCAACTTTTCAGCTTCCAGTGTGGCAGTGATGACTGCTTCACCCTCGCCGGCTTCGGCCAGAATTTCACCCCAGGGATCAATAATCGCGGAATGTCCCCAGGTACGTCTTTTCTCCGAGTGGGTCCCCCCCTGATTGGCTGCAATTACAAAGCAGCCGTTCTCAATCGCACGTGCCTGCAACAGGGTCATCCAGTGTGCCCGCCCTGTGGTGTGGGTAAATGCCGCAGGCACCAAAAAAATCTCAGCACTGGCTATGGCTAGCTGGCGGTAGAGTTCGGGAAAGCGCAGATCAAAACAGATACTGAGCCCCAGAGCCCCCCAGGGCGATGTCGCCACACAGGGCTCGTTGCCGGGTTCAATACTGGCGGATTCACGATAGCTGCCGGTAGCGTCCTCAACTTCCACATCAAATAAATGTATTTTGTCGTAGCGAGCCAGCAAAGCGCCTTGATCGTCGAATAGCAGGCACGCTGAGCGGCTGCGCTTCCCCTCAGTAGGGCTACCGTCGGCTCGCTCCAGTAAGGGTATCGAGCCTGCGACCAGCCAGATACCCAGCTCCTCTGCCCAATTTGCAAGGGCGTGTTGAATGGGTTGTCTATCTGCGTTGGCTTTACCAGAAATGCAAAAAGGTTCGGCCACGGAAAAACTACCTTTATCTGAGAAATGCGCAAAGTTTTCCGGCAGTAGTATCAGTTGCGCGCCGTGCCCGGCAGCTTCCACAAGTAGTTTGTAGGCCTGTGAGAGATTATTTGTAACGCTCTCGCCACTGACCATTTGCACTGCTGCAACACAAAGGCTTTTCACTAAGGGTCTCCTTTTTCTCCAGTTTTATTACGGAGTATTGATAAAGCCAAAACCTGATAATGAGAATGAAATGTAACAGAATGATAATTCTCACTTTGCTAGCCCCACTTATCTTGAGGCGAACTTTGGATAGGGTGAACCCCATATTGGTTTAACAAGCTCTTTTTAGTGTAGGTCCAGTTTCGTAGGGGGATGGCTACTGAAATTTCTCAATCGTTTTCTGCAAAAATTTCCCTCTCCATTTTTTCTTTATACTTTTTAAGCAATTAAAAAACTGGGTGGTTTTGTATATGGTCTTAGCAGAAATGGTAATTCCGAGGGAAAGCCCTACCAATTAAAATTTCAGCAGTAATTTTTAAAATCTTACTATCTGTTTTTATCGTGGTTGAACAAAAAAATACCACTATAGCCAATAAAATTTGGCCAGCACCATTTAAAACCTCCCTTCAAAATAAGTATTTATGCGGCCTGGAAAAAGAGTGCCAGAGTCGATTTAAAAAGCTTTTCTATTTCCTGTTGGCGCTGAAACTTTTCTGCTTCAATGCCGGCCCAATCTGATAAGTGGCGTAGAAAAATTCCACGAAATTTTTAAAAGGGATTTTAAAAGCGCTTTTCTTGCCTAGTAGAAGTGAGAGAATAAAAATGCCTATTTGGGTCGACAAAACCATTCTTACCGTAACTGGTACACGTGTACAGCCCGTGCAGCAGGCGGTGCCCAGATACAATGGAGTAATTGTCAAGGACTTTAGCCAATGCTTCGATCCGGTGAAGGGGTTGATCACCATGCATGAAGATACTGCTGGTGGTGTGTGTGAATCCCTCTCGGCTTTTTGGATGAAGTATCACTCTGAAGGCGGTACTTTGTGGAGCTGGTTATACCCCAATAACACGCTCGATGAGCGCCATCTCTATCATGTGATGACTTTACAACAGGCAGGCATGCACGATGATCAGGATCGGATTACCGAAGCCTGGTTGGGGGTGCAAAACCTGTATCCTGTCAGTCAGAATATTTTTGGGGGGGCTTTCCCCAATGGGCGTGGTGGTAATACGATTCGTGGTATTAATAATCCGCGCAGAGCCAATGGGCAGAGCGGTTTGTTCTCTCCCAATGCCTTGGCTCGGGAAATTATTCTCGATCAAACGGGCGGAGCGGGCTGCTATAAAAAAATCAGCCTGGATGGCACTTTCGCCGGTCACACCATGGCTGCCTGGGTAGCGCAAGACATCGCCTTCTTTGATCCGAACTTTGGCGAATTCTGGTTTGAATCCCGCGCTTCATTCTTTAATTGGTTTACCCAATCCTTCTGGTATCAGTCCATGTATTCCGCCGGTTTGAGTGGTGGCTTTGCTATTCGCTCTTATGCGCGCAGGGGCTAATTAGTCACCGATAGTGTGGGAGTTGCAGCCACTGCGGCTCCCACAGTCCTCTCAATTCACACCATTTTATGTAATCAATCATCAACCACCTCGTCCTCAAGTCACGAACTATCTCGGTTTCAGAGTCACGGAAAACAATCTTGCAGTGTGTCACTCATGTTAAGGTTGGCCGATCATAACGAATATCAATTTCGATGAGCATAAACTTAGCGATTAAATGGAGAGCAGCGTGAAATCCGGCAAGGCCCTGGCAAAACACTTTAAGCGGCTATCTGGCGTTATCTTGGCCACTTGTGTACTAACCCCAGTATCTTGGGCCACAACGGCAACAGAACAGCTCCAGGATGTGATCGAAGACCACTGGCAGTATCGTCTGCGCGAGGATCCAATTACTGCGGGACGTATGGGGGTGTCGGACTATAACCGTCAGTTGCCGGGGGTGACTGCTGAGGATAGAGCGCGTCGGTTGAAGTCCGAGCAAGAATTGCTTCAGCGCTTGCAAACGATAGACGCTAGTGAATTAGCGGATTCGGACAAGGTTAATCGGGAGTTGCTCACCTGGGTACTGGAAAACTCCATCGAGGCCAATCAGTTATTCTTGAAGCGTATACCGCTCAATACCTTCTCTAGTTTTTTCGGCACGGCCCTGGATGCGCATAGTGGCCTGGCGATGGCCAGCGTTGCGGATTATGAGGATTACATCGCTCGTATCCGCGAGTTTGGCCGCTTCTTCGATGAGAATATTGCCAATATGCGCGAGGGTATTCGCACAGGTTTTGTTTTGCCCAAAATAGTGGTGCAAGGCATAGCCCCCACGGTGCGAGCCCAGGTTTATAAAGACCCAACTAAAAGCAGCTTGTATAAGCCATTTGCGGAGATGCCTGCTGCAATTACTACTGAAGAGCAGCAGCGCCTGCGCAATGCCGGCAAAGAAGCCATTGAACAGGTGGCTATTCCGGCTTTTGACCGTGTAGCAAACTTCCTTGAAGGGGATTACCTGAAAGCCGCCAGTGAGACCCTTGGGGCTGAACAGCTGCGTGGTGGTAAGGATTACTATCGCTACAACATCGGCTATTACGTCACCTTGGATATGGATCCAACGGAAATTCACCGCACAGGTTTGGCCGAGGTGAAGCGTATTCGTGCGGAAATGGAAGCGTTAATAAAGGAATCTGGTTTTAAAGGTAGCTTTGCGGAATTTACTCACTTTCTGCGTACGGACCCCCAGTTCTATGCCAAAACGCCGGAAGAGCTGCTAAAGGAGACTGCCTATATCTCTAAGCGAATCGACTATGTGTTGCCGGAGTTCTTTAATCTGCTGCCACGCACCCCCTATGGCGTCGTTCCGGTACCCAGCGAAATCGCGCCCAACTACACCACGGCTTCCTATAATCCTGCCGCTATCGGTGGCACCCGTGGTGGGGCCTATTGGCTGAATACACACGGCCTGGATCAGCGCCCCTTATATGAACTGCCTGCACTGACCTTACACGAGGCGGTACCCGGTCATCACTTGCAAGGTGCTTTGTCTCAGGAACTGGAGAATGTACCGGACTTCCGCCGTGAACTTTACTTAAGCGCTTTTGGTGAGGGATGGGCGCTTTACTCCGAGCGCCTTGGCAAGGAAATGGGCTTATATACAACGCCTTATGAACACTTTGGCCGTCTCAGCTATGAAATGTGGCGTGCGGCACGTTTGGTGATCGATACCGGTATTCACTCTCAGGGCTGGACTCGCCAGCAGGCGCTCGATTTCCTCTCCAGTAATACCTCGCTATCTCCAGCGAATGTACGTGCAGAAGTGGATCGTTACATATCCTGGCCGGGCCAAGCCCTCTCTTATAAAATGGGAGAAATTAAGATCCGCCAGCTACGCGCTCAAGCGGAAAAGGAGTTGGGAGAAAAATTTGATCTGCGTGCTTTCCACGATGCACTGTTAAAAAATGGAGCCCTACCGCTTTCCATGTTGGAAGAGCAAATGCAACGGTTTATTGCGGAGCAGAAAGCCACTTAAAGAATATTATTTTGCAATCCCACTCTTCATTGTTAGAGGGGGATTGCAAGAATAAGCCGGCGTATAACCGGCAAATTATTGATACAAGCGGTAAAGCAGCTTTTTTTCAGATAAAACCTATCCATCCCATAGCGTGTGCGTATTTTATTAGCATCCCGCTACACATCAGTACGACTACCCCTCTCAAATAGGTGGGGTTGATTTTAAAAAGGCAGTGTGACCCTATCCATGCACCTATGACTTGTCCAGCCATCATCAGGATACCTATAACCCACACCACTTGCCCTGCAACTAAAAATACCAATAAAGAGGCTACGTTGGTGGAGAAGTTAAGAGGCTTTGCCATTGCGGTGGCGGTCAATAAATCTTGTCCTCGGCAAGCAATGCCTGACAAAGTGAAAAATGACCCAGTCCCAGGCCCAAACATGCCGTCGTAGTATCCAATAAATGGAATTACCCCATATTGATATTTCTTGCTAGATAATTTTGGTTCATCATTATTCTGGGCTATAGCCGGAGAAATCAGAAAGTAAATAGCAATAAATAACAGTACTATAGGGATAACAAAAGATAATATGTCAGTATTGATAAGTTGTACGGCTATGGTTCCAATAGCGGCTCCAATAAAGGCGGATAGCATCAACCTTTTAATCCCATCCCAGCTTACTTTTTTACCCCTAATCATCATATAAGTGGCTGTTGCTGTACCGATACTGCCTTGTAATTTATTGGTACCTAAGGCAGATAGTGGCGGAACACCGCTTAAGATTAAGGCCGGAACGGTTATCAGGCCGCCGCCACCCGCTAATGTGTCGAGTAGGCCGGCAACAATAGCAACGAAAAATAAGATAAGTAATAACTCTGTAGAGAAGCTAGCGAAATCCAAAAAGATACCTCCTTTCGCCTACTGTTAGATTTATTAGCTAATAAAGCCTGAATATTTTTTACAGGAAGAAGCATTTATAGATTTCCAGCCAAACTAATAAGAAATAACTTATTTCTGACGAAGAAATACCCATCTAATTTGCTTTCTCTTTCCCCTGCCACCACATCAGGAAGTCCTCTCCCACTGAATACTGGGGCAGGGAGTGACGGCTTCTGCTAATTTCCTGCTCCTGCTCCATTTCGGTTACTTTTAATTTTGTAGCTTCAAACCAGGCTTCAGGATTGTCTACACCTTGGTTAAGGGCCTCACCGTAAAGGGCTGAGCTAAACCAGGTGCGCTGAGAGTCGTCACTGCAACCAAAGGAGCTACGGTCGGCAGCAGCTGAAGTAAAGATTACTCTGTTGGGGTTATTTAAAGCTTCTATCCACTGTCCGGAAAAGCAAGCCGAAATTATGATCCATTGGTGCTGGGCGTTAATATTGTCTAGCCACTGTTGCCCATCTTTTAGAGATAGGTCGTTAAGTGGTATTTCACCTTCGGCAATTTTGAAGTCTCCATTGCGAGCACCATGGCTTACAAGGTGCACCAGAAGCAAATCTTCTTTGGGGTCCATCAGTTGGTCTAAAGCTGTTAGACTTTCCTGGATACTGGTTCGAGTGGCCAATGGAAAACCGTAACCGCCACCGTTACTAAGGCGCAGCAGTCGCTGGTCGATATCAAAAGCTTCATCTAGGCGTTCTGCCACCCACTCCAGCTCCCTTGCAAATACCGGAGAGGTACCATCACCACCTACTAGTAGTGTGTAAATATCACGGATGCCGGGTCTTTGTGGGGGCAGTGCGTTTATAGCATTTCGTAAGCGTTCACTCTCACTGTAGAGGCGGGTTTCCGCTTGGGCGCCGGGTATATTTGCCAGTGCGCGCCAAGCAGCTTCGCTAGGGTAATAAATACCTTCGGAGAAATAGCCAGGTTTCTCGATAATGTTGCCTTCAGCATCCCTACTAATTTGTTTACCTTCCCCCTCAGCTTCCCCATAGCTGAATGTGGCATGGATCACAGTGCCGTCAGGCTGAGTGAGTTCACCCTCGCCAGAGTATGAGCCGTACTCAAAGCCGCCGGTATAACGATAGCCATCGCTATTCGAGAAGTTGCCTTGTATTAAATAGCCGTTTTCAAAAGTGCCCTGATAAAGGCTGCCATCATCGGTACTGAGTTTGCCTTCGCCATGAGGGTCAAAAGCCAAAAATTCGCCATTGTAAATGTCACCGTCATCCCAATTTAACGTACCGTTTTTTAGCTCCCCTTCAAGGAATTCACCTATCCACACAGTTCCATTGCAGGTATAGCGACCTTTGCCGTGGGGCTCCCCATTGAGAAACTCGCCTTCATAAGTACAACCATCATTTCCGGTTAATACGCCTTCGCCCGTCATGCGACCTTCTCGAAAGTTGCCACGATAAAGGCTGCCATTGGGCCATTCGAGTTGGCCCTGCCCATGAAATAGGCCGTTTAACATATCGCCCTTGTATACCGAGCCATCTGGCAAGGCGGTTCCGCCTGCAAACTGAGTTGGCTCGCAGGCACTGAGTAAAAAAATAAGCGGGAAAAAGTAGATAGATCTCATTCCATGATCCAGCATCAGGGTTTAGGAATGAGACTAACAAAAAATGGTGCCAGGCGGCCTCTATGTTTTATTCAGTTGGTCGAATTTAAGACCGTATTTATCTAAAAGTTGGCGTATCCGGTGAGAGTCGTTATTGGATTTTTTTGCTGTGCGGCTTACTTGGAACAGTTTGCGTCCGGCCGCCGCCATAGAGTTGGACTCCTCACAAACTTGAATCAGTCCCGCCAGCTTGATCTGCTCGTAGTAATCCATCTGTTCGATGCGGTCACGGCCCAACAACGTTTCAATACGGGCCAAGGGCAGTGATGACTTATTCTGTGGGCTTTGCCACTTAATCTGTAATCTGTGAATTTCCTCCTCCACTACCTGGGTCGTGATACGCCCGCCGTCGGCGAGGGTGCCCATGCGCAGGATACTGGCGTTAAGATCGCGAAAGTTCGCTGACCAGCTGGCCTCTACCGAGCGGCCAAAGTTCAGGTACCTCTCCCGCGCCGCTTTATTGAAGCTCACCAGGTGGCCAGACTTTGTGGAGAAGGCTTCAAGCTCAAAGTCGATATTGGGTTCCAGGTCTTCAATACGCTCACGCAGAGAGGGTAGGCGGTAGGTCCATAAGTCGATACGGGCCAGCAGGTCTGCACGAAACTTACCCTCGCGACTGAGCTGTACTAGATCCCGGTTGGTGCCAGCGATCAGCTGAAAGTGACTGCTCACCTCTTTATCTGAGCCAAAGGGCATAAAGCGCTTGTGCTCTATGGCCCGCAGTAGCATTGCCTGTTCGTCCAGTCCCAACTCGCCAATCTCATCCAGAAATAGCAGACCCTTATCCGCCTCCATTAATAGCCCAGGGCGGTGTGTGGTGGCACCGGTAAAGGCTCCTTTGCGGTGGCCGAATAGGGCGGACATGGCATTCTCACCACGCAGGGTGGCGCAGTTTACTGCTACCAGGCCTCCTTCCAATTTTCCGCGTTGTTTACGTAACTCATAGACACGCTGGGCCAGCTGGGATTTTCCTGCCCCCGTCGGTCCTGTAATGAGAATGGGCGCATCGGAGCGAATAGAGACCTGCTCTAACTGCTCGATCATCTGGTTAAAGGCCTGGTTGTTGGTTTCGATACCGCCTTTCAGGTAGGTAGTGCCCTCCTGGTGTTCTCGCTGGAAACGTGAGGCAATCTGGTCGTACTTGGATAGATCCAAATCGATAATCTGGTACTGATCCGGCAAATTACTGTTTTTCTGTGCAGGAGAAGTTTGCAGCAGGCGCCCAGGGAAATAACCGGCCTCTGTGAGCAGGTAGAGACAGATCTGGGCCACGTGGGTGCCAGTTGTGATATGTACCAGGTATTGCTCCTGATCCGGCTTAAAAGCGTAATCGCGGGCGAAATCCAGCAGGTTGCTGTACACACTCTCGAAATCCCAGGGGTCATTGAAGTTGACCCGGTGATGGACCACGTTGGTTTCAGGGGAAATACGTGCAATGTCCTCAGTGACCTGGTCTGCCAGGTTTTTCGAGTGGTTGTCGAAAAGGAGCTCAAGCCGATCGATCAGCAGGTCATCGTGCTGGCACATAGAGATATTGGGGCGCCACTTGTCCCAACGCTTGTCACTTTTACCGCGCCGGTCTTTAGTCGTGCCGAGAATACTGATAGCTACTGTTTTCATACTATCTAAAATAATAAATAGCTATCTTAAAAGATAGATTTTATAAACATCGTACTGGGCTAACTATCGCTTAGAATGCTACCTATAAAATAATTTTTTCATAAAAAACAATGAGTTACAGAAATTTGGAAAGTTTCTGCAAAAGTTGGCACTCAATTCGCTATATCAATGGCAAAAGAAGCGCGTGAAGTGGTAACGCGGTTTCATGAGATTCTTGGTTTCATGAGATTCTTAAAGGAGCGAGAGATGAAGCCATTGCCGTATGAAGTGATGCAGGCAGGTGGGGTACCGATTAAGTCCTGGACCTTAGGTGTGCCCTTTGAAGAAGAAGCCAGGGCTCAGCTTAAAAATATTTCGCAGTTGCCTTTTATCCACAAGTGGGTGGCGGCAATGCCCGATGTACACCTGGGCAAAGGCGCCACCATTGGCAGTGTGGTACCCACCCTGGGAGCGGTAATCCCCGCAGCTGTGGGTGTGGATATTGGCTGTGGCATGATGGCAGTCCGCACCAGCCTCACTGCAGCACAGCTGCCAGACAACCTGGCGGGCGTCCGCAGTGCCATTGAGCGCGCCGTGCCCCACGGCCGCACTGGTCGACACCGGGGTAGGGGTCGGGATAAGGGTGCCTGGGAGAATCCGCCGGACGATGCACTTGCCGGCTGGGCGCCGTTGGCAGAGCAGTTTGAGGCGCTGAAAGAGAAGCACCCAGTATTGAAAAATACCAATAATATCAATCACTTGGGAACGCTTGGCAGCGGTAATCACTTTATTGAGATGTGCCTGGATGAGCAAGGCAGCGTGTGGCTGATGTTGCACAGTGGCTCTCGTGGTGTGGGTAACCGTATTGGTACCTACTTTATCGAAAAGGCCAAGCGGGATATGGAACGCTGGCATATCCACTTGCCCGATAGTGACTTGGCCTATTTCCCCGAGGGTAGCGAGCATTTCGATGACTATGTGCAGGCGGTGGAATGGGCGCAGGAATTTGCTCGCATCAATCGTGAAGTCATGATGGTACGCACTATTGGCGCGGTGAAGCAGGCACTGGGTATGGATTTTGAGGCGCGCATGGAGGCGGTAAACTGCCATCACAATTACGTTTCCCGCGAACAACACTATGGCAAGGAGGTACTGGTAACGCGCAAGGGCGCTGTAAGGGCGCGTGTTGATGAAATGGGCATTATTCCCGGAAGTATGGGGGCCAAGTCTTTTATTGTGCGGGGGTTAGGAAACGAGGAAAGCTTCTGCAGCTGTAGCCATGGTGCCGGGCGGGTGATGTCCCGCACCAAGGCGAAAAAACTGGTATCCCTGGAAGAGCATCGCGCGGCTACTGTCGACGTGGAATGCCGTAAAGATGAAGGTGTGATCGACGAAACCCCATCGGCCTACAAACCTATTGAGAAGGTTATGGCAGCACAAAAAGATCTGGTGGAAATCGTTTACACCCTCAAGCAGGTAGTCTGTGTCAAAGGATAGTTAGCACAGGCCAGGGATAAGGCGTTTAATAGTGAGGAATGTCGGAAGTTATGCCTAAAGGGCAGGCTCTCCGCAATCAAGTTTGAATGTTTGTGTTCCAGTCAGCGGAGCCGGTTCTGTATGCCGGCCTGGCACCCCCGACGCTGGCGGTAGGTGTACCCACTGGGGCAATCTTCAAACGCCTACTTTGTAGCTCAATTGGTAGAGCAACCGTTAAATCGGTTTGTTACAGGTTCGATTCCTGTCAAAGTCACGTCGCCTGGAAAGCGACCTTAAGGGAAGGCGAGAGCCTGGGGTTCGAGTCCCCACAAAGAAGCCCTCTTTGTTGAAATCTATCCGGGGCCTACAGTGCCTTATGGTTTCGGTTATTGGGAATTGCAGCAATAGCTAGCCATAAAGGCACGCCGGCGGCAGTGTCGCCTTGCGTGGGTTTACGCTGTGCGTGTGGATTACAGCATTTGCATTGATTCTATTTTGGCCAAGGATGTTGGCTTCGTTACCCAGGATGGGTGCAAGAAGAACTTTGCAGAACCGCTGTATTTTGCACCCTCTGTGTATAAGCGTTGGGCCACTCTGAGATCGAGTGGGCCCCACCCTAAAGGAATAAAATGATAAGAGATCGGAGAAATGAAGTCTCTCTTTAAAATATGGAAGATTGTCAATGTGGCTGATAACGAGCGAGCACTACTGTTTCGCCGCAGCCGATTTGAAAGGGTGCTGCCACCAGGGCGTCACCGTATTTGGCTGCTCTCAGGTGATGTACGGGTGGAGACCTATGATATTACTGAGGTGGTTTTTGATGCGATTAAAGCAAAATTCCTGCTGAATACTTATAGCGAAGTGTTAGGTGAATATTTGCAGTCCTACGAATTGTCTGATCAACAAGTCGGACTTTTCTATCGGGATGGTAACCTGGTAGATATCCTTCCCCCTGGTTCATACCGGGCCATATGGAAAGGAGGGGAAACCGTTCGTGTAGGTATTGTGGATATTTCCAGGGAATACACCATTGATGACAATGTACTGGGGCTTCTCGGTCGCGGTGCCTGCGCAAGCCAAATACGCATCGCTGCTCAGGCAGTAAGCTATAACGAAGTCCCCGATGAGCATGTGGGTCTTTTAGTTGTCAATGGAAAGTTGGAGAAAGCGCTGCAGCCGGGTCGTTATGGATTTTGGAAATACAATCGCTCTATCGCAGTGAAATCGATAGACATGCGCCTGCAAACTATTGAAGTGAGTGGCCAGGAAATTCTAACCAAAGATAGAGTTAGCCTGCGTATCAACTTAAGTGGCAGTTTCAAGATTACAGATCCACAGCGGGTGGCATTGAAGCTCAGTGATTATAAAAACCATATTTATCGTGAATTACAAC
This sequence comes from Microbulbifer mixtoriginis (SeqCode), assembly GCF_052467705.1. Taxonomy (NCBI): domain Bacteria; kingdom Pseudomonadati; phylum Pseudomonadota; class Gammaproteobacteria; order Cellvibrionales; family Microbulbiferaceae; genus Microbulbifer; species Microbulbifer mixtoriginis (SeqCode). The sequence continues at coordinate 438,592 of NZ_CP174322.1, forward strand.
TAAGTTTGCGTGAAGCGGTGGGTACCCAGACTCTGGATAGCTTATTAGCAGATAAAGATCGACTGAATATTGTTATTGCAACGGCTATCCATAAAAAACTAGCGCATTATGGTATCGAGATTGTCAGTGTCGGAGTGAAAGATATTATCTTACCAGGCGACATGAAGATGATTCTTAATCAGGTAGTGGAAGCTCAGAAGGAGTCTGAAGCGAATTTAATAAAGCGTCGTGAAGAGACCCAGGCTATGCGTTCCCTGCATAACACTGCCAAGATGATGGATAACAATCCTACATTACTGCGTCTAAAAGAATTGGAATCCTTAGAAAAAGTCAGTACACGCATCGATAAAATATCAGTTTATGGCGGCCTAGAAGGCGTGCTTAATGATTTGGTGAAGCTGCGTCCAACAGCTTAAGGTAGCAAGCTATCAAGTAAGCTTTGAGTTTTAAGGACTTAGGCAGTGACTAAGATAGACGGTGCTCAGGGGAAGGGCTGCAGACAGATTTTGCGGACTTCCCTTACTTTGTCCTTATGACTGGGAATGCCGGTTCTTATTAAAACTATTCGTGCAGGCCGTAAAAGCCTGGCCTTTCAAATCGTATTGTCACCGCTATTGTTGACCAGTGGAGTAAGCAAATTATGCTTTGAACCCTGTGTCTACAATAAAAAAACCATTTTAGATTTTTCCAAATAGAATTTTTTGTCGACGTTAATACGTATGGGTGCAGGAAAAGAAGCTAGACGAAGATATAAATACTGGCTGTAGATTTTTCATGAGAGATCGGTTCAAGGGCTACTAAAGTAATCCGATGAAGAAGTTAGATAAAAATAGAAATAAAGTAACTCAAGCAGCGCAGTTAATTGAGGAAAATCTTCATAGAAATTTGAAAATCACCGATATTGCTAATCATGTCCATCTATCGCCTTTTCATTTTCAACGATTGTTTTTTGCTTATATGGGAGAACCTGTGAATCGCTATATTGCTGTGCGCCGTCTGGAGACCGCAGCATTGGAACTCACCAACACTCCAAACATCAACTTACTGCAGCTTGCAATAAATTGCGGTTTTCAAACCCATAGCGCTTTTTCTCGGGCATTCAAAAAACAGTTCGGAATAAGCCCCTCTGCTTTTCGCAATTCTCCCGAAGCCGCGGAAACAGGGGTGCAACAGGGCCGCCCGTATTTGATCAATCAGCCGCCGCGCCAGGTGATTGAGCCAGTCGAGATCGTCACTCTACGACCATTCTATTTCCGGTTTCAGCAGTCGAGAGGAACCTATGAAGGCCAGTTTTTCCACAAGAGTGATTTAGATATTGGTGCATATTTTTTAGCGCTACTCAAAGAGACAGTGCCACCGGATCAATTCTTAATGAGCTGTTTTCCTAACACGCCCCAGATGCTCAATGATGATACCGTTACAGTTTGGTACGGTGGAGCCTACTCAGAACGCCCGAACAACAACAAAAGCTATAATTGGCACATGTTCGACGCTGGAACATGGGCGGTCTTTGAACACTGGGGGGATTACAAATTCCTCTACCAAACTTGGAACCAGATTTATCGCAACTGGCTTGCTCAGACAGCCTATAGGCTGCGTGATGAATTTCCGTTCGAAGCTTATTCGGGAACACCGAACTACATCGCCCCAGCAAAACAACTCACTCGTATTTATATTCCACTCAGAAAAGCATGATAGGAACAGCAGGTTTCCACTTTACTTGCTAAATTCGTCCGGAACAAAATTGTTCGGGATTAAGCCATGCAACTTCATCAATACCCAGCCACCCAGATTTGTGCAGCCTTGTCGGCAGGGGATATCCAGGCCAAAGAGGTAATACACCACCAGCTAGAACGTATACAGCGCCTCAACCCGGTGATCAATGCCGTTGTAACACTTAATGAAAACCAGCCTACAAGTAACATGCGTCCGTTGGCGGGTTTGCCCATCACCCTGAAGGATCAAATTTACTATCGAGGGATGGCCTGCACATTCGGGTCGGAACGTTTCAAGGGGTTCCACCCTACCCAAACCGCATCTGCCGTGGAACGACTGCTGAATGCCGGTGCACAGGTTATGGGTAAAACGAATCTCCCGCCTCTCTCGATGGACTTTCAGTGCAGTAATACTCTATTTGGCACCACTAACAACCCTTGGAATTTAGAATACACACCGGGGGGGAGTAGTGGTGGCGGCGCAGCTGCGATAGCGGCGGGGATGAGCTTTGTCGATATTGGTACAGACTTGAGTGGGTCTTTGCGTATCCCCGCCTCATTTTGTGGGGTGTTTAGCCTTCTGCCGAGCGAGGATGCCATTCCCATTGATGGGACTATGCCAAACCAGGCTGCACCGCTGAAGCATTTTGCTCGAATAGGGCCGATTGCCAGAACTTGCGATGACTTGGACTTGGTATGGACACATATGAATAACCAGCCAGACGTTGGGCAGAAAGAGTTTAAAATGCCAAAGGTCAACTGGAGTGTCGATAGCGGCGGGATTGAAGTTTGTAAGAGCATCGTTAAATGTTTTGAAAATGCGAAAAACGCATGGGAAGAATCTGGGGTTCACGTAGTACAGGCTCAACCAAAAGATTTCGATTTTAAACGGGCACGTCGCGCATTTGGTGAAATTATGGGGTTTGAAACAAGCGCTTTAATGTCGGCGCCTGTACGTTTTCTTTCCAGCATTCTTGGGCGTGCAAGTGCGCGCCGTTCACCAGAATTCATCGCGAATGTCATGCTTGGCTATCGCCACAATAAAAGCCGCCTTAGCAATGCAATTGACGAAAAAAAGATATTGTCTGATGCTATTGATGCCTTTTTGGCAGATAACAGTGTATGGGTGTTGCCCGTTACGGCGACTTCGGTGTTTAAGCATATGGCGCCAACCAGCGATCGCAATGGTGTGCGTGATTACGCCCTCCCTATGTATATCAATGAGCAACCGGTAAATTATTTTGATGCGATGGCAGCCTTTACAACGCCGATTTCACTGACGGGTCATCCTGTTGTGACCTTACCAATAGGATTTGATAGGAACGGGCTTCCGGTCGGAGCACAGCTGATCGGCCTTAAAGGCCAAGAGAAAGATCTTATCGAAACTGCGAAACGCTTACATAACATTCTGAAACCACACCAGTGTCCCATGTTTACGAATGGCTAATAGTGGTTTCTTTGTGCCAGTTAATCGGTGTGGCTATCGATTTGTGGTAAGAGGATGAGGGTTAGTGGCGAGAGGTAGTCGGTAAAAATTGAAAAAATATGTGTCAACAGTAGGTAAAAGGGCATTGATATGCCCTACATCTTTAGGCATTCATTGCCCTAACTTAATATTCTATTGCAACGGTAACGGCAGAATTCACCAGATTTTTTTGTGAAATCTGTCCTTATAGGGCCGTCTATATCGCTAGTAGCTGTTTGGCTTGCCGGCCCCATCTTTGAGGTAATCCTGAAGACTTTCCTGCAGGTAATAATCCCAGCCACTTTTACACATATCCCAACATTTCATTTCTGGGGATAGACCAATATGGGTAAATTTAATCAGAGTTCCCGTATTCTCCTCAGAAAATTCGAAACGCAGAGTACTGCCTTTCCACTCCTCGGGGTCATCTACGTTATCTGAAACCATATTGGATTCAGTACATTCAAGCTCAATCAATTTCTCGGGCTTCAATATTTTGGCGCGAAAGACCCAGTAAGATTGACCTTTGAAACCGGTTTTGGCGATGTCACCCACCTTTAGGAAGGGTGCGCTTACCGGTGTCCACCACTGGGACATTTTTTCGGTTACTGCCTTGTAAGCATCTTCCCGGGAACTTGGGCTAAAAAATGATGTAGTGTAGTTGGACATCACCGTTCTCCATAGGGTCATCGAAGCTGGGTCTGGAAGGCATTGTAAAGAATGCTATTTACCTTTCATTAGCAATCCAGAGATTTCACCCTTGGGATCTAGTTTGCTGTGCATATTAATAAAGACCTTTCCATCCATTAGCGCTTTTCGATAAGGCTCTTCCACCATCCATTTACCCATAATAAATCCACTGGTGCCCACGGAGCATTTCTTTTCCAGTCCGTGTTTATCCTTATCGGTTTTGGTCTTGGGCCAATCGGGAACCATGCCGGGGTTTGTCGGCATTCCACAGATAGTTTGGATAATCGGACCGCTCGCTTTGCCGGGCTTGCAGATAGGCGGCTCTTTGCCATCGCCAGCGCATTGCATATGGAAATGCGACATCGCTACCCCACCGGGTGATAGATCGCTGTAGCCAACCATAAAACTCAGCATATGTGTCTGGTTGTTGTAGGCGCCAATAAAGAAGCCACCCGCATCTTTAGGGGTTTGTGGATTCACCTTTTTACCGAGCATATTTTCGTTAGCGGTGGTCAGGTCGGCCTTAAAAATGGTAAACCGCTTGTCATCTCCGGCATCGGACCAGGCTTTCTCGCCAGATCCATGTTTGGCAGTTGGTGAGTCTTTTTCTTTTTTATTGTGGTTATCTGCAGTGGTGAAAGTGGAATAGGCCAGTAAAAACATCGCCATTATTAAATAAGCGATTTTGGGTAATGAACTGAGTTTCATAAACCTCTCCTCTATATTGAATCGATCTTGTTATTACCTATACGAGAAATTTAATGCCAGACGCTTAATAGCGCTTATATTCACTATGAAGATCGGTGTAGATCATGGATGGCTGGCGATAACTACTTGTAGCATATGTGCTTGGTTCTGGCCGTTTAGGGCCAATTTAGGAGACAGTATTTTTTACTGGGTATCTTGGGGAATAAAGGAATTCGTGGAAACGGGATATCCGGCTTCACATGAAGCGATGGGTATAGGGAGGATGCAGCCGGAAAAAAAATTGGGGTTATCGAAAAAAATTATTAACGTGCATTTTCGCTAAATTTAAAATACTGGATACAGTGATTGCTCATCCGTACCCAGTGACTCTGCTGTCTAGGATGGGGCGCTATCACCCCGCATCCTTCCAAACTAATTCCCGCTCTCGGGCATAAAGGGGAATAAAGTTAAATTGTACCTCTGTGCCCCCCTGCGTACGCCGCTGAATATTCAATTTTCCATTCAGATTACTGGCACGCTCCTGCATGATTGACATACCGAAGTGGTTGCGTTTTTCCGGTGCGTTGCTGATACCCACACCATTGTCGCGGATGCGCACATTGAGCGATTGGTTATTAGCCTGAATCATGCTGATTTGCACCATATCGCCCTGAGAGTGGTATACGGCATTCTGGGTAGCTTCGCGTACCAGCTGCAGCAGATGGATTTCCTCGTGGGGAGTGAGCGGTACTTCATTGAGGTGATAGTCGAGCAAAATAGTGATCTGCGGGTGTTGCTCGCGATAAGCGAGGATGGATTGCTCGAGGATATTGCGTAGGCCGCCAGGGCCTATCTGCAGCCTGAAGGTGGTGAGCAGTTCGCGCAGCTGGCGATAGGAGGAGTCCAATCCCTCTTTTAGCTCGGTAATAATCTCCTTCACCTTGGACTTATCCACCTGCTCGCTGCGATTGGCGCGATTGAGCCTAGTGACTTGGATTTTCAGGTAGGACAGCGATTGGGCCAGGGAGTCGTGCAGTTCCCGCGCGATGATCGCGCGCTCATCCAGAAGGGCAACGCGGCGCTCTTGGGCCTCGCGCTCGTTGATGGCAATGGCGGCGGTGACGCTGTCGGCAAAGGTGGCCAGGCGTTGTTGCTGTTCCTCATCGAGGCTGTTGCCTCTGGGCAGAGTGCACATCAGTACGCCGTAATTGCGCTTATCCACTTCCAGGGGAAAGCGGTACACGCGGAACTCTCCCTCATCGGAGGGACCGCAGGTGCTCACGCAAACACGACAGTCACTGCCGCTGCACTGGCTGTTGCCAAACCCCTGCACCAGATGTTCGTAGGGGGCTTCGCCTTCGGGTGTCATCAGGCACAGGTCCAGGTTGTTCAAGTCGGCGACATTGGCGAACTCGCCCAGCCATTGCCCCAGCTCGGACCCGGCCAGGGGCCCCTCGCTGATACGCCGTGCCAGTCGGTATTGGAAATCCAGTGCCTCGTGGCTCTTCTGTAGCTGGGCGGTTTTTTGTTCGACGCGGTGGGCCAGGTCACGGTGGGTTGCGTGAATTTCGTCGCTCATATAATTGATGGTGCGCGCCAGAACCCCCAACTCGTCTTCGCTGTCGATCTCCAGGCGATTTTGGTTGAAGTTCCCCTGGGCGATGCTCATTGATCGGCTGATGAGTTGCTTCAAAGGTTGCTCCACGGAGCGATGGAGTATGTACATGGACAGGTAAACAAGCGCCACTATGGCGAACAGGGAAGCCACCTGTACCAGGCGCAGCAGGCTGATCTTTTCCTCGGCGATGGTTTGATAGTCCAGTACCAGGGTGTCTACATCGTGAATAAATGGTTCCAGGTGGGTGGCCAACTGCAGGGAATCCATGCTGGTGCGACCGACGGCGATGGATTCCAACAGTGGTCGAATCTCTTCCTCCCAACTGCCGATTACCTTGCGGTAGTTGCGCGCCGCGCGCAGGTTATCGCTGGCACTGAAGTCGGAAATACTCAATACCCGGCTCAGGCGCGAAGTCACTTCGTTCGATAGTGTGGCGGTGGCTTCCATATCACCAGAGGGTGCTGTCGCTGCGAGCCGGTAGCTCATAGCGCGCAGGGAACCGGCCAGGTTCACTGCGGCGGCATCGTTTTCCGCGGCGTCAGAGATAATGTAAGAGGCCACCATGGAGCTCAGCGCGACTAACACTGTGAGCAGCATCAGGGTGCCGATTCGATAGACGATGGACTGTCGGATTCGATTCAACATATCAGTTCACTTCGATCTCGGGCCGCTGTTGGATAGCCTCTATTGTGCCGCTTACAAGCGCTCAAATTTGTGAGTACCACCAAAGAGTGCCAGTTTTGCACAAAATTTAACCTATTGCCTGTGTTTTAAATACCGCCTAAGTCATTACGGGACTTACGCCCAACCTCAACCATCAACTGGCGCCATTTTCTTACCTACTCATGGGTAGCTCAGCGCTTTTCTACCCCTTTTTGGTCAGGTGATCCTCTTTTACAGCGCTTTTATATTCCCAGCTAAACCGATGCTTTAACCGCATTTCGATGCCCTGGGAGTACCGCATGAGCCATTTCCTGGACCGACTGAAATATCTGAAGAAACAAAAAGAGCCCTTTTCCGGTGGACACGGGGAAAAGACCCATGACGACCGCAGCTGGGAAGACGGCTATCGTCGCCGCTGGCAGTTCGACAAGATCGTGCGCTCCACCCACGGGGTGAACTGCACCGGCTCTTGCAGCTGGAAGATCTACGTCAAAGACGGCCTGGTCACCTGGGAGACCCAGCAGACCGATTACCCGCGCACCCGCCCGGACCTGCCCAACCATGAGCCCCGAGGTTGCCCGCGCGGTGCCAGCTACTCCTGGTATATGTACTCGGCAAACCGCCTCAAGTACCCGAAGATCCGCAAGCGTCTGGTAAAACTCTGGCGCGAAGCCAAGTTGAGACACAGTGATCCGGTGGATGCCTGGGCCAGCATTGTCGAGGACCCGGCCAAGGCCAAGTCCTACAAAGAACGCCGGGGAATGGGTGGCTTTGTGCGGATTAAGTGGGATGAAGCCAATGAGCTGATCGCCGCTGCCAACGTCTACACCACCAAAAAATACGGACCTGACCGGGTAACCGGCTTCTCGCCGATTCCCGCCATGTCCATGGTGTCCTACGCCGCCGGTGCCCGCTATCTGTCATTGATCGGCGGCAACTGCCTGAGTTTCTACGACTGGTACTGCGACCTGCCGCCCGCCTCTCCACAGATTTGGGGCGAGCAGACCGACGTGCCCGAGTCTGCCGACTGGTACAACTCCAACTACCTGATCGTGTGGGGCTCCAATGTGCCGCAGACCCGTACCCCGGATGCGCACTTCCTCAGCGAGGTGCGTTACAAGGGCGCCAAGACCTGCGTAATCACTTCCGATTACTCCGAGTGTTCCAAGTTTGGCGACACCTGGCTGGCACCGCGTCAGGGTACCGATGCGGCCCTGGCGATGGCCTTCGGCCACGTGATTTTGAAAGAATTCCACGTCGATAAGCCCAGCGCCTACTTCACCGAATATGTGCGCACCACCACCGATATGCCGATGCTGGTGACCCTGGAAGAGCGCGACGGCAAGCTGGTACAGGGCCGCTTCCTGCGCGCCTCCGATCTGGCAGATGACCTCGGCCAGGACAACAACCCGGAGTGGAAGACTATCGCCGTCAACCACGATGGCCAGCTGGTGTCACCCCAGGGTTCCGTAGGTTACCGCTGGGGCGAGCAGGGAAAATGGAACATTGAGCAGCGCGACGGCCTGAGTGGTGAAGAAGTAAAGCTAAAGCTCAGCCTGAAAGACTGCGCCGATGAAATCGCCCAGGTGGCCTTCCCTTACTTCGGTGGCCAGACCCACGAGCACGACTACTTCCAGCACACCGACCACAGCGATGTGATCGACTACAAGGTGCCGGTGAAGTTTGTGCAGAACAAAGACGGCGAGGTGCTCAAAGTTGCCAGCGTCTACGACCTGACCCTGGCCAACTACGGCGTTGAACACGGCCTCGACGATCCCAACTGTGCGCACAGTTACGACGAAGACAAGCCCTACACACCCGCCTGGCAGGAAAAGATTACCGGCTGTCGCCGCGAGAACGTCATCCAGGTTGCGCGCGAGTTCGCCAACACCGCCGACAAAACCCGTGGACGCTCCATGGTGATTGTGGGTGCCGCCCTCAACCACTGGTACCACATGGATATGAACTACCGTGGCCTCATCAATATGTTGATGATGTGCGGTTGTATCGGTCAGAGCGGCGGTGGCTGGGCCCACTATGTGGGGCAGGAAAAGCTGCGCCCGCAAACCGGCTGGACCCCGCTCGCTTTCGGTCTCGATTGGCAGCGCCCGCCGCGTCATATGAACGGCACCTCCTTCTTCTACAACCACGCCAGCCAGTGGCGCTATGAGAAGTTGGAGATGGATGAAGTGGTTTCGCCGCTGGCCGACAAGAGCAAGTGGCAGGCTTCCATTATCGATTACAACAGCCGCGCCGAACGTATGGGCTGGCTGCCCTCTGCACCGCAGTTGGGAATGAACCCGCTGCAACTGACCAAAGATGCCGCCGCTGCGGGTATGTCCGCCAAGGATTACACCGTACAGCAGCTCAAGCGCGGCGCGCTTAAGTTCGCCAACCAGGACCCGGATAATCCGCAGAACTACCCACGTAACATGTTCATTTGGCGCTCCAACCTGCTGGGTTCCTCCGGTAAAGGCCACGAGTACATGCTGCGCCACCTGCTCGGCACCAAGCATGGCCTGATGGGTAAGGACCTGGGCGAAGCCGGCGGCAAGAAGCCGGAAGATGTGGCCTGGCACGATACCCCCAGTGAGGGCAAAGTCGATCTGCTGGTGACACTGGACTTCCGTATGTCCACCACCTGTCTCTATTCCGACATCGTGCTGCCAACGGCTACGTGGTATGAGAAGGACGATCTCAATACCTCCGATATGCACCCCTTTATCCACCCGCTCACCAAAGCGGTGGACCCGGCCTGGGAAGCGCGCAGCGACTGGGACATCTTCAAAGGTGTGGCGAAGAAATTCTCCGAACTGACCGACGGCCACCTGGGGGTGGAGAAGGACTTGGTAACCCTGCCAATCCATCACGATACCCCCACCGAAATCGCCCAGCCCTTTGGGGTGAAGGCCTGGTGGAAGGGTGAGTGTGACCTGATCCCCGGCGTTACCGCGCCGAGCATGATCGAGGTGGAGCGCGACTATCCCAACACCTACAACCGCTTTACCTCTATCGGCCCATTGCTGGAAAAACTCGGCAACGGCGGTAAGGGCATCAGCTGGAATACCGATGACGAGGTGGACTTCCTCAAGAAGCTCAACCGCACCTGGAAAGATGAAAGCGCCCGCGATGGCCGCGCCCGTATCGACAGCGCCGTAGATGCCGCTGAGATGATCCTGTCTCTGGCCCCTGAAACCAATGGCCAGGTGGCGGTGAAGGCCTGGGAAGCCCTGGGCAAGATTACCGGTCGCGATCACACCCATCTGGCCAAGCCCAAGGAAGACGAGAAGATCCGCTTCGCTGATATCGTGGCGCAGCCCCGCAAAATTATCTCCTCGCCCACCTGGTCTGGCCTGGAAGATGAGCATGTGAGCTACAACGCCGGCTACACCAACGTGCACGAGATGATTCCCTGGCGCACCATCACCGGCCGCCAGCAGTTCTACCAGGATCACGAGTGGATGCGCGACTTCGGCGAGACCATGTGTGTGTACAAGCCGCCCATCAACCTGAAAACCGTACAGCCGGTGCTGAACCAGAAGCCCAATGGCAACAAGGAGATCCTGCTGAACTGGATCACCCCGCACCAGAAGTGGGGTATCCACAGCACCTATTCCGACAACCTGCTGATGCTCACCCTGTCTCGCGGTGGCCCCATCGTGTGGATGAGTGAGAACGACGCCAAGCTGGCGGGTATTGAAGACAACGACTGGATCGAAATCTTCAACGTCAACGGCGCCATTGCTGCCCGCGCGGTGGTGTCCCAGCGAGTGCCAGACGGCATGGCCATGATGTACCACGCCCAGGAGCGCATCGTGAATACACCGGGAGCGGAAACCACCGGCACCCGCGGCGGTATCCACAACTCCGTAACCCGCGCGGTGATGAAACCCACCCATATGATCGGCGGCTACGCCCAGCAGTCCTACGGCTTTAACTACTACGGCACAGTGGGCTGTAACCGGGACGAGTTTGTGGTGGTGAGAAAAATGAACAAGGTCGACTGGCTGGATGGCGAAGACGTCAAAGAGCCGAACCGAGAGGAGGTGTAACAATGAAAGTTAGAGCCCAGATCGGCATGGTGCTGAACCTCGATAAGTGTATCGGCTGCCACACCTGCTCGGTGACCTGTAAAAACGTCTGGACCTCCCGCGAGGGGGTCGAGTATGCCTGGTTTAACAACGTCGAGACCAAACCCGGTGTCGGCTATCCCAAAGAGTGGGAAAACCAGGACAAGTGGAACGGCGGCTGGACCCGCAAGAAAAACGGCAAGTTGCAGCCCAAGATCGGTAGCAAGCACCGGGTGCTGGCCAACCTGTTTGGCAACCCGGATATGCCGGAAATCGACGACTACTACGAGCCGTTCGACTTCGACTACCAGACCCTGCACAAGGCGCCGGAGCAAAAACACCAGCCGGTAGCCCGCCCGCGCTCGCTGATCAGCGGCGAGCGCATGGAAAAGATCGAATGGGGTCCCAACTGGGAAGAGATTCTCGGTACCGAATTCGACAAGCGTAAGAAGGACAAGAACTTCGAACAGGTCCAGGCGGATATCTACGGTGAATTTGAAAACACCTTTATGATGTACCTGCCGCGCCTGTGCGAGCACTGCCTCAATCCGGCCTGTGTCTCTGCCTGCCCCAGCGGCGCCATCTACAAGCGTGAAGAGGACGGCATCGTCCTGATCGACCAGGACAAATGCCGCGGCTGGCGCATGTGTGTGTCTGCCTGTCCCTACAAGAAGATCTACTACAACTGGAAAACCGGTAAATCCGAGAAGTGTATCTTCTGTTACCCACGTATCGAGGCGGGTCAGCCAACTATCTGTTCCGAGACCTGCGTGGGCCGTATCCGCTACCTGGGGGTGCTGCTCTATGACGCCGACCGCATCGAAGAAGCCGCTGCGGTAGAAGACGAAAAAGCCCTCTACCAAGCCCAGTGCGATATTTTTCTCGACCCCAGCGACCCCAAAGTCCAGGAAGCTGCTCGCGCCGAGGGTATCCCCGAAGCCTGGCTCGAAGCCGCGCAGAAATCCCCGGTGTACAAGATGGCCATCGATTGGCAGATCGCCCTGCCGCTGCACCCGGAGTACCGCACCCTGCCCATGGTTTGGTACGTGCCGCCGCTGTCTCCGATCCAGAACGCAGTGCAGGCCGGCCAAGTGGAAACCGTCACCGTGGGGCGCGGCGCCGAGATCCCCGATCTCTCCACCCTGCGTATCCCGCTGCAATACCTGGCCAACCTGCTCACCGCCGGCGACGAAAAGCCAGTGGCCCGCGCCCTGGAACGCATGATTGTGATGCGCGCCTATATGCGCGGCATCCATGTAGACGGCGTGCAGGAACGCGAGTTGCTGGAAGAGGCCGGGATGACCGTAGCCCAGGTAGAAGAGATGTACCGCTATATGGCCCTGGCCAATTACGAAGACCGCTTCGTGGTGCCCTCAAGCCATAAGGCTTACGCCGAAAACGCCTACGACATGAAGTCCTCCTGTGGTTTTAGCTTCGGCAACGGCTGCAGCACCGGCAACGACAGCACCAACATCTTCGGTGGCAAGCAGAATGCAGTGCGCGAAGTGATACCGGCCAAAGTAGTCGACTGAGGCTGAGGGGAGAGTACCGATGAAAGTATTAAACCTGATCGCCCGCCTGCTGGATTACCCATCCGATGAGCTGGTGGTGCATCTGGATGAGTTAACCAACTGGGTGGCGGAATCCGAAGACCTAGACAAGCCCCTGCGCGATTTGCTGCTGGCGTTTATCTCTCATTACGAGCGTATGGATGCGCTCGATTGGCAGAGTGAATACGACGGTTTGTTTGAGCGCGGCCGGGCTGTGTCCCTGCACCTGTTCGAGCATATCCACGGCGAATCCCGCGATCGCGGCCAGGCCATGGTGGATCTGATGAACCGCTACAGAGCCGCCGGCCTGGAACTGAATGAGCGCGAACTGCCAGATTACCTGCCCACCTACTTAGAGTTCTGCGCCACCCAAGGTGAAGCGGCCTACGGTTGGGTGCACGATATCACCCATGTGATTGCCCTGTTGAGCGCGCGCCTGTCAAAGCGCGAGAGCCCCTATCACCTGTTGATGGATGCGCTCTTGCAGATGGCCGGAGTCTTCGTCGACCTGACCGCGCTCAAAGAAGAAGTCGCCAATGAGGAGCGCGACGATACCCCCGAGGCGCTGGACAAGATCTGGGAGGAAGAGGTGGTCAGCTTTACCGGCGCCAACAATTGTGACCAGTCCATAGCGCGGCCCAGCGCTGCGCAGCTGCGCGACGGCCAGCCCCTAACCTGGGCCTCCAGTGCCAAAGATGCCGCGCAGAATTCTGCCCAGCCCGTACCACAGGAGTAACAAGATGAACTATCTGAATACGCTGCTCTTTGCCATCTATCCCTTTGTTGCCCTCACGGTGTTTCTGGTGGGGAGCCTGATCCGCTATGACCGCGATCAATATACCTGGCGCACCGGCTCCAGCCAGTTGTTGGAGCACAAGCAATTGCGCATCGGCAGTTACCTGTTCCATATCGGGGTGATTGCCATTCTCGCGGGCCATTTTGTCGGCCTGCTTACGCCCAAAGCGGTGTGGCACTTACTCGGCATTGAAGCTTCCACCAAGCAGATGATGGCAATGGTTATCGGCGGTTTCTTCGGGGTAATCTGCTTTATCGGCCTAACCATTTTGATTAAGCGCCGCCTCACCAATCCGCGAGTGCGCGCCACCACTTCCAAAATGGACCTGACCATACTGCTGATGCTTTACGCCCAGTTAATCCTCGGCCTGATCAGTATCCTGGTTTCCGCCGGCCATATGGACGGTGCCGAAATGCTCAAGTTGATGACCTGGGCCCAGTCCATTGTCACCCTCGATGGTTCCGCCGCCGCAGCGGCTATCGCCGACGTAAATATCATCTACAAGCTGCATATTTTCCTCGGTATGACCCTGTTCCTGCTGTTCCCCTTCAGCCGCCTGGTGCACGTATGGAGTGTTCCAGTGCAGTACTTCCGCCGCAATTACCAGGTAGTGCGCGCCAAAGCCGCGCGCTAATCCCAGCAATCGTTAACCAGGCCCGACAAGTGTGGGCCTTGTGTGGAGAAGAGTCATGAGTGCATTACTAGCTTCCGACGCCACCGGGCACGAATTCGAACTGGCTGAAGCCGTGGCCGTGAACGGCAGTGAAATTCCCGCAGACCTGATTTACCAGGAGATGCAATACCAGACCGCCAACTCCCCGCGCCAAGCAATTTACCGCGCTGCACGGGCATTGGTTATCGGTTGGCTGTTACGGGAAAAGGCCGCAGGGCAGGGGCTTTGCGCTGCCGATGAAGACTTGCACAGCGAGGCCTTCGATCACGCCGTTTCAGATCTTTTGAAAGGTGAGTTGCAAGTGCCCCCGGCCAGTGAAGCCGAGTGCCGCGCCTATTTCGAAGCCCACCCACATAAATTCCGCTCCGATCCCCTCGCCGAAGTGCGCCATATCCTGATCCCGGCCGCACCGGATGACTCCGAAGCCTGCGCCAAAGCGCGCGCCGCCGCTGAGGAAATGCTCAAGCAGATCCGCAACGATGCCAATCCGCTACAGACCTTCGCCCAGTTAGCCCAATCCCACTCCGCCTGTTCCTCCGCCGAAGCCGGTGGCAGCCTCGGCCAAGTAGGGCGCGGTGATACCGTCGCCTCATTCGAGCGCGCAATATTCGAGCAGGGCACCGGTTTGGTAGCAGAACCTGTGGAGACCCCTTACGGTGTGCATCTGATATATGTGGAACACTGCGAGCCGGGCCGCCCGCTGGAATACGAATATGTTTCGGAGCGAATCGAGGAATACCTAACTGAAAAACGCCGCCGCCAGATGACTAGCGACTATCTGCAAAAAATGGTGCAAGCCGCGCAAATCTCCGGCCTGGATTTATCGGGGGAGGCCCACTGAGGGGCAGAGATTCGCCAACTGTTCGCACGCGATTGCGCCAAGATAAATTAAATGGCCTGGCGCAGGTGCAAGACCTGACCATGATATAAATAATGCAGCAGGGCTGAGACCGCAGTCAGCGTTTCAACTTGCACGGCTGGATCTGCGATATTCGCAATGGCCTGATTCGATACCTGGGTATGCGGATGGATGAACGTGGCTACGTGCCGTAGATTTATCATGTATATGGTGAGGCTAAAGAATTGGATTTAATCAATAGGATAAGGTAGCGCATCTGAGTCAGTGAAATCGATCTTACCGGTCAGTTACTAGAAATCGGTGAGTTGCCCGGAGTATTTGATGATGAATTGGTTTGATGGTGGCCTTAAGTTAGAGACCGGAATTGTTCATTTTTGGAATGATTTGTGTAAACAACTACACGGGCTTTATTGATATGAAGTCGGAAAGGGGCGCTTTACTCAGTTTAGGGTTGAGATGTCTCAGCGGTCATTTTTTTATCAATTAGTACATGCTTCGATGGACTGTCTGGTTTTAAAACTTGCAGGATAACAAAAAAAGGGGGGGGCGCCAAACCGATTTCGAAGTAACAGCCATACCCATGTCTCGCAGCATAATTTTGGTCTTTGAGGACGGGTGAGCCCATAAGTTAAGCAATGTGCGTCTAGTGCTTCCTTCAGGATTTGTATTTTCAGTTGATGGCCAACTTGAACTTTAATGGTAGATTCAAACTTGCTTCCATTTTCCCCGATGCGCCTGCTGATTAGTAACTTTTATCAGATGCCAAGCATGAGGGGAAGTTAATTGGTCAGAGTGGCTCTCTTTAGTTAAACTACTCGATTTAGTCAGTATTATTAACGAAAATCAATCACTAATGAAACAGAAATTACATAGCCTTGATGGATTGCGAGGGGTGGCAGCCTTTAGCGTTATACTATCACATATTGTTTTGGCCTTTTATCCCTACCTGCACACTGGAACAGGTGATACATCAGGAACAGGCTTAGAAGAGACTATTTTTAATAGCCCCATTAGCTTTTTCTATAAAGGAAACTTTGCGGTTGCTATCTTCTTTGTAATTAGTGGTTATGTATTGTCTCTAAGTTTTTTTAAATCTTATAACCTTGCTAAACTTCAAAACTCAGCTACTAAACGTTATATTCGCTTGGGAATACCAGTATTCGCTTCAGTGATGTTGAGCTGGTTATTGATCAGCCTAGACTTCTATCCAGCTCGAGATGTTGCCGTGGATGGATTTCTTGGAAAAGCAATGGTGCACTCTGCAAGCTTCGTTGAGGCTCTCAAGGAAGGTGTCTACGGTGCAATGTTATTTCGGGATAGGTCTTATAATTATGTTCTTTGGACAATACAAATTGAGTTAATAGGATCTTTTTTACTGTTTTCATTTTTAGCTCTTTTTGGTCATTTCCGTTTTGGCTGGCTGATAGCCTTATTAATTTGCGCTGTGCTAGTTGGCAGTAGTGATGTGATAGGTAAAGCTGGGATTTACTTATCATTATTCAT
Organism: Microbulbifer mixtoriginis (SeqCode); assembly: GCF_052467705.1. Classification (NCBI taxonomy): domain Bacteria; kingdom Pseudomonadati; phylum Pseudomonadota; class Gammaproteobacteria; order Cellvibrionales; family Microbulbiferaceae; genus Microbulbifer; species Microbulbifer mixtoriginis (SeqCode). Next base: position 454,881 of record NZ_CP174322.1, read on the forward strand.
CTTAGGCGCGTATATAAATCGAGTTCCTGTACCACCCTTGTCTCGCTTTTGGTATCCCATTGTATTTATGTTTGCACTTTATTTAGGAGGCTATAACTGGCGTAGCGAAGCTTATGCACCTGTAGTAGATATTGCAGTATGGATTCAGAATAATACTTTTATTACCTTCTACTGGCCAATTTTTTTCCCATGTCTTGGGGCACTTCTATTGGTTTATTTGATTGTTCAAGATAATATTTGTGGTAGATTACTAAGTGGCACTTTGGGGCGATGGTTAGGAAAAATTTCTTTTGGGCTTTACTTGGTACACCCCTTGGTTCTCTCATCTCTAGGGCTTTATAGTTTTCTTGTTCTTAAAGAAGATAATGGTTATTTAGTAGCCTCTATGGGTGCCGGTTTTATTACTATTATTACAAGTTGTTTGGTTGCTGAAATTTTTTATCGATGGATTGATCTGCCAACTATTAGATGGTCTGACCAGTTTGGAAAATGGGTTCAAAACTATAATAATAAAAGTTTAAATTCATATCCAGAAGAGTTAATGAATACTGGCTCAATAAAGACAGCTTAAAAATATAAAGCCGCGTGTATGCTAATGTGCCGAGTGATTGATGAATGGTATGTTGCTTACACGCGAATTAGTATGGGTGCTCGTAAAATTAGTAATCATTCAATATGAAAATATTTGATTTTAAAAATTTAACAGTTAGGATGATAAGGTAAAATTTTGCCTGTAAATATGATTTTTTCAAAAAAATTAGGAATAGATTTAAAGGAAGCAACTTTAGCTCAGTAATTTGTTTAATGAAATTAAAGAATTTATGTCTATCAACTTCAACCCTATCATTACGAACTAAATTTTTGTACCAAGTGATTCATGAAGTTCAATTGCTTCATATCACAAAATAATACTGTAAATATATAGATCTGTATTGTTACAATAGTTAGTAGTACAGAAAGCTGCAGTAGCTAAAAGAGTTTTGCAAATACATTCCTCTTAAAGTCTGCATGAATATGCAGGTTAACTATTAGTATCTCGATATCCACTTATTACCATTCTCTCAAATAAAACCACAAAGTATAACGTTTTATTCAGATAATAAAATATATTGACTTTCAGAAGGCTCATTTAAGTGGTTTACCTAAATTTATAAAGGCAATTACATAATTTGAAATCAGTTATTCTTATAGTCTCATGGAACGATAAGGCAAGAATATGTAAGCAAGTTTCAGTCTGAATTAACCGATGTTCACTGGAAATTAATTGAGCTTTGCCTTCCCCATCTAAAACATGGAAAAGGTGGCTGAAAACCCGTTGATGACTGTGCTTGTTGTAAAGGTATCTTGTGGAAATTTCGCTCCGAAGTAAGATGGAAGGACCTCTCTTCATCTTACATCACGCCTAGTAAATACTGGAGAAGACTCCAATTTGGGGAAGAGCAAGGCGCTTAGTTAGGGGGTTAGAGAAAGTTTCTCGGACAGCTCAAGCAAAGAGCCCTGTCAAACAGGGAAGAAGTCTTTTCGGATGTCAGGCTTTACTTCAGTAGAAAAAAGGAGAGCAGAGGTTGGAAAAACCAAGCGGCGCGAAGTTACAAAGTGGATTGTGGTGGTCGATGACGAAGATATTTCATTGGGAAGTACCGTTACTCCGGACTCACCAGCAGAAGTAAATTTAATATATCCATTACTCAATGTTACCTATGAAAATAAAAAAATTAACGCTTAGTTTACGAGAAAGCTCTAGACTCTGATCTATTACTCTATAGCTTTATCGGCCATGAAATTAACCTGATTTGCCCTCGCTGTAGGAATAGTAGAAAACCTTTGAAAAAATATGGTAGAAAGCTTAGTGGGTATATTCGATATTAAAAATTTGAACGAACTTTTGTATGGTTTAAGAACTACCGTTATGTGGTCGCCAGGTGGGGTCGCTATTTATCTTCTTACAGAGTTTTTTCTATATTGCCTGCATGTTAATTAAGCTAAGAAAGTTATGGATCAGTTGTTAGTTAATTGACGTATTATTTGTAGCTAAGATTTTCGTATCAAAGAAAAAGCATGATACCTAAACATGCAGCGAGATTGCTTCCGCAAAGACCAAAGCGCAGCGATTATTACTATGCCACAAAAACCTAAATATATTATTTTGCCGTTCAAATTTTCAATATCAACACAGTGCCAATTTTCATAATGATGGACTATAAAAACATTTCTCGGATCAATCCAGAAAATTATACTTGCCGTTATTGCGGAAAATATAACCGGGTAGGATCTTACTTTGGGGGCAACTTCGGCCAAGAATGCAGAAAGCCAGAAAGCCAGAAAGCCAGAAAGCGAAGAGTGAGGCCAAATATAACTTTAATTGGCTCTGTCCAGAGAATATCAAGCTGGTAATTGTACTGAAAAAAGCACACAGCCCGATAAAGAATCTAAGTCCGCTTAATTTGGAAAGGCCACCATCATCCTTGGTAAATTAGTAGCCATATCTTTTCATGGTTTATACTAGAAGCCGTTTCATAACTTCTTTAAGGTAATTAGCATGCATGCAATATAGAAAAAAGCACGATAAGTGGACAAATATCGCTCCCATCTAATAACTAAACGGCAGTAATTTCCCAACCACGCAAAAGTCCTCTCAACTTTCCAACGGCGAGCGTACCATCTGAGCTTTCTGCCATCCTGCCTTGAGACTTTTTTCCTATTTCTCCTGTGTGGACAGATAAGGTCGATTCCACGACTCAACAGACTATCTCTAAGAGGATCCGAGTCCGCCGCTTTATCATAAACTAAGCGATGAATCTTTGTATTTTTATACATAACATCAAGTAATGGGTGTAATAATTTAACTTCTGCTGGTGAGGCCGAAGTAATGGTGCCTCCCAGTGGAATACCTTCGCCATCGACCACCACCATCCACTTTGAACCCTTGCCCCGCTTGGTTTTCCCGATTTCGAAGCCCCTTTTTTTGCTGGTGCAAAGCTGCCATCAGAAAAGACCTCTTCCCAGTTAAGCAAAGACTGCTGATCCAACAGCTACAGAAATCTTCTCCATGCCTGTAACCAAGCTCCTTGCTCTTCCCAAAATTGAAGCCTTCTCCAGCATGTACTCGGTGATGGATAGTGTGAAGGAAGATCTTTCCATCGCGTTCCAGAACGCAAAACCCTCAAAACAAGCTCGATTATCAATGGGTTTAGAGCCTCCCTTTCCTCGTTTTAACTCAGGAAGACAAGGTTCGATCAATTTCCATTGATCATTGGTTAACTCTGACTTGAATCGGCTCACTATTGCTGGACTTTTTTCTATGTAATTGCGTGAGAATAGCCGATTTCAAGTTATGAAACAGCCTCTAGTGTATTGATGGGCAACCTAGGTGTAAACCGTTAGCCATTGAATTTGAAGCTCAATCTAGTCTTAGATTTACACCAGCATCCTGACCAGTCAAATTTCCAGTTTCTTACTGATTTTACAGCAGATCGATCAAATAAGTTATCCGACTCTGACTCTACAATTTCAATATCTTGCAAAGTTCCATCAGGATTAAGCAGGGCAGTTAGCACTACCCAGCCATTTACAGGTCGTCGGTACTCTCTCATTGGATATTTAGGGTCATATCTCTCAATGCGCTAAAGGTTTTCTGGGCAAGGAGTGATGTTTTCAGCATGACAAAATGAGGATAAAATAATTAGTAAAAATGAGGTTGCAATTTTCATAAATGAATAAAACCTTGCTGGAGTAGCTTTTCCTCCGACAAAAAAAGAATAGCGTTAATATGAACTTATCCTAATAAGCTTCCTTGTTGTCTATAATTTTCATCATTAATCACTTAAATAGTTCTTTCTATAAATCTTTTATAAGCTTTTTGGGGTAGGAATGGGGATTTATTATTTATATTGAACTTTTCCAAAATATCCTTAACTTGTGTATCAATCATTATTTGTTCCACACCCAATCCCTTTTGATGAAGCTCTTGAATTTTATTTATCCATGTAAAAGTATTTTTCCTGAATTCAAGCAAAGATGGCTTGTTTGCTGGAGTGCCATGGCCGGGTATTATCAAACTTTGATCATCACCCAAATTTAAAATGGCCTCAATGGCTTCATTAAAACCTTTAATTCCGCCAGCATAAAATGTTGGATGCCAGCTGGTATCGAATACATCACCGACAAATATAGAATTACTTTCCTTATGGTAATAGATATTGTCGATTGTTGTATGAGACTTGACTTTAATGTGAGTGAGTTCATTTAAATTGAAGCTGCTCTCTATCAGTTTTCCACCTTGCTTTTCAAAGTGCGCGTTTCCACCGGTGTGGTCAGAATGCGAGTGTGTGTTTAAGATGAAGGAGATAGGCTTATCGTAAATTGACCGAATTTCTTGATCTAACGCACTTAACTGATTATTTCCTGGCATAGGATCAATGAGTACCAATCCATTTTCCGTAGATATTAAGCCAATATTCGTTCCGAACTCTTTTCCACTCAAGATATGTAGGTGTTCAGATACTTTTTGCACACTAACGCTACTTGATAAAGCGATAGAGCTGGTGAGTAGAAATAAAGTGGAGGTCAGAATTCTAAATCCTTTCAAAACTCATCCTCTTGCACTGTGATAAATGGTTCTTTGGTGTGTAACGGCTTTGTCAGTTGCACTTTGGATACGGAATGGTAGTGGGCTACTTTAGTAAGGCTAGCCAAAAACGTTAACTGCACATAATTGCTAGCCGTAGCTATTCCACGCTAATTTTAATTTCATCAATAGGGTAAGCCGGCTTAATTTGAGCACAACCCAGTGCCTTGATGAAGACAATGTACGATATTTAAGTAACCAGTTATGTGAATTAATGTTTTCTTGTGAGGGCTAGCTATTTCATTGAATGAAAACCGATATTATTTCCCTCGGTATCTTGCGCTATTGCGATAAAGCCATGCTCTCCAATAGACATTTTAGGCACTACTACCTTCCCACCTGCGGGCTCAACTCTGGCCAGTTCAACAGAACAATCTTCGCTATCAAAATACGCTAGAGTGCTATTACCTCCAGCTTCAACCCCATCCATTTTACAAATTGCTCCACTTGCCCCCGGCTCTTGTTTCATTGGAAATGCCCACATCTCGGGTTGAGGGAAGTCTTTTGCTTCGTCAGGATTGTCTAGTCGAGTTAACTCCTGCTTGAGAACAGCTTCATAAAATGACTTTGCACGAACCATATCATTTACATAAATTTCAAACCAACAAACTGCATTTGTATTCATTTGAGTATCCTCACTGTTAAGTATCTAAGTATGGTTTGTATTTCTGGAGACATAACGAAGTTTTAGAAATATCATTCATATTTTACGCGCAATAATGAAAACTACCATGTCATGCATTCCATGCTGCCATATAACTTCAATGGTAAAACCAGCGTCTTGAATTTCTTTCTCTAATTTTACTTTTGTTAGGATGAAGACATCGGGCATTATACCCATGAATTTTCCCAGAGGTGCTAAGAGCTTAATAAACCGTATATAGGAATTACCCATACAAACGGTACTACTCACGAAAATACCACCAGGCTTGAGGATTCTAGCAGTTTCTGCCAAAACATCTCTTCTATCTGGTACTAAGTGAATAACATTTAAACCCAATACTGCATCAAAACTCGCCGATTCAGCATTGAATTCGGTTAATGTACCTCTGGTAAATCTAATATTATCGATACAGGCTTCCCTGGCCTTAGTTCGGCCAATCTCAAGCATATTTTCAGAGATATCTACCGCTTCAATATATTGCACATGTGGAGCGTGGCAAATCGCTGTAGTTCCTGTTCCGCAACCAAACTCCAAAATATTCATATCAGGCGTAAAGAATTTCTGGGTATCTGAGAGCTTCTTCTGATAACTTGCCTCGTCAGAAATAGGGCTCCTAGCATACTCCTCTGCTTTTCTATCCCAGAACTTATCAGACCTAGTCATATCAGTTCCTGTATAAATGCCAAGGCGTTATCGGCGCTGTTTTTTTCTCCCTGACTCATAAAGCCTCATGCTGCGGACCGAAGCGTCCGAAAGCCTTAACATTTTAAGTTTCAAAAACCATTAAGGACACCCCACAACTTATCCCAGCGTTCAAGCTTTTCAGCGGCACTCAACAGTCTTGGCTGAATTTGAATAGGGTTGCCAAGTTGATTCACGTCTTGCAATAAATTGGAATTTACTGCTCCGCGAAGCCGACCATTTATATTGCAGCCTACGGCTAGCAGTTCATTACAAGCTTTACAATGGTAGAAATTAGCAAGCTGATCACCATTTTGTTTAGTTAAAATCCCATCACCAATGAAAACCACTGACATATTCGGATCACTAATAATAAGTGACGGGTTGGCTTGGCAATAATTACAATCGCAAATGCGCGGATTCAAACCTTCGATCGGTCCAGCTAACTGAACCTCAACCCGCCAACGCTTACATTTACACGATCCCTTAAAGAGCATAATAATTAGCGCCAATTACGATGAAAGATACGCTCGCCTCAATTGCCGGAGGCTACTGGCATCTTTTTGTCAGGGTTTTGACAAAAAAGGTGACAGCAACCGCAGATCGGATTGCAGGCACTTGGTACGCCAAGCATAGGCGTGAACTAATAGGGTGAAACTCCCCTGTAGGAAGATCACCATTTAATGGCACTCCATTAAATGCTAACTACCAGTGAATGGCAACTGCAACAGGGTGAGATCTTTGGGTAAGGGTGCCACTGAAAAACTACAAATTATCGAATAGAAATATCATTTAATGCTTAGCCTAGAGGCGAAGTGGTCAAGGGCACTGAAGCCATGTGATCTAATGGGTAGAGTAAATGATGAAGTTGTGTAGTGAAAGTCACCCCCGTATCAGCGGAGATCTGTGTAACCTGCTGATATGAAGCTGTCAGCATGGCCGCTGACTCATAATTAGTCCCAACCCGCTAGCCACCATCGCGGGGAAAAGAAGTAGTGAAACATAGCAGTGCCTCAGTCAGTAATGACCAAGGTGATTAGGCAGAAGTCAGCCGGCGACATAGTAGTCTAATACCAAGATTAATACCTTGGTCATGGTGAAGGCTTGAACCTAAATCCATTACGGATTGGGAGCCGCCCATTGCGGACCCGTACGATGGGTGGTGTGGAGGCCGGTAGCTAGAAACTACCGGCTACCCGATTTATATCCTTAGCTAAATAGTGGCACATCATCATGGATGTTCGACCAAGGAGGCTTTTCTGATGTATAAACTTGGATTTTTGGTGCTAGCTCATCAGTATAATTTTTAATTATACCTAGTGGTAAAACAAAATCGCCCGGGAAATGCTTCCCGTTAATAAGGTGGGTTGGTGTTCCACATGTGGAGCAGAAATTTTTGTATGATTTTTCGGTAGCTTGGTAATTGATAACCGAGTCTTCGCCTTTAGATAATGAGAATTGTTCTTTCGGAACAACAGCATAGGTACTGTGATCAGAGCCTTGTAACTTTCTACACATAGAGCAATGACACTTCACTACTGTCTTAATAGGAAGATTAAATTCCCATGCTACAGAACCACAATGACAGCCGCCTTTTATTTTATTCAATTTTGCATCTCCGTGAAATATAACCGTTGATTATATTCATTTATTTTATTTTCTTCGGTTTAAGGTAAGGCTACATGTTAAACGACATATAATATATGATACAGATCATATTAAATTGTAGGCACATAAGAACTCATGCCTTATACAAAAGAGCATAAGGAAATTACTCGTAGACGAATTCTTGAAAGCGCGTTCAGGCTTTTTACGGTCAAGGGTTTTGATGGCGTTACAGTGGATGGAGTGATGAAAGATTGCGGGCTCACCAGAGGAGCGTTTTATGCTCACTTTGACAGCAAGGCGGTGTTGTATCGTGAGTCCTTAAAATTTGCAGTCAATGGCACTAAGCTTGCCGAACTTAAACCAGATGGCACTACCGATAAGGAATGGCTATGCCTATTGCTTGATGGATACCTTAGCTTAGAGCATGTGCGGGGTGAATACCCATGTCCACTTGCATTTTTAGCTACGGATATAACCATGCAGGATGAAGAAACAAAAGCAACTTATGCAAGCATCTACGATGGCATGAACAAAGCAATTTTGGAATACGCCAAAAGCTATGTTGATTGCGACGAAGATGATATTTTGTCAATAACTGCAATGCTCATTGGTGCAGTAGCCATAGCAAGAATCATAGGTAACGAGAGTTCCGTTACAAAATTATTGCAAGCGTGTCGCCAACAGGCGGGGTTGAAATTGGGTGGAATATAACGCTGAGCATATGGGCGGCCGAAACAGAGCGAAGCGGTGTATAGATCGTCCCAGCCCGCGCTATTTTCAGATGAAAGCTGCGTTTGTATGGTTGTTCTAGTTCGATTCAAATGTTGAAAACCCTTTTCGCTAACGGGTAAATTGAGACACACCTTCGCCGGTCACCGAAGATCTTTTCTGCCACAGTTCGTTGCATTGTCGGTTCATAAAGGCCGATAACAAGTATGAACGTAACAGACACTCATTAGGCATAACTCGAATAGTTATGTGGGACTCAAGCCCGAATAGTGAGGCCGAAATACCTATATTTTATGGAACCTCAAGAGATTAATGTCGGTATCGATGCTAGTAGCATACAGCTCGATATTTTTGTGATATCAACTGGCCAATTCTTTACTGTTACCAATGATAAATATGGTATTAAGGACACCGTTCAACAACTGTAGTGCCTTAAACCCAGAAGAGTACTTATCGAGTCCACCGGAAGGCTTGAATTGGAGTTTGTCTGTGCTGCTCACAAGGCGGGACTGCCTATAGTTATTTGCAATCATTCAAATGTAAGAAACTTTGTAAAGTCAACAGAGCAACTCGCCAAAGCTGACCAGCTGGATGCTGTCGAAATTGCTCACTTTAGGGAGGCAAAGAAGTCGATGTTATCGCCAATAAAACCTGTAAATTTAATATTAGAGACTTACTGCTGGATCTAGCATCGCTGGTTTAATAATGTGATGCTTTATACGCCAAATGGTAAAAAATTAACTTGCCTTTATTGACTTACTAGCAAAAGTAACTGCAAAATAATCATGTTGTAAATTTTGTGTCAATTTCAATATTTGTTTTTTCGTAAGGATGCGTTAAATGAAAAAATTAAACTTACACCTACCGGTAGTTGCAATATTATTCTCGCTTCTCTCTTACCAAGCACTTTCTACAGATGTGTCATCGGGTATAAAGCCAAAATAGAAATGGATTTTTTATTGGCCCCAATAAAAAATGAAGTTGATTTGGAAAACTATTTAGCTATTACTCCAATAGAGAATAGTCCTCTGAGAGTTCTGCCGGAAATAGAGCGAGATATATTTATTAATAGCTTGGTCTTTACCAAAAAAGGTCTCGCTTCATTTGATTACAGTGCACTTACTTATGGACCGAGTGTTACCGAAGTTTATAGCATTTTAGCGCTATTCGGGTCTCAATCCGTCACTCCATTTTTACCAGGTTTATCAGTAACATCCGGACCGGATAAATCGATAATGAATGCGGCCGATACTATGCCAGTCGCATCCCAGTTGCTTGATTATCAATGTAGGTGGAATAGCCCTATTAACCAATTTTCCTGTCTTTTTACTCCATTTCAAACTTGCTTTCCTGCTTGGTGCACCTGATAGTTAGTTAGGTTGATATCCCCACTCAACTGAGTGGGGATATCAAGAAGGCTAGAAGGGTTATCTCTATATATTGAGATTGTTATCTAATTGGATGAGATTTCAAAATCATACTTGGGTTTACGAATCTAAAATTTACATTATGAGGAGGTCTATTGGTTAGATTACTGAAATATTTACATGCTTCAATTTCAATTCGATTTTCACAGTTGTAGTAGATGCAGGATTTCGCAGTAAGAAATAATAATAACCTCATCTCCTTTTTTAAAATAGATGATTAAAAAATGAATAATATTAAAATATTGATTTTTGTGATGCTAATTTTTAATGCAAGCATTGAGGTTTGGGCAAGTACAAACAAACCAATAAAGAGCCTTTACAACCAAATAAATCAAATCTACAAAGATACACGAATGGATCTAAGTGGGAACAAATTACCTAAGAAGTTTTACTCAGATAACTTTAGTCCCATTATAAATTCTGAAGCCTTAAGTGATTTTAGTGGAATTGAACTGGAATACCTATTTCAAGCTACAAAAACCGCTATTGCTTATGATCCAGATGTCAATTACGCCAAAGATATGGCTAGAGTATTACATTATTTAAAGATAAAAAATCTTGTGAAAGAGCGTCACTTAGTTGCTCTGCAGGAGGCCTATATTGCAACTCGACAATTTGAATTAGCCAGCAACATGGTTGAACAAAAAAGTTCTGGATATTTACAAGTTATACCGGAAGTTCATAGGGTTGGCGAAAAAACATCTAGGCATCCTACAATTTGGAAAGTCGAGAAGAACTCTATTAAACAGAGTGCTTTTAGCATACCAGACAATGGCCCATTCATTTTGGTTGCATCAAACCCCTTATGTAGTTTTTCCATTTCAGCAGCTCAACATATTATTGTTGATGAGGAGCTATTAGAGATCTTCTCTGAATATTCATATTGGCTCACTGAGCCTAGGGGTAAACTGTATATTGAGGGGTTCCTAGATTGGTCGCGAAATTATCCAAGCTTACCCACAGGTTTGATGCATGAGACTCCACCATGGTCTGAGTTACCTGAGTTGCGTAGCAACATAGGAACTCCGGCATTTTATTTCTTTTCTGATGGTAAATTTATCGAATACTTTGTTGGTTGGCCACGAGAGGGAGAACCTGAAGCACTGAATAATGCTCTCAGGAATGTCGGTTTGAATCGTTCTGAAAAACAAATATCTGTAATGAATAGGGGTGGCTAATGGACTTTACCGAGATTGATAACATCACTACTCAATATTTCTATGTAATGAAAAATAAACCCGTAGACGTATCAAGAATGCCATTAGCATTGTAAAACAGCTAAACCTGTAGATGATAATGCTGGCATCTAGGGCTGAAAAATTGATACCTTAATAAGTAAATTAGAGATCTGATCACATTTTTTAGATTTGTAAGAGCAAAATTACTCTCTTTCAACAGGTTTGAGATAGACTTTAAAAGTTGTCACTCAGATTGCCAATATAGTCACTTAATATCTATCATTAGCGCTATTATTGCGTTGAACCAAATGTCATCGTTTACAAATAGGCATAATATGAAGGCATTCACACTAACTATTTTAGTTATTGCAGTACTATCTTTCTTTTTCTTACAGCCAGCGTTCTCTCTAGATGCTTCACTAAAAAGTCAAGGCGAAAAATTTACGCGCAGTAGTTTAATTAAACAAAAACAAAAATATTGGATGGATAAGAGAGAAAAGGATTACCAGCTTGCTCCAATAAAAAATCAATTAGAATTAGAAAAATACTTAGAGATTACTCCAACTGAGAAATCACCTTTGAATGCATTATCGGAAATAGAAAGAGAAATATTTATTAATAGTTTGACTTTTACTAGTAGAGGAATAGCTGGATTTGACTATAGCGTACTTAGCTATGGTCCAACGGCTACAGAAGTCTACAATATACTTGCATTATTCGGTTTTCAATCCAATACCCCATATTTACCAAACTTAACAGTAGCATCAGAATCAGATAGCTCAATAATGGCAGTAGCAAAAATTATGCAGGGCGACTTTGTTTTATTGGATAGCCTTTGCATATGGAATACTGATATTAAACAGTTCTTTTGTGGACAGCACGGGCTTGAAATTTGTTTCCCAATGATTTGTTTGTAAATAATCCGTGTTTTGTAATTCGGTATTTTCCTATATATTGCAGTACATAAATCCTAGACCCCCACTAAAAGCGACACACTTGGTGATAGCCAAGGAGGAAAGTTGGCTGTAGGCTGGTTAACTTCCACGCAAATAAGCCAGCAATCCCATGGAACCTGCACCAGCCAGCTGACCCTCAACGAACGATATCAGATTTAAGTCCTCAACGGGCCAGAACTATACAGCCAGAGCCATTGCGCAACAACTCAGTCGTTTAAACAAAACCATTTCTCGTGAGCTAAATCGCTGTAGCCTTTATAGTGCGAAGAGCGCTCACTTACTGTATATGGGCAGGTCGACATCGTGTGCGTATGGTCCTGTGTATTTCCATAATGTCGCTATCAAGTCCCACTTCATATTAAAGCCAATGTAGAAACGTCTAGTCGACGTTGGAAAATTTAAGAATGTGGCTCTAATTGCATGTCTGAGAAAGTAATTTATCATCCTGACTACCATGGTGAAAAACAACACCTATTGGGATGAAAATATTGCTTAAAAGCTTGACGAGTAACCATAGTCATTTGTTATGTGGTATGTCTTCATGCCAGCCGGCACGTGAGTACCGGACAGGGGGATGCTTTGGTTAGCACTTGGGTGTTGCCTTAGATGATCATAAAGCTCTGGGCGACTCTTAAGCTGATTAAGCAATTCGAGAGGAAGCTGGAGGACTTCGACAAAACGATACCCGGAGGCGGTTTGCGTTATCGTCTTCAGTGAAACCAAGGTCCACGCCGTCCGATCGCCTCATTCACCACGCACGAGTAATTGCAGGTCTTCCGCAGTCCCTTCGATAAGGCGGCTAAGGGATTCGGCGCGCGCGATCCGGCCGTCTCTTAGCGTGTACAGGCTGATTACCTTGATTGTGAGCTGTTGGCCATTTTTCGCTTTCGCGCGCACCAGATGCATATCAGCTATCCGATCGCCCTCACCAATTACGGAAAGGTAATCGAACCTGACGGCCGAGTACTCCATTCGGAGCAAATTGATACGCGAATCGAGTTGCGATCGCCCAATCGTTGTGTCGTCGATAACCTACACGAAGTCTTCGGTAAAGTAGCGGTCGGTGACCTTGGAATCAGCGTTTGGATCACATACCGCCTTGGCCATCTCATCCAGAAACGCTTCGGCCTGTTCACTATTCATTTTTCGATTCTTCTCCGTTCGCGTCCGATTGTGGTCGAACGCATGGACAGACACCTACCACTGTCTAACGCTAAGGTTGACCGAGCTGTCATGCAGCTTAAAAAATTTAACAAACTAGGCGGAGCCTATCCCGCGAGTTTGATTATAGCGCTTTGGGTCAAAGCTCTGTTATGCACAAGTTGGTCCGTACAAACCTTCGATAGCGGGATGGCAGTAAAGAGGACCGCAATTTGGACACTTATGGATGATGTTTGAATCAGACTGATGTGCTGAGCCCGATGATGTATCCTCAATCGCTGGCGCTAAAAGGCAACCTGGCAATCGAAGCATGCAAACTTATGTAAGAACTCAGTCATAGTGTATAGCGTGTGGTGGAGGGGTGGGCCATACAATGAACCTTTGACCTTGACTTCAAGTATCCTCATTCACTAATTTTTGAATATAAATATTCGTCGAAGTATTGGCCATTTTTACATGACGCTTTTCGAAGAGTACCTTCATACAAATAGCCATTTTTCTCTAGGACTCTAATAGATGCACCATTCATGGAAACTACGGAAACAAATAACCGGACGAGATCTGTATATTTAAAAAGCATATCCGTAAAGACTCCAACTGCTTCAGTAGCAATTCCATTGCTCCAGAATTTCCTTCCAATCCAGTAACCCAGTTCAGCGCCGCAGCTATATTCAAATTCACCTACCTTAGCCGATATACATCCCACAAGCTCTCCATTGTACTCGATCGCTTTTGTTAGGCTTGAATTCTCACTATTTTCAACCCACCAACGAGCATCACTCACTGTATAAGGTTGAGGTATGGCATCTGTTATATATTGCGTTACCTCATTATCATTAAGGTACAATATTAATGAATCAATATCAGACTTATCAAACTGTCTTAGCTTAAGCATTTTTTAGAAACTCTACCGTAGAGACTCATGAACGACAGCAAATTAAGAAGGTGATCCTATGTGAAGGGCCGTATTATATCCTTGTCAATCGTAAGTATCGGGCGTTTACGAGTAATGTCATTCTCTCATTATAAATGAGATCCGAGACCCTGGGATGAACCTAGGTTTTTTCACACATCTAACCTAGTATTCAACAATTATTTCATGCGTAACAAGGGAATTGAAATCTTCAGAATAATGTTGAAGCATATGTCTTATGTGCAAACCGTAATCCTTAATCCCTCTGATTCCAACCTTATGGCCAACAATTTTTTTGCTAGTGGGTGTAAAGTCGAAGTGTCTATTTCTTTAAGCCTACGTTTTCCTAAGCGCTTATCTAGTGTGGCTAGGGATTGAATCAATGGATTCTCGGAGTTTATAGCTTCATCAATTTTGAGGGTATGAACGAATTCCCAGCAGGCTTGATAGGCATCTTGCCGAGATAATTCTCCATATTCCATCTCACCATAAGATATTTTCTGCTTTTCACTTACGTGCTCAGGCACATCGGAATCTGTTACCCACCGATTATCTTTTCGATAGAAATTACCATTCGCTCTATTCCAAAAGGCCATTGTACAGAAGTTTGCTATTGCCGCCTTATCAAGAGTCAACCAGGCATGGCCACATGAACAGTTTCCATATCTGGTACTGTTAATAGAAATACGGCCACCCAAAGATGGAGAAAATTTTTCTCCAACAAGGGATTTAAGCTTGCTCCATTTCATTGGGGGATATTCCTACTTACACATGAAATCATCAGTTCACGGCTGTTGTGCAATTGATTGTTTCGTTCCAATGTAGCAGCTACCACAAATTCAGGGAATGAGAATACAGCAGATTCTCCGTACCCCCTATTCTAATTACTCGTTTAGAGACCAGAGTGCTTAAACAAATTATAAAGTTTGTACAGTTAGTGCAGTGAGCTTTCGAAATAGATAAAGGCATATCCGATAGCTAACCCAAGGAGGACAGGTCCGGGGTAACGTCTAAATAGGCGTTTTATTTTACTAGGCGTTCGACCATTACGTAGGTCATTAATTAATTCTTGCTGTGCTTGAAAGGCATGTAGAGCTGAGAAGACGGCGGCGGTCAAAGAGTAGGTGAACCCTTCAGAAATAGGTGTATCAATACCAAGAGCAGTTTTGAGAGTAATAATGCCGCCTATAAATGCCATTGCAAATGACAAATTAGACTTTAAAAATTCGAACTCTAATTCTTGGCTCAGAAGATAATGAGGGCTTTGCTCTATGGGTTTATCATTTACTAATTCTTGTAACTTTGCTCTCATTACTCACAACCGTTAACAGGATCTATTTGGATAATAGTACCTTTGCCTTCCCAATGGAATACTCAAGACTTACAGTAAATTCTGTAGCAGCAGAGCGACAGTTGCTCAGCGGAAAAGGTTCGATCGTACCAATTTTATTAGTTTAGGCCATCTGGAGCTATTTTTATAAAGTAAATTATTACAGGTATAAAGCACATCAAGGTTAAGACTAGGTTTGCGATATTCAGTACTCGCTTGCTCCTAAATATCACAAATAACAACCCTACTAACTGAGCAACGGCTGTATAAAGGAAATACAGTCCTAGTGTTCCATAAAAATTTGTTAATTCTGGAGCAATAAGGGCTGGAAAGGTCGCTACCAGCAAATATGAGATGAACCCACATAGCATCGCGATACTAAGTCTACATACTAAATAATTTGTTCTTCCCATATTATTTTTATTTTTACTTCTCGCATAATGAAACGGGTCAGACATTAAAAAGCTCTATGACAGACTGGGTAGATTTATTTTCTAATAATACATATGTAGTATTAGGTCAAAACCTTTTATTGAAAATCTTACTCTTTCCATGTCTTCTGTATATTTTCCGAGGTTATTCCCATCAAGATCCCAGACATTTTCTTTGGCGAACCACGTATTTAATTCGTGATCATGACATTTGAACTGGCTTTGTGGGACTACCTTACCGTTTTTCATGGTCGGCCCAAAATTCCTACATTCTGTGCCCCACCTCCACCACTTTATATCTGGCATATTTACCATGCCTTCTCTGAGGGGAACACCAAAAACTGTGATTTCAGACTCATAGTTTTTATAAATTATGTATCTAAAGCCCCACTTCCCTCCCGCCTCATAATTTACATCCCGAGTAAGTATTTCACCCGGCTCCAGGTCAGCTATATCAATACTAGAAGATAGTTCACCAGCATTTGCTGGAGGCTTTAGGGCACTGCCAAACATGCCAATTATGAATCCGATTCCAATTAGAGAGACAGTAAGAAGGCTAAACCAAAGTAATTTTTTGCGCTTTTCCATTTGATGTTCACTACGTATAAAAAATTAACTTCACTAAAAATGATATCGCTATCTTCTTCATTTAGTTAGCATATATATCGTCAAGGTTTTGATTGTTCTGAAGATCATTAATACTCATAGACGCTGTCGTCTTGATGGGCTGATGGCGTTCACCATCTGGATAGATCGCGGCTGCGCGCGCTCTATCCTTCCTAGCTATGCCTATTGCTTATCGACTTCGTTTTCCCTTTCTTCTTCATAGCCTAAGGCTTCAAGGTGTGCCGAAATGGAGTTCATTATTTTTTCGTTCCAAAATTCAGCTCCTTCATTCCATTGAAGCTTTACTCCGTTATTTTCGTCCTCAATTGATGCATCTACCATAGCCCAAAAGAAACGACAGATATACTCGGCTTGAGACTTGTTTAAAATAATGCCATTTTGAAGGAACTGCAGGCTAAGTTCATCATCTAACCTTTGCGATAGCTAGCTATAAAATCAATCCTTAGATCTTACCGGATTTAAAGGTGGTCCAGAAGATTCAGCCTCTTCTATTTCTCGATTAACTAGAGCTACTATGTATAAGATTCATAGTTTCTGCTGGTTCTTTAATCTATTTGACTTTATGGCTGTTTCAACCTCTTTAGCTTCTTTCAATATTTTAGATTTGTTTTTCTCAACAAACTTTCTAATATCTTCCTTGCTAATCTGTTTGTCTTTAATCGTCATTTTTTCGATCTCTCATACGGTCAATTTCAGTTGGATTCGTTTGTTTTCCCGATGGTTCTTCTATTGTTGTATCCTTTGATTTCTTTTTCACTTCTTCAGCATGTTTCTTCATCTTTGATCGAATCTTATTGATTCGATCTTTCTCTTCTTGTGAGAATTTATAGCCACTCATAATTTTTTCATTCCGACTCTTTTTCCGTGGTAAATCTCAGGCGCTGAAAATCCTTGGCTTTCGTAGTAATCAATTGCACCTTTTACTGGGTCTAACACCCAAACCTCGTCAGCACTAATCAAGTTGGCATAAACCGTAGCTCCAAAAGATAATATTGGAAAGACACCTTCTCCCAAGGGATTTGGTCTTACCGGTGTAGATTCGATAAGGTTCATTCTTACCTTTGTACCATGCTTGGATGCAAATCCATAACAAAGCCCGCAAAGTTGATTCTCAAACCAAACTGACATTTCATATCTTTTTGGCTTCTTCTGATATGCATTAAATTCTGGCTCCCAGTCCCAACTGGCTCTCGAAGATCTTAGATTAGATCCTCTCATTTCTTTCCAAGAGTCAGCCAGTCTTGCTGTCTTCAAACTAATGCCTTTTATTGATGTCTGGGGCCATGATTCCTGTGTAATAGACCAAACCTCTTCCCTGAGCGCTTGGTAGTATCCAATAACAGAAGGGTAATTGTGAAAAGCTGAATCTTCCATAGTATTTCCTATACTTAAATCAAAATATTTCCACTATATTTGAAGAGCTATTTTCTCTTAGTTGGTAAGATGCCGTAAAGTTTGATCCCGTTTCTAGATTTGCTTGGGCAGTTCATGGTGCCCAAGGTGGCTGTCGCCGTAAATTGAATCATGGTTGTATACAACACCAAGCTCTGCTGAAAACATAAGTAGAGTCAAAGCTGGAGCTTATGATTTTCAGCAGGAGCGTCCTGTTAAAGTGGATAACTACCCCTTTGACTGGTTCCTTCGAAAAAGCTTCCAATTACGATTAGAGATATTACTAGGAAAATAGTCATCCCAAGCGTTTGGTAAACATTTTGGTTGACGACGGTTTCTAATCTTTATTGGGATCTCTAGTTCATTTTCCAACGAAGCATAGTATTGCTTCATCTCGTTCTTAGTTTTAGGGTGTCGAAAATACCCCATATGGATCTCCATTGGCTATGAATTGCTAATGGAAACCAAACCCTCTTTTTAACAGTAGATTTCTATAGTTCATGCTTTCCTGCCAAAGAGCTTTAATAGTGTGCTCAACTGAAGCTGGATCATATCACTTGTCGACCAATGCCAAAATGGCAAACAACTATACTCAGAACGGATATATCAATCGGTAAGTTAGCCAGTACAGGCGAAAAATCACCAATGCATAGATAGGAACATACGTACCGATTAACCAGGGTTTTAAGTACTTTATAAAAATGGCATGGCGACTAAAAGTGAACAACTCTCCATGTCTCACTGTAATACTTTCAAGCCTTAGGCCATTTGGATCTTTTCTATCGGCACAAGAATGACACACGGAGTGGTTGTTTTATGATTAATTGCTTTTATTCCTCATGTGAAAGCGAGTAAAGAGTAACCACCTAAACCATCATTCTTATGGATAACGCAAATTATCTAAGCTAAGGAGCATAAAATATAGGCACAAAAATGATCTTATTGGATTTTATTCAGTTTGTTTTAGTGTCAAAGCTGCGTAAAATCGATAGATATTTATTGATATTTTGGCCGGAATTGGGTGGCCTTTTGTAGGCCGATGACCAAAGGCCAAAGGGATTCGAGAGAATCAAGACATCTAAGAGTTTTCTAAAGAACCATCTTCTCACAGGAGAACGGTAGCGTGACGTAACAGTAAGTAAAAGGCGCTGACCCAAGGTGCAGCAACACCAGGGGCCAGCTAACCAAATTGATAAATGACCTATCAAGATGGCTATATGGATCATACGCTAGAAACCCGCTCGTCTTCAATAAAGTGGAGTACATCCAGCGGCTTGGAGCGATTCCCCAAGCTTTGGAAGCGTTGTGCCTGCCTTTTCTTCTTCTATGCCTACCGTTCTCGCGCACCACCCCGTATTTCCTCAAAAAGTTACTTTCTCAGCCTTCCATCAGAGAAGGTCTACCCATGGTTTGAGTATCAGTAGGAAATAACTATGTTGATCTTAAAGCGCCGGACTGGTGAAAACTTGAGGATTGGGACCAATGTTTCAGTCACTGTATTGGAAGTTAAGGGGAATCAGGTGAAGATAGGAATACGTGCTCCCAAATCTTTACCTGTTCACCGTGAGGAAATATATATTCGCTTACAGAAAGGGTCTAACTTGGGAAACGGAGATCGGTAAAAAATTTACGCGACTGCGGAACGTTCGAAAGAGCGACAAATTACGGAGCCGAAAACGGAGTAATTTGTCCGCTTGCCTAAATCTTTTGTGATTAAAGTTTAGCCATTGTGTGTTAAAACCAAGATTTTGTGATCAGGTATTACCATGAGAACTTTTTCTTGTCCGTGGGAGTAAAAAGAGCCTGGTGCTATTGCACTATCAATAATGATCCCTTGTAGTTTTACCGGCATCTTTGCGCACATCAGTTCATAGGCCCAGTTTTCAGGTCTTTTCCAATCCTTTCTTGGAGTATGCATCCATTCTCCATAGCTATAATAAAATCTGCTATGCCCTCGTGCCTGTTTGGCTGTATTGAGAAATTCAAGACCCTCCGCTTTGATTTTATCTAAAGTTGTTTCTTCAAGCTCATATATATGAACACCACAAGCTTCTCTTATACCTTGTAAATCACTGTTACTGTGAAGCGTGCTACCTAGATCGAATTCTATAGGTATTATGTCTCTCCAATTTTGATCATCTAGCCAAATGAGATAGCAACTCCCTAAAAATAATATAATTAATATAGAAGCCGCTACTTTCATCATGTTTTCTCATTCACATATTGTCTTATAACGGGCAGTATGCGGGCAAGGCCACCCCATCGGCTATCCAACCACGCAGTGACGTTCGTTGATAAAATTGTTAATTATTTTCATTTCTAAATAGCCTTGTTTGCTCAATACAAATATCTAGATATTTGGCCGCCTTTGTTCCTTTTAAAATTTTTGGAATCTTTCTAGACAAAACTATAGCTGGGATATCAATACTACTATTCACACTAAATTTATATAACTCGGATTTAACTTGTAGGAAGTTAATTCCAATTTTACGTGCAAAATACTGCTCTTATTTTGCAATAATTTCTCCACCGTCGCCAACAATTTTGATATTTAAGTCAATCTAGTAGCTATTGTGGACTGCGATACCCCATAAGATCTTTATCAGATCAGGCTTCGAAATCATATTAATGCTCTAGACACTTAACGCCCGGAACACCGAGTAAATTGAAGCGCAGCATAAATTGTGTCCGAGTACTTGTTTTAAATCATCTTGTACCTCTGTACATGACTTCGCCTTCATTTATTCCAAGGTCAACACGCATGGCATTTAACATAGAATCAGCCTTTTCTCTCAATTCAGCCCATGTTGCCTGCCCACCTTCGTAAAGCAAAGGTAAAAAGAAGTCGATCATTTCATTGTATCTATCCAAAACATCTTGGCATGAAACTAGCGATATGTAACCATAAGCTTTATTTCGATTTAATGAAAAAGAATGCTCAATTTCTGAACTGATAGATTCTTGCTTTGATGTAGCAACAGCTTCTATTTCTCGTAGAATTTCTGAAACAATATGAATTACATCTTTATAGATCGCTAGTTTATCAAAGTGGCGATTCAACTCTTTTTGTTTCAGAGAGTCTATTTGAGCTTTCAAATCTTCTAAGGTAGCCTCATTCTTAGCTTTTAATTTTTGAAGGATTTCTTCATGCTTTGCTCTTTCATTTTGCAGCATTCGCTCAGCCCATAAGCTTCCTAACCAATGAGAGAAAGCGCCAAGTAATAATGCACTGCCGCCTAATGAAGCGATAATTGCTGCAGCTATTTTAAATATTTCTTCGGTACTCATAATGATTTATAACAGCGTATTCAAAAGAAGCTGCATCATATCACTTATTAACATACTTCTAGAATGGGAAGCCACCTTAACCAGAAAAAGACATATCATTCAGCAGGTTGGCCAGCATCGGCAAAAAACTACCTTAGTGGACATATTACGGCTGTACTATATTTCGTTTTTTTTAAAGAATTAAACTATTAAAAATCAATATGCAAGCGCATCCGTTACTATGAATTTACGAAGCTACTCTTGATCTGCGCTCATAACAAAATATGTAATCGTAAAGTGTAGTGCTGTATATCAAAGTGGAACAGAGTAAGTGTGATCGATGATATCCGCCCAAAACTATCTGCTAAACTAGAGCCCTTTATAGGTATTCTGGGTCAGCATGTTCTTAAGTGAGGCTACCGTACCTCCCTAGTCTCAACCACTAGAAGAAAATAACGCCGCCACCGCCAACAAAGTAGCCACCCAAATCCCACAAAGAATCTTCCAGAACAAAGAGGCATCCCCTTTTTCAGTAGGATCTTCCTTTAGGTAATCCGGGTTCGGATTGGCCAGGTCGTGCATAAATTCCGTTAGGGTGGAATAGCGCTGTTCCAGGTCGATACTGCATCCGCGCTCCAGGGCGCGGTCGAACCAGATGGGGACTACCGGATTAAACTGGCTGGCGGTGCGGTAGCGCAGACGTTCGAAGTCGGCGTGGGAGCGGCAGTTCTCGATTTCCTCACCGTAGGGCAGTTCGCCGGTAAACATTTCGTAGGCAATGGTGGCGAGGGCATAGATATCGCCGCGAATACCGCTGTTGTGCCCAAGGATATAGTGGGGGTCAGAGTAGCTGGCGGTGCCCAGCGCTTCCGGGTGCTCCAGGGGGCGAAAAATCTCGGCACTGCCAGCGACATAAACTGAGCCGAAGTCGATAATTTTTACCCGCCCGTCGCCGTCAATCATGATATTGGCCGGGCGTAAATCCTGGTGGATGGTTTCCTGATCGTGGAAGGCCTGTAGTCCGGTAGCAATCTCCTTAAGGATACGAAACGCCTCCGCCGGTTTGGGAAAGCGGTTGTTGGTGATCCACCGTTCCAGGGTGCTGCCCTGCACATACTCCATCAGGTAATAGAGCGCGGTGCGCGGGCGGGTCTGCCGGTGCAGGCGCACTACCTGGGGGCTGCGAATACGCAGGCCTGTCCACTCCTCCTGAATAAAGCGGTCGATATAGTGGATATCGTCCTCGTAATTTACCGAGGGGGTTTTCATTACCAGGATTTCCCCGGTGGCACTGTCGCGCACCAGGTACAGTTGGCTGCGCTGAGAGGAGAACAGTTCCCGTTCAACCTGGTAGCCATCCAATACCATGCCCGGTTCCAACTCCGGTGGAAAGGGCAGGCGGGTGAGCTGACGGCTGTAGTCGTCCAGGGTGGTTTGTGGCAATGCTTTTACCTTTACCACTAATGCGGAGAGGTTATCGTCGCTGCCGTTTTCCTTGGCGAGGCGCACCAGGGTTTCCGCTATTTCCTGTTCGCTTAGTTGGGACTCTGCCAGCAGCTTGCGCAGCAGGTCCTGTTTGATAAAGTCGTGCACGCCGTCGCTGGTAATTAGCAGTACATCGTCCTTAGCCAGGCTGAGCTGGCCGTAATCCACTTGCAGGCCGGTATCCATTCCTAGCGCGCGGGATAGCATCTGTTGGCGGTGGGCCAGGGTGATGTTGTGATCTCGGGTGAGGCATTTAAGGTTGTCACCGCGCAGGTGATAGATACGGCTGTCGCCGATATGAAAGTAGTGGGCAGTGCGGGATTTAAAAATCAGGGCTGAGAAGGTACACAGGAAGCCCTTTTCCTGTTGGGGGAAGTCGTGGCTCTTGCGGTATAGCTTGCTGTTAATGGAGGCGAGGATTTTCTGTCCGGCGTGGGCCACAGACCAGGTATCCGGCACCTTGTAATAGTCCCGCACAAACTGCTCGGTGGCGGTGTGGCTGGCTTGGGCACCAGCTTCGGCAGAGCTGACGCCGTCTGCCAGTGCGGCGACTGCGCCCAGGTATTCCTGTAAGTGTGGGCTGGCTGGCCAGTGATAGATTGCGGCATCTTCGTTCTGCGGTTTGATGCCGGCACTGGTGCAGAGGCCGTGGCTCAATCGCGGTGTCTGGGCTTCGGGGTTTACCTCGGTTTCTGTTTGCACCCCGGAATTGGTTTCGCTCACAGCTTTCTCCACTCTCTTTTCGTCCCCTCAGACCGACGGCGAAAAACAAAGAAGGGCCATTGGCCCTCCTTTGCGTTTGTTGCTGGATAACAGCTTTCCGATCACTCCACGCTGATCAGCTGCACCGTGCCATCCGGTAGCACTTCGGCGATATTGCCTTTGGGCTCCTCCAGGAACAGGCAGGCGAAGAAGATCACCGCTGCTGCGCCGCAGATAATCAGGAAGAACTGGCTGTAGCTGACATAGGACAGGGCGGTAAGGAAAGTAACCGCACCCACGTTGCCGTAGGCTCCGGCCATACCGGCGATCTGCCCGGTCATGCGACGCTTCACCAGGGGTACGACGGCGAATACGGCACCCTCACCGGCCTGCACGAAGAAAGAGCAGCACATGGTGGCAATTACCGCAGCGGGAATCCACCAGCCGCCGTTGATCTGGCTCAGTACAAAGTAACCCACTGCCAGGCCGCCGATCAGGAACATCAGGCTGCGGCGGCGTCCCAGTTTGTCAGAGAAGTATCCACCGGTTGGGCGGGCCACCAGGTTCATAAAGGCGAAGCCAGAGGCGAGCAGGCCGGCCTTCACCGGGCTCAATCCTTCAAAGGTTTCCAGGAAGAACAGAGGCAGCATAGAAACCACGGCCAGCTCTGAGCCGAAGGTGACGAAGTAGGCCAGGTCGAGGATGGCTACCTGCTTGAAGTTGTATTTCTCCAGCTCGGGCACACCTTCGCGCAGGTGGTCTTTGTTTACATTCCAGATCATACGGGTCTGGAAGGCGAACAGTGCTACCAGCAGTCCCCACATTACGTAGGTGGCATTCTGGCTCAGCAGGGCTACGCCACTGGGAGACAGTTTGTAAGCCAGCGCTGCCAGTGCCAGGTACATGGGCACATTCATCAGCAGGTAGAAGTAGAAATCCCGCTTGCTGGTCACTTCCAGGCCGCCGCTTTTCTTCGGCTTGAAGTAAGTGGAGCCCTTAGGGGTGTTGCGGGCAACGCGGTAGTAGATGATGCCGTACAGGCCGGCGATGATGCCGGTGAGGCCCAGGGCATAGCGCCAGCCGTCTTCACCGCCGAACAGCAGGGCGATGGTGGGTAGGGTCATGGCACCGGCAGCAGAACCGAAATTCCCCCAGCCGCCGTAAACACCTTCTGCCAGGCCGACTTGTTTGGCTGGGAACCATTCACCCACCATGCGGATACCAATTACAAAGCCGGCACCCACAAATCCCAGCAGGAAGCGGAACAGGGCCAGGGATTCATAACTGTCTGCGGTGGCGAAGCCCAAACAGATTAAAGATGAGGTCATCAGCAGCCCGCTGTACACCAGGCGCGGCCCCAATTTATCCACCAGCATACCGATAATGATACGGGCGGGGATGGTGAGTGCCACGTTGAGGATTAACAGGGCTTTTACTTGCTGGCTGGTGAGGTCGAACGCTTCCTTGATAAAGACCATCAGCGGAGCGTGGGAGAACCACACCACGAAAGTCAGGAAAAACGCAAACCAAGTAACGTGCAGCGTCTTTATTTTGGGATCGCCCCAATTAAATAAATTGAGGCCGCTGGATTGACTCATGACTATTTTCTCCGGCTTCACAGCAACTTAGAGGTGGATAGGGTCATGGCCGATAGTATTTGAGCAGCGCTATAGGGAAAGTACACAAAGGGGGTAGTTGGGTACTGAATAAAGGCTTTGGTGCTTGGTGTTAGCCCATTTGGGGTAGTGCCTTTTAAGGGGAGCTGCTGCCTATTGAATAAGGTTTACCCCTTGTTGAGTAGTCATAAAAAATCGTCTTATGAGCGGAGAGTTTTTGGGAGTAATTGTGATTGCCGGGGTTTTTATGCATCTTGCTGGCAGGTGGCCTTTACCAATACTGCTGTTTTTAATCCGTTCGTGGCGGCGCAACAGATACGTATTGATCGGGCAGCCGATGTGGTGACCAAATCATTTTCCCGAAAACTGAAAAAATAGGAGAAGCCCGCCGTGCAATATACCCAGCAACTCGCCGGGCGTGTGCTGATATTTGCCTCGGCCATGTTTGCTGCGAACTTTTCCGTGTGGACACTCTATGCGGTGCTTGGAGTGGAAGTCCGCGAGCAATTAGACCTCTCAGCCACAGAATACGGCATCTTACTGGCCGCACCGATCCTGAGCGGTGCGCTACTGCGTTTTCCCGCCGGATTGTTGGTGGAATATTTCTCGGCAAAAAAACTTATCCTCCTGCAAATGCTATTGCTGCTGCCGGTACTTTTATTCTTGCCCTATATCGAGAGTTACGGTGAGCACCTACTGGCCGGTTTGTGGTTGGGGATTTCCGGGGTCTCCTTCGTGTTGGGTATTCGCTATATCAATCCGTGGTTCGAAAGGAGGCAGCAGGGCACCGCAATGGGCATTTTTGGTGCAGGCAATGCCGGGGCGGCTATCACCCTGGCCCTGGCGCCAGCGATCCAGAATTGGCTGGGGCGAGAATGGATTGGGCCGATTTATGCGGTTGGTATTTTGCTTATGGTGGTGTTATTCGAATTTTGTGCACCTGAAGAAACCCGCTATATGCGCAGTCGCAACAAGGCAAAAATTCAGCACCATCTAAGGCCACTGATGCAGATCAAGGTGTGGCGTTATGGGCTCTATTATTATTTTGTCTTCGGCAGCTTTCTCGCACTTTTACTGTGGTTGCCAAATTACTACCTGGCGGTGTATGAAGTCAGCACCCAGGTGGCGATGGCGCTGACCCTGCTGTTTGTGGCCCTGTCCAGTTCGCTGCGTGCGCTGGGTGGCTGGTTTGCAGATCGCTATGGTGCGCGCACGGTGAATTGGAGTGTGTTCTGGACCTGCTTGGTATGCCTGTTTTTTCTCAGTTACCCCCCAACCAGTATGACGATTCACGGGGTGGAACGGGATGTGCATCTAAATATCGAGGTGGGCATTGAGTTGTTTACCCTGCTATTGCTGGTAATTGGTATTGCCCAGGGGTTTGGTCGCGCTTCGGTTTACAAGGCGCTACACGATAATTTTCCGGCACATATGGGCAGTGTCGGTGGCACTGTAGCCACAATCGGTGCGCTGGGTGGTTTTACTCTGCCGGTCCTGTTTGGTATCGCACAGGATTTAGTGGGTATTCACAGTGCGGCATTTATGTTGCTGTACGGCGTGCTGGCAGTTTGTATGTTGGTAATGTATCTGGCAATCCAGAGGGAGCAATACCAACAGCGTTTGGCCTTCGCCAGGCAAAATAATTTTTTGCATGAGGATGCGAGTAACTCTGCGGCTTTGCCAGATAGGTAGCGCCCACTACCAAAATGGAATTATGTGTGTGTAAAGGGTAGGAAGTATTTATTTTTTCTACCGAGAAAAACTGTGGTTTCAACCACGTCTGAAAAATTGTAATTTGTCACTGTCACTCCGTTGTTGCAAAGGAAAAGCGTAATGACCATTTCCAGATTTCCCAAAATTTTCGGTGCTTTACTGTTGGGGGCCTGCAGCACAGTCGCATTGCAGGCCGCTGCGCAGGATGGTGAAAATGCCACTCTTGTCGACGCGCTTAAATCCGGTGAAGTCGGGTTGAATCTGCGTTATCGCGTAGAGATCGTCGACCAGGAAGATTATGACCAGGATGGTATTAATGGGGATGCACTCGCGTCCACTCTGAGAACCCGCCTCAACTGGCGCAGTGGCAGCTATCGCGGCTTCAGCGGTTTTCTTGAGATGGACGATGTTACTGCAGTCGGTAACGACAATTACAACTCCACCGTCAATGGTAAAACTAATTACCCGGTAGTGGCCGATCCAGATGGCACCGAGGTTAACCAGGCCTATATCCGCTATAACGGAGAAAATTCCATAATTACTGCTGGTCGCCAGCGTATTAACCTTGATGGCCAGCGCTTTGTTGGCGGTGTTGGCTGGAGGCAGAACGAGCAGACTTACGACGGCATTCGCTATCAGTATGGCAGCGCCGACAGCCTGCAGCTGGATTACAGCTACGTATACAACGTAAACCGGGTTTTTGGTGAAGATAGCGCCGGCGCCGAATTTGAAGGCAATATCCAGCTACTCCATGCCAGCTACCCGGTGGCCGAAAACCATAAAGTCAGCGGTTTTGTTTACAGCCTGGATTTAGAAAATTTCGTGAATAATTCCAGCCGCACCTATGGGGTGGATTACAAAGGAAGTTTTGGCCCTGTAAAAGCTAATCTAAGCTACGCGCGCCAGGACGATACCGGGGACAACCCCTTCGACTACAATGCCGACTACTATCTGGCGGAAGTTGGCGCAGACCTGGGCCCGGTAACCGCAAAACTCGGTTATGAAGTACTGGGTTCTGATAATGGCGTTGGTTTCAAAACGCCGCTGGCTACACTGCATAAATTCCAAGGTTTCACCGACCAGTTCTTGGTGACTCCAGGTGAAGGCATTGAAGATATGTATATCAGCGGTGCTATGAAACTTGTGGGTGGCAAGTTGAATATGGCCTATCACAATTTTGATGCGAATGAAGGTTCCGCAAATTATGGCCATGAGTGGAATATCAGCTACGGCCGCAAGCTGACAGAGGAAATTTCTGCACTGGTGAAATACGCCTCTTACCAGGCTGACGATCACAACGTGGATACCGACAAGTTCTGGTTAATGGTTACCGCCAATTTTTAATTAAATAAAGCCGCTCCATAGCGAGGCCCCGGCTCTGGCCGGGGTTTTACTTATAAAAACCGACGAATTTCTTTAGGGGAATTTTTCGGTTTTTAGCAATTCTGCCTACTGAATTTCTATTTTGTGATGTTATTTCCCTTAACGGTTGGCATCACTGTGAGTACCTAGGGAGTACCACCTTTGCCCCAAGCATAAATTAACCAGCTTGATACACTGACATCAGTTTAAACACCGAGTCCCGCTACCTAAACAGCGCCGTTTTTTATTGACGTTGCAAGGTGCCGGGACCGTGGCCGTACCGGCCACCAGGGTCTAGCGGGAAACTGCGCGGCCTCCCGACATTGGAAAGGCGTTTAATGTTACAAGACAATTTTGGCCGTAGGTTTTACTACCTGCGCCTGTCCGTGACGGACATCTGCAACTACCGCTGC
Source organism: Microbulbifer mixtoriginis (SeqCode) (assembly GCF_052467705.1). Lineage (NCBI taxonomy): Bacteria > Pseudomonadati > Pseudomonadota > Gammaproteobacteria > Cellvibrionales > Microbulbiferaceae > Microbulbifer > Microbulbifer mixtoriginis (SeqCode). Next base: position 483,163 of record NZ_CP174322.1, read on the forward strand.
AACTACTGCCTGCCCGAGGGCATCGGTTGCGGACGTTCCCTGGAAGGGGAAAATCCTCTCTCAGTCGCTGAGGTGGGCACATTAGTGCGCGCTTTCGCTTCCCTGGGTACGGAAAAGGTACGCCTTACTGGCGGAGAGCCCTCCCTGCGCAAAGACCTGGTGCCGCTGCTCGAAGCCGTGCGCGCTAGCGATAAGATTCGCCGTTTAGCCATCACCACCAACGGTTACCGCCTGCCCAGTCAGATTGACGACTGGCACCGCGCCGGCTTGGATCAGGTGAATGTCAGTATCGACAGCCTCGACCCGGCTCAATTCCACCATATCACCGGCCACAATCGCCTGGATAAAGCCTTAGCAGGCCTGGACCGCGCCCTGGCCTTGGGTATCGATACCAAGGTCAACGCAGTGCTGATGCGCCAGTACAACCTGGCCGAGCTGGATAATTTCCTCGCCTGGGTTCGTGAGACTCCGGTGACCCTGCGCTTTATTGAATTGATGCGCACCGGCGATAACCGCGAGTTCTTCGCCAGCAACCATGTCTCCGGTGGCGATATAGAAACCCTGTTGCTGCGGGAAGGCTGGGAGCAGGTTATCCGCACCCGCGATGCCGGTCCGGCGCGGGAGTATTTCCACCCGGATTACGCCGGTCGTATCGGCCTGATTACCCCTTACGGCAAAGACTTCTGTGCAAGCTGCAACCGCCTGCGGGTATCGGCCCAGGGCAAGTTGCACCTATGCCTGTTTGCGGACCAGGGTTTTGATATGCGCGAAATCATTGCCGCTGGCGATAGCGAGGCACTGGCGGCCCATATCCGCGAGTTGATTGTGGATAAGACCGCAGGCCACCAGCTGCACGAAGGTTTCACCGGCGCTACCCGCAACCTGGCGATGCTGGGGGGCTAGGATTATGGCCAGGGCTTTCGTTGGCAAATCGACAATCGGCGTGGTGCTGGCCGGTGGCCGCTCCAGCCGGATGGGCCGAGACAAGGCCCTGCTGGCCCACCCCCAACGGGGCAATTTTTTGCAGCATGCCGAGGCATTGCTGAGTGAGCTTCCGCTGGAAAAAGTCGTCACCAGCGGCGCTCGCCCCGGAGCGATTGAAGACCTGGTGCCAGAGCGGGGTCCACTGGGCGGCCTTTATTCGGTAGCCCTGACAATCGGTGCCGATGCGGCCCTGGTGATTCCGGTAGATATGCCCCTGCTCGGGCGGGAGCACCTCGCAGAGTTATTGGCAGAGGGGCGGGCAAGTGGCCGGCCCTGTTATTTTGAAAACTTCTTTTTTCCCCTGTGGCTGCCTTTAAATGGCGACTGCCTGGATTATTTGCGCCGTGCCGTCGAAGGCAGTGCGCGCAATTCTGTCGGCGCGCTGCTGCGTCACCTGGGGGCCAAATCCATACCCATAAAAAGTGCTGGCGATTGGCATCGCAATATCAATACGCCGGCAGATTATCTCGGCTTGAGTATGCCGGATAAAACTCCAGAAAACAGTTTTTTGAGAGACCACTGATTATGTCCGCACACGCAAGCAAAGAATTTGTACCGCTCAATATCGCGGTACTTACCGTATCCGATACCCGCAACGAGCAGACTGATACCTCTGGCCAGTATCTGGTGGAAGCCCTCAAAACTGCCGGCCATCAGCTCGCAGATAAGCGCATTACCTCGGACGATGTTTACCAGATGCGCGCGGTGGTCTCCGCCTGGATTGCCGATCCCAAAGTGCAGGTGGTATTGGTGACCGGTGGTACTGGTTTTACCGATCGCGACTCCACGCCGGAAGCCCTGAGCCCGCTGTTCGACAAAACCGTCGACGGCTTCGGCGAGCTGTTCCGCCATATTTCCCTGGGGGATATCGGCAGCTCTACCGTGCAATCCCGCGCGCTCGCCGGCCTGGCTAATCGCACGCTGATATGTTGTATGCCCGGTTCCACCGGAGCCTGCCGCACGGCTTGGGAAGGCATATTGCTGGAGCAGCTGGATGCCCGGCACAAGCCCTGTAACTTTATCCCCCATGTGCGCTTTGCCAGCGCGCCCTGCGAGAGCCGGGGGTAATTTGTGAGCCAATTAACCCATTTAAACCAGCGCGGCGAAGCCAGCATGGTGGATGTTACCGAGAAGGACATCACTGACCGCAGCGCCCTGGCCGAGAGCAGCATCTGTATGAGTGCAGAGGCTTTTGCACTGCTTAGCCAAGGGGCGCACAAAAAAGGCGATGTGCTTTCTGTAGCTCGTATCGCCGGCATCCAGGCCGCGAAGAAAACCTCGGATTTAATCCCCCTGTGCCATCCGCTGGCGTTGACCAAAGTCGCGGTGGATTTCGAATTACAGCCGGAAAAACACAGTGTGTATATCACCGCTTTCTGCCGCCTGGCTGGGCGCACTGGGGTAGAGATGGAAGCGTTAACCGCAGCTTCGGTAGCGGCGCTGACCATTTACGATATGTGCAAAGCCGTGGACCCGGCGATGGAAATCGGCCCGACCCGCCTGCTGCAAAAAACCGGCGGTAAGCGCGGCCACTGGCGCGGCGATGCTGCGGACAAGGCGTAAAAATTTCAGGGGTGTAAAGCGATGGTAAAGGTTCTGTTTTTCGCGCGTCTGCGCCAGCAATTGGGCATGGGCGAGACTACCCTGGCGGACTTTTCCGGCAGTCTCAGCGAGTTGCGCAAAACCCTATGTGAACAGCACCCGGGTTGGAGCCCGCACCTGCAAAGGGATGATATTCGTATGGCCCTGAACCAGGAGCTGGCAGAAACCGGAGCCCAGGTGAAGGCTGGGGATGAAGTTGCATTTTTCCCGCCGGTTACCGGCGGTTAGTGGTGCCAATATGACAGCCGTTGATCGTATTGAAGTCTGTGAAACGCCCCTCGATGTAGCGGCTGAATATACTGCGCTGCAAGGCAACAGTGGTGATGGTGCCTGCGCCTTGTTTGTGGGTTCGGTGCGGGACTTCAATGCCGGTAGTGATATCTGCGGCCTGGCCCTGGAACACTATCCGGGCATGACCGAAAAAAGCCTGCAACGGATTATCAATGATGCCCGCGATCGCTGGTCCCTGGGCCGCGTGACCATCGTCCACCGGGTTGGCCCCATGCAGATCAACGATGAGATCGTTTTTGTCGGCGTCACCAGCCCCCACCGTCAGGCCGCCTTTGCCGCCTGCCAATACATCATGGATCGCCTCAAAACCGAAGCGCCTTTCTGGAAGCGCGAAGCGGTTGCGGATAAATTCGGTAAGCCTTCAGAGCGCTGGGTCGAAGCTCGGGCCAGCGATGCTGCGGAGATGGAAAAGTGGTCCGCCGGCTGAGCCTGCTGCTATCCACTTTACTGGTGGCCATCGCGCTGCCGGTTAATGCGGATAACTGCACTTTGCGGGTGGCGGTAGCGGCCAGTTTCCGCCCGGCACTGGAACAGGTACTGCCAGAATTTGAGCGTCGCCATGCCTGTGTGGTGCAAATCAGCAGTGGCAGTTCCGGGGTGCTCTACCAACAAATAGCGCACCGCGCGCCCTTCGATTTATTCCTGTCTGCCGATCGCGAGCGCCCCGAACGGTTGGAAAAGCAGGGTGGGGCACTGGGCAACAGTCGACAGACTTACGTCCTGGGTTTACTGGCTCTCTGGCACCCAAAATCGGAATCACATATCGAGCAGTTACTGCAAACCTGGCCCGATAAAATTGTATTAGCCGACCCCAAAGTAGCGCCCTTCGGCAGTGCCGCCCGGCAAGCGTTGCAAAGCTTGGACTTGTGGAAGAAAAAACAAACTCAATTAGCCCGGGCCCACAATGCCGGCCAAGCCTATTTAATGCTGGATTCCGGCAATGCGCAGCTGGGCTTTGTCGCCGCCAGCCAGATGCAAGCAGCCGGACGTGACAACTACTGGTTGCTGCCGCAGCATTTGTACAAACCCATTGAACAGCAGCTGCTGATTCCCATCCAGAGTCGCCGACCTAAAGAGGCACAATCCCTCGCTGAGTATTTGCGTTCAGGGGAAGTGCAGGCGCAACTGCACCACCTGGGTTACGGTGTTTTGCCAACTCAAGATCGAAGTAGAGATGGAGGGAGTGGCTTATGAATATCGCCGCTGCCGACTGGCAGGCCCTGTGGTTAACTTTAAAATTGGCCGGCTTAACCACCTTACTCCTGTTTATTATCGGCGTGCCCCTGGCCTGGAAATTGAGCCAATGGCAGAGCCGCTGGCGCCATGGCATAGAGGTATTAATTACTCTGCCGTTGGTACTGCCACCCACGGTGTTGGGTTTTTATTTACTGCTTTTATTTTCCCCTAACTATGCCCCCGGGCAGTGGCTGTCACACATTTTTGATGGCCCTTTGGTGTTTTCCTTTACCGGCCTGGTGTTTGCGTCAGTAATTTATTCCCTGCCGTTTATGGTGCAGCCGCTGTTGGCCGCGTTTAATGCCAATGGCCAGCGCCTGACCCAGGCTGCCGCAGCACTGGGTATACCGCCCTGGGCAGCATTATTAAAAGTTCTTTTACCGGCGAGTCGCGCCGCTATTGTGAGTGCCTGTGCTTTAACGTTTGCCCATACCCTGGGTGAGTTCGGGGTAGTGCTGATGATTGGTGGCGCTATTCCCGGTGAGACCCAGGTGGTTTCTATCGCTCTTTATCAACATGTGGAGGCGATGGAATACGGTGCGGCGCACCGGCTGGCTTTGATGTTGATGGGAATTACTACGGTACTGCTACTCGCTGCCCGTTGGCTGGGACATAGCTTGGCCCCGCGCGGATCAAACAACGAGCAGGCTAAACCGGTAATGGGGGTGCTGGGTTAATGGAAATCACCTTACCCCTATTCGGTACTGCGTCTACCACTTCTGATTCCACCGGACTGAGTGTTGCAGGGCTGGTGACTTCACTTAACGCTGCGGCTCCCTGGCAATTAGAGCTGCCTGCCTCTGGGATTTTTGGCCTTACCGGCCCCTCCGGCAGCGGCAAGAGTACATTGTTGGCAGCCCTGGCTGGACAGCGCCATTGCCGTGGCAATATCACTTTTGCCAATACAGTCTGGCAGCGCGGACGCCGCGCCCTGGCTACCCACAAGAGAACGCTTTCTTTGGGCTTTCAGGATAGCCGACTGTTTGCCGGCCAGTCGGTGGCAGATAACCTGGCACTGGCCCGCCGTTACAGCCGCAAGCCACTGCCCGAGGAAGAGTGTGATCGGCTGCTAAAGGCTTTTGGTATTGAACCGCTACTCCATCAGCCGGTAGAGCTATTGTCTGGCGGAGAAGCGCAGCGTGTGGCTGTATTACGCCAGCTTTTTAACAATGCGCCGCTGCAATTATTTGATGAGCCGCTTTCAGCGGTTGACCGCGCCCAGGTACTGCGGCGCCTATTGCCGACCCTACGGGATTTCTGGGCTCGATATCCGGCGCTGGTAATCTGGACCAGTCACGACTTTGATGAAATCCAGTTGCTGGCCCAGCGCTGTTTGTGGATGGATTCTGCTAATTTGTCTGTACCACTTTCTTTACCTGAAGTCGCCCAGCGCCTGGATAGCCACGGCGTAGGGGATAGTTGTCGCAGCCGGATAGAAGCGCGAGTGGAATCTCTAAATGATGGTCTGCTGACTTTGAATTTAGGGGGGATTTCTATCTTTGCAGATAGGGTGGCAGGCCATTATTGTAAAGGCGATACCGCCGCTTTTCTGTTGGAAGCTGGAGATATCAGCCTTAGTGTAGAGAAGCCGGGCCTGTCCAGTATCCTCAATTGCCTGCCGGTAACTTTAGTTGCTAAGCAGAACCTTACCGATGGCCGCATTCGCCTGCAGTTAGCCGCTGCTGATCAGGTGTTCTACGCAGATATTTCCCGTCTCTCCTGCGAGCGCCTAGAACTGCGTGAAGGCACTACCTACTTTGCCCAGTTTAAGGCCGGTAGTCTTGCTGGTTTGTAAGCCTCTTATTTCTCTTTGAATAATCTTGCACTGAAAACTTCTGCGGAATATGGAGGTTTAAAATGGCTGAGGGAAATGGCTGTAGAAAAAGGTATCGCTTCTCCACCAGTGCATCATAAAAAAGGGGAGGTAAAAACCTCCCCGAAGCAACGGTATCCCGTGAGTGAAACTGAATTAAGGGTTATAGAACTCCCCGTTTTTACGCAGGTAGAACCAGTAGTTAACCACCAGGCAAACCGCGTAGAAGATGGCAATGCCTGCCAGGGCGTATTCCGGGGTAGTGGCTTTGATCTGCTCGCCGAAGACCTTGGGAATATAGAAGGCGCCGTAGGCGGCAACTGCTGAGGTCCATCCCAATACCGGACCTGCCTGCTCTTTCGGGAACACCATGGCGATGGTGCGGAAGGTAGAACCATTGCCGATACCGGTAGCGGCGAACAGCACCAGGAACAGCAGGAAGAAGGGCAGGAAGAACTCTTCCGGCGTGGCTGAGCCGTAGGCGGCCTTCATGTAGTAAGCCACACCCAGGGCACTAGCCACCATGATTGCAGCACAGATTTGGGTAACCAGGGCTCCGCCGATACGGTCGGAGATCCAACCACCTACCGGGCGAATCAGGGCGCCGATAAACGGACCCATCCAGGCGTACATCAGGGCGCTGGGGCCATTGTTGTTGATGGTATCGTGAGTCATAACCCCGTCCACCATCACGTGGCTGTACCCGAAGATCACTTTGATAGCCAGGGGGAAGGCTGCCGCGAAACCGATAAAGCTGCCGAAGGTCATGGTGTAAATCACACTCATTACCCAGGTGTGCTTGTTGTTGAAGATACGGTATTGGCGTTGCAGGCTAGTTCTGATCTCACCGGGCAGCAGTTTCAAACCGAACACGGTGGCAGTGATTACCAGCACCAGCACAATTTCCTTGGGCACGCCCCAGCCTGAACCATTGGCCGCTTCGGGAAGCAACAGCCACAGGCCTGTGATTGCGGTGAAGAGGCCGATTCCCAACATCATGGTCATCTTCATCATCGCGCCGATAGAGCTGCCCACATCCGGGGTGACTTCGTCGGTGCGCAGGTTATTCATGCCGAACCAACCCACAAAGGCCAGTGGAATCAGGAACAGCAACCATACAAAACCGGCATTTTGAATCCACGCTTCAGAACCGGCCGGTACCTTGCCAATCAGGGAGCCAGAGCTGCTCACCAGGGTCATGGGGTCGCCGCCAGCAGCGCCGAAGGCACCGAAGGTCATAAATAGCGGTACCAGGATCTGCATAGTGGTAACACCGAAGTTACCCAGGCCTGCATTCAGGCCAAGCGCTAATCCTTGTTTTTCCTTGGGGAAAAAGAAGCTGATATTGGACATGGAAGAGGCGAAGTTACCACCGCCGATACCAGACAGCAGCGCCAGTAATTGGAATACCCACAGTGGAGTCTCCTTGCTCTGCAGGGCGATACCGGTGCCGAGTGCGGGGATCATCAACAGGGCTGTGGTAAATACAATGGTGTTGCGCCCACCGAACAATCGAATAAAGAAACTACTGGGTATTCGAAGGGTAGCGCCGGTGAGGCCGGCGATGGCCATTAGGGTAAACAGATCGGCTTTGGCAATGGGAAAGCCAAGGTTGAGCATTTGAACGGTAATAATGCCCCAGTAGAGCCACACGGCGAAGCCGCACAGCAAACTGGGAATGGATATCCACAAATTCCGGTTTGCGATTTTCTTGCCCTTGGACTGCCAGAATTTGCTGTCCTCCGGGGCCCACTCGTAGATGTCAGACACGGCGGCCACTCCTCCTCGAAATGATTCGTACAGCCACTATGGGCCGGGGTTTGAGCCTACTCAATTACCAACAGGAAGTAACCCTTTTGCCCTGGAGTAATAGCTACCTCTTAGGGGGTAAGTGCCGAGGTGGGACGCTATGGTAAAGTCACTGTACAGATTTAAACCAATTTTCAAATTGAAGCGGGGCTCTCTATGATTTCTTCTGCTACGGTAATGATGGTCGATGACCACCCGCTATTTCGCAAAGGCCTTAAACAATTATTTGCAATGGAGCCCGGCCTGGAGCTGGTGGCCGAGGCCAGTAGTGGAGAGGAAGCGCTGGTGCTGGCCAAGCAACACGAGCCGGACCTTATTCTGCTGGACCTGAATATGCGCGGTATGGATGGGCTGGATACACTGCGCGCAATGCGTGCTGCAGATGTTTCCTCGCGTATCGTGATACTCACCGTTTCTGATAATAATGCCGACGTGGTGTCTTGTATCCGCGCCGGTGCCGATGGCTATCTGCTCAAGGATATGGAGCCCGAGGATATTCTTGAACAAGTCATTCTGGCTACTCATGGTAAACTTGCAATCAGCCAGCGCCTCACGGAAATTCTCGCCTCGGCACTGCGCAAACCGGATAACTCCGGAGCGGATATTCTCTCCTCTCTCACAAGTCGTGAATACCAAATACTGCAGTTAATCGCCGATGGCCTGAGTAACAAATTAATTGCTCGCGAATTAGATATTAGTGATGCAACAGTGAAGGTGCACGTTAAACACTTATTGAAGAAATTGGGGATGCGCTCCCGTGTGGAAGCCGCTGTGTGGATGGTCAATCAAAGGCGCCCTGATTTCCAGGATCGAAACCACTAATCACTCTGCCCCAACCGCAAAGGACTGAAGTAAGAGAATTTCTCTATGCCCACTATCGACTGCTGTAGCCAACCGGGTCTGATGCCCATAGAAAGTGCCCGCGAAAAACTTCTCGAAGCACTGAGTCCAATCAGTGGCACTGAGACTTTGCCTCTGGCACAAGCCGCCGGTCGAGTATTGGTTGAGGATGTTATCTCCACAGTAAACCTGCCCCCCTGCGACAACTCTGCGATGGACGGTTACGCCCTGCGCTTTGAAGACTTGGCCAGTGGCTTACCGTTAGAGCTGATCGGCAAATCTTTTGCCGGTGCACCTTTTGACGGTGTGGTGAACCCGGGCACTTGCGTGCGCATTATGACGGGAGCCGCAGTACCCGCCGGTGCGGATACGGTGGTGATGCAGGAAAATGTCGATGCCCAGGAAGAGTCGATACGTATAAACGGTGAAGTTCGCCCTGGAGATCATATTCGCCGCTGCGGTGAAGATGTGGCCGAAGGAGCTGGCCTGCTTAAGGCCGGAGAGTGTATCAGCGTTCCCCATATCGCCCTACTCGCCGCTGCCGGTGTTGGCACAGTGGCAGTAGTGCGCAAACCAGTCATTGCCCTTTTCTCTACTGGCGATGAACTGCGTCAGCCCGGCGAAGCCCTGGGTAAAGGCGATATCTACGATAGCAACCGCATCGCTCTATTGGCTGCTCTCGATCAGTTGGATCTGGAAATTTTGGACTTGGGTATTTTGCCAGATAACAAACAGGCCATTACCAATGCCTTGCAACGCGCTTCCCAAGAGGCCGATGCCATTATTACTTCCGGTGGTGTCTCCGTTGGCGAAGCGGATTACACCCGCGAAGTGTTGGAAGAACTGGGAGAGATCGGCTTCTGGAAAGTGGCGATGAAGCCAGGCAAACCTTTTGCCTTTGGTTTCCTACAGGGAACCCCTTTCTTCGGCCTACCCGGCAATCCGGTTTCCGCTTTGGTTACTTTCTACCAGCTGGCCGTGCCGGCCCTGAGTGTGATGAAAGGCGATCAGTGGACTGGCCCGCAGGCCTTACAGGCAAAACTGTTAAAACCCCTAAAGAAAAAGCCCGGCCGTACCGATTTCCAACGTGGTGTTTATGGCACTGATGAGAATGGGACTTTGGTGGTGGAGCCGGTTGGCACCCAAGGGAGCCATATTCTTTCCGGCCTGGCTGTTGCTAACTGCTTTATCGTTTTAGCGCGAGATAGCGGCAGCGTAGAGGCTGGGGAACAGGTGGTGATTGAGCCATTGGGGGTGCCGTTGGGGTAGGGCTGCTAATAGACTTTTGTGGCTGGCCTGAGCCGATATATGTCTATCTAAGAAAATTTGTCTGAAGCTGATGTAATCAGAGAGGATTAGCTTCGCCCTTTGGGCTCGCTGCTCTACGGCAGCTTTGCTGCCTCCGAGTCGAATCTGAGTTCGAACGAAGCCTGGGAGTGAGCCATATACAAAGAAGCCCGCATAAGAGGCTGGTGTGCGTGAGGATTAGCTTCGCCCTTTGGGCTCGCTGCTCTGCGGCAGCTATGCTGCCTCCGAGTCGAACCTGAGTTCGAACAAAGCCTGGGAGTGGGCCATATACAAGAAAGCCCGTAAAAGCGGGGAGTGTGCGAGAGGATGAGATTCGCCCTTTGGGCTCGCTGCTCTGCGGCAGCTTTGCTGCCTCCGAGTCGAACCTGAGTTCGAACAAAGCCTGGGAGTGAGCCATATACAAGAAAGCCCGTATAAGCGGGTGGTGTGCGTGAGGATGAGCTTCGCCCTTTGGGCTCGCTGCTCTACGGCAGCTTTGCTGCCTCCGAGTCGAACCTGAGTTCGAACAAAATCTGGGAGTGAGCCATATACAAAGAAGCCCGCTTATGCGGGGAGTGTGCGAGAGGATGAGCTTCGCCCTTTGGGCTCGCTGCTCTGCGGCAGCTATGCTGCCTTCGAGTCGAACCTGAGTTCGAACAAAACCTGGGAGTGAGCCATATACAAAGAAGCCCGCATAAGCGGGCTTCTTTGTATATGGCCCGCCCGAGAGGATTCGAACCTCTGACCTTCGCCTCCGGAGGGCGACGCTCTATCCAGCTGAGCTACGGGCGGTTTTGGCTATCTGCGCCAATGGGAGGCGGATTATACAGAAGGGTGGGGGCGGGTGAAAGGACTTATGGCGCTTCTACGCAGGCTTTGGCAGGGGGCGGCACAGTGCTTATAATGCGCGGCGTGGAAGTTTGCGGCAGTAAATCGATAGTCTACGGGCCAACTCACTTCGGCCCTTTGGGGGAATAGCATGAAGAGCATTTTGGGTATTGTGGCGGCACTGGCCGTCAGTGCGGCTGCGGCAGTAGCCCAGTCTGTTGACCAGGACATTGAACAGCGTATCGCTCCGGCGGGTGAGACCTGTATGAAGGGCGAGGAGTGTGCGGCGGCAGTAGCGGCTGCTCCGGAAGCTGCCAGTGGCGGTGCCCGCAGTGGTGAAGATATCTACAACAAGAGCTGTACTACCTGTCACGCGGCGGGTATAGCGGGCGCGCCTAAGTTTGGTGATGCCGCTGCCTGGGCACCGCGTATTGCCAAGGGCATGGACACTCTTTACACCAATGCCATCAATGGTATCAATGCCATGCCGCCCAAGGGCCTGTGTATGGATTGTAGCGATGACGAAGTGAAGGCAGCGGTTGATTATATGGTGGATAACAGTAAGTAAGCTGTTTCACTATTGGAAAAAGGCCGCTTATTGAGCGGCCTTTTTTGTTTCTCTCTTAAGCAAAACTCACCTTCCTCTAATCGGCTTTTTTCTTGCGATAATTTCCAGCTAACACCTGGACCTTCAAATAAGCTTACCGAATGTCGTAAAAAGCCAAATGATATAACTTGTTTTTAGTGATTATAAGAAAATTCAATGTCAGATAAGCTGCAACAGTAACTGTAATAAACCGTAATTAGGCATTTAATCCCTACTAACGTAATAACTCTGTATTATCCGCGCCTGCCTGTAAGTTAGATGTATACAACAACTCAAGGAAATTACGCATGAAGCTGGGGAAACTCTTCTCTTTTGCTGCTCTATCGTTTGTATTGGCCGCTTGTAGCGGTGGTGGTGGGAGCGATAGCGCTAATGGCGAAATACCGGAAACGTCTGATGAATTACCGGAAACATCTGAAGGAAGTGGTTCACAACAACCCCGGCTCATTATTCAAGGTTTAATTGGAGAAAATATTGACGGCTCTGCTTCAGTGGAAGTCAAGGTAGGCGATATTGATTACGATGCAACCGTTGATGGGAAAACTTTCTCTGCAGAAATCAAAAATGCAGCTTCTGATGAATTAATCAGTGTAGTTGTCCGTTATCCCGCCACCGAAGAGCGTAAAGAAGTTGTCCTAAAATCTTATGTGGGAAATTATTCACAGATCGAGGAACTAGAGAATGAAGGCTCTGTTTCTGTTTCTGAATTGCCAACACTTTATGTTAATGCCTTGTCTACCGCTTCGGCTGCTTTTTTGGAAAAAGTGAATGAAGGTGATATCACTACATCTAATGAGTTGTTAAGTGCTTCACAGGTTTTACCGCAGGAAATATTGTTAGAGAGTGCTGTTGGGCTTCGTTATATTGTTAGTGGTGGTGAGTCGCCGTTATTTTCTCATGAAAATACTTATGACTTTATTCGGGATTATCCCGTGGCTGCAAAAGTAGCATTAGAGTTAAAAAATATATCTTCTTCGGGTGTTAAAAAATATGAGCAGTTTTTTGATCAGCTTGTAAATAATAAAGAACAGATTTTATCTGTTGAAAATTACTCTGGAGAGGATTTGATATTTGTCGCAGTGAATCCCACAATAGCACGTATATATGGATTTGCTATGAATTTGACCGGGAGGGAGTCGGGTACTGGGTATTTCGCTGATAGTAATTATTCAGACCAGTTAAATAATTCTGTGAGTTATGTAAAAAAAGACAATTTGATAACTTTGGAAATGTCTGGCTCAGATCGAGTAAATTTTTATTTTAGTGAATGCTGGGGAGAAAATGGAAGCTCTGGAGCCAGGCTGAATAGTGTTCGGTTGAAAAAATATTACGATGCTGCATTTTATTCAGCCTATAAAGTTGATTATGATTATTCTTGTCAACAGTTAGGCGGAAACGAAGTGTCTGCTGATTCCTTTGTGGTGAGTAGTTTTGCCCAAGTGAATACCCAGCGAACAGGAAGTTTAGAAGAGATATCTTCAGATGCGTTTTCTATCTCAGGTTTCAGAGATAGATCGAATGACGATAGCCTTTCAAGGGCCGGTTCCTGGGAGCCATCCATTATTGATCCAAATACAAAGGGTACAGTTAACCAAAGATTTGATCATCGATCTGGCTATGTAGATGATGGAATACTGTCATTTAATGATACTGGGAATATGGTTATCGAAAGTAATCGAGGGAGTAAAGTTGAATATTATACTTTTGGTGCCGATGGTGTAGCTATGCGAACTTTGGGTGTATTACGTCGAGATGATGGTTCTATAGTTTCGGTTGGGGGCCACTATGCTACGCCGGTTGTGCGCGGTACGGAGATGCCTGTCGGTTCAGATATTTTCAATTACGGTGGAATCTTTGATTTATTTGATCCGGAATTTCCCAATTATTATGACCAATTTGGATTTCGGTACTATGAGGATGGTAGTGGTTATCAAGTGTATAAAGGGCCAGAATACATAACTGAGGCTGAGTGGACTCGTTTTGGTTGGTCTGATAAAGAAAATTTTCGAGAACAAAGATACTTTGTAGACTCTGTTACTCGTGAAAAATATAGTAGTTGTCCTGAAGGTAACATGAATTGTGTTGAGTGGCGTTATCGAGAAGTCGAGCCACTATTTTTTGATGGTACCTTTTATTATCTTCGTGTTTATCAGGAAATTGATAATTGTAAATTGAATGGCAGAGGCTCTTGTGTGGATGCCTCCGGTTATATTGATCGCTGGAAGGTGTCTGCAATACAATAATTTGTTAACGCTTCTAGCTGTTTAAGTGAAATGGCAGGTTTAGAGGAATTTGAACGAGTGTATGTAAGATATTGGTGGCAATAAAAAATATAGTTCTCTAGCCAGCTGATTATCTGAAGTAAAAAGGCCGCTTATTAAGCGGCCTTTTTGTGGAGTTGATTGAGTGGTCTAATCCCCCTAGTCAAACATACTCAACAAAGACCCCAAAGTTTCCTCCCCCTTTGCCTGATTCTGCTCCGGCGTCGCCTTGCCAAATCCTTCCAGCAACACATCCTCTTCCGGCAGCTCGTCGATAAAGCGGCTGGGTGTGGTGTCCTGGGTTTCGCCGAACTGTTTGCGCTTGCCCGCTAGGGTCATGGTGAGGGTGCGCTGGGCGCGGGTAATGCCCACGTAGGTGAGACGGCGCTCCTCTTCGATATTGTCGTCCTCAATACTGTTGCGGTGGGGAAGTAAATTCTCTTCCATACCGATCATAAACACGTGGGGGAATTCCAGGCCCTTGGCGGCGTGCAGGGTCATAAGGCTGACCTTATCGGTGGCTTCCTCTTCTTCCTGGCGTTCCAGCATATCCCGCAGGATCAGTTTGGAGATGGCCTGTTCCAGGCGAATATCCTGCTCTAGCTCATCGTCCGTGCCCTCCATAATCTTGTTGAGGCTCTCCAGAAGCCAGAACACATTCTCCATGCGCTTCTCGGCCACCTTCTCGCTGCTGGCGTTTTGTGAGAGCCAGCCGGCGTAGTCGATATCTTCCAGCATTTCACGCAAGGCGCCATTGGCGGTAGTATCGCGACAGTTGCGCTGTACCCCTTCGAGCCACAGGGCGAAGCGGTTCAGGCGCTCGTAGCCCTGCTCGTTGATATGCTCCTTAAAGCCCAGTTCCGAACAGGCTTTGAACATGGAGATCTCGCGGCCCTTGGCGTAGTTGCCCAGGGCTTCCAGGCTGCTGGTGCCTATTTGGCGACGCGGGGTATTGATAATGCGCAGGAATGCGTTGTCATCATCCGGATTCACCAACAGGCGCAGGTAGGCCATCACATCCTTGATTTCAGCGCGGGCGAAGAAGGAAGTACCGCCGGACATCTGGTAGGGAACCTGGTGTTCCTGCAGTTTCATTTCGATCAGGCGCGCTTGGTGGTTGCCGCGATAGAGCACGGCAAAATCCATAAACTTGCAGCCGCGACGGCTCTTCTGCAGAAATATCTCGTTGGCGACCCGCTCCGCTTCCTCGTTTTCATTGGCCACCTTGAGCACGCGGATCTCCTCACCCATACCGCGATCGGACCACAATGCTTTGTCGAATTCGTGAGGATTGTGGGCGATCAGGTGGTTGGCCACTTTGAGGATGCGGCTGGTGGAGCGGTAGTTTTGCTCCAGTTTGATCAGGCGAAGGTTGGGGAAGTCGGTCTTCAGCGCACTCATATTCTCTGGGCGCGCGCCGCGCCAGGCGTAGATAGACTGGTCATCGTCTCCCACCACTGTGAGGCCGCCGCGCCCGCCCACTAGCAGCTTCACCAGCAGGTACTGGGAGTTGTTGGTGTCCTGATATTCGTCCACCAGCAGGTAGCGAATCTTTTTGCGCCAGCGTTGCAGCAACTCTGGATCTTTGTCGAACAACTGTACCGGCAGCAGGATCAGGTCGTCGAAGTCGACGGCATTGTAGGCCTTGAGGGCTTCACAGTAGCGATCGTAGGCAACCGCGATGGCCTGCTCACCGGGGCTCTGTGCCTGCTCCAGGGCACGGCGCGGGGTGAGCATATCGTTCTTCCAATTGGAGATCTGGTTCTGTACCCGATCCAACAGGTCTGTATCCAGGTCGCCATCCCTGAGCATCAGCTCCTTGATCAGGGCGCGGGCGTCTTCCGCATCGAAGATGGAGAAGCCGGGCTTGAAGCCGGCGGCGCGGTATTCCTTACGCAGGATATTCAGCCCAAGGTTGTGAAAGGTGGATACGGTGAGACCGTGACTCGCCTTGGAGCGCTTGCCATCCGGGCCCGCCAGCAGTTTGCTGACCCGCTCTTTCATCTCCCGTGCCGCCTTGTTGGTGAAGGTGAGGGCGGCGATATTGCGCGCGGCGTAGCCACACTGCTCGATCAGGTAGGCGATCTTGCGGGTGATTACGCTGGTCTTGCCGGAGCCGGCACCGGCCAGCACCAGGCAGGGGCCATCGACATACTTCACGGCTTCGGATTGGCGGGGGTTGAGCTGGGTCATAGATAGAGTTGTATCTTCGCGTGACGAGAAAATGGTGGATTCTAACAGCCTTAGCCCGGATCCACCCGGCATGAGTGCGAATGCCTGGACAGTTTTCTCCTTTGCCCTAGGAGTTGGCTATAGCAGGGTCCTGCGCACTAAATCTATTGCTCAATAGAATAATTCATCACAGCCTTTTATTTAGAAGACTAAGTTAACTAATGGGTATGCTTTAATAGAGAAAATACAGATATCTTTAGTAAGTGGCAGGATTAAGGTAAATCGATTTTATTCTGTTTAAAGCGCCCTATAAAAAACTAATTATTGAATATTATTGATCTATCTTACTCTTTGTAGCTTTGAGACGCAGAGTCTATTCTACTTCGAATACCAACTTAAAAGTTTGGTTCGGATTCGCCTATTTGATTATTTGAACGATATAAAGTTAGGTCTTTTATACTTCCTTGGTCAGCACTATGTGATTAAATTAATAATTTATTTAAATGACTGAGCGGACTCGAGGCCACTTTATTTGTTGTATAGGTATTTCGCAATACAGCTACGGTATCTTTTTGATTTTTACTGAGTTTTGGTCAGGATTTAGCAGCCCTAATCACTCCATAAGGAGAGGGCTTTGCTACCCCGAGTTGAGGGGCTTGTAGTGCTATGTTGTTATATCGGCTAACTATTTTTGTTTTATATTCTGGTGCCTCATGAAAAATCTCCATGGAATTGGATTAGTATTTATTGCCTCGTCTGCATTGTTTGGGTTTAACTCTTGCTCGGATTCGGATTTTTCGAGCGGATATAGGCCTTCGCCCTTGCCTGAATTGTTGTGTAGGAAATATCCAAAAAGAATATATAAAAAATTAATTTCAAATCATAATGGTGAGGTTGAAAATCCTATTGTAGAGCAGTTTAGCGCTAGCTGGAATTCCAGTCTAAATACTCATACCGTCGAAGCAATAGATGATAGCTTTATTTATGTTGATACATATGATTCCCCCAGAAGTTTTATATTGAATCATAAAGATTTCTTCCCTGTTAATTACTTAAAGTCACACCATCTTGACTTGATTGGTGGCGTCGGGGCAGATGTTGTTAATACATTTGATGATGAAGTTATAAGCTTAACAAATATTTATGTAATTGATCATTATTCTGCTGAACATGTGTATCATTGGGAAGAACATGATGAGCAGGGTAGACCTATAAAGGGGGTTTATTCTTATATTGATGATGGCCATGTTTTATGTGAAAAACTATCAATTGAATTTGTCTACAAGGAAGATGATAGAGCTTTTGAAGAGATCTATAAGGTTGTGGAGGATACGATAATCTATGGTGACTATTCAGGTTTTTCGGGATGTAGTGATAGGGTTTTTAAAGAGTATTACGATGATTTTGGCAGTGTGTATTTAATCGAGCGTACATATAGTGATTCTGGAAATTACTTCATGTATGAATATGAATATAAATATGAAAAGGTGGCTTCTGTTTGTGAAGTTAAACAAGAATAGGTCTTTCGGCTTTACAGATAAGAAATTGATAATTTTTTATTTGAAATATAAGAAGTTCGTTGCCTTAAACATTTAGGCTTGGAAATACTTTAAAATTCAGACTCAATGGGTAAAGGAAATTCAGGCTACTAAGTAGTATATTTTTCTTCCAAGCTATTTTTAAGCAATATGGGTGTTGACCTTTTCAGTTTGTACTAACAGGGGGTTCCACTAGTTTGGCTTATAATCCCCTTTGATAGCAAAAACCTTTAGCTACAGTGTACTTTGCCAATGGGATTAGCTATAACTGCACCTTTTCCCTGCCTGTGTAACCCCATGCAACAACCCATCGCCGGCTACCATCTGGATGAAGAGGATCACTGGGTGGCGGAGCTCGCCTGTGGCCACTTCCAGCATGTACGCCACAATCCTCCCTGGACCAACCGGCCCTGGGTGATCACTGAACAAGGGCGCGAGTCCATGCTGGGATTCCAGCTCAATTGCAAGAAATGCGATGAGGGCGCACCGCCCGATACACTCGAAAAGGTTGTAGAGCCATGACAAAACTCTGGGTTGATGCCGACGCCTGTCCGGTCGCTATCAAGGAAATCCTGTTTCGCGCCGCTGAGCGCACAGCCACAGAACTGACGTTGGTGGCCAACCAAGCGGTACGGGTGCCGCCGTCGCGCTATATTCGCTCCGTGCAAGTGACAGCCGGTTTTGATGTGGCGGATAACGAGATAGTGCAGCGCTGTGAGGCAGGGGACCTGATTATTACTAGCGATATCCCACTGGCAGCAGAGGTGATCGACAAGGGTGCTGAAGCCCTTAATCCCCGTGGGGAGCGCTATACCAAAGCCAATATCCGCGCGCGTCTGAATATGCGGGACTTTATGGATACCCTGCGCTCCAGCGGCGTGCATACCGGCGGACCACCGGCCCTTAGCCAGGCGGACCGCAAAGCTTTTGCCGATCAGTTAGATCGATGGCTGGCAAAGAGTCGCAAGTAACTTTAAGGAGAATTGCCGTGGAGAATTTGAGGCTGAAGCCAATGGAAGAGTGGCAATTCCCAACATTGATGTCTTGGCTACCTGATAGGGAGCAGTGCCAACAGTGGGGTGGTCCTGATTTCAGGTTTCCGTTCGAGGGGAGGTCCTTCTTGGAGGATTGCCGTTGGCCGGAGTTACCCAGCTACGCACTTCAGGACAGCAGCGGTGATGTGCTGGCTTTTGGGCAGTATTACCAACACCTGGGCCGCTGCCACCTAAGTCGCTTAATTGTCTCTCCCAATCATCGCGGAGCCGGATTAGGGCGTGTGCTGGTAGTACAGCTTGCACAAACAGGAGCCAGAGCCCTGGATGCAATCGAGTGCTCTTTATTTGTCCTGCGTACTAATCTAGCGGCACGGACTCTCTACCAGAAATTGGGTTTTGAGGAAGCGGCTTATCCAGGGCAGCAAAAATGGCTAGATCATTGCGATTTTATGGTCGCACCGTCTGTAGATTTTCAGTAGAAACAAAATATTGAATAGCGCGAATATTTCATGCCTGAATTAATACAACCCACGACCGAACGCTTACAGCTGCGCCAGTGGCGAGCGGAAGATAAGCCTGTATTCGCCGAAATGAATGCCGACCCAAGGGTGATGGAGTTTTTCCCCTCATTGCTGACGCGACAGCAGAGTGATGCCGGTGTGGATCGCAGTATTGCCCATATTGAGAAGTACGGCTGGGGCTTTTGGGCCTTGGAGCTGAGAGAGACCGAAGAGTTTCTCGGATTTGTCGGCATGAAAAATGTGACTGAAGATTTGCCTTTCGCACCGGCGGTAGAGATTGGCTGGCGTTTAGCCTTCCCTTATTGGGGAAAAGGCTATGCCAGTGAAGCCGCAAAAGCCTCTTTGGATGTAGCTTTTAATACCCTGAATCTCAGCGAAGTCGTTTCTTTTACACCGTTACAGAATCTTCGCTCCCAGCGAGTGATGGAGCGGCTGGGTATGCGGCGGGATTCTCTCGTCTTTGAACATCCGCAGGTTCCAACCGAAAGCCCTTTGTTAAAACATTGTTTATATCGTATCAATGCTGATGAATGGTCTAGAGAGCATTCAATCAAATAATTTGTCAACTCTGGGTGCTCTTTTGCTGAAAAAGGGGCCCCTGATTAGTTTCGTATTCATTTGCGGCCTCAAGGTCCTCCCTGCGCAGCTTACTATGTGACTCACACTCTGTATTGCTACATCTTGAAAGGCTTACACATTCCTGCGAAGCCGCGCCTTATCGAGAACCATTCTGAAAGCCAAGGGCATCATGAATATTGAGTGATTCCCTGGTAATTTTTCCCACAATCTGATGTTTCGTAGTGTGTGTATGTTCTGCTGGAAAGGAATACATACACCTATAGAACGGTTTGCATTTCTTTTAGTCCATTTGATGCTTTATGAAGGCAGAAAAAGTTCGCCAAATTTAAGTTAATCGTTTTTTAGTTGACTGGACTTTCATTACTTCAAAATGGTCTTAAGGGTATAGGTGTTACCAGGAATTTTCTCAGCGCGTAGCTACCCAGACAATGGCCAGATTGATTCAGCCTGATTCAAAGCGATTAGTCCTTCGCCAATGGCGAGAAGAGGATCGTGGTGATTTTGCTCATTTAAATGCAGATACTCGGGTTATGCGGTTCTTTCCCTGCACTCTGAACCGAACTAAAAGTAATAAGCTACTTAATACCCTTAAGGAACATATCGATGAATACGGGTGGGGGTACTGGGCGGTGGAATTGAAAGAGAATGGACAATTTATTGGTTTCGCTGGTATTAAACATGCTTCGGCTGAGTTGCCTTTCTCTCCAAATGTGGTACTTGGTTGCCGCTTCATCAGGGATTTCTGGGGGCGGGGGTATGCCAGTGAAGCGGCCAAGGCTGTCTTTGCAGTAGCATTCGAACAGTTAAATCTTACTGAGGTAGTGGGGTGTACTGCATTACAAAACCTTCCTTCACAAAGAATGATGCATGGTTTGGGTATGAGTCGTGACGCCTCAATCTTTGATCATCCACTGGTACCGGAAAATAGCCCCCTGCGGCCTCACTGTTTGTATCGGCTCTCGTTTGATACCTGGTGGGAGCAGATAGGCGGAAATCCTATTAAGCGGTTTAAATTAAAATTATAGATAGTCTTTAAGCTATTCAATGGAACCTATTTAATGTACTTGCGTCATAAACAGCACTCTCAATAAACATAAGAAACAAAAGCAAATGGAGGTGTTTTATGATGAATCTGTTTCGTTTAAAGGCAATAAAAGCTGTCCTTATAAATATTCTGCTGTTATTCAGTTTGCCAATGGCTCATGCGGAGTTCATAAAAAATACGAGTAAACGTCCGGATACCTCAACTCTTTACTGGTCTCTAGAATTTCCTGCCCACAGCGAGTCTCACGGCTTGTTATTGATCGCTCAGGGCTCAGGTTGTCTTCCTGCCATTAAGAATAAGGCAGTACAACAAGTTAAGAAGGTTGTCCCAAAATTTGCCGTGCTATTGGTAGAGAAATACGGGGTTACCCATGCGGATGGCCCCAATGACCAATTTAAAGATTGCTCACAGGCTTATGTGACGAACCATACCGTTGAGCAGCGCACCCGGGATATCGTGCAAATAGTCGAAGAGTTAAAGGGAGCCGACTGGTGGAATGGTAAGCTGGTTCTCTTTGGTGGCTCAGAGGGCGGTGATGTTGTTGCCCGTTTGGCCCCCAAATTAAATCCAGATGCGGCTGTAGTTTTCTCTAGTGGCCTCGGGCAATCTTTTGCTGAGGTACTTAAGTCCTTGGTTCCTCCTCACGTAGCGACAGAAGTCGATGCCAAACTCGCTTACGCACGGACGAATCCTGAAAGTGTAGAAGTCTGGGGGGGGAATTCTATGCGCTGGTGGGCCGATGTTGTAGATCGGGTACCAGTCAATGACTTATTAGATAGCCATGTCCCTGTCTTATTGATTCAGGGTACAGAAGATAAGTCCTCTCCCGTCAGCTCCGGCCGTGCAGCGCGTGATGCTTATACAAATGCGGGGCGATGTGAATTATCTTATTGGGAGTATCCCGGTTACGATCACTATATGACAGATACCGATGGTGTGAATCACCGAAGAGAGGTTTTTGAACGAGTTGCTAGATGGATAGAAAATACCTTACTTAATGGAGCACCCAGATGTATATCCGGTGTAAAGAAAATAGAGAGCAATTGATGAATATAAGAACCAAGCTAGCCGCGATAGTAATGACAGTTTACTCCAGCACTACAATGGCTGAAAATTTCTCCGTATTGCCGCAACTGGAAAACTACAAAGTGCCAGAATCCTGGCGCCAGCCAGTAGCGCCTCTTAAAATAGCAGATAATACCTGGCAAATAGGTACAGAGGGAATTACCTCACTGTTATTAAAAGGCAAAGAGGGATCGATTCTAATTGACGGTGGGATGGAGCAGACGGCTGAGCATTTATTGGAGAATATGCGCAGGTTGGGAGTCGCCCCCTCGGATCTCAAGCTAATCTTGCACAGTCAGGCCCATGCAGACCACGTAGGTTCCTTAGCTGAGTTAAAACGCGTGACTGGTGCACAGGTAGTAACCAATGCCGAGTCGGCAGTGCTGATGGCTCGCGGTGGTGCCAATGATATTCACTTTGCCGACGAACTTTTATATCCCCCAGTAAAGGCAGATCGTATTCTTCATGATGGCGAGCAAGTGGTGCTGGGAAATTTGCGTTTACGCGTACATTTTATCCCAGGCCATACACCGGGCAGTATGGCCTGGACCTGGGAAGATGTAGCTGATGGTAAAGCTACAGATATCGCTTATGTGGATAGCCTTACAGCGCCGGGTTATCAACTGATTGATAATAGCCGCTACCCCAATATCGTAGAGGACTTCCGCACAAGCTTCGCCCGTGTGCGCGATTTACCTTGTGATTTACTCATTACGCCTCACCCGGCTGCAAGTGGGTGGGTATTCCAGGATACTATTACCAGAAAAGTAAGAGTGGGCTGTAAAGGATATTCCGATGCAGCTTCGGAAAAATTTGAACAACAACTACGTAAATAGTTAGAAGTAATGATTTTTTTGTTGTAAATAATATGAGTTATTTAAAATAAATTAATTCGAATTGTTCTCATATGAATAGAGTTAGCAGTTAATAATGTTTAAAGCAAAATCATTTGAAGGTGTTTCAGTAAATTTTATTGGTCGTTTTTTATATGGGGTGTTTTTAATTATTTTTTCTCAGAAAGCTTTTTGTGAAACTACATATGCCGTGGTGGGAGGTAAATGGTTTGATGGGACGGATTTTAAGGAAGCTACTTGGTTTGTTGACGAGAATGGCTCTTTGACTAAGACCAAACCACAAAAAGTTGATTATACCTTTGATGCCAGTGGAAAGTATGTAGTGCCGCCTTATGCTGAAGGACATAATCACAATCTACAAAACCCTTGGGGTATCAAGAATTTTGGGCCTCTGCAGATCAAATCTGGAGTTTTTTATAGCGTGCAGATGTGCAGCTTTGGTGAGAAAATTAAGGCGCAGTTCAGTAGTATAGATACCATGGATGTTTTGTATGCGTCAGATTGCATGACTGCTTCGGATGGTCACCCGATTGCTTTTTATTTTAAGGATCGATCAAACCCCACTGAGAAAGAGATTCAGGATGGTAGAAGTAGCTTGCTAATCGTTGACAGTTTGTCAGATCTTGACCGAGTTTGGCCTGGAATTATAAAAAAATCGCCAAGATTTCTCAAAATTGTTCTCGTTGGCAGTGAGAATTTCGAAGAGCGCCACGGAGATAAGAAGTATCTTGGCGTTAATGGCCTAAATCCGAAATTGGTGCCGATTATTGTCGAGCGTGCTCACCAATCTGGAATTCCAGTGGTAGCCCATGTAGATACAGCCCACGATGCTATGGTAGCGATAAAAGCCGGTGTCGATGTTTTGGGTCATTTGCCCGGATATAGAATTGCCAGAAACGAAGGCTTCGATATTCAGGACTATGTTTTGAGCGATACTGCTATAGCTTTAGCTGCTGAGCAGGGTACAAAGTTGATTGCAACAGCTAGTGTGCCCACTGGACACAAATACTCAGAAGGTGAATTGAGTGAGATACAGAAGATTCAGAGAGATAATCTTACCCGTTTACGTAATGCTGGCGTATCTTTATTAATGGGGAGTGATAATTTTTCCGGTACGGTACTTCGTGAAATGCGCTACTTGGACTCTCTAGATATTACACCGAGAGAAGTATTACTTAAATCCTTGACCATGGATACTCCGAAGTGGATGTTTCCGGAGCGAAATTTAGGCACCTTTGCCGAAGGTGCTGAGGGTAGCTTCTTAGTGTTGGAGGGCAATCCTCTAGAGGATTTAGGTTTTCTCGATAAGATTTACATTGGCGTGAAGCAGGGGAAAATGTTAGTCAATGATTCCAATTAATGATAGGTAATAAATTTTATTCGGGTGTAATATTTTTGGGGTTCTAGATTTGTTAAAAAATACCCAGCTTGATTGCCAAGCTGGGGTATGTTTTCTCCATTTTAATATGCCCTTTTTTTTAATTTGCTTCTAACAAGCGATGTACCTTTGGTACAAGATAGAAATACATTAGTGGGACCAGAATGGCGGTCATTATTAAAGCCTTTAAACCAATTGCAATTTGCAATTCCAGTGCCTGTATCCCCAGAAGTAATAGAGTAACAATGGGATAAACCAATGCCCATATGCACAGGGCGTGTACTATCGGTCCCTTCATTTTTTCAGTTCCTCCATAAATTTGGAAATTGTCTTAAAATACCCAGGCAAAATTTTCTGTAAAAATTTTTTTCCATTCTTAGTGAGTGTTATACATTTTGCTCGGCCATCACTGGAATCTGCTTCCATAGCGATAAGCTCATCTTCCACCATACTTTTCAAGGTTCGTGTCATTACCGGCCGAGAAACATCAATTCGTTCTGCAATTTCTGAAGCTAGTAAGCTGTCTCTTTGTGGCTCCCGGTCGATAACAATCATTACTAGGAAACGCAGCTGGGAGGTTCCGTGCTCAGTAAAATAGCTCTCCAGCTCTCGTAAAAGTAGGCTTGCATCCCGCATCATGGTAAGTGCGCCCTGAACGGCTGTGGGATCTTTTACTGAAAAACGTTTGGCATATCCCTCAATCATTTGTTGCGAGGGAAGATCTTTGAGGAAAAACATTAGGCCAGTCTCTTGAGCTTATTGATCTCCACCGGCTCTTTTAGCCACTCTTGATAGGCTTCGAATATCGGAGCGATATAGGGCATGGTGTAATGCTTTTCTAAGTCTTCCTGGCTGCGCCACTCCTCGTATAAAAATAGGCATTCCCCATCCTGGTGCACTGCGAACTGCAGGCAGCCCTCCTCTTCGAGAGTATTTGGCACTATGGATAAGATGGCCTGTTTGGCTTGCGCAAAGAATTCTGTCTTGGGGAAAATTCTGGCAATAATGAATAGGTGATTATTCATAAGGTTAACTCAGCAGTGTATAATATAGTTACCATGATAACTATAGTTTTTGGCCTGTCAAATACCAGTGCAATACACAGCTGATGGCGCTGTAGCAATGAGAATCCACTCAGGCGGTAAATTCGGGATTTAGAGGGCGTAAAGAGCTTTTAGTGTGTAGGAACGCTTGCCTGGCGTCTGTCTAGATTCCGGTAAGCCAACGCTTCGGCAATTTGTGCCGTACCAATTCTTTCCTGTTTGGCTAGGTCCGCCAGCGTGCGGGCGACTTTAAGCACTCGATGATAGCTGCGTGCGGAAAGCCCAAGTTTTTCTACTGACTGTCGCAGTAGTAGTTTTTCGGTATCGCCTAGGGCGCAGTGGTTTTCCAGCGATGCCCCTTTTAATAAGCTATTGATTGTTCCTTGTCGCTGTAACTGCTGTTGGCGGGCATTACAGACTCGCTCACGCACACTCTCAGATGACTCACCGGGAGGAGAGTCCTGTAACTGTATTGCACTCATTGCGCCAACTTCCACCTGCATATCAATACGGTCCAACAGTGGTCCGGAAAGCTTGTTGCGGTAGCGGTCTATCTGGTCCGGTGTACAGCGGCAACGAGTTTCCCCCAAATAACCACAGGGGCAGGGATTCATCGCGGCCACCAATTGGAAGTGGGCGGGGAAGGTGACTTGCGCTCTGGCGCGAGAAATACGCACCTCGCCATTCTCCAGCGGCTCACGCAATATCTCTAGGGCATGGCGGGGAAACTCTGGCATTTCATCCAGAAATAAGACCCCACGGTGGGCCAGGGAAATCTCCCCTGGGCGCGGTGTGCTGCCGCCACCCACCAGTGCGGTTGGGGAGGCGCTGTGGTGGGGGGCGCGGAAGGGCCTGTGACTCTGATGGGGTAATCCAGCGCTGGAGTACACAGCCGCCACTTCTATAGATTCACGGCTGGTCAGAGGTGGCAATATACCGGGCAAACGGCTGGCTAACATGGTCTTGCCTGTACCCGGTGGTCCATAGAACAAAAGGTTGTGGCCTCCTGCTGCAGCGACTTCCAACGCCCGTCTCGCCTTGAGCTGGCCACGAACATCAGCGAGGTCTGCAGTGTGTGTAATTACTCGCTCTAATTGCTGCTCGGCGCGGGGTAATTTTTCCCGGCCATGCAGTTCTGCACACACTTCAAGAAGCGAGTTGGCGTTAGCGATTTCGCTGCCAGCCAGGGCGGCTTCGCTGCCGTTTTCTTTCGGTACTACTAATAGGCGTTGAGCGGCAGCACTGGCGATGGCTGCAGGAAGTGCGCCGCTGACCTGGCGTATTCCGCCGGTAAGGGCGAGCTCTCCGATAAATTCGTAGCTTTCCAAGGGCTCACTAGGCACTTGGCCGGAGGCGGCGAGTATGCCTATAGCGATGGCGAGATCGTATCGCCCGCCGTCTTTGGGTAGGTCCGCGGGGGCCAAATTAACGGTGATACGCCGCTGGGGGAATTCAAAGTGGCTGTTAATTAGGGCACTGCGTACCCGGTCGCGGCTCTCGCGCACGGCAGCTTCGGGCAGGCCGACGATATGAAAGGCGGGGAGCCCGTTGGCCAGGTGGGTCTCAACGGTGACCAATGGGGCGTTAACACCCAGCTGAGCACGGGTGTAGCTAACTGACAGGCTCACATTTTCATCCTTGATGCGGCGGCTTGTGGAAGAACTAATCCTCGGGTTTGTGTTCTCTCTGTGCGAGAGCCTGCTCCAGTATTTCCACCTTGTCTTCCAGGCGAGCCAATTTTTCTCTGGTGCGCCTCAGTATCTCCACTTGAGTATCGAACTCGCGCTGGGAGACCAGCGGCAATTTATCCAGTGAAACCTCCAGCGCACTGCGCAGGTCATTGGTAACTACTGTGCCTTGCTGTTGCAGTTCTTTTAAGAGTTGTTGCAGTTTGTCCGCAGCCACGGGCAACTCCTTGCTGTCAAAATCTTATTTAATGGCACCAGATTGTAACCCACACCCTATAGCCACAAAAGCTGACTCTTTGTGCACTATTCTGATCACTGCCTCTGCAAGATTCCCCACTTCTGTGCACGCGATGACAAACAGTTCCATCTTGGTGCGTGAGACTTTGCGGGCTCATTGTTCGTATTTATTCCGGTTGTCTGCTTTCCCGTTAACTTATTGATTTTATTGGATATTGCTGTCCTGGCATCAAGTCTGCAATGAAAAGGCAGGTGTGCCATTTACGATCACTGGGAGTCTGGGAAAGTAGCGGTTCACAAGACGCAAGAGACCCTCTGTCATACCCGACAGTGCAGGACCGATTGCAGGCGGCGCCATTACAGCTCTTGAAATACAGCCTATAGAAATTTAGGAGAAATAAAGTGGAAGTTAAAAAGCATAAAATTGCCACTATTTTCGCTGGCGCTTTACTGGCGCTGGGCACTGCCAATCTAACAAATGCTGAAGAAAATACCTCTTCCAGCAGCTCTCAGGAAGAGGGCATCAGTTTCAGCGCCAACCTGGGTATGGTTTCAGATTATCGCTTCCGAGGCATTTCACAAAAGGATAGAAATCCTGCAATTCAGGGTGGTCTGGATCTGGATTTTGGCAATGGCTTTTACGTGGGTACCTGGGCTTCGCAGGTGGATTTTGCCTATGGATTTGATGAAACCGATTACGAGCAGGATTTTTACGGTGGTTTCTCCGCAGATATTAATGACTCCATTAGTTACGACGTCGGCTATATCTATTACGCCTATCACGGTAGTGACCAGGATGAAGATTACTGGGAAATTTACGGCAACCTCAGCATTTCAGACCTGACCCTCGGAGTTGCTTACTCTCCCGACTATTGGGCGCAGAGCGACGAATTTTATTATACCTTTGCGGAGTACAGTTTCTCACTGCCAGCAGATCTGAGCCTGGATTTGCATGTTGGTTACAACATTTTTATGGAGCGTAGTGAGTTCCTTTATGAGGACGATGATTATATCGATTACTCCGTAACGCTCAGCAGAGGCTTCGGTGGTTTGAACCTGAGTGCGGCTTACGTTGGTACCGATGTCAGTAAAGAGGAATGTTGGGATACCGATTGGTGTGAGCCAACCCTGGTAGTTGGTGCTACTTATACTTGGTAATCAGTTCGCCCGCGATATTTCGCAGGCATTTTTTTTGGGGGGGGAATCCATGAAATTAATCACCGCAATTATCAAGCCTTTTAAGTTGGATGCCGTGCGCGATGCCCTCAGAGAAGTGGGTGTTAATGGCGTGACTGTTACTGAGGTAAAAGGGTTTGGTCGGCAAAAGGGCCATACCGAATTGTATCGGGGCGCTGAGTATGTCGTGGATTTTTTGCCGAAAACCATGCTGCAGATTGCCGTAGAGGATTCTGAGTTAGACAAAGTTTTGGAGGCACTGGGCTCCAGTGCTCACAGCGGAAAAATCGGTGATGGAAAAATATTTGTTGCCAACCTGGAGCAGGTAGTGCGCATACGCACCGGCGAAACCGGCAGAGACGCGATCTAACTCGATAGCAACAAACATAATTTTAAAAATATACAGACTTGAACGGAGAGAAACATGGAAAACCAGATATTTCAGTTGCAGTATGCAATTGATACTTTTTATTTCCTGATGTGCGGTGCCCTGGTGATGTGGATGGCTGCGGGTTTTGCCATGCTGGAAGCTGGCCTGGTGCGCTCAAAGAACACTACAGAAATTCTCACCAAAAATGTTGCGCTGTTTGCAATAGCCTGCATTATGTATCTGCTTACT
The DNA here is from genome assembly GCF_052467705.1 of Microbulbifer mixtoriginis (SeqCode). Classification (NCBI taxonomy): domain Bacteria; kingdom Pseudomonadati; phylum Pseudomonadota; class Gammaproteobacteria; order Cellvibrionales; family Microbulbiferaceae; genus Microbulbifer; species Microbulbifer mixtoriginis (SeqCode). The sequence goes on from NZ_CP174322.1 coordinate 511,631, forward strand.
GGATACGCCATTATGTATGATGGCAACTGGATGCTATCTGGCATTGAGGCATTTAGCCTCGACACTGTACTGGCCGATTCCTCCAGTAATGGATTTGAAGGCGATTCCGTTTATTCGAGTGCTTCTGACTTTTTCTTCCAAGTCGTATTTGTCGCCACCGCTATGTCCATCGTGTCCGGTGCCGTGGCTGAGCGCATGAAGCTGTGGAGCTTCCTTGCTTTCGCGGTGGTATTGACTGGCTTTATTTACCCTATGGAAGGTTCCTGGACCTGGGGTAGCCAGGATGTCTTTGGTCTATTTAGCCTGGGAGACCTCGGTTTCTCCGATTTTGCCGGCTCCGGTATCGTACATATGGCTGGCGCCGCCGCCGCTTTGGCAGGCGTGCTGTTGCTGGGCGCACGTAAGGGTAAATACGGACCCAATGGCCAGGTTTATGCGATTCCCGGTGCCAACTTGCCGCTGGCCACACTCGGTACCTTTATCCTGTGGATGGGGTGGTTCGGCTTCAATGGTGGTTCCGTATTAAAACTGGGCGATGCCGCCAGTGCGCACTCAGTCGCCATGGTATTTGTTAATACCAATGCCGCTGCAGCCGGTGGTGCTATTGCCGCACTGATTACCGCCCGTTTGCTGTTCGGCAAGGCCGATCTCACGATGCTGCTCAATGGCGCGCTGGCGGGCTTGGTGGCAATTACTGCTGAGCCCTCTACTCCTACCGCGCTGCAGGCGACTGTGTTCGGTATGTTTGCCGGTGTTCTGGTGGTCTTCTCCATCATTACTCTGGATAAACTCAGAATTGATGATCCGGTCGGCGCTATTTCCGTGCATGGTGTAGTAGGTCTGCTTGGTCTGTTGCTGGTCCCCATAACCAACGAGGAATCCACCTTTGTGGGTCAGTTGGTTGGCGCCTTGACTATCTTCCTGTGGGTCTTCGTAAGCTCCCTGGCGGTTTGGTACCTGCTCAAGCTGGCAACCGGTATCCGTGTCAGTGAGGATGAAGAGATGGAGGGTGTTGACTTGGCCGAGTGTGGAATGGAAGCTTACCCGGAATTTATGAGCAAATAGTCGCTCGGTAGTGGCGTCGCCTTAATATTGGGGTGGCCGCCGCATTGAGGTTCCCGCAAAGAAGATAAACCAGGGGAAAACACAAGATGAAATTAATAACGGCCGTAGTGAAGCCCTTCAAGCTGGACGATGTGCGCACTGCCCTTTCTGAGGTCGGTGTCCAGGGAATGACGGTAACAGAGGTGAAAGGCTTTGGCCGCCAGAAGGGCCACACCGAACTCTACCGTGGTGCGGAGTATGTGGTGGACTTTCTGCCCAAGGTTAAACTGGAGCTGGCCGTCGATGACAGCATGGTGGATGCGGCTGTAGAAGCTATCACCAAAGCGGCGCAAACCGGAAAAATCGGTGATGGAAAAATCTTTATCACCGCGCTCGAGGAAGTAATCCGAATCCGTACTGGGGAAACCGGTAGCGAAGCGGTGTAATGTTTGCCGATTAATCAGGGTACTTCTATTAATAATGCCCAGTATGTTTAAGGCCCCGTAAGGGGCTTTTGCTTTTCTTTATCCCCTAAAAATGATCCCTGTCGTCTCCTACTAGAAGGTTTCTCCCTACCTGTCACTTAAATCTCCATAACAAACTGCAATATCTCCTCGATTTTTTCCCAACAAAAAACTCTACGGGCTCCGGTGCCTGCAGCTGGCAGCGTAGATTGTAAGTGCCTATATATTAATCGCCGCTTTTGATGCGGTGGGCGATTGCTACTCCGGTGGCTTTCAATTTCATTGGCGCCGCGGGAAGGGGCGGCACAGAGGTACTCCCTCTGTAACAGGAGTAAGGGTTACAGGGTTTTGCTATGAAAGATAGTTATGAAGATCAGGGTAAGAACGCTCGCAGCAAGGATACAGAGGAATTTGCCGAAGAGCGCTCCATTACCTCCCGTGAACGCGCCAGAAGCCAGCTGAGTTCTGATGTTGAGGAATTTCTAGCCGGTGGCGGGGCGATTAATGAAGTCGATCCAGACGTCACCGCCGACCCGCCACGGAAACCGCAGCCAAAATACGGTAGTCGACCTATTTAGTGCTTTCAACGTTGCCGCCCCTGAGATCAGGTCGGCGGCAAAATCTTTTCTGCAGGAAACCCCGAAGCCTGTTGGCCTCAGGGATTCAGTAGCCTGGGCAACAGGCGCTCCAAAACTTCGCCAATGTAAGAGAGAAACAGAGTGCCGAGGCTGGAGCGGTAGTATTGGGGGTCGGATGATCCAACTGCCAGCATGCCGAGCTGATTGCCGAGCGGGACCACTGCGGCGGAGGCAATTTCCTGCCATTGGTCTCCGAATAAATACTCTCTTTCCCCGGGGCGCAAAATTCCACATATTGGGCGGCCATTACGCAATATGGCGCCAATAGCCGTCTCTGCGCTGGAGAGTGTGCTGGTTCGCACTTCACCGAGCTTGTCGGCTGACACGCCTAGCGGCCCAAATAGAGTTAGGCTGGTAAATTCCACATTGAAGTCATGGGAAAAGCTATTGTACAGAGCCGTGGTGGCCTCACCAATGGTCTGTGCTTCCAGTAGGGCGAGGATCAGACGGCGGCTATTAAAAAACAACTGATCGTTATCGCGTGCATTGTGCAGTAACTGGTCGAGGCGTTGCCGCATCTCAATATTGCGCTCGCGTAGCAGATTGGTCTGATGTGTCATCAGCGACACGGTCTTGCCATTTTCCCGCGGCAGTTTGATGGTTTCGAGCAGGTCCATACGCTCGACAAAAAACTCAGGGTTTTGCATTAGGTAGCGAGCTACCTGGCGCGCGAGCAACTTGTCATCGCGCTGGGTTTCCCTGTGGTTGCCGGCGACAATCTCATCAGAAGTTTGATTGGCGTCTGTGTGTTCCATTGTGTTCTGTTCACATTGGCGCGGGCGCGTGGTGAATCCTGTGCTCTATCGGAATTAGAGCTGAGGCTCGCCCGCTAAATTATTTAAACAATGATTTGCCCGTGGAAAACTGTAGTCGCGGGCCCGGTCATAGTAACCGGCTGATTCGGCCCACTCCAGTGGATTGTCAGGGACCCGCCGGGAAGGCGGATTTCCACCTGCTCATCCACCAGGTCGCGCAGGTGGGCATACACCATGGCTGCGCAGGCACCGGTGCCACAGGCGTGAGTTTCACCTACGCCGCGCTCAAATACACGCAACTGTGCCTGGCTGCGGGATTCGACTTGCAGAAAACCCACATTCACCTTCTGGGGGAAGCGGGGATGTGCCTCGATTAAAGGGCCGAGGGTCACTACTGGGGCGCTGTGAATGTCGTCGACCAACAGTATGGCGTGGGGGTTACCCATGGAGACTGCGCCTATGGTAAAGGTCTCGTCACTGGCTTCCAGCAGGTAGCTATCCGCACGGCGATCGGCATTGAATGGAATCTTCTCCGGCTCTAAAACGGGGGCGCCCATATCGACACTGACCTGGTCGTTATCGAGTACACGCAGGTGCAGCATACCCGCAGCAGTTTCGACCTTGAGCCGTTTTTTACCCGTCAGGCGGCGTTCGCGTACAAAGCGGGCGAAACAGCGTGCACCATTACCGCAGTTCTCCACCTCACCGCCATCGGCATTAAAGATGCGATAGCGAAAATCTGCCTCTGGCCCCCGTGGCGGCTCTGCCAGTAGTACTTGATCACAGCCGATGCCTAGGCGCCGATCGGCGATTCGGCGAATTTTATCTGGTGACAGCTTGAGTCTCTGGCTGATGCCATCGAGCATTACAAAATCATTGCCGAGCCCATGCATCTTGCTGAATTTAACGCGCATTCCATTTCTCTGTAAAACTGATTGAGCGGGCCATCCTAGGGGTGCTCGCCACCGGTGACGCCGGCATTGCTGGCGTCCCGGAATTCTGTTGGTTGGTAATTAAGAGGCAAGGGTGACACAAACCGTTAGACCTTTTCAGGCACCGGGGTCTCACCCCGAACCAGGTCGTCGAAAGTTTCCCGTGTGCGCACTAAATAGCTATTCTCGCCATCCACCAGCACTTCCGCTGCACGCGGGCGGCTATTGTAGTTGGAACTCATGGTAAAGCCGTAGGCGCCGGCGGACAGCATGGCCAGTAATTGCCCCTCGCGCAGAGCCAGGGCGCGGTTCTTGCCGAGGAAGTCACCGGTTTCGCAAACGGGGCCAACGATATCCCAGAGTGTGTCCTCACCGTCGCCCGGAGTAACCGGCACTATATCCTGCCAGGCCTGATAAAGGGCAGGGCGTAGGTTGTCGTTCATGGCGGCATCGACAATGGCGAAGTTGTGTCCTTCGGTGTGCTTCAGGTATTCAACCCGAGTTAACAGAACGCCGCCGTTAGCGGCAATCGAACGACCGGGTTCCAGTATCAGGCCCAGCTGGCGTTCGCCGATACGTTCCAGAACCGCTTGCAGATAGTCTGCAACTACTGGGGGCTCTTCACCCCGGTAGCGGACCCCGAGACCGCCGCCGAGATCCAGGTGTTCTAGCTGGATGCCTTCGGCGGAGAGGGTGTCCACCAGCATCAACAGCCGGTCGAGGGCATCTAGGAAGGGGGCCACCTCGGTGAGCTGGGAGCCGATATGGCAATCCACCCCGGTCACTCTCAGGTGAGGCGAGCGCGCTGCGTATAAATACACATCCAGAGCACTGCTGATGGCGACGCCGAATTTATTTTCTTTGAGGCCGGTGGAAATATAGGGGTGGGTTTGTGCGTCTACATCTGGGTTGACCCGCAGTGAGATTGGGGCAACAGCTTCGCACTCCGCCGCTACTTGCTCGAGGCGGCGCATTTCGGCCTCCGATTCGATATTGAAGCAGTGCACACCCACTTCCAGGCCACGGCGTATCTCGTCTGCGGTTTTACCCACACCGGAAAATACTATTCGCGAGGGATCTCCTCCCGCCAGCAATACCCTTTCGAGTTCGCCCCCGGAGACGATATCAAACCCAGCGCCAAGCTGGGCCAAAAGCGACAGGATACCCAGATTGCTGTTGGCCTTCACCGCATAGCAGATCAGGCCGGGGTGGCTGCCCAGTGCTTCGGCATAGGCTTGATATTGGCGCTCGAAGTGGGCGCGGCTATAGACGTAGGTGGGGGTTCCGAAACGCTCGGCGACCTCTTCCAGTGATACCTGTTCTGCCCACAGGCTGCCTTGGCGATAACTGAACTCACTCATTTCTGCGGTGCTTGCTCCTCTGGGTAGCCCTCTTCCGGGTAGTCTTCTGGCGTAGAGTAATCCCCGGGTTCTGAATAGTCGTTTGGTTCGGAGTACCCTTCCGGTACAACAGTTTCTCCGGCTGGAACAAGTACCGGCTCATCCGGCTCCACCGCCGTGCTACTAGTGGGCACCGTAGTGGGCGGGCCTGTGGTGATAGCTGGCGCGGGTTCGGCCGGCGCCTGAGGCAGGTACAGCGGTCCTTTCTGACCGCAGCCACTGAGGAGTGCGGATGCACTCAGCAGGGCGCAAAGGGGGTAGAGCATTTTCTTTGGCATGGGTGACATCCTGCACTCGGGCTTTAGAGCGGTGTTCGGCAAAAGCCTGATAGTATAGCGAGCCAATAGATTGAACACAGTAGACGGTAACAGAAGTAATAAAAGATGAGCCAAACGGAATATGAAGCGGCCATTGAGCATACCCTGATGGCGATTGAGGATGCCCTGGACGATTGTGACTGGGATATCGATTACGAGCGCAGTGGTGCCGTGCTCACTCTGACCCTGGAGGATAATGGCAGTCAGGTTATTCTCTCCCGGCAATCTGCCAATCAGGAACTTTGGGTAGCTGCCAAGTCTGGCGGTTACCACCTCACTTTTATCGCGCCCGGCTGGAAATGCAGTACCACCGAGGAAAATCTACCGACCCTGCTCAATCGCGTGCTGAGCGAGCAGCAGGGTGAATCGGTCGAACTGGGATTACCACAGTAATCCCGGTTTACTGATCGGCCGTACCCCAGGCGCCCGGATGCAAAAAACGGGCTCCTAGTCCTGCTGGGGCCTGCCTTAATGACGCCCTTTAATTTGCACTCGTGCTTGTGCACAGGCAGCGCGAACCTGATCGGGAGCGGTGCCGCCGATATGGTTACGAGCGGCTACCGAGCCTTCCAGGGTGAGCACTTCAAAGACATCCGCACCGATATCAGCAGAGAATTGCTGCAGCTGCTCTAAGCTCAGCTCCGCTAGGTCTTTCTGCTGTTCAATGGCAAAGGAAACCGACTGGCCGACGATCTCGTGGGCATCGCGGAAGGCAATGCCTTTGCGCACCAGATAATCTGCCAGGTCGGTGGCAGTGGAGAAACCCTTGGCGGCTGCCGCCAGCATGTTTTCTTTTTTTGCCTTGAGTGCGGGCACCATATCCGCAAAGGCGCGCAGGCAGTCCAGTGCGGTATCGGCAGCGTCGAATAAAGGCTCTTTGTCTTCCTGGTTGTCTTTGTTGTAAGCCAGGGGCTGGCTTTTCATCAGGGTTAGCAGTGCAATTAGGTGGCCGTTCACACGGCCGGTTTTGCCACGCACCAGTTCGGGCACATCCGGGTTTTTTTTCTGCGGCATAATTGATGAGCCGGTGCAGAAACGATCCGGTAGGTCGATAAAGTCGAACTGGCTAGAAGCCCAGAGCACCAGTTCCTCGCTGGCGCGGGAAAGATGGGTGAGCAGTAGGGCGGTGAAGGCGCAGAATTCAATGGCGAAATCCCGGTCGCTCACCGAGTCCAGGGAGTTCTCGGTCGGAGCATCGAAGCCCAGCAGTTCGGCAGTGCGCGCGCGGTCGATTGGGTAGCTGGTGCCGGCCAGTGCTGCGGCACCCAGGGGCGAGCGATTGACTCGTTTGCGGCAATCCATCAGGCGCTCGAAATCCCTGCTGAGCATGGCATTCCAGGCCAGCAGGTGGTGGCCGAAGGTCACTGGCTGCGCACTCTGCAGGTGGGTAAAGCCGGGCATAATGGTATCGGCTTCGCGTTCGGCCAGGTCTACCAACCCGGTTTGCAGTCGGGTTAATTCGGCGCCGATCCGGTCGATGCGGCCGCGCAGCCACAGGCGGATATCGGTGGCGACCTGGTCGTTGCGGGAGCGGCCAGTGTGCAGTTTTTTACCGGTGGCACCGATGCGTTCGGTCAGGCGCGCCTCGATATTCATATGCACATCTTCCATCTGCACCGACCAGGGAAAGTCACCCGCCTCAATTTCTACTGCGATCTCTTTCAGGCCATTGGCAATCTGGTGATATTCATCACCGCTCAATACCCCAACCTCGGATAGCATCTGTGCATGAGCGAGGGAACCCTGAATATCTTCCAGCGCCATGCGCTGATCGAAGGTGACAGAGGCAGTGAATCGCTCTACGAAAGCGTCGGTGGCTTCGCTGAAACGGCCGCCCCAGAGTTTGGCGGCGGGATTAGTGGCGGAGTCGGGTTTGTCGTTGCTCATGGTTTTCCTGGCTGCAGTGAGGTGAAAGGCCGGGGAGCTTGGTGGTATCGTGCGCTTTGAATATAGGGACAATCAAGAATAACAACTGCATGTCATTTCCCAGGCCGTCGGGCATTATATCGCAGAAAATTCGAAAAACTGACACTGATAGCAAGGATTCTGCGCTTTGCGGGCAGGTGCCTTTTCTTCCGGATTTATGCAGTGTCACCGCCCTGGCCGCATTGGTGTTGATGGGGGAATTGCTGGCCCTGGTTCTGGTGCTCGCCTTGGACGGGCTGAGCGACTTCAGTTGGCAGCGCCTTGGCTTGGTGTCCCTGGTGATTCAGTGGGTAATATTGCCTTGTGCCGCCGTGCTTTGCCGGCTGCGCCCCTATCTAGCCAAGTTACCCCACAAACATGCCGGCGCTATCAGCTTTATTGCGGTGTTGGGCGTGCTTGGATTAGTAATGGGGATTCAGCGCTATGTGCGTGCTCTATTGCTGCAGGCGGATTTCGACTGGTGGGGACTGGCTAGTGATTGTCTCCTTGGGGCTATCTGCGCTGGAGTGGTATTGCGCTACGCCTATTTACAACAGCAGTTATACAACCAGCAACAGGCGGAACTGGGCGCGCGTATTGAGGCGTTGCAATCGCGCATACGACCGCATTTTTTGTTTAACAGCATGAATAGCCTGGCCAGCCTGATCGCGGTAGACCCAGATCGCGCTGAGCGTTTGGTGGAAGATTTGTGCGTGTTGTTTCGGGCCAGCCTCGCCGACCCAAAGCTGGTGCCGCTGTCGCAGGAAATACAATTGTCCCAACGTTATCTGGAGATTGAGGCTCTGCGCCTGGGCGAGCGTTTGCATCAGCTATGGCAGCAGCAGGGTACTTTGGAGGATATACAAGTACCCAGCATGTTGTTGCAACCATTGCTTGAGAATGCCGTTTTACACGGTGTGGCACAGCGGCGTGAGGGCGGCACAATTACTGTGGCCGTGAAAACCGAAGGCGGTGTTCTGTACATTGATATTGAAAACCCACTTCCGGCAGAAACTGTGCATTTCACCAGGGAAAGCAACGGGATGGCAGTGGAGAATATTCGTCAGCGCCTTGCCGCCTATTACGGTGATCGCTTCAAGTTTACCGCCGGTCGGGTGGAGGACCACTACCGAGTGCAGCTACAACTACCCTTGTTTCCCCGGGAGGTGGTTCAGCGTGAAACAAAACCGACCATAAATTCCAGTAGAGATACTGAGGTGATGGAGTGACCCAGTTGCGAGTCCTGATTGTCGATGATGAACCCCTGGCCCGCGCGCGGCTGCAGCGGCAGTTGTCTACAGTCGAAAATTGCATTCCTATCGGTGAAGCGGCGGACATTGAATCCGCGCTGATGCAGGTGCAGATACTGGACCCAGATCTGGTCTTACTCGACATAGAAATGCCCGGCGGCAGTGGCTTGGAATTGGCCCAGCAGCTTTCCACACGCGAGTGCCCACCCGCGATAATTTTTTGCACCGCCCACGATGAGTTCGCCCTGCCGGCCTTCGCCACCGCTGCGGTGGGTTATCTACTCAAGCCTGTCAGCGTGGAGCAGCTGCGCCAAGCGCTGGCAAAGGTGCAGTGCCTCAATAAACCCCAACAAAAACTTGTTAGTGGTGACGAGAAGGATCGCGGTCGCAGCCGTATCAAAGCGGTGAGCCGTATGGGGGTCGAGCTATTGGAAGTGGACAGCATTCGTTGTTTGGTTGCTGACAGCAAATATGTGGTGGCCCATCACCCTGCCGGTGAGACGATCCTTGATGAGTCATTAAAAGAGTTGGAAAGCGAATTTGCCGAGCGCTTTGTTCGAGTGCACCGCAGTGCACTGGTGGCAGTAGCATTTATTACAGGCTTACGCAGAGACGGAGCGAATTATCGGGTGGAGCTGGAAGGGGTAACACAAGCCCCATTGGTAAGCCGGCGTATGTTGTCTTCGGTAAAAAACCTGATCACGGAGATTTGCTAGTAGTTAAACCATTCCGCGCAGGAACACGATTAGCACAGCTGCTACCATCAGAAGGGCAAAGCAAACTCTGATTATTCGTGCCTGTTTAGGTTTATGAAAAACCGGTCGCAAACTTCCTCCCAAACATAGCCAGATAAAATCGACCACAGCCGCGACTATCAAACAGACCATTCCAGTAGCAATGTAACTTAAGTTGCTTTCTTCAATTGGCAGTAAAAATTGGGAAAAGATGGCAAAGAAGGCGGCATAAGCTTTTGGGTTGAGTAGATTAAAAATAAACCCATCCAACAGTGATGGCGCTTGAGTTTCCGCTGATGGGTTTTTCTCTATTACCGGGGCTGTGGCAATTTTTATGGCGATATAGCCAATATACAAAGCCCCGCAAAGTTGTACGGCAAAGCGCGCCTCGGGCCAGGTTGCCAGCAGGGCCGCTATCCCGGCGGTTGCGCCCATAATTGCAACGCTTAGCCCCAGTAGGATACCGATAAGAAAATGGCTACTTTTCCTGATCCCAAAAGTTGCCCCAGAAGCGGCCAGCGCAAGTGGTGCGGGACCGGGGGAGCCAAGTAGCAGAGCTGTTGCCGCAACAAGGGAAAAAAGTGCTTCCAACATATATTCTTATCTTATTTTCCACCTGCGACATCAATAAATGAGCCGGTTGTAAAGGTTGATTCGTCACTGAGAAGCCAGGCCACAGCCTTAGCCACTTCTTCTGCTTGCCCGCCACGTTTGAGTGGAATTGCAGACTTTACTCGCTCAATTCTATCTGGTTCGCCGCCATCAGCATGCATTTCCGTGTAAATAAAACCCGGTCTTACACCGTTCACTCGAATTCCCTCACCGGCGACTTCTTGGCTGAGTCCGATGGTTAGAGTATCTACAGCACCTTTGCTAGCCGCGTAATCGATATATTCGTTAGGTGACCCTGAACGGCTGGCGGCGGATGAGATATTGACAATGGTTCCTCCGCTGCCCCCGCTTTTTGTTGACATCCTCTTAATCGCCTCGCGACAGCAGAGCAATGTACCGGTGATATTGGTCCGAAGGATCTCGTTGATACGCTGAGAATCCATTAATTCAACACGCATCTGCGGTTTAATGATTGCGGCATTGTTTACCAAGCTGTTAATCGGGCCGAGATTTTGGTCAACCTTTTTGAATAGACGGACAATCTCATCTTCTGAAGTGATATCGGCACGTGCCGCTATTGCAGTAACGCCCAAAGATTGAAGTTCATTTACTAGGTCTTCCGCTTGCTTCCTTCGTTCCCGATAGCTGATGGCAATCTGATATCCACGTTGAGCCAGTAGTTTTGCTGTGGCGGCACCGATTCCCCGGCTGCCTCCGGTTATCAAGGCAACTTTATTTTTCATTTCTATGGCCGCGATGAAGTGAGTAATTCGGTGAGGGGAGGAGAAGGGTAAGGAAATATTGTTCCCCAAGTCAAATAGTAGGTTGGGGCCCTGAGTATCTTGGAATAAAGCAGCTCGTAAATTATTGAGCGCAGCTTGCAGTGGACTTATCGGGAAATTAAAAGCGGTTTTTTCAGATGAGAACCGTTTACAGGTGTTAGGGCGTTGATTTTTCTGTAAACGGTTCTTGGATAGCTAAGTGGCAACCTTAGTAAAGTTGCGGCCCACCATCGCCGTACTCAGAGTCATTTTGTAGACTCAACTCACCGGCGGCGCTGTTTAAATACTCCGCATCGGATTCAGACTTAAGCTTGATCATCAGGCGCAAGTCGTTGGCGGAGTCGGCGTGGGCGAGGGCGTCCTCGTAAGTAATTTCGCCGCGATCGTAGAGTTCATACAGCGCCTGGTCGAAGGTCTGCATGCCCTGTTCGCCGGAGCGTTTCATCAACTCCTTCATCTTGTGCACCTGGCCTTTGCGCACCAGGTCTGACATCAACGGCGTGTTGATCATAATTTCCAGACAGGCGCGGCGGCCATCGCCATCCGGTGTTGGTACCAGCTGCTGGGCAACCATGGCCTTAAGGTTCAGGGATAGATCCATAAACAGCTGTTGGTGACGGTCTGCCGGGAAGAAGTGAATGATCCGGTCGAGGGCTTGGTTGGCATTGTTGGCGTGCAGTGTACACAGGCACAGGTGACCAGTTTCGGCGAAAGCAATGGCGTGCTCCATCGTTTCGCGGGAGCGCACCTCACCAATCAGGATGACATCTGGCGCTTGACGCAGAGTGTTCTTCAAGGCGATTTCGAAGGAGTCGGTATCTAGACCCACTTCGCGCTGGGTCACAATACAGCCGCGGTGCTGGTGGATAAATTCGATCGGGTCCTCAATGGTGATGATATGACCCTTGGTGTTCTCATTGCGGTGGCCGATCATCGAGGCCAGGGAGGTGGACTTACCGGTACCGGTGGCACCTACAAAAATAATCAGCCCGCGCTTGGTCATGGCCAGATCTTTGAGTACATCCGGCAGGCCGAGGCCGTCAATGGTGGGGATTTTTGTTTCGATGCGTCGCAGCACCATACCCACCAAGTTGCGCTGGAAGAAAGCCGACACCCGGAAACGGCCCACGTTGCGTACCGCAATGGCGAAGTTTAATTCCTTCTTCTCGGCGAACTCACGGCGCTGTTTCTCATTCATGGTGCCCACTACTAGCTCGCGGGCTTTTTCTGGGGTGAGGGCACTGCTACTGCAAGGCACCACGCGGCCGTGCAGTTTGATGGAAGGCGGTACGCCGGCGGTGATAAACAGATCCGATGCACCTTTCTCTACTACCAGCTGTAGGAGTCTTTCTATATCCATGATTGTTACCGCGTATTATTTTTTGACTGAAGAGGGGCCGTTAATGCTTAGAAGTTTTCTGGCATCTTGGCTTTTTCCCGCGCGACTTCGCGGCTGACGATACGTCGCGCCACTAGGTCTTCCAGACACTGGTCCATGGTCTGCATACCAACGCTGGCACCAGTCTGGATGGCGGAGTACATCTGCGCGATTTTGTCTTCGCGGATCAAGTTGCGGATTGCGGGAGTGCCGCGCATGATCTCGTGGGCAGCGACACGGCCACCGCCGTTTTTCTTCAGCAGTGTCTGCGAGATTACCGCTTGCAGAGATTCCGATAGCATGGAGCGCACCATGGCTTTTTCCTGTGCCGGGAACACATCCACTACCCGGTCGATAGTCTTGGCGGCGGAGGTGGTATGCAGGGTGCCGAATACCAAATGGCCGGTTTCCGCTGCGGTTAATGCCAGGCGAATAGTTTCCAGGTCGCGCATCTCGCCCACCAGAATGATATCCGGGTCTTCACGCAGGGCCGAGCGCAATGCTTCTGCGAAGCCGTGGGTATCTCTATGCACTTCGCGCTGGTTCACCAGGCATTTTTTGGATTCGTGAACGAATTCGATGGGGTCCTCAATGGTGAGGATATGCTCGTATTTGTTGTCGTTGATATAGTCCATCATCGCGGCGAGGGTGGTGGACTTACCGGAGCCGGTGGGCCCTGTGACCAAGACCAGGCCGCGCGGAGTATCGGAGATTTGTTTGAAAACTTGGCCCATGCCCAGATCCTCCATGGTTAAAACCTTGGAGGGAATGGTCCGGAATACGGCACCGGCACCGCGGTTGTGGTTAAAGGCGTTCACACGAAAGCGGGCTACACCAGGTACCTCGAAAGAGAAGTCGGTCTCGAGAAATTCTTCGTAGTCCTTACGTTGCTTGTCGTTCATGATCTCGTAGATCAGGCCGTGCACCTGCTTGTGTTCCATGGCCGGCAGGTTGATGCGGCGCACGTCGCCATCCACACGGATCATCGGCGGAAGGCCTGCGGAGAGGTGCAGATCCGAAGCGTTTTGTTTGGCGCTGAAGGCGAGGAGTTCAGTGATATCCATACTGCTACCTTATGGTTCTTGTTTGGGCTCAGGTAAAATCGCCACTCATTTCGGTAAGGGCCTCAGTATATGCGCAAAGAGACAATCGTCGAAAACCTGAATGCAGTAGGTGAGCGGATTGTGACCTGCTGCAACAACTGCGATCGCGATCCTGCAGAAATTACCTTGCTAGCGGTTTCCAAGACCCGCCCGGCGGAGGATTTGCGTATCGCCTATGCGGCTGGCCAGCGACACTTTGGCGAAAACTATTTGCAGGAAGCCCTGGAAAAACAGAATGCCCTACAAGATCTGGATATCCACTGGCATTTTATCGGGCCATTGCAGTCGAATAAGTCTCGCGCGGTAGCCGAGCACTTTGATTGGATGCATACGGTGGATCGTCTGAAGATCGCCCAGCGTCTGTCATCCCAGCGGCCAACTAATTTGGCTCCCCTCAATATCTGTCTGCAGGTCAATATCGATAATGAGCAGAGCAAGTCTGGCATAGCTCCACAGGATTTGAAGGCACTGGCGTGGGAAGTAGTGCAATTGCCGGGACTGCGCCTGCGTGGTTTGATGGCGATCCCGGCGGCGCGACAGACAGTACAGGCGCAACACCAACCTTTTTTAGAGATGGCGCGCCTGCTGCATTCTCTGCAAGAGTTATTTCCCAACGAGGAGCTGGATACACTTTCCATGGGTATGTCTGCCGATATGGAGGCGGCGATTGCCTGCGGTGCGACCATTGTGCGCATCGGCACAGATATTTTTGGCGCGCGCAATTACTCTGAATGAAAGATCCTATTTTTATCCGAACGCTTGCCCGAAGTTCTAGGGCTGAGTTCGTGGGGAAAGTGTAAGAGACCAATGAAACGCTCAGGGACTCTCGAAGTGATATTGCTGGGGTTGACGCTATGCGCAGTGATTTCCCTGTCTATGGCACACACCCTGCTGGTGACCTGGATGGCCTTGGAATGGCTGGCTTTTCTTTGCCTGCTTTCCTTTGCGCTACCTAAGGTCACACTGATCACCAATTTCTTAGACCGCACCGTCTCCCAGGCCCTGTGGCCTGAGAGCCGGCACTGGTTATGGATACTTGCCATAGCGCTCAACTTGATCGCTGTTGTGGAAACATTGAGTTTAAGGCCTTAAAAACTAAACGGCCCACTGGGCCGTGTATTAAGCATTACGATTTATAAGAGCCTTTGGCACTACTCAACTAAAGTCAGTTTTTCCTTCTGTGTTTCGTCGAGCAAGTGTTCGGCAAAAAACAATGCGGTAGCCTGGGTGAAGACATCATTGTTTTCCTTTTTACGGTAGCCGTGCCCCTCATTTAACGCATTCATGTACCAAACCTGGTTACCGCTTGCTCGCAGTGCCGTCACGATCTGTTCCGCTTCTGTGACGGGGACGCGAGGGTCGTTTTGTCCCTGCACCACAAACATGGGTACCTGGATTTTCTCCACATGGTTGTTAGGGCTGATACCTTCCAGGAATTCGCGCATTTGCGGATCGCGCTCGTCACCGTATTCCACACGGCGCAGGTCCCGGCGATAACTCTTGGTATTGGTGAGAAAGGTGACAAAATTGGAGATACCGACAATATCCACAGCCGCTTTTAAACGATCCGAATAGTGAACGCTGCTGGCCAGTACCATATAGCCGCCGTAGCTACCACCGAAGACGGCAACCCGCTTGGCATCCAGGTCCGGCTGGGTGGCGATCCAGTCTAATAGCGCGCCAATGTCTTTCACCGAATCTTCACGCTTGTAGCCGTTGTCCATGGCCAGGTAACTTTTTCCGTAGCCGGCGGAGCCGCGCACATTAGGAGCGATCACTGCAGCCCCCAATTTCTTCAACCACAGTTGGTACTTGCTGGAAAACAGTGGGCGGTACTGAGCTTCGGGGCCACCATGAATGGAAATAATGACCGGCACAGGCGCCTTTATATCGCGTGGTTTGTAGACGAAGGCGGGAATCTTGCGTGGCTCGCCATTTACCTTATCGAAAGTGGGGTAGTGCACCAGCTTGGGCTCGATAAATTGCTCGGTATCCAGGCCGCCCACCTCACTAAATGTCCAGCGGTTCAGATCGCCACTGGATAGGGGGCGCCGGCCCAGATCCAAAACAAAGGTATCGGTGGGGGTTTTGGGGGTGTTCAGTGATAACGCTAACTTGTCTCCGCTGGGGTTGAACTCGATACCGCCGATCACACCAATAGGTAGTGTGTCGACTTTGCGGTAGCGATCATTGCGCGGATCGTACAAGTACAGTGCCGACATGCCGTTCTCGTTGGACACGAAAGCACCGCGGCGGCCGTCCTCACTAAGGACAAAGCTGCTGATATCCCAGGGAATACCGGCGCTAATAATTTTCTCATCGCCGCTGGCTAGATCTTTGCGGATCAGTTGGGTGAACTCGCCATTTTTATCGCTAACCAGGTATATGGAGCGGTCGTCGTAGCTAAAGCCGGCGGGAAAGTTGCGAGAGTCTTTTTCATCATCACCGGAGAGCAATGTTATTTCGCCGCTGTCCAGGTCCAACAGGTGAACTTTAGAGCGGGTGGAAGAAATATATTGCAGAACCAGTAGCTGGCTGCCGGATTGAGAGAAGTCACTGGGTCCCCACCAGCTACCATCCTCCGATTTTAGTATCAGGCGATCTTCATTTTTCTTGTCGCCAATCATAGTCAGCCAGATATCGTTGGCCCTACCATCGCGGCGGGTGCTTTGGTAAGCCAGGGCCGAGCCCTGCTTATTCCAAAGAATGGCACCATTGCGAGATTCGCCATCGCTGAGCATCTTGCTCTTACCGTTGGCACTGTCAAATAGGAAAATCTGCGCATATTCGTTGCCGCCGGCGTCCATGGTGTAGGCCAGCTGTCGGTGCTGGGGGCGGGTAAGTACTTCCCCAATGGGTTCGTCAAAAAAAGTCAGCTGGCGGCGGGCTCCTCCAGCGCGCTCTACCTTGTGCAGCTGGTTTACCTCGCCAAAGCGGGTACTGATATACATACCGCTGCCTTGCATATCCCAGCCGCGAAAACTGGCTGAGCGCACATTCTGGTAGCGGTCGAGCTCTTCCACCAGGCTCGCTGGGATTGGGGGGATGTCCTGTAACTGCAGCTGGCCATTATTCTCTGTGCGGGTCTCCACCCCATGGGCAACAGCAGCCGCGCTGAGCATTGCGGCGGTCACCAAATAGCGCCATTTCAACATCGTGTTCTCCTTGGCTAGCGCACTCGGGCGCGCTTCTCTTGTTATTGGAATTGAGCGACCACATATTATCGGAATCCCTGCGGGGTATAACAGCCAGTAAAACTCACAGAGAATGAGGCGAATGCTCGCCGAGGTAACCCAAGTGACTGCAACAAATCCCAAAATTGTTTTTATCGGCGGTGCTGGAAATATGGCCGGTGCGGTAATCGGTGGCCTGCTGGCGGCGGGATACCCGGCCGATAGAATTGTGGCTACCGGGCGTGATCCCCTCAAACTTGAGGCGTTTGCCAAGCGCCACAATACCGTGGTGCACAGTGACAATATCGTCGCAATCGATGGGGCCGATGTTATCGTTTTGTCGGTAAAACCCCAGGTGATGCGCGATCTGTGCATGGATTTGCGCCCCCACCTGAAAGGACGCAAGCCGCTGATTATTACTTTGGCCGCAGGTATTCCCTTGGCTGCCTACCAGCGCTGGCTGGGGGAGCATCTGCCGATTGTACGCGCTATGCCCAATACGCCGGCTCTAGTGCAGAGTGGGGTGACCGGGTTGTTTGCAGATGAGGCGGTAACTGCGGAGCACCGCGCCATTACTGCGCGCATAGTCAACGCAGTAGGTATCTCCCTATGGGTGGATAAAGAAGAGGGCATCGACCAGGTGATCGCTGTGGCAGGGTCGGCGCCGGCGTACTTCTTTCAGTTTATGGAGGCGATGATCGACGCCTCCGCAGCCAGTGGCTTTGCCCGCGCCGATGCCGAGCGCCTCGTGTTGCAAACTGCCCTGGGCGCCGCCAAACTGGCCATGACCAGTGATGTAGATGTAGCCCAGTTGAAGCGCAATGTGATGTCGCCGGGTGGTACCACCGAGCGCGCTGTGCAGCGCTTTGAGCAGGGCGGCCTGCCGCAGTTGGTGGCCGATGCCATGCGCGATTGTGCCGAGCGCGCTGCAGAGATGGCTCGCGAACTGGACCAATAAACTTATCAACACAATAAATGGTGCAGGCTGCGCCGCGAGTTGATCACTCTTTAGGGATTTTCAATGACAAGTACCTTCAGCAACATCGGTGTTTTCCTGGTGGCTACCCTGGGTATCCTCTACCTATTTGCGGTATTGATGCGTTTTTTGCTGCAGTTGGCCCGGGCAGACTTCTATAACCCGATTTCTCAGGGCATCGTTAAAGTTACCAATCCGCTACTACTGCCACTGCGCAAGGTGGTGCCGGGTCTCTTCGGCGTGGATATGGCCTCGGTAGTGCTGGCCTTGCTGGTGGGGCTAGTGATGATACTGGTTTGCGGTGCGTTTGCCGGATTTGGTCTTTTCAATCCCCTGAGTGCACTGCTGTGGTCTCTAATCGGCTGTGTCGCTACCGTGATTGCGGTCGTGTTTGTGGGAATGCTGATCTCCATTGTGTTCAGCTGGATCGCTCCGCAGAGCAGCCACCCAGCACTGATGCTACTGCGCCAGTTGCTAGAGCCCTTCTGCGCACCGGTACGCCGCTTGATTCCGCCTTTGGGGGTGATCGATATCAGCCCTATCTTCGTGTTTATTCTGCTTACTGTGGCGGATAAGTTGCTATTAGGCTTTGCCAGTATGGCCAATATGCCGCGCTTTGTTTACAGCCTTTTCTGGCATATCCCCGGTTTTTAAATTGACTACTGTGCGCTTTTCTTCCACCGCGCGCACTGGATCGCATTTGGCGCAGTGTTAGACTTTTATACTAACGGCTACCGGACCAACTCAGCTTTGAGTGCTTTGGGTCGGTAGCCCACAGAGTATAAATTACAAGAATACTGTGAAATGGAAGACGCACTCCTACGCCAACATATCTCTGAATACGATCGCTGGAAAAAGAATCTGGATCGACAATTCGCCCAGTTCAGTCAGTGGTTACAGCAGCATTTCCCCAACTCTGCCGGCGCCTGCCAAGTTGTACAGCAGGCCCGTGCGCTTCTCAGCGATGATCAGTTCACCTTGGTGTTTGTGGGAGAATTTTCCCGTGGCAAAACCGAGCTGATCAATGCCCTCTTGGCACAGACCTACGGTCAGCGGCTGCTACCCTCCAAACCCGGCCGCACCACCATGTGCCCAACGGAGATCTTTAGCGATGGCGGAGAGCGCGCCAGCCTGCGCCTGTTGCCCATTGAGACCCTGGCGACCAATACCAGCCTTGAGAGTTTCCGGCGAATTCCACAGAAGTGGGTCACGCACGAGTTCGATGCCAATAATCCCGATGCGACCCGCGAAGCTTTACTAAAAGTGGCCGCCACCAAATCGGTGTTGCCGGAGGAGGCTGCGCGTTATGGCTTCGATCGCCGCCACCTGGATGACAAAGGCAATTTGGTGGAAATTCCCGCCTGGCGCTATGCGCTGATCTGCCTGCCACATCCACTGCTAGATCAAGGCCTGCGGATTATTGACACACCGGGACTCAACGCTCTGGGCAATGAGCCGGAACTGACTCTGAGCACATTGCCTGGCGCCCAGGCCGTCGCATTTCTGCTGGCCGCCGATGCCGGTGTCAGTGGCACTGATATGAATATGTGGGAGACCCACCTGGCTCCTCTGCGTGAACATCGCGGCACTCCGGTTATGGCGCTGCTGAATAAAGTGGATGTGCTTTGGGATGATCCAGATGAAGATGCGCAGCAACTGTTGCGGCGCATGCGTTCTCAGGTCGCAAAATTACTGTCCCTGCCACAGGAGAGTGTCACCGGAGTCTCGGCAAAAATGGCTCTGTTGGCGCGTCAACAGCAGGATGTCGATCTTTTGCGCAACAGCTGTTTTACTGATTTTGAAAAGCTGTTGGTTCAACGTTTGCTGGAGCACCGCCAAAAAGTGGCGGAACACCGCTCTCTGCACCAGGCCCTGACGTTGATGGCGGATACCCGCGATCTGCTCAAGCGCAGGCTCAACAGCGGCCGTGCCGCGCTGATGCATTTGCAGCGCAATAGTGCCAGCACAGAGGAGCAACTGACCGAGTTGGGCCAGTTGCAGCAGACTGTACGTGAGCAACATAAGCTCTGTCATCAGGAGTTACTCACCCTGAAGTCCAGCCAGCGCATGCTAATGCGGCAGAGTACGGCCCTACTCGCGCCTATTACCATACAGCAGCTGCAACGGTTGGTTGATGAAACCAGTAAGGCGCTGCATAAGCGTTGGACACCCATGGGACTTGCCAAGGCCATTGATACTTTTATGGAAGGAGTCGATTGCCAATTAGCCACCTTAGAGCGGGAAGTGGATCAGGCGAATCGGCTGTTGGATGCGATTTTTGAGCGTTCCAGCCTGAAGAAGGTGGACAGTGCCGAACAGTACTTCACCATTCGCCAATTCCGTATCACCCTGCGCGGCCTACACCGCCAGGCGGCCCAGCTGCGACGCTCCCCACAGCTTTTACTGGCGCGGCGCAACCGTTTGAGCGAGCGTTTTGTTACGACCCTGGCCAGTGAGGTAGGGCGCCTTTATAGCGAAATGGGTGCCGCGGCAGAAAACTGGCTTGAGCAGGCGCTGGAACCACTCAAGCAACATACACAATACCAAAAACATCTTTTGAATCGGCACTTGATTAAATTGACCGAGCTGAAGCAGAAAACCCGAAGTCGGCACACCGATTTGCGTACCCTAGAGGATGAAGTACTGCGCAATGATCGGGCCCTGTCGGCCCTGGAGGACTTACTGCGCCACAGTACTTCGGCACCACAGCCTTTGGCGCCAGCGCCGCGCGCGCACAATGTCACCCCACTGAAACCAGCTCTGACGACTTAACGCTCTCGCCGGCGGTTGCTAATTGTCATAAGTTGCAGCACTCCCGTACACTTGCTGGAGAGACAATAACCAACCGCCAAATAACCCGACAGATATAATTACTTTGTCCACGGAAAACTCCAGCCCCTCCCGCGAGGCACCCAGTACAGCAGATCACGGCTTTGTAGGTCTTGTAACAGCAAAGAGCCACAAGTTTTGTGAACCTCTGCAGTTGGCCTGCGGGCGTGTTTTACAGGACTACACCCTAGTCTATGAAACCTATGGCGAAATGAATGCCGATAAAAGTAACGCGGTGTTGATTTGCCATGCGTTATCCGGTCACCACCATGCTGCGGGCAGACACAGCCCCGAGGACAAGCGCCCAGGGTGGTGGGACCACTATATCGGTCCCGGCAAGCCCATCGATACCAATAGGTTTTTTGTGGTGGCGGTCAATAACTTGGGCGGCTGCCATGGTTCTACCGGGCCCGTCTCTAACAATCCCGCCACGGGTAAACCCTGGGGCCCGGATTTTCCCTCCTTGCGAGTGCGCGATTGGGTACACAGCCAGGCGCGCTTGGCAGATATTCTTGGCATAGAGCAGTGGGCCGCAGTGATTGGTGGCAGCCTGGGAGGAATGCAGGCCATGCGTTGGTCTCTGGAGTACCCGGAACGCTTGCGCCATTGCGTGGTGATTGCTTCGGCGATGAAACTCTCGGCGCAGAATATTGCTTTCAATGAGACCGCACGTCAGGCGATAACCTCGGATCCGGATTTCTGTGCAGGGCGCTATCTGGAGGAGGGGAAACTGCCACGTGGAGGTTTGGCCGTCGCGCGCATGATTGGCCACATTACCTATCTTTCCGATGATGGTTTGGCGCATAAATTTGGTCGTGAACTGCGTTCCGGCAGCTTCCAGCAGGGCGTTGACGAAGAGGTGGAGTTCCAGATTCAGAGTTATTTGCGCTACCAGGGTGATAGCTTTTCCAGCAGTTTCGATCCAAATACCTACATCCTTATGACACGAGCGCTGGATATTTTTGATCTCGCACGGGAGTACAACGACGACCCAGTAGCGGCTTTTGCCCATGCGCGTTGCCGCTTCCTGTTGATCTCCTTCACTTCGGACTGGCGCTTCGCCCCCAGCCGCTCGCGGGAAATCGCCGATGCGTTGATGCACGCCAATCGGGCGGTGAGTTATGCAGAAATAGAGTCCGCCATGGGACACGATGCCTTCCTGTTGCCAAATAAGCGCTACGAGGGCGTCTTTCGTGCCTACATGCAGCGTGTAGCGCTGGAGCACAAAGCAGGGCAGCTCGCATGCGTATAGATCTCAATGTAATCCAGGAATGGATAGCACCCGCAAGCCGAGTACTCGATCTGGGCTGTGGTGATGGTGAACTGTTGGAACAGTTGCAGAAGAACAAAGACGTTGTCGGTTACGGACTGGAAATAGATGCGCAGCAGATACATCGCTGTGTGCAGCGTGGGGTCAATGTCGTCGAGCAAAACCTCGATGCGGGGCTTACCAATTTCGCCGATGCCAGTTTCGATACCGTGGTAATGACCCAGGCCCTGCAAACGTTGAGGCACCCGCATCTGGTGGTGGGTGAAATGTTACGAGTTGGGCGCGACTGTATTATTACCTTCCCCAACTTTGGCCAGTGGAAGGCCCGCTGGCACCTGGCTTTTTCTGGGCGTATGCCGGTTTCCGATTTATTACCATTTGAATGGTATGACACACCCAATATTCATTTTTGTACTTTTCGAGACTTCGAGGTGCTGTGCGGGCAGAACGATTGGACTATTTTGCACCGCCAGGTAGTATCTGAGTCGAAATTAGGGGTGGTCTTTAAAGACTTTTTGCCAAATTTATTCGGTGAGACCGCGATATACCACCTGACTCGCTAAACTAATATCTGCGCCAAGTTTTTGTTCCGGGTCTCTGGGGCAAACTGCTGATATGGGTGATTATCGCTCTGGCCAAACCGCCGGGTCTGCCCGGTTATTCAGTTGAAAGGGCGCTCATAACAATTGGAGGTGACCCGTGAACCGCATCTTTAATGTCGCTGCCGCTCTTACGCTGCTCTTCCTGACCGCTAGTGCCATGGCACAACAGGCCCGTGTTATTAAGAATTACGAGGACTTCGGAGATTACCGGGTGATTTTCTCGGTGTTCAACAGTGACTTTATCCAGCCGGACATTGCCCAACAGTACCAACTGGTGAGGGCTAAAGACCGCGCCTACGTGAATGTCTCTGTGGTGAAAAAAGATGGTGGTACCAAGGGCCTCAGTGCGGAGATGTCCGGCAATGCGACAAACCTGATTCAGCAGTCGCGACCGCTGAAGTTTAAAGAAATTCGGGAAGGCGACGCGGTTTACTATCTGGCACCCTTGCGCTTTGAAAAAGAGGAAACTCTCACCTTCAATGTGGATGTGACCCTGCCCAATGGCAAGAAACAGACAATTTCCTTCCGTCGCAAGCTCTAGCGGCAATGGTGAATGATCTGAGTGAGCGATTCTCTCTGTTTATACGGCTGCAAGCTGTGTGATCAAGAAAGACTTCTCAATTAAACTGAATCCTTTGCGGGCCCAGAGCCCGTTTTTTATTTGATACGGCATGTTAAAAAGAATTGTTTTGGCCAGCGGTAACGCCGGCAAATTGCGAGAATTTTCCCAACTCTTCAACAGCTGGGACATCGAGGTTCTGCCACAGTCGGAATTCGGTGTGAGTGATACAGAGGAGACGGGGCTCAGCTTTATTGAAAATGCCCTGATCAAAGCACGTCACGCCAGCCGCATTAGCGGCCTCCCGGCGCTAGCCGATGACTCTGGGTTGGCAGTGGATGTGCTCGGTGGTGCGCCGGGAATCTATTCGGCGCGATATTCCGGCGAGGGTGCTACGGATGCACGCAATAACAACAAGCTGCTTGAGGCCTTGCAAGGGATCGAAGAGGTGCGTCGTGGTGCCAGTTTTCATTGTGCACTAGCCTTTGTACGCAGTTTTGATGACCCTGTCCCCCTAGTATGTAGTGCCCAGTGGCGTGGCCATATACTCACTGAGCCTGCCGGTGAGCAGGGCTTTGGCTACGACCCCCTGTTCTTTGTGGATGCGGAAGGGATGACCTCTGCGCAGATGCCGAGAGAGCTGAAAAACCGCATTAGCCACCGCGCCCAGGCAGTGGTGGCATTTGAAACGATGTGGCAGGAAACTATGCTGGGTACCGATCTTGCAGGATAGAAACCATAGTTTGCAGTTACCGCCGCTTAGCCTTTACGTACATATCCCCTGGTGTGTGCGCAAATGTCCCTACTGTGATTTCAACTCCCACCAGGCGAGCAGAGATCATACGGATACGGAGTATGCTCTCCCACAGGCGGACTATGTGGCGCAACTGCGCCGTGATTTGATCAGCCAGCTGCCTTGGGTGCAGGGACGCAAGCTGCGCTCGATTTTCTTTGGTGGTGGTACCCCGAGCCTGTTTTCTCCCGAAGCAATCGGCCAGATCCTGATAATGGCTGAGGAGCTGGTTGGCTTCAGTGAGAATATTGAAATAACTTTGGAAGCCAATCCGGGTACTTTCGAGCAGGCTAAATTCACCGGCTATCGGGCCGCAGGGGTTAATAGACTCTCGATTGGCGTGCAGAGTTTTAGCAGTAGCCAGTTGCACAATCTGGGCCGTATCCACAGCGGTGAAGAGGCCAGTGAGGCCCTAGGGATGGCGCGGAAGGCCGGCTTCGATAATATCAATCTCGATCTGATGCATGGCCTGCCTGGACAGACAGAGGCTGAGGCTCTGGAAGACCTGCAGCGCGCTGTCTCCCTGGCGCCTGAACATATCTCCTGGTACCAATTAACCATTGAACCCAATACAGCGTTCTACAGCGCTCCCCCCTCGACACCGGGTTCACAGCTGATCGCCAGTATGCAGAGCCACGGGCGCGAGTTCCTTGCCTCGGAGGGATACTTTCGCTACGAGGTGTCCGCCTACAGTGGCAGGGGACTGGAGTCGCGCCACAACCTCAACTATTGGGGCTTTGGCGATTACCTGGGCATTGGTGCCGGAGCCCATGGCAAGGTCAGCTTGCCCGCAGAGGGGAAGATATTGCGCAGTCGCCGTACGCGAACTCCAAGAGACTACCTATCCATTGCACCCCAGGGAGGGGAGCTGTTGCAGCGCGCACTGGCTGAGCCCCATATTGATTCAATAGAGTTCAGCGATTTGCCCCTTGAGTTCTTGATGAACGCCCTGCGCCTAGTCGAGGGTGTACCGGTAGATACTTTTGAGCGCTATACCGGCCTATCATTGGAGGCTCTGCAGCGACATTGGCCGGGGCTGATGGCTATGGATCTGGTACAGCCGCTGGAGCGCCGTATTGCTGCCAGTGCCTTTGGCTTTGACTATCTTGATGAAATTCTTCAGCGGTTTTTGGAGCAGGCCTGATATCTGAGCAGGGCTTGAAAACGGAATTAATGCCCCAAACTCTGGGCTGATCGGCGCAATACAGCTGTATTACCACAGCCGGCATCGTGAGATGATGCGCCTGCGGTGTCCCCGCATCGAGTAACTAAAGAACAGGAAAGCATTATGAGCGAGCACGCAATCATCAACGTAACCGACGCTGAGTTTGAAGCCGAGGTTCTCAAGGCTGAAGGTCCGGTGCTGGTGGACTTCTGGGCGCAATGGTGCGGTCCGTGCAAAATGATCGCTCCGGTCCTGGAAGACCTCTCTGGTCACTATGGCGAAAAATTGAAAATCGTCAAAGTTGACGTGGATGCCAACAAAGAAACCCCGGCAAAGTACAATGTACGCGGTATTCCTACCCTGCTGCTGTTTAAAGGTGGCAATGTGGAAGGCACTAAGGTTGGCGCCCTGTCTCGCGCCCAGTTGACCGAGTTTATCGATAGCCAGCTTTAATCCCGGTTAATTCATCCTGCAAAGAAGGCAAATTTCTTTGCAGGATGGGAAACACCCGTTATACTGGCTGTAATTCTGTAATAGTTCAGTCAGCTGTGAATCCAGTGACGACCAGCTGAAGAAAACGCCCCCCCATAGGTCCCTGACTATTCCCGGCGTATTTATTCCTCGAATTGAGCTTAATTGAGACGGCTTTCCCTATAACGTTTAGTGTTGGAAAGCTAAAGCCAATGAGTATTACGCTTTTGAAAGGCATGGAGTCCTGGAGTACCGGGCAAATAAACGAGCAAATCTCTGATTTTCAAACCCCTCCTCAAATTATTTCCGGCGTGTCCGCGCCAATGACAACAGAAACCTTAATAAGCAATTGGTATGAATCTCTCCGAATTAAAAACCAAACCCATTGAAGAGTTGATTGAAATAGCCAAAGGCATGGGCCTGGAAAACCTGGCCCGGTCGCGTAAACAGGATATTATTTTTAATATTCTCAAACGCCACGCCAAAAGCGGTGAAGATATTTACGGTGATGGCGTATTGGAAATCCTTCAGGATGGTTTTGGATTTTTGCGTTCCGCTGATTCCTCCTATCTTGCGGGTCCGGATGATATCTATGTTTCCCCCAGCCAAATTCGTCGATTTAATTTGCGCACGGGTGACTCAATTTCCGGAAAAATTCGCCCACCAAAAGAGGGTGAGAGATATTTCGCTCTATTAAAGGTTAACGAAATTAATTTCGATAAACCGGAAAATGCCCGCAATAAGATTCTTTTTGAAAACCTCACCCCGCTTTTCCCCAACGATCGCTTAACCCTGGAATGTGGAAATGGCTCTTCCGAAGACCTGATTGGCCGCATTATTGATCTGGTTGCGCCGATTGGTAAGGGCCAGAGGGGTTTGATCGTGGCGCCGCCAAAAGCCGGTAAAACGATTATGTTGCAGAATATGGCTCAGGCTATCACGCGCAACAATCCGGAGTGCCACCTTATTGTCCTGCTGATCGATGAGCGCCCGGAAGAAGTTACCGAAATGCAGCGCTCGGTGCGCGGAGAAGTGGTTGCCTCTACATTTGATGAGCCTCCGGCACGTCACGTACAGGTTGCCGAGATGGTTATCGAAAAGGCCAAGCGCCTGGTAGAGCACAAGAAAGACGTGGTCATTCTGTTGGACTCTATTACCCGTCTGGCGCGTGCCTATAACACCACGGTACCCAGTTCCGGTAAGGTATTGACTGGTGGTGTGGATGCCCACGCCCTCGAGAGACCTAAGCGTTTCTTCGGCGCCGCACGGAATATTGAAGAAGGCGGAAGTCTGTCTATTATTGCTACTGCACTGATTGATACTGGCTCGAAGATGGACGAGGTGATTTTCGAGGAGTTTAAAGGCACGGGTAATATGGAGTTGCAGTTGGATCGTAAGATCGCGGAAAAACGTGTTTATCCGGCAATTAATGTTCGACGCTCGGGAACACGTCGAGAAGAGCTGCTGATGCCTGAGGGCGAGCTGCAGCGGGTATGGATCCTGCGCAAGTTACTACATGATATGGAAGATGTAGCCTCAACTGAATTCCTGGTGGACAAGCTGAAAGACTTCAAGACAAATGACGAATTCTTCCTGTCCATGAAACGGAAATAATTTTTTTATATAAAAGGCGCCCATATCGGCGCCTTTTATATTCTGGTTTGCACAAAGTGATTATTTGCGCGAATTAATGTTGAAAAGGCGAGCTATAAGGCATATAAAGTTCCACATCGTGGCGCTGGGTATGTAATTTATAGTTTGGCGCCCGACCGAATTGGCCCAGGGATAACCCCGCAAAGGGCCAATCTCAAATGGATAATCTGGTGGAGCTGGTTATTCATTTGTGACTGCACGACAGCCCACACATCTAGTGAGAACCTTTTGTGAATATCTATATTGGAAATCTGGCCTACGCGGTAACCTCTGACGACCTGCACGAAGCTTTCGGCGCATTCGGAGAAATCTCTCGGGCTACTGTTATTACTGACCGTGAGACTGGCCGCTCTAAGGGCTTCGGTTTCGTAGAAATGCCTAACGACGACGAAGCGCGCAAAGCGATCGAAGAGATGAACGACCAGCCTCTGTCTGGCCGTAACATCCGCGTGAACGAAGCTAAGCCTCGCGAAGATCGTCCGCGTCGCCCTCGCTTCTAAGCTACGGCTAGCTTAAGTTTTTTGCGACCCGCAGCATTTTGTTTGCGGGTCGTTTCTTCCTTTTCTCAATTGGCACCCTATCCTGGGGGCTGTTCCCCATTTTGTAATTTCTGTTTTACACTGCGCGCTGGATTTTTCTTCTTGACCGGCAGCCCATGAAATACAAAGACCTGCGTGATTTTATCCAATTGTTGGAAAAGCGTGGCCAGCTCAAACGGATTAAATTCCCTGTAGACCCCAATCTGGAAATGACAGAAATCTCTGATCGCGTTCTGCGCTCGGGAGGTCCTGCATTACTTTTTGAAAATCCTATCGGTTTTGATACGCCGGTGCTCGCCAATCTGTTTGGCACCACTGAGCGAGTAGCGCTTGGGATGGGGCGTGAGAGCATTGATGACCTACGTGAGGTGGGTGAATTACTCGCCTTCCTCAAGGAACCTCAACCGCCTGAGAATTTGCGCGATGCCTGGGAAAAACTGCCGGTTTTCAAGCAAGTGCTCAATATGGGGCCGAAGGTGGTCAAGGGTGCAGCCTGTCAGCAGGTGGTAGTAGATAAAGCTCAATTAGACCTCACCAAATTGCCAATTCAGACCTGCTGGCCGGGAGATGCGGCTCCATTGGTAACCTGGCCATTGGTGATCACTCGTGGGCCAGAGAAGAAGCGCCAAAACCTGGGTATTTATCGCATGCAGTTAATCGGTAAAAACCGACTGATAATGCGTTGGCTCAGCCACCGGGGAGGTGCGTTGGATTACCGTGATTGGTGCCGGAAGCACCCCGGGGAACCCTATCCTGTAGCTGTAGCACTTGGTGCAGATCCGGCCACAATACTGGGAGCAGTGACCCCGGTACCTGATAGCCTGTCGGAATACGCCTTTGCCGGGCTATTGCGTGGAGATAAAACCGAAGTAACTGGTGCATTGCTCAGTGATCTGCAGGTTCCCGCCAGTGCTGAGTATGTGTTGGAAGGTTTTATCTACCCCGATGACATGGCCGATGAAGGCCCCTATGGGGATCATACGGGCTATTACAATGAGGTGGACCGTTTCCCGGTGTTTACGGTGGAGAAAATCACCCACCGGAAAAACCCCATATATCACAGTACTTACACTGGCCGTCCGCCGGATGAACCCGCGATCCTGGGCGAGGCGCTCAATGAAGTATTTGTGCCTATTTTGCAGAAACAATTTCCTGAAATTGTCGATTTTTACCTGCCACCTGAAGGCTGCTCCTATCGGCTAGCTGTAGTAACTATGAAAAAGCAGTATCCCGGACATGCCAAAAGGGTAATGATGGGAGTCTGGTCTTTCCTGCGCCAGTTTATGTATACCAAGTTTGTTATCGTTACCGATGATGATGTGAATGCAAGAGATTGGAAAGATGTAATTTGGGCTATGACAACCCGTATGGACCCCGCGCGTGATACGGTGATGGTGGAAAACACCCCGATTGATTATCTGGATTTTGCCTCACCAGTTTCTGGCTTGGGTTCGAAGATTGGTTTTGATGCTACTAATAAATGGCAGGGAGAAACCAATAGAGAGTGGGGTAATCCTATCGAGAAAGATCCACAGGTGGTCCAGAGAGTCGATGAAATCTGGTCCAAATTAGGTTTTGAATAATTACTGGTCCTACTTTATTTTAGTTGTCCTTCCATAGGGCGTCCCAAGAGGCGCTCTAGTTGCTAATTTCTTAGCATTTAACCATTTTCCATATTCCCGCATCTATAGATAAAGCTGATAACGTCAAATCTCGGTATCAGCTTTATGGCCGTCTTTGATTAATTGTGGGGAATATTTAAATGAGAGTACTTTATGCTGTCAGCTTAATGATTGTTGGCGTTTTCGGATTTTGGGCTATATTGCCAAGCCAGCAGGAGAGAAGCGCCGAGATTACCAATATTGAAGAATTTCTGCCCGCAATTATGACAGAGGCGGCTATTCCTGGTATGGCCGTCTCAAGAGTAAAAGACGGTAAGCTTGTTTTTCAGCAAGTCTACGGAATGGCGGATGTGGAATCTGGTGAGGCAGTTACCCAGAATACTCCCTTTAATATCGCATCAATTAGCAAACCTATTATGGGCGTAACGCTATTGCAATTGGTCGATAATGGAAATTTGGAACTCGATCGGGATATCAATACCTATTTACCATTTAAGGTGGATAATCCACATACAAGAGGTGAAAAAATTACTTTAAGAAATCTGGCAAGTCACACTGCAGGTATTGCGGATTACTATGACTATGCCACTTATTCTGAAAACCGCGACCCAGAAATTAGTCTTGAGCAACATCTCCGTGCTCTCCTTACTAAGGAAGGTAGTCTGTACAATAATGGAGACCATTATCTGAAATCTATGCCAGGGAAAAGACGGCAATACAGCAACTTATCTGCAGGTTTGGCGGGGCTTCTAGTGGAGTCTGCAATAGGCCAAACCCTCGCTGACTATAGCAAGGATACCCTTTTTCACCGTTTGGAAATGGAAAGTGCAAGCTGGAAACTTAATGGAATGGATCTGAATTCTATAGCTGTGCCTTATAAAGTAGAGCAATGTGTACCATTTGTCGGCCTGTGTACTGATGATGAATCGAGCAAAATAAATTATTTTGTGGGAAGGTTAATTAAGCCACCTTTCGAATATAAAAAATTTCATCCATATCCTCACAATGGTAATCCACAGTATCCGGATGGTGGTGTTCGCGTAAGTATTGCAGACCTTAGTGATTTCCTACTGGCAGTCCTTCATAACCGGGATAAATCAGGGGCGAAACTCTTGTCTGATGCCATGTATGAAGAAATGTTTCGTTTGCAGTTGCCCAAATCGGTTTCTGATTCGCAACGCTTTTTTTGGAGAGATCGCGATGGGTTTGTGGGGCATATGGGGTCAGATCTGGGGGTTTTTACTGCTATGTATTTTGACCCAGACCGTAAGGATGGCTTTATTATACTAATGAACCGTGGTATGGATAGTAAGTCAGCCGAGGCGATGAGGCATATTGCCAGACGCTTAGTGCAAATATAATAATCATAAATAAGATAAAGTGATTAAGGTTGTATCTGAAATTTCTGAAAATCCATTAATAGGTTTTTTCGGTGATTGAGGAAGTTCCAATGGGTATCATTGGGTTGAGCTCTCTCACTATAGGAAAAGGAGTACCAATTATGATTAGAGCCAAAGAGGATATAATTAAAATTCTTTCAGTCGCCCTGTGTTGTTTTCCACTTATGGTGAATGCAGGAGAGACTAACCTGAAGAGTAAGGAAGCTTTCGAACGAATAAAATCACTTAGTGGAGACTGGAAAAAGGAAGGCGATACTGGGGGGGATTTTTATATTAAATTTTCCCAGACTGCCGGAGCCTCTGTTTTGGTAGAGAATTGGCTGTATAAGGGTAAATCTCATTCGCTCACTATCTATCATATGGATAATGGCAATTTATTGGCAACCCACTATTGCCCTCAAGGAAATCAGCCCCGTTTGCAGCTTAGTTCAAGTGGTGAAAGAAGACAGCTGTTATTTTCTTTCAAAGATGCTACCAATCTTTTGGATTTAGAAGCCAATCACCAACATAGTTTGGGCTTTGAGTGGTTAGAGAGTGAAGGGATTATCCGTACAGAGAGCTATATGGAAAATGGAGCTCTAAAGCCTTCGAGTATGCGCCTAGTACGTAAGTAAACTGTCAAATCAATCAATTCTGTATATCACTCTTTCTTGCAATAAAGCTGGTAATGATTTTTCTGCCAGCTTTTTTTGTGCGTCTAATTCAACCAAATGTGACTTAGGTAGTATGATGTAATCTCTTCTATACTTCGATGCTATATTGCATGTTAATTATGCAGTCGACCAATATATTTAACATTTGACGACATTCTTGTCTGGCTTTTAGTGGTCGATAAACAAATTACATCATGATGGTCCTGGGGATTAGGGCAAATAATTACAATATGAGGGAGGGGTGATAAATGGAATTGATTCTTTTTGTAATCATTATGGTGGCAGTCTTAGTCCTGCCATTAAAAATGGCTGCTGCCATGATGGGGGCGAGAAATACAGGAGTTTTCCACTGTCTTTTTGCTTTATTGTTGGCATTAATTGTACAGAGAATAGTGGGCGGCATGTTGCCCGGTGTGAGTGACAGCGCCGGGGTTCTCTTGACTATTCCACTGGCGGCTATTGCCTATATGTTGGTATTGGGTACTGGATTTTTGAAAGCAATAATTATTGCGATTCTGCAGGGAATAATTACTTTCCTAGCGATGCTTCTTTTTGCTGGTATGTTCGCAAATATCTAATAGCTTCGGGCAATTTTTTTCTTATTCAGCTTGGTCAGGTAGCTTTCAAATAGCTTTTTTACGGATGCCTTCTGTTCCTGATCCAAGTTAGATCTCCCTTTAAGTGGCGCTGTTTTATAAATTTTTCTTTTTTTCTGGTGTAAAGGTGAACAGAAGCTTCGCCGCTTTACGATATAGATTTAGTGAAAATCCCCAAGCTAGAGAATTTTATTGCCGCCTGGAAAGCTTTTGTTTTTCCATTGAGGCTATTTCAGTCAAGTGGGGCTGATTTAGGTTGAAAGAAATTTTTCAATCGGAATCCCGCTGAGTCTCCTCCTTAAGGAACTGGCTCAGGGATTCGAAATAATCGTTGAAGGCCTCGAACTGCGGTATGTGCCCGACCCCATCAAGTTCTGTTAACTTCGCATCTGGAATAATGGCAGCCGCTTTTTTACCCAATAGGTCATAACGCCCCAGAGCCTTTTTAATGGGTTCGGCAGCGCGGGCGCGGCCAATCGCGGTGCGATCCCGGGTACCGATAATCAGTAAGGTAGGTACAGTGAGATCTGCGAATTCATAGATAACCGGCTGTGTGAAAACCATTTCTGAAGTGAGGGCATCAATCTTGGCTATATGCTTAGAATCAGGGCCCAGTGACCAGCCGGCCTGAATATCGAGTAGGGAATCGTAGGACTTCCTCCATTTCCCATCAAAATAGGCCCTGGACATATAGCTCTTAATCCCTTCGGGTGTTTGTGCCTGCTCTCTAAGGATGGCTTGTTCCAGGGGTTCGTATGGTACGACGCGCTTCCAGTCCTCCAAGCCGATTGGGTTTACCAAGGCGAGCTTTCTCAC
The DNA here is from genome assembly GCF_052467705.1 of Microbulbifer mixtoriginis (SeqCode). Lineage (NCBI taxonomy): Bacteria > Pseudomonadati > Pseudomonadota > Gammaproteobacteria > Cellvibrionales > Microbulbiferaceae > Microbulbifer > Microbulbifer mixtoriginis (SeqCode). Next base: position 544,062 of record NZ_CP174322.1, read on the forward strand.
CATCCCCGGGTACATTAAAGAAAAGCGTGTAGCCAGCATGCCTCCCATGGAGTGACCAACGACAGAAACCTGATCCACTTTGAGTTTGTCGAGCAGAAATTTGGTATCTGTAGCCATACCGTGCAGGTTGTATTGCATCAATGGCTTACTGGACTTTCCGAAGCCAATTTGGTCTGGAGCAATAACACGGTAGCCCTGTTCTGTGAGCGCGGCGATACTATCTTTCCAGTAGGCGCCGGAAAAATTTTTACCGTGCAGAAGCAGTACTGTTCCCTTAGAGGGTACAAGCTTGTTCGCAGAAATATCCATATAGGCCATGGCCACAGGCTGGCTTAATTTGGATAGCTCTAGAGTCTTAACCGGATAGGGGTACTCGTAGTCACTCAGCAGCTTATCTTGTGGCTGGATTGGGTTGTCAGCAGCCAGCGTCACCTGTGATAAGAGAATGGAAAATAAAATAGCGAAGGATGAGAGATATTGCTGTGACGGTGTCATGGAGCAAGCCTCAAAAAGGATGCGGAGGCTTACTACTATGGGGCAAATAGTATAACAGGAAAAGGGCCCAGATTATCTGGACCCTTGGAGAAACGGTTAGGCGTGTACCCCGAGCAGGGGTTTGTCCTGACTGGGCATGGATACAGGAGGTAAGTTTGGAACAGCTTGCATCAGCCCTTCCTCAAACAAGCGCGAGGCTTTGTCCTTCTCGCCGAGTGCTTTAAATAGCCGTGCCAGTTCTGCAGAGGTTGCGGGGTCCTGACGTAACAACAGGCTCTTCTCAAAATACTGTTGTGCCTTTCCCCACAGCTCGTTGCGTAAGCTCAGGCGCCCGAGACAGGTGAGTAGGTCGGCACTCTCACCATATTCCTTGAGCCAGCCCTCTGCAGCAGAGAGCTGAGCCGCTGCGTCGGCACCGGTAAGGCGGCCGTATAGATCGGCCAGCTTGGGAGCCCACTCTCGGTTTAGTAGCCAACGCAGGTGTTTTTCCGCGGCGCTGTCATCACCGCTTTGGTGCAGCAGACGGGCAAAGAGACTGCGAAGCTCTACGTTGCGTTGCCAGCGGCCATTCAGGCCGTGCCAGATGTCATGTAGTTTCTCTCTGTCGTTTCGGTTTGCGGCTTCGATGAGTTGATGTTCGTAGACTTCCCGCTCTAGTTTTTGTCGGTCTTCTTCGGACATATTGGCGTGTTTTTCTAATTCAGGGAGAAGTTCTCTCAGGTTGCTCCAGTCCCCCAAAGCGTAATAGGCCTGCTTGAGCATCTGTAGCAGAGCCGGGTGCTTAGGTTCTAATTGCTTGGCTCGCTTGAGGCTGGCGATACACTGTTCGTAGTGTTTATCCTGTAGCTGCATACGGGCCTGGCTCAAAGCCACTGCCAAGCCAGTGTCATCGCCACAGGCTTCGGCTTTTGCCAGCAACTCATTGGCTTCTTCGCGAAATCCAAGCTCATGAGCGCTGCGCGCGGCAGCCAGGTAATTAATCAGTGGCGCCTCGGAGCGCGGCGCACTTTTTAAAAGTTGTCGTCGGGCACGTGACCAGTTGCCCTCCATAAACTCCACCAGGCCACTAGTGAGACGTCTGCGGGCGACCCGCTGGCGACCAAAGCGCAGGCGATCGACGCTGCCGCGCACAGCGCGAAAGAGACTGCGGCTTATCCAGGTGAGAAGAAACAGGGCGAGCAAAAGGGCAACTAGCGCGACTATGGCGAACCAGAGATTCATCTCATAGCCTTTGTTGAGTTCGCCACCGAAGCCGATTACCAAATACCCGGGGTAATTCTGATTTATCTGCGGCAGTAAGGCGCCGAGAAGTAATAGGGCGACAGCAGCAAAAAGGACCTTTCTCACTGGCTGACCTCCTCGGTGGTGCCGGTGCCATACCCTGACGTTTTGTGCAGCCGCTCAATGTAATTGTAGAGAGCCACCTGTGAGGCATTCAGGTCTGGCATTTGCGCCTGAATGGGCTGTTTGCTGAGTTCTGCCAGTTGTTGCGCGAGTGTGTTGCGCTGGGAATTGGCTGTGCCATAAGTCAGAAGCAGCTCGCGGGCGCTATCAAGAGCGTCCTTGTAAATGGTGCTATCGCCGCGCAATAGAGCCAGTTGTGCCTGCTCCATATTTAGACGCAGGGTTTGGCGAAAGCGTGCCTCGCTTTGAGGGGAGAGCATTACCGGGTTGATATCGCCATCGATGGGGCGAACAGAGTCGCGTAGGAAGTTGGTAAAATTTTTCCAGCTGCGCTCCCATGCAGATTGGTTATCCTGCGTGGGCTCTGCTTTTGCCACCTCCCTTGGAGTTTGGGTCATATCGAATTGCGGCTGTATAGAGGCGCGGATCAACTGCTCTTCCAGGGCGCGCAAGCGTAAATAGAGGCCTTCTCGATCGATATTTTCCACGAGTTTCAAAGCGGTGATATCCCGTGCCAACTGTTGGCGCACTCCGTAGAGATCGGGAAGATTTACTTGGCGCAAAATGGTGTCGACCTTTTCAACAAGGCCCAGAGCGGCGCGGCTATTATCTTCAAGCATCAGCCGTTGATTGGCCATTCGCAACAGGTAGTCGGCCTCGGCCAGCTGCCAGTCCTCCCGGCTCACATTACCGAGCTCACTGAGCCGGTTGCCCTGGGCGGTGAGGCTGCGCTGAAGAGCCGCTAGCTGTTGCTGTAGCTGCAAAATAGTGCGCGTTTGCGATTGTATTTGATTGCGCAACTCAGTATCTGTCTGTTGAAGTTGATCAAGCTGCTGGTTCTGTGGGGAGACGCTCGGCGCTTCTGCCTGCTGGGGTTCTATGGAAGGAGGTTCGGCAGTAGATTGTGCAGCGGGTGCAGTAGAAGTTATCCCTTCGCGGGCTTGGCTGGAAGTATCAGGTCCGGTAGAAATATTTGGCGATGTGACTTCACCTTTTGATTCGGCTTTCTGTGTGGACACAGTTTGTTTGGCAGGGAAAAAGTCCAGCTGTGCGATGCGGTTGCGCAGTTGGGGCCAGCTGTACCAGGCAAAAGCGATCAAAGCGATAAGCAGCAGAATAAAGACCAGCCACCACCAATGCCCACCGCCCTTTTTAGGCATCACATTTTTAGCGGCCTTATCAGTTTTGCCTTCTGCTGCTTTGGCAAAATTGCTCTTGCTCCCCCCCTTGTCCAGTGCATCGGAAGTGAGTTCGTTAGCCGGGGTGGAAGGATTGTCCTTGGGTTTTTCGTTGGTCATGGGCTTGGGGCGCAGCTGGTAATTGTCGTCGAATTATAGCGAGTGGCACCGACCATAATAGCGCCGGTGGCGTCGTTTTGAGATTTTTAACCCAATAGGGCAGCAAATTCGAGAGCAATTCAGTTTAGCGCCCTGAGCAGTGCCTCTAGCATAGCGCTGTCTCCGGCATTCTGAGCACTGCTGGTATAGATAAAACCCAGAGCACGGGCTTGCTCCGCGACGCGCGCGCTGGGACAGATAAGGGCAGCCTGGAGGAGGTGTGCGCAATTTGCACGCTCAATGCAGCTGTGTAGGTTCGCGAGAGTCTCGCCACTGTGGACCGTGATGGCATCCGGGGTGAAAGAATACCCCGCCAAATCCGCTGGGGCACCTGCAGGTAGGGACCTACGGTAGAGTTCACAGTAATCCACACGCCCACCCCGTGCGCGCAAGGTGTCGCCAATAAGAGTGCGTCCGCCAGTGCCGCGGAAGATCAGTACCCGAAGTCCTGAAACCTCTTGTAGGGTGGGTAGGGCGAGCAAGTCCTCGGAAGTCATGTGTTCGCCGCTGTGCTCGCAGGTTATACCACGCATCAGTAATGCTTTAGCCGTGGCCGCGCCAATAGCGAGGTAGCGTGGCCCCTGGGGTAATTGTGGCCAGTAATCCTCCAGCCAGTCGACGGCGTAGCGCACCGCATTCTGGGAGACGAAAATAGCAAAATCCACTTGGTCGAAATCGAGAATCCGTTTTTTAATGGCCTGCTGAGCCGCCTCATCAATGAGGGGCTCAATAGCCAACATAGGGATAGTGTCAACTTCCGCGCCCGTAGCGCGCAATAGCGTACCCCAGGTGTCGGCTTGATGGGCGGGGCGCGTGGTCAGTACGCGTTTGCCTTGCAGGCGCTTGGCCATATGGATCTGTCCTGGGCTTAAATCGCGTCGAGAATTTTGTCGGCACCCTGCTCCAGCAACTGTTCAGCGAGTTGAACGCCCAGAGCTTCGCCATCAATGGCTGCACCACGGATTTCGGCGCGGATCATGCTGGTGCCATCGGGACTGCCGACCAGGCCGCGTAGCCACAGAGCGTCGCCTTCCAGCTCGGCATAACAGCCGATGGGAACCTGACAGCCGCCGTTCAGGCGCTTAACCAGTGCGCGTTCTGCACTGAGTCGCGCGGCGGTTTCATGGCAGTGCAGTGGTTGCAGTAGGGCTTCCAGCTCGCTGTCTTTGCGGGCTTCGATACCGACAGCGCCCTGGCCGCCGGCGGGTAGCAATACAGTGGCGGGGAGAAAGCTGCGGATGCGTTCGCGCATCTCCAGGCGCAGCAGCCCGGCGGCAGCGAGAATAATGGCGTCGTACTCTCCCGCATCCAGTTTGGCTAGGCGAGTGTTTACGTTACCGCGTAGGAACTTGACCTCCAGATCGGGGCGCTGCGCCAGAAGTTGGCACTGGCGGCGCAGGCTCGAAGTGCCCACAATCGCGCCTTGTGGCAGTTCCTCCAAATTGGCAAAGCGGTTGCTGACGAAGGCATCACGCGGGTCCTCGCGCTCGCAAATAACTGGCAGGTAGAGGCCTTCGGGAAATTCCATCGGCACATCCTTCATAGAATGTACGGCGATCTCCGCGCGTCCCTCCAGCATGGCCACTTCCAGCTCTTTGACAAAGAGCCCTTTGCCGCCCACCTTGGTTAGGGGGATATCCAGCACCTGATCGCCACGACTGGTCATTGGCAGCAACTCTACCTCCAGCTGAGGGTGCTCCTGCAGCAGGCGATCCTTAACATAATTGGCTTGCCATAGGGCCAGGGCGCTCTCGCGCGTAGCGATGCGGATACGGGAAATGGGCATTGGGCTCGATCACTCATTTGTGTGGGCGGGTAATTCTATCAGAGCGCCGGCAGCTATGGCTCAGCTTGCACAGATTCTGGGAGCGGATATCAGGCGCGTGTGCGCAGCCAGTCCTCGAGAATGATACGCGCGGCAATGGAATCCACTGGATTATCGGCATAGCTACCGCGGTGGCCGCGCTCGGCAGCCTCTTCTTTGGCTGCGCGGGTACTGAGGCGCTCATCAATCATTTCTACCGGTAGCCCGGTGCGCCCGTGCAGGCGCTGGCCAAATTTACGCGCACGAGCACCAAATTCACTCTCACTGCCATCCATATTCAGTGGTAAACCCACAAGCAAATAATGTGGCTTCCACTCGTCGATTAGTCGCTGGACCTTGTCCCAGTCGGGTTTGCCATCCTTTGCCGGCAGTGGTGGCAGCTCTTTGGCGCTGCCGGTCAGGCTCTGGCCAAAGGCGAGGCCAATGGAACGGGTGCCAAAATCGAAGGCGAGGGCGGTAATGGGTTTACTCATCAGAGGGAACATCCGGTATTAGAGGGATCAATCTTGGGCCGAATGATAACCGGGAAGGGCTAGGCGTGTCCGGCCTGTGAGCCGAGCCCTGAGAGGTCGATACCGTGTCGAGCGGCAGCACTTTGCCAACGTTTTTGCACTGGGGTGGCAAACAGGATTTCGGGTTCTGCCGGTAGAGTCAGCCAGGCGTTTTCTGCCAGTTCCTGCTCCAATTGTCCTGGCCCCCAGCCGGCGTAGCCCAGAGCTAGCAGCACATCGTCGGGGCCATGACCTGAGGCCAGTGACTCGAGAATATCCCTGGAAGCGGTAAGACTGATTTCCATATTGATTTCGCTCGTCGAGTCGAAATGTACACCGGCACCGTGCAGGACAAAGCCCTGCTCGGGAGAAATAGGCCCGCCCAGCAGGACAGTTTCATCGCCACGTTGGCTGGAGTCCTTCAGCGACAGCTGCTCGAAAACCTCTCGCCAGTGCACTTTGCTGGGGGCGTTGATCACTATGCCCATAGCCCCCTCTTGGCTGTGCTCAACAATTAGAGCGATGCTGTGCTTGAAGCGCGGGTCCTCCATGCCGGGCATGGCCAGTAGGAATTGGCCGCGCAAGCTGCCATGGGTTAGGTCGCTGTCAATGTTCGAATTGGGCATAGTTGGATTCTAGGTCGCTTGCGTGCAAGGCAAGTTTAGCCGCGCTCGGGCAGCTCACCTGCGGTAGTGGAGAAGCCAGTTAAATCGAAGCGCCAGGTGCGGATAATTTCGAGGCGGTCAGCCTCCTTGCGAATCTCCGCTGGGAAAGGTGCAAAGGGGGCTGCCAGGCGTACAATCTGTTGGGCGGCATCGTCGAGGATTCGCTCTCCCGAAGAGTCCAGAATCATGACTTCCTCCACCGCGCCTGTGGGCAGCAAGCGCACCATCATGCGCAGGCTGCCAGTGATTTTCTGCTGCAGGGCTTCCGCGGGGAAGTTGTCGCTACCTATTGCTTCCACCTTCTGGCGCCATTCGTGCAGATAAGCGGCATCTGCAGAGGCCTTGGTTGCCACTGAGGTCAGGCGTCGCACTCGCGGGCGTTGGGCAATAGTTTGGCGAATTTTATCCAGGCGTGCTTGCAGGCTGGCAATCTTTGGATTTGTCCTGGCTAGATCATTTGGGGCATCGCCGCGTTTCTCTTCGGAAAACTTGTCTTCGGCGGGTAGTTCCGGGGCCTGCAGAGGGCTATCGCCGATGGTGGTGATCAACTGGCGGCGCTGGTCAGCAGGCCGTGCGGCTTGCTGCTGTGGTAGAGGATTTACATCGTGAATTTGCGTATCGGCAAATTCGGCGCGACGATTGCTGGACAGCTCCTTTGGGGTATCTGCCGTGCCGCTGGCCTGCTGGTTGTGTTGGGCCAGGTAGTCGGCATCTTCCGGTGCTTGTGGCGAGTTATATTGCGACAGAGTAACTTCCAGGGTTGGTGCGGCTTGCCGCCCTTCAGGCTCGGCAAAAGCCACACCAAAAATCAAAAGCGCGTGAATGGCGCCAGCGAGAAACAGCGAGAACGCAAAACGCTCGCGCTGAACTGCATAATTTGGCGTCGTGTTGGCGGTGGAATTCATTATCTATTATCAGTTACTGCTTATATCTTGCCGAGCGTTACGCTCGGCATTCCCATCCGGCCCGTTCACTGGTGGGAGTCATTCAAGTTGAAGGCGCAGTTTAGCGCTTTTGTGCCAAACGATGTGTGATGGCGCTCATTAGTCGCGCACCGATATAAGTGTCGTAGGCCGCATCAATCTCACGCACACAGGTTGGACTGGTGACATTAATTTCCGTGAGGTAATCACCGATAACATCCAGACCGACGAAAAGTAGCCCTTTATCCTTCAGGGTGGGGGCGACTTGTTCTACGATCCATCGATCTCGATCAGTCAGTGGCCGCGCTTCACCACGGCCACCGGCGGCTAAGTTGCCGCGAGTTTCACCCGCCTCGGGAATTCTGGCTAGGCAGTAGGGTACGGCTACACCATCGACAACCAGAATGCGCTTATCGCCATCTTTAATTTCGGGAATATAACGCTGCGCCATGATTTGCTGGCGGCCGTGCTGGGTGAGCATCTCCAGAATGGCGCCTAAATTAGCGCCGTCCGGTTTGCAGTGAAAAATACCTGCGCCACCCATGCCATCGAGGGGTTTGAAAATGACATCCCGATGGGTTTTATGAAACTCCCTCAGGCGCTGCATATCCTTGCTGACCAATACAGGCGGGCAGCACTGGGGAAAAGTCGTTGCAAAAATTTTTTCATTACAGTCCCGCAGAGACTGCGGTTTGTTAACGACTAATGCACCTTCGCGTTCAGCCGCTTCAAGGATGTAAGTGGAGTAAATGTACTCATTATCGAAGGGGGGGTCGATACGCATTAAAATGGTATCGAGTTCTCCAAGGGGCATCTCCCTGGCTTCTTCCAGGCTAAACCAACGCTCGGCATCGTCAAATACCCTCAGTGGTCTGCCCTTACCAATGGCGCGACCATTGTCCAGATACAGGTCGCTTTGCTCAAAATAAAACAGCTGGAAACCGCTGTCTTGTGCGGCCTGTAACAGTGCGAGTGTCGTATCTTTCTTAAAATTGATCTGGGCGATGGGGTCCATCACCACACCGAGGGAGTAATTCATCTTAGCTTCCGTAGTTGAAGGGATTTTTGATCCCGCGCCGCGGTGGTTGTGGCTGATTGAAATGTTGCCACTGCCAACTTGTAGGGTGGATAAGGTAAGAGCAGCTTCGTCTAGGTGCAACTTAATTAGATAAGTTGTCTGGATTGGCAATAAAAAGTGGTGATTATTTGCACCATAAGGTCTGCGGTGCTTCAGCGCGGCTAGATTCACCTGGGGTTCTGTGATAAAAGTTCCACCCAGTGTGCGATCTTGGCAAAGAGAGACACCCAGGCCCCGCAAGCGGCTCAAAAAAGGGTGCAGATAAAAAATTTTCGCGTGCCCGAAAATAAGTAAACAGGGGATTCAATAAAGACTATGGAGCTTAACTGGGAAAGTCTGACTGTAATGGTGATTGACGACAGTAAGACAATTCGCCGCACTGCCGAGACTCTGCTACAAAAAGCAGGTTGCACGGTCGTCACTGCTACAGATGGTTTTGATGCGTTGGCGAAAATCGCGGACTCCCGTCCCGATGTTATTTTTGTCGATATCATGATGCCGCGCCTGGATGGCTATCAGACTTGTGCGCTGATTAAAAACAACAGTGAATTCCGCTCCACTCCAGTAGTGATGTTGTCGAGCAAAGATGGTTTGTTCGACAAAGCGAAAGGCCGCGTTGTTGGTTGTGATCAATATCTGACAAAGCCATTTAGTAAAAGCGAGCTGCTGGGAGCAATTTCCGCTCACGCAAAGCCGCACCACGCAGCCTAAGTAATCACTAACAAAAAGGGTCTGATTTTTTGGGCCAACCCCTTCGCTCTTTGGGGGGGATGAATTAACAGACATACCGTTCACCACATCTGCCTGTGGTGGAAGGTTCTGTAGTCTGGCAGTGCATTGGCAGTAAGTGCAGACTTGGCACATGCCATCAAAATAAATACAACAAATCGCCAAGCACTGTCATTTATTGAGCAGTTGCCAATTCGAAGAAGTCATGGGGGAAATGATGGCAAGAGTATTAATAGTTGATGACTCTCCTACCGAAACACACAAGCTGACCACAATACTTGAAAAGCATGGCCATTCGGTAATTACCGCGCCCAATGGTGAAAATGGTGTGGATGTTGCACGCAGTCAGCGACCAGATCTGATTTTGATGGATATTGTGATGCCTGGGTTAAATGGATTCCAGGCCACACGCCAGCTGAGTAAGGATGGCAATACCGCGGGGATACCGATCATTATGGTGACTACCAAAGATCAGGATACCGACCGGGTTTGGGGTATGCGCCAGGGCGCAAAAGCTTATCTCACCAAGCCCGTTGATGAGGGCAAATTGTTGAGTGCAATTGGGGAGGTGTTGGCCTGACGGCCAGCTGCTCAGCGTGCAGTCACAAACCCCCTATCTAGCACTTGTTGATATCGCTCGGCGAGCTAAAGCGCAGGCCACCGGCCTGCCCGGCCGCCGAGAAATCAAACCCTATTGGACCGGAATCGGTTTCTCTTTACTCGGCCACAACTTCGTCGCCTCAATGGATGATGTTGTGGAATTGCTCGAAGTGCCGCAGCACACCTTTATTCCCGGCGTTCAGCCCTGGGTAAAAGGTGTTTCTAATGTTCGCGGCCGCCTGTTACCCCTGATTGATCTCGCAGCCTTTTACGGCGGCCACCTCTCGGGCCAGCGCCAACAGCGCAGGGTTCTGGTGTTGGAGCGGGAAAAAACCTACGTGGGGTTGATTGTCGACAGGTTGCACGGAATGCAGCATTTGGCATTTGAATATGCCCGTGAAGCACCAACAGATTTAATTGAGCCATTTGCGCCGATGGTGCATGGCCAGTTTATTTTACAAAAGGACCGGTGGCTGGTGTTCGACATGCGGGCTCTGCTCAAAGACCCTCATTTCATGGATGCTGCCACTCGTTAAGGTCCGATTGAATTTTCGGCATCTCGCAGCTTTTGAGATGTTGGGGGGACCCTAAAGCGGTGCAGGGATATTCGCACTGGCTGAGGGCCATTGTCATTAAAGCGTTAAATATTCAGTGGTATTAAACCGGCCTAATGCTTGGGCCCGCTAGGAGTAAACTATGAAAACAGGCTCCCAGAGCTCCTTTTCCGCGTTTCGCAGTAACCCTGCTGCGCTGGGTTTGGGTCTGCTGGTACTCGCCGTACTGGCGGGGCTGATTGTCAGTATCTATTTGGTGCAGACCCGCAGTGATCGCGATAAAGAGTACCTACAGCAAGTTGCTGAACTTCGAGCACTTTCCTATCAGCTGGTCTCCTATGCACCGGCGGCCACTTCCGGAGACGACGAAGCGTTTGCCGAGCTGGAAAAAGTTTCCGGGCAGATGGCTAACGCCTGGAATCAGCTGCAGGGAATGGATAAAGGCAGCCGCAGGGCGCTGGACGCTGAGCTAGCGACTTACGGTACCGTTTGGCGTAAGTTGCGCGAGCAGGTAGAAACGATTACCGGTAACAAAGAAACGATTATCTTCCTGAACGATGTTGCCACCACTTTGAGTGACTCCCTGCCGGAATTGCAGGCTGAGCACAACAATATTGTGGAAATTCTGCTAGCTAATAATGCCCCCGCTAATCAGGTTGAACAGGCTCAGTTACAGGTATGGCGGGCTGAGCGAATCGGTCGAAACATCGACAAGATGCTGCAGGGTGATGACGATGCCGAAGGCGCAGCCGACCAGTTTAATACCGATGCTAGCTTGTTCGGTAAAGTGGTAGATGGCATGAAGAGCGGTGATGTAGTGATGGGTATCTCCCGCATTACCGATGAGGAAGCGCGCCGCTCGCTCGATGAAATTACCGAACTGTTTGAATTTGTAAGTTCGTCTGTTCGCGAGATCTTCGAAGCAACCCCGGCACTGTTTGCATCACGTCAGGCAACCAACGGCATTATTGCATCCTCGCCACAGCTGCTTGAGGCTCTCAGTACTCTGAACGACCGTATTGTGAACCTTGCCGATGAACGTCAGCCAAACAATATGACTATTACCATTTTGGCTGCAGCATTCGTGCTGTTAATTTTTGCCATGATGGGAATGGCCTTCTCCGGTACCCGCCGCAGCCTGATGGAAGAAGCCGAGACCAATGAGCGCAACCAGCAGGCGATTATGCAGCTGCTGGATGAGCTTGCTGATCTCGCCGATGGTGACTTGACCACCTCCGCAACGGTAACCGAGGCCTTTACCGGTGCGATTGCAGACTCTATCAACTTCACCATCGACCAGTTGCGTGTGCTGGTATCTCGAATTAACGGCACCGCACAGGAAGTATCCGGGCTTTCTCAAGAAACCCAGCAGACAGCCCTGCATCTTGCCGAGGCTTCCGAGCATCAGGCTCAGGAGATTGCCGGGGCCTCTGCCGCGGTGAACGAAATGGCGGTCACCATTGACCAGGTATCTGCTAACGCCTCCGAATCTGCTCAGGTTGCCGAGCGCTCGGTACAGATCGCCAGCAATGGTTCCAAAGTGGTACAGAACACCATTAAGGGCATGGATAATATCCGGGAGCAGATTCAGGACACCTCCAAGCGGATCAAGCGCCTGGGTGAATCTTCCCAGGAGATCGGCGATATCGTAAGTCTGATTAATGACATTGCCGACCAGACCAACATCCTCGCACTGAATGCTGCCATTCAGGCGAGCATGGCGGGTGACGCCGGTCGAGGCTTTGCCGTGGTTGCGGACGAGGTTCAGCGACTGGCGGAACGCTCTGCCGCGGCAACCAAACAGATTGAAGGCCTGGTAAAAGCGATTCAGTCTGACACCAACGAGGCGGTAATCTCCATGGAGCAGACCACCACAGAGGTGGTACGTGGTGCACGTTTGGCACAGGACGCCGGTGTTGCGCTGGAAGAGATCGAGAATGTATCCAGCAACCTGGCCTCTTTGATTCAAAACATCTCCAACGCCGCCCGCCAGCAGGCTTCCTCTGCTGGCCACATCTCCAACACCATGAACGTGATTCAGGAGATTACTTCGCAGACCTCTGCCGGTACACAGGCTACTGCTCAGTCCATTGGTAATCTGGCGCAGACCGCCAGTGCCCTGCGTGAATCTGTTGCCGGCTTCAAACTGCCGCAAGAGGAGAGCGTGGAAACCAATAGTGAAATGTACGACGTAGAGTTGCCGGAGATGGATGCGGAAACTTTCACGCTCGACAGTGAGGAAAGCAACTCCTTGGAGTCCCGTGAAGACCGGGCTCTGGCCTAACCCACAAAATAAAGCCCGGCGCCTTCGTTGGCTGCCGGGCGGAGAGGGCGCACGGAGCAATTTCCGCAAGATTGCGAACCCTGGATCGCTTCGGGTAGAGCGCCTGCATAGAGAATGAATTATTGGGGACTTGGCGTGAGTCACGACAATCCGAACTTCATGGCCCTGGACTGGCTGATAGGCGAAATTAACGAGACTCTGGCACAGGCACGCCAGTTCCTCGAGACTTTCGCAACGGATCCGCAAGCCGGTGAGACCCTGCTGCAGAACAGCTTGTCCCTGGTGCACCAGGTACACGGTAGCCTGCATATGGCGCAACTCAATGGTGCGGCGATGCTGGCTGAGGAAATGGAGCAATTGCTTCAGTCACTGGCCGGTGGCACCGTTGAAAATACCGATGAGACGCGCGAATTCATGATGCGCGCCCTGCTGGAATTACCTCTCTATTTAGAGAAGGTTTCTTTTCAGCGCCGTGATAATGCGGTGCTGTTGCTGCCCCTCCTCAATGATTTGCGCGCGGTGCGCCGCGAGCGCCTGATTACCGAGGGCGCACTCTTTTCCCCGGACCTCACTTCATCGAATCGCATCACCGGAAAGCGCCAACCTTTGACTGCAGACAATGTGCGCCTGCAGGAGCTGGTGGGCAAGTTGCGCAAGATGTATCACGTTGCCGCAGCGGGGCTAATCCGCGATGTAAACAGTGGTGAGAGCCTCTCTTACCTGGTGAAAATTGTCGAGAAGTTGCAGCTGCTCTACAGCGGTAGTCGGCGGCAGTCTCTGTGGGAAGTATTACTGGGTATCCTGGAAGCCCTGGCAGAGCACCGTATCAATGTGCAACCAGCATTGCGCCATCTGCTGCGCCGAGTCGATGTAGAGTTCCGCCTGCTGCAGGGTCGCGGTGCCAGAGTACTGGATGCCGAGCTGGATGCAGACTTCCTGAGCAACCTACTCTTCTACGTTTATCTGGCCGGTCCAAATGGTAGCCGTTGCCAGGAACTGTACCAACGCTTTGCCCTGGATAGGGCAGTGCCGGGCACGCCCCGCCCAGATACAGAAGATGTCTTGGCCATGGGGCCTGAAGCATTGGGTACTGCAATAACTGCACTGCGTGAAGAGTTGCAGCTGGTGCGTGAGGCGCTGGAACCCAGTGGCGCAGCCTCCGAACTTCCTCCCCTCAGTGAGACTGCTGCTATCGCCAAGCGGATTGCAGACACCCTCGGCGTTTTGGGTCTCGAAGCGCCGAGAGGTCGTGCCCGCGGCATTTATGAGTACCTACGCGATGCTTCGCGCGGCACTGATGTCGAAGAGTACCTGATGCGCGCCGCAGGTGAGCTGGTGCAGCTTGACTCAGCTCTATCGGCTGCTGTCGACCGCAATAAGCGCGGTGATAATGAACAGCCGATTATGGGGGATGCTACAGATTCGGTGCTGCGCGAAGCGCGCCTGGGCCTGGAGGCGGTTAAAGAGGCGGTCATGGAGTATGTGGCCAGCCACTGGGATATCAGCTATCTAAGCCGCGTACCCCAGCGCCTGCAAGAGGTATGTGGTGGCCTTGAAATGGTGGGCTACCAGCGTGCGAGCAAAATTATTGCCGCTTGTAATCACTTTATCAGCGATGCACTGATCGACCGGGCAGAGCAGCCGGAATGGCGAATGCTCGATACCCTGGCCGACGCGATTACGAGTGTCGAATACTATCTGGAACGCCGAGTTGAAGGCCTGGATGATACCGAGATGTTGCTGGCTCTGGCGGAAGACAGTGTCGCGAACCTCGGCATTGCCTTTACTGATGCTGAGGTATCTGCGGAGGAGGCTGAGTCCGTCCACGAAAGCGTGGTGATTGAAGAGGATAACGCTGGACTTGAGCTATTTTCACCGGAGTTTTTCGATAGCGCAGACACCGACAAAGATAATCGTGAAGAGCAACTTCTCAATGTTGTCTCTGCAACGGCTGAGCTTGAGATCGAATCCGTCCCTTATGTTGAACAGCCAGTGGAGAAAACACTGGATCTGCAGCAAGTGGAAGTCCCTGCTGCGGAAGAAGCTAATGAGCATGAAGACAACTGGTTCTCAACAGTTGAAAGTACTGTCGAGCCTGAGACTCTTTCCGAGGCCCCGGCGGTAGCTGCAGAAGAAGAAATTTCTGTAGCAATGGCAGCAGACAGCGAAGATGTGTTGTCACCTAACGAAGTGGAGCCGCTTGCAGAAACTGGGTCAACCTCAGAGCCTGTTGAGAGCGAATCGCAAGAGTTAGTCGATGATAGCGAGAGCTTGATCGATGATGAGATCATCGAAATTTTCCTCGAAGAAGCCAGCGAAGTACTCGCGCATATCGGCAATTATTTTCCGGAATGGGCCGCTAATTTTGCCAACTCAGACGCCCTGGTGGAGTTCCGCCGTGGCTTCCATACCCTGAAAGGCTCCGGCCGTATGGTCGAGGCGCTGGATATTGGTGAGTTGGCCTGGTCCGTGGAAAATATGCTTAATCGGGTAATCGATGACAGCATAAAGCCTGAGCGCGCCCATGTGCTGTTAATTGAGCGGGTATATCAGAAGCTGCCATCGATGATCGAGGCATTCCGTCTCCGCAAGAGCGATCCGGACAAATCCCTTACCCTGCAGTTACAAGCCTGGGCGGAGCAGCTCAGCCAGGGGCATATCCCCTCGGAACTGCTGGTCGAAGATGCCAATACCGCAGCTACTGCAATCGTTGAGGAAGAAGAATGCAGCGACGAGCGGGCACAGTTGTGGGAGATCTTTGCCCAAGAGGCCGAAACCCATCTGGGTGTCGTTGATGACTACCTTGCAGACATGCGTGCTGCGGCTCCGGTTTACGGTGTACCCAGTGACCCCCTGCACCGAGCCCTGCATACCCTGAAGGGCTCTGCGCATATGGCAGAGGTCAAGGTGGTGGCCGAAATGATGGCGCCGCTGGAGCGCTTCGCCAAAGAGCTGCGTATTTACCAGGTGCCCATCGATGCGGATATCT
Organism: Microbulbifer mixtoriginis (SeqCode); assembly: GCF_052467705.1. NCBI lineage: Bacteria > Pseudomonadati > Pseudomonadota > Gammaproteobacteria > Cellvibrionales > Microbulbiferaceae > Microbulbifer > Microbulbifer mixtoriginis (SeqCode). The sequence continues at coordinate 559,436 of NZ_CP174322.1, forward strand.
TCGAGTTGATTGGCGATGGCGCAAATTACGTGCGTCAGGTTTTGGCCCAGATCCGCGCTGCAGAGGCCATTGAGGTTGAGAGGGCCGAGCAATTCCTTGCCCGTGTTGCCGAGTTGCAGGAACGTTCCGTAGGCCACCTGATCCGCGAGCGCGAAGCGAATGAGCCAAGAGCAGTAGATCCTCAACTTCTTGAAGTGTTGATGGCAGACGGTATGCGTGTCCTGCTGGATGCGGATCAGATGCTCAATCAGTGGCGTGCAAATCCTGCCGATAAATCTCAGGTGAGTGAAGTTGCCGAAGAGCTCAATACCCTGCAGGAGGCTGCCAGTCGCGCTCAGCTACCGACCCTGGCAGAGCTGGCACAGTTACTGTTGGAAGTTTATCGCAAAGTATTGGCCGATCAGCTAGAGGAAGAACCCGCCTTATGGGCCTCCCTTGAGCAGGGGCACAACGAGTTACTTGATCTAGTGGATGCTGTCGCCGCTGCCCAGGACTTACCTGAGGTTAGTGAGGCGGTAGAGGAAGCTCTGCGCTATCTGGCCGAAGGCGAAGTGAGCGAAGATGTACCAGAGGATGACTACGACCTGAGCGAACTGGGTATCGAGGCACAAACTCTCGACCCTGAAGCTGGAGAGGTTGCAGAGGTTTCTGGTCTAGAAACTGAAAATATTGAAGAGCACTCAGTTTCTGTCGACGAGGTGCAAGCCTCCGTACTGGAGCCGATTTTTGCCCCCACCGCTGAGTCCGTTTCTGCGACTTTGCCTGAGGTAGAGTTAGAGTCCGCGCAATCAACGGAAGTTGAAACTGTCGATGCTCCAATGGTGGAGATGGTAGACGAGAGCGCTGTGGAATCCGTGGACGTCTCACCCGAGCCAGTCTTGGATGACCTCTATGACGCGCTGTTCGAGGTGGCCGAGACTACAGACATCTGCGCTGACAAGACAGCTGAATCTGAACAGAGTGCAGTAGGGCCTGCTATTGAGGCTGTGGAGCCTGTTCACCAAGCGCCTACTGTGGAAGTGGTATCAGAGTCACAAGCTGGGCTGAGTATTGCCGAACAACAGCGCCTGTTGGCGGATATTGATCCCGATGTGGTCGATGTCTTTATGGAGGAAGCTGGCGATCTTACCGACGAGCTGGAAGAGCTGATTCAGGCTTGGGAAGACACACCAGAGAGTGGTGAGCAGGCTGAGGCGCTCAAACGGGTGCTGCATACCTTCAAGGGCGGCGCCCGCATGGCCGGCCTTATGGGGCTTGGTGAAGTTGCTCACCGCTTTGAAACAGCGATTGAGGGCATGCGCGATATTGTGAAACCCTCCGCACAATTCTTTAGCGAGGCGCATTTCACACATGACCGTATTGCTGAGGGAGTAGAAACCGTTCGCGCCTGGATGGCAGGTGAGCAGTTGGAGGCCTTTGTTCAGCTGATCACTACCGATTGGGCTGACATTCAAAACCCGCTTGGCAATGTGTCTGATCCTGTCACTCAAGCTATCACGGAGGAAGTACCTCCAAGTGTTGATGCTGAGCTTGTGACTGTTGCTGATGAGTCCATCGTTGTCGATAAACAGGAGCCACTGTCCACAGAAAGCGAGGAACGTCCTGAACCTGAGCAGGGACTAGAGCCCTCTGGGTCATTGCCGCAGCCAGTACAATCTTCTGATGCCGGCAATGTTCTGCCATTTATCCGCAAGCCCGAGGGTGTGGAAAATGAGGTGGCGGCTCCCACCAGGAACCAACCACAGGAAATGGTTCGGGTTGCCGCTGAGCTTTTGGAAGAGCTGGTGAACCTCGCTGGTGAAACCGCAATTTCCAGAGGTCGTCTCGAAGAGCAGATGAGCGAGTTTGGCCTGGCCCTCGATGAGATGGATTCAACCCTGTTGCGCCTCAATGAGCAGCTGCGTCGTCTGGATCGTGAGACCGAGGCACAAATCTTGTTCCGCCAGGAGCAGCTGGCCGAGCAGGATGGTGATTTTGACCCGCTAGAGATGGACCGCTACTCATCTATTCAGCAGCTGTCCCGTTCCCTGCTTGAGTCCACTTCTGACTTGATGGAGCTGCGCTCCACCCTGGATAACAAAGCCCGCGATACCGAGACACTATTACTGCAGCAATCCCGTGTTAATACCGAATTGCAAGAGGGGTTGATGCGCAGTCGCATGGTACCTTTCTCACGCTTGGTGCCCAGGCTGCGTCGTATTGTGCGCCAGGTGAGTGCGGAGCTCGGAAAACAGGTGGAGCTGGTGTTCTCCAACGTCGAGGGGGAACTGGACAGGTCCATGCTGGAACGTATGGTGGCACCTCTGGAGCATATGCTGCGCAACGCGGTAGACCACGGCATTGAAATGCCTGATGCACGCCGCGCGGCAGGCAAGGCCGAACGCGGTCGCATCGATGTGGCTCTGGCTCGAGAAGGCAGTGAGGTGGTGCTGACCATTCGCGACGATGGAGCAGGGGTGAACCTGATCCGCGTGCGAGAAAAGGCTGTGGAAAATGGCCTGATGCGCCCGGATGCGGAGCTCTCCAATAGCGAGATATTGCAGTTTATTCTCCAGGCAGGTTTTACCACTGCGGAAAAAGTTACCCAAATTTCCGGCCGTGGGGTCGGTATGGACGTGGTTTCCGCCGAACTCAAACAGATCGGTGGCAGCGTGCATATCAATTCCGAGGCGGGTGCCGGCACGGAATTTGTAGTGCGCCTGCCGTTTACAGTATCGGTCAACCGCGCACTGATGGTGAAGATTGGCGAAGACCTGTTTGCTCTGCCGCTCAACACTATTGAAGGTATCGTACGCCTGAGCCCCTTTGAGCTGGAGCATTACTACCGCTCTAGCGATGCCCGCTTTGAATATGCAGGCGAGCTGTATGAGGTGAACTACTTTGGCACCCTGCTGAAGTCTGGTGCCCAACCGAAGCTCAGTGTTGATGATATGCAATTACCAGTATTGTTAGTGCGCTCCGAGGGTCACGCTATGGCCCTGCAAGTGGATGCTATCCGCGGCAGCCGCGAGATTGTTGTGAAGAGTCTTGGTCCACAGTTTTCTGGGGTACAAGGAGTTTCTGGGGCAACGGTAACTGGTGATGGCAGTGTGGTGGTGATTCTCGATGCCCATGCCCTGCTGCGGCGTCAGGCAACCCAGTTAGCACGCCCGGATATTCCACAGCTGCAGTTGCAGGTAGAAGAGCAGCCCGAGCGAGAAGAACGCCAGCAGACTGTAATGGTGGTGGACGATTCCGTAACGGTACGCAAGGTAACCACACGCTTCCTGGAGCGCGAGGGGTATCTGGTCAGTACCGCCAAAGATGGTCAGGATGCGGTGATTCAGCTGCAAGATAAGGTTCCAGATCTGATACTTCTGGATATCGAGATGCCCCGTATGGATGGCTTTGAAGTGGCGCGGCATATTCGCTCCAGTAGTCGCTTGCGAGATATCCCCATTGTGATGATTACTTCCCGTACCGGTAGTAAGCACCGTGATCACGCTATGTCTCTCGGAGTCAATCACTACCTGGGTAAGCCCTACCAGGAAGACGTATTGCTGGAGGCTATTCGAGAATATGCCGGCACTTCGGCCGTCGGCAGTTGAACGAATACCAAGAAATGAAATATTGCATGCAAGAGGTGGGCAATGAGTGAAGTTGAAGCGCTGCCGCTAGATGTTCCCCAGGAGGTGAGCAGCCTGCTGTTGCCGCTACAACAGGGCCAGATGTTGGTTCCTGTAGAAAGCCTTTCCGAGGTGATCGCTATGCAGGTACCTATGGCGGTATACGATGTGCCTGAGTGGTATCTGGGAGACCTCATTTGGCGTGAGCAACGCCTGCCGCTGTTGTCTTTTGATGTGATGCGTGGCGAAGCACTGGGCGGAACCTCAGATAATGCCCGTATCGCGGTACTGAGTAGCGGAAACCCTGATGGAGACCTGCCCTATTTTGCTCTTATATTGCAGGGGACACCGCGTTTAGTAAGGGTGACCCAGGAAGAACTAGTGCTGCGGGAGCAAACCCTGAGCCCAGGGGAGCTAATGCACGTGGCACTTTTAGGTGAAGAGGCCGTCATTCCCGATCTGCAGAGCGTAGAGCGTGCCTGCCTTAGGTATAGAGAGTCAGAATAGTGGCGTAATAGCGCGTGTCTCTTGTGTGACAGGTGATAAGAAAGTAAATAACAACCAATGAAAGAAAAGGGGCCATGGGCCCCTTTGCTTTTATTGCTATGCCCACTCATTAAGTGGGCTTATGGCAGGGGTGCCGTATCTTAGAAAAGCTCTTCGGGTGGTGGCTCACTCGATCGGTCCCGGCCGGGCATCTCATCGTCGGAGTATCTGGAGCGATAGGGGTTGTAGGCCTCGCGCCCGGGTACTCTATTGGTGCGGAAGATCTCAAACATGCCGCCATAGGAGGTGCGAAGGCCGTTCTTGGGGTTGATACGCACGGTCGTTATGCTGTCTGGCTGGGGCAGGTGACGCTCGGGCAAGCCCTCCAGGGCAGTACTCATAAAATCTATCCAGATAGGCAGTGCCGCAGAGCCACCGTACTCATTTTTACCGAGTTCGCCGTAAGAGTCGAAACCCACCCAAGCACTGGTGGCTAGGTAGGGGCTATAACCTGAGAACCATGCGTCGCGCGGGCCGTTGGTTGTTCCCGTCTTGCCAGCAATATCACCGCGCTTCATAGCGAGGGCGCGTCGGCCGGTGCCTTTTTTGATCACATCCTTGAGAATGGAATCCATGATGTAAGCCGTCTCCGGGGTCATGGCGCGCGGTGCCAGGGGGCGTGCCTGGGGCCTGGATGAATCCAGTGGGCCAACCGGGAGTACTTTCAGCTCGGGAGGCTCTTTGCCCTGGTCCGGGCCCTCTTCACCGGGTTGAATTGCCGCTAGGTCGAGTGGCTCCTGATTATTGAATCCTTGGGACTCACTGCCAGGCTCAGGACAGTCATTGCACACAGTGAGTGGTAGGGCCTGGTAGAGGGTTTCGCCGTTTACATCTAAAACCCGGTCTACAAGATAGGGTTCCACTCGATAACCACCATTGGCGAAAGCTGCATAGCCCCGTACCATTTCCAGGGGCGTCAGGGCAGAGCTGCCCAGTGCGATGGTTAGGTTGCGCGCCAATTTACTGCGGTCAAAGCCGAAGCCCTCGACAAAGCCGAGAGCGTAATCGAGCCCCAGTGCCTGCAGCAGGCGAATGGAGACCATGTTACGTGACTTATACAGAGCCATACGCAAGCGGGTGGGGCCAAGGAAGGTGCCACCATCATTCTCCGGGCGCCACACGTCCTGCAGGTTGGTTTCCTCGAAGATTATTGGGGCATCGTTAATCACACTGGCGGCGGTATAGCCGCGCTCGATAGCCGAAGCGTAGATAAATGGCTTGAAACTGGAGCCCGGTTGTCGCGCCGCCTGTGTGACGCGATTGAAGTGGCTCTGGCGGAAGTCATAACCACCTACTAAGGCGCGTATGGCGCCGTCTTGGGGGTCAATGGAGACTAGGGCTCCCTGGGCCGATGGCACTTGGGTTAGCTCCCATTCCTCAGTAATTTGTGGCTCCAGGGGGCTGGAAGAAACTTCTTCGGGCTCTGCAAATGGATCGGGGTTGGGTGTGTCTTCAAAGGCGCTAGCAAGTTGGGCTGCCCCACCTGCGCTGGTAGGTTCGCCCTGGGAGCCGATAACCTCAGTGTGCTTAATCTCAATGCGGCGCAGGCGCACCACATCACCAGGTGCAAACATCTTCTCAGCAGATTGTAAGCGTGGCCCTCGTGAACTTTCAGTAATATAGGGACGAATGGAATCGAGCCCATTCTCCCAGGGAACCTCGACCACACGGCGGTCGCGCAGCTGTACTTGCAACAGCTTTGGCTCCACCGCAGTGACTACCCCAGGCTCAAGCCCACCTAGCACAGGGATTTCATTGAGCAGATCAATCAGTTGGTCACTGTCATGCAGCAGTTCCGGTGGCAGTCGCTGCTCCGGGCCACGATAACCGTGGCGAGAATCATAGGTTTCGAGGCCGTGTTGCAGTGCCCTGCGCGCCTGGTCCTGCAGGCGGCTGTTGACGGTGGTGATGACCTGATAGCCATCGGTGTAGGCACTGTCGCCAAAAAGCTCAACAGCTTCTTTGCGCGCCATTTCGGCGATATAAGGGGCATCCAGATCCAGATCTCGGCTATGGTAGCTGGCGGTCACCGGTGCGGTAATGGAGTGCTTGTACTCATCCTGATCGATATATCCCAGGTCGAGCATGCGCTTCAAGATCCAGTTGCGGCGCACCAGGGCCCGAGTGGGGTTGGCGATGGGGTTGAAAGTGGAGGGGGCCTTGGGCAACCCCGCCATCATTGCCCATTGTGCCATGCTCAGGTCCTTGATGTCGCGACCGTAGTAAACATGTGCGGCAGCCTGAAAGCCATAGGCGCGGTTACCCAGGAATATTTTGTTGATATAGAGTTCTAGAATCTCATCTTTGCTGAGTTCGCGCTCAATTTGCAGTGATAAGAGGATCTCATTGAACTTGCGGATAAAACGCTGCTCACGGCTCAGGAAGAAATTGCGCGCCACCTGCATGGTTAAGGTACTACCACCAGACTGGATTGAGCCGGTCTGCACGAGCTGCGAGGCTGCCCGCATCAAACCCTTAATCGAAACCCCACTGTGTGAGTAGAAGCTCGCATCCTCTGCTGCCAGTATTGCCTTGATAAATGGTTCTGGCGTTTGTTCGATGGTGATAGGGTTGCGGCGTTTCTCACCAAACTCGCCTATCAGTTTCATGTCTTGTGAATAGACGCGCAGTGGGGTCTGTAGGCGAATATCCCGCAGGCTTTCGACTGAGGGCAGCCCGGGTTTCAGGTAGAGGTAAATGCTGGCGAAAACCATGGCTGCGCCGGCTGCGCCGGCGAGACAGAGCCAGAGCAGCGCTAGTAGACGATTTCGGGCTTTTACTGTCATGAAACTGCTTCTGTGTACTTCATTTGAGTGATTCGGTGAATAATTATACGAATATTGTGCGCTATTACCTATGCAAATGCCGGTTGAAGCGGTAATTTAAAGTGCTATAACATCAAACTTTCATAACCCACGGAAAAGATAAGAAAAATGGGGATTTTCCCTTTTCTGGATAAAGGCCCGAAGGCCATGTTGGGACTCGATATTAGCTCGACCGCAGTAAAGTTGCTGGAGCTAAGTCGCAATGGTGACAAATATCGGGTCGAAAGTTACGCCGTGGAACCCCTGCCGCCGAATGCGGTAGTGGATAAGAACATCAATGATGTTGGCGCCACGGCGGAAGCTATCCGCAAGGTAGTGCGCCGTTCCAAAACCCGACTGCGCCGTGCGGCTGTCGCCGTATCCGGCTCCGCAGTGATCACTAAGACCCTGGAAATGCCCGCTGATCTCTCCGATGAGGATCTGGAAGCGCGTATTGCCTTGGAAGCAGATCAGTACATTCCCTATCCCCTCGAAGAAGTTAGTCTCGATTTTGAGGTACAGGGGCCATCCGAAAGAGGGGATGACCAGGTGGAAGTGTTACTGGCAGCATGCCGCAGCGAAAATATCGAACAGCGGGTTTCCGCCCTCGGTGAGGCTGAGTTGGAGGCGGGTGTCGTGGATGTGGAAGCTTACGCTATTGAGCGCACTTACACTCTACTGGAAGATCAGTTTCCTCCCCAAGAGCAGTTGGTTGTTGCGGTAGTGGATATCGGTGCGACTATGAGTGCACTGTCTGTACTGGTTGATGGCAAGACAGTTTATACACGGGAGCAGCTATTCGGTGGCCGCCAGCTCACCGATGAGATTCAGCGGCGCTACGGCCTCTCCGCCGAAGAGGCCTCCCTGGCGAAGCACCAGGGTGGCAGCGGATTGCCCGATGACTATTATGCCGAGGTTCTGGAGCCGTTTCGGGATGCGGTGATTCAGCAAGTCACCCGCGCGCTGCAGTTCTTTTACTCTTCGACTTCCTATAGCGATGTGGATTACATATTGCTCAGTGGTGGTGTTGCCGCAATGGAAGGTTTGTCTGATTTGGTCGGTGAAAAACTGGGCAAACCCACAGTGATTGCCAATCCTTTTTACAAAATGGCTACCTCTTCTCGGGTAAACCAACAGATATTAGCCAAAGAGGCTCCAGGGCTGATGATCGCGGCAGGGCTCGCCATGCGGGAGAAGGAGTACTGAGATGGCCAAGATTAATCTACTCCCCTGGCGCCAGGAATATCGCGCACAAAAGCAGAAAGAGTTTCAGCAAGTATTAGTGTTGGTGATTATTGCTGCTGCGGCGTCGGTTTTTCTTTGGATGAAAACGGTTGATCGGCAAGTCGCTACCCAGAATGAGCGCAATCAGATACTGCAGGTCAAGATTAATGCTCTAGATAAACAGGTAAGTGAGATTAAGGACCTGAAAAAGCGCCGCCAGGAACTGATTGATCGAATGCGGGTGATTCAGGAGCTCCAGGGGAACCGTCCTCTAGCTGTTCGTTATTTTGATGAGCTGGTACAGGCAACTCCTGAGGGGCTTTGGCTCCTTGAACTTACCCGCAAAGGTTCTCAATTGGAGTTGTCAGGAATAGCAGAATCCAACAACCGTGTATCATCTTTTATGCGCAATTTGGACCAGTCCGACTGGTATGAATCTCCAAACTTAACGGATGTTACTGCTAGCCCTGAGTATGGGGAGCAAGCGAGTGCTTTTCAGTTAACAGTAAATTTGAGTGGTCGTAAGAGTGACGATGCTAACGATAGTGATTTAACTACCACTGGCGTTGAGTAAAGGAATTATATAATGGCATTCGCAGAAACTCTTAAGCAACTCCAAGATGTAGATATTAATGACATCGACTTTTCAAGAGTTGGGGTCTGGCCGATAGCTGGTCGTATTACTCTCTTAATCATTGTTTCAGCAGTTTTGGTTTTTATTGGGTATTACCTCTGGATAGGTGATCTTTATAACAGCCTGGAACGTGCGCAGAATAAAGAGAAAGAGCTGTTTTTGCAGTTTGAAAACAAGCAATTTGAGGCTGCAAATCTTGATGCGTATCGTGAGCAACTAAGGGAGATGGAGGGCACCTTTGGCGCACTGCTAAAGCAACTACCAAAAGATACAGAAGTTCCAGGATTGTTAGAGGATATTGATGAGTATGGAAGAGGTAGCGGCCTAACGATCGAAAAAGTTGCTCTGGAAAGTGAGTTGGTTGGAGAGTTTTATGTTGAGCTGCCAATTCGTATAGAGGTTCAAGGGGGGTACCATGAATTTGGTTCTTTCGTGAGTGGTATTGCTGGAATGCCTAGGATTGTAACTCTTCATGATTTTACTATCTCAACCAACCGAGATAGTGGTGGGCTGCTTGATATGGTTATCAATGCAAAAACCTACCGCTATAAAGATCAGGAGGATGAGGAGTGACAAAAAAAACAGCCATCGTAGCTACACTTTTAGCGGTTTCTGCTTGCAGTATGAATGTAGATCAAAATGATTTACATCAAAGAATGGCCGAGGTTGAGCGGAGGCCTAAAGGTCAAATTGAGCCTATCCCAACGTTTACGCCATATAGCCCATATATTTATAGTGCCGCTGCTCAAAGGAGTCCATTTACTCGCCCTGTTTTGGAGTCTGATCAGCGATTAGTTGGTAGAAGACTTGAAATAGCACCTGATCTAAGTAGGCGTAGAGAGTTGCTTGAAAGTATTAACTTTGATGCTTTGGCAATGGTGGGCACAATTTCCCGTGATGGCCAGTTATGGGCCCTGATTGATGATGGCAATGGTGGAATTCACAGAGTAACTGTGGGGAACTACTTGGGGAAAAATCACGGGCGAGTTGTGAGCGCTACACCCACGCAACTCGATGTGTTGGAAATTATACCGGATGGTACCGGGGGCTGGATTGAGAGGCCACGTGCACTCGCGCTGGAAGAGAAGGACAACGGATAATGATTAATAAGCAGTTTGCTAAGTGTTTGGCACCGTTTCAGATTTTACTGCTCGCTGTATTGATGGTTCCTGCGGCGTTACAAGCGCAGGTGAATCAACTGAACGATATACAGTTTTCAGAGCTTCCCGGTGGCCGGGTTCAGCTGCGTTTAACTTTCACTGAGGAGCCTCCAGAGCCCACTGGATACACAATTGAGCAACCGGCTCGGATTGTGATGGATTTTGCCGGTGTTGAAAGTGTGCTACCACAAAAGAAATATTCACTGGGAATAGGTGCCGCTCGCAGCGCTGTGGTAGTTTCCAGTGAGGGGAGAACTCGCCTAATTGTTAATCTGGATCAACTGCCGGTATACACCAGTGAACGCCATGGTAGCCAGCTCGTGATGGAGATTGGTGAATCTGTAGTTGCGACGGCTTCATCTCCACAATCCCCCACCCATGACAGCGGCCTTAATCTTGGTGGAAACAAGCAGTTCAATGCCTTGGGTGCTATTGCTGTTAACGGGGTTGACTTCCGGCGCGGTGAAGAGGGCGAAGGTAAAGTCATTGTTAGCCTTTCTGATCCGGCAGTAAATATTGATGTGGAACGCACCAAAGGCAAAATCTATTTGACTTTTCTGGGCGCAGAATTGCCCGAATCTCTTCGCCAGAAGCTTGACGTAACTGACTTTGCAACCCCTGTGAATGCCATTACGGTAGACTCTGATGGCCGCAATACCGTAATAGCTGTGGATCCGACAGATGCAGATTATGATTATCTCGCTTATCAAGCCGATAATCAGTACGTGTTGAGCGTAAAACCTCTGTCCGCAGCGGAAATTCGCGAGAAGGAGAAAGAGTTTCAATTCACAGGGAAAAAGCTTTCGTTAAACTTCCAAGATATTGAAGTTCGTTCCGTGCTCCAAATTATTGCTGACTTTACTGATCTCAATCTGGTGGCAAGTGACACCGTACAGGGGCGAATCACATTACGGCTTGATGGAGTGCCTTGGGATCAGGCCTTGAATTTGATTCTTAAGGCCAAGGGCTTGGATAAGCGCCAGGAAGGTAGCGTCATTATGGTAGCTCCAGCTGCTGAGATTGCAGAAAGAGAGCGCCAGGAATTGGAGAGCCGTAGGCAATTGCAGGAGCTGGCTCCACTAAGAACTGAATATATTAGTGTGCGCTATGCTGATGCCGGAGAGCTGTTTACATTATTTTCTGGTCAGCAGACGGATGATCAAGGAAAGGGCAATTTTGCTGGGGGTAAACAAGACGCTAATCAAGCAAGTATTTTGTCAGCCCGTGGTAGTGCAATTGTAGATGAGCGAACCAATACAATTATCCTTACAGATACAGAAGAAAAAATCGCACAGTTTCGGGAACTGATAGAAGTTATAGATGTGCCTATTCGTCAGGTGATGATTGAGGCCAGGATCGTCACTGCAAATAGTGAGTTCGAGCGCGAGCTCGGTGTCCAGTGGAACTATACAGGTACTCATGATATTAACGATGACTCTGTAGTCATTGGTTCTGGAGGGCAAAATAGCGCTAGTGTTGGTGGATCTGGATTTGGACCCAGTGTCTCTTCACCGGCCAGCACCCATGATCCTTTGCTGGTGGACTTAGGTGTTGGAACACCTGCTGGGCAACTAGCTTATGCGATATTAAAGGACAATTTTTATTTGGGTTTGGAGCTGTCTGCGATGGAAGATGTGGGCATGCTTGAGATTGTATCCCAGCCCAAAGTAGTAACTGGTGATAAACAAGAGGCGAATATCCAATCGGGAGTGGAAATACCTTACTTGGAGGCTACCTCTTCTGGTGCAGCTTCTGTGACATTTCGAGAAGCCGTTCTTGAGTTAAATGTAACACCTCAGATAACTCCAGATAACAACATAATAATGACGCTTAATATCGAGCAGAATAGTGTTGGGGATTTGTTTAGTGTTAGTGCTAATACGGCTGTTCCTACAATTAATGTGAACACCCTAGCGACAAAAGTACTAGTCAGTAATGGCGAAACAATTGTTTTAGGCGGTGTGTTTGAGAGCAATGTTCTTGAGGGGGAGACTAAGGTACCCTTACTTGGAGACATTCCGTACATAGGTAACTTGTTTAAGAAAACTGTACGCACAGATGATAAACGTGAGATATTGATGTTTATCACCCCGCGTATTATCGAAAGTGAGACTTTTTTATCTAAGTGATTAACCGCTCCATCTTTTTAGTCGGCCCCATGGGGGCCGGCAAATCCACGATTGGCAGGTTGTTAGCGGCACAATTGCAGCTGCCTTTTGCTGATACCGATAAAGTCCTGGAAGAGCGCACAGGGGCAGATATCCCCTGGATATTTGATGTAGAAGGCGAAGCCGGCTTTCGTCGACGCGAGAGTGAAGTGCTCGAAGAACTTTGTCTGGGTCCCCACCAAGTTATCGGCACCGGTGGTGGCATCGTTCTACTGGAGGAAAACCGGCGGTTGCTGCAAAAGTTTGGTCATGTGATTTATTTACAGGCCGGGGTAGAGCAGTTGCTGGAACGCACTTCCAAGAACAGTAACCGCCCTCTTTTACGAGTGCCCAATCCACGCGCGCGTATTGAAGAAATTTTACAAGAACGCGCCCCTCTTTATCGCGAAGTTGCGGATGTTATCTGCGACACTGATGACCTGACCCCCAAGCAAGCATCAGCCCTGGTAGCTGAGCGCCTTATGGAAAGCCTCTCCCAATAACCCCTTTTTCACTCTGTGCTAAAGTGCGTCTCATTAACTCAATGCGCTACATATTGGCGCTAGTGGGAAGGAGAGCATTGTGCACTGTTTTAATGTGGAACTGGGGGAGCGCAGTTACCCCATTGTCATTGGGTCCAAGTTATTAGCCGACTCACAATATTTACTGCCCTATTTACGTGGGCGCCAGATCTGTGTGGTTACAAATGAGACAGTGGCTCCCCTGTATTTGTCCCGCTTACTGGATGGGCTCTCTGATTTCGATAAGGTTGATGTTGTCGAACTACCCGACGGGGAAGCCTTCAAGACTCTGGATACCGTCAATCGAATTTTTGACGCTCTATTGGAACAGCGTCACAACCGCACGACTACGCTAATTGCCCTAGGGGGTGGTGTTGTGGGAGATATGTGTGGATTTGCCGCTGCCTGTTATCAGCGCGGCGTCGATTTTATTCAGGTGCCCACTACACTCCTTGCCCAGGTGGACTCCTCTGTGGGAGGTAAGACTGGCGTCAATCACCCGCTAGGTAAAAACATGATTGGGGCTTTTTACCAGCCCCGGCTAGTACTTGCCGATATGGATACATTGACGACCCTGCCAGATCGTGAATTCTCAGCAGGCATAGCTGAAGTAATCAAGTATGGCCTGATCTGTGATGCACCATTTTTCCACTGGATAGAGACCAATATCGATGCACTCTTATCGCGAGATCCCAAGGCTTTGGCTTATGCCGTGGATCGTTGCTGTCGTGATAAGGCAGAGGTTGTGGCTAGTGATGAGCGTGAGGCAGGCCGCCGTGCCATATTAAACTTTGGTCATACCTTTGGACATGCAATTGAGACTGTGCAGGGCTACGGGCGTTGGTTGCATGGTGAGGCGGTGGCCGCAGGAATGGTGATGGCCCTGGAGCTCTCGCATTTACTGGGAGACGTGGACGGTGAATTGGTACAGCGTGTTCGTCAGTTGCTGCAAAAAGCCCAGTTGCCGCAGCAGTCTCCCGCGGATATGAGTGTCGATGATTTTCTGCAAGCTATGCAGTTAGATAAGAAAGTGCTGGATGGCAAGTTGCGTTTAGTATTGCTGAGATCTTTGGGGGACGCAAAAGTTGTCGATGATACGCCTCAGGAAAAAGTTATAGATGCGCTAAGGAACTGTGGTGCCAGGTGACAGGGGATTCGCGAACTGCGCTTATTAGAGAGTACGGTCACATAAAACCAAGTTGACAGGAAATAAATCTGTCTTATTTTTGTTTGGCAGTTAAAAAAACTGTGAATTATTGAAAATGTAGTGGTGAGCAAGTAATATTGCGCGCCCCCCGGAAATAATGGCGGGGCAAAATAACCGCCAATAAGAACAATAAAGAAAGCCCCATTAGAGGGCTTTTTTTATCTCGGGATCTTTTACTTAGGGACCGCAGGAGAGCGTAGCGCGAGCGTTAAGCCATTTTTGCCCATATCAGGCCGCTATCGGCAGTGCCTGTGGTCCCCCAATCGATAGTGACGAGGAATTCTATGGGTAGCAGTCTGTATCAGTTGGATGAGTTTAAGGACAACTGTGGTTTTGGTCTGATCGCTCATTTACAGGGTGTGGCGAGCCATAAGTTAGTACAGACGGCCATTGAGTCCCTCACCTGTATGACTCACCGCGGCGGTATTGCCGCCGATGGTAAAACTGGCGATGGCTGTGGCTTACTGCTGCAGAAGCCCGATAAATTCCTGCGTGAGAAAGCGCTAAAGTTGTTCGGTCTGGAGCTCACTGAGACCTATGCCGTAGGTTCGGTGATGTTGCCTCTGGATGACGGTGAGGCGCAGAGCGCTCGCCAAATCTTTGAGTCTGAGCTGCAGGCGCAAGGAATGCGGATTGTTGGTTGGCGCACAGTGCCCACTAACCCCGAGTGTCTTGGCCCCATCGCCAGGGACTGCCAACCTCGCTTCGAACAACTGCTGATTAATGATGCCCAAGAGCCACTGGGTGAAGCCCGTTTTAATGCTCGGCTGTATGTGGCCCGGCGTAAGGCCGAGTTGCAGCTGAGTGGTGATGTTTATATCGCCAGCCTATCTACTAGTGTGCTCTCCTACAAAGGACTGATGATCCCGGCGGATCTGCCAAAATTCTTCCCTGAGTTGGCGGATCCGCGCCTGGAAACCGCTATCTGTGTTTTCCACCAGCGCTTCTCTACCAATACCATGCCGCGCTGGCCTCTGGCCCAGCCTTTCCGCCTGCTGGCGCACAATGGTGAAATTAATACCATTACCGGCAACCGCAATTGGTCGGTGGCGCGCACCAACAAATTTGTTACCGAGCTGATTCCCGAGCTGAATGCGCTGGTACCGCTGGTGAACCGCGAGGGCTCCGACTCCTCCAGTTTGGATAATATGCTGGAGATGCTGTTGGCGGGTGGTATGGAGCTACACCGTGCGGTGCGTATGCTGGTGCCGCCGGCCTGGCAAAATGTTGAGGGCATGGATGCAGACCTGCGCGCTTTCTATGAATATATCTCCATGCATATGGAGCCCTGGGATGGCCCCGCCGGCTTGGTGATGACCGATGGCCGTCACGCGGTATGTACTCTCGACCGCAACGGCCTGCGCCCGTCCCGCTGGGTGATTACCAAAGACGATATTATTACCGTGGCTTCGGAAGTCGGTGTTTATAACTATGCACCGGAAGATGTAGTAGCTAAAGGGCGTCTCGGGCCCGGGCAGATGCTTTCTGTGGATACCCAGGAAGGCAAGCTGTACCACACTGCCGATATCGACAATATGCTCAAGCGCGCCCAGCCTTATAAACGCTGGCTGAAAGAGAAGGCGCGCCGTATTCGCTCCACCTTAGTGACTGCGCCGGTTGACAATAATTTTTCCCACCAACAGTTTAAGGTCTACCAGAAACTGTTCAGTTCCTCTCTGGAGGAGCGCGATAAGGTAGTGCGTCCGATGGCGGAAGCCGGCCAGGAAGCGGTGGGTTCCATGGGCGACGATACGCCGATGGCGGTGCTGTCCCGCTACAACCGCTCGCTCTACGATTACTTCCGCCAGCAGTTTGCCCAAGTGACCAATCCGCCTATAGACCCGTTGCGGGAAACGGTGGTGATGTCCCTGGAAACCTGTTTGGGCCGTGAGAAATCCGTGTTTGAGGAGACGCCAGAGCACGCCGACCGCGTGATTCTGTCCTCGCCGGTGCTCTCCCATATGAAATACACCGCGTTACTGTCGCTGGATCGCCCAGGCTTCGACGCGGAGATTTTCGACCTGAACTACGATCCGGCAAATCTGGATCTTCATAGTGCAATTGAACGTCTGTGTGCCAAGGTAGAGGCTTCTGTTCGTGCAGGCACCGTGATTGTGGTGCTGTCCGACCGCGATATTCGCCAGGGCCATCTGCCCATAGATGCGCTGCTCGCCACCGGGGCCGTGCACCATCATTTGGTGCATGCGGGCCTGCGCTGTGATTCCAATGTGGTGGTGGATACCGCCAGTGCACGGGATGCGCACCAGCTCGCCTGCCTGGTAGGTGTGGGAGCGACGGCAGTACATCCCTATTTCTCCTACAGCATTATCAATCACCTGATCGATAGAGGTGAGCTGCTGTTGGATGCGGCAGAAGCGCAGAAGAATTACCGCAACGGTATTATCAAGGGCCTGTTGAAGATCCTGTCAAAAATGGGTATCTCCACGGTGGCCTCTTACCGAGGTGCGCTGTTGTTTGAGTTGGTCGGTCTTTCCAAAGAGGTGGTGGACCTGTGTTTCCCCGGTGCACCCACTCGTATCGAAGGCGCCGGCTTTGCCGAGTTGCAGGCAGATATGGCCGCGCGAGCGGATATCGCCTGGAAAGCGCGTAAGCCGGTGTCCCCCGGCGGCCTGCACAAATATGTGCATGGCACCGAATACCATACCTTTAACCCGGATGTGGTGACGGCCCTGCGCCGAGCGGCCAGTACTGGGGATTACTCCGCCTGGCGTGATTACTCGGAACTGGTCAACCAGCGCCCAGTGGCAACCTTGCGGGATATGCTGGCCTTCAAGGAAAACCTCGAGCCTGTGCCATTGGAGGAAGTGGAGCCGGTCGAGCAGATTGTGCGTCGCTTTGACTCCGCAGCTATGTCCCTGGGAGCTCTGTCTCCCGAGGCGCACGAATCCCTGGCTCAGGCCATGAACCGCCTGGGTGGACGCTCCAACAGCGGAGAGGGCGGTGAAGATCCGGCCCGTTTTGGCACCGACAAAGTCTCCAAAATCAAACAGATCGCCTCCGGCCGTTTCGGCGTGACGCCGCACTATCTGGTCAATGCCGAAGTGCTGCAGATCAAGGTGGCTCAGGGCGCCAAGCCCGGTGAGGGTGGTCAGTTGCCCGGCGGCAAGGTGAATGACCTGATTGCTCGGCTGCGCTACTCGGTGCCCGGTGTCACCCTGATTTCACCGCCACCGCACCACGATATCTACTCCATCGAGGATCTGGCCCAGCTGATCTACGACCTCAAACAGGTCAACCCGGATGCACTGGTGTCCGTGAAGCTGGTGTCCCGTCCAGGAGTTGGCACTATCGCCGCCGGTGTGGCCAAGGCCTATGCGGATTTGATTACGATTTCCGGTTACGACGGTGGTACTGCGGCGAGCCCTATTACCTCTATTCGCTATGCTGGCTCACCTTGGGAGTTGGGCCTGGCGGAAACACATCAGACCCTGCGAGCCAATGACTTGCGCGGCAAAGTTCGTGTGCAGACCGATGGGGGCCTTAAAACTGGCTTGGATGTAGTCAAGGCGGCGATTCTCGGTGCGGAGAGCTTCGGCTTTGGTACTGCGCCAATGGTGGCGATTGGCTGTAAATACCTGCGTATCTGTCACCTGAATAACTGTGCCACGGGTATCGCGACCCAGCGCAAGAACTTGCGCGATGCGCACTATATCGGCACCGCAGAAATGGCGATGAACTTCTTCCGCTTTGTTGCCGAGGAAACCCGCGAATGGATGGCGAGCATTGGTGTGCGCACCATGGAAGAGCTGGTCGGCCGTGTAGACCTACTTCGTATCCTCGAGGGAGAAACCGACAAGCAGAAGAAACTGGATCTGTCGCCGCTGTTGCATACCGATGCACTACTCGATAGCAAACCGCAAACCTGCCAGCAGGCCACAAATGAGCCCTGGGATAAGGGCGAGTTGGCCGAGCGCATGGTGGAAGAAATTCTACCCGCCATTGAGAACCTGACTGGTGGTGAATTCAGCTTCGAGGTGACCAACTGCGATCGCTCTCTGGGGGCGCGTCTTTCTGGCGAGATCGCCAAGCGCCACGGCAACCAGGGCATGGTGGAGGCGCCAATAAAACTCAACCTCAATGGAGTTGCCGGGCAGTCTTTCGGTGTGTGGAACGCCGGAGGGCTGGAGATGTATCTCGAAGGGGATGCCAACGATTATGTCGGTAAGGGCATGGCCGGCGGTAAGCTGGTTATTCGACCGCCTGAGGGTAGTGAGTTTGCTTCCCAAGACACCAGCATCGTCGGTAATACCTGCCTGTACGGTGCTACTGGAGGTAAGTTATTTGCCGCTGGCCGTGCCGGTGAGCGCTTTGCTGTGCGCAATTCCGGCGCCTTCGCCGTAGTGGAAGGGGCCGGCGATCATTGCTGTGAATACATGACCGGTGGAATGGTCGCGGTGCTAGGGCGCACCGGCTACAACTTTGGTGCCGGTATGACCGGCGGTTTTGCCTATGTGCTGGATCTGGAGCGCGATTTCTTCGACCGCTGCAATCATGAGTTGATCGAGCTGCGCCGTATCAGTAGTGAAATTCTCGAGCCGCACCAGAGTCACCTGCGCGAGGTGATCGAAACCTATGTCGCGGAGACCGGCAGCGCCTGGGGTGAAGAGCTGCTGGATAACTTCGACGATTACCTGAGCCGATTCTGGCTGGTGAAACCCAAGGCAGCCAGCCTTGCGGATCTTCTTTCTGATGTGCGCAAGCGCGGCGAATAAGGCTGGGGTGGAGAGACAGTATGAAAGACAGACTGAACAACGATTTCCAGTTTATCGACGTGGCCCGTATAGATCCGCCGAAGAAAGATATCATCGCGCGCACCAGTGAATTTGTGGAGATTTACCAGCCATCCAGTGAAAACCAGGTAGCGAGCCAGGCACACCGCTGCCTGGATTGCGGCAACCCCTACTGTGAGTGGAAGTGCCCGGTGCACAACTATATTCCCAACTGGTTGAAATTGATCAGCGAGGGGAATGTGATCGAGGCGGCGGAACTCTGCCACGAGACCAACACCCTGCCGGAAGTTTGCGGGCGCGTTTGTCCCCAGGACCGCCTGTGCGAAGGCGCCTGCACCCTCAACGACGGTTTCGGCGCTGTGACCATCGGCAATGCTGAAAAGTACATCACTGATACCGCCTTTGCCCTGGGTTGGCGTCCGGATCTCAGCCATGTGGAAAAGACAGGTAAAAAAGTCGCGATTGTGGGCGCGGGCCCAGCCGGACTGGGCTGCGCCGATATCCTGATACGCAACGGCGTACAGCCGGTGGTCTTCGACAAGCATCCGGAGATCGGCGGCCTGATCACTTTCGGTATTCCGGAATTCAAGTTGGAAAAATCGGTGATGGAAAAGCGCCGCGAGGTGTTTGTTGAGATGGGGGTGGAGTTCTGCCTCAACACCGAGGTGGGCAAGGACATCAGTTTCAAGCAGTTGCTCAATGACTATGATGCCGTATTCCTGGGGATGGGCACTTACAACTACATGAAGGGCGGCTTCCCTGGTGAGGACCTGCCCGGCGTGCACGACGCTTTGCCGTTCTTAGTGGCCAACGTCAATCGCAATATGGGTTGGGAGAAGGACCCTGCGGAATTTGTCTCGGTGGAGGGCAAGCGCGTAGTGGTGCTTGGTGGCGGTGATACCGCCATGGACTGTAACCGCAGCTCTATTCGACTGGGGGCCAAGAGCGTGACCTGTGCCTATCGTCGCGATGAGGAAAATATGCCAGGCTCCCGCCGCGAAGTGGTCAATGCCAGAGAAGAAGGGGTGCAGTTCCTGTTTAACCGCCAGCCAGTAGAAATTGTCGGCGACGGCAGGGTCTCTGGAGTGAAAGTAGTCACTACCGAGTTGGGTGAGCCCGATGAAAACGGGCGTCGCCGTCCGCAGGTAGTGCCCGGTTCCGAAGAAGTCATCCCGGCAGATATCGTGCTGGTCGCCTTCGGTTTCCGCCCAAGCCCGGCGGAATGGTTTGCCGAGCACAGCATTGAAGTAGCGGACTGGGGTGGTGTCGTTGCCCCGGAAGAACAGAAATACAAGTTTCAGACCTCCAACGAGAAGGTCTTTGCCGGTGGCGATATGGTACGCGGTTCCGACCTGGTGGTAACAGCTATTTGGGAAGGGCGCCAGGCCGGTGAGGGTATTCTCGATTATCTGGATATCTGATTTTCCCGGTTGCGGATGGGAGGCTTTAAGCCTCCCATTTTTATATCTTTGTAGAGCGGCACCAGCCCTCAACCTGCCTGGATGATATTGTTGCCAAGCTGTATCTAGTGGCCCCGCCCCCTGTACAATGGCCGTTTTTTTAGCCCGCTCGGTGTACCTATGTCTGATACCAAACCGTCCGAATTGAAAAACGACCGCTTTCTCCGCGCCTTGTTGCGCCAGCCCGTGGATCGAACACCAGTGTGGATGATGCGCCAGGCGGGTCGCTACCTACCCGAGTACCGCGCCAGCCGCGCCGAGGCTGGTAGTTTTATGGATCTATGCCGTAATACCGAATTGGCGTGCGAGGTCACTCTGCAGCCGTTGGAACGCTACCCACTCGATGCGGCGATTTTATTCTCCGATATCCTCACCATCCCAGATGCTATGGGCCTTGGGCTCTATTTTGCCGAGGGCGAGGGGCCCAAATTCCATAAGCCGCTGCGCACTGCCGCTGATATCGAGGCATTGGAAGTGGTGAACAGCGAACGGGATCTGGACTATGTGATGAATGCTGTGTCCACCATTCGCCGCGAGCTAAATGGTCGCGTGCCGCTGATCGGCTTCTCTGGCAGCCCCTGGACCCTGGCCACCTATATGATTGAGGGTGGCTCCAGCAAGGACTTTGCTCGCAGCAAAGAAATGCTCTACAACCGCCCCGAGCTGATGCACCAGCTACTGACCGTACTCGCCGATTCGGTGACCGACTACCTGAATGCACAGATTCGCGCCGGTGCCCAGGCGGTACAAATTTTTGATACCTGGGGCGGCGCCTTGAGTCACAGCGCCTACCGCGAGTTCTCCCTGCAATATATGCAGCGTATTCTCAGCGGTCTGATTAAAGAAGCCGATGGTCGCCGGGTGCCCGCTATTCTGTTCACCAAAGGGGGTGGTCAGTGGTTGGAGGCGATGGCGGATACCGGTGCTGATGCTCTCGGGCTCGATTGGACCACTGATATCGGCAGTGCCCGTGCCCGTGTTGGGGATCGCGTTGCCCTGCAGGGTAATCTGGATCCTTCCGTACTCTACGCCAATCCTGAACGCATCCGCCAAGAAGTGGAAGCTGTGCTGCAGTCCTACGGCCAGGGTAGTGGCCATGTTTTCAACCTTGGCCACGGTATTACTCCGAAAGTAGATCCGGCCCATGCCGGCGCCATGATCGAGGCAGTGGTAGAGCTTTCCGCAAAATATCACGTCTAACTGTGGCAACTAGTGTCTGAGTCTGTGAATGCAGTCTCACTTTGTATAGGTGCTCGCCAATATCTGTCCGTGATATAAATGTGCGCTTGCCCGAGGGGGCCCGGATTTAGAAACGGGGCCCTTGCTGAGGGCGGTCTCCAAGCATTTACTACAGTGGTCGGTACCTCCCCAAGTGGCACTCGAACAGGCAAAAATTTCCGTCGGTGATCTCCAGCGCGGCATGTTTGTGTCCAGGCTAGACAAACCCTGGACACAGACTCCATTTGCCCTGCAGGGCTTTTATATCCGCGATTTGGAGGAGATTCGCCAACTACAGAAGTACTGCCGTTTTGTTTATGTCGATGTGCACAAGACCGTAGGCAGTGCCGGTGTTACCTTGCGCCGTTTGATCGGCGCTAGTGGTGCAAGTGCTAAAGGGCATGGCCGAGCCGTCGTGCGCGTCACCATTCCCTGCCGCCCAGTTGCGGTCTCTCACAAGACTTACCCCCCCCCTCAGCCCGCCCAGCGCGAGGCAGGTAATGCGCGCAAGTTGCACGGCCAGATATTGCGCGGCATGGGTGAAGTTATGGGGTTGGTAGCGAGCAATCGACCACTGCCGGTGCCACAGATGAACCGGGTGGTAGAGGATCTGGTTGAGAGTGTGCTGCGCAGCCCGGATGCTTTCGCCTGGTTGGCGCGAGTGCGAGACAGGGATGAACATACTTACAGTCACTCGGTACGCGCCAGTATTTGGGCGGTGCTGTTTGGCCGGCATATCGGCTTGGCGCGACATGAGTTGTTGCAGCTGGGGGTGGCCACCCTGTTAAAGGATGTGGGCAAGTTATCGATTCCCGCAGAAGTGCTGCAGATGCCCAAGCGCGACCCGCGCAGCGAGCTGGAGTATCGTAAATTTGTGCAACACAGCGTGCAGATGCTATCGGCAGATGCCCAGGTCGACCCCCAGGTGATTGATATTGTGCGCGGTCATCGCGAGCGCCACGACGGTGGTGGTTATCCAGGTGGCTTGCGCGGTGACAAGATTCCCGTATTGGCGCGCATGTGCGGCATCGTTACTTTTTATGATGAAGCGACGAACCCCCGCGGCGCCAGCCAGCCCATAGCGCCTTCAAAGGCCGTGGCCGAACTCTATGACCTGCGTGGCATCGCCTACCAGGAACAGCTGGTCGTCGAATTTATTCAGGCGATAGGACTCTACCCCACCGGTACCCAGGTAGAGCTCTCCAGTGGTGAAGTGGGTGTAGTGGTGGAGCAGACCTACGACCGGCGTTTGCGGCCCAAGGTGATGATTGTGCTGGATGCGCACAAGCGCCAGCTGAGTAAACCGCGCCTGTTTGACCTGGCGGCTGCCGAGGATCGTGCAGAAAAGCTGATTGAGCGTGGCAAGATGCGCCCGGAGGAAAAGATCAGCATAGTGCGGGATATAGAGCCAGGGGCTTATCCGGAGGTGAATACCTCGGCGGTGCGAGACGATTACCTTTTCAATAGTGGTGGGCAGCTGTCCCGCTTTTTCTCGCGCCTGGCGAGATAGTTTATTCCCGGGGGAAGCCTTGAGAGCGGCGTAACTTACCGCTCTCCCGAAGAATCAGCCGGCGTCAGCTATCATGCTGCCGAAATACTCACCCATACGCACAGGGGTTTCCGCCTCAAGGCTGTCCAGCCAGCGCACTTGATCCGCCCCAAACAACATGATGACTGTGGAGCCCAATTTAAAGCGCCCCATCTCCTCGCCTTTTCGCAGGTGAATCGGTGCATTCTCAAGATAGTTGGTGGTGCGCACATCGCGAGTATGGGGCGCCACCTGGCCCGCCCAAACAGTCTCGATTCCGGCAACGACCATGGCACCAACCAAAATCATGGCCATGGGTCCGGCTTCAGTATCGAATACACACACCAGGCGCTCGTTGCGGGCGAACAGGCGCGGTACGTTTTCGGCGGTTACGGTGTTGACCGAGAATAGCTGGCCCGGCACATAAGTCATGCTGCGCAGTGTGCCGTCGATAGGCATATGTACCCGGTGGTAATCCTTGGGTGACAGGTACACGGTGGCGAAGTGGCCATCGTCAAACTGGGCCGCCAATTCCGGATCACCACCCACCAATTCCAGCAAGCTGTAGTCGTGCCCCTTGGCCTGGAACACACGGCCATTGTGGATAGCACCGAGCTGACTGATGGCACCATCTGCGGGACAGGCCAGGCTACCCTCGCTACTGACAATCGGGCGTGCGCCCTCTTTGAGTTCACGGGTAAAAAAGTCGTTGAAAGTACGATAGGCGGTGCAATCGGTCTCTTTGGCCTCCTGCATATCGACACCGTACTTTTCGACAAACCAGCGGGTGAAAGGGTCTTTGATCGACTTGATCTCGGTGTTCGCCAGCCAGCCCGCAGCGCGGGAAAGAGCGTGTTGCGGAGTCAGGTATTGCAGGGTGGTAAAGAGTTTTGGATTCATACGGGTACAACGTTTTCCGGTAATACTTACTGTTCGACGGGCGTATTGGGCAGGTTGCCCCACTCACTCCAGGAGCCTGGGTAGGCGCGAATATCAAAACCCAGGGACTTACCCACCAACCAGGTAAAACCAGAGCGGTGATGACTTTGGCAGTGGGTGACGATTTTATGTTTTTCATTGATGCCGAGCTTGGCGAGTAGCTCGCGCGCATCGGTGCGGATACGCAGGTCGCGCTGAGGGTCCATCAGCTGGGTCCACTCGCAGTTGATTGCGCCGGGAATATGACCGCCCTTGGTAGCCAAGACCCTTTCTCCACTGTACTCCTGGGGGGAACGGGCATCCCAAACGAGGAAGTCGGGGTTGCCAAGATGCTCCTGGATTTCTCGGGCACTCATGGCAGCATCGGTATCGATCGAGACTTCGATATCGCTTGGGGTAACCTGTGGTTCTTCAGTGGTCAGTGGTAACCCGGCACCGCGCCAAGCGTGCATACCACCGTTTAAGTAGCTGTAATTGCGGTGGCCAATACTCTCCAGGGTCCACAGGAGGCGTCCGGCCCAGCCGCCGCCTTCATCATCACAGGCCACTACATGGGTTTCCGGGCGCAGGCCAATAGCGCGAAAAACTCGGGTCAGCTGCTCGGAGCTGGGGAGTTTACCCGGCGCAGGGGCAGTACCCGCCATCAGTGCCTGAAATGGTAGGTGCAGGGCGCCGGGGATGTGTCCGTTCAAGTAATTTTGCAGGGAGCTGAGGTCGACAACCAATAGCTCTTCATGCTCCAGCTCGGCGGCGAGCTCTTCCGCCTCAATAATCAGGTTCAAAATTTATTCTCCGATTCCAGGCTGTTGCGCAGGTGTAAAAAACTGTTCATACGGCGCTCACTGATGTCGCCGTTGGCCAGTGCCTCGTGAATGGCACAGCCGGGTTCGCCCTGATGGTTGCAGTCGCGAAAGCGGCAGTGGCCGATAAAGGGGCGGAATTCCACAAACCCCTCCAGTAGCGCGGCCTCCTCCATATGCCAGAGGCCAAACTCGCGGATGCCGGGAGAGTCTATCAGATCGCCTCCGCTGGGCAGGTGAAACAGTTCCGCTGCGGTGGTGGTGTGGGTGCCCTTCAGGGTTGCCTCGGACAGGGCGCCGGTACGGGCGCCGGCACTCGGTAGCAGGGCGTTGACCAGTGAAGATTTACCCACGCCGGACTGCCCGACAAAGACGCTGCTGCCCTTGGCCAGGGTCTCGAGTAGTTGTGGCAGGCCCTCGCCGGTTTTAGTGGAAAGGCGCAGTACTGGGTAGCCGAGGTCGGGGTAGGGGGCCAGTAGGGTATCCAGTGCCTGGCGGTTGCCATCGTCGATCAGGTCGATCTTGTTCAGCAGCAGGATTGGCGCTATACCGGTGGTCTCTGCGGCGACCAGGTAGCGGTCGATGGCATTAGCGAAGGGCTCCGGGTAGGGGGCTATAACAATCACAATGCGGTCGATATTGGCTGCTACGGTTTTCAGGTCGCCGTAGCGATCAGGGCGCTGCAGCTCTGAGTTGCGCGGCAACCGCGCACCCACAACCCCATAGCCGCCATCGCTATCACTAGTGGCGGGACGCCAAGCGACGCGATCGCCGGTTACCAGGGTATCGATATTGGCACGCATGTGGCAGCGTTGGCGCAGGGAAGCATCGCTCTCACTTTCCACCAAAATTTGGGTGCCATAGTTGGCGATGACAAGACCGGTCTGTTCCTGGCCCAGTTGACCGTCGTCCAGAGCTTGTTCTGCGGACTCTTCGCGCTTGCGCGCGCGGGCCTCACGCTCCTGCTGGATCTTGGCGACGCGCCACTGTTGGCGGCGGTTTAATTTGCGTTTACTCATGCACTGGCACCTGGAGATTAGCGGCGGATTATAGCCATTGCCGGGTAGTTGCGGTAACTTGCGCGGAAAGTTTGAGGAGACCCGCTGTGGATCAGAACAACCTGATCTGGATAGATCTGGAGATGACCGGCCTCGATCCGGAAAAAGAGCGCATTATCGAAATCGCCACCATTGTGACCGATTCGCGGCTGAATGTGCTCGCCGAAGGCCCGGCGATGGTGATTCACCAGAGCAAAGCCCTGCTGGATGCCATGGATGACTGGAATACCGAGCAACACGGCGGTTCTGGTTTGGTGGCAAAAGTAAAGGAATCGAATATATCCGAGCGGGAAGCGGAGCGAGAGACCCTGGAGTTCTTACGCCACTGGGTGCCGGAGGGTGCCTCGCCCATGTGCGGTAACTCTATCGGCCAGGACCGTCGCTTCTTGGTCAAATATATGCCGCAGCTGGAATCCTACTTCCACTACCGCAATCTGGATGTGAGTTCGGTGAAAGAGCTGGCCAGGCGCTGGCGTCCGGATGTGTTGGATGGGGTGAAAAAACACAGTAGCCACTTGGCTCTAGACGACATTCGCGATTCCATCGAAGAGTTGCGCCACTACCGCGAGACCTTCTTTCGCCTCAGTTAAGCTTCCGACTTAGCGGAGCTCTCGGCAGATTAGAGCCTCTTTTCTGCTGCCCCGACTCTTTTCTATGCCTCGATAAGGGGCTCAGGTTACGCGTTTGATCTTGCGTTTGCGTTTGCGTCCACTGCGTAGCCGCGCCAGGGCCCAATCGATATGCTCCAGCACCAGAGGCGTGGCCGTTTGCCGCGATTGTTCCAGGCTTTCGAATACCTCCTCGCTGGCCGCGCCATTGCCGAGCGCCACCGCTAGGTTGCGCTGCCAGCGCTCATAGCCGATACGGCGGATTGGCGAGCCCTCGGTCTTGCGCAAAAACTCCTCCTCGCTCCAGTTGAACAGCGCCAGCAGCTCGCCGTTGTCGAGGCCGTGGCGCGGGTGGAAGTCCTGCTCTGCGGTGGGTTTGGCGAACTTGTTCCAGGGGCAGATTGTCTGGCAATCGTCGCAGCCGAAAACCCGGTTGCCGATTGGCTCGCGGAATTCCTCCGGAATCGGCCCCTTGTTTTCGATGGTTAGGTAAGAGATACAGCGCCCGGCATCTAAGGTGCGCGGGCCGATAAAGGCATCGGTTGGGCAGACTTTAAGGCAGGCCACGCAATCGCCGCACTCGTCGGCAAAATCTCCCTCATCGACAGGCAAGGGCAGATTGGTATAGATCTCGCCGAGGAAGAAAAAAGAGCCAGCTTTGGAATTGATCAGCAGGCAGTTCTTGCCGACCCAGCCGAGGCCGGCCTTGCGCGCCAGAGCGCGTTCCATTACCGGTGCGCTGTCGGTAAAGGCGCGCCCCTTGGAATCGATACCCTGTTCGGCACAGAAGGCATCGATCTTCTTGGCCAGGCTGGCCAGGCGCTTGCGAATCAGCTTGTGGTAGTCGCGACCATTGGCGTAACGGGAGACATAGGCCTTACTGGAATCCTTGAGCACTTTGATCGGCTGGGTATCCGGTGGCAGGTAGTCCAGGCGCACACTGATGGCGCGCACGGTTCCCTCTTCCAGTAGTGCCGGGCGCCAGCGCTTTTCCCCGTGGGCGCCCATCCACTCCATATCCGCGTGGTAGCCCTTATCGATCCAAGCGCGCAGGCGCTCACCGTCCTCCTCCAGCTGGCAGTCGGTGATACCAACTTGCTGGAAGCCCAGCTCCCGTCCCCAGAGTTTGATCAGGTCGGCTAATTCGGCGAGCAGTGATTCGGTCATAGATAAAGCGGCTCGATATCCCATGCAAGCACAATGACTGGCCGGGGCGGTATACTTTGCTGTCAGTGCAAGTGCCAGCAATACAATTGCCCATTTTGCCACAGATGACATCTTCACCACATTGCGGGAGCCGCATGGATACGCCACAACCTTTGTACAGTGCCGAATCGGTACGGGAACTCGACCGACAAACAATCGCCGCGCTGGAAATTCCTTCGATACAGCTGATGAAGCGCGCGGCCCGCGCAGCTTTCACCCATTTGCGCGCCCGCTGGACGGATATCGGCCGCATCCAGGTATTTTGTGGCGGTGGCAACAACGGCGGTGATGGCTATGTGATTGCGGCTCTGGCCGCGCAGAAGAAGATACCGGTGACGGTGTTTGCCTGTAGCGACCCCGAACTCTTGAAGGGCGATGCCCGCGAGGCCCATGCCTACGCCGTTCGCGAAGGCGTTCAGGTGCTGACCTCCCTGACCGAGCTGGACAGTACCGATGGTAACACCCTGATCGTGGATGCACTGCTGGGGACAGGGTTTAGCGGTGAGTTGCGTCAGGATGTTGCTCATGCCATTGAGCGAATTCGCAAGAGTCCCGGTCCGGTTTTTTCTGTGGATATTCCTTCGGGCCTGAGTGCCGATAGTGGCAGCGCTGATCTGGCCGTTCAGGCCGATATGACCGTGACCTTTATCGGTCGCAAGCTGGGCCTCTACTGTGGGCGTGGCCCGGCGCTTTGTGGCGAGGTGATCTTTGCCGATCTCGGCGCCCCCGCACCGGTTTATCAAGCAGTAGAGCCCCTGGCGCAACGGTTTGAGGGCTCCAGCCTGAGGCGCCTGCCCACGCGTGCTGCGGACAGCTACAAAAATATGTTTGGCCATATTCTGGTGGTTGGTGGCGACAGCGGTTTCGGTGGCGCAGCGCTGATGGCGGCGCAGTCCTCTGCACGCAGTGGTGCCGGTCTGATCTCCCTGGCAACCCGCCCGGAACACTTAATTGCCGCTTTGACCCGCTGCCCAGAGGTCATGGCCCATCCGGTTATTTCTGGCCAGGAACTGGAGCCACTTTTAGAGGGGCCCGATGTCATCGCAGTGGGCCCGGGTCTTGGCCGCTCTCCCTGGAGCGAACAGCTGCTGGCCCGCGCCGGCCGCGCTCAGGTGCCGCTGGTGGTGGATGCGGATGCACTGAATATCCTCGCCGCCGGGCGGGTACTCGCAGGTGTAAAACGCGATGATTGGGTGCTAACGCCCCATGTCGGCGAGTCGGCGCGCCTGCTCGGCTGCGATACCGCCGAGGTACTGGCAGACCCCCGCGCGGCGGCGGTGGCAGTTCAGCAGAAATTCAGTGGTGTGGTGATACTAAAAGGCGCCGGCACTCTGATTGCCCACGAAGGCGGTGTCGATCTGATCAACAGCGGTAATCCGGGTATGGCCTCGGGAGGCATGGGGGACCTGCTTACCGGAATAGTGGCGGCCTTGATCGGTCAGCACCTGCCTTTGGTAGATGCGGCGCGCCTGGCAGTTTGGCTGCATGGCGAAGCGGGTAACCGCGCCGCGGAGGATGGTCAGCGCGGCTTACTGGCCACAGATTTATTGCCCTGGATTCGACGGTTGGTGGACTGATAGTGAGTGAACTGAAATTGCATTTAGCGGACGAAGAGGCAACGGTGGCAGGCGGCGAAGCGCTGGGCCGCGCCTGCCTGGCCAGTGGTCTCCAGCAGGGGCTCACTCTGTACCTGAATGGCCAATTGGGTGCCGGCAAGACCACCTTTTGTCGCGGCGTGCTTAGAGCCTTTGGGCATCAGGGTGCGGTGAAGAGCCCCACTTACACCCTGGTTGAGCCCTACGAACTTGGACCCCAGCGGGTATATCACTTCGACCTATATCGCCTGGGAGATGCCGAAGAGTTGGAGTTTATGGGGGTGCGGGACTACTTCGCCACGCATAGCCTGAGCCTGGTGGAATGGCCGGAACGTGGCGCTGGCGTTTTACCTGAACCGGACTTGGAGTTGACTCTGCAAGTACCGGACAGCGGCCGCCAGCTGCTATTGAATACCCATTCCAAACAGGGAGAAGCGGTACTCGATACTCTGGCAAAGATGCTAAATAAATAGCAATTGGCCGGGATTCAGGGATGTGTAAAAACAATAAGTGAAAGGGTTGGGAAGTAATGAGTAGGATGTGGCGCTCGCTGGTGGCCCTGGTAACTGGGCTGGTAATTGCACTGCCGCTGATGGCGGCTGAAGTGGAGGGCGTGCGCCTGTGGCGGGCGCCGGACCACACGCGCCTGGTCTTCGACTTGAGCGGCCCGGCGGAGCACAAGTTGTTCACCTTGAGCGGGCCACATCGTGTTGTGGTGGATATTGCCGATACCCAATTGAAGGCGCAGTTAGATACTCTGGACCTGAAGGGTACTCCCATCGCCCAAGTACGCCACGCCCGCCACAACAAGAAAGACCTGCGCGTTGTCCTCGATCTGAAGCAGCAGATCAATCCGCGCAGTTTTTCCCTGCGCCGTCATGAATTACTGCCGGATCGCCTGGTGCTTGATCTTTACGACAAAGTGGAAAATCAAGAGAAGACCCTGCAGCAGGTAAGTACTGAACGCGACATCGTTATTGCCGTGAATGCTGGTCACGGCGGTGAGGATCCGGGTGCACTGGGTCCCAGAGGTCTGCGCGAGAAGGATGTGGTGCTGGCTATTGCGCGAAAACTACACAAAGAACTCGATCGCGAGCGGGGTTTCAGCGCAAAATTGGTCAGAACCGGCGATTACTTTATTCCTCTGCGTCAGAGGGTGAAGAAGGGGCGCAAAATGCGCGCGGATCTGTACATTTCGATTCACGCCGATGCCTTTACCCGCAAGGAGGCCCGCGGTGCCGGTGTCTATGCAGTTTCCTCGCGTGGCGCTACCAGTGAGACTGCACGTTTCCTGGCCCAGCGGGAAAATGAATCCGATCTGATAGGCGGTGTCGGTGACTTGAGCCTGGATGACAAGGATGACACCCTGGCCGGGGTATTACTGGATTTGTCGATGACCGCCACCATGAATGCCAGCCTGAATATTGGCGCCAGTGTACTGAATTCACTGGCCAGCTTTACACACTTGCACAAAAAGAAAGTGGAGCAGGCGAATTTTTCGGAGTTGCGCAACCCGGATGTACCCTCAATTTTGGTGGAAACAGGCTTTATCACTAACCCCTACGAGTCACGGCGATTGAGTGATCCCAAGTTTCAGCAGCGTATGGCAGAAAAGCTCAGTGAGGGTATAGTGGCTTACTTCCGCGCTAACCCTCCGGCGGGTACCTGGTTGGCAACCAATAAGCCTGCCAAGTCGCGTCGCCATGTGATTAGCCGCGGCGAGACACTGTCCGGAATTGCCGCGCGTTACCGGATTTCCGTGGCCTCCCTGAAGAAAGCCAACGGTATTAAAAACTCAGTGATCCGCGTGGGGCAGACTCTGAGTATCCCCTCGGGTTAGCCGCAAAGTTACCGCCTTATCGGCCCTTCAAATTAGCGTTAACAAGACAGAGTTATGCACGAACGTATCCAGCAATTATCTCCGCGTCTCGCCAACCAGATCGCTGCCGGTGAGGTGGTCGAACGCCCCGCCTCTGTAATCAAGGAGCTGCTGGAAAACAGTTTGGATGCTGGCGCCACGCGGCTGGAAGTGGATATCGATAATGGCGGTATCAAGCGCATGAAAGTGCGGGATAACGGTAAGGGTATCGAGAAAGAGGATTTGCCCATGGCGTTGGCGCGCCATGCCACATCGAAAATCCATGTGCTGGAAGATCTGGAAGCGGTGGCCACCCTGGGTTTCCGTGGTGAGGCCCTGGCCAGTATTTCCTCTGTCGCGCGATTGAATCTGATCAGTAGCCGCGATGAGAGCGGCAAGGGCTGGCAAGTGAGTGCCGAGGGCCGTGATATGCAGGCGCAGCTGGCCCCAGCGGCCCACCCCCGCGGCACCACCGTGGATGTGCGTGATCTATTTTTCAATACGCCGGCGAGGCGTAAGTTTCTGCGAACCGAGAAGACTGAATTTAACCGTATCGATGACACCATCAAGCGCCTCGCGCTGTCCCGCTTCGATGTGTCTATCACTCTGCGCCACAACGGCAAGGGCGTGCACAATCTGCGCGCCGGCAACGGCCGTGTGGAGATGGAGCGCCGCGTGGCGCAGGTATGCGGTCCGGCGTTTATGCAGAACGCCCTGCATATCGATGTGGAGCGCAGTGGTTTGCGCCTATGGGGTTGGGTGGCCGAGCCGGCTTTCTCCCGCTCCCAGGCCGATCTGCAATTCTTTTACGTCAATGGGCGTGCTATCCGCGATAAGGTGGTGAGTCATGCGGTGCGCCGTGCCTTTGCGGATGTGCTCTATCACGGCCGCCATCCGGCGTTTGTGCTCTATCTGGAGCTGGACCCGGCATCGGTAGATGTAAATGTACACCCAACCAAGCACGAGGTGCGTTTCCGCGATGGTCGCTTGGTACACGACTTTTTGTTTGGCAGTTTGCATCGGGCTCTGGCGGATGTGCGCCCAGGGCAGAAAGATGAGCAAGCTGAAGAGGCTGATGGGCAAGAAAATGGTGCTGCTGAAAGAGTCAGTGGTATTCAGGCAGGAGAGTTTTCCGGCCAACAAAAAATGCCGCTCTCCAATCGCCCCTCACCGGCGAGCTTACAGCAGCAAATGAATGCCTACGGTGCCTTGCATCAACCCTATCGGGAGCCGGCGGCTGTTGCTGAGCCTGCGGTACCTTCTCCAGATGCGCTTCCGGCTGGCGCTCCTGTTGCACCAATGGCTGCGCAGGCACCCACGATTAACGAGAGTGCTAATGGAGAAGATGTTCCGCCGTTGGGTTTTGCCATCGCTCAGCTGCATGGCATATATATCCTCGCGCAGAACGAGCAGGGCATGATCGTGGTGGACATGCATGCCGCCCACGAGCGTATTGTCTATGAACAGATGAAAGTGGCCCATGCTGCGGGCGGTATTCAGGCACAGCCATTGCTGGTACCAGTGAGCCTGGCGGTCAGCCAGCGCGAGGCGGATTGCTTCGAGGAGCGCAGCGAAGTGTTTACGGCTCTCGGATTCGTGCTACAGCGCGCAGGCCCGGAAACTTTACTGGTACGGCAGGTGCCGACCATGTTGCACGGTGCTCAGGTGGAGCAACTGGTGCGCGATGTATTGTCAGATTTACTTGGGCAGGGTGACAGCGAGCGTATAGGCGAGCAAATCAACGAAGTGCTCGCCACCATGGCCTGTCACGGGTCTGTACGTGCCAACCGCCGCTTGACGATTCCGGAAATGAACGCGCTGCTGCGGGATATGGAACGCACTGAGCGCAGCGGCCAGTGCAATCACGGCCGTCCGACCTGGACCCAGGTTAAACTGGCGGATATGGATAAGTGGTTTATGCGCGGTCAATAATCGCGTTTTGGAAGTAGGTGGTGATTTGAGCGAGCGCACTCTGGACGATAAACCCCGCGCAATTTTTTTGATGGGTCCCACGGCATCGGGCAAGACGGATTTGGCCATGGCTTTGGCCGATCGCCTGCCGGTGGAATTAATTAGTGTGGATTCGGCTCTCGTTTATCGGGGCCTCGACGTGGGCTCGGCCAAGCCCAGCGGGGAGGAGCTGGCCCGCTATCCCCATCGCTTGATCGATATCTGTGATCCCAGCGAGTCTTTTTCTGCCGGCCGATTTCGCAAAGATGCTCTCGAAGCTATGGACGAAATCAGCGCAGCCGGTAAGATCCCTTTACTGGTTGGCGGAACTATGTTGTATTTCCGTGCTCTCCTGGAAGGAATGGCAAAGTTGCCAGAGGCCGACCTGAAGCTACGCGCTGAGATTGAAGTGCGTGCCGAACGTGAAGGCTGGCCGGCATTGCATGCGGAACTCGCACAAGTCGACCCGCAATTAGCCGCGGAACTGCATCCTAATCACTCGGTACGTATAGAGCGGGGGCTGGAGGTTTATCGGCTTACCGGTGTGCCTCTTTCCCAGTTGCGTCGAGAACAATCTGGTGGCGGGGTACAGGAATGCTACCACTTGACTCAGTTGGCGATAATGCCCCGGGACAGGTCGCTGCTACATCGGCGTATCGAACTGCGCTTTAAGCGGATGCTCGAAGCTGGGTTTGTGCAGGAAGTGCGCGGTTTATTTGATCGTGGCGATCTGCATGAGGATCTACCGGCGATTCGTGCGGTGGGCTATCGTCAAGTGTGGCAGTATCTGGAAGGGCACTGCGATTATGATGAGATGGTTGCTGCGGGAATTGCCGCCACCCGCCAGTTGGCCAAACGACAGCTGACGTGGTTGCGGCGCTGGCCCGAGTTGGAAATTTTGTACACTCAGGACAGCGAGGGTAGGGTGCGTGAGAATGATGAAATATTGGCCGAAGCCTTGAAATTTCTCGCTTGAGCATCCATAACGTGGTTGGGCTATAAAACGACAAGCTCAGTCAGTCAGTTTTCACAGGGTCGGCCTTTTCCGGCTCGCAACTACACTACTTATTACGCGTATTCGACCTCAGTCGTTTTTTGATCCGCGCACTTCGCGGATACGATTGCGGCCTGCATACCGCATTCAGCTTTTTGACAAGGAGAAAAAAGATGTCAAAAGGGCACAGCTTACAAGACCCTTACCTCAACGTATTGCGCAAAGAGCGTATCCCGGTTTCTATCTATCTGGTAAACGGCATCAAGCTCCAAGGGCAAATTGAATCTTTCGACCAGTTTGTGGTGTTGCTGAAAAATACCGTCAGCCAAATGGTTTACAAGCACGCTATTTCTACTGTTGTACCGTCCCGCGCAGTGCGCGTCCCCCTGTTGAACCCAGCCGCACAGCATGGCGGCGAGGGCAATGGTGAAGGCGGTGAGCGCGAATCTTTCAGCTGATTGAGTTGCGCTTAACGAGACTCGCGCCCCGTTACCGGGGCGCAAGCAGCCGAGTGAATCCGGAGTTGGACTTGCGGCTGCCATTTCAATCTAGGGAGCCAGATAGGCGCCCATTTCCTCATATAGAGATTTCCCATTGTTTTTCGATCGACCGGAATCTGGTGAACTGGCAGTACTGGTACACCTTGAACTCTCCGCTATAGACAGCCCCGATGATCCTCGCGAATTTGAGGAGCTGGCCCTCTCTGCCGGAGCCGATCCGGTCAGTTTTATTTTTGGACAACGTGCCACTCCAGACCCTAAAACCTTTGTTGGTCGAGGTAAGCTGGAAGAGATTCGCCAGGAAGTGAAAGAGCAGGGTGCCGAGCTGGTGATCTTTGATCACACCCTCTCACCCAGCCAAGAGCGCAATATTGAGCGTGAACTCAAGTGCCGGGTGCTGGATCGCACCGGCCTGATTCTGGATATCTTCGCCCAGCGTGCGCGCACCCATGAAGGTAAGTTGCAGGTGGAGCTGGCGCAATTGCGCCATATGACCACCCGCCTGGTGCGAGGATGGACCCATCTGGAACGGCAGAAAGGCGGTATCGGTTTACGCGGACCGGGCGAGACCCAGCTGGAAACGGATCGGCGTTTATTGCGTGCGCGTATCGATTCCATTGAGAAGCGCCTGGAAAAAGTTCGCCGCCAGCGAGAGCAGGGCCGGCGTGCGCGCTCCCGTGCCGAAGTGGCTACGGTTTCCCTGGTGGGTTACACGAACGCCGGTAAGTCGACACTGTTTAACAGGCTTACTGATGCCGACGTGTATGTGCGCGATCAACTGTTCGCGACCCTAGACCCTACTATGCGAAGGGTTGAATTACCCAATGTCGGCGCCATGATCCTTGCTGATACGGTAGGTTTTGTTTCGCACCTGCCACACAAACTGGTGGAGGCGTTCCGCGCGACCCTGGAAGAGGCTGCGCAGGCAACGCTGCTTCTACATGTGGTGGATGCCGCCGCAGAAGATCGTCTGCACCTGATGGAAGAGGTTCAGACCGTACTGGAAGAAATTGGTGCTGCGGATATTCCGCAGCTGCTGGTGTACAACAAAATCGACCTGCTCGCCGACAGTGAGCCCCGCATTGACCGCGATGAAGAGGGGGTACCGCGTGCGGTTTGGTTCTCTGCGGTGACCGGTGCTGGTTGTGACCTGCTGGTGGAGGCGATTGCAGAGCGCCTGGGAGAGCAGATGGTACAGGGGCTGCTGGTGGTAAAACCACAGCAATCCCGCCTGCGCGCACAGCTCTACCAGATCAACGCGGTGCAGAGCGAACACTATCGGGATAATGGCGATTGCGAATTGCAGTTGTTGCTTCCTCGCAGTGATTTCCAGCGTTTACTGGCCCCATTTACAGATGGTGGTGAAGAGCCGGAGTGGCTGCCACAAGAGGCACTTCCCGATGATAATGAGGCGCAAGAACACTAGCGCCAGCACATTTTCGTGTGGCCGATGCGGCCCCAATTGCGACAAACTTGCCTTCAGCAGAGGTCTGGCGGCAATATTTTGCCGGCGGGGAATGCTAGAATCCGCCGGAGTCAAAGCTTAAATGATCAGAGTTGGAGTAATTTAGATGGCCTGGAATGAACCGGGTGGTAACAACGGCAAAGACCCTTGGGGTGGCGGCGGTGGTAACCGCAATAACGATGGCCCACCGGATCTCGACGAACTGTTCCGCAAAGTCCAGCAGAAACTCGGTGGGTTGTTTGGTGGCAGTCCCAGTACTGGAACGGGCAACTTTCCCTGGATGCTGGTGATTGTTGTTGCCGTATTGATTTATGCAGGGCTTGGTATTTATCAGGTCAATGCCAACGAACAGGCGGTGGTATTGCGCCTTGGTAAATACCACTCGACCGAATCGGCCGGCCTGCACTGGAATCCACCGCTGATCGACAGTGTAACCAAGGTCAATATGACTGAGGTGCGTACCGAGCGCACCACCGGACAGATGCTGACCGAAGATGCCAATATCGTTGAAGTGGTATTGACCGTGCAATGGCAGGTAAGTGATGCGGAGTCTTTTGTACTGCGTGTACGCGAACCTGTGAAGAGTTTACAGGAGGCCACTGACAGTGCCCTGCGCCACGTAGTGGGCTCTCTCACTCTGAACGGTGTGATTTCGCAAAACCGGACCCAGGTATCCACCGACACCCAACAGCGCCTGCAGGAGTACCTGGATTTGTACCAAACGGGTATCCGTATCGATGTGGTGAACTTGACTGACGCCAAGGCGCCCCGCGAAGTGCAGGATGCCTTTGACGATGTAACCAAGGCCCGCGAGGATGAGGTGCGTCTGCAAAATGAAGCCCAGGCTTACGCCAACCAGGTGATCCCTGTTGCCCGCGGTCAGGCCCAGCGCATTATCGAAGAGGCGGAAGCCTACAAGGCCCGTGTAGTCGAGAGTGCCCGCGGTGAGGCGGTACGCTTCGAGAAGCTGCTCACAGAGTATGAGCGTGCGCCGGAAGTGACTCGCGAGCGTCTGTACCTGGATGCGGTGCAGGATGTAATGTCCAGTACTTCGAAAGTCATGGTGGATGTCGAGGGTGGCAACAACATGATGTACCTGCCGCTGGATAAGCTGGCACAGGAGAGCTCATCCCAGGCGGCCCAACGTAAAGACACCTCCCCGATCGTAATCGAAGAGGTCTACCAGCGTATCGTCGAGCGCCTGCGTCAGGATGCCGCCAGCAGCCGCCGCAGCCAGACTGTTCGCTAGGAGGTGATGGAATGAACAACAAATCTTTGGGAATTATTGTTGCACTGCTGCTCGTCGTCCTGTTGGTTTCCTCCAGCGCCTTCGTGGTGAAGGAAACGGAAAAGGCCGTGTTGCTGCGCTTTGGTGAGCTGGTGCGCACCTATACCGAGCCGGGGCTCTACTTCAAGATTCCGTTTGCGGAGAAGCTGCGTAAGTTTGATGCTCGTATCCAAACTGTGGATTCAAGCCCGGTGCGTATGCTCAATAGCGAAAACAAGTTCATGATGGTGGACTCGTACGCTAAATACCGTATCTCCGATGTGAGTAAGTTCTACATCGCTACCCGTGGCGATGAGCGCAATGCGGTGCGTCTACTGTCTGAGCGGATCAACGATCAGCTGCGTAACCAGTTCGGTGTGCGTGACCTGCATGAGGTAGTCAGTGGTGAGCGCGATGAGCTGATGGCGGAGATCACCAAAAACCTGAATAAGGTTGCTCAGGGCGACTTGGGTGTGGAGGTGATCGATGTGCGCGTCAAGCGCATCGACCTGCCACCAGAAGTCTCCGAGTCCGTGTTCCAGCGTATGCGTGCAGGCCGTGAGCTGGAGGCAAGGGATCACCGAGCCAAAGGGCAGGAGGCCAGTGAGCGGATCAAAGCCAATGCCGATCGCCAAAAGGTGGTGATTGAGTCCGAGGCCTACCGCCAGGCCGAAGAACTGCGTGGTGCTGGGGATGCGGAGGCGGCATCGATTTATGCCGCAGCCTATACCAAGAACCCCGAGTTCTACCGCTTCACGCGCAGCCTACAGGCTTATAG
The DNA here is from genome assembly GCF_052467705.1 of Microbulbifer mixtoriginis (SeqCode). NCBI lineage: Bacteria > Pseudomonadati > Pseudomonadota > Gammaproteobacteria > Cellvibrionales > Microbulbiferaceae > Microbulbifer > Microbulbifer mixtoriginis (SeqCode). The sequence goes on from NZ_CP174322.1 coordinate 597,259, forward strand.
GGAATCTTTCCGCAGCAAATCCGATATGTTGCTGGTGGATCCGGATAGTGAGTTTTTCCGCTATCTGAAGGACCCTAAAGGGCAATAAACCAACTTGCGGGGCAAATGGCAGCGGATTATCCCTAACCCCCAGCTGTTTGCCCGAGGTCGTGGCTGTCCTTGCGACAGCCCTACCTTCCTGCCGGCAGTTGGTGCTAAAATCACGCAAACCGGGCCTCGCCCGGTTTTTTTGTGGAAGCCGACGCGCCTCATTAACTCTGAAAAGTCCGTTTCACCATGACTCAAGCCGATCGTTGGATGCTGCCGGATGGCATCGCGGAGATTTTGCCCGCGGGAGCTGTTCAAGTTGAAACCCTGCGCCGCCGACTGTTGGACCTCTACCATTGCTGGGGGTACGAGTTGGTGATACCGCCAATGTTGGAATTCACCGAGTCCCTGCTGGTTGGTATGGGGCGTGATCTCGACCTGAGCACCTTCAAGGTCACAGACCAGATTTCCGGCCGCACACTCGGTATTCGCGCCGATATTACCCCGCAGACCGCGCGTATCGATGCGCATAGTTTTCCTCGTGCGGGGGCTAACCGCCTGTGCTACGCGGGTCAGGTCCTGCACACCCGGCCACGTACCGCGATGGGCTCGCGTGCGCCGATCCAGATAGGTGCGGAATTGTTTGGCGTGGACAGCCTCAGTGGAGATATCGAAGTGATCTCCCTGATGCTGGAGAGCCTGCAGGTTGCCGGGGTAGAAGATATTTATTTGGACCTCGGCCATGTAGCGATTTACCGAAGTCTCGCCGAGGCAGCCGGGCTCGGTGACAGTGAGCGTGAAGAACTTTCCGCGCTGCTGCAGAACAAGGCCAGTGCCGATGTTTACAGCTGGGTGTCTGAGAATATTAGTGATTCACAGGTATCGGGCTGGCTGCAAGCTCTCCCCAGTCTTGCCGGCGGGCTCGACTGCCTGGAACGAGCCGCCACTCAGTTGGCGGGAGCGCCGCAGGCTCTGTTGGATGCTTTGTCTGATCTGCAGCAGGTCGCCGAGGCTCTGGGGCAGCGCTACCCGGCGGTGACCCTGTTCTTCGATTTGAGTGAAGTGCGTGGATACGACTATGAAACCGGCTTGGTATTCGCCGCTTACACACCGGGCCACGGGCAGGCACTCGCCAATGGTGGCCGCTACAACGGTATCGGTGCAGTATTTGGCCGGGACCGCCCGGCAACGGGCTTTAGTAGTGATTTAGTGGCTCTCAACACGCTGGGTACCAGCGCGATACCCGCTGAGGGCGCCATACTCGCGCCGGAGGTAAGTGGTTCCCAGGGCGCCGGGCTGTGGCGCGCAATTGATGAGCTGCGCGAGCGGGGAGAGGTGGTCATTGCCACTCTTTCCGATAGCGCAGAGAGCGATCTTCATTCGCGTTGTGATCGCGAGCTGGTATTCGAGGGCAACTCCTGGGTGGTAAAGCCCCGGGATTGAACAAAGGCGGGCGCAGCGGATGTGCCAATAATGTGCCTATATTGGTGCGGTGAACCCCGCAAGATTCATTGATGTAGGGGCCTCTCGGCCTCCTGCAGAACGAAACCTGAGTTAGAGATTGATACAGATGGGCAAGAATGTAGTAGTGCTGGGTACCCAGTGGGGCGATGAAGGCAAGGGTAAAATTGTCGATTTGCTGACAGAACAGGTCTCCCTGGTGGTGCGCTTTCAGGGCGGACACAACGCCGGCCATACCCTGGTGATCGACGGTGAGAAAACTGTACTGCACCTGATCCCCTCCGGTATCCTGCGCCCCAGCGTGACCTGCCTGATCGGCAACGGTGTGGTGCTGTCACCGGAAGCATTACTCAAGGAAATGTCTGAGTTGGAAGAGCGCGGTGTTCCAGTGCGCAAGCGCTTGCGCCTGTCTCCGGCCTGTCCTCTGATTCTGCCGGTGCATGTGGCACTGGATCAGGCCCGTGAAAAGGCGCGCGGTGCCAAAGCAATCGGTACCACCGGTCGCGGTATCGGTCCCGCCTATGAAGACAAAGTTGCCCGCCGCGGTCTGCGCCTCGGTGACCTGTGTAACTGGGAGAACTTCTGCAATCAGCTCAAGGAGCTGATTGACTACCACAATTTTGCCCTGACCGAATACTACAAAGTCGATCCGGTGAGCTACGAGGATACTCTCGAGCAGGCTAAGATCTGGCGTGAGCAACTGGTGCCGATGATCATCGATGTGGCCGACCAGCTGCATAAGGCCCGAGAACAGGGTGAGCACATCCTATTTGAGGGGGCCCAGGGTTCCCTGCTGGATATTGACCACGGTACCTATCCGTTTGTGACCTCCTCCAATACCACTGCTGGCGGCACCGCCACTGGTTCTGGTTTTGGCCCCCTCTACCTGGATTACGTACTGGGTATCACCAAGGCCTACACCACCCGCGTTGGTAGTGGCCCTTTCCCCACCGAACTCGACTGTGAAGTAGGGCGTCACCTGGGTGAGAAGGGACATGAATTTGGTGCTACTACCGGGCGCCAGCGTCGCACCGGCTGGTTCGATGCCGTTGCCGTACGTCATGCTATTCGTATTAACAGTATCTCCGGCTTGTGTCTGACCAAGCTGGATGTACTCGATGGTCTCGAGGAAGTGAAGATCTGTGTCGGTTACCGCAACAGTGCCGGAGAAGAAGTACCGGTACCTTTCGACGCTGCCGGTTGGGAAGGGGTAGAGCCTGTATACGAAAGCATGCCTGGCTGGACAGAGAATACCTTCGGTGTACGTCGTGAGGCGGACCTGCCGGCCAATGCCAAGGCTTATATCTCCCGTATCGAAGAGCTGGTGGGTGCGCCGGTAGATATTGTTTCTACAGGTCCCGACCGCAACGAGACGATCGTTCGCGCCTCTTCCGCTCTATGTGAAATGGGAATCCATAACGCGAGCGTATAAGCCTCTAAAGCCTGCTTGTGAATCTACGGTCAAACCCTGGCCTTGCTATTTTTAGTGAGGCCTTTGATCATTAGACCTGATTCAAGTTATCGGTCGAGTGGTTTTGAAGCCACTCGCTACCAGAATTCAATCGGGCCAATTTATGACCTCTTCCGTTTCCGTTGCCAGCCGCTATAGCTTTGCTGAAGAGATTGCCAATAGCGTAACCCACGGTATCGGAGCCGTTCTGGCTATTGCTGGTTTGGGTGTTCTCACTGGTTTCGCCGCACTGCGTGGGGATGCCTGGCATATCGTCAGCTCCAGTGTCTATGCCTCTACCCTGATTCTTTGTTTCCTCGCTTCGACTCTTTATCACGCCGTCAGCCATATAGGCGCCAAGGCGATATTACGAACTCTGGATCACTCCTCAATTTTTCTGCTGATTGCCGGCACCTATACGCCCTTTACCCTAGTGACTCTACGCGGGCCCTGGGGTTGGTGGTTGTTTGGCATTATCTGGGGCTTGGCACTGCTGGGCTTGATTATCCAGTTCACTCCCTTGAAAAAGATCCGTGCACTGTCGATCACCCTCAGCGCCCTGATGGGCTGGGTGGTTATCGCTGCAATCAAGCCCCTGGCGAATAGTCTTGAGACCGGTGGTCTATGGCTGTTGGTGCTGGGGGGGCTCTGTTATACCGGCGGTATTGCCTTTTATTTGTGGCGCAGCCTGCGTTTTCACCACGCTATTTGGCACCTATTTGTGCTGGCTGGCGGTATTTTGCATTTCTTCGCCGTACTCTTTTACGTCATTCCCTGATTTTGTGGCCCTGGTCACAGGGCCTCGCCATCACCAGAACTTCCTTTCGACTCCACTGTCCCCATTAATGACGGATCAAGCGGATGACACCATTGGAGAAATCCGCCTTCCGGAAGAGAGAGGCTCGTTCTAACCTTGTGCGAGCGAAATGTCGTGTCAAAGGTACTCCCATGCCCAAATTGCAACGGTTCCCCGCACTGCTCTATGTTCTTACCCTCTGTTTGGCGTTATTCACTCTACAGGCTCAGGCTGCCGATAAGCCGGACCCGGCTTTTGAAAAGTGGGTAAAGGAGTTCCGCCAAACGGCCGTTAAGAATGGGATTTCCCCTCAGGTTTACGACCAGGCCTTTAAAGGCATTACCTCTCCTGACCAGTGGGTACTGGATAGAGCCAGTTACCAGCCGGAATTCAAGGCGCCGGTGTGGCAGTACTTCGACAACCGTGTGCAAAAGCGCGCTATCGAGCGGGGCAAGCGGGAAAAAGAGAAGATGCAGCCCTGGCTCGATAAAATCGAGAAGCGCTTCGGTGTGGACCCCAATATCCTACTGGCAATCTGGTCGGTGGAATCGAGCTTCGGAGGCATTCTTGGCAATGAGACGGTAATGCGCAGTGTAATCCGCTCCCTCGCGACCCTGGCCTATGCAGATCCCCAGCGCAAGAAGTTTGGTCGGCAGCAGTTGTTGGCGGCACTGAAAATCCTGCAGGCCGGTGATGTTGAAGGTCAACACCTGCTTGGATCTTGGGCAGGAGCTATGGGGCATACGCAGTTTATCCCCACCAGTTACCAGGCTTATGCTGTAGACATCGACGGCGACGGCAAGCGTGATATCTGGAATTCGGTGCCGGATGCACTGGCTACCGCAGCCAATTTGCTTTCCAGTAATGGCTGGCAGAAAGGTAAGCCCTGGGGCTATGAAGTCACCATTCCCGCCAAGAAAATGCCGGGCGGTAAATTGACAGTTGCGGAGTGGGAAAAGCTCGGAGTCAAGCGCGCCAATGGTGAGCCCTTTCCAAGTAAGAAAGCTGTGGCGGAGCTGAAGCTGCCTGATGGGCGCAATGGTCCGGCATTTCTAGTATTTAAGAATTTCTTTGTACTCAAGCGTTACAACAACTCCGATCGTTATGCTATAGCCATCGGTTTACTTTCGGATCGTATTGGCGGCGGCGCGCCGCTGGTGAAAGACTGGAACCGCCCATTTACTCCCCTCGACGGCAGTCAAGTTGAACAGTTGCAAAAACTGCTGAAGCAGAAGGGTTTCTACAGTGGTGAAATTGATGGTAAAGCTGGTCCGGGAACCCGAAAAGCGATAAAGGCTTTCGAGAAGAGCGCCGGTGTGGAGGAGAAGGGCTTTCCCAGTAAAGAGGTATTGGAGTTGCTTCAGAAACAGTAGGGCGCCTCTAAAAGTTCTCATCCGGTAGTAGGCTGTCCTGCAATAACTCGAGGTTTTCAACTACCTCCTGGGGTTCGTGGAAATAGGCGATGTGATACATCGCCTCGCCCTCCTGCACCAGTGGGATGTTCTGCTTGCCGATTATGATTCCCTCGCCATTACTGCGTACCTGGTCTAGTTCATTGCCATAGGGGTCGGCAACAGTGGCGAGCAGGTCACCTTCGTACACTTGATCACCAAGCGCTTTAAGGTGGGTGGCTATGCCGCTGTCGCCAGCTCTTAGCCAGCCACTGCTACGAGCGATAAAGGGTTCTATTAAGCTGCGTCTGCGCCTTACCGGGAGCATACCCAGATGCCTGAGAACGTTAGTCACTCCTTTCAGCCCAGCGCGAATGCACAACTCATCAAAGCGCAGGGCTTCTCCTGCCTCATAAAGGAGGATTCTCACTCCCCGATCTGCGGCCGCCTGGCGTAGGGAGCCATCGCGAATCGATGCATTCAGCAATACCGGTACACCGAAAGCCTTGGCCATGGCACGGGTCACATCGTCGTCGAGATTGGCGCGTACCTGGGGAAGGTTACTGCGGTGGGCGGCCCCGGTATGTAGATCGATGCCGTAATCGCATTTGGCCACTATCTCACGTAGAAACACATGGGCCATTCGCGCAGCCAGGGAGCCTTTGGCTGAACCGGGAAAGCTGCGATTGAGGTCGCGGCGATCGGGTAGGTAGCGGGTGTGCTGGAGCACACCGTAGACATTGACCATAGGTACGGCAATCAGGTTACCGCGAAGGGATTTTAGACTGCGGCTCTGAATCAAACGGCTGATGATTTCGATGCCGTTCAGCTCATCGCCGTGCACGGCCGCACAGACAAAAATCGTGGGCCCCTCCCGTTTACCGCGCTGTACATAAACGGGTATGGCCATTTCTGTATTGGTGTAGAGGCTGACTACAGGCAGGTCTATATGGCGGGATTCCCCCTTGGCCACTGCGATACCGCCAATTTCAAAGTTCGGGGATTCTTGCATGGTTACGTTCACAATTGAGAGCTCTAAGTTTAGGGAATAGAGCAGGCGAGGGTGGGCCCCGATGAGGGGCGCCAGTAGGATTTTAGAGCCTGATTAGCGGCATATTGGACGTAGTGTGAGAGAAAATCCTTGAGCCGTTCAGCCACATTTGCAGGGCGGGATTCCAATATCCGGAAGTGGTGTACCACAGGCCAGTCTCAATATCGGCGATCAAGCCGATACCGCGCCAGGGGCCAGGAGTTTGTCCAAAAGCTCGGCCATTTCTGTCCTCGGCATCTTTTCCCTGAGACCATTGCACCGTGCCCTGTGCGTCGAAAATAGCCAGCGGTTTTCCCTGTGAGTCAGTGTGATAGTACTCACAGCGGCCGGAGCTCCAGTGGCAGAGTACGGATCCGTTTAAGGGGTGTGTTATCCAATGGCCGATGCCGCGGGATTTACCATCGATCTGGTGTGCTTCAGCCCAGATGCCCAGGCCACTCCAACTGCTGGTGACCCGGCGCTGGCGTGACGATTTCCGATGGGTGCAGGTTTTACTCAGGCGGCGCCCGAACGGGTCATAGCGGAAATGAGTTTTAAAATCGCCGCATTCTGCGGTGCTCATCAGCCCCCAACCGTCGTACTGGTATTGATAATCTCTGCGCCCGGGAATTTGCCGCTCGGCGACCACGTTGCCGCGCTTATCCCTGTCAATTTGTGCCTGGGGAAACCCGGTCTGGCGTATTGGAGTAGTGAGCTGTAGCGGGGGGCACTTATCAAATTGCCAAGCGAGGGCGAGTCCACTTTCCAGGCTAAAAGGGCTTCCAAACCGATGTTTGACTGTACTGCGCACCTCTCCCTGGATATGAATAGTGTTTTGCTCTTTGAACTCACTGCGCAGCACCGGCTCGCCATTGCCATCCACACCGTAAAGCGCACCACAGGGTGTGAGCGTGTAGGCCAAGTCGAGGTTGTCGGAGCTGGCGCTTCTCAACCAGCCGCGTGAATCGTACTGATACCTCAGGCTGAAATCGCGCACGTCACTGCTGTCGTGGTTCTCGGCGATAACCCGGTTGCGTCGGTCGTATTTAAAACGGACAGATGAATGTAAATTGTTAGCTTGAATCAGGCGTTTTTCAGTATCGTAATGGAACTCATTAATTTGGCCATTATTATTGCGTATGCTGGCGAGGGTGCCTCTGTCGTAATAGTGGAAGTACCAACGGCAGTCGTTATCACAGTATTCACTTAGGCTGCCATCAACGCTGTAGTTCCAAGTGAGTTGGCGCTCGTCCGGGGTGCGGTGGCTGATCAGTTGGCCGAGTCCATCATATTGCCAGCAGTAATCTCCGGTGGGGGTTTGCAGTTGGGTCAACTGGCCCTGGGTATTGTGGTGTAAAGCCCATTGATTGCCATCGGCGAAATGTATCTGGCAAATACGGCCGCAGCTATCGTAGTCCCACTGCAAGCTTTGGCTGTTACTGGCATGGATGGCGTGGGGTTGGCCACGCTCGCAGTAATCGATTCCATATTGGTAGCTGCCTATGTGGGACTCGCGTAATTCGCCGGTGGGGCCATAGCGCCACTCACGCCAAGTTTCCCCATTGACGACCAGCGTGGTCATGCGCTGCCAGTGATCGTATTCGAAACCCCACTGCTTTTCCCCTCGGCGCACCGTTTGTAACTGCCCCTGGCCATCCCAGGTAAACTCAATGCAGCCGCCCTCGGGATCTGTAATTTGCGAGAGCAAACCGCGATCGCTATAGAGCAATTTCCACTCTTGCTGTTCCGGGTCGATAATTGCCTGTGGCCGTCCCTTGTCGCTGTAAGAGAACAGCCATGATTGTTGTTCACTTAACTGTACTGCCTGTGGGTAGCCGTCTTCACTGTATAAATAACGCTTGCTGTTGCTCCCTTCGGTGATGCGCCGCAAGCGGCCAAATTCATCGTAGCGGAAGAAGGTACGCTGTCCATCGGCATTAATCTGCTGGCAGAGATTCCCGTAACAGTCGTAGAGCCAGCTTTTTTGCCGCTGCCCTTGACGCTCTTTGGTGAGCTGGCCGAACTGGTTGAAGTGCAGCTGTTGTGGAGTTCGCTCAGTATTTTCTACCTGGCAATTCCCACGGTTGTGTTGCCAGGTTAATAATGTTTCCGATTCCTCTTGTATCAGCCTGTGGCAGTGCCCTTGCAGGTCGTATTCAAATTGACGCTTGCCACTCACACCGCTGTGCGCTTGCACAAGCAATAAATCGTGATAGTGATAGCTCTCCAGATCGTGATTACTGTGGACTTCGGTTAGTAGACCGCCCTGGAATTCATAGCTGCACAGATTGCGCTGATCATCGGGAGCGTGGTTATTCAGCAGTTTGGTAAGGCGCCCGCCGCGGCTTTCGAAGTCGAGTACCCGCCCCCAGGAGCTGACAATTTTTCTGGGTAACCCTTCGCTGTAATCAATGGTTAGGGAATTGCCGAACTGATCTCGAATCTCGGTAAGCGGGAGTGCACTGTTGACTCCATCTGCGCGAAAAATTTTATCGGGCTCATTAAAGGTGGAGAGTCGATAGCTGTGCAGACTCTGCCGGAATAGCAGCAGTCGTTCGAAGCGGTTATAACAGCCGTGCCCAATCGCGGGTAACTGGAACTGAATCTTGCGGCCTTCGGCATTAAACAGTTCTACTTGGTTATCCTGCACCAGTAACTGTTCGCTCAGCGAATGACGCCAGCCAGCTCCAATTCCACTGTCTTCATCGATACTAGAGCGGTAGTATCGTTTCCAAGAAAATGGCAGTGGCCCCGGTATTGTGAGGTCCACACATTCGAAATTCAGTTCGCCGGTTGCAATGATTACCTGTTCGTGTACCCGACGGCACCGGCTAAGAGCGGGGACATGAGTCCCCAGTGGGTTGGTACCGGGAGTATTAATAAATTGAACTGGGCCCTCATTGACTCCGGGTAACAGCTCGACTTCAGGTGCAGCTGAAATTGTATAGGTGTTGACCTCGACAGTAGGTGGTTCTGGCCACAGAGGTCGGTGGTGGCCGTCAGTAATTTGGGCCTCGGGAAGTTCTTCAATAGCCTCCACCCAGCGATAGGCTGCCGCAGGATTTCCCTGGGGGAAGGTGGCTGTGGAGGGGCTTAAGACTTTGAGCAGGTTGGGGACCAGCTGGGTGAGACGTTCCGGTGTCATTCTTCAGCTTCCGGCAAACAGTTTTATCGTTGCGCTTTTCTGATAGTTACATCTGGTGATTTTGGTCTTTGGGTTGCGCTCTGCTCTTGTGCGAGTATCTGCGCTGCGGGTTGGGAGGAGTATTCAAGAATACCCGCACTGATATTGTCGCGCCCTCCCATTCTGTTGGCATCATCAATAAAGCGATAAACACATTCCAGAGCGGGGCGGTGAGTGGCAAGCACTCGCTCAATCGCATGATCGTCCAGATATTCAGTTAAGCCATCGGTGCAGAGTAATAGCAAAGCGTTCTCTGTTAATTTCCAGCTATTAATTTCTGCTTCTACAGAATTGGAAACGCCCAAAGCGCGGGTTATGTGATTTCGCACACTGGATTGCTGTGCCTGCTCCTCGCTTATTTGACCACTGTCTATCATTTCCTGAACAACACTGTGATCGCGTGTAAGGCGCTGTAAGCCGAAGTTATTCCATAGATAAGCGCGAGAATCACCAATATGCGCGACGATCAGAAAATCGTGCCACATAACAGCGACAACAATTGTTGTTCCCATTTTTGCAAAATGCGGGTTGGTATTTTTTGTGTTTAGGAGGGCGTTGTTGGCACTGTTGATAGCGTCGATCAAAGTCGCGCGTAAAATCAATTGTTGTTGCTCGGGTGTGCAGGAGAGAAAGGTATGTTTTAAAAGATCTTCTAAATGGAATTGAACGGTTTCTGCCGCTATTTTGCTAGCTGTGGCACCGCCTGTGTATCCCCCCATACCATCCGCTATCACGATATAGGCGAAAGGTTGGTCGGCGCTGGCATACCAGCGAATACTATCCTCGTTTTCCTCGCGAACTTGACCAATGTCAGTGCGTCCGTTGACCGCCAGACTTATCTGATCCATGTCTGGTGCAACTCCCCTTTATTTAAATAGCAACAAAATGCAGCGTAACATGATTACAACCACTAACCAGAGTTCATGTTAACTTGGCAGTAGACTAAGTTTGAAATTTTTTTCCCTGATTTGCGATAATAAAACCTTTATTCATCACTAGAAAGGCATTGCGCCTTATAAAAAAGGATTTGCTGGCAAAATGCCTCGTTTGCCCAGGCTCAATCTAATAGATATCCCTCAGCATATTGTGCAAGTTGGTCACAATAATTTGCCGTGCTTCTTTGATGAGGAGGATTATCAATATTATTTGATTAGTTTGCGCAATGCTGCTGATCAGTACCATGTGGATGTGCATGCATACGTCCTACTGCCCAATATGATTCAGATTATTGCCACCCCGAGGGTTCCAGATGGCATACCTTCAATGATGCAATCTCTAGGGCGTCGTTACGTACAGTTTGTCAATCACCGTTACAAGCGTTCCGGCACCATTTGGCGAGGGCGTTATAAATCCAGCTTGATTGACTCCGATGCCTACTTGCTGACCTGCTACCGCTATGTGGAACTGCGCCCTCTTTATTTGGGACTTGCTGACTCACTGGGAAATTATCAGTGGTCAAGTTTCAATCATCATGTAAACACTAAGCATGATAATTTGATTAAAGATCATCGTTTATATACCGACTTGGGTGAAAATGCCGGGCAACGTGCACAGGCTTATCGCCAGCTTTTTCGCTATAGCTTTGATAGCCGGCTACTGGATTACATCGCTGAAACCATTAAGTTGGGGCATGTTCTGGGTGGAGATGCTTTTAAAGATAAGATTGAACAAATCGCCAATCAGAGGGTTCGTCCGCTGAAAAGGGGACGACCAAGAAAGTCGAATAAAATCGAAAAACAAGTAGTGGAAACCAAATAGATAAAAACGCATGATGAGTACAAGAGGTTTCGTTGTGCTGCGTATTTTTTTTACCTGTGGATAATTAACTGTGAGCAAAGCCACTATAGCTGCCGGATTTCAAATCCACGGCGATAAAAATAAAAAGGAAGAAACCATGGACCATGGCAGTGATATTCTAAAAGTCGCAATCTTGGGCGATTTTAGTGGTCGCTCCAGCCGTCGTCAGTGCGAGCCTGAGACTATTGCTCAGCGCAGGGTATATGTGCTGAACCGGGATACTTTTGAAGGAGTATTCAGTGATCTTAGGGTGAGCCTGCAGTTGCCGGTGATGGATGAGCCGCTGCAATTACCTTGTTTCGATGATTTACACCCGGATTACCTCTACAGCCGTCTACCGCTTTTCAAACATTTTATAGCGCTCGGTCAACGCCTGCGTGATCCTGGCCAATTCCAGCAAGCCGCAGAGGAGATTCGTCAGTGGAAACCGGAGCTGACTGAAACGGGCCAAGAGGCTGCGGATTATTCATCTGAGCAGTCAATCCTCGATGAGATTCTCGCGGCGGGTCGCGAGCGCCTGGCTAGGGAAAATGGCAGTGCTTTCCAGGTGGATCAACTGATTAGGGACATTGTTGCCCCCTATGTACAAAAAAGCGTGGATCCCATGCAAGGGGAGTATTTAAACGCCTTGGCCGAGGCGACCTCTGACACTATGCGCAAGGTGATGCATCATAGTGATTTCCGCCAGTTGGAGGCGAGCTGGCTCAGTCTGCATTTCTTAATGAGGCGACTAGACGAACACCCAAATTTGCAGCTGCACCTGATTGATGTCAGCAAGGAAGAGCTGCTTGCCGATTTTGCCAGTGCTGAGAGCGATCTGGAAAAGTCTCAGGTTTTTAAATTACTGGTTGAGCGTGAAACAGTCGCCGGTGATCGTCCCTACAACCTCGTGTTGGGTGACTTCTTTATTACGGACGAGGAGAGGGATCTGCATCTGTTGATCGATCTCTCCACTATTGCGGAAGCGGCTGGAAGTACTCTGCTTCTCGGAGGGGACACCAAACTGGCCGGCTGTCCCAGCTTGGCAGGATCAGTTGATCCAGATGATTGGTATTATCCCTTGAGTGAGCGCTTTGCCGAAAGCTGGCAGGCGGTACGGGATTACTCCGCCAGTGAGTATGTTGCACTGGCCTCCCCACGCTTTATGTTACGGCTGCCATTTGGCCGTGAGACCTCCACCACTGAGCATTTTGATTTTGAAGAACTAACCCCCGATCAGGGCCATCAATACTACCAGTGGGGTAATAGTGCCTATCTGCTCGCCTTGGCTATCTGCCAGGGTTTTTCCACAACCGGCAGATTCCAGGCTCCCACCTCTGCAACCTATGAAAGCCTGCCTTTGCATCTGCGTAAACTGCCCCAGGGACAGTGGATCACCCCCTGTGCTGAAGCGTTGCTTACCGATCGTGCAGCAGCAGAGTTTAGTCAGGCGGGGCTGAGTACTATGCGCTCGGTACAGGGCCGCGATCAGATTGTCCTCCCCAGTTTAAGATCTCTCGCCGGTGGAGAATTAAAAGGGCCCTGGAGTTAAAAAGTATTTCCCGGTCACGGCATTCTCTGTAGGCCGGGTTTGAATTTCTTGTGTGGAAGGCCATTGTGCCCGAATCATTTTCGCTCTCCTTGGTAGTTTGTGTCCCAGCGGATGAGCGAAGTACAACAACTGTGTGAGTCAGGAAGACATGGATCTAATTCTCTCAGTATTGGCCGACCCCGCAGGGGCCAATATGCTCAAGCACACCAAGCTGTTCACTAAAGATGGGGGTAGTCTGGGGCGCTCTGCTGATAATTACTGGGTGCTACCCGATCCCGAACGTGTTGTCTCATCTCAGCACGCGCAAATTTCTTTCAGTGATGGGCAATTTTTCCTGACAGATACCAGCACTAACGGTACCTATCATAACGATGGCGATAACCCGCTGGGTAAAGGCAATAAACTCCCTCTGAGCGAGGGGGATATCATCAATGTGGGTGAATATCGCCTCAAGGTGACGTTGCGACAGCCTCAGGCCGAAAGTGACCTGCCAAAGGGATTGGGCAGTGCCGATTTTCTCGATACTTCCGATCGCACCACCTTCAATGCCAGTGCTATGGCCAAGATGCAGAGCCAAGCGGAGGCAAAGCAGCTGGATAACTGGTTGGAACCCGGTGGCAGCAACGATATTTCCCAGTCTGGCGAATGGGGTTACGTCCCACAGAGTAGTCAGAGTGCTCCCGCGCAGGATGATTTACTGGCTGCAGATCCGGGTCCACTGGACCCTATGTCGGCTTTTGAGCAGCCACAGTCTTTCGGATCGTCAGATGTGCAGGGACTCGGTTCATTTGGTAGCGAACCCCAAGGGCAGGCGGCGCCAGGGCAATGGTCCGATGATGAGTGGTGGAAAGATGGCAGTGCCCAGGACCATGTGCCGGCAGATCAACACTCTATGCAAATTGCTCCACAAACTCCGGCCCAATCATTTGAGGCTCCTCCCTCCACACAGCCTCAAGCACCTCAGCCGCAATCTTTCCAGGCGCCAGCTCCGCAACCCCAGGTAGCTCCTCAGCCTCCGCTTGCGCCCCCATCACAGCCAGTTGCCCAACAGCAGCCCCAGTTCGCCCCAGCGCCAGTGTCACCACCTCCGGTACAAATGCAGCCACAAGCCCCGCAGGCTCCACAGGATAATCCTTTTGCGGATTCTTTTGCGGCAATACAGGGACAACAGGTAGCGGGCGCACCGGGCTTTGATACTGCACAGGCGCCTCCTGCAAGCCCTATGGGTTTTGCCTCTCAGGGGCAGAGCTTTTCCCAATTGCAACAACCGGCTCCTGTTCAGCAGAGCCCGGCGCCTGAAGTACCGGTAGCACCGGTGCAGCCGGCCCCGGTTCCTCCGGTATCCAGTGTGCTGGCGGCAACGCTGGGCCTGAATATGAATCCTGGGCAACAACAAATAGCCGATCAACAGGCCGCGGAGATCGTCCGCGAAACGGTTTCCCGCCTGATCGACCTCCTACGTGCGCGCAGCAGTATCAAGAATGAGCTGCGTGTACAGCGCACTATGATCCAGACAGAGGCGAATAACCCACTGAAATTCAGTGCCACGGAGAGAGATGCGCTGGAGGCGATGTTCGCCGGTAATGGTGCTTTTTTACAGCCGAAGGAGGCGGTGCAGGATAGTTTCGATGATCTCTCCGATCACCAGGTCGCGGTGCTGGCGGGGATGCGCGCTGGTTACAGTGCGATGTTGCAGTATTTCAGCCCGGACAATATTGAACGTCGCCTGGGGAATACCTCTGGTGTATTCGGCAATAAGAATGCAAAGAAATGGGAGGGCTTCAGCGCGATGTATCGGGAATTAGTGGGCGATCCGGATGCTTGTTACCGCAAGCTTTTCGGTGATGAGTTTGCTGTGACTTATGAAAACCAGTTGTCTGAGCTGAAGAATGCCAGACAGCTGAAAAATTAATAGATCGGAAGAGGGAATTGGTCGTGTCCATAACAAAGTTACTGAAATTCACCCTACTCGGAATACTGGTAGTCAGTCTGGCAGCGTGCCAAACAACTAGGCGCACCCTGAATCTGGATACCAGTGTCGAGCTCTCGGTCAACATCCGCAATGACGTCAATCCGGATGATGATGGTCGTGCATCGCCGGTGGTAGTGCGCGTGTTTATGCTGGCAGACGACCGCCAGTTTGCCCGAGAGGATTTCCTTAATCTTTATGAAAATGCGGAATCCCGTCTCGGCAAGGATCTCCTTGATACCGTTATCCTGAAGGAGTTCGCACCTGGTGAGCAGCGTGTGGAAGAGCTGCCTTTGACTCCAGAAGTGAAGTACATCGGTTTATTGGCAGAATTTGTGCAGTATCAAAAAGCCGATGCACTCATGGTGCTGCCGATAACCGACCACAAAAAGAATAGTTATCAGATTGCCTTGGCCGACACGCGTATCGGCACACCCGATAATATCGCCAAGCGACGCCGAGGCATTGTTTCACCGCTATCTCGCAACGATACCAGTGGGAAGAAGGGCGACACGGTGACAATCTCCAGTGAAGACTATGACTTGATGAAGAAGCGTCTTCAGGAAGCGGAAAAATCTAAATAGAGCGTCGCTCAGCACAGGTTTAATTAAGCCCACTTCAAGTGGAATTGGGTTTTACAAGGAAGACATATGTCGGTTAACAACAAGGTGATCTGGAGTGAGGGCATGTTTTTACGCCCTCAACATTTCCAGCAGCAGGACCGCTATCTCGAACAGTTAGTTGAGGCTCGCACAGCTTCGCTGGGGCCCTATACCTGGGGTGTGCTGGAGCTGGCGATCGATAGTGAACCGCTCTCTATGGGGAAGATATCGCTATCCCGTGTACGTGCGATATTTCCCGATGGTACGCCAATTCTTGCACCGGAAAATGAAATCCTACCGGATGTCCTGGATGTGCCGGTTAACACCCGCGATGAGATCGTCTATCTGTGTGTACCGATGAAGCGTCCCGGCAGTCAGGAATCCATCCGAGACCAGGAAGATTTTCCCCAGGCGCGCTACCAGACCGCAAACTTCGATGCGCGCAATAGTGCCGCAGCCTCCGGGGAGTCTGCCCGTATCCAGGTGGGCAAACTGCGAGTGTGTCTCAAGCTTGAGAGCGATGATCTCAGCGGATACGCGTCTATTGGTATCGCCAGAATACGTGAGCGCCAGCCGGAGAAACCGGTCGAGTTGGATTCTGACTATATTCCACCGCTATTGAATGCAGAGACTTCAGCGGTAATCAAAGCCTATATCGAAGAGGTTAAAGGCCTGTTGGATCACCGCGGCTCCGCGCTGGGACACCGCCTGAGTGATAGTGGCCGCAGCGGCTCAGCAGAGATTGCCGATTACCTGTTGCTGCAGGTTATTAATCGTTTTGAACCCCTGCTAAAACAAATTACTGCTCAGCCACGCCTGCACCCGCACAGTTTGTTTGTGGAGTTGCTGCAATTGGCTGGTGAGCTGTCGACATTTACTTCATCGACCAAGCGCCCACCGGAAATCCCCAGTTACTCGCACGAAAACCTACAACTCAGCTTTGCTGGGTTGTTTTCAGCCCTGCGCCAGTCGCTCTCTACAGTTCTGGAGCAGACAGCTATTGCCATGGAGTTGGTGCAGAGAAAGTTTGGTATTTATGTGGCCCCGGTTTCCGATCCCTCGCTACTGAAAACGGCCAGCTTCGTGATGGCTGCTAAAGCCGATATGCCCGGCGACCTGTTGCGCAGTCGTTTCCCCACACAGGCCAAAGTGGCGCCAGTGGAAGCTATCCGTGAGTTGATTTCCGCCCAGCTGCCGGGATTGTCATTGCGCCCCTTGCCTGTGGCGCCGAGACAAATTCCCTATCACGCGGGTTTTACCTATTTCGAAATGGAGCGCAGCGGTGAGCTTTGGCAGGCCATGCAGAGATCTGGAGGCTTTGCGGTGCATCTCGGCGCGGAATTTCCGGGGCTGACCATGGAGCTCTGGGCCATAAGGAATAATTGATATGAGCAACGACAGCTTCAGCACTCCACCGTCGCCCAATGCAGGTGACAGGACCGTAATGATTCCCACTCCAGGTGCCGCAGCTCCGGTGCAGCCCGGTTCATCTGCACAGCCGCAGTTCTTTGCCAATCCCGGCAGTTCAGCGGATATGCAGATTCGCAATAGTTTGAATCCCCTGGTCTCCGCAGCCTCCAAGCTGCTGGGGGTGATTATCAAGCTGCGCACTACCATGAATCACTCCAATGTGCCGGATCTGCACAAGCGGCTGACCAAGGAAATTCAGGCATTTGAGCGGGAATCCAAACAGCTGGGCCTGGCCCCTGAGGCAGTGCTTACCGCGCGCTATCTGCTGTGTACCGTTGTGGATGAAGTGGTGCTGACTACGCCCTGGGGTACGGCGAGTGGTTGGAGTCAGCACTCGTTGCTCAGCCTGTTCCACAAGGAGACGTTTGGTGGTGAGAAATGTTTTTCCATTCTGCAGCGTATGCTGGAAACCCCTGCGTCTCACCTGGAGTTGTTAGAGCTCTTTTATCTTTGCCTCAGTCTCGGTTTTCAAGGCAAGTATCGCTTGGTGCAGCGGGGCCACGAGCAGATTGAGCAGATTCGCGATGAGCTTTATCGGACCATAGAGCAGCACAAATCGGCAATGGACCGCGATCTCTCTCCCCACTGGCAGGGCTGTGTCGAGCGCAAGTCAGGCCTGATTCACTACATGCCTTTGTGGGTGATTATGAGCGTCGCACTGGGGTTGTTGGTTGCCACCTACAGCGGCTATCGCTGGTGGCTTTACGAAACGACTACCCCTGTGGCTGACCGAGTAGTGGAATTAACAGGCAGTGACAGTGAGCCCCCGCAAGGGGAAGGGTGACACTCGGACCGAATTGATCCGGTGCCGATTGAGCCCGGGAGATGGAGCTATTCATGAAACGCTTGCGCGACTTTTTTACCAATAAATGGGTGCTTGGCATTATCGGCCTCGCAGCCCTGTCTGTTCTGATTTGGTTTGGGGCGGACTACATCAAGTTTGGCAGTGATAACGCCACACTGTCCCATACAGTTCGCATTACCATCATTGTTTTTATTTTCGCAATTTGGTTGGTGTGGAACCTGAGCCAGTGGCTGGTTGAACGGCGCCAAAACCAGGCTCTGATTAAGGGCATTGAAGAGTCTCAGGAAGATACCCAGGATCCGGATGAAGAGCATTCCCTCGAGGAGCTTGAGGCTCTATCGGGGCGCTTCCGCGAGGCCATGGATGTATTGCGCAACGCCCGCTTTAAGTCAGAGAAGGGCAAGGTGTCCCTGTACCAGTTGCCCTGGTACGTCATTATTGGTCCACCCGGCTGCGGCAAAACTACTGCGCTGGTAAATTCAGGATTGGAGTTTCCCCTGGCGCAAAGCCACGGTAAAGAAGCCCTGGGGGGAGTTGGTGGCACGAGAAATTGCGATTGGTGGTTTACCAACGATGCAGTTTTGATCGATACCGCCGGCCGTTATACCACTCAGGACAGCCACCGGGTTTACGACAACAGTGCCTGGCGAGCATTCCTCGGGCTATTGAAACGCTATCGTCGTCGCAGGCCGATTAATGGTGCCCTGGTTGCCATCAGTTTGCAGGACCTGATGGTACAGACCGATGAACAGCGCCAACATCAGGCCAAGACGATTCGTTCGCGAGTGAATGAACTCCAGCAGGAGCTGGGTATACGTTTCCCTATTTACCTCACCTTTACCAAGTGTGATTTGGTAGCGGGCTTTAGTGAATTTTTTGACAACCTTTCACAGGCGGAGCGCGAGCAGGTCTGGGGTATGAGTTTTCCCCGTGAAGCCAATGCCGCTGTCGGCGCGCCGTTGGATAACTTCAGGGCCGAGTTTAACCAGCTGATTGAGCGCTTAAATCAGAGGGTATTGTGGCGTGTGCACCAGGAGCGCAATGTTGAGAAGCGCGCGCTGCTGCAGGGATTTCCCGCCCGCATGGAGAGTTTGTCAGATATTTTAGCGGACTTTATCAAGCAGACCTTCGAGCCAAACCGCTATGAAACTGTGCCTATGGTTCGCGGTATATATTTTACCAGTGGTACCCAGGAGGGCAGCCCGGTAGACCGTATGATGGCTTCGGTAACAGCGGATTTCGGCCTGGAGCGCAGTGTTGGGCCCAAATTCCAGGGGGTTGGAAAAAGTTTCTTCCTGAATCGCCTGCTCAAGGATGTGGTATTCCCCGAAGCTGAATTGGTGGGGGTCAATCGCAAGGTAGAGAGCGCTAACCTGTGGTTGCGCAGAGGGGTATATGTCACTTTAGCTGCGGCATTTGTGGGTTCGATCTTTCTCTGGAGTGGCAGTCTCGCATCCAACAAATTGTCCATGGGTGAAGTCAATGACCACCTGGCGGCCTATGAGCAAGCCGAGGAAAAGCTTAAGGGCAAGAGGCCTACACCGGCGAATGTTTTGCAGATGCTCGAACCCTTGCGGCAGGCGACTTCGGTGTATGACCGCGAGGAGCACCCCTGGATCTCCAATCTGGGCTTGTATGACACCCGTATAGACCAGACGCTGGATAACCTCTACCGGCAAAAGCTTGAAGAGATCTTTTTACCGGCGCTATTGCGAGATATTGAAAGTAACCTCAGCCGCTTGGGGAGTGATGACCCTGCACTGGTCAGTACCCTCAAAACCTATCTGATGTTCTTCAACCCGGACAAATTGGACATCACGACCGTTGAGGGCTACTACAGTGCCCGCTGGGAACGCCAATTACCCGGCGAAGCTCAGGAGCAAGATAATTTACGCTACCACCTCGATCAATTGTTGGCGCGTCCAATACCTGAAAGTGTTCAACAAAATGAGCGTGTAGTGGCTCGAGCCCGCCAACAGCTGCGACGTATCCCTGTGCCGCAAAGGCTGTTTGCGCAATTGCAAAATAGCGATCTTGGGCAGACCTCTGTCGACTTGTATCAGGAAATCGGCGGTGATACCCAACAGGTGTTTGGTGTGAGAGCTGGCGATTCACGCTTTAGCATCCCCTTCCTATATACCAAGGCGGGTTATAAGGACGTGGACTTTGGTGCAGATTCCCAGTTGATGACCACTATGGCGGATGAGCGCTGGATCTACGGTGGGGAACTCAGTGGTGAGGACTTTACCGAAGCCGACCGGACGAAACTTGGCGAGGATGTAAAGCGTATTTATCTGGGGGAGTATCTTCAGCACTGGCAATCCTTCCTTGGCGGTTTCAGCATTCGCAGATTCAACAGCACTTCCCAGGCGCTTGAGGTTCTCTCAACCCTGTCAGACCCCATTTATTCCCCATTACTGGCAATCACGGAAATTACTTCGGATAACACACGCCTGACATTGCGACCGGAGCTGTCGGTGGATGCCAAGGGGGTGCCATTACCGGTATCCAGTACAACTCGCCGACTCGGTGGTGCGGCACTGGATAGCGCGGCAGGGGCGTTGAAGGACCGTTACAAGCCTAATATTGTCGATGTGCGCTTTGAGGAAATACAGCGCATTACACAAAGCGAGAAAGGCAGACCCGCACGGGTTCAGGAGTATCTCCAGACGATCAATAAGATTCAGGAATATCTAACTGAAATTGACAGTGCTCCAGACTCCAATGAAGCGGCGTTCGCTAGTGCCAAAGCCCGTTTTGCTGGGGGCGGCGATGCGATTAAGCAGCTAAGAGTCAAAGCGGCCAATGCGCCGGCGCCTTTTGATAAATGGCTGACCGAAATTGCTGACAGCACTTGGGCTCTGGTTATGTCGAAAGCCAAGGGGCATCTAAACCGGGTATGGCGTGAGCAAGTTTATCAAAGCTACGCCAGCAGCCTGGCAAATCGCTATCCGCTGCGCAGTGACCGGGACCAGGAAGTACCAGTTATTGAATTTAATCAATACTTCAAGCCTGGGGGGATTGAGCAAAAGTTTGTTACTGAATACTTAAAGCCTTTCGTCGATACAAGAAATTGGAAAGTGAAGTATGTGGAAGGGCAGGGTATGAGCCTTTCAACTGAAACGCTGTCCCAGCTGCGTAGAGCGGAGAAGATTCGTAAGACCTTCTTTAAATCGGGAGAAAGCGCAGCTTATTCTTTCCGTATAGAGCCAACCAAGCTGGATTCCAGTGTGCGCCTGTTTGAACTTGAGCTGGGAGATCAGCGTGTTCCCTATTCGCATGGCCCCAAAACCAGTAAAAAACTTACATGGCGCGGTGGTGAGAGTAATCGGGTGCGGATTATCTTTGAAGATCTCAATGAAACCGTACACCGTAAACATTTCGAAGGAGATTGGGCTTGGTATCGACTTCTTGCAAGCTCAGATCTTGAGACAGGGCGAAGCAATGCGGAGCGTTTGGTGACCTTCTCTGAAGAAGGGCGGAAAGCACAATTCAAACTAGTGGCTTCGAATGTAAATAATCCTTTCGATCGCAGTTTACTGCGTGGTTATCGGTGCCCGGAGACTCTGTAGTAGGGAGTGAGTGACTTGCAAAGCAGCATAGGTATTTTTGGCAAGCTTCCTGGGCATGGGGATTTTATCCAGCGTCAGCTTCCAGCGAGTTTCGTCAGGGTGTGGGATGAATGGCTGCAGCGTGCAGTGCATGGTTCCCGAGAAATAATGGGTGAAAACTGGCTGGACTACTATTTGACCAGTCCGGTCTGGCGCTTTGCCCACAGTAAAGGAATCATTGATGAGACCCCCTGGGTAGGGGTTCTAGTGCCTAGTGTGGATAGTGTGGGGCGTTATTTTCCTTTGACTATCGCCGCACCGTTACCCTCTTCTATGGACATAATTAACTTTATGTCAGATGCAGGTAGGTGGTATCGGGAACTTACAGAATTGGCTGTCAGCGCACTGCAAAATATGCTCCATGCAGATCAGTTGTTCGAGGCCTTTAGTGAGGTGCCGGTAGAACTGGGGCAGCTTGCTACAGCTGCAGCACAGAGTGAGTTCTTTGTCGCGAGTAATGATGCCTCGGGTAACGAAAAGCGCTACGCGGGGTTACTCGGACAGGTATGTCGTAAGCAGTTCGCCAGTTACAGTCTGTGGTCTTGCGAAGGATCACAGCATCTAGCCCCAACCAGCGTGCTTTGCCCCTCTTTACCCAGCCCTGAATTTTACTGCTCTATGTTGGGTGCCAGTCAGCAAAGACAGTGAATAAATAGGTAAAGGATATCTAGTGTGAAGCAAATAATAGTGGCTTTAAATAGTAATAAGCATCGGCGGCATAGTGTGTTAACCGGTGATATTTCACACAGTGAAACTCGACATATCTGTCAAGTGTACCTACCCGAGTTCATGGCCCTGGCTGGAGA
Source organism: Microbulbifer mixtoriginis (SeqCode) (assembly GCF_052467705.1). Taxonomy (NCBI): domain Bacteria; kingdom Pseudomonadati; phylum Pseudomonadota; class Gammaproteobacteria; order Cellvibrionales; family Microbulbiferaceae; genus Microbulbifer; species Microbulbifer mixtoriginis (SeqCode). The sequence goes on from NZ_CP174322.1 coordinate 619,189, forward strand.
ATGTCCGATCATATTTTTAAAGTCTAAAGAAGAGAATGCCCTGGAAAGTTGTGCTTTATTAGGAATAAAACCGGGGCAGAATCTTTTTATTCAGCAGGATAAATGGTTGGGTGGTTATATCCCGGCAACATTGAGAGCTTATCCATTTTACTTGCATTACAAAGATCAACTGGAAACAAATCCAATAATTTGTGTGGATTCATCCTCTCTCTCACTTGGTAGCTTAGATGGAAATAGAAGTAGGCTATTCGATGATGAGGGGCAAGCGACAAATGCATTATTGCAGGCCAGAAACTTACTGAGTGGAATTCATCAGCAGAAATCAAATAATAAAGAGTTTATTCGTTGCCTCACTGAGATGGAACTCTTTCAGGAGCAGGTAGTGGTAGTCGATTTACCTGGTAATACCAAACATCGATTAACCGGTGTATTTTGTGTTACTTCAGAGCGTATGAATGCATTGGATGATAATGACTTCTTACGCTTAAAAGAGCGTGGCTATTTAGCTCCAATATACGCTCATATGCTGTCTTTACATCAGTCAACAAATTTAAGCCGGCTATTCAAAAAGTATCAAGCGAGGCTACTTCACTAGAGGGTTAAGGCTAAACAATAAAAACCCTATTGTTTTTAAACCATTTGAGCTTGGTGAAGCAATGGCAACTTACTCCAGGTGCATTAAAGCTCATGGCATAAGTGAAATTAATTGAGTAGCCCATTTAGGAAAAAGCTACCAGTGTACAGGGCTCTTTGGTTGTCCAAATATCCGCCAACCTATCTATAACTGCAGGAAGCAAGGGTTAAGGTATGTCATATATCGTGGTATTTACTGGGGAGATTAGAGCACTTTTTGAGCGGCGAAAGGCAATATCAGCCCTGGGTAGCGAGTTTGGATTTAGTTTTACACAAATTAAAGCGCTTATGGCTAGCAGCCGCTCACAGCTTAGAAAAACTGCAGATCGTGCAGAAGCCTGTCGTTTTGTTCAGAAATTATGGGTGGCCGGTTGGCACTCCAAATTATTTTTGGACTCTGACTTGTTGCACTCTACTAAAGAATCCGTTGAGCGTGGTGCTTCTCATTTACCTGTGGTTATGGGAAAACTCCACTGTGAAGGCTCGCAGCTGCAACTGTGCGCACCGCGTAATTGGGTAGTTTGTAATAATTTGAATCCAAACGCTGAAATTCAGGCTGGTGATACCGAATTAAACCGGTACCTGATTGTATTGGAGCAAAAGCGAACTGAACTTCCCGAAGAGCTAAGCCTCACGGACTATGCCGAGGCTCAGATGCAGCAGTGTTTGAGCAAAGTATCTAATGGCAACCTTCTAAGTGGCCCACAAGTGCTAGAGCGCGATTGGCAAATGGGTTTGTTGTACGAGATGAGTGCTAATGTCGGCAAAGATTCGGTTCAATATATGGTTGTTTTTTTTCGCGGCAAAGAGAGTTTCTATACCATTTTTCTATGGACCTCTTTGCAAAGCTTTGCACAAGCAAAAACAGAATTTATTCAGATAGTGGCAAGTTTTCAATGCTCTCCGGAAAGTGAGACTACCGCAGAAAGTAAGGCCTCAGCTGTAATTGCTGTGTAATCGGCTTGTCAGCGGCTGTAAAATCTAAAAAAATAACAAAAATTATTTGTTTAATATTGTGCGCTGTGCACTTTTTTTAAGGTATTGCGATTACATTGTGTCATTTGCCTTGATTAGATCTTTACAACGTGTACTCTTCTCGGAAATCTTCTTGAAGGAATTGATTGGGTAGAAGGGACTTTTTTCATGGCATTCCCAAATACAATAAATATCGAAGAACTCACGGCTCCTATTTCTTCAGAGAGCCCTGTCGGTGAGGATATTCGGGAGGATCGATCACCGACCTCTGATTACTACTCCATCAAAGATGCGCGAAATAGTGCTAGGGCCGCAGAGCGCTCGGCCATGTTTGATGACACAGATTCTGATCTGCTGGCCCCTTGGCGTGATGTGGCAAAGGCCGCAGAAAAGATTCTGACAAAGAAAAGTAAAGATCTGGAAGTGGCCAGCTGGTATACAGAGGCCCTAATTCGTCTCCATGGCTTTAGTGGCCTCAGAGATGGCTTTCTATTAATTGAGCAGCTGGTTACCAATTTTTGGGATGGCCTATACCCAGTTCCTGATGAGGATGGTATTGAAACTACGGTTGCACCACTGACGGGCCTTAATGGTGATGGCGGTGACGGTACGCTAATGATGCCGATCCGTAGTGCACCAGTAACCCCGGAGGGGGATTACGGAGATTTCTCTTTTTTCCAGCATCAGCAAGCCCGGGATGCAGATCGTATCGCAGATGAAGATGCTAAAGCGGCCCGCATTGAGACTCTGGGATATAGCCTGGAAGATGTAGATCAATGTGTGAACAGCGCGACTAATGAATGGGCTAAGAATCTGATAGAAACTATAGAAGCTACTATTAGCAGCTATAAAAATATCAATGATGCTTTGCGCTCTAGTTGCGGTCACGATGCACCGCCATCAACTAATATTTCCTCTCTACTGGATGAAGTATTGCGTACAGCGAGATTCATTTATAAGAGTCAGCTTGATGCGCTAGCACAGAATGAGGCACCGGAAGTAACTGAAGACACACAGAGTAACTCCCCCATTGAGGAAGCTGTTCCCAATGTGGCATCAACAATAGTTGCGAATGCTATTGCAGCACCCACCGGACCGGTTAGCTCCCGAGAGGATGCTCTTAAATTACTAGAACAGGCCGCGAAATATTTCCGTACCTACGAGCCACATACTCCTTTGGCTCCAGGGTTGGAGCGATTAATAGGCTGGGGTCGTATGACAGTCTCTGAATTGATGACTGAGTTACTACCAGATGAGCAGTCCCGAGCCCTATATTCCCAGTTGACAGGTGTTCGTCTCGATGGAACGGATACCCAACGTTATGTAGCTCCGCCGGTAACGAGTAATACCCCATCACCAATTCCAGCTGCATCTGAGCCAGCATCAACAGCCACTGAAGCTGCATCTGCAGCTGAGGATAGCTGGGGTGGGCAAGCACAAGAAGAAGCCAGCTCGGGTTGGTAATTAATTAAGAACAGCAGTCCCTAAATCTAGGAAGGAGACCTGAGATGTCTGAGAGTATCCACAATAAACTTAAGCGTGTGCGCAAACCACGTGTACATATAACTTATGATGTTGAAACCAATGGTGCGGAAGTTAAAAAGGAACTTCCCTTTGTTGCTGGTGTAATGGGCGACTACTCAGGGGATAACACCGAAAATCGCAAAGCATTGAAAGATCGTAAGTTTGTTCAAATTGATCGCGATAATTTTAACGATGTAATGACCAAGGTTAATCCAAAACTGAATCTTCAGGTGGAAAATACCTTATCTGGTGATGGCAGCAAAATTGGTATTGATCTAGATTTCAATCATATGGATGACTTTTCTCCAGAGAAAATCGTCGATCAGGTTGAGCCGCTGAAACAACTCTTGGAAGCACGCAGTAAATTACGTGACCTTCTCAGTAAGGCAGACCGCTCTGAAGAACTAGAAAAAGTTTTAGAAGACATCCTGAAAAGTACGGAAAATGTCGGTGCTATTTCCGAGCAGTTGGGGTTGAACAAGGATAAAGGAGAGGACTCAGAATGAGCACAGAAGTAGAAAATGTTGCGGAAGGTGAAGCTGAGGAACAATCGGTCAACCTACTGGAGCAGGCTATTGCCGCGACCAAACAAACAGAACCGCAGGAAGCCCAGGATCTGATCGCAAACCTGACAGAGCAGGTTTTAAAAGGAACCGTAACCTGGGACCGTAACCTTACCCAGACAATCAAAAAAGCAGTCAGTGCAATTGACCAGGCTATGTCTAAGCAAATGGCCGCTATTCTGCACGATGAAAAATTCCAGAAGCTTGAAGGTTCCTGGCGCGGACTGAATCACCTGGTGATGAATTCTGAAACAGGTGCAACCATGAAGATTCGCATGCTCAATTTGAGCAAACGCGAATTGTTCCGAGACCTGGATAAAGCAGTTGAATTTGATCAGAGCCAGACCTTCAAAAAGATTTATGAAGAAGAATTTGGTATTGCAGGTGGTGAGCCATACGGATGCATGATAGGTGATTTCGAATTCACCAGTCACCCTGAAGATATCGAGCTTCTGAGTAAAATGTCCAATGTTGCGGCAGCGGGTTTCTGTCCGTTTATTGCTGCAGCCGGTTCCGGTATGTTTGGATTTGATAACTTTACCGAACTGTCGAAACCCCGTGACCTCGGTGGAATCTTTGAGTCAGCTGAATATATTAAGTGGCGTAGTTTCCGAGATAGTGAAGATTCTCGTTTCGTTACTCTGGTTATGCCACGGACTCTGGCCAGAACTCCCTATGGCGCAAATACCAAGCCAATCGAAGCTTTTGACTTTGAAGAGTTTGAAGTTGATGAATCTGGAGTTTCACGCCCTGCGGACCACGACCAGTACTGCTGGATGAATGCCTCTTATGTAATGGGCACCACCATGACCAAGGCCTTTGCTGAGAATTCCTGGTGTACAGCCATTCGTGGTGCCGAGGGTGGTGGTAAAGTGGAAGGTCTGCCCTCACATATATTCAAGAGTGATGACGGCGATATGGACCAGAAATGTCCAACAGAGATCGGTATTACTGATCGCCGTGAAGCCGAATTGAGCGCTCAAGGATTCTTGCCGTTATGTCACTACAAGAATACCGATTACTCTGTATTTTTTGGTGCTCAAAGTGCGCAAAAACCAAAAGCCTATGACGACCCGGATGCTACCGCGAATGCGGCGATTTCTGCACGTCTTCCCTATCTGATGGCTACTTCAAGAATTGCCCATTACCTGAAAGTAATGGCGCGGGACAAAGTTGGCTCCTTTATGGAGGCTAGTGATTGTGAACGCTGGTTGAATAAGTGGATTACCCAATACACCAACTCAAATCCGGACGCAAGCCCAGAGATGAAGGCAAAGTATCCGCTTTCAGAAGCTCGAGTTGAAGTGAAGGAAATTCCAGGTCAACCTGGGTGCTACAGTGCTGTTGCCTACCTGAAGCCCTGGTTACAAATGGAGGAGTTGACCACCTCCATGCGTATGGTTGCCAATATCCCATCTGCTGGATAAAAACATGTGCCCGCCTCGGAATAAGGGGCGGGCTATTTTTTGAAAAGCCTTCATCAAAGCTTTAAATTACTTGAAACTGTAAGAAATGCTAATGGGAGTTTTCCGGTGCCCTGCGCAACAAAAAAAGAATTTACAGAAGATTATTTAGATATTTTGCCGGAAAATTTAGCGAGTGGAGATCAGGGTGAATTAAAGCGTTTTTTACGCGAACCAGACGAACTATTCTCTTTTGAATACTGGTTAACAGAAATATGTCCTTGTCCAAAAAAGGAGAATTTTTCTGTTCGCCAATATTTGAGTCGTATTATTGTTGAGCTTGATGAGCTTATATGCGATCAAGTTAATCGGATTCTTCATAACCCTCGTTTTCAGCGTCTAGAGGCAAGTTGGCGTGGTCTATCAATGCTGGTATTTGATACACCACATTCAGACAATATTAAGATAAAACTGCTAGATGCCAGCTGGAAAGACTTGAGCAAAGATATGGAGAGGGCCCCAGATTTCGATCAGTCTGGACTTTTTCATTTAGTTTATAACGAAGAGTTTGGTACTCCAGGTGGAGAGCCCTTTGGTTTGTTAATGGGAGATTATTATATCTCGCATCGGCCGATGGCAGATCACCCTTACGATGATATTTTTACCCTGCAAGGCATAGCCCATACAGCCGCCGCCGCTTTCGCGCCATTTATCTGTGCTGCAACACCTCAACTTTTTGGCGTCGATCATTTTGATGATTTGGCCAAGCCAATTCGCTTCTCTGAGGTTTTTCGCCAAAAAGAATATATACGCTGGAATAGCCTGAGAGATTTAGAGGATAGTCGCTTTATAGCCATTACTTTACCTCAAGTGCTTATGCGCGAGCCCTATAGCCTAGAGTTTTCAGAATATCGTGGGTTGAGATTTGAGGAACAGGTTAGCGGATCTCACAACCGGCGATATCTTTGGGGGAATTCCTGCTTTGCTATGGGGGCAGTACTGTTACGCGAATTCAGTGAAGTTGGTTGGTTTTCCCATATTCGCGGTGTTGCACGGGATCATCTTGGCGGTGGATTGGTGACTCAGCTGCCCACCCTGGCCTATAAGCCGGACAGCCGCCCCGGTATGGTTAAGATGACCACTTCGATTCTGGTTACAGATTTTGTAGAAAGGGACCTATCAGAACTGGGTTTTGCATGCTTGAGCCACTGTTATGACACGCCATATAGTGCTTTTAATAGTGTGCCCTCTCTTCAGAAAGCTAAACAATATACATCGAAAGCGGCTACGGCGAATGCGCGTATTAGTTCTATGCTGCAACAAATTCTTTGCGCCTCACGCTTTGCTCACTATATCAAGGTGATGATTAGGGATAAGGTGGGTGCCTATATGAATGCTGCTGATTGTGAGCGCCAGCTTCAGCATTGGTTGGACCAGTATACTACTGGGCGAGATGATTTATCTTGGGAAATGTTGGCACGTTACCCCCTGCGTGAAGCTCGAGTTCGTGTGGCGGATGAGCCTGGCAAAGTAGGTAGTTATCAAAGCGTAATTCATCTTAAAAGCCACTATACGGTCGATCATTTGGTCTCCGAGCTCAAGCTCACTACGGCTCTGGCAACGATAGGTGTTGGGGCTTCATAGAATTATGGCAAGAGAAAAAAGACTGTTAGCTCCAGTGCTAGATCGACTACTTGAATCATCTAGTAAAGTAAATGTTCACCAATCCCATCAGATTTTACGCCAGCTACGTGAGGGGGTTAGGCGCGACCTCGAATATTTATTTAATACACGTTATCGCTGTATTTCACCACCATCTGAACTGCGGCACTTGGACGAGTCAAATATAAATTATGGTCTGCCAGATCTGTCTACTGTCAATTTATCTTCATTAGACAGTCGAAAACAATTCTGCCGGGATATTGAGAAGACAATTTTACATTTTGAACCAAGAATTCGCTCTGTAAAAGTTACCACTCAAGATAAGGTAGATGTGGAAGATCCCAGCATACGTTTTCGTGTAGAAGCAGTATTGCATGTTAATCCTGCATCTGAGGTTATCGTATTTGACTCTGCCTTAAACCCGGTAACACAAATGGTAGACGTGTCTGAGATTATGTAATGAGTGAAAAATTAATAGATCTCTATGAGCGTGAGCTCGCATTTATTCAGCAAACATCCGCTGAGTTTGCACGTATGCACCCTGCAGCTGCATCACGACTGCAGTTAGATGCAGATACCGTAGATGATCCGCTTGTGGGGCGTTTGTTGTCTGGTTTTGCATATATGAATGCCAGGGTTCAACAAAAACTTAGTGATGATTTCCCTGAACTTACAGATGCAATGCTGGAAACATTGTATCCACATTATTTACGACCCATTCCATCATGTGCGATCGTTCAATTTGAACCGGATTCAGACCTTGATGCAATTACGCAGGTTGATGCAAAAACGTTATTGGAAAGTGACAGCTTTCAAGGACAAACTTGCAGGTTTACAACTTGTTATCCGGTGGAAATTAATCCGTTTCAACCGGTCAGCGCAAGCTTAATGCCACGCCCGTTTATTGCTCCTGGTTGTAATGAGATTCAGGGAGCAAACGCTGTTCTTAAGCTCTCCCTTAAAGCTTTGAGTCCTGATTTGAGCTTTGCGGAGATGAATCCGGAAAAAATAAGATTCTTCTTGCGTGGTCAAGCGACACATGTGTATAGCCTCTATGATCTGCTTTTAACCAAATGTGTAAAGCTGGTTGTGGCAAATGGAGAGAGTGATCCAAAACCGACTTTTCTATCCCCAGAGGATATTTGCCAGGTTGGGATGAATGCAGAAGAAGGCTTATTACCCTATCCAGATACAGCATTCATCGGTTACAGGTTGCTTACCGAATATTTTGCTTTCCCAGAAAAATTTCTCTTCTTGGATATTGAAAATCTACAGGGGGCTTTGAATGATAGTTATGCAGACACATTGAACCTGTATTTTTATCTTTCAGAGACGCATGAGGAACTGGAAAAACAATTGGTTCCAAGTATGTTTGCACTCGGCTGTACGCCTGTTATTAATTTATTTAAGCAGAGTGCAGATCCTATACCGCTCACCCATACCCAGTATGAATATCATGTTATAGCAGATGCTCGTCGTAGCGATGGACTGGAAATATATTCTATTGATGAAGTGGCGGCGACAGACGGTGATGGTGAAACCACTAAATATAGACCTTTCTACGGGATTAAGCATAGCCAACACCACGCGGAACAGTCAGCATTTTGGTTCAGTCGGCGTCGTGAAGTTATAGAAGGGGAGCATCGCAATGAGCAGGCTTCCGAAGTTGATTTGAGTCTCGTCGATTTAGATTTCAATCCGCACAGGATTAATGATCAAACACTCGATATTAAATTAACTTGCTGTAATCGGAATCTGCCTAAGAAGTTACCCAGTGGCAACTCTCAACCTTATCTTGAAGTAGTTGATGGTGATGTCCCAGCGAAACGAATTAGCTGTGTTGTGGCACCAACAGCGACATTGAGGCCTCCGAGAAGAGAGCGAGGCTACTGGAAGCTGATATCACACCTGAACTTGAATCATCTATCCTTATCTGGAAGTCAGGGATGTGATGCCCTCAAAGAAATTTTCAGACTGTATGATTTTAGGGATTCAGCCAGTACTCGTAATTTGATTGAATCTTTATTAAAGCTGAATACGAAACCCATTACTGCTCCTATCCAGATTGATCAAAGCGTCGTTCTTTGTCGGGGAACTGAGGTAGAAATTGAGCTCGACTCGATGATGCTCACTGGCACTAGCCCTTTATTATTTGCCAGCATCATTGAACGTTTTCTTGGCTTATATTGTTCTATTAATTCATTTACTAAATTGATTGCTACCATGAGTGGCAGAGATGGAGAACTTAAAAGATGGCCACCTCGCGCCGGCGAAAAAGCTTTACTGTAATAGAGCGGCTGCGTCGAGAGCCCTATCATTTCGAATTCTATCAGGCGGTGCGTATCCTGGAGCGTGCTGTGTCTTTGGCGGATGGCGGATTTTGCGATGAACCTATTGCCAGTGCGGCTCCACCAGCGAAGGAAATAGTTCGCTTCAGCGCCCAGACCGGTTTATCTTTTATTGGCTCAGACGTTTTACGTTTGGAAAAAAAGACCAGTAATAATGTAGAAATACAAGATAAAGAAGTTAGTCAATGGCATATGGAGGTTGGCTTTACTGGTCTTATAGGGAGTCAGGGTGTAATGCCCTACTACCTGACAGAAATAGTTCAAAAAGAGCTCAGAGAAAATAATACCGCTCTGCGGGATTTTCTCGATATGTTTAATCACCGTCATACTTCGCTACTTTATAAAGCATGGCATAAATACCAATTGCCTGTGAACTATGAACGCCAGCGTTTACGCAATGAAAGGGTTCCAGATATTTTTACACAGGCGATTGCCTCTTTGGCGGGCCTGGGTACTAGCGAGATGCGCTATCGATTGCCAGTTCCCGATGAAGCTCTTTTGGGTATGGCAGGCCATTTGGGGCAGGGACGTTGCTCTGCAGCTGCGCTGACCAGCATGATTAAGCATTTCTTTGGTTTGGATGTCGCTATAGAGCAATTTCAGGGGCAGTGGGATGAATTACCGAAAGACATTCTCTGTCGCCTGCCTTGTGATGAAGCTCCCAGTGGAGTAAATAACTGTCTAGGGGTAAACACAATTCTGGGTACGCACTGTTTCCAAGCTCAAAATAAATTTCGGATAGTCATCGAACCAATGGCTTATGAGCAATTTATGACTATTGCCCCGGGAACTCAGAAACTGGAATCCCTTAAAGCCTTTATCAAACTAAGTGCTGGGATTGAGTTGGACTTCGAGCTATCAGTATCTTTACCTGCGCAACAAGTTTCGCCTGTTCAGTTAAACAAAAAATCTGATCATGAACCTCTTTTAGGGTGGAATACACATATGGCCAGTGAACAGGAATCAGCAGAACTCATACAGATTACCTTAAGTGCTGAAAATATGTCGCCTGATGAAGCCTTGCCAGCAGCATAATTGTTCATTAACAATAATTTTTAAAAGGATCTTTTTACTGTGATAAATATCGATTTGAAGCGGCTTGTTGATACCATGACACCGCATATGCGTGATTCTCTTGAAGGCGCAGCCGGCCTTTGTTTATCTCAAAATCAATACAATGTTGAACTTGAGCACTGGCTGCTTAAATTATTAGATCAATCAGATACAGACCTTTATCACCTACTGGAAAAACATGACTGTAATCCAGCAAATTTTGCTAAACAGCTTGCCTCCTCTATAGCTGGATTCCGCTCGGGAAGTAGCCGACCTCCTGCACTATCTCCGACAATTGTCGAAGCGGCAAAGAATGCCTGGATGCTGGCGTCTATCGACTATGGGCACCGTGCAATCAGTTCTGGACACTTCCTCGCAGCTCTGCTGTTGGAAGAGACTTCACGTCGACAAATTCAAGAATCTTGTCCAGAGCTTAAAAATATAGCGCCTGAATCTATTCGTGAAACTGCCCGGGCGATGTTTGGGCAAAGTGGTGAGTCGAGTCATATTGCTGCTGCCAGCGCAACTGATGATGGCGCTGCTGCCGTAGCGGCCGCCGCTAGTAAAGCGCCAGCTCTCGATAAGTATACCGTCAACCTGACTGAAAGAGCGAAGAAGGGTGAGATTGACCCAGTTCTAGGTAGAGATGAAGAGATTCGGCAGTGTATTGATATCCTCACTCGTCGTCGACAAAACAACCCGATTCTCACTGGTGAGGCAGGTGTTGGTAAAACAGCCGTAGTTGAAGGCTTTGCCTTACGAATTGCCAGTGGAGATGTACCTGAGCCTCTACGTGGTGTAGCAGTTCGGACGCTGGACCTGGGCTTACTTCAGGCCGGTGCTAGCGTAAAGGGCGAGTTTGAGAATCGTCTTAAATCTGTGATTCAAGAGGTCAAATCCTCCCCAACGCCTATTATTTTGTTTATTGATGAAGCTCACACCATGATTGGTGCAGGAGGTAAGGAAGGGCAGGGGGATGCGGCCAACCTACTTAAACCTGCTTTAGCACGAGGTGAGCTGAGAACATTGGCAGCCACGACCTGGGCTGAATATAAGAAATACTTTGAGCGTGACCCTGCTTTGACTCGACGTTTTCAGGTTGTAAAAGTTGAAGAGCCCAGTGAAGCAAATGCCATTGATATGATGCGTGGTATTGCCACTACTCTTGAAGCACACCATAAAGTACGCATCCTTGACGAGGCAGTTATTGCTTCGGTTAAGTTATCCCACCGCTATATTCCTGGGCGTCAGCTACCTGATAAATCTGTAAGCTTGCTTGACACCGCCTGTGCCCGCGTAGCCCTGAGCCAGTCGGCTACTCCTGGCGCTATTGAAGATGCTCAAATTAATATTGAACGGACTAACACAACACTTGCCAAGTTGGAACGTGAAAATGCAGCTATGGGTGAGCACGAAGAACAGCTGACAGAACTGAAAGAATTCAAGCAGACTGAAGAGCAGCGATTATCCTCATTAAAACAACAGCTTGTTCAAGAAAATGAGCTGATTGAACAGATACAAAAAATTCGAGATCAAATTGACTCCGAATTTATGAAAGGAAAGAGTGAAAATCTGGAGCCCGATTCAGCGCTTTTAGCTGACTATCAGCAACAATTGAAAAGCCTGTCTGCAGAACTTGAAGTAATACAAGGTGATACACCTTTGATGCAGCCATCTGTTGATGAGCAGGCTATCGCTGCGGTGGTTGCCAACTGGACGGGTATTCCCGTTGGGAAAATGGTCAGTGATGAAATCGTAGCTGTTAAAACTCTGGCTGGGCGACTGAACAAGCGCGTGATTGGTCAACCCCATGCCATCGAGGCCGTTGCTCAGGCAATTCGTACTTCACGGGCAGGATTGACTGATCCACGCAAGCCAGTTGGTGTATTTATGTTTTGCGGCACTAGTGGCGTAGGTAAAACTGAGACTGCATTGGCTTTAGCCGATGAGTTGTTTGGTGGTGAGCAAAATATCACTACGATAAACATGGCTGAATTTAAAGAGGAACACAAAGTATCTATGCTGCTAGGGTCTCCTCCCGGATATGTAGGGTATGGGGAAGGAGGAGTTCTTACCGAAGCTGCTAGGCGTAAACCTTACTCCGTAATCCTACTGGATGAGATGGAGAAGGCCCATCCCGGCGTACAGGATATTTTCTACAACCTGTTCGATAAAGGTACCATCAAAGATGGTGAAGGGCGTGATATCGACTTTAAGAATACCGTTATCATTATGACCTCTAATGCTGGTGAGGATGCTATTAGGGCTATATTCAGCCAGGTAGAGGAAAAGCCAGAACCAGATGTACTGCTAGATAATATACGCCCCCAATTACTACAGAAGTTCAAACCGGCGTTTCTTGGCCGTGCTAATGTGGTTGCCTACTATCCGCTGGATGATGAGAATCTGGTTGAAATTTGTAAAATCAATATGCGTAAGATTGAGAAGCGTGTTCGTGAGCACTATGGCGCTTCTTTCTCATATGATGAGGATGTACTTATCAATATTGTGGCGCGTTGCCATGAAGCAGATACTGGAGCCCGCAACATTGAGGTAATTCTAAATAAAACTTTACTACCAGAATTAGCCAGTGAATGCTTAGATAAAATGGCGAAAGGTGAAGAAGTTAAGGCAATTAAAGTGTCTGCGACTGAAGAGGGTGATTTCGCTTATAAGGTAGAATAACCTGGAATCTAGCCCAGTAGTGAAGCCAACTTTATTTCATTACTGGGCTAGGTACAACTTAACACCATGCGTTATTGCAACTTCTCTAGGTTATATTAATGAATCATTCTTCCCGCTCTCATGACTAAGTCAGAGATGGCTCGGTGCATGCGTAGGAATACCATGCGGATAAATGAAACTGTTATATCAACACCCTCAACAACAACCATTCCAATTAATTGGGCAAGTCTGCGTACAAGTCGCATCACCCAGAAAGAAATATCTTTGCTGATTTGGTAGGCGTTATGTAGAAAAATTGCCAGCCGGTCTAAAATCGTAAATGTTGTACTGCCTGCTACAACTAAGGATATTCCGGCTAGGTGACTAACCTTTTTTAGAACCCACAGTAGTGCCTCACCTGCTATCCAAGCAGTATTCATAGATAAAGATAGAATACCATCAGATCTTAACCAAGCTTCGACACTCTTGTCCAAATTATCTTTTGGTTTTTTTTGTCTAACTGTATCCCAGTCAAGACTTGTTTCATTTGGGGCGACGGATTCTACGTATGTTTCACTGCTGTGATTGGTCAAGGGGTTATAGCTGGGGGTAGGTAACTCAAAATCTCCCATGCCACCGTCAGGCACATGGATAAATGGCCAAGTGGGTACCATGGGAACTGCATCGGCGCGATGATAAACACGATATATATTTTGTGGTGTCAACCGGCGTTTACAATTACTAGAAAATTGGTCAAGACCAACTCTTGGGCTACCATAAGTGTAGAGTTTTATAGTTCTTCCTGTATTAGCAGAGAGCCAGTCGGCAGCCAGTGTTGCTAATGCGCCTCCAAGACTGTGTCCAACACAATGTATTGTATGTACATGAGATGGAAGGTTATGTGAAAAGCTTTCTAGTTGAGGGAAGAAACTATCAAAGGTATAGTAAAAACCTTGATGTACAGATCCACCAGTGTGAAATCGTTTAATCCCAGCGTTTAAATCGGTTAACAGATCATAACCGCTAGCTGTACCCTTTAGAGCTACAAATGCCTGTCCTTTAAATTTGTCCTTGCCACATGTGGCAACTCCCATTGCATGAGCACTTTTAATTAGGGTGAATGCGCCTGTTTTTCCTTCAATCTTATTGGGAAGGTTTTCTTTTATATCAAAGTCATCTTTGTATAAGTCGAAAAATATCTCTTGATCGTTTGGTTTTTTGATCAGATATATATCAGCGGCAAGTTGCGCACTATATTGTGGGGTTAGCATTGTGATGATATTCCTTTTTTATAAAAATTTACATGATGTTTTCAGTGCAGATTTAAATTTTCTTTCTGTTTTGGGTTCATCGGTGAGCTCGCATGATAGATTTATAGGGTTTCCATTCATTTCAGAATTTTCCCCTGGGTTTCTTTTTGCATAAATCCAAATTAAATAATTTTTATTTTCGTATTCTACGTTTATACTTTGTGAGGATATAAACTCTACAGGCAAAACCTGAGTGACTGAGCTTTCAAATTTTGCAGGGAGTTTAACGTTGCCTTCTCCGTCTGATGTAAAAAAGTCAATTTTTTCGTCCTTCCAGTCGACGCTGCGAGTGATTTTTGCGCCCACTGCTGGTTTGCCGTCAAGGGTAAGTCGAATTTTCATTTCCGAAAATGTGCATGCTTTAAGCGGGTTGAGGAAAGCCATTGCGTTAGCGCCTCCAGATATTAGTGGAAGAAGAAATGTGATTAATACAATATATATTTGTGAGTTGAGTTTTTTCATAACGATGGTATAGGCCCTGCAATCAGTCTATATCTAAATATATCGTTTCTTTGCCAAGTATTTGGCTGTTTAATATGGAGAGATTTTTAATCTGAATTTCAGTTTTTTAGAGTTAATATTACCCTGATGTTGCTCAATTGCTGATATTGATTATCGGTGAGCCTAAAAGTTCTGGGGTTTGGCTGTACAGAATTTTTGGCTATTAATAAGTCTCATTGGTCTTAATAGAGTTGCTTATTAATCGTGAGGTGTAACTATGTTAAGTGATCTTTAAAAGCATTGTTACCTATAATGAATTTGTAGAGATTGTTAATAAATACATTCTCTAAAATTATCTTTATAGATTTCGCGTTTTATACTTCACTGTAAAAATTCAGTCTTAATTGGATGCGGCTAGGTATTATTATTGTTAATTGATCTGCATTCCTAATATTTAATACAAGTGTCTTTCAGGAAGGATAAATTAGCCACCAATTAAAACTGTAGGGCACCCAATAACAATCTTCCCTCCATGTCCAGTTGTATCCCCCATACGGGCAGCTGGTTTTTTTTGTAGTATTACGGTAGTGCTACCCATAGCAACAGTATCTGGTGGTCCCACACAAGTACAAGTGCTGCCAACAGTGGCGGATGGCATGCCGCCGATGATTACTGTTGGAGCACCTGGGCTGAGAATAGGGCCACCTACATGAGGTACCGTACCAGTAACCATGGGGCATACATGCATATCGGTGATACGTGAAGCTGGCTTGCCCATAACTTAATCCTTCACTCTTCCATTGCCGCCGCGGGCCAGATCCAGACCCTGTTTCATATAGCGGTCAAAGCGTTTGGCGGGGTCTACTGGGTCAGATAAGACTGCTGCTAATGTAATACTGCCAGCCACTGCGTGCGCATAGAGGTGTTCTGGCGGTTCAACCACAGGCTCGCCTTCGGCTGCGAGGCTGCCGTGACACCAGCTGGCAGCGGTTGCTGCCCAGCTTGCGGGCGTCTTGTGTTTGGTTTTATCACCCAGTGTTTTACAATTTAATCGCGACTCCTCATTGGGTTTTTTAGCCCAGGTTTCTGCTGCGATCAATGCACTAACGTTGTCTTCGTCAGTCTCAGGACTTTGTATATCGCGTGCCGCAAGGCAGGCCCACCATACCGCTTCTCGTTTTGGCAGTCCGTGGGCTAGTAGTTTTATTGCATCCGGATAGAGGCCAGCTTCTATCAGTTGGTTAATGCTAACTTCAGGTGCGGTATCTGGCACCAGATGCTCTTCCGCCTCCTCACTAACCTCAAAGTTCTCAAGGAGCTCAGCTGCAGTTAACGCTTGTACTTTGATCAGGTCAGTCATCTGCTGTTTAATCTCATCAATTGATCATGGTAACGCCACCTTTTAAGGTAAGCATACCACCGCCTTTAACTTCAGCCGTCGCGTCTCCTTTGCAGGAGAGCATTGTTCCTTTGATGGTAATACCTGCCGGCGTTAGCTTGATACTGCTGCCGCCAACCTTTAACTCAATTGAAGCCTTGGAGGATATCTTGATAGCACCCATGGCATCGGTTGTTTGGGTGCCTTTACTCACTTTAAGGGTATGGTTGCCTGAACCGATAGTGACAACCTGGTTGCCCTTATTGATATTGAGTTTTTGGTCACCTTTGGCAATGGTGACAACTTCGCTACCATCCGTGACGGTAATACTACGATCCTGTTTGATTTCTAGTGTTTGCTGGTTTTCAATTTTTCCGGTTTGATCGTTATGGATCACAAAGTTATGATCCTTGCCAGCTTCCATATAAATTTCTTCATTGCCACCCTTGTCATCAAACCTAAGCTCATTGAAAGTGCTGCCCTCGTACTCGGTTTTCCAACCACTTTGAGTCGCTGTGTAGTTGGGCCCAGGGTTATCACCGTTATAAACCGCCCCGGTAATCAATGGCCGATCCGGATCGCCATTGATATAGGTAACAACGACTTCTTGGTTAACTCTTGGAACAAAATTCGCGCCCCAGTTCTTACCGGCAAAGGACTGCATTACCCTTACCCAACAGCTGTTCTGTTGAGAGTTCCAGGGGAATTTAACTTTGAGCTGTGTATAGGGATCCTGTGAGCTGTCTGAAGCTGTAGCCTTGACCTCTAAAACTCGTGCTACCTGTGGTGAATGGATTTTTTTCGCACATACATTGGGCTGCGGGCGTGGCATTACCGTAGAAGGTATACAGCTAAAGGTGTTGTGGAAGTGGGTATCAATACCATTTCCATCTGCTGCAGAAGTATGCACTGAGGTAATAAGATATTTGCCTTTTTCAGAAGATAATGAGTGATCGAAATTGAAACGACCGCCTGCAGTAAAGGAGGGGCAATCACTGCGACCGTGGCTTACATCAAAAAGTGCTTCTTGCGCTTCCATTGCCCGTTCGGCAAGTGCTTTGTGATAGCTGTCTGTAAATTTGTGCTTGTGCTCACCATCAACCTGGAAATGGTTTAAGCCATAGAGGCCGCGCATATAATTTGCAACATCATTAAGCTGGCTGGTCGTTTTTACCTGCTGCTTGTTGTCTTTAGTTGCTGTGTACTCGCTATAATCTTTAAGCTCAAACCCACCACCGTGATAGTTGAAGTTTCTTCTCCAGCTACTTACGGTATTTTTGGTTGGATGGCTGCCTCCACCGTCATACTCAATGTCAGCGCTTTCACAATCATAAAAGTCTTGAGAATCATCGCAAAGAACGAGTTCGTGCTGTCCTGTGGAATGCTTGAAATAGTAGGATATGCCTTCTTCAGCCATCAGGCGATTGATAAAATCAAAGTCGCTCTCGTCAAACTGAACACAATATTCACGGGTAATGTACTCAGCATTTAACTTTAACGTGAGTTTTATTACTCGGCTATATTCTCCCAGAACCTCTTCTAGAATCTGCTTGGCAGATTTGTTTTCAAAGACTCGGTTGCTGCCGGCCAAACTGGTAAACCACAGACCCGGTTGCAAAATGGCGCTATAACTGCGTACACCCTCAGCATTAACATCATGTAGAGAGAACTGGGTAACGTAACCATTGATATGGCGAGGTGTTTCAGAGTGGTGAATGGAAACTGTTACCGGTTTGCCAACAATATCCTTTTGTTCAATAGCATGGTCATCAGAAAGCAATTGCACTTCATAGCGGAAAAGCTTAGATATATGCTCTTCGCCTTGCAGGGTCGTAGCAATTAGCGCATCTGTGCCAACCGGGCTATCGACCGTAATCATTCTTTTATCTTGATTGAGTGTAGCCATGGGCAGCCCCAACTATCCCTACGGTGCCTGAAAGAAATGAGAAACTAGCAGATTTGCAGATCTTTAGCTGAAAACTCAATGAGCATTCAGCTAAAGACCTGTAGACAGCCCGCAGAGATTCTGCAGGCCATCTTATCCCAAAAGGGTATAGACCTATTACAGCGGAGTAGCGGTAGTGAGGTCGTATCCAACACGCATGTTTTTGGGGTTCTTGTTGGATTTGTCTGCGTGATTGAGGTCAGCCTCAATCTTGGCAAAGCTCAGGGAGATGGATTCCTGAGGTGCGCCGCCAGCAGAAGCGCCGATGCTGTAAGAGGAGATCAGTACGTTTTCCAGCTTATACACAGCGTACTTTTCTACAGAGTTAGCGCCAGTTTGTACAACGTGGATCTCAACAGGTACGCCTTCGTCACCAGTTACGGAAGCCTTAAACAGGCCACCAGATGCAGCGTCAATACGCTTGGTGAAGGTAACTTCGCTCAGGCTCGGACGAGAAGCTTCACGGTTGGAGGTAGCGCCGGCTTCCATAGTGATACCGCGACCAACACCAAAGTTGAAGCTGTCAACTTCGATCCAGTCTTCGTAGCCCTTGGCAGTAACGTTACCCTTAGTGGCGAGGCTGTTGAAGTTCATGTAAATAGCCATGGGAAATCCCTCTTTGTTGGCTTGAGATATTGGTGGTTAGTTCCTTGCTACCGAATTAGTGCGGTAACTCAGATGGTGTCGCAATGACAACTGAGGTGATTTAAACAGAGTGAAATACAAAAAAAAACCGAAATTTCAGCTTATAAAATCGACTCTGGCACTAATTATCCAGGGGAGTATATTGATTGCTGGAGGTATGCCGTCTGCGCTTATTCGACTCTGACACTAATTAATTTTCTATTGAACAGAAAAGCTTGATGTCAAAAAAAATGAATATTTGAGGAAAAAATATTAAGAATTGTTAACGGAATCACGTTAATAAAATATTTTAAGTTAGGGATTTTCTTTTGTCAGGTGAGCTTGTAAGAAGGTGTAATTATTTGTCTTCAGTATCAGTTTCTCTTCTGAGTCTGTAATTGTCGAGTAGTTTTTTCAAAACGGTATATAGTCAAATATATTTGCTTACCTGTTCATTGTTGCCTAAAAGGCTGTTCGATATACTTTGCCCCTTATTTAGCTTGACAACCTGCCCGTAGCAATATTTTGTTACGGTCTTTGGATGTGTCGAAAAGCTTTCCCATGGAGGCGGAATTGAACGATAAGACACGTGTTGTTCGGCCGAACGGCAATCTGCCCGGACCGGATCAATCTAAAAAGGGACTGACAGATGATGGCGACGTAACCGTCGTTGTTAATCAGGACTCCACTGGGAAAAATGATCACCCTCCGGTGCGGGGTGCGCAGGCAATACTGCCCTCTGCTGCATCTGGGTTTAATCCAGATGCAACAGTTTTTAGCCCTGCACCTCGAAAGAATACCGGCCAAAAGAAAGAGCTGGGCCAACTTTCTGGTGGAATTTCTGCAAACCCTATTGATACTTCTGACTCTTTTGAGCCATTGCCATCTGGCGCTGTAACCAAAACAGTGATCAAGGGGCGATTTGAGCTAGATAAGCTCCTTGGGGTTGGCGGTATGGGAGCTGTTTATAAGGCACTTGATCGCCGTAAGCTGGAAGCGAATGACAGCGAGCCTTATGTAGCAATCAAGCTGTTAAATGATGATTTCCAGAAACATCCTGATGCCTTTATTTCCTTACAGCGCGAAGCGCGTAAGTCACAAACGCTGGCCCACCCCAACATCGTAACGGTTTACGATTTTGACCGCGATGGTGATCGGGTCTTTATGACCATGGAGTTTCTCGAGGGTGCACCGCTTGACAAACTCCTGCGAGAGCATGCGGATGTTGGGCTGGAACCCGAAAAGGCGCGCTCTGTTTTTTCTGATATTTCCCAGGCCCTCATTTACGCCCATTCCCATAAGATCGTCCATTCCGACTTTAAGCCTGGCAATATCTTTGTTACCAGTAAGAAAGGTGCGAAGGTTTTTGACTTCGGTATTGCTCGAGCCGTATCTGAAGGGGGGATCGCCAATAAAACTGGCGAGACTACGGTTTTTGATGCCGGCAGTCTGGGAGCTTTGACGCCCGCCTATGCCAGTTACGAGATGCTGAAAGGGGGGGAGCCCGCTCCATCTGATGATGTCTATGCCCTGGGTTGTGTGGCCTACGAGCTATTTTGTGGCCGGCATCCTTATGACAAGGTTCCCGCCGACAAGGCCTTAGAAAAGAAGCTACGCCCGAAACGTATCAGGGGATTAAATCGACGGGAGTGGCGTGCTCTTGAGGCCGCTCTGCAGCTAAAACGAGAAGATCGTACTGACACAGTAGAAAAATTTGTTCAGGCATTTTTTGTCAGCAATACCTGGAAGTGGGTATTAGGTGGGGCTTTCACCATGGTGCTTGTAGGTGCTGGGGTGGGCTATAGCCACTTGGAACAGCAGAATACAGCTGAGCAAGAAAGAGTAAAGATTGAGCTTGAAAAGAAGCTCCAGGAAGAGCTACTACAGCGGCGAATCAGTGATAAAAAAGAAGCGATTAATCGTTTGGTGTCACTGAGTATCCTTACTCCAGCCTGGGAAAAGGACCTTCGCTTGGAGCTTCATGAGTATTCTGAGCTTAACCCCAGCGATGAAGAATTTCTCGATAATAAACGCCGTGAAATTTCGGAGCTGTTTCTCGCCGCGGCTACCGGTCAGTTAAACCTGGGTAATCTGGATCAAGCGGATTCCATGCTGGAAAGCGCTGCCAGCTGGTATGGCGTATCCAGCCAGGCTGTTGCGATCAAATCCCAGCTGGCTACGGATAGAGAGAACCTGCGAGCTCGCTTGGAGGCTGAGCGCCTAGAGGCAGAGCGTGAGGCTGAGCGCATTCGTCTTGCGGAAGAACGCGCTGAACGCCGACGCTTGGCCTCTATTAAAAACAGGCAAATCGACACTGTTCTGGCCAATATGGAATCCACACTTACCTGTGGCTTTGATATGAATGTCGCCGCTGTGGGAGCGCAGTTATCTCAGCTGGCAGGGCTAGATAGTGTTAAAGCCAGACAGATTCGTCCGGTTGTTGGTGAAGAGCTTAATAACTGTGCCACCAAATTGGGTGCTGAAGACCCACTAAGGACAGAGGCTCTAGTCGATGAGTTCAGGGCGCTCCTGCCTGGTTATCAGCCCCTCAAAGAATTCAAGCTGGATTTTTGTGGACACCTAATCCCAGGTAGCGGTGGCAGGGGAGATCGCTACAGCTGTCGCGATCGTCTTGCAGATGGTACCAAGGGGCCAGCAATGGTAGTGGTTCGAGGTGTGAGTGGTCGGCCCTTGGCAGTTGGAAAGTATGAAGTAAGTAACCGAGACCTCGAGCACTATTGTAGTGCAACCAAGCAATGTGCAGCCATCGATATCGCCGCGGGCGATCTGCCAGCCAATAACTTAACTCTTCAAGATGCAGAAGCGTATATCAGCTGGTTATCCGATGAGACGGGGTACCGTTATCGCCTCCCATCAGAGCAAGAGTGGTTTGCGGCTGCCAGTGCTAATGGCGAGGAAGAGGTTGCAGATCGCAACTGCCATTTAAAGTATGGCGGTATTGAGAAAGGGGTCGAGTTGGTACCAGCCCAGGACGGATCGACAAACAGATTTGGCCTAGTGAATGCTGTGGGCAATGTTCAAGAGTGGGCGAAAGGTACTGACGGGGAGTTACTTGCGCTTGGCGGTAATCGACAAGACCCCATGAGCCGTTGTCTCGCTACATCCAAAAGGTTGCATGCAGGACTCGCAGATGAATTAACAGGCTTTCGCATCGTTAGAGATGTGAATTAATAAAAAAATACGCCTTTTCTAGCCATGTGAAGGCTGGATTCGGCCAAATAAATATGAGTAATTTGGGGGAGTTATGCTTGGGCTTGGAAAAAGTAAGCTGGCGCTATTTGTGGGCGCAGGCTTCCTGCTATCAAATTTGCCTGTTTATGCTCAAGACGAGGGTTCCAGTTTTCGCAGTCGTGTAAAGCAGGCTTTTGACCAGGATACGCCAACAGTTAATGAGGCGGACGTAACCAAGGACTTCCTGCAGCGCACCTATGAAGCGGAAGATCCAAATTTGAATACTGAGATTCCAGATATCTCTCAACGTAATCAAGGCCCAAGAATTACTGTAAAAGAGTTTAAGTTTCATAGGTTAGAAGAATACCCAGATTTTGGTATTGAACGTGAAATTGTCGAAGAGATGGCAGAAAAACTTCGCGTCAAATTTATGAAAGAGGATAAAATCCTCGCTAGCGGTTATACGGTTGATAACCTAGAGGAGTTAGCAGTTTTATTGGGTAATATGCAAGCCCAATTTAATCCAGGTGGTTTGGGGCCTGCTGAACTCAAAAAACTCGTCAGTGTCATTGAGAAGCAGAATAAAGAGCGTGGTTTGAGTTACGCTGATCTGGAAGAAATTGCTGCGGAACTGACTAATTTTTATCGTCGCCAAGGACTTTTTCTCGCTCAGGTACAAATTCCTGCCCAAGATGTTGAGGATGGCGTTGTAACTCTGACGGTTCAAGAGGGATTGTTGGGGCAGGTCGCTGCTGAGGATAATAAAGAATATGCTCTAGAACAGCTGGCTAAGCCCTTTGAGAAACAAAAAGGTAAGCTAGTTAATCACGATAATATAGAAGAGGGTCTTTACCTTCTAAATGATCTGCCAGGCTTAAATGTTACCGGCTATTTTAGTGCAGGTGAAAATCCTGGTGAAACTAAGCTCAACTTGAAAGTACGCGATGCGTCTAGCTGGAAAACTTCATTTAGGGTGGATAACCACGGATCAGCTTATACTGGTGACCAGAGATTTTATACAACCGTAGACTGGTTAAACCCTTTGGGTATTGGAGATGCACTTACCATTGGCTATTTGAAATCGACTAATGTTTCCGATTTTGATTCGGACTTCGGTTCTGATCTTGGCCAGTTAAGATACAGCCTTCCACTATTTGGACCGCGCACTAGGCTTGAGTTAACAGCAGATTACAATGACTTTGTATTGCGTGATGTTGAGGATCCAGATAACCCTGTAAATGTGCTCGATATTCATGGTGACAATACCAGTTACGCGCTTACAGTGGATCATAAATTTCGTCGTTCTAGGGGTTTCAACTTGACGGGCTCTTTTGGACTCACTGATAAAAAGTCCAATCTACGTGCAATTACCAAATTTGATGAGCCTGGAGATCATGTATACGGCGGTGAACTAGGTTTTTACATGGACCACCTCTCCAGTGGTGCTATTTCCATGCTTAATATATTGAGTACCAATATTCAATATGGGGAGCATCAAAGGGAACTTGAAGGTAAATTGCAAGCAGCGCGCGGTGACCATTTTACCAAAGTGTCTTTAAATAGTAGCTCACTACTATTTTTGCCGATGCCGTTCACTAATGATCAGTCTCGCCTAATAATTAAAAGCCGTATACAGCAAAGCGATAATCCCCTGCCTGCGTTTGAGCAGATGTCCTTGGGGGGGGCTAATGGAGTTAGAGCCTTTGATGTACGAGACTTTTCTGCTGATAGGGCCGGACTTTTATCTGCCGAATGGTATCCCAGTTTCCCCGAAGTGGTGAACCCTATCTTATTTGGTCAGCGCCTAAACGATATGATGCAAATTGCGTTATTTGCCGATGTGGGTTACGGCATTGTGAATAACTATAAATCAGGGAAAGAGGATGACTGGGCCAGGCTTGCCGGAGGTGGTCTGCTGTTTAAGTTTACCTGGAATGAAATCTTCTCCAGCAAAGTATCAGTCGGTTGGCCTATTGAAAAAGCCTCTTCCATCGAAGGTACTGGTGAAGATATAGATCAGCCTATGGTCTATGCCGATTTTTCCATTTTTTATAACTAATAATTCAGAATATCATCGATAGCTGAAGCTGACCTGACCGCTCTATGCAAGGTACCGGTATGAAAGCCAAAAAAAATACTCTTGAACTGAAAAAACTGACTTCTGCAATCAAGGTATCCCGCTTAGCGTATGCTGGCATGTTTGCAGGCTTACTAAGCCCTCTGACGCATGCAGGCCCGGAAGGCGGTGTGGTAACCGGTGGTAGTGGCACAATCGATGTGAATGGTACGACCACCACAATCGATCAAAATACCGATCTGCTCTCGATAGATTGGGATTCTTTTAATCTAAGTGCTGAAGAGTTGGTTAAGTTTCTTCAGCCAAATACCTCCTCAGTCGTACTCAACCGAATTTTGGATCAAAGTGCTAGTACGATTCATGGCTCCATTGAAGCCAATGGCCACGTTATTCTAGTAAACCCGCGCGGGGTACTCTTTACCGAAAGTGCCACTATTAATGTTGGTGCCATTACCGCCTCTGGGCTCGATATGAGCCCAGAGGATTTTATGAATGGCAACTTTACCTTTAAGGGGGAGGACGGCTCCGCGGGCTTTGTTGTCAACAAAGGTGTTATCAATGCAGCCAGTGCTGTATTGGTAGGTAAACAGGTCACCAACGCCTCGTCAGGTCTGATTAGTGCAGAGCTGGTCAGTTTGGCCGCTGCAGATGAAGCGATCCTTACCTTCGATGCCGACGGCATGATCGGTGTGCAAGTCACTAAAGAGGTGATGGAAAACGACCTCGGTGTTGATAGCGCTGTTTTAAATAAAGGTAATATCGATGGTGCCCAGGTTCTCCTGGAAGCGAGTGTATCTGGTGACTTATTTACTGCTGCAGTAAATAACGAAGGCACGATTAAAGCCCAGGGAATCGACACCAGCGGAGGCAAAATCCGTTTATTTGGTTCGGGTTCCAGTGTCATCAATAGTGGCGCGTTACAAGCCGCTGGTTCCACGGGCGGTCAGGTGGTGCTCGAGGGTGATACTGCAGAACACAGTGGTGCGATTGATGTTCGTGGTAGCGCTGGCCGGGGCGGTCAGGCCATGGTTCTCGGCGATGAAGTGCTGGTCAGCGGCACCATAGATGCCCGTGGCACGGCGGCAGGTGGTGAAGCATTAATCGGTGGAGATTATCAAGGAAAAAATTCCCGGATTCGTAATGCCAAAAAAACAACAGTCACTGAAGATGCTCATATTGACGCGAGTGGTTTAGGCGAAAGCGATGGTGGTGAGGTTATTGTTTGGGCCGACCACACTACGAATTTTGCCGGAACTATTTTAGCCGAGTCAGGTAAGCAAGGTGGTGATGGTGGTTTTGTCGAAACTTCAGGTAAGGTTTATCTTAACCTTGGTGAAGATGGCATGTATGTTTCTACATTAAGCCATGGCAAAGGAATTACAGGAGAATGGCTATTAGATCCAGGTTGGTTCGATATCCTAGATGATAGTTCAGAGGATGTTCCTGATTGCATAAGTAACTGCATGAGTGTGGGTACATTACAGGACGCTTTAACTAATAATAGTGTAACTGTAAAAACAACTTCCGATAATACTGCAAATGCTGCTTGGAATAGTGGTAATGAAAGTTATTCTGGTGATTTTACTTATGGAATACGTATTCGAAATAACTTGAGTTGGAGCAGTAATACTACATTAACTCTAGATTCCCATGCTGGAGTAATGATACACCAAGATGCAACTGTAAATGCTGGTGGAGCTGGTAGCCTCTCTATCCTTGCCAAAACAGATGTAATTAATAACGGAACTATTCAAGGCCTAGTAAACTTTTCTGTGGCAACAGATGGTAGTTTCATTAATGCCGCATCGGCCGTATTGAATGATAGTTATTTTGGTTCCATAACTGCTGAGAACATTCAGATTATAGCTCAAGGGGATATCGAAAATAATCTGGATGGAGATAAGGCAGCAGAAATAGTTGCTAATAAGATTAATTTATCTGCTGGTGGCTCTTTTAATAATTACGGCAAGATAAATTTTTCAGATACTTTAGATGATCAGGGTGCTTTTGAAGGGGGTAGCTTCGAATTAAAGGTTGGTCAAAAAGGTGAGGGCTCAACTAATTATCTTGGTAAGATTTATTTTGATGGTGCATCGCAAGCTACTTTCAACGTTTTAGGTGGCAGTGGTTCTGATATATTTGTTCTTAGTGATTGGCAAGATGAAGTATTCATCACTGGGAATAATGCATTTGATCTGGTATCAACCTCAACAAACCCTGATGAGACCAATGTAAATCATCTAAAATTGTCCTTTTCTAGCATCGAAACTCTTAATACCGGTGCTGGTGAAGATACGATACATGCAAAGGCTGGAGAAACGGTTGCGCTCACCGGAATCGCAAAAGAACTGATTACCAGCAATATCTTATTTAAACAGATTGAGATTGCGGGTGCGGGTGGCGAAAATCTTGTCGGCTCAGATTCGGACGATACGATCGAAATTACTGGAGACAAGGCCTTCAAAGCCAATGAGATAGCCTTTACCGGTATTGCAAGCCTCAATACCGGTGCGGGTACAGACAGTATTATTGACGGTACTGGGCAAACCGGCAGCCAGTGGATTTTGGGATCCGGAAATAAAGAGGTCACAGGCTACAACATTGCCTTCAGTAATGTAGAAACTATCCAGGCAGATATTGGTGAGCTGGTTGGTAGAAATGACCAAGATGAAATCTTTACGCTTTCTGCTTACACAGATGATGGACAGCAAAAGACCCAGATTGATACTAAAGGCATGGCCTTTACCGGTATTGATATTTTAAGCGCTGGGGACTCAAGCTCTTTTACAGACACGATTAACAGTAGTGTTAACAATAGAAACTGGGCGCTCACAACAAGTGATAACCAGGTAGAGCATGCCGATGTCATTATCAACGATGCTGATATATTCAGTGGCGGCAATGGAATACTGCAGGGTGCGTCTAATAGCAATGATAGCTACCAAATTGTAAAAAATGCTGATAGCACAACGGCGATCCAAGTTGATGGAATGCACTTCAATGAGCTTACCCGAGTGGAAGCCGGAGCACATGCTGGTGTTAACACAACAGATATTTTGATCGGTACCGACGAGGCCGATACGTTTGGTTTCCTTAGTGGCGAACTACATACTTACGGTATCAGCTTCACCGGTATTGAAGAAGTTAATGCCGGAGGCACAAGTAATGATGGAATTTCTGATCAACTGAATACAGAAACTGATGTAAATCTCACCGGAAATCAAGAAGAGCTGCGCAATGCCAATATCCTGTTCAAAGATATTGAACAGGTCGCCTTTATTAACAACTCGAACGGCAAGATTGTCGGATCGGCTATAGATGACAGCTTTATCATAGCCAGTACCGGTGACAAGCTCACGGCTAATAATATCGACTTTACTGGCTTCAATAAAACGATTGATACCGGCGAGGGCACTGACACCGTTAGTACGCTTGTAGCCAACAGTACATGGAGTCTCTCGAATACAGATAAAGAAGCCACAAGCAGCGGAATTACCTTTACCAATATAGAAAAAGTCACCGCTTCAGATAATCAGGGCACACTGGAAAGTAAGAACGATGATAATGAATTTGCCCTGACTAGTGATGGACGTATTGATGCTGATGCTATTCGCTTTACTGGATTTACCACAATTGAGGGTAACGGTACTGCGTCACTAGATGCTAGTGCTATTAGTGGCAATCTTCTTTTGCTAGATGACAACAACGTAAAAGCAGATTTTACTGATGGCAACATTATCGATATTACGATATCCGGTATTAATGAAGCGGTAGCGAGTAATCTGCTGGGTGCGGATATCGCTTATACAGTAAAAGATACCAACAAAGTTTTCGCTAAAGCGATCACCTTCTCCGGTGTTGATCGTATTGTTGATACTGGCTCTAGTGGAGCTGTTACCTCTGAGACCAGCGACCAGTGGGAACTCGTTTCTGCGGATAATGAAGTTAAGCACTCAGGCATTACTTTTGCAGGAATGCGTAGTCTGACGGGTGGTAATAACACCCTCGTTGGTGCCGCTGATAACGGAGATAGCTATCAGCTTTCCCTGACAGGCGATATCACCGTTGACTCCATGATCTTTAAAGGTATTCGCAATGTGAATGCGAATACGGATGATACTAATTATACGGACACGGTAGATGCAACCGGTGCAGTTACTCTTCAAGGTAATAATGCCTTTGGTGTAACCATCGATCCTAATGGTAGCAGCTATGACATCAACTTCAGTGGCATTGATGCGGTTACTAATACAGGGATTTTAACCGGCACCACGGGTGCAGACACCTTCACCGTTGAGGGTGATAATAAGCTGCGCAGCAAAGGCATCCAGTTCTCGGATGTGAGCTCTGTATTAGCCGGCAACGATACTAATATTGCCGACACCGTGAATGCAAAGGCTGGAGAAACGGTTGCGCTCACCGGAATCGCAAAAGAACTGATTACCAGCAATATCTTATTTAAACAGATTGAGATTGCGGGTGCGGGTGGCGAAAATCTTGTCGGCTCAGATTCGGACGATACGATCGAAATTACTGGAGACAAGGCCTTCAAAGCCAATGAGATAGCCTTTACCGGTATTGCAAGCCTCAATACCGGTGCGGGTACAGACAGTATTATTGACGGTACTGGGCAAACCGGCAGCCAGTGGATTTTGGGATCCGGAAATAAAGAGGTCACAGGCTACAACATTGCCTTCAGTAATGTAGAAACTATCCAGGCAGATATTGGTGAGCTGGTTGGTAGAAATGACCAAGATGAAATCTTTACGCTTTCTGCTTATACAGATAATGGACAGCAAAAGACCCAGATTGATACTAAAGGCATGGCCTTTACCGGTATTGATATTTTAAGCGCTGGGGACTCAAGCTCTTTTACAGACACGATTAACAGTAGTGTTAACAATAGAAACTGGGCGCTCACAGCGAGTGATAATCAGGTAGAGCATGCCGATGTCATCATCAATGATGCTGATATATTCAGTGGCGGCAATGGAATACTGCAGGGTGCGTCTAATAGCAATGATAGCTACCAAATTGTAAAAAATGCTGATAGCACAACGGCGATCCAAGTTGATGGAATGCACTTCAATGAGCTTACCCGAGTGGAAGCCGGAGCACATGCTGATGTTAACACAACAGATATTTTGATCGGTACCGACGAGGCCGATACGTTTGGTTTCCTTAGTGGCGAACTACATACTTACGGTATCAGCTTCACCGGTATTGAAGAAGTTAATGCCGGAGGCACAAGTAATGATGGCATTTCTGATCAACTGAATACAGAAACTGATGTAAATCTCACTGGAAATCAAGAAGAGCTGCGCAATGCCAATATCCTGTTCAAAGATATTGAACAGGTCGCTTTTATTAACAACTCAAACGGCAAGATTGTCGGATCGGCTATAGATGACAGCTTTATCATTGCCAGTACCGCTGACAAAATCACAGCCAATAGTATTGACTTTACTGGCTTCAATAAAACGATTGATACCGGCGAGGGTAGTGATACTGTTAGCACGCTTGTAGCCAACAGTACATGGAGTCTCTCGAATACAGATAAAGAAGCCACAAGCAGCGGAATTACCTTTACCAATATAGAAAAAGTCACCGCTTCAGATAATCAGGGCACACTGGAAAGTAAGAACGATGATAATGAATTTGCCCTGACTAGTGATGGACGTATTGATGCTGATGCTATTCGCTTTACTGGATTTACCACAATTGAGGGTAACGGTACTGCGTCACTAGATGCCAGTGCTATTAGTGGCAATCTTCTTTTGCTAGATGACAACAACGTAAAAGCAGATTTTACCGATGGCAACATTATCGATATTACGATATCCGGTATTAATGAAGCGGTAGCGAGTAATCTGCTGGGTGCGGATATCGCTTATACGGTAAAAGATACCAACAAAGTTTTCGCTAAAGCGATCACCTTCTCCAGTGTTGATCGTATTGTTGATACTGGCTCTAGTGGAGCTGTTACCTCTGAGACCAGCGACCAGTGGGAACTCGTTTCTGCGGATAATGAAGTTAAGCACTCAGGCATTACTTTTGCAGGAATGCGCAGTCTGACGGGTGGTAATAACACCCTCGTTGGTGCCGCTGATAACGGAGATAGCTATCAGCTTTCCCTGACAGGCGATATCACCGTTGACTCCATGATCTTTAAAGGTATTCGCAATGTGAATGCGAATACGGATGATACTAATTATACGGACACGGTAGATGCAACCGGTGCAGTTACTCTTCAAGGTAATAATGCCTTTGGTGTAACCATCGATCCTAATGGTAGCAGCTATGACATCAACTTCAGTGGCATTGATGCGGTTACTAATACAGGGATTTTAACCGGCACCACGGGTGCAGACACCTTCACCGTTGAGGGTGATAATAAGCTGCACAGCAAAGGCATCCAGTTCTCGGATGTGAGCTCTGTATTAGCCGGCAACGATACTAATATTGCCGACACCGTGAATGCAAAGGCTGGAGAAACGGTTGCGCTCACCGGAATCGCAAAAGAACTGATTACCAGCAATATCTTATTTAAACAGATTGAGATTGCGGGTGCGGGTGGCGAAAATCTTGTCGGCTCAGATTCGGACGATACGATCGAAATTACTGGAGACAAGGCCTTCAAAGCCAATGAGATAGCCTTTACCGGTATTGCAAGCCTCAATACCGGTGCGGGTACAGACAGTATTATTGACGGTACTGGGCAAACCGGCAGCCAGTGGATTTTGGGATCCGGAAATAAAGAGGTCACAGGCTACAACATTGCCTTCAGTAATGTAGAAACTATCCAGGCAGATATTGGTGAGCTGGTTGGTAGAAATGACCAAGATGAAATCTTTACGCTTTCTGCTTACACAGATAATGGACAGCAAAAGACCCAGATTGATACTAAAGGCATGGCCTTTACCGGTATTGATATTTTAAGCGCTGGGGACTCAAGCTCTTTTACAGACACGATTAACAGTAGTGTTAACAATAGAAACTGGGCGCTCACAGCGAGTGATAATCAGGTAGAGCATGCCGATGTCATCATCAATGATGCTGATATATTCAGTGGCGGCAATGGAATACTGCAGGGTGCGTCTAATAGCAATGATAGCTACCAAATTGTAAAAAATGCTGATAGCACAACGGCGATCCAAGTTGATGGAATGCACTTCAATGGGCTTACCCGAGTGGAAGCCGGAGCACATGCTGGTGTTAACACAACAGATATTTTGATCGGTACCGACGAGGCCGATACGTTTGGTTTCCTTAGTGGCGAACTACATACTTACGGTATCAGCTTCACCGGTATTGAAGAAGTTAATGCCGGAGGCACAAGTAATGATGGAATTTCTGATCAACTGAATACAGAAACTGATGTAAATCTCACCGGAAATCAAGAAGAGCTGCGCAATGCCAATATCCTGTTCAAAGATATTGAACAGGTCGCCTTTATTAACAACTCGAACGGCAAGATTGTCGGATCGGCTATAGATGACAGCTTTATCATAGCCAGTACCGGTGACAAGCTCACGGCTAATAATATCGACTTTACTGGCTTCAATAAAACGATTGATACCGGCGAGGGTAGTGATACTGTTAGCACGCTTGTAGCCAACAGTACATGGAGTCTCTCGAATACAGATAAAGAAGCCACAAGCAGCGGAATTACCTTTACCAATATAGAAAAAGTCACCGCTTCAGATAATCAGGGCACACTGGAAAGTAAGAACGATGATAATGAATTTGCCCTGACTAGTGATGGACGTATTGATGCTGATGCTATTCGCTTTACTGGATTTACCACAATTGAGGGTAACGGTACTGCGTCACTAGATGCCAGTGCTATTAGTGGCAATCTTCTTTTGCTAGATGACAACAACGTAAAAGCAGATTTTACCGATGGCAACATTATCGATATTACGATATCCGGTATTAATGAAGCGGTAGCGAGTAATCTGCTGGGTGCGGATATCGCTTATACAGTAAAAGATACCAACAAAGTTTTCGCTAAAGCGATCACCTTCTCCGGTGTTGATCGTATTGTTGATACTGGCTCTAGTGGAGCTGTTACCTCTGAGACCAGCGACCAGTGGGAACTCGTTTCTGCGGATAATGAAGTTAAGCACTCAGGCATTACTTTTGCAGGAATGCGCAGTCTGACGGGTGGTAATAACACCCTCGTTGGTGCCGCTGATAACGGAGATAGCTATCAGCTTTCCCTGACAGGCGATATCACCGTTGACTCCATGATCTTTAAAGGTATTCGCAATGTGAATGCGAATACGGATGATACTAATTATACGGACACGGTAGATGCAACCGGTGCAGTTACTCTTCAAGGTAATAATGCCTTTGGTGTAACCATCGATCCTAATGGTAGCAGCTATGACATCAACTTCAGTGGCATTGATGCGGTTACTAATACAGGAATTTTAACCGGCACCACGGGTGCAGACACCTTCACCGTTGAGGGTGATAATAAGCTGCGCAGCAAAGGCATCCAGTTCTCGGATGTGAGCTCTGTATTAGCCGGCAACGATACTAATATTGCCGACACCGTGAATGCAAAGGCTGGAGAAACGGTTGCGCTCACCGGAATCGCAAAAGAACTGATTACCAGCAATATCTTATTTAAACAGATTGAGATTGCGGGTGCGGGTGGCGAAAATCTTGTCGGCTCAGATTCGGACGATACGATCGAAATTACTGGAGACAAGGCCTTCAAAGCCAATGAGATAGCCTTTACCGGTATTGCAAGCCTCAATACCGGTGCGGGTACAGACAGTATTATTGACGGTACTGGGCAAACCGGCAGCCAGTGGATTTTGGGATCCGGAAATAAAGAGGTCACAGGCTACAACATTGCCTTCAGTAATGTAGAAACTATCCAGGCAGATATTGGTGAGCTGGTTGGTAGAAATGACCAAGATGAAATCTTTACGCTTTCTGCTTACACAGATAATGGACAGCAAAAGACCCAGATTGATACTAAAGGCATGGCCTTTACCGGTATTGATATTTTAAGCGCTGGGGACTCAAGCTCTTTTACAGACACGATTAACAGTAGTGTTAACAATAGAAACTGGGCGCTCACAGCGAGTGATAATCAGGTAGAGCATGCCGATGTCATCATCAATGATGCTGATATATTCAGTGGCGGCAATGGAATACTGCAGGGTGCGTCCAATAGCAATGATAGCTACCAAATTGTAAAAAATGCTGATAGCACAACGGCGATCCAAGTTGATGGGATGCACTTTAATGGGCTTACCCGAGTGGAAGCCGGAGCACATGCTGATGTTAACACAACAGATATTTTGATCGGTACCGACGAGGCCGATACGTTTGGTTTCCTTAGTGGCGAACTACATACTTACGGTATCAGCTTCACCGGTATTGAAGAAGTTAATGCCGGAGGCACAAGTAATGATGGCATTTCTGATCAACTGAATACAGAAACTGATGTAAATCTCACTGGAAATCAAGAAGAGCTGCGCAATGCCAATATCCTGTTCAAAGATATTGAACAGGTCGCTTTTATTAACAACTCAAACGGCAAGATTGTCGGATCGGCTATAGATGACAGCTTTATCATTGCCAGTACCGCTGACAAAATCACAGCCAATAGTATTGACTTTACTGGCTTCAATAAAACGATTGATACCGGCGAGGGTAGTGATACTGTTAGCACGCTTGTAGCCAACAGTACATGGAGTCTCTCGAATACAGATAAAGAAGCCACAAGCAGCGGAATTACCTTTACCAATATAGAAAAAGTCACCGCTTCAGATAATCAGGGCACACTGGAAAGTAAGAACGATGATAATGAATTTGCCCTGACTAGTGATGGACGTATTGATGCTGATGCTATTCGCTTTACTGGATTTACCACAATTGAGGGTAACGGTACTGCGTCACTAGATGCCAGTGCTATTAGTGGCAATCTTCTTTTGCTAGATGACAACAACGTAAAAGCAGATTTTACCGATGGCAACATTATCGATATTACGATATCCGGTATTAATGAAGCGGTAGCGAGTAATCTGCTGGGTGCGGATATCGCTTATACGGTAAAAGATACCAACAAAGTTTTCGCTAAAGCGATCACCTTCTCCAGTGTTGATCGTATTGTTGATACTGGCTCTAGTGGAGCTGTTACCTCTGAGACCAGCGACCAGTGGGAACTCGTTTCTGCGGATAATGAAGTTAAGCACTCAGGCATTACTTTTGCAGGAATGCGCAGTCTGACGGGTGGTAATAACACCCTCGTTGGTGCCGCTGATAACGGAGATAGCTATCAGCTTTCCCTGACAGGCGATATCACCGTTGACTCCATGATCTTTAAAGGTATTCGCAATGTGAATGCGAATACGGATGATACTAATTATACGGACACGGTAGATGCAACCGGTGCAGTTACTCTTCAAGGTAATAATGCCTTTGGTGTAACCATCGATCCTAATGGTAGCAGCTATGACATCAACTTCAGTGGCATTGATGCGGTTACTAATACAGGGATTTTAACCGGCACCACGGGTGCAGACACCTTCACCGTTGAGGGTGATAATAAGCTGCACAGCAAAGGCATCCAGTTCTCGGATGTGAGCTCTGTATTAGCCGGCAACGATACTAATATTGCCGACACCGTGAATGCAAAGGCTGGAGAAACGGTTGCGCTCACCGGAATCGCAAAAGAACTGATTACCAGCAATATCTTATTTAAACAGATTGAGATTGCGGGTGCGGGTGGCGAAAATCTTGTCGGCTCAGATTCGGACGATACGATCGAAATTACTGGAGACAAGGCCTTCAAAGCCAATGAGATAGCCTTTACCGGTATTGCAAGCCTCAATACCGGTGCGGGTACAGACAGTATTATTGACGGTACTGGGCAAACCGGCAGCCAGTGGATTTTGGGATCCGGAAATAAAGAGGTCACAGGCTACAACATTGCCTTCAGTAATGTAGAAACTATCCAGGCAGATATTGGTGAGCTGGTTGGTAGAAATGACCAAGATGAAATCTTTACGCTTTCTGCTTACACAGATAATGGACAGCAAAAGACCCAGATTGATACTAAAGGCATGGCCTTTACCGGTATTGATATTTTAAGCGCTGGGGACTCAAGCTCTTTTACAGACACGATTAACAGTAGTGTTAACAATAGAAACTGGGCGCTCACAGCGAGTGATAACCAGGTAGAGCATGCCGATGTCATTATCAACGATGCTGATATATTCAGTGGCGGCAATGGAATACTGCAGGGTGCGTCCAATAGCAATGATAGCTACCAAATTGTAAAAAATGCTGATAGCACAACGGCGATCCAAGTTGATGGGATGCACTTTAATGGGCTTACCCGAGTGGAAGCCGGAGCACATGCTGATGTTAACACAACAGATATTTTGATCGGTACCGACGAGGCCGATACGTTTGGTTTCCTTAGTGGCGAACTACATACTTACGGTATCAGCTTCACCGGTATTGAAGAAGTTAATGCCGGAGGCACAAGTAATGATGGCATTTCTGATCAACTGAATACAGAAACTGATGTAAATCTCACTGGAAATCAAGAAGAGCTGCGCAATGCCAATATCCTGTTCAAAGATATTGAACAGGTCGCTTTTATTAACAACTCAAACGGCAAGATTGTCGGATCGGCTATAGATGACAGCTTTATCATTGCCAGTACCGCTGACAAAATCACAGCCAATAGTATTGACTTTACTGGCTTCAATAAAACGATTGATACCGGCGAGGGTAGTGATACTGTTAGCACGCTTGTAGCCAACAGTACATGGAGTCTCTCGAATACAGATAAAGAAGCCACAAGCAGCGGAATTACCTTTACCAATATAGAAAAAGTCACCGCTTCAGATAATCAGGGCACACTGGAAAGTAAGAACGATGATAATGAATTTGCCCTGACTAGTGATGGACGTATTGATGCTGATGCTATTCGCTTTACTGGATTTACCACAATTGAGGGTAACGGTACTGCGTCACTAGATGCCAGTGCTATTAGTGGCAATCTTCTTTTGCTAGATGACAACAACGTAAAAGCAGATTTTACCGATGGCAACATTATCGATATTACGATATCCGGTATTAATGAAGCGGTAGCGAGTAATCTGCTGGGTGCGGATATCGCTTATACGGTAAAAGATACCAACAAAGTTTTCGCTAAAGCGATCACCTTCTCCAGTGTTGATCGTATTGTTGATACTGGCTCTAGTGGAGCTGTTACCTCTGAGACCAGCGACCAGTGGGAACTCGTTTCTGCGGATAATGAAGTTAAGCACTCAGGCATTACTTTTGCAGGAATGCGCAGTCTGACGGGTGGTAATAACACCCTCGTTGGTGCCGCTGATAACGGAGATAGCTATCAGCTTTCCCTGACAGGCGATATCACCGTTGACTCCATGATCTTTAAAGGTATTCGCAATGTGAATGCGAATACGGATGATACTAATTATACGGACACGGTAGATGCAACCGGTGCAGTTACTCTTCAAGGTAATAATGCCTTTGGTGTAACCATCGATCCTAATGGTAGCAGCTATGACATCAACTTCAGTGGCATTGATGCGGTTACTAATACAGGAATTTTAACCGGCACCACGGGTGCAGACACCTTCACCGTTGAGGGTGATAATAAGCTGCGCAGCAAAGGCATCCAGTTCTCGGATGTGAGCTCTGTATTAGCCGGCAACGATACTAATATTGCCGACACCGTGAATGCAAAGGCTGGAGAAACGGTTGCGCTCACCGGAATCGCAAAAGAACTGATTACCAGCAATATCTTATTTAAACAGATTGAGATTGCGGGTGCGGGTGGCGAAAATCTTGTCGGCTCAGATTCGGACGATACGATCGAAATTACTGGAGACAAGGCCTTCAAAGCCAATGAGATAGCCTTTACCGGTATTGCAAGCCTCAATACCGGTGCGGGTACAGACAGTATTATTGACGGTACTGGGCAAACCGGCAGCCAGTGGATTTTGGGATCCGGAAATAAAGAGGTCACAGGCTACAACATTGCCTTCAGTAATGTAGAAACTATCCAGGCAGATATTGGTGAGCTGGTTGGTAGAAATGACCAAGATGAAATCTTTACGCTTTCTGCTTACACAGATAATGGACAGCAAAAGACCCAGATTGATACTAAAGGCATGGCCTTTACCGGTATTGATATTTTAAGCGCTGGGGACTCAAGCTCTTTTACAGACACGATTAACAGTAGTGTTAACAATAGAAACTGGGCGCTCACAGCGAGTGATAACCAGGTAGAGCATGCCGATGTCATCATCAATGATGCTGATATATTCAGTGGCGGCAATGGAATACTGCAGGGTGCGTCCAATAGCAATGATAGCTACCAAATTGTAAAAAATGCTGATAGCACAACGGCGATCCAAGTTGATGGAATGCACTTCAATGGGCTTACCCGAGTGGAAGCCGGAGCACATGCTGGTGTTAATACATCGGATATTTTACTAGGCACCAATGATAAAGAAATATTTACTTTTAATGACAGTGCTGAGCTACAGGTTAATGGCTTAACGTTTACTGGTCTTGAGTCTGTCAATGCTTTGGGCGGCGATGATTATGTAGATGCCGAAAATTACTCTAATGGTCTGGAGCTAACAGGTATTGCTGGAGAGTTACGTCTTTACTCTCAGGGGTTACTTTTCCAGGATATTGAAGACGCTTACACGACAACTCTCTATGGCACCGATAATGTTGATGCTTTCAGCATAATTGAAAACGGAAATGACAACCTTGTTGTTGCCTCAGCGATCGATTTTACTGGGGTGACAATTGTTGATGCATTGGGAGGCCAGGACACCTTATCCGTCGATGAGGCAAATCTAGAAAATGGAAAAATCAACGGGATCCAATTCGTTAATCTCAGTGACATTATCTCCAGTAGCATTGTTATTGGGGCGTCCCAAGAAGGAGATTTTTATGTATTAGGGGATGGGTTGGTTTCATCTGATACTGATTCGCAAAATCCTGGATATGAATTTAATTTCACTGGTGTAACAAGTGTTAAAACAAATGGCTATGCAAGAACTGTAACTGGTTTACTTGGCCACAACTGGATAATTAATAACGCTAACACTGCGACGAATAATGGCATTACATTTTTTGATGTCTCTTACTTAATTGCAAAGAATGCAGGTTTAGAAGGGTACTCAAATTTAGGCTGGGCTTTGACTGCTAATGATAATGAAGTAAGTCATGCAGGAATTATTATAAAAAATGCGAATTTAATTAGTGGAGGCGGTAGCACGCTGACGGGCAAAGAAGGCTTTGCTGACACCTACACCTTCCTAGACGGCGGCAGCCAAGGGCAGTTAGTGAAGGTGGACGATATGCAGTTCGCCGGTCTCAGCACTGTCGCCGCCGGTGATGGAGGTGACACCGTGATTGGCCAGGCGGGCCAAGGTTGGGCCCTGACCGACAATGAGAATGAAGTAGAGCATGGCGCGATCACCATCCAGAACGCCGAGTTTATCAGCGGCGGCATCAGCACCCTGATGGGGGGAGACTTCGCTGACACCTACACCTTCCTCGACGGCGGCAGCCAGGGTCAGTTGGTGAAGGTGGACAATATGCAGTTTGCCGGTCTCAGCACGGTCGCCGCCGCCGGTGGTGATGACACCGTGATCGGTCAGGCGGGCCAAGGTTGGGCCCTGACCGACAATGAGAATGAAGTAGAGCACGGCACAATCACCATCCAGAACGCCGAGTTTATCAGCGGCGGCATCAGCACCCTGATGGGGGGAGACTTCGCTGACACCTACACCTTCCTCGACGGCGGCAGCCAGGGTCAGTTGGTGAAGGTGGACAATATGCAGTTCGCCGGCCTCAGCACGGTCGCCGCCGCCGGTGGTGATGACACCGTGATTGGCCAGGCGGGCCAAGGTTGGGCCCTGACCGACAATGAGAATGAAGTAGAGCACGGCGCGATCACCATCCAGAACGCCGAGTTTATCAGCGGCGGCATCAGCACCCTGATGGGGGGAGACTTCGCTGACACCTACACCTTCCTCGACGGCGGCAGCCAGGGTCAGTTGGTGAAGGTGGACAATATGCAGTTCGCCGGCCTCAGCACGGTCGCCGCCGCCGGTGGTGATGACACCGTGATCGGTCAGGCGGGCCAAGGTTGGGCCCTGACCGACAATGAGAATGAAGTAGAGCACGGCGCGATCACCATCCAGAACGCCGAGTTTATCAGCGGCGGCATCAGCACCCTGATGGGGGGAGACTTCGCTGACACCTACACCTTCCTCGACGGCGGCAGCCAGGGTCAGTTGGTGAAGGTGGACAATATGCAGTTCGCCGGCCTCAGCACGGTCGCCGCCGCCGGTGGTGATGACACCGTGATCGGCCAGGCGGGCCAAGGTTGGGCCCTGACCGACAATGAGAATGAAGTAGAGCACGGCGCGATCACCATCCAGAACGCCGAGTTTATCAGCGGCGGCATCAGCACCCTGATGGGGGGAGACTTCGCTGACACCTACACCTTCCTCGACGGCGGCAGCCAGGGTCAGTTGGTGAAGGTGGACAATATGCAGTTCGCCGGCCTCAGCACGGTCGCCGCCGCCGGTGGTGATGACACCGTGATCGGTCAGGCGGGCCAAGGTTGGGCCCTGACCGACAATGAGAATGAAGTAGAGCATGGCGCGATCACCATCCAGAACGCCGAGTTTATCAGCGGCGGCATCAGCACCCTGATGGGGGGAGACTTCGCTGACACCTACACCTTCCTCGACGGCGGCAGCCAGGGTCAGTTGGTGAAGGTGGACAATATGCAGTTCGCCGGCCTCAGCACGGTCGCCGCCGCCGGTGGTGATGACACCGTGATCGGTCAGGCGGGCCAAGGTTGGGCCCTGACCGACAATGAGAATGAAGTAGAGCATGGCGCGATCACCATCCAGAACGCCGAGTTTATCAGCGGCGGCATCAGCACCCTGATGGGGGGAGACTTCGCTGACACCTACACCTTCCTCGACGGCGGCAGCCAGGGTCAGTTGGTGAAGGTGGACAATATGCAGTTCGCCGGCCTCAGCACGGTCGCCGCCGCCGGTGGTGATGACACCGTGATCGGCCAGGCGGGCCAAGGTTGGGCCCTGACCGACAATGAGAATGAAGTAGAGCACGGCGCGATCACCATCCAGAACGCCGAGTTTATCAGCGGCGGCATCAGCACCCTGATGGGGGGAGACTTCGCTGACACCTACACCTTCCTCGACGGCGGCAGCCAGGGTCAGTTGGTGAAGGTGGACAATATGCAGTTCGCCGGCCTCAGCACGGTCGCCGCCGCCGGTGGTGATGACACCGTGATCGGCCAGGCGGGCCAAGGTTGGGCCCTGACCGACAATGAGAATGAAGTAGAGCATGGCGCGATCACCATCCAGAACGCCGAGTTTATCAGCGGCGGCATCAGCACCCTGATGGGGGGAGACTTCGCTGACACCTACACCTTCCTCGACGGCGGCAGCCAGGGTCAGTTGGTGAAGGTGGACAATATGCAGTTCGCCGGCCTCAGCACGGTCGCCGCCGCCGGTGGTGATGACACCGTGATCGGTCAGGCGGGCCAAGGTTGGGCCCTGACCGACAATGAGAATGAAGTAGAGCATGGCGCGATCACCATCCAGAACGCCGAGTTTATCAGCGGCGGCATCAGCACCCTGATGGGGGGAGACTTCGCTGACACCTACACCTTCCTCGACGGCGGTAGCCAGGGTCAGTTGGTGAAGGTGGACAATATGCAGTTCGCCGGCCTCAGCACGGTCGCCGCCGCCGGTGGTGATGACACCGTGATTGGCCAGGCGGGCCAAGGTTGGGCCCTGACCGACAATGAGAATGAAGTAGAGCACGGCGCGATCACCATCCAGAACGCCGAGTTTATCAGCGGCGGCATCAGCACCCTGATGGGGGGAGACTTCGCTGACACCTACACCTTCCTCGACGGCGGCAGCCAGGGTCAGTTGGTGAAGGTGGACAATATGCAGTTCGCCGGCCTCAGCACGGTCGCCGCCGCCGGTGGTGATGACACCGTGATCGGTCAGGCGGGCCAAGGTTGGGCCCTGACCGACAATGAGAATGAAGTAGAGCACGGCGCGATCACCATCCAGAACGCCGAGTTTATCAGCGGCGGCATCAGCACCCTGATGGGGGGAGACTTCGCTGACACCTACACCTTCCTCGACGGCGGCAGCCAGGGTCAGTTGGTGAAGGTGGACAATATGCAGTTTGCCGGCCTCAGCACGGTCGCCGCCGCCGGTGGTGATGACACCGTGATCGGTCAGGCGGGCCAAGGTTGGGCCCTGACCGACAATGAGAATGAAGTAGAGCACGGCATAATCACCATCCAGAACGCCGAGTTTATCAGCGGCGGCATCAGCACCCTGATGGGGGGAGACTTCGCTGACACCTACACCTTCCTCGACGGCGGCAGCCAGGGTCAGTTGGTGAAGGTGGACAATATGCAGTTCGCCGGCCTCAGCACGGTCGCCGCCGCCGGTGGTGATGACACCGTGATCGGTCAGGCGGGCCAAGGTTGGGCCCTGACCGACAATGAGAATGAAGTAGAGCACGGCGCGATCACCATCCAGAACGCCGAGTTTATCAGCGGCGGCATCAGCACCCTGATGGGGGGAGACTTCGCTGACACCTACACCTTCCTCGACGGCGGCAGCCAGGGTCAGTTGGTGAAGGTGGACAATATGCAGTTTGCCGGCCTCAGCACGGTCGCCGCCGCCGGTGGTGATGACACCGTGATCGGTCAGGCGGGCCAAGGTTGGGCCCTGACCGACAATGAGAATGAAGTAGAGCACGGCATAATCACCATCCAGAACGCCGAGTTTATCAGCGGCGGCATCAGCACCCTGATGGGGGGAGACTTCGCTGACACCTACACCTTCCTCGACGGCGGCAGCCAGGGTCAGTTGGTGAAGGTGGACAATATGCAGTTCGCCGGCCTCAGCACGGTCGCCGCCGCCGGTGGTGATGACACCGTGATCGGTCAGGCGGGCCAAGGTTGGGCCCTGACCGACAATGAGAATGAAGTAGAGCACGGCGCGATCACCATCCAGAACGCCGAGTTTATCAGCGGCGGCATCAGCACCCTGATGGGGGGAGACTTCGCTGACACCTACACCTTCCTCGACGGCGGCAGCCAGGGTCAGTTGGTGAAGGTGGACAATATGCAGTTCGCCGGCCTCAGCACGGTCGCCGCCGCCGGTGGTGATGACACCGTGATCGGTCAGGCGGGCCAAGGTTGGGCCCTGACCGACAATGAGAATGAAGTAGAGCACGGCGCGATCACCATCCAGAACGCCGAGTTTATCAGCGGCGGCATCAGCACCCTGATGGGGGGAGACTTCGCTGACACCTACACCTTCCTCGACGGCGGCAGCCAGGGTCAGTTGGTGAAGGTGGACAATATGCAGTTCGCCGGCCTCAGCACGGTCGCCGCCGCCGGTGGTGATGACACCGTGATCGGCCAGGCGGGCCAAGGTTGGGCCCTGACCGACAATGAGAATGAAGTAGAGCACGGCGCGATCACCATCCAGAACGCCGAGTTTATCAGCGGCGGCATCAGCACCCTGATGGGGGGAGACTTCGCTGACACCTACACCTTCCTCGACGGCGGCAGCCAGGGTCAGTTGGTGAAGGTGGACAATATGCAGTTCGCCGGCCTCAGCACGGTCGCCGCCGCCGGTGGTGATGACACCGTGATCGGCCAGGCGGGCCAAGGTTGGGCCCTGACCGACAATGAGAATGAAGTAGAGCACGGCGCGATCACCATCCAGAACGCCGAGTTTATCAGCGGCGGCATCAGCACCCTGATGGGGGGAGACTTCGCTGACACCTACACCTTCCTCGACGGCGGCAGCCAGGGTCAGTTGGTGAAGGTGGACAATATGCAGTTCGCCGGCCTCAGCACGGTCGCCGCCGCCGGTGGTGATGACACCGTGATCGGCCAGGCGGGCCAAGGTTGGGCCCTGACCGACAATGAGAATGAAGTAGAGCACGGCGCGATCACCATCCAGAACGCCGAGTTTATCAGCGGCGGCATCAGCACCCTGATGGGGGGAGACTTCGCTGACACCTACACCTTCCTCGACGGCGGCAGCCAGGGTCAGTTGGTGAAGGTGGACAATATGCAGTTCGCCGGCCTCAGCACGGTCGCCGCCGCCGGTGGTGATGACACCGTGATCGGTCAGGCGGGCCAAGGTTGGGCCCTGACCGACAATGAGAATGAAGTAGAGCATGGCGCGATCACCATCCAGAACGCCGAGTTTATCAGCGGCGGCATCAGCACCCTGATGGGGGGAGACTTCGCTGACACCTACACCTTCCTCGACGGCGGCAGCCAGGGTCAGTTGGTGAAGGTGGACAATATGCAGTTCGCCGGCCTCAGCACGGTCGCCGCCGCCGGTGGTGATGACACCGTGATCGGTCAGGCGGGCCAAGGTTGGGCCCTGACCGACAATGAGAATGAAGTAGAGCACGGCGCGATCACCATCCAGAACGCCGAGTTTATCAGCGGCGGCATCAGCACCCTGATGGGGGGAGACTTCGCTGACACCTACACCTTCCTCGACGGCGGCAGCCAGGGTCAGTTGGTGAAGGTGGACAATATGCAGTTCGCCGGCCTCAGCACGGTCGCCGCCGCCGGTGGTGATGACACCGTGATCGGCCAGGCGGGCCAAGGTTGGGCCCTGACCGACAATGAGAATGAAGTAGAGCACGGCGCGATCACCATCCAGAACGCCGAGTTTATCAGCGGCGGCATCAGCACGCTGGTGGGTGGAGAACATACGGACACTTTCTCCTTAAGTAAGTCCGGAGCGGATGCCATAGTGCGAGTCGACAACATGACATTTATGGAACTTGATTCTGTGGATGCAGGCGAAGGCTCAGACACTATTGTGGCTACAAGTGATATAGCTGGAGAAACCTGGGTATTGGGATTAGGCCGCGGTGCTCTTGCTGTTGCAGGTGTGAGCTTTGAGGGCATTGAGCAGGTTGATGCAGACAACGTGTCGCTGGACGCATCAACAAATAATCAGGCAGACACTTTCGAACTTGCCAAAACTGGGAAATCGCTCAAAGCGCGGGGTATTGAGTTCTCGTCTGTTGCCAGCGTTTCTGCGGGAAGTGGTAACGATGATAGCGATACGATTCAGAGCGATGCGGGAAGTTGGCAGTTAGCTGGTACTGCAAATGCCCTTGAGGTGAATGGTGTTCAATTTAGCGGTATTGATCATGTAGAAACTAATAAT
This sequence comes from Microbulbifer mixtoriginis (SeqCode), assembly GCF_052467705.1. Taxonomy (NCBI): domain Bacteria; kingdom Pseudomonadati; phylum Pseudomonadota; class Gammaproteobacteria; order Cellvibrionales; family Microbulbiferaceae; genus Microbulbifer; species Microbulbifer mixtoriginis (SeqCode). Next base: position 663,287 of record NZ_CP174322.1, read on the forward strand.
GCACAGTTATACGGTACTGACGCTGATGATGTCTTAGCCCTAACTGAGTCTGGAATCGCCACGGCCGGAATAGCATTTACAGGCATTACTAAAGTCAGCAGTGAGGGAGGTACTGACCATCTTATAGGTACCTCTGGCAAGGATACCTTTGTCCTGGCTTCCAATGGTGATATTACTGCTGCGGGCATTCTCTTTACCGGGCTTGAAAGTGTGGATACTGGTGAGGGTGAGGACACTGTTAATGCAGCCGGTAGTGGCGCTAGCTGGACATCTTCCAGTAATGGCAGCTCCCTAGAAAACGGAGCGGCTCAAGCCAGGGTGAATGGCCTGACTGTTCTGTTTGATAATCTTGAGATGGTCCAGGGCGTGGGTACATATATTGGCCAGGACATCGGCAGTAACTATGTCTTCGATAGCCTCAACAGCATGACAGTTGCCGGGGTCACTTTTGCGGATCTGGAGAGCCTGAGTGCGGGTAGTGGAAACGATACTATCCAGGGGGCCAATATCGATGCGGTTTGGGATATTAACGATGCGCAGAGTACCGTAAGCGGCAATAACAAAAAGCTTGTGTTTAGCGGTATTGAAGCGATAAATGCGGGTAGTGGCCAGGATACTTTTAATTTAAATGGCGGTGAGCTTGCTTCAATAGATACCGGTGCAGGTAATGACACGGTCATACTCTCTGCAACCACCATCGATAGTATTTCCCTGGGAGAGGGGGATGACTACGTGGAAGTGAATGAGAATAGCTCTGACACAGTAGCACTCTCTGGTGGCAGCGGAAGTGATTCCTTCCAGTACAACCTTGCTGGTGATACCTGGCAGGTGAAATCCTCTGGCAACAAAGTAGGCAACTTTAGCTTCTCTGATTTTGAGTTCCTTGATAACACTTCCAGTAATCTCACTTTGGAAACAGACTTTGCTTTTGATTTTGAAAATGGCGGTGTTAATTCCGGCAGCTTTAACAAAAGCGGCGTAGGTTTGCGATTTGCTGGCAGTGGTATGCGTCTCGGTTACGATGGATCAGGGGATATTAATGTACTTAGCAGTGCCACGGGTACTATTGGCGGTAGCCTCAAAGCTAAGCGTGCAGATTTGGTGGTCAGCGGAGATGTCAACATTGAGTCCGATGTCGATGTCCTTGCTATCTCTACTTCCGGGCCGGATGTCGATATTACGGTGCTGGCGAAAGACAACCTACTGATTGATGAAATCAATGCCGGTCGCGGTAACGTTCAGTTGGCGAGTGAGGGCTTTGGTATGCTCACCGCTGAAACCTACGGCGATACGCATATCACAGCGGGCAATATCACTCTGGGTACCGATACTCAGCTCTGGAGTATTATCGGTAGCGAGTTGGTGCCGCTGCGTATGGATGCGCTTACCAATGTGGCAATTGTTTCTGTCTCCTATTACGAGCCTGAATTTATTGGGCAGGTGCCTAACTTCACTAGTAAGGGTGACGAGCTGCAGTCTATCGCTGGTGCTCAGGCATCCCAGGGATTGCGCTCCGCAATCCAAAATGGTGTTGAGGACTTCACCCAGGTTGACCCGGCGATTTTCAGTGCGGTGAAACCTTACAGTAGTGGAGTGGATGCGGTGAATTCCCCGGAAATGCGTTTGAGATCCGGTGAGTTGTTACCTGCAGCAGGACTTTCCGGAACCGATGAGGAAGATCCGGAATTCGACGCCAGGCTGGAAGAGAGCCAGGATGTTACTGTCGACTACCGTGAGCAGGAGACCTTGGCCTCCATTAATTCAGGGGGCTGATGACCCCTAGAAGACTTTAAAATACCGAACCGGCCCCAGTGGCCGGTTTTTTTATGGGCGTTTGTATTGGAAATATCTGGGGACTTTTCGTGGGTAAGATTTACATAAGCCGCAACGAAAAAAGGCCGACTCTTTCGAGTCAGCCTTTTTGGAATTGGTGCCCAGGAGAGGACTTGAACCTCCACGACCGTTAGGTCACTAGCACCTGAAGCTAGCGCGTCTACCAATTCCGCCACCTGGGCAAATCAACGTGTGCTCCGTTGAGGACGCGAACTATAGAGATCTGCAGGGGGAGTGTCAACGGTTTCTTAGCGCTTATTTCAACATTTTACCCAAAGGTCTGGAAATGTGCTGAAATCGCTTATAATGCGTTCAACAGCGGCGAAACATTGAACAAAAACTCTCTACCTCCGCCGCCTGCCTTTGACCGGATAACCTCCGGAAGCCGCCTCAATGGGCGGTTATCTCAACAACGGATGCTGTTTTGACACACAAAAATACTTCAGGCCCCCTCAACGCTGACCCTCATGCCCAGCGAGAGGCGGAAAAATATGAAAAGCCTATCCCCAGCCGAGAATATTTGCTGCAACTTTTGGAGCAGCAGGCGGAACCGGTGCCCTGGGAATTTGTTGCCGACCTTCTTGAATTAGAAGATGAGGACCGGCGTGAAGGGGTGCGCCGGCGTCTAATCGCCATGTCCCGAGATGGCCAGATTGCCAGCAATCGCTCTGGTGATTTTGGCGTACTGGACAAAATGAGCCTGGTTCGTGGCCGCGTGATTGGCCACCGCGACGGTTTTGGTTTCGTTGTGCCCACGGATGGTGACGGCGATTTATTTTTGTCCCATCGACAAATGCGCAAAGTCTTTGACGGCGATGAGGTGCTGGTGCGGGAGACTCCCGGCGGCTTTCGCGGCAAGCGTGAAGGTGCCGTGGTTCGGGTAATTAAGCACAATACCGAACAGCTGGCTGGGCGCCTTTACCGGGAAAATGGTATCTGTTTTGTGCGGCCCGATAACCCCCGCGTGAACCTCGATGTGATGGTAGCGGCAGAAGATGCCGCCGGTGCCGAACACGGCCAATATGTCGTGGTAAAAATTGTCACACAACCTGGGCGTGACCGCGTACCCCAGGGGGAAGTGCTGGAAGTGCTCGGCGACCATTTGGCACCGGGGATGGAGATCGATGTCGCGATCCGCAACTATGGCATCCCCCATATCTGGCCCGCGGCCTTACAGGAGGAAGTGGATGCCATTGCCGATGAAGTGCTGGAAGAGGATAAAAAAGCGCGGGTTGACTTGCGCCAATTACCCCTGGTCACTATTGATGGTGAGGATGCCCGCGATTTTGATGATGCAGTTTACTGTGAGCTTTTGCCCGACAATAGTTGGAAGCTGCTGGTAGCCATTGCCGATGTCTCTCACTATGTGCGCCCCGGCTCGGTACTCGATGAGGAGGCCCACAGCCGTGGCAACTCGGTTTATTTTCCCGACTTTGTCGTGCCTATGCTGCCGGAGAAATTGTCTAATGGGCTCTGCTCATTAAATCCGGAGGTCGACCGCCTTTGTATGGTGTGCGAGATGCACATTGATCGCAGCGGTGAAATTACCGATTACCGTTTCTTTGAAGGTTTGATGCGCAGTCATGCGCGTCTGACTTATACCCAGGTAGGGCAGGTATTAGAAGAACGGGACAATCGCGATAGTGGTCTGCGTAAGCAGTTCGCCGCACTGGTTCCACATCTGGATAATTTGCACGATTTGTACCTGGCGTTGCGCAGTGCTCGCGATCGGCGTGGGGCGATAGATTTTGAAACCACCGAAACCCGTATTCTGTTTGACAGCGAACGCAAAATTGAGCGCATAGTGCCGGTTACTCGCAATGATGCGCACAAACTGATCGAAGAGTGTATGTTGGCGGCCAATGTTTGTGCGGCGGATTTAATGGAGCTGTCGGAATTACCGGCTCTCTATCGCGTGCACGATGCCCCGAAAGAAGAAAAACTCAGCAACTTGCGCGAGTACCTTGGTGAGCTGGGATTGCGACTGCCCGGTGGCTCGGAGCCACAGCCCGCGGATTTTCAGGCGTTACTGGAGCAGGTCGAGGGCCGTGCGGATGCCCATATAATTCAAGTGATGTTACTGCGTTCCATGAATCAGGCGGTCTATCAACCGGAAAATCGCGGCCACTTTGGCTTGGATTATCGCGCCTATGCCCATTTCACCTCACCCATTCGCCGCTATCCCGATTTGCTGTTGCACCGTGCCCTGCGCTGGCTAATTCGCAACGGTAGTGCCAATGAAGTGGCAGTGGTGCAGAAGGTATACAGCGTGCCGGGTGCCAGGCCCATCGATCGACAGCAGATACTGCCCTACGATATGCCGGCGATGTTACAGCTCGGCGAACAGTGTTCCATGACTGAACGCCGTGCAGACGATGCTACCCGTGATGTGGTTAGCTGGCTCAAGTGCGAATATTTGCAGGATCATGTGGGTGAAGTTTATTCCGGCGTAATTAGTGCGGTAACGGGGTTTGGCTTATTTGTCGAGCTCAATGATCTTTTTGTTGAGGGGTTGATCCACGTGACCGCGCTGCCAAAAGATTATTACCGCTTTGAGCAGGCGCACCAGCGTTTAATCGGCGAACGCAGTGGCAAACGCTACCATCTAGGTGACTCAGTTAGCGTTCAGGTGGCGCGGGTCGATCTTGAAGAGCGCAAAGTAGACTTTATTCTCGAGGAATTGGTGCCGCGTCAAAAGGCCTCCCGTGCTAAGAAAGAAACGACTAAGGTCAGTGCCCGCGCGATGGAAATGGCTGTAGAGCATCAATTGGAGCGGGAGCGACGCAGCAAGCAGAAAAAAGACAGCAGCCGTAAATTACATGCCAGCCCCTGGGGAAAGCGCGCAGAAACCTCAGCGGAAGTAGCGCCTATTCGCAAACGTAAGGTCGGCTCCAAAGAAGCGGTACCTGTGGGAGAGCTGACGAAGGATAAGCCCAGTACGAGCAAGAAAAAATCAAGCGAGGATGCCGACAAGCAAAAAACTGAGGCGCCGGCAAAGCGTCGCGGAAGCAAGCGCACTCCCACGCGCAAAGGCGGTAAACGCCCAGCGGTAGCTGCGCGCAAGGCTGCACAGAAAGCAGAAAAGGCCAAAACGCGTAGCGGCAAAGTTAAAAAGAAGAAGAAAGCTTCTTCTACCAGTAAAAAGAAAAAGTGATCGAGGCATAAGTTGAGCCAAGAATTGGTATATGGCCTGCACGCGGTGCAGGCTTTGTTAAAGGGTTCCCCACAAAATGTGCAGGAGTTGATGCTATTGCGTGGGCGCAAAGACCAGCGCTTGCAAAAAATTATTCAGCAGGCGGAAAAAAATGATATCGCACTGCGTTTTGTCGACCGTCGCACTCTGGATGATAAGGTGGAAGAGGGCGCTAATCACCAGGGGGTAATCGCTCTTTGTGCGAGTAAAACCCAGGTTCTGGATGAGAAATTTCTGTTTGGCATGCTCGAAAAGCTGGACCAGAAAGGTGAGTCGCCATTTCTCTTGGTCCTGGATGGCGTGACCGATCCCCATAATTTGGGTGCCTGCTTGCGCTCAGCGGAGGCTGCCGGTGTACACGCGGTGATTGCTCCCAAGGATAAATCCGCAGGTTTAACCCCGACAGCCCGCAAGGTGGCCTGTGGTGCGGCTGAGGTTTTACCCTTTGTTACGGTGACCAACCTCGCACGTACCCTACAGCAGTTACAGCAGGCTGGAGTGTGGATTTTTGGTGCGGCAGGAGAGGCTACCCAGGATGTCTACCAGTCTCAGTTGACGGGTCCTATGGCTTTAGTGATGGGTGCCGAAGGCAGTGGCCTGCGCCGATTAACCCGGGAGCACTGTGATCATTTAATTAAAATTCCTATGGCCGGTGAAGTCAGCAGCCTGAATGTGTCTGTTGCCACCGGTGTTTGTCTATTTGAAGCGGTGCGCCAGCGCAGCGCCTGATTTATTCCTTTTTTTTTGATCTGTAAGTCCTGGTGATTACTGATACCGGGACTTGCAGCATCTCGGCGTAGCGCTTCACACGCAAACCTCTTTTTCCCCTCTATTTCTACTATTCACTGCTAGATTTTTTCCACTGTCACACAGCAATTTTACTGTGCAGCTTTCTATTTCACGCCGCAGGTGAAAAATTTGCGGGTAACTTTCCTTTGATATCCGGGAGTAGCGGTTTGTACGCCTGGCCCCAAAAATTACTGCGACGACGATCGCGTAATGCTCGTTTTGCTGAGTTGATACATCCACATATTCGCCAACTTTATCGTATGGCCTTTCGCTGGACAGGGAATCGCGAGGAGGCTGAGGACCTGGTACAGGATGTTTTGGCAAGCCTGCTGACGCGATCTGTAGCATTGGAAAAAATTCAGCGCTTAGGTCCCTGGTTAATCAAGGTGCTCTATCACCGCTATGTGGACCTCTACCGCCGACGCCGAAGCTCCCCCATTGATGAAGAGGTTGATTGGGAGACGGTGGCAAGCGGCACGCCAGAGAAGGGACTTTCTTCTCAGGTGGAAATGCAGTGCATTTTACTGCAGGCACTATCGAAACTAGAGGTCAACTGGCGCGATACGGTATTGCTGCACGATGTAGAGGGGTACTCCCTACTAGAGGTGGCAGATATTTTGGGCATAAGTGTGGGCACGGTGAAATCAAGTCTACATCGCGCACATAAAAAATTAAAAAAATTGCTCAGTGAGGGAACTATTAGCGAGGGTCATCCGTGTTAGTAATCAGAGGAAAAGCCAATGCTGAAATATGACGCTGAAGATTTTTCCAGTGAGATGTTGTTACGTCACCAGCTCCGCGCCCTGCCGGTTGAGAACCCTGGCGATGACTTGGAAGAGCGTATCTTAAAGTCTGTCTTCACTGGGCAGGAAAGCAGTCAATCGCCTTCTTTATCAAAGTTATTTTTTGACGAATATCGGCGAGTGGGACAGTTGGCTGTAGCTGCGGGTTTTTTCGTGGTCGTGACATTGGGAGTGATACTGACATTTTTAAAAGATACCCCGATGAATGTTTGGGCTGGTTATACGCAGCAAGATGCCGAAGGCACTATCAGGCGGCCAGTGCACCTTTTACTGCACAGCAGTCGCCGGATGCCGGGGGCACTAATCAGGGTCGTCTTACCGAAAAACATGCAACTTGATGGTTATGCGAGCAGTCAGGTGTTGCAATGGCAAACGGATATTGCTGCAGGAAGTAATCGCTTGTCGTTGCCGGTGAAAATCCTCGGTGAAAATAGCACGGGGGAGATATTGATCGAAGTGGAATACGGTGGGGTGAGCAAGCGACTGCGTCAACGATTAACGCACTTGTGAAGCCGGCCGCAATGTAGGGTTCGATAGCAATTTTTGTCACAACCTAGAGGTAACCAAGCGATGTGGAAACAGGGATTATTGGCGGCGGGTGTCGCTGCAGCAGTTATGTATAGCGGCCCTTTATTCGCGCAGGAGGCACCAGAAGACCTGGATGTCACTCTCACTGTGGTTGAGGAGGGGCAGGATGCGCAAGATGTGGTGAACAACATAGAGCTTCCGCCGGATATGCAGGAGGTGGCTGAGGAAACCATCGCGGCGGTAATGGAAGCAGTAGCGGCTACTGGGCAGGGTGCTGAACATAGTGAGGAAATTGAAGCAAGGATGCGTGAGGCCCTCACACGCCACCAGGAGTTGATTGTCAATGCGCGTCTCTCAGCAGAAGCGGCCAGGGAGGAAGCTCTGCGCACCGCTGAAGTTGCCAGGGAAAGTATCGAAGAGGCCGTTAAGAGTGCGATGAACGGTGCAGATATACAAGGCGTTATCGAGCAAGTGATGCAGGATATTCTTTCTAGTCTACCTGCGGATATTCGCGACCAGATTTCTCTGGAGCTTGATGGAATGTTTGAGCAGGCTCAGGACAATTTACCCGATGGGCCAGATGCCTAATTAATTGGCATTGCAAAAATTATGACAGGGAATGTTTAGAGGTAATCCACAGTGCGAAATGGGCGAATCGGAATAGTGCTAATTACGCTGTTGGTGTTGATATCACCAGTATCAATAGCTGCAGAGTTCTTCAGTGAGGCTACGGAGGCTTTCAAGCAGGGAAAATACCGTAGGGCGCTTAAGTACTTTGAAATTGAGCGTGAGTCTGGCAATAACTCTGCAAAGCTCAGGTATAACATTGGCGTTACCTTGATGAAACTAGAGCGTTATTCGGAGGCCACGATATATTTTCTCGGCCTCCTGAATAATGCCCGCTGGAAGGATTTGGCCCGTTATAACTTGGCCATTGCCGCAGAGCGAAGTGATCGAGAATTGGTCGCACTTAAACATTACCGTATTGTGCGAGCAGGGGCGGCTACAGAAAAGCTGCGGGACATGGCTGCGCGCCGTCTGCGCTTATTGGCAGAGGATCATCGCGGCGAGCGTGAGAAACCCTGGCTGGCCACTGTCAGCCTGACGGTGGGCAATGATGACAATGCCTATGCGTTGCAAAATGAACTACTGGAAGAGGCCTCGATTGGGGATGACAATTACGCCGAGTTGTTTGCCTGGGGTCAATACCGCCTCAAGGGAACTGCTGGGAGTGGCTGGCGGGTGCAAGGTTACGGATTTGGGCGCAAATACAAGGAATATGACAATCTCGATCTAGCCAGCGCCAGGGCGGGATTATTCCATGATCGCCGCCTGTTTGGTTGGACTGCAGAGATGGGATTTGCCGTCGAAATGGTGACCTTGGGGGGGGAGCCTGTCACACAGCAAGCACGGCTGTTGGGTAAAGTTTCAGGGAATTGGGGGCGCTCCAGAATTGTTTTTTCCTATAGTCCAGGTTACTACTTTGGTGGCGATGATTATGCTTATTTGGATGGCTGGCGCCAGTACTTTGACTTGAGTTGGCAGCGTTCATTATTTTCGACCGAGGCGAAGTTGTTTTATCGATTCGATTACAACGATCGTGAAGGGCAGGAGAAAGCAGAGGGGGATTATTATAGCTACTCACCGGCTCGTCATACTCTTGGAGGCACCCTGGTTTGGATACCTTCACCAAGATGGAATATCTCCACAGGGGTGGAGTATCGCAGTAGCCTCTATAACGAGAGCAATCGTATTACCGATAGCCAAGGTGATGTGGATCTCTATTTTAGAGAATCTGATCGAATAAGATCCTGGTTAGGAGCAAAGCTTCGTATTACCCCTAATCTCCATGTTAATGGGAAGTACCAATATATTGAAAATGAGGAGAATCGGGAATTCTATACTTACGACAAAAGTGAATATAGTTTAGGGGTCGGTTATAATTTTTGATAGCTGAACTATTAAATCGCTTGGGGGCAAGGATGGCTCCCCCAAGCGCATCTGTAAATTTATAATGGGTATTGAGAAGTTTAAGTTATTCCTTTTCGAGATTATTGATCTTTTTTATTGGATATTGGCGCCCAGGTTATTTAGATAGTTATAGTCCAAACTGTGTTCAAAGATTTGTTTTGGATGTTTTCCTTGGAATAACTTAGTGGCCATGTTGCTATAAAGCGCATAACTCGATTGAAATAAAGCAGGTCCCCAGCTTAGCCTACGAATTCCGGCTCTCCAGAAATGGGCGGGCTCTTCCATACCGGCTAGCAGCATTAAATTGAGTGGCATACTGATTTCTTGTGTTAGCTTTTGTGCGTCCGCCAGGGAGGTTAAACCAGGAATAAATCCTCCGCTGGCACCGGCATCCTGATAATCGGACAACCTTTGCATCACCTGTTTCAGTGAATCCTGGCTGTTCTCCGTACTGTTCAGGTAAATATCGGTTCGCGCATTAATAAAAAAGGGTCGCGCCTTTAACGTGGAGCGAATAGCCAGGATTTTTTCACACAGTAGTTGTGGGCTTTCCCTGCCATCTTCGATATTGATACCGACTATGCCGAGATCACATAAAGTTTTAACTAGCTCGGCGACCTGCCTGGGATCAGAGCTGTAGCCATCCTCAATATCAATGGATATCGGGACACGGGAAACCCGCAAAATGCGCTTAATGGCGCTCAGGTGTTCCGATATTGGCATGCTGCTGCCATCGGCATAACCCAGTGACCAGGCCACAGCGGCGCTACTGGTAGCTAAGGCGGGAGCGCCGGCTGCTTGGCAGAGCTGTGCGCTAGCGGCATCCCAGATATTTGGAAGGACTAAGAGTCGGCTGCCTTCATGCAAAGCGTTGAATTGTTCGAAGTAATTAATGGCCATTAAATTTCCCCATGCGACGATTTATTGATCGAGTAATTGGGGTAGAAAATTACTTCGAGCCTTTTCTAACTTCTGGCCAAAAACGGAAGTGAACAGAGTAGACGTTACTGTATATGGGGGTATTACTGCGGCAGAAATTAAAAGGATTAGTAGAAAACTAGGGGTTGAGCACTTGAAGATATCCGCTGCCTTGGCGCCATACTTTGGATGGCGCCAAGACCTGTATCCACTCAGTAAGAGCCGGCCGGGTGCTGAGTCAACCAGTTGTCCACCTCGGCGATAATCGGGCGTGGATTTTTTATCCAGCTTAGGTGGGGGTTGCCTTTCGGATAGGTGGCGGCCATCTCACGGGTCTCGCCATCTACGATAGCAGCCAGTTTGCGCGCAGCCTTTACTGGTGCAAAGGGATCGCCGGCCAGGGCGATATGAAGAGTGGGTTGGTTGTTGGGCTTGTGTTTTCCAAAGCGTTTTTCTGGAGCGAAGCGCCCACTGAAAATAGAGCGGGCCCAGTCTTTCATCAGTTTGCGCGCTTCACGCCAGCCAAAACCCATGCGTGCGCCAGGGAAATAGCCGAGCAGACTCGAGGTGACACTCACTATTGAGGCAAAAAGTAAAATGGCGTACCTGTGCAGTCCGCTCCAGCTGCGGTGGTCTACATGGCCGGAGGCGATGGTGACAACCCTGGCATTGCCGGTCAGGCCGGCACGGGCCGCCAGAGTGCTAGTTTGGCCGCCGATACTGTGGCCGAGAATCAGGGCCGGGCCTGCGGGGAAGGACTCTTCCAGCAGTGCCAGTAGTTGCGGGATAAAGGCAAATACCAGGTCATCGTAGCCGTAGTCGGCATTGCGGTTAGGTCTCGGCAGGCTTTCGCCGGTTCCCGGCAGTTCGGTGATGGCGGTGCTGTAGCCGAGTCGCTGTAATTCCTTCAACAAAAGATGGTAGCGATTGGCGGGAACGCCCATGGCGGGAATCACCAGGACTAGTGGGCCTTCGCCGTTGCGAACGGTGGTGACGGGCACCTGGAAGGCGCCAAAGCTAAGGTTGTGCGTTTCTTGGGGCATGGTACTTCTCCCTACAGAGGGAGGCACTATATGCCAGCTCGCCGCCACAAACCCATGACCAGAACGCGCAGTTCAGTGGCTGAATCTACACAAAGGCAGGGGTTCGCTGGGCTAAGGCCCAGGGTGGAACGGGTGGTCTCTGAGGGAACAGTTGGAATAATTAGTTCACTTGTCCCCGAGCTGGAGAAGACACAGCCCACAAATAATTGATCAACTTGCAAGCAATCCCGCAACTGCCTAGAATACGCCGCCCGCAATGGGCTCGGTCTATCCGCGCCCGTTGTACTCCTTGCCTTACCGGACTGTCCGGAAGGCTGATTAACCCGTAAGGAGCTAAAATGCGTCATTACGAAATTGTATTCCTGGTTCACCCGGACCAGAGCGAGCAGGTACCCGGCATGGTGGAGCGTTATACCGCTGCCATCAAGGACACTGGCGGTGAAGTACACCGTCTGGAAGACTGGGGCCGTCGCCGTCTGGCTTACCCGATCAACAAGATCCACAAAGCCCACTACATTCTGATGAATGTTGAGTGCACCGAAGAAGCTCTGGAGGAGCTGACCACCAACTTCCGTTACAACGATGCGGTTATCCGTAATCTGGTAATCCGTGAAGACGAGGCGATCACCGACGAGAGCCCGATCATGAAAGCGGAAAAAGAAAGCCGTGAGCGCAAAGCTGCCCGTGCAGAGCGCACCGAGCGTCGCGAGCGCGCTGAAGAAGAGCAGTCCTCTTCTGACGCCGCAGAAGCTTCTTCCGATAATGCTGAAAGCGAAGAGTAAGGGGATTATCAGATGGCACGTTTTTTCCGTCGTCGCAAGTTCTGCCGTTTCACCGCCGAAGGTGTTAAGCGTATCGACTACAAAGATCTCGATACCCTGAAAGCCTACATCTCTGAGACTGGCAAGATTGTTCCAAGCCGTATCACCGGTACCAAAGCCAAGTATCAGCGTCAGCTGGCCTCTGCGGTCAAGCGCGCGCGTTACCTGGCCCTGCTGCCGTACACGGACAGCCACGAAGCCTAAGCCGCAGTTTGCTTAGACTCATTAATAGAGAAGCTATCTAACTATGCGCGCCGTAGCTGAGTTTATTATGCGCGGGCGCGTGCGGGCGGTGATCCTCACTATGGTGGGGATACCGCTGATAAGCCCGGCAATCCTCGCTCTAGTGAGTTTGCGCCGCGGCAGCAGTGAAGGCCTGATGGTTTTGGCCTGGGCACTGTTGCCGATCGTTGTTATGGGCATGAGCGGTCATGTACCACCACTGGTGACCGGTATTTCCGCCGGCCACTTTGCCGCAGTGTTCTGCGGCGCCGTGGCACTGCGCAGTAGCCGTTCATGGGTCGCCGCATTGTTCACTGTAACAGCGGCCTCGGCGGTGGGTATTTTGCTCACCTCTGCCTTCAGCGGCGGTTTGCTCCAGGGCTTTATGCAAGCGCTCGAAAGAGCGGCAGAGCAGCCCAATACGGTTCCGATGGAAGAACTGAAGCAGGTGTTCTCAGGCGAATTGCAGATCACTGGATATCTGAGCCTGATATCGGCGATGAGCGCCACACTGGCTTTGGTTCTGGGGCGCTACTGGCAGGCGCTACTGTATAACCCCGGCGGTTTCCGCCAGGAGTTTCATCAGTTGCGTATGCCGGTATGGCTGGCGGCACTGAGTATGCTGCTGTGGGTGGTGAGCCTGGTGACCCCGGGTTACGCCTTCTGGGGTGCAGTGATTGCCTTCCCCATGGTGGTTGCAGGTATCGCCCTTATTCACTGGCTGGTCGCCAGTCGCGGTTGGGGGATTGGTCCCCTGGTGGCGATGTACGTGATGCTGGTGATTGGTGGCTTGCCCCTGGCTGGATTCCTGTGTGGTTTGGCTCTGGTAGATAGCTGGATAGATATTCGCGGGCGCTCCGCAAAGTAGGCGCGCTCTGCACAATACAGAAATTGAGGAAACCGAGATGGAAGTTATTCTGCTCGATAAAGTAGGCAAACTGGGCAACGTGGGTGATCGCGTTGAAGTTAAAGCCGGTTTCGGCCGCAACTTCCTGCTGCCGACTGGTAAGGCAATTCCGGCTACCGCAGCCAATGTTGCTGAGTTCGAAGCCAAGCGCGCTGAACTGGAAGCCGCTGCAGCTGCCAAAATGGCAGAAGCTGAGAGCCGCGCTACCAAGCTGGCCGACCTGGTTGTAACCATTGCTGCCAACGCTGGTGACGAAGGCAAACTGTTCGGTTCTATCGGCACTCGCGATATCGCAGACGCAATCACTGCTGGCGGTGTTGAAGTAGCCAAGGCTGAAGTGAAGCTGCCGGAAGGCGCTCTTCGCGAAGTGGGCGAGTACGAAGTAGACGTACAGCTGCACTCCGACGTGACTGCTGTAGTTAAAGTCGTTATCGAAGCCGAGTAAGGTTTTGCCGACAAGCAGTTGGTGCCACAGGCGCCAGCCGCGCTACAATCGGGCGCTGTACCCTACCGGGTCAGCGCCTGTTTTGTTTCTGGTATCCAGTAAAGTCCCATGATCGACGAATACGCTACCCCCGAAGAAGAAATCCACAGTGAAGAGAGTTCACCGCTGCCACACTCGGTAGAGGCGGAGCAATCGGTGCTGGGGGGCCTGATGCTGGATCCGGGCCGCATCGATGCGGTTGCCGAGCAGCTGAGTGAAGAGGACTTCTTTACCGCCAGCCACCGCAAGATCTTCGCGGTAATGGGCGAGCTGAGCAATGGTGAGCAGCCGCTGGATATCGTTACTCTCGCCGAAGGCCTCGCCAGTCGCGACCTCCTCGGCGAGGTGGGCGGTCCGGCCTATCTGGCGGAACTGGCCGAGAACACTCCCTCTGCGGCGAATATTGTCGCCTATGCCAAGATAGTGCGCGAGCGCTCCATGTTGCGCCAGCTGATTGCCGCCGCCGGTGAAATCAGCCGCACCAGTTTCAATCCCGGAGGCCTGGCCTCCGCCGATCTGCTGCAGATGGCTGAGCGCCGTGTGGCGGAAATTGCCGAGGGACGCGCCAAAGAGGGCGGTTTCGTTGGTGTGGATAGCCTGCTGAAGAAAACCGTCGAGCGCATCGATGAGCTGTTTAAAACTGAAGGCGATATCACCGGCCTCAGTACCGGCCTGACCGAATTGGATCAGCGCACCTCCGGCTGGCAGCCGGGCGAGCTGGTAATCCTCGCCGCGCGTCCTTCCATGGGCAAGACCGCGCTGGCACTGAATTTTATCGAGAGTGCCATGCTCAGTCAGGAGCGCCCGACCCTGGTTTTCAGTATGGAAATGCCGTCTGACAGCCTGGTAATGCGGATGTTGTCTTCAATCGGTCGTATCGACCAGGGCCGTATCCGCAACGGCAAGCTGCAGGAAGAGGATTGGCCCAAACTCTCCAGCGCCGTACAAAAAATGAAGGGCAAAGCCCTGTATATCGACGATACGCCTGCGCTCAGCCCCAGTGAGGTGCGCGCGCGCACAAAGCGCACCGTGCGCGATCACACCAATAAGTTGATGCGCGAAAATCCGCGTATAAGTCGTGAAGATGCTGAGGCCAAGAGCCTGCCGGCGATGATTATGGTGGACTACCTGCAGCTGATGCAGGTGAAGGGCTCTACCGAGGGCCGCACCCAGGAAATTTCCGAAATCTCGCGCTCTCTCAAGGCATTGGCGAAAGAGTACGACTGCCCGGTAGTCGCCCTGTCGCAGCTCAACCGCGGTGTGGAGCAGCGCCCCAATAAGCGGCCGATGAACTCGGACCTGCGGGAATCCGGGGCGATCGAGCAGGATGCCGACGTGATTTTGTTTATCTATCGCGATGAGTACTACAACGAGGACAGCCCGGATAAGGGGCTGGCAGAGCTGATTATCGGCAAACAGCGTAACGGTGAGATAGGCACCTGTCGCGCGGCATTTATCGGTAAATATACGCGCTTCGATAACCTGGCACCGGAATATTATCAGGGCGAGTAGATCGCTAGGTGCCAGTCTCTGAAACCTGACTGGTAACTGCTGCTCAGCAAATACAAGGAGGGTGACACCATGTTGTCAGAGCAACAGGTCCGCGCACTGGTGCTGGAGCGTCAGTTTATCCACAGCCCCTGGAAGGAGGGGCTCCCCGCCTTAATAGCGCATCTCGGCGCGCTGCAACTGGATGCCATCCAGCGCATTACCCGTGCGCACCACCACCAGCTGTACAACCGTCTGCCCCGTTACCGTGAGCCAGACTTAGCCGAAGCAGAACAGCGCCGCGAAATTTTTGAATACTGGTCCCACGCTGCCGCCTATATGTCGATGGAACACTACCCCTATGCTCGGGTGCGTATGGATCGTATCCGCTCTGGGCAGCGCCACTGGTATGAGAAGAATGCCAAACTGTGCCGCTATGTGCTGGATCGGGTAGGCGCTGAGGGACCATTGCGGGCCAGTGATTTCGTACGCACCAAAAGCGGTTGGTGGGAGTGGTCCGATGAAAAGAAAGCGCTGGAGCAGCTATTTCACGAGGGTGAGCTGATGGTCAGCCACCGAGTGGGTTTTCAAAAGGTCTTTGATCTCCCAGAGCGGGTATTGCCGGCAAATACGTCGATCAGCGCCGCTACCGAACTGGAATACGGCAGTCACCTGGTACGCACTTTTCTCGGCTGCCAGGGCATTGGCCGCCCTGAGGAAGTCGCCTATCTACGTCGTGAAGACAAGCCCCTGATTCAACGGGCCATCGAAAATATGCTTGCCACTGGTGAGCTGACTTCTCATGGCAAAGAATTGATGCTGACAGAGCAGCTGGAGCTGAGTTCGGCGCGGCCAGCGCGCAAGGTGCGGCTGTTATCGCCTTTCGATCCACTAATACTACAGCGCAAGCGCCTGAGCCGGCTATTTGAATTTGATTACCAGTTGGAGTGCTATGTCCCTGCAGCCAAGCGCCGCTATGGCTACTTCTGTCTGCCGATTTTATACGGCGATCGTTTTGTGGGGTTGGTGGACTTGAAGGCCGATCGGGATGCGGGAGCACTGCGTATCGAGACTCTGCACTGGTTGGAAAAGCCCGGTGTCTCGCTGGAGGCGAGCTTTCACCGGGCCTTGGGTCAGTTCGCCCGCTTTCACGGGCTGGAAAGTGCGGCGGCGCTTACAGCTTGACCACCACATAGACTTCCTGGCCATCGCGTTGGGTCGGCATGAAGTAGTTGCCGCCATAGCGGTAGTACTGGATACCATTGATCACTTCAGCCGTGTAGCCTTTGGGCAGCGTCTCTAAGACCTGACCGGGCTGGAAACCTTCTGGGCCAGGATCTGGTGTTGCGGGGACTGTCGCCGGTGCCGTGGTTGGAGCTTGTGCAGGCGCCGGAGTTGCAGCGACTGGTGCTGGAACCGTAACCACTGGTGCCGGAGCTGGAACGACCGCTACCGATGCTGGAGGCGCTACTACCACATAAGTGCGGGTAGCCGGTACCCACTGGTAATAGGCATCGGCATACTGGTAGTAAGTGACACCGCCCACTTGTACCGGCACGGCTCGGCTTGGCAGTGTTACCACTGAAGCGCCCAGCGGCGCATTCACGACGACGTAACCCCTTGGGCCATGACGGTAGAAGTGTCCGCCGTGGTAGTAATAGGGACGCCCGCCAACGGCAACCCGTACATGATTGGTGGGTAGTATCGGGGCGACAAAGCCAATGGAAATGCGGCTGCCGCCATGGTAGTGACCGTGGCGATGATGATGGCGGTGCTCCCCCCAGCGATCGTAGCCACGGGCGTCTGCAGATGGACTAAAGGCAAAAGCCGCCAGTGCAATGAAGGCACTGGCGCCAAGAACGATATTCAGCTTATTCACGGTCTCTCCAGCGAAGTGATTACTCACATCGACATACTAACCCTTAATCTGACAGCAATGACAGGTTAATTGGTTAAGAATTGTCAAAGTGCTGGAAAGCGAGGCTGCCTCAGCGGTTGCGCTGAATAATCCCCATCAGCTTGTACATTAGCTGGGCAGCGGCAAAATCATAGGCGTGGAAGCCGTCAATCGGTGCGAATTCCAGTACGTCAAAACCGATAATCTGGCGTTGGCGCGCCACGGATTCGAACAGGTTGAGGGTCTGGTACCAGCCCAGACCGCCGGGTACTGGAGTGCCGGTAGAGGGAAACACCGAGGGGTCCATGCCATCTACATCCAGAGTAAAGAAGACTTTCTTGGGGAAGTTTTCCGGCAGCTGGAATTCCTGCACGTTGTTGGGCACTAGCTGATGGGCGTCCAGATAGCCGACGTTGTAATCCTTGCGCGCCAGCATCTCTTCTTCGCAGTAGGCGCGAATCCCCAGCTGGAACAGGGGCACACCGGCCTCTACCACCAGGCGCATCACGCTGGCGTGACTGTGCTTGTGGCCTTCATAGCGGTCGCGCAGGTCGGCATGGGCGTCGATCTGAACCACACCGAAGTCGGTTTCACCGGCATCCAGCAGGCCTTTGATAATACCCCAGGTCACCGAGTGTTCGCCGCCGATGCCCACGGGCATCTTACCCAGTGCCAGCACCTCTTGGGTCGCTGCGGCGATATTGTCCATTACCTGTTCTGCGGCACCACCCATTTCAACCGGCGGGCGGGTGTAGATACCTAGCTCGCAGGGTGAGGAGAAGTTGTCGAAAGTTTCCAGCTGCCAGGAGGCCTCGAGGATGGAGGCCGGGCCCTTGCCAGTGCCGCCACCGTAGGAAACAGTCTCCTCATAGGGGATGGGGATGATATGAAAGAAGGCGTCCTCGGGCTTGGGTTGCTCAATTTCGGAGCCCAGGAAGATCGGGTAATCGTTTTCTGGCTGCATCTACGTATCCTCTGGCGGCGGGGATTGTACTGCCCGCCGCATCACTATCTTGTTGGGGCTATCAGGAGAGGCGCTCTTTGAAGTCGTCGTAACCAAAGCTCTTGATGATTTTCAGGTCGTCGGTCTCTGAGTTCCACAGGGCGATGGAGGGCAGGGGGATGCCATTGAAGGTGTTGGTTTTCACCATGGTGTAGTAAGCCATCTCCTCGAATACCAAGCGCTCACCTACCTTGAGGGGGTTGTGGAAGCTGTATTCGCCAATGCTGTCCCCGGCCAGACAGCTCTGCCCGCCCAGGCGGTAGGTGTGGGGCAGCTCGCCGGGGCGCGCGGCACCGGTGATTCCCGGGCGGTAGGGCATCTCCAGAACATCCGGCATATGGCAGGTGGCGGAGGCGTCGAGTATGGCCTGGTTCTGACCATTCCAGGCGGTATCCACCACTTCTGTCACCAGGATACCAGCGAACAGGGAAATGGCCTCACCGGGCTCCAGGTAAACCTGCACATCATATTTTTCAGAAAAATTGCGCACGGCGGCAATCAGCTCGTCGACCTGGTAATCGCGGCGGGTGATATGGTGGCCACCGCCAAAATTGATCCACTCCATCTGCGGGATCAGGTCGCCAAATCTCTCTTCCACGGCAGCGATGGTGCGCTCCAGAGGTTTAAAGTCCTGTTCGCACAAGGTGTGGAAGTGCAGGCCGCTAATGCCCTCCAGCGACTCATCGTCAAACAGTGAACGCACGATACCGAGCCGTGAGCAGGGCGCGCAGGGGTCGTAGAGGTCGGTGTGGCCTTCGGAGTGCTCGGGATTGATTCGCAGGCCGAAGCGCAGCTCCGGGCGCTGCTTCTGCATATCCAGGCATAGTTCCCGGTAGCGTTTCCACTGGGAAAAGGAGTTGAAGATCACGTGGTGGGCGAACTGCAGAATTTCGCGTAGTTCATCTTCTTTATAGCCGGCACTGAAAACATGGACTTCCTTGCCCTGATCGCGCCCGCCGTACTCTTCAAAGCCGAGTTTCGCTTCAAATAGGCCACTGGCACAGGTGCCCGACAGATATTCAGCAACAATTGGACCGGTGCTGAACATGGAGAACGCTTTCAATGCGGCCAATACTTTGGCGCCACTGCGTTTCTGCACATCGGCCAGTAGTGCCAGGTTGTCGCGCAAGGCGATTTCATCGACCACGAAACAGGGAGAGGGTACGCGGTAGGGGTCAAAGTGTCCGAAGTAGTCTAGGCGGGGAGTGAGATCCATAGGGAGCTTCTTTATCCTGCTGCGCGGGATGGGCGCCGGGGCCCATCCCGAAGGGTATGGAAAAGTGCGGAATTACTGGAAGGGCTTATCCAACCAGGTTTCCTGCCAGGGCAGGCCGTACTTGTTCAGGTCGTCCATAAAGGGATCCGGGTCCATCTGCTCCATGTTCCACACGCCGGGCTTCATCCACTTGCCTTCCAGCATCATCTTGGCGCCGATCATTGCCGGTACTCCAGTGGTGTAGGAGATGGCTTGGGACTGTACCTCTTTGTAGCAATCCTGGTGATCGCAGGTGTTATAGACGTAGTAGATCTTCTCTTCGCCGTCTTTGCTGCCGCGGATAATGTTGCCGATGCAGGTCTTGCCTTTGGTCAGCGGGCCCAGGCTGGCGGGGTCTGGCAGCATCGCCTTGAGGAACTGAATGGGCACAATTTCCTGGCCTTGGAACTGCACCGGTTCGATGCCGGTCATACCGACGTTTTGCAGTACTTCGAGATGCTTCAGGTAGCTTTCACCAAAAGTCATCCAGAAGCGCGCGCGCTCGATTTCAGGGAAGTGCTTGGACAGGGACTCCAGCTCTTCGTGGTACAGCAGGTAGATGTCTTTGTCGCCGATGCCTTCGGGGAAGTTGAAGACACGCTTCTCTTCCATCGGCTTGGTGGTTACCCACTGGCCATTTTCCCAATAGCGGCCGTTGGCGGTAATCTCGCGGATATTGATTTCCGGGTTGAAGTTGGTGGCGAAAGGCAGGCCGTGGTCGCCGGCGTTGCAGTCGAGAATATCCAGGGTGTGGATACGATCGAAGTGGTGCTTCTTGGCGTAGGCGGTAAATACGCTGGTCACACCGGGGTCAAAACCGCTGCCGAGCAGGGCCATCAGGCCGGCTTTCTCGAACTTCTCCTGGTAGGCCCACTGCCACTTGTACTCGAACTTGGCCTCTTCCGGCGGCTCGTAGTTGGCGGTGTCCAGGTAGTGCACGCCGGTTTCCAGGCAGGCATCCATGATGTGCAGGTCCTGGTAGGGCAGGGCCACATTGATGATCATGTCCGGCTTCACTTTTTCGATCAGCTTGACCAGTTCGGGTACGTTATCCGCATCGACTTCGGCGGTATCAATTTTCCGCGGCAACATCTCCGCGATCTTGTCGCACTTGCTCTTGGTGCGGCTAGCGAGGGTGATGTTTTCAAATACTTCAGGAACTTGTGCGCACTTATGCGCAACTACCTGGCCGACGCCGCCGGCGCCGATGATCAGTACGTTGGCCATAAAGATCTCCTTAGTCTGCGGCTTTGGCCGCCGCTATCTTCTTAAAGGCTTGCCGCCTTATTTTTTAAACTTACTTTTCGAAGTAGGTGTAACCGCTCATGCTGGCGGTATAGGTATGCAGAATCTGCTTGCGCTGGGCAGCGGTGATCAACCCCTGTTTCACAGCGCGCTCCGCCAGGCGGCGGAAACGCTCGAACAGTTCTTTGGGTTGATATTCTACGTAACTCAGCACGTCGGAAATACTGTCGCCGTGAATCTCATGGCTGAAGTCAATACTGCCGTCCTCCTGGATACGTACACTCACCACGTTGGTATCGCCAAACAGGTTGTGCAAATCGCCCAGAGTTTCCTGGTAGGCCCCCACCAGGAAGGTGCCGAGGATATAGTCCTCGCCGTCTTTCAGTTCGTGCAGGGGCAGGGTTTTCTGCTCCTTCTCGCGACCGATAAAGCGGTCGATCTTCCCGTCGCAGTCGCAAGTGATGTCGGCGATGATACCCGAGCGGGTCGGCGCCTCATCCAGGCGATGGATCGGCAGTAGCGGGAATACCTGGTCGATGGCCCACATATCCGGGATCGACTGGAAGACGCTCACATTGGCGTAGTAGATATCCGACAGCACCTCTGGCAGGGCCTGCAGGTCAGCGGGTATTACTTCGGCTTCGTCGAGGAGTGCGCGAATTTCCTGGGCACCCTGCAGGAACAGGTTCTCCGCATTGGCGCGCTCGCGCAGGCTCACCTGGCCGTGCAGGTACAAAGAGCGCACTTCGTCGCGATAATAAAGGGCGTCGTTGTAGCTCTCCTGCAGGTTTTTGGGGGTGATACTACTCACCGCATCCTGCAGATTGAGCAACATCTGGTGGTCGCTATCGCTGATCTTGGTGTGCTCCAGTTCCACCGGTTCGAAGCGGGTGGTGTCGAGCACATCGAACAAAAGCACGGAGGAGTAGGCCACGGTAGCGCGGCCGGACTCGGTGATAATCACCGGGTGGGCAACCCCTTCACTGTCGAGAGTCCCCATAATGGCTTCCACGACATCCACGCAGTACTCGTCGAGGGAATAGTTCTTGGAGTGGGTGTAGTTGGTCTTGGTGCCGTCGTAGTCCACCGCCAGGCCACCGCCCAAGTCCAGATAGCCCATGGGAGCGCCTTCTTCCACCAGATCGGCGTAGTAGCGGCAAGCTTCCAGCACTCCGGTGCGAATATCGCGAATATTCGGTACCTGCGAGCCCAGGTGGTAGTGCAGCAGCTTGAGGCAGTCGAGCATATTGTGGCTGCGCAGCTGGTCAACCATGGCAATCAGGTCGTTACTGCCCAGGCCGAAAATGCTGCGGTCGCCACTGGTGGCGTTCCAGTAGCCGCCGACCTTGGAGGCGAGTTTCACCCGCGCGCCGATATTGGGGCGCACCTGCTCGCGCTCTGCGCAGCGGATGATGGTTTCCACTTCCGAGGGCGTTTCTACCACGAAGAAAATCTGTACACCCAGGCGCTGCGCCTGCAGGCCGAGGTTGATAAATTCCTCGTCCTTGTAGCCGTTACAGATGATCAGAGATTCGGTGTTGTCCAGAATGGACAGTGCAGCGATCAGCTCCGCCTTGCTGCCAGCCTCCAGGCCGTGGTTAAAACGGCGGCCGGCGCTGGCGATCTCCTCGATCACCTGGCATTGCTGGTTGACTTTGATCGGGAAGACCCCGCGAAAAACATTGCCGTAGCCACAGTCTTCGATGGCGCGGGCAAAGGATTCATTAATGCGGGCGATCTGTGCATCGAGCAGATTTTCAATGCGCAGTAGTAAGGGCATGCCCAGGCCGCGCTCGGTGGCGCCGCGGGCGATCTCCATCAGAGAGACACTTTGGGATTCCCCGTTGGGACCCTCGACCAGGACCGAAACTTCACCGTCTTGATTTAAATCGAAATAGCCGGCGCCCCAGTTGCGGATGCCGTAAAGTTCGGCAGAATCGTCGCAGGTCCAGTTTTTTACTTGTTGCTGTTTCATGGCGCCTTTCCGTTGATCTGTGGCGGGCGCGAATCTTGGGCCCAGCAGTGCTGGAAAGCAATAACTATAGATAAAAAAACGTTGATTTTTTTCCCTGTAAAAAACTAAATATTTATTCGGTTTTTTTCTGGCTTCAGCGCGCTTTACGATGAGGAATTGTTGTGGAAATTTAGCCGCGAAATAAAAAAGCGGTCCGAAGACCGCTGAAGCTTGGGGGGATGGAATAGGGCGGTTAAAACAGTCCGGGATTGGGCACAACGCGGTAGCCGCGTCGTCGGTCATCCCAGCGGTAATAGGTGTCGTAGGCTACGTAGTAGTTGTAACCACCGACAACCACTGTCAGGGCCGAGGCCGGTAAGCTATGCACGATGGCGCCGTGGGGCGGGCGGGTTACCACATAGCCGTGAGAAGCCGGGCGGTAGAAAATACCTTCGCTATAGTAGAAGCCGGTGGCGCCGATGCTGATACTGACAAAATTTTGCGGTAGGTGGCGCCAGCTGTAGCCGTAGCCGTAATGTGCTGGGCGCCAGCGAGGACGATGCCCATGGTGGCCACGGCGATAATGGGGTCTGTGCACCGCGCGGTGCTCGTGCCGGTGGCCTGTGCGGTGGCCGCGGCTATAGCCATCGGAGTAACCATCTTTGTATGCGTGGCGGACTTCTCGGCGATGTCTGCGCTCCTCTCTACGCTCTCTGCGTGCTTCCTTGCGCTGTCTGCGCTCTTCTCTACGATGTTCTCTCTCGTGCTTGCGATTATGATGTCTGTCGCGTTCCATGTGACGCTGCTCGCGATGGGCTCTTCCCTGTCCGTGGTGATCCTGGTCCATTGCCCGCTGGTGTCCCCTATGTACTTCGGATATGGCAGGGGTTGCCAGGAGCAATAGGCCCGCGGCGGCGATGGCAGTAGTGAGGTGTCTCATGGCAGCGCTCCCGAGCACGGATGGCTCTTTGATGTCGTTTAAAGTCGTTTGTGGATCTTGGCGGGCAGTTTGCCCTGGCGGGTATGAACACTTCCTGAACTCTGCTCGATAATCTGAGGCGGGGGAGGTGTGGTGGGATAATTTGTAAGTGACTTGGAATCCGGCTGATATGACCTAGACAGTAGTCTGTGAGCTATCAGAGATGTCGTGGGGAAAACCTGGGGATAGCGGCACTTTTGCTAAGTTGAGACGCCTCGTCTCAGCGAGTAT
The DNA here is from genome assembly GCF_052467705.1 of Microbulbifer mixtoriginis (SeqCode). Taxonomy (NCBI): domain Bacteria; kingdom Pseudomonadati; phylum Pseudomonadota; class Gammaproteobacteria; order Cellvibrionales; family Microbulbiferaceae; genus Microbulbifer; species Microbulbifer mixtoriginis (SeqCode). The sequence goes on from NZ_CP174322.1 coordinate 686,851, forward strand.
GATGCCGCGCTGATACATAGTGAGCGGTAGAGAGATGCAAGTCTTCCACCACGTAGCCAGCCTGCGCGAGGCGCTGGCCAAAGCCCGAGCAGACGGCAAGACCGTGGGCTTCGTGCCCACCATGGGCAATCTGCACGACGCCCATATCGAGCTGGTCAAGTTGGCCCAGCAGCACTGCGACCTAGTAGTGGTATCGATCTTCGTCAACCGCCTGCAGTTTGGCCTGAATGAGGATTGGGACAAATATCCGCGCACTATGGAGCGGGATATGGCCCGGTTGCGCGAAGCCGAGTGCGATTTCTTGTTCCACCCGGATGAGAACGAGATTTATCCCAACGGTATGGACCAGCAGACCCGCGTGGTTTGCCCGGCCATGACCGATGTGCTCTGTGGCGCGAGTCGCCCCGGTCACTTTGAAGGGGTGACGACGGTAGTCTCCAAGCTGTTTAATATTGTGCAGCCGGACAAGGCTGTATTTGGCATCAAGGATTTTCAGCAATTGGCGGTGATTCGCCGTATGGCCGAGGATCTGTGTATTCCGGTGGAAATCGTTGCTGCGCCGGTTCACCGCGAGAGCGACGGTCTGGCTCTGAGCTCGCGCAATGGCTATATCACTGCAGATGAGCGCCCCAAGGTGGCGGTGCTCAACCAGTCACTGAATTGGGTTAAAGATGAAATCGTGGGTGGGCGCCGGGATTTTGCCGACCTGGAAAAAGAGGCGCGCCAGCGTATCGAAGACACTGGCTTCCGCGTCGACTATTTCTCCATCTGTTACAGCAAGGACTTACAGCCGGCAGCTGATGACGATAAACAAATTACGATTCTGGGGGCGATGTACACCAGTGCCGCGCGCCTGATCGACAACGTATCCCTGGAACTCTGAGGGGCATCCAACCATGCAAATTGAAATGTTGAAGTGCAAACTGCATATGGCCGCGGTGACCCAGGCCGAACTCTGGTATGACGGCTCCTGCGCAATTGATGAAGATCTGGTAGAGCTGGCCGGTCTGCGCGAATTCGAAAAAATCGATATTTACAACGTGAGCAACGGTGAGCGCTTTCACACCTATGTGATTCTGGCCGAGCGCGGCTCGGGTATTATCTCCATGAATGGTGCCGCTGCCCGCCGTGTACAAGTTGGCGATCGTATTATTATCGCTTCCTATGCCCAGATGACAGAGGCAGAGGCCGATAGCCACAAGCCCAAGCTGGTCTACCTGGATGAAAGCAACAAGGTAGAGCGCAGCACTAATACCATTCCGGTTCAGCTCGCTGAAGCCTGATTCTCTCCGTTACAGGGCTTTGTGCCCTGTAGCACCCCTGCCATTTAGTGATTAGACATCAATAACACTTCCTGATTGAATCTCTTTTCCAGGTAGGACTCATCCAGGGTGTAATGCCAGAGATTTTTCTTTTGCCCTTTAGCAAGGGCGATTTCGCCGATTCTGCCAGGATTGTATTTAATCGGTTGGTCGAGTTGGTATTTGGCGATGGGATCTTGATAGGCCTCCTGCAAAGAAATTATTTCCCAGCCTTCCCGCTGCAGGCGACGAGCTAAATCGCCAATAAACAACGCCGTAATGTCCATTTCGTGTAACAGTAGGACGTGCTTGGGTGAACGCCCAAGATATTTGCTTGCCATATCGTCGTAGTAATTAATACTCGCCATAAGTACGTCGACATAAAACTTTGAGAGTCTCTCCATATCAACCGGTTTCCCGACTTTCACTGCCGCTTGGAAAAGCTCTTCGATATACCAGTCGTAATTATTTAAGGTGATATAGGCATTTTGGTAATTATTTTTCTGTAATAGATTTCGCATGCCATCCCGTTTTTCGATAGTTTCTCCCTCGCGCAGGTAGGGAAAGCGGAAATAGGGTTTAAAATTGTCAAATTGTTGCAGTAGATGATGGGCTTGTAAAAAATCCGACTGATAGACGGATAGCTCTGTCTCAAGAAAGTTGGGATGGCTATGGGTGTGATTGCCAATAATATGCCCGGCCTTGTTGTATGTGCCTATTCTCTCTAGGCCTTCCTGATTCAGTGATTGCGTGGTGGCAAAGAAGGCTACTTGTCCAATTTTGTGCTTTTCCAGGTTCTCAATTAGTGTTTTTGCTCGAGTTGGTCCGTCAAAGTAGCCATCGGCTTTGCGGGGGGCATCGTCAAGCGTAATCGCCAATTGTTTGGCATTAGCTACAGGGATTGTTAACAGGCTGATAATCAAAATCGGTATAGAGCGCAGCATGATTTATTTCTCTAATGGATTTGTTTAGGGGGCCTTTGCTTAACCTGGATTTATTTGTCTTACTTTTCCGGCTTTCTATCTTAATTTACTTGCTGGGCAACCTTTATGCTCGTGTAATCTAAGTGATCTTTAAGCATTATTTTCTATTGTGTACATTTTGACCGCAGGTGTATATGAACAAAATACTAGTGAGTGCTTGTCTCCTGGGGTGTGCCGTGCGTTATAACGGTAGTGATGTTGGGGTCCATAACAACGATTTTGATTGGCTTATAGAAACCCAGGATATCGTTCCTCTGTGTCCGGAAGTTGCAGCCGGATTGCCTATACCCAGGGCTCCGGCAGAGATTTTCGGCGGTAGTGGATCTGAGGTTTTAGCGGGCACGGCCAGAGTTATAGGAATTGATCATAAGGATCTGACAGATCAATTGATATGGGGAGCGGACGTAGCCCTGAGCTTGTGTCGAAATCAGGATATCAAGTTTGCGGTGCTTACAGAAAACAGCTCATCCTGTGGTTCGAAATTTATTTACGATGGCAGTTTTTCAGGAGTGAAGAAAAAAGGGATTGGAATAGTGGCTGCCCGTCTAAGTGAATCGGGGTTGTTGGTTTTTAGTCAGCATACTGTTGGAAGCCTCAGAGACTTAGTTGAGACCTCACGTTCGATATAGTTTTAATTAGTAAGTGCTTTCTTGCTTAGGAGGAAAGGATTAGAAATGCGCTATAAAGTCATTAATTTTAGAGAAAAGCTAGCAAAGTTCTCGGACCATTGGTCTCCTAAGGTCATCGCGGAGATGAATGATTACCAGTTCAAGCTGGTAAAGATACAAGGAGAGTTTACCTGGCATGATCACCCCGATACGGATGAGGTTTTTATCGTTGTTTCAGGACAAATGGAAATTGAGTTTCGCGATAATACTATCTGTTTGGGCCCTGGGGAGATGACTGTGGTGCCCAAAGGCGTGGAGCACAAGCCAAGGGCTGAACAGGAGTGCGAGATTTTACTGGTTGAGCCCAGAGGCGTTGTGAATACTGGTGATGCCGGAGGTGAACTGACCGCGGATAATAATATCTGGATTTAATATCCGGTAAATTGCCTAGGGCTTAATCGATAATTTTCTGTTGTTAGTCAACCCTCTGGCCCCTTGTTGTTTTAGCCGTCCCCGGTGGGTGAGGAATGGGCGAATTTTCTTGTACCGTGTGAACGTTTCCTACTTTTCAACTCTGCCAGCGGTGGGGGGATTGTTTCACCCAGGCAATGCTATAAAGTGAGTCGAATAAGACCCAATAAATTCAGATTTCTCTAGGCCAAAGTGCCACGCTAATAATAAGGGAGAAGATGATGTCAGATGTGCATACCCGCCCCATACCTGCCAAGTTTGCCGCCAATGCTCTGATTGGCGCTGAAGACTACGAAAAAATGTATCGACAATCGGTGCAAGATCCAGAGGCATTCTGGGCTCAGCAGGCCAAGGATTTTCTGCAGTGGGAAAAATCTTTTACCCAGGTGCTGGAGGAGGATATGCACCGAGGGCATACGGCTTGGTTTGCCGATGGTCAACTCAATGTCACGGTGAATTGCATCGACAGACACTTAGCTAGCCGCAGTGAGCAAACCGCCATTTTGTGGGAGGGAGACGACCCTGCCGATAGTGTGGCGATTACCTATCGCACTCTGTATGACAATGTGTGCCGCCTGGCGAACCTGTTGAAGTCTCGTGGAGTGAAGAAAGGAGATCGGGTTTGCATTTATATGCCCATGATTCCCGAGGCGGCCTATGCCATGCTCGCCTGTGCCCGTATTGGTGCGGTGCACTCGGTGGTGTTTGGCGGTTTCTCGCCGGTTTCGCTAAGGGATCGCATACTCGACTCTGATTGTCGCTTGGTGATTACCGCCGATGAAGCGATTCGAGGGGGTAAGCATATCCCTCTCAAAGCCAATGTGGACAAGGCCCTGTCCGAGTGTCCCAACGTACACACGGCCATTGTGGTGAAACATATCGGTGCTCCGGTGGACTGGGATAGTAAGCGCGATATCTGGTATGCGGATTCCATTGCGGAAATGGATGGCGAATGTAAACCGGAAATCGTCAACGCCGAGGACCCACTATTTATCCTTTACACCTCCGGTTCCACCGGCAAGCCCAAGGGTGTACTGCATACCACAGCAGGCTACCTGCTGATGGCCACCATGACTTTCAAGTATGTGTTCGATTACCGCGAGGGTGAGGTTTTCTGGTGTACCGCAGATGTCGGTTGGGTTACCGGCCACAGCTATATCGTTTACGGTCCCCTGGCTGCCGGAGCCACCACGTTAATGTTTGAAGGCGTGCCCACCTATCCGGATGCCTCACGTTTTTGGCAGGTTGTGGATAAACATCAGGTCAACAGCTTTTACACTGCGCCTACAGCGATCCGTGCACTAATGGGAGCGGGGGATGCGTTTGTCACCAGTACAGAACGCAGCTCCTTGCGACTATTGGGGACAGTGGGTGAGCCAATTAATCCAGAGGCCTGGGAGTGGTATTACAAGGTAGTCGGTGATGAGCGCTGCCCTATTGTGGATACCTGGTGGCAGACGGAAACCGGCGCTCATATGATCACACCGCTACCCGGTGCTATGGCGCTTAAACCGGGTTCTGCCACAAAGCCTTTCTTTGGTGTGCAGCCGGTGTTGTTGGATGGGGACGGCAAAGAAATCGAAGGAGCAGGAGAGGGTGCTCTGGCGATTAAAAAAAGCTGGCCCTCGATGATTCGCGGAGTATATGGCGATCGCCAACGTATGATCGATACCTACTTTTCCACTTATCCCGGTTATTACTTTACTGGCGATGGTGCGCGCAGGGATGCGGATGGTTACTACTGGATCACTGGGCGTATCGACGATGTGTTGAATGTTTCCGGCCACCGCCTAGGCACCGCTGAGATCGAGAGTGCTCTGGTATTGCACCCGGACACCGCAGAGGCCGCGGTGGTGGGTTATCCACATGATATTAAGGGGCAGGGTATCTATGCGTTTGTTACCCTGAAATCAGGGCGGGAACCCAGTGAAGCCTTGCGGCAGGCGTTAATTGAACTCTGCTCCAAAGAGATAGGGCCTATTGCCAAGCCTGATGTTATTCAATGGGCGCCGGGCCTGCCTAAAACCCGCTCGGGAAAAATTATGCGGCGTATTCTGCGCAAGATAGCCTGTAATGAGTTGGATAACCTTGGAGATACCTCCACCCTGGCGGACCCTGCAGTAGTTGACGATCTACTGGCACATCGCGAAAATCGCTGACCTGAATTTAGCGCAAGTACTATTCCCTGGCGGCGCGGCTGTTGGGGACTGTAGAAAAGCCGGGCATCGCCCGGCTTTTTTGCTCTTATCGGTGCCATCGCGCGGTGGTTCAAGGCCAGTAAATTGACTCAAGGAGAAAGAGTTTGGAGCAGGTAAAGTACCTTTGTGAGCACTATCGCTTTGCAGCTGACCAGCGCCTCAAGGTTTTTAATTTTTTTGTTGTACTGACCATGTTTGTGGAGGGTGGGATTTTTACTGCGGTGGAGAAAAATTTTCACCCGCTTATATTGGCCCTGCTCGGTGGTTTTGTGATGATCCTGGTAACGGTATTTTGGTTGATGGATGTACGCAGCCGCGAGCTACTTAGGTTAGCGGTACCCGCCCTGCAAAATCTCGAGAAACAGTATCCCGAAGAGGCCAGAATTTTTTCCAATGACGCTATCCGCCGTGGGGAAATTGCGCGTTACACCTTTGCCTATCGAGTACTTTTGGTCGGCCAGCTTATCTTTGGATTTGGTGTGGCAGCATATGGGTTGTATCACTGGTATATCACTCCTTAACCCGACCCCTCAAATTTTGGCATGGCAACTTGGCGACAGAATTTGCTGGGTTGTCATCAGCCTCGACACTGTAATGGTTCTTTTCACGCAGTAAAGCCCGTCACGATTCCATTCCAAGCAAGGTCTAACTCCCTTCCCTGGACTATCTTGCAGATTGGCGGTGAAGCCAGCCTAAGAAAGGGAAAGTAAATCAATGTTGGATCACATCAGAATACCGGTCGAAGATTTTACTCGCTCCCGTGAATTTTATCGCCAGGCCCTGGCGTGTTTGGGGTATGAACTGGTGATGGAGTTTGATAATTCAGCTGGTTTTGGTTGGGCGGATAAGCCGGAATTTTGGATTCGCGGCGAGGAAGTCAGCAGCTCTCAGCTTCATATTGCCTTTCGGGCCGAGGAACGTGAGGTGGTGCGTGATTTCTATCGAGCCGCATTGGCAGCGGGTGGTACCGATAATGGTGTACCGGATATCTATGAAGAGTATCACCCGGATTACTACGCAGCCTATGTATTAGACCCGGATGGCAACAATCTTGAGGTGGTTTGTCATTTGCCCGGCGATTTGCAGGAATAATTCAGGCAGTTGCTTAGCTAATAAAATAGAGACTTTGTTATGGATGATGCTGTCCGCGCCAAGTACCTACCTATTGCACTGGTAGTCGTAGGCCTGATCTTTATATTTGCTATTTATCCGATGATGATGTGGGTTTGGCCATCTGGGTGGGGGTGGACCCCACGACAGCCGGAATATGAGCAGATGATTATGGGGATCTATGCAACTTTGGGTGTTTTTCTTATTCGCGCGGCAAAAGATCCCGCAGCCAATGCCAGCTTAATTTGGTTTACCGTTTGGTCCAGCTTGGTGCATGCCACCATTATGCTGTTTCAGGCATTGTACGATCGCACTGAGCGAGCGAATTTGTTGGGAGATATTCCTGCGCTTTTTTTGGTGGCAATTGTGCTTTGGTATCTGATGCCAAAGCGTCACTTTAAAAAAAGTGATAAAACTTGAGGGGGAATTTTATAGTCAGTGCAGCTTATTAATCCCAACTATAAGAACGATAATAAGGTCTAATTTCCCACTAAATATACTCGCTTATAAGCTCTGTCCCTGTAATAGAAACAATTTTAGGGACGGACTTGCCGATGAAATATCTTCCTTTATTTGCATTAACTATCGGCCTGATAGGCGGTGCCAATGCTGAGACATTAACTCGCGATAATGGCGCACCGATAGGTGACAATCAGAACTCACAAACTGCGGGAGAAAATGGTGGGAATTTGCTGCAGGATGTGCACCTGATCCAGAAATTACAGCGCTTTGCCCGCGAGCGTATTCCAGAGCGGGTTGTACATGCGCGCGGCACAGGAGTACACGGTGAATTTGTCGCTACAAAGGATATTGGTGACCTGACCCGAGCGGTGGTATTTGAGCCCGGTAGCAAGACACCAGTTTTCGTGCGCTTCTCAACCGTAATTCATTCCAAAGGTTCGCCGGAGACTCTGCGCGATCCCCGTGGCTTCGCCACCAAGTTTTATACCGATGAGGGCAACTGGGATCTCGTAGGCAATAATCTGCCGGTATTTTTTATTCGCGATGCGATTAAATTTCCGGATATGGTGCATTCCCTGAAACCCTCTCCGGTAACCAATCAGCAGGATCCGAATCGCTTTTTCGATTTCTTTAGCCATGTACCAGAAGCCACCCATATGCTCAGCTGGGTTTATTCTGACTACGGCACCCCGGCAAACTTGCGTCAAATGGATGGTTGGGGTGTGCACGCCTATAAACTTATCAATGATAAGGGCGAAGTACATTATGTGAAATTCCACTGGAAAACCCGCCAGGGTATTAAAAACCTAAGTGCGGAGGAAGCGGCGGAAATCCAGTCGAAAGATTTCAGTCATGCGACGCGAGATATGTACGCGGCCATTGAGAAAGGCGACTACCCCCAGTGGGATTTGTATATCAAGGTACTGAAACCTTCTCAGCTTGATGGCTTTAATTACAACCCACTCGACGCGACTAAAATGTGGCTGGATGTGGAGGAAACCAAAGTCGGCACCATGACGCTCAACCGTGTGCCCACTAATTTTTTCCAGGAAACTGAGCAAGCCGCATTTGCGCCAGCCAATATTGTGCCCGGCATTGAACCGTCTGAAGACCGTCTGCTGCAGGGCCGTGTTTTCTCCTACTCCGATACTCAAATGTATCGCTTGGGGGCGAATCATCAGCAGCTGCCGATCAATCGTCCCCGCGCAGTAGTGAATAACTGGAACCAAGATGGAGCCGCAAATTACGGGCAGCAGACTTCCGATGTGAACTATCAGCCGAGCCGTATTGATGCCCGCAGCGAAGATCCCAAAGGCCTGTACAGCAATAAGCTGCTCACTGGCAGTACCCAGCAAAAGGCGATTGAGAAGAAACTGCCATTTGCCCAGGCCGGTGTTTTCTATCGCAGCTTGAGTTTGAAAGAGCGTCAGAACCTGATAGAAAACCTAGCTGGTGATCTGGGTAAGGTGCGCGATGACAACACCAAACACATTATGCTGAGCTATTTCTACCACGCCGATAAAGACTATGGCCAGCGCCTGACCAAAGCGGTTGGTGGCAACCTGAGCCGAGTGAAAAAACTGGCCCAGTAATATTGACCCATTGGTGGGCGGCAGTTGCCGCCCACCAAAATGTTTAGGTGAACTCATGAGATCAATTCTATTTGCAATCGTCTTTCTCGCCCAGGGGCTAACTCTAATGGCTCAGGCAGTGGAGCCGGAAAAAAATGACTCTGACTTTACCGAACTCTCCCAGTATTTTTTTGCCGCTGCCAGGATTGGTGATACCGAGGTGCTGCGTGAATTCTCGCAAGCCGGATTTCCCCTAAATACCCGCAATTCAAAAGGCTATACGGCACTGATGATTGCCACCTATAACGGCCGCAGGGAAGCTGTGGATTATTTGTTGCAAAGGGGTGCGGACGCCTGTGCACAGGATCGTCGCGGCAATACCGCGTTGATGGCGGCAATTTTTCGTGGTGAGTTTGCCTTGGCAAGAACCTTGTTAAAGCAGGACTGTGATTCGCAACAGGTCAATAGGGCCGGCCATTCGGCAGAGGATTTTGCCGAGGTCTTTGGTCGTGACCAAATGGTTCAGCTATTGCAGCAACAGCGGTCAAGTGGCGGTTAGTCACTGCAATTCAGAGAGTGGTTCTGGTTAGTGCTATTGCACGCCACTTCCCCTTCTGCAGCCTCTTTGGGTGTCGCTAAAGCTGCGGGGCTATTCTGTGTTTGTCCCCGCCCCCGCGAGCGCGTTAGCATAGCCAACCGATATTCAGTTGGTACCCGCTATGACCCAGAGCCACCATCCCTATGAAGCCCTTACGCCGGACGTGGTGATTGACTGTGTCGAGAGCACCGGGCTGATTTCCGATGCGCGCATTTTTCCCTTAAACAGTTATGAAAACCGGGTCTACCAAGTGGGCATTGAGGGCGCGGAGCCATTGATCGCCAAATTTTACCGCCCCGGCCGCTGGAGTGATGAGCAGATTCAGGAAGAGCATCGTTTCACTCTGGAATTGGCCGAAGCGGAGATTCCGGTGGTGGCGCCGATGCAGTTTGATGGGCATACCCTGCTGGAGTCGGCAGGCTTTCGCTTTGCCTTGTTTCCCCGCCGCGGGGGGCGCCAGCTGGAGCTGGATAATTTCGATCATCTGGAGCAGGTGGGCACTATGCTCGGGCGTATCCACGCAGTGGGTGGCGCTAAGCCCTTTATTCATCGCCCGACTCTGACTCTAAAGCACTTTGCCGTTGATAGCCGCGAATTTATCCTGGGCGGTGATTTTTTACCGCGGGAAAACCGTGAGGCCTACGCCTCGGTAACCGGGCATATTATTGAACAGGTCGCCCCGTTGTTTGAGCGCGATTGGGACTTACTGCGTCTGCACGGTGACTGTCACAGTGGTAACTTCCTGTGGCGCGATGAGACGCCCTGGTTTGTGGATCTGGATGACTGCCTGATGGGCCCGGCCATCCAGGATATCTGGATGCTGATCTCTGGCAATCGCGCCGAGCAAACCGCCTACCTTGATGCGGTACTCGAAGGTTATGAAACCTTCTATAGTTTTGATCCCCAGCAGTTGCAGCTGGTGGAACCATTGCGCTGTTTGCGCCAGATGCACCACGCTGCCTGGCTGGCGCGCCGCTGGCAGGATCCGGCTTTTCCCCAGGCATTTCCCTGGTTTAACACGCCTCGTTATTGGGCGGAACATATACTGGCACTGCGCGAGCAGCAATCGGCACTACTGGAGCCACCTCTGACACTGGGAGCGGTTTGATATGGAAGAGTCCACTGTGAATGCCTCATGCACCGAGACAAATTCGGATTTACTATGGGAGCGAATTCGCATCGAAGTGGCACAGCAGGTCGAACGCGAACCGATCCTGGCCAGTTTTCTGCACGCCACTATTCTCAATCACAGCTCCCTGGAGGCGGCCCTCAGTTTTCACCTGGCCAACAAGTTGGACAATGCCGTGGCGCCGGCATTGCTGATCCGCGAGGTGATCGATGAAGCCCTGGCGGCCGACCCGGAAATAGGTCGTGCGGCGCGCGCGGATCTGAATGCCACTTATCTACGGGATTCCGCCTGCAATTCCATGCACGAGCCCTTCCTCTACTTCAAAGGGTTTCACGCCCTGCAGGTGCACCGGGTGGCGCATTGGTTGTGGCGGCAGCAGCGCCGTTCGTTGGCCATGTTTTTACAGCACCGGGTCTCGGTGGTGTTCAGTGTGGATATTCACCCCGCGGCAAAAGTGGGGGAGGGTATCCTGCTGGACCACGCTACCGGTATTGTGATTGGTGAGACTGCGGTAGTGGAGGACAATGTTTCCATCATGCAGTCGGTAACCCTGGGGGGGACCGGTAAGGAGAGTGGCGACCGCCACCCCAAGATTCGCTGTGGGGTTTTGATTGGCGCCGGCAGCAAGGTACTGGGCAATATTGAAGTGGGCGAATGCGCCCAGGTGGCCTCTGGCAGTGTGGTCTTAAAGCCGGTACCGGCAAAAACCCTGGTGGCCGGTGTGCCGGCCAAAGTGGTGGGGCCGGCGACTTGTGCCCAGCCGGCAATGTCTATGGATCAGTGTGCGCTTTCGCAAGTGGAAAAGTAGTGATCGCAACCCCGCCTTGTGCGGGGTTTTTCGTTCTTTAGGGAGTTGGATAAACGGAACTATCCTTGTACCCATGAAATACAGTCTCAGCGCCAAAAACCTTGTCTGCCGCAATCTAGAGGCTCACGCCAGTTATTGCGCGGCTTTGCTCAATCCCAATCACACCAAAGAGATCACCGGTATTGTGCGCAGTGATACTGGTCTTTTATCGGGCCGCCTCAACCAGGCGGTTTCCAATACAGTGATGCAGCCACGCATACTGCAGCGCTTCGCGCTGGACTATTTTGCCGAGCGCCACAGCGCATTTACCTTGTGGCACAGCGCCTCCAAGCCGCTCGATGACGAGGCTCTGGCGCAGCTGGGATTACAGCGCAAGCAATCGCAGGTGGCGATGGCCGCAGAGATTGAACGCCTGGCAGTGCAGGGGGCCGCACAGAAAGTGGATGGGTTGGTGTTGTCCCCGGTAAAAAAAGAGGCTCTGCCCGAATATGCAGAAGTACAGGCGGCGGAGTGCGGCAGTGCCCTGGAAGCCGCGGAGCTAAAAAAATTTTACACGGCACTGGCGGAGATTCCCGAACAGCGCCGAGCGCGGCTCAGGTTCTTTTTGGCACGGTTGCAGGATACTCCGGTGGCGGCGGGCTGCCTGTTTGCCTCCGCTGATGCTCTGGGACTCTACGATCTGGTGACTCTGCAAGACTACCGAGGGCAGGGGATTGGTCGGGCTCTGTTTCACTATCTGCTGGAGCAGGCTCAGAGCAGTCATCACCGCAGTCTAGTGGCGCTGGTACCTGCGGAACGTCAGCAGTTGCCATTGGATTGCGGCTTTTTTGCTGTGGGCGAGGTGGCGCGCTATGTTTACACGCCTTGAGGGGGCTGATCAGTTTGTTGTTCTATAGAGTCTAACGAGGGTCAAGCGCGTTCAATAGGAAAGGCGATCACTTCTTCGATGGTTTTGTAACCACCGGCCAACATCAATAAACGATCCACACCAAGTGCCACACCGGCACACTCCGGCATCCCCGCCCGCAATGCCTCCACTAATCGCTCCTCATAGGGATAGAGATTGAGGCCGTGCTTTTGGCGATAGGCATGGTCCACTTGGAAACGGCGCAGCTGTTCCGCACTATCGGTCAATTCCCAATAACCGTTGGCTAGCTCCAGTCCGCCCACATAGGCTTCGAAGCGCCTTGCCACTGGGGTGCCACCTTCGTCGGGAAGCACCTTGGCAAGCGCCGCTTGGTCTGCGGGGAAGTCGTACAGCAGCGTAATACCCTCACCCATGGTGGGCTCCAGGCGATGGCTCATCAGCAAGTCCAGACATTCGCTGCGATCAGCGGGGCTGAAGGCCAGGTCCATCTCCTGCTCGACACAGCGGTGTAAGTCACTATCGCTGGCGTTATGGGGGTCCAGCTGTAATTCGCGCTGGAACAACTCCCGATAGCTGAGTAACTGCACTTGTTGGATTTCTAGTACTTCGCTTAGTAGATCGGCCACTTCGTCCATCAGGCGTCGATCATCCCAGCCGCAGCGATACCATTCCAACATGGTGAATTCCGGGTTGTGGCGGCTGCCTGCTTCACCTTGGCGAAACGCCTTGCCCAGGTAGTAGCAGTCGCCGAAACCGGCGGCCAGCAAGCGCTTCAGCCCAAACTCTGGGCTGGTGGCTAGGTAGGCGTTGTCACCACCGCATTGGGTGGGAATGGAATCGATATGTGGGTCGCTGGTAGCGCGGCGTGAAAGCACTGGCACTTCGGTTTCCAGCACCTTGCGGACAGTAAAAAATTGGCGAATTTCAGCCAGTAACGCGGCGCGATGGCGCAGGGCTTCAATGGTGGCGCTAGGACGCCAGAGGTTAGAGGTCATGGGATTGGCTCAGGCGGCGGACGGCCGGTGGCCGCCCGCGAGAGGTGGGAAATTAATCTTCTTTGGCGCGGCCCAGGTATTCACCGGTGCGGGTATCTACTTTGATGGTCTCGCCGATTTCCAGGAACAACGGCACTTTAACCACAGCGCCGGTAGCCAGGGTAGCCGGCTTGGTGCCGCCCTGGGCGGTATCGCCGCGCAGGCCGGGATCGGTGTCAGTGATTTCCAGAATGACGTGGTTGGGCGGAGTGACTGCCAGCGGAGAACCGTTGTACAGGGTTACAGTGCAGATATCCTGCTCTTTCAGCCATTTGGATGCGTCGCCCACTGCGTCGGTGCTGGCCTGGTGCTGTTCGAAGGTTTCGGGCTCCATAAAGTGGAAGAACTCTCCATCGTTGTAGAGGTATTCCATCTCGCGGTCCATAACATCTGCGCCTTCCAAGCTTTCGCCGGAGCGGAAGGTGCGCTCCCAAACTCGGCCGGTTTTCAGGTTGCGCAGTTTAACGCGGTTGAATGCCTGGCCCTTGCCAGGTTTGACGAACTCGTTTTCTACAATCGAGCAGGGATCGCCGTCGAGCATTACCTTGAGGCCGCCCTTGAATTCGTTGGTAGAGTAATTAGCCATAGCAATTAGAGCCCTTATAAGTCATGTATCTCTATGATTTTTAACGAGTTTTCCCCTCACAAAAGCCCGGCCGCGGCCCGCTCCAGCCCTGGGAATCCCGTGCGCTCCCGCCAAAAATGGTAGCTGCAGGCGACTCGTTAGGCCGCGGCGCAGAGACTTTACCTGCGGCCCTGAAATGTTGGGGCGAGATTATACAGGAGGGCGGCGGCTTGAACGACTCCGTGCGGCGATTTGAAGAGTTGTTATGGCCGCTTGTACAGATCTTGGCTGGAGCTGCTTGCGAGCCCGCAGGTGTTGGGCCCGCGGACTGAAAAAAGTAGCGGTGGCTGTGTATTAGCCAAGCGGATTATCGCTGCTTTTGTCGATATCTCGCAGCAGGCGTCTGGCATAGTAAGCGAAGGTAGCCTGACTGCGTTTTTCCTGCAGGATCCAGTCGTGGGCTTCGCGGCCGAGTTCCGGTTTTATATCCTGAATGGTGCCAGAGGACTCCGCCAGCATTTGCAACTGGGCGGCGCGCTCGCACTGGAGGGCCATGGAGCAGGCTTCCTCGACGGAGCGACAGGCAATGATCAGGCCGTGATGGGCGAGCAGAATAGCGCGCTTGTCACCGATCGCTTCAGCAATCAACTCGCCCTCGCTGTTGCCCACCGGCACGCCTGGCCACTCCTTGAGGAAGGCGATGTCGTCGTACAGCATGCAGGCGTCCATGTGGGAAATTTTCAGTGGGCGCTCCAGCATGGACAGTGCAGAGATATGAATTGGATGGCTGTGCACTATGCACTTAACATCCGGACGTGCACGGTAAATCCAAGTATGGAAGCGGTTGGCAGGGTTGGCCATGCCGTCGCCGGAAAGGACTTCGAGATCTTCGTTCACTTCCAGCAAATTGGACGCGGTAATTTCATCAAAGCCCAGGCCCAGGCGCTGGGTGTAATAATTTCCTGGTGTTTCTGCTCGGGCAGTGATCTGTCCGGCCAGACCGGAGTCGTGTCCGTGGGCAAAAAGAATACGGCAGGTGAGCGCAAGTTTTTCACGCAGAGTCCAATCGGGCACGCCTAGATGCTGCTTCATGGATTCGCTGGCGCGCTCAATCAGCTCGCTTTTATTCATTGATAGTGTTTCAGCCATTTTTAACTCCAATATTTACGGCACAGAATGTTCACCGGTCGCCGTGCGCGGTGGAACTCTGGGAAAGTGCCGTTCAATCTTTTTAATTTTTTATAGCAAGCACAGTGGTTTCACTGTGGTAAATACATCCCTGTATTGTGCCCAGCCACAATAAATGGCCGGGCAAACACGGTTTAGGCGGGGATCGCTTGGGGCTGACTCTGGTTCGAGGTGCGGTAGGCAGTTTCGATAGAATCGAAGAACTGTTGGCGGGCCTGCACCAGACGGCGTCCCGCATCGAGCATGACATCAAGCTGGGAGGCATCTTTACTGCCGATATCGACCATAATATCGCGGATGGTTTCAGCATGGCCGTCGTCGCATTCGATATGCAGCAGAAAGAAAGTTAACTGTTCGTCTGCCACGCCGCGGGCGCGGAAGCCGGCTACGATATCGCTATAAAGGTCCGGTACCAGTGCCTCTGCGCCCAGGCATAGTGCGCCCAGTCCCGAGCTGGCACGCAGGTCGCGGCAGTGTTGGAACATAGTGTCGATCAGATGCTGGGTGCCCGGCAGAATTTCTGCATTTTCCAAGCTCAGACCAAAATGCTCGAGAGTCTCGCGGTAAATCTCAGCGTGGGGCTTGGGGCTGTCGGGTTCCAAACCCAGTTCTTCCATCAGGTTTTCAGCCAGCTCATGTACTTCTTGATTACTGGGGAGGTTGGCCATCATCGCACACAGGTAACGCACGAAGTAGCTGCTGTAAATTCCCTGTTGGACCAGGAAAATTTTCAGCTCTTCCATGGTTATAGAGCCATCGCGGCAGCGCTTGAGGAATGGGTGAGCACGAGTTTGCTCAATCAGTAAATCTTTATTTGCCTCAAGTAATTCAAGCTGCATTTCCATCGAATTATTCCTTTATGTAATTCCATTTTTATTGGACGAGGAAGATGTCCGGTTTATTTTTTTATTGAAATTCGAGTGCACTGAATTCAAGAAAGACAAGGTTGTTATCGCTTTGTCTTTGGTTAAATTAACACCGTATTAACCCTGTTGTGAATGGGGGAATTGTGAAGATTTTCCTAAGGAAATTTGTATGAGTAGTAATATTTTTATGCTGGTAGTTATTTTTTTGTTAGTAACAACTTTTATTGATTCGGAGTGATTTTTTACTTTGGTGGTAGTGAAGTCGTTACTTCGCTTGCAGCGCAGGCTGTGCGCCTATGTTGAAAGGGCGATATTGAGATTTTCTAATCTCAAGGTCAGTGTGGCGTTTATTTTTTTGTCGATTTTTTTTCGTTGTTTATGTGACAAAGTTGAATAATTGTGAGAAAAAAAATATTTTGCACAGGCTTGGTTTACACTCCTTGTTACTGAAAGTCAGGGTGTGGGCCTGACTGAACCCGATATTAATTGGCTTTAAAGCCATTGTGACTGTATGGTTTTATTGGTTTTGGCTCGGTAACTTTGATCGGCAGTTTTCCACCTTTTGGGTACCGCTATCAGGCTTTGTAGGCCGAATACCTGGAGCGTCTGTGCTGGGGGCAGCTTCTGGTACAATGGCTTCTTTAGTGTTGCTCCCTTCCGTGCGTATTCCTATGGTGAAATCCCCAGCCGTCGACAGCGAAATGATCGACATCTCCGAAGCCCGCCGCTGGCAGGATGAACTTTCAGACCTGATCACTGATCCCGAAGAGTTGATCCGGTTGCTGCAGCTTGACCCGGCGCAGCTGCCTTGGGCGCAACGGGCCAATGACAAGTTTGCCTTGCGGGTACCGCGCCCGTTTCTCCGTCGTATACGCCCTGCCGATCCAAATGATCCGCTGTTGTTGCAGGTTTTGCCCGGCGCTGCAGAGTTGGAAGTAGTAGCGGGTTATAGTGCAGACCCGCTAAAAGAAGCTGAGGCGAATCCACTGCCGGGGGTGGTACATAAATATCACGGTCGCCTGCTGTTTATTACAGCGGGACAGTGCGCGGTAAATTGTCGTTACTGCTTTCGCCGGGAATTTCCCTATGGCGATAATCATTTGAATCGCAAACAGTGGTCTGCAGCGCTTGATTATGTGCGCGCACACACAGAGTTGCGCGAGGTGATTTTGAGCGGTGGTGATCCACTGGTATTGAATGATCGCCAACTCGGTTGGCTCGCCGGTGAGCTGGCACAGATCCCCCATCTAAATAAATTGCGCGTGCACAGTCGTGTACCCATTGTGGCGCCGAGCCGCATTACTGATGAGATGCTGTCCTGGTTCAGCCAGTCGCGCCTGAAGCCAGTGCTGGTTTTGCACTGTAATCACGCTAACGAAATTGATGCTGAGGTGCGTGGGGCCCTGCTCAGACTACGCGAAGCGGGAGTGACTCTGTTAAATCAAGCGGTGCTGCTGCGCGGTGTCAATGATAGCTGCGAAGCCCTGGAGGCCCTCAGCGAAACTCTGTTTGATGCGAGTGTGTTGCCCTATTACCTACATCAGTTGGACAGGGTTAACGGTGCGGCCCACTTCGAAGTGAGTGATAGCGTGGCAGTGGAAATCGTTGAGCAATTGCGCCGGCGCCTTCCGGGTTATTTGGTGCCGAAGCTGGTGCGAGAAGTGCCGGGTGTCGCTTCCAAGTCGCCAATAGAGGCTTGCGTCAAACCTTCTAACGTCGATTAATAAAAATCCTGAGGCGTAGAGGATAGAAAAATGGCGCCAAATTGATCTGTGCTAAATACACGGCAGAGCCTATCTATAGAGTGGCTGCCGATCAATTGCGCCGCACAGCCCGCGGGCCAGAAAAGCAGCTGCCGGCCTGCTGAGTGATTACTTATTTCGCAAAAAAATACTCTCGGGCTTGTTTTTGGCAGGAAGAATAGTGTGACTTGAATCACGCGTACCACCCAGATGTGCTCTTGTATGCCACCACAGGGGCCCCCTAAACTACCGCATGGGGTTGCGGTGCGCTGCCCTGAATAAATAGAGCAAATAATGAATAGCAACGACACTATCCGACTCCTTCTGATTCACGATATGCCTTCAGAGGCACAGCGCCTGGTGAGCATGTTGCACAATGCAGGCAGGCCCAATCGTGCCCAGCATGTCGCTAATGAAGCGGTTTTTACCCGCTTGCTGCAAGATAAAACCTGGGACCTAGTGATCGCCTCAGAAGGTAGTACTCAGGTTCCTCCTGCAGTAACTCTACGCACTATCAGTAAACTGCAAAAAGATATTCCGGTGATTCTGCTGAGTGAGCGCAGTGGCTCTCAGCCGGTAGTTGAAGGGCTGAAACTGGGCGCCAGGGACGTGGTGACGGTGGATGAAGATCAACACCTATTGTTGGTGATCCAGCGCGAGATGTCGGCTCTCGAAAACCGCCGCCAGGCGCGGCTACACGACCGTCGCTATCACGCCACACTCAAGCGGGCTAAAGAATTACTCGACAGCTCCAAAGATGCCATAGCCTATGTCTCCGACGGCCTACTGGTATATGCCAACGATTCCTTTGCCGAGCGTTTCGGCTATGAAACTGGTGAGGATATCGAATACCAACCGCTGATCGATATGTTGGCGGAAAATGAGCAGGAGGGCGCACGGGAATTTCTCAAGCGCTGCGCTATCGACAACAATGAAGTTGAAGCCAAGGAGTGGCAGTTTACTGCCAGAACTGTGAGCGGCGATCCACTGCCCACCCGTGCAGAGGTACTCAGTACGACTTACGAGGATGAGCGCTGTTTGCAAGTGCGCATTGCCAGTCGTCGCGGCGATACTGAACAGCTGGAAGCTCAGCTCAGCGATATTAAAAATCGCGACCCTCTCACTGGCCTATATAACCGCCAGCATTTTTTGCAGCTACTGGACTCCACCATCAAGGCTTCGGCGGATTCACATCGCACCGGTGGCTTAATGTTTATTCAGGTGGATCGCTTTGCTGAGGAGGTGCAAAAAGTTGTGGGTGTGGCTGGTGCCGACGCACTGCAGAAAGCCATGGCAGAATTATTACAGGGCTGCCAGCGCAGCGGTGACACCCTGGCACGTTACAGTGATGACAGTTTCTGCCTGCTGAGTTCCGATACAACGCCGGATAGTATCGAGCTGCGCGCTAAAGACATACTCAAGCGAATTGCTGACACCATTTTCGATGCCGCCGGCAAGACCCAGCAGGTGACCGCCTCGATTGGGATTTCATTACTGAGCGAGGCTTCCAGTGGCTCCCAGCAAGTGCTGGAGCAGGCACAAACGGCCCATAAACGGGCCCTCGGCGAAGACGCTCAGGGCGGTGCTTTTGCCCTTTATGAGCCGGATACCGAAAACAGTGCCGATGCCGGTACCTATCACCGCGCCCGTGTGGTGCAGGCGCTGGAAGCGGGCAACCTCAAGCTACTGTACCAGCCGATCCTGAGTTTGCAGGGCACCGGCGAGCAGATGTACGAGGTTTTAGTGCGTATGCTTGATGAAAAAGAGGAACTGGCGCCGCTGGCTTTTCTGCAGGATCTGGGTGATGCGGGGCTGTCGGCAAAGATGGATCGCTGGGTGATCCTTACCGCGATCAAGGCCGCGGCCGCCGCCAGGGCCGAGGGCAAGGAGGTGTCGCTGTTGTTGCATCTCACTACCGCTTCACTACTCGACAACAGCCTGCCGGCCTGGCTGGGGGTGGCCTTCAAGGCCGCCAAGTTGATACCCGCTTCGGTGGTATTTCAGTTGCGCCAGGAGGATATCACCAGCAACTTACACGCTGCGCGGGACTTCACTACCCAGGTACAGCAGATCGGCTGTCGTGTTTCAGTCTGTCACTTCGGTACCGGCCTGAACCCGTTTAAGGCACTGGAACATGTGAAGGTGGATATCGCCAAGATCGACCCGTCATTTGTGCGCGAAGTGCAGGACGAGGGCGAGAGCAGCGATACCCTTGCAGGGTTGGTACAGCGCCTGGGTGAGGCGAATACCAAGGTGATCGTGCCCCATATCGAGCAGGCCAGCATGTTGCCCACTCTTTGGCAAACCGGCACTGACTATATCCAGGGTTACTATGTGCAGGCTCCGGCAGATGAGATGAATTTCGACTTTAGCCTGGATTGATCCGGCTCTTAATTGGCGAGAGAAAACCCGCGCGGCTCGGTGGGCCGCGCGGTTTTTTTATGCCGCTTAAACCTGATAGCGGCTGCGCAGGGCGGCAATGGCGTTGCGCGCCAGAGTGGCATAGCCTGGAGCCGGTGCAGGCACTTCAGCGGGAGCATTACTCTCACTCCAGGCTCTTTGTATGTGGTTGGCGCCGGCCTTTTGCTTATAGATTCGCGCCAGGTTGGTGTTGTAACTCTTACTGGTGACAGTATCCACATGGTACCAGTGGGCTTTGGTGCGAGAGTGGGATACATCCATCAGCAGGTAGCCGCGCTGGGTTACGTCAACCCACTTCAGATGAGGAATCAGTCCATCCATGGCGATGGCGGCTACATCAGTTAAATGGGACTTGTCCAGGAAGCTGGAGGTCACTCCCGGGGTGACAAACTCGCCGCCCAGGGCACCGCGGCCGGTTAGGCGGCCGTACTCGAGAATATTGAATGGATTGCTGGCCAGGTCCCAGGCCCAGGAACTGTGGATATCTCCGGTGAGCACGACAAAATTGTCGATATTGTGGTTGCTGATGTGATCGAAGAGGCGCTCGCGGGAGGCGGTGTAACCATCCCATTGGTCCATATTGATCGACAGATCTTTGGCCAGAGTCAGTTGCGCCATCATCACTTGCTGCCCCAGTACCCGCCAGCGCACACCGTCCGCTTGGGATTGCGTCAGGCCGCTGTGCAGCCATTGCTCCTGTTGTGCGCCGAGGATACTGCGATCGGGATTATCGGCGGTCTTCTGGTCGAACCAATTGGCCTGCTCGTCACGCGCGGCAATTCGCGTATCCAGCATCATCAAATCCATCAGGTTGCCAAAGCGGAAGCTGCGGTAAATGGCCTTGTCACCAAATAAATCGAGGATGCCGTTATCGCGGATTGGCATCCATTCAAAGTAGGCCTGGTTTGCCACAGAGCGGCGCACCGCCCATTCGCCTTCGCCGTCTTGGGGGTTGTGGTTCTCCGCACCACCGGCCCAGGCATTGTTGGTGGTTTCGTGGTCGTCCCATACGCAAATAAACGGGTGCTGGCGGTGGACTTCCTGTAGATCGGGGTCTGAGCGATATTGTGCGTAGCGCTGGCGATAGTCCTGAATATCCACCATTTCCTTGGCGGGAATTGGCTCGCGTCCGAGGCCACTACCGGTGCCAAAACCACCGGGACCATATTCATAGATGTAGTCTCCCAGGTGCAGTACTACATCCAGATCGGCGCGCAGGGCGATCTCGCGATACACATTGAAGTAGCCCATCGGGTAATTGGAGCAGCTGGTAACGGCGAAGCGCAGGCGCTCCACATGGCCGGTGGGCAGGGTGCGGGTGCGGCCGATCGGTGAATCGATACCGTTGGAGTAGAAACGGTAGTAGTAACTAGTGCCTGCCTGTAGTCCTGATGCGTCCACCTTGATGGTGTAATCCACTTCTGGGCCGGTGAGACCACTGCCGCTGTTAACCACCATGGCCATTTCCGGGTCCAGTGCGATCTGCCAGCTATAGGGCACCATGGACTGGAAGGCGGGATCATTGGAGGGGGTGATCCTGGTCCAGAGAATAACGCGATCCGCTAGGGGATCTCCGCTGGCTACGCCGTGTTGGAATGGCTGCAGGCCAGCACCATAGGCTTTCAGCAGTGGCAGCGATGCCAGGCCGGCGCCGGAAAATTGTAGAAACCGCCTCCGGGATAGTGACATGGGACTCTCCTTTATGTGCTTGTTTTAGAGGGCCCGCAGTCTGAATAGGGAAAGTGAAGGCTTTGTTAATTGATGGGGGAATTTTTGTGTTGTAGGTGCGGATTAGTCGGCAAATTCGTCCGCCAACCGATAAGTTGAGACATATGTCTATTTTTATTGCTCCTGAGAGCACGATCGCCGCTGGCGAGACTCTGTACACCTTCATTGTGACCGGTATCCAGCAATGGTCTTTCCCGCTGTCGTTCCGCAAGCGCTTACTCTCGGGTATCCTGTGGCGCAAATTGAAAAGCTGAACCCAGGGAGTAGACCCATGTTGCCCCGTTTACTATGCACCAGCCTGATCGTCGGCGGCCTCGCCGTAGCCTCAGGTTGTTCCAAGAATGAACCGACCAAGGTCGAAGCTGACAGCGCCGATACGTCGGTAAAAGCGGCTGCGGTGATCGAGAAGAAAAGCGTTGCAGAAAAGGCGCCGCAATCCGGTGTGGATTATCACTCCTTCGCCAATAGCAATGACTACCAGGTGCAGCACCTGGATCTGGACCTGACTGTCGACTTCTCCCGCAAGGTACTTGAGGGCGAAGCCAAGCTGGACTTCAAGCGCCTCAACGACAAGAACCTGCCGATGGTGCTCGATACCCGCGAGCTGGAAGTGGTTTCTGTATCGGCTAACGGCGCGCCGGTGAATTTCTCCATGGGTGAGAAAGACAGCCACCTGGGCACTCCGCTGAATATCGAGCTGCCGGAAGATGCCGACAGCATTACTATCCGCTACCGCACAGCGCCGGGCGCCTCTGGTGTTCAGTGGCTGGAACCGCAGCAGACCGCGGGTAAAAAGCATCCGTTCCTGTTTACCCAGGCCCAGGCGATTCACGCGCGCAGCTTTATCCCGCTGCAGGATTCCCCGAAAGTTCGTATCACCTACAACGCTACCGTTCGCACCCCGAAAGAACTGCGCGCGGTAATGAGTGCGAACAACGATCCGCAGGCGGCCAAAGATGGCGTTTACGAATTTGAAATGCCCCAGCGCATTCCCTCTTATCTGATTGCCCTGGCAGTAGGCGACCTGCAGTTTAAGCCCATGGGTGAGCGCACCGGTGTTTACGCCGAGCCTTCCATGCTGGAATCTGCAGCGGCGGAGTTTGCCGATACCGAATCCATGCTGGAAGTGACCGAAAAGGCGTATGGCCCCTATCACTGGGACCGCTACGATCTGCTAATTCTGCCGCCCAGCTTCCCCTTCGGCGGTATGGAAAACCCGCGCCTGAGCTTTATCACTCCGACGGTGATCGCCGGCGATAAGAGCTTGGTAGCCCTGATTGCCCACGAATTGGCCCACTCCTGGTCCGGCAACCTGGTGACCAATGCCAGCTGGCGCGACCTGTGGCTGAATGAAGGCTTCACCACCTACCTGACCAACCGCATCATGCAGTTCGTCTACGGCGATGAGCGCTATCAGATGGAAATGGCTCTGGGTTATGACGACCTGCAGGCGGACCTGGCCGATAAAGAGCCCCGCGATGAGATAATGGCGATCGACCTGCGCGGCCGTGATCCCGATGAAGTCTTCTCCAATATTCCCTATGAAAAAGGCTCCCTGTTCCTGTACGAGCTGGAGCAGAAAGTGGGCCGCGAAGCGTTTGACCGCTTCCTGATGGAGTACTTCAACCACTTCTCCTTCCAGAGCATTACCACCGAGGATTTCGTTAAGTACCTCGACAAGACCTTGTTGGTTGAGCACGCTGACAAGCTGGATCGCGAGCGCATTCATCAGTGGATTTTCGAGCCGGGTATTCCTGAAGGTGCGCCGCACCCGCAGTCCGATGCCTTCAGCAAGTTGGACCCAGTGCGTCAGCAGTGGTTGGACGGCAAATTGGTAGCGAAGGATATCGACACCAAGGGCTGGACCTTCCACCAGTGGAAGTATTTCCTCGACGGTATGCCGGAAAAGTTGACTGAAACGCAATTGAAGGAACTGGACAGCGCCTTTGGCCTGACCCAATCCCGCAATAACGAAGTGGCCTTTAGCTGGCTGATGATTGCCGTGCGCAACGACTACGAGCCGGCATTCAATCGCCTGGAAAACTTCCTTACCAGCATCGGCCGCAACAAGTTCCTGCGCCCGCTATACCGCAATATGGTTGAAACCGGCAAACAGGATGTGGCAGCGCGTATTTTTGAACGCGCCAAGGTGGGGTATCACCCGCTGACGGTAAAAGTGAACAGCCTGGTAATCTACGGTAAAAAAGAAGGCTAGCTCGGCCTTCGACACTTGTGCGATTTTGGTGCTGTGCACCAGAATCGCCGCTCTCCATACTGATTGTTGCCAGCGCAACACTGGCCACCTATGAGCTTTCCCTAGCTTTATCTGCCCGTTTTTCCTCTTGCCAAGATTAACTCAATGAATCTGCTAAAGCTGGTTTCGGGTTGGGTTTGGCTGGCGCGCAATGCTAAAAAAGACCTGTGTAATCGGTTGTGTAGCAAAGCTGAACAAACTGGTACAAAAGAAAGAATTTTACGTCAATTTTCTGGCATAAAAATCATTAAACTGCTGTTCAAAACGGAACCCATTGCGTACCCTGCTGCTCGAATAAAAATCCATTTAGGCAAAGGGAGGTACCTATGTACAGGCGGATTTTAATATTGGCTTTTCTCAGCCTTTTGGCAGCAGGTTGCGAGTATGAACCCAGTGCCTGCTCGGATAACACTAAGCCGCGCTCATTCCCCTTCCCACACGCGGTGATATAAACCTTTTTTGGGGCACCTTTAAGAAGGCTGTCCCAATTCGGCAATTTGCTGGTCGTTGAGACCGAACAGGTAAAGCGCCGCATCTAGTCCAAATAGAGTGATAGCTTGCGGCGCCTCCCTGCGGACTTTGGGTTTTGGGTGTATGGCGATACCCAGGGCACCCAGGTTTAACATGGGGATATCGTTTGCCCCATCTCCAACGGCAACCACTTTTTCCAGCGGCACTCCCATCTCCTTTGCAGTTTCTCCCAGCAATAACCGCTTGCGCATTCCGTCCACAATAGGCTCTATCACTTCACCGGTGAGCGCGCCTTCGGCAAACTCCAGTTCATTGGCGTATATCAGGTCAACAGCCAGGCGTTCCCTTTGTAGGAAATTGGCGAAGTAGGTAAAACCGCCGGACAAAATGACCGTTTTGCAGCCGAGTTTGCGCAGGCAGTGCAACAGGTTTTGCGCTCCATCTTTTAGTGGCAGTTGCCTGGCGATTTCTGCCAGGCGCTGTTCGGAAAAACCTTTTAGCAACGCCATACGTTTTTTGAAACTATCGCGAAAATCCAATTCGCCGCGCATGGCGGCCGCAGTGATGGCCGCCACCTGGTCGCCGATTCCGGTAATCTTGGCTAGCTCGTCGATCACCTCTGCATCGATCAGAGTGGAATCCATATCGAAGCCAGCCAGTGCCGGTACTCTCTGACTGATGCCCGCCTGCAAGACCAGATCGGCTCCGATTGCTTCGGCCAATTGTAGGCAGGCAAAACGTGCCGGGGAAAACTCCAGTTCAGCGCTGAACTGAAAGCGGATGACCGTGCACTCGTGCCGGTGGGCTAGGGTGTCGATGACATCAATATGCCAGTGTTGCTCAGCACAAAAATCCAGCAGGCGCTGCAGTTGTGACAGGGTGGCTGCTGGGCTTAGGAAGGTCAGGCACCAGGGCGATTGCACGTCTGATGGTATCGCGCTGGGTAAATTCAATTGGCAACTGACGGCGTCCGAAAAGGGGGCTGTATTGTCGTATTCCAACCCCAGCAGTGCATGGCCGCCGCTATAGGTGAGGTAGCGCACAGAACAGTCGAAGCGTGACTGGGTAATTTGCGCCAGGGGCAGATGAAATTCTTGTGCTTTAGTCTCGACGCCCATAGCGAAGGTCCCCAATTTATTCAATAAGCGACGCATTATAGCTCTAGCGGGAATCTTCGTTAAAATCAGCGCCGCAGGTTGGGCCCGCTTATTTACTTACAAATTAAAAAATCCTGTGTGGAACTATTTTGTTGCGGGATCGACCAACGGCACAGGAAATTACACTGCGTATTATTTGCGCTTTGTGAGGATAAAATTGCGCCAGGGTCCTTGGCCGTGGAGAGTTCCAAAAACGCAAGGTAATAAAAACAAGGCAAGGTATTAAAGCCGTATTTATGTCTGTATCGATGATTTCTCTTCTGCGCAGGTTGCCAGAGCAGTTTGCGCGTTTATCTAAACGTACCCGCCAGCGTCTGCTGGCTGCGATGATCTGGCTGATACTGGCGCTGTTCTGCAGCGTGGCTCTCGGTCATTACTATGCGCAGCGCCATGCTGATGCGGTGGAGAGAGACCGGGCCTCTGCGCAGGTTGCGGCCAGTTTTCTCGCC
Source organism: Microbulbifer mixtoriginis (SeqCode) (assembly GCF_052467705.1). Taxonomy (NCBI): domain Bacteria; kingdom Pseudomonadati; phylum Pseudomonadota; class Gammaproteobacteria; order Cellvibrionales; family Microbulbiferaceae; genus Microbulbifer; species Microbulbifer mixtoriginis (SeqCode). The sequence continues at coordinate 712,833 of NZ_CP174322.1, forward strand.
GGGCAGAGCCTGGAGCGTATTGTTGCCGATGATCGTATCAGTATGCAGCTGTTGGCCAGGCAGCTGCTGGAATTGCCCGCTATCAGCGGTGTTGCTGTTGAGGATGTGGAATCCAATAGCCTGGCGGAAGTTGGTGATCTGAAGAGTGGCGAGACCATCAGTGTGCCAGTAGTGCTGCACGACAGTATCGCCGGCAATGTTACCGTAGCCCTGATTCCTGGTGCGGACGTCAGCTTTCCCTGGGCCAGCTTATTGCTGACGCTGGTATTTGCCCTGCCATTTAGTGCAGTGGCGGCACTGATGACAGGGGGTTTTTCCGCGCAGCGCAGTTTGCCAGCGGAAGAGCCTCTTTCCTCTGCGGATCTTCCCGAACAAAAGCAAGACTCTATAGGCCTGTACCTGCGGCCATTGAATTGGGCTCAATTGACCAACCAATTGAGTCGCAGTGCGCTCGAAGGAATTCAGCGGGAATTGGATGGGCGTATGCAGTTGCTGCGTCGGATCTACGGTGCCCATCCATTGAGTTGTGCAGGGCCACAAGTTGGTTTGGGGTTTTCCGGCGCCGATTCGGCGTTTCGTGCGGTCTGCTGTGGCCTGTTGCTGCGGGAGATGCAGAGTGTCAGCCGCGCTACCGGTTTGAAGTTGGCCCTGGCGGTGGCGCCTTGTGAGCCAAGCACGCCAGATTTTTCTGCTGAACAGCTACTAAACCAATCGCGTGGTTTGTTTTTACATCCTGAGTTGCTGGAGGATAGCTCTCTGGCTGGGCGTATTGAGCACCACGGTGCTGGCTGGGCTCTGGAAATCACAGGCCTTACACCCTCCTATCAAAAGTTGCTCGACAATCAGTTGCAACAGCTGTTGGGCGTCTGATCCCTCCCTTCCGATTACTGCGATGGGTTAATGACTGAATAGCCCCTCGCAGTTATTTTTGGCGTTTGCTTTACGTTTACGTCAACGTAAACTCTTGTTAGGCTCTGTTGCGTCTCGAGGAAGTACTTATGAAAGCCAAAGCCAGCATCGTAGAGCCCCAGAGTTACAGTATTTCGGAGCTGGCGCGGGAGTTTGAGATAACCACCCGCGCCATCCGTTTCTATGAGGACAAGGGCCTGCTCAAACCGGAGCGGCATGGTCAGACCCGTGTCTACAGCCCCGAAGAACGGGTGCGCTTAAAGCTGATTTTACGCGGCAAGCGCCTGGGTTTTTCCCTTGATGAGAGCCGCGAGATTATCGATATGTACGACCCCGCTCATGGCAATGTAGAGCAGTTACAGCGCCTGCTGGAGCGTATAGCGCAGAAGCGGGCACAGTTGCAGCAGCAGCTGCGGGATATTGAGAGCCTGATGGGGGAACTCGGTGAAGCCGAAGCCCGTGCACAAGCGGCTTTGGTAAAGAGCCGCAACGAGGAAAGCCCCTAGTTCACCGGTTAAAAATTTCGACGGGCGCCTGCGAAAGCCTGTGACCCGCAGAGGTTTAGCGTGTCACCCGATGTATCGAGTGGTTGCAGGTGCCGCCAGTTTAAAAGACTTTTCTAATAATTATTGGAGCCATTATGAATACCTCCTATCCAACCCTGAATTTCGGCCTCGGTGAAGACATCGATATGCTCCGCGACATGGTCTACAAGTTCTGCCAGGCGGAGCTGGCCCCGCGCGCTGCGCAGATCGATGAAGACAACCTGTTCCCCGCGGACATGTGGAAAAAATTCGGTGAGCTGGGCCTTCTGGGTATGACCGTGGAAGAGGAGTTTGGCGGTTCCAATATGGGTTACCTGGCACACGCTGTGGCCATGGAAGAAATTTCCCGCGCCTCCGCTTCTGTGGGCTTGTCCTACGGTGCCCACTCCAACCTGTGTGTAAACCAGATTCGCAAAAATGGTACCCGCGAGCAGAAACTCAAGTACCTGCCCAAGCTGTGTTCCGGTGAACATGTAGGCGCCTTGGCTATGAGTGAACCCAACTCCGGTTCCGACGTAGTGAGCCTGCAACTGCGCGCGGAAAAGCGCGGTGATCACTTTGTTTTGAACGGCAATAAAATGTGGATCACCAATGGCCCCGATGCCGACACCTATGTGATTTACGCGCGCACCGAGCCGGGTATCAGCTCCGGCGGTATTACCGCATTTATCGTTGAGCGCGGTTTTGCCGGCTTCTCACAGGCGCAGAAACTCGACAAGCTGGGTATGCGCGGTTCCAACACCTGTGAGCTGGTGTTCGAAGACTGTGAAGTGCCGGAAGAAAATATTCTCGGTGAATTGAACGGCGGCGTACGCGTTTTGATGAGCGGCCTCGACTACGAGCGTACCATTCTCTCCGGTGGCCCTGTCGGTATTATGCAGGCCTGCCTGGATGTGGTGGTTCCCTATATTCACGAGCGCAAGCAGTTCGGCAAGGCTATTGGTGAATTCCAGCTGATGCAGGGCAAGATCGCTGATATGTATGCCGACCTGAATGCCAGCCGTGCTTACCTCTACGCCGTGGCGCGTGCCTGTGATCGCGGTGAGGACTCGCGCAAGGATGCCGCCGCTGTAATCCTGTTTACTGCAGAGCGCGCAACCCAGATGGCCCTGCAGGCTATCCAGACCCTGGGCGGCAATGGCTACATCAACGAGTATGCCACCGGCCGCCTGCTGCGCGATGCCAAGCTCTACGAAATCGGCGCGGGCACTTCTGAAGTGCGTCGTATGCTGATTGGTCGCGAGCTGTTTAACGAGACCCGCTAAGGCTGGGCATTTCTTCTCGCTGCCGACGCCTGTCGGCGGCAGCTGTCTCCACGGACATTGCGGCGGTAAGCCGCGCTCCGTGGAGGTCTTTTCTCCGGGAAAGTGAATCGGACTTTATGAATCAGTTGCAGAGCAAAATAAACACGCGCGACGCCGCCTTTGGCGAAAACCGCGAGCAGATGCAGGCGCTGGTGGCAGACCTGCGCGAAAAAGTGGAAGCCATCGCCCAGGGCGGCGGCGAGCGCGCACGGGAAAAACACCTGGCGCGAGGAAAATTATTGCCACGGGACCGTATCGATGCGCTGCTCGATCCGGGTAGCCCCTTCCTGGAATTTTCCCAGTTGGCCGCTCATGAGGTTTACGGTGAAGATGTCCCAGCCGCGGGTATTATTACCGGCATCGGCACCGTCTCTGGCCAGCCTTGTGTCATCGTCGCCAACGATGCCACGGTAAAAGGTGGAACTTATTATCCCCTCACAGTAAAAAAACACCTGCGCGCGCAGACCATCGCCGAGCAGAACAATCTGCCGTGCATTTACCTGGTGGATTCCGGTGGTGCTAATTTGCCGCGCCAGGACGACGTTTTCCCAGACCGTGAGCACTTCGGTCGCATCTTCTTTAACCAAGCCAATCTCTCTGCACAGAATATTCCGCAGATCGCGGTGGTGATGGGTAGCTGCACCGCCGGTGGAGCCTATGTGCCGGCCATGGCAGACGAATCCATTATGGTGAAAGAGCAGGCCACCATCTTCCTGGCGGGCCCGCCCCTGGTGAAAGCGGCCACCGGTGAAGAAGTTTCCGCGGAGGAACTCGGCGGTGCCGAGGTGCACTGTCGCACTTCCGGAGTTTCCGATCACTACGCCAATAACGACGTACATGCGTTGCAGTTGGCGCGCCGCTCTGTAGCGCGCCTAAACCGCATCAAAAATCCCGGCCTGGATATCCAAAAGCCAGTGGAGCCGATTTATCCACCGGAAGACATTTACGGCGTGGTGCCCAAAGATTCGCGCCAGCCGTTTGACGTGCGCGAGATTATCGCGCGGGTTGTGGACGGATCCGAGTTCGATGAATTTAAAGCGTTGTACGGCACCACCCTGGTCACCGGTTTTGCCCGTATCCAGGGCTATCCGGTGGGAATTGTTGCCAACAACGGCATTCTGTTTGCGGAGAGTGCGCAGAAGGGCGCGCACTTTATTGAGTTGTGTGCGCAGCGCAAGATTCCATTGGTTTTCCTGCAAAATATCACTGGTTTCATGGTGGGCAAACAGTACGAGGCGGGCGGTATCGCCAAACACGGCGCCAAGATGGTGACCGCTGTCGCTACCGCCAAGGTGCCCAAAATTACCATCCTTATCGGTGGCTCTTTCGGCGCCGGTAACTACGGTATGTGTGGCCGCGCCTACGATCCCAATTTCCTGTTTATGTGGCCCAATGCGCGCATTTCGGTTATGGGGGGTGAACAAGCTGCTGGCGTATTGGCCCAGGTGAAGCGCGACCAAATGGCCGCCCGAGGGGAATCCTGGAGCGAAGAGGAAGAGCGCCAGTTTAAGCAGCCGATTGTGGATAACTACGAACACCAGGGGCACCCCTACTACGCCTCCGCGCGCTTGTGGGATGACGGCGTTATCGATCCGGCGGATACCCGCCGCGTGCTCGGTCTGTGCCTGGCGGCGGCCAGCCACAAGGAACCGCAAGAGACCAAGTTCGGCGTGTTCCGCATGTAAGGAACCGTGGTTGCGGCGCCAATGAAATGTTCCGGTGCCGCTTTTGAGAGACGCCCCAATCGAGGAATTACAATGAGCGATAAATTGCTGTGCGAAGTGGATAGCGAGGGCGTGGCCACGGTCACCCTGAACCGGCCGGAAATCCACAACGCTTTTGATGATGAACTGATCCACGAGCTGGCCACCACCTTTGACACCCTGGCGCAAAACCCCGCTGTACGTGTGTTGGTACTGGCCTCCAATGGCAAGAGCTTTTCTGCCGGAGCCGACCTCAACTGGATGAAGCGCATGGCGACTTATTCAGAAGAGGAAAACCGCCGTGACGCAGCCGCGCTTGCTGCCATGCTGTACAAGCTCGACACTTTCCCTGCGCCCACTATTGCGCGAGTACAGGGCGCCGCTTTTGGCGGTGCCGTGGGTCTGGTGAGCTGCTGCGATATGGCCGTGGCCTCTGAGCGCGCCAGCTTCTGTTTGTCGGAAGTCAAAATCGGCTTGCTGCCCGCTACCATCAGCCCCTATGTCATCAATGCGATCGGCACCCGCCGCGCGCGCCGTTACTTTGTCACTGCGGAGCGTTTCTCCGCCGAGCGCGCGGAACAGATGGGCTTGGTATCCGAAGTCTGCGCCGAGGGCGACCTGGACCTGCATGTGCAGAAATTAGTGAATGCCATTGCCGATAATGGCCCCAAAGCGGTCGCCATGGCCAAGCAACTGGCCATGTCCATGTCCAACCGGGTTATCAACGATGAATTGCAGGGCCAGACCAGCGCGCTGATCGCCGCCGTGCGTGTATCGCCGGAAGGACAGGAAGGGTTGAGTGCGTTTTTGGAAAAGCGCGCACCCAAGTGGATGAATGGTGGCGAAGGATAATTTTATGATTCGCAAACTGTTAATAGCTAATCGCGGCGAAATCGCCTGCCGCATTATCAAGACCGCCCGCCGCCTGGGGGTGGCCACCGTTGCTGTCTATTCCGATGCGGATGCCGATGCCCTGCATGTGCAGATGGCGGACGAAGCGGTAAACCTGGGCCCGGCTCCGGCCAGGGATTCCTACCTGGATATCGACAAGGTATTGGGTGCTGCTAAGCAGACTGGTGCTGATGCCATCCATCCAGGTTACGGCTTCCTGTCGGAAAATGCCGAGTTTTGCCGCGCTTGCGATAGCGCCGGCATTATTTTTGTTGGCCCGCCCACCGGCGCGATTGAGGCGATGGGCTCCAAGTCCGCGGCCAAACGTATTATGGAAGAGGCCAATGTGCCCCTGGTGCCCGGTTACCACGGCACAAACCAAAATGAAGAGCTGCTGGAAGGCCATGCCAATCGCATCGGTTATCCGGTATTGCTGAAAGCCGCTGCCGGTGGTGGTGGTAAGGGCATGCGCCGTGTCGACAGTGCGGATGAATTCCACGAAGCATTAGCTGCAGCCAAGCGTGAGGCCATGAATGCCTTTGGCGACGACATCATGCTGCTGGAGCGCTATGTGGTGAGTCCCCGCCATGTGGAAATCCAGGTGTTCTGCGATCAGCAGGGCAACGGTGTCTATCTGTTTGAACGGGATTGCTCGGTGCAGCGCCGCCACCAAAAAGTAGTGGAAGAGGCCCCCGCACCGGGCATGACTCCTGAGTTGCGCGCGCGCATGGGTGAAGCGGCCCTGCGCGCGGCCCACGCGATTGGTTACGTGGGTGCCGGCACGGTGGAATTCCTGCTGGATGCTAGCGGTGCCTTCTACTTTATGGAAATGAATACCCGCCTACAGGTAGAGCACCCGGTGACGGAAATGATCACCGACCAGGACCTGGTGGCCTGGCAGTTGTCAGTTGCCGCTGGCGATACCCTGCCCATGAGCCAGGATGAGCTGCAGATCAACGGCCACGCGATGGAAGTGCGCATCTACGCCGAAGACCCGGACAATGATTTCCTGCCGGCAACAGGCGTGTTGGTGCGCCACCAGCCCCCGGCGGAAGGCGAGGGTGTGCGGGTGGATACCGGTGTGCAGACCGGCGATGAAATCAGCGTGCATTACGACCCGATGATCGCCAAATTGATCTGCCACGGCCGCACCCGCAAAGAAGCCCTGGCCAAATTGGATCGCGCACTGCGTGATTACCAGATTGCCGGTGTGCGCCACAATATCGAATTCCTGCGCCGAGTGATCAATCACCAGGCATTTGCCAGCGGTTGTATTTCGACGCACTTTATCGAGGACTACGAGGCGGAAGTACTGCATCAGGAGCAGACACTGACGCCGCTGAAATGTGCTGCTATTGCCGGTTATTTGCAGCAGCGTGAAGAGCGCGATCTGCGCAATAGCGCACCTCAGCGGGATCCTTTCTCTCCTTGGCACAATGGTGATAACTGGCGCAATGCTCTGGCTGGCAGTCGCACCCAGACGGTGGACTACCGTGGCCAGCACGCTCAAATTCGCTTTGTTGCGGAGGGCGATAGCCTGCGCTGGACTTGCGATGCCTTGCCTGAGGAACAGAACAGCGGTGAGATTCGCCTGCTGCCAGGGCGCGACTTGATGCTGGTGGATGGCCGTCGCATGAGTTTCTCCGCCGTGGATACCCGCGATGGCGGTGCTGTATTTATTGATGGCACCCAGGTGGAATTTAAGTTGCTGCCACCGGATATCGGCGAGAGCAATGACCAGGCCCACGGCCTCGATGCCCCCATGAATGGCACCATAATTTCGCTGCTGGTTGAGCCCGGTTCGACGGTGGAAAAAGACCAGCCGCTACTGGTCATGGAAGCCATGAAAATGGAACACACCCTGCGGGCTCCAGCCGCCGGCACCGTGCAGCAGTTCTTCTGTGCCGAAGGTGAATTAGTGGATGGCGGTAGTCTGCTGGTGGATTTTGCCGGGGAGGAGCAATAATGACATTGCCCAAGCAAGTCAAAATCGTCGAAGTGGGGCCCCGCGATGGGCTGCAAAATGAAAAGCAGCCTATCTCTGTGGAGACCCGTATCGCACTGGTGGACAAGCTCAGTGCCAGTGGGCTGTCGGTTATTGAAGCCGGCAGTTTTGTCAGCCCCAAGTGGGTACCGCAAATGGCCGCCAGCGAGGAAGTGCTGGCGGGTATCCAGCGCAAAGACGGAGTTATCTACAGCGCGCTCACGCCAAACTTAAAAGGCTATGAGCGTGCAGTGGAAGCCAAAGCGGATGAGGTCGCCGTATTCGGCGCGGCCTCAGAAGCCTTCACCCAGAAAAATATTAATTGCAGTATTGCTGAGAGTCTTGAGCGCTTCCGTCCACTGGTGGAAAAAGCGAAGCAAGACGGTATACCCGTGCGCGGATACGTATCCTGCGTACTTGGTTGCCCCTATGAAGGCGATATTGATCCGGCCAAAGTGGCAGAAGTTAGTGCCGCTCTATTGAAAATGGGTTGCTACGAAATTTCCCTCGGCGACACCATCGGTGTCGGCACCCCGGAAGCCGCCAAGCGTATGCTGGAGCAGGTGATGGCCCGTGTACCTGTGGAAAAACTTGCTGTGCATTTCCACGATACCTACGGCCAGGCGTTGGCCAATATCTACGCGGCCCTGCAAATGGGTGTCGCAGTAGTAGATTCCGCCGTAGCTGGCCTGGGCGGCTGCCCCTATGCCCGTGGCGCTTCTGGCAATGTTGCCAGTGAGGATGTGCTTTATATGCTCAATGGCATGGGTATTGAAACCGGCGTGGATTTGCAGTTGCTGGCAGAGGCTGGGAACTTTATTTCTGAACAGTTGGGGCGGGAGACCAATTCCCGTGTAGCTAAGGCATTGGTGCCTTGCTGAGTGAGTAGTGGGTTCTCTCCAGAGAGTGTTTTTTCTGGAGAGGACCTTTTAGAGAATTTTAGAATCATTTTTGTCAGTGCTAAATCTACATAGGATTGCCCATCGTGAGATTTGTTACATCAAATCCACCTCTGTTGCCTTTCACTGATACCATAAATATTACATCTCCCTTGGTAAACTTACAGAGGATTTGATATTTATACATATGAGTAACTCCTTTTTCAGAAAAAGAAACATGCTTTCTTATATCTAGCGTCTTAATCTCTTCAATTTTTATAAGCGCACCCTGCTTTTCGCCCCAAGATATAATTTCTTCTCTGATGTGTTGGTCTCTAGGTACTGGGTAATTAGATTTAGACCAATAGGCTTCAAAATTATCTCGGTCTAATTTTTGGAATGAAAGGATTAATTCTTCAGCTTTCTTCTTAGCCATTTTAGGAGGGTCAAAAATTATCATATACATCGAAAAGCTGATAAAAAATAAAGTCGATAGGATAAAAGCTCCTCGAGTTATCATTTTTTTAAACTTCACTTCCAAAATTTACCCTATAAATTAAGTGCGCCCAGCAATTTTCCATATTATGGGTGGCCAATGTCATCTATAGATAATTCAGGGGCGCAGTTTAAACGTATTTTAGATACTATATCCTATTTCGTCAGGGTGGGCGAAGTTGATATGTCAAGCAGTTGATAAATAAAGAAGTATGATTTTTTCTTGCTTGCGATATATTCTTGATAATTAATTGTTGGCTATAAGCTACTTTGGTGAGTTCTACTAATTTACTATTTATATAAGTTTATATTTGCTTCAAGGCTCAATAATTTTAGAGGGCTGGCAGCCCTTGTTCTTTATGATGTCCTATTTATAGTTAGGTTTTCGACTAGTCTTTTGAAGTTAATTTTTTTGAGTTTAAAAATTAAAGCTAATTAGATTGGCGCTTATTTACTAAGCTGGGAGCCAACACCCTAAATGGTCTCATCATATCGTAATCCTCATGGGAGAGCAGATGACAGTGCCATACATAGAGTCCCTCGCGGTCGAAGCGGGCTATTACCCGTGTTACTTGGCCGGGAAGGGCGATGACCGTATCTTTGGGGCCGCTTTCTTCTGGTTGTGGTGGAAGGGGTTTCCCCTGTAGAGATTCTATTTCCAGTCGTGCACCCTGAAATATCTTATCTGTATGCATAAATTTCTGCGGCTTGGCAATAAGTTTTCCTTTAAAAGGCTGGCGATCCAGTACCTGGAATTCCACTAGATGAATATGGATTGGATGAGCCGATACTGTAGGGTTGTATATCTCCCAGATCTCAACGGCGTTGTGCTGGATAATTTCCGTGGTAGGGTCTTCAAAAAATAGGGAGCCCTCCTTTACTGGACCTAACATTAGCAAGTTACGGCCGTAGGGATCATCCAACCGGTAGGTGGCAAGTTGTCGTGTGCGGCTGGCTTGGTTAAGCCTATTAAGTGGGGCGCGCAAGGGAGTATTTAGGGTGAGTTTTAAATCTCCAATGGTACTTTTGATCTTTGATTTCTGTTTATTAGAAGTGGCGTCTGTAGATTTCGGAGCAATATGGAATTGCAGGATCTGGCCTGTAGTATTTGGATTGGTAGCTGGTGTGATGCCGCCGCGCCCATCGCTTAATACGCGTTTACCATCCGGGTTATAGACAAGTGGAATTGAATTCTTTGGATCATTGGCCTCTACAAAGCCTTTAAAAGGGACATCCGGCCCAAAGTTTCGCAGTGTTAGTTCACGCCCTTCATAACCGCTGAAATCTACTAAAACATCTGCTCGCTCTGCGGGTGCCAATATCAACTCGTTCAATTTTACAGGGTAATCGAGAAATCCGCCGTCACCGCCGACTTGTACAAAGGGTGTATTTTCATCGATCCTGAGTATCAGTGTGCGGGTATCGGATGCGTTGAGTAATCGCAATCGATAGACGTGTGGAGTGACACTAACTTTGGGCCAGGTCATGCCGTTTACCAGAATAAAATTGCCAAAAAATTCGTCGAGATGGGATGGGTTGGGCCAATTATTCTTAACTACCTCATGGGAAACTGGTGATGGAGGCTGGTCCCTCCAGCCAGGAAAATACAGTTGCCCATCGGAGCTAAACAAGCTATCTGTAATTGCGGCTACAAAAGTGCGCTCTTGTGCGGGGAGCAGCTTCTCCTGTATCAGACGGTCTTCATTGTCATCGCCAACCAGGTAAAAACCGAATAGACCTGCGTAAACATTAAGGCGCGTCATGCCCAGGGTGTGGTCGTGATACCAGATAGTGGCGGCATCCTGGGAGTTGTCGTATTCGTAAATCCTTTTCTCAAATAATGGTCCCGTCTCACGATAATTGCGGGTGTACCAAGCGAGGGGATTGCCGTCACTTTTCCACTCTGTATGCCCGCCGTGAAGGTGGATAACCATAGGTACAGCTTTTGGATCTTTTACGTTGGCGAGGTGAATAGATCGATCCACAGGAAATAGGTGCGGACCCGGTAGCTCATTCGCCCAGTATACAAATACCGGTTGGCCTTCTCGGGCGCGAATAGTTGGGCCAGGAGAGTGGATGCGACCTGCATATTCAAAACCCCAGGCCTTTGTCATTAAACGTTTGCCTTTCTTATCCCGTAGCCCCATCCAAACTTCAGTGGGGCGGGCGGGTAGTTTAAGCGGGGCTGAGCCCTGAGGGTGGATTTCTACGGGTATTGGCAGTTCATTGACAAACTTATCCACAGTTGCTGGATCCAGCAGCCGCAGGGGAGTTGCTTTAGCTACATCTTCAGCAGCAGCAGTCAGGGCAAGGGGAATTAACAACAGCAGGGAAAAGATTACCCGAAACATTGGCTGTTTTTAGCAGTAAGTATTTAACAGTCAAGTATAGGTAAACAAGCGGTTTCGGTGGCGTTAACTTGGGGGCAGGGAAGGGTGTACAGGGCCCTTCCCTGATGCGACCCTTCATTAGATAAAGCGATTGATCGCCGTTTTGGCATTGTCTTGATAGGTAGGATTGTCCAGGTCCGGGAAAAGCTTCCGCTGTTCACCAAGAGGTCCAGTCAATCCGCGTTCACTGCCGTAAAAAATACCTGTGCGGAAGGATCTTGTATCCAGTAGGGCATCGATATAGCGTTTGGCGCCTATTTCTACTTTATGGACTTTGCCAAGTAGCAGCATAATCCGCATCATGCCCTTCATCATATATTGCTTGAATAACGACAGTGTATTGAAGCCCTCTGTGCCTACCGTAGCCCCGGGACTCATGGTTACGAAGCGGATATGGGGAAATTCCCGCGCCATGGAAGACATCCATAGGGCGCCCATATACTTTATCGGACCATAGGGTACCGTAGCGTCTTTGGTACTGGCATAGAGCTTTCCTTCACAGATCTGCATAAATTCCTCCACAGAGGCGCTTTTCAGGTCTGGTCGTTTCATCCCCATCTCTTTTACGCCGCGAGCGGCCTCGGAGCCGGCATAGATAGCAGTCTGGGTTAATTTATTGGCTTTCAGTAACTCGTTAGTCAGTAGAGCATGCCCAAGCAGGTTGACGGCGAAAATTTGCGTGACTCCTTCGGGGGTCTTGTTATAAAACTCTTTCCCCCCGGTACCGCCAGCATTCATAACCAGCGCATCAACTGGGGAGTCCAGGTTCTTAACTGCCTCTTTCACAGATTGTTGATCCGCGACATCGATCAGCAATACTTCGAAGATATTCCTGCCTGTTACCGACACCAGCTCGGCTTGGGCTTCCTTGGCTTTGTGCAGATTGCGGCAGCCGAGATAGATCTTGTTAATCTGTTGGTATTCCGCCAGTTGCTTGGCGCATTCCCTGCCTAAGCCTGCATTCGCTCCGGTAATCAAAACACTCTTAATCATCTTTCTGTCTCTGTGGATATTGGGAACTGGTGCCCAGATATGGATATACCCGGCTGTTGGAGAGAAAGATAAGCGGTTAAGCGCCTCGCCTTTTGACATTTCTTGCTGTCTTAGTGGGATACCAAGACCGCAAGAAATATCAAAAATAGGGCCTTACTGGCCAATATGATTAGGTCATCACTCCAAATACGGCAAACTAAGGTAACACTATGAATCAGGCGAGTTCTATAGAAAGAAAAATTTTCCAATTGTTAGTGGTAGCGCTAGCGGTGATCTGTTTTGTACCCGGTGGTATCAGTGCATTTGGAGGGCTGAATGGCAGTGCTGCTCTGAGTGGTGGTGCTATGATTTTTGGCCCGGATAGCCCCTTGAGAGGATTTGGGGATAATCAATATCGATTTGCCTTTGGTGTTTTCTTTGCCCAGGGGTTGGTTCTACTGTATTTCCTGAGCAATATCGAAAAACATAAAGCATTGTTTTACTTCGTGGCTTTATCCCTCTTTATTGGCGGTCTGGGCCGCTTAAGCAATATTCTGGAATTTGGATTGGTGGATGATCAGGTCTTACCGCCTACGATTATTGAGCTTGCGATAGTTCCACTTCTGGTTTTTTGGTATAGGCGAGTGGCCTCTCAACGTTAGTCATTAGAGGCTCTTGGATAGGTAGCTCAAAATTATTTATGCTTAAGAGGCTATTACTATGTTACCAGTATTTTTACATATAGAGTCTTCACCAAACTTACAGGAATCGCAGGCTCTTCAGCAGTATATAGGTTTGGCTCTGCAATTAATGCAACAGTATGGAGGGGTGCCTATTGCCTCTTATGATGTGGAAGAGGCCTTGGACGGAGGTCGATCACCAAAGGCATTTGTTGTGGTATCTTTTCCAGATCGGGAGGCGATCTATGCATTCTTCAATGATCCAGCCTACCAGGCGATTATTCCTTTGAGGGACAAGGCATTTAGCCATTTACGCTTTTTCATTACTAGTGAACGAATTTGATTTAAAGGCAAGCTAAACCGGGAAGGTATTGTTCGAAAATCTCACCGTCCCAATGTAAACGGGTAGGAAAGGAGCCTCATATGCAGCGATTTTTTAAAAGTATCAACTTCGTAGAGCAGCATCTATACGACAAAATTTCTGTTCACGAAATTGCCGCTGCCTCTCATTATTCCACCTACCACTTCAGCCGTATTTTTAAGGCATTAGTGGGGGATTCACCGAAAGAATATTTGCGTAAGCGCCGGTTGACCGTCTCCGCAAAGAGGTTGTTGAGTGAAGATATTGGTATTCTTGAGCTTGCCATGGAGTGCCAATTTGATTCCCAAGAAGCGTTTACTCGCGCGTTTAAAGCTTTATTTAACGTAACCCCGGCGCAGTATCGAAAGCAGCAGGATCCTTTTCGGTTGTTGTATAAGGATCAATTTAGCCCTCATATGCTGCACTTCTTGCAAAATGAGTTGTCCATGGAGCCACAAATTATTTCGCGGCCTGCGATGCAATTGGTGGGGGTAGCTCAGGAATACGATCATGAAAATCTCAGCTTGCCAAAGCTCTGGTCTGCATTTCGGCCCTATAGGGATAAAATCCCCAATCGAATCAGCGATGAATCTTTTGGTATCTATGAATGTTATGAGGAAGCGGGCGATGAAATTCAGTTTAAGTATATCTGCTGTGCGCCGGTTGCCAACCTGACTCAGGTACCCGAGGGTATGGTGGCGCGGGAACTACCGGAGCAGCTATATGCAAAATTTGTTCACCGCGGATCTATTACCACCCTGGAACAGACATTGAAGTATATTTGGGGAAGTTGGCTGCCAAAGTCCAATTACGACTATATCGAGAGACCGGACTTCGAGCTGTACCCACCCAGATACCAGGTTACCAGCCCGACAGCGGAAATGTTTCTCCATATCCCGGTCAAAGAAAGGCCGTAATCGCTTGGCAATAGTGTAGTTTTTTGCTACTCAATCTTTTCGGTTGCCTGACCCGTATTGTATCGGTAATGCCCGGTAATTTTAAAGGAAAACAGCATATCTTCGAGCACGGGTCCAGCCCCGATATTGTGTGCGACCAAGTACCGGTTGGTTTTTTGTGAGCGTTTCGCAGTCACAATACCGATATGCGGTAAATTACCGGGCAGCATCCAGGTAACGATGTCCCCTGGTAGATAATCCTCTGCCTTGTCACTTATTGAGAGCGATTGCCCTTTGCGAGTAAAAAAAGCCTGTAGATTGGGTACTCGCCGGTGATCAATATTTTTATCTGGCCTGGAAAGTCCCCATATGCGTTTAGACGGGTAGGCTTGAAAATGACCCGAGATATCCTCGTGAACTTCTTTTTGCAAATCGATCCCCAGCTTCCTATATGATCGAATCACTACGTCGGTACAAACACCGGTATCAGCCGGCACATCTCCATTTGGATAGGAGATAGACACATAAGCAGGATCATAGCGCACCTTATGATAGGTTCGCTCCAGAGCAGCTTCGGCCAAAGTCATATTTTGTGCATAGCTACTGGATGAAATAATACCAATAAAGAAGATCAACCTTTTCACCTTATTATCTTATCCTTCTATATTTTGCTTGTTCTGTGGATTCACTTTGCTAAAAATAATATAGATAAAAATCTCTTCCATACTATCTATTGTGCATTGGTCAGAGGATGTGCATTCAATGATGTATAGATTGAGTTCTTTATTGCTCTAACTCGACCAGTTCGTTTAGTTGCTCCCAGATATACCAATAAGTTGGTACTTTACTTCCATCGGGAGCATGCCAAATACTTTCCTGTACTTGTCTCCCGCCCAGTTTTTGGTAGAAGGATTGCGCTTTAATATTATCCTGGTTGACTAAAAGGCACATGCCTCTTTGTGGAGCCTGCTGATAAGCCTTGCGCGCGCCCTCTATAAAGAGCGCTTTGCCAACTCCCATTGAGTGGTAGCCTTCGCGTACATGTAAGTTGTCCAGGTGTGTACCCCAGTCAGGGTGATTATCCATGTATAGACAGATAAAGCCGGCGATATTGCCCTCTACTTCAGCTAAAAACACCTGCTGATTGGATTTAGGGTGCTCAAAGCGATCTTTCCAGAGTCGCATCCTTTCCATTGGAACCCTATCTTCAAGGTACCGTTTGCTAAGCACGCTACGATAATTTTCCTGCCAGCTGACACTATGTATGTTAGCGATGGTGGGCACATCATGCTTTGAGGCTTTACGTATTTTCATAGTGATTATCTACTTCCTGATAAGTAAGGATAGTAATGGCGATTAATTGATGAAATTTTTCAGTTATTTTGGAACGGTTTTCTCATGGGTTTTTATGTAATAAATTCCACGTTTGTATCAAATTTTTTCTGTAGATGTGCACGAAAAGAGGTGATTTTGCTGGAGGGAAAGGTAAATTCTGGAATTTCTCCCGGAGATATCTGATTGTAAGGGAGAGAAAAGTAGCCGCGATCCTTAACCGAGTCGACAGCAACTTTCCTTATCTCTGATCTCTTAATTGAATGATCACCAATGAAGATAAACTCTCCATCAAACCTTACATAGGAAACTGGATCTTCTATTATTGGTTGCTGAAACTTTTTACGATTTGTGGCTAGATAGATCAGAGCTGTGGTGATAAGAATTGTTTTCCAGAAAGGTTCTGATTCAGGAAGGTATAAAGTGACCACGTAGGTTAAAAGTAGGATGCTCCAGAAAACCAACGTCTTTAAATAAGGTTGCCTAGTACTCATTCCCTGTGCTCTATATTTTTCTTTATTTACTCATTTCTTGGCTATGATGCCAAAAGAACTTATCTCAAGCTAACGCTGTATTTATCCCAGTACCATTTAAAGAACGGTAATTCAATTAGTAAAAAGCTGATTAGAGAAAATCCAAACCAGTTAGCAGTAAATAGCAGCATATTGAACTTGTATCCAGAATCCCAAAAGAGAGCGCCGGCGATCAGTAGTGCGATACCGGTTGCTAAGAGGTCATTAATTATGATCTTGTTAAGGTCAGTGCCTGCATGCCTTGGGTAGATATAGAGATAGGCGGCGCAGATGATTATAGCGTTAACGGTTAGTAACGTTACCTCGGGTTTCAAAATTAGATCTCTCTGATTGGTACAACTTTGAATACCATTATACGGCAGGACTGCGCCAAAGTACTCTAGATATTGGGGTTATAGAGGATTATTTGGCTACTGGAATCTGTGGGAATTATTGCACTTATAAAAGGGGGGAGAATATTTTTAGCTTTTAATTTTTTATAGCGAACACTCGTGCCGTATTATCATTAATCCTAAGATTCAGTAACCCTAAGATTTAGGGGTTATTTTATATCAAGCCTGGCAATTCGTTATATCTGGTTGTTTAGCGTGGCCCCTGCTAAAGGGAACCGCCCATTGGGGCTATGGAATAGGCAAAGAGGTTCAGCCCTGTTACTGCTGTCGCACTAATAACTCCATAATCTGCTACCATCAGCGCAAATCCTGCTGTTAGATCGACTCTTATGAAACTCTTGCGTTGGCTTCTGTTAATCCTACTGGCTCTACTGGTAATTTCAGCCCTGGCGGCGCCAGGTTTCATTGGTCCCAAGGTGGAGGAGGTCTGGAAGCAGCAGCTGAGCAGGATGCAGGGGGGAAGCACTACCGGCTATCAACGCGGTTGGTTTGGAGCTGAAACCAATACTGAGGTGGCGCTACAGAATGGCACCACTGAGCTGCATACTGAAATTCATCATGGCCCATTGCTGTTAACTTCTGGTGGGCCCCGTCTGGGGGTTATCTATAGCGAGACCCGCCTAGATCTAGAGCAATTAAACCCGCAGCTACGCGCTCAACTTGAGGGAATCTATGGCCGCTTGCAGAGCAGCCCCCTGGTTTTGGAAACCCTGGTTTTAGCGGATAACCGGGTACTCAATACCCTGCGCCTGGAACCCTTTAAAAGTTCAGGTGATTTTGGCCAGCTGGCATTTACAGGTGGTGAGATTGCAGTGTCGACAGATTACAGCGGCGCGGTGTTGGATGGGGTAATCGATCTGGGTAGCCTGACCCAGATGCGCGATGGCGTGGAAGTATTATTTACCGAACCGCTTAAAGGAGAGTTTCAGTTAGAGCCCCGCCGTGGCGGTAAGGCACAGCTATATCTGTCACTGTTGCGCGCCGAGCGTGATTCGGGGCCGGCGGAACTGCGGGATATTAGCCTGGAACTGGATATAGAAATGCTCGCTGCGCAGACCCTCAAAGTGGTGAGTGATCTGCAGCTACCCAGTGTGCAGTCTGCCACTCCTATTACTTCTGTGCGCCAACAGATGACCCTGCCTAAGATCAAGGCTGCCGATCTGGGCCACTATTTACGTGTACTACTGCCTGTGGCGGAGCGCAATTGGGCGAGTGATATGCGTCCACCCCTGCGCCTGCAACAACAGCTGGTAGTGGAATCTCGCAATGGTCCGGTTCTGGTGGATGCGGATATTGACTGGAAAGGAATGAAGCGACCTCCGCGCCATCGCAACGGCAGCGCTTTAAATCAATGGCTGAATCCTCTGGTGGGCAGCCTGACCCTGAGCGCGGCAGAATCGGCGTTGCTGCAGTCGCCGCTGGTAGGCCAGGCAATGATGTTGCGACAATACGGTTTGCTGATTGAGCAAAACGATGAACTGCAGATGCACTTGGAGGTGAATCGCGGGCGCCTGGAAGTGAATGGCCAGCAGTTGCCACCAGATTTGTTCCTAATGGCACTGACCGGACAATTTTAAAATCTGATAGGCTTAACGGTTAGATTGGAGAAAGGAATGATGTGATCGTTCCTTTCTCTTTCCGGTAAATCCATTTTTTAACAAGGCGGTATCTCGGGGACTCATTGCGTCCTAATTTATATCGACCGGACAATGCAAAAATCCTCTTGCTGTTAGATTAAAGGGGCACTGAGCCAGCTAATATCATAGTGAGGTGGCAGTACATCGTCCGGCAGGTTTTTTCTTTCCTGTGGGGGCAACTTTAGAAACTCTCCTTGTATTCCTAGAGCTTCACACCCCATCTCCCAGTTAGCGCACCAGATGCCAGTAGCCACTGCGGCATAGTATCTAGAAGATGTTGTCGCATAAAAATCAAGGCGCACTTGAGAGTCTTTCTTGTGGGCAATACAGCGTGTGGTTTGACCGTTATAGGAAGACGGTGCCCACCGGCAACTTTCAAAACATCGATTAAACGCCTCCCAGGGCGATTTATCTATTTTTAATGCTTCTTTCATGGCGTTATCTACGAAAAACAGGTCGGACAGCGGTAGACGCTTATGAAATTGAGTGTTAAAAAAACGGATAAACAATGGTGCGTACCAGCTTTCGTAACCCACAGCGCAGAGACAAATAATAGAATCCTTTTTCTTATCAAAGCGCTCGCGGAGGTGGGTTTTGACACTGCGGTGATCTGCTCCGGGACCAATCCAGCAAGTCCCTAAACCCATTCGCGTAGCGTCTAAAACAATCTTTTGCAGGGTCCTGCCGATATCAAGAATGGCCGTTCGATTGTATTCCGCTGGGGCTATTGCAACGAGGAAATATCTGGCATTGACCACCGGCCAAACAGTGATGGGTGCTTTGACCCACTCCAGACGTATCGGTGCATTGCCGAGACGTGGTTGCTGTAGGTGAATTGCAATACGAGCTTTTAGTGCTTGCTCATGGATGGGGATTAAGGGACGGGTTTGATAGGCGCGGCACGATCTACGGTCACGGATCAGCGCGAAAATATCTTCTCGGCTGCGGGCTTTGGGTAGCGGTTCCGGCAAACGGATACAAAAACGGCAAGTCACAATATCAAAAAGAATAATGGCCGTTAGTATCAAGGGTAGCCAGATCAACACATTGGCCAGTCCAGTTAAACCTACTAGATATATGAGTCCCACCAACAGGAAGAGGCCCAGAGTGATTGGGACAGGCATTAGGTACTGCAGCCAACCAGTAAATTGAAGTTGCAACTTTATACCCAAAAGACGAATAAACAGGCGGCGAAGCCAAAAGGGATGCACTTTGTCGACCATGGCCCGCTCGTTGGGTCCAAAGCTGGCGTAAATGACTTTTGATTTGCGGGTTCTAGCCGTGGTTTCAGGGTCGCTCATCGGCATCTCCTGTAATGCAAATGACCACTTGCATTATGCGCCAGTTTATATCGAAAAGGAGATTCTATGCAGTGCACCATCGATGAAGCCAAGCTGTTTAAAGTAGTTATCAGCGAATGGATGGCTCATGGTTATGGGTGCTGTACAACTAGGGACATGGCCAGTATCGCAGGTGTTAATAAGGCGATGCTGTTCCGGCGGTTTTGGCGGTAAAACTGGTTTATTCACATGGGCGATAGATCATCAGCTGGCTGATACCCCGTTGGAGTTATTCTGTATTTCGGGAGATCTGAATACCGATCTAAGGGTTCTAGCAGAAGAGTAAATGGACACTTATCGATTGTATGGGGGCGTGATGTTTCGTGCTGTGCAGGAGTTGCTCCGGTATCCGGTAGTGTCTCGATTTGATTGGACATGTATCAGGCTTTTTATAGGGGCGAGGGTGTAGGCGAGCAGAGTAGGGGGCTCTGCCCGCCAACGGTTATCCGGTATTGCGCATGCCTGCGGCGATACCGGCGATCGTTACCATTAGGGCACTCTCCAACACGGCGTCATTCTCCCGCTCGCGCAGACGCGCCATTAATTCGGCCTGAAGCAAATGCAGTGGATCGGTATAGGGATCGCGCACGCGGATGGACCAACGCATCACTGGGTTATTGTCCAACAGACTTTCGCGACCGGTGAGTTGCTGCAAAGCACTCACTGTATGAGCCAGGCGTTCGCGCAGGCTTTCCCCCAGCTCTATCAGCTCCTTGTTGTCTGTGAGGCGTTCCTCATACCAGGAGGCGACACGGGTATCGGATTTCGCCAAAACCATCTCCAGCATATCCACCACGCCCTGGAAGAAGGGCCACTCACGACTCATTTCTCCCAGGGTGTCGGCTTCGTCTGCCTGTTTAAGGGCTTGTTCGAGTGCGGTGCCGGTGCCGAGCCAGGCGGGTAGCATCAGGCGCATCTGGGTCCAGGCGAACACCCAGGGAATGGCGCGTAGTGTTTCTACGCCGCCACCGGGCTTGCGCTTCGCCGGTCGACTACCGAGAGCCAGACGGCGGAGTTCCGTCTCCGGGGTGACGGTGCGCAGGTAGGCCACCAGAGCCGGGTCGTCACGTACCACTTCGCGGTAACTTTGCACCGAGACTTCCGTGAGGCGTTCCATCTGATTGCGCCACTCGGGACGAGGCTGGGCCGGTGGCATCAGGGTAGCCTCCAGTGTGGCGGCCACATACTGCTCCAGATTGTAGGCGGCAACGGAGGGGCGGCCGTATTTGAAGCGGATCATCTCTCCCTGCTCGGTAACGCGGATACGCCCAGCCACCGAGCCCGGTGGTTGCGACAATAGTGCCATGCGCGTTGGAGAGCCGCCGCGGGAAATAGAGCCGCCACGGCCGTGGAACAGGGTTAGGGGAATGCCGTGATTGCGGAAGATTTGGGTGAGCGCCTCCTGAGTACTGAACTGTGCCCAGGCCGCGCCGAGGAAGCCGGCATCCTTGGCCGAGTCTGAGTAGCCGATCATTACCTCCTGGCCCTCCAGCACGCGCTGTTTGTACTGGGGAATATTGAGCAGGGTACTCATGGTGTCGGCAGCATTATTGAGGTCGTCCAAGGTTTCAAACAATGGCACCACGCGCATAGGTTGGTTTACCCCGGCAATTTTCTGCAGCAACATGACCGCCAACACATCGGAGGGCTTTTTCGCCATGGAAATCACATAGGCACCAAACCCCTCGTGGCCCTGCTCAGCAACCACCTTGCAGGTTTCTAATACCTCGCGCACATCCCCATCGCAGAAATCCGTATGGTAGAAATCCTCATCGATTAATGGCCGGCGGTTATCCAGCTCCGCCAGGAGGAAGTCCAGTTTGCTCTGCTCATCCCAGGTGGCGTAATTCCCCAGCCCCAGATAGCGTGTGATAGCGTCGATGGCATCCATATGGCGGGTGGATTCCTGACGAATATCCAGGCGCAACAGGGTGATACCGAAGCAATTGAGCCGGCGCAGGGTGTCTTTGAGCTGGCCATCGGCGATCGCCGAGAGCCCCACCGCGCGCAGAGAGCGGTCGATCAGGTTCAGCTCAGTGAGCAGTTGTTGACCGCTGTGAAATACTGCACCCGCTGGTTCCTGCTGTTCGTTAATGCGGGCCTCCAGTTGCGCGCGAGTATTGCGCAAGCGGTAGCGCACCCGGCGGAGTATGAGCCGGTAGGGCTCATGGCTTGGGCCTGTTTGTGCCAGTAATTCCTCGCTGGCCTTGTGCATGGATAGATCGGCCAGGAGGTTTTCCACATCGCGCAAGAGAAGGTCGGCGGCCATCCAGCGCGCCAGCAGTAAGACCTTGCGGGTTACCGCTGCGGTGACATTGGGGTTGCCGTCGCGGTCGCCACCCATCCAAGAGGCGAAGCGTATGGGTACCCAGTTATCCGGCAGTGGCGGTAATCCCGCTAGGGTTAGTTCCTCCTCGATGGCGCGCATAGTCTGGGGTACTGCCTGCCATAGGGACTGTTCAATGGTGGCGAAGCCCCACTTGGCTTCGTCTACCGGCGTGGGCCTCTCACGGCGAATTTCATCGGTGCTCCAGGCAGAGAGAATTTGCTCGTGCAGATGACGTCGCAGCTCGCGGCTCTCTTCCTGAGTAAGGTCTGGTCGGTCCAGTGCGGCGAGGAGATCGGCGACGTGGTCGTACTTGCGGATCAGGGTGCGACGTGTGACCTCGGTGGGATGGGCGGTGAGGACCAGCTCCACGGAGAGATCCCTGAGTGCGGTGTGTATATCGTCGGTTGAGCGATTGGTATTCTTTAGTTCCGCCAATACCTGGCGCAGGCCGCGGTCTGTATCAGGGTCGCCAGAAAAACGCTGGTGCTGCCGGTGCAGGCGTTCGCGATGGCGCTGCTCGGCAATATTGGCGAGATTTAAAAACTGGCTAAAGGCGCGCGCCACTTCCAACAATGTATCGTCGTCGAGAGGGTCCAGCAGCTGGTGTAAGCGATCCACCTGCATCTCTCCGCTACTGCGGCTCTCCACTGCGGCCTGGCGGATGGTTTCCACAGTATTAAATAGCGAATCACCGGCTTGCTCGCGCAAAACCGAACCGAGCTCCTCGCCGAGTAGGCGGACGTCCTCCCGCAACGGGGTGTTTTGATCCTGACTCACAAGCCTTTATCTCCCTAACGATATCCGGTGAAAGTACCGGGCTTTATCTTCGCATAATTTTTTCGTAAGGAGGCTGTGCTGCCAAAATAAAAGATTTTTTCAGTAATAAATTTACTTAAATAATGATAAATAAAGGAAAGGTCTTACGATAAAGGTTGGTTTTTAGAAAGTTTATAATCCAGCAGGTATAAATATCATGCCAGGTATTTTATCGGCTATTAGAGAGAGCTTTCGACCAGATTTTTTTAGGCGGGAGGTCATCAGGAGGGGAATTAAATTGGAAAAAGCGAAGAGTAAATTGGTAAGGAAGGCGTGAAATTTATAGGGGATTTTTAAATATCCCCTTTTTGCGTAGGGCAGAAGCGCCCGCGCGAGATTTTCACGCGGGCTGGGTTTTTAGTAATAGTCATAGGCGGGGCGGCGATCGACTAGGCGCAGCCAGCCGCGAATAACCCGGTAGATAACCCAGATCCAATTTACGGCGAGAATCACATAGCCGAGACCGAAAACCCAAAAGGTCAAAGAACCAACCACAGTCCACAGCAGCCAGAACCAGAAAGTGCGGATCTGCCAGCGGAAATGGGACTCCGCCAGGGTGCCGCGTACATCGCTGCGCTTGAAATAGTTAATCAGTACGCCAACAAAAAACGGAACCGCGGTAAATAGGCTGATGGCCTGGATCAGGTAGACCATGATGGCCAGATCTCGACCACTCTGTTCGCGGGCCTCTTGGGAGCGTGTGGGGTACTGCTCTGACATAACTTTATTCTCTTGTGGACTCTGAAAAATATAGTGTGGTCCCCAATGCGCAATTCAACTTGACTGCGTTGGAATGGTATTTTTACACGACAGTCGGTGAAGAGCCCAGGGTGTCGTAACGTCCCATGTTATTTTAGTGCCCACTCGGTGTGCACATTGCGCTCGCGCCATGCCTTCAGCTGTCGCACCGATTCCCGCATCAGTTGCAGTAATTCTGTACGCTGCTGACGGCAGTGTTCGCGTTCGCTGTCGATGGAGAGGTTGGCGGCGAGACTGCGCAGACGACTGGCTACGCTATCGAGCCCCACCTCTGCCGCTGCCCGGGCGACATCCTGCGCCTGTTTTTCTGCATCCAACCAGTGGCGGCCGGTGAGGGCGCTGGTGAGCGCAGTGATTCGCTTGGGTAGGGTGGCGCTGCGGTCACTGAGTAGCTCGGCGAAGGTCAGGTGATCGAGAGTATCCTGCTGGCGTAAAAGAGCACTGGTGTTGAGCAGCTGGGTGGGGCGGTTTTTTTGTTGTGGTGACGTCCCCTGCGTGCGCCGTGAAGCCCATTGCATCAGTTGCATTAGCTGGCGATCGGCAATTGGGTGGGTAAGTACGCCGGTAAAACCTCGGGCCTGATAGCGCTCTTTATCGCCGGTTTTGGCAGATTGCAGCAGGGCGAAAATGGGTAAATCGTTGCCCCGTTCGCGTCGAATTTCTCGTACTGCCTCCACGCCATCCATCAGTGGTAGATGGGTGTCGCTCAGAATTAAGTCAAAGTTTTTTTGGAGGGCGGCGCTGCTGCCGTCGATACCGTTACACTCCCTTTGCACATGGTGGCCCATGGCTTCCAGCGGCGCTTGCAGGGATTCGTGTTTATTATTTTCCACCAACAGGATGGCGAGGCCGCTGCCAGTATTGCCGAGCACTTCCTTGGGAAGTTTCAGCTCTACGGTTTCCACCTTGCCGATCTGACGTAAATCGTCCAGAGATTTGAGAGCGGCGTTTAACTGTCGCTTGCCGATTTCAACCAGCGCTTTGATATTGTTGTCCTCGCTGCGTCCAATCAGGTTGAGGGTGCCCATCAATGTATCCAGGGGGTGGTGCAATTGGTGGCGTACTATTGTGAGCAGATCGGATTTTTCCTGGCGCAGTAATTCGAGGCTTTCGCGAGTTTCTTCGAGTTGCTTCTCTAGGGCGAGAAATTCACTGTTGCGGCTATGCACCTGCTGAAACAAATTACTGTTTTCAGCGCTGATATTATCGACACGCTCTGCACTCTCTTTACGCAATTTGCGCAGACTCAGTTGTCTATTGAGTGTAAAAGCACAAATTAGCACAGTTAAAATCAGCGCCGCGATCAACCAGTAAATAGGAATTTGTTGCTGTAGAGCATTTAATTCAATGGCTTGTGCGGTGGTGGAGATAAATACTGAGCCGCACAGTAGTGCTCCGGCTAGCAGAGCGTGAAAAAAAACACGACGAGAGGGCAATCCCCCAGAAGAAATGGCTTTTATCATCCTTATAACCACTTGTGTTAGGGCGGACTAAATCCTGCAGTCCGCAGTATGATTTTCGCGGTAGGTTTTGATCGATACTCCCGAAAAGATCAGAGCGTTTGATACTGCAATATGGCACGGCGTACAAGAGATATTTTTATAGGACTGGCAGGCTAACGGGTGGATAATCCGGTCAGAGGCATGAACGCTATCGCCATTAGCCAAGAGTTATTGCGCCAAAAACAGAGGATGGTTTTTTTGGGGGGGGCTTGATGCTGAAGAATTGCACGCTATTACATAGGCTTATATAGCGGGAGGTTTTGCACTGGGTTGGCGTATTTTACCGAGATCGGTGGCACAGCGTTCCTCGATAAAATACGCAAAAAATTAAAAATATCAGGGTTGATTCAAGCGGCCTGAGGTAGGCGTTCCTGCAATAACTGCAACATGCGCTCAGAAGGTAGAAACAGGCGAATTCCATCGCAATGGGCGAGCAATTCCTGATAAAAATAATCGAAATGTGTGCAGCCCAGAATCAGTATCTGTACGCCGCTTTTCACCAGAGCCGCGACCAGATCATCCAAAGCGTGCTGACGCACGATCATCTCGGCGGCGAGGCCATCCTCAATATCTTCGACGATCTGCAGGTTGCCGATACCGATCACCTTGGCGGTTGTGTTGCGCTCGAGAATTTCACGCTCAATATTGGCGCAACTTTGGCAGTTGGCGGCGAGCAGGCCAAAGTTGCGATAGCGCTGGGTGAGTTCGGCGTATACCTCAAGGGGAGAAACCACCTCAATTGGCGAGGTGGCTTTGACCGCTTCCATATCCACCGCACCGGAAAGGGAATTGCAGTAGATCATGGCGGCTTCGGCGCCGGCCTGATGCAGCTGTTCAATCGCTTCGATCAGCTGCTGGGTGAGAGCGCCGCGCTCTAGCGCTTGCAGTTGCGTCTGTGCCTGGGGCGATGTTGACAGAGACATACCGACGCCACGCAGCTGACGCGCGGCGAGGAAATCCAGGCCAAAGCGGGTGTCTGTGGGGGTGCCGGCGACCACGCCAATGGTCATAGAACTTTTTTCAATGGCGTTATCGGTCAACACAGTCATGCTCCTCTCTCGTAATGCTCAATCGAGTATTGGTGCCCCTTAGATGGCGCGTCTGCCCAGCAGGGGAACCAGCGTATTAATCCACACTCGGCGCACCCAGTCGAGATAAATTCCATAAGGCCGCCCCAAGGCGCCTGCGATCAGCATAAAAGTGATACTGGCTGTGGCAATTTCGTCCCAGCTGGCACCGCCTAGGCGCATATTGGCCATATATAGGGGAAACTGGAAGCTGAGGAAGACAAAGGTGTCTACCAGGTAAGCATTTACAAAACCGCCGCCACCAAAGCGGTTCACAATCCAGCTGCGGTACATGCTGAAAGGGCGAGCGATCAATGTATTGAACACCAGCGCCATCAGACGCACTTTCAGGTGCTCACTCCAGCTCATACCTGCCAACACCAGCTCGATGGGGATCGCCACGGCCCAGGAAAAACTGTTCATGGCGAAGATATCGAGCAGGAAATCCCAGCGTCGCGAGTTGGGTGCGGCTGGTTCGGCGTCGGGGCCGGATGGTGTTAATGCGGGCGCGGACATGGAGCAGACAACCTCTTGAACCTCGAGCCGCCATATCAAGATGGCGGCAGGCCGGCGATTATATCTCCAAATTGCGTAAATGCTAGCCTTGCATCTCGACTGGTGAGGTCTGCCGAGATAAACGTCCTACTAATTATTAGAAAATTAATCTAATTATCTTATTGGCCTGACGCGCCTCCTGGTCACGATGGCGCCGCAGAGGTTAATATGCAACTCTTTGCATAAGACGAATCGGAGCCGCCATGTCCCTGCGCTATGCCGTACTCACCCTGCTGGATATAGAGCCCGGCAGTGGCTACGACCTAAAGCGCCGCTTCGAGCGCAGTGTTTCCCATTTCTGGAGCGCCAGCCACCAGCAGATGTATCGGGAGCTGCACAAGTTGCACGACGAAGGATTGCTGGATTGCGAGGAGCAACCGCAGGAGGGCAAACCGGACAAAAAGGTCTACAGCCTCACCGACAAGGGGCGTGCGGAGCTGCGCGATTGGGTAATTCAGCCAGCGGCACCACAGAAGATTCGCGAACCCTTTTTAGTGCGTATGTTTGCCGGCCACCATTTGAGCCAAGAGGAGTTGCGCTCGGCTCTCAATGATCAGCTGCACAGGCACCGAGGGCTGTTGGAGAATTATCGGGAACAAAATGAGCGGGTGCTTAAGAGTGACCCCGCCCTGCAGGAGCGCTATTGGCTGGCCCACCAGACACTGCTGTTAGGCATAGAGGCGGAGAAGACCTGGATCAACTGGGCGGAAAATATGCTGCAGCAACTGGAACAAAAATGTGAAGAGAGCAGTTAAAAAAACCGGGCGATGCCCGGTTTTTTGTGTCTATGGTGCGGAAATGAGTCGAGTGCTAGCTTATAAAGCGACTTTCTCCACTACCAAGCTGCCGATAGAGTAGCCTGCGCCAAAGGAACAGATAATTCCGCGCTCACCTACTTGCAGGTCATCGCTGTGCAGATTGAAGGCGATGACAGAACCGGCGCTAGCGGTATTCGCGTAGCGGTCCAGCACCACCGGGGCGCGTTCTGCGCTGGCTTCATCACCCATCAGTTTCTTGGCGATCAGATTATTCATGTTGATGTTGGCCTGGTGTAGCCAGTAGCGGCTCACTTCGCGGGGGTCGGTGCCGCTCTCCCCTAGGTGCTCCTCAATATGGGCGGCGGCCATGGGGCAGACTTCCTTGAAAACCTTGCGGCCGTTCTGGCGGAACAACTTTCCGGGGCCGAAAGGGTCCACATCGGCAGCGCGTGCGGCATAGCCGAAGTTGGAGCGGATATTGTTGGAGTAGACGGTCTTGGCCTTGGTGCCGAGGATTTCCCAGGCAGTGTCTACGCTGCAGGTTTCGCGGCGCTCGATCACAGTGGCGACCGCCACATCTCCGAAAATGAAATGACTATCGCGATCGGTAAAGTCCACTTGCGGTGAGGCCAATTCAGAGTTGATCACCAGTACGGTGCGTGCGGCGCCGGAACAGATGGCATCTACCGCGCGCTGCAGAGAAAACGTTGCCGAAGAGCAGGCGACTTCCATATCGAAAGCGAATCCATCGATGCCAAGGGCGCCCTGAATTTCGATGGCAATGGCGGGATAGGCGCGTTGCATATAGGAGGCGCCAACAATCACCATGTCGACATCGGAGGCCTGTTTATTGGCTTTCTCAAGCGCCAGTTTGGCGGCTTTTAGCCCCATCTCCGCCTGAACACACAGGTCGTCGTCGTTGCGCTCGGGAATAAAGGGGCGCATGCGCGCGGGATCGAGAATTCCTTCACGGGTCACCACATAGCGGCTCTTGATACCGGAGGCCTTTTCGATAAATTCCGCAGAGGACTGTGGCTTGGGCTGCAGTTCGCCGGATTCAATTGCTTGAGCGTGCTCCAGGTTGTACTGCTTGGCGTAGCTATTGTAGGCGTCTACCAGCTCTTCGTTGCTGATCGCTTCCGGTGGGGTCCACAGGCCGGTGCCGCTGATGACAATGCCCCGTGGCAACTTGTGTTCACTCATCGCTGAATCCCTGGCTCGCAGCAAAACACCTGCGAGCAATTAGTCACTGATTAAAACCTTAGCCTTTAGCGGTGCCGGCTTGTTTGGGATTTATCTGCCAGAACGGCAAGGCAAGTTATTGTGACGTCTCTGTGACTGTCGGTCTATCTGCGGTCGCGCCGAAGAGTCATGGCGTTCTGGCCAAAACGAACGCACTGACCTTGTGTGCACCAGCTTTCAGGAGTATCTGTGCCGCCGCCTCCAGGGTGGCTCCGGTAGTCAGGACATCGTCCACCAGCCCGATATGCATTCCTTCAACGGATTCACGCAAGGCAAAACTTTGCAGTAGGTTGCGTAGGCGTTGTTGCCGGCGCAGCTGCGACTGGGTGCGGGTGGCGCTAGTTTTGCGCAACAGTCGCGCTTGCACTGGCAAATGCCATTGCTTTCCCAACTCGCTCGCGATTAGTTGTGCCTGGTTGTAGCCGCGTTGCCAGTAGCGCTGCCAGTGGAGAGGAATGGGGGCGAGCAGGTCGGGGGGCTCGTTGTGTGGGGCTATTGAAGTGGCGGCAAGTTGCGCCAGGCTATGGCCGGCGGCCAGGTCGCGTTGGTACTTGAAGCGCTGGATTAGCTGGTTCACCGGAAAGGCATACTGCCAGGCGGCCTGAACCCTCTGGCAGTGCGGCGGCTGGCGCAAACAACTGGGGCACAGGCGTGCGCTGGAGGCCAACGGCAGCGCACAGCTTTCACAAGCCTGGCCCAGATAGGGCAGGTCTCGGATACAGCTGGCACAGATACCAAAGTCACCGGCTCTATCGCCGCACAGCAGGCACTGCGTCAGGTAGCGGGAGAGTCGAGCTGAAATCAGGCTGTAAACCATAAGAGAGCTTCTGAGTTGACAGCAGGTGGGGCCTGGCTAAACTGGCCAGTCTGTTTGGTCGAGTTTGCCACTGCTGTCTTCTGCAGTCACCCCGCCCGAATACATAAAAACAGCACCCCAACTCCAGTAACAGAGAGAGTAAGCTTGTGACTGCAGCCCAGACTATGCCCGCCGCCGATATCCGCCACGACTGGACCCGTCAGCAGGTTCTGGATCTCTTCGCTATGCCATTTAGCGATCTGATGTTTACCGCGCAGCAGGTTCACCGGACACACTTTGATCCCAATCGGGTCCAGGTCAGCACCCTCTGTTCCATTAAGACCGGCGCCTGCCCGGAAGATTGCGCCTACTGCCCGCAGAGCGCCCGTTACGATACTGGGCTGGAGCGGGAAAAATTGATGAAAGTGGAGAAGGTGTTGGAAGAAGCTCGCGCGGCCAAGGCTGGCGGCGCCACTCGCTTCTGTATGGGAGCTGCCTGGCGCTCACCCAAGAAAAAAGATATGCCTTACGTCACCCAGATGGTGCGCGAAGTGAAAGCACTGGGTATGGAAACCTGTATGACCTTGGGGATGTTGAATGATGACCAGGCGCAGGAATTAGCTGATGCCGGGCTCGATTACTACAACCACAATCTGGATACCTCACCGGAGTATTACGGCGAGATTATTACCACCCGCACTTACCAGGATCGGCTGCAGACACTGGGGCGCGTGCGTGCCGCCGGTATGAAAGTCTGCGCCGGCGGTATTGTCGGCATGGGCGAGGGCGACAAAGATCGCGCGGGCCTGCTGATGCAACTGGCCAACCTGCCTGAACACCCCGAGTCGGTGCCAATTAATATGTTGGTAAAAGTAGCTGGTACGCCGCTGGAGCAGGAGAAGGACCTAGACCCCTTCGAATTTATCCGCTGCATCGCCGTAGCGCGCATTATGATGCCCAAGTCCCATGTGCGCCTGTCCGCCGGGCGTGAACAGATGAGTGATGAGATGCAGTCTATGGCTTTCCTCGCTGGTGCCAACTCCATCTTCTATGGCGAGAAGCTGCTGACCACCGCCAATCCCGAGGCTAACAAGGATATGCAATTGTTCTCCCGCCTGGGTATCCAGCCGGAGGAGTATCAACAATACGCCGATGAGAGCGCAGTGGAAGCGGAGTTGAATGCACAGATTACCGAGCAGCAAAACGACGCTTTCTTTTACGATGCGGCCAAATGACCCTGGATAAAACCCTGCGCCAGCGTCTCGATGAGCGGTATCGGGACAATCTTTATCGCCAGATTAAAACTCTGGAAGCGGCGCCCAGTCCCATCGCTGTAGTGGATGGGCGAAAGCTGCTGACCTTTAGTAGTAACGATTACCTGGGACTGGCAAGCCACTCAGAAGTTATTCGTGCCCAGCAGGCCGGTGCTGAGCTGGGCGCCGGTGCCACCGCTTCCCATTTGGTTAACGGCCACCTTCAAGTCCATCAACAATTACAACAGAGCCTTGCCGAAGTCACCGGGCGCGAGGCCGCACTGGTTTTTTCCAGTGGTTATATGGCCAATGTGGGCACGCTCTGTGCGCTGCTGGGCCGCGCGGACAATGTTATTTCCGACAAGCTCAACCACGCCTCCCTGATAGACGGCGCGCGCTTGTGTGGCGCCAACAGTTTGCGTTTTGCCCACAACGACCCAGTAGCCCTGCGCCGCCAGCTGCAAAGGGCGGCCGCACGCGGTGGCAATACCCTGGTGGCGGTAGATGGGGTCTACAGTATGGACGGCGACAGGGCTCAATTGGCGGAGATTGCTGCCCTGTGTCGGGAATTTGATGCCTGGCTAATGGTGGATGAAGCCCACGGCTTTGGAGTGATGGGGAGTAAACAGCTGCCCCTTGCCGGCAGCTGCGCGGCCGCCGGTCTCGGCCAGGATGAAGTGCCGGTACTGATGGGTACGCTGGGAAAGGCCGCCGGCAATGCAGGTGCCTTTGTGGCCGGCTCGCGTATGTTGATCGATTTTTTGGTGCAGTTTGCACGGCCTTATATTTATACCACCGGTATGCCGCCGGCAGTGGCGGCAGGTTGTATTGCCGCAATTGAACTGATGCGCAATGCCCCCGAGTTGAACCAGCGCCTGCAGGCGAATATCACTTACTTCCGCCGGCGTGCGGCGCAAGCGAATTTACCTCTGGCGGATTCATCTAGTGCGATTCAACCACTCCTGTTGGGCTGTGAAGAAACTGTGATGACTGTGTCCAAAAAGTTGGAGCAGCGTGGCTTTCTAGTGGGCGCTATTCGCCCACCTACCGTGCCCAGAGGTACCGCTCGCTTGAGAATCACCCTGAGTGCCTCCCATAACCACAGCCAAATTGATGCTTTGGTAGATGCCCTCGTGGCTGTGCTTCAGGAAAAAATAGCGGTGCCTTTGTGATTGAGATAGAGAACCTGGTATTCCTGCACGGTTGGGGGGGAGATAAAGGGCCCTGGCGGCCCCTACTCGAAGCGGTGCGTGAACAACTGGCACAACCTTTGACTTGTATCGAACTACCGGGGTGTGGGGAGCGTAGTGGCGAGCCCTGGCCACAATTAGAGACACTTTTACAACGGCTGTATAACGAACTGCCTAATAACTGTGTTTTGGTTGGGCACTCTCTCGGAGGCATGTTGGCCCTGCAGTTGGCGGCCAGACCGGGACAGAAAAAAATCCTCGGTGTTGTCACCATCTCTGCCAATGCCTGTTTTGTGGAGCGGGACAACTGGCCGGGTATGCAGCGGCGTGTTTTTGAGAGATTTCGCAGGGCCTTTGTGCAGGACCCCTACGCAATCTGGGAGCGCTTTTGTGCCCTGCAGTCCCATGGTGACAGTGCCATGCGCGACCTGCTCAAACAGCTGAAAGAGCGCCGGCCCAATATCAATGCCGAAGCCTGGAAGCGGGCCCTGGACTGCCTGGCGGGTTTGGATAATCGCCATTTACTGCAGACACTCAAAGTCCCCTCTCTGCACCTGTTTGGCAAGCGGGATGCCCTGGTGCCCCAAGCTGCCGTAGAGGAGATCCAGGGCTGTGGTGCAGCGATAGAGGTGATTGAGGGGTGTGGTCATAAACCGCATTTATCTCAGCCGCGTCAAGTGGCGGAGCGATTGCGGCATTTTGTTGAGAATCTATCCCCGCCTGATAGAGAGATTTCCGAGCCTTTCGATAAATCCGCCGTGGCGCGCTCCTTTGGCCGCGCTGCCGCCAGCTATGACGACTGCGCTCATATACAGAGAGCGGTGTGTCGGCAGCTGATGAAAATGGCGGATCGCCACTGGGCGCCGCGCACTATTCTCGATCTGGGCAGCGGCACCGGTTTTGGCAGTGAGTTGCTGCGCCAGCATTTTCCCGAGGCGCGGATTATCGCCCTGGATCTGGCGGAAGATATGTTGCTCTACGCCCGCACAGAGCGCCCCGAGGCAGATGATTATATTGCCGCAGATGCGGAACAGCTGCCCCTGGCAGATGACAGCGTGGATCTGGTGTTCTCCAGCATGGCGCTGCAGTGGTGCTATCGCTTGCCGCAGCTGTTTGCCGAGTTGCGCCGGGTACTTTCCCCGGAGGGGTACTGCCTGGTGGCGACGCTGGGACCGGGTACCCTGGCAGAGCTGCGCAGCAGCTGGGCCCAGTTGGATGGCGATGTGCACGTCAATCGCTTCCTACCGCTGGCCAAGTGGCGAGAGGCGGCGGCGCAATCACAGTTAAATGGTGATGTGCTCGACGAGCAGCGTCTGTTCCATTTCGATAGCCTGCGCCAGCTGATGAAGGAATTAAAAGGTGTGGGAGCACACAATATTAATCGTGCCGCTAAGCGGGGGATGACTGGGCGTGCCAGGTTACAGCAACTGGCCGAAGCCTATGAAGGCCTCAGGCAGCCCAGAGGGCTGCCGGTAAGCTACGAGGTCATCTATATGAAACTGGCCTGTGGACTCGATCAGGGGTAGATATCGATAGGGATCGGGGTTTTCACCAGCGCCCAAATCTCGTCCATTTCCCGGTTGGAGGCCACCGCGATACAGCCATCGGTCCAGTTATTGCGGCGCAGGTGTCTCTCCATATAGGACCACTCGGGCTTGATGCCGTGGATCATGATATCGCCGCCAGGGCTGACCCCCATTTTGGCTGCCCGCGCACGGTCCTGTTTATTTGGATAGGACACATGAATGGAGCGGTAGAAGCGACTTTTAGGGTTTTTCCAGTCGAGGGTATAGCGCCCTTCGGGGGTGCGTTCATCTCCCTCGCGGACCTTGTGTCCTCTGGGATTATCGCCGAAGGAGACGGTGTAGCTTTTCACTACCCGGCCGTCGCGAATCAGCTGCATCAGCTTCTTCGACTTGTACACAACAACATGATCGACAGGAGTTACTTTTGCTGAGGCGAACAGAGGCATCGCCAGCAACAGGGCAAGAGTCAGGTATCGCATGGTCTCTAAGCTGCTTGAATGTTTTCAGTTATTTCGAGATTTCCCGCGTCCCTGCAGAGCAGTTTCCCCTTTTGAGGGAATTATTTTGTGAGCGCGGCCCCGTGCCTTTGTTATCAGTGCTTGGCTTGATTTGTTCAAAATCTGCGCTACACGACTAAATTATCATCAAGTGGCTGGCGTGAAAAGTCACCACAAGAAAAAATTTGAACTTTTTGAATAGGGGAGGCCTTGGTCTTGGGCAGAAGTTATTTTGTAGCCGGTACCGATACCGAAGTGGGCAAGACCTTTGTCAGTGCGGCCCTACTCACAGCGGCCGCGAATGTGGGATTGCAAACCGCAGCGGTAAAACCGGTGGCCTCCGGTTGTGAGCAAACTGAATATGGACTGCGCAATGAGGATGCCTTGCTGTTACAGGAGGCCATGACTTTGCATCTGCCTTACCAGCAGGTGAACCCTTTTGCATTGGAACCGGCAATCGCCCCCCATATCGCCGCCATAGAGGCGGGTAAGCAGCTCAACGTATCGCGCATGGCTGGAGTCTGCCGCGGTGTGATGTGTGCCGGAGCTGATCTGGTGTTAATCGAGGGGGCCGGTGGTTGGCGCACACCCCTGGGTCCCAGAGCCTTTCTTTCGCAACTGCCGCGGGAGTTGAATACCCCGGTGATTCTGGTGGTGGGTATGCAGCTCGGCTGTATCAACCACGCACTGCTGACCGCTGAGGCGATTCGCCACGATGGGCTGCCTCTGGCGGGTTGGGTGGCCAACTTCGTCCGTCCGGGCATGGCGCGGGCCGAGGAAAACCTGGCCACCCTCGAGGCCCTGCTGCCGGCCCCGTTGCTCGGTGTGCTGCCCCATAGCGAGACGCGGGATTACCGCGAAGCGGCTCAACACCTGGATATCCGCCCGCTGATACCCAGCTAAAGCACATCATCAAAGCATTCTCAGTCGGGCCCGAGAGGGCCCAAATCGGTTGACTTTGTACGCCTTCGGCCCTAGATTCAAACAAGCGTTTGAAACACCTGAATGAGGACCGGGAGCATGGCCGACTACAAGGCGCCACTGCGGGAGATGAACTTCCTGCTGCACGAAGTATTTGCTGCGGAAAAACTCTGGGCGGAACTGCCCGGGTTGGCCGGAGCTGTGGATCGCGAGACCGCAGATGCGATTCTCGAAGAGATGGCCAAGTTGGCTTCCAACACCCTGGATCCGATCAACCGCAGCGGTGACGAAGAGGGCTGTGATTGGAACGATGGTGTTGTGACCACTCCTGCGGGCTTCAAAGAAGCCTACGCCACTTTCTGTGAGGGTGGCTGGGGCGCGCTGTTGGGCAACCCAGAGTACGGCGGTATGGGTATGCCGAAGATGCTGGGCGCTCAGGTCGAGGAAATGATTAACGCCTCCAATATCTCCTTCGCTCTATACCCGGTACTGACCAACGGTGCCTGTCTGGCGATCGATGCTCATGCCAGTGAAGCGCTGAAACAGAAATTCCTGCCCAAGATGTACGAGGGCACCTGGGCCGGGGCCATGGACCTGACCGAGCCCCACGCCGGCACCGACCTGGGTATTATCCGCACCAAGGCCGAGCCCCGCGAAGACGGCAGTTACAGCATTAGCGGCAGCAAGATCTTTATCACCGGCGGTGACCAGGACTTGTCCGAAAATATTATTCACCTGGTACTGGCCAAGTTGCCGGACGCACCCAAGGGCCCTAAAGGCATTTCCCTGTTCCTGGTGCCGAAGTACAAGGTGAACGAAGACGGCAGCATCGGCGAGAGCAATAACGTTAATTGTGGTTCCATTGAACACAAGATGGGCATTAAAGCCTCAGCTACTTGTGCGATGAATTTCGACGGTGCTCAGGGTTGGCTGGTGGGTGAGGAGAACAAGGGCCTCGCCGCTATGTTTACCATGATGAACTATGAGCGTCTGGGTGTGGGTATCCAGGGCCTCGGCGCCTCTGATCGCTCCTACCAAAACGCCCTGGAATACGCCCGCGATCGTATCCAGAGCCGCTCTCCTGCCGGTGCCCAGCAGCCCGAAAAAGCTGCCGACCCGATTATCGTGCACCCCGATGTGCGCCGTATGCTACTCACCCAGAAAGCACTGGTGGGCGGTGGCCGCGCCCTGTCCACTTACGTGGCTCAATGGCTGGATATCTCCAAGTTTGGCGAGGGTGAAGAGAAAAAGAACGCCGAGGCTATGGTGGCCTTGCTGACCCCTGTGGCCAAGGCCTTCACCACCGATATGGGCCTCGATTGCACCGTAATCGGCCAGCAGGTTTTCGGCGGTCATGGTTATATTCGTGAATGGGGCCAGGAGCAGCTGGTGCGCGATGTGCGTATTACCCAGATTTACGAGGGCACCAACGGTATTCAGGCATTGGACTTGGTGGGTCGCAAGACCGTCGCCAGCGGTGGCGCCCTGTTCGAGCTATTTGCTGCGGATGTACAGCGTTTTATCGCTAGCCAGGTTGACCGCGAGGCGATGGCTGAGTTTGTACAGCCGCTGGCAGCTGAGTTGCAGCGCCTGCGCGAAGCCACAGAGAAAATGATCGCCGCAACCAAGGAAGACCCCCACGCGCCGGGTGCAGCTTCGGTGGAATACCTGCATCTGTTTGGCTATGTGGCTTACGCCTTTATGTGGGCCAAGGTGGTTGTAGTTGCGTTGGACAAGCAGGAGGCGGACAGCTTCTACAAGGGCCAAGTGAAAACTGCACGCTTCTATTTTGCGCGCTTACTGCCGCGCACCCAGGCACTCGCCAGCAGCGTCAATGCCGGTAGCGCCACCCTGATGGATCTGGAAGAGGAACTGTTCTAACAGCCCTCTCGGTAGATTCTAAAAAAGCCTCGCCTTGCGGGGCTTTTTTTATGGAGTCGCTTTTCGCTTTCTCCTACACTCGGGAGAAAACAATAAAGAGCGAAACAGCCAATGACCAATATCTCCCAGAAGAGACTCTCCGAGGAAGACCAGGCCCGGGTCGATCAGTATCTGCAAAGCGCGGTCAACCAAGTGGAGCGCAAGCCCTTCCGCCCCTGGTTGTTGTTCGTCATGCTCCTGGTGGTGCTGACCCTGCTGTCGTTGATCAGCGTGTTGATCGCGCAGACCAAAGGCGTGGTGTGAGGGGCTTGCTATGGAGCCCGATAAAAACTTTCAGCCACTGGATTTCACCAGCCTTGACGATGACGAGATGCGCCGTCGCGCAGGGGACTTTTTCCGTTTGATGCGCCGGCGCCGCTCGGTGCGGGATTTCTCAGTTAAACCTGTGCCCCGCGAGGTTATCGAAGACGCCGTGCGCGCTGCCGGTAGCGCTCCCAGCGGGGCCAATATGCAGCCGTGGCATTTTGTCGTCGTTGAAAATGCCGAGGTTAAACGCCGTATTCGCCTGGCGGCGGAAGAGGAGGAGCGCGAGTTTTACCAGCGCCGTGCCTCAGAGGAATGGCTCAACGCATTGGAACCCCTGGGCACAGATGCGCACAAGCCTTTTCTTGAAACGGCGCCCTACCTGATTGCAATTTTTCTGAAGAAGTTTTCCAGTGCGGAAAATGGTGAGCGATTAAAAAACTATTACACCGCGGAATCGGTAGGTATCGCCACAGGCATATTGATTGCTGCCCTGCATAATGCCGGTGTGGCGACCCTGACCCACACCCCCAGTCCAATGAAATTTCTCAATGAAATTCTTGGCCGCCCTATACAGGAAAAACCCTATATGATTCTGGTGGCTGGGTTGCCCGCTGAAGGTGCTCAGGTGCCAGCTATCGGCAGAAAACCCTTGGATGAAATTGCTGATTTTATTTGAGTTACCGCTTTCCGCGCGGCAAAAATAGATACACTGGTGGAATTTGAGCTTAGGGTTCCATGCCAAGAATATTGATCGTCGAGGACGAAGGCGCAATAGCCGATACCCTGATTTACGCGCTGCAGGCCGAGGGTTTTACCACTCACTGGCTGGCGCTTGCCGGCGAGGCATTAGCACTGCTGAAGAGTGAGTCTTTCGACTTGGTGATTCTGGATGTGGGACTGCCGGATATCAGTGGCTTCGAAGCCTGTAAACAATTGCGACGCTTCTCCGAAGTGCCGGTGATTTTTCTCACTGCGCGCAACGGGGAAATAGACCGGGTTGTAGGGCTTGAAATTGGCGCTGATGATTATGTAGTGAAACCTTTCAGCCCGCGCGAGGTGGCAGCGCGGGTCAAGGCCATCCTCAAAAGGGTGGCGCCACGCCCAGAGAGAGTAAAGCTATCTGAGGCTAAAGGCCCTTTCCATATCGATTCGGCGAGTTACCAAATCCTCTTCCACGAACAGTTATTGCCCCTGACCCGCCACGAGTACCGCCTATTGGAAACCCTGCTGGCCCAGCCCGGAAGGGTGTTTTCCCGTGCACAATTGCTCGATGCTTTGGGGGTGGCTTTGGAAGTGGGGTATGAGCGCAATGTCGACAGCCACATCAAAGGGCTGCGGGCAAAAATTCGCGAGATAGCACCAGACTCCAAGCCAATCCAAACCCATCGCGGCCTCGGATATAGTTGTTGCCCGGAGCAATAATATGCCGCTCGGGATACGCATTTTTGCCGTCTATTTCCTGTTTGTAGGGTTGGCCGGCTGGTTTGTATTGGGCACGGTGATGGATGAGATTCGCCCCGGCGTGCGCCAGTCCACTGAGGAAACCCTGGTGGATACCGCTAATCTATTGGCGGAAATCCTGCGCGACCCGGTGATCGCCGGTAACTTGGCTCAAAGTCATTTACCCGAAGTGCTTAAAGCCTACGGTCGCCGCCGCCCGGAGGCGAGTATCTGGGGGTATACCAAGAGCCAGGTCAATCACCGCATCTATGTCACCGATGCCAGCGGCACAGTACTACTCGACTCCAGTGGCCTCGCGGTGGGGCGGGATTACTCCCGCTGGAATGATGTTTATCTGACCTTGCGTGGCGATTACGGTGCCCGATCTACCCGCGAAGACCCCAATAATCCAGATTCTTCCGTCATGTATGTGGCGGCGCCAATCCGCGATGGCGAACAGATTATCGGCGTGGTTTCGGTAGCCAAGCCCAATCAAACCTTGCAGCCCTATATCGAGCGTTCGCAGCATCGTTTGATCTGGCAGGGTGCGGGGCTGGTTGTGCTCGGCTTGTTGGTAGGCGCCCTTCTGTCCTGGTGGCTCAGTCGTGCTCTGGGGAAACTCACCGATTATGCCCAGGCTGCCAGTGCGGGCCACAGGGTAGAACCGCCGCAGTTACCCGGTGGAGAGTTGGGGCAGTTGGCGGTGGCGGTAGAGCAGATGCGCGGTGAACTAGAGGGCAGGGACTATGTAGAGCGCTATGTACACACCCTGACTCATGAACTGAAGAGCCCATTGGCGGCCATTCGCGGTGCCGCCGAACTGCTCGATAGTGATATGCCGACCGAACAGCACCAGCGTTTTGTGGGCAACATCCAGCGGGAGGCCGAGCGATTGCAGCAGTTAAGCGAACGGCTGCTGCATCTGGCCCAGGTGGAGCAGCGCCAGGGGCTGGAGGAGCGAGAGGCGATACCGCTGGCGCCGCTCGTTGAGGAGCTAATTGAGGCTCAGCGAGTTCGTATCAGTGCCGCCCAACTGCATGTGGAGCAAGAGCTGGCACCGGCACTGCAGCTGTACGGTGAGCGCTTTCTGCTGTGGCAGGCCCTGGCCAACCTACTGGACAACGCGCTGGATTTTACCCCGGATGGCGGCCTGATTCGCGTCAAAGCCGAATGCTGTGGAGAATGGGTCAAGGTGTGCTTGTTCAATCGGGGCGAGGCAATCCCGGAATATGCCCTAGGGCGCCTTACTGAGCGCTTCTATTCGCTGCCGCGTCCTGGGGGCGGTCGTAAGAGTACTGGACTGGGACTCAATTTTGTTGAGGAGGTGGCGGAGTTACACGACGGTACTCTGTCGATCCGCAATGTGCCTGGTGGCGTTGAGGTCAGTCTAAATTTGCCCGCAGCCTGATGGGTAAGGTTACTTTCCACTGGCCCCCACACAATCTCCCCAGACTCTCCATATTGCCTCCATCGGCAATCCATACTCGCAGCTCAGACTGAGGTTATCGAAATTGGATACTGAGGTCTGAACCATGAACCGAGCCCTGGCTTTTAAATTGGGCGCTATTGCTGTTTTGATTTTGTTGCTTCTTATTCCACTGACCATGATCGATGGCCTGATCAGGGAGCGAAAGCGTTACCAGAGTGATGTGTTAAAGGATATTGCCCGCAGTTCCAGCTTTAACCAGCAAATTACCGGCCCTATTTTAGTGGTGCCCTACGTCAAGAAATACTGGAAGTGGATAACCAATGAAAAAACCGGTGAGAGGCACAAGGAGCAGCGGGAAGAGCGCGGCCACTTGTATTTCCTTCCCGAGCGCTTTGTCTTCGATGCCGACCTGACAACCGAGCGGCGTGCTCGGGGTATCTATGAGGCACTTCTGTACCACAGCGATAGCAAGGTCAGTGGTTTGTTCCGAGTGCCGGAGAAACTGGGCTTGGGAGCGAATTTGGATCAGTACCGCTTTAGCACGCCTTACTTATCGGTAGGTATCAACGATATTCGCGGTATCCGCAACGATCTGAAATTGCGCTTGAACAACCAGACATTGGAATTTGCCCCGGGCAGTCGTGCACCGATTCTCGGTGATGGTGTGCACGCTATGCTGCCAATGTTGGACTCGGAAGGCGGCCAAACCCTGGCGTTTTCCTTCGATCTCAAACTACAGGGTACCGAGCACTTCAGCCTGGTACCGGTGGGTCGTGACAGTCGTGTCATGATGAGGGCCGATTGGCCGCATCCGAGCTTCTTTGGCAACTTCCTGCCGAGTAGTAGAGATTTAAATGATCAAGGCTTTACTGCGGAATGGCAGACCAGCTTTTTCGCCACCAACTTGGAGGAGATACTGCAGCGCTGTATGGGCAGTGATCATTGTAATAACTTGATTAACAGCCGCTTTGGTGTGAGCTTCCTCGATCCGGTGGATCAGTACCTAAAAACAGATCGCGCGATTAAATATGCATTGCTGTTTATCACCCTGACCTTTGCCACCTTCTTCCTGTTTGAAATACTCAAGTGCCTGGCAGTGCACCCGGTGCAGTATGCCTTGGTGGGCTTGGCATTGGCGTTGTTTTATTTGCTGCTGTTGTCTCTGTCGGAGCATATCGCTTTCGTCAAAGCCTATATAATTTCCGCCGCAGCCTGCGTGGGCCTAATTGGTTTTTATGCCAGCGCGGTGTTGCGCAGTTGGCAGCGCGGTCTGGGTTTCGCCGGGTTGTTGGCCGCCCTATATGCACTCTTGTATGGTTTGCTCAGCGCTGAGGACTACGCTCTGTTGATGGGCTCGTTGTTAGTGTTCGGGGTGCTTGGCTGCACTATGGTACTGACTCGTCAACTGGACTGGTACAACGTCGGGCGCAGCCCTACCCAGAGGGGCGGCGAGCCCGGTGGAGACGAACAATCGTAAGCTGGGATAAATCACTTCGGGGTGGTATGTAACCGCCCCGTTCTAGTTTTCGCTTCCGGTTTTATTGCCCGCCCAATTTCACGATGTAATCCCACTCTTCCTGGCGCACAGGCTGTATCGACAAGCGCCCCTGCCTGACCAGTACCATTTCTGCCAGCTGTGGATCCTTCTTGATTTCTGCCAGGGGTATCGGGCGTTTGAATTCGCTGCGCCATGCCAGGTCCACACAGAACCAGCGCGGACTATCGGCGCTGGCCTTGGGGTCGAAGTACTTGCTCTCGGGGTCGAATTGCGCCGGGTCCGCATAGGCGGCGCGCACTACCTCGGCGGTGCCCACCACCGCCGGCAGCTTGCAGGCGCTGTGATAGAACAGCACCCCATCGCCCACGGCGACCTGATCGCGCAAGAAGTTGCGCGCCTGGTAATTTCGAATACCATCCCAGCGACCGCTGCCATTGGCTTCGGCGGCGAGGTCTTGCAGGCTGTACTCATCGGGTTCGGATTTGAATAACCAGTGTGTCATGCGGCAGTTTGTCCCTGTGCTGCGCCGGTTGGTGTTTCGCCGGCGATCGGCGCCATTTAGTATGAAGCCATACAAAAGTGTCAAATCGGCGTTATTTTTTTACGCCTCTAGCGGGAGATTATGGGAAACAAAGCATTTCAGTGGCTTTCAGAGCGCCTGTCGAGCCACAGGTCCCAGTACTGGGCCCTGCAAATCAGTGGTTGGGCCGGCTACACACTGCTGACTTTTGTCGGGAGCTTTTTCTGGGTGAAGGACCACTGGATCCACTCGGGTTATATCGCTGTAGCTACTGTCGCGGGGATATTTCTCAGTGAAGCCATGCGCTTCGGCTTTCAGCGCCTCTGGAACAAGCCTCCGGCGACTCGATTCTTTGGTTCACAGCTGCTTGTGATTGGTGCAGCCGCTGTGTGGGCGGCAATCAAGTTTGGCGGTTCCCTGTGGTTGTACGGTAAGGACAGCGATGAGCATCCGGCCGTGCTGGCCATGTACTGGTTTTCCTATTCCTTCCTGATTCTCACCACCTGGGCGGCACTGTATTACGGCATCAAGTATTATCGGTCTTCACAGACCCAGCGGGCCAAGGCTCTACGTGCGGAATCCATGGCGCATCAGGCCCAGTTAAAGATGCTGCGCTACCAGCTGAATCCCCACTTTCTCTTCAATACGCTAAACGCTATCTCCACTCTGATCTTGGATAACGATGGGCGCACCGCCAACAATATGGTCACACGCTTGTCTCAGTTTTTGCGTCATTCCCTCGATAATGATCCCATGCAAAAGGTTACCCTGGCCAAGGAAGTGGAGGCCCTGATGTTGTATTTGGATATCGAGAAAGTACGCTTTGCCGATCGCCTTGGAGTACGGCTGGATCTGCAGGGCGATTCGCCCCAGGCATTGGTGCCCAGCCTACTACTGCAACCTCTGGTGGAAAATGCAATTAAATACGGTATCTCTCAACTGGAGAGCGGTGGCGAGATCAATATCAAGGCGCGAGTGTTCGCAGGGGAGTTACTGCTCGAAGTGAGCGACAATGGTCCGGGTATGCCGGAAGAGGAGTTGCGCCTGATAGGCAAAGGTTACGGTGTTGGTATTCGCAATACCTGTGAGCGCCTGCGTGCTCTGTATGGCGATGATCAGAGAGTGCGTTTCCACAACCGTCCACAGGGTGGGCTGTCGGTGAATATCCGCATTCCCTATGAACAGGAATAACGAGATGAGTGCAGTTGAAAACCTGACCGCAGTAATTGTCGATGATGAACCCCTGGCACGTCGC
The DNA here is from genome assembly GCF_052467705.1 of Microbulbifer mixtoriginis (SeqCode). NCBI lineage: Bacteria > Pseudomonadati > Pseudomonadota > Gammaproteobacteria > Cellvibrionales > Microbulbiferaceae > Microbulbifer > Microbulbifer mixtoriginis (SeqCode). The sequence goes on from NZ_CP174322.1 coordinate 755,615, forward strand.
GGCCTGCGCCTGCGCCTGGAGCATATGTCCGGTGTCGATGTAGTCGCTGAGTGCGGCAACGGCCGCGAGGCTCTGGAAATTATTCTGCAGCTAAACCCGGATGTGGCGTTTGTGGATATTCAGATGCCAGGCGTCAATGGTCTGCAGCTGGTGCAGCAAATACCCCTGGAAAAACTGCCCCAGGTGGTGTTCGTAACGGCTTATGATCAGTATGCGGTGGAGGCCTTCGAGGTCAACGCGGTAGATTACGTATTGAAACCTATCGAAGAGGAGCGACTGCAACTGGCTCTGACTCGCGCACGGGAAAAAATGGCCACGGCGGATATCGCCATACAGCGCGAGCAGCTGCTGGAGGCGGTGGCGGATTTGACCAAGGAATCTCCGGAGGCACTGGAGCAGAAACTGGTCAGCGGCCAGTTTGCTGGCAGCGCCTACCCGGATAAAATCGCTGTGAAAGACTCTGGCAAGATCACCCTCGTACCGGCACGGGAAATCGACTGGATTGACGCTGCCGGGGACTATATGTGTGTACACGCCCAGGGCGAAACCCATGTGATGCGCATTACCATGAAGGAATTGGAGCAACAGCTGGATCCAAAATTATTCCAGCGTATTCACCGCTCCACCATCGTAAATTTAAGCCGTGTGCGGGAAATTCGCGCGCATATTAATGGTGAATATCACCTGGTATTGGACAGTGGCGAGTGCCTGAAAATGAGCCGCAGCTATAAGAGTAAAGTGCAGCATTTTCTTTGAGGTATTTTTGCGCCTAGCAGAAATAAAAATTCACTCAGTAACCTGATCGAATATTCCCGACACTTTGTCGCAACGGCCTTGTTTGCAACTCCTATTGCATTAATCTTCCTTTCCCTAGCCCGCTGTTCTCCAGCCGCGGGCATATCGCACGGCACAGGAAGTGCGGTTATTGCTCCAGGGCCTAATTGGAAGAAACGCGGCAGTTTTTTCTTGAAATTTTGCTTTTTCGATGGGAATGAACTGGGCGTAAACCGGCAGGGTAACAGTAGGTTTAATACTCTACTCCAGAGTTTTGCCGGAGATGATGACCTAGATAAGGACTCGTCTATGGAATTGCTAGTTTAATCGTAAATATAAAATAAGGGCCTATGGAATGGCGCTGACAAAAGCCGCTCTGAAAAATCCTGCCGCCGCTGGTGTGGCTGTAGTGCTTGCTGTTTTACTGGGGTCCTTTCTCGCCAGTCGTCTGCCGGTACAACTTTTCCCCGATATTGAAAATCCTCGTATAGCTATCCAGGCCGGTTGGCGTGCTGCCGCACCGAAGGAAGTAGAGGCGGAAATTGTTGAGCCGATTGAATCGGTTCTACAGGGGCTCACCGGCCTGGAAACCATGGAGGTAAATGCCGGCCGTGGCGGCGCATGGGTGAATCTCGAATTTAGTATGGGCACCGATATGGACAAGGTGCTGATCGATGTGATCAGCCGTATGAGCAGCCTGCCGCCTTTACCTCGGGATGCGGAACCGCCACGGGTAATGCTCGGCGGTTGGGGTGGTGATGCCACCGCACTTACCTACTTTTTTCTACAGAAGCTGCCTGGCAACCCTAATCACCTCGATGACTATGCGGGTCTGATTGAGGATGTATTGCGTCCTGAGCTGGAATCCGTGCCCGGTGTTTCCAGTGTGGAGGCCCAGTCCGGTCGTGCCGCACAGGAGGAGTTACAGGTTGTTTTCGATCCCTGGAAGGCGGCCGATTTAGGCATTCAGTTGCCGGCGATCAGCCGTCAGTTGGCCTCGGCAAGAGATGTTTCTGGTGGTTTTACCGATGTCGGGCGTCGCCGCTACACACTGCGTTTTGTCGGTGAGTACAAGCCGGCGGATTTATCCGAGCTGGTGCTGGAGTGGCGCGATGGCCAGCCGGTGCGCCTCGGCGATATTGCCGAGGTGCGTGTGGGACCGTCGGAATCCCGCGGGGTAACCACCCAGAACGGTAACCCAGCGGTGTCTATGCGTATCAACCGTACCAACGATGCCAATATGCTCGCTACTCTGGAGCTGGTAAAGCAAAAGGTGGAGGAGCTGAATGAGACCAAGCTGAAAAACGAACAGCTGGTGCTGGTGCAGTCCTTCGATGCCTCGGTGTTTGTGTATCGCGCCCTAAACCTTCTAGGTGGCAATTTGATATTGGGCATACTGCTGGCGGTAGGGGTGCTCTGGTGGTTTATGCGGCGTATGCGTGCGACATTAATCGTTGCCGCAGCTATTCCTATCTCCCTACTGTCCACTTTCGTCGTTTTATCAGCGGCCGGGCGCAGTGTGAATGTGATTTCCTTAGCGGGGCTGGCCTTCGCCACAGGTATGGTGTTGGATGCCGCAATTGTGGTACTCGAAAATATTGTGCGCCTGCGGGAAAAAGGCAGCAATCCGGAGGAGGCCTCGGAACAGGGGGCAGGGCAGGTTTGGGGTGCACTGCTGGCGAGTACCGCCACTACCGTAGCGATCTTCCTGCCGGTATTTTTCCTCAACAGCGTTGAGGGCCAGGTATTTGGTGACCTAGCCCTGACCATCGCTGTGGCAGTGGTATTTTCTCTCTTAGCCGCTGTTGCCATAGTGCCACTGGCGGCCAAGCTATGGTTGCCACCAATTTCCAGTGAGGACCGACTGGCGAATTTATGGGAGAAGATAACTAAGCGGGTCATGGCGCTAACTGGCACTCGCGCACGCCGCTGGCAGGTGATTGGTGGCTTCTTACTCGTGCCTATTGCTGCGACCTATTTTCTTTTACCCAACCTCGATTACTTACCACCGGTAAAAAGGGATGCGGTGGATGTATGGATGAATTTCCCCTCTTCTACTAATACCAAAACTATCGAAAAGGATATCGTCAACGAGCTGGATCGGCGTATGGCGCCTTACATGAGTGGTGAGCACGAGCCGGCTCTCAAAAACTACTACATCATTACCTGGCCCAATGGCGGCACTATGGGCGTGCGTGTTAAGGATATGGACCAGGCCAAGGAGATGGAGAGGTTGTTGCGCGAGGAAATTCTGGTGGATATTCCAGACTTTCAGGGTTTCGCTGCGCGTGGAAACTTATTTGGGCAATTCGGTGGTGACCGCCGTATCGCCCTACACCTGCAATCCCGTGATGCTGATGGCTTGATGCGCGCCGCTGCCCGTGGTGTAGAAGTCATGAAAGAAGTAATGCCGGGCACGCCGGTACAGACCAATCCGGGCCTGTCTCTGTCGGAGCCGGAGCTGACGGTGCGGCCTAACGACCGCGCCATGCTGGAGCAGGGCTGGAACCGCCAGGATATGGGTAGCTTGATTCGCACCCTCGGCAATGGCCTCTATGTGGGTGAATACTTCGACGGGGAAAAACGCCTGGATGTGATTTTCAAAGCACAGCCTTGGAGCACACCGGAACAGTTACAGAATACGCCGTTGGTCACTCCCCGTGGAGAGGTGGTATCGCTGAGCCAGTTGGCGAGTGTGGAGCGCACCGTGGGCCCGGGCAATCTGCGTAGAGTGGATGGTCGTCGCACTATTACCCTGAATATTGTGCCACCGGATGACATCTCTCTAGAGGAAGTACGTGCCCAGCTTGAGGAAGAGGTGCTGCCGAAAATTCGCGAGGCTTTGCCCGAGGATGGCAGTATCCTGGTAGGGGGGAACGCTAGTGATTTGGATAAAGCTCTGGTATCTCTTTCACAGAACTTCCTGTTGGCGCTGTTGATTCTGTTCCTGCTGATGAGTGCTTTGTTTCGCTCACTGCGCGATGCTGGGCTGGTGCTGTTAACCGTACCGCTGGCTACTGTCGGCGGGGTCTTGGCACTGCAGTTGCTGAATCTGATCAGCTTCCAGCCCCTCGATCTTCTCACCATGATTGGTTTCGTTATTCTTCTGGGGTTGGTAGTGAATAACGCCATCTTGTTAGTACACCAGACCCGCTCAGCGGAAGGCGCGGGCGCCAGTCGGGTAGAGGCGGTGGAGCAGGCGTTGCGCCTGCGCCTGCGGCCGATCTTTATGAGTACTTTGACCAGCGTATTCGGCATGTTGCCCCTGTTGGTAGCTCCGGGCGAAGGAAGTGTGATCTACCGCGGTCTGGCCGCCGTGATTGTCGGTGGAATGGCGGTCAGTACTCTGTTTACCTTGATTTTATTACCGGCGCTGTTACAGACCGGTCGCCTGCCTGTGCCGCAATTTACCCGCTTGCGTCAAAGACTGGCCCTGAGGAGTTCCCAATGAAAAAGTTACTTGCCGGAGTTGTCCTGTCCCTCACCTCTGTGGGACCGGTTTTGGCCCAGAGTGGCGCCGTGGCGGTCACTGTGGATCGGGCTGAGACCCGCCAGATGGCAGCTAGCCAGTGGTCCGCCGGGGAGGTGGTGAGCCGTCGCGATATACGTATTTCCTCTGAACTGGATGGCGTGTTGGAGTTTGTTGCTGAGCCCGGTAGCTTGGTAAAAAAAGGTGAGCGCCTGGCGCAGTTGGATGGAACCCATTGGCGCCTGCAGTTGCGCAATAGTGAAAGTCGTATTGCCCAGCTGAAGGCGCGTCTCACCTACCTGGACGCGCAGCTGCATCGACTGAGTAAATTGGCGGAAACCAACAGCACCTCCCGTGCAGCGTTGGAAGAACAGCAGGCCGAGCGCGAGGCGATGGCCCAGGATCTGTTAGCCGCACAGATTGAGCGGGACAGGCGCGCTTATGAACTTGGTAAGACCAACATTGACGCCCCCTTCGATACCCTGGTGGTGAGTCGCGAGTTGCAGGCGGGGGAATATGTCCGCACCGGCTCCGAGCTGTTGCGCGCGCTGGATATGTCCCAGCTGGAGGTGGAGGCAGATATTCCGTTGGCTGCTCTGCCCCTGATTGGTGCCGGCGACAGTATTTCGGTGCGCAGCGATGCCTTGTCCCTCTCCGAGAGTGAGCGCGCTAAAGCAAGGATTATCAGCGGTCATGTGCGCCAGTATGTACCTGTGGCCAGCGAAAACTCTCGCAGAGTTAAGCTGATGGTGCAGCTGCCCGGCAAGGCTTCACAGCAGTGGGACTGGGTAGTGGGCATGCCGGTACAGGTGGCAGTCCCCCTATCTGAGGCCCGCGACACCATGGCAGTTCCGCGTGACGCCTTGGTGTTGCGCAATGGCGAAACCTTTGTTTACCGTGTAGATAAAGAGGATAAAGCGGAGCGTTTGTCGGTTCGTGTTGGCAGTGGTGATGGAGAGTGGATAGCCGTTTACGGTGAACTCGCTGATGGCGATCGGGTTATCGTGCGCGGTGCCGAGCGCCTGCAGCCGGGGCAGGAGGTGAAGATATTATCAGAGGTGGTGCGCGATAAAGATGACAGCAGTGTTCTGGCGGTGGCTGACTGAAATATTGATACCAGTCTCTTTTAATTAAATTGGGGAACAGAGTTCCATGACAATACACTTCTGCGACATTTACTTGCTCGTCGAGGTGTCTTATGCGTTTCCTGCTTGCGCTGCTGTTACTGACGATTGCCTCAGCACCTCTCGCGGAGACGCAGGTGGTGCCCCTTCTGGACGGGGCGCGCCTTATCGAAGCCAACAATGAAATTTATTTCTATGCAGATGGATATTTCTACCGGCAGGGACCAGATGGTTATACCCGTGTGGAGCCACCACTCGGGGCTAGAGTGCCGGAAGTACCAACAGGCACATCCTTTTACCTCGGTGGCAAGGATTACCGGCGAGCGGGGAATGGCACTTTCTTCGAGTTTGACCCTAAAGACAACCAATTTGTGGTGGTTACCCCTCCGGCCAATTGGCGCAATTACAATCGCAATCCCCTAGCACCCGAAGTAAGAATTTACCCGCGTGCCTATCCGCCCAATTACGAATCTACCCGAGCCTATCCTCCTAAATACGAATCCTCCCGCAATGTCAGCCAGCTACGTCATTCGAGAAATGTCCGCCGCCCTGACAGAAATCTCGGCCGTAGGGAAGTGTTTTGCAAGGCCAGAGCAGCCAATCTGGTGAGAAGTGTGCATAGACCCGGAAGGGTATCTGTGGTTAGTACTCGCGCCTATCGCAGACAATACCTCAATTGTATGCGCAGCTATGGGCGCAGACGCTACTGAGCCCCTTTAAGTTGAAGAGCCGAGAGCCTGGCCGCTCTCGGCTACACTCAAGAAATAAGCCCCTAAGGGCAAGGTCTTCCCCTTGCTGATACTGCTTCACGGACAGATGTGTATTTTATGCTGGGTGTTGGTGGTTACTTCTTTACTGATAAGCCTAAGACTCGCACCGGGCAACGACTTTCCCACTTTTTTCCGATCGCCTTCTGCCTGATTTTTTTCGCCCTTTGCTCTCTGGCCGCTAGTGCCCAGTTACCCGGTTCCAAGCCCAAGGAATTCAAGGCGGTGGTGCCTGAGTTTGCCGATCCTTCTGCAGATTGGTGGACCGGCTGGAGCAATGCATCACCGGAGCAGCGACGAGAGTGGCTACAGGCGATTAAAAAGGGTTGGCAAGAGTGGCAGCAAGAATTACCTGAAGAGGATGAGGCGCTGCAAAAAGGGGCGAAAAAAATTACCCAGAGCCTGGAGGGGGTGGAGGTCACCTGGAAGAAGCGTCAGGAATATTTAAAAGTTGAGTTGATGCCGGAGGTGAAGTTTCCGGAAAACCCTAGCGTACTCGACTGGGCCCGCGCTGATGCGGCCATTAGCCGCGGTCAACGCCGCCTGAGTGGTGTGCAGCTAGAGGCGCGGCAGCTGCGCGCTAGCCGATCGCAATCCTTGGCGCAGTTGCGAAAACAAGTAATTGTGCTGCGTGATGCCAAAGGTGAGGAAGAAGATCAGGCGGCACAAGCGCTGTTATTGGCGCAGATCAATCACCTGAATATTATTGAGCAGCTGGATACGGTGAATGAGTTTCTCGGCACCTGGCAGGAAAAAATCGAACTGTCGGAAACCAAGCTGCGCGGTATGCTCGATGACCTGCAGTTCAGTGAGAAGGATGCCGAAAAGCTGGAGAAATCGATCACCGACAGCGATAAGAAAATTGAGCGTATCGCCGCTACTCGTACCAGTATCCAGAGTACTACCGAGCCCTCCACTGACCCCGACGTCAATATGAAAAAGGACCTCACCCTGATGCAGCTGGAGGTGGACCTTTTAGAGGAGCACCTTGATAAACGCAAGAGTGAGTTACTGCAATCCATCAACCGCGTATTGAATCCAGAAACTGGCGAGGAGACATTGGTTGTCAGTCGCGAGCTGCTGGAGAATGCCAATGCGGTGATCGATAGCACTTCGCGGGAGCTGGCGATCCGACAACGGCAGGTGGTGGCTTGGCGCGATGAGGAGGAAAGTGCCGATCTGAGCCGTTGGTGGGCTTACTTTGAACGGATCGGCAGTGGTCTGGCGCGGGCCAACGACTTGGAGCAGGATATCCAGCGTTATGAGAAGGCCCAACTTGAAGTTTACCGCGAGCGCCAGGGCTGGTGGGCCACGGTTCGCGAACGTTTGGCGCTAACCGGCCGCCAGGTATACAAACGCTGGCGCACTCTGGCGGATTACCAGCTGTTTACTATCGCGCAAAACCCAATCACGTTGCGCCTGATTGCCAGGATGGCATTTGTGTTGGTCTGCGCCTGGTTGCTGTCGGTACTGACTCGCGCCTTCCTACGCCGGCTGGTACGCAGGGAACACGCCAGCGAATCCTCCATGTATAACCTGAGTCGCGTTTTGCACTACACCTATATCGGCGTCGCCCTGATTGTGGTGTTGAGTATGCTCGGCCTGGATACCTCCAAGCTGGCACTGGTGGCTGGAGCCCTATCTGTAGGTATTGGTTTTGGCTTGCAGGCTATTTTTTCCAATTTCATTTCCGGGCTTATTTTGCTGTTCGAAAGGCCCTTGAAGGTTGGGGACTTGGTAGAGCTGGAGTCCGGTGTTTTTGGCCGAATCCGCGATATCAATGTACGTTCAACCCGTATCACCACCCGCGACAATGTGGATATCCTGGTACCGAATACCGAGTTTGTCGCTGGAAGGGTGATTAACCATACCCTCGATGACCCGGTGCGTCGTATTCATGTGTCCTTTGGTGTTTCCTATGCCTCCGATCCAGACTTGGTGCGGGAAGCTGCACTGGAGGCCGCCTCGCGGGTCAATATCACTCATACCGACTGGAAGCGTAAAACTGAAGTCTGGCTGATGGAATTTGGCGATAGCGCGCTGAATTTTAAGCTGGTGGTATGGGTGAACAGTAACATGGTCACTTCTTTGGGTGACTCCTATGCGCTTTACAATTTAGAACTGTTGCGGGAATTTCGTGAAAAGGGTATCGAGGTGCCTTTCCCACAGCGGGATCTGCACCTGCGCAGTTGGGATGCACCGGCAATGATTACTCGCACAGGGAGAAAGTAGTAGCCCAGGGAGAGCATCGGGCTTGAGTTGCGGTGAACAGGCGTAGTATTTTCCAAGCGGCCGACGGTGATGTCGGCCCCATCCCTGTTATTTTTATTGCAGCGTTTTGCTATTGGGCGTTCGTGCAATATCTACAAGGAACTGCCCGTGCTGATAATCCCGATCCAGAATAAACCAGACTGGCGCCGACCTCCTCTGATGTGTTTTGTGCTAATCCTCGCCAACTTGCTGGTATTTATGTTCTACCAGGGCAGTGACGATGCCCGCTGGCAGCAGGCTGAGGAGTATTACTTCGACAGTGACTTACCGGATCTGGAGGAGCAGCGCTTCCTGATTTATGTCAATGAGGAGCATCCCGAGTGGCGCCTGCAGATGGATGTAGAGGGCGAGGAATTTGTCTATCGGGAACTACTGTGGAATACGGAATTTCACCAGTGGCTACTGCCCAGGCTGGAACAGGAGGGGCAAACCCAGTGGTTACAGCAGCGCCAGCATTTTGCCGGGCTGCGCGACAAGATTAGCAGCATGGCCCTGGGTCTGACGCCGGCGGAACCCAGTGCGGCTGGACTTTTAGGTCATATGTTTTTACACGGCAGCTGGGATCACCTGATTGGCAATATGGTGTTTTTGCTGCTGTTTGGCTTATCGGTTGAGCTGGCACTGGGGGGGCTTTGGTTTATCGCCCTTTATCTTCTCGGTGGCTTGGCTGCGGCTAGCCTGCATATGTTGGTTGAATCGGGTAGTTATGTACCTATGGTCGGTGCTTCTGGCGCTGTATCGGCGATTATGGGAATGTTCGTTGCTATATACGGAGTGCGGCGCTTGCGCTTTTTTTACACCGTCGGATTTATGTTTGGCGAGTTCAGTGCGCCGGCTCTGATGGTGTTGCCCCTGTGGCTGGGTAAGGAAGTGTTTGGCTACTTATATGGTGATGCCGGGATCGCCTATTGGGCCCATACCGGCGGCTTGCTGGCTGGATTTGTTCTGGCCTTACTGCTGATTTACTGGCGACCACCGTTAAAGGCGATGCCGCAGGAAGAAGAGGAACTACCATCCCCGCAAAAGAGCGCGCTGGCGCGCATCGCTCGATTCCAGGAAGAGGGTAAGTTGCTCGAAGCCGCAGAGGCTGCGGCCTCCGCAGTACGTCAGTATCCCGACCACCTACCACTGATACAGCGCTTTATCGAGTTGACCGCGATTAATCCCGATAGTGAGGCGTATCACCGAGCCAATTTGGCGCTATTTGCCCAGGCGGCCAACCCAACAGTTGATGCTCGTATTATTTCCTCCGGTTATTACAGTTACCTGCAAACTACGCAGAAGCCTCGAGCCCTAACAGCCAAAACTTGCCTGCTGATGGCGCGTCGCGCTGCTGAAGCCAAAAACTGGCCCTGGCTCGATGAACTCTTGAACAAGCTTATTGCGCAAAGAGTACAGCACCCGTTGATACCCAAATTAGGTATGGCTCTGGTGAACTACTACCGACGTCTGGGTGAGGAGGGGCGTGCGCGGGAAATGAAGGCGTTAACCCAGGGGATGGAAATATCTGGACAGCCCTAGAGGATAATAATCTGTTTATAAAAATACATTGGCAGTTAGACAGATCCCAGTGAGCATCCATAAGATCAAATTGGCAGGGGAGCCTTATGAATAAATATATTCTTAAAAAAGAACAAATCCTGGATATGGAGGGGGAGCACAAGGTGCACTTCCTCAACCCGAATGCAGTGCGCCGCAATAAATCCTTGGGAGACATGACCGGGATAAATGGCTTTGGCTTTCACATTATTGAAATAGAGCCTGGGTACGAATCCACAGAGTATCACTGCCACAAATTTGAAGATGAATGTGTCTATATCCTGCAGGGGCAGGCTTCAGTATTCATCGGCGAAGAAAACTATATAGTGGGTGAAGGGGACTTTATCGGATATCCGGCTAATGGCCTTCCCCATGTGATGAAAAATACCGGAAACGATATTCTGCGCTGTATCGTAGTGGGCCAGCGCCTGGATCATGATGTGGCAGACTACCCCAATAAGAATAAGAGAATTTACCGTAATAAGGGGTTGCCGTGGGAACTAGTGGACCATAAAGATATCGAGCACCCTCGTTAACTCCACAGACAGAGATTCTGTATGGCCACAAAAGTACGTGTTTTCTACAATTCTGCCTGTCCGGTATGCGATGCGGGTATCCGTGCTCAGAAGAAGAAAAACACCACTTGCGGTGTAGGGTGGGAAGATGTTCACCTTGATAATGCCAAAGCACAGCAGCTCGATGTGGACCTGGAATTTGTGCGAGAGCGCTTGCACGTGATTGATACACAGGGGCACCTGCGAGTGGGTTACGAAGCATTTATAGCGATTTGGGAGAACTCTCCCAGTGAACAGTGGAAAGCAAGGTTGTCAAAAACACCGGGTCTGCGATGGTGTCTTAACAAAATCTATAATGGCTTTGCCCGCTGCCTCTATCTATGGAATAGGGCTTTAAAGCACTGGTGAGATTGCTTCTGATTTTCTACCGGGTGGAATAAACGGATAGAGAAAGCACGCAACCCTCTCCTGGAAACGTGCTATCGGTAAGGGCTTGACCCTATGAATTTATAGGTGTGTGTTCTCTGAACTATTTAGTACTTTCCACAGAGTATCGATTTGATTGCGTAGAGTGCTGTTGGGGAATTTCTGTCTAATGAATTGCAGTAATTTCCTGGCCAGATCTTCGCGGTTCAGCCCATCCATATATACCTGTGCCAGCAGCAGGTAAGCCGCATCCAGCTGTAGATAACTTTCCTTGTGTAGATTGTTCAATAATTGCGCCGCCAGCTGGTATTTGTGCTGTTGATAGAGCACCTTGGCTAGGGTGTGGCGAAGCTCGGGTTTTACAATAGGGGGGGCCGGCTCGGTGGCCAGGTAAAGTTCCGTCGCTTTGTGTGGCCGGTTGAGTTGTATGAACTTATCCAGTAAATGGGGGCCAAGTTCCCGCAGGGCTTTTTGGTCCTGGGTTGCCAGTAGCAAGCGGTAGTAGCGTTCGTTGAGGGCTTCATCATTGGGGTAGCGGCGCAAGCCATCTACCAGCGCCTGACGTGCGGCTGGAAGATTCGATTCGCGCATTAAAATCTGTGCATCGGCCAAAGCGCGTGCGCGGTTGAATTCGTCCTCTTCCAGAAAGGTACTTTCATCATCCAGTTCGGCCTGAATACCCAGTTTTTGCTGTCGTGACAGGCAGATGTAACCCATCATGGCGCTAGTTACGATATAGAAATAGGTAGTTGTGGCTGCAATCACCGGGCTCAGGGACCAGGGGGGTAGCTTTTCAATGGCAATGGCCATCAGCAGGTTGGGTGCGGCGGAAACCGCAGTGGTGGTAATCCACAACAGCCAGTAGGGCCAGCCGATAATCAAAGTGAATTGTAGTAACTTAAGTGGATTGATCGCCGCACGCAGGCTGTGTTCAAGGGCCAGTACAATCATCGCTGCCGGCGCAAATAGGAAGAGGGCAAAAGCATAAAGCTGCACGGCACCCATACCGAAAGAGAAGAGCTTGTAACCAACAAAACCGGCAATCAAGGTCATAGCGATGACTTTCAAGAATAGCGGTGCACTATTACCGTCCAGGGCATCGCCAATTCCGGGAGCTTCCAACTGGCCACTGGCAAGCCGCTCGATAACCAGCAAGTTGTAGCGGCTCACCAGGGCAACGATGCCCACCAAGGCCACGATTGCTAAAAGACCCAGGCCTGAGATTAGCAAACTGGCTGCAGCTGCCAGTGCTATGATCGCCAGGGGACCTGGTTTTAAGGCGTAGAGAAAATAAAAAATTCCCATCTGCCAAAAGGGCTTAGCACTGTTGCTGGCACCGATATACTCCACTGGATCGCGACACAACGGACACTCGGGTCCAAGGCCCTGATAGTTGGCACTGGAGCCTGGGATACATTCGCTACAGTATTTGCGCTGACAGGGTTGGCACTGCCAGGATGCATCGGCACTGGAATGGTAGCGGCAGGATTCAGCCATGAATTTTCCCTAAAAACTTTTCTTCCTGAAGGTTTATTGTGTTTCTTTCTAACAGTTTATCCGCCGTCATCGTGGCGGCGCAATCGTCGAGTATTTTTGATGTACTGTTAGAATGCAGCGTGAATCCCAATAAAATTGGCACACAAGTTTCAAAAAAGGTGTTGTATGACAAAAGCTATGCGCGTTTATTTGGTGGAAGGCACTGCAGGAGAGCCCTGGGGCGAGGCGGCGTTACTCAGTTTTAATGGCAGCGAAGCGCATATCCATATTGGTGCGGCCAAAGGTGCTGCACTGGTGGCGGCGCAACGCGCGGCTCGGCGCCTCGATGGCATGGGAATCAATGAGGTGATACTCAGCGGTGAGGGTTGGGATATCGAAAGTCGCTGGGCTTTCTGGGGCGGTTATTTTAATCCACGTATCAATAATAAAATCCACTGGGGCAGCGAGGATGCTGGCGAGCTAAAAGAACTGGCAGCACGTGAAAATGCTGCGTGTTGGGTCCGCGAGATTACCAATGGCACGCCGGATGATGTTTCTCCCAGGGTGCTGGCGGAGAGCGCGGCGGAAATGCTACAGAAGCTTGCCCCGAGCGCAGTTAACTATCGCATAGTGGCCGGGGATGACTTGCTGCGCGATGGCTTTGTTGGTATCCACAATGTGGGCCGTGGTAGCGTGCGCGAGCCGGTCATGTTACAGCTCGACTACAACCCTACAGGCAATGCGGATGCTGAGGTGGATATCTGTCTGGTGGGCAAAGGGATCACCTTCGATTCCGGTGGCTACAGCATTAAGCCCTCAAGCAACATGGCCACCATGAAATCTGATATGGGCGGTGCCGCTATGGTGACTGGAGGCCTCGCGCTGGCCATTGCGCGTGGTCTGGAAAAAAGAGTGAAGCTGTATCTTTGCTGTGCGGAGAACCTGGTTTCCGGCCACGCATTTAAGTTGGGCGATATTATTGAATACAAGAATGGTGTCACCGTTGAAGTGCTGAATACCGATGCGGAAGGGCGTCTGGTATTAGCGGATGGCCTACTCGCCGCAGGGGAAGATAAGCCTCGCTTTGTTTTGGATGCCGCTACCCTGACGGGTGCTGCCAAAATGGCTGTAGGCCGCGACTTTAATTCAGTCTTCAGTTTTGAAGATGAAATGGCACAGAAGGTACTGAATGCTGCAGCACATGAAAATGAGAAGGCCTGGCGCTTGCCACTGGAGCCCTTCCATCTGGAGCAGACCCCTTCTAACTTTGCCGATATTTCTAATATAGGCGCTGACGGTAGCCCTGGGGCTTCAACTGCGGCGGCCTTCCTTGCTCGTTTTGTATCGGAGGAGGGCCGCAACTGGGTGCATATAGATCTCTCTGGCTCTTACCAGCCAAGTGCCAATGACCTTTGGGCCGCTGGTGCCAAGGGACATGGCTTGCGAACTATTGCTCGTTTCCTACTGGATAATTAATACCCAGCAATTACTGCCAAAAGCCTTGCAAAACGCGCCTAAAATTGGCGCGTTTCTATTTTTTCCTGACCTGCGCCTGTAAATTTTCACGAAATTATATTCCTTTTGAAAGCTTTAATCAGTGAGCTTTCACTAGTTGAGGTTTTTTTAATTTGGCTCGTTAATTGGGACTTGGGCTCATAAATACGTTTTGTGTAATTCGGAAATTTATTTTAAATGTCGAGGGGTAATAGGTAATGAGTACTACGGCATCCGCAAATCATTCTGCTCAAAAATCAAATCGTTGTGCTAACTGCGAAACTGAACTTTTGGGACCTCACTGTTACAAATGTGGTCAGCCGGTCAAGGGGATGGTGCGTCATTTCTCCTCCATAATTGGAGACTTTTTTGACACTCTACTGGCATTTGACTCGCGTACATGGAAAACAGTGCCATCCTTATTCTTTCGACCTGGATTTTTAACTACTGAATATTTTTCAGGTCGTAGAGTCCGCTATGTAAGTCCTGTAAGGTTGTTTATTTTTCTTTGTATCACCAGTTTTTTTGTTACTCAGATTAATAGTGACTGGGCTATTAACTTTGGTGGCAATAAACCTGTAGTTGTGGATACGGAGTCTGCCGAAAGAGGTCTTGATCAGGCTGTTGAGAATTTAAAAGACCTCCAAAAAAAACATGCTGAAGACAATTTGGTGGTCATCAATTTAGAGGAGGTAGAATCTGACCTTGTTGAAGAACGCATTGAAATTAAGACGGGTTTAGACGAACTGAATACGGATCTAGATAAAGTTAATGTCAATCTGAACGGTGTTACAGGGGCATCAAAGCAATCCGAATATTTCACTAAGGATGCTATTGCTTCGGGGCTAAATGAAACTATTACCGAAATAGATGAAGAGTTTTTTCAAGTTGGCTGGATTCCTGATTCTTTGGAAAATTGGGTTAATAAAAAAGTAGACAGTGCCCATAAAAATGTAGAACGAGTCACTGAAGATCCAAATCGACTTAAGAAAGCATTTCTGGGAGCCTTGCCTTCTACTTTAATAATCATGTTGCCAATTTTCGCCATGATGTTATGGGTAGCTTATATCTTCAAACGTCGACTTTATATGGAGCATTTGATTGTTGCACTGCACAGTCATGCTTTTATTTGTTTAAGTATTTTAACTGCCAATTTGTTTTACAGCGCAAGCGAAAAGTTTTCTGATTACAATGTAATCTCTTCACTTTTTGATAATCTGTTTTTTCTGCTAATTATTTGGGTCCCCATTTATCTATTTTTGATGCAAAAGCGTATATATCAGCAGGGGTGGCTCATTACCTTATGTAAATACTCCTTTCTGGGAGGGGCTTATTTGATTTTGCTGGCCTTGGGTGCGGCTTTGACTGTTCTCTGGAGCTTGGCAGAGCTTTAGTGCTAGTTTTTAGCTATTCTTGAAATAAAAGAAATTGATCACTGGTTAGTATTTTTTGGACGTTCTTCACATAATAAGATGAAAAGAAATAGAACGTTTTTATAGTTGATACCTAGAAGTAGAAAAAAGGATAGAGGTAATGAGTTGTTCAGAAACAGTGGAACATATAAAAGGAAGTGTTGCTGAATGTGCAAACTGTAAGACCGAACTTTTGGGGTCACACTGTTATTCTTGTGGTCAGCCTGTAAAAGGAATGGTGCGCCAATTTTCTAATATAATCGGGGATTTTTTTGACACATTACTAGCGCTTGATTCGCGTATAGTACGCACTCTGGCGCCTTTGCTGTTTCGTCCTGGTTTTCTAACAGTCGAGTATTTTGCTGGACGGCGGGTACGTTATGTAAGTCCAGTACGTTTGTTTATTTTCTTATGTATAACAACCTTTTTTACAATTCAGCTTAGTACTGATTGGAAGGATTATTCATCTGAGAATGATGAGACTGTGGTTGAGGAAGTATCTGATATAAAGCAGCCCCTTGATGAAGGGAGGAATACTATATCAGACACATCAAATCAGGATGTCGAGACTGAGCTTTTGCCGAATGAGGCTCCAAAAAAAGTTGGTGAAATAATCGATGAATTTCAGAGGGCTGAGCCCAAATTGGTAGTTGATATTTTTGATAGTGAAGAGGATGAACATTGCAATGTAAAGGTTGGTGGAGCTTGCTGGGATAACAAAGCGGAACGCCCAAGATTTTCAGGTGTACCACAATCCCTAGTGGATAGCGTGGCTGAATTCTTGCTAAAGATCGAAAAAAATAGTGATCTAGTTGAAGCTGATCCCAATCGTTTCAAGAAGATTTTTCTTGGTTCTTTACCTTCCACACTATTTATTATGCTGCCTATTTTTGCATTCATGTTATGGGTGCTTTATCTGTTCAAGCGAAGGTTATATATGGAACACTTAATTGTTGCATTACATAGCCATGCATTTATTAGTTTGGCACTATTATTGACGACTCTTCTACTTAATGTTCAGGGTTGGTTTGGCGGTTATCCATGGGTTGAGCAGATCACGTGGAGTTTAATATCTATCCTTGTCTTTTGGATACCTGTATATCTTTTAATCATGCAAAAGCGTTTATATAGGCAAGGGTGGATTATGACTTTGATTAAGTATTCTTTCTTAGCTGTTGTGTATCCGCTAATGCTTTCAATTGGAGCTACATTGGCAGTTTTATATAGCGTCGCGGAATTTTAGTATTTTCTGTTTATTTTCGGATGTTCTCACTCAGTAGTAATTAGGGCGCTAGGGTATTAAAACACACGTTTAATACCCTTGATTATAAGAGGGTAAGTTAATGTGGATGGGTGAGGATATATGCTTTGCATCTTGGTTATATTTACATTTTCTCTAGCGCTGAAGTGTCTTAATTATAAAGCTGAATTTAAAATTAAAAAAATCATGATAAATAAGAGAGCTGCAACTGTTTAAGATTAAATCCCGCCAATATTTTCCAGCTATATATAGATATTCCATAAGGTCGCTTTACAATCTCTCCAGCCAATAGAATGTAGTTTTTATTTGATATGTGGTTGAAGGGAAAAATCGTTAATAAAAGAATACTTTGTGGAGGGTAACATGTTGAGACTGATAATCAGTTTTTTAGCTAGTTTACTGACTTTGATTTTTGCGATAATCAGTTATGCAGATCCGATTCAGGATATAAGTATGCAGAACTATAATGCTGGTTGGTACCCTAACTTCTATCAAGGTCAGGGTCCATTGACCTGTCGTAGAACTTGTGCAATTTGGGTCGGTGCTACACCAGAATCTGAATTGACAAAGGAGATGACAGAGGAGTTTGAACGAACCAATGTTTGTAAAATCACTCGCAATCCAGAGATTATTGAAAAGCCATATGATGATCCATTGGCCCATTGGTTATATGGTAATCAATTTGACGACAAAGCTAATTGTTATGCGGGTACACCCTTTGGAGTAATTGAAGATGATCACTACATGTGCTTATGTGTATGTGATAAACCAGACCTGATCGTGAGCAAAATTCATGATCCAATCTGGGACTCTGGTTCAGGGCAATCCCTGATTGCTGTAGATATCACCAGTGTCGGGCAAATGGCAGCTGCCGCAAGTTTTGCTCGCCTGATCGATCCCGATACTTTGGCCAATGATGTTCAAGCAATCCCAGCCTTAGCTGTTAGTGGGACGATAACCCTCATCTTTACCTTGAATTATTGGGTATTTGATCCTGATGCGGTGCTGGAAGTGACCGCAGACTATAAAAACATCGTGGAGGAATGCGATGAAACTAATAATATGCTGGTTTATAAAAAGCAGGGTTAAAAATACATCTTATTAGTGTTCGACAATAAATTAACGAGCTAGGTGAACATTAATTACCTCACAGTTCTCCTTACCTACTGTAGCCGTTGGCATACCACCACCCTTGATATTGGTATCGGGCTTTTTGGGCACAATGATGTACATACGATGATAGTTACGTAATACGTAGTCTTTCTTGTTTGCGCTTAACCAAGGGTATTCGTCCGCAATGGCGGCTACCCCTCTTGCCAGGGCAATACCATCGGTGCAGTTATTTGGTGTGGTGGTGGACATAACCATGGCTAGTAAGGTAGATGAAAAGAGCATAAATCTTGTTCTTTGGCCGAAGTCGGGGTAATCGAGGCACTAAGCCGTCACTCGGGAAGTATAACTAAGTCGGCTACAGAGCTGTAGTGATCTATACCAGAGTTTTGTCAATCTATACTCTCTCACAGCAGAGTGACAGGTCTATACCGGTCACTCTGCTAAACCTATTTTTCCTCATGAATTCTCAACTATCCCCATACTGATTTCTTTACTTTGCAATATCTCCATTTGATTATCCGCTTCGACTGTTCTCTGTTGAAACTATAAAAGGAGAAATTTGAAGGAATGAGTACTTATGAATAGCGAATATCTGTGGCTTGCGACACGAGTACATAAGATGGCATGGAAAATGAAGCTGTTACCCACAGCGTATTTTGCGTTGCAATCGGCATGTCTGTTTTTGTCGTAATTGCGTCTTTTGTGACATTTCTAGAGGAGTAGAATAGGTACAAGGAGGAATTACTATGAGCAGAAAGATTGGTTTTTTCATTGCCGATGGTTTTCAGGCCCTGGACTTATTTGGCCCCTTGGATGCATTTATGGAGACTAACAGTTTTATCAGTGAGGCCTATTCTTGCTACTTATTAGGTTTGTCTTCAGGGGTTGTTGAAACAGCGTATGGACAATCCCTTTCTGTAGACTGCGATATCTTTGAATTACCACAAGTCGATTACTTGGTCATTTGTGGCGGTGTTGGAATGCGGCAATTGGAACTGAACTCGAAGCAACTCAATGCTTTGAGACTGATAGCTGAAAATGCCCGTAGGGTAATGAGTATCTGTACCGGTGCTTTTATTCTAGCAAAGATTTTTCCTGAACAGAGTCATAGAGTTACTACACATTGGCGACATTGCCGACAATTGGCACAACAGGCAGTCAATTATCAAGTGGAAGAGGACCCGCTGTTTATTGAAAGTGAAGGAATCTGGTCTTCCGCCGGTGTTTTATCCGGCGTCGACCTAGCCTTAGAGATCATCCGAAGAGACCACGGCAATACTATTGCTGCGAGTGTTGCCAAAGAACTGGTGGTCTATCTACAGCGCCGTGGTGGTCAGGCACAGTACTCAGACTTATTACAGGTACAATCTGGCGATAGCATGCGTCTCAACCCATTGCTGGAGTGGTTAGCTCAAGATTATCAAAAACCTATCAGTGTCTCCGATATGGCCGAGAGAATATCTATCAGTGAGCGTCAGTTAACACGCTTGTTCAAGCGTCATTTACACAGCACGCCTAGCCAGTATTTAAATCAAATTCGTCTCAACCGGGCGCGGGACCTGATTACTTGCGAGTCCTTGAGCTTGGAGCAAGTAGCTCTACGAGTGGGCTTTTCCAGTTACGATAGTTTTCGCCGGGCCTTTCACCTTCAGTTTGGGGTCTCTCCCTCATATTTCAGCCGGAATCAAGCATAAAACAAAGATTATTTTTAATTATCTACTTGTTATTTTTTTATATAAAGCCAACACACTTGAAACTGATAAGGTTAGTGTGTGGAAGGAAGATATACAGCAATTGCAGAAATTAATTGAGACACATCATATAGATCCGCTTGTTAATGTTGATAAATATGAATTCTATGAGCAAATCCATAATCTACTTAAATCTCTGCCAGATATGAATGAAACAGAAGTAGAGGTGGGAATAATGCGTTTAATACGTAGTATTGGCAAAGTTTCTTTATGGCACTGGCATTATTGATGGACAAGATGAGGTGACTTACCAGTTTTTAAAAGATGGTAGATCTATCTCAATGAAAGTGCACTCTGTGCCTATGGAAAAATTTGGTGGGCTGAACACACAGTATCCGGTTTTGGTTCCTGATATTAATTATTTTAATATCGACTTGTCTGGTATCCGCCTGGCTTTACTAAGAAAGTACGACGCAGTTTACGTGGACTTTGATAGTTATCCAGATTTACCTGATCTTCAAGAACAGTTTGAGAATATTGTTGATATCGTACGTGATAGTAGAGTTCAGAATCTTGTTATCGATTTTCGAGATAATCATGGCGGAAATTTTTACGTAGGATTGGCTCTCTCTTCCTGTATTAAAAATTTGGATCAATTCGATTGGCGCAATGGTATATATGTAATGATTGATGAAGGTACTCAATCAGCAGCGATGAGTAATGCGGCCCAGTATCAGCAAATTCTCAATACCAACTTGGTGGGTACTCCGACAGGCGCCGATCCTAATATAGCCTCTGAAACTAACCGTTTTAAGCTTAAAAACTCGAAGAGAGATAAGCATTGCCAAGCGCTATTATCGCTTTATTCAATTTCCTACCGATGCGCTCTACCCTGATTTTCCGATGACGACAAGCTGGCGTGACTATAAGCAGGGTAGGGACGGAGCACTATTACAGTTACCAAATCATATTCAAGAAAAGGATCGTGAAAGTTAGGTAAAGTCATAGTAAATATTGACTTTCATTGTACTGAAAAAATAATACACTGCACTCGAAATTTTATTAGGTATCAATACTCATTGAGCGTATCCATTAGTTTATACATAATAAATGCCGGTAGCAGTGTATTACTCATTTTCTAGGGAATAGCTCTTTAAAATAAACGGTTACCACTCCACACAAATCTTACCAAAGTGCGAACCGCTGGTTTGATACTCAAAAGCTTCCTCAAGATTGGCAAACGGAAATGTCTTATCGATAACTGGATGCACTGTGTTGCTTTCCAATGCCGCAACATAATTCTGCTGTTCACGGCGATTTCCCACAACCAGCCCTTGTAGGCGTGCTTGTTTTCCCATCAGTAATGCTGTTGGGACTTCTCCCTCTCTGCCAGTTAGCACCCCAATGAGAGAAATGTGCCCCCCCACCCTAACTGACTGAATGGATTGTTCCAAAGTGGCGGGCCCACCCACCTCGATAATATGATCGGCCCCTTTGCCATGGGTTAACTCCAGTACTTTTTCTGACCACTGTGTATGGGTTTTGTAATTAATCCCGTGAGTTGCCCCCAGCTTCTTGGCGCGTTCTAGTTTCTCATCGGAGGATGAGGTCACAATTACTTGGGCGCCCAACATATTGGCAATTTGAATTACGGCAATAGATACGCCGCCAGTACCAAGGGTTAAAA
Source organism: Microbulbifer mixtoriginis (SeqCode) (assembly GCF_052467705.1). Taxonomy (NCBI): domain Bacteria; kingdom Pseudomonadati; phylum Pseudomonadota; class Gammaproteobacteria; order Cellvibrionales; family Microbulbiferaceae; genus Microbulbifer; species Microbulbifer mixtoriginis (SeqCode). The sequence goes on from NZ_CP174322.1 coordinate 776,634, forward strand.
TTATATCTCCTGGTTTAACCTTGCCATCGCTGACCAAGGCCCTCCAGGCCGTGAGGCCCGCTGTGGTAATAGTGGCAGATTCAGTATGACTCCAGCCCTTGGGTGCCAGGGTAAATGCAGTGGCATCACGTACTACATGCTGGGCTGCCATTCCATCAATGCCATCTCCGGGTGTATTGGCGAAGCCCCAAACACTGTGGCATGCCGGCCCTGCCTGCCATTGGGGGAAAAAGCAGGAAACCACGGAATCACCGATCTTAAATTCGGTGACACCCTCACCAACGGCCTCAACTGTTCCTGCACCATCAGACATTAAAATACGGCCATCTTCGGTAGATATACTGCCGTCGGCAACCAGCAAATCATGGAAGTTGAGCGAGGATGCGCCAATGGCAACACGGATCTGCCCAGGCCCTGGCTTGCCGGGGTCATTAATTTCGCTCAGAGAGATATTTTCAAGACCGCCAGGTGCTTTTAGCGTCAGTGCTTTCATGATCCTCACCTTTTGTTGAATAGCGTGCTCTTTTATTTGTATCAGTCAATCAATACTGGTCTTTGATCATGGGGTTACAACTGGCATTTCTCAAGTGTATAAAAAATTATTGCTCCAACTTTTAAGTCAGCCAAAAATCATCTATTGGTAACTTCTATGTCGCCGATTTCATCGGTTGGTTAAATTTTAATTAAAATGATTAAGCTAAAAAATAGCTAATTCAATTTTCCTTGAGCGACTTTTCATTCAGTGATAACTTCTATTGAAGATTGATTTTGCTTAAATTTAATTTATCCGTTTTGGTTGTGGGTTAATAGTGACGGATAAAATGAAGAGCTTTTTGAAGTGGTATGTTTCCTCTATGAATAATGGACAGTGTATCAAACACCTATTTCCTCTTTAATTGTGTTCACTTTTAAATTGTGCAAAAAGATTTTTATATAAATGAATAACTTCTATCGCTGTAGAATAGAATCAGATAGTTCGAATGCTAGTCGTCTTCCAAGAGAAAATAGCCGCTTTGTGGTGCCATTTTAATTCGATAAGGGTTCTCCAGGGTTCTCCTTTATTTTCCCGATTTTTAATCCTGGGCATACTCGGATATCTTAATGTTGTGAAGTTTAGGTATTCTTTCCTTGCCCTGTTTGCTTAGGCAATAGAGTACCTCTGACTTAAATGTACTTTTATCTACAGATTCATGCCCCTGCCGCCCATTAATAAAATTATCTCTAATGATCTTTATATCTTCATTGAAAAAGTCTAACTTTATATCCATCAAAGCTTTTTCAAATTTCATCAAATGTATCACGTGAAGTTTATCAGACATAGACACTGAAATAACGCCTTTAGGCAGAAAGCCAAAGTACTGAATTGCTGCATCAATATTTTCGTAATGCTCATATTTAACTTTATTTTTGAAGTGATAAAGGAGGGATTTTCTTGATCCTCTATGCTTGGTTAAATACAGTTGTGGACAGTCGGCATAACAAAAATAGCGCCCTTTAGAAAGCATGGATAACCATATAGCAGCATATCCCCCCATAGATGACCCAGCAAAACAAACTCTACGTTTTGCTACAGGTACATCAGATAGCATTTCTTCTACAAAGCTAAAAACTTCAGGCAAGAAACTTCCATTTTTGCTGTTTAGAAACCAGCCGCCATGAAGGTTGGGGTTGTTTTCATTCAAAGACGGATCTGCAATTGCTATAATACAATGTTTTGGAAATAAGTTGGCCCATCGAAATCGGGTAAATTGAGGTAAGTGTTTTCTACCTGCACTAGGCAAGAGAACTATAAGTCCATTTTCAATTTTATCAGGACGAATTATTCTTGCATATTTATCCATAAAAATTCTAATTACAATTGTTATTTATAAATGATTCTATTTATATAAGCTTGCATGCGAATTAGCAAGAATCGTAGTTGAGAGAGATAATATAAGTTGTTGTTAGGAGGGGGCAATAAATAGTTTTAACCGAATTGAACTAGATGGCGCCTAGATTGATGTTAAGCATACAGCTTGTATTCTGGATTTTGAGGTCTGTGGTAAGACACCTTTATATATGCCATTGAGAGTAGTAGGAAATATATTCTTTTAATATCAAATTTCAACCAAGGTTGGTTAGGTTTTGAGTTAGAGAAAATTTCACCTTTATGGCCACTTCATGGTGATTCCATATATTGTTGTATACTTTAATGTCCATGTAGGTTTTGGCGCAAAAATATCCTTGGAGCAAGGTTGTTGAGTAATCCTGAGAGAAGCTCTGAACCAGATTATTTTACTCATTGTGGTCTTGGTAATGTTGATGACGGTCAATCGCTTTTCTCTGCAGAGTTGCCAATATATTCTTTAAGCTCACGACTCTTCTGTATGGCGTTGAAGGGGTCATAGGGCTATATACTTCAAGTTTTTATTCATTATTCTCTATGAGAAAATCTTATATCTAACTGAAGGTTTAAGTACTTGCAATATATTTATTTGGGTGCTTAAAAGGTCTAGAAATTAAAAATTATTTGAATGGAAAGAAACTGGCGTTATTTTCTGCTGCTATAAGTATTTAGTGGTATACGTCTCTGGGAAACTGGTATAGCTCATGACAAAGACTTTTAATGGGAATAAGTTGTTGATAGCTCTGATTGTATCTTTATCTGTAGAAAATTTTGCGTATTCTGAGAGTTACGATACGGGCGATGAGCGTGATTGGTTGTTGAATGCAGAAAATGATAAAGATCGCTTAATTTTACTGCAAAACTATCTTGGTGGTTTTTCTGTTTCCATGTGGGAAGTAGGGGATCGTTACAAAACCATATATTCGGCGCTTCAGAATGAGAACTTTGACCTAGCTATATATCATTGGAAAAAAATTAAAGCTGTCATTGAGAATGGTTACCTAAAACGTCCTGCCCGGAGGGCAAATTCGGATGCAATTTTTATAAACTCAACATATGAAGCTGTGCTTAGTGCATTTGAGACCAGGGATATAAAAAAAGCTTGGCAAGGGTTTTCCAATGCCCGTTCTGCATGTATGACATGTCATGTCGCTGAAAAAATACCTTGGATGAATGATCAAAATTTATTTAAAGATACTGCTGTTTCAAATAACTGAACACTATTTTTTATTGATTTACTAATAGGATTGAGCACCCTATTTGAAATTACAACACTTCGACTAGTTGTTAGGAGTAGTCTTGATATAGATCTATTCATAATAGTTCAGGTTTCTAATCGCTCTCTACCAGCTGTGAGTATCATCCGCAGTAAAAGTTTTTATGACCTTCTATGTTTCTTGGAGATTTTGGTGGTGATGGCGGATTAATAGTTTGATGTTTGAATTTAGTGGCTCTAGAAAAGGTGTGATATATCGTTAGCTACTTCAAAGTTGGGAGTGCGTGCTTTTCCTAGGCGCCTAGAAAGCCAGTGAGTCACATGAGAAGGGATTAATTGGGGATTAAAATGGTGGGCCCTCCGGGACTCGAACCCAGGACCTGCCGATTATGAGTCGGATGCTCTAACCAACTGAGCTAAGGGCCCACACTTTGCTTGCGGGTATCGTTGCAAGCGGTTGGGCAAAGTACAAGATTTTTCCTTTCAAATCAATGCCTTTGTGGCAGAAATTTCTTCTTGTCGTGTTTGCACAACAACGTCAATCTCAGTAGCTATTATTTGAGCGGTCTTTAAATTTTAACTTCCCAGCCTAGAAAGTAAGGGATGGATATCCCATTTTGAGCTTGTTGGTACGCCTGTTCAGTTTGTTGGTGTTAATTAGTACCATTGTTCAGGTTGTAGAAGGGGAGGCGTAGCCTCCCTTTTTTATAATTAACGATTTTCAAGTAGTGCGGTTAAATCGGCAACTTGGGAATCACAATACAACCCCAGACGATAAACCACATTAACAGGGCCACCGCTACTGCGGCAGAGCCGGTGTCTTTGGCAATCTTGGCCAGTGGGTGCTTCTCAGCTCCTATGCGGTCCACAGTGGCTTCAATAGCGCTATTGATAAGCTCCAAAGGCAATACCACCAGGCTAACTGCTATCAATACGGCGCGTTCAGCCGGGGTGTCTCCTACCCATAGGGCAAAAGGGACAAAGAAGATAGCGAGGATAACTTCAATACGAAAGGCTTCCTCATTACACCAGGCGGCGCTGAGACCTTCGCTTGAATATTTGGCGGCGGCAATCAGGCGGGCAATGCCTTTTTTGCCTGGCTTGTTGGCGACTTCTTCAGACTCTTCCGGTTTATTGGCGACTTCTTTTTGCATGCTGCTCTCCTGCCATCCGTAGACCCTTGCGGGCGGTCATGATTGTGTCACATAAAAAAGCCCGGTCGAACCGGGCTTTTTCGTGGGGGCTTACTCGTCGAGGAAGCTCCGCAGGTGCTCTGATCGGGACGGGTGCCTCAGCTTACGCAGGGCCTTAGCCTCGATCTGGCGGATACGTTCACGGGTTACATCGAACTGCTTACCCACCTCTTCCAAGGTGTGGTCGGTGTTCATGTCGATACCGAAGCGCATACGCAGTACCTTGGCTTCACGCGCGGTCAGGCCGGAGAGCACGGAGCGGGTGGCGTCGTGCAGGCCAGTCTGGGTGGCGGTGTCCACCGGGGAGGACTGGTTCTGGTCTTCAATAAAGTCACCCAGGTGCGAGTCTTCATCGTCACCAATAGGGGTCTCCATGGAAATGGGCTCTTTGGCGATCTTGAGGACCTTGCGTACCTTATCTTCTGGCATATCCATGCGTTCACCCAGCTCTTCCGGAGTGGGTTCGCGGCCCATTTCCTGCAGCATCTGGCGGCTGATACGGTTGAGCTTGTTGATGGTCTCAATCATATGCACCGGGATACGAATGGTGCGCGCCTGGTCTGCGATAGAGCGGGTAATAGCCTGGCGAATCCACCAGGTGGCGTAGGTGGAGAACTTATAGCCACGGCGGTATTCGAACTTATCCACCGCCTTCATTAGGCCGATATTGCCCTCCTGAATCAGGTCCAGGAACTGCAGGCCGCGATTGGTGTACTTCTTGGCGATAGAGATAACCAGGCGTAGGTTAGCTTCAACCATTTCCTTTTTAGCGCGGCGGGAGCGGGCCTCGCCAATGGACATACGGCGGTTGATCTCTTTGATCTGGCCTACGTCTAGACCGGAGCGCTCTTGGCACTGGGCCAGCTTGCGTTGCGCGCGAACGATATCGTCTACGACATGACGCAGGGCGTCAGAGTAGTCGCGCTTCTTTTTGATGATCGCGGGGATCCACTCTTCATTGGTTTCGTTACCGGGAAATTCCTTGATAAAGGTCTTGCGCGGCATACGTGCACGCTTGATGCACAAATTCATAGTGATGCGCTCTTGCCTGCGCACACTATCGAGAATATCGCGAACTTCGCCGTAGAGAGGATCGAACTGGCGTGGTGCCAGTTTGAAGTAGCGGAATACCTCGGCGACGGCTTCTAGAGCAGTACCGGCTTCCTTGGAGTCGCGACCGTGGGCGGCGATGGCCTCATCGGCGGCTTTCTGCGCAGCGATCAGCGCATTCATGCGCTCGGCCAGCTCCTCTGGGTCGAGACCGCCGGCGTTTTCCTCTTCTTCCTCGCTGGAGGAATCGTCGGCGTCGTCCGAGTCATCGTCCTCTTCGCCTTCGCTTTCAGAGGACTCGCTGCTGTTGTCGCTTACTACAGCGGCTTGGCCAGCCTGGGCTCCGGGGGGCACATCTTCTGCTGGGTCGAGCCAGCCGGCGATGACATCGGGGATACGGCGCTCTTCTTTCTCGATTAGCGCGTATTCATCGATGATTTGCTGTACTGCGCCAGGCCAGTAGGCGAGGGCGGCCATCAGCTCGCGTAGGCCCTCTTCGATACGCTTGGCAATGGCGATTTCGCCCTCGCGCGTGAGCAGCTCTACAGTGCCCATTTCGCGCATATACATGCGTACCGGATCGGTGGTGCGGCCTACATCAGACTCAACTGCGGCCAGTGCGGCGGCGGCTTCGGCTGCGGCGATTTCGTCGGCGGAGCTGTCACCCTCGGCCATCAACAACTCTTCGGCATCTGGTGCGCTTTCGAACACCTTGATACCCATGTCGTTGATCATGCCAATAATGTCTTCCACCTGATCGGGATCGGAAATATCTTCCGGGAGGTGGTCATTTACCTCGGCATAGGTGAGATAGCCCTGCTCTTTACCGCGGGCGATCAACTCCTTGATACGGGAGGTTTGTTGCTGGGTTTTGTCGGTCATGCACAACCCTGAATTCTGGGGATGAAAATACGGGACAAAGACGCGGGATTATAGCGTATATGCACTAGCAATAACCACTCTAGCTGTCAAGCAACGGCTCTGGTGTGAATTTTAGGGTGCTGAGGTTCCCGTTCCCGCCCGGCGGGGTGAGTGAATATAGTGTTGAGGCCGCAGTTTTCAAGGGGTTATTGCAGATTAATTGTCTTTTCTGCGCCAGTTGGCCAATAAAGCCAGTTGTTCTTCCTGACTGAGCTGGGCACCGGCTTTTAACTGGGCCAAGAGATCGCGATTGCGCTGCTTGGCATCGGATTTTTCTAGGTGACGTAGACAGTCGTTAAATTCAGCCTGGGGATCGTATTCCAGGTTGCTATCGCCTTGGGCTAGGTGACGAACCCCGGAAACTAGGGGAGATATCGCCAGCTTAGCCAGAATATCGCTGGATTCGGCGCCGTGATGGGCGCGCCAGTGGCCGATCAATTGGCGAAAGTTAAGTTGTGGGCGGCTCTTGAAAAGCTCCACCAGCTGGGCAAATAACAGCAGGTCTGGGTTGTCGGCGCCGAGGAACTGTTGCAAGTCCTCAATCTGCGCGGCCAGCTCGGGGTGGTGGAGGATCAGCGCTACTAGCATACGTTCAGGAGGTAGGCGATACTGGCCGGTGCGGCGTGGGCTGTCCCCAAGTGTGGGGGAATATTCAGATTCGTCTTCGCGGGGCCAGGGTTCCGGCGGGGTGCGGTGTTGGAGTTCCTCATCCTGCTCGGTAGAGAGGGGTGCGCCGGTGACAGTTGGCTGTGCCTGTGCTTGCTGTAACTGGGTGTTGCGAGCTTTCTCTGCGTGAATCACCTCCTGCAGAGTGTCTTTGTCGAGTCCGGTACGCGAGGCCAGCTGCTGGAACATCAGTTGGCGATATACGCCTCCTGGCAGCAAATCCAGCAGTGGGGCGGCCAGCTTGGACAGGCGCGCGCGGCCGTCCATGGTCTGGAGGTTGATGTCTTCGCTGAGCAGGTCGAAGAGAAAGTCCTCCAGGGGGCGAGCCTGCTCTTCTATCAGTTGCTGGAAACGTTCTCCACCCAGTTGTCGCACCAGAGTGTCCGGGTCTTCTCCTTCCGGCAGCAACAAAAAGCGTAGGCTGCGGCCGTCCTGCATATGGGGCAGGGCAGATTCCAGTGCGCGGCGGGCGGCGGCGCGGCCGGCGCGGTCACCATCAAAACAGAATAGCAATTCACTAGTATGGCGAAAGGCCAGCTGAATGTGCTCTTCGCCGCAGGCGGTGCCAAGGGTGGCGACGGCGTAGCGGATATCGAACTGCGCCAGGGCCACTACATCCATATAGCCCTCCACCACGATCAAGCGCTCTAAGTTGCGATTGGCCTGGCGCGCCTCCCATAGGCCGTAGAGTTCACGGCTCTTGTGGAAAATCGGGGTTTCCGGGGAGTTGAGGTACTTGGGCTTTTCGTCCCCCAATACCCGGCCGCCAAAGGCGATGGTGCGGCCGCGCTGGTCGCGAATGGGGAAGATGATGCGGTTACGGAAGCGGTCGTAGTGGTGACGCCCGCCTGGTTTGCTGTTGCCGTCACTGTCCTGGCGGCGAATGGCGAGTCCAGCCAGTTCAAGCTGGTCGGCCTTTTCGGGAGTGTCGGCCAGGGCATTGAGCAGGTTGTCCCAGCCCGGTGGTGCCAAGCCGATGTCGAAATCTCGGGCGATTTCCCCGGATAATCCGCGATTGCGCAAGTAGGCCACTGCGTTACCTGCCGCAGGGTGGTTGCGTAGTTGTTCTCGGTAGAATTCTGCAGCTTTTTCCGTCAGTTGATAGAGGGATTGGCTTTCCCTCTGGCGCTTTTCCTGCCCGGGAGCCAATGCCTCTCTGGGTACTTCCAAGCCGCGGGTGGCCGCCAGTTTTTCCACGGCTTCGGGAAATGGCAGGCGATCGTATTCCATCAGGAAGCCGATGGCATTGCCGTTGGCGCCGCAGCCGAAGCAGTAGTAGAACTGCTTGTCTGGGCTCACGGTAAAAGAGGGGGTTTTTTCGTCGTGGAAGGGGCAGCAGGCTGAGTAGTTTTTTCCGGTCTTACGCAGTTTTACCCTACTGTCCACCAGCTCGACGATATCTGCGCGGGCGAGCAGGTCGTCGATAAAGTGCTGGGGAATCTTGCTGGGCATACTGTTCTGTAATCCGGCTGGGCGTTAGGCCAGTCGGGCCTTAACCAATTTGCTGACTGCGCCCATATCTGCACGGCCTTGAACCTGAGGCTTCACCTGGGCAATCACTTTACCCATGTCGGCCATGCCGCTGGCCCCGGTGCTCTGCACGGCGGAAGCGACAATTTCGCTAATCTCCGCTTCGGTCAACTGTTTGGGCAGGAACTCTTGGATGACTTCGATCTCCGCCTGTTCCACTGCAGCCAGCTCGGCGCGGCCGGCCTTTTCATACTGGGTGATGGAGTCGCGGCGCTGTTTGGTCATCTTGTCCAGCAGAGCGAGGATACGCGCGTCATCCAGATCGATGCGCTCATCCACTTCAACTCGTTTGATCTCAGCATTGATTAAACGCAGGGTGGCAAGACGCTCTTTGTCGCGTGCTTTCATTGCGTCTTTGGTCGCTTGAGTCAGGGTGTCCTTGAGAGTGCTCATAGTGAGTGTTCCGGGATTGGCATTGATTGTGGTTTATTGGGTTGAGCGCTAAGGATAGCGCGTCCGACGAGCATGGAAAATGCGGTTGGCAGAACGAAAAACGGCGCGCGAGTAGGGCTCGCACGCCGTTCTTTATAGCTCCGCTACGGGCTAAGCCCGTCCGGCCGCCTCGCTGCGACAGGCTTATTCAGCCTGCGGCTCTTAGTAGAGACGCTGGAACTTGCGGTTTTCGCGCTGAAGCTTTTTAGCGTGACGCTTAACAGCGGCAGCAGCTTTGCGCTTACGAACAGCGGTGGGCTTCTCGTAGAACTCGCGACGACGTACTTCAGACAGTACGCCTGCTTTTTCACAGGAGCGCTTGAAGCGGCGCAGAGCGATATCGAAAGGTTCGTTGTCTTTGATTCGTACAGAGGGCATTAGGATACCTGTTAAAATTCGTTTCTCTCGGCCATTCCGGCAATGCTCTCGCAGTTGCATCCGGTGGCCGGTTCACAGCGAGGGCGCAAATTCTAAACACTCCTATACGGGATCGCAACCCCATTTTCCAGTATGATAACCGCCCCTCGAAGTAGTCACGAGAATGAAATCAAGTGCGCGTCCTCGGTATAGAAACTTCCTGCGATGAAACTGGCGTCGCTATCTACGATTCTGAGTCCGGTCTGCTCGGCCATGCTCTATTTAGTCAGGTTGACCTGCACGCCGGTTACGGCGGTGTAGTCCCTGAACTGGCAAGCCGCGACCATGTGCGAAAGCTGTTGCCGTTGGTACGGCAGGTAATGGCGAAGACCAATACCAAGCCTTCCGATTTGGGGGGTGTAGCTTATACCGCCGGTCCAGGCTTGGTTGGCGCCCTGATGGTGGGCGCCTGTGCCGGCCGCGCCCTGGCGTATGGCTGGGGGGTGCCGGCTGTGGCTGTACATCATATGGAGGGTCATTTATTAGCTCCGATGCTGGAGGACAATCCACCGGCTTTTCCTTTTGTGGCCTTGCTGGTCTCTGGTGGTCATACCCAATTGGTCGAAGTGCGCGGTCTTGGCGACTACGAACTGATGGGGGAATCCCTGGACGATGCCGCTGGTGAAGCTTTTGACAAGGCCGCCAAGATGCTTGATCTGGACTACCCCGGTGGTCCGCGTTTGGCAGCCTTGGCTGAGAAAGGTGATCCCAAGCGCTTTACCTTTCCTCGCCCTATGACTGATCGACCGGGGCTGGATTTTAGCTTTTCGGGCTTAAAAACCTTCACCCTGACCACTGTGCGTCAGCACGCCCTCGAAGATGGCCTGCCGGATGAACAGACCTGTGCGGATATTGCGGCAGCCTTCCAAGAGGCGGTTGTGGATACTCTAGTGATTAAATGTCGTCGTGCAATTAAAGCCTCTGGTTATAAAACTCTGGTCATTGCCGGTGGGGTTTCCGCGAATAAATTGTTGCGTGAACGTTTAGAAACGTGCCTGCGCAAGGATAGTGCCAGCGTCTACTACCCCCGTCATGAGTTTTGCACCGATAACGGCGCTATGATCGCCTATGCCGGTAGTTTGCGTTTGCAAGCCGGAGAACAGACGAGCCTTGCAGTTGATGTGCGTCCACGTTGGCCAATGACAGAATTGCCCAAGACCGAACTTTAAGAAATCCCAGGGGCATCCTGGCAGTAAAAAGAAAAGAGCCGATAAATGGATATTGTTTATATACGGGATTTAAAGGTGAATACCATTATCGGTATTTACGAGTGGGAGCGGGAAGTACGCCAGACTGTCAGCCTTGATATAGAAATGGCTTTCGATATCAGCGAGGCGGCGCGTACAGACAATATCGAGCACACACTTAACTATAAGGCGGTAGCCAAGCGCTTGATCGCTTTTATTGAAAGCAGCGAGTTCCTGCTGGTGGAAACTATGGCGGAACAGGCTGCGGCAATTGTCAGGGAAGAGTTTTCCGTAAGCTGGCTGCGACTGCGTTTGTCCAAGCCGGGTGCGGTCCGAGGGTCCAGGGATGTGGGTGTCATTATTGAGCGTGGCGAAAGGCCAGCAAAAGGTGCAGCAGCGATGTCTGCGGGAGTGTAAACGTGGCTCAGGTGTATCTCAGCCTCGGCAGTAATATCAATCGCGCGCAATATATCCGCGCAGCGCTGGATGCCCTTGCAGGACAGTTTGGCGACTTGAAGGTGTCCCAGGTTTTCGAGAGCGAAGCGGTAGGATTCCCTGGGGATAATTTTTACAATCTGGTGGTGGGACTACAAACTGACCTGCCGGTAGGACAGCTGGCCCTGTGTCTGCGTGGTATCGAAGATGCCAACGGCCGCCTGCGCTCTGGACCTAAATTCAGTGCGCGCACCCTGGATATTGATATTCTTACCTATGATCAACTTACAGGGACTATCGACGGGGTAAAATTGCCTAGAGGTGAGATTGTAAAAAATGCCTTTGTTTTACAGCCTCTGGCAGAGATTGCTCCGGAAGTATTGCATCCGGTCGAATTGAAAACTTACCGTCAGCTGTGGAATGAGTACGACCAGGCTTCACAAAAATTGTGGCCGGTAGAATTTATTTGGCCGTGATTCCAATAATTTTTTAAAAAATGTAGATAAAAAAGCAGCCCTTTGAGGCTGCTTTTTTGTTAGGAATAATTAACTTAGGCTCATTAGCGCCTCTTTGGTGAACGGAGTGATTTCCTCCGCGCGATCTTCACGCACCTTGGCGAACCAATGTGGGTCTTGTAATAGCGCGCGGCCAACGGCAATCAGGTCGAACTCCTGGTTGTCCATACGGCGGGTCAGTTCGGCTAAATCGGTAGGATTGGCAGTGCCGCCCATGCCCTGGTTATTGCCGCCGATAAAATCATCGTCGAGGCCGACACTGCCGACAGAAATTACCGGTTTTCCCGTCAATTCCTTGGTCCAGCCTGCCAGGTTGAGATCAGAACCCTCAAATTCTGGCACCCAGAAGCGTCTTGTAGAGGCGTGGAAAATATCAACGCCAGCTTCAGCTAGCGGTGTTAGGAAGCGTTTCAGTTCTTCAGGGTTTTGCGCCAACTTGGCTTCGTAATCCTGCTGCTTCCACTGGGAGTAGCGCAGCACTATGGCGAAATCTTCGCCTACGGCTTCACGTACCGCTTTGATAATTTCTACTGCAAAGCGGGTGCGATTTTCGATGGAGCCACCGTACTCGTCATCGCGTTGGTTGGTACCTTCCCAGAAAAACTGGTCGATCAGATAGCCGTGGGCGCCGTGGATCTCTACGCCGTCAAATCCAATTTCCTTGGCTGCTTTCGCCGCGTCCGCAAAAGCTTTTATAACTTCCTGGATGTCCTCTTTGCTCATCGCCTGGCCATTGGGCTTGCCGGGTTTGAACAGGCCTGAGGGGGAGTAGCCGGGCACTGATTTATCCGGGCCTATGCCCTCTTTGCGCACGGAGCCTACGTGCCATAACTGCGGGATAATCTGGCCACCGGCAGCGTGTACTTCGTCTACCACTTTTTTCCAGCCGGCGAGAGCGGCCTCACCGTAGATTGCCGGAACATTCTCGTAGCCGTTTGCGGCTTTATGATTAACGAAGGTGCCTTCGGTAATAATCAGTCCCACTTCACCTTCAGCTCGGCGGCGATAATAGCCGGCCACTTGGTCATTGGCTGAATAGCCTGGTGACATAGTGCGGGTCATGGGGGCCATTGCGACCCGGTTGCGTAGCTTTAGGGATTTATGCTCGAAAGGACGCAGTAGGTTGTCCAGGGAACCACTCATATTTCTCTCCTGAATTGCTCGATTCAACACTGGGACTCACTGGTCCCACAAGGTCACAATTAAAACGGTTGCTTTATAAGACCTTATTTTAAGGTTGAGTTCAATATCTGGTTTCGTATTGCAACTCTTTTGCCGGTATAATGAGGGTATGTCACGTAAACGCTTTGATGATCTTGATTGCTCCCTGGCTTGCGCCCTGAATGAGGTGGGGGACTGGTGGTCCCTGCTGATAATTAAGCAGGCGATGCTGGGTACCCGCCGTTTTGTGGATTTCCAAAGAAATTTGGGAATTGCCAAAAATATCCTTGTGGATCGGTTATCACGTCTGGTGAATAACGAGGTGCTAGTTCGCTTTGATGCGGGTGAACACGGCACTCGCTACGAGTACCGCTTAACGGAAAAAGGTCGGGACCTGTTTACGGTGGTAATCGCCCTGCGCCAGTGGAATCTGCGCTGGAATGGCAATAAAGATGGGATGCACCTGGTCGATAAAAACAGTGGTGAGCCTATCTCCGAAGTGGCTGTACAGAATGCCCAGGGACAAAAACTCAGTATTCGCGATGTATTATTTGTGGATGAAAATGGCCAGCCCCTAGAGCAGGCTGGCTAGCTGGCTTCTTGAGAGGCTCTATCAATCCTGGCTATTGGACAGCAGTCTGATTATGTCCAGAGCCCTGCCCGGCTCCCAGCGCATAACAGAGACAACGCCGTGCATGGCCAGTAGACGCTGGTCTATTTTCCCTTTCTCCTGAAGCTTTTGTAATTTCTCTGTGGCCTCGGTAAAGCCATGCTGCTCATAAGTGAGTAGTAATTTGACGGTCTGCTCCGCCGGAGTGATTTGGCGTGGAACAGGGGTATAGCCCATCGCGTTTACCATACTCTCAGCCGCTAGCCAGGTGGACCAGGGGTTTTGCCCGGTAATAAGCTGGCCATCCACACTGACTTGTTCCAGGTAAGTGGGCCCAGCCTGAAAAAACGCGCCTTGCTCACGTAATCGATCCTCAAGCAGGAATGGAAATCGTTGCTCGGCGTCAGGAATAAGAAAAAGCTCCTCTTCGTTAGTAAAAGCACTGATCTGCCGATCGGCGATTAAGGGCTCGCCATTATCCAGGGTGACATTGGCAAGGGCTGCTGGCCCGTGGCATACCGCTCCGATAATTTTGCCGCTGTTATAGATTTCCCGCACCAGGGACTGGATATGGGGATTGTCGGGGAAATCGAACATGGTGCCTTTACCGCCGACAAAAAATACGGCCTGGTAATCCTCTGCTGATACTTGATCGATAGGAATACTGTTGTTGACCTTTTGTTGTGCCTCCGGGTCATTGAGAAAGGCATAGTCGAAAGGCCCCAGATCATCTTTATCGATCACCGCAGGCGGTTTGCCGCCTTTGGGACTGGCAATATCGACAATAAATCCGTTGGCTGAAAAGATGTAATAGGGGCGTGCCAGTTCAGTTAATTCATAACCAGTCGCCTTGCCACTATCTCCCATCGTTTCAGTACTGGTGACAACAGCTAAGATTTTTCCTCGGCTTTCCCTGGGTAATTGTTGTAAATACGGCAGGTCACTTACTGTCGTAGTGGAAAAGTCCTGCTCTTGGGGTGGAATTAGGCCCTTAATCCAAATAATAAAACCAAAAAATACGGACAAAGTCAGAGCCAGGGAAATAACAATTTTCTTCAACATATTAATCTCCAAAATTGCAGTAGCAGACGGAAAATCTTCTAGTGAGTTCGTAGGAGAATAAGGGATGGAAGGTGAAATTCAGGTGAGATTGCAATTGCTATTTAGGAAGAAAGAAAAAGCTGCGCTCGAGGTCGTATAAGGTATGGATGCTGATTCACTGTGCATCTCGAGCGCATACGGTAAAAATTTGAATCTTAGAACGCTACTGTGTAAAAAACAGAGCGCACTGATAAATATTGTTTCGACATTGGATTGAGATGGTCCAATTTAAGGCTTCACAGATTCTCTTGGCCAGGAAAAGGCCTTGACCAATGCCGTCACTGCCTTCCCTTTTTTGGCCGGGTAAGAGGGAGGTTTCTAGATCTAATTGGTTGTCTGTGGCGTTCTCAAAAAAGAGTGTGTCCCCCTTATAGGTAATAACCAATTCAGGGCTGGTAGCGTGCTGTAATGCATTGCTGATCAAGTTGTCGAAGAGCAGACTTACTAGGTGTCGATTGGCCAGGACTCTGACTTTGTGCCCTAACTTTAAATCAACATTAAAGTGCTTTTGTACAATTAACTGGTGTTGAGCTAAAAGGCGTTCCTCTATTAAAGCGCGCAATGGGATATCTTCCGACTGTAGAGACTCAGAGCGGGCGAGGGCTAATAGTGTCTTAACGGTTTTTTCCATACCGATAACAGTTTCTAATAGCTCATTTTTCTCAGCTAAAGTCATTTCCCGATTTTGACTGAGAGCCAGTGTGCTTTTCAGAATGGTTAGCCCGGTGCGCAACTCATGGCTTGTATCCCTGGTAAACTCAGTTTCCCTGCGCAATGTTAGCTTGAGCTGGTTAAGTGTATCTTGCAACGTACTTGCGAGATAACCGATTTCATCTTGTTCATTGTTATAGGGCAGGGAAATTTGAGAATCGCAGTTTCTCTGCTGCTGAACTGCTTTAGCGAGGGTTACTACAGGCGCGATGGTTTTACGGGAAATACGAAAAGCACAATAGAGGGCTAAGAGTAGGGTCAAGATACAGGCGCTGGCAAAGAGCCAAAGAAGTTTTGAAGATTGTTGCGTAACAGTGAGCAATTCACTGACTTCAGCTACGAGAATGGCGGAATGTTTGTCCGGAAAATGTACTCTGCGTAAATGGAAGTGATGTTCAGTATCACTAAACCACTCAGCCTTTTCTGCATAGCTTGGTAAGGCAGTGCGCAGTTCGGCCGGTATTATTTTGCTTTCAGTGTATAGCGTTAAATAGGGTAGGCGTGGCTCTGGGGTCGCATTAGTCAGTCTTGCCTGCTGTTCGAGATAGCGGACTTCTCCGGCCAATAAGTTATCGAGTAAATGGTCTTCAACTACATAGGCCACCATCATACAAATGGCAAAAAACACCAAGCATAGCAGCAGGGTAAAACTGCCAAAAATAGCGAAGACCTTCCTCTGTAAATTACTGGTTTCGCGCATTGGGAGTTTCCAACTGATAACCGAGATTGGTGATGGTTTTCAACATAGGGGCCTGGAAAGGCTTATCCAGTGTTTGGCGAAGACTATAAATGTGGGATTTTAAGGCGTCTGTTTCTGGGGGTTCATCACCCCAAATATGGTGGATTATTGCTGAGCGGCTTACTGGTGCTGGCGACGCCTGGGCGAGCATAGTGAGAATGCGAAAACCGATAGTTGTCAGGGGCAGAGGTTGTTTATTCCGGTAGGCGGTTTGCTGGCGCTGGTTTATCTGTAAATCACCGACCTTAATTTCTTCACTGGTATGCAGCTGGTGTCTACGTGCCAGGGCGCGGCATCTCAGTATCAGTTCTCTTGGTTCGAAGGGCTTACATAAGTAGTCATCGGCACCGATACCAAATCCGCGTTCTTTATCTGCGAGAGCATCGCGGGCAGTTAACATCAGAATTGGCATGTTAACTGGCGCTTGTGCCTTGATCTTTTCACAGACCTCCAAACCGTCTATATCCGGCAGGCCCAGGTCGAGAATGATCAGGTCGAAGATTTGTTCCAGGGCCAGCTGTAAGCCCTGGTGACCCCGGTGGGCATAATCTATCTGCCAGCCCTCAGCATGTAGGAATTCGGCAAGCTGGCGGGCGATAGTGGGGTTATCTTCAATCAGCAATATCTTCAGTGAGCGCACCGGCAAATCTCTTGTGGCAGAAGAAGTTGAAAAACATTCTGACAGAGTGCCGGTGAAATTGAAGTGAAGCCCCGTTGTTGAACTGTTTTAGATATTGAGGTTGCGGCCGCCGTCAACGGCAATAATCTGACCGTTGATATAGGGGGCATCACAGACAAGGAAGCGCACGGTCTTGGCGATATCGCTGGGGTCACCGGTTCGGGCCAAAGGAATGCGCTGGGTGATTTTTGCTTTCTTGGCTTCGTTAGTTGCCTCTTGCTCTGGCCAAAGAATGGCACCGGGGGCGACTGCATTGACCCGGACCTGGGGAGACAGCTCCAGAGCGAGGCTTTTTGTCAGCATTACCAGCCCAGCCTTGGCGGCGCAGTAAATAGTGTGCTCGGGCATCGGGCGCTCGGCGTGAATATCCGCCATATTAACAACGCAACCCTGTTGTTGGCTGAGTGTTTCTTTCAGGGCCTGAGTGAGAAAGAAAGGGGCTTTGAGGTTACTGCCTACCAGCCGATCCCAGTCCTCCTCGGTCGCCTTTCCCACAGGTGTGGGGTGAAATGCTGAGGCATTGTTGATCAGAATATCAATACCGCTCCAGGCCTCTTGTGCGCGCTGGGCCAGATTGGAACAGGCTTCGGCGCTATTCAATTCACTGTGCAACGCTATGGCAGAGTTGGGGCGAAGTTGGTTCAGCTCGTTTGCCAGGGCCTTGGCAGCATCAGCCGAGTTGCGATAGTGAATAACAACTCTGTGATCTCTATGCAGCTCCACAGCAATAGCACGGCCCAAGCGTGCAGCGGCACCGGTAATCAGCACATTACGCAATGTAGTTATCCTTTACTTTGGCGATTGCCTTGATGCGCTCCCGGTCCAGTGCTTGCCCGAGTTTCGCACCCTGGAAGCCCTGTTTAATCAACTCCTCGGCAGTTACTGCCGCTGCCCCATCTCGAGCGGCGCGCAAAAAGTTCACCTGTGGATAATCTCGATTCTCCAGCCCCTCACGACCTCGGGCATCTGCCTCACAGGCGCGAAGAAAGTTTTCAAATCGCTCGGGACGTCGCAAGGCATCCAGACTGCGGATCATTTTCATAATGGTCTGTGGGCGCAATTCGAAGGCTCTGTGGCAGTGCAGGTGATATTCGCAGACCCCGACAGCTAGTGCAGCCAGGTCTTTTGGGGTACGCCAGCGCTCACAGACGGCCTTTACCAGGGGCACGCCTGCGGCCTCGTGTCCGTGGTGGCTGGGGAGAATCTCCTCGGGAGTCAGTCCTTTGCCCAGGTCGTGTAGCAGTACTGCAAAACGCAAGGGGAGCTCTGCCGGTGCGGCGCGCAGGGCTAGCAGTACGTGTTCTCCAGTGTCCACTTCGGGGTGGTGTTTGGGCGGCTGGGGAACACCAAACAAATTCTCTAACTCTGGTAAAAGTACTGATAGGGCGCCGCAGTCTCGCAGTACCCGAATAAAAATATCGGGGTCTGGCTCGGTAAGTGCCCGGCTTACCTCTTTCCAGACCCTCTCGGCCACCAGATATTCCACTTCACCCGCTTCTACCATCTGGCGCATGAGTATCATGGTTTCAGGGGCAACGCTAAAGCCAAGGTGATGGTAGCGGGCGGCAAAGCGGGCCACTCGCAGAACTCTTAGCGGGTCTTCTGCAAAAGCAGGGGAAACATGGCGCAATAGCCGAGCTCCAAGATCTTCCTGCCCTCCGTAGGGGTCAATTAGATTGCCGTCGCTGTCTTCTGCAATGGCATTAATAGTGAGATCTCGCCGCAGGAGATCCTCTTCCAGGGTGATATTGGCATCGGCGTTAACGGTAAAACCACCATAGCCGTGTCCGCTCTTTCTTTCGGTGCGAGCGAGCGCGTATTCTTCACCGGTCTCAGGGTGTAGGAATACTGGAAAATCTTTGCCGACTGGGCTGTATCCGAGGTCCTGCATTCTATCTGCATCTGCCCCAACCACTACCCAGTCACGCTCGGTGACTGGACGATTCAACAGTCTGTCGCGCACTGCGCCGCCAACAAGGTAGATCTTCAAAAATTGTTCTCCAGAGCTGGAGATATCATTAATTCGGTAGGTGATTGTACTGCCATAAGTCCATTTATTCCGGCAATGTCCGCAGGGGTGCTGCTGGATAAGAATGCAGGGAAGGAGAGTCAGAGGTTTTGGCAAGATAAAAAAAAGGCCCCGAAAAAACAAGGGGGCCCAGGGTCTTAGGGTATTCGCTTAGCAAACATCTAATTGCCAATAGCGGGATCACTGACTTACCGGCCATACCCGCTGGAGAGGATCTGGCGACACACTGGTACCGCTAAATCTGTAGTCATTCTATGTGACCTGTCATACCTGTCAACTATATCTTTTAGTATTTTTTGAGGGGGTTGTATCTCTGTTCGTTAACTAAATACATGGACCGAATTTCGGGCTGGTTTTGCAGCATTGAACAGCATAATTTATAGGGGCGATCCTGTTGGGCAGGATAATTTCGCGCCTGGCTTCGGGGGATGGAGTTGGGGCTTTTGAAATTGACTTGTTCGTCAAGGATTGCAGTTGTTGGGGAGAATAAATATGAGCGAACTACATGTGCTAACCACCGGGGAAGCGGCTCGGTATTGTGGGGTCAACTTCCGAACGGTGATTCGCTGGATTGAGCGGGGGCAGCTCAAGGCTTACAAGCTTCCTGGGCGTGGCGACCATCGGATTTGTGTAGAGGACTTCGTGGGTTTCCTGCGGGATAACTCTATGCCAGTGCCGAATGACCTGGCGGTACCCAGTCGCAAAGTTCTGTTGCTGACAACAGATCCGGAACTGACTTCTTCAGGCCTCCAGGCCTTGAAAAATATCGGCTGTGAAATTGAAGTGGCTGGTGACAGTTTCTCTGCGGGTGTTTTATTAGCTAATGCCAAGCCGGCGCTGTTGGTTGTCGATGCCGCACTGGTTGGTGACGGGGGCTTTCAGGTGCTGGATTACTTGAGGTCGCGCAGCGAGTATAGCAGCCTACGTATCCTGGTTGTGGCTGCTGAGGAAGATCTGGATAAAGCCCGCTGGCTGGATGCGGGGGCCGATGCCCTTCTGGCACATCGTGAAGAACGCGGTGAACTGGCTGCTAAAGCCAGGTTGCTGCTAGAGGCTGATCACTAAGCCAAGTTTTCTGCCTGGATTTATTCCTGGCCATTCGCCCCGTTTGCACGGGAGTTTTAACAAAAAGCTCCCGTGCAAAGATTCAGATTGGTTTCGGAATCAGCATTGACTCCTCTTCTCCTTCCTGTCGATCACGGCCCTGTTCAGGGCAGTGGAAGCTAGCCGTAATTTCATCGCCGTTGAGGCTGTTTAGATGTATATCAAAACCCCAGAGTCTGTGTAGATGCCTTAAAACTTCCGGAGTATCTTTGCCAAGTGGACGGCGGCGATGCTGGGTGTGATTTAAGGTAAGTGAACGATCTCCTCGTGTATCTACAGAGTAAACCTGTATATTGGGTTCTCGATTACCCAAGTTGTACTGGCCGGCGAGATTCTCCCGAAGTTGTCGATAACCACTTTCGTCATGGATTGCACTGACAACAATTTCATTTTCCTGATCGTTGTCGCTGACACAAAAGAGTTTCATATCACGCATCACTTTTGGTGAGAGAAACTGTAGGATAAAACTCTCATCCTTGAAGTCACGCATGGCAAACTGAAGTGTTTCTCGCCAATTGCTCCCAGCGATATCTGGGAACCAGCGGCGATCTTCATCAGTCGGTTCTTCACAGATACGCCTGAGATCACTGAATATACTGAAGCCCAAGGTGTATGGATTGATGCCAGTGTAATAAGGACTGTCAAAACTGGGCTGATAGATCACGTTCGTATGACTTTGTAGGAACTCCATCATAAAGCCTTCAGTCACTCTTCCTCGCCGGTAGAGTTCTGTTAGCAGTGTGTAGTGCCAAAAAGTGGCCCACCCCTCGTTCATGACTTGAGTTTGGCGCTGTGGATAAAAATACTGTGCGAGCTTGCGCACGATACGTACTAATTCTCTTTGCCAACCTTCAAGTAAGGGGGCATTTTTTTCGATAAAGTAAAGGAGGTTCTCCTGGGGTTCCTCCGGAAAACGTTTCTCATTGGTTTCCTCGGTGCCTTCTCCAAGTTTTGGGATCGTTCGCCATAGATCGTTGAGTTGACGTTGCCGATATTCTTCACGCTCCTGTTGCTGGCGCTCTTCTTCAATAGCGGAGATAGGGTAAGGGCGTTTATAGCGATCTACGCCGTAGTTCATTAAGGCATGGCAGGAGTCGAGAATGGCCTCGACTTCATCAAGCCCGTGGCGTTCTTCACAGCGGGAAATATAATTTTTGGCAAAGATTAGGTAGTCGATAATACTACTGGCATCCGTCCAGGAGCGGAAAAGATAATTGCCCTTGAAAAAAGAATTGTGTCCATAGGATGCATGAGCGATCACCAGGGCCTGCATTGTCATGGTGTTTTCTTCCATGAGGTAAGCGATGCAGGGGTTGGAGTTGATAACAATTTCGTAGGCGAGCCCCATTAAACCGCGCTGATAATTATTCTCAACACTTATAAATTGCTTGCCAAACGACCAATGGTTGTAGCCCACTGGCATACCCACCGAAGAGTAGGCATCCATCATTTGTTCTGAACTGATAACCTCAATTTGATTGGGGTAGGTATCCAGGCCAAATTCGTCTGCCAACGCGCCAATGGCGAGGTCATATTCCTGGATCAGCTCAAATGTCCACTCTGAGGTGGTAGAGATAGGGTTTGCTGATTCTGGTTTTTGCGAATCGCTGCCGCTGGCAAATGTATCTAGCATCGAGCGGTCACCTTCTGGCTGAACAGTTGACGGAATACAGGGTAAATATCCTGCACATCCACAATTTGCTCCATGGCGAAGTGATTTGGGAATAGGGTACGTACACTTTCGTATTCTTCCCACAAGGCTTGGTGGTCTCTGGGAGTTATTTCCACGTAGGAGTAGTACTGTACATGGGGCATGATGTCGTCAATTAGGATACGATGGCAGGTGCTGGAGTCATCATTCCAGTTGTCGCCATCTGAAGCTTGGGCGCCGTAAATATTCCATTCACTCTCCGGGTATCGATCGCGCATAATCCGTCTCATTAACTTCAAAGCGCTGGATACGATGGTTCCTCCTGTCTCACGAGAGTAGAAGAATTCCTCTTCATCCACTTCCTTGGCGCTAGTGTGGTGGCGGATAAAAACGACTTCTGTGTATTCATAACTGCGTTGCAGGAATAGATAAAGCAAGAGGAAAAAGCGCTTAGCCATGTCTTTAGTGGCTTGATTCATAGAGCCGGATACGTCCATAAGGCAGAACATAACCGCACGCGAACGAGGTTTTGGTTGTTTGATTAATAGATTGTATTTCAGATCAAAATCATCCAAAAATGGCACCCGCCCAACACGGCGACGCAACTCAGCGATTTCGCCTTTCAGAGCCTCTATCTTGCGCTGATCGCGCAAAGCAGTATCTTTTTGTTCCTCTAACTCTAGGGATGTCTCCAGTTCACGGATATTTCGCCTTTTACTACTAGTGAGTGCGATACGACGAGCATGAGCTGCTCTTAAGGAGCGAATGACATTTAGCCGACCAGGGGTGCCTTCGTTACTGATTCCAGCGCGGACAACTTGAAAGGACTCATTACCAGCGAGCCGCTGTTTAACCATGTTGGGTAGCTGTAGCCCTTCAAACATAAAGTCGAGAAATTCTTCCTGTGAAATTTGAAAGACAAAGTCATCCACTCCCTCGCCACTATCACTGGCTCCTCCGCCACTGCCATCACCACCTTTAGGTTGCTGGCGTGGAATACGATCCCCTGTGGTAAATTCTTTGTTGCCAGGTAAAACACGCTCGACATGCCCCCCTGAGCCATGTGAAAAAAGGGGTTCACTGATATCTCGGGTAGGAATGCTGATACGTTCACCCTTGTCCATGTCCATTATGGATCGGCTGTTCATAGCGTCACCCACGGCTTTCTTTATATGGGCTTTATAGCGCCTTAAAAAGCGTTGCCGATTTACAGTACTTTTCTTTTTTCCATTTAGGCGGCGGTCGATGATATAGCTCATAGTTCTGCCTTTAGTCTGAATAAAACCATCTGGCAAGGCCACCATGCAATCTATTCAGAAATGCTTTTGTCGTCTATTTGGTCCCCTGTAGGGGGCCAAATAGACGAAGTTTTTCAGATCTAGGAAAATAGGAATAGATACTTGAAAGTTTCTATCCGTCATTGCAATTAATCCAGCTACTGAGATTTACGTACTCGGAGATACCATTCTGATAACAGGCGAACCTGTTTTTCTGTATAGCCGCGTTCTACCATGCGGGCAACAAAGTCTGCATGCTTGCGCTTGTCATCCGCAGAAGCTTTGGTGTTAAAGGAAATAACTGGCAGGAGATCCTCGGTGTTTGAGAACATCTTTTTCTCAATAACAGCGCGCAATTTCTCATAGGATCGCCAATCTGGATTTTTCCCCTGATTGTTGGCGCGAGCACGTAAAACAAAGTTGACAATTTCATTGCGAAAGTCTTTTGGATTAGAGATACCTGCAGGTTTTTCTGTTTTCTCTAATTCTTCATTTAGTGCGCCACGGTCTAGGATTTCCCCAGTCTCTGGATCTCGATATTCCTGATCCTGAATCCAGAAGTCTGCATAGGTGACATACCTATCAAATAAATTTTGCCCATACTCGGCATAAGATTCGAGATATGCGGTTTGGATTTCCTTGCCAATAAATTCTACATATCTTGGGGCGAGATATTCCTTGATGAATCCAAGATAGTTTTCTTGTATTTCTGGAGGGAATTGTTCTTGTTCTATTTGTTGTTCCAGGACATAGAGTAAATGCACAGGATTGGCTGCTACTTCTGTAGCATCAAAATTAAAAACTTTGGAGAGTATTTTGAAGGCAAAGCGAGTGGACAGCCCATTCATTCCTTCATCGACGCCGGCATTATCTCGATACTCTTGTATAGTTTTGGCTTTGGGATCTGTGTCTTTCAGATTTTCTCCATCATAAATGCGCATTTTTGAGTAGAGGCTTGAATTTTCCGGGTTTTTAATGCGTGAGAGCACCGAAAATTGAGCCAGCATACGTAAGGTGTCAGGTGCGCATGGAGCTTTTGAAAGGGAGCTATTTTCCAGTAGCTTCTGATAGATTCGAATCTCTTCCTGAACCCGAACACAATAGGGGACTTTGACAATATAAATTCTGTCAAGGAAGGCCTCGTTGTTTCGATTATTTCGGAAGGACTGCCATTCAGACTCATTAGAATGTGCCAGAATGGTCCCATTAAATGGTATAGACCCGAGTCCTTCGGTGCTATTGTAGTTGCCCTCTTGGGTTGCGGTAAGTAGGGGGTGAAGCACCTTGATCGGGGCCTTGAACATCTCAACAAATTCCATCAGCCCTTGGTTGGCACGACAGAGACTGCCTGAAAAGCTGTAGGCATCTGGATCATTCTGAGGAAAATCCTCTAGCTTTCTGATATCAATTTTGCCAACCAGGGAGGAGATGTCCTGATTGTTTTCGTCGCCAGGTTCAGTTTTGGAGATGGCAACCTGATCAAGAATCGATGGGCGGATCTTAACTACCCGAAACTTACTGATATCACCTTTGAATTCATGAAGGCGCTTAACAGCCCAAGGGGACATGATAGTATTTACATAGCGTCTGGCAATACCATAGTCTTCTTCAAGGATTCGCCCATCTTCATTGGGGGAGAACAAACTCAAAGGAGATTCAAAAACCGGAGACCCTTTGATTGCGTAGATCGGCACTTGCTCCATAAGTGCTTTAAGACGTTCTGCCAGTGAGGATTTACCGCCCCCAACAGGCCCTAATAAATAGAGTATTTGTTTTTTCTCTTCCAGCCCTTGAGCGGCATGTCGGAAGAAGGAGACGATTTGCTCAATTGCCTCTTCCATACCATAGAACTCGCCGAAAGCCTTATAGCGCTTGATAACCTTATTACAGAAAATACGTGATAAGCGAGGATCGCGAGAGGTATCTATCAGCTCTGCCTCTCCAATGGCCATCAGCATTCTCTCAGCGGGTGACGCATAGGCACTGCGGTCTGTCTTACAGAGTTCCAGGTATTCTTGAATACTGAGCTCTTCATCCTGGATTGACTCGTATCGTTCCAGGTAGTGATTAAAAATTGTCATGGAATTTACCTCCCTGTAGCCTGGTGGGCAGAGTCCAGCGTCCTGCTTATCATTTTGAATCAGAGCACTGACTAGTTGTTTCTGTGGCTTCCGCAAAGTGTTTGATTGGCGGTTATCCAGTCATTACTTTGTTTTAGTGTTGCCCGGCATAAAGCGCTATTCATTATCGCCGTTGCTAACCTTGTCCTTCCCCGGATTCGATGAAACGGTTCCGGCTTTTCCAGCATAGCTTTTTGGTTCACTACGGCACTGGATTGTCATTCAGAGAGGTTGAATTTAATGGCAGTTTTGGTCTTTACTTACGACCCGGAAGAAGTAAGTGGGTTAATAAGGAACTGAAATGGCGATTTTAGTGACTGGCGGCGCCGGTTATATTGGTAGTCACACCTGTGTTGAGATGCTTTTGGCTGGATTACAGCCAGTAGTGGTGGATAACCTCTCCAATAGCAGTCGTGAGGCCTTAAACAGGGTAAATCTGATCACAGGTGAGGATATACCTTTTTTTGATCTGGATATTGCTGATAAGCCTAGGCTTCGCCAAGTATTTACTGATCACAAGATAAAGGCAGTAATGCATTTTGCAGGCCTTAAAGCAGTGGGTGAATCCGTGGCTCAACCTTTGCGCTATTACCAAAATAATGTGGCTGGTACCTTGGCACTTATGGAGGTGATGGAGGAGTTTGATACTAAACAAATTATCTTCAGTTCCTCAGCCACGGTCTATGGAGATCCAGAAACGGTACCTATACATGAAAGCTTCCCCACTGGCGCTACAAACCCATATGGTGCTAGCAAGCTGATGGTAGAGAATATAATGAGGGATATTTGCTCAGCGCCAGGTAACGACTGGAAGGTAAGTCTTTTAAGGTACTTTAATCCAATTGGTGCACATAAGAGTGGTTTAATTGGTGAAGATCCTCGCGGTATACCTAATAATTTACTGCCTTATGTTGCCCAGGTTGCTGTTGGTCGGCGCCCATTCCTACAGGTTTTTGGGGATGACTACGCTACGGTAGATGGTACTGGTGTCAGAGATTATATCCATGTGGTGGACTTGGCTCGAGGTCATCTTGCAGCTTTAAATATGTTGTGTAAACCCTCAACCCCAGTAGGTTGCTATACCCATAATCTTGGTACAGGCAAGGGAAATTCAGTATTAGAGGTAGTAAGGGCTTTTGAGGCGGCTAGTGGGAAGTCTATACCCTATAAAATTGTACCCCGTCGAGCGGGAGATATTGCTGAATGCTATGCAGATCCAACCCTGGCGGAGAGTGAGCTTGGCTGGAAGGCTGAGCTTGGCCTGGAACGGATGGTAGAGGATACCTGGCGTTGGCAGTCTCAAAACCCAAATGGTTACGAAGCTTAAGTAACTATCTTCTCTGATTGTAATGCTATGTAGTGGGAGGGAGTCTACTACTTAGTGCCAATTCTTTAAGAACTCTGGAACTATTAACTCCGCAAGGAGTCACTACTTTTTGTTATTTAGGATAGCTTATTCTTTATGGAGTGAAGAAGTTTTGAATCAATTGGTTGTTGATGCTCTATATGTTCATCGAGGAATAAACAGTGTTATTGAAAATCTGTCCTTCTCTGCCTCTTCCAGAATAATAAAAATATTGGGAAAGAATGGCTCCGGAAAGACAAGTTTTTTGCTCGGGATATCAGGTCTAATTTCTATATCCTCAGGTACTATTAATTTACTTGGGGAAATAAAAAGGTCAAGCCGAAGAGAAAGGTGTGGAGTGTATTCTGATGCGATCACCCTTCCAAGTTATTTATCTGTTGAGGAAGTCCTATCTGTTTGCCATATACAAAAATCTGACCGTTTAAAAGAATTTAAAGAAGAGTTTTTGTGCGATATTCATTCTTGTGCAAAAGTTTCCGACTTATCGGAAGGGCAGCGAAGAAAAGTAGCTATAGTTTGTGCCTTATTTAAAGAAAATGGAGTTCTTTTATTAGATGAGCCCTTCAATGCTTTGGATGAGAACTCTAGCAGAGCTTTGATCGAGCATTTATCAGATTATTCTGGAATGCTTATTTACGCGAGTCATAATTCCGTTTCTTTTTCAGAAAAAGAAACGGAGGTAATGTTGTGAGCCTGTCTTTGAATAACTTGTTGTTTGCAGGGGTTGCCTTTAGGTTGAGAATTTGGGTTGAGGCAAATCAATGGATTTTAATTGGGCTGGCCTCAATAATAACCCCTGTATTGATGATGATTCATCTTCCTGTAAGCTTGCTCTTGACAGGAGAGGGTGGAGATATAAGGACTTCTCTCTCTATTCTTCTAGTGGCGCATATTGCTTTTGCAGTTTGTGGAATTCTGTTGTCTCCTGAATCTGCGGAGTTAAAGTGGTATCTGAGCTGCTTCCACCCTCTAGACTTGATTAAATCTCTATGTATAGTTCAGCTTAAATACAATCCACTTTTTTGGGCGTTATGGTTGCTTCCGCTCTTAGTGTTGGTGTACTTGGGAGAGCCGTTTAGTATCTTAGGGTACCTGACTTGGTTTTTCTTATTCTGTACCATCCAATTGCTTTCTTTTTTGTGTTTAATGGGGCTCAAATATAGACAAATTCTGTTTTCACAATCAAGGACAGTTTTATTAAAAAAATCGCGTATAGTCATCAGATTACTAATCGCGTTTGCAATTACTATTTGCTGTTATGTGTTTGCGGCTAATGAGGTTTTGATTGCCTTGCGTATTTTATTGGTAGTTGGCTCTTCAATAATTTTTACCTACGCAATAAATTCCATTTTGGAGGATGAGGCTGAAGTTAATTTTTGGATGATGATGAAATCTTGTGGAAAGGGTGAAATTGTTATTCAGGAGTACTTCAAAGGTATCCTAATATCCATGCCTGGGATTATGGTGGTTCTCTTTATAAATGGGCTGGAGTCAGCGGCCCATTTTTTGATTTATATGCTTGCTATAACGGGGTTCTCTTTACTTTCACTTTATAAGTGGGGGCGAGTTATTTTAGCTCCTTTATTAACTGTCACCGGGGTGATATTGTTGAGCGTATAAACCCTCAAGTCAGGTATACAGCTCTAAGGACAAAACTAAATTTCTAGTAGCCTCCATTGACCCCTGAGATTTTTTATAGTTTTGTGGAGGCTCAGAGGCTGCAGTCTGTACAAAAAAACTCTTCGTCTCCCAGGCGCATAGCTGTTAGATATCCCCCCCATACACAGCCGGTATCCAAAGCATAGATATTTTCGGTATCGGCTCTTCCTTCAAGGGCGGCCCAGTGGCCAAAAATTATTTTGTCATTTTTAGTCTTTCTATTAGAAAAACTAAACCAGGGCTTGTAATCACCATGGGATGCCTGGGGCCCACGTTTGGTAACAAGGTCGAGGGTGCCATCCTCCTTGCAGAGGCGCATACGCGTGAAATAGTTGGTAATTGAACGAAGCCGCTCAATTCCGATTAGGTGATCATCCCAGCAGTGGGGTTCATTACCATACATGCCGTAAAAAAAGGCCTTTGCCATGGCTTCATTCGAGAGAGCATGCTCTACCTCACGAGATAGCTTTTGGGCTTTGGTAATACTCCAGATAGGGGGGATACCGGCGTGGACCATAGTGTATCCCTTTTTATGTACCATTAAGGGAAGGGTCTGTAGCCAGCTTAACAGACGATCTGAATCTTTTGCCCTTAGAATCTTTGCGAGATCTTGCTCTTTCTCTGCAAGATGCTTGGCCCCATGTGCCAAGGCCAAGAGATGCAGATCGTGATTGCCAAGAACCGCGGTAACTTGATAACGGTGTTCATAGAGAAAGCGTAAAGTCCCCAGACTGTCTTCGCCACGGTGCACTAAATCTCCGGCGATCCATAGTTTGTCACTGTCAAAACTAAAATGGATTTTCTTTAATAGGCGCTTTAAAGATTCGAAACAACCCTGAATGTCGCCAATAGCATAGGTAGCCAAACTCTTATCTCCCGAGGCTTAGCTTGCTCAGTGTTGTCCAAGTTTTGTGCAGTAATTTGATAGCTGTACAAACTCTTGCACACTCAGAGTTTCTGGGCGACGGCTGGCATCCACTGGCAGTTGATCTGGATCGAGGTCTGGGAACAGGGGCTTTAGTGCATTGCGCAGTGTTTTACGGCGTTGCTGAAAAGCGACATTGACGATTCTTTCCAATAGTTTTTCATCTTCGGCAATGTAGGGAATTTTGCTATGGGGTATTAGGCGGACAATAGCAGACTCCACTTTAGGGGCTGGCCTGAAGGACTGGGGTGGTACTGGAAATAGCCCTTGAACACGGCAGTAATACTGTACCATTACTGTGAGACGGCCATAGGACTTGGTACCAGGGCTGGCTCCGAGGCGATCGACTACCTCCTTTTGCAGCATAAAGTGCATGTCCTGCACTTTGCTTTTGAAACTGAGCAAATGAAATAAAAGAGGCGTGGAAATATTGTAGGGGAGATTGCCAACAATACGCAGAGGGTTCTCACCGGCAAATTCTCCAAAATCGAATTTCAATGCGTCTCGCTCAATAATCTTGAAATCAGGGTAGTCCCTGAATTTAAATTCCAACAGAGGAATCAGGTCCCGGTCCAGTTCCACGGCTGTGAGTGAGGGACAACGTTGTATTAGTAATTCGGTAATAGCCCCTTGTCCAGGGCCTATTTCGACCAATTTATCGGTTTCTTTAGGGGCTATTGAACGAACTATACGCTCGATGATATTCCCATCGACCAAAAAGTTCTGGCCAAAACGCTTGCGTGCCTTATGTTGGAAAAAATTGTCCATTAATTAATCTGCAATTCAAATAGTGGTATTAGGCAAACAGGATGTTATATAACCTGCTGTTTCCGTAGTTGTGCCAGTTCTATTGCCTGAGTGAGGGCAGCTTCGAGACTGCCACAACTGGCTTTGCCAGTGCCCGCCAAGTCCAGGGCGGTGCCATGATCGACCGAGGTGCGAATATAAGGTAAACCCAGGGTGATATTAACCGCCTTGCCGAAGCCATGAAATTTTAACACTGGCAGGCCCTGATCGTGATACATGGCAAGTACTGCATCGAAATGCTCTAACTGGGGTGGGGTAAATAGTGTATCTGCCGGTAGTGGCCCGGTCAGATGAAGGCCACGTTGACGCAGCCTTGCCAGTGCTGGCTGAATCACTTCGATTTCTTCCCGGCCCAAGTGGCCCCCCTCTCCAGCATGAGGGTTCAATCCACAAACCCCAATGTGAGGCGAATGGATACAGAACTGATCGCGCAGACCGCCGTGTAGAATCTCGGTGATGAGCTCCAGACGTTTGCCAGTTATTGCTGTGCTCACATCTTTAAGTGGAAGATGTGTAGTGACAAGGGCTACTCGAAGCTCCTGCGCAGCCAGCATCATGACTACTTGTGCTACGCCTGCTCGCTCCGCAAAAAACTCGGTATGGCCACTGAAGGGAAATCCAGCTTCATTGATTACCCCCTTATGTACAGGGCCCGTCACTAGCGCATCAAATTGACCATTTTGACATCCATCTGCGGCTATCTCCAATGTCCTCAATACATAGAAGGCGTTGGCGGTGTTTAGCTTTCCAGGTAGGGATGGCTGCTTTAAAGGACTTTCTAAAATATAGAGGCTACCTGGTGCTGTTTCCGACAGTGGGGTATCTTCAGAGAAAGATATAAGCTGAAGGGGAAGGTCTAGCTTTTTAGCAGCCCGCTCCAGCAGGCTTGGGTCCGCAATGGTAATCAGTTGTGCAGGGCTGCCATGCTGAGACAATTTTACACATATCTCTGGGCCAATACCGGCGGGTTCTCCGGGGGTCAGCGCGATTCTGGGTATCATAGAGGGGCCACACTTTATACGAATAAAAAACCGGGCGCTTTGGCCCGGTCTTCGAGGTCTTAAAAAGCGCTTTTATTGCGCTTCCTGTTCAGGGCCTTCTTGCTTTTCATCTTTTAATTTAATTTCTACATAAGCTTGGTCGCGGATTTCCCTGCGCCAATTTTGCAGTTCTTCTTCATAGCGGCGGTTGCGTAAGAGGTTGGCAGCCTGGTTGCGAATATATTGATCGGTCATATCTTGTTTGCGCCGCCCCTCGACCATCAGGATATGCCAGCCGAATTGGCTGCGAAATGGCAGGCTGATTTCGCCGATGCCGGTGGTGTTCATGGCCTGGGTAAATTCAGGCACAAATTGTCCTGGCATAGACCAGCCGAGATCACCGCCGGACAGCATGGAGCCAATATCTTCGGAATTCTCGCGAGCGAGCTCGGTAAAGTTATCGCTAGCCATCGCCTCTTCTCGCATGGCTACCAGCTTGTTGTAGGCTTCATCATCTGTGAGGATGGCTGAGGGTTTGAGCAGGATATGGCGAACTTTAGTCTGCTCCACTAATTGCTCGCTGGCACCTTTTTGTGCATGAATCTTGAGCAGGTGGAAGCCGGCATCACTGCGGAAGGGCTCAGTGATATCACCTACCTTGAGGCCGCTTAGCGCATCAGCAAATAGGGTGGGGAGTTCCACTGTTTTGCGCCAACCCAGGTCGCCACCGGCGAGGGCATTCTGCCCAGCAGAGTTGGCGATCGCCAGGCGACGAAAGTCAGTGCCGCCGCGCACCTGCTGAACCAGCTCCTCGGCTTTCTCGCGAGCCTGGGTAACTTCGCTGGCTGGAGCACTGGAGCTGATGGGGATCAAGATATGTCCCAGCTCATACTGAGGGGACTTCCAGAACTCGCCCTCTTTAGAGCGAAGGAAATTGTCGATGTCTTGGTCGGTGATCTGGATTCGGCGGTTGACGCTGCCTTGTTCTACCCGGCGGATCATCAGTTCCTGACGGATCTGCTGGCGAAAGCTTTTCATGGTCATACCATCGGAACGCAGGCGCTGACGAAATTCTTCCGGACTGACACTCGCATTTTGTTGAACGCGAGCGATGGCTTGATCGAGCTCGGATTCAGATATTGTAACGCCCGCCCGGGAGGCCATCTGTAGCTGTAATCGTTCGATAATCAGTTGTTCCAGTACCTGACGACGCAAAACATCCACAGGTGGTGCCTGGACCTGTTGGGCTTGAATTTGGCTGGCTATGGTATTCATGCGCTGGGCAAGTTCACTGGCCATAACCACATCTTCATCAACAACGGCGACTACCCTGTCCAGGGTTTGTACTTGCGCTGTGACCGTGCCGGCGATCAGGACGCAAGCAGCCAGAACGGATGACAAGCCTAATTTCGGCATCAATTTCTGCATTATTTTCATCACGGTTTCAGCTTTTCTCTCTGATCAAAATTGGCAATTCCTTGGCTTAGCATTTGAGTGACCGTTGCGCCAAATCCTGCTAGACCCTTCAGTTGTATTTCGAGGTAGATACCTTCATCGTATTGGAGGTCTTCAGCTCTAACAACACCGGCTAGGTCATTGTCCAGGGTTCGGCGCCATAAAAGGCGCGCACGATAGCAGCAGTCGTCATATTCGATACCTGCCAGGTATTCCAGTTCCCGGTTCAATGACAAATCGTAAGCTGCGCCAGCCATTATAGAAGTGTGCGTGTTGATAGGCAGTACAGTGGAGCTGTTCAGCTGGCGCGTAGGGCCGACCTGCTCAACACCGTCCTTATTGATAAATGTGACATTGTCACGCTTATAGTAGTAACTGAGGTTAAAAATACGCGCTTCATCATCAAAGTAGCGCAAGCTGAAGTTGCCGCGGTTGACATTGTGCTCTGTGTCATCGTAGACCAGCTCACTGCCAATACGTAGGGATTGAATTGGGCGGCTTTCCAGTCTGGCGGCAAGCTCAGAGCGCGGGGTTTCTTCGATAAGCTCGCGCAGACCAATCTGGGTATCGCTGGAGTAGAAAACCTGGCCGACACTTGCAGACAGCAAGTCACGGCCACTAATAGGCTCAATAAAGCGGGTGGTTAGCCCCAGAGCAACCCTACTTGCATCGTCAATACGATCATTGCCGGTAAAACGGCTGTGGCGAAATAGCTGATCGTAGCTGAAGGTGAACAGCGAAGTGTCATAGAGTAAGTTATTACTTTGGGGGTCGATGGGGCCTATATCGTTTATGTCATCCCCAGTAATATCGAAGAAACCTTCCTGGTTGGCGTTACTACTGAGTAGTCCGTATAGGCGTGGCTCCAGAGTCTGGATATAGTCGCGATCAAAGGCGAAGCCATCACGTTCGAAGTAGAGGCCGGTGTCCAGGGTAAGCTGGGCGGCGGAGGCGCTTGGCGTGTCGTTGGCACCTTCTGGCAAGAAGGTGTCGCTGACCTGATAACCCAGATAGCGACCTGCCAAACCCGGCTTAAAGTAGCCCCACAGCCATTCTTTATCCCAAAAAAGCTCATAGTCCAGGCGCAGGCGGTCTGCGGTGATAAAGTCTCTTGTTAGCTCAGTGACACTGTCGGGGTCATCAATATCTCTAATAAACCTGATCGTCTGAGTGTCCTGGTGCCGCCATACAGTGGCTTCATTTTGCAAGGCTAGTTGCCAGTCACCCCAGCGGTAATTGCCATCCACATCTAGCCGAGGCAGCTGGGCGAAAGTATCGAAACGATCATTTTCCAACACTTGGTAATCCTGGGCACGAAGGCTGATTGCCCAGTTTTCAAAAGTGAGTCTACCCTGGGCTTTTTGGCTAACCTGGGTTTCCGCGTTGATATCAAGGTTGGCGGTACTTAAATCGCGAAAATAGTCGGGATCGCTCACCTTGGTGTAGTCGATGTCGGTACGCCAGATACTGCCGCTATAACCACCCTGTTGTTCTAGGTTCACTAACCAGCGATCGTCCCCTTTGTAGGGCAGGACCAGGTCTTCAGGGAAGCCCCGGTCAATCAATTCCTGGGCGAGATCACTATTGCCGCCCTTATCATTAGGGAGATCGGCTAGGCGTATTTCGGTGTTGAACACGGGGCTTAGGTGGCGGAATTCTACTTCCAGACCAGTGCCGCGATACTGGATATAGCGTGGAGTGATGGTCGCATCCATCTCCGGGGCGATATTCCAGTAATACGGAACAGATAGGTCCCAGCCATTCTTATCGCTGTTGCTTAGAGAAGGAAAAAGGAAGCCCGACATGCGCGCATCGCCCACCGGGAAGCGAAAATACGGGAAATAGAGTACGGGAACATCCAGTATCTCCAGGCGTACATCCCTAGCGGTTCCCTGGCTCTCCACTTGATCGATATTGATTTCTCCGCCACTCAGGCGCCAGAAAGCCCGGCCCGGCTCACAGCGGGTATAGGTGCCATCGGTAAGGGTCAATTCACCACTGGTCTGACGTGCGACTTGGGCGGCGTCACCATGAATAAATTCGTCGTGTACAACGTATGTTGCGTCCTCAATGGAGGCCGCTTCGGTATCGGTGTGAACCTCTGCCGAGTCCCCCCGAACGAGTAAATTGGGTTCGCGCAGTTCGATAGCACCACTTAGGAAAGCGGTGTTGGTCTGGCGGTTGAGGGTTACTTCATCGGCAAATAATTGGCGATAGCCTTGGGTGATATGGACGTTGCCAATTAATTCGGCAGATCCGTCATCGAGGATGCGAGACTGCTCGGCTGTGGCACGTAGTGGCGCGTCTTCAGGGGGCAAGTTGGCATCGGGGTAATCCCTAGGCGGTTCGATAAAGGCTCCGGAGCAAATCGCCGGTACTCTGGCGCTTTCCTCAGGGGTCAATTCAGAACGTGGTAACCAGTCTAAGTACAGGTAGGGGTTGTATTCGGGATCTACGGCGGTTTGGTCCGCATGAGTCCATATAGGGTGCGCGGCCAACAAACCGAGGGCTAGAGAGTGGGCTCGTGGATTCTGAGCTATTGCTAGAGCGAGGCGACGCCACCGGGAGACTTCAAGCATCAATCGATAGGTTCCGGCTATTCTTTGGTGTTTCTTGTATCGGCAGATGCGTGCGACAGCTATCCAGCCGGGGCGCGCAAAAAATTATCGCCCGATTCTACTTGAATGTAGAAGTGGTTAATAGCCGCACAGATGGTACGGATGTAAGAGGCGAGAGTGTTATAGTCGCTTCAAGCTCCCTGGGGCAGGGTTTCAATACGAGCTGCTTAATGGGAAACTGCCGCGATAGAAAGAATCATTGATGGGCCGAACAATAAATGAAGGGTGTACTGTGAGTGATGACCTGCGACAAGAGGCTTTGGCTCTTTGGGTGGGTAAGGCTCTGGAAATTGAATTTCCAGCAGACTTGGCCAACCTTGCCGGGGATGCGGGCTTTCGGCGCTATTTCCGCACTTCTACCGAGCCCAGTTTAATCGCTGTTGATTCTCCACCTGAGTGTACTAACCCGGCCCGATTTGTAGCAGTTGCCGATTATCTGCGGCGCAATGGTGTGCACACCCCCATGGTAATAGCAGCTGATACAGCCAATGGGTACCTGCTATTGGAAGACTTGGGTGATACCCAATTATTCGATGTGCTGAGTAATGACAGTGTCGAGGGGCTCTATGCGGAGGTAATGAGTGAGCTGCTCAGTCTCCAGCAGATACCTCGTACAGAGGATTTGTTTCCAGATTACAACCGGGAACTATTGCTGACAGAGATGCGTATTATGCCCGAGTGGCTGGTAGGCAAGTTACTCGGCTACTCTCTGAGTGAAGTAGAAAACCGCCGGCTGCAAGAGACCTTTCAGCGGTTGCTGGAGAGTGCTGCAGGCCAACCGCAAGCTCTGGTGCACAGAGACTACCACAGCCGTAATTTAATGATCCGTGGAGGTGAGCGCCCTGGAATCGTGGACTTCCAGGATGCCGTGTGGGGACCGATTACCTACGATTTGGTCTCTCTGTTGCGAGACTGCTATATCCGCTGGCCACGCCAGCGGGTCGAGCGCTGGGCTTTAGCCTATGCCGCTACTGCAGAAGCTGCTGGGGTGCTGGAACCTGTCGAGCCTAAAGAGTTCTTAACTTGGTTCGACTGGATGGGGCTCCAGCGTCACATTAAAGTGCTGGGCCTTTTTCCACGTCTATCATTGCGCGATGGCAAGCAGAACTACCTAGGGGATTTGCCGCTGGTGATACGCTATGTACTGGAAACTGCTGGGCGCTATGAGGAGCTCCAGCCGTTTGCGCAGTGGTTTGAGCAACAGCTACTTCCGCTTATAGAGCAGCAGCCTTGGTACAGTGATTATCGCTATGCCGGTGAATAGCACTAATAAGCTGTATAAAAACTGATAGATGAATTGAATGACTCAGCTCACTGAGATAGCCCCAACTACCGCTATGGTCTTGGCTGCGGGCTTTGGGCGTAGAATGCGCCCCCTTACTGACCAAACCCCCAAGCCTTTGTTGTCTGTGGCGGGCAAGCCGCTCATTGAGCATGTGCTTGAGCGTCTACAGGCTGTGGGAGTTCAACGGGTAGTGATCAACCTGGGCCATTTGGGCCATATGATTCGTGATTACCTGGGGAGTGGTGATCGCTGGGGGCTCGATATCCAGTATTCTGTGGAGCAAGAAGACCGACCCCTTGAGACCGCAGGGGGTATTCTCAACGCGATGCCGCTGCTGGGAGAGGGCCCATTCTTTGTGGTTAATGGGGATGTCTGGTGTGACTTTAATCTTTCGCAGTGGGTGAATCGTCCCCTACCTAAGGGTTGCCCCGGCCGACTTCTTATGGTGCCAAATCCTCCACATAACCCCGAAGGAGACTTCGGAATTGATAATGGCCTGTTGTCTGGGACTGCCAAGCCCCGCTATACCTTTGCCGGTATCAGTTGGCTGCGCCCCGAGGTGTTAACCCGCTATCCCAAAGTGCGTGAATGCTTCGGCCTTGGCGAGGTCTTTACTTTCAATGAGGACAAACTACAGGCGGACTTATACCCTGGGGACTGGTGTGATGTGGGCACCCCCGAGCGCCTGGAAAACCTGCATTGCCGCCTGAGCGCGGAAAATTGAGTTACTGAAGGAAATAATGATGTCAGATTACAAGATTGCCCCCTCGATTCTTTCCGCCGACTTTGCCCGCCTTGGTGAAGAGGTGGACAATGTGTTAGCCGCTGGTGCTGACTGGGTGCACTTCGATGTGATGGACAACCACTATGTGCCCAACCTAACCATCGGCCCAATGGTGTGCCAGGCGTTGCGCAAGCATGGTGTCGAGGCGCCCATTGATGTGCACCTGATGGTGGAGCCGGTAGACGATATGATTCGCATGTTTGCCGATGCGGGCGCAAGTTATATTACTTTCCACCCCGAGGCTTCGCGACACCCGGACCGCTCCCTACAGTTGATCCGCAGTCTTGGCTGTAAGGCCGGTTTGGTCTTTAACCCAGCCACAGGACTGGATGCGGCCAAGTATGTGATGGACAAGCTGGATATGATTTTGTTGATGTCAGTCAACCCTGGCTTTGGTGGGCAAAAGTTTATTCCGGGCACTCTGGAAAAACTGCGCGAGGCGCGCCAGTTGATCGACGCTTCTGGTTACGATATTCGCCTTGAGATCGATGGCGGGGTCAACCGTGACAATATTGCGGAGATTGCCGCAGCCGGCGCGGATACTTTTGTTGCAGGCTCTGCAATCTTCAATGCCCCCGACTACGCTGAAGTGATCGGTGCTATGCGCGAAAGCTTGTCCTGAGAAAAACTTGGCGGGCAGCCCCTTGCCCGCCGCATACGGGATTTGTAAACTTGTGCGCCTGCACAGAGGGAATTTCCGTGAATCACACTATCCCCACATCCAGCAGTTGGCGATGGCGCCACTGATCCGCTGAGGCCAACTGGTCAACAATACCGTTCGGCCACCTCTCCCGTGGGTGCCGCCTATACTTTGGCGCCAACAAGAAAAATACCCAATAGATCGGAGTCTCTATGACCCCTAGTGAATACGCCCAACTTGTATCTGCGGGCTATAACCGTATACCGCTAGTGCGCCGTGTGCTGGCGGATATTGAAACCCCCCTGTCCACTTATCTGAAGCTTGCCGAAGGCCGCTACAGTTACCTACTGGAGTCGGTACAGGGCGGGGAGAAATGGGGGCGCTACTCCATTATTGGATTGCCCGCCAGAACTCTGCTTCGGGTGCGTGGCAACGAGGTTACGGTGGAGTGTGACGGGGCGGTGATAGAAAGCTATACCGAGCGCGATCCGCTGGCATTTGTCGAGCTGTTCCAGCAGCGCTATCGGGTACCGGAACTTGCCAATTTGCCGCGTTTTAATGGTGGCTTGGTTGGGTATTTTGGCTATGACTGTGTGCGCTATATTGAACCGCGCTTAGCGCACAGTATGCCGCAGGATAGCCTGGGTAATCCGGATATCCTGCTGATGGTCAGTGATGAGCTGGTGGTGTTCGACAACCTCGCCGGTGCGGTTATCTTTATTGTGCATGCGGACCCTTCCCAGGCCGATGCCTATGAGCGGGCCCAGCAGCGTCTGGATCAACTGGTGGAAAGGTTGGCCCGGCCTTTACCGGATACAGTGCCTCTGGACCTGGATGGCAAGGGAATCGAGGAGGGTGCTTTTCACTCCCACTTTGGTGAGAAAAATTTCAAGAAGGCCGTTGATAGGGTAAAGGAATATGTCCTCGCCGGTGATGTTATGCAGGTGGTGCCATCTCAGCGCTTGTCGGCTCCTTTCGATGCCCCGCCACTGAATTTTTATCGCGCCCTTCGCAGCCTGAACCCCTCGCCCTATATGTATTTCCTCGACCTGGGGGATCACCAGGTTGTGGGCTCTAGTCCAGAGATTCTGGTACGCCTGGAAGAGGGTGAGATGACTGTGCGTCCGCTAGCAGGCACCCGTCGTCGCGGTACTTCCGAGGAGGAGGATAAAGCCCTGGAGCAGGAGCTATTGGCAGACCCAAAAGAGTGTGCCGAGCACCTGATGTTGATCGATCTGGGGCGCAATGATGTGGGCCGTGTAGCGGCGACTGGCAGCGTGCGGGTCACTGAGCAGATGGTGGTGGAACGCTACTCCCATGTGATGCATATCACCTCCAATGTCACCGGTCAGTTGCGGGAGGGACTCACCGGTATGGATGCCCTGCGCGCGGCGCTTCCGGCCGGCACTTTATCCGGGGCGCCGAAGATCCGTGCTATGGAAATTATCGATGAACTCGAACCAGAGAAGCGTGGTATCTATGGTGGTGCGGTGGGTTACTTGGCCTGGAATGGCAATATGGATACAGCTATCGCAATTCGCACCGCAGTCATTAAGGACGGACAGTTATTTATCCAGGCCGGTGCCGGCCTGGTGGCCGATTCAGATCCCCAATCCGAGTGGGATGAGACCATGAATAAGGCTAGGGCGTTGTTCCGTGCGGCGGGCATGGCTCTGGCGAGTAGTTGTAAAGAAGTAGAAGTAAAGATCGAACAAAATGAGCGAAGCTAGTATTTCTCAAAAAGTATCTCTTGCGGCCCGTTGTCAGCAGATAGTCGAAGCTCCCCTGTTTAATCAGGTGATCATTGGCATGATCCTGGTTAATGCACTGGCGGTAGGGCTGGAGACTTCAATATGGGTGATGGAGCGTTTTGGTACTGCATTGGGCGTTGTTAACCAATTGGTACTGACTGCTTTTATTTTAGAGGCAGCAATAAAAATAACTTCTCATGGATCGCGCCCCTGGCGTTATTTTGCCAGCGGCTGGAACTGCTTCGATTTCACCATCATCGCCTTAAGCTTGATTCCCGCCACTGGGCCCC
This sequence comes from Microbulbifer mixtoriginis (SeqCode), assembly GCF_052467705.1. NCBI lineage: Bacteria > Pseudomonadati > Pseudomonadota > Gammaproteobacteria > Cellvibrionales > Microbulbiferaceae > Microbulbifer > Microbulbifer mixtoriginis (SeqCode). Next base: position 815,823 of record NZ_CP174322.1, read on the forward strand.
TGGCAACACTCGCGCGCCTGGTACGGATCCTGCGGGTGTTGCGACTGGTTTCTGCCTTCCCTGAACTGCGTACTCTGGTGGATACACTGCTGCGCAGCTTGCCGAGCATGATGCACATCGCAATCTTGATGGGAATTATCTTTTATATCTATGGCGTGGCGGGCTACTTTCTCTTTCATGAGATAGACCCAACCCATTGGCGTAACCTGCCGATAGCTCTGTTGAGTCTATTCCGTATTGTGACCTTCGAGGATTGGACCGACATTATGTATACCGCCATGGATGCAATGCCCTGGGCCTGGCTCTACTTTGTCAGCTTCGTGGTCATGGGCGCCTTTGTCATGATTAACCTGTTTATTGGCGTGGTGCTCAATAACCTGGAGGAAGCCAAGTTGCGTCGAATGGATGAAATGTGTCTGCCACCCAGTCAAACTGAAATACTGCGCGAATTGCGCTCAACCCAGGCGGCGCTCGCACGACTGCAAAAGCGCATGGAAGCAACTACCGATACTGCACAGGCTATGGGGGCCAAGTAATGATTTTGATGATCGATAACTACGATTCCTTTACCTGGAATGTGGTGCAGTACCTTGAGGAGCTGGGCGCTGAGGTTGTGGTCAAGCGCAATGACGAAATTACCCTTGAGGACATAGAGCAGTTGGCCCCGGCGAAAATTGTTATTTCACCAGGGCCCTGCACACCCAATGAGGCAGGAATTTCCCTGGAGACGATTCGCCATTTCGCCGGGCGTATCCCTATTTTGGGAATTTGCCTTGGTCACCAGAGTATCGGCCAGGTTTTTGGTGGTCGAGTCGTACGTGCCGGCCAGGTTATGCACGGTAAAACATCGCCTATAGTGCACAACAACCTGGGAGTGTTTCACGGGCTATCCAATCCTTTCGAGGCCACCCGTTATCACTCCCTGGTGGTGGAAAAGGGCAGCTTGCCTGAATGCCTGGAAATTACCGCCTGGACGGAGACGCCTGACGGCGAGATTGATGAAATTATGGGGCTGCGCCACCGGGAATTACCGATAGAGGGCGTGCAGTTTCATCCAGAGTCCATTCTCACCATGCATGGCCACGATATGTTGAAGAATTTTCTCGAGTCCTGATGCGAAGGGCAAAACGCGGGGCAGTTAATTACGCTTCGCACCAATCAATACTGAGCGGGACAAGGGGGGCACAATGAATATACAAAATGCTATCGCCAAGCTGGTGGATGGAGAGCATTTGAGCCGTGAGGAGATGCGTGAGACTGTAGGCCAAATCATGCGCGGAGAAGCCCTGGAAGCGCAGATAGGGGCCTTGCTGATCGCGTTGCGCATTCGCGGTGAAACTGTCGACGAGATCGTCGGTGCGGTGGAAACCATGCGCGCACTGGCCACTAAGGTTGAACTCGACCTTGAGAATACCGTAGACATCGTCGGCACCGGCGGAGATGGCGCAAATCTATTTAATGTATCCAGTGCCAGTAGCTTTGTTGCAGCTGCAGCTGGGGCCAGGGTGGCCAAACACGGCAACCGCTCGGTGTCTTCTAGTAGTGGCTCCGCCGATTTGCTCGAACGCGCCGGGGTTTATCTGGATTTAAGCGCGGAGCAAATGGCCCGCTGTGTGGAAACGCTCGGTATCGGCTTTATGTTTGCGCCTAGTTTCCATAGCGCCGTTCGTCATGTAGGCCCAGCGCGCAAAGCACTGGGGCTGCGCACTATTTTTAATCTGCTCGGCCCCATGACCAACCCCGCCGGAGTTAAGCGCAAGGTTATTGGTGTTTATGAGAAACGCTACTGTCGTTTGTTGGCTGAAGTCCTGCAACGACTTGGTTCTGAGCACGTGCTGGTCCTGCACAGCGATGACGGCCTCGACGAAGCCAGTATCGCCGCGGATACTTTAGCGGTGGAATTGAAAGATGGTGTTATTAGTGAGTTTACTCTCTGCCCCGAAGCCTTTGGTCTGCCCCGCCAGAGTCTGGATGGCTTGATCGTTGCGGGTGCCGCAGAGTCTCTATCCTTGATTCGCGACGCATTGGGTAAACGTGAAACTGAGGCAGGGAAAAAAGCTGCAGATATTATCGCCCTGAATGCCGGCCTGGCGATTTATGTCAGCGGCACCGCAAATACGGCAGAGCAGGGTGTCGCCATGGCGCAGGACGCCATCGATAGCGGTTTGGCCGCAGAAAAAATCAATGACCTGGCCGCCTTTACCAGCGCCTTTCGCCCCGAGGAAGTGAAATCGTGAGCACACCGACCATTTTGAGAACTATTATCGAGCGCAAGTGGCAGGAAGTGGCGGAGCGCAAATCTCAATGCAGTCTGGAAGAAATACGTCTGAGCGCGCAGGACCAACCACCGGCGCGGGGATTTGTCGCGGCATTGGAATACAAAATCGCCGAGGGTGAAGCCGCAGTGATTGCGGAAATCAAAAAGGCCTCCCCCAGTAAGGGGGTGATTCGCGAGGACTTTCTTCCCGCAGAAATTGCGACCAGTTATGAGAGAGGTGGCGCGGCATGCTTGTCGGTACTCACCGATAGGGATTTTTTCCAGGGCGATGACAGTTATTTGCAGCAGGCGCGCAACGCGGTTCGTCTACCGGTTTTGCGTAAGGACTTTACCGTGGACCCTTACCAGGTGTTTGAGGCGCGCGCTATTGGAGCTGACTGCATCCTGCTCATTGCCGCCTGCCTGGAAGATCAGCAAATGCAGGAACTCAATGGTTTGGCCCTGGAACTGGGATTGGATGTGCTGGTGGAAGTGCACAATCGCGCAGAGCTGGAGAGGGCGTTGGCTCTCCCCAACCGTCTAATTGGAATTAACAATCGCAATCTGCACACCTTTGAGGTACAGCTGGAGAACACTTTTAAACTGCTCAATCTGATTCCCAAGGACCGCATTGTTGTAACAGAAAGCGGTATCCACACGACGGATGATGTCGCGGCCATGCGCGGGCATAGTGTCGATGCATTTTTGGTTGGCGAGGCTTTTATGCGCGAGGAAGAACCGGGACGAAAATTGATGGAGATGTTTAACTGAGTGCTAGTGGGGTTTTAGAAAGTTAGCTAGATAAAATCACAGACACAAAAAAGGGCGATTGATTATATCGCCCTTTTTTGTGTCTGTGGTATTTGACTCTGGGACAGGTATTTAACGGGTGCCGTAAACCACCATGGTTTTACCTTTGACCGACACCAAGCCCTGCTCTTCCAGGGTTTTCAACACGCGCCCAACCATCTCACGGGAACATCCAACAATACGGCCAATTTCCTGGCGAGTGATCTTGATTTGCATGCCTTCTGGGTGGGTCATCGCATCGGGCTCATTACACAGGTCTAAAAGGGTTCGCGCCACACGACCGGTAACATCAAGGAAGGCTAGATCGCCAACTTTTCGAGTAGTATTACGCAGGCGCCCGGCCATTTGTGTGGCTAGAGCGAACAGGAATTCTGGGTGCTGACGAGTCAGTTCCTGGAATTTGGTGTAGGAGATTTCCGCAACCTCACACTCGGTTTTGGTGCGCACCCAGGCGCTGCGGGTGTCCTGATCAAATAGGCCCATTTCACCGAAAAAGTCCCCGTCGTTTAGATAGGCTACGATCATTTCGCGGCCCTCGTCATCTTCGATTAAGACGGTGACTGAACCGCGCATAATGAAATAGAGGGACTCACAGCGGTCGCCGGCATAGATAATCGTGCTCTTGGCCGGATAGCGTCGCCGGTGGCAGTGGGCCAGAAAGTCTTCAATATTGCCGATAGTCATGGGGTCTTCGATAGCAACCGTCACGGATTTATTCCTCATTTTTTGTCTCGTGCTCTATCCCGGCTTTAGCAGCTGAGCACTATTGAATTATCGCGCGAAAAAACAGTCCCCAACAGAGGTTGGTCGCGGCAAAGTTCCGCAGTGTGACCTGTGACACTCTGGCGCGGGTGCGATTGGACTGCAAGCGGGCTATTGCCTTCACTGACGAAGGGGGAAACTTCAGTAGCGAACATTTCGCGCGGAGGTGTTGTGGACACTATACCGGAAATACTCTGCCTGTCAGGATAATCTTGTACTCTGTGCTAAGCTTCGCGGCTTGAATTTCAGCGGGAGCATGGCAATGCAGGGCAAGGTAACCTGGGTTAATGATTTGACCTTCGTCGGCGAAGCCGGCAGTGGTAATTCGGTAGTGATGGAAGGGGGGCGCACTAATAACGGTGTGCGCCCGATGGAAATGATCCTCCTCGGAGTTGGTGGCTGTGCAGCCTATGATGTGGTTTCCATTTTACAGAAGGCGCGCCAGGATATTATTTCCTGTCATTGCGAATTGAATGGCGTTCGCCCGGATACCACCCCATCACCTTTTGAGCGAATTGAAATGGAATTTGTTGTGCGAGGCCGGGGAATAAAAGAATCCCATGTAGCCCGCGCTGTGGAGCTATCTGCAGAGAAATATTGCTCTGCTTCAATTATGTTGCGCAATGCGGGAGTGGAGATCGTGCATCGCTATCGAGTAGAAGAAGTCTAAGCAATACTCAGATAAAGAAAAGGCCTGCTCAAAAGCGGTTGCTTTTAGCGGGCCAGTCAATTTTTACGAACCGGTTATTAATATTTTAAATTTTGTAACTGGCTGAGGTCATCACCTTGGCTACCAGAGACATAGCGCCTTTCACCGGTGCTGGGAAACGTTTGCCTCCGGCGGCTAGCGCGGCATGAGCGTGTTCGCTCTCATCGACCAGCATTTGCTCCACTACGGCGCGACTGCGTTTGTCCTGGGCTGGAAGCTTCTGCAGGTGACTCTCCAGGTGTTCGCAGACCCTTTCTTCTGTCGCTGCGACAAATCCCAGACTGATGCGATCGCTGATTTTGCCGGCGGCGGCGCCCAGTCCAAATGACAATCCATACCAGAGTGGATTGAGCAGGCTTGGGCGGCTGTCCAGTTCTTTGAGGCGCTGCTCACACCAAGCCAGGTGGTCGATCTCCTCATCCGCAGCGCGCTCCATTTCACCGCGTACCTCGGGCAGTTTTGCTGTGAGTGCCTGGCCTTGGTAGAGGGCCTGAGCACAGACTTCGCCGCTGTGGTTGACCCGCATCAGACCGGCGGCGTGCTTGCGCTCGGTATCGCTGAGCTCGGCCTCCGCTTCGCCTTTGGCCGGAGATGGGCGCCCGTGACAGGGCTCGCCAGGACTCAGAGTGCGCAGGGCGCGGTCAGCCTGAATCAGCAGGTGATCGAGGCCACTCAAATTGCGTTCACTCATGTTTATGACTTCCTCTGTATGGCGGTAGTCAGCCCTACCGCCATGCTGGGTAAAACTACTTATCGCTACTAGTCTGTTCTCTTTCGACCGCGCGATAACCGATATCTTTCCGGTAAAAGACACCTTCCCAATAGATGGCGCGGGCAGCTTCATAGGCATTGGCCTGAGCTTCGGCGACAGTGTCGCCCAATGCGGTGGCGCAGAGTACGCGGCCGCCATTGGTGACCACACGTTCGCCGTCCAGGGCAGTACCAGCGTGGAAGACTTTGGCATTATCGCTGTCAGCTTTCTCAAGCCCACTAATGGCATCGCCCTTGCGGTAACTGCCGGGATAGCCATGTGCGGCCAATACCACTCCAAGTGATGGGCGCGGGTCCCATTCAGCCGTCACGCTATCGAGCTTTTTGTCCAGTGCGGCCAGGCACAGATCTACCAGGTCGGATTTCAGACGCATCATAATAGGCTGGGTTTCGGGGTCACCGAAGCGGCAGTTGTACTCGATCACTCTGGGAGCACCCTGCGGATCGATCATCAGGCCAGCGTAGAGAAACCCGGTATATGGCGTACCCTCAGCGGCGAGGCCTGTTACTGTGGGTTCAATCACTTCTTGCATAATGCGCTGATAAACACTGTCGGTCACTACCGGTGCCGGGGAGTAGGCACCCATGCCGCCGGTATTGGGGCCAGTATCGCCGTCACCGACGCGTTTGTGGTCCTGGCTGGTGGCCATGGGCAGGATATTCTCCCCATCTACCATAACGATAAAGCTCGCTTCTTCACCCTGCAGGAATTCCTCGATCACTACTCGGCAGCCAGCGTCGCCAAAGGCGTTGCCGGAGAGCATATCGCGCACAGCCAGCTCGGCCTGTTGCTCGGTCTCGGCGACGATGACGCCTTTACCAGCGGCGAGGCCATCGGCTTTGACTACGATGGGCGCTCCGCGCTCACGAATATATTCGATGGCTGGTTCAACTTCGGTGAAATTGCGATAAGCGGCGGTGGGGATTTTGTGGCGCTCAAGGAAATCCTTGGTGAAGGCCTTGGAGCCTTCCAGTTGTGCAGCGCCTTTGCTGGGGCCAAAGATGGCGAGGCCTCGCCCGTTAAAGAAATCTACAATGCCGTCAACTAGTGGCGCTTCGGGGCCGACGATAGTGAGTTCCACGCCGTTTTCCTCGGCGAAGTCCGCCAAAGCGGGGAAGTTGTCGACACCGATAGCCAGATTCTGCACTTTGCCTTCGCGGGCGGTGCCGGCATTGCCTGGTGCTACAAACACAGTACCCACTTTGGGGTTTTGTGCGGCTTTCCACGCCAGGGCGTGCTCGCGGCCACCTGAGCCGATGATTAATACATTCATTCTTAAATCCCCCTAAGTCGACCACTTGGGTCCATTGGACAGGTATCAGGTGCGCTAGTTTAGCGCGGAATCGTTGCAGGTGGTGTTACACGCCTGCAATAGGCGCCTCTTTGATAGTGGGCGCTGGGAACTACTCGATAACAGTGACGCAGAGGATGCGTCACTGCTACGAATCTCCTTGAAGCGAGAGAGGGCTTCGTGGAGAGTGCCGGTTTAGTGGCGGAAGTGGCGCATGCCAGTAAAGACCATGGCCATATTGTGCTCGTCCGCTGCGGCGATCACTTCCTCATCGCGCATGGAGCCACCGGGCTGGATAACCGCCTGGATGCCGACAGCGGCGGCGTTATCAATACCATCGCGGAAGGGGAAGAAAGCGTCGGAGGCCATCACGGACCCTGCAACGGCGAGGCCGGCATGCTCGGCCTTGATCGCGGCGATACGCGCGGAGTTTACACGGCTCATCTGGCCTGCGCCTACACCGACAGTGCGACCGTCTTTGCCGTATACGATGGCATTGGATTTTACAAACTTGGCCACTTTCCAGGTAAACAACAGATCGCGGATTTCTTCTTCAGTGGGCTGGCGCTTGGAGACTACTTTCAGGTCGGCAGCGGTGATCAGGCCGTCGTCGCGGTCCTGGACTAGCAGGCCGCCATTAACGCGCTTGTAGTCCAGTGCCGGGGAGCGCTCGTTGCTCCACTGGCCGCATACCAGCAAGCGCAGATTCTTCTTCTCGGCAACAACCCGTTTTGCCTCTTCGGAGACTGACGGTGCGATGATCACTTCAACAAACTGGCGCTCGATGATCGCGCGGGCAGTGGCGCTATCCAGCTCGCGGTTGAAGGCGATGATACCGCCAAAGGCGGATTCGCTGTCGGTGGCGAAAGCCAGGTCGTAGGCCTTGTGAATATCTTCAGCAATTGCCACACCACAGGGATTGGCATGTTTAACGATCACGCAAGCGGGTTGCTCGAAGGACTTAACACACTCCAACGCGGCATCGGTATCGGCGATATTGTTGTAGGACAGCTCTTTACCCTGCAGCTGGGTGGCAGTGGAAATGCTGGCCTCAGCCGGGTTGGCTTCGGTGTAAAAAGCGGATTTCTGGTGCGGGTTCTCACCGTAGCGCAGATCCAGTTTCTTGATAAATTGGCTGTTGTAGGTGCGCGGGAACAGCTGCTTTTCCTCGCCTTTAATGGCACCCAGGTAGTTGGCGATAGCGCCGTCATAGCCCGCCGTGTGCTCGAAGGCTTTTACCGCCAGGTCAAAGCGGCTGGCGTGGCTCAGTGCACCGTCGTTAGCTTTCATTTCCTCGATGATGCTGCCGTAATCGCTGGCATTGACCACGATAGTGACATCTTTGTGGTTCTTGGCTGCTGCGCGAACCATGGTGGGGCCGCCGATATCGATATTCTCGATAGCGTCCTCAAGGGAACAGTCAGGCTTGGCTACGGTTTGAGCGAAAGGGTAGAGGTTGACCACAACCATATCGATGGGGGTGATACCGTGCTCGCCCATGATGGCGTCATCGGTGCCACGGCGCCCCAAAATACCGCCGTGTACCTTCGGATGCAGCGTCTTGACGCGACCGTCCATCATCTCGGGGAAGCCAGTATAGTCAGAAACTTCTACCACGGGAATTCCGGCTTCTTTGAGCTGGCGGTGGGTGCCGCCGGTGGAGAGGATTTCTACGCCCATTGCGGAGAGCTGTTGGGCGAACTCTACGATGCCACTCTTGTCAGAGACACTAATTAAAGCGCGGCGGATGGAAACCTTGTCTGTCATTGCACTAGATCCAACTGGTTTTCGGAAAAGATGTTTAAAGGGTTTATGCGGGTTGTTCTCTGCGGCAACGAATAAAATTGCTGCCGGGAAAATAGCGAAGGGGGATGAGTTACCTCATCCCCCTTCAGAATTTCTCTCGGTGGGAAGCTTACAGCAGTCCGTAGCGCTTCAGCTTCTTGCGCAGAGTGCCACGGTTGAGACCCAGTAATTGCGCGGCGCGGGTCTGGTTGTGGCGAGTATATTTCATCACCACTTCGAGCATGGGCGCTTCGATCTCCGACAGCACCATGTCATAGACATCGGTAACCATCTGGCCATCCAGGTGGCGGAAATAGTTCTCCATCGCGTGCTCAACGGCATCGCGCAGGGACTGTTGTTGCGGCTGTGCCAGCTGCGTCTGCCCCCTGGAGGATACTTCTTCGCTGCCAGTATCCGGAATCAATACTTCATTATTCATGCCGCTTGTGCCCCTCTCGTTATTCGGCGTTCAAACCACTCGTGAACGCTGGCATGTTGTACTTCTGCGCTCTCTATTTGGAAAAAGGTCTTGCGGAAGGACTCGCTGTCCGCGAGTGTCTTCAAGTACCAGCCCACGTGTTTGCGGGCGATACGGACCCCCATCACCTCACCGTAGAATCGGTGCAGTTCACCCAAGTGGGTGAGCAGTATTTTTCTTACTTCGTCCAATGTTGGTTCGGGCAGCCGCTCGCCGGTGGCGAGGTAGTGGGCTATCTCCCGAAAAATCCAAGGTCGTCCCTGTGCGGCACGGCCAATCATGACCGCCGCAGCACCAGTGTAATTGAGCACCTCGCGGGCTCTATCGGCACCGGTTATGTCGCCGTTGGCAAAAACTGGGATTGCTACCCTGGATACAATATCGGCAATGGTATCGAATTCAGCCTGTCCGTGGTAGCCGCAGGCACGAGTGCGACCGTGAACCGCCAAAGCAGCGATACCAGCATCCTCGGCCATTTGAGCAACGGTGGCGCCATTACGGGAATCCGTACACCAGCCGGTGCGGATCTTAAGCGTCACCGGGACGGAGACAGACTGGACCACGGCCTGCAATATATCCGCAACCAGCTTTTCATCCCGCAGCAGGGCGGAGCCCGCCGCTTTCTTACACACTTTTTTTGCCGGGCAGCCCATATTTATATCAATGATTTGCGCGCCGCGACGCACGTTCTCCCGAGCGGCCTGAGCCATCATCTCGGGATCACCACCGGCAATTTGTACCGATATGGGAGCTGCCTCACCACCGTGGTCCAGACGCAGTCGTGACTTGCGGCTATTCCACAGACGCGTGTCTGAGGTCACCATCTCCGATACCACCAGCCCGGCGCCGAGTTGGCGACACAGTTGACGGAAGGGGCGATCAGTAACTCCGGCCATTGGCGCCAAGATTACCGGGTTGTCGATAATGTAGGGGCCTATAGCAATAGACACGGTAGCTCCGTTTGGGCTTTGGAAGGGCGTTCTGGGCCCAGGCAAAAAGGCCGCCTATGATAACGACTGCCCCGGCGTTGGCAAAGCGAAAAAGCGGGCAAATCGATCGATCCCTGTGCGTTTAGCTTGCAGAGTGGTCAATTTTAGTGGCTTTGCACGCCAGAGTGACCAATGTCTTGGCGCTCAAACCTTCCTCAAGGAGCGATTTTCATCTCGTAGTTCACCGCCTCGGCCCCTGGATCGACCACCTCAATGGCAATGTGAATAGGGCTGCCCTGAGGCATTAGCTTGCGCCCAGCCAACTCCCCTTGTAAATACTCTTGGGGACTAAAGCGGCGACTCGCTACCGCTTTATTTTTCAGGTCGCTGAAATTTAACAGCAAATTAGGAAACGCCTGGGGGTAGGGCGCTGTATTTAGCAGCACAGCGTCCACTATCAGGGCGCCCTCCAACTGGGGGTGGCTGCGCACCATCAGGTTGGAGGCCTGGATCGCTTTGGCATCGCGTAATGGGGGGAGAGTACAGCCGAATAGTGGGCAGGCCACAGCGTAAATATTGCGCCATGGTTGCTGCTTGCTGAGACGGTCGAACTGAAAGTAGCCCACTTGAAGCAACAGTAAAATTACCAAAGCTGGCAGGAGAAGTCGCCACAGCCAGGGGCTCACCGCTTTCTTCGATGGTGTCGCACCCCAGCTCATTTCCAGCGGGGCAGGTTGAATGGCGGAGATCAGCTGTTCGCGAGCGGGCTCGGCCTGCGGCTCAGGAGTGTCCTCAGCTTCTGTGGCAAAGTAAGGCTCCCTGCGTTGACCACTTGCCTCAGGCTGGGACGTAGGGAATATCTCTTCGGAGCTAGGGGGCGTCTCGGATGTTGATTTTAGATCGCTGGGCTCTGTGGCAGTTGTTTGCGCCTTTAGGGGCTGTTCCCAGGGATCTAGGTCATTGAGGCTATCGTTTTTATGGGTGGTGTCCCGATTGTCATAATCGGTGTCAACCCTATTGCCTGTAGTACTGTTATCGAAGTCGGGTACATCGTCCCAATCCGGTTTGAGTACCGACTCTAGGTCTTCCTCCTGGGTTTCCTCGTGGTGGTTTTCTTCTTGTAGCTCCTGCCACTCGTTATCGCCAAATGCGTCACCAATGAGGTTCTCGGAATTCGCTGGTGGTGCTTCAAGCTGGGTGTCTTCTGCGGGTCCCCCGGCTTCAAAATCGATGGGAGGCTGCTTTGCATTGGCGCTGTTGGGGGCTGCCTTATCCGCATCCGCCGGATCGTCGTCTTCCAGCTCGATATCGTCATGAATCAGGAAGTCATCGTCTTCCAGAAGAGTTTCCAGATCACTGCGTGTGTCGGGGCCATTGTCATTAAAGACAATGTTCTCATCTGCACGGAAAACTTGCAGGCAGGAACCACAGCGCACAGCGCCACGGGCAGCGCGCAGCTGCTGGTCATTAACGTGAAATGAGGTGCTGCAATGGGGGCAGCGGGTTACCAGTTGAGACATTCGACTATGGCGCAGTTTATTTTGCGCTCAAGTTTATCAGTCTGCCCGGTCCCCGCGTAGTACTGGCTAGCGTATTTAGCGAATACGGGTACCACTCAGGCGTACCCAACCCTCGTGCTCCGCATCCTCATCGAAATCGATCTGGTCTGAGTAGGCAGTTTTTACTTGTTCGGCCTGGGAGGCGAGGATACCGGACAGGCAGATACGCCCGCCGATTTTGGTCAGCGCAATCAGCTGCTTGGAGAGCTCTACCAATGGGCCGGCAAGGATATTGGCTAGCATGAGATCGGCGGCTTCCTGAGGCATCTGTTCTGGCAAATAGACTGGGAAGCGCTGAGGATCTATGCCGTTGCGCACCGCGTTGTCGCGACTGGCAATCAGAGCCTGTGGATCGATATCGGTCCCCATGGCGCATTTGGCTCCGAGTAGCAAGGCGCCGATGCCAAGGATGCCGGAACCACAGCCAAAGTCGATGGCGCTCTTATCCTGCAAGGGCTCTTGTGCCAGCCAACGCAAGCACAGGTAGGTCGTGGGATGGGTGCCGGTGCCGAAGGCGAGTCCAGGGTCCAGTAGCAGGTTGACCGCCTCCGGTTGAGGCGGCTCGCACCAGCTGGGGCAGATCCACAAGTTGTCGCCGCACTGAATGGGTTTATAGTGAGACATCCACTCGCGTTCCCAGTCTTTATCCTCAAGTTGGTCCCAGCGGGCATTGGGTAGGAGTTCGCAAAGGAAGGAAGCGGCTTTGGCCTCAGTGACAGCAGTGTCGACCTCGGCATCGAATAGACCGGTAACCCGTGTTTGATCCCACAGGGGTACTTCGCCGAGTCCGGGTTCGAGAATGGGTTGGTCTGCGTTGTCTTGCAGGGTAACGGATACGGCACCGGCAAAAAGCAGTGCATTTTCAATTTTGTCCGCTTGGGCACGATCGGTGTCGACGCGGAGTTGTAGCCAGGGCATAGGGATTCCGTGGTGAGTAACTGCTATTGGGTGGAGTGGCCACCCTACTTTTGCGATGTCCGCCGCCATCCCTGGCGTTCGGCATCATCGTATTGTGGCCGCAATTCTCTCCAACTTTGCCCTGGCTGGCGAGGGTTAGAGTCCCAACTTCTTCTCCAGGTAGTGAATATTGACGCCACCCTTGGCAAAGGCCTCATCGCGTACCAGATCCTCCTGCAGGGGGATATTGGTCTTGATGCCATCAATAACCAGCTCAGATAGGGCTACGCGCATGCGTGCCAGTGCGGTTTCGCGGTCCTCGGCGTAGGTGATCAACTTGGCGATCATCGAGTCGTAGTTGGGGGGAACCGTATAACCCGAGTAGAGGTGCGAATCGACCCGCACACCCAGGCCGCCGGGCATATGAAAGTTGTTGACCTTGCCGGGACTGGGGAAGAAAGTCTGGGGATCTTCCGCATTGATACGGCACTCAAAGGCGTGCCCGCGAACGACAATATCCTCCTGCTTGAGAGAGAGCTTCTCTCCAGCACAGACACGAATCTGTTCCTTGATCAGGTCTACGCCAGTCACCATTTCAGTAACAGGGTGCTCAACCTGAATACGTGTGTTCATCTCGATAAAGTAGAAGCGTTCATTCTCGTAGAGGAACTCGAAAGTGCCGGCGCCGCGGTAGCCGATATCGATACAAGCTTGCACGCAGGATTCGTGTACCTGTTCACGCACGGCGTCGGGGATTCCGGGAGCTGGAGCTTCTTCTAGTACTTTTTGGTGACGGCGCTGCAGGGAGCAGTCGCGATCCCCTAGGTGAATGGCATTACCCTGTCCGTCGGACATTACCTGGACTTCGACGTGGCGTGGGTTCTGCAGAAATTTCTCGAGGTATACGGTGCCATCACCGAAGGCAGCTTGAGCCTCAGACTTGGTAACAGCGATAGCGTTGATCAGGTCTTCTGCGCGCTCCACGACACGCATACCGCGACCACCGCCACCGGCGGCGGCCTTGATAATGACTGGATAGCCGACTTTTTCGCCTATTTCTAGGCAGCGCTCGCTATTTTCGGGTAGGGGACCATCGGAGCCGGGTACGGTGGGGACGCCTGCCTTTTTCATGGCGGCGATGGCGGATACCTTGTCGCCCATCAGGCGAATGACATCCGGGTCTGGGCCGATAAAAGTGAAGCCGCTTTTTTGTACTTGCTCGGCGAAGTCCGCGTTTTCTGCGAGGAAGCCGTAGCCTGGGTGCACGGCTACTGCATCGGTGATCTCCATAGCGGAAATCAGGGCAGGAATATTCAGGTAGCTCTGCGGCGAGGGGTTGGGACCAATACAGACAGATTCATCGGCCAGGCGTACATGCTTGAGATTGCGGTCCACCAAAGAGTGAACCGCAACTGTGGCGATGCCCATTTCTTTGCAGGCGCGCAAAATCCGCAGGGCGATTTCACCGCGGTTGGCGATCAGGATTTTGTCGAACATAGTGACTTACCCCACTCAGACGATGGTCACGAGCGGCTGATCGAACTCTACCGGCTGGCCATCTTCGAGCAGAACGGAATCGATGGTACCGGCCTTGTCGGCTTCGATCTGGTTCATCATTTTCATGGCTTCAACGATGCACACTACGTCGCCGACCTTAACCTGCTGACCAACTTTGACGAAGGGCTCGGCGCCGGGGCTGGGAGCTGCGTAAAAAGTGCCCACCATCGGGGATTTCACCGCATGGCCGCTGATCGTTGGTTTGGATTCTTTTTCTACCGCCGCCGGGGCTGGTGCAGCTTGGGCAGGTGCAACAGGAGCAGGTGCCGGGGCCATTGGAGCCGTGTAAATTGGAGCAACCGGTTGATTTGCACCGCTGACCCCGCGGCTGATACGCACCGATTCCTCGCCCTCTTTAATTTCCAGCTCGCCGATATCCGATTCTTCGAGCAGCTCAATTAGTTTTTTAATTTTGCGGATATCCATAGTTCTTTCACTCGCAGGTTTGATTCATTGATTTTGAGACGCCATACCCAGTTGGTGTATGGCCGCCTGAAGTGCCAGGGTGTAGCTGTGTGGCCCGAAGCCACACACCACACCACGGGCTAAATCGGATAGATAGGAATGGTGCCTAAATGCCTCGCGGGCATGAGGATTGGAAAGGTGTAACTCGATAAACGGTATGGCAACGCCCGCTAAAGCATCTCGTAAAGCCACGCTGGTGTGGGTGTAGGCGGCGGGATTGATTACGATGAAATCCACGCTGGTATTGGCGGCTAAGTGGATGCGTTCCACCAAGGCAGACTCGCTATTGCTCTGGAGGGTTTCCAGCTGGTGGCCTGCAGCATCACATTGGCGCTCGGCGGCCTGATTGATTTCCGCAAGGGTGGCGGCGCCGTAGATATGCGGCTCGCGACTGCCGAGCAGGTTGAGGTTGGGGCCGTGCAGGAGAAGAATTTTAGCCATAGTATGCCCTGGGGAAAGTTGCCGAAAAACCCAAAAAAATGGTCTAAAGTTGGCTATCTTGCGGGCAAACTCGAATTTTTGGCCTATTTGCCCGAGTGCTTTAGGCGAGTGTGCCGCAAAAGTGACTCCCTGTCCATGCCTGCTGGGCAGTTTATCGAAGTTAGCGGCAGTTCGGCGATATTTGCCTAAAAATTAGCGCAAAATATCCGCAATGTGGCCTTTTTACCCTTGGGATTGGCTACAAAGGCGGCAGTTTCCTTTAAGGGGCAGAGGATCTACTGAGTTCGCTCCCGGCAGCGGCTTCCAGCTCCATCAATAGCTCCTCGCGGGAGAGGATTTGCGGCAGGATTTTGGCCTCGCCACCACTGGCGGGGTAAAGCAAGTAAAGCGGCACGCTGGTACGGCCGTATTTCGCCAGGAGCTCGCTGATATGTGGGTCCTGATTGGTCCAGTCCCCTTTAAGAGCTACTACCCCTAGTCTCTCAATGGCGTCGCTCACAGCATCACTCGACAGCACCACTTTCTCATTGGCCAAGCAAGTAATACACCAGGCTGCGGTCATATTGGTTAGCACTGGACGCCCCTCCCTTCGCGCTGTCTCGAGCCGTTCGGCGGAGTAGGGCTGCCAGTAGTCACTGGTCTGTTGAAGTGCTTGGGGGGCAGTACTGAGGCGTGGCAGTAGCATTAGCGCAAAGCTCAGGGCCACAACCGCCACCGAGCCCCGCAGCCAGTGCCACTGAGGGCTGGGCCAAAGCCATAGCGCAAAGGCGATTGCCACAGCGCCGCTGAGAACCAGAGCGATACCATCGCCACCAGTCTGACGTCCCAATACCCACAGCAGCCACACTGCGGTCAAGTACATGGGGAAGGCCAGTAGTTGCTTCAAGCGGTCCATCCAGGGGCCGGGGCGTGGCAGCTTGTCCACTAGAGCGGGAATATAGGTGAGCAGCAGGAAGGGGGCGGCCATACCGGCGCCAAGGGCGGCAAAAACACTGAGCGCCACGGCTGGAGATTGTGTGACTGCAAAGCCCAGCGCCGAGCCCATCAGGGGCGCGGTGCAAGGGCTGGCCACGAGTGTGGCCAGGGCGCCGGAGGTAAAGGAGCCGCGCAAACCCTGACTGTTACTTAAATTGTTACCAACGCCCATCAGGCTGCTGCCGATCTCTGTGACACCGGACAAGCTGAGTCCCATGATAAAGAACAGATAGGCCAATGCGGCGACCAACCAGGGAGACTGTAGCTGGAACCCCCAACCTATCGCCTCACCGCCGGCGCGCAATGCCAGCATGGTGGCGGCAATGGCGACAAAGCTGAGTACAACGCCGGTGGAGTAGGCCCAGCCGTGATGGTGACGTTGATTAGCATTCTGTGCTGTCTGGCTAACTGCCAGCAGCTTGATTGAAAGCACTGGAAAAACACAGGGCATTAGATTGAGTAGCAGGCCGCCGGCAAAGGCGAAAAGCAGTGCAAAGGGGAGCGTGATGGCGCTAGCGTTACTCCCCTGAGGTGAGGAGCTGCCACCTGTACTTTGGGGAGAAGAATTTTGCGGGCCTCCCTCAATAGGCTGGATGCTTCCCGAGCCAATATCCACGCGATAGTGGCGTACCTCTGGCGGGTAGCAGAGCCCCGCATCGGCGCAGCCCTGATAGTGCAGTTCTAATTGTAAGTTATTGGCGCTGTTGTTGAGGGGAATGGGGAATTCCAGCTGGCCGCGATAGACCTCGGTTTCCTTCTCGAAATACTCATCCCAGATAACTTCACCGCTGGGGAGATTCAGTGGAACTGCGGTCTTTTGTCCGTTTTCTACAAGGTAAAGGGCAAGTTTGTCGCGATAGAGATAGTATTCTGGAGCTATTTCAAACAGCGCACTGAGCTGGTTGCCACTCAGCAGCAGGTCCTGCCGGTAGGCTTCGTCCACTGGCAGGAAGGTATTTTGCTGCTGGCCGATAGAAGACGCAAAAGGGTTACTTTCCGCCTGCGCAAGAGCGTTGGTTGTGGATAGGCATAGCAATATTGCCAGCAGTGCGAGGAAATTATTTCTGAAACTTTTGGTCATCACAGCCATAGATGAAAAAATTCATTATAGTCGGGCGCATGGTTCTGACTGCTGCGCCGGACGGGGGTTCAGTCGCGTCAGCAGTATAGCGATGCTAGTGGTACAAAAAAACAACAGCGGAGAATTGCTTTGCCGTCACTTGAACGCCTTCACAGCTTTGCTATCTGCCTCTTGATGGCGGCGTTACTTGGTGCCTGTGCTTCGCAACAACCGCCTCCCCCGGCGCCCAGCCCACCTCCGCAGAAAGCCAAACCATCCGTTAATGAGGTGCGGCGTAACAATGTGGCTTACTTCTTAAAGCGTGCTGAACAGGCGCTACGCAAAGGCCATCTTACCAAGCCTGCCGGCGCCAGTGCCTATGACTACTACTTAAACGTGCAGAAGTTGGACCCTGGAAATCGTAAGGCTCAGACCGGAATTCAAACAATTGTGGTCACCTACGTTGAACGTGCCCGGGAAGCGCTGCGCAGGCGTGCTTTTACCGAAGTGGGCGGCCTACTACAGCGCGCGGAAATGCTGGCTCCGGGGAATCTTTTGGTGGCTGAGGTGCGTACACAGCTAGTCCATGAGCGCGGCCGCGCACAGCTGGATCTACCACAGGGAGAGGCTATTGGCCTGCCTGCGGCCGGGCTGCGGGCGAGATCGGAAAATTTGGTCACACAGCTGCGCCAAGTGGCCCAACGTATTCGCAGAGAACAACTACGCGTCATAATTGTCACCGGCAATGACGCGGAAGGTCGCTGGGTTTACCAGCAGCTGCGTGAAGCGGTGCCCGGTTATCGGGTGCGGGGGGATATAAAGATTGGCAGCCCCGCGCGTTTACTTCTTATTAATCCCAGTGGAGGGGTCCAGTGAAAAAGCCAAATGTATTTGTGTGGATTCTGCTTTCCAGCAGCCTTTTGTACACCTTGGGGGCTTTGGCCCTCACCCAGTCCCTTATGATAGAGGGTTATGCCAGAGAGACTCCGCCGGGAGCACCTATGAGCGCGGCGTACCTCTCCCTGCACAACACCGGCAAACAACCGCTGCAGTTGACGGCGGTGGAGTTGCCCGGAGGTGTGGAGGGGGCTGTCAATTTGCATACCACTGAGCGTGAGCGGGGCGTCAACCGTATGCGTCCACTGGAGAAACTGTCGATTGCCGCTGGAGAGAAACTACAGATGATGCCAGGTGGTATCCACTTGATGATTCACGGGGTGCGCCTTCAGGCTGGAGATACACTGCCCCTACGCCTGCTTTTTGACGACGGAAGTAGTTTGGAGGTCGTGGTTCCGATCATGGGGCGTGATGGACTTGAAAAAGAGCACCACCATCATCATGGCGGTGCTGGATAAAAAAATCCTGTTGAAGTAAAGGTAAGAAAAATGAAGAAGTTATTGTTATGGGTGGGGGCTCTGGTCGTGGCTGGGTGTGCTCACAGCCCACTGCAAATCCAATTGTATCCACAGGTTCAGGTGGCTCCCGATTCCATTGGTTCGGGCTATAGCCTCAATGTTCGCGGTGTTAATGAACTATCCGGTGGGGGGCTCGGTTCTCTTGGCGGGGTCTATGCAGACACATCTCAGGTGAGTATTGCCAACGATGCAGGTAGTGCTATCGCCGCAGGGTTGAGCCAGGGTTTTGCCAATTGGTCATTCCGTATCACCGACTCGGCACCTGAGGTGCAGGTGACGGCGAAGTTGGTGAAGCTGACGTATAACAGCCCCAGTCAGGTTTACACCACCCAGGTTGATACCTCTGCTGAGATTCACTTGGAGGTTAAAGTGGGCCATGCCACCTATTTTGGAACTTACAGTTCCTCTGGCAAAGACCGCAATCTGATTAAGCCCAGCCGCGAAGAGGTGGAAAGCCGGGTAAATGGCCTGCTGAGTGCGACTATGCAGCGGGTATTCGAAGATGAGAAACTGAAAAAATTCTTGCGCGCAAATCTTTGAATGTGCAATTTAGGGATCTACTGAAGTGAGCCGGCTGGAGGCTGGATAATTGAATACAATCGGCGATTTTGGGCGATGATAAGGCTATTTTTAGCCATTTCTTGCGGTGAGATGCCTACAAGGGCTGCGCCAGCCACCCTTTTCCAGGGATATTTCGGTTTCCACTGGGAGTGTGGCTGTGGCCTTATTTGACACTCAATCCGCCGAATACCTCGGTTTGTTGGGGGAGCTGGAGGCTCAACTCAAACCCTGTGAGCAGATCAGCCTACAGGCCGCTGAGGCGGCGCTGGGGGAGATTGCCGATGGAGTGATCGTCACCGATCCCCGCGGTATTGTGCAATATGGCAATCCGTTGGTCAGTGAGATGAGTGGTGACCTGGTTGGACTCCTGCCTGGTCAGCCTGTCAATGAGGGCCTGCGGCTTCGCGATAGTCAGGGCACCCTATTGCCTGCGCTGATACCAGATTCCCCTTCTCACGAAGTACCCAGCGTGCGGGAGGTCCGCGCCTTTATTTGGCGACTCGGGGAAAACCGTCCACCGCTGGAAGTCTCTGTGCAGGTGATGGCTTTGTGGGATGCCGGCACATTAAAAAATTATGTGTTGGTTTTACGGGATACCTCTGCTGCCCGACGAGTGTCTACTCGCCTAAGCTGGCAGACCAGCCACGATGCGTTAACCCGCTTACCCAATCGACAGTATTTCGAGAGCGAGTTGCAAAAGCTCCTATCGCAGTGCGTCGATAAGCGTCAGCATCATGTACTCCTTTACTTGGATGTCTATCAATTCAAAGTAATCAACGACACGCTGGGTTTTGTCGCCGGTGACCAGTTGTTGGTGCAACTAGTTGCATTGCTACAGAAGGGTTTATCTGGGGCCGATTTGTTCGCGCGTGTGGGCAGTGATGAGTTCGCTATTTTGCTACGGGATTGTACGCTCGAAGAGGGCGGGCGGGTGGTTGCGCGTCTGCGCGAATCTGTTCAGGAATTCAGCTTCCACTGGCAGGGTAATGATAGCCGTGTAGCGATATCAATTGGGGTGGTGGGTGTGGACCGATTCACTCCCAGTGCCAGCCAGCTGCTGGCAACCGCCAATGATGCCTGCTGTTCAGCCAGGGATCAAGGGCGCAACCGGATAAAGTTGTTTGGAGATTCGCGCAAGGCGTTGGAAAAGCGTCGTGAGTCCACCTGGGTTGCAGAAATTCACGCTGCCCTGCGAGAAGATCGCTTGATCCTCTATCGGCAGCCGGTGGTCTCCCTGAAAGGGGAGCGCCAGATTCATCACTATGAAATTCTGGTACGCATGCGCGGACGGGATGGAGGGGTGATCTCGCCGGGCTTGTTCCTACCCGCGGCGGAGCGCTATGGCCTAATTGAGGAGGTAGATCGTTGGGTTATTCAGCGCGTGTTCCGTTATATGGCCCAGGAGCAACTGATCGGTATTGCTACGGCCAGCTATGCCATCAATATTTCCGGTATCAGCTTGGGCGATGATACGTTTGCAGACTTTGTACTCGCATCAATGAGTGAGGAGGGGGTAACGCCTTCAAGGGTACAGTTTGAGATTACCGAGACCAGTGCCATCAACAACCTTGAAAGGGCTCTGATTTTTATCCACAAGCTGCGCGCTGCGGGCTGTAGTTTTGCCCTGGACGACTTTGGCCGCGGAGTTTCTTCGCTGGCTTACCTGCGTCAGTTACCGGTGGACTTCCTCAAAATCGACGGGAGCTTTGTGCGCAATATGCTTGAGGATGAGATCGACAGCGCGATGGTCAGTACCATTGATCACCTGGCAAAGCGTATGGGGATCAGCACTATCGCCGAGTATGTCGAGAGCCCCGAACTGATGGATAAACTCTGTCGTATGGGGGTGGATTACGCCCAGGGCTTCGGTATTGCTGCCGCTTCGGGATTGCCCGATATTGGTGAGCCCTAAGGTTTAAAGCTGAGCGGCCGGTAAAGGCCGCTCTCAATCTCTACCGCTGACTTCAGATAACCGCTGCCAATAGTTCTGGATGTTGTTCTGCTTGTAGTCGTGGACCGTATTGGCTGACTACCTGGGCGGCGGCGCGGCAGGCGAGTTCGCCGGCCTCAGCAAAGCCCATCTCCCGGTTGAGTGCATACAGAAATGCGCCTGCGAACATATCGCCGGCACCGTTGGTGTCTATTGCGCGCACCTGCGGACTGGCAACTCGGTACTGCTTGCTGCCATCCCACAGTAGCGCACCATCGGCGCCCAGAGTGATGGCAAAGCTGCGGCAGTAATCGCTCATTGCTTCTGCCGCGGCATCCAGTGAGTCGGTGCCGGTGAAGCCCAGTGCCTCATCGCGATTGCAGAACAGCATATCTACGCCGCCGCCAATCATTTCTCGCAAGCCCTCGCCAAAGAATTGCACCATGGCCGGGTCTGAAAGGCTCAGCGCGGTTTTCACACCAGCTTGCTGGGCCTGTTCACGCAGAGTGATAGCGGCGCGGCGCCCAGTTTCGGAGGAGACCAGATAACCTTCGATATAGGCCCACTTGGAGGCTTTCAGGGCTTCGCTATCCAGTTCGGCTACCGAGAGTTGCTCGCTGATACCCAGGTAGGTATTCATACTGCGCTCGGCATCGGGGGTAATCATTACCAGGCACTTACCGGTAGTGCCGCCATCCGCTTGCTGCAAAGTGGTTGGGTAGTCAACGCCAGCGGCGCTGAGGTTGCTGCGATAGAAATCTCCGTTATCGTCGGCGGCAACTTTGCAGGAATAGAAAGTGTTCAGGCCAAAATAGCTGGCGGCGATAACTGTATTGGCACCAGAGCCACCACAGGCGCGTTTGGCGGTAATCATGTGGTCCCGAAGGTCGTCTACCAGCTGTTTCTGCCGGGCATCGTCGACTAGGGTCATAATCCCCTTTTCAACACCGAGCTCCGCAAGATCCTTGTCGGATACCTCAATTTCCGTGTCCAAGAGGGCGGCGCCGATGCCGTAGAGATCATATTGCTGCATATCCATCCTTTTCGGGCGATTTGTATAGATTTCCGCCGCATTATGGCTGTGATTATGGCAAGTGCAAGGTGGTTGGTTTGACTTAAAGCGGTCAGCGTTTATAAAGGCGTCATATGCCTCAATATGAACTTATAGGAGGCAATTGCGGTCAATCCTCGAACAGGTACTTTGTGTGCTTGTGGTATGACTACCGGGATACTCAGCCCGGATTCTGGCGGTTCACGGATGTTCCCCAAGGCGCCGGTTCAGGCGTCTACGGCAAGATACCAGCGGAGCTGCCACCTGCTGGTGTCCTGCCTGTGATAGTGATGAGACTCCTGAAGATCCCCACTGTCTAGAGATGTACCGAGATGGCAGCTGGAAAACTCTTATATGGCCTCGACGAAACGCCGGCGCAGTAAAGCGTCAAAACCGAAAAGACGCTACCGCTGGTTAAAGTTCTTATTCCTGCTGGCCCTGGTGGGGGCAATGGCCCTTGCCGGCTATATGGCATACCTCGACGTACAGCTGCGGGAGCGTCTCGATAGCCGCCAGTACCAGTTGCCGGCGCGGGTTTTTGCGCGCCCTCTGGTACTGCGCGAAGGCATGGCAATGCACCCTGATGAGCTGGAAAGCGAGTTTGCCGCCCTCAACTACCGCAAACAAAAGACTCTGACGGAACCTGGCGCCTGGACACACGAGGGGATGAATTACCGGGTCTGGCGCCGGGACTTTATTCATGCCGATGGCCGTGAGCCGGCGGCTATGGTTACTTTCCGCCTGCGTAACGATGAAATTGACAACCTGCGCGATGAAGATGGGCAGCGCATCGCCGAGTTCCGCCTGGATGCCGCTAATATCGGTTCATTGCTGGGGGGCGGAGACGATCGCAATCCGGTGCGTTTCAAGGATATCCCGCCGTTGGTGGCGAATACCCTGATAGCGGTGGAAGACCAAGACTTCCTCAACCACTTCGGCATCTCTCCGCGAGGTATTGCCCGCGCTATGGTGGCGAATATCAAGGCGGGGCGCCTGGTACAGGGCGGCTCAACCATTACTCAGCAGCTGGTTAAGAATATCTTTTTCGACCATAAGCCGAGCCTGCAGCGCAAGATCAATGAAGCCTTAATGGCGGTATTGATGGAGATTCACTACGACAAGGGCTATATCCTGCAGGAGTACATCAATGAGGTGTGGTTGGGCCAGCAGGGAGCCAGAGGTATTTATGGCTTTGGCCTGGCCTCGGAGTTCTATTTCCAACAGCCGCTGGATACTCTGGAGCCCCATCAGGTCGCCCTGCTAGTGGGGCTGGCCAAGGGTGCCTCCTACTACAACCCTTGGCGCCATCCCCAGCGCGCATTGAAGCGTCGCAACACCGTTCTGGAACTGATGCGCGAGCAGGGCCTGATTACCCAGGCAGAGTTTGAGCACTACTCCGCCAAACCACTGGGTGTGGTGAAAGGCGGTGTAACCGCACAGAATCCCTACCCGGCCTTTACCGAGCGCCTGCTCTTAGAGCTGCGTCCTTATTACTCCTACGAGGAGCTGCGCACCACCGGTTTGCGGGTTTATACAACCCTTGCGCCTTCGGTACAGAAACTCGCGGAAGAGTCCATTAGTCAAGGCGTACAGAAGTTGGAGAAAGATCGCAAAATTAAGGCGAATACTCTTCAGGCTGCCACGGTATTGCTAGATAACAACACGGGTAATGTGTTGGCCATGGTGGGAGACCGCGACCCGGATTATCCCGGCTTTAATCGAGCCCTGGAGGCGCGCCGCCAAGTGGGTTCTCTGATTAAACCGGCAGTCTTCTTAACTGCCTTGGAGCGTCCCGAAGAGTACAACCTAGCTACCTTGATCGACGATGCGCCAGTGCGAATTGAGGAAGCCGATGGCGATGTATGGATGCCGCAGAACTTCGATAAGCTCGCCCACGGTCAGGTACCTCTATATGTCGCCTTGGCTAAGTCTTACAATCTGGCTACTGCCCATCTGGGGCTCGATCTGGGACTGCAGAATGTGCGTCAGACAATTCGACGCCTGGGTGTAGATACCAGTCTGCCGCATGTGCCTGCAATGTTGTTAGGCGCAGTGGAGATGACGCCATTTGAGGTAGCTGGCATGTATCAGACCATCGCCAATAATGGCGAGACGGTGCAACCGCGCACCTTGATGGCTGTATCCGATGCACAGGGAGGGCGGGTACAGCACTTCCGCCCGCGCACTAATCGCGGTGTCGATCCGGTGCCCGCTTACCTATTGCGCTGGGGGCTGGAGCAGGCGATGCGCGAAGGTACCGGGCGCAGATCAGCCAAGCGTCTGCCCAGTAGTGTGCCCTTTGCCGGTAAGACGGGTACTACCAACAATAACCGCGACAGCTGGTTTGCAGGGTTTTCCCCTGAGGTTACCGCCGTGGTGTGGCTTGGGCGCGATGACAACGTTCGCACCCGTCTAACCGGTTCTACCGGAGCTCTGCCGATCTGGACGGAAATCATGCGCAAGTTGCCCCATCAGCACGGTCCTGTTGAGGCACCGCGGGGCGTTGAGTTCAAAGAGGTGAATGCGCGCGGGCAGTTTATGGACCCGGATTACTGTCGGGGCGGCTATGAGATTCCCTTCTCCTACGAAACCCACTTGCAACCTGCGCCTGAATGTCGCGGGCGCGACCGCTGGCGCTGGTTCCGCAACCTGTTTGGCAATGAGCGCTCAGAGGCGGCTCCAAGGGAACAGATGACACCGGGTTGGGGCAATGATACAGAGCGGCGCCAATATGAAAGTGAGCGCCGCCATCAAATGCGAGAGCAGTTGCGCCGTGATGATGCCGAGACATTGGGTGGGGATTCCAGTCTGGAGCCTTTGGAGCTCCCTCGCGGACAGTCCACAGAGGTGGACTACCGAGGTGTCCCCGTTGAGGAGGCCCAGCCGGTGGGCCCCGCGCTGGAAGACCAATGGCCCTGAACCGGTGGCGCGGCGCAGGCCGCGCAAAATTTACAAGGGTTCAGCCCTGCAGTAGCTGTGCGGCCTCCTCGGCAAAATAGGTGAGGATTCCGTCCGCGCCCGCGCGCTTAAACGCCAATAGGGATTCGAGAATTACCGCCTCGCGCTGCAGCCAGCCATTTTCAAACGCGGCGCAATGCATGGCGTACTCGCCGCTTACCTGGTAGGCAAAAGTGGGTACTCGCAGCTCTTCTTTCACCCGGCGCACGATATCCAAATAGGGCATACCGGGCTTCACCATCACCATATCCGCACCCTCTTGCAGGTCTAGGGCGCACTCGTGTAAGGCTTCATCGGAATTGGCGGGGTCCATCTGGTAACTGGCTTTGCTGCCCCCCTTGAGGTTACTCGCGGAGCCGACAGCATCGCGGAAGGGGCCGTAGTAGGCGGAGGCGTATTTGGCAGCATAGGACATGATCAGGGTATTGCTGTGCCCGGCGCCTTCAAGTGCTGTACGAATAGCGCCGATACGGCCGTCCATCATGTCTGACGGCGCTACCATATCCGCCCCAGCTGCGGCGTGGGACAGTGCCTGCTGTACCAGCACCTCAACCGTCTCATCATTAACGATATAGCCGCTGTGATCCATCAAGCCATCCTGACCGTGGCTGGTGAACGGGTCCAGGGCCACATCGGTAATAACCCCTAACTCCGGCACGGCATTCTTCAATTCCCGCACGGCACGTTGGGCCAGACCATTGGCATCGTGGGCAGCGCTGGCGCAGTCGGATTTCACCGAGGGGTCAACTACAGGAAACAGCGCGACGGCGGGAATACCGAGCTGTTGCAGGGACTTGGCCTTATTGGCCAACAGGTCCACACTGAGGCGCTCGACGCCGGGCATCGAAGCCACCCTCTGAGTTTCGCTGCGCCCCTCGATGACAAACAGGGGCAGGATCAGGTCGTTGCAGCTGAGCTGATTCTCCCTCACCAGTCGACGGGAAAAATCCTGCGCGCGCAGGCGGCGCAAGCGGGTGTTGGGGTAGGCTCCGCGGCCGAGATTTTGACTCATAGGGAATTACTCCAGCTATCGATAAGGCCGCAGCAATCCCGCGACCGCAATTGGCGGCCATCATATCAAATTGCCACCACCCATGATCTCCCTCAACTTGCTTTAGGGGCTGTTTGGCGTGGTGTGAAGAAAGGACACCAACTGCTTGCCGGCGGTTTCGATATGCGCGGCTAGCAGGGCTGCCGCTTCCTGTTCCTTCTTTTGTTGTAGGGCCTCGAGAATTGCGTAATGCTCTTTCTGGCTGGTGTTCTGGTAGTCCAGGCTGCGGGATTGGTAACCGATATAGCGCTCACACTGTCTGTGCAGCTGCTCCACAGTAGCGAAGAGGGTGGGGCGCTCTGCGGCGAGGTAGATAGTGGCGTGAAATTGCCAGTTAAGACTGCCGATCTGCTCGGCTGAGAGGTTGGGGTTCCCCTCCATGGTATCGAGAATGTCTCGTGCCCGACCAAGAATTTCCCCGGTGAGTTTTTTTTGCGCAAGGGTCTGTATTAGAGGTTCCAGGCGCATACGCATCAGGTACAGATCTTCTACTTCCAACGGATCGAACTCGGGTACAGCGACACCCCGCTTGCCGTGGGGCGATAGCCAGCCTTCATTTTTCAACCGCTGCAAGGCGTCCCTTATGGGGATACGACTGACCTCGTAGAACTCGGCCAATTCAGCCTGCTTCAATGCCTGGCCTGCGGGAAAACGTCCCCGCTGTAAATCGGCTTTGATTTTTTCGTAAAGGTTCATTGGCCCTTTATTTATTATCCTGTTTGAAAAACCAATAACAGCCCAGTCCGCCGACCAGGCCCCAAAAAGCAGCGCCTATGCCCAAGAAGCTGATGCCTGAAGCGCTGACAAGAAAGGTGATTAGCACCGCCTCACGGTTTTCTGTATCTGTGGTAGCACTTGCTAGGCAGTTGCCTAGTGTCCCAAGTAGCGCCAGGCCAGCCAGGCCGGCTATGAGTGCCTTGGGGAAATTACTGAATAATGCCACTACGGTGGCGCCGGATAACCCTACCAGAAGATAGAAGAAGCCCGCGGCAATCCCGGCCGTATAGCGTTTGTCTGGGTTGGGGTGTGCTTCGGGTCCGGTACAAATTGCCCCGGTAATCGACGCCAGGGTCAGGGTGAAGCCGCCGAAAGGAGTGAGAAGCAGGTTGGTTAATCCTGTTCCGCTGATCAGTGGAGAAACTGGTACTCGTTGGTAACCACTGGCAGCCAGGGTTGCAGCCCCTGGTAGATATTGAGAAGTCATTGTGACGATAAACAACGGGATGCCGACGCTGATTAGAGTTGAGAGTTTGAATTCCGGTGTAACCCAAATGGGCTTCGCAGCCTGCCAGTGAATCTGGTCAGGTGCGAACAATTGCAGTTTCCAGCAGACAGCCACCCCACAAGCGAGTACCAAAATAATGGCGTAACGGGGTATCCAGCGCCGCCCGATGAAATAGGCCAACAACATGGCACCCACTAGTACAGGCTGGGATTGCAATGAGGTGAAAGTAGCGAGGCCGAACTGGAGCAATATGCCCGCCAGCATGGCGCCGGCAATTGGGCCGGGTACTAGCCTGGCTACTCGTTCGAAGGCTCCGGAGAGGCCTACTAAAAGGGTCAGCATAGCGCTGAAAAAAAATGCACCGATGGCCTCGGCAATTGGGATACCGCTGAGACTGGTTGCTAGTAATGCTGCGCCGGGAGTCGACCAGGCGGTAACAATCGGTGCGCGATAATACCAGGAGAAGATGATACCGGAGAGCCCCATCCCCAAACCCAAAGCGCCGATCCAGGAAGCAATCATCGCTTCGTCTGCGCCGGCTGTACGGGCTGCTTCAAACACAATGGCTGCGGAGCTAGTTACGGCGACTAGCACGGCGATAAAGCCAGCGCTGATCGTGGACAGGCTAGTATCGGAAAGCAAGCTTCTCAAAATGTATACCTTTTCCATTTTGTATACATTTTTGATCACTAATAACAAAAGAACAACGTTTCTGCGACAAAGCGTTGATCTACAGTGCTTGGGGGCCGTTGTGATACTGGGAGAGCGTACAGGCACCCACCCTGCGATGGATGCCTGAGAGAGAAGGGCTAGTCGAGCCGGGCGAAGACGCGTTCTGCGGCAGCGATAGTCTCTTCGATATCCTCGTCGCTATGAGCGGCGGACATAAACCCGGCCTCATAGGAAGCGGGTGCCAGGTATACGCCTTCCTCAAGCATTCCGTGGAAGAATTGATTAAAGCGCTCGTTATTACAGGCCATTACCTGCTGGTAATTGGTGACTTGGGGTTCTTCGGTAAAGAAGAATCCGAACATACTGCCGGCTTTATTGGCGGTGATGGGAATACCGGCCTTTTTACCTGCGGCCAAGATACCTTCTACCAGACGATCTGTTCTGGCTACTAAAGGCTCATAGAAGCCGGCTTCCTCCACTAAACGTAAAGTTTCGAGGCCCGCAACCATGGCCACGGGATTGCCGGATAAAGTGCCGGCCTGATAAACCGGTCCCAGGGGGGCGATTTGCTCCATAATTTCGCGTTTTCCACCGAAGGCGCCTACCGGCATACCTCCGCCGATAACCTTACCTAGGGTGGTCAGGTCCGCCTCGATACCGAAGTGGCCCTGGGCTCCGGTAAGGCTTACACGGAAACCCGTCATTACTTCGTCGAGAATCAGCAGGGCGCCGTGCTGGTCGCAGACTTCGCGCAATGTCTCGAGGAAACCGGGGACTGGAGGAATACAGTTCATATTGCCGGCAACGGGTTCCACGATAATACAGGCAATTTGGTCGCCAATTTCATCGAAGCAGGCGCGCACGCCGTCAGCATCGTTATAGCTCAGGGTAATCGTGTGGTCGGCCAGGGCGACAGGAACACCGGGAGAGGAGGGCACGCCCATGGTTAGGGCTCCGGAGCCGGCTTTGACCAGTAGTGAGTCGGAATGACCGTGGTAGCAGCCCTCAAACTTCACAATTTTATCGCGCCCGGTGAAGCCGCGAGCGAGGCGGATAGCGCTCATGGTGGCTTCGGTACCGGAGTTGACGAAGCGCACCAGGTCCATATTGGGCCACAGGCGGCAGAGCTCTTCGGCAAGCTCGGTTTCCAGCTCGGTGGGGGCACCGAAGCTGAGGCCTGACTGGGCCTGCTCCACAACCGCTTCAATCACTTCCGGGTGTGCATGACCCAGCACCATCGGGCCCCAGGACTGTACATAGTCGATATAACGCTTATCGTCCGCATCGAAGAGGTAGGCGCCTTCGGCGCGACGGATAAACAGAGGGGTGCCGCCCACAGCGCGGAAAGCGCGCACCGGTGAGTTAACGCCGCCGGGGATAAATTGCTGGGCTTCAGCAAAGAGCTGCTCGGATTTACTCATAGAATTCATTCAGAAATTGCGAAAAAGGCCAAGAGTCAGCGGCCATTATCAGGGTGTGAAGCTCTAAGGACAATGCGTGAGGAGTCAGGGCGCAGTAGGGGAGGCTGGCTGGTAAGTCGCACCGACCTTAGTGTCGGTGCGGATCCTATTGTGCAATGAGGAGAGAAGTGCCCTAGCGTTCACACCAGAATAAGCGGTTGGGAATTGGCCGTCCCATCCCCAGACGACGGCTGTCGCGGATGGCGCTCCAAGCGTATTGCTGGCTGCGGCTCACTGTCTCGGTGATGGTCAGGCCGTGGGCGATATGACAGGCGATGGCGGTGGCGAGGGTGCCGCAGACCCCATAGGCTGCAGGCGGCAACCGCTCCCAGTGGAATTCACGGATCAGGCCGCGTTCATCGTAGAGGCGATTCTGCAGTTGTTGCTCATGCGGTACTCCGGTGAGTAGCAGGTAGCGACAACCGCTTTCCAACAATTCCTGAGCCATAGCATCATGGGTGTCGGCCTCTACTGCCATGGCGCGCGCCTCACGGCGGTTGGGGCAGACCATGGTGGCATAGGGCAATAACAGAGAGGTCATGGCCTCCCAAAGAGGCGGGGCCAGTACACTCTCTTTATCGGCCAGGGTGGCATCTGGGTCGATAATGACTGGAACGTCCGGGTAGTCGCGCAGCACGCTGTGCAATGCCCGCACATTTTCCACCGAACCGAGATAACCAACCTTGATAGCCGCTATCGGCATATCTTCAAGGACCGTGCGGGCCTGCTCAATTAAAAGGCTGTCATCCACTGGCGCTACGCCGAGCAGTTCCCCGGTATTGCAGACGCTGATGGCGGAGACGACGGAGGCTGCATGGCAGCCCAAACTGACGGCCGTTTCTGTATCTGCGCCTATTCCTGCGCTGCCACTGGGGTCGTGGTGGGTGACGGTCAAAATAATGGGCTGCGGTGTATCCATAAAAGATCTACATGACTGCCAATTGCTGTGCGCCTAATTTTAGTTCCTGTAAGCCCCACATAAAGAATGATTTTGCGCCAAATTAAAATGGCTTCACGACGGCCAAAATTACAATGGCGAATAGAGCCACTGTTGGAACCTCATTAAAGATACGGAAGTAACGCCCGCTGCGGGTATTGGTGCCCTGGGCGAACTTACGAACGTAGGCGCCACACATATGATGATAGGCCAGGAGCAATACAACGAAGGTGAGTTTCGCGTGCATCCAGCCGGCTGAGGTGTAGTAGCTGGGATTCAAGCTGTACAGCCAAATACCCAGGCCGACGGTGGCGAGCATGGCCGGAATGGCGATCCCCCGATACAGTCGCCGTTCCATGATGCAGAAACGATCGCGGCTAAGAGCGTCGGTAGCATCTACGTGGTAGACGAAAAGACGCGGTAAATAAAACAGCGCGGCAAACCAACATACCATGGCAATAATGTGAAAAGCCTTGATCCACAACATGGAATATCCCCTCAAAAATAAAAACGGAAACGATTATTTCCGGTAAAAGTTATCGATCTGTAGCGGCAGAATAATGCCCGCGATGCGATTGTCCAGAGAACCGCTCTGATGACGGCTGATGTAGAGAGCGTCGGCACCGGTTTTTTTCAGTTCCTGCTGGGCCTCCAACATAGTTGCCCGCCAATTTAATTCCGCCATTTGTTTGCGCTCACCGGGAATTTTTAACAAATCAATAGTTGCTGCTTTTTCCCCGATTTTTTGTTCGTGCTCAACAAGAGACTCTTCACTTCCCTCCTCTCCACTGCCCTGGAGGAATGTAGCCAAGTCAGCGGCGCGTAAAAGTTCAGGCGGTTTTTCATTAGATAGGTCGATCAATATCCATTGGGGGTGTTGTGCGATGTAACTCTGTGCCTGCTCTACAGTAATTTCCTGTTGAGCAACAATAAAACGCCGATCCATTTGACTTGCAACACCCACACCACTGAGCATCTGCTGACGCCAGGTTGGGGTACCGGCCTTGTCTAATGCACGCAGTGTCTCCAGGTAAATTCCCTGGGTGCCGAAAAATTGTCGACTGATCAAGGTGGCCACCACGATCATCATCATGCCTGGGAACAGCACATTGGGGTTGTAGGTCAATTCGAGAATAGCGAGTAGGGCGGCGAGGGGTGCGTTGAGCATGGCAGCCATCATTGCTGCCATACCCACCATGGCGTAAAAGCCAGGGCTCGCGGTGTGCTCACCCAGCCACATATTGGCAAGGCCGCCGGCGATGCCACCGAGACAGGCACCGAGGATCAGGCTGGGTCCAATTACGCCTCCGGGAATACCCAACCCGGACCCCAGAGCGGTGGCAACCAGCTTGGCCGCAACAATAACCACCAAGGTGTTTACGCCCAACTCTCCCAGCATGGCCATTTGCAATGTGTCGTAGCCCCCACCGAGAATTTCTGGAACCCAGATTCCGATGGTGCCTGTCACCAGGCCGACCACTAAAAAACGCAATAGTGGGGATCGATTATTCTGCTTGGTGAGTTTGCGGTGGGCCAGTATGAAAAGTGCAGCCAGAAAGCCGATAGCCAGTGCACACAAAAATAAAATTGGCAATTCGGCCAGGGAGTTGAGATGGATTGCCGGCACATTAAAGTCTGGTTCGCGCCCAAAAGTGAGCTGGGTGATTGCGCTCCCAGTTACCGCCGCCAACATAACCGGTAAAAAACCGGCCACGGAATATTCCAGCATTACCACTTCCATAGCGAATACCACACCGGCCAGGGGGGTGTTGAAAGAAGCGGCAATCGCGGCGGCAACACCACAACCGAGCAGGTTGCGCGCAGAATTATTGGGTAGTCGCAGTGTACGGGCTAACCAGCTACCGCTGGCGGCACCCAGATGTACAGCTGGGCCTTCTCGCCCGACCGAATGCCCGCTAATTAGGGCGATGGCACCGGCGAAAAATTGCAGTATTGCGTTGGATATCGGCATATTGCCCTGGTGGTTATAGAGACGGTCGAGCACATGCACTACACCGACGTCGTAGCGCTTGGGACTGAGCGCCAGGTAAATAACCCCGATGAGTAGAGAGCCGATTATCGGTAGGGCAAACCGCCACTGTGGGGGCAACGACTCATAATTTTGGGGGACTGAAAGAAAAAAAGTTGTCGGCCACTCCATAGCAAAACGGAATAACACTGTGACTCCACCGGCGAGTGCTCCGGTAATCAAAGCCATGCCAAGCAGTGGCGCCAGGGCTTCCCGGGCAGAGAGTTGCAGGCGGATCTGTTCCAGGCCGTTTGTCTTTGGTAAGTAACGGCTCAGGGTGCTTTTAAGTGAAATCCTGGGGCGCTGTGACACCGCACATCCTTCAAGGTCCGGGGCTTGTGTTAGAGTGCTTGGCTGATTTTATGATTATCGTCTCAATTGACGAATTTATCGGGAGAGTTTTGCAAGGTGATTAAGGTAGCAATTGTCGGAGGCACCGGCTACACGGGAGTGGAACTGCTGCGGATTTTGGCGACACATCCTGAGGTAAAGGTAACCGCAATCACCTCACGATCCCTGAAGGGAACACCTGTCGCTGAATTATTTCCCAGTCTGCGTGGTCATTATGACCTGGCTTTTTGTGAACCGAATGTTGAGCAGCTGGCTAGCTGTGATCTTGTATTTTTTGCGACTCCCCATGGAGTTGCACAAGCGCAGGTGCCGGCGCTGATTGAACGCGGCGTGCGGGTGGTCGACCTCTCCGCTGATTTTCGTCTCAAGGATATTCCCTCCTGGGAAGCCTGGTACGGTCAACAGCACGCAGCTCCGGCCTTGGCCAAGGAGGCGGTTTACGGGTTACCCGAAGTCAACCGCGCCGATATTGCAGCTGCGCAACTGGTGGCTTGTCCCGGTTGCTATCCCACTGCGATTCAGTTGGGCTGGATCCCTCTAGTGGAAGCGGGGGTAGTGGAACCATCAGAACTGATTGCCAGTGCGGCCAGTGGTGCTAGTGGTGCCGGGCGTCAGGCCAAGACCGATCTAATTCTGGCGGAAAATAGCGATAATTTCCGTGCCTACTCCGCTGCGGGCCATCGCCATTTACCAGAGATTGAGCAGGGGCTGCGGAATATACAACCACTCGGTGCCAACCCAGTAAAGGTGACATTTGTGCCGCACCTACTTCCTATGGTCAGGGGCATCCACGCCACACTTTTTGCTAAAACCAGCTCCTCAGCGAGCCTGTCGCCAAGTGAATTGCAGATGCTATTTGAGCAGCGCTACAAAGATGAGCCCTTTGTGGATGTACTGCCGGCTGGAAGTCACCCTCAAACCCGTAGTGTGCGCGGAACAAATATGTGCAGGATTTCCGTGATGCAGCCTCAGGATCGGGATACCCTGGTGGTAATGTCGGTGATCGACAATCTTGCCAAGGGCGCCTCGGCTCAGGCGGTCCAAAATATGAACATTATGTTTGGCTTAACTGAGACGTTGGGCTTGGAGAGCCCTGCGCTGCTGCCTTAAAATCAAAAAATTACGACAACCGGCAACTCCGGTTTGGCCCCAGCGAATTTTATGGAGCTCAAAGTGAAAGGCAGCAAGCAGTACCGTATGAAAGTGGTGCCTCATCGCCCCTTCTCCGGCGTGATTGCCGTAGGTGGAGTCACCTTGTTGGTATTGGTCACCGCTGCTGGCTCTTATTTTGCGGGCCAATACCATCTACGTAAAAACCTCGATGAAAAGACTCTGGAGTACACCCGGGTGCTGGAGAAACTTGAGGCGCTTAATAGCGAGAATGAAGCGTTGCGCCTGCGTGCAGCTACCGCCGAGCAGTCTTTGGTAATCGGTGAGCAGGCCAGTGAAGCGGTGCGAACTGAGTTGGTACAGAAAGAGAGTCAGATTGCCGAGCTGAAGCAGGAAATCTCTTTTTATCGAGGGGTCATGGCGCCAGCAGAAGGAGGGGAAGGGGTTTCAATTGGACGTTTTATTCTCTCCCAGACTGCTGATGCGCGCAGCTATCAGTACAAGCTGCAAGTGCAGCAGTCGGCAGCGCGCCGCAATGTAATCAAGGGGGCTGCCACTTTTACAGTTGTGGGTCGTCAAGATGGTGAGCCAATGCGCTACGCCCTCAAAGACTTATCGGAGCAGGTGGATACAGAGTCTATACCGCTGCGTTTTAAATATTTTCAGAACATTGAGGGTGAGTTGAGCCTACCGGAAGGATTTATTCCAGAGGGTGTGGAGCTGTCGCTCAAATCCAGTGGGCGCACGGGTTTCAATATTGAACAGCGCTACGGCTGGTTGGTACAGAAAAGCTAGCATTGATGCCAAAGGCATGAGGTTTTAGGGATTATGTTAAGAAAAAAAGAGAAGCACGTAACTATGGCCAGCACTGGTAGTAACCATACCACTCTGATCGCGCGCCAGACGGAAGTCACCGGCGATATACACTTTCGCGGTAACCTGGTAATCGAGGGCAAAGTAAAGGGCAATGTTTCCGCTCATAGCGACAGCGATGCCCGCTTGCAGATTGTCGAGGGTGGCGTTATAGAGGGAGAAATCCGTGTGCCCCAGGTGGTAATCAATGGTAATGTGAGTGGAGATGTATTCGCTGCCCGTCATTTGGAATTGGCGTCCAAAGCGATGGTTGAGGGCAATGTACACTACAAGTTGATTGAGATGATGAAAGGTGCCCAGGTCAATGGCGCCTTGGTTTCCAATGCTGACCTCAGTTCTGCGGGTGAGCCCCCTATGATTGGGTATTCCGAAGACGAGACGGTGATAGAAGCCTCATAAACTAAACCTTTAATTACTGCCCCGGTTCTCACTGATGCTGGGGTCTGTTGTGCCAAATACTTGACTGATTTGCTGGGTTTAAGCAAGATGACGCCCCCGAGGCTGTGCTCAGTATGGTTTTTATACGAGCTGCGAACGTCCCGATGAGTTGAGAGAGACTTATGTCAGAAGCTGTATCCTTTTCTCCTGCACCACTAGTGGTCACCGATAAAGCGGTGGCTAAGGTCAAGAGCCTGTTGGAAGAGGAGGGCAACCCGGAATTAAAGCTCAGGGTCTTTGTAACCGGTGGCGGCTGCTCTGGATTCCAGTACGGCTTTACCTTCGATGAACTGGTTGCCGAAGACGATGCCATTATCGAAAAGGATGGTATCCAGGTGCTGGTTGATGCGATGAGCTACCCCTATTTAGTGGGTGCCAATGTGGACTACGAGGAGGGACTAGCCGGTTCCCGCTTTGTGGTGCAAAACCCCAATGCCTCTTCGACCTGTGGCTGCGGCTCATCTTTCTCAATCTGAGCCGCTTGTCAGCTAGCCGCTTAAGGGGGGTAGATAGCCCCTAGCACGGCTTCTTTTTTTGCTCCGGTCACACCGGGGCAATTACCGGGCAGGCCGAGTAATGTCTGCCGTGCCAACCAGGCAAAGCCCACTGCCTCAAGCCAATCGGCATCAATACCATAGGTGCCGGTATCGGCAATCGACCAAGTGGGCAACCGCCTCTGCAACCTGGATAACAAATCCTTATTCCTGGCCCCGCCACCGCATATTAGCAACTCTCCACCATCAGCGAATGAATGCACGGCTTCAGCAATACTTGCAGCGGTAACTTCCGATAGAGTTGCCTGTACGTCTGCGGGAGCTAGCTCTAGCCCAGCCAGGGCCTGTTCTAGCCAGTTGGCATTGAAAGTTTCACGCCCAGTGCTCTTGGGAGGCTCAGCGGAAAAGTAGGGGGCTGACATTAAACGATTGAGCAACTCGGGACTTACGCGTCCGCTGGCTGCCCAGCCGCCGTCCCGATCGAAAGGTTGTTTTTTGTGCAGACCTACCCAGTAATCCAGCAGGGCATTGCCGGGGCCAGTATCGTAACCACAAATGCTGCCATCGGCTTTCAGCTCGGTGATATTGGCCATGCCGCCAATATTGACAACGGCACGGTTGCCTTCGGTTTTGAATGCGGCGCGGTGGAAGGCGGGCATCAATGGTGCCCCTTGGCCTCCCAGGGCCATATCGCGTCGACGAAAATCTGCGATAGTGCTGATACCCGTCAGTGCTGCAATGGTATTGGGGTCGCCCAACTGTAGGGTAAAGGGGGAGCTAACGGTGCCGGGTGGCCGGTGCCTGACAGTTTGTCCGTGGCTGCCGACTGCGGTGACATCGCTCGGTTCTATACCGGCGCGAGCTAATAGGGTATTCGTTGCCTCGGCAAATACTTGGCCGAGCTGTCGATCCAGCTGTCCCGCACGGTCTAATTCTGAGGGACCTGGAGAGCATAGAGCGAGGATGGCACTGCGCAATGAAGGGTGGATAGGGTGGCTTAGAGCTGCCAGGATACGCGGCTTGATTTTCTCTTCGCCGCCAAAGTCGACCAGTACCGCGTCGATAGCATCGACGCTGGTACCGGACATCAGGCCGATAAAAAGATCGGACATAAAAATAGTGCTTGTTTAGTTGTCGTCTTCGAGTTTTGCCAGGGCGGGGCCCTGGTAATTTTCCAGCTTAGCCAGCAGCGGTTGGGTTTGGTTTTTAAAGCGCGTCATTTCCGCTGAGGGCACAGACTTGGCCTTGGGCAGTTTACGCACGATCGTGGCCGGGTTGCGGTGTCTGCCGTCCACCAGGAATTCATAGTGCAAGTGAGGGCCGGTGGCATAGCCAGTAGAGCCGACAGTGCCAATAACCTGGCGCTGTTTTACTCGTTGGCCTCTCTTCACTTTGCGCTTTGTTAGGTGCAAATAGCGGGTAACGTAGCGTTCGCCATGCTGAATAAATACATAGTTGCCATTGGGCTTACTGTAGCCGGATGCAATGACTCGGCCGTCGCCCGTTGAGTAAACTGGGGTGCCGCGCGGAGCCGCATAATCGGTACCGTTGTGAGGACGACGCGACTTGAACACTGGATGTAGACGGCGAGGATTAAAGTGTGAGCTGATACGCACTATATCCAATGGCGTGCGAATAAACGCCTTGCGCATGCTTTTACCTTCAGGTGTGAAGTAATTGGCATCGCCACTACTATCGACATAGCGAACTGCGCTGTAAGTATTTCCCTGATTGGTAAAGCTGACGGCGAGAATAGGACCATTGCCGATTTTCTCTCCGTCGAGGAATTTTTCTTCAAACATCACACTGAAACTGTCGCCTTTGCGAATATCCAGTGCGAAATCGATATCCGAACTGAAGACATCGGCCATTTCCATGATCAGGCTATCGCTCAAACCGGCATCACTACCGGCAACAAATAATGAGCTATCAATTTGTCCCTGGCGATAAGCTGGATGGCTGTCGGGTTCACGCTGGACTAAATCGTGTTGGAACCTGCTTTCCGCATCGCGGGTAAATCTGACCTGACGGAGTTGGTCTTTTTGCAGCGCTAAACCTTGCAATTTTCCATCCGCATTGACTGTAAAGGTCAATTCTTCGCCAGGATTAAGTCGCGCTAATTTTTTCGCTTCCTTGCCACTACCCAGTAGCTGATACATCTCCCCGGCGTTCACTTTGGCGCGCTTAAACAGATCGGATAGAGTGTCACCATTACGTACGGTCAAGCTTAATGACTGTACTTTAGCCACAGCTGCTGTGGCTAAAGCAATACCTTGCTCGGGAGTAACTTTCTCAACATGCACGGGTTGCTGATCGGTCACGGTCTCTTCAGTTGAAGATAAATTGACGGGAAGGGGCATACGCTTGGCTTCCACTTCCGGCGTTGGAATAAAAACTGCCAACACCAGCACACAGGCCGCGGCACTAGCCGTGAGCGCATGTACGCGGGGAAAATGTTTGGGCAAGGCGCCTATACGGACACGGGATGTCGGTTTGCGATGATTCTGCATGGTATTAACGGGCGGCGCCGGCTGTGGTTGTTATCTGCGCTTGGAGTAATGAGTGTTTAAAAAACAGGCATTGAAGAGACTTTATAGCAAAAAAGCCGCCTGGGTTCACTGGGTAATTGACCCATATCTCCATGAATTAGTTCCTCAGCACTTATTTCATCATTTCAGTGGGGCTATAAGGCCCGCTTGTATTTGCCAAAAAGTTCGGTAATGTTGCAGCGCATTTTGCCGCCGCCCGGTGGCGCTATTTTCAAGCCTAAATATGAGGGGAAAGCATGGCTGGGGTCGACATGACACTGCTTGAAGACTTGGACCGTCGCGGATTAATCAATCAGGCGACTGGTGACGGCGAACTTACGCAGCATTTGTCTGAGAGCCGAACCCTTTATTGTGGCTTTGATCCCACCGCGGACTCCCTTCATATAGGCAGTCTAGTACCCTTGTTGACTTTGAAGAGGTTTCAGGCGGCAGGTCACCAACCGATTGCTTTGGTGGGCGGTGCGACCGGTTTAATCGGGGATCCGTCTTTTAAAGCCCAAGAGCGCAGTCTAAATACCCCGGATGTGGTTGCCGGCTGGGTTGAGAAGTTGAAGAACCAAGTTTCTCAGTTTATCGATTTTGACTGTGGTGAAAACAGCGCACTGGTAGCGAATAATCTGGACTGGACACGTGAGTTGAACGTGCTCGACTTTCTACGTGATGTGGGAAAACATTTCTCAGTCAATAATATGGTGAATAAAGAGTCAGTTAAGCAGCGCATTCAGAGGGAGGGAGAAGGTATCTCCTTTACTGAATTTTCCTATATGTTGCTGCAGTCCATGGATTTTTCCGAACTGTACAAACGCAATAGTTGCACGTTGCAGATCGGCGGTTCCGACCAGTGGGGTAATATTACCGGCGGTGTTGATCTGACCCGTCGCCAGCACCGCGGTAAAGTTTATGGTTTGACCTTGCCATTAGTGACCAAGGCGGATGGTACCAAGTTTGGTAAAACGGAAAGCGGTACTATCTGGCTTGACCCCAAACGTACTAGCCCCTATGCCTTTTACCAATTCTGGCTGAATACCGCCGATGCGGATGTCTATAAGTTCCTGCGTTACTTCACCTTTTTGAGTGTCGATGAAATTGAAGCCATTGAACAGGCTGATGGCGAGCGAGCCGGTAAGCCCGAGGCTCAGAGTATTTTGGCTCGAGAAGTAACCCGTCTGGTACATGGTGAAGAGGGGTTGGCTGCAGCTGAGCGTATTTCTCGGGCGCTCTTCTCAGGGGATATTGCAGATTTATCCGCCAGTGATTTGGAACAACTTCGCCTCGATGGCCTACCCTCATCTGCACTTCCAAAAGATTTTGGCGAGCAGAGTCTGAT
>NZ_CP174322.1:857500-970000 GCF_052467705.1 Microbulbifer mixtoriginis (SeqCode)
TAGAGAGTAATACTCAACATCAAAAATATTGTGTGTCTCTCAAGCACACAATCCGGCGTTCAGGCCAATGATTTATCGTTGAGTCTGAATGTTAAAGTCGTTAGTAGTCGTTTGTGTTGTATGGTCAAGCGACTAAGCGTATACGGTGGATGCCTTGGCAGCTGGAGGCGATGAAGGACGTAGGAGCCTGCGAAAAGTCTAGGGGAGCTGGCACACAAGCTTTGATCCTAGAATGTCCGAATGGGGAAACCCACCTGTTTACAGGTATCCATAACTGAATACATAGGTTATGGAGGCGAACCCGGGGAACTGAAACATCTAAGTACCCGGAGGAAAAGAAATCAACCGAGATTCCCTGAGTAGCGGCGAGCGAAAGGGGATTAGCCCTTAAGCTCTTTATGTTTTAGTGGAAGGTTCTGGAAAGTACCGCGATACAGGGTGATAGCCCCGTACACGAAAAGGCATTTAGAGTGAAATCGAGTAGGTCGGGACACGTGTTATCTTGACTGAATATGGGGGGACCATCCTCCAAGGCTAAATACTCCCAGCTGACCGATAGTGAACCAGTACCGTGAGGGAAAGGCGAAAAGAACCCCGGAGAGGGGAGTGAAATAGAACCTGAAACCGTATACGTACAAGCAGTAGGAGCCCTTCGGGGTGACTGCGTACCTTTTGTATAATGGGTCAGCGACTTATTGTCTGTAGCAAGGTTAACCGCTTAGGGGAGCCGTAGAGAAATCGAGTCTTAATAGGGCGTTTAGTTGCAGGCAATAGACCCGAAACCCGGCGATCTATCCATGGGCAGGTTGAAGGTTGAGTAACATCAACTGGAGGACCGAACCCACTAATGTTGAAAAATTAGGGGATGACCTGTGGATCGGAGTGAAAGGCTAATCAAGCCGGGAGATAGCTGGTTCTCCTCGAAAGCTATTTAGGTAGCGCCTCGCGTCTCACCCTCGGGGGTAGAGCACTGTTTGGGCTAGGGGGTCATCCCGACTTACCAACCCCATGCAAACTCCGAATACCGAGGAGTGCAATCGCGGGAGACACACGGCGGGTGCTAACGTCCGTCGTGGAAAGGGAAACAACCCAGACCGCCAGCTAAGGTCCCAAATACCAGTTAAGTGGGAAACGATGTGGGAAGGCCCAGACAGCTAGGAGGTTGGCTTAGAAGCAGCCATCCTTTAAAGAAAGCGTAATAGCTCACTAGTCGAGTCGGCCTGCGCGGAAGATATACCGGGGCTAAAACTGGTAACCGAAGCTGCGGATGCTCTTAGGAGCATGGTAGAGGAGCGTTGTGTAAGCCGTTGAAGGTGGATCGGGAGGTCTGCTGGAGGTATCACAAGTGCGAATGCTGACATGAGTAACGACAAGGGAGGTGAAAAACCTCCCCGCCGGAAGACCAAGGGTTCCTGTCCAACGCTAATCGGGACAGGGTTAGTCGACCCCTAAGGCGAGGGCGAAAGCCGTAGTCGATGGGAAACAGGTTAATATTCCTGTACTCGCTATTGCTGCGACGGAGTGACGGAGAAGGCTAGGCCAGCATGGCGATTGGTTGTCCATGTTTAAGGTTGTAGGCTGGGGACTTAGGCAAATCCGGGTCCCTAAGGCTGAGAACTGATGACGAAGCCCACTTGTGGGTGAAGTGGTTGATGCCCTGCTTCCAGGAAAAACTTCTAAGCTTCAGGCAATAGTGAATCGTACTCTAAACCGACACAGGTGGTCAGGTAGAGAATACCAAGGCGCTTGAGAGAACTCTGGTGAAGGAACTAGGCAAAATGGTACCGTAACTTCGGGAGAAGGTACGCCGGTTTTGGTGATGGGACTTGCTCCCTAAGCTGAGGCCGGTCGAAGTGACCAGGTGGCTGCGACTGTTTATTAAAAACATAGCACTCTGCAAACTCGTAAGAGGACGTATAGGGTGTGACGCCTGCCCGGTGCCGGAAGGTTAATTGATGGGGTTAGCTTCGGCGAAGCTCTTGATCGAAGCCCCGGTAAACGGCGGCCGTAACTATAACGGTCCTAAGGTAGCGAAATTCCTTGTCGGGTAAGTTCCGACCTGCACGAATGGCGTAACGATGGCCACGCTGTCTCCACCAGAGACTCAGTGAAATTGAAATCGCTGTTAAGATGCAGTGTACCCGCGGCTAGACGGAAAGACCCCGTGAACCTTTACTACAGCTTTGCACTGAACTTTGAGCCTATTTGTGTAGGATAGGTGGGAGGCTTTGAAGCAGCGACGCTAGTTGTTGTGGAGCCGTCCTTGAAATACCACCCTGGTATGTTTGAGGTTCTAACTCTGGTCCGTTATCCGGATCGAGGACAGTGTATGGTGGGTAGTTTGACTGGGGCGGTCTCCTCCCAAAGAGTAACGGAGGAGTACGAAGGTGCACTCAGCATGGTCGGAAATCATGCAATGAGCATAATGGTATAAGTGCGCTTGACTGCGAGACAGACATGTCGAGCAGGTACGAAAGTAGGTCATAGTGATCCGGTGGTTCTGTATGGAAGGGCCATCGCTCAACGGATAAAAGGTACTCCGGGGATAACAGGCTGATACCGCCCAAGAGTTCACATCGACGGCGGTGTTTGGCACCTCGATGTCGGCTCATCACATCCTGGGGCTGAAGCCGGTCCCAAGGGTATGGCTGTTCGCCATTTAAAGTGGTACGCGAGCTGGGTTTAGAACGTCGTGAGACAGTTCGGTCCCTATCTGCCGTGGGCGTTGGAAATTTGAGAAGAGTTGCTCCTAGTACGAGAGGACCGGAGTGAACGAACCTCTGGTGTTCGGGTTGTCACGCCAGTGGCATTGCCCGGTAGCTATGTTCGGACGGGATAACCGCTGAAAGCATCTAAGCGGGAAGCCTCCTTCAAGATTAGATTTCCCTGACTCCTTGAGAGTCCTAAAGGGCCGTGGAAGACTACCACGTTGATAGGCTGGGTGTGGAAGCGTTGTGAGGCGTTGAGCTAACCAGTACTAATTGCCCGTGCGGCTTGACCATACAACAGAGATGGTTACTAACGACTAGCTAAGCTAGCGGATTGTGGAATGAAAGACACACAATGATCGCTTGCGGTGTATTACTACAGATTGTTTTACCGACTTATTTGGGGTTATCGCCGGTCAACAGACCGAGGCAAACAGCGATAACACGGCAGGCCAAGCAGATTGCTTATAAGACCAATGCCAACCCAAGCCAGTTTGCCTGACGACAATAGAGTTGTGGAACCACCTGATCCCTTGCCGAACTCAGAAGTGAAACGCAACATCGCCGATGGTAGTGTGGGGCTTCCCCATGTGAGAGTAGGTCATCGTCAGGCTTCTAATCCGAAAAGGGCCACCCAATAGGGTGGCCCTTTTTTTATGTACAAAAAAATTGAATGCATAAAAAAATAAACACAGAGAATAAAAAATAAATTCAAAATACAGAAAAATAAAAAGCCCAATCGAATTTTTACTCGCAACACTCCCGCCGAAAAATCCAACTCGCTAAAAGCCAATGAAAAAAGCGCAGGCT
The DNA here is from genome assembly GCF_052467705.1 of Microbulbifer mixtoriginis (SeqCode). Lineage (NCBI taxonomy): Bacteria > Pseudomonadati > Pseudomonadota > Gammaproteobacteria > Cellvibrionales > Microbulbiferaceae > Microbulbifer > Microbulbifer mixtoriginis (SeqCode). Next base: position 861,019 of record NZ_CP174322.1, read on the forward strand.
CTAAAAAGCTCCGAGGAGCCTTCCCTCCTATAAATAAAGCACTTTCTTAAATTTTTTCTGTAAGGAAAAAATGGAAATACAAAAAAATAACGCGCTTTATTTAATCTGCACCTCAAGCACCACCAAAAAAACACCTGAAATTAAAAAGTGCTCTTTAACCTAGAAAAATCATTGCGTTGAAAAAAACGGCGCAGAAATACCAATAAAAATACCGGTGATTTTTTGCACGTTTTAATGAACCTGTGCAACCACGGGGCCTGGCGCGGATATACCGCAGTTATGCACAAGTCTATCCAGACTTTCTGTTAATAACGCCAAGCGCTGGAAAGTGGATAAATGGCTGGTGTTTTTTTACCCGCTGAAAAGGCCCCCGCGGAAACAGGGGCCTGAGCGTGGATATCCCTGAGTTATACACAGCTCTATCCATGGATTCTGTTAGTAACAGCCTGTTAATGGAATGGTCATCAGCAGGAAACAGAAGTATGCCTTGCTGTTGTGGGTAACTTGGAAAGATGCTCGGGTGTGTGTAAAAGGGGAGTAATAAAAAGCCCCTAGAGAGGGGCTTCAGAAAGTACTTACAACATGAATTAATTTACCTGCTCATAGGCATTGTCCGGAACTAGATCATACTGCATTTCTTTCAAGCGCAATTCATCGAGAGGAACAAGAGCTGAGGGAAGAGTAAAGTGCCGAATAACTGTGCCTGCCTGGCAGTCTATTATCTCAATATCTTCCTGTGTCTCCTGCAGACTATGTAATAAACCCTTCAGGTGGGTTGAACTGGCATTGGAGAGGGATTGGTAATCATGTGTGCCATTGAGCCTGACAAAACGAGCTTCGGCGCCAGCTTCTTCTATACGAAGCCAGGCAATACCGGCTTCTTTTCCAGGTTCTCCAAAGACTATAGGGCCGAGGGAGTCTTCGTCGACAGGAGCAAAATCTGTGTCGGTTGGGGATAGTAAGGTACCTACCCAAACCCAGCCAGGGAGGCTTATACGGCTAAGCTGCCATTCACACAGCCAGACAGTTTGATCGTCATCAATACGGAATTCTCGATAGTCTCTTTGGCTAAGGTAATTGTCAAAGGAGACTTTGGCGGTGGGGTTGTCTCTGCGGAAGCTGTGTAGTTGTTGGGTCATCTCATAATTGACTTCCCAGTGTTTTTTTAATCGCCATTGCATGGGGTATTGTCCCCACTCAACGATATATTCTTCCCGCTCAGAAATGGTTTCAACCACTCGCCAAAAAGCGCCATCAATCAGTATGCAAGTTTCACCAATTTTACATCCTGGCGCGATGATGCTGCACTCGGGAGATGCTTCAGAAGCGCTGACGATATGCTCAGCACGGCCCTCAATAACTTCATACCAGGGAAAACCGTGGCGCAGAGGGGGAGGAAAAGCCAGTGCTGGTCGGCCACCAAGTAAGCGACGGAAAAGTACAGACTTCTCAATTTCAAGGTCAGAAAGTGTATAGCCCTCCTGCTGGGTGATCTGGCCCCAGGCAAAAGCGGCTCGAATTAAGTGTTTTTCACGGTCTGAAAAGCTCATGGGTGCAGTCATGGGCAAGCTAAAACTGAAACCTTACCACTCAGAGCAGATGGGTGCTAATGCAATTCTTCGAGATTGAGTGGCTGGGGACAGAGATGTTGGAAGTTGGATACACTGCGATGCTTGGCACCATAGGTTAAGGAGAATAATAACGTGTTAGGGGTAAAGAGTCTTCGAACTGCTGTCGCCATATTAAGCGTCTTGTTATTAGCGCCGGTAATAACTGCAAAGGAATTGTCTAATACGCAGGAATGCTATTTGGATGGTTGGCGGCACCCATTAAGATGCGAGCGAATTTCAGTGGGGCACGGAGATAGCAAGGTAAATTTAGCAGTATTTGTTTCACCGGCTCTAGATGAGACGCAGCGAGAGCCTTTATATCTTCTCGCTGGTGGTCCAGGTCAGGCCGCGAGTGGTCTGATTCCGCTATTGCACACATTCCGAAAAATTAATCAGAAGCGGGCAATAGTCATGGTTGATCGGAGGGGAACCGGGCACTCTCGGTCATTTGGTTGTGGTATAGATCGGCATACACCAATGGATTTATCACTGATTTCCAAAGAATTGGAGCAGTGTTATCTACAGCAGGCTAATTTTGCTAATTCATTGAGTAGTCGACAAGCGGTTGAGGACCTGGAAAAGGTACGAAACTATTTTAATCACAAGCAAATATCTCTTTGGGGGGGATCTTGGGGGACCCGAACAGCGCTTCTCTATCAACAGTGGTATCCGAACAGTTTGAAATCATTGGTGCTCGATGCGGTTGCACCTATCGACACAAAAGTCTTTTTGAGTGCGGCAGCTGCGGAGGACGCTATTCAAATACTGATGCGTGATTGCAACTTAGAGTTGAGCTGTTCTAAGTTTGGAAGCTGGAGGGAGGTATTGGATAAATTATTAAGTCAATGGGATGAGTCTAAATCCATAGATTTCCCTGATCCTGTGACAGGAAAGCCAATGAAGCACCCAGTGTCTCGTTGGGTGCTACAAAATACCATACGTGCCGCCCTTTACTCTCCAGAAGCTGCTGCACAATTACCCTTTGCTATTCAGCAGGCTGGCTTGGGGAATTATTATCCGCTTGCGGGTATTACTGGTTTATTTCCCGAGTCAGCGTTAGGTATGTCCCTTGGCTTAACGCTTTCTATTGCTTGTGCGGAAGAATTATCCCGTATCAGTGAGGAGGAGGTTTTAGCTGATACTAATGGGTCTTTTGCGGGAAATGCTTTTCTTGAGATATTTGAACGTGGTTGTGAAGTTTGGCCTGTAGCCGATCGCTACTATGCAAAACCACAACATCGAGAGCACCCGGTGTTACTAATTTCTGGGGAAGCCGATCCAATAACACCTCCAAGGTATGCCGAAAAACAACTTGGCTACTTGACCAATAAACAGCATTTAATCATTGCTAGCGGTGGTCATATTAATTCCATGAGAGGTTGTGTACCGCGATTAATCGAAGAGTTCCTGGACTCTTCAGGGAAAGAATTGGCAACGACTTGTGTTGATGAAATCCTCAGACCACCGTTTGTGAGTGGAATTTATGGGCCAGAGATAATGCAGGGTGTAACGACTACCACTGCGAGTGGAAAGCTTGGGGAGAATGCACCGTGATTAAGGTTGAGGGGGTAAATAAGCAATTTTCTGGGGTTTCTATACTGCACAATCTTAGCTTTTCTGTGCCGAATAGCCAGATAACGGCCTTGCTTGGTGCTAACGGTGCTGGAAAGACCACGTGTCTGAGAATAATTGCCGGTCTTTTGAATGCAGATAGCGGCAAAGTTTTTGTTGGTGATATAGACCCTTGTAAAAATCCAAAAGGTGCTCGTAGGCAGCTTGGTATTGTAGGTGATAGGGAGGGGCTTTATGAGCGGCTCACTGTTGCAGAATATTTATCCTTTTTTGCCTGTGCTCAAGGGCTGACTGGGTCAGAATTAGAATTTGCACTGCAATCGGTTAAGGAAGAATTAGAGCTATCGAACCTGTGGAATCGCCGAACCAAGGGGTTTTCTCAGGGAGAGCGGATGAAAGTTTCTCTCGCTAGAGCATTGGTGCATCGTCCGAGTCACTTGGTGCTCGATGAGCCAACCCGGGGGTTGGATATACTTGCTGCTCGCCTGTTACGTAAGACGCTTTTGCGCTTGAGGGCAGAGGGAACTGCTGTTTTATTTTCCAGCCATATTATGGCTGAAGTGCTCGAGCTATCCGACAGGGTTCTAGTTATGGCGGGAGGTTCGATAGTGGGGAACGGGACCCCGGATGAACTTATGCAACAGACTGGCTCCGCAAGCCTTGAGGATAGCTTTGTGGAGCTTGCCTATGGGAATTTGTTAGAAAAAGACAAATGCGGTGAGCCGGTAGGATGAGTTTTAAAAATCTATTTTCTTTGCAGATGCGAGCATTACTTCTTAAAGAGTTACGCGAAGTTTGGCGTGATCGACGCGCCCTAATGATCACGCTAGGTTTCACCTTATTGTTCCCTGTGCTGATCATTAGTAGTGGCGCTTTATCTTTGAAAGTAATGTCTGATACCTCCTTTGATGTAGCTATTATTGGGGCTGAGTATGCGCCGCTGTTGGAGGAGCAGTTACAGACAGGGGACTTGCGAATTGAGCGCTTGCAAGATGGGGCTCCTAAAGCGCTTTTAGCAGATACATATGATGTGGTTCTGCGAGTAGAGCAAAACTTTACTGAAGATTATCGAAGCCTGTTGTCTCCCAAGATTTATCTGTATGTAAATAGTGCCGATCAGTCTGCGGGGCGTGCTGTACAGCTGGTGCAGCAGCAGTTGGCGCTATTTCAGCAGGTGATTGTGCGGCAGCGTTTAGCGGCCAGAGGTTTAGCAACTCAGGTTTTAGCACCGTGGCAGCTTGAGGTGCGGGATGTCAGTACGCCGTCCAGTCGAGGATTGGCAATTTGGGGACTGATGGTTCCCTTGTTACTGATAATGGCACTGCTAGTGTGTAGTGCGGCCCCCTCTATTGATACTTCTGCTGGGGAGCGTGAGCGCATGACCATTGAGGTATTATTACAGCAGCCTATAAGCAGCTGGCAACTTGTGGTGGCGAAAGCTGTAGCCGTTACCAGTATTGGTTGGTTTGGTGCACTTCTTTCTCTGGCAGTTTTAACTGTATCACTTAGCTTGCTTCCTTTGGCTGAGATTGGTGTCCGCTTTTCAGCTGGCATCAATGAACTGATGGCGATAAGTCTTATTTTACTGCCCTTAGCACTTCTGGTTGCGGTATTGCAGATTCTGCTATCTCTGCGTTCCCGTTCCTTTAAAGATGCCCAGATTCAGCTGAGTATTTTACAGGCTCTACCTGTCACACTGTTAATTGTATTGAAGTTGTCCAATATTGAACTGGACTCGCCCTTGTGGCAGTTGACACCACTTATCGGGCAGCAGCAGTGGTTGAGTGAATTAATGGCTGGGGAGTCCGTTTCTGTCTCCCTGGTGATAGCTGGTTCCCTGGTCACCCTTTCTTTGGTCGGGCTGTGTATATTAGTAGGTGCCCGTGCTTTACGGCGTGAAAGCTTACTTGGGGCAACCTAGCTGGTGAACTGAGAGTTGTAATGGCATGAACGATTTTCGCGAGGGTCTGCTGAGTATCAATTTGCAGTCCATTGCTGACAACTACCTGGATCTGACTAAGCGACTGGCAGCGGGTACTCGCTGTGGCGCAGTAGTCAAAGCGGATGCCTATGGCCTTGGTATGAATCAGGTAGTGCCGGCTCTGTATAGACAGGGTTGCCGAGACTTTTTTGTGGCAACGCAAACGGAAGGGGAACGCCTGCGTAAAGAGCTAGGTGATAACGTTCGCATTGTTATCTTGACCGGGGTGCGCACCGGGGCGGAGCTGGAATGTGCACGTGCAGGATTAATGCCGACACTTTTCACGCTAGAGCAGTTGCGCAACTGGGTGGATATTTCCGTTAGCGAGGGGATTAGGGCGCCATGTGCGGTAAAGGTAGATTCGGGTATGACTCGCCTGGGTATGTCTCCCGAAGAGTTTGACCTACTGCTAAGAGATGGTCAGTTGTTGCGCTCGGCGGATATTCGTATTTTGCTGAGCCACCTTGCCTGTGCGGATGAACCCCAGCATCCACAAAACAATATTCAGTTGCGTAGCTTTAAAGCGGCTGGGGAAAGGTTGAGGGCCCTGTGCCCTGAGGTTCAGCTGAGTCTCGCCAATTCATCGGGTATTTTCCTAGGTGAAGAGTATCACTTTGATATTGCACGGCCGGGCTCTGCGCTTTATGGCGTCAATCCAATACCCGGGACTACAAACCCTATGCGCTCAGCTGTGGCACTCAGTCTGCCTATCGTGCAAAAGCGATTTGTCAGTCGTGAACAATGGGTAGGCTATGGAGCTACCCAACAAATAGCAGCGGGCAGCTGGTTGGCGGTAGCCCGTGGTGGATATGCCGATGGGATAATCCGGGCTCAGGGAGGGCGCGGTTGTGGCTGGGCCTATGGCCGCCAACTGCCGATAATTGGCCGGATTTCCATGGATTCCACAACATTTGATATTTCTGCTCTCTCTCAAGAGGAGCGGGAATCCCTCCAATCAATTGAGATACTGAATAAAGACCTGACGGTAGATGAGGTGGCTGAATACGCTGGCACCATAGGTTATGAAGTGCTGACCAGCTTAGGGCACCGTTATTTCCGTCGCTATATAAAAAGTTAATTACCTTGCTAGACACTATTAAGAAAAGTCCACTGGATCCATTGCGCCCAGTTTTGGAATTATTGGCTGATGGCGAGACGCACTCTGGCGAGGCGCTCGGATTGGCTCTAGGAGTAAGCCGGGCTGCGGTTTGGAAGCAGTTACAGAAGCTAGAGCAGTACGGATTGGCTTTGGAGTCTATTAAGGGGCAAGGCTACCGCTTGCCTGGTGGTTTGGAGCTCCTGTCCTCAGAAAAAATTTACAGCACATTGGGTGAGCAAGCCGGGGTGCTATTGCGAGAGTTGATGCTATTTGATGAGGTCGACTCCACCAATACCCAGTTGCTATCACTCATGGAGGAGGGAAGAGGGCATGGGGTTGCACTGCTCTCCGAGCGGCAGAGTGCCGGCCGCGGTCGTCGTGGTCGGCAATGGGTTAGCCCCTATGGGACAGGCATCAGCCTATCCATTGGGTGGGAGTTCAATGGGGGGGTGCAATGCCTCGAAGGATTGAGCCTCGCCGTTGGGGTGGCTATTGCCCGGGCATTGGAGCGCTTTTCGGTACCAGATGTTCGTCTCAAATGGCCAAATGATGTTTGGTGTCGCGGTCGAAAGTTATCTGGTGTTTTACTGGAGCTTAAAGGCGATCTTACGGATCGCTGTGCTGTGGTGATTGGTATTGGCTTAAATAGTGGCCTGCGAAGTGAGATTGCCACGGCAATAGATCAGCCATGGGCAGACTTGCAACAAGTGAAGCCCGGAATATCTCGCAATCAATTGGTGGCAGCGATTCTGACTGAGCTGCTACCGCTTTTATACAGCTATACCGAACAAGGTTTTGTTGCTTACCGTGAAGCCTGGATGAAACTGGATCAGTTTGCTGGGCAAAAGGTTACTCTGCAGACAGGTAGTCAAACCTGGCGCGGAGTTGCAGTTGGCGTTAGTGAAAAGGGTGCTTTGAAGTTAAATATGGACGGGCAAGTGCAACACTTCCATGGTGGTGAGATTTCTTTACGGGGGCAGGTTTGATTCTCGAACTGGATATCGGTAATACCCGGGGCAAGTGGCGCCTGTTAGATGAATTACAGGTGAGCGCCAGGGGTAGCTTTATGACTGCCGATCTGCGCGATGGGCATTTGCCCGATGGGTGGGATCTGTTGGATCCGCGGAGAGTACGCGTGGTCAATGTGGCCGGACCGCAAGTTGCGGAGACGCTGATCGGGCATATTCAGGAGTTGTTTTCACTTGAGGTGGAGTTTTCTCAGGTACTGCTGGAGTGCGCTGGGGTAGCCTGTGGTTATGATAATCACCGCCTGCTCGGCACTGATCGCTGGCTGGCTATGCTGGCTGCCTATGATCGAGAGCGGCGGGCGGCCCTAATTGTCGACTGTGGCAGCGCGGTCACTCTGGATTTGGTCGACAATAGCGGGCGTCACTTAGGGGGCTACATTGTCCCTGGTGTCGGCCTTATGCAACGTTCTTTGTATCTGGATACTCATGCGGCTAAAAGTGCGCAGGATATTGCTCTAACGGAGTCCCTCGGTGCAGGCCGTAGTACCGATGAAGCCATAAACCGAGGCCTCTTGCTTATGGTGCTTGGTGCCATCGATCGTGCACTGGAAGAGTTGCGTGGATACTGTGCTGAAGAACCGCTGTTGTGGTTGACAGGCGGCGATGCCCCAGTGCTGTCAGCTCTTTATCAGCGGGAGCACCATTTGGTTCCTGAGCTGGTAATGGATGGCTTGGCGTTAAGTAATCCTTGAGATAAATAACACCCTATGCGCTGGATAGCTCTTTTCTTAATACTGTTGAATTTCGGCGTCTTTGCTTGGTTTGTTGGTACTTCAACCTCTGATAAAGAGAGAATAAGGGTTGCCGATAAAAGGGCGGAGGTACAGGTCCAGAGTATTGCCCTGGTCAATGAAATATCTCCGCAGAAGCTGTCTCCTGTGCCGGTGGCTCCCATGTCGCCAGCAAAGGCAGGCTCTACTGAGCAGCTCTGCACTTTGCTTGGCCCATTTGCGGAGGAGTTACTTGGAGAGGCGATAGTGCAGCGCTTAAAGTCCCTCCAGGTTTCTGCCGTATTGCGAGATGTGGAGATGCAAGGGCAGATGCGTTACTGGGTTTTTCTGCCACCATTGAATTCCAGGCGAGAAGCCTACAACCGTTTACGAGAATTGCAGGCACAGGGAATAGATAGTTATGTGATCCCCAAAGGTGCGTTGGCTGATGGTATTTCCTTTGGCATTTTCAGCGAGCGTTCGCGTGCTGAATCTCTGACAAGTGAGTTGATTGAGAAAGGCATACGGGCTCAATTCCGCGAGGAGCCTCAGACCCACGCCGAACGCTGGATCGTATTGGCGCCAGGCGCCTCAGATAGTTTAGCCCCGGATTTTTGGTTGCAGTTGCAGCAAGAGCATCCCGAGCTGGATCGTCGCCGTAATCTTTGTGCAGAAGTGTCCGGTTGATGGGGTTGGGCTAGAGGTCTAGGTCCCCAGCCGCGAAACAAGGTTCGCCGTATTTTTCTATATGTGGCAACAGGCGACATAAAAATTCTGATTTTTCTGCAAAAAGGGTGTTGCGTGTCGGGATAACTTCCCATAGAATCCCGCCTCCATTGACGAGGGTGACTATTCAACTTCGGCAATGGACGGGATAGGGCTGGCGTAGCTCAGTTGGTAGAGCAGCTGACTTGTAATCAGCCGGTCGGGGGTTCGACTCCTCTCGCCAGCTCCATTTTTATCCTGGCGCTGCTCGACATTAGATTTTTCAGCTAAGTCTGTGAAATTTAAAGAAAAAAATGTTGACAGCGCGGCGGAAGGTGTAGAAAATGCACCCCGCATTGAGGCAGGGGTTCCCGAGTGGCCAAAGGGATCAGACTGTAAATCTGACGCGAAAGCTTCGGTGGTTCGAATCCACCCCCCTGCACCATTTTTTACACCGTAAGGTGTTGCCGGCAAGACGGGTAGTTTTGTCTGGAGGCTCCCGCAAGCGGGCATAGTTCAATGGTAGAACCTCAGCCTTCCAAGCTGATGATGCGGGTTCGATTCCCGCTGCCCGCTCCAACTATGGGTTCGGCTGGAATGCTCTCCAAAATGGCAAGCCTTGTGGTCGCCTAGGAAGGCGTTGATTTGCTCATGTAGCTCAGGGGTAGAGCACACCCTTGGTAAGGGTGAGGTCGGCGGTTCAAATCCGCCCATGAGCTCCATTTTTCAATAGCCGCAAGGGTGAAAGCTCTTGCGGTTGTTTGTGTCCGGGGTCGGGCTTTTCCGGGTCGGATGCGCATGTTCTGTACGTGGGTGGTGCCGTTAGCGGCTCATCTATATTAGGAGGCTGCAATGGCAAAAGAAAAGTTTGAACGTTCCAAGCCCCACGTGAACGTGGGCACCATCGGTCACGTTGACCACGGTAAAACCACCCTGACCGCTGCTCTGACCCGCGTATGTGCGGAAGTATGGGGCGGTGACGCTGTTGCTTTTGACGGTATCGACAATGCTCCGGAAGAGCGTGAGCGCGGTATCACCATCGCTACTTCTCACGTTGAGTACGAGTCCCCGACTCGCCACTACGCGCACGTAGACTGCCCGGGACACGCCGACTACGTTAAGAACATGATCACCGGTGCTGCTCAGATGGACGGCGCTATCCTGGTATGTTCCGCTGCTGATGGCCCCATGCCGCAGACTCGTGAGCACATCCTGCTGTCCCGTCAGGTAGGTGTACCTTACATCGTTGTATTCCTGAACAAAGCGGACATGGTAGACGACGAAGAGCTGCTCGAGCTGGTAGAAATGGAAGTTCGCGAACTTCTGGACCAGTACGAGTTCCCAGGTGACGACACTCCGATCATCGTTGGTTCCGCTCTGATGGCCCTGAACGGCGAAGACGACAACGAAATGGGTACTACCGCTGTTAAGAAGCTGGTAGAAACTCTGGACGAGTACATCCCTGAGCCGGAGCGTGCAGTAGATCAGCCGTTCCTGATGCCGATCGAAGACGTATTCTCCATCTCTGGTCGTGGTACCGTAGTAACCGGTCGTGTAGAGCGTGGTGTAATCAACACTGGCGACGAAGTTGAGATCGTTGGTATTAAAGAAACCACCACCACTACCTGTACTGGTGTTGAAATGTTCCGCAAGCTGCTCGACGAAGGTCGTGCTGGTGAGAACATTGGTGCGCTGCTGCGTGGCACCAAGCGTGACGAAGTAGAGCGTGGTCAGGTACTGGCTAAGCCGGGCTCCATCACTCCGCACACCAAGTTCGAAGCGGAAGTGTACATCCTGTCCAAGGACGAAGGTGGTCGTCACACCCCGTTCTTTAAAGGCTACCGTCCTCAGTTCTACTTCCGTACTACCGACGTAACTGGTGCGGTTGAGCTGCCGGAAGGCACTGAAATGGTAATGCCGGGCGACAACATTCAAATGGTTGTTACCCTGATCGCTCCGATCGCCATGGAAGACGGCCTGCGCTTCGCTATCCGCGAAGGTGGTCGTACCGTAGGTGCGGGCGTTGTTGCTAAGATCATTGAGTAATCTTTGATCTTCGTGTCGCCAGGGTTCCCTGGCGGCGCAGTAGATGAGAGGGTGGTCTGTAGCCCTCTTTATCTTCGGGTGCTAAGGCATCCAAGCTGTACAGGCCAGTAGTTCAATTGGTAGAGCACCGGTCTCCAAAACCGGGTGTTGGGGGTTCGAGTCCCTCCTGGCCTGCCATTTTAAACACTCCACTTGAAATAAGTTTAGGGGTGTCGCAAGACCCTACTTGTCAGTGGGGCTTTTGTGTTTTTGAGCACTAAGGGCTTATCTGTAGTGCGCTAAGGGCTTCATATATGAATGCTAAAGCAGAAGCGAAAACCTTTCGTCTTGACGGCCTGAAATGGCTGCTAATAGTACTGCTGGTTGGTGGTGCTGTAGCGGGCAATTCTTATTATGCCGAATTCCCCCTGATTTACCGCGTGCTGGCAGTGACTGCAATCTGCCTGGCTGCCCTGGTTGTCGCGGTGAATACTGCGAAGGGTAATGCACTCTGGCAACTGTTGCGCGAAGCGCAAACGGAAGTCAGGCGCGTGGTTTGGCCGACTCGTCAAGAGGCCACCCAGACGACTGTGATTGTGGTGGTTTTTGTGTTGATTATGGCGCTAATTCTCTGGGCGCTGGACTCCGCTTTAGGTTGGGCGGCATCCAAACTCATCGGCTAAAGGTTGATACATGTCAAAGCATTGGTATGTGGTCCAGGCTTACTCGGGCTATGAGAAGCGTGTAGCTAGCTCTCTCAAGGAGCGAATTGAGCTGCACGAAATGGATCACCTGTTTGGTGAAGTGCTGGTTCCCACCGAAGAAGTGGTGGAGATGCGAGCAGGGCAAAAGCGCAAGAGTGAGCGCAAGTTCTTCCCCGGTTATGTCCTGGTGGAAATGGAACTGAATGACGATACTTGGCACTTGGTAAAAGAAACTCCTCGAGTGCTCGGTTTTATCGGAGGCAAGGCGGATAGGCCGGCCCCGATCACTGACCGCGAAGCGCAGGCTATCCTGAATCGAATCGACGATTCCGCCGATAAGCCCAAGCCCAAGACCCTATTTGAGCCAGGTGAAATGGTTCGGGTTATCGATGGTCCGTTTAATGATTTCAACGGTGTGGTCGAAGAGGTCAACTACGAGAAGAGCCGCCTGCGCGTGGCCGTATTGATCTTCGGGCGCTCCACCCCCGTTGAACTGGAGTTTAGTCAGGTAGAAAAGACCTGATTCCAGTGTAAATTTTTTGCCCTCTTTCGCCGCAAGGTGGAAGGGGGTTTTCGCGTCCCCGGAAAATATATTTTGTTTTTTGGGGCGGGGAGCCAGCTCTCTGCCGAGAGGTAAGTTGTGGCTGGCGTTACCACCCATCTAGAGGAGAGCTGTAATGGCTAAGAAAGTAGAAGCTTATATCAAGCTGCAAGTTAAGGCCGGTCAGGCCAACCCAAGTCCGCCCGTTGGTCCTGCACTGGGTCAGCACGGCGTGAACATCATGGAATTCTGTAAGGCGTTCAACGCCCAGACTCAAAGCCTTGAGCCGGGTCTGCCGGTGCCGGTTGTGATCTCTGTATACAGCGATCGCTCCTTCACCTTCATCATGAAATCTCCGCCCGCCGCAGTACTGCTGCGCAAGGCCGCCAAGATCAAGAGTGGTTCCGGTCGCCCGAATACCGACAAGGTCGGTAAGGTTACCCGCGCTCAGATCGAAGAGATCGTAGAAATGAAAAAGGCTGACCTGACTGCATCCGATATGGACGCGGCCGTGCGCACCATCGCCGGTTCCGCACGCAGTGCCGGTATCGAAGTGGAGGGTCTCTAAGTGGCTAAATTGAGCAAGCGTCAGCGCGTAATCGCTGAGAAAGTTGAAGCTGGTAAAGCATACGGCATCGAAGAAGCCGTAGCTCTGCTGAAAGAGCTGTCCAACGTTAAGTTTGCAGAGACTGTAGACGCTTCTGTAAACCTGGGTATCGATCCGCGTAAATCCGACCAGGCTGTTCGCGGTGCGACCACTCTGCCGCACGGTACTGGTAAAGAAGTTCGCGTAGCTGTTTTCACCCAGGGTGCAAACGCTGATGCCGCTAAAGAAGCGGGCGCTGACCTGATCGGTATGGACGAGCTGGCTGCCGACGTTAAAGCGGGCAAGATGGACTTCGACGTAGTAATCGCTTCTCCCGATGCGATGCGCGTTGTAGGTCAGCTGGGTCAAATCCTCGGCCCGCGCGGCCTGATGCCGAACCCGAAGACTGGCACTGTAACTCCAGACGTTGCTACCGCAGTTAAAAATGCCAAAGCTGGTCAGGTGCGTTTCCGCGCTGACAAAGGCGGCATCATCCACGGTGGTATCGGCAAAGTTGCTTTCGATGCGAACTTGCTGAAAGAGAACCTGGAAGCTCTGGTAGCAGACCTGAAGAAGGCCAAGCCGGCTTCTGCAAAAGGTGTGTACCTGAAGAAGATCACCCTGAGCACCACTATGGGCCCAGGTCTGGTTATCGACCAGTCTTCCCTGAACATCTAATTGAAGCTGTGCGCTGATACTGTTGGCGTATGGTAAATCGAACTTTGGGGTCCACTTGATGCTTAGGCAGAAATGTGGGCCGTCAAAGACCGTAGGTGCCAGATGCGTTGAGGTTTAACGTGTCCGGCTTAATCCAAATCTCGGCCAGGTTGGTCGTTGAGAGGTTTGAGCCTACGCAGACGGTGTCGCCCAAACCAGTATTTTTACTGGATTTGAGCTTTATGCACCGGAACGGATCGGGCTTTGAGCTCGGTTTTTTTCAAATCCAGGAGTGACACTATGGCTATTGGACTCGAAGACAAGAAAGCGATTGTCGCAGATGTCCAGCAAGCTGCTGAGGGTGCTCTGTCTGCGGTAGTTGCGGATTCCCGCGGCGTTACCGTAAATGACATGACTGCCCTGCGCAAAGAGGCTCGCGAGAACGGCGTTTGGTTGAAAGTCGTCCGCAATACTCTGGCGCGTCGCGCTCTGGCAGGAACCGATTACGAATGTCTGACTGACAAATTCGTAGGTCCTAGCATCATTGCATTCTCTAACGAACATCCAGGTGCCGGCGCGCGCATCCTGAGCCAGTTCGCCAAGGGCAATGACAAGCTGGAACTGAAAGGTGCTGCCTTCGAAGGCGCGATCACCGACGTCGCATTGTTGGCAAGCCTGCCGACTTACGACGAGGCGATCGCCAAGCTGATGAGCGTGTTGAAAGAAGCATCTGCTGGCAAGCTGGTCCGCACTATTGCGGCCGTTCGCGACCAAAAAGAGCAGGAAGCTGCGTAATTGTATTCGCTTTAGCGAATCGCGGTTTCAAAACGAAATACGAGCAGCTACTGCTCAAACCAATTCAGGTAATGACTCATGTCTCTGACTAAAGAAGATATCATCAACGCTGTTGCCGAAATGTCTGTTAAAGACGTTGTTGAGCTGATCGAAGCAATGGAAGAGAAGTTCGGTGTAACTGCTGCAGCAGCAGTTGTAGCGGGCCCGGCTGGTGGCGAAGCTGCCGCTGAAGAGAAAGACTCTTTCGACGTAGTTCTGACTTCTGCAGGCGACAAGAAAGTAAACGTGATCAAGGTTGTTCGCGGCATCACCGGCCTGGGCTTGAAAGAAGCCAAGGCACTGGTTGACGGCGCTCCAAGCCCGCTGAAAGAAGGCGCAACCAAAGACGAAGCTGAAGCCGCTAAGAAAGAGCTGGAAGAAGCTGGCGCAACTGTAGAACTGAAGTAATTCGGTTGTTGCGATTCCCGCTATTGGTCGCCTAAAACGACACATAGCGGTAAGGCTGGTGGACTTTTGTCCGCCGGCCTTTTTGCCGTTTGCGGTACTGAGGTTTTAGCGGTGCCGGCGGTATAAAACCGTGGCAAACCTCATTTAACCATAGCGCAGTTGCGCTGCTCGAAAGCAAGCGGAGAGGTTTCTGAACAGCGCAGGCAATCTGTGTTGTTCAGAGGCTTCTCGCCCGGAGGGGCTCCCGAATGGAGTCCCACGAAGTCTTGTCACTGATCAAGCTGGGGAATTTGAATGGCTTACTCATATACTGAGAAAAAACGTATCCGCAAGGATTTTGGCAAACTGCCTAAGGTCATGGATGTGCCCTTTCTGCTTGCGATACAGCTGGATTCATATCGCAATTTTACACAGGCCGACAAGCGCCCCGACGATCGCTTAGATGTCGGCCTGCAGGCGGCGTTTAAATCCGTATTTCCGATTGTCAGCTATTCAGGCAATGCCGCTCTGGAGTACGTGAGCTACACACTGGGTAAGCCCGCTTTCGATGTTAAGGAATGTACTCTGCGCGGCGTGACCTACGCCTGTCCGCTGCGTGTACGTGTGCGCCTGATTATTTACGATAAAGAGTCTGCGAATAAGTCCATTAAGGACATCAAAGAGCAGGAAGTTTACATGGGCGAAATCCCGCTCATGACCGACAACGGTACCTTTGTAATTAATGGTACTGAGCGTGTTATCGTATCCCAGCTACACCGTTCCCCGGGTGTATTTTTCGATCACGACAAAGGCAAGACCCATTCCTCTGGTAAGCTGCTGTACGCCGCGCGTGTAATTCCTTATCGTGGCTCCTGGCTGGACTTCGAATTCGATCCAAAGGACTTGGTATTCGTTCGTATCGACCGCCGCCGCAAACTGCCTGCGACAATTCTGTTGCGTGCACTGGGATATAGCTCCCAGGAAATGCTGGAGATGTTCTTCGAGACCAGCAAGTTTGAGCTGCAGGAAGACCGCGTTAGCCTGGAACTGATTCCCTCCCGCTTGCGCGGTGACGTGGCCTCTTTTGATATTAAAGATGGCCAGGGCAAGGTGATTGTGGAAGAGGGGCGTCGTATCACCCCGCGTCATATTCGCCAGCTGGAGAAAGCCGGCGTAGAAAAGCTCGACGCGCCACTGGAATACCTGTTTGGCCGTATTCTGGCTCACGATATTGTCGATGAGTCTACTGGTGAAATTGCAGTTGAGTGTAATGCTGAGATTACCGCTGAAGTAATCGCCCAGTTACGCACGCTCAATATTAAGACTTTCGAAACGCTGTACACCAATGATCTAGACCGTGGACCGTTTATCTCCGATACCCTGCGTGCAGAGCCTTCCCGCACTCAGCTGGAAGCGCTGGTAGAGATCTACCGCATGATGCGCCCAGGCGAGCCGCCCACCAAGGAATCTGCGGAATCCCTGTTTGAAAACCTGTTCTTCACCGACGAGCGCTACGATCTGTCCGCCGTTGGTCGCATGAAGTTCAATCGTCGCCTGGGCCGTGAAGACGAGACCGGCGAAGGTACCCTGAGCAAAGAAGATATCGTCGATGTACTGAAGACCTTGATCGATATCCGTAACGGCCAGGGCATGGTGGACGATATCGATCACCTGGGGAACCGCCGCGTGCGCTCCGTTGGTGAGATGGCCGAGAACCAGTTCCGCGTTGGTCTGGTACGTGTGGAGCGCGCGGTCAAAGAGCGCCTGTCCATGGCGGAGTCCGAAGGCCTGATGCCGCAGGACCTGATCAATGCCAAGCCGGTTGCCGCTGCAGTGAAGGAATTCTTCGGTTCCTCGCAGCTGTCCCAGTTTATGGACCAGAACAACCCGCTGTCGGAAGTGACTCACAAGCGTCGTGTTTCCGCACTGGGCCCAGGTGGTTTGACCCGTGAGCGCGCTGGCTTTGAGGTGCGCGACGTGCACCCGACGCACTACGGCCGCGTATGTCCGATTGAGACGCCGGAAGGACCGAACATCGGTCTGATCAACTCCCTGGCCACTTACGCTCGCGCTAACCACTACGGTTTCCTCGAGAGTGCTTATCGCAAAGTGGTTGATGGCAAGGTAACCGACGAAATCGCTTACCTGTCAGCGATCAATGAAGCAAATTACATTATTGCCCAGGCGTCTGCGGAAGTAGATGACAACGGCAACTTCATTGATGACCTGATCAGCGTGCGTCACCATGGCGAATTTACCCTGAAAGCACCGGGTGAAATCCAGTATATGGATGTTTCCGCCAAGCAGGTGGTTTCTGTCGCTGCGGCGATGATCCCGTTCCTTGAGCACGATGACGCCAACCGTGCATTGATGGGCTCGAACATGCAGCGTCAGGCGGTACCGACCCTGCGTGCTGAAAAGCCGCTAGTAGGCACCGGTATGGAGCGCACAGTAGCGCGCGACTCCGGGGTATGTGTGGTAGCCAAGCGTGGCGGTGTGATTGAGCGTGTTGATTCCAGCCGTGTGGTAGTCCGCGTGGCGGACGCTGAGGTGGAAGCCGGTGATGCAGGTGTAGATATTTATAACCTGACCAAATACATCCGCTCCAACCAGAATACCTGTATCAATCAGCGTCCGATTGTTAACACTGGTGATCGCGTAACCCGCGGCGATATCCTTGCCGATGGTCCTTCTGTTGACCTGGGTGAGCTGGCTCTAGGCCAGAATATGCGCATCGCCTTTATGCCATGGAATGGTTACAACTTTGAGGACTCCATCCTCATTAGTGAGCGCGTTGTACAGGAAGACCGCTTCACCACTATTCACATCCAGGAACTGACCTGTATTGCCCGAGATACCAAACTGGGTAGTGAGGAGATCACTGCGGATATCCCCAATGTGGGCGAGTCTGCGCTGAATAAGTTGGACGAGTCCGGCATTGTATATATCGGTGCGGAAGTAGGTGCCGGCGATATCCTGGTCGGTAAGGTTACTCCTAAAGGCGAAGCACAGCTGACCCCAGAAGAGAAGCTGCTGCGTGCAATCTTCGGTGAAAAAGCTTCCGACGTTAAAGATACTTCCCTGCGCGCGCCCAGTGGCACCCGTGGTACCGTGATCGACGTTCAGGTGTTCACCCGTGACGGCCTGCAGAAAGATCAGCGTTCCATCGATATTGAGAAGGCGCAGCTGGATGAGGTTCGCAAGGACCTGAATGAGGAATACCGTATTGTCGAAGGCGCTACCTTTGAGCGTCTGCAGCAAGCACTGCTGGGCCAGAAGGCTGCCGGTGGTAAAGGTATCAGCAAGGGCCAGGAGCTCACCACTGAAGTACTCGCCACTCTGCCGCGTGAAGACTGGTTCAAGCTGCGCATGGAAGACGAGGGTCTCAACGAGCAGCTGGAGAAGGCAGAAGTACAGCTGAAAGAGCGTCGCAAGCTGCTCGACGAAGCCTTTGAAGACAAGAAGAAAAAACTGGAGTCCGGCGATGACCTGGCTCCGGGCGTATTGAAAATCGTCAAGGTTTACCTGGCGATCAAACGCCGTATCCAGCCGGGCGACAAGATGGCCGGTCGCCACGGTAACAAGGGTGTGATCTCCGTGATCAAGCCCGTTGAGGATATGCCTTACGACCAAAACGGTGAGCCGGTAGACATCGTTCTGAACCCACTGGGTGTTCCCTCGCGGATGAACGTTGGTCAGGTTCTGGAAATGCACCTGGGTATGGCTGCTAAAGGTCTTGGCGTCAAAATCGACAAGATGATCAAGGAGCAGCAGGAAGTCGCCAAGGTGCGCGGATTCCTGGAAGAGGTCTACAACTCCACAGGCGGTCGCAAAGAAGAACTGGATCAGTTCTCCGATCAGGAAGTCATGACCATGGCGCAGAACCTGCGTCGCGGTGTACCCATGGCGACCCCGGTATTCGACGGTGCCGATGAGAGCGAGATCAAGCAATTGCTGCGCCTCGCCGATATCCCTGATTCCGGCCAGATCACTCTGCACGACGGTCGTACCGGTGATGCTTTCGAGCGTCCGGTTACCGTGGGCTACATGTACATGCTGAAGCTGAACCACCTGGTGGACGACAAGATGCACGCGCGTTCCACTGGCTCCTACAGCCTGGTTACTCAGCAGCCGCTGGGTGGTAAGGCACAGTTCGGTGGTCAGCGTTTCGGGGAGATGGAAGTGTGGGCGCTGGAAGCCTACGGCGCCGCATACACCCTGCAGGAAATGCTCACGGTCAAATCAGACGACGTGGAAGGGCGGACCAAGATGTACAAAAACATCGTGGATTCCGACCACCGTATGGAGCCTGGCATGCCGGAGTCCTTCAACGTACTGGTTAAGGAAATCCGCTCTCTCGGTATGAACTTCGAGCTCGAGCACGAGTAAGACCGATTGGTGCAAAAGCCTGTTCGCAGGTGAATTGAGACAAGCGCCGGCACCCTGGAAGCAGTGGGGTTGCCGGCCCGCCCGGCCCGGCGTAACGGCCGGGTTGACTACCCCCTAGTGGAGGAAAGGCCTTGAAAGATTTATTAAATCTGGTGAAGTCCCAGGAGCACCTGGAAGAGTTTGATGCGATTCGTATCGGTCTGGCCTCGCCGGACATGATCCGCTCCTGGTCCTACGGCGAAGTGAAGAAGCCGGAGACCATCAACTACCGTACCTTCAAGCCTGAGCGTGAAGGCTTGTTCTGCGCCAAGATCTTCGGCCCGGTAAAAGACTACGAGTGCTTGTGCGGTAAGTACAAGCGCATGAAGCACCGCGGTATTATCTGTGAGAAGTGCGGCGTTGAGGTCACCAAAGCCAAGGTGCGCCGTGAGCGTATGGGCCACATTGAACTGGCCAGCCCGGTTGCGCACATCTGGTTCCTGAAATCCCTGCCGTCCCGTATCGGCCTGTTGCTGGATATGACCCTGCGCGATATTGAGCGCGTGCTGTACTTCGAATCCTACGTGGTAACCGAGCCCGGCATGACTACCCTGGAGCGCGGCCAGCTGCTGAACGATGAGCAGTACTTTGAGGCGATGGAAGAGTTCGCCGATGAGTTTGAAGCGAAAATGGGTGCCGAGGCAATCCAGGAGTTGATGGCAGATATTGAGCTGCCGGTTGAGATCCAGCGCCTGCGGGAAGAGATCCCAGCGACCAATTCCGAAACCAAGATCAAGAAACTGTCCAAGCGCCTGAAGCTGCTGGAAGCCTTCTACAAATCCGGTAACAACCCGGAGTGGATGGTGATGAAGGCTCTGCCGGTTCTGCCACCGGATCTGCGTCCGCTGGTACCGCTGGATGGTGGCCGCTTTGCGACCTCCGATCTGAACGATCTCTACCGTCGTGTGATCAACCGTAACAACCGTCTGAAGCGTCTGCTCGAGTTGAATGCGCCGGATATTATCGTGCGTAACGAAAAGCGTATGTTGCAGGAATCTGTCGATGCACTGTTGGATAACGGCCGTCGCGGCCGCGCTATCACCGGCTCCAACAAGCGCCCGCTGAAGTCCCTGGCTGACATGATTAAAGGTAAACAGGGCCGCTTCCGTCAGAACCTGCTGGGTAAGCGTGTGGACTACTCCGGTCGTTCCGTGATCGTGGTTGGCCCGACCCTGCGCCTGCACCAGTGTGGTCTGCCCAAGAAAATGGCTCTGGAGCTGTTCAAGCCGTTTATTTTCGGCAAGCTCGAGACTCGCGGTCTGGCCACTACCATCAAAGCCGCCAAGAAAATGGTGGAGCGCGAAGAGGCCATCGTTTGGGATATCCTCGACGAGGTGATCCGCGAGCACCCGGTACTGCTCAACCGTGCACCGACCCTGCACCGTCTGGGTATTCAGGCGTTCGAACCGGTACTGATTGAAGGTAAAGCGATCCAGCTACATCCGCTGGTTTGTGCTGCCTATAACGCCGACTTCGACGGCGACCAGATGGCGGTACACGTACCTTTGACCATCGAAGCGCAGCTGGAATCCCGCGCGCTGATGATGTCCACCAACAACATCCTGTCGCCCGCCAATGGTGAGCCGATCATCGTACCGTCCCAGGACGTGGTACTGGGCCTGTACTGGATGACCCGCGAGCGCGTCAACGATAAAGGCGAGGGTATGTCCTTCTCCGATATCAAAGAGGTGAGCCGTGCCTTTTATGCCAAGCAGGTTGGCTTACAGGCGAAGGTTAAAGTGCGTATCCGCGAAAATATCGTGGGTGAAGATGGTGAGAAACACGAAACCATCTCTGTACAGGACACCACTGTAGGCCGCGCGCTACTGTGGAATATCGTCCCGGAAGGCCTGCCTTTCGAGCTGGTTAACCAGCCGATGAAGAAGAAGTCTATTTCCCGTGTACTGAACGAGTGCTACCGTAAGGTGGGCCTGAAGGCGACGGTTATCTTCGCCGACCAGCTGATGTACACCGGTTTTGATTTCTCTACCAAGTCCGGTTCCTCCATTGGTGTGAACGACTTCGAAATCCCGGCCGAGAAAGCTCAGTTGATCGAATCCGCGGAAGCGGAAGTGAAGGAAATTGAAAGCCAGTTTGCCTCCGGTCTGGTAACTCAGGGTGAAAAATACAACAAGGTCATCGATGTTTGGTCCCGTACCAACGATAAGGTGACCCAGGCGATGATGGCGGGGATTAAGAAAGAGAGGGTGACTGACCGAGAGGGCAAAGAGACCCAGCAGGACTCTTTCAACTCTGTTTTCATGTATGCAGACTCCGGTGCACGGGGCTCCGAAGCACAGATTCGTCAGCTCGCTGGTATGCGTGGTCTGATGGCCCGTCCAGACGGCTCCATTATCGAGAACGCCATTACCGCAAACTTCCGTGAAGGTCTGACCGTACAGCAGTACTTCATCTCGACCCACGGTGCTCGTAAAGGTCTGGCGGATACCGCACTGAAAACCGCGAACTCCGGTTATCTGACCCGTCGCCTGGTGGACGTTGCTCAGGACGTGGTAATTACCGAACTGGATTGTGGCACTGACGACGGCCTGACCATGGCGCCGGTGATCGAGGGCGGTGACGTTATCGAATCTCTCGGTGACCGTATCCTCGGTCGTGTTGTGGCTCGCGATGTATTGAAGCCCGGCAGCGATGAAATCGCCGTTTCCGCCGGCACCATGATCGACGAGAAGTGGGTAGAGCGCATCGAAGCCATGGGTATCGATGAGGTTCTGGTTCGCTCCCCGATCACCTGTACTACTGCACACGGTATCTGTGCCCAGTGTTACGGCCGTGACCTGGCCCGAGGCCACCGCGCCAACCCGGGTGAATCTGTGGGCGTTGTTGCCGCACAGTCCATCGGTGAGCCGGGTACCCAGCTGACCATGCGTACCTTCCACATCGGTGGTGCTGCGAGCCGCGCCTCTGCTGCAGACAGCATCCAGGTGAAGCTGGGCGGTACTGTACGTCTGCACAATGTGAAGACCGTTAAGACTGAAGCTGGCAACTTGGTAGCGGTTTCCCGCTCCGGTGAATTGGCGATTGCCGATAGCGCTGGGCGCGAGCGCGAGCGCTACAAGCTGCCTTACGGTGCTGTAATCAGTGTCTATGAGGGTGCTGAGGTTGATGGTGGCCAGATTGTGGCCAAGTGGGATCCGCACACCCACCCGATCATCACCGAAGTTGCCGGTTGGGTGAAACTGTCCGGTATGGAAGAGGGTCTCTCCATCCGCAAGCAGACCGATGAAATTACCGGTCTGTCCTCGATCGAAATTATCGATCCAGCCGAGCGTCCGGCGGCAGGTAAAGACCTGCGTCCGGCGGTAACTCTGTTGGATGAGAATGGCGAAGAACTGACTCTGGCCAACAGTAATGCGCCTGCGCACTACGCATTGCCGGCGCGTGCGATTCTCAGCCTGAAGAATGGTGACAAGGTGAACGTGGGTGACGTAATCGCACGTATCCCGCAGGAATCTGGCGGTACCAAGGACATCACCGGTGGTCTGCCCCGCGTTGCCGACTTGTTTGAAGCGCGTAAGCCGAAAGAGCCGTCCATCCTGGCGGAAATCTCCGGTACCGTTTCCTTCGGTAAAGAGACCAAAGGCAAGGTGCGTCTGCAGATCACCCCGCGCGATGGCAAACCGCTGGCCAACGGTAAGGACCACTACGAGGTTCTGATTCCGAAACACCGTCAGCTGACTGTGTTCGAGGGTGAAACTGTAGAGAAGGGCGAGGTTATCTCCGATGGCCCGTCCAACCCGCACGATATTCTGCGTCTGAAAGGCGTTGAAGAACTGGCGCGCTACATCACTAACGAGATCCAGGAAGTTTACCGTCTCCAGGGTGTGGGTATTAACGATAAGCACATCGAGACTATCGTGCGCCAGATGCTGCGCAAGGTGGAAATCCTCGAGATGGGCGATTCCAGCTTAATTAAGGGCGACCAGGTGGAATACCAGCGTGTGATCGAAGAGAACGAGCAGTTGCGCGCCGAAGGCAAACAGCCCGCTCAGTTCGAGCGCCTGTTGCTGGGTATTACCAAAGCGTCTCTGGCCACTGAGTCCTTCCTGTCTGCGGCTTCGTTCCAGGAGACTACCCGCGTTCTGACCGAGGCGGCGGTAACCGGTAAAGAAGATAGCCTGCGCGGTTTGAAAGAGAACGTGGTTGTGGGCCGCTTGATTCCGGCCGGTACCGGTCTGGCCTACCACGCAGAACGCAAGCGCAAGCGCAACCTGCAGCTGGAAGAAACCTTCGGCGAAGGTCCTTCTGCAGCAGAGGTAGAAGCGGCACTGACCGAGGCCCTAAAGTCCTCTGGCGAATAAGGCGTATTCCACTCCATCCGATGATGGAGTGGGGTAGGTCGGGGCACTTCGGTGCCCGATCTGATATTGGCGACTGTCTGTGATGTAAGCACTTACTTCTGTCGCCGATTGACTAGGCGGGTTGTCGCTTATAGAATGCGGCCCCCGCTGATGTGGGGTGTTTCGTTCGACCTCTGGGTCGGCGCTACACACAGACGACAGGCCCTCACTTTTAGAGGTGGGGGCATTTTATTTTTGGAGTGATTTTTAATGGCAACGATCAACCAGTTGGTTCGTAAGCCGAGAAAACGCAAAGTCGAAAAAAGCGACGTTCCCGCTCTGCAGGCTAGCCCGCAGCGTCGTGGAGTTTGCACTCGCGTGTACACCACTACACCGAAAAAGCCGAACTCCGCACTGCGCAAGGTTTGCCGTGTGCGTCTGACCAACGGTTACGAAGTAACTTCGTACATCGGTGGTGAAGGCCACAACCTGCAGGAGCACAGCGTGGTACTGATTCGCGGCGGTCGTGTAAAAGACCTGCCGGGTGTGCGCTACCACACTGTACGCGGTGCACTTGACTGTGCTGGCGTAAACGATCGCAAGCAGGGCCGTTCTAAATACGGCGCCAAGCGTCCTAAAGGTTAATCGCCTTTAACGATTTGCGTTTCGGTTTCCAACCGGAGTAAGGCTGAGCTCGCCGGATTGTAAGGTTTTACGGCGGCGTCTCAGAATAACCCTGAAGAGAGGCAATTCCCATGCCGAGAAGACGAGTAGTCGCTAAGCGCGAAGTACTGCCCGACCCCAAGTTCGGGAACGTCACCCTAGCCAAGTTCATGAACCACGTCATGATCAGCGGCAAGAAATCAGTAGCAGAGCGCATTGTATACGGTGCCCTTGATACTATTTCTGAAAAATTGAACAAAGACCCGATCGAAGTGTTTGAAGAGTCTTTGGAAAACATCGCGCCTATGGTGGAAGTTAAATCCCGCCGTGTTGGTGGTGCGACCTATCAGGTGCCTGTAGAAGTGCGCCCCTCGCGCCGTACGGCTCTGGCAATGCGTTGGCTGGTAGAGTTCTCCCGCAAACGCGGCGAGAAGTCTATGGCTCAGCGCCTGGCCAATGAAATGATCGATGCAGCTCAGAACAAGGGCGGCGCGGTCAAGAAGCGTGAAGATGTACACCGCATGGCGGAAGCCAACAAGGCGTTCTCTCACTACCGCTTCTAAGTCTGATGATTACCAACATCGGAAATTAATACCGAAAGGCAGCACGGAAATTTCCAGGCTGCCTTTTGCCGTTATATCGAGGATACAACTGTGGCACGTAAAACGCCTATCGCACGCTACCGTAACATCGGTATCTGTGCCCACGTAGACGCCGGTAAAACCACCACTACTGAGCGCGTACTTTTCTACACTGGTCTGTCCCACAAAATTGGTGAGGTGCACGAAGGCGCCGCAACCATGGACTGGATGGAGCAGGAGCAGGAGCGTGGTATTACCATCACCTCCGCTGCAACCACCTGCTTCTGGGCTGGCATGCAGCAGCAGTTCGATCAGCACCGCGTAAACATCATCGACACCCCAGGACACGTTGACTTTACCATTGAAGTAGAGCGCTCCTTGCGCGTACTCGACGGCGCGGTTGTTGTACTGTGTGGTTCCTCTGGTGTTCAGCCGCAAACTGAAACCGTTTGGCGCCAGGCCAACAAATACCACGTGCCGCGTATGGTATTTGTGAACAAAATGGACCGCGCCGGTGCGAACTTCCGCAACGTTGTGGACCAGCTGAAAGATCGTTTGAACGCGAACGCCGTACCGCTGCAAATGACCATCGGTGCTGAGGACGAGTTTAAGGGTGTTGTTGACCTGGTGAAAATGAAGGCCATTCTGTGGAATGAAGCCGATCAGGGCATGACCTTCGACTACGCTGACATCCCCGCTGAGCTGCAGGACGAGTGCGACGAAATGCGCGAGTACCTGGTAGAAGCGGCCGCTGAAGCCAGCGAAGAGCTGATGGAAAAGTACCTGGAAGAGGGTGAGCTGACCGAAGAAGAGATCAAGGCAGCTATCCGTCAGCGTACCCTGGCCAATGAAATCGTACCGGTTCTGGGCGGCTCTGCGTTCAAGAACAAGGGTGTGCAGGCCATGCTGGACGCGGTTATCGAATACCTGCCGGCGCCGACTGAGGTAAAGGCGATCGAAGGTACTCTGGAAGACGGCGAAACCGTTGAGACTCGCGAAGCCGACGATGACGCTCCGTTCGCCGCTCTGGCGTTCAAAATTGCTACCGACCCCTTCGTTGGTACTCTGACTTTCTTCCGCGTTTACTCCGGTAAGCTGGAGAGCGGTACTGCGGTATACAACTCCGTAAAAATGAAGAAAGAGCGCGTTGGTCGTATGGTGCAGATGCACTCCAACGATCGTAAAGAGATTAAAGAAGTACTGGCGGGTGACATCGCAGCTGCGATTGGTCTGAAAGACGTGACCACTGGTGACACCCTGTGTGCCGAGAGCAACAAAATTGTTCTGGAGCGCATGGAATTCCCAGAGCCGGTAATCTCCGTAGCGGTTGAGCCCAAGTCCAAGCCGGACCAGGAAAAAATGGGTATTGCCCTCGGCAAGCTGGCCCAGGAAGACCCGTCTTTCCGCGTGAAGACCGACGAAGAAACTGGCCAGACCATTATCTCTGGTATGGGTGAACTGCACCTGGACATCATCGTCGACCGTATGCGTCGCGAGTTCAATGTTGAAGCGAACATCGGTAAGCCTCAGGTGGCCTACCGCGAAGCAATCCGTAACACCTCTGAGATCGAAGGTAAGTTCGTTCGTCAGTCTGGTGGTCGCGGTCAGTTCGGACACGTTTGGGTGAAATTCGAGCCCGCTGAGGATGAGTCCGCAGAAGGCCTGGAATTCGTTAACGAAATCGTGGGCGGTGCAGTACCTAAGGAATATATCCCTGCGGTATCAAAAGGTATCGAAGAGCAGATGCAAAACGGTGTTCTGGCTGGCTACCCGCTGCTAGGCCTGAAAGCGACTCTGTATGACGGTTCCTACCACGATGTGGACTCCAGTGAAATGGCGTTTAAAATCGCCGGTTCTATGGCGACCAAGAAGCTCTCCTCTGTGGGCGGCGCGGTATTGCTTGAGCCGATGATGAAGGTGGAAGTAGTAACTCCAGAAGAGAACATGGGTGACGTAGTTGGCGACCTCAACCGTCGTCGCGGCCTTATCCAGGGTATGGAAGACAACCCTGCTGGTAAGGTGGTAAACGCAGAAGTGCCTCTGGCAGAGATGTTCGGTTACGCAACCGACCTGCGTTCTGCTACTCAGGGCCGTGCTACCTACACCATGGAATTCCTGAAGTACTCCGAAGCGCCGAAAAACGTTGCCGATGAGATCATCGCCAAGAACAAAGCCTAATTAACTTCTGCTCAAAGGGGGCCGGGCCAACAGCTGGGGCCCCTTTGGCAAACTTTTAGCTAGAGGACATCTAAAGATGGCAAAAGAAAAGTTTGAACGTTCCAAGCCCCACGTGAACGTGGGCACCATCGGTCACGTTGACCACGGTAAAACCACCCTGACCGCTGCTCTGACCCGCGTATGTGCGGAAGTATGGGGCGGTGACGCTGTTGCTTTTGACGGTATCGACAATGCACCGGAAGAGCGTGAGCGCGGTATCACCATCGCTACTTCTCACGTTGAGTACGAGTCCCCGACTCGCCACTACGCGCACGTAGATTGCCCGGGACACGCCGACTACGTTAAGAACATGATCACCGGTGCTGCTCAGATGGACGGCGCTATCCTGGTATGTTCCGCAGCTGACGGCCCCATGCCGCAGACTCGTGAGCACATCCTGCTTTCCCGTCAGGTAGGTGTACCTTACATCGTTGTATTCCTGAACAAAGCGGACATGGTAGACGACGAAGAGCTGCTCGAGCTGGTAGAAATGGAAGTTCGCGAACTTCTGGACCAGTACGAGTTCCCAGGTGACGACACTCCGATCATCGTTGGTTCCGCTCTGATGGCCCTGAACGGCGAAGACGACAACGAAATGGGTACTACCGCTGTTAAGAAGCTGGTAGAAACTCTGGACGAGTACATCCCTGAGCCGGAGCGTGCAGTAGATCAGCCGTTCCTGATGCCGATCGAAGACGTATTCTCCATCTCTGGTCGTGGTACCGTAGTAACCGGTCGTGTAGAGCGTGGTGTAATCAACACTGGCGACGAAGTTGAGATCGTTGGTATTAAAGAAACCACCACCACTACCTGTACTGGTGTTGAAATGTTCCGCAAGCTGCTCGACGAAGGTCGTGCTGGTGAGAACATTGGTGCGCTGCTGCGTGGCACCAAGCGTGACGAAGTAGAGCGTGGTCAGGTACTGGCTAAGCCGGGCTCCATCACTCCGCACACTAAGTTCGAAGCGGAAGTGTACATCCTGTCCAAGGACGAAGGTGGTCGTCACACCCCGTTCTTTAAAGGCTACCGTCCTCAGTTCTACTTCCGTACTACCGACGTAACTGGTGCGGTTGAGCTGCCGGAAGGCACTGAAATGGTAATGCCGGGCGACAACATTCAAATGGTTGTTACCCTGATCGCTCCGATCGCCATGGAAGACGGCCTGCGCTTCGCTATCCGCGAAGGTGGTCGTACCGTAGGTGCGGGCGTTGTTGCCAAGATCATCGAGTAATAGTTACTTTTGATCTAAATAAAAAGCCGCAGCGGACGCGCTGCGGTTTTTTTTTGCCTGATATTTTTTGTTTTTTCTCGCCATTGCAGCCTATTAAGTGTTTGTTTTAATTGGCTACTTGGGAGGGTTTTATGGATAAGTTTTTGCAAAGAAAAACCGTAAAAAAGTTGTCGGAGAGGTTCAAGTTTAGCCTCGTAATTTATGATGAGCGTTGCTTTAGTTGTTCAATTTGATAAAGGTTTATAAAGGCTTTATTTCAGAGGTATTTATTCGCGATAGCGTATTGGAGAGAATTAAATTGGGGGTTGTTTTATCTCGTGTATTGCTTTTTGAGCGTTAGCATTTGCTGTGTTCTCATTGTGGCTCTGCAGGGCTTTAAGTAGCGTAGGTGTCCTGCTTTACAAACTAAAACCTCTTCAGGGTATGTATTTGTTTTGTGTTTTGCAGAGATATTTGGGGTAGTTAAAACAAATATCCATGTGCCCAGCGATTTGCTGGCCTAGCCTGGTAGCTTGTGGGGTGCTTATCTAATGGATAGGTTAGTGGAAGGCGGTGTTTGCTGGTCAGAATCCTGTGGCTCTGGCTTGAGCAGCACCACAGGATTACATTTCTTTGTGGCGCCTTATTCAGGCTGATATTTCAAATCCTTCTGCTTCTGGGGTTGCTTATGGCCAGTCCTTACTAAGATCAGCGCTTCGACACCCGGCAAACAGTTTATTGAATTGTGGTCCATTCATTTCTACCAGTTCTTCGTGGTCACCCGCCTCAAAAAAGATCGTCTCACAGCGGCTGAGCCCACTGTCTATCAGAGTAGTAATGCCATAAGCCTGGCCGACAGGGGGTAGGGCGCCCAGCTCGCAGTCTGGGAAGACTGACCCCAGCTCATTTTCTGCAACCATCTCCAGGTCGTTGCGGCCGGTTTCAGTGTGCACTGCGCGTAGATCCAGGCTGCTGCTGGCGGGAATTACCGCCATCACGAACCCCTCCTTATCGCGCAACAGGATTGCCTTGGCTACCTGGTCTTCGCGCACATGAGCAGCGTGGGCGCTCTCTCGACTGGTGCGTGTGTGGGGATGCTGTATTAGGTGGTAGTCAACTGACTGGTCATTCAAGTATTGACTTAATCTCGCAGCAATAGTCATGTCTTTACCCTCAATTTACTTAAGGTACTCCATTGTAGTTTGAGCCGATTGAAATTTGATCATGCTGTACAGTTGACAGCCTCTTGTACGCCCCGTAGAATTCGCGCTCCTTTTCGCCCGCCCTCGGGGTTGCGAGAAAGGACGTTCTTTAGTTCATAAGTTGGAGTTTGATTCCATGCAGGGTCAACGTATCCGAATTCGCCTGAAGGCCTTCGATCACAAGCTGATCGACGCGTCTACTCAGGAGATCGTAGAGACGGCTAAGCGCACTGGCGCACAAGTTCGCGGTCCTATCCCGCTGCCGACTCGCAAAGAGAAGTACACCGTACTGATTTCCCCGCACGTTAATAAAGACGCTCGCGACCAGTATGAGATCCGTACTCACAAGCGTTTGCTGGACATCGTTGAGCCTACCGAGAAAACCGTCGACGCGCTGATGAAGCTCGATCTGGCGGCCGGTGTTGAGGTCCAAATTAGTCTCGGCTAAACACTTTTAACTAACTACCGAACCCCAGGCGAAAAAGGTCTGGGTAGTGTAACGCTCTGAAATTGGGCGGCCGCAGTGGGTTAAAGCCCCGTGCACTGAGAGGTTAATAAGATGACTATAGGTATTGTCGGCCGCAAGAGCGGCATGACTCGCGTCTTCACTGAAGATGGCGTATCCATTCCGGTAACCGTTGTTGAGGTTGCTCCGAATCGCGTCACCCAGGTGAAAACTGTGGAAACCGATGGCTATGCCGCTGTTCAAGTAGCAGTGGGTAACCGTAAGGCTTCCCGTGTCTCCAAGCCCGAAGCGGGCCACTTCGCCAAAGCCAATGTAGAGGCTGGCACTAATCTTTTCGAACTGCGTACTGACGCTTCCGAAGAGACTTTCGAAATCGGTTCTGAAATCACTGTAAGCAGCTTTGAAGCTGGCCAGAAGATCGACGTAACCGGCACTTCCAAGGGTAAAGGCTTCCAGGGTGGCGTTAAGCGCTGGAACTTCCGAACTCAGGACGCAACCCACGGTAACTCCCTGTCTCACCGCGCTCCCGGTTCTATCGGTCAGTGCCAGACTCCTGGCCGCGTATGGAAAGGCAAGAAAATGGCCGGACACATGGGTGCTGAGCGTGTAACCGTGCAGAACCTGGAAGTAGTTCGTGTCGATGCCGAACGCAACCTGCTGCTGGTTAAAGGCGCTGTTCCCGGTGCTCCCGGTGGCAACGTTATCGTTCGTCCGGCAGTAAAAGCCTAAGTCTGAGGGGAATTAGATATGGAACTGAATATCGCTACTCCCGAAGGCGCTAAAGGCACAGTAGCTGTCTCTGAAGTGACTTTCGGACGTGAGTTCAACCAAGATCTGGTACACCAGGCAGTTGTCGCCTACATGGCTGGCGCTCGTCAGGGTACCAAGGCGCAGAAGAATCGTTCTGATGTTTCCGGTGGTGGTAAAAAGCCCTGGCGCCAAAAAGGTACTGGCCGCGCACGTGCCGGTACTATCCGCAGCCCGCTGTGGCGCTCCGGTGGTGTAACTTTCGCCGCTGACCCGCGTGATCACAGCGTTAAGCTGAACAAAAAGATGTACCGCGCTGCACTGCGCTGCATCCTGTCTGAGCTGGCTCGTCAGGAGCGCTTGATAGTGGTTGAGTCCTTCGATGTGGACGCGCCCAAGACCAAGCAACTGGTTAGCAAACTGGCTCAGTTTGACCTGTCCGATGCGCTGATCGTGACTGAAGAGGTTAGCGAAAACCTGTACCTGGCCGCTCGCAACTTGCACAAAATCGATGTTCGTGATGTGCAGGCGATCGATCCAGTAAGCCTGATTCGCTTTGATAAGGTCGTGGTTACCGTTTCTGCGCTCAAGAAAATTGAAGAGGTGCTGGGATGAACCAAGAGCGACTCTACAAAGTACTGCTGGGCCCGGTAATTTCCGAAAAAGCTGCTGTGCTGGCCGATAGCGCCAACCAAGTAGTTTTCAAGGTTTCCACCGATGCCGAAAAAGCTGAGATCAAGGCCGCGGTTGAAAAGCTGTTTAACGTTTCTGTTGAGCAGGTTCGCACCGTGAACGTTAAAGGTAAAACCAAGCGTACCCGCTACGGCATGGGCCGTCGCAGCGATTGGAAAAAAGCCTACGTTCGCCTGGCCGAAGGCAGCGACATCAACTTTGAAGCTGCTGAGTAAAGGGGACTGTTACAATGGCAATTGTAAAAACAAAACCGACCTCCGCCGGCCGTCGACACCTGGTTAAGGTTGTTAACCCCGACCTGCACAAGGGTGCTCCTTACGCTCCTCTTTTAGAGAGCAAGAGCAAAAGCGGTGGCCGTAACAACAACGGTCGTATCACCACTCGTCATATCGGCGGTGGTCACAAGCAGCACTACCGCGTAATCGACTTCAAGCGCAACAAAGACGGTATCCCCGCTAAAGTTGAGCGTCTGGAGTACGATCCCAACCGCAGCGCACATATCGCTCTGGTTTGTTACGCGGATGGTGAACGTCGTTACATTATCGCACCGAAAGGCCTTAAGGCTGGCGCCACCATTCAGTCCGGCGATGCCGCACCGATTGCTGTGGGCAACACCCTGCCTCTGCGCAACGTTCCGGTGGGTTCTGTAATTCACGGTATCGAGCTGAAGCCTGGTAAAGGCGCTCAGTTGGCCCGTTCTGCGGGTGCTTCTGTACAGCTGGTAGCCCGTGAAGGCCAGTACGCGACTATTCGTCTGCGTTCCGGCGAAATGCGCAAGGTTCTCGCTGAGTGCCGCGCAACCCTGGGTGAAGTGAGCAACTCCGAGCACAGCCTGCGCAAGCTGGGTAAAGCTGGTGCTGCACGCTGGCGTGGTGTTCGTCCTACCGTTCGCGGTGTGGCGATGAACCCGGTAGATCACCCGCACGGTGGTGGTGAAGGTCGTACCTCTGGTGGCCGTCACCCTGTTACTCCGTGGGGCGTTCCGACCAAGGGTAAGAAAACGCGCAAGAACAAGCGCACCGATAAGATGATTGTACGTCGTCGCGGCAAGTAAGCCGCGCGATGTCTGAGCAGCTAGAGAGGAATCGACAGTGCCACGCTCATTAAAAAAAGGTCCCTTTATTGATCTGCACTTGATCAAGAAGGTGGAGGCGGCGATTGAAGCAAACGATCGTCGACCGATTAAAACCTGGTCCCGCCGTTCCATGATTATGCCGGAAATGGTTGGACTGACGATTGCCGTTCACAACGGTCGTCAACACGTGCCCGTTTTGGTTAACGAAGAAATGGTTGGCCATAAACTGGGCGAGTTCGCTGCTACCCGCACTTACCGCGGTCACGCTGCGGACAAGAAAGCGAAGAAGCGCTAAGCCGAGGTTAAAAAGATGGAAGTAGCAGCAAAATTACGCGGCGCACGTCTATCGGCGCAAAAGGCGCGACTGGTAGCTGATCAGGTTCGCGGCAAAGGCGTTGAAGAAGCCCTGGATATTCTTGCATTTAGCAATAAAAAGGGTGCGGCGATCGTCAAGAAAGTACTGGAATCGGCCATTGCCAACGCTGAGCACAACGAAGGTGCTGACGTTGACGAGCTGAAGGTTTCCACAGTTTTTGTGGACGAAGGTATGACCATGAAGCGCATTAAACCGCGTGCGAAAGGTCGTGCAGATCGCATTCTTAAGCGTACTTGTCACATCACTGTGAAAGTGGCCGAGAAATAAGAGAGCAGGCGAGAAAACCATGGGACAAAAAGTACATCCTACCGGCATTCGTCTGGGTATCGTTAAAAAGCATACCTCTGTTTGGTATGCCGGCAGCGACGAGTACGCAGACAAGCTGTACACGGATCTGAAAGTTCGCGAATTTATTCGCAAAAAACTGGCCCACGCTTCTGTGAGCCGTATCGAGATCGAACGTCCGGCGAACACCGCTCGTGTGACTATTCACACTGCGCGTCCGGGTATCGTGATCGGTAAAAAAGGTGAAGACGTAGAACGTCTGCGCAACGACGTAAGTGCGCAGATGGGCGTACCTGTGCACATCGACATCGAAGAAGTGCGCAAGCCTGATATGGACGCCGCTCTGGTTGGCCAGAACGTTGCCCAGCAGCTGGAACGCCGCGTAATGTTCCGTCGCGCGATGAAGCGTGCCGTACAGAACGCTATGCGTCAGGGCGCTGAAGGTATCAAAATTCAGGTAAGTGGTCGTCTCGGTGGTGCGGAAATCGCACGTACCGAATGGTACCGCGAAGGTCGTGTGCCTCTGCACACCCTGCGTGCCAACATCGACTACGCCACTGCTGAAGCGATGACTACCTACGGCATCATCGGTATCAAGGTGTGGATCTTTAAAGGCGAAGTCATCGGTGACGAAATGCCCGATGAGAAGCCGGCTAAGACCCGCAAGAAAGCTGCTAAATAAGGGGTACGCAGATGCTGCAACCAAAGCGTACAAAATTCCGCAAGGTACAGAAGGGTCGCAACCGCGGTCTTTCTCAGCGCGGCTCTAAAGTGAGCTTTGGCGAGTTTGGCCTCAAGGCCATCGGTCGCGGTCGCATTACTGCGCGCCAGATCGAAGCGGCTCGTCGCGCAATGACTCGTCACGTTAAACGTGGCGGCAAAATCTGGATTCGCGTGTTTCCGGACAAGCCAATTACCAATAAGCCCCTCGAAGTCCGTATGGGTAAAGGTAAAGGTGGCGTTGAATACTGGGTAGCTCAGATCCAGCCGGGCAAAGTCCTCTATGAGATGGAGGGTGTGTCCGAGGAGCTGGCTCGTGAGGCTTTCGCACTTGCTGCGGCCAAGCTGCCTGTAAAAACAACTTTCGTTAAGCGTTCGGTGATGTAATGAAGACTGCAGATCTACGCGAAAAGTCAGTTGAAGAGCTGAACCAGGAACTGCTGAACCAGCTCGAAGCTCAATTCAAGCTTCGTATGCAAAAGTCCACCGGTCAGCTGGCTCAGACTCATCTGCTGAAGCAGACTCGTCGCGACATTGCTCGCATAAAGACTGTGTTGACCGAGAAGGCAGGTAACTAATCATGGCTGAAGCAAAACTGAAGCGTACTCTGACCGGTAAGGTCGTGAGTGACAAGATGGATAAAACCATCACCGTTTTGATCGAGCGCCGTGTTAAGCACCCGATCTACGGCAAAATTGTAAACAAGTCCACAAAGCTTAAGGCACATGACGAGAACAATGATTGCAGCATCGGCGATGTTGTGACCATCGAGGAATCTCGTCCGCTGTCCAAGAGCAAATCTTGGGCTTTGCAGAAAATTGTAGAGCGTGCGGCGAAGGTATAACCCCTAGCGCATTGACTGCCGAATTGAAAGGTTTCGGAGAGAGACAATGATTCAAGCGGAATCCTACTTAGAAGTAGCTGACAACAGTGGGGCTCGCCGCGTCATGTGCATCAAGGTGCTGGGCGGCTCCCATCGTCGTTATGCCGGCGTGGGCGACATTATTAAGGTAACCGTTAAGGAAGCCATTCCCCGCGGTAAAGTGAAGAAAGGTCAGGTAATGAACGCCGTTGTGGTTCGCACCAAAAAAGGTGTGCGTCGCGCGGACGGTTCCCTGATTAAATTTGACGATAACGCAGCGGTGCTGCTGAACCAGCAACTGGCGCCGGTTGGCACCCGTATTTTTGGTCCGGTAACTCGCGAATTGCGCGGTGAGAAGTTCATGAAGATCATCTCCCTCGCTCCCGAAGTTATCTAGGCCTCGAGCGGAGAAGAGTTATGCGCAAGATCAAGCGTGACGACGAAGTGATCGTTATCGCCGGTCGTGACAAGGGCAAACGTGGTTCAGTACGTAAAGTACTGAACGACGGCCGCCTGATTGTCTCCGGCATACAGATGATCAAAAAGCACCAAAAGCCAAACCCACAGATGGGTATTGCTGGTGGCATCGTTGAGAAAGAAGCTGCTATCCAAGCTTCCAACGTAGCCATCTTCAACCCTAACACCCAGAAGGCTGACCGGGTGGGCTTTAAAGTACTGGAAGACGGCACTAAGATTCGCGTCTTCAAATCCAGCGGCGAAGCCATCTAAGGCTCTTGACGCAAAAGCAGGTTGGTAGATCATGGCAAAGCTTAAAGAGCTCTACACTAAGGACCTCGTGGCCAAGCTAAAAGAAGAGCTTGGTCTCGAGAATGTGATGGCAGTGCCGCGCATCACCAAGATCACCATCAACATGGGTGTTGGTGAAGCGATTGGTGATAAGAAGGTGCTGGAGCACGCTGTCAACGATATGACAGCAATTACTGGTCAAAAGCCCATCGTTACTAAAGCGCGCAAGTCTATTGCGGGCTTTAAGATTCGCGACGGTTGGCCGATCGGCTGCAAGGTAACTCTGCGCGGTGAGCGCATGTATGAGTTCCTGGAGCGTTTGGTTGATATCGCGATTCCGCGTATCCGCGACTTCCGTGGCATTAGCCCGAAGCAGTTCGACGGCCGCGGTAACTTCTCTATGGGCGTGACTGAGCAAATCATCTTCCCGGAAATTGACTACGACAAAGTAGATAAGCTCCGCGGTCTGGATATTTGTATTACCACTACAGCTGCAAACGACGATCAAGGTCGTGCGCTGCTGAAAGCGTTCAACTTCCCTTTTAAGGGTTAAGAGGATTCCATGGCGAAGAAATCCATGATTGCGCGCGAAAACAAGCGCGCTCGAACCGCAGCTAAGTACGCCGAAAAGCGTCAAGAGCTGAAGGCGATCATCGCCAGTTCCACTGCTTCCGAAGAGGAGCAGTGGGAGGCTCAACTCAAGCTGCAGAAAATGCCGCGCGATGCAAGCCCGGTACGTCAGCAACGCCGCTGTCGTATTACTGGTCGCCCCCACGCTGTATACCGCAAGTTCGGCCTGTGCCGTAACAAGCTTCGCGAAGCTGCGATGCGTGGTGATGTTCCTGGCCTCGTGAAGTCCAGCTGGTAATTACCAGCTGGTTTAAGGCAGATTTGAGGAGTCTCATAAGATGAGTATGCAAGATCCGTTGGCAGATATGCTGACTCGCATCCGCAATGCCCTGGCACGCGGAAAGGCGGAAGTCACCCTGCCATCATCCAAACTGAAAGTAGCAGTGGCCAAAGTCCTGAAAGACGAAGGTTACGTTACTGATTTAAATGTAAGCGAAGGCGCAAAGCCGGAACTGACCATTGCTCTGAAATACTTCCAGGGCAAGCCGGTTATTGCCGAGCTGAATCGCGTTTCCCGTCCGGGCCTGCGCGCTTACACTGGTAAAAAAGCTCTGCCTACCGTACGCGGTGGCCTGGGTATCGCGATCGTTTCCACCTCTAATGGTGTGATGACTGATCGCGCTGCACGCCAGGCTGGTGTTGGTGGCGAAGTGCTTTGCACCGTATTCTAAGCGGGGGTTGCAATGTCTCGAGTAGCAAATAGTCCGGTAGTTCTCCCCGCAGGTGTTACCGTAGACCTGAAAGGTCAGAACATCGCTGTTAAAGGCGGTATCGGTAACCTGGATATGGTTATTCACGGTGATGTAGAAGTAAGCCAGGCTGAAAGCCAGCTGACTTTTGCCGCGCGCAATAACTCCAAACAGGCCAAAGCGCTGGCGGGTACTACCCGTGCTCTGGTCAATAACATGGTGATAGGCGTAAGCAAGGGCTTCGAGAAGAAGCTGCAGTTGCTGGGTGTTGGTTATCGTGCGAAAGCCGCCGGTAAAGCGGTTAACCTGACCCTGGGCTTCTCCCATCCGATCGATTATCAGTTGCCGGAAGGTGTGACTGCGGAAACGCCATCCCAGACTGAAATCGTACTTAAGAGCAGCAATAAACAGCTGCTGGGCCAAGTGGCCGCTGAGATCCGTGCGTTCCGTCCGCCGGAGCCCTACAAAGGTAAGGGTGTCCGTTATGCCGATGAACGCGTGTATCGCAAAGAGGCCAAGAAGAAGTAAATAGGGCATAGATATGAACGTTAAGAAAGCATCTCGCTTGCGTCGTGCACGTCGTGCCCGCGCCAAGATCCGTGAGCTGGGCGCCGTTCGCCTCACCGTGAACCGCACACCGCGTCACATTTACGCACAGATCCTGTCTGCCGAAGGCAATGCGGTATTGGCTTCTGCCTCTACCCTGGACAAGGACCTGCGCGAAGGTAAAACCGGTAACGTCGACGCCGCTTCTGCGGTTGGCAAACTGATCGCTGAGCGCGCGAAAGCCGCTGGCGTTGAAGAAGTTGCCTTCGATCGCAGTGGCTTCAAGTTCCATGGCCGTGTAAAGGCTCTGGCTGACGCTGCCCGCGAAGCCGGTCTGAAATTCTAAGGGTTGAGTTATGGCTAGAGAGAAAGACAAAAGCAACGACGAAGGCCTGCAGGAGAAGCTGGTCCAGGTCAACCGCGTTGCCAAGACTGTTAAAGGTGGTCGTATCTTCGCCTTTACCGCACTGACCGTAGTTGGCGACGGCAATGGTCGTGTCGGTTTCGGACGTGGCAAGGCGCGTGAAGTGCCTGTTGCGATCCAGAAAGCGATGGAAGCTGCACGCCGCAATATGATCCAGGTAGAGCTGAATGGTGACACCATCCAGTACGCTACCAATGGTCGCCACGGCGGTTCCAAGGTTTACATGCAGCCCGCCTCCCAGGGTACCGGTGTAATTGCCGGCGGTGCCATGCGCTCCGTACTGGAAATGGCTGGTGTACACAACGTACTGGCTAAGTGCTACGGCTCTACCAATCCGGTGAACGTAGTACGTGCAACTTTCAAAGCTCTGGATCAAATGCAGAGCCCGGAAGATGTAGCTGCCAAGCGCGGTAAATCAGTCGAAGAGATTCTGGGCTAATCACAGCCCAGATTTAAGGTTATTGGTGGGTTAAGACCATGGCTAAGAAGACCATTAAAGTCACCCAGACCAAAAGCATCAACGGACGCCTGAAAAGTCATCAGGCGTGCGTTGCGGGTCTGGGCCTGCGCCGCATCGGCCACACAGTGGAAGTGGAAGATACTCCTTCCGTGCGCGGCATGATCAACAAAGTAAACTACCTGGTTAAGGTTGAGGGGGAATAACATGCGTTTGAATGACCTGTCTCCCGCACAAGGCCACAAGCACAGCGCCAAGCGCGTTGGCCGTGGTATTGGTAGTGGTTTAGGTAAGACCGGTGGCCGCGGCCACAAAGGTCAAAAAGCGCGCTCCGGCGGCAGCGTTCGTCCGGGCTTCGAAGGCGGTCAGATGCCTTTGCAGAAGCGTCTGCCTAAGTACGGTTTCACCGCTCGTGTTTCTCGCTTCACCGCAGAAGTACGTCTGGCAGAGCTGGCCAAGGTAGAAAGTGACGTAATCGATTTGGCAGCGCTGAAGAATGCCGATATCATCGGCAGCCATATTAAACGCGCCAAAGTGTTTCTCTCAGGTGAGCTGACTAAAGCTGTAACCGTAAAGGGGCTGGGAGTGACCAAAGGCGCAAAGGCGGCTATCGAAGCTGCTGGCGGTAAAATAGAAGACTAATCGAGGCGCCAATGGCACGACCAGGATCCGGTGGAAATCCCCTGGGCAACAGCAAGGGATTGGGCGAGCTCTGGGCTCGCCTTCGTTTTCTGTTTCTAGCGATACTTGTTTATCGCTTGGGAACACATATTCCGGTGCCCGGCATTGATCCGGAAAAGCTGTCAAATCTGTTTAATCAGAATCAGGGAACCATCCTTGGTCTGTTTAACATGTTTTCAGGCGGCGCCCTGGAAAGGATGAGTATTCTGGCTCTGGGCATCATGCCCTACATCTCCGCATCCATCATTATGCAGTTGATGAGTGCGGTGACTCCCTCTCTGGAAGCATTGAAGAAAGAAGGGGAGGCCGGAAGGCGTAAGATCAACCAGTACACCCGTTATCTGACGGTGGTGTTGGCCCTGATTCAGGGCATCGGCATGACCTTTGGGTTGGCAGGGCAAAATCTGGCTTACTCATCTGAGCCTGCGTTTGGTTTTTACTTTGTGGCGGTAACGTCGCTGGTGACCGGTGCCGTATTCATGATGTGGCTCGGTGAGCAGATCACTGAGCGCGGTGTGGGCAACGGCATTTCCATGCTGATTTTTGCCGGTATCGTTGCTGGGTTACCCGGCGCTATCGGACAGGCGTTCGAGCAGGCCCGACAGGGTGAGTTGCATATTCTTATGCTGCTTATCATCGGTGTTATCGCTTTAGCTGTGGTGTTCTTTGTTGTAGTAATGGAGCGCGGTCAGCGCCGAATTACGATCAACCACGCTAGGCGACAAGCCGGTCGCTACTCCGCAGCACCAGCTGCGCAGGCGAGCCACCTGCCTCTGAAGGTGAATATGGCCGGTGTTATTCCGGTGATCTTCGCCAGCAGTATCCTGCTGTTCCCAGCGACGCTGGCACAGTGGTTTGGACAGGGTGGTGAAGGTGTCGGTGCCCAGATTCTGCAGTGGATGGCATTGCAGCTGGGGCCAGGGCAGCCGCTGAACATTATTCTGTTCGCACTGCTGATTGGTTTCTTCTGTTTCTTCTATACGGCGTTGATGTTCAACCCGAATGAAGTTGCAGATAACCTGAAAAAGTCTGGTGCCTATGTACCTGGTATTCGTCCAGGTGAGCAGACAGCCCGCTATATCGATAGTGTGTTGACCCGACTCACTCTGGTAGGTGCTGTGTATATCGCACTGGTATCCCTGCTGCCGCAGTTCCTGGTGGTTGGGTTTAACGTTCCCTTCTATCTGGGGGGTACCTCACTGCTGATCGTTGTAGTAGTAGTGATGGACTTTATGGCACAGGTACAATCGCATCTGTTGTCACACCAGTACGAGGGCTTGATGAAAAAAGCGAACCTGCAAGGCTACGGTCGTCGCTAGTGCGTCACCTGCTCGCAGTTTGATTGAATTGAGGTAAGGTCATGAAAGTACGCGCTTCTGTAAAAAAGATCTGCCGTAACTGCAAAATCGTGCGTCGCAAGGGCGTTCTGCGGGTAATCTGCAGCGCTGAGCCACGTCACAAGCAGCGTCAAGGCTAAGGGGCCAGCCCCTTACAGAGAGCGTCCGTTGGGCGCCTCTGTAAAAGCTGGAAAAATTCGCTATTTGTTACAGCCCCGTAATGAATGGCAACACCATAAAGAATTTCTTTGTGGTGGGAGGTCAGCCTAAAGGTTGGACCTCCGCTAGGGGGCGTTGACTGTCGTCCACATCCGCTGCGGGAGGCCGTGGTGGGCGTGGGCTATTGCAATTTGGTGTCTGAAAAGCTATTCTTGCGCGCCTTTTTGGTGGCGCCGTCGGTTTTTTAGTCGCTGTCAGCGCCGAAATCAAAGTAGAGTCACATACTTAATATAAAGCAGTGGCTCCCAATACGTGGAGTACGCCTCTATGGCACGTATTGCTGGTGTCAATGTACCAGACCACAAGCACGCCGTGATCTCCCTGACCCACATTTATGGGGTAGGTCTTACTACGGCTAAGTCTATTTTGGCAGCGGTTGGTATCGCTGAATCCACCAAAATCCGCGACCTGTCTGAAGAGCAGATCGAAACCATCCGCGGTGAAGTTGCAAAGCTTACCGTAGAAGGCGACCTGCGCCGTGAAGTATCCATGAACATCAAGCGTTTGATGGACCTGGGTTGCTATCGCGGTCTGCGTCACCGTCGCAGCTTGCCGCTGCGTGGTCAGCGCACCAAGACCAATGCTCGTACCCGTAAGGGTCCGCGCAAGCCGATTCGCAAGTAAGCCTTAATTGAGGCGCGAAATCGCGGTTCAAGATGCCCCGCCTGGCTAATCGCCGAGGGGTTTTGATACAGGATTTAGGATACTGGTATGGCTAAGCCAAAAACTACTGTTCGCAAAAAGGTCAAAAAGACCGTTGTCGACGGTATTGCCCACATCCACGCATCGTTCAACAACACGATCGTGACGATCACTGATCGCCAGGGTAATACCCTCAGCTGGGCCACCGCAGGTGGATCTGGCTTCCGTGGCTCACGTAAGAGCACCCCGTTTGCAGCCCAGGTTGCCGCTGAGCGCGCAGGTACTGCAGCTCAGGAATACGGCCTGAAAAACCTCGACGTAGAAGTGAAGGGCCCTGGCCCCGGTCGCGAATCCGCTGTTCGCGCACTGAACAACTGCGGCTACAAAATCACCAACATCACCGACGTGACGCCTATCCCGCATAACGGATGTCGTCCGCCCAAGAAACGTCGCGTGTAAGAGGGGGCTGATAGAATGGCACGTTATATTGGACCAAAATGTAAACTGTCCCGTCGTGAAGGGACTGACCTGCAGCTGAAGAGTGGTGTACGTCCGCACGACTCCAAGTGTCGCGCAGAATCTAAGCCCGGTCAGCATGGCGCTGGTCGCGGCCGTCTGTCCGACTACGGCATCCAGCTGCGTGAAAAGCAAAAAGTTCGTCGTATCTACGGCGTACTGGAAAAGCAGTTCCGTAACTACTATAAGGAAGCAGCACGTCTGAAGGGCGCTACAGGTGAAAACCTGCTGCAACTTCTCGAGCAGCGTCTGGACAACGTGGTTTACCGCATGGGCTTCGGCTCAACTCGCTCTGAAGCGCGTCAGCTGGTTTCCCACAAAGCAATTCTTGTAAACGGCACTACCGTTAATATCCCTTCTTTCCAAGTTAAAGAAGGCGACGTTATCGCTGTACGTGAGAAAGCCAAGAAGCAGCTGCGTATCCAGAATTCCGTTTCCCTCGCTGCCCAGCGTGGCGATGTCGAGTGGGTAGACGTAAACGCGAGCAAACTGGAAGGCACTTTTAAGCGCACTCCGGATCGTGTCGATCTGCCGGCAGAGATCAACGAAAACCTTATTGTGGAACTGTACTCCAAGTAACAATTAGTCCACTTTAAGGAATGCAACTGTAAACAGGTATGGCTATGCAGACTGCTGTCAACGAGTTTTTGACACCGCGTCGTATTGACGTCACCGAGTACAATCCGAATCACGCCAAAGTGGTTCTGGAGCCCCTGGAGCGTGGTTTCGGCCACACTC
Source organism: Microbulbifer mixtoriginis (SeqCode) (assembly GCF_052467705.1). NCBI lineage: Bacteria > Pseudomonadati > Pseudomonadota > Gammaproteobacteria > Cellvibrionales > Microbulbiferaceae > Microbulbifer > Microbulbifer mixtoriginis (SeqCode). Next base: position 902,910 of record NZ_CP174322.1, read on the forward strand.
TTGGCAATGCGCTGCGTCGCATCCTGCTGTCCTCCATGCCGGGCTGCGCCGTCACCGAAGTAGAAATCGACGGTGTCGAGCACGAGTACAGCGCGATTGAAGGTGTGCAAGAAGATGTTATTGAAATCTTGCTCAACCTGAAAGAAATCGCGGTTGTTATGCACGGCAAAGATCAGGCGGTATTAAGCCTGAGCAAGAAGGGCCCGGGTGCAGTGACCGCTGGAGATATCCAGGTAGATCACGATATCGAGATTGTGAATCCTGAACACGTGATTGCCAATATCACAGGTGATGTAGAACTCAACCTGCGACTCACTGTTGCGCGTGGGCGTGGTTATCAGCCCGCCGACGCTCGCCGTGATGAGGAAGAGGAAAGCCGCGCGATTGGCCGTCTGCAGCTGGACGCATCTTACAGCCCGGTTCGCCGTGTATCTTACAGCGTGGAAAGCGCGCGTGTAGAGCAGCGTACCGATCTGGATAAGCTGGTTTTGGACCTGGAGACCAATGGTACTCTGGACCCAGAAGAAGCTATTCGTCGTGCAGCCACTATTCTGCAGCAACAGCTGGCAGTATTTGTGGACCTGGAAGGCGAGAAAGATGCGCAACCGAAGGCGGAAGAGCCCGAAGTTGATCCAGTATTGCTGCGCCCGGTTGACGACCTGGAACTCACCGTACGTTCGGCTAACTGTCTGAAAGCGGAAAACATCTACTACATCGGTGACCTGATTCAGCGCACTGAAGTAGAGCTGCTGAAGACTCCGAACCTTGGCAAGAAGTCTCTGACTGAAATCAAGGATGTACTGGCTTCCCGTGGTTTGTCACTGGGTATGCGTCTGGAAAACTGGCCACCGGCCAGCCTTAAAGGCGATAGCAAATTAAGCCCCCTGTAAGCATTTGGTAGTCGCGGCGATGTCGCGACTAGTAGAAAGAACCCGAGCGGTGCCACAGCTTAGCGCGACACCGCTCCAGAACGACCTGCTGAGACAGCAACTGTGGTCGTAAGGAATTGAGTCATGCGTCATCGCTATAGTGGCCGTAAATTCAGCCGTACCAGCGCTCACCGCAAGGCCATGTTCAAGAACATGACCGCTTCTCTGGTAGAGCACGAACTGATCAAAACTACACTGCCAAAAGCCAAGGAGCTGCGTCGCGTCGCCGAGCCGCTGATTACCCTGGCTAAGAAAGACAGTGTTGCCAACCGTCGTCTGGCTTTCGCTCGTATCCGTGATAAGGATGCTGTGCGCAAGTTGTTCGATGAGCTGGGTCCTCGTTACGAAGCCCGTCCAGGTGGATATATCCGTATCCTGAAGTGTGGTTTCCGCGCTGGTGACAAAGCACCGATGGCTTACGTTGAACTGGTGGATCGTCCACAAGTTGAAGACGAAGCTGCTGAAGCATAAGTTGCACTAGCAATTTTGCTACGGAAGGCCGGTCATAGACCGGCCTTTTTTGTATATACGGGAGAATTTTGTATGTCTTTTGAGCAGTTGTTAAATAATTTGAACCCGCAAATTGTTGCCAGCCTGCGGCGAGCAATTGAGTTGGGTAAATGGCCCAATGGTGTTGTGATTACTGCAGAGCAACGTAGTCTCTGTGCAGAGGCGGTTGCCAGCTGGGAGGCCCAAAATCTGCCTAAAGAGCAGCAGCTAGGCTATGTCGCACCAAAGACCTCCAAAGACCCCTGTTCTGCTAAAAAAGGTGATGAACAACCTTTGAGCTGGGTATAAGTCGCTTTAGCTGATTCTCTTACTTTCCAGCTGTTTAATAGATATTGGCGCATATCTCTTCAGCTGGGACGCCCTTCCCATTCATCCCCCCGCTTTTCTCTGCTTATATAGTTACCGACATAACGAAATATAAATTTAAATTTGCTCGGTAATTGGATATGAAAAAACTGATATTGCTTGCCGGTGCAGTAAGCCTAGCTGTTGTCGGCATTGATCATTACGATATTAATGTCAAAGAAAGTGTGGCGAGAGTGCAACAGTTTGTGCAGCCATTAAAGGAAAATAATGGGTTGGCACAGGATATCTCTGAAAAAATACCTTGGTCAGAGCTGGATACAACGGAGATGGTGGAACTACTGGACCATCCTAGGGTGAAGGCCTATCTCGATCGTGAGAAGTTAAAGCAGGAGTTAAAAGATTACTTTGCCGACCTTGGGAACTTATCCAGTGCTGAGGCCTGGGACGCAATTGAGCAGGTGGAGAGTGAGAAACGAGTAACGGGTTATGAAGCACTGTCGATGAAACTAGCCTGGTTAGAAAAAAATAGCCTTAACGAAGCCGATTTCAAGCAGCGCGCCGAAGAACTTTTTAATATTTATCGAGAAAAGGCTCAGTCAGTGATCAGCCGCTATGACCCACATACTCAAGTGCCAGGCTTCTCTACCTATAAAGATCTAGAGCGCTCTATTGTTGAAGAGGTTCAGCAAATGACATCTTTTCCCAATGGAATGAATAAGCAAGAATATTTGCGACAACGCTTACAGGAAGCTCGGGAAACAGTGTACGGTAGCTAATCAAATAACAGTGCTGCTGTTAGTCAGCAGCACTGTCTTCCGCTTAGCTCTCTTACATAAATAAGCCAATCAAGTCATAGAACCAATTACTGTTGTTATCAAAGTCAGATACTTTATCTGTCTCATAGGCGCGAATCATTCCACCACCGTTGTGGTTCACGATGTTGTTTAGGAAGTCCTCTAACTCCAATCCATGCTCAGCAATTTCACCGTACTTGAGGTCAATAATAGTGGTGCAGTGGCTCTCATTTAGGTTGCGAAACATTGGGAAGTAGTAGCCCCAATTACTGGTTTGATCCAAGAGTGGTATTAGATTTTCATGGGTGTCCTTTTGCCAGCGCTGGCGTAGTTTATCTAAACGAGAGTTGGCATCTGGGTCGTTGTAAATATCTTCGTAGAAGCGCTCATAGGAGTATGAAGAAAAGTTACCATCCGCCAGGAAGTGCGTGATACCCAGGCGATCTGTAGGGAATTTATCTGACAGTGCGCGGTATATCGAAGCCAACTGATTGCTGTCAAATCCTGGAGTAAAAGATTTTATCGCATTAATAGGGTTCTCTTCATTGGGATCCCCATCAGTTGTATAAGTAGTCCAGGAATGAAGCACTTCGTTGTGTAACGGTAAGGATGGGTATTGAGTGTTGTTTTCACTGTCCAGAGGCGCTTTGTAAAGCGGGCCGGAATCATCTATCAGATAGCCGTATTCGACATCCATATCCTCACGAAGCTTCGTGTAATTTAACAGAGCCCCTACGCTGCCTGCACTGCAACCAGCGGCAAGCATTTGCTTGGGTTTCTGCAAATTATTCTTTACCCATGAGGTTACTGCCTGCACATTGCGCAGGCCATTATGATGCCAAATTAGATCCGAATTCTGTCCAGTCTTATCCTTATATATCTCTGTCTTATCACCAACATAAATATCACCAGTGCAGTATGGAACGTAAACCATGTTCCACTCGCCAGTTTTATACTGGTTGTAAGGATGGTGAGTATAAATAAGGGGTGAAACACCTGCGGTAGTGAGATTATCGAAATTTGTGAAATCTAGGAGGTGTACATTACTGAGATAGTCATCAGGGATGCCATTAGGGTTGCGTGCCCCGCGAATACCAGCCTGGCCGGAGCAGCTTTCGTAGTCCCAACAGGCACCGCCACCTTCAAAATAAAAAATGGTATTGCTGGTATCGGGCACCCGATAAACAAAAAATTTATAGGGGGAGCCATTGCCACACATGGCGCCGGTACTGGCAGGAACATCTACTTTTTGCCAAGTATTAAAATCTTTAGGCTCGAAGTCATCGTTAAAGCTTGGGTCGTGCATGGTCAGAGGATACATCCCCTGAGCTTGCTGGGTAGAGACCGGTGCATCAGCGTTGGGAGGGTCAAAGAGGTGTTTGAGGGTTTTCCAAAAATTGTAATCACCTGGTTCTGCTTGTGCATATGAGGTGATAAGGAGTGAGCTGGCAATAAATGCCATAGTTAAACCACGGAGAATTTTTATCATTATTAATCCCCTTCCGGTAATTGGTGTTTTCTCTCTGGACCAGGCCGCATCGCGAACACAAGTTGTAGAAAATAACGTCACTTCAACGCTTGCAGTTAGCTAAGTAGGACACTCGTCCAAATCGCGCTTTAGGTAAAACCCAAGAAGACTAGTTAATAATGGACTTTTGGTCTAGCTAAAGACTAATTAAAACTACTAAGTCATGCTGGACCAATTGGTCTGACAGATTTCGTGAAAAATATTTTATTAAGTTTGGAGTGTCGATGGTTTTTGGAGTGCGCGTTGGTTGGTTTGGATAAATATTGCTTAGTCACAATGTGTGACCAGGCTGCTACATAAGGGGGCGACTTTCGTAGTTTAATTGTTTTTCTTACATAAAGTGAAAAATGTTAACCTAAGCCTTGCTTTAGAGGATGAAAGACTCATTATTTTCTGGTGCTAGATTATTTTTAAGGTTCTCAAGATACTTCATTTTTTTTAATAGTATCTCTCTTGCCTGTGCTTGATTGACTAGTTGAAAATTAATTTTATCCTGAGCCTTGAGTTGTCCTAATCTATGCAGGTCGGCTCGAATGATATGGGCAATACGAGGATATCCGCCGATAGTTTGCCCCTCAATAAAAGAAATAATGGGTTCGCCATTGTTAGGTATCTGAATACTGCCTGGGTAAAGTCCGGAGGAAATCATTTCATCCGAACTGTCCGTATTAGCTTTAGAGTCTACAATGATTGATGGGGATAGGCGAATCCCCATACGATTGCTCTGGGCGGATACTTGAAAGGTTTTTCTAAAAAAATTATTTAATGTTAACTCTGTAAATCGCTTTTTTTCTGGTCCGTAGATGACTCTCAAAAGTGGTCGAGATTGATAGCAGGGTTGTAGGCTTCGATCTATGTGAGCGGATTTTGCGATGCGAATATTTTTCAAATGAAAGCGTTCTTCGTAACTGATAGCCTTTCCTTTGTTGCCTCCAAAGTGACTGATTAAGTGTGTTGATACGCTGTTGAAAGCCTGGGGGGTAGAAATTTTGGCGGATAAGCCAATATATGCTCTGGTGCCACTTAGTAGTCGACCAAATTCTAAAATATCTCCCCGCTTAACTTTGATGACCTTGTAATTTTCTACAGTTATTTTATTTAACAGAACATTGAATTGTGCTCCTGTGATAGCTATTGAGATATCACATTCGAACCTAATAACTGGACCAGTTAACGTTAATTCCAATACAGGGTTGTTAAGGCAGTTACCCAATAGCAGATTGGCAAGTTGCATGGACAGGATGTCGGCTGCGCCTCCTTGGGGAATTCCACAGTGCATTAGACCTGGGCGTCCAAAGTCTTGAATGCTTGTTTGTAGTCCTGGACGAATAAAATAGATACTCATAGTTAGATCAGTTTCACATTATAGACTGATGAATATCGTCAAATTCTGCTTGATTGATCGAATAGAACTTAATGATATCTAATGGATCTGCAATAAATGGATGGCTGCTGTAGGGTTGGAATAATTGAATGGGAGTCTGGCCGATAATTTGCCACCCTCCTGGTGTGGCCTGTGGGTAAACTCCTGTTTGGCTGCCGCCGATGCCAACAGCTCCTGCAGGAATGCGCACCCGTGGATTTTTTTTGCGAGGACATTCCAGTCTAGGGTTGAGACCGCCGAGATACAAAAATCCGGGAGTAAAGCCCAACATATGTACGAGATAAGAGGGTGCTGTATGCAGCTTAATAATTTCTTTGCTGGATAAGCCAGTGTGTTTGCTCAATATTGAAATATCTGGAGCAAAAATTGATTCATAGCACACAGGAATGCGAATAGTACGGGGTTTTCGTGAGATGTTTTTGTGGGCTTTAAGGAAGTCTTGAATTGATTGTTGAACTTTCTGTGAGAGCATCTCGCTATCAGATATAGCAGGGTTAAAAATTATTGTCAGACATTGATAGGCAGGAATTAATTCAATAAAGTTATTAGGATTTTTGTTAAGGAGATATTCTTTAAGCCCAATAATATGACGGCTAAGGTTTTCACTTGGCTCTGAGTTGAAGCGGATATCTAACGCACTATCTCCATTTGGGTAAACACTAAAATGGAGCTTAGTTGAGTGGTTTCTTTGTTTGGAGGATGTCACGATTGTATGTTCAGGCCATGATGTTGTAGGTGCTTGACTAGTGCTTTTGCGATTTTTAGAGCGGCAGGATTGTCACCATGTAAACAAATCGTATCCACAGAGAATTTCAGCGGTGTGCCATAATAGCTTGTGAAGTCTGTACCCTTTGCCAATGCGACAGCTCGTTCTAGGCAGTTTTCAATATTATTTAGCACTGAGCCAGGTAGATTACGTGGGGCCAATTTGTCTTTGTTTAAGTAGTGCCTATCTATAAAACCCTCCCGATAAAAGGTGCACTGCTTCTCTATTGCCACAGACTCCATCGCACCGTTGGCTAAACCGATAATTTTCAGAGAGGGATACTCTTTGGCGAAGAGTGAGATAATTTCTTTAGCGAGTAACCTATCTGCTTCGGCATCGTTATATAAAGCGCCATGTAGTTTAACGTGATCCAGCAGTATACCTGCTTCAGTAGTCAGGGATTGCAGCTGATCGAGCTGTTGAAATAAGGAATCAAGTAATAGATTTATTGGGAGTTTGACAGACTTTCTTCCAAAATTTTCCCGGTCAGGATAGCCGGGGTGCGCTCCAATTTTTAAATGATGTTTTTGTGCGTTGAGAATGGAAAGGCGCATAATGTCCCGGTTTCCTGCGTGAGCGCCACAGGCGATATTGCAGCGGGAAATAAAGGGCATGATTTGCGTGTCCCTAATACAGCTTTTTAGATCGCTACCTTCACCCAGGTCACAGTTGATGTCTATGCGCATAATATCAGTCCCTTCGACTTACACTCATCTTTAGGCCTAAACTATTTCATTTTCAACTTGTAGGGCAAGACTTCACCTCTGAAGAAATTTGCACACCTTTTGATTCATAGCAGTCGCCCAGAGGTGAGCAAAAACATGCTTTCACTTCAATGTCATTTCTTAATGCATTTAACTTTGTCCAAAGTGGTTCATTGGCGGCTGTTCTTTGAAGTGTCAAGAATTTTAGGGAGAAATGTGAAGCGATAATGGCTTGTTCCAATATTACTGTGTTTAAGCCACTCCTTGCCGCGAGGGTACTTTCTCCTTTATTTTCTAGATCGTGAATCGTCTGATATAAATTTTTTTCTTCTTTGTGGCAGCAAGAGGTTAGAAACGCTTCAAGGTCTGAGTAAGTCTTATCATGATAAGTGAACTCTAGAGACTTCAGGATTGCGGGTCCCGAGCCGGCGTTATGTAATGAGAAAATTATAGTTGGTTTTTGTGTCGCTCCATCAAAGTTTCCTTGGTCAAATTTAACCACAGGCATAGTCATAACTCGGACTTGTTTATTTGCGGCCTTGGCTTGCAGATAAGTGGCATAAAAAGAGGCTATAGAAATTAAAATTGCGCATAATGCAATTATTAAGTTGAGCCTTTCTTTATTGAGAAAATTCATTTATTTAGGTCTTTAAAAGGTAAGGGGAGTCTTCGAGTAATTCACAGAGGCACTTCTCTTGCTTCAGGGGGAGCCCCCTGAAGCAAGACAAAATACTCAGAGTCTTTTAAGAGCAGCATAGAGATTTGCCAGAAAAGTGCCGAGGGGGCCAAGCGCTCTGGCCATCAATTTATCCAAGCATGGGTTTAAGGAAACGGCCGGTATGAGAAACTTTCATTTCTGCCACATCCTCTGGAGTCCCTGCTGCAATAATCTGTCCTCCACCGGAGCCGCCTTCCGGGCCTAAGTCCACAATCCAGTCGGCAGTTTTAATGACGTCTAGATTGTGTTCGATAACCACGATGGTATTGCCGTGATCGCGCAGGCGATGCAAGACATCCAGTAATAATTGGATGTCGGCAAAATGCAGGCCAGTGGTGGGCTCGTCAAGGATATACAGGGTTTGGCCGGTGTCGCGCTTGGACAGTTCACGAGAGAGTTTTACTCGCTGCGCTTCGCCGCCGGAAAGTGTGGTGGCCGCCTGGCCAAGTTTGATATAGGAGAGACCGACATCCATCAAGGTTTGTAATTTCTTGGCAATTGCGGGCACGGGGTCAAAAAACTCTCGCGCATCTTCCACTGTCATTTCCAATACCTCGTGGATATTTTTGCCTTTGTAATGTACTTCCAGAGTTTCGCGGTTGTACCGTTTACCATGGCAGGTGTCGCAGGGCACATAGATATCCGGTAGAAAATGCATTTCGACTTTGATCACACCGTCGCCCTGACAAGCCTCACAGCGACCGCCTTTTACATTAAAGCTGAAACGGCCTGGCTTGTAGCCACGTGAGCGCGCTTCCTGGGTACCGGCAAATAGCTCTCGAATCGGGGTAAAAATACCTGTGTAGGTGGCCGGATTAGACCTTGGGGTGCGACCTATAGGGCTCTGATCGATATCCACACATTTATCGAAATGCTCTAACCCATGAACGGACTCATATGGGGAGGCCTTCAAGGTGGTGGCTTTATTGAGTGCTGTGGCAGCAAGAGGGTAGAGGGTGGTATTGATTAGGGTAGATTTACCAGAGCCCGAGACACCAGTGACACAGGTAAAGAGGCCTACGGGGATTTCCAGGTCTACGTTTTGCAAATTGTTGCCGCTGGCACCTTCGAGGCGCAGCATATAGTCCTCGTTGGGGATATAGCGCTCTTCCGGTACAGCAATTTTCTTTTTTCCGGACAGGTACTGTCCGGTGAGAGATTTTTTACATTTGGTGATTTTATCCGCGGTACCAGCCGCGACTACTTCGCCACCGTGAACACCGGCACCGGGGCCTATATCGACAATAAAGTCGGCACTGCGGATAGCGTCCTCATCGTGCTCAACGACAATGACTGTGTTACCGATATCGCGTAGATGGGTAAGAGTGTTAAGTAGGCGTTCGTTGTCCCGTTGGTGTAAGCCAATAGAAGGCTCGTCGAGGATATACATTACGCCCACCAGGCCGGCCCCGATCTGGCTGGCCAGGCGAATCCGCTGTGCCTCACCGCCAGATAGAGTTTCTGCGCTGCGATTCAGAGTTAGGTAGTTGAGCCCCACATCTACCAGGAAGCGAAAGCGATCGCGCAGCTCTTTAAGAATTTTATCGGCAATTTCTTTTTGGGCACCTCTGAAGGTCAGCTCGTGATCAAAATAGTTGAAAGCATCGCCGACGGGCAGCTCGGTAATCTGTGCCAGGGTACGATTGTCCACAAAGACATGACGGGCCTCGCGACGCAGTCGGGTGCCATGGCACTCAGGGCATTTTTGTGTGCTCAGGTATTTGGCCAGTTCTTCGCGTACAGATTGGGATTCGGTGTCCCGATAACGGCGTTGGAAGTTGGGAATAATGCCCTCGAAAGTGTGCTGCCGCACGGTAACATCACCGCGATCATTTACATAGCTGAAGTCGATTTCCTCATCGCCGCTGCCCTGTAAAATGATCTTGCGGTGCCCCTTGCGTAGTTTCTTCCAGGGTTTGTCCAGATCGAAGCCGTAGTGCTCGGCGAGGGAGTCGAGCATGTGATAGTAGTAGATGTTGCGTCTGTCCCAACCGCGAATAGCACCCTCGGAGATGCTGCTCTCTGGGTCGAGAATCACCTTATCCTCGTCAAAGAACTGCTTAACCCCCAGGCCGTCGCAACTGGGGCAGGCGCCGGCCGGGTTGTTGAAGGAAAACAGGCGCGGTTCCAGTTCGTCCAGTGAATAGTCACAGACGGGGCAGGCGTGGCGTGCGGAAAAAAGTCGGTCTTCCTGGTCACCATCCATAAAACTGATGGAAGCGATGCCATCGGTGAGATTCAAAGCAGTTTCGAAGGACTCCGCCAGGCGTAACTGCAGGTCATCGCGCACCTTAAAGCGGTCTACCACAACCTCTACGGTGTGCTTGCGTCGCTTGTCCAGCTTGGGCGTGTCGTCCAGATCACAGATAACGCCATCGATACGTGCTCGAACGAAGCCGTCACGGCGCAGCTGTTCAAATACATGCTGGTGCTCGCCCTTGCGGTCGCGTACTACGGGTGCCAGTAGCATCAGCTTAGTGCTCTCCGGCAGGGTCAGTACCTGATCCACCATCTGGCTCACGGTCTGGGCCTGTAGCGGTTCGTCGTGTTCCGGGCAGCGCGGTTCGCCGACACGGGCGAACAACAGTCTGAGGTAGTCGTAAATCTCAGTAATGGTGCCCACGGTGGAGCGCGGGTTGTGGGAGGTGGACTTCTGCTCAATGGAGATGGCCGGCGACAGTCCCTCAACAGTATCCACATCCGGCTTTTCCATCATCGATAGGAATTGCCGTGCATAGGTGGACAGGGATTCCACATAGCGGCGCTGGCCTTCAGCGTAAAGGGTGTCAAAGGCCAGGGAGGATTTACCGGAACCAGACAGTCCGGTTATCACGATCAGCTTGTCGCGGGGGATGTCCAGATCGATATTTTTCAGGTTGTGGGTGCGAGCACCCCTCACATAAATCGTGTCCACGCTCTACCTATATTGCTGCTAATACTGGGCCGGGCCACGGACTTGCTCCGCACGGGGCGATCACAACTGCGGTGCCGGGAAAACAGCCGAGTATAAACTCGCGACCCAATGTGCCAAAATCGTCTACCGCAAAAAACCAACCGATGAACAGATAGCGCTGATGATCCCTGTAATTCTTTGTGGCGGCACTGGCTCGCGCCTGTGGCCACTGTCCCGGGAAACCTACCCAAAGCAATTTTTGCCGCTAACAGGTGAAGAAACCATGTTGCAGGCCACCGCGAGGCGGTTGGAAGGCGTGGCACAGCTACAGGCTCCGATTTTAGTGTGCAATGAGGAGCATCGCTTTGCTGCAGCGGAGCAGTTGCGCGAGATTGGTCACGGTGCCCAAGCTATTTTGCTAGAGCCCTGTGCGCGCAATACGGCACCCGCTATCGCTCTGGCGGCCCTAGCTGCGCTTGAATCTGGTAAAGACCCCCTGTTACTGATACTGCCGGCGGACCACGCGGTGGCCGATGTGGCGGCCTTTCAGGAGGCACTCAAGCCTGCCCGGGCCTTGGCTGAGCAGGGACATTTGGTGACTTTTGGTATTGTTCCGACAAGAGCTGAGACCGGTTACGGTTATATCCGCCGCGGAGAAGGGCTTTCTGCTGGTGCCTGGGCAGTCGCAGAATTTGTTGAAAAGCCTGATGCCGAGACAGCTGAGTCCTATCTGGCCGATGGCGGTTATTCCTGGAATAGCGGTATGTTCCTATTCCGCGCTTCCCGCTATCTGGAGGAACTGGGCCAGCATCGAGAGGATATTCTCGGTGCCTGCCGCACAGCCTACGAGCAGGCCGCTCGAGATCTCGACTTTACCCGGGTGGATAGAGAGGCCTTCGCCGCTTGTGCCGATGAATCTGTGGATTATGCGGTTATGGAGCCCACGGAGTCGGCGGCTGTAGTGCCTATGGATGCTGGCTGGAGCGATGTGGGCTCCTGGCTGGGTTTGTGGGAGCTGGCCGAGCGGGATGACGACGACAACCTGCTGCAAGGAGATGTGTTGCAGGAAGACAGCAGCGGTTGCCTGGTGCGTGCGGAGAGTCGCTTGGTCAGTTTACTCGGTGTAGAGGACCTGGTGGTGGTGGATACCGACGACGCCCTGCTGATTGCTGACAAACAGCGGGTTCAGGAGGTGAAAAAACTGGTGGGGAGCCTCAAGCGCTCCGGCCGCAGCGAGGCCCAGCGACACCGCAAGGTGTATAGACCTTGGGGCTACTACGACTCTATCGATGCGGGTCCGCGTTTTCAGGTAAAACGCATCGTGGTTAAGCCTGGACAGCAGCTTTCACTGCAGATGCACCACCACCGCGCGGAGCACTGGATTGTGGTGCGTGGCACCGCAAGGGTGACCCGCGGTGATGAAGAGCTGCTGGTTACCGAGAATCAATCCACCTATATCCCCCTGGGGGTGACGCACCGGTTGGAAAATCCCGGCACCATCCCTCTGGAGCTGATCGAGGTGCAGTCCGGCAGCTACCTGGGCGAGGACGATATAGTCCGTTTCGATGACGACTATGGTCGAGGCTAGATCTCCGCGAAAGTTGTACTGCTCCCACTACAGCCTGGCGCTCACTCGCTGTACAATGCGCGCCCACTTGACGCTGTTCCGGGAGCTGCATGAATTCTATTGAGCGCCGAGCCCTGGGTGGGCTGGCTTCCCTTTATGTGTTTCGCATGCTCGGCCTGTTTATGGTGCTGCCGGTGCTCACGGTGTACGGTGAAGGCTATCGTGATAGCACTCCGATGCTGCTGGGGTTGGCCATGGGTGCCTACGGTTTGAGCCAGGCCTTATTGCAGATTCCGCTGGGACTTCTGTCTGATCGCTGGGGCCGAAAACCCGTAATTTATACCGGCCTGGCGCTATTCGCCCTAGGCAGTATCGTCGCTGCGCAGACAGATTCCGTATATGGGCTGATTGTTGGCCGGGTGTTACAGGGATGTGGAGCGATCGCTGCCGCAGTGATGGCACTGGTGGCTGATTTGACCCGGGATGAGAAGCGCGGCATTGCCATGGCCGTGATCGGGGCCTCGATCGGTGTGGCCTTTATGTTGGCGGTAATACTGGGCCCGGCACTCGCGGGTGTTGGCGGACTGCCGGCCATTTTCTGGCTGACAGCAGTACTGGCCGTACTCGGCATGTTGCTGGTATGGCGGGTGGTGCCAACACCTCAAGTAGCAAAGCGCCCTGCGGTATTTAAGGGCGGTTTCCGCAAAGTATTGGGTAGTGGCCTGACCTGGCGCCTGGTCAGCGGGGCCTTCTTTTCTCACTTACTATTGACGGCGCTGTTTGTGGCATTGCCACTGGTGCTAGTCGATCGCCTGGATTGGCCGGCGGATGAGCACTGGAAACTTTATGGTCCGCTAATGCTGGGCACCTTTATCATTATGCTGCCCTTAATGCGTGTGGCCGAGCGCTCTGGCAAAGTGCCGCTTGCGCTGAACCTGGCGGCGCTTGCTCTGGTGGCTGGCAGCGCGGCGTTACTGCCGATGAATGGAACAATAGCAGTTGTACTGCTGCTGAGTATTTTCTTTGTGGGCTTCAATCTGTTGGAAGCCTTACTGCCGGCCCAGTTGACTCGCAAAGCCCCAGAGGATGCCCGTGGGGCAGCTTCGGGCCTGTATGCGACGCTACAGTTTTTTGGCACCTTTGTCGGCGGCAGTCTGGGCGGATATCTGTACGGACTCGGTGGCACCAGTGCGGTGGCGGGGCTCGGTTTTGTTGTAGTGGCAATTTGGATACTGCTTTGGTGGGCTCTGCGCGAGCGGCTCTCCGACATCCGTGAGGGTAGCGCTTACTAACAGTGGGTGTCTGTTGTATGCTGCTGTATAAAAATACACTGTCTGCAGCTGTAAGTGGCTGCGTGCTTACATACTCAGAGTACGAGTGAAACCGTACCTGAAATTTAATATTGAATGATTAGTGCTCCGGGTGGGACCCGGGTCGAAGAGAGGAGAGGGCCATGGCCAGGGGTATCAACAAAGTAATCTTAATTGGCAATCTGGGTAATGACCCGGAAACCAAATATATGCCGAGCGGTGGTGCGGTTACCAATATCAGCTTAGCCACCAGCGAGAGCTGGAAGGATAAGCAGACTGGCCAGCAGCAGGAGCGCACTGAATGGCACCGCGTAGTATTTTTCAACCGCTTGGCAGAGATTGCCGGTGAGTATTTACGTAAAGGTGCAAAGGTCTATGTAGAAGGTTCGCTGCGCACGCGTAAATGGCAGGATAAGAATACTGGTCAGGATCGCTACACTACGGAGATTGTTGCCAGCGAAATGCAAATGCTGGATGGTCGCGGAGAGCAGGGCGGTTTCGGTCAGGGTATGGGCGGTGCCGCAATGGGTGCGACAGGTGCAGCTATGGGGAGCCAGATGGGCGGTCAGCAAGGCGGTTACGAACAGCAAGGCGGTTTCCAGCAAGGTGGCTATCAGCAGGGTAATCAGGGGCGCCCGGCTCCCAGTAACCAACAGCAACCTGCGCAGCAGCAAAGCCAGGGCCCTGCCGGTGGTTTTGATAATAGCTTTGACGACGATATCCCCTTCTAAAACAGGCCTGCCCTGTGTCTGATCTACATACCGGATATAAGCCGGATCGGGTTGCGCTAATTCGCGCCGGAAATGATATCGATAGCGCGCTGCAGAAACGCCTGCAGCGTGCTGGTTTCCGTATACAGCTGCTCACACCCGCAGAACTCGATAAGTTGCGCCCCGCCTCTATTGTCATTAATGCGTCGGCATGCGCGGATGACCAGGGTATGCCGGAAGCCCTCGAGGTTGCTGAGTCATTGGCACAGTGCTCCTGTCAGCATGTTATTCACCTCTCTTCCTATGCGGTCTTTGCCGGTGGTGAACCGAGGAAATATGACGAGGATGAGGTAGCTGCACCTCAATCTCACAGTGGGCGGCAATGGCTGGCTTGTGAGGAAGCCTTATCAGAATTTGAGAATCTGACAGTTCTGCGTTTTGGCTGGATGGTGGATAGCAATCCGGATGCTCTGCTGGGGCGGGTGTTACGGGGTTTTGTGACGGGTGAGCCGGTCACACTGGATGGCTGCAATAGCGGTAACCCGGTCACGGCCCTGGATCTGGCTCGTGTTGCAGTTGCAGTGGCGCAGCAACTAGCCAGTGGCGCTGAGGCTAGAGGGATCTATCACTACGGCAGCTCGGATGACTGTACTGCGGTGGAGTTTGCCCTTGAGGTTGTGGAGCGAGCCCAGTCACTCTACGACGAGGGCAGGTTCGCACAATTCAGCGCACTGGAAACCGGGCCGGACCAGAACCGGGGGGTGGTGTTGGCCTGTGGTAAGTTGCGCGATGTCTTTGGCATACAGCAGCATAGCTGGCGCCAAGGCCTCACTAGGCAGGTGGAGCTGTGGTTGGAGCGTCTGGATGCGGAGAAGCAGGAATAGCTTTAGAGCGATTGTAAAAAGGGCGCCAATGTGGCGCCCTTTTTATTTGGATCAAGATAACGGCTTTAAACTTTATCGAAAATCAGGCACGCGTTGGTACCACCGAAACCAAAGCTGTTGGACATGGCACGCTTAATCTCGCACTCGCGCAATTCAGTGACTAGATCCATCCCTTCCGCTTCTGGGTCCCGGTGCTCCACATTGGCGGAAGCGGCAATAAAGTTATTTTGCATCATTAGCAGACTGTAGATGGCCTCCTGCACGCCGGCAGCGCCGAGGGAGTGTCCGGTTAGAGACTTGGTGGAGGCAAATGCGGGCACTTTGCCGGCAAAGACTTCGCTCATGGCTTTTAGCTCAGCGATATCGCCGACCGGGGTTGAGGTGCCGTGGGTGTTGATGTAGTCCACACCGCCTTGAAGCCCTTTGCCATCCATACCTGCCAGGGCTTGCTGCATGCAGCGCACTGCGCCTTCTCCACTCGGGGCCACCATATCGTATCCATCAGAAGTTGCGCCGTAGCCAGTGAGTTCGGCGTAAATGGTTGCGCCGCGGGCGAGTGCATGGTCCATTTCTTCCAGAATCAGACAGCCACCACCACCGGCGATAACAAAACCATCCCGATCGGCATCGTAGGGGCGTGAGGCCTTAGTGGGGTCGTCGTTAAACTTGCTCGATAGAGCGCCCATGGCGTCGAACAGGTGCGTGAGACTCCAGGCCAGTTCCTCACCGCCACCGGCGAAGACAATATCCTGTTTGCCCATCTGAATCAGCTCGGCACCGTTGCCGATGCAGTGGGCACTTGTGGCACAGGCGGAGGAGATGCTGTAGTTCACACCTTTGATTTTATAGGGTGTTGATAAGCAGGCTGAAACGGTGCTGTTCATCACTTGGGGAACTCGGTAGGCGCCGACACGGCGAACCCCCTTTTCCTTGAGCGTGTGTGCGGCATCAATAATATTTTGGGTGGAGGTGCCGCCGGAACCCATCACAATGCCGGTTCGAGGGTTGGAGATGTCTTTCTCCTCCAAGCCGGACATTTCGATTGCCTCTCGCATGGCGATGTAAGCATAGGCTGCTGCATCTCCCATAAAGCGCAGTTGCTTGCGGTCTATATGTTCTTTGAAATCGATATCCACAGGGCCTGCAACCTGGCTGCGCAGGCCTAGCTCTTTGTACTCCTCCTGGAAGCGGATACCGCTGCGGCCTGCTCTTAGTGAATCGGTAACTTCTTTTGTATTGGTACCGATACAGGATGTGATGCCCATCCCGGTAATGACTACCCGACGCATAGTGATCTCCAACAGTACTTGGTAGTAAAGGCCTTTAAAGTTTTGCCCGCCTGAGCTTAATAAAGTTAAAAGTTATCAGTACGAGTAAATAAACCAACGCGAAGGTCTTTTGCAGTGTAGATTTCACGCCCATCCACCGACACAGTGCCATCGCCAATACCCATAACCAGCTTTCGTTCAACAAGCCGAGACATTTGAATGTGGTAGGTTACCTTCTTGCTGGTAGGTAAAATCTGACCGGTAAACTTTACTTCCCCACAGCCGAGGGCACGGCCATGTCCGGGATTACCCTTCCAGGCCAAAAAATAGCCTAGGAGCTGCCACATAGCATCGAGCCCCAAGCACCCGGGCATTACCGGGTCACCGGGAAAGTGGCAATCAAAAAACCAGAGGTCGGGGTGTATATCCAGCTCGGCGATGACTTCACCCTTATCATATGCTCCCCCCTCTTTTGATATATGGGTGATACGGTCAAGCATCAGCATGTTGGGGGCGGGCAATTGTGCATTGCCTGGACCAAACATCTCTCCGCTGGAGCAGGTCAGTAGCTCCTCTCTGTTGTAGCTACTTTTTTGAACAAAATTACTCATCTTCTCCCCGGCTTTGGGTGGTTACGCAACTCATGTTGAGCGTTTTTGTAAGAGCGGGCATTCTAAGCGCTGTGTGTCGCTTGTCCAGTCAGTCAAAATTATTTTTGTGACTGTCGTAGTAATTACCTTCACAACATCTTATATGATCATTTGTGTAGAGCGCTGACACATTGGAGGAATTTGGCGTCATCCTTTGTAAGTGAACTCTCTTTTTAGCTATGTTAGGTTCCCGTCGGGCGCGGGGGAGCGCTCGTTTTAAGTTCATGGGGGAGCATAATGCTCAAGAAATGTTTATTCCCGGTTGCCGGTTACGGCACCCGTTTCCTGCCAGCCACCAAGGCGATGCCGAAGGAAATGTTGCCACTGGTGAACAAGCCGTTGGTGCAGTATGGGGTAGAAGAGGCCATCGAAGCCGGCCTTACAGAGATAGGTTTCGTTACTGGACGTGGTAAGCGCGCTATTGAGGACCACTTCGATACCAATTACGAGCTGGAGCACCAAATTGCCGGAACTGGTAAAGAGCGCTATTTGGACTCTGTTCGGAAGGTGATTGACAGTGCCAGCTTTTCTTATACCCGCCAAGGCGAAATGCGTGGTTTGGGCGATGCGATATTACAGGGACGCCGCTTGGTGGGGGATGAGCCATTTGGGGTAGTGTTGGCGGATGACCTGTGTCTAAATAATGACCTTGGCGTACTATCGCAGATGGTGCAGCTTTACAAGCAGTTTCGCTGCAGCATAGTGGCCGTCGAAGAAGTGCCTATGGAGCAGATTCATAAATTCGGTGTGATTGCGGGCAATGAAATCAAGCCGGGCCTATACCAGGTAACGGATATGGTGGAAAAGCCGGCCGCTGAAGATGCGCCAAGCAACAAGGCAATCATAGGCCGCTATATTCTCACTCCAGATATTTTTGATCTTATCCGCGATACCCCGCCGGGCAAAAATGGGGAAGTGCAAATTACCGATGCGTTGCTGACCCAGGCGCGCCAGGGTTGTGTTCTTGCTTACGCTTTTAAAGGGCGGCGCTTTGACTGTGGCTCTGTGGAAGGGTTTATTGAGGCCACTAACCACGTCTTTGAAAATGTGTATCTGCCGGAACAGGCTGCCGAGGAGAAAAAATAAGTGTCAGAGCTGACCTGCTTTAAAGCCTATGATTTGCGTGGCCGCGTGCCTGATGAGCTGAATACCGAAGTGGCTTATCGGGTGGGGCGGGCATTTGCCCAATTTCTGGGGGCGAAACGTGTTGTGGTTGGTCATGATATTCGACTCACCAGTGGTGAGCTGACGGATGCCCTGGTGAATGGTTTGCGCGATGCTGGTACCGATGTCTTCCACATTGGTGAATGCGGCACCGAAGAAGTGTATTTCGCTACTTTCCATGGTGATTTTGATGGGGGTATTTGTGTTACCGCCAGCCATAACCCCATGGATTACAATGGCATGAAGTTTGTTCGCGCGGGTAGTAGGCCGATTAGTGGGGATACCGGGTTATTGGAGATCAAGCGCCTGGCAGAGGAAAACCACTTTGCTCCTGTTGCAGAGCGCGGTGAACTGCAGAGCTTTGAGCACAGGCCGGCTTTTGTTGAGCACTTACTGGGTTATGTTGATAGTAAAACGCTGAAGCCTTTGAAGCTGGTAGTGAATGCTGGCAATGGTGGTGCAGGTGCAGTTGTCGATGCGTTAGCCCCTCATTTGCCTTTTGAGTTTGTGCGGGTTCACCATCAGCCAGATGGGAATTTCCCCAACGGTATCCCCAACCCAATTCTACCGGAAAACCGTGCCTCTACTGCAGAGTCGGTGCGTGAGAGTGGCGCCGACTTTGGTATTGCCTGGGATGGAGATTTTGACCGCTGTTTTTTCTTCGATGAAAACGGTGATTTTATCGAGGGCTACTATGTGGTCGGCCTGCTTGCCGAGGCCTTCCTGGTGAAGCACAAAGGCGCCAAAGTGGTTCACGATCCGCGCCTGCTGTGGAATACGGAAGATATTGTGCGTGCTGCTGGGGGTGAGCCAGTCCAGAGCAAAACTGGTCATGCCTTTATTAAGGAGCGCATGCGCAAAGAAGATGCCATTTATGGTGGTGAGATGAGTGCACACCATTATTTCCGTGACTTCGCTTACTGCGATAGTGGCATGATCCCCTGGTTGTTGGTGGCAGAGCTGGTCAGCCGAAGTGGTAAGACTCTGTCCCAGTTGGTCGGAGAGCGCATGGCAGCTTTCCCCTGCTCGGGTGAGATCAATTCCAAGGTGCAGGATGCGGCAGCGGTTATTAAAGCTGCAGAGGAAAAGTATGGTGCAGATGCACTCAGTGTCGAG
Organism: Microbulbifer mixtoriginis (SeqCode); assembly: GCF_052467705.1. NCBI lineage: Bacteria > Pseudomonadati > Pseudomonadota > Gammaproteobacteria > Cellvibrionales > Microbulbiferaceae > Microbulbifer > Microbulbifer mixtoriginis (SeqCode). The sequence goes on from NZ_CP174322.1 coordinate 922,111, forward strand.
CATGTGGATGGTCTGAGTGTGGCTTATGCTGAGTGGCGCTTTAATTTACGCATGTCCAATACTGAACCCGTGATTCGCCTCAATGTTGAGTCCCGCGGGGATAAGGCTTTGATGCGTGAGAAGACCGAAGAGCTACTAACGCTGATTCGTTCATGATTTCCTGATCAGCTCTGAATAGGCTTCATGAGCTGCCGCCTTGAAATTAAAAAAGCCCCCATTTTATGGGGCTTTTTTAATGGACGCTGGTTTACGACATCTGGCCTTCTCGTGTCTAGGGCTAGGACGATACTCCGAGCTTGCTAGACATTTCTCTCCACGGCAAAGCTGGCTAGTTGTTGTAGTGCGGTTTTTTGATCACTCTCGGGTAGGAAATCCAGCTGAGTTTTGGCATCCTCCACGGCAGCGCGGGCCCGCTCCATGGTGTAATCCAGTGCTCCGCAGGCCTCAATAGCCTCGACAATTTCTACCAGCTTTGCTGCACTGCGCTGTTCAATCGCCTCCTTTACCAGAGCCGCCTGGTTTTGGCTGCCATTGGCCATGGTGTAGATCAGGGGCAGTGTGGGCTTGCCCTCCGCAAGATCGTCGCCGACATTTTTGCCTAGTTCTTCCGGGTTGCCTCGATAATCCAGGGCGTCATCCACCAGCTGGAATGCGAGGCCTAAATGGCGTCCATACAGTTTCAGGGCATTTTGTTCCTCGGCGGAACAGTCGGCCAAAACGGCGGCGGTCTCACAGGCCGCTTCGAACAACGCTCCGGTTTTCTTGTAAATTACACTGAAGTAGTTTTCTTCGCTGACCTCTGGGTCACCGGCGTTTACCAGCTGCTGTACTTCACCTTCGGCAATGGTATTGGTGGTGTCAGAGAGGATTGCCATGATGCGCATGTCCTTTAGGGCAATCATCATCTGGAAGGCACGGGAGTATAGAAAGTCTCCCACCAGGACGCTGGGTGCATTGCCCCATTTGGCATTGGCGGTAAGGCGGCCGCGGCGCATATCGGAAGTGTCCACCACATCATCGTGAAGCAGGGTGGCGGTGTGGATAAATTCGATAATGGTGGCCAAATCAATATGGCCCTTATCTTGGTAGTTACAGGCCCTGGCACATAGCAGCACCAGCAGGGGTCGCAGGCGTTTGCCGCCGGCCTCAACCAAGTAGTGGCCTATATTTTCCACCAGGGGGACATCCGAGTGCAGTTGGTCGAGAATACGCTGGTTGACCGCGGCAAAGTCTTCGGCGGCGACCCGGTGAAAAGGCAGCATTTGAGAGTTCCTTAATACGACTAGACAGGCGCCCCCGAAGGCTCGGGCGGCAGAGGGCCGCTATTGTATCAACCCGGCGAATTGATTAGAATCTGCGCCCCGTCGATTGCGGGCTCCGCGGCTTTACTGTTGTTGGTGCCGCCGGCGAAATAGATGTTAAACAACACGGCGCAAGCTCCCGAAATGCGGAGCAGTGACTCGATAGTCCTCCCGCTGCTTCGTGTCGTCCATACCGGAGCATAGAAATATGTACGCTGTTATTGAGAGCGGTGGCAAGCAACACCGTGTAGAAGAAGGCGAAGTACTTCGCCTGGAAAAGCTGGAAGTAGCTACTGGCGAAACCATCGATTTCGACAAAGTGCTGATGGTCGTTGATGGCGACAAAATCAACATCGGCGCTCCCGTTGTAGACGGCGCTAAAGTATCTGCTGAAGTGGTAAGCCACGGCCGCGGCGAGAAAGTGAAGATCATCAAATTCCGTCGTCGTAAGCACTCCATGAAGCGCCAGGGCCACCGTCAGTGGTACACCGAAGTTAAAATCACTGGCATCAAGGCATAAGAGAGGAGTAACGACTCATGGCACATAAGAAAGCTGGCGGTAGTACGCGAAATGGTCGCGATTCCGAGAGTAAACGCCTGGGCGTGAAGCGCTTTGGCGGCCAAGCTGTAGCGGCAGGCAACATCATCGTTCGTCAACGTGGTACCAAGTTCCACGCTGGTGTTAACGTTGGTATGGGCAAAGATCACACCCTGTTCGCCACTGCGGACGGCGTTGTGAAGTTTGAAGTTAAAGGCCCCAACAACCGCAAGTTCGTTTCTATCGAAACTGCTTAAGCGGTCGCAAGCCCTAGCTTCATAAAAAGCCCCGCTATTGCGGGGCTTTTTTGTTGGGGCAGCCCTAATAGAGGGGTGGTGGGAAGTTGGGGCGGCAGATGCCTGCGAGTGGCGGCTTGTCGGCTGGTATGATGAATATGATGGTAGGTGTGTGTATGTGCGCACCGGATGAGACAACCGCTGTGGCGGTGGAGTGATTATGAAGTTTGTCGATGAGGCGCCCATATTTGTGCAGGCGGGTAAAGGCGGCAATGGCTGCCTGAGTTTCCGCAGGGAAAAGTTTGTAGAGAAGGGGGGACCGGACGGCGGTGACGGCGGTGATGGCGGTTCCGTCTACCTGGAGGCCGATGATTCCCTCAACACTCTGGTAGATTACCGCTACCAGCCCCGTTACGCCGCTGAGAGCGGCCAGCCTGGCCGTGGGCGTAACTGTACTGGGGCCAAAGGGGAAGACCTTGTTCTTAAAGTGCCTGTGGGTACCACAGTAATCGATGTGGATACCGGTGAAGCTGTTGGTGATATGACCCGGGCCGGTGAGCGCCTGCTGGTCGCCCAGGGGGGCTTTCACGGTTTGGGTAATACGCGCTTTAAATCGAGTACTAACCGAGCCCCTCGCCAGACCACCAATGGTAGCGAGGGTGAGCTTCGCAGCCTGAAGTTGGAGTTGAAGGTACTTGCGGATGTGGGAATGTTGGGGTTGCCCAACGCCGGCAAATCCACGTTTATTCGGGCGGTATCGGCGGCCAAGCCTAAGGTGGCTAACTATCCCTTCACGACCTTGGTGCCAAACCTAGGCGTGGTACAGGTACAGCGGCATCGCAGTTTTGTGATTGCCGATATTCCGGGTTTGATTGAGGGGGCGGCTCAAGGAGCAGGCCTGGGTATTCGTTTCCTCAAGCATTTGACTCGCTGCCGGGTGCTCCTGCATTTGGTAGACCTGGCGCCATTTGATGGTTCGGACCCAGTGGAGAACGCCCGCGCTATCGAGCGTGAACTAGCTAGCTTTAGCGATACTCTTGCGGGTCGCGAGCGCTGGCTGGTACTGAATAAGACTGACCTGGTGCCTGCTGCTGAACTGGAAGAGCGCTGTCAGTCAGTTGTGGATGCGCTGGGCTGGAAAGGGCCGGTGTTCCGGGTGGCGGCTATTCGCGGTGAGGGTACGGATGTACTTAGCGGCCGCTTGATGGATTACCTGGAGGAGCGCCAAGAGCAGGAGGATCGCGATCCGGAATTGGCTGAGGCTGAACTGGAGGCGCAGCGTCAGATGCAGCGCGAAGCCCGCGAGCGTATCGAGGAGCTTCGGGATAGCCATCGCGCCAAGCGCAGGGCTGCCAAGGGGCATGTCGATGATGACGAAGACTGGGATGATGAAGATCACGATGTCGATATTGAGTATCGCTCTTGAATCGTATGTTTCCGGTGGCAAATCTGTGCTGCCGCGCAGAATTTCTGTCAGCTCCGGCTCTTTACCGGCAATGTGATGATAATTCGATAGGCCCCTAGGGGCCGGTGTCCAGGGAGGAAGTATGGGCTCCGTATCAGTGTCCCGTAGAGGGCTTTCTAAGGGGCGGCGCTGGGTGGTAAAAATTGGCAGTGCCCTACTTACTGATAACGGTCGAGGCGTCAATAATTCGGCGATCTGCGCCTGGGTGGCGCAGATCGCCGAATTGCGCCAGCAGGGTGTTGAAGTGGTGTTGGTTTCTTCTGGGGCAGTAGCCGCGGGTATGGATCGTCTCGGCTGGAACCGCAGACCGGAGTCGATCCATCAGTTGCAGGCCGCAGCTGCGATAGGGCAGAGCCATTTGGTGCAGGTCTATGAGCAGGCTTTCGGTCGCTTCGATATACGCAGCGCGCAGATTTTGTTGGATCATGATGATCTCTCCAACCGCACTCGTTACCTCAATGCGCGCAGTACATTGCGAACACTACTCTCCTTGGGGGCTGTGCCGATCGTCAATGAAAACGATACCGTCGTAACCGATGAAATACGTTTCGGTGATAACGACACCTTGGCGGCATTGGTGGCTAACCTTGTCGAGGCGGATGCCCTGTTGATTTTGACTGATGCCGATGGGCTCTTTACCGAAGATCCTCGCGATAACCCCGATGCGGAGCTCGTTGGTGAGGCCTCGGCGCGGGATCCGAGGCTGCTGGGGATGGCGGGGGACTCCCGCAGTGGTCTGGGACGAGGAGGTATGACCACCAAAGTACGTGCGGCACAACTGGCGGCTCGTTCCGGTGCCTGCACTGTAATTGCCGGGGGTGCCAGAGAGGGAGTGGTAACGCGGGTATGGAAGGGTGAGGATTTGGGAACTCTCCTGCTTCCGGAAGCGGACCCCTTGGCGGCGAGGAAGCGCTGGCTTGCCGGGCAGCTACAGGCGCGCGGTAGTCTCACTCTCGATAGTGGTGCTGAGAGGGCATTGCGCGATGGTGGTAAGAGTTTGCTATCGGTGGGGGTGACCGCGGTGCAGGGGCGTTTTCACCGGGGAGACTTGGTTTCCTGTCTTGATGGTGCGGGACATGAGATCGCCCGTGGTCTTGTAAATTATGACAGCAGCGAGAGTGCTAGGATTCTCGGGCAGTCATCGGAGCACTTTGTTGAGTTGCTCGGCTATCGTGATGACGATGAGTTGATACACAGAGATAACCTTATCTTGCTCTAGCAGAAGTACTGGCTTTCAGGCATAAAAAAACCCCGCATTGCGGGGTTTTTTGTGTCTGCTACCTAAAGAATTAGGCGGCGAGAGCTTTAACCTGAGCGTTCAGGCGGCTCTTGTGACGAGCGGCTTTATTCTTGTGAATAATGCCTTTGTCTGCCATGCGGTCGATAACGGGAACCGCTTCTGCGTATGCAGTTTTTGCTTTTTCAGCGTCGCCTGCATCGATGGCCGCAACTACCTTCTTAATGTAGGTGCGCACCATGGAGCGCAGACTGGCGTTATGCATGCGGCGCTTGTCGTTCTGGCGCGCGCGTTTCTTCGCTTGAGGTGAGTTGGCCACCGGTTGCTCCTGTCTGGAATCTATAAATCTGTAACTAACAGGCCCTGGGGCCCGATCGGGACGCGACATTATCCCCACAGCTGGTTGTTTGTCAACCATCTGGGCAGATAGCTTGCGCTTTGTCTGCCGGTGCTGGTGCGTGATTAGCGGGTCGGCAGTTTTAGGCTGAACTCCACACCGCTATTATCTGTGCGATTTCGAGCCTCCAAGCGGGCTCGGTGAAAGTCAGCAATCAATTTAGCGATATGCAATCCAAGGCCCAAATGCCCAGCGTTGTCACCTTCCTTACGCACAGATACCAGGGAATCGAACAGCTTGTGTGCATAGCCATTGGGTAGCAATGGACCGTCGTTACTCACACTAATTAGGTATCCGTCCTTTTCGCTGTAGACTGCAAGCTGAATCTCACTGTGCTTTGGGGCGAAACTACAGGCATTGTCTACCAGCTTATCTAAAAGCTGTGCCAATAGCTCCGGCGCGCCCTCACAGCGAAGCTCTCCATTAGGCTTTTTCAGAGAAAATTGGTGGCGGGGGTGGGCGTCGCCATAGCACTGCACCATAACTTCCAGCAGGTCCGCCAAGTCAAAGCGCTCGCGCTCTGCCTGATGAATGCTGGCTTCCAGGTTGCTAGCCGCAGAGAGGCTGTTGAGGATGCCGGATAGGCGGGCACTGCCATCCAGTGCGCGTTCGGCATAGCGGCGGCTGTCTTCATCCAGTTTGCCGGTGGAGAGGTTATCGAGTGAAGAGCGCACCACCGCGAGAGGCGTGCGCAACTCGTGGGACAATTTACTGGCGAGGGTTCGCAGGTATTGGTGATACTGATCTAGCTCGCCCAGCAGACTGGCAAAGGCACGGTTAAGTGCGCCCAGTTCGTCTCTGGCAGAGGAGAGGGGAAAGTTGCCACGCAATTTGCCACTGCTGTCGACCGCATTGCGCGCAGCGCGGTGCAGCTTGCGAATGCGCCAAGATAGCCAGCTGGCGTAGCCGAGCAAAAACAGCAGTGCGGTTGCTGCTGCCGCACAGCTAATCAACCATAACCTGTGTGCGGCGCTATCGGTCATCGACTGCATAGCCTCAGCGGACTGCAACACAAGCACTCGTCCCAGCAGAGGCCTTTCTACGACTTCGTCAGCCCGGGTTATCACGGGCACACTGACTGCTCCTATACGCGACTGTAGTGGCCCGCCAAACCACTGCTCGGCTGTATCACGTCCAATGCCACTGCTTAGCGGCAGTTCATTTTGGGGTAGCTTTGGTAGCTCTTCCCTGGCAAGCAGTTTGCGATAAATCCAACTGCGCAGCCAGGGCCGCGGTGTGTTCTGCTCCTCATTGGCCACCTGTGGTTGGCCGTTACTGGCGAGCAAGAATCCTTCGCTGTCTACGACTGCCAAGCGCAGGTCTGGGCGGGCAAAGTGGTCCAATTCCCCCTGCAGCTTGGGCAGTGGAGCAACTAAGTGCCCCGGCAGGCCATCGGCGGGAAGGGTGCTGGTACTGTGAACTGGTGGGGAACCGTTGCTACTGGTGCGGTCGAGTATTTGAATGGACAGGCTGCCACGTGTGAGTGTGTAGGGAAGGCTGAGCTCTAGTTGATACCCCTTCGGTGAAGCGGTCCAGCGCCCGCGTAGGCGCAATTCGCGTTGGTAGCTGCCTTCGCGTGGATTGTGCCAAAAGGCCTCGACAGGCCCCCGGCTCGCCACCGGCAACAGATAATGGCGCCCATTGGTAAACAGCTGAACGGTATCCCCTCCGGCGAGCAGGTTTGTGCGAGGGTCCCGGTAGGCTGGGGTCTCATCACTGACTGTTAGCAGTAGGTAGATCTGATCAGCATACTGGCCGAGTGTGATCTGGGCCTGGGGCATGTGCTGCTCATTGAGCAGTTCTCGGGGAGTAAGCTCCCAGGGACGCCAATCGTCTCCGTAACCATCTACAACTGGAGGGTGGGAGAGGGGGTTTAAGTAGAGCTGGCTTCCAGGCGGTCTAGCATGGCGTGCGGGATCGGGAGCGATTAACTCTGGTGCGCTGGCCAGGCGCGCGGCAATTGCAGCAGCTGTGGCCTCGAGGGCCTGTAGTTGGCCCTGGGCCAGTGCCGCATCCACCTGACGGAGATACTGACAGCCGGCCCAGGGCAGAGCCAGCGCCACAAGGCTCACCAATAGGAGTTGTCGGCGAAGTTTCATCTACGGGTCCCCGAAAAGCTGTAGACCGGCTGCTATGTTGCCGAGGCAATCAGAGCTGCCAGCGATAGCCCATGCCATAGGCTGTACCTATAGCGTTGAATTCATTATCCAGGGCCTGAAATTTTTTGCGGATTCTCTTTACGTGGGAGGTGATGGTGTTGTCATCCAGAACTACCCGAGCGGCCTCCATCAACTGACTGCGGGACTTCACATGCCCGGGGCGCTTGGCTAGAGCGTGGACAATCCAGAATTCAGTGACAGTGAGATCAACTACCCTTCCGTCCCAGTGGCAATGCAACCGGGAAATATCCAATTCCAGCTTGCCCTGGGTAAGGCTCTCCCCTTCATCGCTCTGGTCACGCAGTACGCTGACCCGGCGTAGCAGCGCGTTGATACGCGCCTGCATATGGGGCAGGGAGATATCCTTAGTGAGATAGTCGTCGGCGCCGAGGCGTAGTCCCGAAATAATATCCAGTTCGGAATCTCTGGCGGTGAGAAACAGGATTGGCAGACTGGGGGCCATAGCGCGCAGCTCCCTGCACAGTTCAAAACCGCCTTCCACTTCACTGCCGAGCCCGACGTCGATTACCGCCAGGTCTGGCAGTCGCTGCCGGAAAGCTTCCATGGCCTCAATTCTTGCGCTGTAGAGATCGACTCGATAACCGCTGCGGCGTAATGCATCGCGGTAATTTTCGGCGATGGCGCGTTCGTCTTCGACAATAGCGATAGTTGCACTCATGGCTGATTCCGGCTGCTTCCTTTGTGGCGGAGAATCATGCACGAAATAGCAGCTTATTGGCAAAAAGGCGGGCGCAAATGGCCCGCAAGCACAACAGGGTTTCTTTCAAGGAGGAGAGTTTGTGGCCATACTTTTAATCAGTCCACAGGCGCAATAGCGATTTGAAGTCACCTTGCGCAGCCGCGAGGATTTGCAGTCCATCGCGGCTGTTTAGCAGTTGTTAGAAGTGTCCGGCCATGGATTCCGGTAGGGAAAAGCGGATATCAACACGGCGCTCCATGGCGTAAGCGTCGACATCGCCCTTGGGGGCCTCCGAGTAGGTGGAGCCCATAGCGCGACGGCTGATGCGGGAGGCGTCAATGCCCAGAGAGATCAGTGCCTGTTCAACACTTAGGGCACGTTGGTCAGAGAGCACGTTGTTGTAACCATCGCTGCCCCGTGGGTCCGCGTGTCCCTCTAGTTGTATTTGCAGGTGGGGATGGCGTTTCAGGAAGTCTGCCATGGCATTCAGCTGTTGAAGCTGGGTGGTCTGGAGTTCGTCTTCCCCGGTGGTGAATAGCATCTGGAACTGTAATGAATCCAGTGCCACTTGGCTGGCATCATTCGCGGACAGTCGAGCCGCATCCAGTTGCTGTGCCAGGTTGCTGAGCTCTGCACGGCTCTCTGTCAGTTGTGTTGCCAGCATATCAGCCTCTTCTGCTTGCTTGACCTGTTCGCCGAGCCAGGCTCCACCGATTGCGCCGGCGATAAACCCGACAGGGCCCCCTACAGCGGCACCGGCAACGGCTGCCGTGGTAAAGACCGTGGCCTGCTTGGCCGGGGTCAGTTTCGATTCGTTGAGTTCATTCGCCTGGGTACCAGAGGCGATCAGGGAAGTCAGGGCTGCAACCATTAATGTTTTTTTCATTGCTTACTCTCCTTGGAGGCTTTCTTTTACTCGGTGGGGCTGTGTGTGGCCCGTTTGAGTGCTATTAAAAAGCTCCAAGGAGGCACTGGCGTGGCGCAGTGGTGGCAAATCGCTGCGCAATTGTGGCGAAAGATGGCAACCGGTGTGTCCTGTTATTTCAGGCGGTGGTAGCGCCGGTCGCGGGGCGAATCTACGCGGACACGCACACGCTGGGGGCGGGGGCCACGCATTATCGCAATGTAAAGCACAATCGCCAGTGCCAGGGCAATAATCAAAGCGTTAATGGTCATCCTGTCTTCTCCCCGCGCCACCGATTCCGTGGGACGCGTCACTAATTCACAGCTAGTATAGGCTCGTGGGCTCCAGGTCGTAGGAGCATAAAGATATCCATCTCTCAATGACTTTTGTGGAATTGCGGTAGACTTGCCGGCCAGCAGATATCGCCCAAATCCAGGAGTCACAGCGTTGCCCCAGTCGCCGCCCACCCAAGACCAGCCCGTCGAAAAAACCGGTACATCCAGACTCCTGCGCGGCAGCTCGGTGGTGGGGGCCGCAACGATGTTGTCCCGGGTTGCCGGCCTGGCCAGGGATATGGCCCTGGCGCGCTTTGCCGGGGCTGGGGATGCCGCCGATGCTTTTTTCGTGGCGTTTAAAATCCCTAACTTTTTCCGCCGCTTGTTTGCTGAGGGCGCCTTTGCCCAAGCATTTGTGCCGGTGTTGGCGGAGTACCGCCAAAAGGGGGGCATTGCTGCAGCACGAGAGCTCAATGATCGCGTCGCGGGAGCACTCGGCGGTGTTTTGTTGTTGGTTACTTTATTTGGCGTATTGTGCGCGCCTCTGGTGACGGGGATCTTTGCATTTGGCTGGTGGTGGGATGGCAGCGAAAGGGAAAAGTTTGAGCTCGCCACCGGCATGTTGCAAATTACCTTCCCATACCTGATGTTGATCTCACTGGCGGGTTTCACCGGCGCTATTCTGAACAGCTTTGATCGCTTTGCGATCCCGGCACTGACGCCAATTATGTTGAATCTGGTGTTGATTGGTGCGGCAACTATAGGTACGGCTTGGTTCGATCCGGAGATACTGGCCTTGGCTTGGGGTGTGCTTTTGGCCGGAGTGGTGCAATTGCTGTTTCAGCTGCCTTTTCTGGCGCGCGAGGGGTTATTGCCAAGGCCCAAGTGGGATTGGAGCCACCCGGGGGTGCGCAAAATTCTGCGCCTGATGGCTCCGGCAATTTTTGGAGTCTCGGTCACTCAAATCAGTTTGGTATTGGATACGCTGCTGGCTTCATTCCTGCCCAGTGGCAGCGTCTCCTGGTTGTATTTTTCCGATCGCCTGACCGAATTACCGCTGGGGGTATTTGGTGTGGCTGTGGCAACGGTGATACTGCCGAGCTTGTCTCGTCTGCACAGCGATGGAGATCCGCGCCGCTTTCGCCATACCCTCGACTGGGCGCTGCGCAGCGTTACCCTTATCTCCCTACCTGCGGCGGTAGCCCTTGTGGTATTAGCTGAGCCGCTATTGACCACGCTATTCCAATACGGCCAGATGCAGCCCAGAGATATGCAGATGGCGGCCTGGTCCCTGCGAGCTTACGCCTTGGGGTTGTTGGCTTTTATGTTGATCAAAGTGCTAGCGCCGGGCTATTTTGCCCGTCAGGATACCTATACACCGGTGCGTTTCGGCTTGATCGCAATTTCGGCCAAGATGGTGCTGAGCCTTCTGTTTGTTATCCCGCTGAATCATTATTTTAAACTCGGCCATATGGGACTGGCGCTGGCTACCGCCTGCCAGGCGGCAATCAACGCCTGGTTACTGTACAAGGGTTTGCGCCGGGATGACGTTTACATGCCTGAGGCGGGTTGGGGGCGATTCCTGTTGCGGTTGATAGCGGCGAATTTGGCGATGATCGCTGTGCTGATGGGGCTCCTTCACGTCTGGGAAAGTTGGAGTGCCTGGGGCTGGTTTGAACGGGCCTGGCGTATGGGTGTAATAGTAGCCGCAGGGGGCTTGGCCTACCTGTTTACCCTATTTGTGTCAGGCCTGCGCCCACGTCACTTCCGCGCCACCAGTTAACTTTGAATAGACGCCAATATGGCATGAATTCTATGGGCCAGTCGCTACTGGCCGCCCTGTGGGAATCCGCTATACTGTGCGGCTCGATTTTATGAGGATGGGAAGATCGTTTTGGCCCAGGAACGCGAACTAATTCGCGGGTTGCACAACCTGCGCCCCCGCCACCGAGGATGCGTGGCGACGATCGGCTCGTTCGATGGCGTACATCTTGGTCATCAGGCGATCATTGCCCAGTTGCAGCAGCGTGCGCTTGAGCAGGGCCTTCCTTCGGTAGCCATTATATTTGAACCCCAGCCCCACGAGTTCTTCTCTGGCGAGCAGGCTCCCGCGAGGCTGATGCGTTTTAAGGAAAAAGTGCTGGCGCTGTTCGATGTGGGCGTGGAGCGAGTCTTGTGCCTGCAGTTTAACGATACCCTGCGCGGCCTCAGTGCTGAGGCATTTATCCAGCGGATACTGCTCGATGGCCTGGGCATTCGCCATCTGGTGGTGGGCGATGATTTTCGTTTTGGCTGCGACCGCAGTGGAGATTATAGCCTCCTGCAAACGATGGGCGCCCAGCATGGCTTTACCGTGGAAGATACCGCGACTATGGAAATACGCGGCTCCAGGGTGAGCAGTACCCGTATTCGCGAAGCCCTGCAGAATGGTGATTTTGAGCTGGCCGAGGCCCTCTTGGGGCGGCCCTACAAGATTACCGGCAGGGTGGCGCCTGGGCGTTCACTCGGTCGTCAGCTGGGCGCGCCCACGGCCAATGTGCGCCTGCAGCGCTACCGCTCCCCGTTAGTTGGCGTTTATACGGTGCGCACCACTGCCACAGATGGTTCTGAGCTTGCTACGGGGCGCCAAGACATAGATGGCGTGGCCAATGTGGGATTTCGTCCCACTGTAGAGGGCGAGGGCGCGCGCCCCCTGCTGGAGGTGAACCTGTTTGATTTCAATGGCAATCTCTATGGGCGAGAGCTCGCAGTGGAGTTCTGCCACAAGTTGCGCAACGAGGAGAAGTTTGCCTCGTTGGATATTCTCAAGGCTCGTATCGCCGAGGATATTGAAAATGCCCGGCAGTGGTTTAAACAAAATCCTAGACCGCACCAATAAACTGAGACGACCTAATTTATTTTTCTACTAGAGCTGAAGTAGACAACCAATGACTGATTATAAAGCGACCCTGAATCTGCCTGAGACCGATTTTCCCATGCGCGGCAATTTGCCGCAGCGTGAGCCGGCAATTCTGAAAAAATGGCAGGACAACAAGCTCTACGAAAAAATCCGCGAAGCGCGTGCCGGGCGCGAGCAATTTATCCTGCACGACGGCCCTCCCTATGCGAATGGCGATATTCATATTGGTCACTCAGTTAACAAGATTCTCAAAGACATCATTATCAAGTCGAAAACCCTGAGTGGTTTCGATGCTCCCTACGTACCTGGCTGGGACTGCCACGGCCTGCCGATTGAGCACCGCGTAGAGAAGAAAATTGGCAAAGCTGGCAGCAAGGTGGACCATAAGACTTTCCGTCAGAAGTGCCGTGAATATGCCGCCAAGCAGGTGGATGGGCAGAAGAAAGATTTTGTACGCCTGGGAGTGTTTGGCGAATGGGACAACCCCTACCGCACCATGGATTTTCAGTTTGAGGGCGATATTATTCGCGCCCTCGGCCGTGTGGTGAAAAATGGCCATCTTGCACGCGGTTTCAAACCGGTCTACTGGAGTGTGGTGGGGGGTTCCGCGTTGGCGGAAGCGGAAGTGGAGTATCAAGATAAAGTCTCCTATTCCATTGACGTTTGCTACCCAGTGAGTGAAGAGGCGGACCTGGCCATAGCCGATGCCTCTGGTGGCCATGCCGGAGAAGGCCCACTGTCGGTGGTGATATGGACTACAACACCCTGGACCTTACCTTCGAGCCAGGGGGTCTCCGTAAACGGTGAACTGGAATATGTGGTGGTGCAGGCAGGCAAGCGCCGCCTGTTGATCGCAGAAGCCTTAAAGGATGCGGTACTGGCCCGCGCAGGCTTCGAAGGGGAAGTTGTGGGTCGCATTCGCGGCGCGGCCCTGGAGCACTTGAAAGTGCATCACCCCTTCTACGACAAGTTGCTGCCCATTGTCCTGGGCGATCATGTCACTACCGATGCTGGAACCGGCTGTGTACATACAGCCCCAGACCACGGTCCGGACGATTTCCAGGTAGGCAAACGTTACGGTATCGAGACCCTCAATTACATTGATAATAATGGTGTTTATCGCGACAGTGTGCCGCTATTTGCTGGCGAGCATGTCTATAAAGTGGACGACAAGATTGTTGCATTACTTGAGGAGCGCGGTGTGCTGCTGCACAAGGGCAAGCTGGAGCACAGCTACCCGCACTGCTGGCGCACTAAGACACCGCTGATCTACCGTGCGACTCCTCAGTGGTTTATCAGCATGCGGCAAAATGACCTGCTGGATCAGGCGCAAAAAGCCGCCGATGACGTATTGTGGATTCCCGGCTGGGGTAAGGCCCGAATCGACTCCATGCTCAATGGCAGCCCGGACTGGTGTATTTCCCGCCAGCGCACCTGGGGGGTGCCTATCGCTTTGTTCGTGAACAAAGAGACCCACGAGCTGCATCCGGAATCTCCTGCGTTGATGGATAAAGTGGCGGCCCTGGTTGACGAAAAGGGTATGGATGTCTGGTTTGATCTGGATGCTCGGGATCTTCTGGGTGATGAGGCGGAACATTACGAGAAAGTTACCGACACCCTCGATGTCTGGTTCGACTCAGGTGTGACCCATTACGCGGTGTTGGAGCGCCGCGAAGGGCTGCGCTTCCCCGCCGATCTATATCTGGAAGGGTCCGACCAGCATCGCGGCTGGTTCCAATCTTCCCTGAAGACTTCTATCGCCATTAATGGTTGCGCGCCTTATAGACAGGTACTCACCCACGGTTTCACCGTGGATGCGCAGGGGCGCAAAATGTCGAAGTCTATTGGCAATACCGTTGCTCCCCTGGATGTAATTAATAAGTTGGGTGCAGATGTACTGCGCCTGTGGGTATCGGCCACCGACTTCAGTGGTGAAATGGCCGTTTCCGACGAAATCCTTAAACGCACCGCCGATTCTTATCGCCGCCTGCGCAATACCGCCCGTTTCTTCCTATCTAACCTAGCCGGTTTCGATCCGCAAAAAGACCTGTTGCCGGAGGAAGAGTTGCTGGCACTAGATCGCTGGGCACTGGATAAAGCTGCACACCTGCAGGATGAGATCCTGGCAGCCTATGATAATTACCAGTTCCACCAGATTTACCAGAAGCTGCATAACTTCTGCGTGGTTGAAATGGGTGGTTTCTACCTGGATATCATCAAGGACCGCCAGTACACCACCAAGGAAGATAGTGTCGCGCGTCGCTCCGCACAGAGCGCGCTCTACCATATTGTGCAGGCATTTGTGCGCTGGATTGCCCCAATCCTCAGCTTCACTGCGGAAGAGTTGTGGCAGTTTATTCCTGGTAATAATGCCGATAGCGTGTTTATCGAAGAGTGGTATCCGCTGCCCAAACTGTCAGCCGAAGCCGATAAAGGTGCGGCCTATTGGGCTGTAATGGCCGAAGTGAAAACGGCGGTAAACAAGGTATTGGAGGAGCAGCGCGCTGCTGGAGCAATTGGTGGGTCTCTGCAGGCGGCAGTTACTCTGTATGCCAATGATGATCTACGCGAGAAATTGCTCGAGTTGGAGAATGAACTGCGTTTCGTACTGATTTGCTCTTCCACTTCAGTGCAGCCTCTCAGCGATGCGGCGGGTGCTGAAAGCACCGAGCTTGAAGGTCTTAAAATTGGTGTGAGCAAAGTGGATCACCCCAAATGTGAGCGTTGCTGGCACTACCGTGCAGATGTGGGTGAAAACAGTGATTACCCGGATATTTGCGGTCGCTGTGTAGAGAATGTGGCTGGTGAGGGCGAGGTAAGGCACTATGCCTAAGACTAATCTGCTATTCGGCCACCCCTGGCGCTGGTATTGGCTGGCACTGGCTGTGGTGGTTCTGGATGTTGCCACTAAAGTCTGGGCTGTGGGCGAATTTATGTACGGCCCATCGGTGCAAATTGTTCCGGGCTTTCTGCAGTTCACCTATGCGGAAAACTATGGTGCAGCTTTCAGCTTCCTGTCTGATGCGGGTGGTTGGCAGCGCTGGTTTTTTGGTGTGATCGCAATGGTGTTTAGCATTGTGGTCATTATCTGGTTGTGGCGTTTGCCAGCGCTAAAGCGCTGGGAACCCTGTGCCCTGGCCCTGATTTTGGGTGGTGCTCTCGGAAATCTGTGGGATCGCATTCTGCTGGGATATGTGCGGGACTTTATTTCCGTGTACTACGGTAGTTGGCATTTCCCAGTGTTTAATGTGGCGGATATGGGTATCAGTATCGGCGCGGCCATGCTGGTTATAGAGTTGCTTTTCTTTGCAGAAAAAGACGGCGACAAGACAAAAAATAACGCGGAAGTTTAACGAACCATGAGTAATAGCGTTATCGGCGAGCACAGCCGCGTAACTCTGCACTTCAGCCTTAAGCTGGATGACGGTACCGAGGTGGACTCCACTTTCAAAGGCGATCCCGCTTCTTTTAGTGTGGGGGATGGCAGCCTGCTGCCAGGCTTTGAAAAAGCCCTCTTCGGTCTCAAAGCTGGCGATGAGGCGGAAATCGAAATCCCCCCTGAGCTGGGCTTCGGTCAGCGTAATCCGGCCAACATGCAAAAGGTGCGCCGCGACAGCTTCGCTCCGGATATTGAACTGGAGCCTGGCTTGGTAGTTTCCTTTGATAATGGAAGTGGTGAATTACCCGGTGTAGTTCGCGAGATTGAGGAAGATGAAGTAACCGTTGACTTCAACCACCCTCTGGCAGGGCAGACACTGAGCTTCCACGTAAAAATTATCGCAGTGGATTCGATTCAATAAGGGCAATTTTTCACCCGTTGAATAGATTATCGAAAGAGTGCTGAAGTAAAAATGCAAATCCGACTGGCTAATCCCCGTGGCTTCTGTGCCGGCGTCGACCGCGCGATTGATATTGTTAACCGTGCCTTAGATGTCTTTGGTGCGCCCATCTATGTACGTCACGAGGTGGTACATAATAAGTTTGTGGTGGAAAGCCTGCGCGAGCGCGGTGCCGTGTTTGTGGACGAGCTGTCGGAAGTGCCCGATGATGTTATCGTTATTTTCAGTGCCCACGGTGTATCCAAAGCTGTGCAAAGGGAAGCAGAAGATCGCAACCTGCGTGTATTCGATGCCACCTGTCCACTGGTTACCAAGGTGCATATCGAAGTCAGCAAATTCAGCAGTGATGGCGCCGAGTGCATACTAATCGGCCACGCCGGACACCCGGAAGTAGAGGGCACTATGGGTCAGTATGATGGCACTGCTGGTGGTGCTATCTACTTGGTCGAAGACGAGGAGGATGTGGCCAAGCTAAAGGTGAATGACGAGAATAATCTCGCATATGTTACCCAGACCACCTTATCCATGGACGATACTGCCCGGGTAATCGATGCCTTGCGACAGCGCTTTCCCAACATCCGCGGTCCGCGCAAGGATGATATCTGCTACGCCACCCAAAACCGCCAGGATGCTGTCCGCCAACTTTCTCTGGAGAGCGACCTGGTGTTGGTTGTGGGCAGCCCTAATAGCTCCAACTCCAACCGCCTGCGCGAACTGGCCGAGCGCTGTGGTGCCGATGCCAAATTAATCGACGGCGCTGTTGATATTGATGCCGATTGGCTCACAGGCAAAAAATCCATTGGCATCACCGCCGGTGCCTCGGCTCCAGAGGTACTGGTGCAAGAGGTGATTGGCAAATTGCAACGGCTTGGTGCCACAGTGCCAGAAGAGATGGATGGGCGTGAGGAGAATATTCGCTTCTCTTTGCCCAAGGAGCTGCGCTAGCGCCTTTCTAAATGTTGATAATTGTAACTTCCTTTTTAGGGGCAGTTGCCGATATCTGCCTTTTCAATCCGCATTCGCCCACTTCTTGATAGGATTAGAGCCTGTGCGGCCTGAACTTCCTGAGCGCAGACATGTAGTGTTCCAGCTTGGAACGCCCCCAATGGCGAGCCTGTTTTCCGGCTTTCACCTGAGCTTATAAAAGAAATATAGTCCTTTACTGGCGAGTTAGGTGCTATTTGCACTTCCTTCAGGGCTTCTTTTTTGAGAATTAAGTGTTCATCGTTACTGCGTAAACCGTCATTATCAGGATCCAGAAAAATCTCCCAGCCTAATTCCCAACTTCCGAAGTTTCTCATGGTTACTCTTTGATTGTGGGTAATAGCATTTGTACGAGTCAATTGAACAGCATTAAACAGTTCTTCGGTTACTGCTTTTAGGCGTGTCTCTTGAATCATTGAAATAAAGCTTGGTGTTGCGATCATCACCAGTACCGTCAATACAGTGAGAACTATCAGTAATTCAAGCAATGTGAACCCTTGTTTATTCTTCATACATATCTCTACTCCTTGAAGTAGTTCTCCTTATGAAGACCATTAAGCCCCCAGAAAAAGCCGCTTGTCGGTCGCTAATAGAGATAAGAAAGTGAGGATGCTAAATTGTTAACTATACCGTTGGGTGACTTTTAACTGCTAGATGCTTGGCGGATGAGTGAACGTAAGTTATGAGTAAATTGAGGAAATAATGCATCGTAAGCGATTTATAAGTACTCATGGGGAAAAGCAGACTCAAAGCGGCTTTACTTTAATTGAGTTGTTGGTAGCTATGACAGTATTAGCAATTGTAATCTCGGTCGCTATCCCAAGCTTTACAGATATGATTAATAATTACAGGTCATTTGCATTAGCCGATGATTTTATTAATGCGCTTCATTATTCTCGTAGTGAGGCGGTAAAACGCGGTACTAATGTATCAATTTGTGCAAGTAGTAATGGCTCTAGTTGTGCAGGAGAAAATAAATGGTCTGATGGCTGGATAGTTTTTGTTGATGGAGCCTTGACAGAAAAGGCTATTGACCCTGTTGTTGATAGTGTTTTGCGCAGTTGGGATTTTAAGGGTGAGGAAGCTGTTATTGGTGTTACGCAAAATGCGGCAACAAAGTTTGTGCGGTTTACGGGTATGGGTACACTAGGTCGGTTTGTCCAGACGAATATCAGTGTAAAAACATCTGGCTGTACAGGAGATAGCGCAAAAAATATTGTGCTCGCTAGCTCCGGTGTTATTTCAATATCTAAAACAAGCTGTGAATAATATGAAAAAATTTAATGCACAGTATGGTGTTGGTTTAATTGAAGTGATGGTAACCGTATTGATCTTATCAACATCTTTACTTGGTTTGGCCGCACTACAGAGCAGGGCACTTCAGTACAATCATAGTGCCTACATGCGATCTCAAGCAAATATTCTTGCTTACGATTTATTAGATCGAATGAGAGCGAGCCGTGGCAGATTGGCTGATTATAATTTAGGTATTAATGATGCTCCTCCAATGGCTAGTGGTAATCAGGCACAATCTGACCTGATCGAGTGGCGACAAGCACTTAATGAGCTATTACCAGAAGGCTCTGGTGGTATTTCATGTGATACAAATAATATTTGTACTGTGGTCATCCAATGGGCTGAACATGATGCCACCGGATCAGATGGTAATGCGGATAAAAGTAACTTCCAGTATATGACGAGAATTTAGAGGGATGTATATGCGTGAACAATCGGGGATCTCCCTGGTAGAACTTATGGTATCAATTACCGTAGGTCTAGTGCTTCTAGCTGGTGTCACCCAACTATTTCTATCGAGTAACCTAACCTTTAGTACGCAAAATGCAATGTCGCGAGTTCAGGAAACTGGGCGTTTGGCGATAGAGTTTTTAAGTGAAGATATTCGAATGGCTGGCTATGTTGGATGTGCAAACCCTTCGCGTCATTCAGGTAGCGGAGATATGAAAAATTTCCTTAATAACAGCGACTTGATTAGTTATCGATATGATGTTGCTGTAGAAGGTGAGGATTCTTCCAAGGATGTCGCTGGGTTTCCAAATGGCGCACTGGCAGGCACTGATGCGATTTTAATTCGCAGTGCCTTTGGTAGTGGCGTTGGAGTAGCGGATATGAGTAATCCGACCCAGATATTTGTAGAGAATACTGGAGTGGAAAGTGGAGAGTGTGATAAAGGTAAAGATAAATATAGTGGATTTTGTGAAGGTGATATCGTTGTAGTATCAAGTTGTAGCTATGTGAGAGTTTTTCAGGCAACCGGCTTTGTTGGTTCCAGCTCCAGTGAAACTATTGGAATACAACATTCGGATGCCTCTTTTGAGCCAGGTAACAAAGTAGCAGTTTGGGGCGATGAGACTACTGACGGACATAATTCTTTTGGAAAAGATGCTCAAGTAATTAATTTAGAATCAACTTTTTACTATATTGCCAATGGAACTTCCGGGCGCCCTAGCTTATTTAGGGAAGTAAATGGAAAGCAACAAGAGTTGCTCGAAGGTGTTGAAGATATGCAGATCACTTATGGTTTGGATATCAATGATGATGATGTTATTGATGCCTATCAAACTGCAGAAAAAATCGGTTCTATTCTTGATTGGAAGAAAGTTTCAACTGTTCGCTTAGATTTACTAGTGGCTAGTATTGAAGACAGTGTTTTACAAGAAGCCCAGCCATACACTTTTGACGGTAAAGTTATAAATAACCCAGGGGATCGTCGTCTTCGGCAGGTGTTTACCAGTGTTGTAACAATAAGAAGCCGTGTGCCCTAATTATAATAAGGTCTCCTATGTATAAAGAAATCAGTACTTTCAAGCAGGAGCGAGGAGCCACTTTGTTAGTTGGCTTGGTCATGTTGTTGCTAATGACATTTATTGGCCTTGCGGCTATCCGTGGGAGTGGTATGCAGGAACTTATGGTAGGCAATATGCGGGATCGTCAATTGGCGTTTCAGGCCGCAGAGTCTGCTCTTCGAGTTGCTGAAGAAAATCTAATAACCGAGCTTAATAAACCTATTAGTACAATTTTTGATGGCGATACTGTTGGATATGGTGAGGAGTTAGATGGTTCGAAAAATAGTGGATTCTGGCTGGATTTTAGCTGGTCTGGTGTGTCGGTAAAGGCTGACCTTGATCTAGAAAATATAGCTAGCCAGCCAATTTATATTGTGGAAAAGGTGACGACTGAAGCAAGTAATACAGGTGAAACTGGTGGTGCTATTGATCTTGAGTCTGTGGATAAAGGTGTCCCTCCCAATTATTACCGAATAACTAGTAGAGGTGTTGGCGGTACTGAAAATACGGTTGTGATTTTGCAATCTACTATGAAAGATTGAGTGGTGATGAGAAAAGTAGCTATGTCATTTATATCTAGAAAAATTAAAAGTTTCTCTGCTGTAATTGCCGCATCACTAACGCTTGGAATTGCCCATAGTGCTGCGTCCCTAACGCTATCCCAACAGCCTTTATTTTTAAAGCAGGGTACTGATCCGAATATTATGTTTGTTCTTGATGACTCAGGTTCAATGCAGTTCGAGATTACTCCTTCTGAAGTGGCTAATTACTTTAATAAGCTGGATCGGGTCGTCTATGTTTTTCCAAATACGGAAACAAATAGTTCCTCTGTAAAATTTGTACCCTGTCCATATGCAGATGGGGATACATCAAGTTGTGATTACTGGGCTAATGGTGATCAGGCGATACCAAGGTTTGAAGATGATAATAAGTGGGCGGCTTATTTCCGTTCTGCTCATAATAATAAGACATATTATAATCCAGAAATACGCTACGAACCATGGTCGAAGGAGGATGGTTCTCTTTGGCCGGCGGCAAATCCAGAGGCGGCTTACCATAACCCAGCAAATACTTCAAAAGGTTGGAGAAATCTAACAGTTGATAATTATCAGCGTGCAAAATGCTGGCTATGGGATTCTGCGAATAAGAACTCCCATAAAAGTGATGCTTGTGGCAATGGTTATTTGTATTTTTATCCGGCTACTTACTTCCAATATAGCGGTAATGGTAGTCTTTTTGATTCGTCAAGTTATACCCGTAAAGAGATTCGATCCGGTCTGACTTTCCCTCGTAGCGAAGATCGAACGGATTGTAAACTATCGACTACTTCTTGTAGTTATGAGGAGGAGATCCAGAATTTTGCTAATTGGTATTCATATTACCGTTCCCGGGTATTACTTTCCCGTGCTGGAATTGGTAAGGCATTTTCTTCTCAAACAGAAGGTCTCAGAGTGGGGTTTGGAACCCTAAATAAAGGAACCAGCAATGTAGATCAGGTTAGTACGGGTACCATTATTAGTGGTGTACGCGCTTTTTCTGGAGATGATCGTGAAGATTTTTTTGAAAATCTTTACGGTGTAGATATTCCTCAGGCAGGTACTCCACTCTTAAGTGCCTTAAAGCGAGTTGGTGACTATTACAGTCGAACGGATAGGAATGGTCCTTGGGCAGGGGAACCTGGAACTAATGACTCCAGTGCTCAAGTTGCGTGTAGGGCGAGCTATACCATTTTGATGACAGATGGTTATGGTAATGATTACAGCAGTATATCTAGCTTTGGTAATGTAGATGGTAATGATGGAAATCCATTTCAGGATTCTCGTTCGAATACTCTTGCAGATATAGCCAGGTACTACTGGGAAAATGATTTACATGGCAGTCTCGATAATAAAGTCGATAGTGGGGACGCTGATCCGGCAGACTGGCAACATATGGTAACCTTTGGTGTAGGTTTAGGAGTGACAGGTAGTGTTGACTCTGATACCGCTTTTAATGCTATTGAATCTGGTGCGGCAATTTCCTGGCCAAACCCTAATAATAGTGATGCGGCGAAGCTAGATGATTTACTCCACGCTGGGGTTAACAGTAGGGGGGGGTTTTACAATGCAGCAAATGCGACTGTATTTGCATCTCAGCTTTCCGATCTACTTACCAGAATAAATGAGAGAGAGGCTTCCTCTTCATCTGTTGCAGCCAATTCAACGAGGTTGAGCACAGACAGTGCAATCTTTCAAGCTATTTTCAACTCGGGTGATTGGAGTGGCGAAATAAAATCTATTAGGCTGGAGAGTGATGGAACACTTTCTGATACGACTCTTTGGAGTACCTCAACAGCGGGAAAAATTCCAACGAATAATCGAGATATCATAACTTTTGATGGTTCTGATACGGTTAATTTTTCTTGGTCAAATTTAACCAGTAGCCAGAAGACGGCCTTAATTGGTACTGACGATGAAGATTTGGCAAAGCAAAGATTGAGCTGGGTGCGTGGTGAAGACGTCGATGGTCTACGTGACAGGGCTGTTTTACTAGGGGATGTTGTAAATGCAAGCCCTGTATTGGCGAGTAATAAAGATCAAAAATTTAAAACACTTCCAGACAATCTTGGGGGGAATAGCTATCAGGACTACCTTGAAGGTCGAAAAAATAACCGCAGTGAAATTCTCTATGTAAGTTCGAATGATGGCATGCTGCATGCCTTTGACTCATCTGATGGATCAGAAAAGTTTGCATATGTCCCCAGTGCTATATATTCAAAATTAAAGAATGTTGCAGCGCTGGATTATGGTACTGAGGATAACCCGCATCAATATCTTGTTGATGGTCCTTTGTTTGTCAGTGATGCCTACTTTGCCAAGAATAAAAGCGGTAGCCCAAAGTGGATGAATGTTCTCGTTGGAACTTATGGCGCAGGGGCTAAAGGATTATTTGCCTTAGATATTACTGATCCTGAGAATCCTGACATACTATTTGAAATTGATGGTTCTAATCCTGATATTGGCAATATTCTTGGGCGACCAATAATTGCCCCTACAGAGGATGGTTGGAAAGTTATATTTGGTAATGGTTATAATTCAGCCAATGATAAAGCTAAGTTGCTGGTGATTGATTTAGCTGACCCAGCTGATATCCAGGTAATTGCCACAAATACTAATACGGATAATGGATTGGCCGGTCCCTCATTACTGATTGACTCAAATAGAGTGGTGCATGCTGCTTATGCTGGGGACTTGATGGGTAATATGTGGAAGTTCGACATTTCCGGCAGCAAATGGCAGTTAGCTTTTTCAGGTAATGCTCCCTTATTTACTGCGAGGGACCCAAATGGAAAGGTTCAACCAATTACTTCTACCCCGGTACTTGGTTCTAATGCGGAAGTAGATGGGGCGATTATGGTTTACTTTGGTACAGGGAAATATGTAAGCCAAACAGATCAAACCGCTGGAAGCATTATTCATAGCTTTTATGGAATAGTGGATAAAGGGGTGGTTTTGTCAGGCACCAACCGTTCTGATTTGATGCAAAAAAGTATAGTTGAAACTGGTAATTCTAGGAGCGTTACCAACGATGGGGACACTAGTTGGTGGCCGACAAAAAGTGGATGGTATTTGGATTTTAATTCTACTGGTTCTTCAATAAGTGGAGAGAGAGTAATTAGTAAACCCCTGCTGATTAATGACCGCTTGATTTTCCCAACTTTGATCCCTTCGGATGATCCTTGTGTTGCCGGTGCCTCAGGCTGGATTATGGAATTAGTAGCATTGGGTGATCCTAGATTTGCTGGAGAGTCGATCATTGGTGGATCTAAAAAAGTTGACGAGGCTATTATCGGTTTTTCCGATGTAATTATTGCGGGAAGAAAAATTATTGCTCCATACATAGATGTTGGTGGGAATGCTGGAACTACTGGCGGTTTTCGGATTGGGGGTATTGAAAGGATCTCTTGGAGACGGATACGTTAGGTGAAAGTAGCTTATGAAAATGAATGTTAAAAAACCAAATTCAGGTTTTACTCTAGTGGAATTGATGGTTGTTGTTCTGATTATTGGGATCATCAGCGCTGTAGCCATCCCCTCGTATATGGAAATGATAAGAGAGGGGAATCGAACTGATGCGCAAACCGTATTAAATGACGTTGCACATAGGTTACAGCGCTGCTTTACAACTTATAGCACTTACAATAATGATAATTGTGCCGTCGCAGCATCAATCACAGAGGGAAACAGTATTGAATCTGAGAAAGGTTACTACACAGTCACAGGTATTTTAGCGGCAGCAACTTTTGATCTTACTGCGCAACCTGTTGCAGGAAAGAGCCAAAGTAAAGACAGTGAATGCACTGCGCTAAAGTTGGATGAAGCAGGAGCTAGGACGGCAACTGGATCAAATACTTCAGAGTGCTGGTGAGACTCTTCTTTTTTTACTCTTTACTTTGTTAATGGCTAAAAAGAATGTCTAAGGGATATCACACGGATCAGTGTGATATCCCTTGACCACCTTAAGTCTCCAGCCCCAATTTCTTCAACCGGTAACGCAGTGAGCGAAAACTGATACCAAGTTTCTGAGCTGCGGCGGTACGGTTCCAGCGAGTCTTGGTGAGTGCGCTTTCAATCGCTTCTTTTTCAATATCCTGCAGGAATTCATCTAGGGAGTTGTACTGGCTGGGATCAAAGCGATTGTTTTCTTCCGATTGGTTTCTATTTAAGGCTTCACCTTTAGTGCTAGTAGAGGAAGCCTCTCGATCTTGCGATTGCTCATCCTTCTCCAGTAGCAGGTCATCAAGGCAAATTTCCTGATGATCGCATAGGGTGAAGGCGCGTTGGAGGATATTTTCGAGTTGGCGAACATTACCGGGAAAGGGGAAAGCCTGTAGGGCTTGCATGGCATCGGTAGATATGCCAGGGGGTATTGTCCCTGAATTTTGGGCAATACGCTGCATAATGGCATCGACCAATAAGGGTATATCTTCACTGCGCTCGCGTAGAGGGGGTGTGGATATTTCGATTACATTGATGCGGTAATAGAGGTCGCTGCGAAAGCGCCCTTCGCTGACCTCTTTGGCCAGGTCCTTGTGAGTAGCGCTGAGGATACGTACATCGATAGGAGTTTCCTGGCTTGCGCCTATAGCCCGAATACGTTTTTCCTGTATTGTACGCAAAAGCTTGACCTGCATATCCAGAGGTAGGTCGGCAACTTCGTCAAGAAATAGAGTACCGCTCTGAGCGCTCTGTAATAGACCCGCTTTGTCTTTATGTGCGCCGGTAAAACTGCCTTTTTTATGCCCAAAAAACTCGCTCTCCATAAGGTCAGTGGGAATGGCTCCACAGTTAATGGGGACGAAAGGTTTGTCGGCACGGGCTCCCTGGGAATGAATGGACCGGGCAGCCAGTTCTTTACCTGAGCCCGATTCGCCACTGATATAAACCGGGGCATCACTGCGCGCAACTTTGGCTATCTGTTCGCGCAGCTTGCGCATATTGGGGGCTTCCCCTAAGAGCAGCTGCTTCGCGCTCTTGCTCTGTTGTGGATCTCGCTCCCTATTCACGCGTAGGGCCAGCTGAACGAGGTTGCGAAGCCGTTCTAAATCGACCGGTTTACTGACAAAGTCAAATGCGCCGAGCTTTAGCGCCTTAATGGCAGTATCCATATTGCCGTGCGCGGTAATCACTGCGATGGGCAAGTCTCGAAGAACACCACTCTGGATATGCTCGACTAGTTGTAGACCATCGCCATCTGGCAGACGCAGGTCGGTCAGGCAAAAATCATAGTGGTTCTCTTTAAGCAGGCGTGTTGCCTCCGCTAAGCTGGCGGCGGTGTGACAGTTCACATCCATGCGCTGCAGAGTGAGTGTGATTAGTTTGCAGATATCCGGTTCGTCATCGACAACCAGGGCCAGAGGTAGCATCAATTCTCTGTCTTTTCTTGTTTTGTGGAGATTGTGGGCAAAGGTGCCGATTCTGATTATGTCAGAAATTCTTTACGAATATTCTCATACATTTTGGGAAATATTCCTGAGCAGAATCAAGTCACATTCTTTTAGTGAGCAAATTCAACTCTAAAGCAACTCATATCATCCTTGCTACGGCAGTGGTAGAGATTGGCCTGATTGGTTTCACAGAGTTCTCGGGCAATATAAAGACCCAGACCACTGCCGCGGCTGCCGGTGGTGAAAAAGGGCTCAAAAATCTTGTCTTGGTGTGCCTGTGGAACCCCAGGCCCTTGGTCTTTCACATCCAATTGAGTACAACCGCGCTCAGAATTGTAGTACACACTAATTGAGGCATGTCTCTTGCCGGAGGCTACTTGAGAGTGGTGCAGGGCATTGTCGGTTAAATTGGTGACCACCTGGGCCATTTGTGCCGAGTCAAACCTGGCTTTGAGGGGGTTCTCAGGTAGGTCGAGCTCAACTTGATCTGCCCCAATGGATCCGGCGTTATAGTCTTGTATCAACTGTTGTAGCCAGCTACTGATGTCATGTTCCTGGGGATTGCCTGCTCGGCGCCGCGAGAGTTGCATAACATTTTCGACGATCTGATTAACCCTCTGGCTCTGCCTACAGATGATCTCGGTGAGATAGTGATCTTCCTCAGCCAATTGGGAGGACTCAGACAACAGTTGGGCAGCATGGCTGATAGCCGAGAGAGGGTTGCGAATCTCATGGGCGATGGAGGCGGTGAGATGTCCGAGAGAGGCAAGTTTCAATTTCTGTGCAGCTACGGTTAGCTTGCGATTATCTTCTACGAATACCAGTGAACTGTTGCCGCTTTCATGCTCGAGCTTCGCGAAGTTTAGGTGCAGTTCTCTACCATTGTCCCCTTGTAGCAGTGAAGTATCGGGTCCTTTAGTATCGCGCCACTGGCGAATTGACTGGAGTAGTGAGCCCCCTGCGAGGCTTTTAGCGTGTAACTGCTCTCCCAAGAGCCGTCGGGCTGCCTGATTAATCAGCTCGGGCTGGCCAGTAGGGCCCATTACCAGTACTCCGGTGCCCATACGCTCAATAATCTGCTGTGCCAGCCGCTGAAGGTGTGCAGCTTGGCGGCTTTGCTGGTCGGCGCGAATATTGGCGCTACGAATACGTACAGACAAATACTGTAATGCGCTCACCGTGGCGAATAGCAACAGGCCTAGGCTTCCTGCGGCGACAATATCCTGACTGGTGCCTTTACCTGAGATCAAATTATACAACTCTAGGCCGATGACCCCGAGACTTGCCAGCGCCGCGAAGAAGGCACTCATTCGGCGGTCTAAAAGAATAGATCCGATTGAACAATTGATTAGCAGTAGATAGCCGAGACCGGAGTTCAAGCCACCGCTGGATTCAATTAAAAGAAGGAAAACCAGAATATCACAGGCCAGAATGATACCAATTTGGCCTGTACCTACTTGATAGGCTTGCTGGCGTAAAAAAATTAACCAGCCAAAGTTAAGTAGGGAATACACCACGCTTGTATATAAGAAAAGTAGCGGTGCAGTATCTCCAAGGGCGCCGGCTCCTATATCTGAATAGAAAATTCCAAGTAACACTAGGGCGATAGATAGCCGATAAATTGCGCAAATTCGCAATAGCTCATGGTGTTGAAAAGAGGGGGTTGTACTGGTGTCGTTGGCACTACTCAAGGTGGTTTCCCGGTATGTTGTTATGGTGACCGCTGCCGTTAGAGCCCACAGGGGTTACAATGGCGGCCTGTCTTGTCCGAGGTTTAACCATGTCTACTTTGCAGCTAGTGCTGGCACAAATCAATTCTCTCGTAGGAGATATTCCAGGTAACACCGCTCGAGTGATTGAGGTGGCTAACAGGGCCCACCGTGAATTAGGTGCCGATCTGGTCCTTTTTCCCGAGTTGACTTTGTGTGGCTATTCTCCAGAGGATTTACTGCTGCGTCCCAGTATGCAAACTCGCGTTGAGGCTGCACTGGAAGCATTGAAAGCTGTTCAACTGCCCTGTGCAATTCTGATCGGCTATCCCCGCCATCTAAACGGCAAGCTATTTAATATGGCGGGCCTGATTGCCAACGGAGATTTGGTGGCGGAGTATGCCAAGCAAAAATTGCCAAACTATCAAGTATTCGATGAGAAGCGTTATTTCACCAAAGGTGATCAACCTTGTGTCGTGGATATCAAGGGTATTTCGGTAGGCTTTAGCATTTGCGAGGATATCTGGCATCGGGAACCCATACAGCAGACCGTAGAGGCAGGGGCCAAATTGATTCTGAATATCAATGCCTCTCCCTTTCATCGCGGTAAATCTCTTCAGCGACAGGAGTTGATATCCACTCAGGCGCGTGTAGCAGAAACACCAATTGTGTATGTGAATTGGTGTGGTGGTCAGGATGAGCTGGTCTTCGATGGGGGTTCAATGGCTGTGGATGCCGATGGACAGATCTGCGCCAGGGCAGAAGAATTTGCCGAGCAGTTACTGCCCGTATCGGTTTCCCAGCAGAGTGGAAGAGTAACCCTATTACCCGGTGAGGTGGCGCCCCTTATGGGGGATCTGGCATCGGTTTATCAGGCGCTGGTACTGGGAGTACGCGATTATGTTAATAAAAATGGTTTTAACGGTGTGGTACTGGGACTCTCAGGTGGCATTGACTCGGCTTTGACCCTGGCGATTGCCGTGGATGCACTGGGCAAAGATCGGGTGGAAGCAGTGATGATGCCATTCCATTACACTTCAGATCTGAGTAAGACCGATGCCGCCGATCAGGCACAGCGCCTTGGCGTCGATTACCGGGAAATTGGAATCGAGCCCATTTTCGATGCCTTCATGGGGGCATTGGCGGAAGAATTTGCAGGTAGTGCGAGAGATACCACCGAGGAAAACCTGCAGGCGCGAGCTCGCGGAGTATTGCTTATGGCGATCTCCAATAAGAAGGGGGCCATGGTACTGACCACCGGTAATAAGAGTGAAATGGCAGTCGGTTATGCGACTCTTTACGGAGATATGGTTGGGGGCTTCAACGCGCTAAAAGATGTACCCAAGGTGCTGGTGTTTGAGTTGGCTCGCTATCGAAATACGGTCTCGGAAGTCATTCCTGAAACTGTTATCACAAGACCGCCAAGTGCTGAGTTGGCCCCAGATCAGGCGGATACCGACAGTCTGCCTCCCTACGAAGTGTTGGATGAGATTCTGAATCTCTACGTCGACAGAGACTACAGTGCCGAGCAAATTGTTAAGCAGGGATTTGAGCGCAGCATTGTTGAGCGTGTGGTGCGCCTGGTATCACGCAATGAGTACAAGCGTCGCCAGGCTGCCGTGGGTGTGCGGATTTCAGAGCGGGGTTTTGGCCGAGATCGACGCTACCCGATAACCAATGGCTGGAAGGCTGGCGAGTAAGCTGGACTAGAACATAAAACGGCGCCGAAAGGCGCCGTTTTATGTTCTGTAAGGGTATTACATCAGCTCCGGAGGGAGAGGGGCTTCATCGCGGTTGTACTCGGGGTTATACAGCTCGCGGCTATCGAAACCTTCGGGATCAGACTTTTCAAACAACCCGAGGGTAACACGGTGTACCAGGCTGCGACCGCTAGCGCCTTTGAAGAAGTCATAGTTGAAAGTGCCATCTTCATTGAACGCTGGATGCTTGGGATAGTTGTTGCGCAGCACGCTCAGGGCGTTGGCTTCCAGCTCCGGCATCTCCATCATGTGGTAGCCCTGTACCATCACTGCAAGTGCATCGGGTACGGCCGGAGTCTGCTGGAAGTTTTCCACAACATAGCGGCCACGGTTGGCGGCGGCGAGGTAGGCGCCGCGCTTGAAGTAGTAGTTGGCCACATGGATCTCATAGCGAGCCAGTAGGTTACGCAAGTGAATCATGCGTTTCTGTGCATCTGCGGCGTAGCGGCTTTCCGGATAGCGGGCCATCAACTGAGAGAAGTAGGCGAAGGATTCGCGAGCAGCGCCTGGATCTCGGTTGGTGAGGTCGGTAGGCATAAAGCGCTCAAACAGGCCGGCGCCCTCGGTGAAGGAGGATAGTCCCTTCATGTAGTAGGCGTAATCGACGTTGCGGTGTTGCGGATGCAGCCGGATAAAACGGTCCGCTGCGGCGATGGCGGCATCGTTTTCATAGTTGCGGTAATAGGCGTAGATCAGCTCCAGCTGGGCCTGTTCTGCATAGTTGCCGAAGGGGAAGTTGTCTTCCAGGGCGCGCAGGTTCTTGATCGCCAGATCCCACTGGCTAGTGCGAAGTTGCCGCTGGGCAGCCTCGTAGAAGGCTTGTTCAGTGCGGTTGCCAGTGGGCAGGCCCTCTTCTGAGTCATCGGTGTTGGCACAGGCAACCAATAATACCGACACCAAGGCCAGCGACAGCATTTTCCAGGCTTGCATAGCCCCTCGCTCTATCATTCTCACACTCTACCTTATTAAACTATCCGCCAAGATTAATCTGGCGCTCCAGACATTTAAACACAGTCCCGGAGCTGCCCAAAGTATTTGCAATTGTTTGATGAATGACCACCTAAAACTCGATATTGAAGTTCCGGCCAGTATGGCTGGTCGAAGATTAGACCAGGCAGCAGCCGAATTAATTCCCGATTACTCCCGCGCTCGCCTGCAATCCTGGATCAAAGGCGGCCAGCTCACCTTGAATGGTGCTGTTGCCAAGCCTAAGGATAAGCTATTTGGCGGTGAGCAGCTCAGTTTACGCGCGGAGTTGGAGGCTCAGGGAAGCTGGAGCGCCCAGGCCCTGGACCTGAATATTGTTTATGAAGACGATAGTCTCATTGTGATCAATAAGCCTGCAGGCCTAGTGGTTCACCCGGCTGCGGGTAATCCTGATGGCACTTTGCTAAACGGCTTGCTGCACCACTGCCCAAATCAGGAGATGATTCCCCGTGCTGGCATTGTGCACCGCTTGGACAAGGATACCAGTGGCCTGATGGTTGTCGCCAAGACTTTACCGGCACAGGTACACCTTGTAGACCAATTGAAGCAGCGGACGGTCAGTCGGCAGTATGACGCTTTAGTACAAGGCTATATCACCGGCCCCGGTCGCGTTGACGCACCTATCGGTCGGCATCGCCAGAATCGACTGAAAATGGCGGTACTCGATTTTGGTGGTAAAGAAGCCATCACGCACTATCAAGTACAGCAGCGCTTCCGTGCCCACACCCTGTTGCGCTGCAAGCTGGAAACCGGGCGTACCCACCAGATTCGGGTACATATGGCCCATATACGTCATGCATTGGTCGGCGACCCGCTTTATGGTGGGAGGCCTAAATTGCCCGCCGAAGCTAACAGGGAGCTGGTTGAGGCACTTCAGGGGTTTCCCCGTCAGGCCCTACACGCTGCAGAGTTGGCTCTGGTTCATCCGCGCACCGGGGAAAATATGCACTGGTGTGCTCCTATGCCAACGGATATGCTTCAGTTGCTCGAGCTCCTCAATAGGGATCGGAGTGAGTGAAATCTGTGACTATATCTTCACTGGAGGTGGAGTGTGCAGTCACGGCCCGCTCCGCAACATCGATATAAAGCAGAAAAACTATGTCCCTCGATCATTACCTGACTCCCTCTTGGCCGGCGCCAGCCAGGGTGCGTGCCGTCACTACCTTGCGCAATGGCGGTGTTAGCACGGGAGCTTTTAGCAGCTTCAATCTCGGCGCCCATGTGGGGGATGAGGAGTCTGCAGTAATGGCCAATCGGCAGCAGTTGTCGGAGGAGTTGAAGCTGCCGGCGGTGCCTCAGTGGCTGGAGCAGATTCATAGTGACAAGGTCATTGAGGCACAGAGCGATGGGCTTGTGCGTACCGCTGATGCCAGCTTTAACCTTGGCGGTGGCGCTGCTTGCGCGGTTCTCACAGCCGACTGTCTGCCGGTGCTTATCTGCGACAAGACGGGCACCAGGGTAGCTGCAGCACATGGGGGGTGGCGCGGTTTGGCCGAGGGCATTTTGCGTAACACGGTTACTGCGCTTGATTGCGACCCAAAAGAATTACTAGTCTGGCTGGGGCCTGCGATTGGCCCCGAAGCTTTTGAAACGGGCGTCGATGTTTTAGAAGCCTTTTTCGAGCATGCGCAAAGTGGCACGCATACCGAGGCGATTGCTCAGTGTTTTCGTCCCCACAGTAAGAAACCCTTGCACTTTCTTGCTGATATCTATGCCCTGGCGCGAGCTGAATTGGCTGAACTTGGCATAGAAAATATTTACGGGGGACAATATTGTACAGTGAATGAAGCCGAACGTTTTTTTTCTTACCGCAGGGAAAGAACTACCGGACGAATGGCTTCATTAATCTGGTTGGCGGATGATGAAAGCTGAGAACACTGTAAAGAAAGGCGAGTGATTTTTGCTGTGCTTTCTATGTCTTACTTCGCTTTCGCTTCCTTTGCCTGAGTTGGGGTAAGGCTATGGCAGAGTGAATCACTTTTTCCTTTGACTTCTATTGGGGTCTTAAGCGCAAAAATCAAGCTTCAGGTGTGGATTTAAAACTAGATTTAAGAAAAAATTATTTTGCGCATTAGTGATTTACGTTAGGAATTCCCACCAATTGATTTAAATCATTGAAAACCTTCCTCCCGCCCCTATTTTATTTCTCAACACTACACTGAAGCGTGGCGCCGCTTGGCTGCTATCGACCCAGTACTACACAAAATCCCCGAGTAGGAGAGGTTGCATTCATGCGTATAGACAGAATGACAAACCCGCTGCAGGCAGCTTTTGCCGATGCACAATCTCTGGCCGTTGGCAGAGATCACAACCAAATTTATCCAGAGCACCTATTGCTTGCGCTGCTCAACCAAAATAACGGCAGCGTGCCTGCATTTTTGTCGCAGGCCGGATTTAATCTAAATGGTCTGCGCAATGACCTGGCTAAAAGGCTGGATAACCTGCCAACTATCAGCTCCCCCACTGGGGACGTGGGTATGTCGCAGGAGCTGATGCGCCTGATGAACCTCACGGATAAAAAAGCGCAAAAAAATGGTGATAGTTTTATTTCCAGTGAGACAGTTTTACTCGCTGCGTTTGATTCTGCTGCAGGGGAAATTGCCAAAATACTCAATGCCAATGGCGACTTAAAACAATTAGAGGCAGCGATACAAAAAGTGCGTGGTGATGAAAAAATTGACGATCCCAATGCGGAAGAGGCACGTCAGGCATTGGATAAGTACACCTTGGATCTGACCGAACGCGCGATAGCCGGCAAGCTGGATCCGGTGATTGGTCGCGACGATGAAATTCG
The DNA here is from genome assembly GCF_052467705.1 of Microbulbifer mixtoriginis (SeqCode). Taxonomy (NCBI): domain Bacteria; kingdom Pseudomonadati; phylum Pseudomonadota; class Gammaproteobacteria; order Cellvibrionales; family Microbulbiferaceae; genus Microbulbifer; species Microbulbifer mixtoriginis (SeqCode). The sequence continues at coordinate 955,025 of NZ_CP174322.1, forward strand.
TCGTACGATACAGGTATTGCAGCGCCGCACTAAAAACAACCCGGTACTGATCGGTGAACCCGGTGTGGGAAAAACCGCGATTGTCGAGGGGCTCGCTCAGAGAATTGTGAACGGTGAGGTTCCCGAGGGCCTCAAAGACAAGCGTCTGTTGTCTTTGGACTTGGGTGCCCTACTGGCCGGTGCCAAGTTTCGAGGAGAATTTGAAGAGCGCTTAAAAGCTGTTCTCAATGAGCTTTCCAAGCAGGAAGGGCGGATCATTCTGTTTATTGATGAGCTGCACACCATGGTGGGGGCGGGCAAAGCCGAGGGCGCTATGGATGCCGGTAATATGCTTAAACCGGCTCTAGCGCGTGGTGAGTTGCATTGTGTTGGCGCCACAACCCTGGATGAATATCGCCAGTACATCGAGAAAGATGCGGCCCTTGAACGTCGCTTCCAAAAGGTACTGGTGGATGAGCCCACCGAGGAAGATACCATTGCCATATTGCGGGGATTAAAAGAACGCTACGAAGTGCACCACGGCGTGGATATCACCGACTCGGCCATCATTGCTGCCACCAAATTGTCCCAGCGTTATATTACCGATCGTCAGCTGCCGGACAAAGCCATCGACCTGATCGATGAAGCGGCCAGTCGTATCCGCATGGAAATAGATTCCAAGCCGGAATCGATGGATAAACTGGAGCGCCGTTTAATCCAACTTAAAATCGAGCGCGAGGCAGTCAAAAAAGATAAAGATGACGAGGCCACACAGAAGCGCTTAGCCAAGTTGGAGGAGGAAATTCACCAGCTGGAAAAGGAATACTCCGATCTCGAGGAAGTTTGGAAAGCGGAGAAATCCCAGCTTGCGGGTAGCCACGACCTGAAAGAGAAACTGGAACAGGCCAAGTTGGATATGGAATCGGCACGTCGCGCCGGTGACTTAACCCGAATGTCGGAGCTGCAGTACGGTGTTATCCCACAGCTGGAACAGCAGTTGAAGTCTGCTGCAACCCATGAGGCAAGTGAAGAGCCGCGCCTGTTGCGCAATCGGGTGACCGATGAAGAAGTGGCCGAAGTTGTTTCTCGCTGGACAGGTATCCCGGTTTCCAAAATGCTGGAGGGCGAGCGGGAAAAATTGCTGCGTATGGAAGACGAGCTTCACAAACGTGTTATAGGCCAGGGTGAAGCGGTGGAAGCTGTCGCCAATGCGGTGAGGCGCTCCCGTGCGGGTCTCGCCGATCCTAATCGCCCCAACGGATCTTTCCTATTTCTGGGCCCCACCGGGGTTGGTAAAACTGAGCTCTGTAAGGCGCTGGCACAATTTCTCTTCGACACCGAAGATGCCATGGTGCGCATCGATATGTCGGAATTTATGGAAAAGCACTCAGTGGCCCGCCTGATAGGCGCACCTCCGGGGTATGTGGGTTACGAGGAGGGCGGCTACCTGACTGAGGCGGTGCGCCGTAAACCCTACTCAGTGGTGTTGCTCGATGAAGTGGAAAAGGCACATCCGGATGTATTCAATATCCTGCTGCAGGTGCTGGATGATGGTCGCCTGACCGATGGCCAGGGTCGCACCGTGGACTTTCGCAATACTGTTGTAGTGATGACTTCCAATCTGGGGTCGGACCTGATCCAGAAGTTTGCCAGCGCCGAGAGTGGTGATGACTTAGATGCCGAAATTCGTTATCGACAGATGAAAAATGCGGTGATGGAAGTGGTGGGTAATCACTTCCGCCCAGAATTTATTAACCGTATTGATGAGGTAGTGGTATTCCACCCGCTGGATAAGGCGGAAGTGCGCTCCATTGCGGAAATTCAGTTGCGACAATTGTGCCGCCGTCTGAGCGAGCGTGATCTGAAGCTGGAGGTTTCCGAGGGCCTGTTGAATAAGCTTGCTGAGGTGGGCTTTGATCCGGTCTATGGCGCGCGGCCACTGAAAAGGGCGATACAAATCTGGCTGGAAAACCCACTGGCGCAAGATGTGCTCGCAGGTAAATTTACTCCCGGCACCACTATCCACGCGGATGTCGAGGGTGATCGGGCGGTATTCCGCTAGTCGGTATTATTCGTTTGTCTGTCGATGAAACAGGTAGTTATACATCTGTTTCATCGACTCTTAGAGTAGGATATTTCGTTTTCTTCCTCCTTCTTTATCTCGCTCAAAAATTGGGTGCAGGTACCTATCTTTCCACCATTATCGTCACTTCCGTCCCTTCCATGGCGTTCAAATATCATTTCAGGCTAATCCAATGAGAGTCTAACAATACGCACGGGATTTTCTTTATAAACTAAATCTGGTGGTCTGTTCAGTTGGTGGCTCCCAGAGTCAGACTTCCCGTCTTGTTGATCCGCGGCATTGTTGTGAATGATCGGGGGTAAATTATCAGTAAACGCATGGTGCTAATGCTGCTCGGGTGCCTGGTACTTTTTGGCGGTATTTTTGCGTATAAATTTATTGCCCAGCGCATGGTGAACCAATTTCTGGACAATATGCGTTTGCCGGCTCCTACAGTGACCTCGGCGAAGGCGCAGGTGCAAAATTGGCCAGAGGATTTAAGCGGGGTTGGTACAGTCCGTGCCGTCAATGGTGTTGAGGTTACGACAGAGGCCGAGGGTGTGGTTAGTGCTATCCACTTCAAGTCCGGCCAGTATGTACACAAAGGCGACCTTCTCGTGGAAATATTCGCCGAGCCGGAGAAAGCACAGCTGCAGGTTCTGGATGCTGAGCTGCGTTTGGCAAGGCGCAATTATGCACGAATTAAAACGCTTACCGCGCGTGGTGTGACCACCGAAGCAGAGCTCGATAGTGCACGTAGCACCTTGGATCAGGTAGTGGCCAATATCGAGGTACAGCGCGCCAGGGTGGATCAGCGTAGAGTGCTGGCGCCTTTTAATGGTGTTCTAGGAATACGCCGTATTGATCTTGGGCAGAATGTCAGCCCGGGGGACGCGGTAGTCACTCTTCAACAGCTCACGCCTATCTTTGTCGACTTTTCCCTGCCAGAGCAGAAATACTCTCTGGTTAAGGAGGGGATGCCAATCAGCCTGACTACCGATGCTTTTCCCGGTAAAACCTATCTGGGGAGAATTACCGCGGTAGACCCCAGAGTAGATAGGGCCAGCCGCAATTTCCTGATACAGGCTACGCTCGAAAACCCCAAGAAGCACCTGCGCCCAGGTATGTTTGCCCAGGTTTCTGTAAAAATTGAAGCCAGCCGTCGAGTACTTTCGGTCCCCCGAACGGCCTTGTTGTTTGCTCCCTATGGCGTATCGGTCTTTGTGTTGGAAACGGATGCCTCTGATAACAGTGTCACCGCAAACAAACGTTTTGTTAAAACCGGGGAGGAGCGCGGTGATCTGGTGGAAATTGTAGAAGGATTGCTACAGGGCGATGAGGTGGCCAGCAGCGGCTTGCTCAAATTGCGCAACGGTGAGGCTGCGGTAATCAACAATGAGAACAAGCCGCCAGAGGACCCATCTCCCACTCCTGAAAACAGTTAATTTCTACTGGGTGTTGCGGTGAATTTTACAGAAATATTTATTCGTAAACCGGTATTAGCTTCAGTAGTCAGTTTATTTATTTTTCTGCTGGGTTTGCGCTCAATAACTGAATTAAATATTCGCCAGTATCCGGAACTGGAGAATGCAGTTATTACAGTCACTACTGTCTATGTGGGAGCAGACTCCGATCTTGTACAGGGATTTATTACCACGCCGCTTGAACAGGAGATTGCAACGGCGGATGGCATAGATTACATGGTATCTACCAGCGTACAGGGGCTCTCGACCATCAATGCCTATGTGCGATTTGATTACGACCCCAACGAGGTGCTGACTCAAATTGTTGCCAAGGTAAATAAATTGCGTAGCGACTTGCCCGAAGAGTCTGAGGATTCCAGTGTGGAGATGCAGCAAGGGGAAACAACCGCTGCCATGTACCTTTCTTTTTCCTCGGAGATCCTTGCTAACAATCAAATTACCGATTACTTAGTTCGGGTTGTGCAGCCCAAGCTGGCTACTATAGCCGGGGTACAGCGTGCACGTTTGCTTGGGGACAGTACTTTTGCTATGCGCGCCTGGTTGAAGCCTAAAGAAATGGCTGCGTTGGAGGTGACACCTGAAGACGTAGCCAATGCCCTGCGGAATAACAATATCCTTTCTGCAGCGGGGGCTACCAAGGGCTCTAGAGTAGCAATAGAAATACGTGCAGACACGGATATTTCCCGCCAAGTGGATTTTCAAAATCTGGTGGTGCGGGCGAGCGGCGATCAATTGGTAAGACTTAGAGATGTAGCGGATATTGAGTTGGGAGCGGAGACTTACGATAGCTCTGTGACATTTAACGGGCAGTCTGCAACTTTTATTGCTATTGAAGTCGCCCCCAATGCAAACTCCTTGGATGTTATCAAACATGTACGGGAAAAGCTGGAGAGTGAAATTTTCCCGCAGTTACCGGAGGGGATGCAGGGAGAAATTCCCTATGACAGTACTGAGTATATTCAGGACTCTATTTCTGAGGTGGTGCGTACCATTGTCGAGGCAGTGATCATCGTTATCGTGGTCATCTACCTGTTTCTGGGGTCTTTGCGCAGTGTTTTGATTCCTGCCATCGCGCTTCCTCTTTCCCTAGTGGGTGCAATGTTTCTGATGCTGTTGATGGGCTTTTCCATCAACTTGCTAACTCTGTTAAGTATGGTGCTGGCTATTGGCATAGTCGTGGATGATGCGATTATCGTTTTGGAAAATGTGCACCGCCATATTGAAGAGGGGCTCACGCCTCGCGAAGCAGCCATTGTAGGGGCTCGAGAACTAGCATGGCCAGTAGTAGCCATGACTACCACTTTGATCGCCGTGTATATTCCTATTGGCTTTCTCGGTGGCCTTACCGGAACTCTGTTTATCGAGTTTGCGTTTTCTCTCGCCGGTGCCGTGCTGCTATCGGGTGTGGTCGCGCTAACACTTTCACCAATGATGGCTTCTAGGATACTGAGGCCGCGTGACGGTGGGGGGACACGCTTGGAGGCCTGGTTGGAGCGGCGCTTTGCGAATTTACAGAAGGGTTTTGAAAAGCGCTTGCACAACGCATTAGAGGAACGCAGCGTTATTTTGCTTTTCGGTTTGATTGTTTTGGTGAGCTGTTATTTTCTTTTTATTACTTCACCGCAGGAGCTGGAGCCTACAGAAGATCGGGGTTTGGTCCTCACTATATCCACAGCAGATGCTTATGCCACACTGGATTATGTTGAGCAATATACAGGGGAGTTGGTGGATATTGCTGATCTCTATACTGAGGTGGAAAATATTTTCCTGCTCAATGGCGCCGGTACTTTTAGCAGTGGTGTCAATAATGCTACGGCGGGCTTTGTATTAGGGCCCTGGGAAAAGCGTAAACGTGACACTGCACAAATGCAGGAACTAATCAGTGAGGATGTGCGCAACATCGCTGGTCTTAAAGTGGCTGTGGTTGTGCCGCCGAGCTTGCCCACTGCAGGTGGTCAACTGCCGGTGGAATTTGTTATCGGGGCAACAGAACCAGTGGAGAACCTCGCCGATGTTGCCAGTGAGATCATGGCAAAGGCCTTGCAAAGCAGGAAGTTTATTTTTCTGGATTCCGATCTAAAAATTGATAAGCCCAAGGTTGTTATTGAAATAGACCGAGAGAAGGCTGCGACTATGGGGGTGGATATGGTGAACCTCAGTCGTGACCTGGGGGCAATGCTTTCCGGTGCTTATGTTAATCGCTTTTCACTTGATAATCGTAGTTATAAGGTGATCCCCCAGGTCGAGCGAGTTGATCGCCTGACTCCTGCTCAGTTGAAGCAATATTATATCCGGGCGATTAACGGGGACCTGGTTCCTATTAATACCCTGATTAATCTGCGCCAAATCGTTGAACCACAGCAATTAAAACGCTTCCAGCAACTTAATGCGGTTACGATATCCGGGGTGCCGCGCCCGGGCGTCACCCTAGGTGAAGCGTTGGACGTTTTGGAAAATGCGGCGAGGCAAATACTGCCAGCCGAATATTCTGTGGACTACTCCGGTCAATCCCGTCAATTCAAAACGGAAGGTTCTGAATTAGTCATAACTTTTTTCTTTGCACTGATAGTAATTTATCTGGTGCTGGCGGCACAGTTTGAGTCCTGGCGCGACCCTCTCATTATGTTAGTGACTGTCCCAATGAGTGTGTGCGGCGCTATGATCTTTGTAAGCCTGGGTCTAACCACACTTAATATCTATACCCAGGTGGGACTGGTGACTCTAATCGGTGTTATCTCCAAGCATGGAATTCTAATTGTAGAGTTTGCCAATAAACTACAAATGGGGGGAGTGGATAAGCGTACTGCTATAGAGGAGGCTACTTCTATTCGTCTGCGGCCGGTATTAATGACAACGGCATCACTGGTGCTGGCAATGGTGCCACTGCTGATTGCTTCAGGGCCCGGTGGTGGGGCCCGTTTTGCCATGGGGCTGGTCGTCGCCTCGGGTATGACGATTGGCACATTGTTTACGCTTTTTGTGGTACCAGCCATGTATCTTTATTTGGGGCGGGATTACGAAAAGATAAGGGCACAAGTGCAGGGCAATTAATGGCCTCGTGCATGATACTTTTAAGCGTCGAGGATACCTCTTGTGGTGTTACTACGGCGGAACTCACTGGGAGTAACCCCCTCGTGTTTTTTAAAGAAGCGGGTAAATACCGCGCGCTCGGCAAAGTGCAGCTTTATTGCGATACTCTCGACAGATTCACTGGAGGACAGCAGTAGATGTTTGGTCAGGGCCAGGGTGACACTGTCTTTTAGCTCCTGAAAAGTAACCCCCTGTTCTTTCAATCTCCTTTGCAGGGTGCGGCCGCTGGTGCGAAAGTGAGCGGCGGCCTGTTTAATGGTGACTTCCTCGCGGAGAATGTGTTTTTCCAGCCATGAGCGCAGGCTCGCGGCTAAGTTGTAACTCGATAGCGTATTGTGTAGGACAGTTTTTAAAACATTGCGGCTCTGGCTACGCAGTAACTTGTGGTAGCTGGGGATAGGAAAATCCAGTGTTTCAGAGCCAAGAATAATGGCGTTGGTATCACAGTCAAATTCTACTGGGCTTTGGAATATACGGGCATAAATAGAATCATCCTCGGGTTTTGGCCTGCGCAACTTAACACCGCATACCTCAGTAAACTGGGGGTTCAGCGTACGCAATAATTCCGCGATTCGGGCCATTAACATTTCGGCAAAGAAATGGTTTACCGGTTCGCTAAATAATTCTAAGCGCCATTGCAGAGTGAGGACTTCACATTCTTTTTCTTGTCTTGTTTCGAATCTTAGTAGCGGTGCCAGGGTTTGCGATAAAACAATTTCCGCAGGGCGCAGTATTTCCCGTGGCCGCCGCAGGGAGGGTTGCGCCTCGATAATGGTTTCTTCCAGCCACAAGATAATAGGAAAGCGACTGAAACTGAGTCCCGGTGAAGAAACTGGGGAAAGTGCTACCAGGTTTTCAATCAGTGCATTGAACTCGCTGTAACTCAGTCGCTCGTTCTCGCGGGGATTCCAGCTAAATGCGAAAGGCAGCCGCTCAATTAGAGTACCAATAGGAATACCCAGCCGCGCAGCAGCTGTAACGAAATAGGGTGCAAATATTTTAGGCACGCCGGCATGGCCGGACATATTTTTATTCTGGTCTCTCATGACTCTTTGCCGTCCGGGTGGCGTTAATTCGATCATAGCAAAGGCGTATCAATCTAAGAAAACAATAATGTGAATTATGACGAACCGGTCGCCTCATGTGGCGCACTTGATCATCCTGTGGCGCCATAAATCCTATTGCGGCACCCACCTCAGCAGATAAGTTGCAGGGGTCTGCAGTGTGTTGCGAAACGGATACCTCGAGACTCTGCAGTCAGTAAATATCCACTTATAAAATTATAAAGGTCAATAACCATGACACTGTCTAAACGACTGGGCGCAGGCCTGTCTGTTTTTTTTGCTGCGATGGTAGGCACTTCTGCAGCGGTAGCGGAGAACTGCTACATCCTGGTCCATGGACATGGAGTCGAGGGGCATACAACCAGTACAGCGAGCGATGGGAGTTTAGTGCAACCGGCACTGGACTATTGGAGCGAAACCTATTTCGATGAATATAAAAACAGCAGTTTTATCGACCAGCTGCTAGTCAGCGGCGGCAATTACGGAGTAGTGGGGTACAACTCTACCGATGAGGGTGAGCTGCCCTACTGGCACGATAAAACCTCCGGTGAAATTGCACGGCAAATTATTCAGATTCGCAGTGGAGCCGGAGACAGGTTCGAACACGAAAACCAGTGTTCTGCCGATGATACCTTCTGGATTATTTCCCACAGCCAGGGCGCTGCGCAGATAATGTATATCGCTGGCAACGCTGTTGAAGGATCACCTTACTACAATCGTGCTTACAATCAGTACGACACAGATACTGAAGTACAGGATGTTAAAAAGTGCTCTACAACTTGGTGGGGCAGCAAGAGCTGTAAAACCGTTTCTGAGGAAGTGCAGGTTGCCAGCCTGAGTGATGCCAACGCGGTTACTGTGGATTTTGATAGTGCGATTAGCGGAGTGGCTGCGATCTTCACCACTGGTGGAGCAATCACCGGTACCGAGGGCGTGGATCGTATCTGTAATGGCACTTGGTATGACGAGGTGATCAATGACCTCTTCTTTGGCAGGGAGTGTGCCGCGGTGCGCTATATGCAGACCAACGATATTTATACCGTGCGTAATTACGTGGGCACTAATCTGGGTGCGCCTGTCTACACCATTGGCGGCTACGCGGGCTTTCCCGGTGCAGAAAGCGTTTCCTCGGCACTGCTGAATGGTGAAGATGATGGTTACATTAATCTCGCCTCCCAGATGAACTGTTCTGGTTCCGGCAAACGAAGCCTCTGGTCAAACCTCAAGCAGTACGACACCTTCATGGGTATTGCCTACGGCAGTGCCACCTTCTCCTGTGACAACGACAATAAGGGTACGGCTCGCTCCTACAATCTGGCCAGCATTTATACCGATCACGATGCTCAGCGCAATGGCGGTATTTTGTCTCCGGATTACGATGGCATTCCCGATGGTTTGAATTGTGGGGTTGGTAAAAACAGCGCCGGCCGAATTGCCGCCTGTACTCAGTAATTTTTGCGGGAGCTAGCCCATGTCCGTCAGTAACAATCGCCTCAAGGGGCACTTAGCCATCCTGGGATCCATTGTCTTTATCGCCGCAGCCGTGGCTTATTGGTTCACTGGTGAGGGTGGGGAAGTATCCACAGCGGTTGTTGCCAAGGCGGAAGCTGGGGGGCTCCATGCCCCACAGCCACAGAGGGGCGAGCTTCAAGAGGTAGCGCTGGTTGAAGAGAAACCGGTCGAGGATAAATCTGTTCAGGTTTGGCAGGAGATCCAGGCGCGGCCGGTCAAGACCGAATTGCACCAGTCACTGCTCTCTGATCTAGCAAAATTTCACCGCTATCCACCGGAAAATCGCGCGATCAAGAGCGCTTCGCAGGATCCGATTTCCCAGACCCATGCCCCAGACCAGCGCACTACCTACAGTGACAATGGAGACACCTTGACCCTGTGGACTGATCAGAAGTTCTATCTGTATGGTGATACCGTGCGTGTCTTCGCCTTTCAGACCGATAGCGATGGTGTCAAGGTACCAGCGGACCTGACCGCCCTAATGGTGTTGGATGACCAACATGTGCTGGGTTCACTGACCTTTGAAGATGGTAACGGGGACTTGGTTTACGAGGCGGAGATAGAGGCGGGAGCTTACCAAGGGCAGTCGCTGCCAACGGGTATTTATAAGATCATCGTGGATACGGATATCGATGGCCTGCGCGATGCAGCGGCATTTACACTGTCAGAGGATACGGGCAGCTATACCGGCAACTTGCGGGACTCGCTTACCAGTGAGGGTAATTTACTAGTGGAAGCCGAAGTGGAAATATTGCAACAGGGCCGTTTTTACTTCCGTGGTTCCCTCTACAACGATGAGCAGACGCCCATTGGCAGCACCCAATATGCGGTTGAGCTTTCTCCAGGGCGCCACTGGATCCCCTTCGAATTTTACGGTCTGATGATCCGCGATGCCGATCAGGATGGCCCCTATCTGGTTAAGCAGCTGAGTATTGCGCGGGTGACGGTGCCCAGGGCAGATAGGCTGTTTGAACCCGGCTATTACACCGAGCGTTACAGCCTGGAGCAGTTTAACGAAACGCCTTATAAAGAGCTTTAAAAGCTAGGGCTTAGCAGTTATCGCGAATACTCTGTTTTTCCTTGGTAATGCGTTCCTGGCGTTCATCTTCTCCCAGCATACGGTGATTACCCTCTTCGTCGATTTCACGTACCCGAGCGTGGGTAGTCAGGGCTTTTAGGTTTTTCTGGGAGGACTCACAGCGTTGTGCGCGTGCAGCTGCTTGGGCGCGGGCTACTTGCTCATCCACTTTTGAGGGGCCTTGAGCTTCTTGTTTTGTGGTATTTTTTCTCTCGGGAGTGGGCTTGGCAGCCACTTGTATGGCTTTTTCTGCAGCTATCGCAGCCTGTTGTTCCGCTTCCCATTGTTTGTAGCGCTCCGACTTCGGCTTCTTTATAACTTCAACTTCAGTGCTACTGGGTGGCTGCTCCCCAAAGTGCACTACGCCGTTCTCATCCACCCACTTGTAGATGCCGTTGGCTTGAGCGGCCAGTGCCAGGCCGGAGAATAGCATTGCGAGTGCGATGCGCATCGGATTACCCCTTATAGTTGTATCTTTCCTTACCCGACATATTGTACCGGTAACGGTGGACTTTCCTGTAACTCTCTTAACACTTTCAGTCATGTCTATTGACAGTCAATGTTGGATTGGCAAAATCGACTGTTTCCTCGGCGAGTAGTCGTCTCCGCACACCCGCGGCCAGGACACTAGCACAGGTGGACCACCCCTCCGCCGCAATTCCGCCGAGAGGCTCTCCCTACCCCTGGAGGCCTGCTAGCCTGCAATTCGGACACCGCCGTGTCGGTTTCAGGCTGGGTGTTTTACTGCGCGCGATGATCTCATCCTAAAAATCGGCATGTAAACACGCAACAGGCTGATATCTGTCATCATTTTCCTTTACAATTGCCGTTCAACATTCTTGTTGTTCGTTCGGTTAGCGGTTCTTTGGTGATGGCTATCCTACCAACTAGGTGAATTGAGGAGACTCAAGTGGAATTACTTTCCGGCGGCGATATGTTGGTTCGCGCGCTGCAGGATGAAGGGGTAGATCTGATTTTTGGCTACCCGGGCGGTTCGGCACTGCATATCTATGACGCCATCTTTAGGCAGAAGTCCATCAAACACATTTTGGTGCGGCATGAACAGGGTGCTACTCACGCTGCAGACGGCTATGCCCGCTCAACAGGCAAGGCGGGTGTTGTACTTGTGACCTCGGGTCCAGGGGCCACGAATGCGATTACCGGAATTGCTACCGCCTATATGGATTCGATTCCTATGGTGGTGATTTCGGGTCAGGTGCCCAGCGATAAGATCGGTGAAGATGCCTTTCAGGAAACCGATATGGTTGGGTGCTCGCGGCCAATCGTAAAGCACAGTTTCCTGGTGAAGAACGCCGAGGATATTCCCGAGATCGTTAAGAAAGCTTTCTATATAGCCACGACTGGCCGCCCTGGCCCTGTGGTGATTGATGTACCCAAGGATGTAACCAACCCCGCCGAGCGCTTTCCCTATCGCTACCCGGATAAGCTGCGCATGCGCTCCTATACTCCGGCGGGCAAGGGCCACAGTGGACAAATTCGCAAGGCGGTGGCGTTGTTGCTATCGGCGCGGCGACCGGTAATTTACGCTGGCGGTGGTGTGGTTCAGGGGGATGGCTCCGAACTGCTCACTGAGTTGGCTCGCCATTTGAATTATCCCGTGACCAATACCTTGATGGGACTCGGCGCTTTTCCCGGTAGCGATAAACGTTTTCTCGGTATGCTCGGCATGCATGGCACCTTCGAGGCTAATACCGCTATGCATCATGCAGATGTCATTCTGGCGGTGGGAGCGCGTTTCGATGACCGCGTTACCAATACACCCAGCAAATTTTGTCCGGGAGCCAAGATTATTCATATTGATGTGGACCCGGCTTCTATTTCCAAAACCATCGTCGCCGATATTCCCATCGTTGGTACTGTGCAGTCAGTACTGGCTGATATGCTGGAAGCCTTTAAATCCAGTGAGGAACAGCCGGACCAGTCAGCAATCGTTGACTGGTGGCGTCAGATAGACGACTGGCGTGAACGTCACGGCCTCTATACCGTTCCGCGATACAAAACTGACGGCGCCCTGATCATGCCGCAGGAGGTCATTCGTGCGGTTTACGATATCACCGAGGGCGATGCCTTCGTGACCTCTGATGTTGGACAACACCAGATGTTTGCCGCCCAGTATTACCATTTCGACAAGCCGCGCCGTTGGATTAACTCCGGCGGGCTCGGCACCATGGGTTTTGGTCTGCCTTCTGCCCTGGGGGTGAAGATTGCCCACCCAGATAAAGAAGTTGTCTGTGTGACCGGTGAGGGCAGTATCCAGATGTGTATTCAGGAATTGTCCACCGCTACTCAATACCATCTGCCGGTTAAGATTCTGTGTCTCAATAACCAGGCACTAGGCATGGTGAAGCAGTGGCAGGAAATGCAGTACGAAGGGCGCCTTTCCAACAGTGTCTACGAAGAGTCTCTGCCGGACTTCGTCAAGCTTGCAGAAGCCTATGGCCACCTGGGTGTGAAGATTGAGCGAAGAGAAGACCTGCATGAAAAACTGCAGGAGGCCTTTGCGCATAAAGACCGCACGGTGTTTATCGATGTCTACGTCGATCCCTCTGAGCATGTCTACCCGATGCAAGTCATGCCGAGTGGCTCCATGCGTGATATGTGGCTGAGCAAAACCGAACGGACATAGGGGTTAGGGAAATGCGGAGAATTATTTCGGTTTTGATGGAGAACGAGCCGGGAGCGCTATCCCGAGTTGTGGGATTGTTTTCCCAGCGCGGCTACAACATTGAGAGCTTGACTGTGGCGCCTACAGAAGACGCCACTTTGTCACGCCTCACCATGGTGACCATAGGTGATGATCACAAGATCGAGCAGATAACAAAAAACCTCAACAAATTAATTGATGTGGTGAAGCTGGTTGACCTTACTGAAGGCTCTCATATCGAGCGGGAATTATTGCTGGTAAAGGTGCGCGCCAATGGAGCCCAGCGCGATGAGGTCAAACGAAGTGTAGATATTTTTCGTGGGCAGATAGTGGATGTTACCAGCAGTATGTACACGGTTCAGGTTGCCGGTACCGGTCAAAAACTCGATGCATTTTTACAGGCATTGGGAGAGCACACCATTATGGAAGTCGTGCGCTCCGGGGTTTCTGGAATTGCCCGCGGTGAAAAAGTATTAAGTGTTTAGATAGCAGGAAATAGGAATTTAGTCATGCAAGTTTATTACGATAAAGATTGTGAACTGTCTTTAATTCGCGGGAAAAATGTTGCGATTATCGGTTACGGTTCTCAGGGGCATGCCCACGCCAATAATCTCAAGGATTCCGGTGTAGAAAATATTGTTGTCGGTTTGCGCAAAGGTTCTGGCTCCTGGAGCAAAGCGGAGAGTGCCGGCCTGCGTGTTGCCGAGGTAGAGAGTGCGGTCAAAGATGCTGATGTGGTAATGATTCTGGCACCGGATGAGTACCAAGCCAATATTTACAAAGAGCAAGTGGCCCCTCATTTAAAATCTGGTGCGGCGCTCGCCTTTGCTCACGGGTTCAATGTGCACTTCGAACTGATTGAGCCGCCCGCAGATGTAGATGTCATTATGATTGCGCCAAAAGGTCCCGGGCATACTGTACGCTCCACTTATCTTGAAGGGGGCGGTGTGCCAACTCTGATTGCGGTTTATCAGAATGCTTCCGGCAATGCGAAAGAACTGGCACTTTCCTACGCCAGTGCAAATGGTGGCGGCCGCTCTGGAATTATTGAAACCAATTTCCGGGAGGAGACTGAGACAGACCTTTTTGGAGAGCAGGCTGTATTGTGCGGGGGGGTTTCCGCCCTGGTGACCGCTGGTTTCGAAACTCTGGTTGAGGCCGGTTACGCGCCTGAGATGGCCTATTTCGAGTGCCTGCATGAGCTGAAGTTGATTGTCGACCTGATGTATCAGGGCGGTATTGCTGACATGCGCTATTCTATTTCCAATACTGCAGAGTACGGTGATTATGTCACTGGGCCGCGGATTGTTACCGATGAGACTAAAGCAGAAATGCAGCGCGTTTTGAAGGATATTCAGACCGGGAAATTCGCAAAGGACTTTATGTTGGAATCTCTCGCTGGACAGCCGCGCTTAAAGGCTGAGCGCCGTATTGGGGCAGAGCATCAAATTGAGCAGGTGGGTGCCAAGCTTCGTGCCATGATGCCCTGGATCAAAGCGAATAAAATTATTGATCGGACAGAAGGCAACGGTTGAGAACTGTTTAACTAAAAAAAACGGCGGGATATCCCGCCGTTTTTTTTTGCCCTGTGCCCACACAGGGCAATGGCGTACACTCGCTGGCTGCAAAATGCATTAACGGAGAGTCTATGAGCGTTCAAGGGGATGATAAGCAGCCCGAAGACCCAATTAGTGGTCTGAATGAGGAAATTCGTCTGCCCGTCGACGAGCACATTGAGGAAGAGGTTGCAGAGAATGGCAAAAAGGTGCGCGCGCGCGGTGTCTATCTCTTGCCCAACCTAATCACCACCGGAGCCCTTTTTAGCGGTTTCTACGCAATTATTGCCGGTATGAGCGGAAACTTTGAGGCTGCCGCGATCGCAATTTTTGTGGCTATGGTTTTGGATGGCCTGGATGGGCGGGTTGCACGTCTGACCGACACTCAAAGTGCCTTTGGTGTGCAATATGATTCCCTCTCTGACATGGTTTCTTTTGGCCTTGCTCCAGCTCTGGTAGCTTTTAGCTGGGGGTTGGATTCTTTGG
>NZ_CP174322.1:975000-3760000 GCF_052467705.1 Microbulbifer mixtoriginis (SeqCode)
GTTTATTAAAAACATAGCACTCTGCAAACTCGTAAGAGGACGTATAGGGTGTGACGCCTGCCCGGTGCCGGAAGGTTAATTGATGGGGTTAGCTTCGGCGAAGCTCTTGATCGAAGCCCCGGTAAACGGCGGCCGTAACTATAACGGTCCTAAGGTAGCGAAATTCCTTGTCGGGTAAGTTCCGACCTGCACGAATGGCGTAACGATGGCCACGCTGTCTCCACCAGAGACTCAGTGAAATTGAAATCGCTGTTAAGATGCAGTGTACCCGCGGCTAGACGGAAAGACCCCGTGAACCTTTACTACAGCTTTGCACTGAACTTTGAGCCTATTTGTGTAGGATAGGTGGGAGGCTTTGAAGCAGCGACGCTAGTTGTTGTGGAGCCGTCCTTGAAATACCACCCTGGTATGTTTGAGGTTCTAACTCTGGTCCGTTATCCGGATCGAGGACAGTGTATGGTGGGTAGTTTGACTGGGGCGGTCTCCTCCCAAAGAGTAACGGAGGAGTACGAAGGTGCACTCAGCATGGTCGGAAATCATGCAATGAGCATAATGGTATAAGTGCGCTTGACTGCGAGACAGACATGTCGAGCAGGTACGAAAGTAGGTCATAGTGATCCGGTGGTTCTGTATGGAAGGGCCATCGCTCAACGGATAAAAGGTACTCCGGGGATAACAGGCTGATACCGCCCAAGAGTTCACATCGACGGCGGTGTTTGGCACCTCGATGTCGGCTCATCACATCCTGGGGCTGAAGCCGGTCCCAAGGGTATGGCTGTTCGCCATTTAAAGTGGTACGCGAGCTGGGTTTAGAACGTCGTGAGACAGTTCGGTCCCTATCTGCCGTGGGCGTTGGAAATTTGAGAAGAGTTGCTCCTAGTACGAGAGGACCGGAGTGAACGAACCTCTGGTGTTCGGGTTGTCACGCCAGTGGCATTGCCCGGTAGCTATGTTCGGACGGGATAACCGCTGAAAGCATCTAAGCGGGAAGCCTCCTTCAAGATTAGATTTCCCTGACTCCTTGAGAGTCCTAAAGGGCCGTGGAAGACTACCACGTTGATAGGCTGGGTGTGGAAGCGTTGTGAGGCGTTGAGCTAACCAGTACTAATTGCCCGTGCGGCTTGACCATACAACAGAGATGGTTACTAACGACTAGCTAAGCTAGCGGATTGTGGAATGAAAGACACACAATGATCGCTTGCGGTGTATTACTACAGATTGTTTTACCGACTTATTTGGGGTTATCGCCGGTCAACAGACCGAGGCAAACAGCGATAACACGGCAGGCCAAGCAGATTGCTTATAAGACCAATGCCAACCCAAGCCAGTTTGCCTGACGACAATAGAGTTGTGGAACCACCTGATCCCTTGCCGAACTCAGAAGTGAAACGCAACATCGCCGATGGTAGTGTGGGGCTTCCCCATGTGAGAGTAGGTCATCGTCAGGCTTCTAATCCGAAAAGGGCCACCCAATAGGGTGGCCCTTTTTTTATGTACAAAAAAATTGAATGCATAAAAAAATAAACACAGAGAATAAAAAATAAATTCAAAATACAGAAAAATAAAAAGCCCAATCGAATTTTTACTCGCAACACTCCCGCCGAAAAATCCAACTCGCTAAAAGCCAATGAAAAAAGCGCAGGCTCTAAAAAGCTCCGAGGAGCCTTCCCTCCTATAAATAAAGCACTTTCTTAAATTTTTTCTGTAAGGAAAAAATGGAAATACAAAAAAATAACGCGCTTTATTTAATCTGCACCTCAAGCACCACCAAAAAAACACCTGAAATTAAAAAGTGCTCTTTAACCTAGAAAAATCATTGCGTTGAAAAAAACGGCGCAGAAATACCAATAAAAATACCGGTGATTTTTTGCACGTTTTAATGAACCTGTGCAACCACGGGGCCTGGCGCGGATATACCGCAGTTATGCACAAGTCTATCCAGACTTTCTGTTAATAACGCCAAGCGCTGGAAAGTGGATAAATGGCTGGTGTTTTTTTACCCGCTGAAAAGGCCCCCACGGAAACAGGGGCCTGAGGGTGGATATCCCTGAGTTATACACAGCTCTATCCATGGATTCTGTTAGTAACAGCCTGTTAATGGAATGGTCATCAGCAGGAAACAGAAATATGCCTTGGTGCTGTGGGTAACTTGGAGAATGGTACGAATAGGGTAGTTGGCAGGTGAGGTATAAAGAGCCTCCACTGAGGAGGCTCTTGTCGTGGTTGTGAGGTGCTTAGTTTACTCTTTTATTTTTGAGGGAATTCGGCCGAGGTTATCTTCCATCTCGGTGGCAAGGAAGGACATCACTACCCAGGCTGCGACGTTCTGGCGCAGGTTCTCTGGCTTCACCTTATCGAGGGTATCGTTAGGGGTATGGTGGTAGTCGAAGTAGTCGGTACCATCCTGGTAGAGACCGAAGGCAGGGACTCCTTCGGCGACAAACACACTACTGTCTGGTCCGCCATAGGATTTGTTATGTCCGCGCTCGATGCCGAGAGGTGCTAGTAATTGCATCATTTGGTCGGCAATATCGAATTTACTCTCAGGCAAACGAGTATCAAATCTCCAGATCTTACCTGCGCCAAAGTCAGACTCAGAGATGGCAATAATATTATCCAGCTCGTGACGATGTGCATCTAAATACTGCTTGGCACCGACCAGGCCAATTTCTTCGGCGCCGAAGAGAACTACGCGCAGGGTACGGCGAGGACGCTTGGGGAGCTCGGCAATCAGGCGAGCGGTCTCCATTACTATGGCGACTCCGGCGCCATCATCCAGCGCTCCGGTACCTTCATCCCAAGAATCCAGATGGGCGCCAATAATCATGACTTCTTCGGGTTTCTCGCGGCCAGTAATTTCTCCAATAACGTTAAATGACGGGCCATCACTGTGACGCTGATTATCTATATCGAGCTTAACTTCTACCGGCTTGCCACGTTTCAACATGGCTTCTAAAAGGTTGGCATCCGGGGCTGACAGTGCCAGTGCGGGAACTGGGTTTTCGACATCATTAATAGACATCATGCCGGTATGGGCAAAGCGGTCAGAGTCTGTGCCCACGGACCTTAGGAGCAGTGCGGCAGCACCTTTCTTAGCGGCTGCACGCATACCTTTACTGCGCCCTTGCACTGCAGGGCCGTAGCCTTCACCCGTACGAGCTTTTTCCATACGCTTGTTGATGAAGGCTATTTTCCCTTTTACCTGTTTAGGGGAGGCTTGCAGTAGGGCTTCAACATCGGGAAACTCGACGATTTCCGCAGTAAGGCCACCTTTGGGGGTTGCTACGCTATAGCCCAGGGAAGACACCACCAGTGGTTGGGGGTAGGGCGAAACCACCTGGGCGTGGGCATGTCCACGTGTCCAGCGGGGTACTTCAATTTGCTCTGTATAAACCCGATCGAACCCCAGGGATTTCATTTTTTCCTGGGCCCAAGCCACTGCACGCCGATCACCTTCCGTACCTGCGCGACGGGGGCCTACTTCTACCGTCAAGGATTCAACGATGCTATAGGCATCGGAAGAAGCCAGGGCGCGATCACGCAATACTTCTGCCACGGACAGATCTTCCTGGGGTAGTGGCTTCGCCTGGGCGATGCTGATCGCTGTAGTTGCAATAAAGGCCCCAGTGAGGGTCAGTAGTGGTTTAAACATATGTTTATCCTTGATTAAAGCTCGTTGACTCAAGATCTAGGTTGTTTGTTAGGTGTGTTGATAAGTAGCCTACTGCGAATATGCCGCAGTTGTTCCAGCCCCTTCTCGGTAAATAAATAGGGCGAGTGATCACTGGACTCGTGCTCTTCTATTTCGAGACACTTGAGTCGCATTGCTTCCAACTCAGGATCATGGCGCATTGGTATCGCCACTAGGGCACGCCATTCACTCTCGCTAGCCTGGCCGGTGATGGCATCCTCCAGGCCTTTAATAAAGCTGGCTCTGTCCATACGAAATCGCGGAGTGCGCAGATGCATTAATGTCCAGATCACAATGACAAAAGCACAGAAGGACAGCAGCAGAGTGAGGAACAGGGTCACTTTCTAGGGCTCCAGCAGTAATTTTATCGCGATGGACATAGTAACGAGAATAACTACAGGCTTAATCAGTTTGGCTCCATGGGAAATAACCAGGTTAGATCCTAATCTTGCACCGATAATCTGGGTGCCCGCCATAGTGATACCGACTATCAGTGAAAAGTATCCGCCCAGTATAAATATAACCAGTGAGGTGATATTGGTGGCCAATACCAACGGTTTGCTTGATGCCGTGGCTTTACGCATGTTGTAACCCAGTAGAGCGGCGAATGCCAGGGCATAGAAGGCCCCTATTCCAGGACCAAAAAAACCTCCATAAAAACCAATCCCACCACCAATCAGAATGTTAAATAGCCCAGGACTTATTCTGGATTTAGAGTCAATATCAGAAATTCGCGGCGAAAATGCGAAGTAGAGGGCGATGCCGATAATTAATATCGGCAGTAGTGTATCGAGTATGTCTCCCCCGACTTTGGTGACTGCCCAGGTACCCAGAGCGGAGCCAAAAACGGCCGCTATCAAGCCCGGCCACTGGGGTTTCAGTTGTAAGTGCCCTTTTCGAAAATAGTTGAAGCTGGATGAGAGAGTACCGAAAACGGCCTGGAATTTATTAGTGCCGAGGGCATCTAGGGGGGGGAGGCCAGCCCATAAGAGTGCGGGCAGGGTTAGCAGGCCTCCGCCGCCGGAGATGGCGTTGATAAAGCCAGCGGTGAAAGCCACCGCGGCGAGTATCAAATATGTGCTAAGGGTTAAATCGCTACTGAATTCTATCACGGGAGGAATCACTGCCCTCCAAGAGATCGGTTTGCATATTGTGGTGGAACCCTTGGTATTTACTGAAGCGACGTTGGATTTCCGTCATATCCTCTTCCAGGTTTCCAGTGGGATGGTAGAGGGAGTCCAGGCAGAAACGCTTGCGAGAAAAGTCCCAGGCAACCAGTAAAATTGGTACCTCGGCAGCATAAGCAATTCGCAGGAAGCCACTTTTCCACTTAGTGACTTTCTTGCGAGTTCCCTCGGGAGTTATACCGACCCACATTTTTTCGTTATTGCGGTATTGCCTAGCTACCTGTTTGGCGATGCCCCCTGCAGAACCACGATTGGTGGGCACACCACCGAGCCACATAAAGAGATTTTTAAAGGGGAAGAAAAAAGCTTCCTTCTTCATGAGCCAGGAAATTTTCACCCTATAAGCCATGATAAAAGGCATGGCCACGACAAAGTCCCAGTTGGAGGTGTGCGGGGCCAGGGCCACCATCACTTTTTTTTCCGGAGGGAAGGTACCTTCCAGGCGCCATCCCATCAGCCGGATCAGCAGCCTACCAATAGCAGCGGTCAGGCCGTTGCCTAGGCGGGGCATTTCTTCCGGTAATTCTTTCTGCTGACTCATTATTGATCTCTCTGTCTACTGCTCAAACATCCTGGAACTGACAAGCGATTTCAGGAAACGTCCACCCAAGTTAATGCTCGCGGGTGGCGTAGAAGCGAATATCTGGATAACGCTCCTCCGCCAACTGCAAATTCACACGGGTAGGCGCTAGGTAGGTCAGGTGTCCACTGCCATCTATGGCAAGGTTGGTACTTGCTTTGCGTTTAAAGTTTTCCAACTCTTTCACGCTCTCGCTTTCCACCCAGCGAGCAGTATTTACATTTACATTTTCATAAATGGCTTCCACCTTATATTCGTCCTTGAGGCGATAGGCGACCACTTCAAACTGCAGGACACCGACGGCGCCGACAATAATGTCGTTGTTATCCAGTGGGAAAAATACCTGGGTAGAGCCCTCTTCGGAGAGCTGCTGCAAGCCCTTTTGCAGTTGCTTTAGTTTTAAAGGATCTTTCAGGCGAATACGACGGAATAACTCCGGGGCGAAATTGGGAATGCCGGTAAACTTTAGAGACTCACCTTCAGTAAAGGCATCTCCGATCTGGATAGTGCCATGGTTGTGCAGGCCGATAATATCGCCGGCAATAGCCTCTTCCACGTGGGTTCGGTCGCCAGCCATAAATGTTACGGCGTCGGCAATTTTTATATCTTTGCCGATGCGTACATGTTTCATTTTCATGCCACGGCTATAAGTACCGGAACAGACGCGCATAAAGGCAATACGGTCGCGGTGTTTGGGGTCCATATTGGCCTGAATCTTAAACACAAAACCGGAGAACTTTTCTTCGTTTGGCTCTACCTGGCGCTCCTGGGTGGCGCGAGGCTGAGGGCCCGGGGCCCATTCGACAAATCCATCGAGCATTTCACGTACGCCAAAATTACCAAGCGCTGTGCCGAAAAATACCGGAGTCAGTTCGCCAGCTAAATAAGCTTCCAGATTGAATTCGTGGGTAGCGCCGCGTACCAGTTCGATTTCCTCGCGGATGTCCTCGGCATATTCGCCGAGTAGCTCATCGGCCTCAACGGAGTCGAGCCCTTTGATCTGGATATCGTCGGGAATTGTGTGACCCTGGCCTTGAGTAAATACGTGAATTGTATCGGTGTAGAGGTTGTATACCCCTTTAAAATTTTTACCGGAGCTCAGTGGCCAATTGATGGGGGCGGCTTGGATATTCAAGACTTCTTCAATTTCATCCATCACTTCGATGGGGTCGCGAATATCCCGATCCAGTTTGTTGATAAAGGAGAGAATCGGCGTGGTACGCAGTCGGCACACATTCATCAATTTGATGGTGCGGTCTTCGACACCCTTGGCGCCGTCAATCACCATCAGCGCAGAGTCGACCGCAGTGAGTACTCGGTAGGTGTCTTCGGAGAAGTCTTCGTGCCCGGGGGTGTCGAGCAGGTTAACCGTGCGCTCCTTGTAGGGGAACTGCATCACCGAGGAGGTGACGGAGATACCCCTTTCCTGCTCCATGGTCATCCAGTCGGAGCGCGCGTGGGGACCTTTTTTCCCTTTAACCGAACCTGCCAGCTGAATGGCATTTCCGAATAAAAGTAGCTTTTCGGTCACGGTTGTTTTACCGGCGTCCGGGTGGGAAATGATAGCGAAGGTGCGGCGGCCGGCGTAGCCCGCCAGGGAAGAACTCTGGCCCATATTTTAAGATTCGATCACTCGATATTCGGAATAAAAACAGGTCTGCATTATACACGCCGGCGCTGATACAAGGGTGGGGTATACTGCGAAATTGGTCTCTGAAATTGGGGCATAAAAACCATTTCGGCAGTGTCAATAGGCGGAGCTGCCAGCACTGCTGGCACTCCAGAACATCTTTTTGAATAAATTCGACTTTTCAGTCGAGTCAAGGTCATCACAAAGAACAGTGACTAAGCATGGGGCTGCAGAAGTGGCTCGGGTGCTGGAAAACCATGGGGGAAGTATGAGTCAGGAAAGATTACAGCGAGTGCGGGAGGAGTTGCGGCGACAGGGCGTGGAGGCTTTCCTGGTTCCCCGCGCCGATGAGTATCAGAATGAATATGTGCCCGCAGCAGATGAGCGTTTGGCCTGGATTACTGGCTTTACTGGATCTGCGGGCATGGCGGTGATTGGCCTGGATAAAGCTGCTCTTTTTGTAGATGGTCGCTATACCCTGCAAGGCCAGCAGCAATTGGGAGACCTGCCCATAGCCCTGGAGGATCTAAATAGCGAGGTTATTGCCCGTTGGGTGGGTGATCAGCTGCGCTCGGGTCAGTCTCTGGGCTTTGATCCTCGCCTGCATACGGACCCGGGGTTAGCGCTGTTGAAAGAGTATTTGGGTGAACGAGATATTGCCCTAAAGCCCTTGGAACAGAATCCCATTGATACGATTTGGCTCGACCGGCCAGCATCTCCCTGTGGCCAAGCCTGCCCCCACCCCTATGTGTTTACTGGTGAGCACTCCAGTGAAAAGCGCCAGCGCATCGCCACTCTTCTCGCCGAAAAGCGTGTAGATGCTCTGTGGCTGGCAAATCCCGAGAGCTGTGCCTGGCTGTTCAATATTCGTGGAGACGACATTCCCCATTTACCTGTAGCACTATCCAGTGGAGTGCTCTTCAGAGATGGCAGCGCAATTTTGTATCTGGCCGAACCGGCAGTTGGTGAGGGGCTTTTGGAGCACCTTAATCGGGAAGTGATGGTGGTAACCGAGAAGGGCCAGTTGTTTGAAGGTCTGCGCCGCCGCCACGTGAACAGGATTTGGGTAGACCCCACAATTAGTAACTGTTGGACTCTGCAGCAGCTACGCGCTCTGGATTTGCAATTGCTATTGGAGCGTGACCCTGTGACCCAGGCCAAGGCGTGTAAAAATTCCGTAGAGCTGGCGGGCTCCAGGGCAGCGCATGAGCGCGATGGTGCAGCGCTGTGTGAATTCCTAGCCGAACTGCCCACTGCAGTGGCAGAAGGTTTGGATGAACTGGCTGCGGTGAAGCTGCTTTACAGCAAGCGTCAGCAGCGCGAAGGCTTTCGCGGCAATAGCTTTGAAACTATTTCGGGCTATGGTTCCAATGGTGCCATAGTGCACTACCGGGTGAGCGAGGAGTCGAGCTTGCCGATGGCTCCTGAGGGAATTTTCCTGTGCGACTCGGGCGCTCAATATCCGGATGGCACCACGGATGTGACTCGTACAGTGGCCCTGGGAGAAATTCCTGCACTTGCACGAGAGCACTTTACCCGTGTGCTCAAAGGACATATTGCCATCGCTACCCTACGCTTTCCGCAGGGCACCTGTGGAGAGCAGATCGATGCGATTGCACGTAGATCTCTATGGGATGCCGGCTTGGATTACGCCCACGGAACAGGTCATGGTGTTGGTAGTTTCCTAAGTGTGCACGAAGGGCCACAGCGTATCGGCAAAGCGGTTACCAATACCCCGTTACAGCCCGGTATGATTCTCTCCAATGAACCGGGTTTTTATCTCACCGGTCAATACGGTATTCGTATTGAAAATCTGGTGTTTGTAAAAGAGAGTGTGGATTACCAAGGTTTTTTGCAGTTTGAGGAATTAACGCTGGCGCCGATCGATCGGAGTCTGATTGATACTACACTTCTCACCGCGCAAGAGCTGCAATGGTTGAACTGTTACCACCAGCGTGTGCGGAAGATCATTACGCCTCTGGTGAATGAAAAAACGGCTTCCTGGTTACAGAAAGCCACCGAGGCTTTGTAATTTGATCGCTGGGAGCTCAGCTCCCAGCATCTCTTTTGCGGCTCTATCAAAATACAGAGTACTATGCGTTTACACCGTAATAATTACTGCACCTCAAATTTGTATCCCGCACCGTAAACTGAATGGATTAATTCTTTATCCGGCAGCAAGGCCGCAATTTTCTTGCGCACTTTTTTTATGTGGCTATCGATAGTTCGATCGCTGATTACCCGGTAGTCGGAATAAATACGATCCATGATTTGTTCTCGGGAAAAAATACGGCCCGGCTCACTGTAGAGAAGCTCGAAGAGATGGAACTCCAGGGCCGTTAAGCCCACGTCTTGGCCCCCGATCAACAGTTGACCAGTGTTACGCTGCAGCTGGATCTCCCCGAGTTTTTGTTGCTCGGAGCTGTGCGTACGACGCAGAACGGCTTTGACCCGCGCCACGATTTCCCTGGGGCTATAGGGTTTACACACATAGTCGTCCGCTCCAATTTCCAAGCCGCGCAAGCGGTCAGCCTCTTCAATTCTGGCGGTCAGCATAATAATCGGTACGTTGCTGTAGCGGCGGATTGCCGTGCAGATCTCCAATCCGCCTTTCCCCGGTAACATCAGATCGAGCAAAATCAGGTCTGGGGGTTGGGCCTCGACATGGGGGATGACCTCATTGCCATTGGTGAGTATATCGGCCTGATAGCCAGCTGCTTCAAGGTAATCCAGCAGCAAGTTGGCCAGTTCTATTTCATCTTCGACAATTAAAATCCTTGCGCCCATTATTCCTACCATTTGATCTTCTCGCTGAGAGGGAGATAAATACTAATTTCCAGGCCGCCCAAACGAGACGGGCCAGCGGAAATACTGCCCTCGTGGGCTTGGACAATATTCTGGCAAATCGACAGCCCCAGGCCCGCCCCCCCGGTTTCTCGGCTGCGCGAGACTTCGGTGCGATAGAGACGATCGAAAAGGTGAGGCATATCTGCACTGGTGACTCCCGGAGAGGAATCAGCAAAGGTGATAATAGCCGTTTGCGCTTCCGCGCGGGCATGTATTTTAAGTTGGCCACCGCTATCGGTATAACGCAAGCTATTGGTGAGGAGGTTGCCAAACAATTGTTGTAGACGTGCCTCATCAGCGTAAATTAGTTTGTTTTCGGCCAACTCACACTGCAATTGCAAATCGATTTTTTTCTCGGCAAAGGCACTGTGAAAATCCTCAACTACCTTGATCAGCAATGGACCCAATGAGAGGTCGGATTTGCAATAGTTCAAGGCCCCGGCATCGGATAGCGAAAGCTCATAGAGGTCGTTTATCAAGCGGCTGAGCTGGCGAATTTTATCGTGCAAAATATTGAGATTTTCCGGTGTGGCGGTGCGTACACCATCCTGCAGGGCTTCAATTTGCCCTTTGAGTACTGCCAGTGGAGTGCGCAGCTCATGGGAGATATCGGCCATCCAGCGATTGCGTGCGTGCTCGTTGGCCTCTAGGGTTGCCGCCAAGCGGTTGAAGTCTGCACTCAGCTGGCCAAGTTCGTCGCGCCGCTCGATATCAATTCGGGTTTTATAATCTCCCGAAGTGAGGCGGTGGGTGGCTTCGGCCAGGCGTTGGATAGGGCGTACCAGCTGCCAGGCCAGGGGCAGGGCAATGGCTAGGGCAACGAGAAAAGTGGCGATGGAGATCAGCGCAAAAGTGCGGGATAACTCCCGGATAAAACCCTGTTCATAATTATTGGAGAGCTCGGGCGGTGGATTGATAGTGAGGTAGCCAACAGTTTTATCTGCTACTTTAATTGGCTGATAGAGCAATTCTTTTTCCGGTGCTGGTCGACCAATTACGAGTCGCTTTTCACTGTCAAAAAGGCTTAGGCGTGGCCCCAAGCGGTTACCCATAGGCGGGCGATGGCCTGGCCCGAACATGCCTCGCGGTGGCCTGCCATCAGGTGGTGGGGGTGGCGGTAAGCGATCGAAGCGACGAAAGATTGTTTGTCTGTGCAGGTCAATCCACTTGGAGCCATTCGCTTCTAGAGATTTCCAGCTGCCCTTACGACGGTAAAAGCTTTCCAGTGCCTGGACCAGTCCTTCCACATCGCGCAACTCTTGTGCACGCATATAAGCCTGAAAACCGTGGCTGAAACTCCACTGGAAAAAAACAAACATACCACCGACAGTAATCGCCGTGGTGAGTAAAAAAGCCAGGCTGAGTTTGTTGCGAATATTTAACGACATCTTTTTTGCAGTCCTTCCTACGGACAGTGGGTATAGCGGACTCTCCCGTTCCACCATTTTGGGCTTTGCCCGTTCGGATGATTCTCCAAGCGTACACTTACAGCAAAAGGGGAGGCAATCTCAGTGACCAATTACTTGCTGTTTATGACCAAGAATACAAAGCAGTTCAGGTACTTTGCGAAAAATCGTGCTGAATAAATACAGCGGGAAAACCTCCAGCGGCTTACTGGCTAATGTGCGCTAAATCTTGTGACTTCTTACTCTCTTCCCTCCTTTCACCCTGAGATAAAGGCGATGTGGAAAAATGGTGCAGGACAAAGTTGTCGCTGTCGCGCTGAATAAATAGTGTTGCCAAAACCCGCTTGCCCCCGAGACTCCAGGTACTGTGGTCGTGCGCATTGAGAGTCACTGTGATTTGGTTGAAGCCAGGCTTCAGCAGTTTTTCGGGTAGATGCACGTCGGCGGCGTAGAGACGCTGTATTTTTTCCCCATTGATGTAGAGGTGTGCGTGCCCCTCGAGGAAACGCTGTGGCTTATTGTTGGCGTAGCGGGGGGATTCCAGTTCGAAGCGGTCGTAGCCGATATGTAAATTGAAACCGGACAGGCTATCTCTTCTGATGTCCAGTTCAATTCTCGGTACGGCTATATGCACGGGTATCTCTATGACCGGATGTTGATCGCCGTTGTGGCCGGCGTGGGGGTTGGCTTGGGCGGTCAGTGCGGGGCTGCCCGATACCATCAGACCGAAGAGGGAGCCAATAAGAAAATACCCGATTATTTTCATAGAAAGTTCGCCTTTAATGATGCTCGATGTCAGCGCCCAATGGTTGAAGAACACCGGTTTACAATGGTTTGCTCATCCAGTTTTCCGTAAAAGCGTGGTCCAAAAGTGAAGGGGAATGCGGGCACCAATTGGGCGTCATCGCTAAGTGTGACAGTCAAGTGATAATGGTAGCCGCGTTCTTCATCTGTATGGCCGTTGTACTGGTCCAGGTATGCATCACCCTGGGCTGACAGTTCAGGATCCCAGTAATAGTCTTCGTAAAAAAAGCCGGCCGTAGTATCGAATTCGTTACCGGATAGGGAGGTATAACTGCCGTTGGTGGATGGGCCGGTATTGTTGGTATTTGCAACGCCCTTGCTAGTGTCGTATTCGTCAACCAATAGGCATGAGCGCTCGCCGGCGACGCCACAACCGGTTTCTGAGCTGGGATCGTCGTAGTCGCGTATTGCCCAGCTGCTTATTGCCAATTGTCCGTCGCCTTCCCAGGGCCCATAAATCGGGTAGCCGTCGGCGGTATAACCATAAATTGGTGAGTGGGCATCACCTATATCCCCCACCAGATTTGCCAGGCAGTCGCTGTAGAAATGATGATGGTAATCACCGTTGGCGGCATGACCACCACAGACATCCACATCATAGACTTCGGCCAGAGGGGCTAGGGTGTGCCAGGTGTTGTTGACAGACTGGCCGTCGCTCCACTGATAGATAGAGGTGCCATTTACCCAGTAGCCCTGCACGCCGAGGCTAGTTTCACAGTCCTCTGTTGCAGCTTCCGGGGATTTGGGGATGTAGCCCTGATGCGAGACATTCTCCGGGCAGACAGGGCCGGGGGGCCAGAAGCCATAGCCTGCTTCGGCACCACAGGAGGCGTTGCTGCGATAACCGATATCCTGACCAAAACTGATGAAGTCACCCAGTTGAACATTGGGGCTGCCGTTTAGGAAATCACTGTTAACCTTGGGGCGGGTGAGCAGGGCACTGAGGATATTTTCGGTGATCAGAATTTCGTAGTCGGGAATTCCGCTTGCGGATACCCGGGTGTATTCCTTGCCGCTTACAGTAACAGATTCAACACTCTGCACATTGACCAGAACTTGCTCATTACTGTTGTTCTCGTAGATATAGGGCGCGCGCTCTCCGGTGGTATTGACGACCCAGACCCCAGTGTCTTCCGTACTGCTGTCGCCTCCTCCAGTGTCTTCGTCCCCATTGCGGTCATCACCGCTGTTGCTGCCGGTTGAGGAATCACTGCCCTCGCTGCTGATTTCTGTATCAGAGGAAGAACTCCCTCCGCCACCGCATCCCTGTAAGGCACCGGTGATCAGTGTAAGGGCGATGGCGCAGGATAAAAGCGAGCGCTGGTCCGGGAGGAGCATTTCTATTCTTTTCATGGGTAACCCTGACATCAAGGGAGAAGCCACCTGAAAGTACTGCAGAAAAGAGGACAAAATATGGACAATATGCAGACTTGCGCAGCTGGTTTTCCCGATGAGAAATGCCTTTCACTATTGCGCTAAAACAGACCATTGCGTGAAAGCGGCTATGTCTGCAAAAACCTTTCTCCTAAATGGGTATGGGGAAGCCACTTAGTTTCCCTCTGCCGATTTTTTAACTCGATGAAAAAAATATGATGCTGCTCTCTGGCAGAGATCGACACTGTTAAATTTTGCAAAGTATGCCTTGGGGAATAGTCTTCAAGCGTAGTGACAGTTGTGGGGGTGAGATTGCCAACCACGCTGTGGGGGAATCCCGCAGCGCGGTTTAATTGCAGCAGCGCTTAAAAATAAATGCAAAACCTTAAGGTGTTTCGGCTTACCTTGGTGGGGGTCTCGGCGGAGTACCGCCCCCGACCTCATCGGAACAGACACTGACGATCGTCTGGCTATCCAGCTTACCGTAGAAGCGCGGCCCGAAGGTATAGGGAAAGGCTGGAATAAGCTGCCCGTCTTCGGCCTGGGTCACGGTGAGGTGATAGTGGTAACCGCGTTCACTATCGCTGTGACCGTTGTATTGATCCAGATGGGCTCCGCCGAGCGCAGTAAGGACGCTGTCCCAATAATAATCCTCATAGAAAAAACCAGACCTGGTAATAAACGTATTGCCCGATAGAGAAGTGAAAACATCACTAGTGCTGGGACCACTGTTGTTTAGTACTTCAGTGCCTTTAGTAAGATCGTACTCATCGATCAACAAGCAGCTGCGCTCCCCGGCTATGCCGCAACCACTCGGTGCGCTGGGGTCGTCGTAATTGCGAATGGCCCAGCTGCTTATGGCCAGTTCTCCATCGGCTTCCCAGGGGCCGTAGATGGGATAGCCATCGGCGGTAAAGCCGTAAATCGGGGAGTGAGTACCGCCTGAGTCCCCAACCAGATCCGCCAGGCAGCCGCTGTAAAAATGGTGATGGTAATCCCCCCTAGCCGCATGGCCTCCGCAGATATCTACATCGTACTTTTCTGCCACCGGTGCCAAGGTGTGCCAAGTGCCATCCACTACCTGGCCATCGCTCCACTGATAGATGGAAGTGCCGTTGACCCAGTAGCCCTGTGCTCCAAGCCCGCTTTCACAATTTTCATCGGACATTTCTGGTGCCAGTGGGAAGTAGCCTTGGTGAGAGATGTTCTCAGGGCATACGGGACCGGGAGGCCAGTAGCCGTATCCCGCACTCGTAGCGCAACTCTGCGTGTTACTGCGGTAGCCGATATCCTGGCCAAAGCTGACGACATCGCCAACCTGTACAATGGGGCTACCGCTGACGAAATCAGTGGCGGCCTTGGGGCGATTGATCAGCCAATCGTATAGTTTGTCGGTGATTTCGGTTTCGTAATCGGGGATACCTGTCGCCGTTACCAGAGTGTAATCTTTGCCGTCCACCATGACTGACTCCACACTCTGGATGTTCACCAATACCTGTTCGTTGCTATCGCTTTCGTAGATATAGGGTGCGCGGACGCCAGTGGTGTTCAGAATCCAGGGCTCGTGGTTCCCGTTGTTACCGCCGCCATTATCTCCGGAATCATCTTTTGGAGGGGTATCGGGGGCGTCCTGATCGCAGCCCATTAGGCTTGTTGAAACCAGGGTCGAGAGTAGAGCTGACAGGACTGTGTTGCGCCACAGTTGCCAGCGAAGCGATGCACTTTCCTTTTCTTGCATAAATCACCGTCCTTGCTGCGGAGTAAGTAGGCGTGACCGGACTCTGGGTTCGGCCACGGCTGAAACTAACGTGCAAAGTGGGAAGTAATATGCAAGCTCACTAGTGTGGCGGATAATTCATTATGAAGGCGGCAGAGTGAAATACAGCGCTGTAAAGTTGAACAAGAGGCAGCCTCATGGACGGGAGAGTTGCGCAATGAGGCTGACGCTTGTGTTTTCCTGAACTGAAATTAACTGGCCGATAGGGGTTCTGTTGTGTCGACTTCCGCACTGCGCTTGCTGGTATCGTGGCGCAGCCACCACCAGGATAGGGCGCCGAGCAACAGGTTGGATGCGGCGGTAGCGGCAAACAATCCGGTCATGCCCCAGAAATAGTTGCCGACCCACGCTAGGGGGAGATAGATACCGAGTACCCGCAGGAAAGAGATCATGGTTGCAGGCAATGGCCGACCCAGGCCGTTGAAGGCGGCATTGGCCGACATTACAAAACCGTAACCGGCATAGCTAAACGGCACCAGGCTCAGGTAGGCGACAGCCACGGCGATAACTTCTGGGGAGTCGCTGAACAGGCGCACTACTGGCTCGCCGATCAAATAAAGCAGCACCGCCAACCCCGTCCCCAGTATCAGGCAGAAACGTGCCAATACACTGACGGTTTCCCGCAGCCGGTGGGTGTTGCCGGCCCCGGCGTTTTGTCCCATAAAGGGGCCGACGACTGCAGAAAGTGCATAAAAAATAATCAGGGCGACTGGCTCGATACGCAGTGCCACGCCGAGTCCGGCCACGGCCTCGTCGCCGTGTACGGCCACCAGTGCTACTACAACACCGCCGGCCATGGGGATAATGACATTGGTGAGTACCGCCGGCAGCCCCACGGCGAGGACTTTGCGCCAGGATTCGACTAGGGTACCGAAGTGCCATTGGGGCGCGGCCACAAGATTTTCCCGGCGGATCAAATAATAGAAGGCGAAGAAGAAACTGATGGCGCGCACGATGACAGTGGCGATCGCTGCGCCCTGTAATTCCAGCCGGGGAAACCCTAGCAGGCCGAAAATCAGAATAGGATCGAGGATCACATTGAACAGGGCCACCCCCACCATGATTCGACCGGTCAGCGCGCTGTTGCCGATAGCGCGCAGAGCCGAAAGGGCAATGGTGGGGACTATCACGAAGATGGTGCCGATGTACCAGGGCACCATGTAGTCCTCGATCAGTGGCATCAGCTCTTCGCTGGCACCGAGCAGGGAAAACAGAGGGCGAATGCTCAACAAGCCGGCGACAGTAATCAGCAGGGAAATGAGGAGCGCCAATACTGAGGCGTCTGTTACTAATCTGCGCACATTCCCTACATCTCCGGCACCGTAGGCACGGGCTACCGCGGAGGAGGTGCCGGCGCCGAGACCAATGGAGAAACTGTTGATGACCATTACAACCGGGAAGGTGAAGCTCATAGCCGCTAGAGGGGCACTGCCCAGCTGTGAGACAAAATAGGTATCCACGATATTGAAGGACATTACCGCGAGGATACCCCACACCATGGGCAGAGCCAGTCTCTGCAGGTGGCCGGAAACCGAGCCTTCTAGGAGTGAGGGACTGCTTTTAGATAGCGACATTCGATAACTCTTTCCAACAAATCGGTTGTTTGGGCAGATTTTCTGATACTGCTCAGGCAATGAAGATATGGTTCGGCAGCATCCCCTGCGGAAAACTGCGTGGGATGGCACGGCGAGAAATTTGGGCCAAAAACGCCCGCTGACTGTTTTAAGCTACGGTTGCGGCTCTGCCAGGGCGAGGCTCATGAGTACAGCATTCTCGCGTTTGCCGTTTTCCGCGGGATAGTAATTCTTGCGCAAGCCATCCTCAGAAAAACCCAGTTTGCGATAGAGTGACTGCGCGGCGAGATTGGAGGCCCGCACCTCCAGCAATAGCCGCCGGATATCTTTGTGTCGCTCGTCGATAAGGCGGCGCAACAGCGTTTCCGCCAAGCCATGCCGGCGCCACTGGGGTACCACGGCCACATCGAGAATTTCCGCTTCGTCAAACAGCTGGCTGATTACACAGCAGGCGACAGTCTCACTGCCGCTGTTGAGTAGCCAGCACTGGTGCCCGGCTTTTAGGCTCTGCAGATATTGTGTCTCACTCCAGGGGTGGCTGTGGGCACTGAGCGCCAGATTGGCCAGAGCGGCACAGTCAGTCTCCTCGGCGAGGCGTAAATCCAATTTGGTGTTGGACAACATCATTGAGCGCGGGTCTCTGCGGGATAGGCTTTGCGCAGCAGCTGCCAGAGTTCGCGCTTGCGTTGCGGCTGTTGTAGCAGTTGCGACAGACTGGGCATGGGCAGGATGCGTATACCATCCCAGTTGTTGATATCGCTTTCCAGAGGCTGAGGTGTACAGAATTCCTGTGCCTCTTGCCCCATCAACCAGATCGACCGCACTGGATAGCGCGAGCAGGAGGCCTCCAGCCAACTGGAAAAGGTATCGCGGGCCTCCGACGCGTCTGCTGCTGGGCCGAAGCGGTTTTCTGCCATTGGCCAATGCAGACGCTCTTGCTGGCGCGGTAGCTTGTGCCAGTTAAGCGCTCGAACAATATTGCCGAACAGAGACTCTAGTGGCAGTGCGGCACCGGGCTCGTGGCTGTCTACTGCCAGCAGGGTTTCGCCGAGACGCCAGCAGTTGAGTACAAAGGGTTTCACTTGCTGGCTCGGCGCCGCCACCGGTATGGCAATAGTAGGTTTTGCCGGAGCCTGTGCTTTTGTCGCGCTAGTTAGTGCGTTGATCTCCGCCGCGACAGTATCACGCTCTTTGGTTGCCGGTGCGTCGACAATCTGTGCCGCAGACTGCGGCAGGGGGTTGCTAGCTAACGGCAGCGATTGGTCAGTAGCGGTATCAGGCTCCGCCGGTGGCAGCTTGGCCTGGCGGGGCTCGGGAGCGAGCGGTAATACAAAGCGCGGCACATAGCTGGCTATACCCAGTACCGACAAATATTCCGCTCGCTGCAGCTCGTTCACTTACACGCCCTGTTTCTTACTCTCACTGATGGCGAGCAAGTTTAACGCATCCATGTAGGCTTGTGCCGAGGCAATCAAAATATCGGTATCGGCGCCAACACCATTGACCAGACGGCCATCTCTCTCCAATCGCACGGTGACAGAGCCCTGGGAATCTGTTCCCTGAGTGACGGCGTTGACGGAATACAGTTTTAAATCTGCACCACTATCTACGATATGCTCGATAGCTTTGAAAGTGGCATCTACCGGTCCGCCGCCTTGAGCCTCAGTCTGGTGGGGCACACCATCGATGGATAGTTCGATAAAGGCTTGTGGCGCACTGCCGATTTTAGTGCGTACGTCCAGGTCGAGCAGCTTGAAGCGCTCGGCGGGTTCCTCGCGCAGGGCCACCAGAGAGTGCAGGTCCTCGTCGAAAATTTCGTGCTTCTTATCGGCCAGTTCCTTAAAGCGCTGGAATACCAGTTGGAACTCTTCGCCATCGCTAAAGGCGATGCCCAGCTCCTCATAGCGGGCACGTACCGCGGCTCTGCCGGAATGTTTACCGAGCACCAGGCGGTTTTGCCCCCAGCCCACATCTTCGGCACGCATGATTTCGTAGGTTTCGCGGTGTTTGAGTACCCCGTCCTGATGGATGCCGGACTCATGGGCGAAGGCGTTGGCACCGACAATGGCCTTGTTGGGTTGTACTGGGAAGCCGGTTACCGACGAGACCATGCGTGAGGTGGGCACAATATGGCTGGTGTCGATGCCGGTGTGTACCGGGTAGAGATCCTGGCGGGTCTGTACCGCCATCACGATTTCTTCCAGAGAGGCGTTGCCGGCGCGCTCACCCAAGCCGTTGATGGTGCACTCTACCTGGCGTACGCCGTTCATAACGGCCGACAGGGAGTTGGCCACTGCCAGACCCAGGTCGTTGTGACAGTGGGTAGAAAAGATGGCTTTGTCGGAGTTGGGGACACTCTCGATAACCCGGCGGAACATGGCACCGTACTCGCCCGGTTCACCATAACCGACAGTATCGGGGATATTGATAGTGCCGGCACCGGCGGCGATCACCGCCTCGATAATGCGATACATAAACTCCGGTTCAGAGCGACTGCCATCCTCCAGAGAGAATTCAACATCGTCGGTAAACTGGCGCGCGGTCTTTACGGCTTTCACCGCTTGCTGCAGCACATCCTCCGGATCCATCTGCAGCTTGTACTGCATATGAATTGGGGAGGTGGCGATAAATGTGTGAATACGCGAGGCGTTGGCTTTTTTCAGGGCCTCTCCGGCGCGCACTATATCGGCGTTGACGGCGCGAGCGAGGCTGCAGATACGAGACTCGGTCACGGCTTCGGCAACCGCCTGAACAGCTTCAAAATCTCCGGGGCTGGCAATGGCGAAGCCAGCTTCAATCACATCTACACGCATGCGTTCCAGCATACGGGCTATGCGCACCTTCTCCTCTTTGGTCATAGAGGCGCCGGGACTCTGCTCTCCATCGCGCAGAGTGGTATCAAAAATGACTAACTTATCTTTTTTGGTGCTCATTTCTGTTTTTTCTCCTTATTTGTTTCGAGGCTAAACAAGGGGCTTCGCCGCTGTCTACGCAACGTCCAAATAAAGTTGGGAATTCTGTTGAGGGTGGGGGGGAGAAAAATTATATGCCGCGCAAGGGCAGTCGTAGCGAGGAAGCTAGGGCGAAATGGCGAGGCTGAAAAGTACAGTTGTCAGTCTTCATGTGTGGCGATACCGGCAGCGGACTGGATTTCGCATATTATGGAGGTTTTTTAAGCTTGAGGTCAATGCTCATCCTAAATATTCATTAAAATCGTTTTTTATGGGTAATCACGTCCTAATAATTATGCTATTTGTTGGCTTGTTTTCTCTCTTGGGGTGTTTGCCCCAAGGATGAAGGATCCCGGGGGCGATGAGGAAAATATTGTTTCTACTTTGCAGTCCCTATGGGATTGCTGCCTTCCAGCTTGTTTAGAAATTGCCAGAGGTCACTGTGAAGCTGTTCCACCTCAGTACGAGTAATGGCTGAGTTTTGGATGTTTTGCTGCACCCACTGCTTGGCCCGTGGCTTTAATGCCAGACCAGCACTGGTGGCCGCCACTAGGGTGACCCGTTCATCCCATGGAGCGCGTTTTCTCTCTACCAGTCCATGTTCTTGCATGCGCTTCAAGAGGGGGGTGAGGGTGCCGGAATCGAGCATCAAGCGCTGCCCGAGAGCGCCGAGGCTTCTCTCATTATCCTTTCCGTCTTTTTCGACTTCGTAGTTTTCATCTTCACGTGCCCACTCCCAGAGCACCATCAACACAAGGTACTGGGGGTAGGTGATGCCCAGGTCTTGCAGCATGGGCTGATAGGCTTTCGTCATAGCCCTGGAGGCAGCGTAGAGGGCAAAACAGAGCTGGCGGTTGAGAGCCAGCTCGGAATCTTCGTCGCAAATCACAGTTACAACATCCGTTCGATTTCTTCCTGCAGGGACTCAGGGGTGTCTTTTGGGGCGTAGCGTTTAATTTCCTTGCCATCCTTACTGATCAGAAATTTGGTGAAGTTCCACTTGATGCCTTCGGTGCCAAGGAGGCCCGGTGCTCTTTTCTTCAGCTCCACAAACAGTGGGTGAGCCGTGGGGCCATTGACATCGAGTTTGGCGTAAACGGGAAAGCTGACGCCAAAATTCAGTTCACAGAACTCTTGGATTTCATCGTCACTGCCGGGTTCCTGTTTGCCGAACTGGTTACAGGGGAAGCCAAGCACGGTTAGGCCGCGGTCTTTATATTGATCGTAGAGGGCTTCGAGTCCTTTGTACTGCTTGGTGAATCCACACTTGCTGGCAGTGTTTACCACAAGGATCAGTTTGCCCTTGTAGTCCTCAAGGGAAGTGGTTTCGCCGCTGGCGGTCTTTACGGGGATTGAGTACAGGTCTGTCATGGTGTGCTCCGCTTTTTACATTGCACACAATTTTATTGTGCACAATTTGAAAAGCAAGGCTTTTTCAACTCAATGAATATAGGTGAGTTTAAGCATGGGGTTTATTATGAGAATGATTATCAATAATATTGTGCACTCCATAACGAATATTGTTTGTAGCAACTGAAAAGGACACTCCATGCGCCTTTCCCACTATCTGGCTTGCTTGTTTATAGCGTTGCTGGCCATTTCGATTACCCCCGTCCAGGCCCATCAAGGGGGGCTCTCAGATCAGGAACTGCGCCAGTTGATGCAAATGGCGGAGTATATTGGCGTTGATTACCCGGAGGCTGTGGCCGGAGGCAAGATAATCAATGCTGACGAATTTGCTGAAATGGAGGAGTTCGCCGGGCTGCTGATCGACCGTGGGCAGCAGCTAAAAGATTCCACCGAGGCCAGTGTTATTCGCGCAGAGGCCCAGGCCTTACAGGCGGCAATCCAGCGCAAAGCGGATATTGATGAAGTGCAGGTGCACACAGCCAGTTTGCGCCAGGGGTTGCTAGCTATTGCTCCGGCATTATCACTGCCAAGTGGATTAGTCAGTACTGAAGAGACTCTCGCGCTCTATCAGGCCCAGTGTATTGCGTGTCACGGTGTGGAGGGCCACGGCGACGGCCCCCTGGCGGCGAATCTGGAGCCTGCGCCGACCAATTTCCACGAGCACGAGCGCGCTGTTAATCGTTCTCTGTTGGGGCTTTACGATGCGATCAGCAATGGTATTGATGGCACCGCCATGACTGCTTTTGCTAATCTCACCGAGCAGCAGCGCTGGTCTCTCGCTTTTTACGTGGGTGGCTTGGCATTTGCCGGTGAAAGGGACCCGGCTGCGGAAATGAAACCTAGCTTGCAAGATATGGTGATGTATAGCCCACAGGTGCTGCGCAATGATCGTCCGGAAATTTCCTCGCAGACGGTGGCGGCACTACGCGCTGATCCGAGTGTGCTGTTTACCGCAGAGGCTTCGGTAGGCAGCACTCCCATTGATGTGGCGCGCACACAATTACAGGCGTCGCTACGGGCCTATCAACAGAGCGACTTCGCCAAAGCTCGCACACTGGCAATCAGCGCCTATCTCGATGGTTTTGAGATGGCGGAAAATTCCCTGAACTCTCTGGATGCAGACCTGCGCTTGGCCACTGAACGTGAATTGCTGGGTTTGCGCGCGCAACTTCACGCTGATAGCGACCCCCAACAGGTTCGGGCGCAGATTGAGACAATCCTGCAGCAACTAGCTCAAGCGGAGTCGCTAATGCAGGAGGGCAACCTGTCTGGTGCTGCTCTATTTATTGCCAGTCTGGTGATTCTTCTGCGTGAAGGGTTGGAGGCGCTATTGGTGGTGATTGCTCTGACTACCATCCTGGTAAAAACTGGCCGTCGCGATGCCCTCAAATTTGTGCATGTGGGCTGGGTCGGTGCCTTTGCCGCCGGCTTTGCCACCTGGATTGCGGCGCAGACACTGATCACCATTAGTGGCGCCGGCCGTGAGGTGATGGAGGGCGTGGCCGCCCTGTTGGCCGCGGTAGTGCTCTTCTATGTGGGCTTCTGGATGCATAGCAAAACACAAGCGGACGAGTGGCAGAAATATATCCGTGAAAGCATCAACCGCAGCCTGAGTACCGGTGCCCTTTGGGGTATTACAGGGCTGGCATTTATCGCAGTTTACCGTGAGATCTTCGAGACCATCCTGTTCTATCAATCTCTACTGGCGCAGACTTCTGCAGGTCATTATGGCACTTTGTGGACAGGGGTTGGCGCTGGTGTAGTTTTACTGGCGGTGATTGGTTTTGCCCTAGTGCGTTACTCGGTAAGCCTGCCGATCGGTAAATTCTTCAGCGTGACCACTTATGTATTGCTGGCACTGTCATTCGTACTTGCAGGCAAGGCGGTTGCCGCGTTGCAGGAGGCGGCCTGGATTGGTATTTCACCGCTGCCGGTGCAGTTTAGCTTCGACTGGCTGGGTATTTACCCAACTTGGCAGGGGATTGGCTTGCAAGCCTTGGTGCTTATCGGAGCGCTTTGGCTGATGAGAAAGGGGAGTGCTTCTACTGAGGCTCCAGCTAAGGTTGCTTAATAAAACACAGCCTGAAAGTATTGAAAATACCCGCTCCTAGAAGCGGGTATTTTTTTGCTAAAGAAGCCCCACTTAGAATCTGAATATGCCAATTACCCTATTTGGGTGTGGAGTTCGCAGCTGTTGCTGGACTTGAGCGAGATTAAACTCTGAATTTGGGGTTCGAATAAGGCACATTGTTTACTGGTGGTTAGTGACTACTGGTTAAATCGATGAATTAAGTATCACTTTGGTTGAGTTGCTCAGCTAAGGCTGATCTGTTTATATCCTTCGCTGCAATAGGCTGCCCTACGCTGATATGTACTTTGGGAAAAAAACTCATTTTTTTATGATTGGAGCTGCCTGAAATCTCATCGTGCAATCCCTTCAAAGTAAGGGGGAATATGGGGGTGGCCGTATGGGTTAAGACCTCCTTTAGTTGTCTTTCAATATCAGTAAATTCACTGTCACAGTGATCTTTAACGGGAAAGAAGCAGATTAATTCACCATTCCCTACAGCTCGACGTATTTCAGCTGAGAACTTCTCTTTATCTCCTGTTGCGTCGTAAAAAATGGGCGCAAGACTGTAATTGTTAAAAATAAATCGCAGCAAAGGAAATTGGTTAAACCCCTGGGGCAGAATAAAGCGAATCGGCCTCAGTAGAGTATCCATAAGCAGTTGGGGCGCCAGCCGGGCTGCTGGGCTGCAGACTAGCAATGCAGCTCCTGTGGCGGGAATGTGCTTGAGTTCTCCGTAGGAGGTACGGGCGAATAGATGCGAGGAAAGCCACACAAGTAAGTGCACAATAAATTCTGGTTGTTTGAAAAACAATAAAGCCATTACTGTACAGTTCACCAGAGCCATCAGGATAAATAGCTGCGGAATTGTAATTTTCAGTACGTCGAGAAAAAAAATACTAAGCAGCGAGATCAGTACAATAAATAGGGCGTTTAAAACATTGTTTAGGGATAGGACTTGCGCACGCACAGCGTAGTCGGTCCTGTCCTGCATGATTGTATAAAGCGGTACAATGAAGATACCGCCAAATATGCCCAGTAAAGCGGTATATATGAGTACGGCATAAGCGCCATCACTTTGCAGGTATTCGCTGATAGATGCCCCGGACAAGGTGTCAAACTGTGCAGTGGTTATACCGAGGCCCAGCCCACCTAGAGTGATCCCCAAGGCGCCGATAGGTACTATGCCAAATGTGATGCGCCCTCTGGAGAGTGCTTCGCACATCAGGGAGCCCGCCGCCACACCAATGGATAGGCAGCACAGAATAATGGTGATAACTGGCTCGCTCGCGCCTAGTACATTCTTGGTGAGGCTGGGCACCTGTGCTAGATAGGCTGAACTGACCAGCCAGAACCAGGAGCAGGCGAGAATAGCGTAAAAAACTGATGGATTCTTAACCGTTAGCCGCATTATACGCCAAGCTTGGGATATGGGGTTCCAGTCGATGCGTAAGTCTGGGGTCGGGGGGGGTGCTTGTGGGATCATTCGGCTGGCAAGATAGCCTAAGACGGCTATCACAACCATGATGGCTCCCAATTCCTCCAGTCCCGGTTGGCCCGGTTTTGTGTAACCGGCGAGTAGGGTACCGGCAATAGTCCCGACTAACACCCCGGCAAAGGAAGCCATCTGTGCCAATCCATTGCCTCCCATCAACTCGCTGCGCTTGAGGTGTTGGGGTAGTAGGGCATACTGCACAGGGCTGAATATAGCGGTGTGTGTTGCCATTAAAAACAACACAATAAAGTTCAGGATTTGGTTGTTATAAATAAGGCTATAGGCTCCCAGCAAGACAAAAAATATTTCCGCTAACTTCAATATCCTGATAATTCGGCTCTTGTCATATTTATCCGCTAGCTGGCCGGCCGTTACCGAAAAGAGAAAATACGGCAGTATATAAAAGCCCGTTGCGAGATTGATTAAGGCATTGGCCTCGGACTCCGCCAGACGAAATGCCAGCATCACCAGGAGTGCATTTTTGAAAATATTGTCGTTGAAGGCGGCACTGATCAATGAGAGAAACAGTGGCAGGAAGCGGCGCTTGGTAAAAAGGGTGAATTGGTTTTGCTGGGCCATTGGCGCCTTTCTTTAGTTGGGTTGCTTCCCTTGAACAAATCCAGTGACTAAACCATTGTATCAGTGCAAAAGTGAGTAACTAATAGCATAGGGTAAAGCTGAATCAGTGGATGCTTGGAGAGTAGGAGGAACTGCTGCCAACTAGTAGATGGAATCTGGTTTTATAGTGTTGATTGTTATTGTAAAAGAGTAGTTGTGGTTTTTGAGGTCTTTATCCTTAAATGGTGAGGCTGTCTTTGTAGGTTTTCTTTTTAAATATCGTCTTCTTTGTAAATGTTTTTTAAGGTTAATAATGTTCTTCTACTTAACTGGCTTTTTGTCTTCTTGATCTGTAATAGGGCTTGAGTAATGGGAGCGTTCTGATTCCTAAATATGCCCCATAACTGTTTTCTTCTTTTAATGGTTGTACTTGAATGATCTTGCTTGTCTATAAATAGACACAAAAGTTCCTCTTTTTTTATTGCATTTTCTATTTCGTTGAGAAGGTTGATATTCTTTTCTGTTTTTTCTGAATTGTAAATTATAGGTTGTGTGCCCCCCTTGCTAAGGGCAAAGCGTATTAATTTATGGTTGAATAATGATTGCGGTAAGATAAAACGAACGGGGCGCGGTATTATCTCATATAGGATTAGAGGTGCCCGGTAATTCATGGACGTGCAGATGATGAGAGTGGCTCCTTGTTCCGGTATCAGTTTCAAGTTTTCTCCTTGCACTCGAGCCACGACATTTGTATAGGCCCAGGTGGTTAGGTGCACTAACAGCTCGGGTAATTTGAAACAGATAAAAATTAATGCAAGGAGATTTAAAATTGCAAGGAATATTATAAGTTGGGTGATAGATATCTTTGCCGCATCTAGTAATATAATATTGACTATTGAGATTATGACAACGAATAGGGCGTAGGACATGTTATTCAGTGCAAGAATTTGTCCGCGTATTTGCTTTTCTGCCCGGTCTTGAATGATGGTGTAGAGTGGCACGATAAAGATCCCCCCGGAGAAACCCACCAATACTGTGTAGAGCAAAATTGAAACTGCATTGTCGCTCATCATAAATTCAGATATGGAAGCTCCAGATATAGTATGAAAACCTAGTGCGCTAAAACCCAGACCAAGCCCGCCCAGAGTTATTCCAAGGCCACCGATGGGTACTATGCCAAGTGTAATGCGGCCTCGAGATAAGGTATTGCACATAAGGGATCCAAGCGAAATACCAATTGTTAAGCAGCAAATCATCAGGGTAACCACGGGTTCGCTGGCGCCCAGTGTGTTTTTGGTGAAACTGGGAATTTGCGCAATAAAAGTTGTGCTGATTAGCCAAAACCAAGAACAGGCGATGATGGAATAAAAAACCGAAGGGTTCTTCATTGTTTGCTGTAAAATTTTCAGAGTTTGCTTTACTGGGTTCCAATTCACTTTTAAGCGGGGTGACAATGGTGGTGCTGGAGGTATTGCGCGGCTGCTTAAATAACCGAAAACTGCGATACCAGACATGACAAGGCTAAGATATAAAACCCCATGTTGTCCCGGCTTGATAAAATCTGCGAGTAGAGCGCCTACGATTGCACCGCTAAGGCTGCCAGCAAAAATTGCCATTTGTGCCAACCCATTAGCACCCATCAGTTCTTTTCGTTTCAGGTGTTGGGGCATAACTGCATAGCGGGCAGGGCCGTAGAAAGTCTCGTGGGTTGCTAATAGGAATAAAACTAAGAAGCTTAGCATCTTACTGTTGGCATACAGCGCAACAGCCCCCAGAAGTACAATGGGGATTTCTAGCAGCTTAATCAGCCTAATAAATTTGCTTTTATCGAACCTATCTGCCAATTGTCCCGCTGTGATAGAAAACAGGAAAAAAGGTAAAAGATAAAGTGCGGTTGCCAGATTGATCAGAGTATTGGCTTCGTTTTTTGCCAGCTGGAAAGCGAGAATAACTAAGAGAGCATTTCTGAAGATATTGTTGTTGAAATAGACAGTGATCAGAGTAAGGAATAGGGGGAGGAAGCGGCGTTTTCCCAATAGCTGAAACTGATTCTGTCGAGCCATTGCCACTTCCTTACATGAGACAGCCTATATCTGATTGGTTATCAGTCGGGGATTCATATTTGTTGAGTGATGCTGCGAATATTCCTTGTTAGACCCGTATTCGGTCATCGTGCTTTATAAGGTTCTGAAGATGGGGTTACATTGAAGGAAGTTTGGTTAAGCATAGGACAGCAGTAAGACTACAGTAGCCTTGGTCTGGTCAAATATCCTGGCGCGTAAGGGTTTTGATGACAGGGCTGGTGTTATCCCAGCCCCAAAATATGTGTTGATCTATTTTAATTCCCCGCGCAACTCCAGTACCTCATCGTGTAATGCCTCTACCTTGGCTTCAGGCGCTTTAATCGGAGCGCCTGCCACGACACTGACTTTGGACCAGAAGCGCTTTGGCAGGGTGGTGAAGGCGTGTCCACCTTTATGACTGAAGAAGCTGCCCCAAAGTCCGCGTAGGGCCATGGGGATTACTGGCACAGGGGTGCGCGCAAGGATTTTTTCAATGCCGGCTTTAAACGGTTGCATCTCTCCGTCTTTAGTGAGTTGTCCCTCTGGGAAAATACATAGCAGGTCACCATCTTGCAAACCCTGCTCAATGTCCTTGAATGCCTGATCATAGCCTGCAGGATCCCGTGACTTGGAGCAGATGGGAATGGCGCGCCCAGTGCGGAAGATAAAGTGTAGCACCGGGATTTCGTAAATCGGCTTATACATGATAAAGCGTATTGGGCGGCGTACGGCGCCGGCTAACAGTAGGGCATCCACATAACTTACATGGTTACACACGATCAGGGCTGGTCCCTCTGCGGGAATCTGCTCTAACCCTTGATGCTTAACCCGATACATTGTGTGGGAGAGCATCCAGATAAGTAGACGCATCGCGAATTCGGGAACCTTGGTGAATACAAAGATAGCCACGGCGGCGTTCATCAGGGCGATGACCAGGAAAAACTGTGGAATCGTGGCTCCTAGGATATTCAGGAACAAAATACCCAGCAGCGCTGAAACAACCATAAACAGCGCGTTAAGAATATTGTTGACCGAGATAATCTGTGCGCGAATTTCTCGAGGCGATCGGTCTTGCATCATAGCGTAGAGAGGCACAATGTAGAGGCCACCAAAAATACCTAACAATACGATGCAGATAAGAATAGTGAGGGCGCCATCGCTGTTGAAGAAAGCGCTTAAGGTGGGCTCTTGCAGTTCCTGAAAGCCCCCCCCGGCA
Source organism: Microbulbifer mixtoriginis (SeqCode) (assembly GCF_052467705.1). Lineage (NCBI taxonomy): Bacteria > Pseudomonadati > Pseudomonadota > Gammaproteobacteria > Cellvibrionales > Microbulbiferaceae > Microbulbifer > Microbulbifer mixtoriginis (SeqCode). The sequence goes on from NZ_CP174322.1 coordinate 1,003,632, forward strand.
CTGGAAAGGGCGATTCCGGCAATGGTGAGACCGGCGGCACCCAGTGGTACTAGGCCCAATTCGATATGGCCGTTGGATAAACGCTCGCACAGCATGGAGCCCAGGGCAATACCGATGGTAAAGGCACACAACAATAGGGTGACAAGGGATTCATCTCCCCCCAGTACATTATTCGTAAAACTGGGTATCTGCGTCAGATAAGCCGCGCCCAATAGCCAAAACCAGGAGATGCCGATAATGGCATAGAAAATTGATGGGGTTTTGGCAGTAGTGCGCAGGATTTTGTTGGTTTGGGTGATGGGGTTTGGGTTGATATGCAAATTTGGCGAGGGCGCTGGACTTTGAGGAATCCAGCGGCTTGCCAAGTAACCGAATATCGCGGCCCCCATAATAATCAGGCTGAGGTAGAAGAGACCGTGTTCCCCTTGCCCGGTCAGTCCGGCGAGTAGGCCGCCCACAATGGTGCCGGCGAGGATACCAACAAAAGTACCCATCTCTACCAGGGCGTTACCACCGACCAGTTCAGAGCGTTTCAAGGATTGTGGCAGGATGGCGTACTTCACCGGGCCAAAGAAGGCGGACTGCACTCCGAGCAGGAACAAAACGGCAAGGCAGAGCAGATTACTGCCACTATAAAGCGCACCTATACCGAGGGAGCCAATAACGATCTCTCCCAGCTTGATCAGTCTAATTAAGCGGCTCTTATCAAATTTGTCCGCCAACTGACCTGCAGAGGCGGAAAATAGGAAAAACGGCAGAATAAACAGGCCGGCGGCGATATTAATTAGAGCATTGGCTTCGCTTTCCACCAAGCGAAAGGCGATCATCACGATCAACGCATTTTTATATACGTTATCGTTAAAGGCACCTAAAAACTGGGTGATAAAGAAGGGCAGAAAGCGGCGGCTGGCAAGCAGTTGGAACTGGGTGCGATGGGCCATTGGTGGTATCTCTTATGAAAGCACGCCATCCATCTTAAGCTATTGCGGCAAAGATTTGTCCATCCTGTAGTGTTGATGAAATGGATGGTACAAGAATGAGGAAATATTAGGAGAGAGGGAAACTTCGAGGAAAATATTGAGAGAAACCGGCCGCCGGGGCGGCCGGTAGAGCGGAAAGCCGGTAACAGATGGCAGGATTATTGCCAGCGATTACCAGATCTTCACGCGCTCCTCTTTCGGCAGGTACATACCGTCACCTTCTTTAATATCAAAAGCTTCGTAGAAAGCTTCGATATTGGGGAGGACCCCTTTCACTCGGTACTCCGCAGGAGAATGGGTATCCACCTTCATACGGCCGCTCAGAGCTTCATCGCGGATCTTGCTACGCCAAACCTGTGCCCAGCCCATAAATACGCGCTGATCGCCGGTGAAACCGTCGATGACCGGTGCTTCTTTGCCGTTCAGGGACATTTTGTAGGCTTTATAGGCGATGCCGAGGCCGGACAAGTCGCCGATGTTTTCACCCAGAGTCAGCTTGCCGTTGATGTGCTCATCTTCTAAGGGTTCGTAGGCGTCGTATTGGGAGACCAGCTTACTGGTAAGGCTCTCAAAGTTATTGCGGTCAGAGTCAGTCCACCAGTTATTTAGATAGCCCTTGCCATCGAATTTACTGCCCTTGTCATCGAAGCCGTGGCCGATTTCATGGCCGATCACACCACCGATACCGCCGTAGTTCACTGCATCGTCGGCATTCATATTAAAGAATGGTGGTTGCAAAATTGCTGCGGGGAACACGATCTCGTTCATTGCCGGGTTGTAGTAGGCATTCACGGTCTGTGGGCTCATGCCCCACTCACCGCGGTCGATGGGCTTGCCCAGCTTGTTGCGATCATAACTGGCCTCAAACATATTGGCTGCCAGCACATTGCCCACCAGGTTATCGGCATCTACCTTGAGTGCGGAGTAGTCACGCCACTTGTCCGGGTAGCCAATCTTGGTGGTGAAGTTTTCCAGCTTAAACAATGCCTGTTTGCGGGTGTCCTCACCCATCCACTCCAAGGACTCGATGGATTCACGGTAGGCGGCTTTCAGGTTGTCCACCAGCACAGTCATGCGCGCTTTAGCTTCCGGTGGGAAGTACTTTTCAACGTAGCGCTTGCCGACCAGCTCACCCACTGCGCCATTCACAAACTGGGTGCCGCGCTTCCAGCGGGGTTCCATCTGCTCTACGCCGTGGAGTTTGGTGTTGTAAAAATCGAAATGTGCCTGGGCAATCTCACTGTGCATGTAAGGCGCCATGGCGGAAAGTACCTTGACCTTCAGGTAGCGCTTCCAGGTGGCCATATCGGTGTCGACAATGATCTGATTAGCGGCTTCCAGGTACTCGGGCTGGCCCACAATAAAGCTGTCAGCCTTGGCCAGTTTGGCTGCGCTTAGGTAGCTGTTCCAGTCAACTGCGGGCATCAGCTTTTTCAGCTCCGCAGTGGATTTCTTGTTGTAATACTTTTCGGGGTCGCGGTTGTCCAGGCGTGTACGGTGATGCTTGGCGAGGCTCTCTTCCAGCTTGAAGATTTTCTTGGAGAACGCTTCGGCATTATCCAGCTGGCCTAACTTTTGGATTTCTACCAGATACTCTTTATAGGCCTTGCGCAGCCCCTTGCTCTTCTCGGTATCTTCGAAATAGTAGTCGCGGTCCGGCATACCCAGGCCGGCCTGCCACAGGTAGAAAATATAGTTTTCGACCTCTTTCAGGTCTTGGTAGATGCCGCCACCGAAGGGTACGTCGTAGCCGGCGATATCAGCGTAGGCGAAATAGTTAGTCAGATCCTTGCGGGTCTTAATTGCGTCGATTTTGGCGAGTTCGGAGGAGACAGCGGTAATGCCTTTCTTTTCAATCAGCTTTTCATTCATAAAGCTGTTGTAGAGGTCACCGATCTGCTTGGCATCTTTGCTGCTGGCGCCTTTACTGGCCTCCATGATCAGTGTTTTAACTTGTTCTGTGCTTTTGTCTCTCAGGGTTGTAAAGCCGCCCCAGAGGGATTTATCTGCTGGAATTTCGGTGTTCTTTAGCCAGGTGCCGTTTACATAGGCGAAGAAGTCATCCTGTGGGCGAACACTAGTATCCATCGCGGTGAGGTCGATACCGGAAGTGAGCTGCTGCTGTTCAGCAGTGGCCTTATGGTGGCTGGAGCCACTGTGATCGTGGGCGTGGGCTGTTAGTGACAGCTGGGTGCCGGCGAGAATGCCTGCAATAGCGACAGGTAGTAATAGTTTTTTCATTTCGGCTCTTTTGGCTAAATTTTGCACAGTTGTATCAAACGTACATGGTAAAAGGGGACAGTAAGGTTGGGCAAGAGGGCTGCGTTTAGCGGCGGATGGATTGCGGCAGATGGTGGCTTGGCTAATTTGGTTAGGAGTTACAAATTTAGCGAAATTTCTTAGTAAAAAGCCCCACAGAGTGGGGCTTTTGCGAAAGAGTGGGTCAGTCGGGTAGATTGAAGGTAATCGGCAGTGAGAAGCTGAAAGTCTCCTCGCCCAGCTGGGAGGGTACTGCGGGGTATGGCGCCGCTCTCTCTACCGCAGCGCGAGCTTCACGGTTGAGAGTTCCAAAGCGGGATTCTTGCACTGCCTGAATCTCCTCTACTTCGCCGCGGGTGTTAATAACCACATTCAGGCGCACACTACCTTCCTGGCCCCGCTCCTGGGCGCGTTTCGGATAGCGAATATGACGGTAGGTGTGGCGCAGTAGGTTGGAAGTGTAAATTTGGCGAGCCAAGATCATACCGGCGGTTAGGGGGGCCTCTTCTTCCTCCTCAAACTCCTCATCCATTTCTGCCAGCGCTATATCCTCGGGGCCGTTTGCGGCTAGTTGGATAGGCTCGCCGCTACTTTCGTTTTCCTGCTGCAGGGGGGCTTCCTCTGTCTGTGAGAGCCCATCGGTGGCTTCAGTCTGAGCTACCTGCTCTGTGATTTGCTCGGCCACCTCCAACACTTCGGAGCTTGCCGGAGTCAGAGTCATGGTGGGCGGGGCGAGATCCACCTCAACCAGTGTGGGCTTGGATAGCTCCTCCTCTTTCTGTGGTGCCTGCGCCGCCGCCAGGGCTTCCTCTTGGCTAATCAACTTCAACTGCAGCTCGGCGATCCGCTCGCTGCTGGGCTCTAGGCTCTCAAAAGTGGAGCGCAGGGAGTCGGGAATATTTCCGGCAGAGAGCAGTCCGTCACGAAAATCTGTCGAGGGGGGGACAGGGCCGATCCAGGCGCGCAGCAGGGTATTGAAGAAATCCGGATTGGCTATCTCACCGAGGGTAATGCCATTTAGGGAAACCGAGGTGATACCGCTGTCGGCAGCAAAATCGATGGCTAACTGGTCCCCGCGGTGTAGGCGGCCTTTAAACAGGTTGGCGAAGGTCACCATATCCTCCGCCTGACTGCTCAGGGTGTCACCGCGGTTATTGATGGCGATACTTTCCATCCACTGGTTGCGGAAACGGCGCGCGGGCAGGCTTTTGGCGAGCACCCGTACTTCCAGGCGCCGCGGTGTCTCTGGGTTGTAAAGGCCGGCTGAATCACTAGAAAGACTCTCCGAGTAGACAGCGGCTATATAGAGTTCTTTGTTAAATTGTTGTTCGAGCGCAAGGCCATTTAAGAGCGGTGCAGCTGAGGTAGTTACAGCAAATGTTAACACCCAAAGTGAGAAGACAATTTTTATCGATTTCATTGTTCTATGGTGTCTGCATATCCGGACACTCGGGTCCCGGTAATTAAGATTGAGGTGTCCCTCCCCGGTGCACACAAATCAGATGAAATAGTGCGCATTCAAAGTGTGAGTGAGCACACTGTACTCAACACTTCGCCTAACTCTACTGCAACTGGAATGGAGTTCAAGCCTGGAGAGGTTAGAATGCCCCCCTTCGCAGGATCGCGGGTGCCGAGTGGGAAACGATTGTCATAGCCAACGATGTGTGTGGCAGATCGATATCGTTTAGAATCCAGCATCGCCAAGTGGCATCGGCCACACTTTTAGAAAAAATGGAAAAGTTTTCACTAATTTTGCGGTATCTATGGAAACCAAGCCCCTTATTGACTATCCGCGGGAAGCTGTCGATAAGCTTCTTAACGTCATTCATCTGTTTCGAGATATTCGTGCGGCCAGTGAGTGGCAGTACGATGTATTGTTAAAGCGCTCCCGACTTTTGAGTTTGGAACCTGGTGAACAGCTGCTGCGCGCCGGCGACGTGGATCAGTGGGTTTTTTTCCTTTTGCGGGGAGAACTGCAGGTTCAAGTGGAGGGCAATGGGCTTAATGGCGAGCGTCCCCTGGCGGTTATTCGCCCAGGGGAATTATTTGGCGATCTCTCTATGTTGTTGGCAGAGCCTCGTAGCGCGAATATTTTTGCTGCGCACAATAGCCGCGAGACCCAGGTGCTCGGGCTCGATTGCTCCCTGTTTGGGGATCTTGAAGATTTCACTCTGCTGCAGTTGCCAACAAAATTGACGTTTTATCGCAATATGGTGCATTCGCTGCGCTGGAAGTTGGAAGTGTATCGCTCTAAGTACCCCAGCCATCAACTGGCCGACAGCCATCGCAAATTAAAGCTTTACACCGGGCCAAAGAATAGCCGCGAAGAGTTAGTTGCCCTGGCCGAACAGGCAAGGGCTCTGGCCAGAATACTTCTCGATTGGAATGCGGAATTTGGTTCCGGTGAACTGATTGATGATGAGTCAGACATGCTGGGTTTTTTGGAATCGATGCTGTCTTAATTCTCACTAAATGATGCGGTTGGAGTGCCCTGTGAAGACAGTCTGACCGATTTCCCCTCTTTGCTCCACGCGAAGCACCTGTCCCTTCTTATACTCAATTTACTCAGACATCGACTGATGTTACCGGCCCCGCAGCCTTGTCAGCTGGTCTATTTCTCTGAAAATTCAATTTAGGAATACGACTGGGCTGTGTAAAATTTGGCCTACTCAAAACACTGCGCCAGCGTTGCTGCCGGCCGCTTTATTTGTGCCTGACAGGTTTCTATTTATGAGTGCACTGGTATCTATCTGGTCTAACCGAAATTATCGAATCGCATTACTCGTTACCCTACTGGCCCTTGCCTGGCTATTCAGTGGAGTTTTGCTACCTGAAGAGGATAGTGAGAGTGCGAATTCCGCCGAAAAAGCGGGGATTGTTCCCGAGGCGGCGATGCGGGTTCAGGCCCGGCGGATTGAGGCTCAGTCCTACGCGACACGGGTGTTGGTCAATGGGCATACCGAAGCAAATCGCAGCGTGCGCCTGAGAGCGGAACTGGATGGTGTTATAGCCCGGCTGCCAGTGCCAGAGGGAAGCCAAGTACAACAGGGTGAGGTGATCTGTGAAATCGAAGCGGAGGACCGTCTGGAAAAACTGGCCCTGGCCGAAGCCGCGCTCAATAAAGCGCGTCTGGATTATGCTGGCGCTGAGCGGCTAAAAAAGAAAGGCTTGCAGTCTGATACGGCCATGGCTCAGCAGAATGTTGCTCTGGCGCAAGCGCAGGCGGATTTCACCTCGGCCAAGGTGATGGTGGATAACTTGAAAATCCGCGCGCCTTTTGCCGGCGTGGTCAATAAGCGCGCAGTAGAGCTGGGTGATTTTATTCGCCGGGGAGAAGAATGTGCGACCCTGCTGGATTTGGATCCAATTCTGGTAGTTGGTGAGGTCTCCGAGAATCAAGTGGGCAATTTAGTGCCCGAGGGCCCGGCCAGTGCAGAATTACAACGTGGTATTCCGGTTCAGGGTAAATTGCGTTACATCAGCCAGCAGGCTCAAGAGATCACCCGCGCTTACCGTGTCGAGGTGGCAGTGAATAATCCCGGCAACTTGCTGCGCGGTGGTTTAAGTGGTCGCTTGGCTCTGCCCACCGGTGAAATACTGGCACACCATATTAACTCCTCACTACTGACTCTGGATGACAGCGGCACACTGGGTGTGCGGGTGCTCAATGAAAACAATCGGGTCGATTTTATCAATGTCACTTTGGTGGGTGATGGAGACGGGGGTGTTTGGGTCAGTGGCCTGCCGGACCCGGTTACTCTGATCACCGTCGGTCAGGAATATGTGAGCCAGGGCGATATTGTCAAGGTGGAAATGTCACCACCAGAACCTGCACTCAGTGTGCAATCCCAGCCTGTGGATATCACCCCTGAGCCGGTTTCAGTGCCCAGTGCACAGGATGATCAGGAAGGTAACTAGCGATGAAATTATTGGAGAATGCGATTGCGCGCAATCGCAGTGCCATTTGCCTGATGTTGCTGATTGTCTTAGTGGGGCTTGTGGCCCGCGGTGCTATGACAATTGAATCTAGCCCTGAAGTGAATCCGCCATTTGTCATGGTGCAGGTTACCCATGAGGGGATTTCTCCTGAGGATGGCGTGCGCCTTTTGGTGCGCCCCTTGGAGCAGGAAATCCGTGCGGTCGAGGGAGTTGTCGAGGTGATTGCGGTCGCCCGTGAGTCCCTGGCCTATATCGTGGTGGAATTTGACTCCGCAATTGATGTGGATGATGCGGTGGATGATATACGCAACGCGGTGGAGAGGGCCCGTGCAGAGCTGCCAAGGGATGCGGAAGAACCCACCGTTGAGGAGGCATCGGCGCAACCTTTTCCCACCATTGTGGTTACCCTCTCTGGGGAAAAAGTTAGTGAGCGGGTACTGCTCAGTAGTGCCCAGTTACTTAAGCGCAAAATAGAAAATATCAGCGATGTATTGAGCGCAGATCTACACGGCAATCGCGAAGAGGTAGTCGAGGCAACTATTGATCCGGTGCGCCTGGAGCACTATCAGGTGACCAGTGCAGAGCTGATTAACGCGGTGCTGGGTAATAACTTGCTGATTCCCGCAGGAGAATTGGATACAGATCGCGGGCGCTTTTCTGTCAAAGTTCCCGGCCTGATTGAGAGTGCACAGGATGTTTATGAGATCCCGTTAAAGAATTCGGCAGATGGCGTTGTTACCCTGGGTGATGTGACCGATATTCGCCGCACCTTCAAGGATGCTGTGAGTTTTACCAGCATCAACGGTCGCCCCGGTCTCGCTATTAATGTCGAGAAACGCAATGACGCCAGCTCCGTAAATGTGGCAGATCGGGTCAGATCGGTTGTGCAAGAGGAGCTGGGAGCTTTACCCCAAGGCGTAAAAGTGGAGTTTGTTTTTGACCAGTCCAACTTTGCGCGGGATATGGTCAGTGAAATGCAGGGCAATATTCTTACTGCAATGCTGCTGGTAATGATTATTGTGGTGGCTGCCCTGGGTTTCCGCTCAGGCATTCTGGTTGGATTGGGGGTGCCATTCTCGCTGCTGTTCGGTTCTATCGTCACCTGGTATCTGGGGTACTCCTTTAATTTTATGGTGATGTTCGGCATGTTACTGGCCCTCGGTATGCTGATTGATGGTTCCATCGTGATTACCGAATTTGCCGATCGAAAAATGGCAGAGGGTTTGAGTGCTCGTAACGCTTATATCGCATCGGTCAGTCGTATGTTTTGGCCGGTTGTCGCCTCAACGGCAACTACGCTCGCCGCTTTTCTTCCGATAATGCTGTGGCCGGGAGTGGTCGGCGAGTTTATGCGCTACCTGCCGGTGACTGTCTTTGCGGTATTAGCGGGATCACTGCTCTATGCACTGTTTTTTGCACCGGTGCTGGGCGCTTTATTTGGCAAAAGTAATTTAACAGCTTCAACGCGTAGTTACTTAAAGCAGTTAGAGGAGGGGCAGCCCACGCTCCTACCGGGAATTACTGGTTACTATGCCCGCCTCTTGGCTTTTGTCTTGCGTCGCCCAGGGATGGCCTTTACCACCACAATTGTTCTCTTGGTCTGCATATTTATTGCTTTTGGCCGCTTTGGTGCCGGGGTTGAATTTTTCACCGAGACCGAAGAGCAGTACGGCAATGTTGAGATTAGAGCGCAGGGCAATCTCTCCATGGCGGAGAAGAAAGTGCTGGTCGCCCAAGTGGAAAAAGCGGTCCTGAGTATTCCAGAAGTACGTATAGCGCACACGACAATCGGTTCCGGTGGAATTTCCGGTAACTCCGATCGTGCCCCGGACCAGATTGCCAATATGTTGGTGGAGCTGCTGCCGGCTGAAGAGCGCGAGCGGCGCAGCCGGGAAGTTTTCGAAGATATTCGTGCACGCACAGCAAATTTTGCAGGGATCAAGGTTACGGCTAACGTAATGGAAGGCGGCCCGCCAGTTGGCAAAGATATTGTGTTAGAGCTACGCGGGCAGAACTATGAAAAATTATTGGCCGAGACTTGGCGACTACACCGGGCAATGGAAGATGATTTCGGTGGATTACGAGATATTGTCAATACTGCACCACTCCCAGGGATTCAGTGGGAGGTGCGGGTGGATCGTGCCAAGGCCTCCTTGTATGGAGCTGATCTGACTGAAGTAGGACGAGCGGTTCAGCTGGTAACCAATGGTGTGCGAGTGGCTGAATACCGTCCCGATGATACTGATGAAGAGGTGGATATTCGTATTCGTTACCCGCAAAGTGCTCGCGGTATAGCCGCTCTTGATCAACTCAAGGTCAATACTCCGCGCGGTACAGTGCCTATCAGCAGCTTTGTACATACAGTGGCCATGCCGAAAGTAGACAAAATTGAAAGGATCGACGGCATTACCCGCATGCAAGTAAAAGCTGACGCCCAGGAGGGTGTGTTGCCAGACGATAAGGTCAAAGAAATCCGGGCTTGGCTTGAGCAGAATCCGGTAGATCCAAGCGTGGAGTTATTATTTCGCGGTGCGGATGAAGAGCAGAGTGAGTCCTTTCAGTTTCTAGGGGTGGCTTTTCTACTTTCACTGTTTTTGATGTTTATCCTGTTGGTAACCCAATTCAACAGTTTTTATCAGTCATTGCTGATCTTGTCTTCGGTGATTATGTCGACGATTGGTGTGATGTTGGGTTTATTGCTTAGCCAGAGCACCTTCAGTGTCATCATGACTGGAGTGGGGATTGTTGCCCTCGCGGGGATTGTGGTTAACAACAATATTGTTTTGATCGATACCTATAACTTTGTACGTAAAAGTGAGCCTGATCTTAGCCCCGCAGAGGCGGCTCTCAAAGCTTCCACGCAGAGGTTACGCCCGGTATTTCTCACTACTGCGACGACGATTTTAGGTTTGTTGCCGCTAGCCCTAGGTGTGAGTGTCGACATGGTAGGACGAAATGTTGTGGTCGACGGTGTAATCGCATCATTCTGGGTCAAACTGGCCAGTGCTATCGTCTATGGATTGTCCTTCTCCACACTCCTGACGTTACTGGTGACCCCGGTTCTTTTGGTTTTGCCTGGGCATTTGCGCAGCAAACTCTCTTGGAGAAAGTTAGCAGGTCCTCGATTGAGCTAGCAAATTCAGTATTAAATTATTCTTGTGATCACTTTTTGCGGGGCTATAGCCCCCGTTTCTTTATGGTGAATAAGAGGCTTGATTAAAAATTGGAGCAGAATCTGGAGGGAAGGTTGGGAAACAAGTTAGAGACTGGAATATGTCGCTGGCCGGAGGAAATTATCAAACTTAGCCGTGAATTAGCAGGGACAAGTCTACGGCAAGTGATTGGTAGTTTTATCCAGAAGCACCAACTGCCAGCAGATTTTTCTCATGAGATAGAGGCCTATTACTTGCCATTGGCTTTATGGCTCATGAAAAGACACAAGGAAGGGCAGACCCTGGTTGTGGGGATTAGTGGTGGGCAGGGCACTGGCAAGTCAACGTTATCAGACTTTATTTGCCTGATACTGGCGAAACAGGGGTTCAACTGCTGCACTTTTTCTTTGGATGACATTTACCTGACTCATTCCCAGCGGCTGCAGCTCTCCGAAGAGGTTCACCCGCTCTTGCGCACCCGAGGAGTACCGGGCACTCACGATGTTCAATTGGGGTTAGATACTCTGGATGCTCTTTGCAGTGCTGGAGATCAATCACAAGTTTCTCTGCCGCGTTTTGATAAATCCAAAGATGACAGGGTGCCCAGTAACCTTTGGCCTGTGTATAGTGGCAAGGTGGATATTGTATTACTTGAGGGATGGTGTCTCGGCGCTAAGGCATCGATAACACCAATTCAGCCTATTAATTCATTGGAGAGGTTAGAGGACACTTCCGGCAGCTGGAGACGTTTTATTAATCAGCAATTGGAAGGGATCTATCGCGAACTATTTCAGCGCGTGGATATCATGGTGATGCTGTGTGCTCCTGGAATGGAGTCAATTTTTGAGTGGCGCAAACTACAGGAACAAAAGTTACGTAAACGCACAGGGGCGGGGATGGAGGAGTCTGAGCTGGACCGCTTTATTGAGCACTATGAACGGATAACACGAAATCTGTTAATTGATATGCCTAACTGGGCCGATTGCATTTTGTATTTGGGGGAGGATCACCACATACGCGCGGTCAGTATTGGTGTTCAAATCGGTCAGTGCAAAGGATAGCCCCCGGGCTTGCCGGGGGCGGTTCAGCGAACGCTGTTGTTCCCGCTGAACAAGCTAAGTGAGTTACTTATTACTTAGCCTTGGGCGGACGACCACGGCCGCGCTTTACAGGAGCAGCTTCAGTTGCAGCTGGGGCTGCGGCTTCGACTTTTTTGGGGCGCCCTGGCTTTTTCTTGGCTGCTTCGCTTTTGGCCGGGCGACCGGGCTTCTTTTTCGCAGTTTCTGCCTTTGGCGGGCGGCCGCGACCGCGTTTTACAGGAGCAGCTTCAGTTGCTGCGGCTTCTGTTTCTGCTTTCTTTGGACGGCCAGGCTTTTTCTTGGCAGCTTCGGTTTTGGCTGGACGACCGGGCTTTTTAGCTTCTTCGGTTTTCTTTGGGCGACCCGGCTTTTTCTTGGGCTCTTCAGTAGTGGCTGCAGCCTTAGGAGGACGGCCTGGCTTCTTCTTAGCTGAGTCAGCTTTGGCTGGGCGACCGGGCTTTTTCTTTACCGCAGCAGCTTTTTTCTTCTCTGCAGTGGCAGCTTTCTTGGCAGCAGCTGCAGCTTTTTTGGCTTCTGCTGTAGCTTGCTTCTTCTCTTCGGTTGCCAGCTTCTTGGCGATAGCGGCTTCTTCTTTAGCGACGACTTTGGCTACTTTAGCTGCAAGCTTGTTTGCAGCTTTAATGCCGGCCAGCTCTTCTTTTGCTTCTGCAGCGGCAGTTTTGGCCTCTGCAGCGGCAGTTTTGGCTGCAGCAGCAGCATCACGCGCTTTTTTCAGCTGGTTTTGCTGGGCCGGGGTTTTCTTCTTAGCGCGGACAGCGGCAACTTTTTCTTGAGTCGCTTTAGCTTTTTCTGCGGTTTTCTTGGCACTGTTTGCCAACTTTTCTACTTTAGCGGTCAGGTCCTTCTCTTGTTTGAGACGGGCACTTTCCAGTTTTGCGGTAAGGGAGCGCAGCTCCGCTTCCAGCTGTGCAACATCGCTAGTGGCGACTGCGGATACTTTTTTTGTAGCCATTTAAATTTCCCTGCAAATGTATTGTTTTGTTAAATGGGGGCATTCCTATCAATTATTCTCAGCCATCTTCCCAGTGAAATGCACTGTCGAAGACGTCTGTTTTCGGCAGAAAACAATTGATAGTGAGTCCCCCCAAGTGAGCGGCGCTAATTGCAGCTTATTTGTATACCTAAATGCAAGTGTTTTATATGGAATTTTGCTATTTCATGTAAAAAAAATCGTTTTTTTTTATATATTTTCAATTTGAGGACCTAAAAAGAGAGTCGTAGTAGGTATTTGCGCAGTAAAGAAGGCTTTTGTTTTACTCTCGTTGCATAAACTGAAAGGTGTAATTGCAAGTGAATAGTTGAGTAATTTCCTATGGTTTATTGATGACTCTCGTTTTTGTATAAGAGATTAAACTGGAGAGCACTTACAGTTCCGATTTAGCGCAAACCCAGGTAGTGGGGTTAGTGTGTTGAGTAAGTAAAGAGTTAACAAAACTTAACGGACTGTTATCGACAAATGCTTAAGCTCGGAGCCTGCGACTATGAATCATTGCAGTCTTTATCAGATGTAACCCTACCGCGCTGAGTTAATGTGGCTGAATACTGTTTTCACTATAGTGAAAGTGACTCTAACCATGCCTTAAAAGCTCTGACTTCTTAAGTGGAGTAAAAGTAATGGCAGGCTCTGGAGAAATGCCCACTCTTTTCATGGACTTCTAGTCTGGATGCACTGTCTAACAGAAGAACTTCGAAAGCCGTGGATATTACTATCCTGCACCTGCGAGAGGTTAGTGATGTACAACGCCTTCAAAGTTCAGCTGAGCCGTCGCGGATCAGTAAGGCACTTCTTATACGTGTACATGTAGGCTTTGATGAATAAGATAGCCTCTTTATTTATGGGGATATTACTCTGTTTAGGTGAGTTAAGAGAAAAGCTCGGTGGTTAAGCTGGATATTGGCCAAGAATTTTCCCATTGATGCCAACAGCCGATCTGAATTCTGGTTGAGTTTTGAGTGTTTGTGGCTATCTTGAAATAGTCGTAGGAACTAATCGCTTTGTTGCAGACTAACTCAACTGGTCTGTTAACTAAGTATCAAAAAGTTAGTGGGTATTTGCTGAGTGTTAAAACGCTCAAGAACATTCACTTGGGTAACTGGGATAATGAAGGCTTTAAAGTAAATTCTTTGTTATCTAGTGACAGGTTGAGTCTTTTGTAGAGTCATCACTTCCTGGAGCTAAAAGTATGCTTCCTAAGTAGGCATTGCTATGAATAGCCTTAGGGGGCTCAGTTCAATGCTGGGCAGAGAATTCTAGGTTAACAAGATATTCCCTTGCAGTGGTTTCTGATAATGATGATGATTGCGGTGAATTAGCTGAAAGTTTTCAAGGTATCTTAATACCGCTTGGAGATGGATTCTTCTTTATAAAGAGTTGATAACTTAAGCAGAGACTTTGGTGATAGAGGAAGGGATTGCGGCTCTATCACCGTGTCTTGGTATCTAAAGGTTACAGTGGCCCGTAGGGAAGGTAGCGGTTATTGGAGTGTTGACGAATCCAGAGAAGTTGTTCTTTTTGTAATGGTGCTTTGCGTTGGCGCAGCTCTTTGGCCAGGGGAATGACAGCAGACTCTGCCCCGGCATCCCAGCCGGTCAGTTCCATTTCTGCAAGGGTGAAGAAGCGTATGAGTTGCCATAACTGCTCGTTGTCCCAGTGTTGGCTCTCTTCTAACCATTGCTGAGCCGGCAGGCGAATCAGCTTTGAGGCCTTTAAGTCATCTTTATTTAGATTTGCGCTTAGGCTGTTATCAGAGGCGGCAACACTGATAAGCCTCTGCAATTGATCCCGGTCGAATTCCCACTGGTTTTCTTCTTGCCGGCCACTCACCTGTGGCTCCCAGGCCCCTACACTCATATTCTCTCCTTACTTAGGTACGAGGTTTTCACCATTATACCGAGGTGAACCTACTTCTGTGGGGAGCAATTCCTTAATACTTCGTGGGGTGGAGTAGAGGGAACAACTTCCGTGTGATTGGGATAATATAGAAGAGTTACTTTTTATTGAGGTCCTTATGGAATTTATCTCTAAGGCGTTACCCGCGAGTAAACGGATCGCCCTGGTCGCCCACGACAACCGCAAGGGGACCTTGATACAGTGGTGTCTTCGTCACCGTTATCTTCTGGAGAAGCACAGTCTTCTGGCTACGGGCACAACTGGCGGTAAGATAGAGGAAGCTACCGGTCTCAAAGTAGAGAAGCTATTGAGCGGTCCCCTAGGGGGGGATCAGCAGCTTGGAGCCCGAATCAGTGAAGGCAAGGTAGACTTGCTAGTCTTTTTCTGGGACCCCTTTGAGCCTATGCCTCACGATCCAGATGTCAAAGCACTGTTACGTATTGCTGCCGCTTGGAATATACCCGTGGCCTGCAATTCGAGTAGTGCAGACATGATTGTTCAGTCGACCCTAATGGAGCGTGAGTTTGACCGGGAGGTACCGGATTACCAGCGTTATCTGCAGCAGCGATAGTCGGATTTTTCGATCAAAAAATGATCTGATTATTCGGTTTTCTTTCTTAACTTATTGATTTTAAAGGGTTATTTCTATTGGTTATAGGTTGTACTTGCAATGCCTGGCGATTCGCGGCAATCTTGCCCACCAGATGAGACCGGTTAAACCGGCACCCTTGGTATTTGATAACAGCACGGTGTTTTATGAGTAGACGACGCGGAAAGGCCGTAGAAGAAGAGAAGGCGGATATCGACCTAACGCCCATGCTGGACGTAGTGTTCATCATGTTGATCTTCTTTATCGTAACGGCGTCCTTCGTAAAAGAGAAAGCGTTGGACGTAAATGTGCCTGATCCGAACCAGACCCAGGACAACCCGCCTGATCCAGATAAGCAAAACATCCTGCTGGTTGTGAACGCCAACGATGAGATCAGTCTTGCTGGTAGCCGTATTGATAGCCGCGCTGTTCGTGCCCGTATCGCGCAGCTGTATGCCGAGAACCCTCAAGCTATCGTGATTGTACGTGCGCATAACAAGTCGAGTGCGGACACTTATGTACAGATCGCGGATGCTGCTAAGGAAGTGAATCCGGCTATTCAAGTTTCCCTGGTGCCTTTCGAGAAGTAAACCAGAGAGAAGCGAGCGAGCCTTCGCATTGCATAAAAAAAGCCAGCAATATGCTGGCTTTTTTTATGCCTGCTGCTAATTACTGAGACCCCGCAACGGGAGCCTTCAATAGCGCAGGAAAGGCGAACGGTAAAAATTGCTTTTTGCCCGCTTATGGCCAATCCGCCAGTGCCTGCTTTGCTTCCATCCTTCGCTCTACCATTATTGTTGTAAAGAACAGTCGATATCGAGCAGCCCTCACAGATCTCATTCAGCAGGGGATCATTGTGATAGATACCAATCAGAACTTTTATCTCGCAGAACTGAAATGATTGAAAGCCGCTGGCGGTTGAGAGCCGGTCCCTGAAGGATAAGAATTCCAGTAGTGTCAGCGTTTCAAGAATGTCCACTTATTGAATTAGCGTACGGTAAATTTTATCCACTCGCTTAAGGGGATGTAAGGCGCGGTCAACTGAAGAGCCATACCAGGAAGCTCTGTTCATGTAACATCTGCTTAAACCAGAGCTCGAAGCTCTGGTGTTTCACAATAAACAGAGGTTCATCGTGCTTAGAGCCATCTGATAGGGGCTTCTGGCACCCTAGCAGCTCGTCTATTTTCAAGTATGAGCTATAAGTGAGAGTCATTTGGTAAATTCTGGTCGAGTTTTGATCAACGGCGAAATAATGCTCTCTTTAATCTGTAAGGATCAAAACATAACTTTTGCCAAAGTGATTAATATGATCCTCAATATCAGGCCCGGAGCTTTTTGAATGGAAAACCCCGCACAACAATTGCGTATTGATGGCACACGTCTCTGGCAAAGTCTTATGCAGATGGCTGAAATTGGTGCAACCCCTGCTGGGGGTTGTAACCGGCAGGCTCTGACTGATGAGGATCGTAAAGGGCGCGACCTGTTTGTACGCTGGTGCCGGGAAATCGGTTGTGAAATTCGCGTGGATCGCATGGGGAATATCTTTGCTCGCCGTTCCGGTACTGACAATGACCTCCCTGCAGTGATTACAGGATCGCATCTGGATACCCAGCCCACTGGCGGCAAGTTTGATGGAGTTTACGGTGTGCTGGCCGGCCTCGAAGTATTGCGCACCCTTGAGGAGGGTGGGGTTCGAACCAAGGCACCCCTGGAAGTGGTGGTGTGGACTAACGAAGAAGGGGCTCGCTTTTCACCAGCCATGGTCGGATCCGGTGTTTGGGCGGGGGAGTTTAGCCTCGATTATGGCCACAGCCGCATGGATAAATCTGGCATAACCATTGGCCAGGAGCTGGAGCGTATTGGGTATTTAGGTCCTGAACCGGTCCAGCCGGCACCTATCAAAGCGGCCTTTGAGGCGCATATTGAGCAGGGACCTATTCTGGAAAAACAGGATCAAGTGATTGGAGTCGTTACCGGGGTGCAGGGAATCCGCTGGTACGATGTGACCTTCTTTGGTACCCCCTGTCATGCAGGGCCCACCCCAATGGAGGATCGTCGCGACCCTGTCCAGGCCATGGCATGGCTGTGCGAGAAACTATATGGGGAAGTGAAGGCTTACTCCGAGGATGCCCGGATTACCTGTGGCGACTTGCGTGCAGAACCGGGTAGCCGCAATACCGTACCGGAAAAAGTAGTGCTCGCATTGGATTTACGCCACCCAACACCGGAGGGGTTGGAGCATTTACACCGCACTCTCTACCGGGTAGCCGAGCAGGCGCAAGAGGCCAGCGGTGTTGTTATCGATGTACGCGAAGAGTGGTTCTCACCACCGGTGGCTTTTGATAAAGACTGTATTGAGGCGGTTGACAGTGCGGTACAAAACCTGGGTTATAGCAATCGTAAGATGGTTTCTGGAGCTGGGCACGACTCGGTCTATATCTCGCGGGTTGCACCCGTGTCTATGATTTTCGTTCCCTGTGCCGGGGGGCTTTCACACAATGAAGCGGAGTCGGCTGAGCCAGGCCACCTGGAAGCGGGCTGTAATGTTTTGTTGCACGCCATGTTAAATAGCGCCGAAGCGGGCTGATTATCCTTACTAGCCAATATGCAATAAGAACGCCTGGTAAGCCTAAAAGGTTGGCTGGGTTCCTATCAATAGATTTAGGTTGATCATGAGTGAATTTACCTTGAAGTACCGCAAGGATAACGGTGGTACAGCTCCACTGACTAACTGGGGAATGGACTCGGAGTACGGCGTATTGCGCGATGTACTCATCGGGCCGGTGGATAACTTCAGCTGGCGAACGGGAAATGCCAGTGCACGCCGAGCTGAACGCTTAGGCATGCAGTTCGATCACAAAGTGGCTGAGATGCAGCATAAAGAAATGCTGGATGCCTATCGCCATGCGGGAGTGACTACCCATTTGATTCCGGCAGACAGCAGCTTGCCCTATCAGATCTACGGACGTGATTCTTCGGTAATGACGCCCTGGGGACCTATTGTTACGCAAATGTTTAGCCCTTGGCGCCGGGGGGAGTGGGCCCCTATCGTTAAGAAGTATGCGGAACTGGATATCCCCATTTATGATGTCATCACCGCCGGCTCTCTGGAAGGTGGTGACTTTATGGTGCTTGAGCCGGGAGTGATTCTGTGCGGTTATTCTGGTGAGCGCACCAGTCCTCAGGGCTTTGCGCAGATGAAGAGCTGGGTAGAGAAGGAGGGTTGGGAGGTAAAGGGCTACCAGTTTGACCCCTTCTTCCTGCATATCGATGTTATGGTGGCAATGCTGGCGGAAAAGCTTGCGGCCATCTGTGTTGATGCCGTCGAGCCGGAGCTGGTGCAGTGGTTTAAGAGTCGCAATATAGAGATTATCGATATTCCTTTCCCGCAAGTACTGGAACTGGGAGTTAATGTGGTGGCCCTGGGGAATGACAGAGTGATGCTACCCAAAGCCAATACTGGCCTCGCGGAGAAGTGTCGGGCTCATGGTCTTGAGGTAATTGATCCGGATATCTCCATGATTACTCCCGGAGGTGGTGGTGTTCACTGTATGTGCCAGCCTCTGCGTAGAGAGTCCGCGCTAAAGCCCTAACAAGTGCCCTGAAAGAATAGCTCGGTGATCTATGAGCCACCGGGTTATTCCCGTCAACGAATGTGGTTGGTTATGAACTCGCCTCTGGGCTTATAGTCGTTAATATGAATCGCCTGTCAAAGGCGGCTCGCGGCTATACACCCGGTTATCAAGCCTTTTGTGCTAGCTAATAAGATAAAAGTGGTTTCCCTTGGGAAAGGCATAGAAATTTCGCGCTAATCAACGGAAATCTGTTTATTTGCGGTTGCACACTTAGGCCAAGATCCTATTAGTATTCCGGAAGCACTATCAGAAGCTCTGCGTTTACTCACAGCTCTGTTTTTTGGCCGCTGCGGCTGTCTATCAGTCTTAAATGATTCGAACCCGGAGAACATTATGCAAAGCGCATGTGCGGAAATTCAGGCCCAGGTAAACGAGCGTATCCTGGAAATAACCATCAATCGCCCTGAGCGCAAAAATGCACTGACTATGGCTATGTATACGGCCATGGCAGAGTTGCTCAATAGTGCAGTCAATAATAGTGAAATCCGCGTAGTTATTCTCACTGGTGCCGAGGGCATTTTTACCAGTGGCAACGATTTGACAGATTTTCTCGGTGGCTCTGCAGAGGGTGAGGAGTCTCCGGTATTCCAGTTTATGAGCGCACTTTACAACTTTCCCAAGCCAGTGGTTGCAGCAGTGAATGGCCCTGCAGTGGGTATCGGTACCACTATGCTGTTGCACTGTGATCTGTCATTTGCCGGACACGATGCCCTGTTCCAAATGCCGTTTGTCAACCTGGGGTTATGCCCTGAGTATGGTTCCAGTTACTTATTGCCTCGTATTGCCGGCCACGCAAAAGCATCGGAATTATTGCTATTGGGCAAAAAGTTTAGTGCTCAGGAAGCTGTGGAGATCGGTATCTGTAATGCGGCGGTGGAGCCGGAGCAGGCGATTGTTCGGGCCCGAGAGGTGGCCGCTGAGCTAGCGGCGAAGGCACCGGCTGCCGTGCGGCTTTCCAAGCAGTTATTGCGTCGCGCAACCCAGGAAAAGGGTTTGGAGATTATTCAGGAGGAGGGGCGCCATTTCCAGGACCGCCTCACTTCTGAGGAGTTTAAAGAGGCGGCTACTGCCTTTATGGAGAAGCGCCCTGCAGATTTCTCAAAGTTTGATTAAAAAAGTGGCCGCTGATGCGGCCACTTTTTTGTTTGCTTAATATCTGCGTTTTCTATGGTGAGGGCGGGAAAGGTAATTGACAGCTTGATCGGGCTGGTCAGTAAAAATTCCATCGACGCGCAGTTGGTAGGCGGCAAAGTGGAGGAATTGGTTAAAACTATCGAATTCCTCTGGAAGCTTCTCCGGGTCGGCGCGAAAAGTATAGGGGTGAACTTGGAGATCCCTGCGATGGGCACGGCGGACGATATTATTGGCCCTTGGCTTACCATCCTCAACTTCTATTAACATGGGGTACCAAGGGCCGATGCCATCGGCATAGCTGGTGATTTTGCGCATGCCGCCAGGCTCCAGCATCCAATCGTAATCATAATTTTGAATTATGCCATCAATCTCAATCAGTTTTTCCCCCCAGCTGGTTGCAGCAATAAGCTGAACGAGGGAAAGATCCATCCCCATGGCGGGCATTAGTTCAAACTTGATACGTTGTAACTCTTCTGCATCGAAGCACTGTAAAAAAACTTTTTGTTGTTTGTCGCTATAGCCGTATTTCTTAAGTTTTTGCAAAGCGATTGTGGCGATATCTTTTCCTTCCCAGTGGTGGAAGTATGGTTTTTTTATTTCTGGATAAATACCAATTTCATATCCAAGGGATTTATTTAAACCCTGGATGAGTTCTATTTCTTCTTCGAAAGTGGATAGTTGAAAACTGGATTTCCATAGGGGGAAGCGATGCGGATATTTTGCCTGAGGCCCATCCTCGCCTATTGAGAAAGCTTCGCTAACACGGAGCTTTTTTAATTCTTCCAGCGTGAAATCGATAGTGTAGTAATGCCCATCTTCACGAGCTCGTCCAGGAAATATCTCTGCAACATTGGTGGTGCTATCGAGGTAGATATCATGCATCACGATCAGGTGATTATCTTTGCTAAGAACCAAATCCTGCTCAATATAATCTGGTCGCATAGCATAGGCCATGGCCTTTGCTTCGAGAGTGTGCTCTGGTAAGTAAGCAGAGGCACCACGATGAGCGATAACCAAGGGGGATTCGGCTCCAGCGGTACTGTTTTCAGCACAGGTGATATTTGCACTGGCAGAGCCAATGAGTAATAAGGTAGACAGAATTCTTTTGAACATTTGCAAGAGATCCCAAATAAGTGTGGGAAGCTTTCTAGCAAAAGAATATGACAGAGATATATCAATGCTAAAGTGGTTAAATATAGTGTGAACCATAGGGCATTTAGATTTGCTCAACGGTTTCAAGTGGCAAACCGGGCTTATTGCCCGGTTGAACTGGTTGCTAAGATGCTTGCCTTTCTGATGGCAATTTATACTGATACTTCTTGAGGCCAGAGGTGTTGTGCAAATTGCTGCCGCAAGTCTTTCTTGCTAATTTTTCCCGTAGCGGTATGGGGGATTTCTGAGGTGATAATACAGTCATCAGGAATCCACCATTTTGCGAAGCGCCCGTGAAAAGCGGCGAGAATCTGTTTGGCTTTGAGCTTTCCGTCGGTCTCTGGCACCACGATCAATAGTGGCCGTTCGGCCCATTTTTCATGAGCGACACCTATAACTGCTGCCTCGGCAACTCCATCAAGGGTTATAGCGAAATTTTCAAGCTCAATGGAAGATATCCATTCTCCCCCAGATTTAATCACATCCTTGGTTCGGTCGGTGATGGTCAGATAGCCTAAAGAGTCTATAGTGGCCACATCGCCGGTATCAAACCATCCGTCCACCGTGAGCGCAGACTCTTCGGCTTTATAGTAGCGTTCGCAAACCCAAGGGCCTCTTACCTGTAGTGTGCCAAAAGCAATACCATCGTGAGGAAGGGGGCTGCCGAGAGGGTCTACAATTCGCATTTCTACTCCAAACCCCGCACGGCCCTGCTTCAGGCGCAGGGCCTTGGCTTCATTCTTAGGTAAATATTCATCTATGCGGGCATTGTAGGTACCAAGTGGGCTCATCTCTGTCATACCCCAGGCATGATGGGTATAGACACCATGCTTTTCTTCAAACTCTTCCATGATACTCCAAGGGCAGGCAGAGCCGCCGACGACCACACGGTTCAAGCTAGAGACCTTTTCTCCACTTTCACGCAAATATTTGAGAAGTGCTAGCCAAACGGTGGGCACGCCAGCGGCGATGGTGACTGACTCTTGTTGTATAAGTCTACTAAGCGTTTCACCACAACCCATTTTAGGGCCTGGTAAAACTAACTTAGCGCCAACAGCAGGTGCCGCGTAGGGAATGGACCAAGCATTAACATGAAACATGGGCACTACGGGAAGGATGGCTTCATCGCGGCGTATGGCGAAGACATCGGGCATTAGTACCCCGTAGGTGTGCAGTGTCATTGCTCGGTGAGAGTAGAGGACTCCCTTAGGGTTCCCTGTGGTGCCGGAGGTATAACAGAGAGCGGCGGCACTTTGCTCATTCAGTTCCGGCCAGTGGAAATCGCCAGAATGATTATCGAGAAGCTCTTCATAGCAATAGTAATTATGTAGAGTGCTTTGGGGCATATGAGCCCTGTCGGTTAAAACGATGAAACCCTCTACGCTGTTGAGTCTATCAACCATTTTTTCAATAAGCGGAACAAACATTGGGTCGATAAACAGCCAGCGATCTTCGGCATGCTCGACAATATAATGAATTTGTTCAGGAAATAAGCGTGGATTGATGGTATGGCAAACAAATCCGCTACAGGAAGTCGCATAGTAGAGTTCAAAATGACGATGGTCATTCCAGGCCAGAGTGCCGATACGATCTCCATTGTTAGCTCCAAGTCTGGCTAGGGCCTGGGCAAGTTGGGCAGAGCGTTTAAAGGCCTCTTTGTAGGTGTAGCGAAACTGAGGATTATCCTTAGTAATGGAGACAATTTCACTATTGGGTGAATTACTCAAGGCGTGCTGCATGATACCGGTTAGGGTAAGTTGTGACTGCATCATCATGCCGTTCATTTAAAGCTCCTATTATTATGGTTTTTAGCACTTGATCTATATAGGGTTGTGCGGATCGATATTTATGCCTTGCTATGAATGAAGAATAAAGAGAATACATTGTACTGTGCATAAGTTGTGAATATGTTTCTATGCACTTAATTAAAGTATCCATACACCACTGATGTTACTGGTATAGAGTGTTCTTCAATTGTGAGTAAGGTAGACCAATGGGTCTCTATGGAGAATGAAAAATTCTGCACGTATAGTGAATTCCGTAAGTTATTATTTAATTTTCCATACGGTATTTCTCAGGTATACAGAATATTGCTACAAATGCCAAGAATAATTGAAAGGTGGTAGCTTTTTTACTGGATTATTTTGATCCATTCACCGGGCTCTGGTTCGCCCCGAGGATAATAACCATTGAGAAGTCGCAGCTGTTCCTCAGCATATTCACCAATTTCCATGTGTCGTGCCAGGGAGGAAAAGGTAGTTTTTTCTGTGGCTTTTACGTAGCGCAGTCGTCTTATATCCTTCTCTACAATATCGGTTTCCCGCAAGGGTCTGAAACTGCGGATACTGGTTAAAAATAGTGTGTCATAATGTTCAAGATCATCCTTTTTCTGCGATGATGCATTGGCCACTTTACCTTCCAGCATAAATTGACGGCTGCCATAGTAGATAATTGCAACTCGATCTAGATCAATATTATTCTTTTCAAGTGGTGGGACTTTACCTGTGTGTCCCTCTAGTCGGTATTGATTTAGTTTTTCATCTTGTTCCAGCTTGCGTAAATCGTACTGCTCACGCAAGGCCATATCTGCGGGTTGATTCCCCTCACGCTTAGCGACCTTAATCGTAATTGTTGCTGATTGATCAGGAGCAGTGCCTACGATGGAGGAGCGTTGATTGGCTACTGTCCAACCATCAGGAAACAGCAGTGAGAAGCCTAAACGTTTATGATTAAAACGATTTTTATTGGATTGCCTGGCATTATCACCGTAAACAAGACCATCAGTTTTTTCACGGTAATAGGCTACTTTAACATCCTTGCTCTCTTCAGGTAGGGTACCTGCGGCCTTGACTACTTCCTGTAGACGAATATCGTTGCGTGGGTGAGTAGAAAAAACGCCATGATATGTCTGCGGTTTTTTACCCTCCACACGCGCCCGTCTGCGGGCGAAGATTTCCTGATCTTTTAGTATGCCAATTACATTGAGCATTGCGGTGGGATCATAACCGGCTTTGAACATATACTGCGCACCAAAGCGGTCTGCCTCCAACTCCATTTCCCTCCCATAACCTTTCACCGCAGCAGTACTCCAGAGATTTGCTGCATCACCAACAACGCGGCTGCCTGTTACCAATACAGATAATACTGATGCGGCACTGGCACCAGTGGCAGCAGTTTTTTGACGAACGGCATGGCGTGCAGTGATATGGCCTATCTCATGGGCGAGCACAGCTGCCATTTCTGCTTCGGAGTGAAGGTAAGTCAGCAGGCCGCGATTGATATATACATAGCCTCCAGGTAGGGCAAAAGCGTTGATATCCTGGCTATCGATAATCGTGAAGTGATACTTGATGTCGGGCCTATCGCTGGCTGCCGCTACTTTTTGCCCTACGTGGTCAACATAGGCGGTGAGTACTGGATCCTGGTAGATAGGGGTACTTTCGATCAGCTTTTCATGCATTTCTTTGCCGATAGAAATCTCTTTATCCTCGGACATCAAGACCAGATCGGGCCGGTTGGTGGCCGGGTTGAAAGCACATGCAGTACATACAAAGACCAATAAAAAGACGTACCACCGAAAGAAATTTTGCATTAACCCTGCCTCCCTGCTTATTTATTGTTTAAGAACTGCTGCCTGCTGCGGGTACCAAAAATTGCTGTAGTTGCACGGCCATCCCTTTACAAGCATTGTTTTGTACCCGTGCGATCAGGGGGATTGGTATTACGATGGCGGGCATATAAGATGTGCCTTTGGCATCTGCGCTCAGTTTTCCGGACAGCTCTCGATCGCGAAAATCCCATACTGATGCTTCATAATCAGATTCCTTATCCCAAGTACCGAAACCGAAACAACCAGCTCCGCCGGTACTGATCGTGCAGCTTATTGAGCCGGCACTGGCAGTGGTTTCTGTAGAGCCGTCTATCCAGACGATGTATTTCACCCCATAAGACTCCATACGTTCACGGACCTCTTTGTTTTCCATAAGGCGATCGAGTGAACGCACATGCATGGGGGCGGTTCTTGGCTCGAACCAGGGATACATAAGATCAACAAACTCTTTTTCGGGAATAATATTAACCCCCATCTCAGGATTGTGTAATTCTCTGCCTACACAGTCGATAAGATTGGGTTCCGTTTCGTAATCACTGGAATGGCGACGCCCTAATATCACCACGGAATCCCCAGCCGCAAGTTCACCATCGCTACGTCTGTATTCATCAATAACTACAGTGGTGCATCCGCTAAGGATGAGCAGGGATATAACAATTAATGGCTTGAACACGATGAAACCCTCTATTCAGCCTGTGGGGACTTTACTTTAAATTCCTGTAATGACGCAGATCTAATCCTGCCAGAGAGAAATGCCTGTAGCTCGGGAACCTTTTCGAAACCTGTATATAAGGTTGCACCTGCATCGCGAAGAGCAATATTGATTGCCTGGGTTAAGGCCTGCTCTTGGGACTGTAAAAAGGCGGTTGGTGTTTTACCGTAAGCAGTGATCACCCAGTTGGCAACTTGGTTTCCCTGGGAGTCATAGGCGTTCATATCATATTTGATCCACACCTCAAAAATATTGACTCTTGTTTCTCTGGGCATGGTGAACTGAAGTTCACGGACTTCCGGAACTATAACAAGCTCAACATTAGCGGGGACATCCTTAGGGTATTCAGAAAGTGAGATAGTATTGACAAACATAGAACGGAGAACTGTTTCAAATAGATTTCCCTGTGCTCTGCCAGTATTTATTTTCCATTCCTCTCGGTCCTCACTATCCTCCTGATAGGTATAATTTTTGAAATCCTCGCTCAGATAGATACCCACTGAGAGTGGAAATTGATGACCTACAGGGGCGGGATAGTTTCCTTCAACCTGAACCGTATGGGAGCAGGCCGTAACAATTAGAGAGAGAAAAACCACAATCGCCAGGTGAAATGTGGGTGTCTCCTTTATCCTGTGCTTCATGCATGACTCCTGATAACAATCAGCTAGCGAAAATCATTAAGTCCAACAAAAGTACCACCATTACGATAGGTTAGTTCTCTCATCAGCGCGGCAAAACGTAATCCGGTAGTTTGCAAATGCGGAGGCCTGGAAAACTGTATTGGGAACCCTACTGCGTGGATGCGAATATTGCGTTTACCCTCTCCATGTTGGGCATTGACTCGATCCACAGCCAACATGACATTGCGAATTGATTTCCCTGTAAATTCATCACCTAATACATAGATGCTAATTTTTTTACTGGGATCGTAGAAGCTACGCACGGCTTTTTGTATGCCCTCTACAGGACTAGAGTTACTGAAAGGGTTCCATGTTTTTAATCGTTGGAGGATCGCCTGGCGACGCCCAGGGGTATCGGGGATCCACTTGTTGCGGTAATTGAAAAACATGTAATCCCCCATGTCATTCATTACCTGAATACCTTTGACGTTGGGATACAGGTCTAAAGTATTGACCATTTCCGCCATCATGCGGTCCCAACCATAGTTAAACATACTGCCGGAGGTGTCGATAATGAAAAGAATGTATTCACTGTCGACTGGTATACCACCTATGACATTATTTTTACGCTGGTAGTTTTCGCCGAGTAGGCGACGCATTTCTTCGGTCATCGTCTGAAGAGCGATAGTCAATTCACCCTTCAACTTGCCTTCCTGGCTTTGTCCTTCCGTTTTACTGGCGTAGACGGCCTGCAGAGCTTGAAGTTCTCCACGTAGATTGGCAATGCGCTTGCGCTCAATGTCAATCTGCTCGCGCTTGGCGTTGAGGTCCCGGTTGAGGACGGTGGTTTCACCACGAATTTCTGCGATTTGTTCTTGAAGTTCTATAACCTGAGCCTCCAGATCTATCTCCGCTTCTTCTAATACAATGGGCTCGGCTGTTTTGGCAATCATTAACAGCAATACAATAGCGCCAAATCCACAGCAAATGACATCGAGAAAGGAGATGCTGAATTCTTCTTGGCGTTTTTTCTTTGAAGAACCAATCATGGCCAATCCCTTGATGGGGCGAGAAAAGATCCTTGAGTTTGCATGGCCAGTTTCCAGTATTCACTGGCCGCGAAAGGGTCGCCTTCCATTGGAGTGAGAATGATATTGATCGGAACATTCTTGGGAAGCACTTTAACCGCACGTTTGAATAAATTACGGCGTTCCCTACCTGAGACAGTGGCACTTCTGGGTGGCTTCATACCTTGTGTAGGCAGGCCATCGGTGATCAAAATAATGTTATCGGGTAAAGGTGTCATGGCGTGAATGGCATTGAATACCCTTTCTAAACTAGTGCCATTTTCTGGCACGATTTCATCCAATTGTTTGATTGCTTTATCCAACTGGTCACGATCATCTACATTGAGCCAGCGATCTTCCGTCCCGGTGATTGCGGCGCGAAAAGATGTATTGAAAGTATAGATCTGGTACTGACTGTCTGGTGGTAACTGGGCGGTGAGCCAGGAAACGGTATTGATGGCCCGACGCCATTTTTCTGTCTGACGTTTAACCCTTGATGACATATTGCGGGCGCGAATAACTTTGATAAGTTCATCACCGAGCATTGAAGCAGAGGCATCAAGTAAAATCAGGATGCGATTACCACCAAGTCGAAGCCCTGTAAGGTATTGACGGTCACCATCTCCACTATATTTGCGCACATTGTTACCGAGCTTCTTATTTTCCTCCTCTAAGTCCTTTTTGGCCTGTTCTAATTTTTTGAGTTTGTCTTGTAATCTTTTTATGTCTTCCTTTTCATCAATACTGTCCACTTCGGCAATATTGCCTTTTACCTCCTCTATTTGTTCGAGTATACGACGTGCAAGTCCTTGTGCCTCTGCGAGTTCATCGCTGACGATATCCAAGGTGTTGCGCGCCAATACAAGGTGCTCCTCCCCAATTTCAACTTCTTCTTGTAGCAGGTTGACTTCAGCGCTCAAGTCCTCAGTTTCTACTTCGATTTCGTGATCGGAGCCATGCTTAATAATTAGAAAAATCAGTGCAACCGCACCAAATCCACAGGACATGATGTCTAGAAAAGATAAGCTGAAGGTAGAAAAGCGACGCTGTTTACGTCTCATAGCGTTCCACACTGATTGCAGTTATGACGTCATGGCGATCCGCAATTCCGATCTTATCTCCGGCGTTTAGGTTAACCGGTGCTGCAATTTCCTCACCGTTAAGCATCAGACGAATTCCCGCATCTACTCTTAATGCAAGACGCCCCGCATGGTTGGTAACCGTCGCTGCTGGGTGCTCAGGAGGGGTGGGAGTAACCTGAAATTTATCTTCGTGCCAGAAAACAAATAGTGGTTGTTGTGCGGCAAGGGCGCGATGGCCATATAAAAGATGTGTGGCTACGGCTTCTGAAGGTGCTTCTAAATGCAGGCTGATTTCACTTTCTGGGGCGGCTCTGACACTGCTCACTAATCGCAAAGCAGAGTCAGGACTGCGCAATTCTTTCCAGCGATTCTTAATAGATTGGGCAGTGCTGTCCCTGGATAGAAGATGCATACGTTGGGCTATCTGCAGACCACCGGGAATTTCTGCCCAGCGATGGGATATAAAGCTCACACTGCCACTATCTGCAAGGTTTTCAATCATTGCCCGAACACGGGAAAGAATAGGAGCTGTAGCGTCCTGAAGTTGGCGCAAAGATATTTTTGCCGTACGATCATCTAACTCTGCAAGAACTTCCCCCTGACTCATTGCGCGGCTGACCCACTGGGGCATCAAATCATAGAGTTGCTGTTCGGATTCTGCAGAGTGCAGTGGATCAAAACGGCACTGCATAACGAAAGCATCCGTGAAAACTCTTGCCCAGGCCTCTTGAAAATGACATAGGCCTGCATCTGCAACACTCTCCGATGATTTTACGGTGGCTTGGTTATCCACCGAAATACGGGAAACGAGAGTTTGATGTAGTTGCAGTTCTACATGCATTTGCAATCCAGGGGGGGCCAAGTCACCAATAGCAGCACTGGCAGAGTCAACCAGGCCAACCACATTCATATTGCTTTCTTTAATAATCCCGAGTAACAGCGCTAATTGCTCGCGGGTAAAATTGCCTGGTACTGCTAGCACCAATTCTTCGGGAAGATCACAGTGTTCGGATATTTCTTGTAAGTGGCAGTAGGCAAGATCGGCATGGTGGCGGCAGCGCTGGTTGGTTGATTTTAAAGATTCTAAACTCAGCCTTCGCCAAAACTGGTTGTTGACTTGGGTGGGGTGACTGCGGGCACGCATTTGCGCTGCGGTGCCTATGTGAATACGTCCCGGTTCAATTACCGCAATACCGGGGCTTTCCAGAACTTCCGTGGTATCGATAAAAACTCTTAAACCACAATCATTGATTTCAAGGACACCTTGTCCCATGGAGTATTCCTCGCGGCGAATATCCGAGATGATAATTTCGAGTTCGGCTAGCTGATTTTGAGAAATCTCAGCAGGCGGTTATCGCAATAGTTCTGTGTATCCAAGACCAGTCTTTCTTGCATAAGCTGTAACTGGTGGGTAAAAAACATAATGACAATGCTGATCACCAGGGCAATAAAGGTTGAGTTGAAGGCGACCCCAAGGCTTACGGTAACCCCGGCAATATCACCCTCTACTGCTTTATGGGCTTGAGAAAGTGCCTCGCCGATGCCGCGCACGGTTCCGATAAACCCGATCGAAGGAATTGCCCAAGTGATATAGCGCACCATTGCTAATTCCGAGTCGAGCCGATCGCCCTCTGTTTCGCACACTTCTTTCACTGAATTGGAAACCGCAGCCACATTTTTGGTAGAACCGAATCTTTGTAGCGCGGTGAGCAGTGCTCTTGGCACGAGATAACTTCGCTCCTCTTCGGGTAGTGCTTGTATGGGGCGGGACAGGTCGCGGGTGTCTTCGGGTAATATAGGTGTGCCTTCGCTGATATTAAGAAGGGCTTTATCGAGCAGTTTGCGCTCGCGTATGCTGCGGTGTGCCTTTAGGCCCATGATTGCCATGGCCCACAGCATCAGTACAAAGCAAGCTTCCTGCTCGTAGTCTTTCATCACAATATAAATGGAACGTTGCTGAACGTAGGTTTCTCCTGCTGCCTCCCGTGCAAGCTGTTCTTCTATCAAGGCATCTGCGTTAGGGCGAATGATGGCAACATAAATGGCGTGAACCAGGATAATAGATCCCAGCAGAGCAAAAATCTGGAACACAAAGTCTGAGGATTTGAATTTCATGATGGTGCCCTTGGCGGCTTCTCTTTTAAATATCCACAGGATAAGAAACAGATAAATCTTCAGAAATTTCTTCTGAAGACTTGTAATCATCTGAACGATTGCCCTTGCGTTTGTTTTTTTCTGTTTTCTCCTTGTTCGCCTGAGCAACGGTCATCTCATTGGTATCTTCTTTCTCCTGGGCAAATAAGTAAGAGGGTAAAAGAATGATGAGTATTAAAATGATCCTGAACATCTTCACTCCTTCTTTAATTAATCCAGCGCGCGACCCTAAATCCAATATCATTGCGGGGAGCTTCACCATAATCACGGTAAGATAAACGCAACTCGGTTAACCCAGAATGACGCCAACTGGAGCCGCGAATTACATGGTAGTCGCCATCCTGTGGGCCAATCGGATTTTCTTCCAGGCGCGATGAGAGTCCGGTACCAATGGTATAGAGGTCGTGAATCCACTCAGAAACATTGCCACCCAAGTCGTATATTCCAAGAGGATTTGGACTGTAACTGCCGACGGGAGCTGTGGCTGCATAGCGATCGCTATAGGTACGTAATACTGCCGGGACCAGCTTGGCAGCGTGGCTGTCAGCATAGTTACCAGAGTTGGCGCCGATAGGTAGTTCATTGCCCCAGGGGTATTTACGCATGGTGCCCTTATCATAGCGTGCCAACCAGGCCCATTCGGCTTCTGTGGGAAGGCGATAGCCGTCTGCTGCTGAATCAAACCCAACTATTTTGCCGCGCTCGGTTAGGTATACAGGGTTAAGACCTTCACGTTCACTGAGCCAGTTGCAAAATAAAGCCGCATCGGCCCAACTGACATTGACGACAGGTAGGTTGTCATTATCCAGGCTAACTCCATTCACATGCCTTGAGGTATGCATACGTTTAAAGCGTCTGAATTCTCCATTAGTGACTTCGGTGGCTCCGATATAAAAAGGACGATTGAGAGCGACTTGGCGCATCACCTCATTGGCACGGCGCCCTTGTTCACGTCGTGAGGATCCCATAGTGAATACAGCATTGGGGCGCATCAACTTCATGGTTCCATTCGCGCCATGTTGATAGGATGCCGGAACCTGCTGCCAGCGAGCCTGCTCTTTGGTCAACAATACTGCGCGTACCGTCTGCTCCAGCTTGTCGCTTGGGATTACTCTGGTATCAAATGCTTGGTAGCCATTCTTCCTCACTTCAATTTTGTGACTTTTCGTTGGGAGGTTGAATGACTGTCCGCTTTTACCCGCATATTGCCCATCAATATAAACCTCTGCATCAGTGGGTACACTCGTTACAAATACCCTACCGTACACGGCGTTTAAGTTAACGCTGAGATCCCGTTCCATTCCGGCGGAAAGGTCTATGGTGTGCACTACAGAGGCGTAACCTTCTTTAAAAAAGCGTAATCGATGAGCTTCTCCTGATGACAATTCAAGTTCAAGAGGAGTGTGTCCGCGGAACTCCCCATCAACAGTTACACTGGCGCCTTCGGGAATTGAAACAACTCGTAATAGTCCATCGGCTGGGCCCAGATTTACCGTGGGAAGGGCTTGGTCCACACCGGCGGTAACGGCTATTGGGACATCGACAGTTTTATGTTCTGGTAGGGAGATGGAGACAACCCTATCCCCTTGCACCAGCTCTGTATTGAGAGGTGTTGTGCCAAGAGTTTTTCCATTGGAGGTGACAGTGGCACCTGGGGGATTACTACTAATACGTATATTGGCCCAGGCTGGACGAAGTTTTGCTTGCAAGCGATGAGTGTTGTCGAGCCCCTCGACTTTGATTACTTGGGTATAGGGGAGATAACGATCGGAGAGAATTGTTACCCGAAGGGAACCTGGGCGTATATTTTCCACCAGTCCGTTTGTATTGGGCACTTCACCGCCATTGATTATTATTTTGACTGGAACCGGGGGGTCTGTTTCAACTTGCAGATGGCCTGGCAGCTTATCCAGGGTCACTGCATGGCGGCTGTGCCCATCGCTGCCGACTTCAACCTCACCACTCTTGGATAAATAACCATCTGCACTGATGGTGTAACTGTAGTTGCCGGGAAGCACCAGATGTCCATCTCCCAGTGGCAGGGCAAAGCCATTAATATTGACTTTTGCATTGTTAGGCACGGTTTCAAATATGAGGGAGCGGGCGATGACTAAGTAGGTCAGCGCCAAGAGACTTAATAACAGGCAGGCCGCTACTACCAGTGCACGCTTGGACAGGAACAGGCGAGCACGGTTAGAGCTGACTTGAACCGGTGTGAAACCTATAGGTTCGATGAGAGGTGAGTCATCGACTACAGGCTCATTATCACGAACTGAGACCGCCTCTTTCACTGCCATTTACACTTCCCTATTGCTGTGTCGTTATGGAGTTATCGCAATAATCTGGCACCGATGAAATACACGCTAAAGCGCAGCCGATACCAAGGCTGGGTTGGATGTTTTTTTGTGTGAAATAAAGCTTAGCTCGCTGCCACCGGAGGGTTGGCGATCAGCGAGCCGTTTGTCACAGAACACCTCTTTTCCTGTGAATGAATCTTCTGATTCATCTCAGGATTTGCCCCTTGCGAATATCTTCTTTATTGGATTTTCATCTCGCTCAGGGGTTCTTGTCTTCAGCTATTATTAGCGCCGTTTACTTTCTCTGCGCACTGAATGACCACTTCGGTGACAGGTTTTCCGGGTTTTACAATGAACTCACGCCGTACATCCCGATACCCATCGCGGGTACCAATGGCTGTGTAGCGACCGGGTTTTAAGGCGATTTCTCGTTGGTCAAAATTACCCAGTCGTCCAACATGGTAAATCGTGACACTGGTACTACGATCGGATTTGAAACGAACGGGTAGAGGTATCAGAGCTTGGGTAAGCGCATTTTCTAGGTCTTCTATTTGCTGAACTAAGCGTGGTGTTTGACCGTTTACTTTACGTGCATCGGCTAAGACAGTGCGGGCAAAGTGGTTGCGCTTACCCTCACTAAGGGTAAGGGGGTCTTTGAGTAATTCTTGTAACTGATCATCTAATTTGGCCCTGGCAGAAGAGCGTGCCTTCCCCGTAACTGCAGCAACCAGGCTACTATCCTTTTTCAACAAGGCCGTATAACTTTTAAGAGCATCACGCCAATCTTCTTTTTTTTCCTGTGAGCGTGCCAAGCTCAGTAGTTTATTAATTTTCTCCCGCTCCATACCATTTTTTGCCTGTTGTAGGCCGATGGTCGGTGCTTTAGCAGTAGGCTTTAATACTTGCGCTTGATTGAAGAATTGTTTAGCGGATGTGTAATTTTTATCGGCAATCGCTGCGTAGCCCGAAGACATAGCCTTTTGATAGTCTCTCTCAGTGATTTCTATTTCAACCTTTGCCAGTAATGCTTGAGCTTCAACAGTCTCAGGGTCAACCGAGAGTGATTGCTCAAGAGATGACTTAGCCTGGTCTAGGTCGGAATCGGAGTAGGCGTCTTTTGCCTGAATATATCTCCACCAGGCAGAGGGTAATTTATCGGTCCGCTCAAGTCCCTTGAGACCTCTTGGGTGATCTTTAGAGATAGTAAGTACTAGATTAAATGCATCTAGTGCAGAATCCTTATCCCCTATATCCAAAGCACGTTTACCCTCGCTAAGGTGTAACTCAATTCGCTCGGGAATACTGTCACGCAATGTCTCTAGTGCTTGTAAGGATTCCCGGTACTTTTCCAGGGCTTGCATGAATTGTCTTTTTCGATAAAGGCTATCAGCCTTTAGAGCTAGGTCTTCAGCGGAGTAGTAATCTTCGAATGCCCATAACTCAACTTGACGTTCTTGTAGCTCCTCTTTAAGGGCGAGAATATCTTGCAGAATTTTTTGCACATCCCTGCGTTGCTGCATGATTTCAGCATCGGAGTAGGGGGATGCGTGTGCCGGATCTTCCTCTGGTGTATTTATTGTTTTGGCAACAGCCATTTTATCGGTTTGTAATTTTGGAGTTTGCACAACTTGGGGAAGTCCCCAGAAAACCCCTACCAAGCCACTGAGCATTACTGCCCCCAGCAAAAAAGGCCAGTATGAATTTTCCCTTTCCGGCTTGTCAGTTTTAGGGCTGGTTTTCTTGGGGATGCGAGCTTCCTCACCGCCAAAGCTAAACTCTGCGGGCTCGATCGGAGTTGAATCTTCCTTGGTGTTATTGCGGTGCTGCATAGTGATTCCGCCGTTTTATTAAGTTACCCAGTGAAGATCTTGGGTGCTTGCTAAGGGTTAAAATCTGACCGGTTTACCTCGATAAGGTCTGCACTTCATATACTGGTTTCGGAAGACGCTGTTTCGGCTTCATAAATTTCTTTCAAGATTTCCCGCCATTGACGATATTGGTTCTCTACTGTGCCGCTCAGGGTGACGGTGCGATCTTCCAGTTCGACAATTTGTGGTTCGACTTCAGCCTCCATCGAGTCTCCCAATTCCTGCAGAGCTTCCAGATGCATCTTGGCATCTGCGCGACGATCAAAGCCGCTCTTAATTAAATAACCGCCAGCACCAATACCTACCTGTCCCGCAGCCTGGGCACTGCCTCCTCCTGCACCGGCTGCGGCGATACCGCCGATAATGGCCGCGGCTCCCATGATGGTGTGGTTGCGGGCTTTACGCTTGAGTTCGCGCATTTGCCGAACTTCCTCATAACTCCGTGCTCGCCACTCCTGGTAGGGTACTTCCATGGTTTTGGCAAAAGTGCCGTAATATTCCTGTAGTGTGTCCACAAATAGATAATCGCGCTCACGGATTTTTCGTACTCGCTGCAACATAGGATCATTTTCTGCAGGTAAAGCGCTCAGGTAGTAAATACCTTCCTGGCTTTGCTGCAGATAGCGCGTAAAGGCTTCGGGGGAAAAGCTCCTGGCGAAGCGCATCTCAGAGATAGTGCGGATTTCAGCAATCTGTTGATTGGATAGCCCTTGTCGATAATTCAACATGTCATTGGAAACCCGGTTATAGATTCCCTGAAAGGCATCTCCTTCAGTAGGGTGCTTACGATCATAGGCGTAGTGAGAAGCGTATTCCGAATATTCCTTGGTAAACCAGCGTTGACCACGGGAATCGGTAACGGTCACTTCCATGGTGAGAATTTCACCATCGGATTGGATTATCTTTCCAGAAACCGTTACATCAATATTGGTGCGGGCAGATGGGATAACTCTCACTGCCCCCCAACCCAGGCTGGACTGCAATGAGTCAGCCAGGGTGACTGCCATAAAGCGGGACTCAGCCTGGCGTAATTCGGGAAAGACCAGGGTGTCTTCGTCAACTTCAACAGTATCTATACCGGGATCGAACTGGATAACGCCGACGTCCAGCAGGCGCTCTTCCGCAATATTTTTGTCCTCAATGGTGAGGGGAGTAAATGCAGTAGTTCGTACTTCGGTTGTGGTACATCCGCTAAGTAGTGCTAGCAGTAACCCAGCAGTTATCAATGCGAGCCGAGCTGTAAATAAACAGCGATAGTTTTTTCGAGTTAAAAGTGCCATCTATGCGTCCTCTGTAACTACTTCGTCGCATTTTTATATTTTCGATACTCTTCCCAGAGCTTTTCCCGTAATTCAGGATCGGTCTCCCGTGTGGCGGCTTCACGAATTTGTCTTGCCACTACATCGTCATCGGTACCACTGGGAATATCTGCAGGCACCACAGGCTGTGAGCCGCTGTGGTTGTACTCCCCTTGGCGCCCCTTAGTGGGTAAACCGGGGCCTGTTACCTGGCCGCTGGAATTGTTTTGCTGTGGGCCCCCGCCGCTGGGTGCTCCGCTTCCGGGTGGAGGGGGGATTTCGGCTTCCGCAGATTCAATGAGATCTTCCAGTGATTCTCCAGGTGGCGCTTCATCCATTGCCTCTTCCTCGCCCTCTTTTGAAGCGGAACCAGGCCTGTTACGGACATAGTCCCGTTCACGCAGGATCATACCGTCGTAGCTCACCATAGTGGATTCGAAGCGGCCCTCAAGCTCTGCGACTCTCTCCGCGGCTGTGCTGGGAACTTCATTGGGCGCACTGCCAGCGCGAGTAGAGCCACTACTGGGTTGACCGTTGGTGGACGCATTGCTATTTGAGGCTGAACTACTCGACGAGGAGCTGTTCGAGGAAGAACTACTTGATGAGGAGCTACTTGAAGCCGAAGCTGTTTGCTCCTCCTCGGAGAAGTCGATCTCATCCGGCGGGGTGCCGTCCTGGCTAGAAGAGGGATCTGGAGGCGTACGTCTTTCATCCGGAGATTGCTGTGAATCACTGTAGACAGGGGATGATGGAGAGCGATTGCGGGAATCTGCCTCCGGCATGCTATCACCTGCTGAGGGTTCACGGGAGGAACGTTGATTTTCACTGGAAGCTGTGCCGGACTTTTGTTGGGACTCTCGCTGTGCCGTTGGCATATTCGCGCTGGGTTGGCTCGAAGAACGACTACTGGGTTGCCCACCACTGCTACTGGACTGTGACTGGCTAGAGCTCTGTGAACTACTGCTAGAACTGCTGCTTGATGAGGCGCTGCTCTGAGACTGAGATTGCGAGCTGGAAGAGGGCATCGCCGGTGGTTGCGATTGGGTTTGCTGGCTTTTACATCCAGTAATCACTGTAGTCAGTACAACGACAGAGAACAGAGTGTGCCAGCTAATGCCCTGGCGGTGACTTTTTCGTACCGCTTTCCGAGTTGTCATCTCTTTTCTCCTAGAAGGGCTTGGCGTTATGCCGGGAGGCCGCGATCAATTCTGCGACTCCCCGGCTGCCCGGAAAATGGCTGGTGTGGAAATTTAAAAGTAGTTGTTATTTGATTATTTGCGCGCTCTCCACAACACATCACTCAGTGTCTTTTCAGTGAATCACTCAATCGAAAACAAAGCGCTGAACAATACCGCGTGTTGCTACCGCTTCACCATCTTCAAAGCGCGGCCGGAATTTGGCGCGTTTAAGTATGTTTCGGACTTTGGAGCGAATCTGTACTTTATCGGATGGGTAGGCTCTGAGGATTTTAATATTGCGTGCTTTGCCAAAGGCAGTGACATCGTAAGAAACAGTGATATGTGAGTTGGCCAGGGCTTTGCTTTCCGATTCCAAAATCGGCAGGGCAGGAAGTGCGATCGGGCGACCAAAAATATCCTCAATTTCATCGCTGGAGGCACCATTGTCCCACAGAGATTTATAAGCCTCTCCATAAGTGCGGCGCGCGGAATGCCATTTATTGAACATCATATACCAGTCGCCCAACTCGACTTTTGCTTTTGCAGATGCGGCCGGGGGCGATTGAGGGTTACGCTGGTAGACATCAACGATTCGGGTAATCGCTTTTTTGCCAGTATTGAAGCTCTTCATTCGATAGTGGTCTACCATACTGCGCTGACTTACATCGGGGCCGCCGCCAAAGCTGGTATTGACGACGAGCGGCGCCTGGGCCTCTCCTTTGTAATTGGCGAGATAGTAATTCGTTGCTTTCAGCCCGCGTAGTGCGTCCACAAGACGCAGATCGTTGGAGCCAAAATTTTTGCTGATGATATCGACTGCGAGGGTGTAGAGCTTGGTGGCGTTGATTAGGTGCTCGACCAGAGTTTCACCTTTCTTCTCAACATAAGACTGTAGGTGCCAGCGACTCAGGTTATTGATTACAGGCAACATCCGAGGATCTTTTTTACCGTAATTTTTTTCGTGCAACCAGTAGAGATACTGTTGGTTGTCGTTGGCTTCTTCCCATTGATTCAACGCAATCTGGCTTTCTATCAAGCGTTCAATCATCGGTATCTGACTGAGGGAATAGAGGCCCTCATTCACTCTATTAACTAACATTGCACGGCGGAATTCGGTGGCGGCTTCCTCATGGGCTCCAGCTTTCTGCAGTGCAGTGGCCAGGCCCAGCAGCTGCTCATCAATACCGATACCATAGGCACCATACTCAGCTTCAAGATCTTCAATGCGTTCACGGTAATATTCGACAGCCTCTGAGGGGCGCAGTTGTCTTCGGTTTTTTTTCAGCGGTTTGGAGGCGGCTTCAATAAAGGCCTGGGGAGGGCCTTTCGGATCTGGATTCGCAGTGGCGTCATCTGCGGCAATGGCGCCGTTACACAGCAGTGCTGTGGCTGTAAACATCAAGCCGATAGCAAGGCGATTGCAGGTATCTATCTGTGTCACGATTGAACCACTTCCATTCCGGTTTACTTTGCCCACAGCTGTGCAATAGGCCTTAGCCATCACGCAGGGGTGTGGATCTCGTCTCCGCCCGATCGCCGGAAAACCGACAGATACGGTGGAAGCTCTCTCCTGAAATGTGGTTCTGTTACAACTCTGAAGGCACGTCTTTTTTACTCATAGCCGCTCAGAGAAGCCGCATCCGGAGGCTTATTTTTGCGCTCCTGGCTGCGTATTAAACAGTATAGCCAGCACAGTCTGTCATCAGAGGGATTGTGACGGAGACTTCAACCAACCGGTGAATAGGTTACCGGGATGCCTGCGGGCACTCTTTCGGTTTAGCAGCTGGGGAGAAATAGCAGTGCCGAAGGTCGGCAAGTAAGTGCCAAAAATTTTTAGAGTAAATTTAAGTGACTACTCGATGGCTTTGCGCTGCAGGGGTAAGAACAGGAGTATTTGGATTTTCATCCTATATGAATAGGTTTGATTAGGTGAAAACGGCTAAAGCCATGGGGTCTGTGGTCACTACATTTGGATTGCTGGCCGGCAGGCGCCATAATCAGCCGATTCGAATGAGAGGAGAGTGTCGGTGAGCATCTATATCGATCCCGAAGTGGCCGCAAGCCTGCGTGGATATGAAGTACCCGAGAGGCTGGGCTTCGGGACGGCAATGGCCCCTATAATGTTTCGTGCAGTCTATCAGGACGGTTTTTGGAGTCAGGGTGAGTTGATTCCCTATGCACCCTTGTCGATAGATCCTGCAGCAAAAGTACTGCACTACGCTCAATCGTGTTTTGAAGGAATGAAGGCCTACCGGACCCAGGCTGGTGGTATTGCTCTATTCCGTCCCGAGAAAAATGCTGAGCGAATGGCCTTTTCTGCCAAACGCTTGTGTATGCCCCCGGTGCCAGAATCCCTGTTTCTCGATGCCGTGCGTACTGTTGCTTCCTATTGTGCCAACCTGGTACCCGGTAATAGCGGCGAGTCTCTCTACTTGCGGCCGTTTCTGATTGGCACCCAGGCGGACCTTACCGTATCTGCTAGCAGCTCTTATGAGTTCTATGTGATTGCCAGTCCCTCAGAGGCTTACCACTCCGGTAGCATGCGTCTTTGGGTGGAGAGGGAAGATGCACGCGCCGCAGTGGGTGGCACAGGGGATGCCAAGGTTGGCGGTAACTACGCGGCCTCTCTATTGAGCGTAGGACGGCTCAAGGAGCGCGGTTACGATCAGTCTCTATGGCTCAATCCGTCTGACCGAAACAGCGTAGATGAACTCTCTGGCATGAACTTCTTTGCGGTAATTGAAGGGACATTGCATACGCCAGCACTGACCGGCTCCATCCTGGAGGGTATTACCCGTTATTCACTATTGGAGCTGGCCGAAAGCCTGGGCTATCAGGTCGTAGAGGAGTCCATTCCGGTTGATCGATTACTCAGCCAGATAGCTTCTGGCAGCTGTACAGAGGCTTTTGCCTGCGGTACTGCTGCTATTATCAGCCCTATTAGCGTTATTGGTGATGCAGAGCATTGCTATGAGCTGCAGCAGGCTCCAGGTCCTGTGGCCGAAGCTTTACGTCAGGCGCTTCTGGATATTCAAGAGGGGCGGGCAGAGGATCGCTTTGGCTGGATGCAGACTGTTGAACCTGCGAGCTTCTGAGCTTAGCTAAATTATTAAAAGTAACCGGCTGTAGGTTGGTGGCTGGTTACTTTTTTTAATTAGCGAAATTAGCATGGCAGCATTTGATTTTTCTCTACTTCTGCCTCTTTCCCTTTAGTCTGGGGTTGTTTGGTATCACCTCACGCTTTAAAAATGTTTCCGCGAGAAACGTGCATGTAAGCATTCCCGCCAATCTCTTTTCTACGGTTGACTTGAACGACTGTTGCTCCTACAAGTAACTCGATACAAGAAGAAACGCACTGGAGCTTTTGGGGTGGCCTTTTGGTAGTACCTTCATATTGACCGGCAGTTCCAAGATCAATTTGACTAGATAGGTCGCACTCAGAGTTCCCTAGAACCTGAGGAAAACAGAATGTTGACCCATATGTTCGGCCTGATGCTCCAACCTCGCAAGCAGTGGGAGTTGATTAGCTGCCTCCCCGAGAAAAAACTTCGCCGACAAATCTCCTACGTTATTATTTTGGCACTATTCCCTGCAATCGCCTGGTATTTTGGCACTACTCAGGTGGGTTGGAGTATCGGCAATGGGAATCCGGTAAGAATAACCGGCCAGAGTGCGTTGGAATTGGTAGCGGTTTTCTATTGTACGATGGTGTTGGCGGTTGTCTCAATTGGGTACTTAATTCACTGGATGGCGAGAACCTATGGTGCAGAAACGCACCCGATGAAAGGTGTAGTCGTGGCAGGGTTTACAGCGACTCCAATATTTTTGGCAGGTATTGCGGGAATCTATCCGGTGTTGTGGTTGGATATTTTGTTGGCAACTGTGGCGGTAGCTTATGCGGTGTATCTACTTTACCTAGGGATTCCTATTGTTATGGGTGTCTCAGAGGAGCGAGGATTTCTTTTTGCCAGTGCAATTATTACTGTTTCCCTGGTTATCGCTGTAATAATTATGGTAGGCACGGTATTGTTCTGGAGCTATGTGTCCGCTCCTGTTTTCCACTGATTTTTTTTACAGATCACTACCTGTGAATTTTTGTGTTTATCTGCCAGTCGGTTTTACTTGAGCCGGCTGGCTTACCCCCTTCATTTATCAGTTTGTCTTGAATCTATTTTATCTCAACTCAATTGTAATATTCCTTTTTGCACAAAACACTATGGGTGCTGTTACTCTTTGGAGGTCTCTTTTGAGGAAAGTAAATCCGAACCTCTCTGAATTTCTCAGAGTATGCAATGAGTTGTTATCAGAGCGTACAGCCAAAGGTCATGCCTTTAGTGTTATCGATTCTCGCGAGAGGTCGGAAAGGATAATACAGGAATATGTTACAGACATCCCGGACATTGACCAGGTGATAGATGATGAAATCTATACCAGTGGATACAATGTCCCTGTGAGGATATTTAACCCTAATTCGAGCTTGGCACTACCGGTTCTTTTATATCTGCATGGGGGTGGTCATATGCTGGACAGTGTTAAAGCCTATGACCCTATTTGTCGTAAAATGGCGATAGCTACACAGCATATTGTGGTGGCACCAGAATATCGGCTTGCTCCAGAAAATCCTTATCCAGCCAATATTGAAGATACTTGCGCTGTAGCTCGTGGAGTTTGGGCGAGCCTTTCCCGACACAAGATTGACTATCAAAAGTTACTCTCAGTAGCGGGAGACTCTGCAGGTGGTTCTTTATCGGCAACTTTGTCGCATATAGCACAATTTGACACTGGGATTTATATAGACAAACAGGTTCTTATTTATCCTTGTGTTGACTATACGGCAGGCTGTCAATCTTACCAAAAATATGGGAAAGGATATTTTCTAGAAGCTGAGAAATGTTACTGGTTCTTTGAAAAATATTTTCGGGATGGCCAGTGTAGAAAGTCGGCATCTCCACTTTATATGGATTTTACTCAAAGGCTGCCAAAAACTCTGGTGATTACAGCAGAGTTCTGTCCCTTGTGTGATGAGGGTAAATTTTACTTTGAGAGGGTGAGGTCGGTTGGTGCACACGCTGAGTATATACACTTTGAGGGTGTTATACATGGATTTTTAAATGTTGAAGATTTGCTCAAAGATATTTGTGCAGAAGCTTATGAAAAAATAGGTAGATTTCTGAACAGCTAAATTATTGTAAATTCTTCAGCCAGGCTTGTAATGGTACTTAAGAATATAGCCATTGCTGAGCTCCAATTGCTCAGAAGCTTCTTTTCCAATAGAGAGTTCAATTTCAGTGATCGCATTGATTATCTGTGTGGGCTCGACATCAATGCATTGAATACTCATTGAATAAATGGCACCTTCTTTACTGTCAACAGAATATTCAATAACTTGCAGAAAAAGACTATCTGTCCCATATAAGATTTTAATGCCGGGGCCCTTTAATAGGGGGATAGTATATTTTACAGCCCCCCAGGGGCCATCGCAGCGAATTGCCTGGTACTCTGAGGGCGCTGTTTGGGCAGATGTAGACTTAGATTCCTTACTTAGGGTTAATTCACTCAATATCTGTTGAGTATGAAACTGCCATCCCTCTGGGGTTGTAATCTCAATTTTTAAAGTCGGTTGAGCAAGCACCTGAAAACCTAGAAAGGCAAATGGCATTAAAATCAACTTGCGAAATTCCATCTTGATTGCGATTCCTTAGGGAATGTGGGGTACGGGCAAACGTGCTTTCAATAATTGGTTGCATGAAGCGCCAAGCTGGTAGCCCTGCATGTTTTCTAGTCTTTCAAATAATAATAGTGTCTTGAAGGGTATCTAGGGGTCAGATAGTATGCAGAAGCTTGCCTAGCAAGTTTTTTTGCGCGACTTAATTGGTACATTCGTACCTATCAAAGCCAGATGTAGTAGCTACAAACAATAATTCAAACAAAGGGTGAAGCATGAAGACCTTGTCCTACATCGGGGTGGCTCTCACGTTATTACTAGTCTCCGCCTGCGGAGAGAAGAAAGCCCCTCAATCAAATCCTGCAACTAATGACGTTGATTTTCAGAAAAAACTGTTGAGGCAACTTATTGCTGCTAAGCCAGGTGATGTCATTATTGTTCCTGAAGGGGAATTTCAGATTGATCGTAGTCTTTCTCTAAATGTTGATGATGTCACTATTCGTGGTATGGGAATGGATAAATCTATCCTCTCATTTAAGAGTCAAATTCAAGGGGCTGAGGGACTGCTGGTCAATGCCAACGATTTCACGATAGAAAACTTGGCAATAGAGGATACGGTGGGTGATGCCTTAAAAATTAATGAAGGGCAAAACATTATTATTCGTAATATTCGTGTTGAGTGGACTAATGGTCCATCTACAGAAAATGGTGCCTATGGAATTTATCCGGTGCAGACACGAAACACCTTGGTGGAAGGTTCAGTAGCTATTGGCGCCTCAGATGCTGGCATTTATGTCGGTCAGTCTCGCAATGTGATTGTGCGAAACAATCGCGCTGAGTTTAATGTGGCGGGTATCGAAATAGAAAATACTATCGGTGCTGATGTGTATGGTAATGTGGCAACCAATAATACGGGGGGTATTCTGGTTTTTAATATGCCAAATTTGCCTCAGCCTGGGCATAGTACGCGTATTTATGATAACGATATATTTAAAAACAATGTAAAAAACTTTGGGCATGAAGGAACCCCTGTGGCTGCAGTTCCTGCAGGATCGGGTATCGTGATTAATTCCAATGATCAGGTTGAGATATTTGATAACAAGATTGCGGATAATGATACTGCCAATATTATCGTGAGTAGCTACTTTACTGCGGGTTATTACAGCGATAAGTCGACTCAGGCAGACTTTGATCCATATCCAGAAGGTATTTATATCTATAACAATCACTTTGCAGGAGGTGGTTCATCACCAGACCACTTGGAACTTAAGGCGCTAAAGTTAGCGCGTTTTGGACTAGGTGGAAGCTTGCCCGATGTACTTTGGGATGGTGTTGTGGATAGCAAGAAAATGTTTGAGGGCGCCCTGCCAGACCACCTTCGGCTATGCATCGATAACACGGATGTGGGCATATTGAATATTGACTTCCAAAATAACTATCAGAATATTTCCACCGATATTTCTGCTCATCAGTGCCGTCTGAAAAAGCTACCAGAGGTCGTTTTGAAATTTGACCGACCGGATGAAGAAAAAAGCGCGGGAGATCATTTGGCTGTCTTGGAGGGGGGGAATGAATAAGTGGAAATATTTGGTGAGTTCTTTCCTTCTCCTTATTGCAACATTAATGGTTACCCTTAGTGGCTGCGAGAAAGCCCAAGCCCCAGCCCCAGTTCAGCTATTTGCCGAAGATGCTATTCCTGAGAGGCTTAGTGACTGGAATCTGGTCAATATTATTGATAACGGTTTGACCCCCAACACAGGTGTGCTGCCGTACGATTTAAATACTGGGCTTTTTACCGATTACGCCCATAAACTGCGAACCGTGTGGATGCCCGCAGGCACCTCGGCAGAGTATGGTGAGGAGCAGTTTGAGTATCCGGTGGGCACGGTACTTACCAAGACTTTTTACTATCCAAGAGGAGAGGGTGATACAGTTCTGCGCACCGATAATTTTACTCGGGACTACCTTGAGGGGCGCAGTGGAGAAGCTTTGGATATGCGGGCTGTGCGCTTGATTGAGACCCGTCTGTTAGTAAAGCGTCAGAGGGGCTGGCAGGCGATCCCCTATATTTGGAATGCGGCTCAAACTGAAGCCGTTTATGAAATCGCTGGTGATACCACACATTTTAAACTGGTGAACGACTCTGGGGATGTCTCAGAATTTACTTATGTGGTGCCCGATGCCAATCAATGCGCCGGTTGCCATGCTGACAACTTTACTGGAAAGAAGATTTCTCCACTCGGCCCGAGAGCAAGACACTTAAATCGAGATTTTACCTATCTTAGTGGAACAGAGAATCAGT
Source organism: Microbulbifer mixtoriginis (SeqCode) (assembly GCF_052467705.1). Classification (NCBI taxonomy): domain Bacteria; kingdom Pseudomonadati; phylum Pseudomonadota; class Gammaproteobacteria; order Cellvibrionales; family Microbulbiferaceae; genus Microbulbifer; species Microbulbifer mixtoriginis (SeqCode). The sequence goes on from NZ_CP174322.1 coordinate 1,048,316, forward strand.
TATCCCACTGGCAGAAAGTGGGATATCTCAAAGGGCTTCCCGCGCTGATATCACTACCAAGCCAGGCTAGTTATGCAGATACTTCAAAATCGCTAGAAGATAGAGCTCGCGCTTACCTCGATATCAACTGCGGTCACTGTCATAACCCGGCCGGTGCAGCTGACACATCGGGGCTGATGCTTCATCACAGTGAAACAGACTGGCGCAAGATGGGCCTGTGTAAACCACCAGTAGCGGCGGGTACTGGCAGTGGAGGACGGGTATTTGCCATAGTACCGGGAGAGCCGGATCACTCAATTTTGAATTTCCGTGTAGAGTCCAGCGATCCGGGCGCGATGATGCCGGAGTTAGGGCGAAGTTTGGTACATGAAGAGGGGGTGAGCTTACTACGCCAGTGGGTGGCGGCTATGTCGGGAAGCTGCTCATAGTGCAGTGAGTGATATCAGGCTGGCCACTTAAGGAAGAAGGCGGCACAGTGTTTGGGCACCGTGCCGCTAACCTGTGAGATAGTCTTTATATTTCAGCCGTATGCTGCGGTCTCGGCAACTTGGGTAGCTGTTGTAGGAATTAAGCCGCGAACCATCATGGTGACTGTGCGCTCAAGCAATGGAGAATCCAGTGCAATGGAGCCACTCAAAATTTCATATTCCAACTTGAGAATAGTGCCGTGAGCGATTTGCGCAGCGGCTTCTGGATCAACAACGCCTAGCAAGTGGAAGAATTCCTGAATTAGGGACTCTCTCGCATGGCTTGACATGCGTACCGCCCGCGTCAGTTGCTCGTTGCGCAGCGCCTCATTGCGGAAGGCCAACTCAACCAAGCGGCGGTCACGATCTTCAGCCTGGTTGCGCACATGTGTGAGGATGAAGCGGGTGAGCTGCTGCACCAACAGTTTGTGACTACTATTCGATGCGCGCTCTTGTGAAGAGAGGTTGCGAGCCGCATTGAAACTTTCTTCTTGAAGTTGGCGTGTGCTTTCCAATCCCTGCTCAACGAAGTAAGTGAATGAATCACTGATCAGATCGTTGAGGTCTTTAAAATAGTAGGTAGTGGCGGCCAGTGGTACATTCGCTTCGCGAGCTACGGCGCGGTGGCGGATACCGCGAATCCCCTCTTTTACGATTAGTCGCAGGGTGGCCTCTAGGATGGCCTTGCGGCGCAGGCGGCTGTCGGCACGCTGTGCGCGGCGGCCGTGATAGACCAGATCAGACTTTCCATTGTCTACAGTCATAGCAGTATCCCTGTTCTTTTTGTGTTGGCTCCGATCGCTCTAGCAAGCTGTTCGGTCGTGCCATTCTAGCCAAACGAATTCAAAAAGAGAGAATAAAGCTATTACATTCGATTACACGAAGATTGCACAAGTCAGAGGCTTCACTTGTGGTTTTTCTACGTGAATCTCCTCAATATGGTGCACTTTTGTATAGGGGGCTTTTATTGAATCAGAAAATAAAGATTTAGGCGTCAACCCTAGGTCTTTATCTCACCGGAATATGACAATTACTCGGCAAGTGGGTCAGCGACAATCGAATAGCTTTCGCTACACTAAACGATTGTCGTAGGGAATAAGGGCTTGTTTGGGGCAATCTTAAGAGATTTTTCCAGTAACGCGCACCCGTTTGGAGCCAGGTACAACTCTGATTTGCTGACTGCGGCGCCGTTCAATACCTGTATCAATAGCATTTTTCGCTGCAATCAGTAGACCGGCTACCAGAAATGCACCGGGCGGTAACACCGCCACCAGCACACCGGGATAATTACTTCCCAGCAAGTTTAGGCTCCAGTCTTTGGCCATAGGCCCTAATAGCAAATCCATATCCGAAAACAAAGTGCCCTGGCCGAGTATTTCCCGCACGGCGCCGATAGCAATTAGCACTGCGGTAAAGCCAACCCCCATCATAAAACCATCGACCAGTGACGGCAGTACTGGATTTTTACTGGCGAAGGCATCGGCGCGGCCGAGGATGGCGCAGTTGGTAACAATCAATGGAATAAAAATTCCCAGCACCAGGTAGAGCTCATAAGTGAAAGCCTTCATCAAGAGTTCGACACAGGTGACGAAGGTGGCGATGATCATCACCGAAGCGGGTAAACGCACGGTGTCGGGCATCTGTTTCCGTACTAGGGAGACTGCCAAGTTGGAACAGGTGAGTACACCAGTGGTGGCGAGCCCCAGACCAATAGCGTTGACCACTGAGCCGGTAACTGCCAATAAGGGGCAGAGCCCCAAAAGCTGAACTAGGGCGGGGTTATTTTTCCAGAGTCCGTTGTGGGTAATTTCTGCGTAACCGGGGGTCGCCATTAATTCTGCTCCGTATTGGGCTGAGCCTCATCAGTATTTTCCGCTTCAGGATTTTCCACCTCAACGGCTCGCTTGGACACCGGTGCACTGAATATTTGCTGATGGTTTTTGGCGACAAACTCCAGCACCTGATGTACTTCAGCAACCACTGCGCGGGGGGTGATCGTTGCACCGGTAAATTGGTCGAAGACCCCGCCATCTTTTTGAACTCTCCACTCACTAGAGGGAGGGTTTTTCAGTGAGAGGCCATCGAACTGAAGAATCCAATCACTTTTTTTAAGTTCGACCTTATCACCAAGGCCCGGCGTTTCGCTGTGGCTGGTGACCCGTACACCAGCTATGGTGCCATCGCGGTTGACGCCTACCAGCATTTTGATTGGGCCCGAGTAACCGTCTGGTGCCACCGCCGGTACAATGACCGCTGAAATCTTACCGTCTTTGCCACGCGCTAAGTTGATATCGCCACCCTGAGAGAGCCCTAGTTGATTCCAGTAGGTCTTGGGAATTGGATAGGTGTCCACAAGTAGGTCATTGCTGTGGCGATCCAGAGGAATAATTTCCAGCAGGGCTTTGGCAGAGGCTGCGCGTATCGCCCGTTCTATGGGCTCTCGGGTGGTGATCTGGGTCACTGCCAGAGTGCCTGCAGTGACCAGGGCAAACAGGGTCAGCACAACGGCATTGGTGGCCATAGACTGCTTGAGCATCAGTGCTCCTCCAAGTCAGTAGCGCGACGCGCCCGCTTGTGGCCATAAGTGCGTGGCAGGGTGTAATTATCAATGGTGGGTGCGGCAAAGTTCATCAGCAGTACCGCAAAGGCCACGGCATCCGGGTAGCTGCCCCAGGCGCGGATAATATAAGTGAAGAGTCCAACACCGGCGCCAAAGATCAGGCGCCCCTTATTACTGGTACAGCCACTGACCGGATCTGTGATGATGAAAAAGGCCCCGAACATGGTAGCGCCGGAGAACAGGTGCAGCAGTGGTGAGCCTTCGGAAAGAGAGCTGCCGCTGTCGTAGAAAAACAGAGAGATCAGGGTCAGGGTTGCGAGCATGGCTACTGGTGCGTGCCAAGTGATAATGCCGCGAAACAATAGAAAAAGTCCGCCCAACAGGAACCCGAAACTGATGGTTTCCCAGCCTGCCCCGGCAAAAGTCCCCTGGCTGAAAACCGGTTCCATCTCGTAGAGTTGTGACAGCAACACTGACTCGTTGAGGCGCACGATTTCCAGGGGGGTGGCACGGGTGAAACCATCCACGTTGTAACTGCCAAAGACCAGGGAGATGGCCTCGCCAATATCCGGTGCACCACCGATCACATCCGCCGCGCCAACCCAGCGGGTCATATCCACCGGGAAACTGATCAGCAATACCACATAACCCACCATGGCCGGATTGAAAGGGTTGTACCCCATGCCGCCATATAGCTGTTTAGCCAATACGATGGCCACGGCGCTGCCGACTACCGGCAACCACCAGGCACAGTATGGAGGCAGAGCAATGCCCAGTAAGAGTGCCGTGACCATGGCACTGTAGTCACGCAGGTAGAAAGCCACGGGCCTGTCCCGCAGTTTCATGATTGCGGCTTCGCACAGCAGAGCGGTAATTACAGAGAAGGCAATATTGATCAACACGCCGATGCCGAAATAAATCACCATGGCCAGAACACCAGGTGCGGTGGCGGCCGCTACCTGCAACATCACTTTGGCCGTGTTATCGCCGGAGCGGGCGTGGGGGGAGGTGGCTCGCATCAAGGACATTACTGGCGACCATCCTGTGCGGCTTTTTGCTCTCGCATCTTGTCTTCCAACTTTTTCTGCAGCTTTTCCAAGGCAGTCTCAAAGGCCGCCAGGTTGGCATCATTTTCATTTTTGGCTTTTTGCAACCTTGCCTCGGCTTTGCCAAGACGCTTCTGCAGGGCCTCGATATCTGCGGTGAGTCGCTCGGCATCGCTCATTTGAGAGCGAGCTTCTGCCGAGGCACGCGCCTTAGTGATAGCGCGCACGGCGGCACTGGTCTCTTCCTGACTGGGCTCTCTGGCGGGATCGCGATCGGCGCGACGCCTGGCCAGGGTGAGCTTGTGTTCGGCTTCCTGCAGTTTTAACTCGGCAGCCTTGAGTTGGGCTGCCAGCTGGTCGCGTTGGCCTTCTTCTGCGGCCTCCACCTTATTGCGCAGGCGTTCGACGCGGCTTTCGGCGCTGGAGAAGGTGCGCTGGGCACGGGCGAGCAGCTGCTGGGGATCCTCCTGGCGGGATTTAACCCGGGCCAGGGCAGCGGCGACGATATCTGCTTGTTGCTTACTCTCTTTGGCTTCCTCGGACTCGGGGCTCTGCTCGCGCTGTTGGCGTGCGAGTTCGGCTGCCTTGCGGCGTGCCTCACGTTTGGCTTCTTTTTCTTTTTCGGCCTTTTCCAGACGAAGCTTACGGAACTCAAAACGATCGCGGGCGCGGTCGGACTTTTCTTTCTCCTCCTCCGCCAGGCGTATTGCCCCTTTGGCAGCGCGGTAATATTGCACCAGCGGAATGGTACTGGGGCAGACATAGGAGCAGGCGCCGCATTCGATACAGTCGAACAGATTATAAGCTTGCAACTTTTCGCGCTCATCGGCGCGTGCATACCAGTACAGCTGCTGTGGCAGCAGTGAAGCAGGGCAGGCCTCGGCGCAGTAACCGCAGCGAATACAAGCCTTGGCTACCGGTGCTGGTGGCAACTCCTGGTTGGTGGGCACCAATAGGCAGTTGGTGGTTTTGACTACAGGGGCGCGCTCATCGTCGATGGTGTAACCCATCATGGGGCCGCCGATAATCACCTTTTGCATCTGATTGCGGTGGATACCGTGGTGTTTGAGAATATGGTGAATGGGGGTACCGATGGGCACTTCGATATTGCGCTGGCGCTCCAGGGCTTGTCCCACAACCGTGGTTACCCGGCTGATTAGCGGTTCACCAAAGCGAACGGCGCGATAAATGGCCCAGGCCGTCCCCACGTTCTGGCAGACGATGCCGACATTGGCCGGCAGGCCCTGATTGGGTACTTCGCGGCCGGTGAGAATCTGGATAAGTTGCTTTTCCCCACCAGAGGGGTACTTGGTGGGGAACACCACGATATCAAAGCGGGTATCTCTGGCGGCTTCGCGCATGGCGGCAATGGCCTGCGGCTTATTGTCCTCAATCCCGATCAATACGCGCTCGGGCTCATCAAGGATATAAGAGATGATGCCAATCCCGGCGATAATCTCTTCAGCGCGCTCGCGCATCAGCATATCGTCGGCGGTAATGTAAGGCTCGCACTCTGTCCCGTTAATGATCAGTGTGTCGATTTCCGCCCCGCCGTGGGGATCGAGCTTTACCGCGGTGGGGAAGCCCGCACCGCCCATACCGGCGATGCCGCAGTCGCGAATTTTTTCCAGAAGCTCAACAGGCGAAAGCTGGGTGTAATCCTCACAGGGTTGCAGTTCACACCAGTGCTCCTCGCCGTCGGTACGGATCACAATACTGTCCTCGGCGAGCCCCGAGGGGTGGGGGACGGCGCAGGGCTCTATGGCCACGACTTTACCGGAACTAGGGGCGTGCACAGGGCTGCTGATCAGGCCATCCGCCTCGGCAATTTTTTGGCCCTTTAGTACGTCATCGCCGAGTTTGACCAGGGGCAATGCAGTGGCACCACTGTGTTGCAGCAGAGGCACAATCAAATCCTCGGACAGGGGAATGCTGCCAATGGGTTCGCCGGTACTCTGTTGCTTGTTTTCCGGTGGATGTACGCCGCCGTGGAAATCATTGGGGCGCAGTTCCCGCGCCTTTTCGCTGGCGATTAGCTGTGCCTCGCGGGCGGCGCGACGCTCCTCTACCGCTTCGCGCCGCTGGTTTTTTTCCTGTAGCGCTGTGCGGTTTTCATTTTCGGGGTTCAAACTGCACCTCCCCGTTGATCTGTTTGCTGCGGGCGACGGTCGGTGGCAATCAGCTGGATACCGTCTTCGGGCTTTTGTGGATGCCAATCTTGTAGCGGCATATCTACGGGCACCATATCAATACAATCCACGGGGCAGGGCTCTACGCAGAGATCGCATCCAGTGCATTCGTCGGCAATTACGGTGTGCATATATTTGGCTGCGCCGGCGATGGCATCCACCGGGCAGGCCTGAATGCACTTGGTGCAGCCAATACATTCGGCTTCGCGAATAAAGGCCACTCTTTTTACATCTTCGACCCCGTGCTCTGCATCCAGGGGCATGGGTTCCATATCCAGCAGGTTGGCCAGCTCGTTGATGGTGGCTTGACCGCCTGGGGGGCATTTGTTGATGGCGTCTCCATGCACAATTGCTTCGGCATAGGGACGGCAACCGGGATAGCCACACTGCCCGCACTGAGTTTGCGGCAGCAGGGCATCGACCTGCTCTACCAGAGGGTCCCCCTCCACCTTAAAGCGAATGGCGGCAAATCCCAGCAGGGCGCCAAACACCAGAGCCATACCGCCGAGAACCAGCAGGGGGGAGGAAATTTCAGAAATCCAGTCCAGCATCACGTAACCCTATACCAGACCGCTAAAGCCCATAAATGCCAGGGACATCAGCCCTGCGGTGACCATGCCAATAGCGGCGCCGCGAAATGGCAGCGGTACATCCGCGGCAAACAATCGCTCGCGCATGGAGGAAAAAAGAATCAATACCAAGGAGAAGCCTACCGCGGCGCCAAAGCCATATAGGGTGGACTGTATAAATGTGTGGGCCTTCATGGTGTTTTGCAGCGCTACGCCCAGTACGGCACAGTTCGTGGTAATTAGCGGCAGAAAAACGCCCAATACCTTGTACATCAGTGGGCTGGTTTTTTCGATAAACATACGGGCGAATTGCACCACTACCGCGATCACCAGAATAAAGGAAATAGTGCGCAGGTATTCGATGCCAAAGGGCTCAAGCAAATAGGTATTCACCAGGTAAGAGCAGATTGAGGCCAGTGTGAGTACAAAAGTGGTGGCGCCAGCCATACCCACGGCGGTCTCCAGTTTGTTGGAGACACCCATAAAGGGACACAGCCCAAGAAACTGCACCAACACATAGTTGTTGACCAGGATGGTGCTGAGCAGGATGACTGCAAATTCGGTCATATCAGGTCCGGTTGAAGCCCAGGAACAAAATGATGCTAGCGCCTTGGCGGAGTCGAGGTGCCCCGGTGAGAGGCAGAGGGCCTGGGGCTCCGTCGAATGTCGCGCAGGGCCGGTATTATGGGTGAGTCGCGGGGGGCCTTCAACTCAGTCGGGGATCTTCTGGCAGCAGAGGACCCCTGCAAGGCGCCAAGCTAGGTTCTGGCTTTGAGAATAGTTGGTACCTCTGGGCTACTGCGCGATGCTTACGAGTGGCGATTTAAGGTTTCCATGGATTTATTGGCGCGACCCTTTACTCTCGGGGAGTATGCCCTTATCTCTATTGGATTAACCCGTAACACCAGTTGGAGCTCTGTAATGCCGGATCAACCCTATACTCCGCCCAAGGTTTGGAAGTGGGATGCGGAAAGTGGTGGGCAGTTTGCCAAAATTAACCGCCCCATAGCGGGAGCTACCCATGATAAAGAATTACCTCGGGGCAAGCACCCGATGCAACTGTACTCCCTGGGAACCCCCAATGGTGCCAAGGCTACGATTATGCTGGAGGAGCTTCTGGCACTGGGGGTTGAAGGGGCGGAATACGATGCCCACTTGATTCGCATCACTGAGGGCGAGCAATTCGGCAGTGGTTTTGTGGATATCAATCCGAATTCAAAGATCCCGGCCCTGGTGGACCACAGTACGACACCACCAATTCGGGTTTTTGAAAGCGGATCAATTCTTCTGTATCTGGGAGAGAAATTTGGCGCCTTTCTGCCGCATACACCGGAGCAGCGTACCGAGACTCTCAATTGGCTGTTTTGGCAGATGGGGGCGGCGCCCTATCTCGGTGGAGGCTTTGGGCACTTTTATGCCTATGCGCCCGAGAAACTGGAGTACCCCATCAATCGTTTCGCCATGGAGGTAAAGCGGCAGATGGATGTATTGGACCGGCAACTGGCTAAGCACCAGTTTATCGCTGGGCGTGAATACACCATTGCAGATATAGCCATCTGGCCCTGGTACGGAGCCCTGATCCGTAATGAGGCCTATGATGCCAGGGAATTCCTGCAGACCGAGAGTTACAAACACCTTGTGCGCTGGTCTGATGAAATTGCACAGCGACCGGCGGTACAGCGTGGGCGTATGGTGAACCGCACCTGGGGGGATCCCAGTAAGCAGCTCCATGAACGCCATGACGCCAGTGATTTTGATGAAAAAACCCAGGACAAAATGGCGCAAAAAGACAGCTGAGCAGTATTGAATGGCAGTTTTTTCTATTGCACGCCCAGGGTGAGATGGTTGTCTCTCTGCTTATTTAGCTTTAGCGAAATAGCTTATAGGGCGCGCATAGAGAGTGCGAATTGAATGATTTGTGAGGTGTGTGGCAGCTGCCAGAGTTTTTCGGTAATAAAGCCGGCGGCAAAAGCGACGCCGAGAATGGCCACTATAGGAATTTTGCCCAGCTGCTGGTTAATTTGCCTTTGCTGTTGATCAAACAAGCGCAGCGCACTGCGACGCTGTTTTTCAGCGTCCACACGGCATTGTGTAATTTCTCTATTTAATTGTCTCAGCGACATCTTGTAGGGCCTCTTTTACCTGCCGTTTGGTTTCTTCAAATCCCAGCAGAGGGCGCAGCTTTTGCTGATAAAGCAACACACCGAGGAAAAGGGCAATTTGTATCAGTACAAATACGAGGAAACCGATATAGATCGATTGGCTAAAATAGTAGGCAATCAAACCAATGCCACCGCAAAGGCTGACGAGTAGTGCGGTTCCCAGGGGTACCAGCATCAACTGCAGAATAATCAGCCTTTTCCCGGCTGTTAGGGTTCTCTCCAGCTCTAGCTGAAATAAGCGCTGAATATTACCCATCCATGCAGTTATAAGAGTGAGAGTGGCTTCAACACGAGCCATAGTCTCCTCTAAACTGCCGCCAGTGTCGCTACTATCACCGTTACCGCTGCCTTCAGCGGAACCGTCCCGCCCGCGCTGTTGCGCGGTCGGGTCGGAATTCTGGTCAGTTCCCTGGCGTTTTTCTCCATTGCCCATCGGCGGTTTCCTTACCGGTTAAAACGGCAAACGCTTTGGCTTTATTTAAAAAGCTTGGCGATTGCCCAGCCGACCACAAAAGCACAGCCGACTGCGAGGATCGGTCTTTCCCGCAGGGAAGACTCCGCTTTTTCCATAACCTCTGAAGCGCGTTGCCTCTGTTGCTGGACAGAAGATCTCGCTCTCTGTCTCAGGTTTTCAGCAGCATCAGAAGCGGCCTCTCCTGCGAGATTATAGGCCTGTTGCAGCTTATCCCTGCTGGAGTTATGTGGAGATCTTGCAGTTGCCATCGGGTTGCTCCTTTTCAGGGGATGATTGCCGCAGAATTCTATAGTCGCAGCAATCAATTCACAGGCGCATTGGCTCTTTATTTAGGGTAATAAAAAATAACTCCGAACTGTTTTGGTGAATTTAGTTATATCGCTATTGATCGGTGTCTCTACAGGGGCTGATGGCATTTATGGTGTGAGTGTCCGTTTCCAGGCCTCAATATTGTTTACCACACCATCGAGTAAGCGCTGGCGGCTCTCACGGCTGATCCAAGCGTTGTGAGGCGTGATAATCAGGTTGGGAATATCAGTGGCCAGTAGGGGGTGACTTGCCGGTGGGGGCTCTTCACTCAAAACATCCAGTGCGGCGCCGCCGAGCTTTCCACTGCGCAGTGCGTCGGCTACGGCCTCCTCATCCACCAAACCGCCCCGCGCGGTATTGATCAACAGTGCGCCGGATTTCATGTTGGCGATGAAATCGCGATCGATCAATTTCTCCGTCTGCTTCGTGAGGGGGCAATGCAGACTGATTACATCGGATTCCTTTGTAAGTTGCGCCAGTGGTGCCCGGTCAGCGCGTTTTTCTCCACTGAAGGATTCCGCCACCAAAATCTGCATATCCAGGGCTTCCCCCAGTTTGGCGACTCTTTGCCCTAATTCGCCATAACCGATTATTCCCAGGGTTTTACCGGCTAGTTCTACGACAGGATGATCGAGTAAACAGAAAATTTCCGACTGACTCCAGCGGCCGGTCATGACGTCCTGATGGTAGTGATGCCAGCGGGAAGCGAGGGCGAGAATTAGTGCCAGGGTGTGCTGTGGTACCGAAGCGCCGGCGTATCCCTGCACGTTGCGCACGGGAATGCCCAAGTCCTGTGCGGCTTGCAGGTCAATATTATTCGTGCCTGTAGCGCACACACAGATCAGCTTGAGAGAGCGGGCCTGCTCCAGAAGCGTGCGGTCCAAAACCACTTTATTAGTAATAACTACGTCCGCATCGGCGATACGTTCGGCGGTTTGCTTGGCTGAGGTGGCCTCATAGAAATCCCAATGATCTAGACTGTTTTTTAGGGACTGTATATTCAACTCCCCAAGTTTCATGGTCATTGCGTCCAGAAATACTCCGCGCATGGAATCTCCTCAATTTCCTGTGTGAGATAGCGGCATGCTACGTCAGCAGAGGTCGAATGCAATGGCTTTTATAGGACGGCTGCAGATCTTGTAGGGTTGGCTACGGTTTGTTTACGGGCCTTTCTGTCACAAATGAAGAGGGCCTTTATGGGAATATCGATAACTGCAGCATCATTGGTTTTAATCTCGGCATTTCTTCACGCGGGCTGGAATTTACTGGGAAAATCCCGCACCCCCTCCCCAGCTTTTTTCTGTATCGCCACCCTCAGTGTGGGTCTACTACTTCTCCCCCTTGGTCTCTGGGTCCTGTCACAGGCTCATTCACTGCCGCGTGCTTTCTGGTTGTTGTTACTGGCCAGCGGTTTTTTTCAGATGATTTATATGGGGGGGCTGGCACTGGCCTATCAGCGCGCCGATATCAGCCTGGTTTACCCCATCGCACGGGCTCTGCCGGTACTCCTTGTGGCACTGGCAACGGTGTTGTTAGGACAGATTCTGCCCTGGCAAGCCTGGCTGGGCATGTTGTTGGTGACGATCGGCTGTTTGCTGGTGCCGCTGGTGTATTTTCGTCAATGGCACTGGAGCGTGTACTGGAGAGCGGACTGCGCCTGGGCTCTGGTAGCGGCACTGGGTACGGTGGGATATTCATTGGCGGATAAGGGCGCACTGCTTTATTTGGAAGAGGCGCTTGGCGACGCGGTAACACCTGCGGTGGTGGCGTATAGCTACTTGGGCTTGCAGTTTTTTGTCAGTGGAGTCTGGTTACTATGTGGCTGTATGAGTCGAGTGGGACGCGGACAATTATTAGAAAATCTGCGGGATTTGAAGGTTGGTATCTTGACCGGCCTGATGATGGGAGCGACTTATGGACTGGTGTTGCTGGCGATGACGATGACGGAAAATGTGAGCTACGTGGTCGCTTTACGCCAGCTCAGTATTCCATTGGGAGTGGGGTTTGCTATCTGGCTGTTGGGAGAACCGGCACACAGACCCCAGCTGTTAGGCGTGGGGCTGGTATGTGCCGGTTTAATTGCGGTATCGCTGCGCTAAGGTGGACAGTGCCCACCCCAAAAATAAATTACATTACGCGCATACCGGGCTTGGCGCCTGTGTGGGGTTCGAGAATCCACAGGTCTTTACCGCCTGGACCGGCGGCCAGCACCATGCCTTCACTCACGCCAAAACGCATTTTTCGTGGCGCCAGGTTAGCTACCATAACGGTGTGCTTGCCCACCAGCTCTTCCGGCGCATAGGCACTCTTGATACCGGCGAATACCTGGCGAGTCTCTCCGCCCAGGTCCAATGTCAAACGCAGCAGTTTGCCGGCGCCCTCGACGTGTTCCGCCTCGGCGATCAGGGCAATGCGTAAGTCCACTTTGGCGAAATCGTCGAACTGGATCTGCTCGGCGATAGGGTCTTCTGCCAGCGGGCCACTGGCCGCTTTGACTTCAGCCTGTAGCTGGGCCAGTGATTCCTGTGCGGCTTCCATCACCGCATCTACCTGGGTTTTTTCCACCCGTTGTAGCAGCGGTTTGAATTTTTTGATCTCGTGGTCCGCTAGCGGTGTGGTGGCCTGGGTCCAATCCAGTTCACTGTTGAGGAATTCCGCTGCTTTTTGCGCGGTATTGGGTAGTACCGGTGCCAGCCAGGTGATCAGGGCGCGGAACATATTTACGCCTTGAGAGCAAATCGCCAGTACTTCGGCTTCAGTGCCTTCCTGTTTGGCCAGGGACCAGGGCGCTTTGTCGGCGATCCAGGCATTGGCGGCATCGGCCAGGGCCATAATGTCGCGCATGGCGCGTGCGTATTCGCGCTGCTCGTAGTAATCGGCAATACGCGGTGCGGCCTCGACAAACTGGTCCCAAAGCTGCTCATCGGCCAGTTCGGTGGCGAGCTTGCCGCCGGCCTTATTGACAAACTTGGCGGTGCGGGAAGCGATATTGACGACTTTGCCCACCAGGTCGGAATTTACCTTGGCGATAAAGTCATCGAGGTTGAGATCCAGGTCATCCACGCCCGCTGTGAGTTTGGCGGCGAAGTAATAGCGTAGATATTCCGGGCTCAGATGGTCCAGGTAGTTGCGGGCATTAATAAAGGTGCCACGGGACTTGGACATTTTCTTGCCGTTAACGGTGAGGAAGCCGTGTACGCACACTTTATTGGGGGTGCGGAAATCGGCGGAGTCCAGCATGGCCGGCCAGAACAGGGCATGGAAATTGACGATGTCCTTGCCGATAAAGTGATATACCTCGGCATTGCTGTCTTTTTTCCAATAATCGAGCCAGTCGCTGCCATTTTTATCACAGTAATTTTTCAGGCTGGCCATATAGCCGATGGGGGCGTCCAGCCATACGTAAAAGTATTTGCCCGGCGCATCGGGGATTTCAAAACCGAAGTAAGGCGCATCGCGAGAGATGTCCCACTCCTGCAATCCCTCTTCGAGCCACTCGGCTAGCTTATTGGCCACTTCATCCTGCAGGGTTCCGGAGCGGGTCCAGTTGCGCAGGAACTCGGTAAAGGCGGGGAGAGTGAAGAAGAAGTGTTCTGACTCTTTTTCCACCGGCGTGGCGCCAGAGATGGCGGACACTGGATCAATCAACTCCGTGGGGCTGTAAGTGGCACCACAGGCCTCGCAGTTGTCACCGTACTGATCGGGAGTGCTACAACGGGGGCAGGTGCCCTTGATATAGCGATCCGCCAAGAAGAGTTGTTTCTCCGGATCGAAGGCCTGAGTGATAGTGCGCGAAGCGATGTGGCCATTTTCACTGAGGCGGCGATAGATCATAGCGGACAGCTCGCGGTTCTCCTCCGAGTGGGTGGAGTGGTAGTTGTCCACGCCGATTAGGAAGTCGGCGAAATCCCGCTCGTGCTCCGCTTGCATATTGGCGATATGTTGCTCCGGTGTCAGACCCAGCTGCTCAGCTTTGAGCATGATTGCGGTGCCGTGCGCATCATCGGCGCAGATGTACAGGCAGTCGTTACCGCGGGAGCGCTGAAAACGCGCCCAGATATCGGTCTGTATATATTCGAGTATGTGGCCCAGGTGCAGGGAGCCGTTGGCGTAAGGGAGTGCGCTGGTGACTAGGATTTTGCGCGTATCGGGCATCGGTTTTTCCATCGCTGTGGGGTTGCGGCCGGAGGCTCCGCTGGAGTGGCCGGAGATCGTCAAAAGACGGCGAAATATAGCAGATTTGTACTATGCCGGGGAGGTGTGGGCCATGCTCGTGTATAAAGCGGTCGGGATTGAGCCCGTCGCTGGCGCTGGGCCGCTTCATCCGACACAATGCGGTTCTGACAAGAAGCACCTAGAGGGAGATACCGTGAGCGATCACCACCACGATCATGAAGAGTTATCAAAGGAAGTGCAGGCCGAACTGGAGCGTCTGGCAGAGTGCCTTGGTCAGTTGCAGGACTCGGCCAGTGGCCTGCCGCTGGATCAACTGGATGCAGATATTGAGGTGGGCTACGAAGATGATACCGTGTACGTCGGTATTACCCTCGGCTACCCCTGCGCAAGCCAGGAAGTACATTGGCACAAGCGGGTTACCGAGGCCTGTGAGCCCCTGATGAAGAGTGGTCCCCTAGGCGGCCATGGCTTGCAATTTGAATTATTCAGCGATATCCCTGCCACCTCATCGGCCAACGCCCCAGAGCCATTGCGTGGCGTAAAGAATATTGTCGCAGTTGCTTCTGGTAAGGGTGGCGTTGGCAAGTCCACCACAGCCGTGAACCTGGCCTTGGCGCTGGCGGCAGAGGGTGCGCGGGTCGGGTTACTTGATGCGGATATTTATGGCCCCAGCCTGCCCACCATGCTTGGTACCGAAGGGGTCCGCCCGCATGTGAAGGAACAGAAGTTCTTCGTGCCGGTGGATGCATTAGGTATCGAGACAATGTCTTTGGGGTACTTGATGACTGAGGATACCCCGGCAGTTTGGCGCGGCCCTATGGCCAGTGGTGCACTCAATCAAATTCTCACACAAACACTTTGGTGTGATGCTAAAGAAGAGCTGGATTATTTAATTGTGGATATGCCCCCGGGTACCGGAGATATCCAGCTGACTCTGGCGCAAAAAACCACTTTAGCGGGTGCGGTGATTGTTACTACACCACAGGATTTGGCGTTGAAGGATGCTATCAAAGGCGTGGAGATGTTCCGCAAGGTGTCGGTACCAGTGCTTGGCATTGTTGAGAATATGGCCCTTCATACCTGTTCCAAGTGTGGCCATAGTGAGCCGATCTTCGGCATAGGTGGTGGTGAGCGTATCGCTGAGGAATACGATACCCACCTGCTTGGCGAATTGCCTCTGGCACAGAAAATTCGCGCCGATATCGACAGTGGTCGCCCCAGTGTAACCGCAGACCCCGAGGGTGAAATTGCCGGTTTCTACCGGGAAATTGCCCGCAAAGCTGCAGCCCAGGTTTGGTTGAATGCCAGCAGCGACGAGGAACTGCCGGAAATCGAAATTAGTTGAACCCAACCGCGATATTGATCACAAAGCATTAACTTTTTATTTTTTGTGGTTTTTTAAAGGGGCAAAACTCCCTATATTGAACTCCTTCGGGCGCCTCTGTGAAATTTCGTTTTTGCAGGAGCGCTCAATCTTGATAAGCCAGAATTTAACGCAGGCTTTTCATGTCTCTGTAAAGATTCGTAATAATGACTTGTGTTGATGGGTCGCAGTTGAGCCATTGAAAAATGGGTCTTTAAATAATTTATTTATTGCGATTTTGTATTTACGGCGCCTTCGCTCGCGCTAGTGTGCCTGTTAGCCTTTATTGGTACGCTGCCGAGTTAATCGTCAGGGTTTTAGTATTTTTTTAACAGACCCAATTTATTCTGTAGATACTTATGGCAGTTTTGCCTATGACTGCTCGAATTCAGCCTCTGCGGTAAAAAGAGTAAGTATTCCTGCTGAATATCCTTTGGCAATCGTCAAGGTATTTATGTGATTTTACTTTTATTGGAGGGACAACTCGGATAATCAGAAAAGCCGCGATAATCCACGGAATATACCGGGAGATGTTTAGTCGGTTCGTGGATAACACTCGGTTGCGTGGTACAGACATACTGCGCCGAGGGCAATAATATCAGGAGTGCAAACCTGTGGTGGCCACCGTGTTATTGGTCTCAGGTAGGGCATACATCAGGCATTGCAGTAGCTGTAGTCGATAAAAATAACAAAGACAAAAGCGCGAGTGCTTTCATCCATGAATTTTAATATTAGCTATCGACCGATAGGGGGTATAGCGCGGGTTTTATTTTATGGGCCCGTGGGATTTGCAGAAAAAATGGAGGCGGCTGCCCGATTGGTAGAAAAGTACCGCCACCGTGTACCTTTGCGGGTATTACTGGATATGCGCTATGCGCGCACGAGGGTTACCCTGGAGGAGCAGCGGCAGTTCACCAGCTTTATAGCCGAGCACCCGGTGTTGCGCTGCGCTTATATTGCCGTTTTACATCCGCGCAACCGTTGTACTTCCCCCCTGTCGACCGACGGCACCTGCCTGTGCCGGCATAGTTCGCGGGAATTCGTTGCCGAAGCTGAGGCTGAGGCCTGGCTCACCCAGATCAAGGGCGCTCCCAGGCCGGGACTTCGCTGATTGCTACGCCTACTGGGCTTTGGCCTGCTCAGCTTCCGCCTGGCGGCGCCGCTCTTCTTTTTTCTGCAGGCGTTTAGCGGTAGTCATTTCACGGGCATCTTGGCCCATGTGTTTTTCCCCGCGTTTTTTCGCCAGTTGAATCTGCTTCTCGCGCTCGCGGAAGCGGTGGCGATCGGCGTCACTCACTTTGTCATGGCAATGCGGACAGCTAACTCCCTGCTCAAACTGTTCTGACTGCTGGTCCTCCTTGGTGATAGGCATACGGCAGGCATTGCACTGATCGTACTGGCCTCGCTCCAGATCGTGGTTGACGGTGACGCGCTCATCGAAAACAAAGCACTCCCCCTCCCACAGAGATTCCTCTTTGGGTACTTCTTCCAAGTACTTGAGGATGCCACCGTGCAGGTGATAAACCTCTTCAAAGCCCTGTTCTTTCAAATAGGCGGTGGACTTTTCACAGCGGATACCACCAGTGCAGAACATGGCGACTTTTTTGTGTTTGGCTGGATCCAGGTTCTCTTTGACGTACTGGGGAAACTCTCGGAAGGTTTCGGTATTGGGGTTGAGAGAATCTTTGAAAGTACCCACCTGGAATTCATAGTCGTTGCGGGTATCCACAACAACGACTTCTGGGTCGCTGATTAGGGCGTTCCAGTCTTTTGGTTTGACGTAGGTGCCAACCACTCGGCGGGGGTCAATGCCCTCTACGCCCATAGTGACAATCTCCCTCTTCAATTTGACCTTGCTGCGCAGAAACGGCATCTCGCCAGTGTAGGACTCCTTGTAATCCAGCTCGGCAAGGCGCTCGTCTGACTTCAAGTAGGCGAGGATGGTGTCGATGCCCTCGCGGGAACCAGCAACAGTGCCGTTAATGCCCTCTCGGGCCAAGAGTAGGGTGCCGCGCACTTGGTTTTCCAGCATAACGTCAAGCAGGGGAGTGCGCAGAGACTCAAAGTCCTCCAGAGTGACGAACTTGTAGAGTGCACAGACAACGAATTGATTCATGGTACTTCCTTAAATGCAGTCCGGAGCGTAAATCCGGGGCAGAAAAAATCGCCGCGCATTTTATCGCAAAAAAAAGAGCTTGTCGTACATTTAGCAAGCGCTCCAGCTGTTGTCCCAGCACAACAATATTTGTTGACCGGGGAGCCGCAACTTGTCAAAGTTCTGGCCGAATTTTCAGGGTCATAGCGAGGTGAACCCCATGGGCGAAGAATTTGCACCGAAAGAGTCAGAATTGAGCCAGATCTACCGCGAGGGCGAGGTATCTGTGCAAATCGATATATTCGAGGATGGTGAGGGCGGTTGGCTGCTCGAAATTGTCGATGAGAATAACAACTCCACCGTGTGGGAGGATGCCTTTGAGACAGAGCAGGATGCCCTTGAGGAAGCCTTGGACGCTTTGCGGGAAGAGGGCATCTCTACTTTTGTCGGCCCTGTTCAAGAAGCGGATGGCGGCTGGTAGATAGTTTTGCTGTGACCTCAAAGTGCACCTGCTGCTGGTGGATGTCTTCCCGGTAGTCCTGGGAGGCGGCTCTTTGCGCCCAATATGCCGATAACTGCTATGGTTATGGTGAAGGGAATCGCGACTGTGTGACAGCACACCCCAATCACAGCGCCGTCGCGAGGCAACTGTGGAGCTTTTGTCTCCGGCGGTGCTACCAAACCAGCGGTTGCCTTCCCCATGATAATGCGCGGTATTTTTATCATGGTCTGCTTGCAGATCCCGCCCCTTCCCCTCCATGCCGACCCCTTGGTGCCAATTGTCCAACAGCAGCTTTATGCAGACCTCAAGGAGGTTCGCCTAGTTGCGAAGCTGCATGGCTACGCAATAGTGGCAGGGCGCCACTGCATTGATTGCGATGAGAATCTAGCGATTTATATACGACGTATTGCCAGGCCGGGTGAAGTAGGTGGTAATAATCAGTCAGATGGTGATCGTTATACCTATCCGGGTAGGTATCTCGACTATATGACGAAAAAGCTGGTAGAAAAAACCCGTATGTTTTACGGCTATTGCTATGAGGGGCTGCCTTCACTGTTATGGTTGACCGAGTACCGGTCGGGGGATGTTTGGATCAAGTCTGAATACCTGCTTTTACTCACGGGTGAAAATCTGGAGCACCGTTACGTAGAGGGGCATCAGCCGAGTGTTTTCCATTTGGAGAGTGCGAACTGTAAGGAATTACCGGGGATTTTGATGGAAATGGAGCCCTAGAAATTGTGGCCTTTTTCAGTCATTTGAGGAGAGAGTGAGCCGGCATTGTTTTAGGGGCTTCTTTGCATAAGGGCCTCGAGAGAACAATTATAGTGCTCTCTAATCAAGTCCTTATTAATAATGGACCGGTATGTAATTAGCGGTCATCCACTTTTTACTCTGATTCCTACTTAACGACAGAAATAAAAAAACCCCGCTGGAGGGCGGGGCCAAAAGGGTTGTTGAAATCAGTTCTGCTTTACTTTACCGGTTCAAAAACAATTTTCAGTTTCTTCTTACCCCAGGCGCGAGCCTTGCGGATATCTTTTTCCATCCAAACATCAATACGGTTTGTGAAGCGTTTGTTCATGCGGTCACGCACAGTGTAAGTACCTGGCAGACCTTCAATCTGTACTTTAGCGCCGTTGGTCAGGCCGTGCTTTTCCAAGTCACGGGAAACGGCAATGATTTTATCGCCTGGACGCAGGCGGTTGTTCCAGGCAGCTACCCAAGGGTCGCTATCTGTCTGGCCGGGCACCGAGTTATACGCGGTAGCGTCGACAACCATGGTTTTCTTAAGAGCGGCTGATGCATTGACACTTACACCAATAGCAAGCAGGGCGGCGATGAAAAAAGCAGTGTTACGCAGAGTCTGTTTCATGATGTCCCATTACCTCCAGGAATCAAATGGTCGCAAGCCAAAAGGTGCTTACGAAATTTCCAAGTGCTTTTGGAAATGATTGATCAATATTTAATCAATGCTGGTTATATTACTGGGGATTTGGGTTGAGGCAACTTTTTCTTATTTGGCGACAAAAGACCTTAAAGAATGGCTGGTTATTGTGAGTGCTTGAAATCAATAACCCTTTTTAGTCTTATGTTTAAGATTTTTGTTTGTGCTTAGACGCTACTAATGGTTACAGAATTCCTATTTTTTTCTGATTAAGAAATTTCATTTTTTAGGTGGGATTTGCAGTGACAGCGATGTCATTCTACGGTTTACAAACTATTTTCTTGGATCGGCTTTCTAATTCGTACGAGAAAAGTAAAAAATTTCCCTGAAACTATTTGTGACCATTCCGCCAAAACTGTCTGGTTTGAAGGGAAAACCTGATTTTAGGTGGAAAAACTGCTTCGTCACTGATTTTTTTGGCAAAGAAATGGGGTAAATAAGAGCTAAAGGGTGGCTACCTAACTCTGTTGTAGAGGCTCGACTATCTGTGGTGAGATATAGGAAGTAGACTCTGCTGCAGAGATACAGAGATACAGAGATACAGAGATATAGGGATATAGGGATATAGGGATATAGGGATACAAGGATCTCTTCTTTCAACGTTCCAGGCGCATAAGTTTGAATAAGCCTCTAATTAATCATTACTAATAATCTCTGCCATGAAATTAGAGAGCAGTAATTCTCTCTTTTGATTGTTTACCTAACGGCAGAAATAAAAAAACCCCGCTGGAGGGCGGGGCCAAAAGGGTCGTTGAAATCAGTTCTGCTTTACTTTACCGGTTCAAAAACAATCTTCAGTTTCTTCTTACCCCAGGCGCGAGCCTTGCGGATATCTTTTTCCATCCAAACATCAATACGGTTTGTGAAGCGTTTGTTCATACGGTCACGCACAGTGTAAGTACCGGGCAGACCTTCAATCTGTACTTTAGCGCCGTTGGTCAGGCCGTGCTTTTCCAAATCACGGGAAACGGCAATGATTTTATCGCCTGGACGCAGGCGGTTGTTCCAGGCAGCTACCCAAGGGTCGCTATCTGTCTGGCCGGGCACCGAGTTATACGCGGTAGCGTCGACAATCATGGTTTTCTTAAGAGCGGCTGATGCATTGACACTCACACCAATAGCAAGCAGGGCGGCGATGAAAAAAGCAGTGTTACGCAGAGTCTGTTTCATGATGTCCCATTACCTCCAGGAATCAAATGGTCGCAAGCCAAAAGGTGCTTACGAAATTTCCAAGTGCTTTTGGAAATGGTTGATCAATATTTAATCAACGCTGGTTATATTACTGGGGATTTGGGTTGAGGCAACTTTTTCTTATTTGGCGACAAAAGACCTTAAAGAATTGCTGGTTATTTTGAGTGCTTGAAATCAATAACCCTTTTTATTTTATATTTAAGGATTTTGTTCGCGCTTATACGCTATTGATGGTTGCAGAATTCCTATTTTTTTTATGATTAAGAAATTTCATTTTTTAGGTGGGGTTTACAGTGACAGCGATGTCATCCTACGGTTAACAAGCTATTTTTCCGGATCGGCTTTCTAATTCAGATGAGAAAAGTAAAAAATTTCCCTGAAACTATTTGTGACTGCCCCACCAAATTAGTCTGAATTGAAGAAAAAACGTGGTTTAACGCAGCAAAACGGCTTCGTCGATTCATTTTCTGGCAAACAATTTGGGGAAAAGTGAGGGCTAAAGGGTGGTTCCACGGTTCTGCTGTACCGGTTCTACCTGCTGGCGAAGCGCGGCCAAATAGTCACTATCCTCTTTTAGGTCGGGTAATTTGTGCTGTAAATCCAGTTCTACCGCTTTCTCCAGCCAACGAATGGCCTCTTCAATATTTCCTTGCCACTCACAAACCTGCCCAAGATTGAAATAAGTAATAGAAAGGTTGTGCCATTCCTCCTGATTGAGCAGACCTTCAAGGGCACTTTTATAGAGGAGATAAGCAGTGCTGAGGAGGTGTTCACGCTGCGTGGCCAACTCTTCGCTGGCAGCTTGGCGGTGGTAAGTGTGTGCCAGGGCAGAGCGCACTCTTGCGCTGGAGTGAGGTAGTTGTGCACCTGAATCCAGGTAGCGCAGAACTGATTGAAACTGGGCCCGCGCCAGCGGGTAGAGATCTGGCCTCGATTTGGCCCCCAAGGCATTTAGTACTATGCCGTAGCGGTAGCGCAGGGTGTGCTGCTGGGAGGGATAGGCGCCGAGAGCGGAAATGGCTTTTTCATAGAGTGGCAAGGCATCGCCAAAATTACCCTCGCGGGCGAGTGCCTCCGCTTCGTTGACCCAGTGGATCGCCCCTAGGGTTTCTCCCCCGTGAGATTGAGCGCTGTGAGTCTGGGTATTGTTGGGGAGAACGTCCGAAATAAGGGAGACTGCCGCTAATAGTGCGGTTAGGCAGAAAAGTGCATAAAAAAATATGTATAAATGAGGCAGTGGTTTATGCATAGGGATTTTCGCGCTTGGCCCGATGACGTATGGGGCCATAGTTACGGCCCTCATACGTCAGTAAATCCCTAGTTATCGAGTTGTGCCAGTAATCCCTGCAGAGGATGGCGCAGACTAACACCTGCAAAGCGGCTGGCCTGGCAGCGGCAGGAGTATCCGGTGGCGAGTTGGTTGTGCTCCCCACCATTGAGTTTGGGAGCCCAGGACTGCTGGAAGATCACCCGCGATGTTTCCTTATGCGCGGTCTCGTGGCCATAGGTCCCAGCCATACCACAGCAGCCGAGATTTTCACTCTGCAGCTCCAGGCCCAAGGCGGCGAATACCGTTTGCCAATCCTTGAGTGAGGCGGCGGCATTGGTTTGCTCGGTGCAGTGCGGCAGTAGTTGAAAGCTGCCAGGTTTTACCCGAGCGCGCTGTTGCTGCAGGTGATCTTCTTGTTGAACCAGCCATTCTTGTAACAAATGTACTTTCGGAGCGCGTTCCCCGAGGAGTTTCTTGTATTCAGAGCGATAGGTAAGGGTCATGGAGGGATCAATGCCCACCAGGGGGATACCGCTCTCCGCCAGGTTGTTAAGCATCTCACTATTGCCTTCGGCAATTCGTTGGAACTGGCGTAAAAAACCATGAACGTGGAGGGGTTTACCGTTGGCCCGATAGGGAGCGAGAATCGGCACAAAGTCCAATTGTTTGAGCAGGCGCAAAATATCCGCTACCACTTCGGCATCAAAATAGCTGGTGAAGGCATCCTGCACAATGATGACCGCGCGGCTGCGCTGGGAGGGCCCCAGAGTATCCAGGCAGGCTTTTGTAGCGGTGGGTACTCCCAGTTCTCTCATGCTGGTTTGCAGGGTTTTTTGTGAGAGCTGTGGGCTGTCCACCATGCCGAAAACACGCTCCATCAAAAAAGATACAGGCTTCAGCTTTAGCGGCCAGTTGTACAATTGCGGTAGTCTGGCTAGATGCGGCATCAGGAATTCCAGTCCGCCCACGGCGTAATCCTTTAGCGGGCGTAGGTAGCGGCTGTAATAAAGCTCCAAAAACTTGCTGCGAAATTCCGGTACATCCACGCGAATAGGGCATTGCCCTACACAGGATTTACAGGCTAGGCAGCCCTGCATGGCTTCATTGACTTCGTGGTTGAAGTCGTACTCGCCGCGGGTTTTTGCCAGGGTATTTACGATGCGTTTGGGCAGGCCGACAAAAAAAGAGCGCTCGCGGTATTTACGCGCGCTGGCTACTGCGTCTACACCGTGTTTACTCAATAGACGCAACCATTCTCGCATCAGCGAGGCCCGCCCTTTGGGGGAATGGATCCGGTTGCGCGTGGCCTTGTAGGAAGGGCACATGGCATCGTCTGGATTCCAATTAAAACAGGCACCGTTGCCGTTGCAGTGCACACCCTCGTCGTATCCCTCCCATACTTGCGCGGGAATTTGTCGATCGTGTTCACCGCGGGTGCTCACCACATCAATTTTCAGCAGGCTGGCGCTGTCATCGGGTGTGGCAATTTTGCCGGGATTTAATTGATTGCGTGGATCGAAAGCGGATTTAATTTTCTGCAGCTCTGGATACAGCTCGCCGAAAAATTCCGGGGCATATTCGGAACGAACACCTTTGCCGTGTTCTCCCCACAGCAGCCCTTTATATTTTTGTGTCAGTGCCACCACCCGGTCGGTGATGGGGCGAATTTGTGCGGCCTGTTGTGGATCTTTCATATCAATTGCCGGGCGTACATGTAATACGCCGGCATCCACATGGCCGAACATACCGTAGTCGAGGCCGGCCTCATCTAGCACTGCGCGGAATTCTGCAATAAAATCGGCCAGGTTTTCTGGTGGTACGGCAGTATCTTCTACAAAGGGAATCGGGCGCTTTTCCCCCTGGGCGTTGCCCAGCAAACCCACTGCGCGTTTGCGCATGGCCCAGATACGATTCACCTCGGCGTGGCCGCGGGCGATAGAATAGCCGAAGCTCTTGCCTGGCTGGCCAATGGCAGCCTCGATATGTGCAATAAATTGCTGCAGAGCTTTTTCCAGTTCCTCCTCGGTATCTGCAGCGTACTCCACCAGGTTGATACCCTTGACCGGGCGATCCTCTGCGGGAAAAAATTCACTGACGCTGTGCCAGACGATATCTTCCATGGCCAGCTGCAGTACTTTGCTGTCCACTGTTTCGATCGACATGGGGCCTGCGCCCATTAGGTCCTTGGCATCGCGCAGCGCTTCCTGGAAGTGGTCGTATTTTAAATTGACCAGAGCCACACTCTTGGGAATGGGCAGCAGATTGAGTTTGGCTTCTGCAATAAACCCGAGGGTGCCTTCGGAACCGCACAATACGCTGTTGAGATTAAAGCGATTGCCTTCACGAATATGGGCCAGGTCGTAGCCGGTGAGGCAGCGATTGAGCTTGGGGAATTTCTGCTCGATGAGTTCGGCTTTTTCCCTGGCAATCTTGTCACAGGTTTTATGCACCTCTGCGACGCGGCTATTTTCAGCGCATATTTCTTGTAGCTGAGCGTCCCCTATAACAGTGGAGTGCCACAGCTCCCCGCCCATTAACACTGTGTGTAATTCCAACACGTGATCGCGGGTCTTGCCGTAAACACAGGATCCCTGGCCTGAGGCATCCGTATTGATCATGCCACCGATGGTAGCGCGGTTGCTGGTAGAAAGTTCTGGCGCAAAAAACAGGCCGTGGGGTTTAAGTGCGGCATTCAACTGGTCTTTGACCACGCCAGCCTGTACGCGAACCCAGCGCTCTTCCACATTGATCTCAAGGATCTGGTTCATATGGCGGGAGATATCCACCACCAGCCCATCGGTAAGCGATTGGCCGTTAGTACCGGTGCCACCGCCTCTGGGTGAGAGCACTACGGAGTGGAACTCCTCCCGTTCGGCCAGTTCCGCCAGTAGTTGCAGGTCGCGGTGATTGCGTGGGTACACCACTGCCTGAGGTAGAACCTGGTAAATAGAGTTATCGGTGGCTAAAACGGTGCGGCTGGCGTAACTGGGTGTGGTGTCACCGCGGAAACCCGCGTCTGCAAGCTCCTGCAAAAACTGCAAATAGAGCGCCTGAACCTCGTCGACTTCGCGCAATGCTGGAATCATGAGCTAATCCGTACTTTCGGGGAGGAGGAGGCCGCAAATTGCCGGGGTAGCTGGTGAGATAAAGAATCACAGCTCTGCCGCTCGGTAAAAATGCGGCCCTGCATTGTAGCTATGGTGTGTATGGGCGCAAGCGGCCATAGAGACTTGATTACTTTCCAAAAGTTGTACAAAGCTATCTCTTGTACAACTAGTTGTGAGAGTCTATAAAAGAAGAACGTGAACCGATTCTGTGCAGCAAAACTATGCATATACAGCTCTTGTCTCAAAAAATTCCGGTGGGCATTAGCCGCTGCGCCGTGGGTGATCCGGTGCGTTACAACGGCAGCCACAAGCACAGTAAAGTCTGCACCCAACTGCTGGGCAATTGTTTTGAGTTGCAGGCTTACTGCCCCGAGGTTGCCATTGGCATGGGCGTGCCCAGACCGCCTATTCACCTTATTGTGAGTGACCGGTTGCGTGCGGTTGGCCGGGAAGATCAGAACTTAGATGTTACCGAGGCTCTAGAGGACTACGCGGATACGATTGTCCCTGAAGTGGAGAATCTGCGTGGTTTTATTCTGATGCAGAAATCTCCCAGCTGTGGAGTGCGAACCACTCCCCACTATAAAGAAGATGGTACCGGGGTGCTGGCGCACGACTCCGGCTTATTCGCGGCACGCCTGCGCCAGCATTTTCCCCATTTGCCGATGGAAGAAGTGGGGCGGCTCAATGCCAGCGATTTACGCGAGAATTTCCTCACCCGTGTTTTTGCTTACGACGCCTGGCATCGCTATGTGGCCACCGACCTGCGCCCAGCCAGGGTCATTGAATTTTACACCGCTTATAAATATCTACTGTTGGCACACAGTCAGCCAATGACCCGTGCACTGGGTCAGTTTGTTTCTAACTCGCGCGCATTGCCGGTGGAGGAGTTTGCCTATGAGGTGAGAGGTAAAATAATGGAGATTCTCAGCCAGTTGGCCAGCCGTAAGGACCGCACCAACGCCTTGATGCACAGCCAGGGCCACCTGAAGAGCTACCTGAGCAAGGAAGAGAGAGCCGAGCTGGCGCTACTCATTGACGAATACCGTCAGGGTAATAAGCCTTTGTCGGCGGTGCTAACGATGTTGCGCCATTATTTGCCGCGCACTCCTCACCAGTTTATCCATAGTCAGGTGTTGCTCGCCGCTGAGCCGGCAGAGCTGGGTTTGTGTGAATTTCGCTGAGAATTGTGATGGTTGAGATTGCCCCCCCTACTGAAGCCAGCTTACCAATTCGTGAGGTAGCGCGTCGTACCGGCGTGCACCCTGTCACCCTTCGGGCCTGGGAGCGGCGCTACGGCCTGTTAACACCGGCCAGAACCAGCAAGGGGCACCGACTTTATAGTGAAGAAGAGGTCAGGCGTATCGAAGAGGTACTGGCCTGCCTGGCCCGAGGTGTAGCTATTGGACAGGTGCGGGAATTATTGGCACGTGGTCCATCCTCCCTGTCAGCCAAAGAGAGAGAGGCAAACACTGCAGGTGGTTGGCGTGAGATGATCGATGAAGCCTTAAACTTGTCACAAAACTTTGACGAGCCAAAGCTTCGCAAGCAACTGGACCACTGGATTTCCACCTTACCGGCATCACTATTACTCGATCATTGGCTCAAGCCGCTGCATACCGAGTTGGCTAGGCTGAGGCGATCGCAAGCCGCGCAAGGTTTCTTTTGGCAGCTGGTTAATGAACAATTGTTATTGGCCAACGGCATAGCTCGCAGAAATTTAAATAAAGATCGTTTGGCTTGCGAGAGTCGAGTCCTATTGCTGGATTTCCCCGGTGAAGATCAGCGGGCCTTTGTGCAATTATTTTGCGCCACACTTTTGGCTGCCGGTATTGGCGTAGTGGTTTTGAATTATCGGGCCGTTCTGCCGGGGCTTACTGAAAATATGAGAAAGCTGGATGTGCATGCGCTGCTCTGGTACAGCCATCGGGCACTGCCAAAACCCTTACTTGAGGAGGAATTACCACGTTCATTTCAGGAGCTAAGCAAGCCTCTTAGGCTTGTGGGGGATTTCGTAGAGTTACAGTCTGCAAGCTTGGATAACCTAAAGAAAATACCGATGATATCAGTATTATCAGGTACTACAGACTTCGTGGTAACGCAACTGCGGGAGCAGCTGAAGCGATGAGCCGACAAATATCAATACAGCGGGGCCTAGTCTGGTTCCGCAGCGATTTGCGTATACAGGATAATTCGGCGCTGTATCATGCCAGTACTCGATGCGAACAATTGGCCGCAATTTTTATCGCCTGTCCAGAAACCTGGAAAAACCACGATGAAGGCGATGCACTGGTTTCTTTTCGTATGGCCTGCTTGCAGAAACTCCAAGGGCAGTTGCAAACTTGCAATATTCCCCTGTACTTCCTCGAAGTCCCTGAGTTTTCTCTGGTTCCGGACGCGCTGCAGCAAATTATTCAGCGTCTGAAAGTAGAGGCATTGTTTGCCAATGCTGAGTATCCTCTGAATGAGCTGCGTCGAGACAATGCCGTTCGAGAAAAATTGCTGGAACACAATGTTTCGGTTGAATACTACAGTGACCGCACCTTATTACCGCCAGGAGCAGTGAGAACGGCGAGTGGTGATCCCTACAAAGTGTTTACCCCTTTCAAGCGTGCCCTAATCCAGTTATGTGCAGGGAGCGAGGTTAAGCCCTTGCCCACTCCCAGGAAAATACCACCTTCTGCCAATAGCAAACATTGGCCGAAGTGGTTCGCAGTGGATGTAAAAGGAAATCGAAAACTAACGCAGAAAATACCTAACCAGTTATTGGGCTACTCACTCAATATTGATGGATCAGGTAGTGTTAAAGGTTGGGAGAGTGGTGAGCAAGCTGCGCAAAAGTGCTTGAAAGTTTTTGCCAAAATTATTGATCAATATCAGGCCGAACGAGATTTTCCAGCGAAAGATAGTACCTCTCGCCTTTCCCCTTATTTAAATAGTGGAGCTATTTCTATTCGCCAGTGCGTCAAGATGGCCCTCAGCCAGAATAAAGGCCTTTGGCAGGGTGGAGATGAAGGGATTGCCTGCTGGATCATCGAACTTATCTGGCGGGAATTCTATACACATTTACTGACTGACTTTCCCCGCTTGAGTATGGGCAGGCCATTTAAAGAGGAAACAGAACAAATTCCTTGGCGCTATGATGAAGGATTATTTTCCCTTTGGGCAAGTGGCGAAACCGGAGTGCCTATTGTCGATGCTGCAATGCGCCAGCTAAATGAAACCGGCTGGATGCACAACCGCTTACGAATGATTGTCGCCTCGTTCTTGAGTAAAAATATGCTGATCGACTGGCGTTGGGGTGAACGCTATTTTATGCAGCACTTGATTGATGGTGACTTTGCCTCAAACAATGGCGGTTGGCAATGGACCGCCTCAACCGGTACGGATGCAGCACCTTATTTCCGGGTATTTAACCCTTATAGCCAGTCGCAGAAGTTCGATCCTAACGGAGAGTTTATTCGACATTATGTGCCGGAAATTTCCTCACTAAGTAATAAGGAGATTCATGAGCCCCCAATGATTGAAGGGTATCCCCAAGTAATTTGTGATGTGAGTGCCGGGCGCAAGCGAGCGATAGAGGTATTTGCCAACCTTAAATAACCATGTTCAGAGGCAGGTTGGTAGGCAGAGATAAGTTTTGTAGAGCAGGTACTCTAGATAAATAGAAGAGAACTATGTCGACTATTTGATAGTATTCAAAACGACTCATCCTCCCTGTATAAATTGATAGAAATAGAGCCCTCTAGGTCAGCGGTAACGTGAAAAACTATGGGCTTACAGCAGACCTGGCAGTCTTCTATATATTCTTGCGGAAGTACAGAAATATCAATGAGTGTACTAAAGTGTTCGCCGCAGTAGGGACATTGAATAGTTTCTTCTAGGATTGGGTTCATGCTGAAGTAAAGCCTATCTAATTCGAGATTTTTGAATTTTAGGTTAAAGCCTACGTAAAATGCCAGAATGATTTTATTTCTAGTTGAATGTCTGGAGTGATATTTTGAAATTCTATCTTTCTGTAATTCTTGCTAATAAGTTAGCTAGGAAATTAGTAGTGTTGGGGAGTTGAGGTATGTGATTGCTCAAGGGGAGTATATTTATTTTCTTGAGTATGGGTGTTGACAGTTTTAGGGGTTAATGAAATGGTAAGATAGTAAATTTTTTTGCATAAACCCTATAGGTTTCTTATGGTTTTCCTGGAGGATGTTTTTGTTAAATGGGGAGTTTGGTCGAATTAGGCTTTGTCGGTCTTTTTGTTTCAGCATTTCTAGCGGCAACAATCTTGCCAGTAAGTTCGGAGATCGTATTAACCACTCTGCTGATCAATGGTTTTTCTCCAGTTGCATTGGTGACTGTTGCAACAATTGGTAATGTGGCCGGTTCATTGGTGAATTATGCTCTTGGCTATTGGGCCAGTTTGGGTATTATAAAAAAATGGTTAAGGATGTCAGAAAATGAATTTGTAAAGGCTGAGCAGCGTTTTAAAAAATATGGCCTGATTTCATTAGCTTTTGCTTGGGTTCCAGTTGTTGGAGATCCATTAACCGTTATGGCGGGGGTGTTAAGAATACGATTGTTATGGTTTTTGATTTTGGTGACGGCAGGTAAGCTTTTGCGCTATGTAGTTGTTAGTTATATGGTGTTGCAGGTTTCTTAAATTTAATGATTTTTAGTAACGTTATTTTCTGATTTTTCAATTATTTTTTTCGAAGAGTATGACCATAAAGTATCGATTGTGGTCAGATTGTCAAGAGCTTTCAAGTTATATGCCGGAATAATGTCTGGCTTTATATTTGAGGTGGATGATCTTGGTTTTAAGAGTTTGGGGATAGTTTTTTTAATTTTTTGGGTTGGTTGATTTTTGTGCGGTATTTATCAGTACAGAAAAAGATATTGTTAATTTGTATAAGCTCACTCTTATCCCTGGCCTTTTTTGTATAGTTGGAAGTAGATGGTGGTCATGCTAACTGCTGCCAGTTTAGAGTTTTCATTATAGGGGTGTTCCTATAAGTACATAAATTAAAAAAACCTAGCCTTAAATTTTTATTTTATGTTCCATAAACGTGCCGGATAAATCTAAATTAATTAGCAGTATTGTAATATGGAGGTCGTCTAAAATACTCGCGAAGAAGGTTGTATTTTTGAGGTGAGTGATCTATTTGTTATTTTTGAATACCAACTCTCCGCTCGCTTTTTCTCTATTCCAGTCAACTGTCTGAAATTCTGTTACGGCTTCATTAAAGTAAAGATACATATTGTCAGTTTTTGCTTTAAGAATGACTTCATTCTTTTGAGTGATATCCCAGGTCACCCCTGACCAACTTTTAAGTTTGGAGATGGTGCCGTCGGGTTCAAAAGTGAAAATATAGTTTCGATTCCTCCATTTGTAATTCCATGTGGAGCTCGATACTTTGCTTTTGAAGCTCGCAATGTCAACCATATGATCAAATGAATCCTTATTCTTCGCAAAAGAGAGTGGGCTTAAAAGTAAAAGTGTAATTGCAATAGTTAAACGATTTTTCATGATGAGTCTTGTATGTAATGCTCGATCTAATGTTTTTATTGGTTTTAGCTCAATAAATTTTATAAGAGTGAACTAATCTTTCAGTTTAGAAAGTGATGTATTTATCAGTTTCCCCACTTAACCAATTTCTCCAGTTGATTTCCAGACCTCTGATCCCGCCAATATAGTCTTTATCGACCAGATAATACGAGTGCGTACGATCACCACGCTCCAGCTTATGGACTAAACGAATTACAAAGCTTTTACCGACTGGTGTTGATAATAGAAAGTATAAAAATTGCCCGGCCTGTGCTTGTAAAGGCGCAGTCCCATTTCTTTGTGCATGTCGCCATCTTGTGTTAGGGATCCTAAGGAATGTACTGATATCCATAAGCCTCTCATGGCGCTTGAGAGGATTTACCCATCTATAATTTTCCCAGTGACTAGTGATGCGCAGTTGCCCGTTCACTTTAGTGAGGGTTTCCATCTGCTCGGCCAAACCTTCATTTAGCCAGGATTGGGCGTAGGGAGTGACAGTATCGGTT
Source organism: Microbulbifer mixtoriginis (SeqCode) (assembly GCF_052467705.1). NCBI lineage: Bacteria > Pseudomonadati > Pseudomonadota > Gammaproteobacteria > Cellvibrionales > Microbulbiferaceae > Microbulbifer > Microbulbifer mixtoriginis (SeqCode). Next base: position 1,079,289 of record NZ_CP174322.1, read on the forward strand.
ATTGCATGACTAACCTCGTGTTTAATAGTGCGGAATGTTCTGGCTCTATCCTCTTGGATGTAAACAATAATTTGGTTATCTTGAGAGAAATATATCCCATAAGAGGCTGATGGTTCTTTTCCCATTCTCTTTCTTAGGTGTTCGTAGTAGGCTTTTTTATCCTTTAGAACCAAGACCTTAACGGGTACCGTTTTGTAAAAGTCAAAAAACAGAACGCGATCGTAAAACTCATAGACGAGGTTGACATCTGTAACAATCCTGTTTAATTCCTGATTGCTCAGGTTGGTGTCAATGGCTTCGACGGAAATATCAAATCGAGACCAATCAGACTTGTGCTTTCTAGGCTTAATAACTTCTTGTTTAATATTTTCTATTTTCTTGTCACTGAAGTGGACTTGGCCATTTTCATCGATCCACTTGTAGATATTGGCTGTTGCGTTTAGTGGAATTAGAGACAGAAGAGTAGCTAATACAGCTGGTAGGTGAGGAGTCACTGCTAGAAACTTTTAACTAATTGAAAGTTGGTACTATGATTCTTTGACTGACACCTGACTCAAGAGGCTACAATCGCCTCTTTTATCGCGGCCTCAGCTAAAAGGTGGTTAGAGTTTAACGTTGGTAACGCAGAATTACTATCATCGATAATCAATGGTATTTCGGTGCAACCCAGGACAACTGCATCACATCCATCCTGTTTGAGGTTGTTAATAGTGTCTTGGAAGTATTGCACTGTTTCCTGTCGAAATACCCCAGTGACTAACTCTCCCATAATCAGCTGCCCGATCCTTTCAACAGCCTTCTTAGGCGGCCGTAACCAACCTATGTTTGCCGCCTCTATTTTCGACGGATAAACATCGCTCTCAACTAACCATCGGGTACCGAGTAGGCCCAGTTTTCTATAGCCCTTGATGGTGGCTTCAGCAATAACACTGTCGGCAATATGTAGCCAGGGTAGGGGGGATCTCTCTATTACATAGTCAAAGGCTTGGTGAATAGTATTATCGGGGCAGATCAGAAAACAGGCCCCCTGGGATTCGAGCTTGTCAGCGGAAGAGAGCATTAGATCGCCAACACTTTGAAGATCATTGGAATCCAAATATTCTACATATCGAGCCAGTGAATGAGTGTGCATGGATATCTCGGGATGAGCATGTTCACCAAGATATTTGCCACTTTCTGTGCAAATTGTCTTATAGCATAGGGCTGCGCCCTCAGAGGAGCAACCAACAAGACCGATGTGTTTTGTCTGATTTAAATTCTTCTTTAAGTTCTTCATTCGAGGAAATCACTCAGGCTGAAGTTGATCTAGTTGCGTCTTTCTTTGTTAGTCAATACTTCTAATTGTTCACTAACTTCCTTGAGTTGTTGTGGATTGTTTGTTGTGTTTTGAATGATATGTAGAGACTTTTGGTAAGCAATATCAAAAGCCTCCTCTTTTGAAGCGATAATATCTGGTAAAACGCCGGTACCTTCCCAGTTGCTTTTGGTAATTGGATTTACAGCTCTTGCGATAGGAATTGATACCTTGAACTCCTTATCAAGGCTGAGAAATTGTATGGGATGGGCTCCACCTTTGGTGACTTCGCCAATGATTGTGGCTCGTTTAAGATGTTTTAGATAATAAGTAAATGCTTCCGCGGCCGAAAAGGTATTTTTACTGGTTAAAACGAAGACTGGAACTTTGGCTTTTCTTTTGCCATTGAGGGTTTCGAAAGTCCAGAATTCGGTGGTGCTATCTGTTGCTCTCCAGTAAATACTGTTTAGGTGGGTGGGCTTCTCAAAAAGATAACTGCTAATTAGGCGGCCCATATTGCCATCACCGCCGCCATTATTTCTAAGATCGAAGATGATGGCATCGGTATCTTCAATCAAGGTCATTACGGCTTCTAGACGTTTCTTTGAGACTTCGTTGACATGATCAAAGCCCCAGAAATCGATATAGCCAATGTTACCTTCGAGTACTTCAACTCGCGTAAAACCAGAATTTTTCCTGGCTAGTTTACTGAACCAATCCTCTCGCTTTGGTCGTTTCTTTGGGATGTTTGGATCGTACCAACGCACACCAAAATGCTTATCGTGCTTTTCCAGTGCCTTAGTAAGTAGATCGGCTGTTTGTTTTGGAGTTTTAGTTTTTTTTAGGGCCTCGGAGTGTGCAATTTTTTGCAAGCTTTCACGAATTGAGGGGATGTTCTCCTGAAGTATATAGCGGTTGGAAATCTCAAGCTCAAGGGCATCGATGAGAGACTTTTTTTGCTCTGCTGAGAAGGTGGCGGAGAAGCCGTGCGATGAGATAAGCAAGAATACAACCGCTAGATATTTCTTCATTACAGTAACCCTCTGTTTTCGTTATTCCCTCGAAATCAATATATGGGCCTGGATTGCAGAAAAAAGAGGCCGCCAAAGATAATTTCTGGCACATTTGCCTCAGTTAAGTCGGTAGGGAGGGGTTGACTGGGGGCTTGGCTGTAAGTGACAGATGTATGACTCTTATCTTTTCTTCTGCTGTTGAAATGCGCCCAAGACTGGGCGCCATCTTTGGAGTCTGGATTCGTTTATAGAGCCAGTTTGGAGAATCTGTTTCTGTGTGTGATCGGAGGAAGCAGATGTACTGGCATCTGCCTAATAGGCTATTCGGTCGCCTGCGATAAATATTTTATGACCGGCTGATCTCAAATAGTCTATCCCACCTTTATGCATAGACAATGCCTTCAGAATTTTCTGCGGTAATACCCATAGAAACTCCTGAGTAATGCGAAATATGCGGCTATATAGCGGTATAGATTACTTTGATGGTTGCTACCTTAGCAGGCATAAATGGCAGATAAATAGTGAAAAACGTGACAGATTTTACCCCCCAATTCAGCCTTCAAAGCGAGGCTCTGAACTGTGAGGATTCCAATGTCTGGGCGGTCAGTGACCGGGCCCATGATCTTGCCGATAAGGGGGAGGATGTCATTTTCCTCTGTGTGGGGGACCCAAACTTCGATACCCCCGAGCCAATTCTGGATTTTGCCCGCGCTCGCCTGGGTGTCGGGCGGACTCATTACTCTCCCGCCGCCGGTGAGCCGGTGTTGCGCAGAGCTATCGCGGATATCGAGAGTAAGGTTTCACCCCACCCTTGCAATCCCGATGATGTTGTGGTGTTTCCCGGCGGTACCAATGCTATCTACGCGGTACTTTCCTGCCTGTTGAACCCTGGTGAGGAGATTGTTATCCCAGAACCGATGTATATCGGTTATGTCCCCATTTGTGACAGTCTCAGGCTGTCTGTAAAGCGGGTAGCCTGCCCGGCGGAACAGAATTTTGCGTTCGATGTGGACTCGATCAAAGCGGCAGTCACTGAAGAGACCCGAGTGGTCATGATCAATACCCCGGTCAACCCCACCGGTGCAATGGCAACTCCTGAACAGTTGCGTGAACTGGCTGCCTTTTGCCGTGAGCGCAACATCTGGCTGGTGTCCGATGAAATGTACTCCATGATCACTTTTGCCCGCCGCCATACCTCATTGCGCACAGCAGCAGAGTCTCTGGACAATATTGTGGTGATTGATGGTCTGTCTAAGTCTCATGCCATGAGTGGTTGGCGTCTGGGCTGGGCGGTAGCGCGTGGCCCCCTGGTGGAGCGCCTTGCGGCATTCGCCGGAGCCACTATCTTCGGCTGTCCACAGTTTATCCAGGAAGCTGCGGCTTTTGCCCTGGAGTTCGATACCTATTTCGTGAAACAGATGCGTGACGCCTATGAGCGTCGCCGCAATTTGATCGTTGAGAGAATCGGCAAAATTCCGGGGCTTAGCTGTTACAGCCCGGATGCGGGTATGTTTGTGATGGTCAATGTTTCCGAGTTGGCCAGCTCTGGTCAGGTATTCGCCGAGGCCCTGCTGGAAGCCGAGCGGGTATCAGTATTGCCGGGTACACCTTTTGGTGAAAGTGCGGTGAATCATGTGCGTTTGACGCTAGCGGCCGATGACAGTGAGTTGTCACGCGCTCTGGACCGAATCGAGCGTTTTGTCACCTGCGCTAATCGCCAGGCTAGTTAACCCAAGTGGCGGTAGCCAGCTCTCAGCCTCTCTTGCCGGGGGCTGGCTTTTTCATCTCTGGAGGTTATAGAGTTTCAGCCTCCGGCGATTACCGCTATCCTTGCCCCCTTTCAGATTCAAAAGAAATCAGTTCCGTGAAAATTGACCGGCATAATTTGCGTATTTTGCAGGCTCTGCAAACTAACGCCCGTATTAGCAACCTGAATTTGAGTGAACAAATTGGCTTGTCGGAGAGCGCCTGCCTGGCCAGGGTGAAGCGCCTTACCAGTGAGCGTTATATCCGTGAGTTCCTTGCCGAAATCAATCTGGACAAGGTGCGCCACGCTGAGTTTTATGTGAATGTGGCCCTGAAGCGCCAGGATGCGCGCACCAGTGAAAACTTCCGGCGAATTATCAGTGATATCCCACAGATCGTTTCCTGCGTGAAGATGTCTGGTGAATTCGATTATATGCTGCGCTTTATTTGCCCTGATGCGGCAGACTTCAACCGGGTTTCCGAGCAGTTACTGGCCAATGAGGAGGCCGCTATCTCGCGTATGACTTCGCATTTGGTGATCGAGAAAACCAAGCCTTTTACCGGTTATCCATTGGAGCTTCTCTTCCAGGATTAGGAACAGGCCAGGCAGTGGGCAGGTTTAATGCCACTGCCTGCTCCTTATTTTATGGTGCGGCTTTCGTTTGCACTTTCTGACATGCTGGTCAAAAAGTGATCCTTATTCTTCGACGATACCTACAGCGAATAGAGACTGTTGCCAGCTGGTCAGGAATCCTTTCTCTTGCTTTCTTTGCTGTTTGTTCAATAGCTTGAAGCCCCCAGCTCAAAGAGTTGAGCATGATTAATAGTTATCTAGCCTAGAGATTGCGGAGAGCTGCTCAGTCTGTGCCATGCGTATGACAATTTTGTTGCGGTAAACCCTGCCTTCTTGTACAAGCGTGTTAAATGTGGTGTCTCTAGTCGGCCAGATTAATTTCGGGCTGTCCTAGGTGGCGGGTGCCCATGTTGTTTTGAGCCGTTTTCTTCGGGGATTCTAATCGGTTGAATTAGCTGCCAGGCGAGTAGTCTGGCTTGATCCTGTGACGAATTTAAAGAACTTACCTCCCTTTTATGTCCATTTTGTGAGGTTGGTGATCCAATTGAAAGAGTGGCGGCTGTAACCTCATATATACTTTAGACAGGCTTCTGTGTAGCGACAGCGGTTGGAAAGCTGCTATCCAGAGGCTGGTAATCACCGCTGGTGCAGGGGAGTGGCAGTTGAAATATTTAGGGCGAGTCTACCTGACTCTCAATTTATTGGCTTTTGCGTCTATCGGTCTTGGGGCCCTATTTAATCCGGAGTCGTTTGCTGCGGCTATCGGGTTTTCATTTACCTCACCTACCGCTGTGCCCGAGTTTCTTGCAACTTACGCCGGCTTTATGTTGGCAATCGCCGTTCTCTTACTGATTGCGTTGGCCATGCGCCCTCACCGCCGTGCCGCCTATGCTTCACTCTCAATCTCTTACATTGGATTTGCGGCTGGCCGTCTCTTTGGCATGTTTTCCAGCGGTAGCTTCGATGAACGCAATTTACTGTTCTTCGCCCTGGAAGTGATCATGGTAATTTGGGGGCTCTACTGTTATCGGGAATCTCGTTGGCTTCCCCTGCAACACGGGCATTAATCCAAACCAGCTAAATACTGGGACCGCCCTTAGCTCTGTTCACCGGTGACTTTGGCCTGTGGGCAGGGCAGTTCTTACTTTTCGCGTTAATACTGAGAGAAGTCTGGCCTGTGTTTAAAGGCACTGGCCTGGTGTTTGCCGCATCCTGTCACTGATGGATATGAGTAATGTCTCAATTCCAAAGTTTGGTGGAAGCTCTGGTTATCCTGGTTGCGCTCTGTGCCTGCGCGATTTGGTTGCGAAGTCGCGGGGTGATTCTTAGAGAAGAGCAAGGAGTATTTGGGCGTCTGGCAACAGACTTTGCGCTGCCGGCAGTAATTTTACATAGCTTGATTAAAGTCCCTTTTTCTTCCCAGGCTCTTCTTCCCGCACTGGCCTTATTTGCTGTGAGTATTGCAATCATGGTGCCTGCGTGGGCAGTGGGTAAATTGATGGGGCTGGGGCGTAAGACCCTCGGCTCGATTGTGTTGGTTGCGGGTTTTGGCGGCTCTTCGACTTTAGGGTTATCGCTGATTCGTCGAATTTTTCACGATAACCCTCTGGTTATGAGAGACAGTGTTCTCATTGGTGAATATGGCGCACTTTTATCTGTATTTACTGTCGGTGTTGCTGTGGCCATTTATTTCGGCCGGGATGAGGGAGAGCAGGTCAATGTTTGGCAGGCCTGTAAGCCTTTCTTTGTATCACCAATTTTTATCACGATGGTTTTAGGCACAATTATTTCCCTATTTGGCCTGCCCCAGGGGAATGTTACTGTGCAGCTGCTGGAGGATATATTACGGATTTCCGGACAATCCTTGATAGTGCTGGTGGCATTTAGTATCGGTCTGGCCCTGCGCCCCATCGCTGTGCGCCAACTGGCGGGCCTGATCCTGGTGGTCGTCCTGTTAAAGCTGGTGGCAGAGCCTATGGTGGCATGGGCTCTGGCAATGCCAATTGAGTTACCGCACATCGAGCGGGAGCTATTGGTTTTACAGGCGGCAATGCCCTCTGGGGCGATTGCCGCCGTACTGGCGAAACGCTATGGATGCGATGGTGGTGTTGCATCCGCAATGGTGGTTGCCACCTCTTTTATCAGTTTGATAACACTTCCGTTGACTCTCTACTTTGAAAGCCAGTGATTGCACTGTAGCCATTGATCAGGCGGTTATTTTCCCAGAGTTGTCATCTGCGGAGTGCTGTTCCAGCGTGGTAGTTTCCACCTGCTGTCCGCCGTGTAGTTTGCCGTCTACAGCCTGGCGGAAAACTTCTTTGTAGTCCTTAAATTCCGTGCCCATTAGGCGGTCCCACCAAGTGAAGTAAAAACCGTAATTGCCCTGAAAACGCTGGTGATGCAGGTCGTGATGAGTTGTGGTGGTCATATTATCCAGCACGCCATCGACCCAGCTGCGTGGGTGGAATTCGCGGCCTGTATGCAGCATGGCGTTGCGGAAAATCATTATGAAAAGGAAGCTAAGCCAGATACTTGGGTGCAATGGTATCGTTAGGGCGATCAGTGGAGAGAAAAGTCCGTTGATAAATATTTCACCGATAGAAAAGCTATAGGCAGTCCAGGGAGTTGGGGTTCGCGACATATGGTGCAACTTATGGAAGTGCTTAAACAGCTTTGGGTGGTGCATTGCCCGATGGGTCCAGTAGAAATAGGCGTCATGCAGGAGAATTACCACAGGCAGGCTCAAGATGCTCCACCAGAGTGGGTAGTCACTCCAGTTCCAATACAGCTTGGCGATCCCCATATCCTGTAGCAAATTTATGCTGATACCAAACAGGGTGAAAATACAAACGGTCAGCATGGAGTAGCTGACTTCCCGGCGAATATCCCCCCAGCTAGCACGCCGTTTTTGGATGCGGCGCCGGTTCATCCAGGCGCGAAACAGCCAGCTCGCGAAGATACTCATCACAGAAGCCGCCAACACATAGCGAAATAGGGTCAATTTAAAGTGGGTGGTTCCGTAATCAGCCACATCTGCGAAGAAATCCATCTTTTTCACCATCCTTTTTCATCGGCGTTGCTAAAGGGGCAGCGTTGGATATTGAGGATCTATTGGGATTCTAGGTGCTACTCACATGGGGAGCTTTTGCATCAGTGCTTGCAGTCTGGGGGGCTTTGCTGACTGAGGCTTACGGAAAATGAAAAAATGCTGACGAATTCCGAATTGCTGCCCTCTTAGGCGGGCAGCTTGTCGCGACGGTACTCGGTTGGGGTCTGGTTGTGACGACGCTTAAAAGCGGCATTAAACGGGCTGAGAGATCGGTAGCCGATATCCAGGGCGATGGTCAGCACTGGTAGATGCGCCTGTTCCGGGTCGGCCAGGCGGGCGCTGGCCTCATCAATACGAAATTGATTGAGATATTCGTTGAAGTTTCGATAGCCCAAGTGGCGGTTTATCAGGGTGCGCAGCAGGTGCTCGCGGGTATCCAGTTGCTCCGCCAGTTCGCGAATGGTCAACCCGGTGTGTCGATAGCCTCCACCTTCCATATGCTTTTGCAATTTAGCCAATTGCATCTGCTGCTGCTCATCCAAGGTTGGTACAGGTGCTGGAGGTGGTGCTTCCTCTTCAGGGATATCTGTTGCTGGTTGTGGTAGAGAGTCGCCCAGGGCGCTGGGTGAGAGCGCAAGCAGCCATAAACAGGCTGCCAGGGACAGCAGGCTGGCGAGTAGGGCGTGAAGAGTTGGCACACCATTGGGGACGGGGCGGTAGGCAAACAATGATTCAGCACTGATAACGATCAGCATATAAGTGCCTACCGCAATCAACAGTATGGCGCGCAAGCGACGGCGCTCCTCCACCAAATCCGAGTGAAACTGCCCGAGTAGAGTGAGCATGCCCAGGCCAATCAGACCTAAGCGGGTAAATTGGGACAGATTAAAAAAAACCTCTTCGGCGCTATTGCCTAAAGGGATTGGTGAGTGACTAGCGGCGACACTAAAGGCAATGGAGAGGCCGATAGGCATCCAGCCCCAGCGGGGAAAGGGTTCTTCCTCGCGACAGAGCAAGTGGGTAAACAGCCAGAAGGCGGCGGGCACCAGAATCACCGGCAGGTGAATCAGCAGCCCCATGAGCCCGACAAGGGGAGGGAGTGTCGGTAACAGTAAATAACAGATAACACCGATCAAAACCAAAATCAGCCAGCGACCCGCCGCGAGACGTCGGTGATTGACAGAAACCTTGGTTGCGGCCAGTAAGAGTAAGGCGCAGGCACCGCCGGAAAAAAATAAATAGCCTGAAGTCACGACTTATCTCCAGCGGTTGGCCCAGGCATCCAGCACCTTACTGCTATAGGTGTGGCGGCCATAGCTGCCGTTGTAGTAGGCGAGGGCGTTGGCCAGATTGCCCTTCGCTTTTTTGATGTAGTGCTTGAGGATGGTGCAGCCGTAACGCAGGTTGGTATCCATATCAATCAGGTTGTCACCGGGACGGCCGATCTCTTTCTTCCAAAATGGCATTACTTGCATCATGCCTTGTGCGCCTACCCGGGATACTGCGTAGGGGTTAAAGGCACTCTCGATCTGGATTACCGCTAGAACAATTTCCGGGCGTAAACCCGCTCGGGTTGCCTCGCGATGCACAGCCTTAAGAATGTGCATGCGCCTTTTAGGGTCTTTGATGTAGCGTGCTAAGGGCTGGGATTTTGACATCAGCCACACCTCCGCATCGAAGCGATCGACAAAGCTGTCTGCCTGAGTAATGGCCTCGCGCAGGGCGAGCCGCAACTCGGGGTCCACTTGCTTGGTGTTAGTCTGGGATATCGCACCGCAGCAGATAAGGCAGAACCCCATCGCGGTAATAGCTTTTCTTATCATGTTGGGAATTTTACGAGATCCAGGGAGATTGGGTAGCGCCTTTTATGGACCTTTTACGCAAATCTGGACAGGGAAAGGCATTTGAATTGAATGGGGCTGTGAAATACCAACGGACTTAAAGTGCTGTGTTGGTATTTCACGGAGGTATTTTGAGATAGATAAAGAAAATCTATCTCATCATCAGATTAGCGCAGGTCGAATTTCTCCAGCAGTACTTCCTCCAGCTGGGATACCGCAAACTCCTGGCTTTCAGCATCGGCGCGGCCCTTGTATTCCACAATGCCTTTCTCCAGGCCGCGGTCGCCGATAACGATGCGGTGGGGGATACCAATCAATTCGACATCTGCGAGCATGCCACCCAAGCGAGCCTTGGGCTCATCCATTAGCAGTACATCGACGCCTTTGCTGCGCAGGGATTCATACAGGTGCTCACACTTTTCCCGTACCACATCGCTCTTGTGCATATTGATGGGCACAATTGCCAACTGGAACGGCGCTATGGCGTCTGGCCAGATAATGCCGGAGTCGTCGTGGTTTTGCTCAATAGCTGCAGCGACAATCCGGGATACTCCAATGCCGTAACAGCCCATGGACATGACCTGCTCCTTGCCGTTCTCATCGAGTACGGTGGCGTTCATGGCGCGGCTGTATTTGTCACCCAGCTGGAATATATGGCCGACTTCGATTCCGCGTTTGATTTCCAGGGTGCCCTGGCCGTCGGGGCTGGCGTCACCGGCAACGACATTGCGCAGGTCTTCAACGCGGCCGAGTTCCACGTCGCGGCCCCAGTTCACGCCGGTGAAGTGGTAATCGTCGCGGTTGGCGCCACAGATAAAGTCCGCCAGGTGTGCCGCAGCTCGGTCCACAATGGTTTCGAGCTTCATGCCGACGGGTCCTAAAGAGCCGATATTGCAGCCCAGTTCATCGGCAATACGTTGCTCCGGGGCGAACTGCAATGGGCTGGCGATGCCGGCCAATTTTTCTGCTTTCAGTTCGTTCAGTTCATGGTCGCCGCGCAGCACCAGCGCAACCAGGGGCGCGGTTTCACCCTCTTCGCATTCACCCAGCACGATCAGGGTTTTTACCGAATGGGTGGGGTCGCTGTTCAGGAATTCGCTGACATCGGCGATGGTTTTTTGCCCTGGTGTGTGTACTTCCTGCATTTCCTGGCTCGGTGCGGCGCGCTCGCCAGCAGGGGCCAAGGCTTCGGCCAGCTCAACATTGGCGGCGTAGCGGGATTCGGTGGAGAAAGCGATATCGTCTTCACCGCTCTGTGCCAGAACGTGGAACTCATGGGAGCTGGAGCCGCCGATAGAGCCGGTATCCGCCAGCACCGGGCGGTAGTCCAGGCCGATACGATCAAAAATGCGGCAGTAGGCGCCGTGCATAATGTCGTAAGTTTCCTGCAGGGAATCCGCATCGATATGGAAGGAGTAGGCATCCTTCATGGTGAATTCACGCGCGCGCATCACACCAAAGCGCGGGCGAATTTCATCGCGAAATTTTGTCTGTACCTGGTAGAAATTGGCCGGCAGCTGCTTGTAGCTTTTGATCTCATTGCGGATCAGGTCGGTAATAACTTCTTCGTGGGTTGGCCCCAGGCAGAAGTCATTGGAGTGACGATCCTGGATACGCAGTAATTCCGGGCCGTACTGCTGCCAGCGGCCGGACTCCTCCCACAGCTCCGCCGGCTGCACTACCGGCATCAATACTTCCAGGGAACCGGCACTATTCATCTCTTCACGCACAATACGCTCTACTTTGCGCAGTACGCGCAGGCCGGTGGGCAGCCAGGTGTAGAGGCCGGAGGAGAGACGGCGGATCATACCGGCGCGCAGCATCAGCTGATGGCTGATTACTACCGCGTCGTTGGGCGTTTCTTTCTGGGTGGCGATAAGGTAACGGGATGCGCGCATAGGAATAAACTGGGTTCAATTATCGGTAAGCTGGTTATTTTACGCTATTCATCAGCTAATAAATATTGCCGGATAGACTCCCGTATGGGATCGGTTATTTTTTGTGGAAGCTACACCCTGCTGATATTGATAAGGGCGTGGTTAAAGGGGAAATTGGTATAGCTAAGAATGGGGCTATGGCCAATCTTTAGATGGTATATAGGGGCATAAAAAAACCCCGCAGTTGCGGGGTTTAGTGCCTGAGGCTGGGAGTCTTAGGACTCAGCCATTTCCTTCAGCTTCTTCAGCGGGCGAACTTTTACCTGGATGCTTGCAGGCTTGGCCTTGAAGACAGTCTCTTCACCAGTGAAGGGGTTGATACCTTTACGGGCTTTTTTGGCCGGCTTCTTCACAGTGGTGATTTTCATCAGGCCCGGCAGGGAGAATTCGCCAACAGCGCGCTTCTTGATGTGACCTTCAATAATATCGCTCAGCTCGTCCAGAACAGACTGTACCTGCTTGCGGGACAGTTCAGTATTTTCTGCGATCTGGTTCAGCACCTGGGTTTTGGTGAACTTCTCTTTGATCGCTTTTACTTTCTTAACTGGAGCGGCAGCGGCTTTCTTGGCTGGAGCCTTTTTGGCAGCAGTGGTTTTGCTGGCAGCTTTCTTGGCGATTGCCATAGCTTACTTCCTTCTTTGTTGTTCGGTGTATATCCGGTAAAAGTGTGTTCGGTCTCCCGCTGCGCTGCATCCACAAAACGGCGTCTCAGCGGGTGATGGTGGGAAGTATATATAGTTTTTGTTTGGCCGCACGGGAAAATACTAGAAAAATAGTGCTTTTTCCTTATTTTGTACCTATTTTGAGATCCCAAACCCCTTCTACAAAGGCCAAAAGGGGGTGCCTGCTTCTTCCCTCTGGGGGGCTCATGTATACTCTGTCCCCCTTTTTCCAGCATCGGGTACCGAGTAATGCCGATCTATGAATACCAGTGCAATGCCTGCGGCCACGAGATGGAGGCCTTGCAGCGCATGAGCGACAACCCCCTCAAAGACTGTCCAGCCTGTGACAAGGCCGAGTTGCACAAGAAGATTTCAGCAGCGGGATTTCGCCTCAAGGGCGGCGGCTGGTACGAGACAGATTTTAAGACCGGCAGTAAGAAAAATTTGGCCGGTGATGCTGCCAATGGCAGTAAAGCTAAAAGTGGCCAGCCGGCAAAAACGGCGAAGACGGCTTAAACCCGCTGTGCGGAGCCGCTTGTGCGGTGTACTCTCTATTTAACCTTTTTACCTATCGATAACGGGAATTTTCATCCATGCGCAGCGACTACTGTGGCGTCCTTCGTTCCGCGGACATAGACCGTGTAGTAACCCTCTGTGGCTGGGTCGACCGCCGCCGCGATCACGGCGGTGTAATCTTTATCGACCTGCGCGACCGCGAGGGAATTGTTCAGGTGGTATTCGACCCGGATGCGGCCGAGCATTTCGAAATGGCCGATCGCGTGCGCAGCGAATATGTTCTCAAGGTCACCGGCCGTGTGCGCGCCCGCGCGCCCGAAGCCCTTAATCCGAATATGGTGACCGGTGAAGTTGAGGTTTACGGCACTGAGCTGGAAATTCTCAACACGGCAGAGACAGTGCCTTTCCAGCTGGATGAGCACACCGCTGTGGGTGAGGACGTGCGCCTCAAGTACCGCTACCTGGACCTGCGTCGCAACGAGATGCAGAACAATCTGTATTTCCGCTCTAAGCTCACCACGGCCATTCGCAATTATCTGGATGAGCACGGTTTCCTCGATATCGAAACCCCGATCCTAACCCGCGCCACCCCCGAAGGCGCGCGCGATTACCTGGTGCCGAGCCGCACCCACGATGGCAAATTCTTTGCCCTGCCGCAGTCTCCGCAGCTGTTTAAACAGTTGTTGATGGTGTCCGGCTTCGATCGTTACTACCAGATTGCCAAGTGTTTCCGCGATGAAGACCTGCGCGCCGATCGCCAGCCGGAATTCACTCAGATCGATATCGAGACTTCTTTCCTCGACGAGGAAGAGATTATGTCGATCACTGAGGGCATGGTGCGCAAGCTGTTCAAGGAATTGAAAGGCATTGAGTTGGGTGAATTCCCACGTATGTCCCATTACCAGGCGATGTTGCGCTACGGCTCTGACAAGCCGGATCTGCGCATTCCACTGGAAATGGTAGAGATCAAAGACCTGATGACCGAAGTGGACTTCAAGGTGTTCTCTGGACCGGCCAATGATCCCAAAGGTCGCGTAGCGGCTATCAAGGTGAGCGGTGGCTGCGACAAGCTGACCCGCAAGCAGATCGATGACTACGGCAAGTTTGTGGGCATCTACGGTGCCAAGGGTCTGGCCTATGTGAAGGTGAACGACCGCTCCGACCTGGAGAATGGCCTGCAGTCGCCGATCGTGAAATTCCTGCCCATTGAGACTCGTGCTGCCATTCTGGATCGGCTTGAGGCTGAGAGCGGCGATATTATTTTCTTCGGCGCGGATACTGCCAAAGTAGTCTCCGAAGCGCTGGGTGCGCTGCGCTGCAAGTTGGGTGAAGACCTCAATCTGTACACCAGTGAGTGGGCGCCCCTGTGGGTAGTGGCCTTCCCGATGTTCGAGGAAAATGAAGACGGCAGCCTCACCGCGTTGCACCATCCGTTTACTGCACCTTCCTGTAGCCCCGAAGAATTAGAGCAGAACCCACTGGGGGCGCTGTCGCGCGCCTACGATATGGTGCTGAATGGTACCGAGCTGGGTGGCGGTTCTGTGCGTATCCACGACCAGGCCATGCAGCAGACGGTGTTCCGTATTCTCGGTATCGATGCGGAAGAGCAGCGCGAGAAATTTGGCTTCCTGCTGGATGCTCTCAAGTATGGTGCGCCGCCCCATGGAGGCCTGGCCTTTGGTTTGGACCGCTTGGTAATGTTGATGACAGGCAGCGATTCTATTCGCGATGTGATTGCCTTCCCCAAAACCCAGAGTGCCGCCTGTGTCATGACGGATGCTCCGGGCACGGTGGATGCCAAGCAGTTGCGCGAGCTGAATATTCGCCTGCGCCAGAAAGAAGAAAAAATCAGCTGATTTTCCCCCGACGGGCCGGGCGAAGCGGGCCTGTCAAATCGTGGTGATGGGCATTTCGCTTCGCTTATTGGCCCATCCCTCGCACAGATTGAAGAGAGACGGAACATGGCCGGACATAGTAAATGGGCCAATATCAAGCATCGTAAAGCGGCTCAGGATGCCAAGCGCGGCAAGATCTTTACCAAGATCATTCGTGAGCTGACCGTAGCGGCCAAGGCGGGCCCCAACCCCGACGATAACCCGACATTGCGCGCGACTATCGACAAGGCTCTGGGCGCGAACATGAAGCGCGACACCATCGATAAAGCCATTGCCCGCGGCGCCGGCAATGCGGAAGGTGATAACTATGAAGCTGTGGTTTATGAAGGTTACGGTGTCGGCGGTGTCGCAGTACTGGTGGAGTGTCTGACCGACAACCGCAACCGTACAGTGGCCGAGGTTCGCCACGCTTTCTCCAAGCGCGGCGGCAACCTGGGTACCGATGGCTCCGTAAGCTATCTGTTCACCCGCAAAGGTCAAATGTTTTACGACATTGGCGTGGATGAAGACGCGCTGATGGAAGCGGCCCTGGAAGCGGGTGCTGAGGATATCGAAACCAACGATGATGGCAGCGTTGAGGTGACCACTGAATTCCAGGATTACCTCACGGTGAAAGATGCGCTGGTAGCCGCAGGCTTCACGCCTGACAGCGCTGAAATCGCCATGATTCCGTCCACCACTATCCCGTTGGATAAAGAGGGGGCAGAGAAGGTGTTGGCCCTGATCGAGATGCTGGAAGATCTCGACGATGTGCAAAATGTTTACACCAACGCGGATATTCCAGCAGAGGTGATGGAAGAGCTGGGCTGAGTCCCAGTTCAGACCGGGGCGGACGGTGTTTGCTCCGGTTTACCCTCGTATCGCTTCAGCAGATAGCCACTTTTTCTATGCTGTCTGCGATCTCCCTTGACGCCTCGCTCCCACCTTGGGACACTCCCGCCACTATATAAACATACAGATATTTGGGGAACACCTCTTGACCCGAATCCTGGGTATTGACCCCGGCTCGCGTAAAACCGGCTATGGAATTATCGATGTAGAACGGGGTAAGGCCCGCTATGTGGCCAGTGGGGTAATTCGTATTCCCGAAGGCCCCCTACCTGAGCGCCTAAAGCTGATTTTCGATGCGGTTTCTCAGATTGCCCAGCAATACCAACCGGCGCAGATGGCAATTGAAAATGTATTTATGTCTAAGAGTGCGGGCTCAGCCCTGAAACTGGGTCAGGCGCGCGGTGCAGCCATAGTGGCCGGGGCCAATAGTGGTCTCGCCGTGGCTGAGTATGAGGCGCGCAAGGTCAAACAAGCGGTGGTGGGCAGTGGTGCAGCCGACAAGCTGCAGGTGCAGCACATGGTCAAAACCTTGCTGTCACTACCGGGGACTCCCCAGGAGGATGCCGCCGATGCACTCGCCGTGGCTCTCTGCCATATGCACACGGAGCAGACTCTGCTATTTACCGCCGGCGGAGCGCGCAGCCGTTTTCGCCGCGGTCGCCTCAGCGTTTAGAAAACTCTGCAGAACTTGGCCCTTATTGTGGGCAGCGATAGATAAACCTGGAACAACACATGATTGGAAGACTGAGTGGCACTCTGGCCGCGGTACAGCCCCCTTTGTTACTGATTGATGTGCAAGGGGTGGGCTACGAAGTACTCGCGCCTATGACCACAATTTTTGAATTGCCCGCCCTGGGACAGCCGGTTCAAGTACACACGCACTTGGCGGTTTCCGAAACGGCCCAGCAACTCTACGGCTTTATCCGCGACGCCGATCGCAAACTGTTCAGAACCTTGATTAAGGTCAGTGGTGTGGGCCCCAAGATGGCCCTGGCGATTTTATCCGGTCTCGATGGTGCGGCTTTGGCACGCTGTGTGGCTGAGGATAATGTTGCGGCACTGGTAAAGGTACCAGGCGTTGGCAAGAAGACGGCCGAGCGTTTGATTGTAGAGCTGCGCGATAAGTTGACCCCGGATTTCGGTGATTCCAACGATATTCCATTGATGGCGGCAGCCACAGCACCCAAGGTAGATCATACCGGCGAGGCCGAGAGCGCCCTGGTGGCCCTGGGTTACAAGCCCACTGAGGCCAGCAAAATGGTGGCCCGCGCGAGCAAGGAGCAGCCGGAAGCCGACAGTGCCACCCTTATCCGCCTGGCCCTAAAGGGCATGGCACCCGCCTAAACCGGAAGGCTTGGAGTTGTTGCGATGATTGAAGCCGATCGTTTAGTAGCCCCCGAACCTGCGGGGCCCTCTGGGCAGGAAGAGCAGTACGACCGCGCTGTGCGCCCCAAAGCGCTGGCCGACTATGTGGGTCAGCCAGTGGTGCGCGAGCAGATGGAGATCTTTATTCAGGCGGCCAAACTGCGCAAAGAGGCCCTGGATCACACTTTAGTGTTCGGTCCTCCAGGTCTGGGTAAAACCACTTTGGCCAATATTATTGCCGCAGAGATGGGTGTTGCGATCAAGACTACCTCGGGGCCAGTGCTGGAGAAGGCCGGTGATCTAGCCGCGCTAATGACGAATTTGGAACCTGGGGACGTACTGTTTATCGATGAGATTCACAGGCTCAGCCCCCATGTAGAAGAGGTTTTGTATCCGGCCATGGAGGATTACCAGCTGGATATTATGATCGGCGAGGGGCCGGCGGCGCGTTCAATCAAGTTGGATCTGCCACCCTTTACTCTGGTGGGCGCCACTACCAGAGCGGGCCTGCTCACCTCGCCCCTGCGCGATCGATTCGGCATAGTGCAGCGGCTGGAATTCTACAACGTGCAAGACCTCACCAGTATCGTGCGTCGCTCCGCTAGGTTGATGGGGGTTGAGATGGATGAAGGCGGAGCCTTACAAGTGGCGCGTCGCGCCCGCGGTACCCCGAGGATTGCCAATCGCCTGCTGCGCCGTGTGCGCGATTACGCAGATGTTAAGGGCGATGGTGCGGTGGATGCTGATATCGCCGATGCCGCTTTGAATATGCTCAATGTGGATGCAAAAGGCTTTGACTCTCTGGATCGACGTATGCTGTTGGCGATGATCGAGAAATTTGATGGTGGTCCAGTGGGGGTGGATAGTCTCGCCGCTGCTGTGAGCGAAGAGCGGGATACTCTGGAAGATGTATTGGAGCCCTACCTGATCCAGCAGGGCTATATTGCCCGGACACCCCGTGGGCGAGTAGTTACCGGGCTCGCCTATGAACATTTTGGCCTGCCTAAGCCGGATAAGATCAGTTGATGATTCAGCACCTGGTGCTTTTGGGTTGGGTGGCTGTGGAAGTGAGGGAAATTCAATGAAGGAAGAGTTCGGTATTCCTGTAAGGGTTTATATCGAAGATACCGATGCGGCCGGCATCGTGTATTACGTGAATTATTTGAAGTATATGGAGCGCGCGCGCACAGAACTGTTGCGCTCCCTCGGGTATGATAAGCCGGCGATGCCGCAGGAAGGTGTACTGTTGGTGGTACATTCCGCCGAGGTCCAGTACCGTCGTTCCGCCAGGCTCGATGATGCGTTGCGCGCCACGGCGGCGATTGGCAAACTGGGGCGTGCCGCAGTGACTTTTGAGCAAAAAATTTGGCGCGGCGATGAGCTAATTTGCGAAGGCGTGGTCAAAGTGGCCTGTGTCGCTGACGACAGCCGCAGGCCCTGTGCCCTGCCGGAACCTATTTATTCAGCATTAAAGGCAGTTATTTAAGAAGATGAACGCCGGTGAACAACTTTCTCTTTGGGGGCTAATTCAGAACGCCAGCCTGTTGGTACAGCTCGTCATGTTGCTGCTGTTACTGGCTTCTGTGGTGTCCTGGGTCATGATTATCCAGCGCGGGCTCTACTTATCCCAGGCCAAACGCGCGCTCAATAATTTTGAACGTCGTTTCTGGTCCGGCGCAGATCTGAACAAACTGTTTCGCGAGGGCAACGAGCGCGCCGAAAAAGGAAAGACCGATGGGGTCGAATCCCTGTTTCGCGCTGGCTTTACTGAGTTTACCCGCCTGCGCCAGCAGGGCAGTAGTGGCCCGGAAGCGGTTATGGAAGGTACCGAGCGCGCCATGCGCGTGGCCATGTCGCGGGAACAGGAAAAGGTAGAGATGAACCTGCCGTTTCTGGCGACTGTAGGCTCCGTTAGCCCCTATATCGGCCTGTTCGGCACCGTTTGGGGGATTATGAACTCCTTCCGCGGTCTCGCCACTATGCACCAAGCCACCATTGCCACTGTAGCCCCGGGTATCAGTGAGGCATTGGTGGCAACGGCCATGGGTTTGTTCGCGGCGATTCCCGCGGTAATGGCCTACAACCGTTACTCGGCCAAGGCGGAGTGGCTGTTGTCCAGCTACGAAACTTTCGCCGAGGAGTTTTCCTCTATCCTGCACCGCAAAGTGCACTCCGGCTGAGTAGTGAGTAGGCGAACCCTATGAGTGTGTTTCGCAAGGGAACCA
The DNA here is from genome assembly GCF_052467705.1 of Microbulbifer mixtoriginis (SeqCode). Taxonomy (NCBI): domain Bacteria; kingdom Pseudomonadati; phylum Pseudomonadota; class Gammaproteobacteria; order Cellvibrionales; family Microbulbiferaceae; genus Microbulbifer; species Microbulbifer mixtoriginis (SeqCode). Next base: position 1,098,237 of record NZ_CP174322.1, read on the forward strand.
AGAAAAAGCTGGTCTCCGAGATCAATGTGGTGCCCTACATCGATGTGATGCTGGTGCTGTTGATTGTCTTTATGGTCACGGCACCATTGTTGATGCAAGGGGTCAAAGTGGACCTGCCAAATGCGCCCTCGGCGCCGATGGAGGACACTGATGAGGAGCCTTTGATTATTTCGGTGCGTGCCGATGGCACCTATTACCTAAATCTGGGTACCGATGAGCAGGAGGCCAAGTCTCTCACTGAGATCAAGGAGACGGTGGCCAAGGTGTTGCGGCAAAAGCCGAAAACCCCGGTGCTGGTGTGGGGCGATAGCGAGGCCCGCTACGGTTTGATCGTCAATGCCATGACCGAGCTGCAGCAGGCGGGTGCACCCAGTGTCGGCCTGGTGACAGAGCCACCGCAGGGGTAGGGTGCCGGTGAATAAAGGCTTTTATGTATTGGCGATAATAATTAGCCTCCTGTTACACGGGGCGCTAATCACTGCCATTACCTATGGTTGGGAAGCCAGCAGTATGCCCGAGCGCAAACCGATGCCGAAGTTTGTGCAGGCCAAGCTGGTAACCATTGAGGCGGCGACGCCAAAGAAGAAACTGCCCAAAAAAGTAGACAAAATTCAGCAGCGCGCCCAGCGCGAGGCTGAGCAAAAACGCAAGGCCGAAGTCGAGCGCAAGCGCCGCGCGGCCCTGGAGCAAAAGAAAAAGCAGGAAGCGGAGAAAAAGCGCAAGGCCAAAGTCGAAGCCGATCGCAAGGCTAAGCAGGAGAAGGCCCAGCGCGAGAAAGAGCGCAAAGAAAAAGAGCGTAAGGAAAAAGAACTCAAGGAGCAGCTGGCCAAAGAGCGAGAGAGCTCTTTCAATGAAGCGCTGGAGGATGAACAGGAGCTGCTTGATGCCAATGATGGGCAGCAGGCGGTGATGTCTGTAGCCCAAGCGATTCAGCAGCAAATTGAAGCCGTGTGGAGTCGCCCACCGAGTGCCCGTAACGGCATGTTGACCAAGGTAAAAATAAATTTTGTCCCCACCGGCCGGGTGGTGGCAACTAATATCGTCGAGGGCAGTGGTAATGCGGCCCTGGATCGATCGGTACTCACCGCCATCCGTCGGGTGGAAGTCTTTCCTGAAGTGGCCAAGTTGGCCCAGGAGGAGCCGGTGATATTCGAGCGGGAAGTCCGCACCACAATTTTGAACTTTAAAGTCGAAGATCTGCGCCAATGATCAAGAGTTTACTGAAGACAGTCGTCATTATTGCAATCGCCTCGGTGAGCCTGGGGGCTCGGGCCCAGCTGGTGGTGGATATCACCAGTGGTATCGATGACCCCACCCCGATCGCGGTATCCCCATTCAGCTGGTCAGGCGGTGGTGTCCTCAAAGAGGATGTCTCTGGAATTATTTCCGCCGACCTGCGCCGCAGCGGCCTTTTTTCTCCGGTACCCAAGGAGGACATGCTGTCCTTCCCTAAAACTCCGGAAGATGTGGTGTTCCGCGATTGGCGTATCCTCGGCACCGAGTACATTGTTACCGGCCGTATCGAGCCTCAGGCCTCCGGCTACCTGCTGACTTTTGACCTGGTTAATGTTTTCGGCCAGCACAAGATGTTCACCAAACAGGTACGCGGAGGCCAAACCCAGTTGCGCGATATCGCCCACCGCGCCGCCGATGAAATCTTTGAGGCCATCACTGGTATTCGCGGTGCCTTCTCCACAGAGATGGTGTATGTGCAGGAGGAGAAGCGCGGCGGCAAGCCCAGCTATGTGCTGATGCGCTCGGATATCGACGGTGCCCGTGCCAAGCAGGTTCGCCGCTTTAGTGCGCCAGTGATGTCGCCCATGTGGTCGCCCAACGGCCAGGAGCTGGCCTATGTTTCTTTCGAGACCGGCCGCCCGGCGATTTTCCGCGAAAACTTGCGCACAGGCGAACGCAAACAACTAACCAACTTCAAGGGCATCAATAGCTCGCCAACCTGGTCTCCTGATGGAACCAAGTTGGCTATGGTGCTCTCCAAGGACGGCAACCCGGAGATCTATGTACTGGATTTGGCGAGTGGTAAGTTCACTCGCATGACCAGACACTTCTCCATCGATACCGAGCCGAACTGGATGCCGGATGGTAAATCGCTGGTTTTCACCTCAGATAGGGGAGGGAAGCCACAAATTTACCAATTGACTCTTGCCACTGGTCAAGTCGACCGCTTAACCTTCGATGGCGACTACAATGCGCGGCCGCGTGTTTCTCCTGATGGGAAAACGTTGGTCATGGTACATCGCAACCGGGGAACCTTTACCATCGCTACGATGGATATTAACTCGGGCAGGATGCGTGTCCTTACGGAGACCACCCTGGATGAGTCCCCCAGCATTGCACCCAATGGGGCCATGCTGATGTACGCAACCAAGCGCGGAGACAAGGGCATTCTGGCTGCGGTATCGCTGGATGCCGGGGTGAAGTACAACTTACCCTCACAGAGAGGCGATGTCCGTGAACCGGCATGGTCGCCATACTTTGATTGAGGCGGGGGCCCAGCGCTCTGAAGCGTAGGGTATTTATAAGACCAATTTTAAAAATCTTTCAGGATTTTCGATAACACTAAAAGCGGAGTAGCTTATGTTGAAATCAGTAAAAACGGGCCTGGGGTTGGCCTGTGTTCTGGCAGTAATGGCCGGTTGTAGCAATACCAGCAGCGACAACACCAGCGGTGAAGAGTACACTCAGCCTGAGGTTGATACTCAAGTTGAAACTAACGTTGTAGATGAAGCTGAAACCATGGCTCCGTTGGAAAATGTGGTTTACTTTGACTTCGACCAGTCCCTGCTGAAGCCGGAAACCCGTGAACTGCTGATCCGTCACGCCGACCGCATGCGCAGTAATGCTACTGCTGTTCGCCTCGAAGGCCACGCTGACGAACTGGGCACCCGCGAGTACAACCTGGCTCTGGGTGAGCGCCGCGCCAATGCTGTACGCGACTTTTTGGTACTGCAGGGCGTAGACGCAGCTAACCTGGAAGTAATCAGCTACGGTGAAGAGCGCCCGGCTCAAATGGGCTCTAACGAAGCTGCCCGTGCGATGAACCGTCGCGTTGTTATTAACTAATCGTCAAAATGGATGCCAATGGCTTTTACGATTAGAAAACTGGCGATCGCCGCTGCCATAATGGCTGCGGCATCGCCCGTATTCTCCCAAGCCCCGATTGTCGACCTGACTGCCAGCAGCCAGGAGCCGTCGCCCGTCTCAAGTGACGCTAGTAACGAGGACATCTACCTCGCCCGCGCCACAACCCCCAGTCCCAAAGCTAAGACCAACCCCCAGGCTGAAGCCTACTACCAGATGCAGGTATTGCAGCAGGAAGTGCGCGAATTGCGCGGTACGGTTGAGGAGCTGCGCCACGAGATTAAGCGTCTCAAACAACAGCGCACCGAGGACTATATGGATCTGGACCGGCGTATAGCGCGCCTGAGTGGTACAGAGCCCTCAGCTCAGCCGCCGGTGGATACTAAAGGCAGTGGTGGCGCCTCTGTTGGAGGGGGTTCCTCAATGCCGCCCAAGCCTAAGGGGCCGAAAGACGGCAAGAGTGAACGCGACCGCTATCAGGCCAGCTTTGGTCTGGCTCGCAATGGTGACTACGGTGGCGCCAGTGCTGAATTCAAGAGTCTGCTACAAGACTTTCCCAACGGTCAGTATGCCCCCAATGCCAATTATTGGCTGGGTGAGATAGCGCTGGTACAGGGAAATTTGGAAGAGGCCCGCGGATGGTTTGTGGCCCTGCTGGACGGCTACCCGAACTCTAATAAAGTCTGGGACGGTCGTTACAAGCTGGGAACGGTTTACCACCAGCTGGGAGATCAGCAGAAAGCGCGCAACCTGCTGGAGCAGGTGGCGGCGAGTGATGCCCGTGCATCAAATCTGGCTAAGAAATATCTGCAGGAGAACTTCTAGCCCGATGCGGCAGTAATAACTGCTGTTGTTGCCTAATTCGCATCGCTGGTTTTTTGAGCAGAAAAAGCCTATGATCCCGCGCCCGGATGGCATGTGCCATTCGGGCGTTTTTGTGTCGGGTGTGTATGACCAATCTGTCTAAAGAATCACTCAGAATTAGTGAGATTTTCTACTCCCTTCAGGGGGAAGCGCGGGAAAGTGGCCTGCCTACGGTTTTTGTTCGACTGACCGGTTGTCCGCTGCGCTGTACCTATTGTGACTCGGAATACGCTTTTTATGGCGGCGAGCGCATGACCCTGGAGCAAATATTGCAGCAGGTGCAAAGCCACCCCGCACGCCATGTTTGTGTAACTGGGGGCGAGCCCCTGGCCCAGCCCAATTGCCTGCCCTTGCTTGAAGCCCTTTGCGACGCTGGCTACTCGGTATCATTGGAGACCAGTGGCGCCATGCCGGTGGATCAGGTGGACCCACGTGTGTCCCGGGTTGTGGATCTGAAAACCCCTGCTTCCGGAGAGCAGCACCGCAACCGCATGGAAAATATGCAGGTGCTCACCCGCGATGACCAGATCAAATTTGTGATCTGTGACCGGGGCGATTACGAGTGGGCCAGGTTCACCCTGGATCAGTACAACTTGCCAGAGCGTGTAGGGGAGGTACTTTTCTCGCCCAGCTATGAGCAGTTGCCGGCGCGGCAGCTGGCGGAGTGGGTGCTGGCCGATGGGTTGCCGGTGCGCATGCAGATGCAGCTGCACAAATTGCTGTGGGGAGATATCCCGGGTGTCTGATTGGCCCGGTGATTGTGGATTGAAAAATTGAGGAAGAGATGACTGCAAAGAAAGCGGTAATTTTGCTGTCCGGTGGCCTCGACTCGGCCACAGTGCTCGCCATGGCGCGTGCAGAAGGTTATGAATGTTATGCCTTGGGTTTTGATTACGGTCAGCGGCACGAAGCTGAATTGTTAGCGGCAAAGCGCGTAGCCGCTGATCTCGGAGCGGCAGAGCACAAAGTGGTGAAGCTCGATCTGCGTTCAATTGGCGGCTCGGCCCTAACCGATGACAGTATTGAGGTTCCCGAAGAGGAAACCAGTGGCATCCCGGTTACCTATGTACCGGCTCGCAATACGGTATTCCTCTCTATTGCCCTTGGCTGGGCCGAGGTGCTTGGAGCTCAGGATATTTTTGTCGGCGTCAATGCGGTGGATTACTCTGGCTATCCGGATTGCCGGCCGGAGTATATCGAGGCCTATGAAAAGATGGCCAACCTCGCTACCCGCGCTGGGGTAGAGGGAAACAAGCTCTCTGTGAGAGCGCCGCTGATGCAGATGAGTAAGGCGGATATTGTACTCGAGGGCACCCGTCTTGGGGTTGATTACAGTTTGACGGTATCCTGTTACCAGGCGCGCCCAGATGGTGCGGCCTGTGGTCGCTGCGATAGTTGTCGGCTGCGTGCTGCGGGATTTACGGAAGCAGGCCTGGCGGACCCTACGGTGTATGCCAGCTGATTGTCAGTTGGTGTCATTTTTATGGGAAATACCTAACCCCTTAAATTTGTTAGATTTTTTTTCGGGTTAGGTATTGTCTTTTCAAAATAGATCCGTAAGATACGCAGCTCCTCACATCGAGGCACGGAAAAGGGTCGTTAGCTCAGTTGGTAGAGCAGTTGGCTTTTAACCAATTGGTCGCTGGTTCGAATCCAGCACGACCCACCATTTCCGCCGGGGATATCCACAGTAACCCCACAGCTTTTACAGATCTGCGAGAGAAGTAAAAGCATCCTGAGTTGGGACATACCAAGTTCGCCCAACTTCCTAAGGGTCGTTAGCTCAGTTGGTAGAGCAGTTGGCTTTTAACCAATTGGTCGCTGGTTCGAATCCAGCACGACCCACCATTTCTTTACTGCATTCCTTTTTATTTTTTACTTCTCTGTCAACAATGGTTTTCTCGCGCCTGAAAATTCTCTACTTGGCTGAGCCTTTAAGGCATTTATTGGTCTTCACAGAGCGCAGTTTTTAGCGACAAATACAGTCTGCTGCCATCTCCCCTAAATATAAGCAACTGGTAAGGCCGGGTGACTCAATGCCGAAAAAGGCTACTAGTTGTGGTTCTTGACTTTCGCCCCAGTGGAATACTTTGAAGTCCTGGGTTGGGCCGCCTTTTGCCGTGAGCTTTGGGCGAATGCCAGCGTAATCTGGCTTTAGGCTTTCTGCTGTGAGCTCGGGCCAATAAAGGCGAACACTTTTATAAAACTTTTCTCTTCGCTTTTTATCCACCGTGTAATCAATTTTTTCTACCCACTCAACGTCGGGCCCAAAGCGGGCATAGCCCTCCAAATCCAGTGTGAGATGAGTGCCCAGTCCGCCGGGTTCTGGCAGGGGGTAGATCAGGTGGGAAAAAGGGGGTTTGTGGTCGAGAGAAAAATAATTCCCCTTTGCCAGGAATTGGTTTGGGACTAGTTGTCGAATACTTTTGTCGTTGATTTTGCAGAGCAATTGGTGGCTGTGTAGCCCTGCGGCTACGATCAAATTCTTGGTACCGAGTTGATAGCCATCTCTCATGGTGAGTTGGTAGTGGTCACTTTCACGCGATATTTTTTTCACTGCTGTGCCTAGTGCCACCTGGCCGCCATGCGCTTCCAGGGCGCCCTGCAGTGCCAATAGTAGGGCGTGGCTATCGAAGATGCCTGTGGTAGGTGAATAAATTGCACTGTGACACTGCAGCTGGGGTTCCATTACCTTGGCTTCTTTTGCGCTCAGTAGCTGTAAATGGCCGGCGCCATTCTTATCTCCTTGGGCTTTCAAGGCTTTGAGTTGAGGGAGTTGGGCTTCGTTGGTAGCCAGGATTAATTTGCCGATGGCTTTGTGTGGGACCGCATGCTCGCGGCAAAAACGATACAGCTTGGCTTTGCCCGCGACACAGGCTTTAGCCTTTAAGCTGCGGCTTGGGTAGTAAATACCGGCGTGGATTACCTCGCTGCTGCGGGCGCTAATCTCTGTGCCGATATTGGTGTGTTGTTCCAGAACCAGCACATCCTGCCCTTTAATGGCCAGGGCATAGGCGCTGGCGAGACCAATGGCTCCAGCACCAATCACAATGTTTTCAACCTGCTCCATTTTAGGGGCTCCCCATTAATAGGAAGGCTTTTTTGCCTGGATGTGGGCGCGCAAAACTGCTTCTCTGTTCTCTTGGGCTCTGCAGCCCGGGCATGCGGCGTAACTTATCTTGCGGTGCTGTCGAATTACCAGTTGTTGATACTTTAGGTGCGCTGATATGGCGTCGCAATGCGTTATACTGCGCGTTTTTCGCTGGTGGTAGTTAGCCATGACCCAAAAGTCCGTTGTTGCAGAAACGGTAGATTCCCTCTCCCTGGTGCAGGCGCACTTGGCGGAGCCGGTTGTGTCTCAGTACAGTGAGGAGGAGTTGCAAGCCTGGCGCGAGCGTATCAAGCGTCTGCTTAAAGAGCAGAATGCCGTGTTAGTGGCTCACTATTACACAGACCCATTAATCCAGGCGTTGGCCGAAGAGACTGGTGGCTGTGTATCCGACTCTCTGGAGATGGCCCGCTTTGGTGCCAAGCATAGCGCCGATACCCTGGTGGTGGCCGGTGTGAAGTTTATGGGCGAGACCGCCAAGATCCTGACGCCGAATAAGCGTGTGTTAATGCCCACCCTGGAGGCTACCTGCTCCCTGGATTTGGGCTGTCCCCCGGATGAGTTTTCCGAGTTCTGTGATCAGCATTCGGATCGCACGGTCGTCGTCTATGCCAATACCTCTGCGGCGGTGAAGGCGAGAGCGGACTGGGTGGTTACCTCCAGTATCGCCCTGGATGTAGTGGACCACTTGGATGCCAACGGTGAAAAAATTCTGTGGGCCCCTGATAAGCATCTCGGTGGTTATGTGCAGCGTGAAACCGGTGCGGATGTTCTGCTTTGGGATGGCTCCTGTATTGTGCACGAGGAGTTCAAGGCGAAAGGTGTGGAGGACCTGAAGGCGCTCTACCCGGATGCCGTAGTGTTGGTGCACCCGGAATCCCCTGCCTCGGTGGTTGCACTGGCGGATGTGGTGGGTTCCACCTCGCAGATAATCAATGCAGCCAAGACCCGCCCAGAGAAGCGCTTTATCGTGGCGACCGACCAGGGCATCTTCTACAAGATGCAGCAGGAGTGCCCGGATAAAGAATTGATGGTTGCCCCCACTGCTGGAGCTGGCGCCACCTGCCGCAGCTGTGCGAACTGTCCTTGGATGGCGATGAACTCCCTGGAGAATTTGTGTGGGGTGTTGGAGCGCGGTGATAACGAGATCTTTGTAGATGCGGAGTTGGGCCGTAAGGCGATGATCCCGCTGCAGAGAATGCTGGATTTCCGCAAGGGTTAAAGGTGCCTAGAGGGCTCCAGTGCCAATAAAAAGAGCGGCTACAGGCCGCTCTTTTTGTTTGTGCTTTGTTTGTGTTGTTAATGAGTGAGGTCAAAGCTCCTTGGCTTTTTCCTGCATCTTGATGACATCTTTAAGGCGCTGTTTCAGGATGGCATTGGTTTGATAGTCGTCTTTGGTCATGCGAATGCCGTGGCGCAGGTGCTGCAGGGCCTTATCGAAAACACCGATCAAAATATAGTATTCGGCTCGTGCCTCGTGCACCCCGACGATATCCCCGGCCAAGCCATGGGTCTCGGCCAATAGGTACCATACGGCGGGGTCTTTCTTGCGCACCCTGCTGTATTTGGCCAGCATGCGCTCTGCCGCCAGATAGTTGCCCGCTTTAAAATGAGCGTTGGCGAGCCCCATCACCAGGGCGTGGTCGCCGGGATTGCGGTCCAGTGCCTGCTGTAAGCGCTGGGTGGCGCCTGAATAATCTTGGCGTACCAGGTCAATATCGGCACGCGCCAGGACAAAAGCCGCTTTGGAGGGCTCCTTATCGAGGAGCGGCTGCAGGGTGTCCAGAGCGGAATCCGGCCTTCCTGCGGCGATTTGTGCCAATGCCAGGCCGTAGCGGGCGGCATCTTCGTTGTCATGGATACCATTAAGCTCGGCTTGGAAGCGTTTAACGGCCTGCTGTGGCGTGGCTTCAGTGGCCAGGCGGATTCGCGCGCGCATCATATGGTAGTCGCGGCTATCGCTGGGTTCGACATCCTCCATGCGCTGGGAGCGCAGCTTGGCGTCGGCGATACGCTTCTCTGTTACCGGGTGGGTCAGCAGGAACTCTGGTGGACGGCGGTAATAGCGGGTGGCTTTGAGCATCTGCTCGAACATCTCGCCGGCGGCATCTGGATCGCGGCCGGATCTTGCCAAGGTTTCGATACCGACCCGATCGGCCTCCTGTTCATTCTTGCGGCTAAAGCGCAGCTGACTGTCGAGCGCTGCGGCCTGAGTTGCGGTTATGGCGGCGAGCCCCGCTTCGCCACCGGCGGTGGCGGCGAGTACCAGGGCGCCGAGCATGCCGGCCAGGGTGGGCAGGGTGTTGTTGCGCTGGGCTTCCAGGGAGCGGGCGTAGTGGCGCTGGCTGAGGTGGCCCAGTTCGTGGGCGACCACCGAAGCAAACTGATCTTCGTTTTTCGCAAATAGGAAGAGGCCGGTGTGAATACCCATAATGCCACCGGGTACCGCAAATGCGTTCATGGTTTCATTATTTACCACGACCACATCAATATTCTTGTCCTCCAGGGGGCTGTATTCGGCCAGGCCCTTAACGGTTTTTTCGACGTACTGCTGCAGCAGTGCATCGGAGGAGGTTTTAACCTGACTGCGAAATATACGCAGCCACATTTGGCCCAGTTCTTTCTCGCGCTGGGGGGATACCAGGCCGCTGGTGCTGTCTCCAAGTTCCGGCAGGCGGATTCCCTCGGAGTCAGCGGTGGCTGCAATGGGAGTGCTGCCGAGCAACAGGCCTAAGCCGAGTGCCTTTAAGGTATTGCGCAATCGCAGTGAGAGAGGCGCTTTGTTTGATCGACGAGGCAGGCTTTTTTGGGGATCAGTCATTTTGATTACTGCTCGGTCTGTCCATGAAGGATCTATAGTCCAACTCTATACGCAACCCCGTTGAACTGTCGAGGGTTAGACAGGGTGGGGCGGTAAAGGTTCTGGCCGGCGCCAGCGGGAAGGTTAAAAAGGGTTAAGCATTGTCGGTAACTGGCGCAGATTACGCGTTATAATCCGCGGCTCTGTAAAGCTTGTGACCAAATAGCCAATGGCAGTGCCCCCTTCCGATACCGTTGATAAAAACTCCGTGCCGGACTGGCATGCGGCGGTAACGGTGGACGCCCGCCAGTTGCCCTGCCCCCAGCCTCTGCTGGCTATGCGCAGGGCCCTGCGCCAATACGAGGCGGGGACCTTACTGTGTGTGATGGCCACCGATGAGGGTTCCTGGCGCGATTTTCACAGCTTTGCCGCACTGAGTGGCAGGCCCCTGCTGCGCGCCGAGAGGCGTGATAATACCTTTCTATATTGGCTGTACGCTGGCAAATGAAGAATCAATCCCGAGAGTCTATGTTGTCGATTGTTAAAGGCTGGGTGAACCGCTACTTCAGTCAGGAAGAAGTGGTGTTGCTCGTGCTGCTGCTCACCGTAGCGCTGGTGGTACTGGCCACGCTCGGAGGTGTGCTGGCGCCTGTGCTTACGGCCCTGGTAATCGCCTTCCTGATGCAGGGCATGGTGCAAAAGTTGAAGTCCTGGCGGGTGCCCCATTGGCTCGCGGTAACACTTTCCTGCTTGGTGTTAGTGGGCACTATCGTGGGTCTGCTATTTGTGGTGCTACCGATTATTTGGCGCCAGCTGGTGCGCCTCGGTGCGGAGTTGCCGAATATGGTGCAGCGCGGCCAGGAGCTGTTGTTGCTACTGCCGGAGCGCTACCCGCGCCTGATTTCTGCGGCGCAGATCGACGAGGTTTTTAATACCCTCGGCAAAGAGCTGGGTGGCATGGGGCAGACCCTGCTGGCTTTCTCTCTCACCAACCTGCCCATTTTTGCCGGCCTGCTGATTTATGTGGTGGTGGTGCCGATCCTGGTGTTTTTCTTCCTGAAGGACTCCGACCAGCTGATCCGCTGGTGTACCTCTTTCCTGCCAAAGCAACGCCCCATGCTGCACCAGATCTGGCACGAGATGAACGATCAGGTGGCCAACTATGTGCGCGGCAAAGTGGTGGAGATCGGCATAGTGGCGGCGGTGAGCTATGCCGCCTTCCTGTTGCTGGGGGTCAATTACGCCCTGCTGCTGGCGGTGGCGGTGGGCCTGAGTGTATTGATTCCCTATATCGGCGCGGCAGTGGTGACCATCCCGGTGGCGGCCATTGGCCTGTTCCAGTGGGGTTGGAGCAATGAGTTTTTCTACCTGATTATGACCTACGGCATTATCCAGCTGCTCGATGGCAATGTGCTGGTGCCACTGCTGTTTTCCGAGGCTGTCAATCTGCACCCCGTGGCGATTATCCTGGCAGTATTGTTTTTTGGCGGCATCTGGGGCTTCTGGGGCGTCTTCTTCGCTATTCCGCTGGCGACCCTGCTTAAGGCCATAATGAGTGCCTGGCCCACCAGCGAGCACCAGGCGGAGTGGGAGGCCAAGCGTATATCGGAGTAATGCCGGCGCGCCCGCAGGGAGCCTCTAAGCCATTGTTATTTCGCAATACCTGGCCCGCCCTATAGAGCTTTAAGTGCGGGTCACACTCTGCGTTGCGACTTATTGAAATGTCTAGACACTCCTGCACAGTCGGGCCCTGGCTGTAGTCGCCCTAAAAGCCAGAGGCATCACGAAATTGTTCGGGGACTCCCGCCAACTTCTTTTCTTTGTATCGACGCGGGCCATTGCTAGAATGCCGCGCTTTCTTTTATTTGCTCCTTCGAATAGGTGAGAGCCCATGAGCCTGGCTGACAAAGTTCTAGCGGTCAATAATGACCTGCCGATCCGTACCGATAAGCCTGTCCACAGCGGCAAGGTCCGTTCTGTTTACTGGCTGAGCGAAGAAGATAGCCGCCGCCTGATTGAGGAAAAAGGCTACCCGGTTTCCCCGGACACCCCTCTCGCGGTAATGGTGATTTCCGACCGCATCTCCGCATTCGACTGCATCTGGACCGGCGAGGGCGGCATGCGCGGCGTGCCCGGCAAGGGCGCGGCATTGAACGCGATTTCCAACCACTGGTTCAAGCGGTTTAAAGAGCAGGGTCTGGCCGATAGCCATATTCTGGATATCCCGCATCCGCTGGTGTGGATCGTACAGAAGGCGCGCCCGGTGATGATCGAAGCCATAGCCCGCCAGTACATCACCGGCTCCATGTGGCGCTCTTACCAAAAGGGCGAGCGCGAGTTCTGCGGCATTGAAATTCCCGATGGCTTGCAGAAAGACCAGAAGTTGCCAGAATTGCTGATTACCCCCTCCAGCAAAGGTATTCTCAAGGGCATCCCCGGCGTGCCGGAAGTGGATGACGTCAATGTCACCCGCAAGAATATCGAAGACAATTTTGCGGCCTTCGGCTTCCGCAGCGCGGGCGATATCGACCTGTACGAGCAGTTGCTGAAAGAAGGTTTCGATTTAATTTCTACCGAGCTGGAAAAGCTCGACCAGGTCTTTGTCGATACCAAGTTTGAGTTCGGCTATGTCACCGATGCCAATGGTGAAGAAAAGCTGATCTATATGGACGAAGTGGGTACCCCGGACTCCTCCCGTATCTGGGACGGCGAACAGTATCGCGCGGGCAAGGTTGTGGAAAAATCCAAAGAGGGTTTTCGCCAGGCCCTGCTCAACCACTTCGCCGATGCCGATATCCTGCTAAACAAAGACCGTATGGATGAGCGCGAGGCTCTGGCTCGTGATAACGAGTTACCAGAATCTATGCTGATGGATCTCTCTAATACTTATGTTGGTATTGCTGAGAAGATTATTGGTACGAAATTGGAGATATCCGATAATCCCAAAGCGGAATTGCTTGAAGTATTGCGTAAGGATTATGGTCTGGTCGACTGATATCTAATTGATTGATTGATAAAAAAAACCGGCGCTTGCGCCGGTTTTTTTATGTTAGGGAATTTTATTCCTTATTGGTTCGATGGTCTTGGTACAGATATTCTCTTAAGAAAGTACATTAATATTAAATCTGTATTGACTGATCAATGGAGGTTTTGCCGTTGATCTTGTACGTCTATTATTTAAGCTCCTCCCTCAGCCATTTTTTTATTTTTAGCGATAATTTTTTGGTGCTGTTCAAATGGATGAGAGATGGTTGTCGCTGTATAACTTTTTCTGAAACGATGTGCGGAATACTTTGTAATAAAGTGTGATTTTCCATTTTTGTCGATATGTTAGAGTGCTCAACATGCCTGCTGAATTTGAAATTTTATTTGTGCACTCTCTGCCCTTCCGGGTAAAGGGTATTTTTCTGCATTATACTTATTTGAGAAAGGGAATTGTTGTGAATTTTAATGGGCCTCTTATCGTAAATCTGGGTTCTGGCTATAAGCAGCCGCTAAGAGAGGGAGAGCTTGAGAGTTTTCCCGAGCTTAAAGGTTGGAGAATCCTTAATTTTGATTTTCGTGATTTCCCTCCTGTCCCAGAAGTTTATCAGATGGATAGTGTCAAGGGGTTGAAACTGGGTGATGTGTGGAATGCAAATGTTGAGAAAAAGATTCCTTTGGGTGATTGCTCAGTGGATGTTGTTGTTTCGGTAAGTCCCTATGGCTATTCTGTTCTGAGTAAGGAAGTTTATAGAATTTTAAAGCCAAGAGGTTTAATTATCATTTGGGGGAATGGAAGTAATAAATTTATCCAAGAGGATCATGAGAAAAATGATGAGATGATAATTGGTAGATTGAGAAGTGATGCAGTGAAAGAGCTTGATCAATTATCCGGATACAATGGGGTGAGTAGGCAGGGGGATTTTTTTGCTCGCTATGAATACACTGTAGAACACGATTTAGTGGAACGTTGCAAGAAGTATTTGTTAGATCGTGGTTCGTATGTTACTGGTGGGTATCGCGAGACTAAATTGGATACATGTTTGGTTTTCAGGAAATGTAAGAATATTAAATTCGAGGAGGAAACCTCTGGTTAATGAAACTCTTTTTTAGGTTGCCATGATTGGCTGAAGGTAGAGGTTTTTATTGTTGGTTGGTGTTTTATTCTTCTCTGGGGTTGATTTATTTTAGGTTTTTAGGGGGTTGAGGCTGGTAGCGTTTTTAAGTTAGATAATGCGTGGAACTAGGGTGGCTGATTTCTTGTGTGATTTCTCTAAAGAAATTTAATTGTTTCGGAGAATTTTTTGGTGTATATAGCTTTGTTCCTTAAGGTTAGAGGCCTTATTGAATGAGGTTTCAATGGGAGGCTGCTAAAAGTTAAATGGCTTAAAGTGGTAATTTTGGTAGGGCTACGATAACTAAGAAATAAACTGTCTACAATTGCCACAATTCGCCATAATTCCTCCCTTTTCCCGCCCGCTTCCCTGCCGCCTTTTGCCCGCTTGCCCCTGTTTAATCACTTCAACATCCAATTTAAAAGTGGAGGGAAGTGAGTGAACAGGGTGATGTTGTTTGGGCAGCGGTTTCATAAAGACGATCTGATGTTGCCGACGGAGGAATATTATCGCCGCCGCCAGAAGAGCGGTGGTGCCGGGCGCTGGTTGTTATTTATAGTGGTGGTATTGGCGGTGGTCATTGCGGCAATCGGGGCCGAGGTCAGTGCCCAGGCGCTTGTCTCTGAAAATGATACGGCTACCGCTGAACCGGTTACCCTGGATGATGTGCAGGCGGGGGATTTACTGTTTACCGGCGCAGAGCCGGGCCGCTATGTGCCCGCCGTGCACCTGCACAGTAGTGTCAAAATGGTGGTGCGCGGTCTGGTTGCGGAAGTGCAGTTGCAGCAGGCTTTTCAAAATACCAGCGATAGCTGGCAGGAGGCGGTTTACGCACTGCCATTGCCCGAGCAGGCAGCGGTGGCTGGCCTCGAGATTCAATTGGGCGAGCGCCGTATTGTCGGCAAGGTGCGCGAACGCAAACAAGCGGCAAAGATTTATAAGGTCGCGCGCGCGGCGGGTAAGCGCGCGGCTCTTTTAGAGCAACAGCGCCCCAACCTGTTTACCAACAAAGTGGCCAATATTGCACCGGGAGAAACGGTGCAGGTGAATATTCGCTATCTACAGCCAGTAGCCTATGACAGTGGTGTCTTTTCATTGCGGCTGCCAACCACCCTGACTCCCCGTTATATCCCCGGTGAACCCATTACCCCGCAGGCCCTCGGTGGTACCGAGTTGGAGCTGGCCACTCAGAGCAGTGGCTGGGCGCTGCCCACTGATCAGGTACCGGATGCCGCAGCGATTACTCCATTGATGCAACCGGCGGCAGAGTTGGAGGCAGTGGGCAGTCACAATATTGCCATTGAGGTGGAGCTGGAAGGCGGCTTGCCGCTGGTGAAAATCGGCAGCCCCTATCACGATATTGCTATCGATGAAAAAGCCGGAGAGCGCTACTCCATTCGATTGCGCAAAGGCAGGGCAAAAATGGATCGGGATTTTCTTTTAAATTGGCAGCCGGAGCCCTCGGCTATGCCGCGTGCGGCGCTCTTTAGTGAGCATGTCGCCGGGATAAAAGGGAGTGGAGAGAAAGAGGGTGGAGGGATAGGGAATAAAAAATCCGGTACCTATTTACAGCTAATGCTGCTGCCACCGGATGAGGGCACTCGCGCCCAGCGCCTGCCACGGGAAGTGGTTTACGTGATCGATACCTCTGGTTCTATGGGCGGTAACTCTATTCGCCAAGCCAAGGAGAGCCTTACCCTGGCGCTCTCGCGTCTAGATGGTAATGACCGTTTTAATGTAATCGAATTTAATAACAGCCCCCGCGCATTTTTCCCGCGCCCGCTGGCGGCGAATGCGGAGAATATTCAGTGCGCACGCCGGGAGGTGGAACGCTTAAATGCCGATGGCGGCACCGAGATGGCTGCTGCGCTACGTTTAGCGTTAGGCCAGCAGTTGCCCGATAACAACAACCTGGTACACCAGGTGGTATTTATTACCGATGGCGCCGTGGGCAATGAACAGGCGCTGTTCGAATTAATCCATCAGCACCTGGGCGATGCGCGTTTATTTACGGTGGGTATTGGCTCGGCGCCCAACAGCCATTTTATGCGTAAAGCTGCCCAGTTTGGCCGCGGTATCTCGGTCACTATCGGCGATCTTTCCGAGGTGCGCAGACGTATGCAGACCCTTTTCGCCAAGCTGGAAAACCCTATGGCCACCGACCTGCAGCTAAGCTGGCCCGAGGGCGTGGTGGCGGATGCCTATCCAAAACGAATCCCCGATCTCTATCGCGGCGAGCCGTTGCAACTGGTGGCCAGGGTGGAAGGGCAGTCGCTGCAGGGGGATATTCAGTTGCGTGGGCGTATGGCCGGTAAGCAGTTTGTGCGCAACCTGGCGCTGACACTGGAGCAGGCCCCCAGTAGTAAGGGTATCGGCAGCTTGTGGGCGCGCAACAAAATGGAATCCCTGCGCGATCGCCAGACCCAGCTGGGCGAGGAGAGCGATGCGGGCCAGGCTCTGCGTGCACAGATTTTACAGCTTGCCCTGGATCATCAACTCGCCAGCCCCTACACCAGCTTTGTCGCGGTTGAAGAAGAGCTGGTGCGCAAGCCCGAAGAAAAGCTCTCCCAAAGTGCGCTCACCAACATGGTGCCCAGAGGGCAGGTGTTGCAGCGCCAGGCTTACCCCAGTACGGCCACAGGCGTTTATGCGCAGCTGTTCGCTGCCTTGAGTCTGCTCAGCCTGGCAGCATTGTTGCGCCGCGGCCGCTCAATGCGCGCCAATTTGATGGGGGCAATCCGCCGCCTGTTGCGCAAGGTGGTGCCGGATTTGCGCCGCTGTAACAGTGGGCTGGAGGCGCGGCTGGGGAGTGCGCCGCAGTGATGCGCCTACTGCTTTTTTCAGCTTGCCTGCTGGTGGGGTTGTGGCAGTTGGGCTCCGCCTCCTGGCTGCTGGCCAAGGCGCAGTTGGCCCAGTTGCTGATTGCCAGTGCCTGGGAGGAGCAGTTGCAGGGCGGGGTTCCGCAAAAGCCCTGGCCCTGGGCGGATACCCGGCCGGTGGCCAAGCTCAAGCTGCAGGGTCAGCGTCCTTTTATAGTGCTGGCGGGAGGCAGTGGAGAATCCCTCGCCTTTGGTCCCGGCTTGCTTGATGGTTCCGGCAAGCCCGGTGACTTTCGCACCACGGTAATCGCTGCGCATCGGGATACGCACTTTGCCGGGCTGCAAACCCTGCAGCGTGGCAATGGCATTTACCTGCAGGGTGAAGACGGGCGCTGGCACACGTATCGGGTGACGGAGCTGCGCATCGTAAATAGTGAGCGCGAACGTCTGCCGGTTTTTGCCGAGCGCGGCCTGCTACTGGTGACCTGCTATCCCTTCGATGCTATGGCGGCGGGTGGTCCACTGCGCTACTTGGTCTACGCTGAATACCAATCTGGCGGGGAGCTGGTGCAGCTGTGACTGGCACCTTTATTTGAGACTCGATTTTGTAATTTGTTTTCTCAAACTTTCCATAAAATATTCCGGTAAAACAGCAAAATGGCAAATAATTGTTTTGCCGTTTTGTTTTGTTTGTTACTAACCGTCCTATCTGGAAAATTTTTTGTAGTAATACTACAATCGCTTCCGCTAATAACCGGGAATGGGGCTTTGTCCGCCACCTTAGAGTGGGGCCCGGAACAGATAATTACAGTCAAACTAAGCACTCGCGGCACAGACTGGCGCCGCTTTTCCTCTCCGCCGCGATCGGGTGAAGATTCACACATTGCATTTCCGCCACCAACGGCGGTGAATTGGCGGAAGCCTGAAAAAAAGGAAGCATTTTTTCGCCTGCGCTGTAGTTTGCCCGCGTACCGATTTTTGAGAAATAGACCGACTCGACGTCGCCTAATTCGCCGAGGAGCATTTGATGCACGAAGATACCGATAACCTCGAAACGCAGGAATGGCTGGATGCGCTGCAGGCGGTTATCCGCTACAGCGGCAAAGAGCGCGCCGCCTTCCTTCTAAAGCAGCTGTCTGATCGCGCTACCGATGTCGGTGTGCAGCTACCCGCGGCTATCACTACCCCTTACCGCAATACCATTCCGCCCAATGCGGAAAAGCGCATGCCCGGCGACCTATTTATGGAGCGCCGTATTCGCTCCCTGATTCGCTGGAATGCCCTGGCGATGGTGGTGCGTGCCAACCAGAATAACGACCACCTCGGCGGCCATATCTCCAGTTTCTCCTCTGCCGCCACACTCTACGATGTGGGCTTTAACTACTTTTTCCGCGGCAATGAAGGTGAAGAGCGCGGCGACCTGATTTTCTTCCAGGGGCACAGTGCGCCGGGTATTTATGCCCGTTCTTACTTGGAAGGACGCTTCGATGAAGAACAGCTGGATAACTTCCGCCGCGAAGTGAACGGCAACGGTCTCTCCTCTTATCCACACCCCTGGCTGATGCCGGATTACTGGCAGTTCCCCACAGTTTCCATGGGGCTGGGACCGATTCAGGCAATTTATCAGGCGCATATTATGCGCTACATGTCCGCCCGTGGTTTGTCACCGCGCGGTGACCGCAAGGTGTGGGCTTTCCTTGGCGATGGCGAATGTGATGAGCCGGAAACCCTGGGCGCCATTTCCCTGGCCGGCCGCGAGCAACTGGAAAACCTGGTGTTCGTGGTTAACTGTAACCTGCAGCGCCTGGATGGCCCGGTGCGCGGTAACGGTAAAATTGTGCAGGAGCTGGAAGGTGTATTCCGCGGTGCCGGCTGGAATGTCGTTAAAGTACTCTGGGGCCGCTTGTGGGATCCGCTGCTAGAGAAAGACGACAAGGGGCTACTGCAGAAAGTCATGGACGAAGTGGTCGATGGCGAGATGCAGAACTTCAAGGCCAACGGCGGCGCCTATACCCGCGAACACTTCTTCGGCAAGTACCCGGAGCTGCTGGAGCTGGTCAAGGATATGTCCGACGATGAGATTATGAAGCTCAATCGCGGCGGCCACGACCCCTATAAAGTCTACGCAGCTTACGCGGCAGCCATGGCCCATAAAGGCCAGCCCACTGTGATCCTGGCGCAAACAGTTAAAGGCTACGGCCTGGGCTCCGCCGGTGAAGCGGCGATGGATACCCACTCCGTGAAGAAGCTGGATCTGGATTCCCTTAAGCGCTTCCGCGACCGTTTTGCCATTCCGCTCACCGATAAAGAGCTGGAAGAAGTGCCTTACTACCGTCCGTCTCCGGACAGCCCGGAAATGAAATATATGGCGGAGCGCCGCAAGACCCTGGGCGGTCCGGTTCCCCGTCGCCCGATTGAGTGCCCAAAACTGGAAGTGCCCGGTCTCGATGCCTTCAGCGCGCTGACCAAAGGCTCCGGCGAGCGCGAAATTTCCACCACCATGGCATTTGTGCGCGCTATCGCCGCACTGGTGAAAGACAAGAATATCGGCAAGAACATCGCGCCGATTGTGCCCGATGAAGCCCGTACCTTCGGTATGGAAGGCCTGTTCCGCCAGCTGGGTATCTACTCTTCTGAAGGGCAGCGCTATACCCCGGTGGATCACGGCCAGATCATGTATTACAAGGAAGATAAGAAAGGCCAGGTGCTGGAGGAGGGCATCAATGAAGCCGGTGCCATGTCTGCCTGGATGGCGTTGGCTACGGCCTATAGCAACCACGGCGTGCCGATGGTGCCTTTCTATATCTATTACTCCATGTTCGGCTTCCAGCGAGTGGGCGATCTGGCCTGGGCCGCTGGCGATATGCAGGCGCGCGGCTTCCTGATTGGTGCCACCGCCGGTCGTACCACTTTGAATGGTGAAGGCCTGCAGCACCAGGATGGCCACAGCCATGTACTGTCCTCCACTATCCCCAACTGTCGCAGCTACGATCCGGCCTACGGTTACGAGTTGGCTGTGGTTATGCAGCGGGGCCTCAAGGAGATGTACGAGGAGCAGAAGAATGTCTTCTATTACATCACCATCGAGAATGAAAACTACCTGCAACCGGAAATGCCTCAGGGCGTGGAAGAGGGCATTATTCGCGGTATCTATAAACTCCAGTCCAACGTTAAGAAAGGCGCCAAGGGCAAGACTGCCAAGAAGCATGTGCAGTTGATTGGTGGCGGTACTATTTTGCGCGAAGTGCTGGCAGCAGCGGATATCCTCGCCGACCAATTTGGCGTGACCTCCGATGTTTGGAGCCTCACCTCCGCGGTGGAAGCGGCCCGCGAAGGCCAGGATGTGGCGCGTTGGAATATGCTGCACCCGGAAGCCGAGTTGCGCAAAGCCTGGATCACCGAGCAGTTTGAGGGCAATACCTCACCGGTGATCGCTTCCACTGACTACATCCGTTCCTATGTGGAGCCCCTGCGTGAATTTATCGATGGGGACTTGACCACCCTGGGTACTGATGGTTTTGGCCGCAGTGACAGCCGCGAGCAGTTGCGTCGCTTCTTTGAGGTGGATCGCAACTATGTGGTGATTGCCGCTCTGAATGGGCTGGCGAAGCAGGGTGTGATTGATGCGAAAGAAGTGTCCGAAGCGATCGTGAAGCTCAATATCGACGCCGAAAAAGTTAACCCGCGCATCAGCTAAGAGAAGGCAGAACTCCTATGGCAAAACAAGTCATTAAAGTGCCTGATCTCGGCGGTGCCGATCAGGTGGATGTGATTGAAATTACGGTTGCCGTCGGTGATACCGTCGCGCAAGAGGATTCTCTGATTGTGGTGGAGGGCGACAAGGCCTCCATGGATGTGCCGGCCCCGGTGGCCGGTAAAATTCTCAGCATCAGCGTAAAAGAGGGCGATAAGGTCTCTGAAGGCGATGTGATTGGTGAGATCGAAACCGATGTCGCGGAAGCACCAGCAGAGGCGCCCGCTGCAGCCTCCGCCAAGCAAGAAGCTGCACCGGCGGCAGAGCCTGTAGCTGAAGCCCCTGCGGCAGCAGCGAGCGGCGAGCCGAAAGAGGAAACGATCCAGATCCCTGACCTGGGCGGTGCCGATGCGGTTGATGTGATCGAGATCAGTGTGCAACCCGGTGATACCGTCGAAGAGGGAGACTCTCTGATTGTGGTGGAAGGCGATAAAGCCTCCATGGATGTCCCTTCCCCCAGCGCCGGTACTGTAGTTTCTATCGCCGTTAAAGAAGGCGATAAGGTTTCTACGGGCGATACCCTCGGTGTATTGAACGTGGTTGCCGCAGGCGGTGCCGCCGCGCCCGCAGCTCAAGCCGCGGTTCCGGCAGCTGCTGCGCCTGTCGAGAGTGCTCCACAGCAGGCCCCTTTATCTGTTGAGCCGCCGGCAGTGCCGCAGAAAGATTACCAGCTGGAACGCAATCTCACTGCTGCAGCCCAGGTTTATGCCGGTCCCGCCGTACGCAAATTGGCCCGTGAGTTGGGTGTTACCTTGAACAAGGTGAAGCCCACCGGTCCGCGCAACCGGGTCTCCAAGGACGATCTGCATAATTATATCCGCGAGCAGGTGAAGAAAGCCGAGAGCGGTGCGGTTGGTGTCGGCGGTGGAATCGGTATCGCCAAGATGCCGGATATCGACTTCAGCCAGTTTGGCCCGGTGAACGTGGAGCCGATGAGCAAGATCCACAAGATCACCGCAGCCAATATGTCGCGCAACTGGCTCAATGTGCCTCACGTCACCCAGTTTGACGATGCGGATATCACCGAGCTGGAAACCTTCCGCAAGTCTATGAAGGCTGAGGCGGAGAAGCGCGGTGTGAAACTCACGCCTGTGCCTTTCCTGCTGAAAGCGGTAGCCGCGGCCCTGCGCGCAGAGCCCAGCTTCAATGTGTCCCTGCACAACGATGGCGAGCAGATTGTGCGCAAGGACTATGTACATGTGGGTATGGCGGTGGATACGCCAAAAGGCTTGATGGTGCCGGTTATCCGCGATGTGGATAAAAAAGGCTTGTACGAGCTGGCGGCCGAGGCCACTGAAATGGCCCTGAAAGCCCGCGATGGCAAGCTGAAGCCCAACGAGATGCAGGGTGCCTGTTTCACCATCTCAAGCCTGGGTGCTATTGGCGGTACCGGATTTACCCCGATCGTCAATTCGCCAGAAGTGGGCATCCTCGGTGTTTCCAAGTTGGCGGTGAAGCCGGTGTGGAACGGCGAGGACTTCGAGCCGCGGCAGATGCTGCCTTTGGCGCTTTCTTACGACCACCGCGCGGTCAATGGTGGCGATGCCGGACGCTTTATGACCTACCTGGTGAGTGTGCTTGCGGATGTGCGGCGCTTGCTGCTATAGCCAATTCATAAGCTACAGCACAACCCTCAAAAAGCGGCCTATGGCCGCTTTTTTTATGAGGGCCACTCAGCTGACATTGGGCTTTTAAGAAGTTGTGAGTTCTTTCTGCTTTTTTTAGTCAGAACGGACTCGTAGGTGCCTTACTGCGAAGAAACTTTTAACCAGTTACCCACAAAAGTACCTAAAATGGCGCATAAAACTTTATAAAAATGAATTGCACGCAGAAATGACCTGGCGCCAACTGGCTGGATAATCCTCGCCGGCTAGACTTTTTTGAAAGACAGCTATCAGCGCAACACTGAAAGTGGAGTGTCGGATCATGAGGCCTTCAAGGAAATTCGCTCTGCCGCTTGTAGCGGCTCTGGCGGTGCAGGGTTGCTTATTCTTACCCGCGGAGGAAGTGGAAGGGGAAGACCCTTTCTTTTTCGAGGCTCAGGCTAGCGGGCAGGAAGGTGGCTTTGTCGAAGCCGACTCGATTGTTTCATCGCCTGCTCAGGCCTTGCCTGTTAATAATGAGTGTGAAGGGCATTGCACTCACCAGGTGTACGACTCCACCGCCTGGTTCTTCCCGGTTCTGAGGGTGTACTAAGCACCAAGCTGAGAGTCTGGGAAGGTAGTGCGCAAGGTTGTGGCTGCACCGTCCGATCATTTACCGAAGTACGCGAATTAGGTTTCGCGTGGTGCCGATACGGAGGCAAGCCCATGAAAAAATTCCCTATAGCCATTGCCGCGTTGTGTACCAGCTTGCTGCTTTCAGCTTGCGGTACCCCGGATACGCGCAACCAGGTGGTCTACCCAACCAGTGCGCCGATACCCCGCCATGCGGAATATCGCGCATATCCCTCTCAAGCAATGCCCGCAGCTCCCTCAACACGCAGGTCCAGTCATTCCAGTTGCCCCGGTGACTCTGAGGAATTGGCGCCCGGATCAATTTGTCCTGAGAGTGCCCGTTGCTTTGATATTTCCGGTGGAAGGCGTTGTATTTCCTATGAAGAGTAAAGTTTTACTGTCATTGATTGTGGCGCAGCTGCTCGGTGGCTGTGCCGATGGTTTTTGGCAGGATTTAAATGGCACCGCAATTTATTATTCCTATAAGCACAGCCCCGTTCCGCCCGATGAACTGACTGCATTCCCACGCTTTTGCCTGGTTTGTGATCCCTATATGGGTGACCTGGACAATTGCATTGCTGCGGGAGTGCCTTGCTATCAATTGGATACTGGCGACTGGTGTGCCGGGCCCTATTCACCATTTGAATTGAGTTACAGCTTCTATTGATGGATATTGCTCGTGACTGCTCCGGGTGAAGCAGGGGTGAAAATATAGAAAGTGGCAAAAGTGTTGAGTTACTTCAGCAGTGTTTTAATGCTTTCTTTTATCGAAGTTCCAATATAGTACTTTAAGCCGTTAAGTGTGCCCTTGATATTCACTTCCGGGTAGTAGTCATAGCCCAGCTTTTCCAGCAGGATATGCAGGTTTTTCTTGATACCAATGGCGAACCAGCTGCAGGGGAAGGAGATAATGCTGGGACTCTGCCCGTTGAGCAGGTAAATTTTTCCTCCCTGAATATGGTCCACTTGATTGAGCAGGTTGTAACTGGGATCGGCCATGTCAAAGTTATAAAATAACTTGGCCTCGTGATCTATATCCACCTGCTCACAAGTGTGATGCGCATAATAGCGCCGCAGTATTTTCTGGTCATCGCAGTAATTGGGATACATTCCGCGGGCTGCCTGGAATAGGTTTTGTAGTGCTTTGTTTTTTCCAATAAATATTCCCGTGGAAAAAACATGTTCGTTAGGAAAGAATTTTTTCTCAAAATACCCCTGAACACCATCGTGCCGGTAGTCATTGGAAAAAATAATATCCTTGCCAAAGGAGTGAAAGTTTTTCTCGAGCAGGCGTACTGACGGTAATATCAATGAGTCGAAACCGTCGAGATAGCAGATTATGTCCTCCTCAGGCAGCGTTTGAAAAAAAGGAAGCAAAATATCCATTTTGGATGAGAAGTCTTTCCAGGGGTGATCGCGCCCAAGAATGGTAAGTGATACGCCATTGCGTCTGGCGGATTCCTGGAGTACGGGAAACATTCTTTCCGAGTGGGTGGCAATGGTGGCGATATGCAACATTTTTTAGGAGAAACCCCTGCGCCTACAACTTTCTAAGCCGGCAAAGGTTTCTTTGCCACCTGTGAGAAGTCTAGCCGACCCTTTTATCTGAAGTGACAGGTCTGTACAACTCGGGGGCTGCTCTTGTCTCGATACGTCTATACATTACTTGGCGAGTGGCAGTGCTTGCCGGATTTCTTTTAATTAGACGAGCGTGTAATGAGAGGCGCCAGAAGAAGCTGGATAATCAATGTCTGCATCGCGATTGATCAGCTCGGTAATGCTATTGCTGGTGGCAATCCCGATGCCACTATTTCTGGTCGTTGCGGTTATTTTTCACGGGTGCAGGAGACACGTTTACGCCGTTATTGGCGGATTTTGGAATGGGTGATCAATTTTACCTTTATCCCCATCGATGGGCCGGATCATTGCTACCGGTCTTATCTGTGGGATCGCGCAGAAAAGCATGAAGAGGGCAGTGACTTTATGCGTGTGCTGCTGGGGGTGATCGTGATTTTTTTCTGCATGCCTCTCTGTCTGTTTACCTGGCTTTATGTATTAGTTTTCCCCAGTGCCCGCTGGAAAAAAGAAGAGCCATAGAGCAAAAAAAAGCCCTCGAGCAGAGCGCAGCGGGGGCTTGAAGTTGGGGGTTATTTCTAGCTATGCGCCGGTTGTTCCACTGGATCCTGAATCAGTGCTGGCTCATTAGTTTTTGTTGTGTTGGACAAGCTGCCACCGGCAAGTTTGCGCAGTGCAACATAAAACACTGGGGTCAGGAACAAGCCAAACAGGGTTACGCCAATCATGCCGGTAAATACGGTAATACCCATGGCGTTGCGCACTTCGGCACCGGCGCCACTGGCTAGCACCAGGGGCACCACGCCGGCAATAAAGGCTACGGAAGTCATAATGATTGGACGCAAACGCAGGCGGCAGGCTTCCAACGCCGCCTCTACGGTACCCTTGCCGTCCATTTCCAGCTCGCGGGCAAACTCCACAATTAGAATGGCGTTTTTACAGGCGAGCCCCATTAATACAACCAGCCCTACCTGAACAAATACATTGTTGTCGCCGCCAGTAGCCCAAACACCGAATAGTGCCGCCAACAGACACATGGGCACGATCAGAATAACCGCCAGCGGCATCACCCAGCTCTCATAGAGTGCGGCGAGTACCAGGAATACCAGCAGTACTGCGAGAGGAAAGACCACCATAGCGGCGTTGCCCTGGTTAACCTGCTGGAAGCTGAGGTCGGTCCATTGGATCTGCATACCCGGGGGCAGGGCCTGGTCGGCTACCTGCTCAACCGCCGCCAGTGCTTCAGAGGAAGACAGCATGCTGGGATCGGATTGCCCCATCAAATCGGCTGCGGGATAGCCGTTGTAACGGATGACCGGGTCGGGTCCGTAGCTTTGGCGCAGGGTCACCATGGTGCTGATGGGCACCATCTCCCCATTCATATTGCGGGTGTAGAGATTGTCGAGATCTTGCACTTCATCGCGGAAAGGCGCATCTGCCTGGGCAACCACCTGGTAGGTGCGACCGAACAGGTTGAAGTCGTTGATATACATGGAGCCGAAATACAGCTGCAGGGTGCCGAACAGGTCGTCCATACGCACGCCCTGGGCTTTGGCCTGTAGGCGGTCTACCTCGGCGTCCATCTGCGGCACATTGGCCTGGTAGGAGCTGAAGGGATAGCTGAGGCCGCTGGCTTGGCTCAAGGCCCCAGCCAGCATATTGGTGGCATTTTGCAGCTCACCGTAGCCGGCACCACGACGGTCCTGGACATAGAGGGAGTAACCGGAGCCAGCGCCCAGCCCGAAGATGGGCGGTGGCATAAAGGTCATGGCGAAGCCTTCCTTGATCTGGGAGAGCTTGCCGTTTAGCTCCGCAGCGATTTCGGTGGCACTGCGTTCGCGCACATCGAAGTCGTCGAATAAGATAAATACCGTGCCCACGTTGGGGGTATTGGTGCCTTGTAGGGCGTTAAAGCCGACAAAAGCGGCCGCGTTGGCAACGCCCTCTGTTTCCAGAGCCAATTCACTCACGCGGCGTGCAACTTCTTCAGTGCGGTCCAGGGAGGCACCTTCAGGCAGGCGGATACTGCCCACCAGGTAAGTCTTATCCTGAACCGGAATAAAGCCACCGGGCACCTGTTGGAACAGGGCGAAGGTACCGCCGAGCAATATCAGGTAGACCCCAAATACGATACCGCGACGCTTGAGGCTGTGGCCCACCACCCGCTGGTAGCGTTCAGAGTTGCGCTGGAAGAAGCGGTTGAACGGGCGGAATAACCAGCCGAACAGGCGCTCGATAATGCGCGCGGGCATATCCGGCTTGGCACCGTGGGGCTTCAGCAGGGTAGCCGCCAGAGCCGGGGACAGGGTCAGGGAGTTGATCGCGGAGATAATGGTGGCGATGGCAATAGTGGTGGCGAACTGGCGGTAGAACTGGCCAGTGATGCCGTCCAGGAAGGCCATGGGCACAAATACCGCACAGAGCACCAAACTGATGGCGACAATCGGGCCGCTCACCTCGCGCATGGCCTGGTGGGCTGCAGCCAGGGGTGTCAGTCCTTCCTCGATATTGCGCTCGACGTTTTCCACCACCACGATGGCGTCATCCACCACGATACCGATGGCCAGTACCATGGCGAACAGGGTCAGGGTGTTGATCGAGAAGCCCAGCATCAGTAGCACCGCAAAGGTACCAACAATGGATACCGGCACAGCCAAGAGTGGAATCAGGGAGGCGCGCCAGGTCTGCAGGAACAGGATAACCACCAGCACTACCAGTAACACCGCCTCAAGCAGGGTCTTGATCACAGAGCTGATGGAAGTGCTGACAAATACGGTTGGGTCGTAGGCAACTTTCCACTCCAGGCCTTCAGGGAACTGTTCTCCCAGTTCCGCCATCTTCTCGCGCACTGCAGCGGAGACTTCCAGGGAATTGGAGCCTGGAGACTGGAAAATCGGAATGGCGACCGCCTGGCGGCCATTTAGTAAGGCGCGTAGAGAGTCTTGGGATGAGGCCAGTTCAACCCGCGCTACGTCACGCAATCGGGTGATTTCACCATCGCTGCCGGTCTTCAGTACCACATTGCCAAACTCTTCTTCGCTTTGCAGGCGGCCCTTGGCGTTGATAGAGATCAGGAAATCAGAGCCATTGGGCATCGGTGAGGCGCCGATCTGTCCGGCGGACACCTGCACATTTTGCTCACGCACTGAGCTGACGATATCCGCTGCAGTCACGCCCAGGGCCGCCGCTTTTTGCGGGTCTACCCACAGGCGCATGGCATAGTCTCCGGAGCCAAAGACTGCTGCCAGGCCCACACCGGGAATACGCGACAGCTCATCACGGATATGCAGTACGGCGTAGTTGCGAATATAGGTGGCATCGAGGCTGTCGTCTGGAGAGATCAGATGCACCGCCATCATCAGGTTGGGCGACTGCTTCTGCGTGGTTACCCCCTGGCGGCGCACGTCTTCCGGTAGACGGGGTAGCGCTTGGGATACCCGGTTTTGTACCTGAACCTGTGCCTGGTCTGGATCGGTGCCGAGTTTAAAAGTGACATTCAAAGTGAGGGTGCCGTCACTGCCGGCCACCGACTTCATGTAGATCATGTTTTCCACACCATTGATGGCTTCTTCCAGTGGTGTGGCAACAGTTTCGGATATCGTCTTGGGGTTGGCACCAGGGTAGCGGGCACTTACTTGCACGCTAGGCGGTACAACCTCAGGATATTCACTGACTGGTAATGACGGGATGCTAATCAATCCCACTACAAAAATAATGATCGACAGCACCGAGGCAAAGATGGGCCTGTCGACAAAGAAACGGGAAAAATTCATACGCTGCTACCTGGGAAGCGGCTTTCAGGCCGCTCGGATTCCATTGATAGGATTCGTTGGGCGTTCGGTGCCCAAAACTCGTTGTCCAAAAGTAGTGGAAACACCTAGGCTCAGTGTCCGGCGGCCTGAGCGCTACTGCCTTGACCCTGCTGGGCGATCATCTCGGGTGCGACCGGCATGCCGGGGAAGAAGATCTTCTGGAGGCCGTTGACTACAATTCGTTCGCCAGTTTGAAGGCCGCTACGGATTACCGTGCGCTCCCCCTGCCGCGGGCCCAATTCTACCGGGCGACGTTCCGTCAAGTTCTCCTGCGTGACCACATAGACATAGCGGCGATCCTGGTCGGTGAGTACTGCCTTGCTATCGATCAGTACTGCCTGGGCCATTTCTTCGATAGGCATTTCCACGCGGGCGAACTGCCCTGGCTTAAATGTGCCTTCGGGGTTGGAGACTACAGCTCGGAACTGGATAGTGCCGGTGTGGCTGTTGAGGCGGTTGTCGATAAAATCCAACTGACCTTTATGCGGGTAGCCGTGTTCGCCTGCTAAGCCGATATGAACTGGGGGCCTGGCATCGCTGTTAAGTAGATTGCGACTGGCGGCAAAAGTCTGCTCGTCACTTTCGAAATACACGTACATGGGATCTACAGACACGAGGGTGGTCAGCAGGGTTGTATCCGCGTTGGCCAGATTGCCGCGGGTTATCTGGGCGCGGCTAACACGGCCACTAATAGGGGCTGTCACCTCGGTGTATTGCAGGTTGAGGCGCGCGTTTTCCACAGCGGCTTCGGCGGCATTCAGGGCTGCGTGCTTGGCATCCCGCGCGGCGATGCGGCGGTCGTATTCTTCTCGCGAGATGGCTTTACTGTCGAGCAGCTGCTGGGCACGGCTGGCCTGCTTCGTATTGAATGCCAGTTCGCTGCGCACTCGTTGTAAATCCGCTTCGGCGGCACGCAGTTTGGCTTTGTAGGGGCGCTGATCGATGGTGAATAACACATCACCTCGCTCTACCAGGGCGCCCTCAGTGAAAGATACCTGGTCGATATACCCGCTGACACGGGGGCGTAGTTCAACGGTCTCCGGAGCGACAACGCGGCCGGTAAAACTGCGCCACAAAGTGGTTGCCTCGGTGCTAACCTGGGCAACCTCCACGGCCGGAGGGGGCGGTTGCTGCCCTGTGGGTTCTTCGCTGCCGCAGCCAGCCAGGACCAGTGCGGAGAGGCCGAACAGTGTGGCGGTAAGTTTCTTCACCATAACGCGTGTACTCCCTTTGCTTCGGAAGAGAGGGGCCGTTTGGCACTCCTCTCAGTTGGGAGGCAACTTTAATGGAGCGCAATAGGGGGGCGGTATCCGGTAACTATGGCTTGATTGCCTATTTCTATTTTTCTCGGTGAGGTGACAGTCTGAGAAAGACTTTTTAGTCAAGCAATTAGTACTGTATATATAACTAGGTTTACGAGTCATTAATGAATTTATCACGGCTTTATACGGTAGGAGATTACGGTAAGTTATCTATTGCTGCACAGTAATTGCCCAATCCTGCAAATTCCTGCGAGAGTTGCCTAAAACTCCGTATACTGTCAGCCACCTTGTTTGATGCCGCCCAGGGCACGCGGGCGCGAGGAAAAACTATGAGTAGTGAAGAGAGAGCGGTAGCAGAAGTTATTCCGGCGGAGTTGGAGTCGACCAGGCAAAAACTGATCCAAACCCTGATGCGTCAGGCACCAGAGCAAGGCTTGACGGAGACTGAGCTGGATGGCTTGGCCTTGATTCGCTGCAATGAGCCGCTCGCCTGTGCCTCGTCAGTCTATACGCCTTCACTGAACTTTATTATCCAGGGCAGCAAAACCCTGGAGTTGGGGGATAGGGAAATTTCCTATATGCCCCTCAGTTATGTCGCAACTTCTGTACATTTGCCGATTTTGGGGCGAGTAGAGCGGGCCTCCAAGGATGTCCCCTTTCTTGGGGTAAAGTTGATTATTGACCCCAAAGAGGTGGCAGACCTGGTCCTGGAGCTGGGAGATAAGGCTCCCGGCATTGAAGCGGGCTATGACTGCCCGGAGGTCAGCTGCGGCCTCTGTGTAACACAGATGGATCAGGGCATTCTCGATGCAGTGAGCCGCTTAGTGCACTTGGCAGGAAATCCTACAGACGCGCAAATACTGGCGCCCATGGCGAGGCGGGAGATTATCTATCGGGCTCTGATGGGTGAGATCGGTGCGCGCATGCGCAAGTTTGCCATGGCGGACAGCCAGGCTAACCGGGTATCGCGGGTGATAGAGGTGCTCAAAGACCGCTTCTCCGAGCCCCTGCGTATCAGCGATCTGGCCGAACAAGCCAATATGAGCGAGTCCTCCCTATATCACAGCTTCAAGCAGATAACCCGAATGTCGCCACTGCAGTTCCAAAAGAAACTGCGTCTGCACGAGGCACGCCGTCTGATGCTCTCAGAGGGGTTGGAAGCAGCTTCCGCCAGTTATCGGGTGGGCTACGAAAGTCCCTCCCATTTCAGCCGTGAATACAGCCGCATGTTCGGCCTACCGCCTCGCGCCGATGTCAGTAAGCTGCGCGGTGAGCTGCGGGTGCCGGCTTAGTCTGAAGTGGCATTGCCCTGTTTGAGAACAAACAGGCTACACCAGCCCTCGGGGCTGATATCGCCCTCCACCACTATGCAGGCATTGGGTGGTGTAAATAGCTGGCAGTCCACACACTTCTTACCATCTTTCGGTGTGTCCTGGTAATTGACCGATTCCTTGGTCGCCTTGATTTGGGCGCTGGCCCGATCAGTGGCGATTATGCTAACCGGAAGAATCGCCAGGGCACCGCCGGATAACTTAAGGAACCTTCTGCGGGTAATATTCTGATGTTTTTCCATTGGCAAAATTTCCAAAACGCTTTGCATTAGTCTTCAGAATTTCAGAGTAGCTCGGTTTGGAATTTCTGCTGGAGGGTTTGCATTGCTGCAGAAGGGAAACGAAATAAGAAGAAATCTTATTCGCTTATAAAAAAGGCGGCCATCTGGCCGCCTTTCCGGTTTATCTCAAAACAGAATTACTTCTGAGAGATAAGGATTTTACCTACCGACTTGTCTCTGCTCTGCGTGACTACGCGAACTTTCAAACCGTAAGGGGTAATCGCGCGGCCGGCATCGGGGATCTCATCGCTGCTGAAGCTTCTGCGATCGTTGAACACCCGCTGGGGACGGTTGTGGATATCCGTCATGGTGATGCCGTAATCTTCCAGAAGATCCAGTGTCAGCCGCTGGGCCCAGTCGACACCAAATGTGGCATCGTGGATCTGGTAGCGAGTAGATGCAACGGAGTCATCGCTCCACTTCAGAACCTGCTGATCTGCATCGACTACGCCGAGGAAGCCATTACCGGGGTGGACACCTACCCAGTTGTTTTCATAGCTGGTGTCCGCATACCAAATCAGGAGACCCTCGTTGTAGGTCAGCATTTGACCGGCCACATTTATGTGTGCCAGACCTTGGTCTACACCGCGGTGGGTACGCCATTCCAACAGGTAGTAGTGGTCGTGGAGGTTGTAGCCGGGGTGACGGCTGAAGCCGGTCAGGCTGAAGTTGCTGTCGCTCTCCGCATCATCGAAGAGGGTGGCTTGGCCGTCGACATTGATGGTGATGTCATCGGCAAACAGGCCGGGGTTGGCTACATAGGCATCGGTAATATAGGCGATGGACAGGTTGAACTGTTGGCCAGCGTAGGCACTTAGGTCAAATTCGGCATCGATCCAACCACTGGAGCTGCCGGTAATACCAAAGCCTGGGTTTTGCCCATTGGGGCTGGTCTCGGTGGTAATGTTACCGGGAATAGAGACGAAGCCCTCACCCAGGTCAACCATAACCGCACCGTAATCCCAATCCTGCTCAATGTCATACCAGGCCTTGAAGGTCAGGCTTGCGCTCTGAGCATCGGTCAGGTCGACAGGGATTACCATGGAGTTTTGCAGGTTGTTGTCACTGCCACTGAAATAGGCGTATTCACCGCTGGTTGGTACGGTCACAACCACTTCCTTTTTGGGAAGGTCGATACGGATCGCATCGTTATTGGTGCCCTTGTGTACCGCCTCGTCAAGCAGGAGAGGGATGCCGCGACGGGGAATATCTTGCAGGGCGATGGTCTCGCCGTGCAGCCAGTTGCCGCCGTGGTTGGTTTGCAAATACTCCTTTGCCCAAGCAGAGAAACCCGTGGGTTCTGAGCCAGGGATAACACCGGCCCAGCTGCCGCTGGACATGATTGACCAGGAGGAGACGGGTTCACCGCGGCCGGAACCATCGGTGTCGTACTCGTCGGGTAGACCCAAGTCGTGGCCGTACTCGTGACTGACAACACCTGCTGCTGCGTCGGCAGGCTGTACTGTGTAGTCGTAGGCCGCCATGGTGCCGCCCCAGTAATCCACTGATGCGGTAGTTCCCTCAATAGAGAAAACATCGCCGAGATTCCAGCGGTGCGCCCAGATCGCGTCTTCTCCCAGCTGGCCGCCACCCGCTTCTTCCCCCACTGAGGAGTGGAAGATCATAATGTGGTCCACCAAGCCGTCGGCTTCCCAATAGTTGCCATCCCCATCAAGGTCGTAGCGGTCTTCGATATCGAAGTCAGCGAGGTTAACGCTGGGATCAGCTGCGGCAGCCTGCAGTGCTTCACGCACCAGAGCACGGGCATCGCCGTTTTCATTGTTGCCATAGAAAGCTGCTGGCTGACTGGCAGTGTACCAACCTGCTACTGCACCTTCGACGGAGTAGCTATTGCCGGATTGCTGCCAGTAGAACTGCTGCATAGACAGTAGGTTTTCACCCTGGGGGCCAGTGA
The DNA here is from genome assembly GCF_052467705.1 of Microbulbifer mixtoriginis (SeqCode). NCBI lineage: Bacteria > Pseudomonadati > Pseudomonadota > Gammaproteobacteria > Cellvibrionales > Microbulbiferaceae > Microbulbifer > Microbulbifer mixtoriginis (SeqCode). The sequence goes on from NZ_CP174322.1 coordinate 1,131,171, forward strand.
AGCCCTGTTGGGAGAACAGCAGGTCTGCATAGTGTTGTGCGGCATAGTCCTCGTAGTACATATCCGTTTCCCCTGGCTCAATGCTGTTGTGGGGGAAATCGGGGAAGTCCATCAGGATCGCGAGAACCTTCGCGGTACGCATCTCACCTTCATAGTTTTCGAGCTGAATAGGTGCCGGTGCACGGCCGATGCCATGAAAGCGCCCCTTGCCTTTACCGCGCCCTAATCTGGGATGCTTGCCGCCACGGGCATGCTTCATCATTTGTACCGTTTCACTGGACAAATCCTGGGCCAGGTTCTGGTTTTTACTGGCACGTTCTTTCAGAAACTGGTGTAGAGTGCGCTCGGCTTCGCCAATGGATGCATTTTTACTAATGCGGCCTGAGCGCTTGAGCATGTCGATCAGCTTGGCTTCGTTGGCGATTACCAGGTCGAACTGATTGCCACCTTGTTGCTGAGGTGAGGGTGCAGCGTAGCTGTTCGCAGCCATCAGGCTGAGAGCAAGCGCGCTGACGGGCAGCAGACTATTTACTTTTAGCATTGATCCCTTCTTTCATTTTTGTTTTAACAAAGAGCTCGGGAGATTTTTATAAATTTTAGGGCACTTTGCCGGTGCGTTACCCGAACCTTAAGGGCCGGCTGAACTTTTCAGTAGCCCCATGTTGTTCAACGAAGTAAGAGGGAAGAGCCACAGCACTTTTTTTGTGATGGACTTGGTATTTTTTTACTCGGTTATTTACGTTGCTTTGCACTGAGATAGTGGGTGCACACTCTGGAATTATTTTTTTATCTTAACCCTTCTTGGAAGGCTTAATTTCTATTTTAATTGTTTAATTTAAATTTTTGCTATTAAGCTTCTTGCTCCCAGGGTAGCCATAGTGAGATTTGCAAGCCGCCACCGTTTCGGTTCATTAACTGAATGTGCCCTCCGTGTGCATCGACAATTTCTCTACAGAGGGCGAGGCCCAGGCCCACTCCCTGTTCTTTGGTGGAGAAAAATGGCAGCAGCGCTTGTTGCAACACTTTTTCACTCATGCCACAACCACGGTCGGCAATAACCAGTTGTTGACCCAGACCATCAGTGTGAATCGACAGTTCGATATCATTAATGCTGGAACCCGCTTCACGGGAATTTTTGATTAAATTTAGTAGAGCTTGCTCAATTTGTACCGGATCAAAGTAGCCTGGTCGCTCTGGTAGTTCACCATTTAAAATAAATTTCTGTAGGGGGGCTATACGTTCTACAAGTTCTTGCCAGCTGACTTGTTCACAGCTTGGTGGGGGTAATTTGGCAAAGCTGGCATAGCCTTGGGTGAACTCAGTCAGGTGTTTGCAGCGCTCGGCAATAATATCGAACACCTTTCCAAGCGCCGCGGCTTTATCCGGTTTGGCGATCAGCATTTTTCCTGAGTGGGCCAGGGAGGAGATGGGGGCGAGGGAATTATTTAATTCATGGCTAATCAGGCGAATCACTTTTCTCCATACCTCTACTTCCGCCTTGGTGAGCTCCTTTGTCATCTCGCGCATAACAATCAGGCGGTGCTTGTGGGCGTTGAGTACAAATGTGCTGTTGCCAATATGCATGGAGTGGCTGCCATATTTATCCGTGTAATTAAACAGGCCGTTATCCCAATTTTGTATGGCGCTGGCAATTTCTTTCGGGCTGTTGGGCAGCAACTTTTGCAACAGTAAACCCTGAATAGGTTTCCCGCCATTGAGTAACTTTTTAGCGCTACTGTTGGAATAAATAATATGATCACTCTGGTCCACCAGGATCAAAGCCTGGGTAGAGCTTTGTATTACTGTATCCAGAAGTAATTCCCGCTGATAGATATGGGCGCGTTCGCGTCTGAGGTGTTCGCCGATATCATTGTATAAATTCGTGATCTTGCTCAGTTCAGTATCCCGGGGAGAGACCAGTGAAATAGAAAAGTCACCATCGCGAAAGTTGAGCAATCCACCCTGTAGGGATTTCAGGGTGGAGGTCAGGGGCTTTAGTGCCAGATGTATCAGGCTGATAAGAGCACAAATTCCCAGGATAAGGCCCAGGGTCCAGGAGAGACGGGCGTCCAAACCAATAAAGCTTAATAACCACGGCAGGCCGGTGGCGATGGCTAGAGCCAATATGGAGAAGGCGAGGATACGGCCTTCCAGAGAGAAATATTTCGACATCAATAGGGAATACCGTGTTTGTCCAGTCGGCGATACAGTGCCTGACGGCTCATGCCCAGTTCCCTGGCAGCTTGGGCGATAATGCCATTACAGCTGGCCAGCGTTTGCTGTAGGAGTTCGCGGCTGGGCTCGAAATGTACTTCGGCCCTGTCTATTGAGGCCTGTTTCGGCAGGGCAAGCAGTGCTTCATCTATCGTATCTCCACGGCAGAGAACCGAAGCGCGTTGCATCACGTTTTGCAGTTCACGCACATTGCCGGGCCACTGATAGCGGGTTAGGGCGGTCAACGCTTGGGGGGAGAGTTTTTTTGAACTGCCGTTATCCTGTAAAAAATTCATGGCCAACGGGGCTATATCCTCGGGGCGTTCACACAGGGGGGGCAGGCGCAACTCAATCACATTCAGGCGGTAGAACAGGTCCTGGCGAAAGCTGCCATTAGTGATGGCTTGGGGCAGATCGCTATTGGTGGCACTGATCACTCGTACCTTAACCTTGCGGGTTTGACTGCTACCGAGCCGCTGGAACTCGCCGGTTTGCAGTACGCGCAATAACTTCACCTGCCCACTGGCAGAAAGTTCGCCGATCTCATCGAGAAAGAGGGTGCCGCCATCGGCGGCCTCGAAACGTCCTTCACGGGCCTTATTACCAGCGCCGGTATAGGCGCCTGGCTCGGCACCAAATAGTTCTGCCTCCATCAGCTCTTCCGGTAGGGCGCCCACATTGATCTTTACAAAAGGTTGATCACGTAGCATGGAATTGGCCTGCACAATTTCGGCAATTTTTTCCTTGCCGGCTCCATTGGGCCCTGTAATTAGAACTGGTACATCAGATTTGGCCACCTGCGTGGCCATCTCTAGCAGTTGTTGCATTTTATCGCTGCGGTAGATGATCTCGCACAAGTCGAATTTATCCTGTAATTCACTGCGGGCATCGATGGCCTTTTGCTGGGAAGCCCGTTGCCGTTTTTGCAATTCACCGAGTTCAAGAAGATTATTGATGGTGGAAATCAGCTTGTTATCGTCCCAGGGTTTGCCCAGGTAATCGGCAGCACCGGCGCGGACCAGCTCCACGGCCATTTCCAATTGCGTCCAGGCGGTCAAAAGAATGATGGGTAGATCTGGGTTAATTTCGCGAATGGCAAAAAACAGTTCGCGCCCCTCCTCACCAGAGGTAGTATCCGTGGTGAAATTCATATCTTGGATCACCAGGCTGATATCCCGGTTTTCCCGCAACAGCTGCAGACCTGCCTGGGGGGTAATGGCGCAGAGAGGCTGTAGGTCGTGCAGTGATAACAGTATTTCTAGGGCTGAGACGATACCGCTGTTATCGTCGATAATGAGTATTTTATCCATAGGACCAAGAGCCAGCTTGTAAGCTGAGCATTATGCAATGAGTCGGTATTAAGGGGGAACTGCAGCTAGGGCAATATGTGCCCCAGCTGAAGGAATTCACCAAAGTGTTAGGAGCTATTGACTATTGTTGGCAGGTTGGTGATCAAAGCTCAGCACCCTGGCGAGCTTCCATTGTCCATCTACCTTTTGCCAGAGATGGGTAAATTGTCCACTTTCACGCAGTACTTCTTTGTTGTTGGCGTGAATACCATAAAAATTATGCGTTCCGGTTTGGATCGCGCCGTAGTTGTTGATTGGGAATATCTTTACGCTTTTAGCAATTAACTCGCGGCGTGCCTTGATATCGTTGCCAGATTTTTGTCGTTCACACATACCACTAATACCATCGAGAAACTCTTGCGCTGAGCTTGCGGTTTTTCCCCATTTATCGTGGTACATTTCCAAGTCTTCGGTTATAAGCTGGCTCAGTTTGTCGATGTCACAGTTATTGAAAACTGCATCAAACAGTTGTGAGTCCACAGTTGTGATTTCTTGTTCTAATTCCTTTGTGGCTTGAGGGCCGGCAACGACTGGGTGCTGCTCGGCAAGTGCTGTGGACATGAAAAGCGATATAGCTGTAAAACCTACAGCTCTAAAATAATTGCGCATAAAAAATCCTTCTATGTTTTCTTAAGAATAGTGGTCAGGCTATTAAGAAGGCTGACCACCAAGTCCAATCTTTATACACTTCGTGTTGCAGTCGCCGGGGAAATATTGGCAGCGCGCAGTGCTGGTGCTAGAGCTGCAGAAAGACTGACAACCAGTACCAATAGAGCGCAGATAGTGAGTGGCAGCAGGGTTAATACCGGCTGGGAGTAATCGCGCACCATATATTGGTTGGCGATTAAGGCTGCGGCACTGCCCAGGGCAATACCAGTAGCGGCAATCAGGCTGTTTTCAATCAGAAAATAACGGCTGATATTACTGCGGGTTGCACCTAGTGCACGCCTTACGCCAATTTGTTTGGCCCGCTGATTAATCCAGAAGATTGTCAGGCCGACAATTCCCAGTGCTACGATAAAGCTGAGCGTGGCTGCAACAATAGATAACACTTTTACCATTAAGTTATCGCCTGCATAACTGCGAGCGACATACTCTGAGAGAACTCTGGTTCTTATAACTCTTTGAGGATCCCTTTCTGACAGTTTCTCTACTAAGGTCTTCAACACTTCATCGCGCTTTCCCGGCTCAGCACGTACTAAATAATTGACGTCCTGAGTATTTCTGACAATGGGGAAAAAGGCCACATTGCCTGCTTTTGGCCAATCCACCCAAGCGCCCAGATGCCGTTCGACAATACCAATAATTTCTATTGGATGGGAAGTGTTGCCATCATAGAGGGGTTTTCCAATAGGATCTTGGTCTGGGTAAATTTTATCCGCGAATTGCTGGGTAATAACTGCGACATTGATATCCCGATTTTCACTGGGATCAAAATATTGCATTTCAGCACTGGTAAAGTTTCGCCCCGCCACTAATTTTAGGCCCAGAGTATTGATAAAGTTTGGGTCTGTATTGTAACGGTTAGAGACTTCTCCACCGATTTCCTGATTAGGTTGATTGTAAAAAGTGCCCGCGGAACCTGACCGGGATAAAGGTACTTGATTGGTAACCGTTGCATCTTGGACGAAAGGCAGTTTTCGCAGTAATTCTAAATCAGAAGATACAGCTCCAATCATATCGTAGTTATTAGGGATCGCCATTACGTTGATGGCTATGATCTCCTCTACGGCAATACCAGTAGGTCTTTCTATTTTTGCAATGCGATCTTTTACGATAACAGCCGTGTTGCTGATGATTGCCAGTGTCAATGCAAGCTGCAGAGCGATCAGCATGGCAGGAACTTTGTTACGCCAGAGGGCGGATAACATGGGTTTTAATTCAAGCATGACTCGTCCTTTACTGGGTTTTCAGGTAAATGGATGGATTAGTGCGACTGATACGCCAAGCTGGGTAAAGCCCTGCCAGCAGGCTTGCGATCAGGGCAAGCCCGATGGCGGCTATTACCATTATCCAATCCATCTTGGCCACTGTATCCAGTTGTCCCATGGCCAAATAACGGATTCCACTGATGCCCATAAAAGCAAGTAAAATACCAACTATCCCACCGAGAATACCGATGGTAGAGCTTTCAATGAGGTGCTGTGTGAAGATGGCATTACGGCTGGCACCAAGCGCCCGGCGCACACCCGCTTCGGGCGCTTTGCGCAGAAACTTGGCTAGTAGCAGAGCTACCGCGTTGATAACGCAAACCAACAGAAAAGCCAGAGATACCCAGCCCAATATACGATTGTCATCGCTGAGAACTTCGTTAAGAACTAGCCACTCGGAAGGTTTACTCAGGGCAAACTTTAATGGTCGCTCGAAGCGCCCTTGGTCCTTTTGTCCTTGAATATACGCGGTTAGGAAGTTTTCGTACTCAGCTTTCTGTTCGCTATCGCGGAGTTCAACCCAAAATTGAATCCAGACGCTCTCACTTTGTAGGAAACCCTCGTAGCCTTCTCCCTCTCCTTCTCCACTATTACCCCAGCCATTAGTGTTCCCCCAGCTGTAAATTTCCAGCTTGCGGTGGAGGCCAAAAGGCACGAAAAGGGATTCAACTTTTGCAAAGGAACTGTTGTTTACATCGTAAACTTTGGGTGAGGGTTCCCAGGTATCAATAACGCCAATGACTGTAAAAGGCTGGCTATTTAATACGACTGTTTTGCCAACGCTGTTTTCTCCCGAGAATAATTTTTCATTAGTGGCCTTGGAGAGTATTACCACTTGCGAGGGGGAGTTATCAGCTGCTTGTTCCCAGGTTCCTCCATAGATAAAAGGAACATCGAATAGGGCGAAGAAATCGCGAGTGGTTACGCGGATATCGGCGGTATAAGGTCGGATCGCTGAATCTTCCAGCTCCACGGTGAAACCATAGCGGTGCATGGCTACCTGGTGAGTGGGGATATCGGAGCGTAGCAGGGCCTGGGTGTCTCTATAGGTTAGTTGCCAGGGAATTTCATTGGTGGTATTTGCGGCTTCATTAACATCCCAGCCATCGAGCTGTACTGCGAAAAGTACGTCATCTTTATGCTTGAGAGCATTTTTTGACATCGTGTAGTTCAAAGTAAGCACTGTCATGGAGGCACCAACACCCACCGCGATGGCCGCGACCATCAGTGCACTTAATATCGGTGTACTGCGCAGGCTGCGCAGAGCCAGGGAAATATAGTATCCAATCATTACTGCAGGCTCCTTAAGCAGTAGCGGCTTCAGGTTGCTTGGTGACCGGGCGCAGATCACACACTTGCCCATCCACAATCTGAATATTGCGATGCGCGCGGCGGGCCAGCTCGGGGTCGTGGGTGACCATCACGATAGTGGTGCCCCATTCATTGATAAACTCCAGAAGCTCCATAACCTGGCGCGCCATCAGGGAGTCGAGATTTCCGGTGGGCTCATCCGCGAGCAGGAAGCGCGGTTCGCCGGCCAGGGCACGGGCGATGGCGATACGCTGCTGCTGACCACCGGACAGCTGTGCTGGAAGGTGCTTAGCTCGGGCAGATAGACCTACTTGTTCCAGAACTTTTTCGATGCGTTTACGGCGCTCTTTAGCATTAAAGCCGCGATAGCGCAGAGGCACATCGATATTGTCGAATAGGTTGAGATCTGGAATCAGGTTGAATCCCTGAAAAATAAAGCCGATTTTCTCGTTGCGCAGGCGGGAGCGCTGGCGGTCATTCAGGTTGCTGACGTCTTCACCGTCCAGTAAATATTGGCCACCGGTTGGGGTTTCCAGTAGCCCTGCGATATTGAGAAAGGTGGTTTTGCCTGAACCACTGGGGCCGGTGACAGAGACAAATTCCCCTTCCTTTACTTCCAGGCTGAAGTCGCGCAGGGCATGGGTTTCTATGGTGTCTGTACGGAAACTCTTGCGGACGTTATGCATTTTAAGCATGGCGATATTCCTTGTTTATCACTGAATTTTTTAAATCGTTAATGAATCGCGGAAGCTGAATGGGAGTAGCTTGCGCGTGTCGAATGTCTTGTTTGGACTATTCTTTCAGGGCAACCAGTTGTGCCGTATCCAATCCTTCGGAGGCGGAAATAATGATTTGATCGCCCTCTTGCAGGCCGGAAACAATTTCCACTTGCTTCAATCCCAGCGCGCCGACTTGGATGGCAACGCGCTCTGCCTGTTGTTGATCGTTGAGACGGAATGCAAAGCGGCCGCCACTCTGATCCAGAAAGCCTCCACGTTTTACCAGCAACACATCATTGCGGTTCTCCAGCAGTACGCGAGCGGTGAGACGCAGGTTCTGGCGAAGGTTTTGGGGTTGTCCCTCGCTAAAGCGCACCCGGGCGATGACTTGGCTGTCGATGACTTCAGGGGATATCGCGGTGATTTCGCCGGGCAGTTCACGTCCTCCAAGGTTGATAGCCACGGCCATATTCAGACCCAGGTCGTCGGCGTAGTTTTCTGGCACGGCGGCTTCCAATTCGAAACTGGTGAGATCCACTACAGTGATCAGCGGTGAATTAGCGGGCACTGCACTGCGTTGGGTGACGGCGAGACTGCCGACAGTGCCATTCACTGGAGAGAGGATCTGCAGCTCGCGCACACGGCGCTCCAACTCCTCCACTTGCAGTTGTTGTTGTGATAGCTGCAACTCCAGAGTCTGGGTTTCAAAGGTGAGAGACTCTTTCTCCAGCTCTGCATTTTGTACGGCCTGTTGGTATTCCAGCTGGGCACGGGCCATTTCGTCCTTACTGCGTTCAAAATCGAGCAGGGAGATAATCTGTTTTTCCATCGAGAGTTCGGAGCGCTTTAACTCCCTCTTAGCTGCAGTGAGATCGACTTTGGCCAGGTCGGCTTTTTGCTCGTTCTCCATCTGTTGGCGTTTGGCCTGGATTTTCTGCCGTTGCAGCTGCACACCGAGCTGGTTCAGTTGCGCCTTTTCCTGGGCCAGTTGGTTGGACAGCTCTGGGCTGTCGACGCTGGCGAGGATCTGACCGGCCTTTACGCTATCTCCGGCTTTCACGGAAAACTTCACGATACCTTGAGCGGGGCTAAACAGGGTGGGGCTGTTGGCGGCGACGACTTTGCCTTGAACCACCAGGTCGCGCACTAGATCACCGCGCTCCACTTGGGCGATATTGATCCTTGATAGAGATAGGGTGTTATCCACGGAGCTGGTGCTATGCCAGGCGCTGATACCCCAGGTGAGGAAAGCGGTGGCCAGGCCGAGGCCGAGGGTACTCTTAATTACTTTTGGATTCTTCCACAGCGGCACGGCTTCGATTTTTGTATCTTGCCTGGAAGTGTCTCTGATCATCTCGCTTTCCATTACTCTCTAATTGGGGCTTTTGCTTTTCCAACTTGGATGCAAAAAATTTTCTATTCGGATGCAAATCAAAAAAACTGGTTTTGCCGGGTATTGAGCAAGGGGTGTGCCAACTTTGAAATAATTTCTAACTCCTTGAAAAATATGAATTTTTTGACTTATTGGTAGTCCAGGACTTTTTCGGGGGTGTCCGCAAAAAGTGTCCGCTGTCCGCTTTGTCCGCTAGTGCTAAGAGGCCGGGGAAGATGAAAAAAGCTAGGGCTGGGGAGACTGAAGGCGAAGGTCTATCCGCTGAATCTTTGGTCTGTAGTGGGGATTTATGCGGGGGGACTGTGCATGTGGTAGAGTGCGCGGCCTTTTTTTGATCAATTCAAATTTATTGCGTTTATGTTCCTTCCATCGCTGCTCTTATCGACCAAAGCCGACTGGTTCGGCAATATACGTCGCGACGTTCTCGCAGGCCTGGTAGTGGCCCTGGCTCTTATTCCAGAGGCGATCGCCTTCTCTATTATTGCGGGGGTGGACCCCAGGGTTGGACTCTACGCCTCCTTCTGTATTGCCGTGGTGATCGCCTTTGTGGGCGGCCGGCCGGGTATGATTTCCGCGGCCACGGGTGCCATGGCACTGCTGATGGTGACGCTGGTGAAGGAGCACGGCTTGCAGTATCTGCTGGCGGCGACGCTGCTCACCGGGGTACTGCAGATTATTGCCGGTTACCTCAAGCTGGGCAGCCTGATGAGCTTTGTGTCCCGGGCGGTGGTGACCGGGTTTGTGAACGCCCTGGCCATTCTGATATTTATGGCGCAGATGCCCGAGTTGATCGGTGGCACCTGGGAGGTCTACGCCATGACCGCAGCGGGCCTGGGGATTATCTATCTTTTCCCCTATATTCCGGTGATTGGTAAAGCGGTGCCCTCACCGCTGGTGTGTATCCTACTGCTCACCGCAGTGGCCGTAACTATGGGGCTGGATATCCGTACCGTCGGCGATATGGGTGAACTGCCGGATACTCTGCCGATCTTCCTCTGGCCCGAAGTACCGCTGAATTTTGAAACCCTGCAGATTATCTTCCCTTATTCCGCTGGCCTGGCTGTGGTCGGTCTGCTGGAGTCTCTGATGACGGCAACGATTGTCGACGACCTGACCGATACCAACAGCGATAAAAACCGCGAGTGTAAAGGGCAGGGGATTGCTAATATCGCTGCCGGCTCCCTCGGCGGTATGGCCGGTTGCGCCATGATCGGCCAGTCGGTAATCAACGTGAAGTCCGGCGGTCGCGGTAGACTCTCTACCCTGGTGGCCGGTATTGGCCTGTTGACCCTGGTGGTCTTCCTCAGTGACTGGGTGGCGGTGATCCCTATGGCAGCCCTGGTTGCGGTTATGATCATGGTCTCTATCGGTACCTTTGACTGGAGCTCCATACGCAACCTGAAACACTATCCGCTCTCCACCAATTTGGTCATGCTGGCCACTGTGATTGTGGTAGTGTGGACTCATAACCTGGCTTATGGTGTGTTTGTTGGGGTGTTGCTGGCCGCGCTATTTTTTGCCAACAAAGTCAGCCACTTTATGTATGTAAGCAGTAAACTGGACGAGGCGCAGAGTCGTCGAACCTATAAAGTGATTGGGCAGGTTTTCTTTAATTCCGCCGATAAATTCACCGCATCATTCAACTTCAAAGAAGTCGTGGATACGGTAGTGATCGACCTCAGCCGCGCACATTTCTGGGATATCTCCGCGGTGAACGCCCTAGACAAAGTTGTGCTGAAATTCCGTCGCGAGGGCGCCCAGGTAGAGCTGGTGGGACTTAACCAAGCCAGTGAGACAATCGTCGACCGGTTCGGCGTACATGATAAACCCGAGGAAATTGAACGGGTTCTTGGAGGACATTGATGGCCGTAAGCAACAGCGACAATAACAATAACTCCTTTAGTAATAGTGCTACACAGCCGCTGATACTCTCCTGTATCGACGGCTCCCATTACACCGGCGCAGTCTGTGATTATTCGGCCTGGCTGGCCGATAGCCTGGGTGCGCCACTAAAGCTGTTGCATAACATCGAACGCAGTGAGGTCCCTGCGGTAACGGACTTCACCGGTAGCATAGGCCTCGGCAGCCAGGAAGAGTTACTGGAAGAGCTGACCGCGCTGGAGCAACAGCGCGCGCAGTTGCTGGTAAAACAGGGCAAACTGATGTTGCAGGCCGCGCGTACTCGCGTTGAGGCTGCTGGAGTGGGGCAGGTAATGAGCTGCCAGCGCCACGACAGCTTGCCCGAGTCCGTGGTGGAGCTTGAGGATTCGATTCGTGTGCTGGTGCTCGGTATTCGCGGTGAAGAGCACGCGGATTCTGACCAGGGCCTGGGTGCGCAATTGGAGACGGTGGTGCGTGCTCTGCACAAGCCGATTCTGGTGGTTAACCGGGAATTCCAGCCACCTAAGCGCATTATGCTCGCTTACGATGGTAGCGAAGCCGCGCGCAAGGCCCTGTCGCTGGTGGCAGAGAGCCCTCTGTTCCGGCAGATGTCCTGCCATCTGGTCAATGTGGGACCTGCGGATGTGGCGGAGAAGCTGCTGGCGCAGGCCAGCGCTGAGCTGGATACTGCGGGGCTGGCGGTTACAGCCAGCCACCTGGAGGGCAATCCGGTTGAAGCTTTGATTGCCTATCAGTCAGAACACCAGATTGACCTCACAGTGATGGGGGCCTTCAGCCACAATCGCCTGCGTGATCTGTTAATGGGGAGCATCACCGCCAAGATGCTGCTAAAAACCCGGCAACCCCTGCTGCTGTTGCGTTGATCATTGAAGCTCTGGGGTTGCGGCCTCAGAGTGCCAACGCTGCCTCCCTGGGGCTGGTGAACCAGCGCAGTGCTTCGGCATCTGCAGGTAGTGTTAATTCGCAGTAATGCGCCTCCGGCCGAGCTCGGCATAGCTCCTCCTCCGCGATAGCAAGGTAGTCGCTCAGGTTCCTTAGCGGTTGAGGCTCCTCTTCTTCGCTTATTGCCCCTGCGAAAAAATCCATCTCTGCCAAGCTGACAACTGGGCCGAGTTTTTCTTGCTGGAAGCGCCAGACTCCTTGAACCGTGTCGAAGGCGTAATAGGGCAGCAGCCTCCAGCCGTGCTGTGCGACCAGGGCAACTGCCTCTAGCAAGTATTCAAAGGTGTCTTCGTCGATAAAATAATTGAAATTCAGGCGCACCCAGCCGGGTCGTAGTAGTTTTTGCCCCTTTAGAATCTGTTCTTCCAGAGCGCGGCTGTGCTCCATATCGATGCCGAGCAGTGCGTGCCCATAGGGGCCGGCACAGGAGCAGCCACCGCGGGCCTGGATACCAAACAGATCATTGAGCAGTGCCACAACAAAACCGTAGTGCAAGTCCTTGCCCTGCCAGAGAATACGCAGTGAAGCGATGGAAAGGCGAGGTGCCTGCAGGTTACCGAGAATTTCGATATTTTCTTCACGGGACCAGCGCTGCAGCGCTCGGTTGATAAACTGCTCTTCGCGTCTGGCAATTTCTTCTGTGCCCACCATCCCCTGCAGTTTGAAGACCATGCCGGCGCGAATAGACTCAACAATGGCGGGTGTGCCGCCCTCCTCACAGCGCTCCGGGTCCTCCAGGTAGCGGTGATCTTGCGGGGTGACATAGAGTACTGTGCCTCCGCCGGGAGTCGCCGGTACAGAGTTTTTTAACAGCCGCTCGTGTACCACCAGAATACCGGGGCTACCCGGCCCACCGACGAATTTGTGCGGTGAAATAAAGACCGCATCTTTATTTACCTTGTCCCCGTTGTCCCCAATTGCACACATATCGATCTCCACATAGGGCGCGGCAGCCGCATAGTCCCAGAAGGACAGAGCGCCGTAGCGGTGTAGCAGTTGGGTGACGGCCGCTACGTCGGTTTTAATGCCGGTTACATTGGAGGCAGCGGAAAAACTGCCAATCTTCACGGGTCGCTCGGCGTAAGTGTGCAACATGGATTCCAGACTGTTTAGATCCAGCCCGCCTTGGCGATTCAGGGGAATAGAAACCAGTTCGACGATGCTTTCCCGCCAGGGCAATTCATTGGAATGGTGCTCGTAGGGTCCGATAAAAACCACCGGCCGTTGTTGCGGAGGGATTTGCTCCAGTAGCTGGTGTCGCTTATCCAGGTCAGCCGGCAAACGCATGTTGAGGATATCGATCAGCTTGTTGATCGCAGCGGTGGCGCCAGAGCCACAAAAAATGACCTTGTGTTCGGGGCTTGCATTGACCGCCCGGCGAATTTCTTCCCGTGCTTCCTCGCGCAGGACACTAATCTGGGCACCGGTAAAGGAGCTCTCGCTGTGGGTATTGGCGTAGTAGGGCAGTACCTGCTGACGGATGGCATCTTCGATAAACGTCAATGAACGACCGGAAGCGGTGTAATCGGCATAAACCAAAGGCCTAGGTCCAAAAGGAGTCGGAATCGGTGTGCGATCGCCGATAACAGATTCACGGATGTGCTTGATAAGAGTGGTCATGATTCTCTTCCCTGTTTTATAGGGGCACTCTAGGGCTTTGGGAGTGAAACAATGTGCCTATTTATGTTGTTTTTCAGCTCATTACCGAAGTTTTGTGCCGTAATTTTAAGTTTTTAGATTCTTTGTGTTGAATTCTGATGGTTAAGTGAGACGATGGGCCATTTGATGGCCAGGGTGGGGACAGGTATGGCAGCGGCACTTAACCGGCAGGACAAACAAATTCTCGAGTTATTGCAGCGGGATGCGACACTCTCTGTGGGGGATATTGCCGAGCAGGTGGGGCTATCAAAATCCGCCTGTTGGCGGCGTATTAACAAGCTGGAGGAGGAGGGCGTGATTGCCGAACGGGTGACACTGCTGAACCCGCAGAAACTCAATCTGCCACTGACCGTATATATTTCCATTCGAACCAATCAGCACAATGATCATTGGGCTGCTCAGTTCGGTGAATTGGTGCAAGGCATCGCCGAGATATTGGAGGTGCACCGTATGAGTGGGGACCTTGATTACCTGATCAAGGCAGTGGTTACCGATATGCCCGGTTACGACCGCCTTTATAAGGCGCTGATCAAAGCTGACCTATTCGATGTCAGTTCCAGTTTTGTGATGGAGACCATGAAACAGACTACCCGCCTGCCACTGACTTACGCAGGGACAGGCTGAAGGATTAGTGGCTGTGTCGGTTGCGCCACCATTGCAGGAGCTTGGCTTCTCCTCTGGCCCGGTCCCCTTCAGGAACCCGCATACTATTGCGTATTTCTTTCCAAGTATTGGAGTTCAGCCACAGGTTTAGGGTCAGTACAATCAACATAGCGACTATGGCGCCTAGGCCCGCCAGTAACATATCCTTCTGCGCATCCCAAATATCCCCCTGTGAACCGAGAAAGGCGATGCCCAATTCCGGGGAAACTGTGCGCGCCGCTTGCCACTCGATAATTTCATAAATGGAGGACAGGGCGAAGGTGACATCTACCGGGAAGAAATAAGCCCAAAAACCGCGCAAGCCGGCGAGGCGGATCAATATCTCTCGTACCGGGTAGGCCAGTAATAAGCCAAAACTAAAATGCACCAACCGGTCGTACATATTGCGCTCGCTGCCGAGCCACTCCCCCATGGAGAAACCGAATGGTACCTCTGCGTAGGTGTAGTGGGAGCCGATTACATGCAGGCACATAAACAGGGTGATTAGCGTGTAGGAAACCCTGGATAGAGGAAATACCCGGGCGCTGAGCAAAATAACAGGTAGGGCTGCAAAGACCAGGTAGTTTTCCAACAACCAGTCATCCGGATGTAGGGGCTGCCAGGCGGACCAACCCCAAGTAAAGGCGAAAACGCTTAGTAGTACCAAGCGGTACCAGTGTTGGCGAAGGGTGGACATAACTGCAGAAACCCCATTACAGACAAGGTATATCCGCGCCAGCATACACGATTGCTTATCTCCGTGGGTTGTATCGGATTACTGCCTCCATCCCTGGCTAGTGCAGAGCTGCACGGTAGGGCAGTGCCGCAGTGATTCGCGCTTCCTCATCCAGTAGATGGCATAGGCGGTCTTCTACTGTATGGCTAGGAAAGTATTCCTCTGCCAACTCTAAAAAGAGTTTATGGTGGCGGGCTTCGCTCTCGGTGATTACCCGATAAAAAGTTTTCAGCGGCCCCTCTGGAAGTACTTCGGCCACCAGGCCAAAGCGCTCGCAACCGCGCGCCTCAATAATGGCTGCGGTGAGCAAGCGATCCATCAAGTATTCATCAGGGCCGCGGCGGATTAACTGGCGCAGGGCGTGGATATAGGGATCTTTCTCGTCCGCTGCTTGGTAGATACCTCGCTCGTGCATGATTTTGATGACCTGACGAAAATGGTTCATTTCCTCTAATGCCAGGTTCACCATGGCCTCCACTAACAGAGGTTTGTCCGGATAGTGGGAGAACATGGAGACGGCCATGCCAGAGGCCTTCTTTTCGGCGGCGGCGTGATCCTGTAGAAAACGATTGAAATCTTTGAGCACTACCTCTGCCCAGGCCCTCGGAGTTTTAAAGCGTAGTTGCAACATGGTGGATAACGGCAGTGACAAAATGGTTATTATACCGCCATCCACAGGAATAGCTTTCTGGGGATTAAAGAGCGCTTTAACCGGCCAATCGACGCTCGCGAAGCTCCCGCTCACGCCGCGTAGCGATACGTGCCTGCTCAAGGGTCATTCCGGCCTTGGCGTGAGGTGTGGGTTTGCCGTTGGCATCCAGTGCCACGAAAACAATCTGTTCCACCTGCACAATGAGTTGCTGGGTCTGCTTGTTGCGTACTTCGCAGTGCACGGTCAGGGAGGTCTGACCAATACCAACCACTTCAAAGCCGAATTCCACGACATCGCCGCAGCAGGCTGAACTAACAAAGTCAATCTCTGACATCAGCTTGGTGACCAGCATGGGCGTGCCCATCTGACAGCCAGCAAAAATGGCGGCCTCTTCATCAATCCAGGCGAGCAGCTGGCCGCCAAACAGGCGCTGTGCGGGATTCAGATCGCAGGGTTTGACACAGTGACGGGAGTAATATTTCACGCTGACCTTCCTAACTTACTTTGGGTTTAACGCTCGACGGGTAAGTAATTGCGCAGTGGCTATTCGGATTGGATGCTTCCAGTATTCAAACCGATAGCTTTCGCATATGGAGTGTTCTGCACACAGCGTGCCAAGCCTGAGAAAGTCTAGCTGAGCTTTTCAGGTGGAATGCATGCCATAACAAGAGATTTAAGCCGTATATCCGGCGTGAAATTAATCCTGATGCGCAAAAATAGTGCAAAAAGTCACTTTAGGGGTGTTTGGCCACTTTGGCCGCTATTGGGGAGGTTCTGGACAGTGAGGCTGTTTGAAGGGAAAGGGGGCTATGGGACTCCTAGGCCACAACCATTAGAATGACCTATCAGTGTGACTCAGGCGTCGATACGCAGGGTTTGCACCACCGTTTTCCCCGATGCGTGTTCCGCGTATCTGTGATCACATAACCACGATTCCCCAAGTGCATAGGGAGAGACTGTAAGGATGATTATCCAGCCGAAAGTTCGCGGATTCATTTGTACCAATGCCCACCCGCAGGGCTGTGCTGCCAACGTGCGTGAGCAGATTGACTACATCAAGTCGCAGCCAGCGATCGAAAATGGTCCAAAGCGTGTCCTGGTCGTGGGTGCTTCCACCGGTTACGGATTGGCCTCGCGGATTACTGCCGCCTTTGGCAGTGGTGCCGATACCTTGGGGGTGTTTTTCGAGAAACCGCCCACGGAGAAGCGCACAGCCTCCGCTGGTTACTATAACTCTGCGGCTTTTGAGGCCGAGGCGCATAAGGCCGGCCTTTATGCTAAGAGTATCAATGGCGATGCCTTTTCCGACACAGTAAAAGCCCAGGCTGTTGAATTGATAAAAGAGGACCTGGGGCAAGTAGACCTTGTGGTCTACAGTCTCGCCTCACCCCGCCGTACAGATCCCAAGACCGGTGAACTCTACAGCTCCGTATTAAAGCCCATCGGTGAATCCTATACCGCCAAAAACCTGAATACCGACAAACTGGAAATTTCCGATATCACTGTCGACCCCGCCAGCGAGGAAGAGATTGCCAACACTGTGAAGGTGATGGGCGGTGAGGACTGGGAACTATGGATGCAGGCCCTGGGCGAAGCTGGGGTTCTGGCCGATAACTGCAAGACGGTGGCTTACACCTATATCGGTGAAAAGCTCACCTGGCCGATTTATGGCCACGCCACCATCGGCAAGGCCAAAGAAGACCTGGATCGCGCCGCTAAGGCGATTACCGAGAGCGGTAAGGCAAACGCTAATGTTGCGGTGCTCAAGGCTCTGGTTACCCAGTCCAGCTCCGCGATCCCGGTAATGCCGCTCTATATCTCCCTGGTCTACAAGGTGATGAAAGAAGAGGGCACTCACGAGGGCTGTATTGAGCAGTTGTATCGTCTTTACACCGAAGGGCTCTATACCGATACGCCGCGCCTCGATGAAGAGAATCGCCTGCGTATGGATGATAAAGAGCTGCGCCCGGAGACCCAGGCTAAGATTGAAAACCTGTGGCCTCAGGTAACGGCGGAAAATTTGTTTGAGTTGACTGATTACAGCGGCTATCAGGCGGATTTTCTCAAGCTGTTTGGTTTTGGCACTGAGAGTGTTGACTATGAGGCGGATACCAGCCCATTGGTAGAGGCGGAGTTCCGTTGATTTTTGCGGGGCTCAAGTTAGAGCCCCTATCCACGGGGAGTTGTGTCGCTACTCCCCTTTATTTTGCCTCACCGTTAAGGTTTGCATGGCATTTTCTCTTATTCCCTAATTACTTCTTCATTTCCCTGTTTTCTACCTGCGGCAAGGGGTCATAATTCCCTTTTTGTTTTTGCGGGGAGGACTTCATGGAATACCGCCAGCTCGGTACCAGCAATCTCAAAGTGAGCCAGATCTGCCTGGGCACCATGACTTTTGGCGAGCAAAATAGCGCCGATGATGCCGCCGAACAGCTGAATTATGCCCTCGAGCAAGGGGTGAATTTTATTGATTGCGCCGAAATGTACCCGGTGCCACCTCGGCCAGAAACCCAGGGGCGGACGGAAGAGTTTATCGGCAGGTGGCTCTCGGCCCGCGGTGGGCGCGACAAGGTGATTATCGCCACCAAGGTAGCTGGGCGTGGGGAGGCAAACTCCGGCGTTGGGCATCTGCGCTCGGGCCCGCGGCTGAGTCGTGCGCAGATACTGGAGGCCTGTGACCACTCCCTCAAACGGCTGGCTACCGACTATATCGACCTATACCAGGTGCATTGGCCTGAGCGCCTGACCAATTTTTTTGGCCGTCTCGGCTATCAGCACGGAGGGGATGATGGCATCGCTATTGCCGAGACTCTCGATGCCTTGGAGGAGCTGGTCAAGGTGGGTAAGGTGCGCCACATTGGCATTTCCAATGAGACCCCTTGGGGTATGCATGAGTATCTAAGGGAGTCGGTGATTTTAGGCAAGCCGCGCATCGTCTCGATCCAAAATCCCTACAACCTTTTGAACCGTACTTTTGAGATTGGTTGTGCCGAGATGTCCCTGCGCGAGCGATGTGGATTATTGGCTTACTCGCCACTGGCCTTTGGGGTCCTCTCCGGGAAGTATCTGGGAGGGGAAAAGCCCGTCGGCGCACGCTTGACACTATATGATCGCTTCCAGCGCTATACGGGGGGGCGCACTGGTGCAGCTACCGAGGCCTATGTGAAATTGGCGCATCAATTTGATCTAAACCCCGCACAGATGGCCCTGGCCTTCGTCAATCAGCAACCGTTTGTGACCTCTAATATTATCGGCGCCACAACCATGGAGCAGTTGCGCCAAAATATTGCCAGCCTTGATTTGAAGCTCGATGAGGAAGTGCTGGCCGCAATTGAGGCAATCCATAGCGAAAACCCTAACCCTGCACCTTAGAGCGCGGGTGGAGATATCTATAATTGGGAGAGAAAATTGCGTAACCGGTAAGGGAAAATTTTAGGGAGCTTTTATGGAGACCACCGGGCATCACACTCTCAATGATTTGTTCGCCCAGCTGGGGCTGGCTTCAGAGGATGCGGAAATACATGAGTTTCTGATCACTCATTACCTGCATCGGCATGAGAAATTGTCCGCAGCATCTTTCTGGACCGAGGGGCAGCGACAATTTCTCGAGAGTGCCATAGAAGAAGATTCTGACTGGTGCGTCGCAGTCGATGAGCTGGACTCACTGCTGCGTCATTAATCCGCCGTGTCACTGGCCAGTTGTCCACCCCTGCGCTGTATCCCATAGGTTATACTACGCCGAATTCAACCGATTAAGCCGGGGGAACTCCCCCGGCCGCGTAGCGATACCCGATGGAAAAACCTCGTTTTCGAGCGGCCCTGCTGCACCCCCGATATTGGCCGACCTGGTTGTTGTTCGGTCTTTGGTTCCTGGTGGCTCAACTGCCCTATCGCTGGCAGCTGGCAATGGGACGCAGTTTTGGCCGAGCAATGCTCAGAATGGCCAAGAGCCGCCGCACCATAGCCGAGCGCAACCTGGCCCTGTGTTTTCCCGAGCTCGGTGATACCGAGCGGGCAAACTTACTTATCCGCAATTTTGAATCCAGTGGCATCGCGTTAATGGAAACCGGTATGGCCTGGTTTCGCTCAGCGCGCTGGTTGCGAAAGCGATGTACTTTCGAGGGCCTTGAGCAGTTACAGCAAATCCAGTCTCAGGGGCAGGGTGTGTTGTTGATGGCCATGCACTTCACCACTCTGGAGATGGGGGCGGCCCTGATGGGTATGAGTATTACCCTGGATGGCATGTACCGGCCCCATAAAAATCCGGTTTATGACTATATGCAACGCAAAGGACGCGAGCGCCATACAGGCGGTGGCAGCGTTTATCAGCGTAAGGATGTGCGTGGAGTATTGCGCGCCCTGCAACATGGTCGGGCGGTCTGGTATGCTCCGGATCAGGACTATGGGATTAAGCAGGGTGTTTTTGCGCCTTTGTTTGGTGTACCTGCAGCGACCGTCACAGGGACTTCGCGATTTGCCCGTGTGGGGCGCGCTAGGGTTGTGCCTTACGTGCTTACCCGCCTGGATGACAACTCCGGTTATCGCCTCAAGGTGTACGATCCCATCGATGAAATTCCTTCCGGTGATGAACTACAGGACGCGATTCTGGTCAACCGCTTCATCGAAGCGCGTATCCGCGAGGCGCCCGAGCAGTATATGTGGGTTCACCGCCGCTTTAAGACCCGTCCAGAGGGCGCAACCAATGTCTATGAAGGTGTGCGCAAGAAGAAAAAGAAGCGCAGGAAGGTAGCGAGCTAGTGGCACTGGCATAGATTCTGCGCCCTAAGTAACATACCAGTTCGACTTTGGCGGTGCTATTCCAGGCCGAGCGCAATAAATAAGGAGAGAGGATGTTTACCGGCAGTATGGTGGCCCTGGTCACCCCAATGTTTGCAGACGGAAGCTTGGACTGGGACAGTTTGCGTAACCTAGTTGACTGGCATATTGAACAGGGTACACGTGCACTGGTGGCCGTGGGTACCACAGGAGAGTCCGCAACCCTCGACGTTAATGAGCATGTTGAGATTATCCGTCGGGTTGTTGATCAGGTCGCGGGGCGTATTCCGGTAATTGCCGGTACTGGCGCCAACTCTACCGCAGAGGCGATCGATCTAACTGAAGGTGCCGCCCGCTGTGGTGCCGATGCCTGTCTGTTGGTGACGCCCTATTACAACAAGCCGAGCCAAGAAGGTTTATATCAACATCACCGCGCTATCGCCAAGGCTGTGCCGATTCCTCAGATTCTATACAACGTGCCTGGTCGCACAGCCGTCGATATGTTGCCAGAGACAGTTCAGCGCCTGGCATCAATTGGTAATATCGTTGGGATTAAAGAGGCCACCGGTGACCTGGAGCGCGCTAAAGTTTTATTGGATACCTTGCCAGAGGGCTTTGCACTCTACTCTGGTGATGATAGTACTGCCATGGAACTGATGTTGATGGGCGGCCAAGGTAATATCAGTGTCACTGCCAATGTGGCCCCAGCGGCAGTGGCTCAGATGTGTGAGGCCGCACTGGCTGGAGACGCCGTGACTGCACGGGCAATAGACCAGCGTATTCAAATATTGCACAAAGTTTTGTTTTTGGAGTCCAACCCGATACCGGTGAAGTGGGCTTTGCGGGAGATGGGTCGTATCGATGGTGGCATCCGCCTGCCGCTGACCAGTCTCTCGCCCGAGCATCATGCTACAGTGCGCGAGGCTCTTCGCAGTGCCGGCGTACTATAAACCTGCGAATCGTGAATTAACCAGGAAAGCTTTAATGAACAAATTGACCGTTGGAGTCGCGCTTTGTATTTCTAGTCTCAGCCTGGCGGGTTGTGGTGTGTTCGGCAACGATGGCTATTTTCGCGATCGCAGTAACGATTACCAGCAGGCGGACAGCCTGGCGCCGCTGCAGATTCCAGAGGGTATCAACGCCAAACACCAGGAAGAACTCTACGAGATTCCACAGATCGCCGGAAATGGCTTAGAGGATGGGGACTTTGAAGTGCCTCGTCCACAGGCACTATCGGTCAATGCGGGGCTGGAGCGGGTAAAAATTCAGAAGCTGGGCAACAGCCGCTGGGTATTGATTTCCCAACCCCCCGAAGAGGTTTGGCCCCAGCTGCACTATTTCCTGCGCACTTCCGGGCTGACCGTGGAGATGTCTGACGCCAGTGCCGGTATTATGGAAACCGCCTGGATGACATTTAATGAGAGCCCCGATACCAAGGATAAATATCGCCTGCAGATAGAGACTGGTGTTCAGCCGGACACCACCGAGGTCCACGTGCGCCACTTATCTGTTGCGGTGGATGCTCCTGTGGGGGGAACGGTCAACTGGCCACAACTCTCAAGCAGCCCGGAGCGCGAGGGCTGGATGATCGATGAGATGTCCACCGCCCTGGCCACAGATGCCTCCGGAGCTTCGGCCTCTCTGGTGGCCCAGGCCATAGGTGGTAGCTCTGTAAAGGTGCAACTGCGTGAACCCGTAGGTCACGAACCCTATATTTCCATGGGGCTCGAGATGGAACGTGCTTGGGCTACCGTTGCCCACGCTGTGAATGCCGGCGCTTATCGTCTGCATCGCGAGGATTCCGATATCGGTCTTTTCTACGTTACCTACGATGAAGAGCGCGAGTTGGCGGAGAGTGAAGAGGATGATGGTGGCTGGTTCTCCTGGGGAAAGAAGTCCAAGCAGGACGATGAGCTGGCCGAAAATGCTGACCAGATAACCCTGCAGCAGATCCTTGCCGGTATCGATACCTCTGAGGGTAGTGAGCCTGCGTTGTTCAAGGAAATCAAAGGCTTGGGTGTCGGCTCAATTCCTGAGGGCGGCTTCCCTGGCTACTTAATTGTGATTCGGGGTGGTGACGATGAGATCGAAGTGCGTATCCGCGATACCCGCGGTCAGCCTCTCTCGCGTAACAAGGCCTCCCAGCTACTGCTCTCTATTCAGCAGAACCTGATTTAATAATGGGTCTGCGCTTCGCCTCACTGGGAAGCGGCAGTAAAGGAAACGGTACATTGGTCGCCAGTGGCGACCAATGTCTGTTAGTGGACTGCGGCTTTACCATCAAGGAAACCGAGCGACGTATGTCTCGGCTCGGTATGTCTCCGGCTGACCTCGCTGCGATACTGGTAACCCACGAGCACAGCGACCATCTCTCCGGTGTCGCCCCGCTTGCGCGCAAGTATGGCCTGCCGATTTACCTGACTCCAGGGACTCTTCGCGCCCGTGATATCGGCAAGTTACCACAGGTGCACTTGATCGAAGGGCATCAGCCTTTCCTGATTGGGGATATTCAGGTGACACCTGTCGCCGTGCCGCACGATGCCAGAGAAGCTGCACAGTATGTATTCCGCAGTCGAGGGAGTAGTTTGGGCTTATTGACCGACTTGGGCACAGTAACGCCCCATGTGGAATCCCATTTTGCAGGTTGCGATGCACTGGTTCTGGAAGCCAACCACGACCCACAGATGCTGGCCCAGGGGCCCTACCCCCCCTCTCTGAAGCGGCGTGTAGGTGGTGCCTATGGGCACCTGAGTAACCAGCAGGCTGCGGGATTTTTACAGCGTGTGGGTTATGAGCAGCTGCAGCATCTGGTGGTCGCGCATATTAGCGAAAAAAACAATACTCTCGAACTTGCTCGTTCGGCTCTGGCAGAAATGGTGGAGAGTGTCGAGAACTGCATTTTCGCCTGTCAGCAGGAAGGGTTTGACTGGCTCACCGTTGAAGCCCGTGAGTAATCGGCACTCGGGTGCCACCTAAATTTCCTCTCAAAAAATAGTGATAACTCACAGGCCCAAGGGCGCTGCGGTCAGTGCTAACGGTTGTTTAAAGGATAGTGACTGGATGGAAACCTTACTTATTTACTTGTTAGTGGGGGCTGCGGCAGGGACTATTGCCGGCCTCTTTGGGGTGGGCGGTGGTTTAATTATCGTGCCGGCCCTAGTGCTGGTTTTTACTGCCATGGGTATCTCCCCGGACATCCTTACTCATATGGCGGTGGGGACATCTCTCGCAACCATCATCATTACTTCTATCAGCTCAGTGCGCGCACATAATAAAAAAGGTGCGGTGGACTGGCGCTTGTTTGGAATGATGACTCCGGGGATTCTTATTGGCTCCTGGCTTGGCGGAATGACAGCAGATTGGTTGTCTGGGGCCTGGTTACAGCTGTTAATTGGCGTCTTTGCTATCGTTATCGCCATTCGCATGTGGCTGAGTGGCTTGCGGCACAGTGGGGCGGAGGAGGGTGCCGGTATTTTACCGGCAGCCCCCATATTAGCTGGCGCAGGTGCAGTGATTGGTTGGGTTTCGGCAATCTTTGGCATTGGTGGTGGTTCGCTCACCGTGCCATTTCTGTCCCGTTGCAAGGTGCGGATGCAGAGAGCCGTTGCTACATCCGCAGCTTGCGGTTTGCCCATCGCCATTGCGGGAGCTCTCAGCTTTGCGGTGCAGGGTTGGGGGAACACTCTACTGCCAGACTGGAGCAGTGGATTTATCTACTGGCCTGCCTTTTTGGGGATTGTTGCGACCAGTACGATCTTTGCTCGCTTCGGCGCTAATCTGGCCCACCGCCTACCGGCAAAGTGGTTGAAGCATGGATTTGCAGTGTTGCTTTGCGTTATTGGTGGACGTTTCATTTGGCTGAATAGTGGCTTACTGGCTCTGTGAAGTAAGGTTGCTCAGGTCATATTGATCTGAGCTTTTGGCAAAGCGCAGTTATGGGGTGGGTGCTTTGTACTCTCCCTGTTGCCCGTAACCCATCCTAGTCACACAGGGTGACTAAACTGAAGCAACATGGAAATGTTGCTTGTTTATTTATTACTCGGTGCTGTTGCAGGTACCGCGGCAGGCCTCTTGGGGATTGGTGGGGGGCTGATCATTGTTCCTGCTCTGGTGCTGATCTTTTCCGCGACGGGTATTTCTCCCGAAGTGCTGACCCATATGGCTGTGGGTACTTCTCTAGCAACCATTGTTATTACTTCAATAAGCTCGGTATGGGCTCACAATGCTAAGGGCGCGGTCGACTGGCATCTATTTTGGGTTATGACCCCTGGGATACTTGTGGGATCTTGGTTGGGCGGCGTGACTGCGGACCTATTGCCTGGAGCCTGGCTACAACTCCTGATCGGTGTCTTCGCCATAATTATGGCTGTGCGTATGGGCGTGAGTGGCTTGCGTACAGCTTCCCAGAAGGAGAGTGATGACCGCTTACCTGGCTCACTCCCGCTGATTTGTTCGGGGGGGGTAATTGGTTGGCTCGCGGCCATTTTTGGTATTGGCGGGGGGGCGCTGATTGTCCCCTATCTGTCGCACTTTGCTGTCAAAATGCAGCGGGCAGTGGGTACCTCAGCGGCTTTTGGTTTGCCTATTGCCATCTCTGGTTCGCTGAGCTTTGTTGTTCAGGGGTGGGGTAATAAGTTATTGCCGGACTGGAGCAGTGGTTACATCTATTGGCCGGCTTTTTTAGGGATTGTTCTTACCAGCGTGCTCTTTGCCAAGCTTGGGGCTAACCTGGCGCATAAGATATCTGCCAAGCGATTGAAACTTTGCTTTGCCTTATTGCTCTGCATTATCGGTATTCGATTTATTTGGCAGAACTTCAATTTATTAATTGGGCTGAGCTAAAGCTACTGACTGCGTATTGATTGCCTGGCTCGGCGCCAATTAGGTTCGCCAAGCTTTATTTATCCCAGAGAGGAGGGAGGCCAAAAATAAAAAGGCCGCTGTAAAACAGCGGCCTTTTGGTGCTATGGTGGTTCTTCTTAGCGGATACCACACATGCCTTTTTTCAGCAGCGGTGAGATAACAATCATCAATGCACCGACACCCAGGCCCCACCACATCAGATACTCATACAGGTTGGTATAAGTCGCCAGAGTGGAGGCGAGATCAGTTGCTCCATCCTGGGGAACAGCTGCCATCTTACCGATACGGGTTGCAACGGTTTCTGACAGGGCTGTTGCCAGGAACCAAGTGCCCATACTCACACTGACCACTTTGCCAATGGACAGCTTGGTCACGGCGGACAGACCAACAGGGGAGAGGCACAGCTCACCAGAGGTGTGCAACAGGTAGGCGAGCACCAGCCAGATCATTGCTACTTTACCGGCCTCTGTGGGGTATGCAGCACCTAGCACCAAGGCGCCGAAGCCCAAGCCAGCTTGGATAATGCCCAAACCGAATTTCACCGGTGTACTTGGTTCCCATCCGCGCTTGCCCAGCCAAACCCACAGGGTTGCGAAGGGAATGGCCAGCAGCATGATAAAGCCTGCGTTGAGTGAGCCAAACATGGAGGCGCGTACTTCACCGTCGCCGATGGAGCGGTCCAGTACACGGTCTGCATACAGGGTCATAGAACCTGCGGACTGTTCGAACAATGCCCAGAAGACGATAGTAGAAGTAATAAGGACCATCAGTACAACGGTGCGTGAGAACTCCTCACTATAGTGGCGGACAAAGCCGTAACCAATAAAGGCTACCAGAGCCAGCAACATGCCGCCCAACCACAGGTCGTCGCCATTGAAGGCCCAAATCAGGCCAAGGCCGGCAGAGAGAGCTGCCATACCAATGGCGACAACATCTTTACTCTTATTGTCTTTGTACAGCATGGAGAACAGGATTAGGCCGACGATTGCGACGATCAAGAGGCTGTTCTGAGCCAGGTGCACCATGGGCTCACTCTGTACCAGGTACCAAACCAAACCAAGAGACAGGATGGCGCCGAGGTAAACAGCCCACTCTTTATTGATCGGACCAAGCGCCTTTTCTTTCAGTACTTCCGGACGGCTCGGTTCTGCCAGGCCGTCAAGGTATTTTTGGCCCCAAACAAAGGTGATCAGGCCGAAGACCATACCGATACCGGCAAGACCAAATCCATAGCCCCAACCGTAAGTTTCTCCCAGCCAACCGCACAGCAGGGTAGCAATAAAGGAACCTACGTTGATGCCCATATAAAAGATGGTAAAGCCGGCATCGCGGCGGGAATCATTTTTCGGATAGAGTTGGCCGACAATGGTGGAAATATTGGGCTTCAAGAAGCCGACTCCCACGGTGATCAGTGCCAGGGCCATAAAGAAGACTTTGAGGGCCACCACATCCTGAATAATTACGTTTTCAGTCAGGGTGGTCCCTGCCGCAATCACGCTGCCATCATTCAAAGTAATGGCTTCTGAAAGAACTGTACCTGCCGCATAGGAGATAGCCTGATGGCCTTCCACAGCCATTAACAAGTGGCCTAGACACAGCAGCACACCGCCAAATAGTACGGCCTTGCGCATACCCAGGTAGCGGTCGGCCAGCAGACCACCGATCAGGGGCAGGGCGTATACCAGGCCGGCATAGGCGCCGAGTACGTCGTAACCCGCGCTATCGGTAAAAAGGTGATACTTGGTGAGGTAGAGTAGGAGTAAGTACTTCATCCCATAGAAGGAGAATCGCTCCCAAAGCTCTGTAGCAAAACAGATATAGAGCCCTTTCGGGTGGCCGAGCAATTCGCCCGAGCTCGGAGAGGCCGCCGTTGTGACGTCCGCGACATTAGAAGACATAGAAGTTCCTCTGTCTGTAATAGTTATTGGGGAACCTCCGCTAGCCACTCTCCCGGAATAAGGGGCGGGATTGATTGGGCTGCTTCCAGAGCTTCCAGTACAGCCGACAGAGTTTACCAGCTGTCTAAATTGCAGGCGAACCGTTGTGGAACAATTTAGAGAAATGGTAATCAGGTGCTTCCATCGCAGCGTGATAAGTGGTAAATCCTGCGTAACATGGAATTTTAAGGGGAAAATAACAATGAAAACCCTATTGCTGCTAAGTCTGCTCCTGTTCTTGAGTGCATGTGCGAGGCTACCGTCTGGTCATATTCAGCCAATTGACTTGGAAAATGCCTTGAGCGGTGAGGCTTTGCTGGGCAGAGCGGTCTCCATGGAGGAGTTGCCGCAAGAAGATCTTCTGGGGTTAGACTCAGATATACGCGCTTATTTGAAAGAGTTAGCTCCAAATGCCAGCCCGCAAAGTCGTTTGGCAGCCCTGATACGGGCCTTTGAGCTGCGCGACTTCACTGTGGAGTATGATGAAAGCGCTACCTTAACAGCCATGGAAACCTATCGGCTGGCACGGGGTAACTGCTTAGCCTTCACTCTGATGATGGTGGCGATGGCAAGGGAATTAGGGGCTGAGGCTTCCTTCAATCAGGTAGAAGTGCCTCCCGTCTGGAGCCACGATGAGGCTGAGACCTTCGTCGTTTACAGACATGTGAATATGGTATCGGAAAGCTCCCGCGGTCGTCGTGTAGTCGACTTCAACCTTGCCGTTTATGACCCTGCTTACGATCAGCACATCCTGGATGATACGACGGCTTTTGCTCTCTTCTACAGTAATCGCGGAGTTGAGTTGATGCGTGAAGGGGAGAGAGAGCAAGCTTTCTTATATCTGCGCAAGGCGCTGGAGCTGCGTCCACAGAGGAGTGATTTATGGGCTAATCTGGGAGCCATGTACAGCCACTACGGCTTTCTAACCGAGGCGCAGCATAGTTACCAGCAAGCTCTGCATTTAGAAAGCAGCAACCTTGTTGCAATCAGCAATCTGGAGCGCCTCTATCGATACAACGGCCAGCAAGCACTTGCCGATGAATATGCCAAGCGTGCCCGCTACCACCGGGAACGCAATCCCTATTATCTCTTCTACCAGGCACGGGAGGCCTATGAGCAGGGAGACTTTAAGCGTGCCGAACATCGTTTGCGCAAGGCTGTATCGCGTTATGAGGGTGATCATCGCTTCCACTTTCTGCTCGGGTTGGCCAGATATCAGCTTGGGGAGATGGCGGCATCAAGGGAGAGCTTTGAAGAGGCCTTCTCGTTGGTGACTAGTCCCTCAACAGTCAACGCCTATCAGCGAAAATTGCATCTGATAATGCAGAGTGAGTGAGGGTTTTTGTTACTTGTAATTAAGTGTTAAGTACAAGGGCGTACTAAAATTCAATGCTAAATTGCTAAATTGCTAAATAAAGAAAGGGGCCAGATTGGCCCCTTTCTTATTTATTGACTTGCGAGATTCGCTAATTAGAACTGGTAAGTAACACCAGCCCAGGCATAGCGGCCCTGATAGTCGTAAGTGGCGTTCCAGTTGCTACCAGAAGTAGTGGCTGGCTCACGGTCAGTTACGTTATCAATACCGGCAGTCAAACGCATAGCCTCGTTCACATCCCAGCCGGCCTTCAGGTTCAGGTAGGTGTGGGAAGGCATGTCCAGATAAGGGCTGTGGCCGTCGCCAATATACTGAACGTCAGCACCGAAGTCCCAGTTATCGGCATACCAGGTTGCACTGGCAAGGCCACGCCACTTGGTGTATGCATCACCAGTTGTACCAATGTAATCTACGTTATCTGTAGTTTGTTTGGTTTGGGAGTCGTATACATCGTACTCAAGCAAGTGTGTTGCTTGAGCACGCAAAGCCAGCTTGCCAGTATCGTAGTGGAAGTTCTGGACGATATCGATATCTATACCACTGGTATTGATTTCGCCAATATTCTGCAGAGAGCCTTCCAGGTGGACAATTTGACCGGTGCTATCACGTCGTACCAGATCTTCGCTACATGCAGCGGCTATACCTGAGCGATAGCAGTCATCAAGCAGCTGTTGGAGATCTGTAGAGGTGATTGCATCTTTGATCTCTACATTGAAGTAGTCCAAAGTAATGGACAAATCTTCAGTAAAGGCCGGAGTCC
The DNA here is from genome assembly GCF_052467705.1 of Microbulbifer mixtoriginis (SeqCode). Taxonomy (NCBI): domain Bacteria; kingdom Pseudomonadati; phylum Pseudomonadota; class Gammaproteobacteria; order Cellvibrionales; family Microbulbiferaceae; genus Microbulbifer; species Microbulbifer mixtoriginis (SeqCode). Next base: position 1,160,332 of record NZ_CP174322.1, read on the forward strand.
AGACAACACCTGCGGTAAAGCTGGTAGATTCTTCCGGCTGTAGGTCCTGATTTCCGCCGATATTGGTAGCGATCTGGTTACCTGCCTGTAGGAAGCTGGAACTGAGATCGCCGCAGTGGTCTCCTTGTCCCTTAGTGTTGCTTTTACTGGTGTCACAGGGGTCAATTAGAGTTTCGTAGCTTTGTGCGGTGCCGCTATAAAGTTCATAAATGCCCGGTGCACGGAAGGCCGTGGACAAGCTGGAACGGAAGCGCAGATTTTCAGTTGGTGCGTAAACTGCGCCTAACTTGTAGGTTGCTTGACCACCAAAAGTATCGTAGTCAGAGTAACGCACAGCTGCATCAACAGATAATTCGTCTGCGTACTTAGCACCAGATAAGATCGGCAGGTTGAACTCAGCAAATACCTCGGTAACTGCAAAGTCGCCAGAAGTAGCATCCTGCTGATTGCTGTAGGTCGCGCCACTTTGGGTTTCAGCACTTGGATTGAACTCACCAGATTCTTTACGGTATTCAATGCCACTAGCAAAACCTAAAGCACCACCTTGAAATTGAATTGCTTCAATATCACCAGTTAAGCTGGCGCCAAAATTGAGCATTTCATATTCATTATCTTCACGGTCGGTGTAGCTGATGTAATCGATGACTTCATCACTCATTCCACCGAGGAGCTGAATATTTTCTTCAGCAATACCGCTCGTGCCATCAAGGATCTGCTGCATCAGCGTTTTATTGATGGAGTTACCAACAGTATTCTCCCCTTCGTTCTTGCCGTAGCTCACGAAAGTATCCCAGCCCCAGCCATTAGCTAGGTCGCCGCGAAGGCCGCCAAGAATACGATAGGTTTCTGTCTGCTGTTCAGAGTCTCGGGTGCCACCTGCAACCGGACGCAAGCGGACATCGGTTAGTCCTGCTTGCCAAGAGTCACCATGAGATGCCTCCGGTTCACTAGGCTCCAGATCTTTCGGGCTGCCCTGAGATTTCCACTCAGCAAGCGCGGCGTTATAGGCGGCCAATTCAATTTGATAGGCGTCCTCAGCTTCCTGCCAAGCATCAGCAAGTTGGGCCTGAACTTCGGCAGGTAAGTTATCAGAAGTTATTTTTAGCCCATTGCTATTGTACATGGGCTGGGCTGCCAGCTGCTGATTGGTAGTCTTGCTGGTATAGGAACCCTCACCATAAAATTCAATTGCATCTGTAATGGAGAAGGTACCGCTGCCAGTAAAACTGGTGCGTTCCATGGCTCCGGATAGCCACATGTACTGGCCGATATCATAGTAGGAGAAGGCCCCTAATGTCTTCCCATCACTATCTACACCAAATTTACCATAGTCGGTATAGATGTTGCCGGTTGGTGACATGGAGCTTTCTAATCCAGCCCAGTCACGGTCTTTAAATGTGATTTCATCGCGTTTGCTATGGGTAATGTTACCGATAAATTGCCCGCGATCGAATTCTTTACCAAAGGTAATAGACAGCTCACCATTCTCACCGCCGCCGGCTTCAGTGGCACCTGCACGGGCGTTAATGCGAACACCGTCGAAAGAATCTTTTAGAACAACGTTGATTACACCGGCAACCGCATCAGAGCCGTATACAGCGGAGGCTCCGTCGGTAAGAACTTCGATGCGGTCGATCATATCAACCGGGATATTGTTCATATCTACGGCAGAAGCGACACCAGAGCTAGAAGATACGAAACGGCGACCATTAACCAGCACTAGGGTACGGGCAGAACCCAGGTTACGCAGGTCCACAAATGACAGACCAGCACCACCGTTGTTGTCGTTGGCATTGATACCTGTTGTTCCCATGGATGGCAGCTGGTTGAGCAGCTCATCAATGGTGCCTACACCAGAGCGCTGGATAGCTTCAGAGTCAACCAGGGTAATGGGGCCGGTAGTGGATAGTGGGTCACGAGCAATGCGGGAACCAGTAACAACTACTTCCTCAACCTCTGGTCCGGGAATAGATTCCTGGGCGAAAACGCCAGAGCTGGCGATGGTGCCCAGTGCTGCAATGGCAACGCTCAGTTTGGTCTTGATCATAGTGGAACCTTTTTATACTTAAGGTGCTTTTATGGCTATAAGTTTTAATTAAGATAACCTGTCAAATATGACTTTAAATGAAAATCCTGCAATATGGAACTATTGTGACAGCTTACTAGTCCGATTTAGCATGAATTGACAGCATCAGCCACTGATCATTTTGGCTGAATTTTGATCTTGTTAGGCTCGATATATCGCTTTGTGGTTGTTTTTTGTAAGTTCGTTGCTCTCCCTGGCTTATCGCTAATAAATTAATTTTTTTAAGATTAATCTTGACCAGCCAGATGTAAGTCATGTTTGTGTAAGTACATTACATTGTTAATTGAGGTTGGCAGGTGGCTAGCTAAGTTCTGTTTTGTTCAGTTAGTGGGTTTAGGGAGGGGGCTTTCATCTAGATGAGTGGTGATGCAGCAGTTTACTAGTTGAGTGGCTAACTGGTACATGTGGAAAAAAAAGCCCCGCAAAAGCGGGGCTTTTCATCTAAGCCTTGGGGGCTTAGTACTAACTGTACACAGTTATCAGGAAATTAGAATTCCTGAGAGAGGCGCAGATAGTAGGAACGGCCGAACAAGCGGTAGACGGAGGGGTCAGTGCTTGCGTTGAAGCCTGCATCAATATACGGAGGTTCTTCGTTGGTCAGGTTAGTGATACCGAAAGAAACGCGTGTATTAGTTTGGGAGAAGTTATACGAAGCCGCTAAGTCGTGATACAGCTGGTAGTCAATTTTCTGGGTGTAATCAGAGTATGAAGCATCCGCTTTAATACCGCTGATGTATTCACCTAGATAAGAAACTGAAAGGTCATTCCAGTACCAGTTTACGGCATAGTTAGCTTTGTCTTCTGCGTAGGTCTCTGAATCGGAGTTCATTGTACCAACGTAGTCTTCGGTATCTGCTCCAGCAAAGGCCACACGGCTGTTTTCCAGCTGGCGAACCCACAGTAAAGAGGTTTCGAAGCGGCCAAAGTCTGTATCGAAGCCGTAGCGAATCTCAGTATCTACACCCTTTGCAGTCAGAGAGGCCACATTGAGGTAGGTATCTTCAAGGTATGCAATGCTGTAATCATTATTGCGGACAATCAATGAGCAAGCATCGGAGTTTCCGTTCTGATAGCAATCATCCAGAATGAACTGAGCGCCAAGATTATCGATCATGTCGTCGAGTTCGGTCTGCCAGTAATCCAGGGTAAGAGACATATCACCGTAGGGGAGTTCAGGCGTCCATACAAAACCAACGGTAAATGTATCACCAGTTTCTGGATCGAGGTTCTCGTTGCCACCTACACGCGCCAGTACTTGAGTGTCAGTCTGAGGTGCGGTTTGGGCACAGCCGGGAGACTTACCAACATTGGCAGAGTTACAAGGGTCATCATATGAGGGGAAGGAGTCGGTTACGCCGCGGTAGAGTTCTATGATACTTGGAGCACGGAATACTTCACCCTGAGTGGCTCGGAATTTTAGACCATCGATAATCTGAGCTTCCAGGCCAACTTGATAAACAGTGTTAGCGCCGAAGGTGCTGTAGTCATCCCAGCGAACCCCTAAGGTCATGTCGAGAGACTGAGTACCATTGTCGTACAGAGGGGCAAAGAATTCTGCAAACAAGGAGTTAACATTGTAACCACCTTCAGTTCCGGCTCCAGTATTACCCGTTACTTCATCAGCTACTTTCGCTGAATCTGGCTGGTACGCGTAATGTTCGCGACGATACTCATAACCAAATGCGGAGCCCAAGGTACCTGCTGGCAGTTCGAACAAATCGCCAGTAATTGAGGCCATGAATTGATCTTGCTCGGTAGTGGTCTTGTCGACGACTACAGTGCCCACATACGCCAGCATCTCGTCAGTGAGTGAGCCAGCACCACCAAATAAATCGATTGGTACACAGCCCTCAATCAGAGTTTGTGGGTTGTTAATATCTGTATAGCATTCTGGAGTCCCATCTCCGTCAAGGTCGGCGGAAGGACCCATTGCTTTAGATAGATTAGGCCCATAAAACTGACCAAAATCCTGATCTGATCGTTGGCGGTATCCCTTGTTGTAGCTAACTTCCCAGTCCCACTCTTGGATAGAGCCGGTCAGGCCTGCGATGGCTTGGAATTGAGAAATTTCCTGCTCGAAACGACGGTCGGATTCAACTACCCGGCGGCGAGCATCGATAATGGGCATGTCAAAAGGATTGTAAAAGTTATCCTCAGAGATTCCGATATAGGATGAGGCTTCAACCTCACGGCCGGCACTTTGGTCGTCAGTGTAAACCCAGTTTGGATCGTCATCGGTACCAACATTCACTTCGCGAAGTGGGTTTCCGGTGAGAGGGTCAACTAGAGTATAGAAGCCATTGTAGCCTGGATCGCCGCCTGAAGCGTAAGGTTGAGGAGCAAGCTGCTGTGCTGAAGTGCGTAGATTTGCGCGGAACTCAGAGTAGAACTTGACGTTATCTGTAAGATCGAAGTTAGCTTCAGTAAAGATATTCACTCGCTCATAAGGAGTCTGAATATAGTTTACCGGGGCATAATTATAGCTACGGCCGTCAAACTCAACGACGCCATTGCCCGCATTCATAAATACGTCGGCATGATCAAAGGTAGGATTACCTTGGGAGGCTACAAACTTGCTGTTTGCAACAAGATCGCCATCATCGTTAGTTATGTAATTAATATTTCCTGCGTGATCCACTAATCGAGCTGTATTAGCGGTACCATCCCCATTGAGGTCAAAGAATCTCTGAGTCAAATTGCCTCGCTGCAGGCGACCTTCAGGGATACGGGAGGAGCCAAGGGGGAAGCCACTGGTTGCCCCATTTGCCTCAAACTCGTCACCATCCAGAATGTAGTATGAATTCTGGAAGTAATCCCAGGGTACATCTGACTGGTAAATTTCTTTCTGCTTAACGTACTCAGCCCCGAAGACTACGTTGCCGCCATCAAATGACTTGCCGGCAAGGAAGCTAAAGGACTGCTGACCACCAGCATCAGCTTCAAATGAGTCAGAGGACTGAATGTCGAGTTGAACCCCTTCAAAGTCCTTTTTGGTGATAATGTTGACAACACCGGCAACGGCGTCAGCGCCATAGGCTGCAGATGCACCATCTTTGAGGATTTCAACACGCTCGATCATCGCCGCAGGGATGGTTTGGTAGTCACCACCATCAACGGTGCGCTTGCCATTAACCAGGGTTAAAGTGCGAACTACGCCCAGGCCTCTCAGGTCAACGTTTACTGCACCAGAACCGCCATTGTTAGTGGTAGTACCAATTGGGGAGCCAGACATGGCGGGCAAGCGTTGTAGCAGGTCGCCAACGTCAGTAATGCCGGTAGCCTGCATATCTTCTGCAGTAAGTACAGTAACCGGGCTGGAGCTGTCCAGGTCAGCACGCTTAATGCGCGATCCGGTTACGATTACTTCTTCTACCATTTCCGCGTCTTCTTGGGCGAAAGCTGGCATAGTCGGAACCATGATCGCTGCCACGGTGAGGCCCAGCGCCCCTTTTACGGCTGCGGATAGGAGGTTCTTTTTCATTGTCAATCCTCTCTTGATCGTTGGATTTATAGTCTTTTGCCATGAATGGCGATCGTTAGAAACGGGTACCCCCAAGTAGCCGCTTCTCTCCCAACATACTCAAAGACGGTTGGCATCAAGAACCCCTCCATAAAAATCACATTTTTTTTCCAATAATTCGCAATGTCAGTTCTGCCAGGTTGTACGGGCGTTTTCAATTGACTTCAGCGAGAGAGGTAATCCGTATCTATGGGGGGATGTTGAAGCTAGATGGAGGTTAAGTGCAGTTTTTTAGGGGGGTGAGATATGGACAGTTAGGAGGAGAGCGATTTTTTGTATGTAGGCTTGACTTGTTAGCTTATAAACTGAATGAGAAACTGCTATACCAGTACCGTCCAGTCAGGTCGTAAGTGCGGTGGTCAAAGTTATTTTCTGTCGCCGTTACAGCAAGAGGAGGTGGAGTGTTAAGCAGGTTGTTGACTCCTATTGAGAATCGAAATCTGCTAGAGGGATTGAAGGCGAGTTGTGCATCATGGCTAAACCAGCTGCCTATATCGTTGGTGACGATTCTATCGTTAAGAGCGTAGGTTTCCTTAGTGCGACCGACGAAATGTACGGTGTAGCCAGCTTTCCAGCGGTTGCTGCTCCAATAAATCCCCGCATTGGCTTTAAATTCTGGCAGTGAGCCTGCCCCGCCAGTTGTGATGTCTACAAAAGTGCCTGACAGTTCTTCTTCAGGCAGTCCTGCGGCTCCCTGGTTGAGGTAGTCCAGCATATGGCTTATGTTCATAGCCAACTTGAACTGCCCATGCTCATCCTCGGGTAGATCGTAGCGAAGCGCAACATCGTAACCACGGATGGTTCTGCGACCTTTATTGATTCTTGTTGCGAGAATTTTGGTGATTTCACCTTGCTCGTCTCTCAATACTCTATCGCTGAATAGCCCAGCATAGGCATTTTGCTCAACCAGGAACTGAGGGTTACTGCCAATGACATCTTCCTGTTGAATGTTAAAAAATTCGACTGCAGAGCTTAACCCTTCTATATGCTCTGGTGTCCAGGCAAGGCTAGCTGTAAGGGTTTTTGAAGTTTCAGGCGTGAGGTTGGGGTTGCCTCCAAACTCGGTAAGATACTGAATTCGTGCGCTGTCTGATTGCCCTGGGCAGCCAGTTAAAGTGCTTGCGCTCTTACTGGTACAGGGGTCAAAGATAAACTCCTGACTTTGATAGCCCTGTTGATACATATCAGTAAGAGTGGGGGCCCTGAAACCGCTGGCATAGCTGACCCGTAGATTTAAGTCTTCCAAAACCTGCCAGCGTATGGCGAGCTTGGGGTTGTAGGTATTACCAAAGTCGCTATAGCTGGATAAGCGGACGGCCCCATCGAGCCAGAGTTTTTCTTCCTGAATTGGGATTGAGACCTCGGCGAAAGTTTCTTTAATGGTGCGTGAGCCTCGAGTCGCTCCTGGGGAGTGCCCACCAATATAGGAAAGGCCGTTTAGGTCATTCGAGTCGCTGGTCAGAGTTTCATGTCTAATCTCGAATCCTGCTGCCGCTAAAATTTCTCCGGCTCTGGTTTCCCCTAGGGATCCGTCTGAGATAAAGGTGAGAGATTCCATTCTCGTGCGGCTGTTGGTAGTGCTTGTTCCTCGAATAAACTCCAGCTGTTCCTGAGGGATACTGCCGCTGGGGCCGAGGAGATTGATAGGGGTGCAGTCGTTGCTTGAATTGCAGCTGGTGGGCCCCTTCAAGCCTTGAGAGAGCGCTAGGGGGTTAATAAGGTTGCTGAGTTTTTCAGATTTTTTTGCCCTTTGCAGGGAGGTATTCAGTTCCCAATGCCACTGGTTGTAGACCCCTTTGATTCCTGTATTGAGTCTCCAGGTGGCTGTGCGGTTTTTTTGAATGCGTGGACCTAGTTCCGTAATGCGCTTCCTAACATCTGTAATTGTTTGGTTAAAGGGGTTGTAGATGTTATCTGCTGCTATTGTCAAATCACCGTTATCGAAGCGTGTGAAGACTGGGGAGGGTGCTTTGGTCGACTCTGCAGAGGTATGTAGACCCATTGCCTCGGCAAATAAAAGGAGGTTGTCTGAAAGGTCAAAATTAGCAGATAGGTAAGCAGAGTTACTTTTGAATGGTGTGATGGCAGAGGTGTAGTCGTTATAGTTGTAGCGATCTTCTAGGGACCAGTCCCGATAATTATTGGAGGTTTGGCTGGTCAGAGTGGCACCGTTATCAAGCGCGATAAATCCTTCGGGGGTGGCTGATGAGCGTTTATCTGTGCCACCAAAATTTCGGCTGTCTGCAGACTCAGATAAGTTGCGGTCGCGGCTCATTATTGAGCCTTGGGTGTATTGTGCCAGGTTGAGCATGATATGACCCCGCTCGCCGTGTCTCCCCCAGGTTAAATGGTGGGATTCGGTTTCGCGATCGCCAGCACCTGATTGCCCATAGTAGTTATCTATAGATAGGCCCTCGAAGTCCTTACGGAGGATAATGTTGATCACTCCAGCAATGGCATCCGATCCATAAACTGCAGAAGCCCCGTCTTTTAGGATTTCGACACGCTCGACTAAAGATAAAGGAATTGTGTTGAGGTCAGTAGCCTCTCCGTTGTAACCATCCCCAATTATGCGGCGGCCGTTGATCAAGACCAGTGTGTTGCTGGCAGGAAGGTAACGGAGAGAGACGGTGGCTGTGCCGTCATCCTGTTGGCTGACTGAGGTACTGGTGGAATTTCCCGAAATGGCTGGGAGAAACTTGAGTACATCGGCAACAGTTTGCGCTCCGGTAAGTTCAAGCTGCTCCCGGGTTAGTCTGTCGATAGGAGCATAGCCGTCTAGCTGATAATGGCGCAAATGGCTGCCGGTAAGGCTTTGGCCGGTAACTGTGATTTCTTCAGGTGCTTTGCTGGATTGCTGTTCAGATCGAGGCGGTGACTCCTTATTTGGAGTCACCGCGAAGGAGGTCGGGCCTATACGGTGATAGGAAAATGGAAGGCCTTCTAGTAGTTGTTCAATTGTTGCTTCAAATGGGTTTTGCCCTGTACTCAGTGTCTGCTTAGGTAGTTGATATAACGAAGCTGAGGAGGTTGGTACCAGAATAGAGACTTGGCACTGCCTTCCCAAAGAAATGAGGGCCTCTGGCAGAGAGCTCGCTGGAAGCTCGATTCTGGGCTTTGGGCACAGTGCATCGGCCGCACTATTTGCCGACAGCATGAGTGCTAAAAAAGCTGTAACCCAGTGCTTTACCGTCAAGAAATTGCCCATTTTTATTGCGCCCAGCAGTTTGAATTTAACTGAGCGGGTGTATCTATTGTGTTTGTGGGCGGGGAGTTGGTTATTTGCTTAATAAACGACCGCCATTTGAGACGGTTATAACCTAGTTGTGCTTGGGAGACAAGATAGTCAGGTTATTGTTACTGCGGTCCTGCTGAAGGTCCAGGGCCGTGGTAATGGCTTCGAGTGTGTTATCTGGGTCGGATATGGCAAAAGTACCAGATACTAGGCGCCCCTCGATTTGTGGTGCAGCGACAACAGGGGTGGCTAAGTAGCGGTTTAGCTCTTGCAAGGCCTCTTTGAGGGGAGTTCTTTCAAATACCAGGATACCGCGAGTCCAATCTGTCGCCTCTTCCGGTGAGGTGCGCTGGACTTGGGTGAGGCCTTGGTCAGATACGCTGACCTTTTGGTTCTTGATTAGCGTAACGGAGTCGGGGGTTAGGCCTGGTGTTTTCTCTGTTTCACTGACAGAGACTTTACCTTCGGTGACCGATACTCGGGTATTCTTTGGGTTCAGCTCTACATTAAATTCGGTTCCCAGTACACGGATACTTGCACTGCCGGCGGCAACGGTGAAAGGGCGGGCAGTTTGGCGAGCGACGTCAAAAAAGGCCTCTCCACGAAGGAGTTGCGTTTGTCTTTCCTTGCGGCTAAAGCTGACGCGAAATTCACTATTAGAGTTCAGCTTTACTTCGGACCCATCAGGCAGGCTGATGGTGCGAATCTCACCTAGCTGGGTGATATAAATTTGTTGATCAGTCTTGCTGTTTCCTAGCCATTGCAGGCCAACCCAGACAGCGAGGAATACACCACAGGTGGCGAGTCCGCCACCGATGAACCATTGCGGTAGTCCCCAATGAATAGGTTGTACTCTTTTCTTTGCTTGAGTTTTTCCATTTTGGGTGTGGGGGCTGGGTACACTCTCAGGGAACAGTTGATCGATTGGCATATGGGCGAGGGCACCCAGGTCGCCCCAGAGCTCGACCACCTCATCGAAAGCCTGGCGATGAGCTTCAGAAGCCGACAGCCAGGCTTCGAATTCATGCTTTTCCGCGCTACTCATGGCCTCTGAGCGTAAGCGAGCAACCCAAGCACAGGCCTGGTCCAGGCTCTCATCGCTTGTTTGACTTTGGGGGTTGCTGTTCATATTTGCTCTGGTAGTTAAGGGTTAAATAACGCTTTAAGAGTGGGACTTTGGTCTCAAAATTCAGTGCATCTTACTCAAAACCGCCCGACTTTTGCGATGCCGGTGAAGGTAAAGGTCTTTCTACAGAATAATCGCAACGCAACTGCCTCATTTAGCAGCAAATAATTCTGAAAGTGCCTCACTTTTCAGGTTTTGTCAGGATTTAAGCTCCACTCATGCACACTGAGACGGCTGAGAAGGTGCCCCCCTCAACAAAAATTAGTGAGGAGACTGAATGGAAGCTTCGGGTTTACGGGGAGGAGTCCACTTTGCGCCGGCAGGCCTTTAGTGCCTGTAGAATATATTTCTCCACACTGCTCACTGAGATGTTCATTTCATGGGCGATTTCACTATAAGAGAGTCCGCGAGTTCTATGCAGCAGAAAGGCTTGTCGGCACTTCAGTGGCAGTTTATCCATTGCCTCATAGATGGACTGTAACTGTTGGCGTGCAGCGAGAACCCGTTCTGGGGACTGGTGATCGGTATGGTCGTTACCGTGAGTCTCCCCCTCTAATGAGACTTGCTGGTTGAGGTACTCCACATGCAGCTTGCCTCGACGTAGTTGGTCAACAGCCAGATTGTTTGCGATTTGGTAGAGGTAGGCGCGAGGGTTTTCCAACTCCTTTTCATCGCTGAGTTTTTGTAGGCGCAGGTAGGCATGCTGAGCAATATCCTCGGCATCGTCTGGGCTTTTGACAATACGTGCGACAAAGCGCACCAAGGCTTGGCCGTGCTCGGCAAATAGCCTCTCCAGAAGTGTCTTCCTGGCTTTATTCATTGCGTATTGCTTTCCCCGTCCCAGGCTCGCTTTATCGTTGTGAATTGTTTGTTCTTAGTGCGAGCTGGCGCAGTTATATCACAAGGTTGGCTTGGGCTACGAGTGGCGCGAAACGATCTCTTGGGATGATAGCCTGCTATTCGCTATGCCTCGTCGTCTATGCCGGTATAATGGCGCCCGCGCCAAAGGCGTTGAGATATAAGTTGGCAGAGGTGTGCCGAGCACCGGAGACTGGATGAGCTATCAAGTACTGGCACGTAAATGGCGCCCGCGTCTTTTTAAAGAGATGGTGGGGCAGGAGCACGTGCTTCAGGCACTTATCAATGCCTTGGATAACGGCCGGCTGCACCACGCCTACCTGTTTGCTGGTACTCGGGGAGTGGGAAAGACCACAATTGCCCGAATTCTGGCCAAATGCCTGAACTGTGAGGAGGGTGTCAGCTCTGAGCCCTGCGGACAGTGCAATGCCTGCAATGAGATAGCCGATGGCCGTTTTGTCGATCTGATTGAGGTGGATGCGGCATCCCGCACCAAGGTGGAGGATACCCGGGAGCTGCTGGAAAATGTTCAGTATGCTCCGACCAGAGGTCGCTACAAGGTCTATCTGATCGACGAAGTGCATATGCTCTCGAACAGTTCCTTCAATGCCCTGCTGAAGACCCTGGAGGAGCCGCCGCCTCATGTGAAATTCCTGCTTGCCACTACAGACCCACAGAAGCTGCCAGTAACTGTTTTGTCCCGCTGCTTGCAGTTCAAGCTTAAGAATATGAGCCCCGAGCGGATTGTCGAGCATCTGCGCTTTGTATTGGGGGAGGAACAGGTGCCTTTTGAAGAAGGCGCCCTTTGGCAGCTAGGCCGCGCGGCAGACGGCAGTATGCGCGATGGTATGAGTCTCACCGACCAGGCTATCGCTTTTGGCGGTGGCAAAATCAGCGAAGCCGAAGTGCGTGGCATGCTTGGTAGCATCGATACCGGCTTGGTGTGGAAACTGCTACATGCCTTGGCAGAAGAAGATGCGGCGACGTTGTTTGCTACTGTTGCTGAGCTGGCTCAACAGGCTCCAGACTTTGGCGCCACCCTGGCAGAGCTCTCCGATAACTTACATCGTCTGGCGGTCGCCCAGATTTTGCCCCAGTCGATAGATAACGCCCTGGGCGATGGTGAACGGCTAAGGCAGCTTGCCAGTCGTATAGCCCCAGAGAATATACAGCTCTACTATCAAATGACACTGCACGCTCGCCGTGACCTGCCCCTGGCCCCAGATCCCCGTAGCGGCTTTGAAATGGCGCTGTTGCGCATGCTGGCGTTCCGTCCGCAGGGCGTAGCGACAATTCCAAGGGCAGAACTGCCTGAAACAACTGCTAGTGCGCAAACTCAGACGGCGCTTAGAGAGCAGGCGCCTATCGAGCAGGAGAATGCCGACGAAAAAAAGTCTGAAGCTGTGGTGCCTCAGCACTCTGAGAGTGCCGAGGCCGTGCCAACTCCAGGGCTTCATGCCGAAGCGATAGCGGCTGCGCAGAATGAAAGCCCGGTTCAGAACTCGGTGCCGGCTAGAGGGGATATGCCTCCTAAACTTGAAGAACCCGCGCCCCAGCAGCCTCCATACCATGCAGAACAAGCCGGCGAGTTAGTACTGGATGCCCAGACTGCAATAGTTGAGCGGCCACTAGAGGTACCCAGCGCTCAACCCTCTGGCTCGCGGGAGGGGGTTCTAGCTGAACTTCGCCAACGCGTAGCGGAAGTCGAGGCCTCTCCCCCTGCGGTAGAAAACCAGACCCCCACGAGAACGGAAGCGGTTGCTCAGATTGCTGAAGCGCCGCCGGCACGCTTTGATGCCCTCACACCAGGTAGTTGGCCGGCACTCTATAAGCAGTTGGGAGTCAGCGGCATATTACACTCGATCGCGCAGCATCTGGAGCTAGTGGGGCGCCAGGACAATATACTTTCCTTTACCCTGGACGAATCTTTTAGCAGCCTCTATGACGAGGTGCATCAGCGGCGCCTGGGGGACTTGCTGGGAGACTTTTTCCAGCAGCCGGTTATTGCACAGATTCAGGTGGGGCAGGTACAAGGCAGTACGCCGGCACGTTTGGCTGCGGCGACTCGCGATGCGCGCCTAGCAGCAGCGCGGGATGCCCTTACCTCAGACCCCCTGGTTCAGGAACTTCAGTCCGAGCTGGGCGCTGAGTTAGTGTCAGATACTGTTGAATCCCTGGCGAAGGCGGATTGATAGAGTTTTTGGTTACCCGGCGTCTAACCGGGCTCACACATAATAGAGATAGAGGTTACCTATGAAAGGTTTGGGCGATCTGATGCAACAGGCCCAGAAAATGCAGGCCGACATGCAGGAAAAAATGCAGAAGGTACAGCAGGAGTTAAATGAGCTACGGGTGTGCGGTGAATCCGGCGCGGGTATGGTTAAGGTCACCATGAATGGCCGGCACGATGTTATCTCTGTGGAAATCGACCCTTCCCTGCTGTCCGAAGACAAAGAGATGTTGGAAGATCTCTTGGCCGCGGCAGTGAACGATGCTGTGCGCCGAGCTGAGGAGAAGGCCCAGGAGTTACAAAAGCAGCAGGTGGGTAACCTCGCTTCTGGCATGAATCTGCCGGAAGGCTTCAAGTTTCCATTTTAAGGGGCAGAGCCCGGTTGTTTAGCCTTATATGTTTAGTCCCTTAATCGAAGAGTTGATTCGCGCGCTGCGCTGCCTGCCCAGTGTGGGCCCCAAGTCGGCCCAGCGCATGGCGATGTACTTGTTGGAAAAGGATCGCGACGCTGCAGAATTACTGGCGCGCAGCCTGGCGCAGGCTGTGGAGAAGGTCGGTCGTTGTCAGCAGTGCCGTACATTGACCGAAGAAGCCGTATGCACCCTGTGCAACAACAGACGCCGCGAACAAACCTCTCTCTGTGTTGTTGAAACTCCCGCCGATGTGCTGGCGATTGAGCAGGCTGGTAACTACCATGGCCGCTACTTTGTGCTGCATGGTCACTTGTCTCCGATTGATGGTATCGGCCCCGCAGATCTTGGAATGGACCTGCTGGAGTGCAGGTTGGCCAGTGAGCCATTACAGGAGTTGATCGTCGCCACCAATCCCACAGTAGAGGGGGAGGCGACAGCCCAGTACATTGCTGAGCGCGCCAAAGCGCAGGGAGTAACTGTCAGTCGTATCGCCCATGGCGTTCCCATCGGCGGTGAGCTGGAATATATCGACGGCGGTACCCTGGCGCACGCCTTCAATAGTCGCACTGCCTTCTTCTCCCCAGCAGAGTAATACCGATGGTTGAAATAGATACTACTCCGCGCTGGGTGGACTCCTGCGAGCAGTTGGCGGCTTTGTGCGCACAGTGGCGACAGCAGCGCGCTGTGGCTCTGGATACCGAGTTTATGCGCAGTCGCACCTTTTATCCTCAGCCGGCCCTAGTGCAGGTTGGGGATGGCAGGCACTGCTACCTCATCGATAATCTCGCCATTGAAGACCTGCAACCGTTGCGTGATCTGCTGCTGGATACGGCTGTTACAAAAATCATGCACAGCTGCAGCGAGGATTTGGAGACTCTGGAGCGGCTGCTGGGGGTGATCCCCGAGCCCATTTTTGACACTCAGATCGCCGCGGCGATTAGTGGTATGGGGGCAGGCCTCGGTTACGCCGCTACCGTGCGCGAGCTATTGAGTATTGAACTGCCGAAGAGCGAGACCCGCTCGGATTGGTTGCAGCGCCCTCTCAGTGATGCCCAGAAAACCTACGCCGCACTCGATGTGGCTTGGCTGCCGGTTCTCTATGGTGCCTTGCTAAAGCGGTTGCAGGAGCAGCAGCGGGAAACTTGGCTAGTTGAAGACTGTGCAACTTTGGTGGCAACTGCGCGAAGCCCACAACCCCCTGAGTTCTATTACCAGAAAGTGAAAGGTGCCTGGCGCCTGCGCGGTAAACATTTGGCCGTGTTACAGGACCTTTGTACTTGGCGGGAATGTGAGGCGCGAACCCGAAATATGCCGCGCAACCACCTGCTCAAGGAGAATCTCTGTATGACCATGGCCCAGCAGTTGCCGCGGCATAAAGGCGCCTTGAGCCAGGCTGGTCTCGAGGGCCGTGCCCTGCGAGAACACGGTGATAGGTTGTTGCAGTTGATTTCTCGCGCCCTGGAGCGCAGCGATTTGCCGACGCGTTTACCGCAGCCGCTCAACCGACAACAGGGGGAGTTACTGAAGTTACTGCGTAAAGAGGTCGCGAGTATTGCAGAGCGTGAAAAGCTGCCTGCAGAAATCCTAATTCGCAAAAAAGAGTTGGAAGCCCTGGTCCTTGCTCGCGACCCCCAGTTGCAGGGGCGCCTCTGTGGTTGGCGCGCCGAAGTGGTTGGTTGGCCCCTGCTTAAAGCTCTGCGACATTTACGCAAAGAGGAAATGAAGTGAAAGTCTTGTGTGATATTTATCGCAGTCCCAAAAAAGAAGAAATGTATTTGTACGTCGATAAGCGTGAGGGGACTGCGCGAGTACCTAAAAATTTATTGGAGTTGTTTGGCAGCCCCCAGCACGTCACTACCATGCTAATGACTCCAGAGCGCAAACTGGCGCGTGCAAATGCCGACAAAGTCCTGCAAGAGGTACGTGTGCAAGGTTACTATTTGCAGATGCCGCCGGTGGCCGATTCTGAAATGCGTGAGATCGCATTGAAAAACAGCAAACTGCAGCGCTGAGTTAGATTAATGGCACAATTGCCTTTTTGGCGACGTAAAACTCTAGCGCAAATGAGTGAACCTGAATGGGAAGCTCTGTGT
Source organism: Microbulbifer mixtoriginis (SeqCode) (assembly GCF_052467705.1). NCBI lineage: Bacteria > Pseudomonadati > Pseudomonadota > Gammaproteobacteria > Cellvibrionales > Microbulbiferaceae > Microbulbifer > Microbulbifer mixtoriginis (SeqCode). The sequence continues at coordinate 1,175,893 of NZ_CP174322.1, forward strand.
GATGGTTGTGGACGCTGCTGCCTGCACAGCCTGGAAGATGAGGAAACTGGTGAGCTTTACAACACCAATGTCGCCTGCCGTTTGCTGGATACAGATTCCTGTCGCTGTAGCCAGTATTCAAGGCGAAAAGAATTGGTGCCTGGATGTGTGCAGTTGCGGGTAGAGGATATAGACCAATACACCTGGCTTCCGAGCACCTGTGCCTACCGTCGCTTGGCCGAAGGGCACCCGTTGCCGGAGTGGCATCCGCTTGTGAGTGGAGATAGCCAGTCTGTACACAAAGCGGGTATGTCTGTGCGCGGCAGTGTCATCAGTGAGGAGCTGGTTCACCCGGATGATATGGAGGAGCACATCGTCACCTGGGTGGAAGCCGGTTGAGCTAGTGAGGCATAGTCACTCGTTCCTGAACTGGGCGGGAAACATAGAGTAAATAAAAAATGTCTGAAGATTTTCAACTTGCCTGGTTGGTATATACCGGCTCGACACTGGTTTTACTAGCTGCCGGCTGGTGGTTTATGCGCAATTGGCGCTGGAGCTGGCTGCGCCGCACCTTGTTATTGGTCTTGGCTGGTGTACTACTGCTGCCGGTAAAAATACCGGTGGCCGAGTCAGTAGCCATGCCCGTGCTACCCCTGTATCTCTACCAGGTATTATTTGAAGAAAATGGGGCAGCACCGGAAGTGACAGCAAATTTGGTATTTGCTGCAGGTGGTGCTTTAGCGGTGATGATTGTGTGGGGACTGGTTTCACTATTATCTAAGTTTCGCCGCAGTCGCCGCCGTCGTTTCGACGAAGACCCATACTTCAAGGAACAGTAACGGGATTTTTCATCCAGATCTTCCCTTATCACAGGGCTCATCGCAACTGGGCCCACTTACTTTTCTCCCCTTGCTTATCAAAGGCGTTCCTTCCTTTCTCTAGCCTCTCTGTGGATGGTGACAGCTGCTATATCTATTAGGCTGCTTACGCACTTGGCGTGAGGCCAGACGAGCCGGCGTACTGATAAAGACCAATAAACAAGCCCCTATTGGGAAATCATGGATTGCATTTCTGAATATCCCAGTAGAGTGGGTTACTTATTGGTAAGCCAGACTCACGACAGATAAAGTTTATAAATTGCCCTTGGCGTAGATTTTCGCCCATAGTTATGGCGCAGGTTGCCAGATGGCTGAGGAACCCTGATGCTCGACCACCTGCTGATTCTCACTGCAGTAATGCTGGTATCGGGCATTCTCGGTGGGCTGGTGAACTATTATCAAATGCTGTTTACGGAGGAGGATCCCGCCGGCCTTGCTCGCTGCCTGATTATGGGATTATGTGGTGCCTTAATGGTGCCAATCTTCCTGAAGTTTACCCAAAGCGATTTATTGATCGAAATCCAAGGCGACCCTTCGCGGCTTTTGATTTTTACCGGTTATTGTCTGCTTGCCGCTATAGCTTCCCGCATGTTCGTGTTTAATGCTGCGCGTCGCCAGCTGCGCGATGCCAGTATCGCCCGTGCTCGAGTGGAAAATATGGAGCAGGAACTGCGCACTATGCAATTGGAAATGATGCCTTTGCTGGAACATGAGATAGAAGGGGATCTGGAGCAGGGACCGGTGCTGGATTTCAACCAAATTCGCAAGCTGGACGACAATGCCCTGCAGGTACTCAATCTGCTAAATGACGGTGAGTGTGTATTCCGCTCCCTAAGTGGCATGGTGCAAGATAGTGGTATGGAGACCAATTCTATTGCCCGTGCCCTTAACAGCCTGCTTGTATTAGAAATGGTGGGCAAAATCCACAGTCACCTGGGGATTCGCTGGTATATCACCGGTAAGGGGCGCCAAGTAGTACACCGCCGTAGCACTCAGATGGCTTGAGCCATAGTCGATAACCCCCTTCATTTAGTCTCTACTCGGGCTGGTCATCCAATTTGATCGTTCCCGCCTCGCCACCCGCCCCGCTGTTCAATTATCATTCGCTGGATCTGAAGATAGCGTGATGACAGGATTGGAGTAAGCATGAAATTTACCGGTACCGATAGCTATGTAGCTACCGAAGACCTGCAGATGGCGGTGAACGCAGCCGTCACCTTACAGCGCCCTTTGTTGATCAAAGGCGAACCGGGCACCGGCAAAACACTGCTCGCGGAACAGGTTGCCGAGAGCCTTGGAATGAAATTGATCCAATGGCATATCAAATCTACCACTAAGGCCCAGCAGGGACTTTACGAGTACGATGCGGTATCCCGCCTGCGCGACTCCCAGTTGGGGGTGGATAAGGTTCACAATATTGCCAATTACATCAAGCGCGGCAAGCTGTGGGAATCCTTTGCTGCGGAAGAGCGTGTGGTACTGCTGATCGATGAGATTGACAAAGCGGATATCGAATTCCCCAACGACTTGTTGGTGGAGCTGGATCGCATGGAATTCTTCGTTTACGAAACCGGAGAAACTATCAAGGCCAAGCACCGCCCCATTGTCATTATTACTTCGAATAATGAAAAAGAACTGCCGGATGCCTTCCTGCGCCGCTGCTTCTTTCATTACATCAGCTTTCCCGACCGCGATACCATGCGCAAAATTGTCGATGTCCATTACCCGGAAATTAAAGGACAACTGGTCGCAGAAGCGATGGATATTTTCTTCCAGTTGCGCGAAGTACCGGGTTTAAAGAAGAAGCCTTCCACCTCAGAGCTGATTGATTGGTTGAAGTTGTTGATGGCCGATGATATTCCGGAAGAAGTACTCAAGAATCGCGATAACAGCAGTGCCATTCCTCCACTGTATGGCGCCTTGCTGAAAAATGAGCAAGATGTGCATATGCTCGAACGCCTGGCGTTTATGGCACGTCGTGACAACCGCTGAGCAAGCCTTGTTGCCTTTCATTAGGGGTAAACTTCTGCCCCTGATGATGTTCCGCTCGGTACCACTGAGCATTTTTTCCCATTGCTGACTGCGAATTACTATGCTGATTGGCTTTTTCCTGAATTTACGTCGCTATAAATTACCGGTATCCATCACCGAGTTGTTGGCCTTGCTGGAGGCTGTACAACAGCGCCTGGTTTTTGCAGATCTGGAGGAATTTTATTTCCTCGCTCGTGTCTGTCTGGTGAAGGATGAAAAACATTTCGATAAGTTCGACCGCGCTTTCGAGGCCTATTTCAAAGATTTGGAAACCCTCGACGATATCGTTGAGCAAATGATCCCGGAAGATTGGCTCAGAGCGGAATTTCTCAAGCAGTTAAGCGAAGAGGAAAAGGCCAAAGTCCAAAGCCTGGGTGGTTTGGAAAAGTTGCTGGAGGAGTTCAAAAAGCGTCTCGAAGAGCAGAAAAAGCGCCACAGTGGCGGCAATCGCTGGATAGGTACCGGTGGCACCAGCCCCTTTGGTAACAGTGGCTATCACCCGGGGGGTATTCGGGTGGGAGGGCAGGGACGTAATCGCTCGGCATCCAAGGTTTGGGAGAAGCGCCAATTTAAAAATCTGGATGACAGTATCAGCCTGGGAACCCGCAATATCCAAGTGGCTCTGCGCAAGTTGCGTAAATTTGCCCGCACTGGCGCAGCAGAAGAACTGGATTTGAATAACACCATTTCTTCCACTGCGCGCAATGCGGGTTTGTTGGATATTAAGATGGTGCCAGAGCGGCACAACGCAATAAAAGTGCTGATCTTTTTCGATGTGGGCGGTTCTATGGACCCTTATGTGCGTGTGTGTGAAGAGTTATTCTCTGCCTGCCGCTCAGAATTTAAGCATTTGGAGTATTTTTATTTTCACAACTTTGTCTATGAACATGTGTGGAAAGACAACCAGCGGCGCTATAGCGAGAATACGTCTCTGTTGGAAGTACTGCGTACCTATGGCAAGGACTACAAGGTAATCTTTGTCGGTGATGCCTCTATGGCACCCTACGAAATTACCAGCCGTTTCGGCAGTGTTGAGCATATGAATGAAGAGCCGGGTGCAGCCTGGATGGAACGTATCACCGATATTTACCACAATCTGATCTGGCTAAATCCGGTTGATGAGGAGTATTGGCAGTTTACGCCCAGTATCGGCATGACCCAGCGTCTAGTGGATGGCCATATGTATCCGATGACCCTTGAGGGATTGGATCGGGCGATTGCCTATTTAGTCAAAGGCCGCTAATAGCGGCGTCAATGAAGGTTCCTTGCAAGAAGCTCTAATCTAAGGAGTTTTAGGCAAGGAATTATCCGCAGGCGGCACACTCCTGTGCCGAACTACCCGATAGATAATTTTAGAGTTAATCAAGTACTACTCTTTATTACCGCTGAAGTGTTTGGGTGGCGTTCCCTCGTGATCAGCAGTAATACTGATTTCTTCTCTGGTGGTTTCGCCCACTGTAACATGCACCTCTTCTGCACCGTGCATCCAATCTACTAGTCTTTCACGAATCAAATATAGAATAAAACCGGCCACTATGGCAGTTAGTGCGACACCGCCGAAAGTGGCGAGTGGTCCAGAAACCCCCACTAATTTACCGATCTCTGCTGCCCCTTTGTTGGCGATACCAATAAAGGCAAACCAGAGTCCCATCATCAGGGATAAATAACGCAGGGGAGATAATTTGGTCACCACAGAAAGTCCGATAGGTGACAGGCAAAGTTCACCAATGGTGTGAAAAATGTAGGCGAAAATCAGCCACCAGATGCTTGCTTTAATGGTCTCGGAGTCGCCGATTTGTAGTGCCGCGCCGCACATAGAGAGAAAGCCGATTCCGAGAAAAACTAACCCCAAGCTGAATTTAGCGGGTGAACTCGGCTCGCGATCTCCCATACCTACCCAGATAGAGGCCATAATCGGTGCGAGGATAATAATAAACAGGGGATTGACCATTTGTAGCCAGCTGGCAGGAATTTCCCATCCAAAGATATTCAGGTCGGTGCGGTACTTGGCAAATAGATTCATTGACCCGGCAGCTTGCTCAAAACCAGCCCAAAAAACCACGATAAACACACCCAGAACCAGAATGACTTTAATGCGATCCCGCTCTTCCTGTGTGAGGGGGCGGTGTTTATTTTCCTCCTCGTCTTTTTTATTTTTCAGTTCCAGATGAGCGGAGGGTTCTACGCCTATTTCTCCCAAGTAGCGTTTGGCTTGAGTCATTTGCAGAATCAGGCCCAGCAACATACCAATGCCTGCAACAATAAAGGCGAGCTGGTAGTCCACCTTTTCCCCAATCCAGCCTACGACCAAATAACCGAGAATTGAGCCCAGGTTGATCCCCATATAGAAAATAGTAAATGCGGTATCGCGGCGGTGGTCCCCCTCTTCGTAGAGATCCCCGACCATAGTGGAGATGTTCGGTTTAAAGAAACCATTGCCGATAATCAGTAGGGCCAGCCCCAGCCACAGCATGTAAATCTCACTACCGTCTGGTAGCCAGGTATGAGGAAAACCCAGGGAGAATTGCCCCAGCATCATCAGGGTACCGCCAAACATGATGCAACGGCGCTGCCCCCAGCGGTTGTCAGCCATCCAGCCACCGATAATGGGGGTCAGGTACACCAACATGGCGTACCAGCCCAGATAGCTCAGGGCTTTGGACTGCAATTCAGTATCGGTGAGCTGTTCCCAGCCGAAGACTGCGGCAGTGGCAGTGGAAGTCAGGTAAAAGACAAAAATACCGCGCATGCCGTAGTAGCTGAGACGTTCCCACATCTCGGTGCCAAACAGCAGAAACAACCCTTTGGGGTGGCCAAACAGCTGTCCGGCGCTGGCGGGGGGCTTGGGCTTGATCTCTTGCATAGTACTGCTCGCAAGGTGTGACCCTAAGGCGCAGCACTGCCACCAAAAGCAGTGCGCCTGTGAAAAAAATCACTATCTGGACCAGTATAGTTGAGCGCCACCAAGGGATTTTCTGCCCCTTAGCAAAGTGCGGGTATAATCTCCCGTTTACCAATTCTGTATGAATTATGAGTCACACCGAAGCAGATAAAAGCCTGGGCGCTTTACAGGCCCGAATCTCCGGCTGTATGGGGCAGGACCGCTTCCAGCTGTATCGAACGGTTAAAAATGTGCGCCGGCGCCAGAAAGAGGGCAAGCCGGTCGATCGTATGTTGGCCCAGCTGGAGCAGCAGCTGCAGGTTTCCCAGTCTCTGGCAGAAGAGCGCCGGGGCAAATTGCCCGAAGTGCAGTGGCCGGAGTCGTTACCTGTAGTGGCGCGGCGTGAGGAAATCGCCGAGCTGATCGAAAAGCATCAGGTTGTTGTTATCGCTGGTGAAACCGGCTCCGGTAAAACCACCCAGTTACCCAAAATCTGCCTGTCCCTGGGGCGGGGTATTTATGGCCAGATTGGGCATACACAGCCACGTAGAATTGCCGCGCGCACAGTGGCCAATCGAATTGCTGAAGAATTGCAGCAACCTTTGGGGGAATCAGTCGGTTACCAAGTGCGTTTTACCGACCACAGTACTGAGCACACTCATGTCAAATTGATGACTGACGGTATTCTGCTGGCTGAAATTCAGCGTGACCCGTTCTTGAATAAATACGATACGTTGATTATCGACGAGGCCCATGAACGCAGCCTCAATATTGATTTTCTACTGGGCTATTTAAAAACCATTCTGCCCAAGCGCCCAGATTTAAAACTGATTATTACCTCAGCTACGATTGATCTAGAAAAATTCTCTCAGCACTTTGATGACGCACCGATTATCGAAGTATCTGGTCGCACCTACCCGGTGGAAATTCACTATCGCCCGACGGCAGATAGCGATGCCGACCTCAATGAGCAGGTTGTCGCAGCAGTTGAAGAGTTACTGCATGAGGAAAAGTCCAGCAGCCGGCGCGGCGGGGACATCCTGGTATTTATGAGTGGTGAACGGGAAATCCGCGAGTGTGCCAAGGCTTTGCGGGATGCGCAGATAGCTCAGTTAGAGATACTGCCCTTATATGCGCGATTAAGTCTGGCAGAACAGGCTAAGGTCTTTCACGGTCATAAAGGTCGCCGTATTGTTCTAGCCACCAATGTGGCGGAGACCTCCATTACGGTGCCGGGAATTCGCTATGTGATTGACCCGGGTACTGCGCGTGTCAGCCGTTACAGCTATCGCAGTAAAATCCAACGATTGCCCATTGAGCCGGTTTCACAGGCCAGTGCCAACCAGCGCGCTGGCCGCTGTGGTCGTGTCAGTGCCGGTGTCTGTGTGCGTTTGTACGAAGAGCGGGACTTTGCTCAGCGTGCAGAATTTACCGATGCGGAAATTCTGCGCACTAATCTGGCAGCGGTAATCCTGCAAATGTTGCAGCTGCGTATCGGCGATATCCGTGAGTTTCCCTTTGTCGATCCGCCCGATCCGCGCCTGATCAATGACGGCTATAAATTGTTGCAGGAATTACAGGCAGTCGATGACCAGGGCAGAGTAACCAAACTGGGCCGCGCACTTTCACGTTTGCCGCTGGACCCACGATTGAGTCGAATGTTGCTGGCCGGTGCGGACAATGGCAGTGCGCGCGAATTATTAATTATTGTCGCCGCCCTGGCCGTGCAGGACCCGCGCGAACGCCCGGCGGAAAAGCGCCAAGCGGCGGATGAAAAGCACCGACAGTGGCAGCATGAGCAATCGGATTTTCTATCCTTTGTGCAGCTATGGGATGCCTTCGAGACTCAGCGTCAGGAACTGAGCCAAAACCAGCTGCGCAAATGGTGCCAGAAAAACTTCTTATCCTGGCTGCGTATGCGTGAGTGGAGAGATATTCACCACCAATTGCGTGTGGCTTGCCGGGACCTCGAAGTCAAAGAAAACAAAGAACCTGCGGAGTACGAGGCAATACACCGGGCCATTGTCGTGGGTTTACTCGGTAATATTGGCGCTCGAGATGAGAATAAGGAATTTATCGGTTGTCGTAATCGTCGCTTCCATATTTTCCCCGGCTCCGGCCAGTTTAAAAAACCTCCGCGCTGGGTGGTTTCCGCTCAGTTATTAGAAACCAGCCGCTTGTTCGCCCATACTGTTGCGAAAATAGAACCGGACTGGGTGTTGGCTGCGTCTAAGCACCTGGTAAAACGCAATTATTTTGAGCCCCACTACGATGTCCGCTCTGGGCAAGTAATGGCTTTTGAAAAAGTCTCTCTGTACGGCTTGGTACTGGTAGAAAAACGCCGTATCCCCTATGGCAAGTTGGACCCGCAAATCGCCCGGGAAGTATTTATTCGCCAAGCATTAGTGGAACAGCGTTATCGCGGCAAGGGTCGTTTTTATAAGCACTACACTGATCTGTTGAAGTCCCTGGAAGAGTTGGAAGCCAAGTCCCGTCGCCGGGATATTTTGGTGGACGATGAAGTGGTTTATCGCTTTTTCGATGAACTAGTTCCCGCAGATGTCGTCAACCTGGCCGGGTTTGAGCATTGGCGCAAGAAAGCTGAAACCAGTGATCCGCAGTTGCTGTTTATCCCCCGTGAGTTGTTGATGCAGCAGAGTGCTGATCACGTGGGTGAGGCGCAATTCCCTAACGAACTGCAGGCTGGGGGTATTGTTTACCCACTCCGTTATCACTTCGAGCCCGGCAGTGTGGATGATGGCGTCAGTATCCAGGTGCCCGTTGGGGCGTTACATCAGGTGCCTGCCGCTCGACTCTCCTGGTTGGTACCTGGAATTTTACGAGATAAATGTATCGCCCTAATAAAAGCCCTGCCGAAACAGTGGCGCAAATATTTTGTACCGGTACCGGCGGCTGTGGATAAGGCCCTGCCGCGACTGCGCGCAGACAATACTCCCCTATGGCAGTCGCTGGCCTTGGAGCTGCAACGTCAGACCGCTCAGCAGCTGCCTGAAGATGCCTGGGAATCTGCGGAACATTCCTTGGAAGATTTCTACCGCTTTAATATCCAGGTGTTGGATGAGTCAGGAAAATTGCTGGATCAGGATCGCGATCTCTCGCTATTGCAGGCACGCTATCGCGACCGGGTACAGCAGGGACTGGCAAATGCGGGCGATAGCTTCGAGCGGGATGATATTACCAGCTGGGATTTTGGTGAACTGCCGGAAACTCACACACTCGATCAGGGAGGGCTCAAGGTACGCGCCTATCCGGCGCTCGTAGAAGCTAAGGAAAGTGTTTCCCTGAAATTGCTGGATAATCCCGCTGAAGCGCGACGCCTGAGTCGTGCTGGGATCTGCCGCCTGGCTCTGTTGCACTTGCCCGAGAAGGTGAAATATTTACGTAAAGAGCTGTTGCGTGGCAAAGAGTTGGGGCTTTCCGCCGCAGATCTGGGGCGTCGCGAAGAAGTGGCAGACGATATTCTGATGGCTGCCGCGCGTGAAGTCTTCTGGGGAGATGAAAACTGGCCACGCAGTGAAGCTGAATTTCTATCTGCACTGGAGAAAGAGGGTGATTTGGTGGGAGTGGCTCAGGAAATTGGCGACCTTTTGGTCAAAGCCCTGGGGCAATTGGTCCCCCTGCGCAAGCAGATCAAACAGCAAAAGAACCTGGCAGTCGCTATGGCGGTGGGGGATATCCAGCAGCAATTGGCAGGACTTTTCTACCGGGGTGTCTTGTTTGATACCCCTCTGCAATGGTTGCGCCAGTATGGCCGTTATCTCAAGGCGATTTCTGTGCGTCTGGAAAAGGCGGCCCTCGATCCAAACCGCGACCGCAAGTTGCAAGTGGAGTACCACAAGGCTGCCGAGTCTTTCGATAATCAGATAGAGAAGTTTTCGAGGAGAGAGCTGGCATCAGAGCCTGCGCTGGTAGAGTATCGCTGGATGCTTGAGGAATTCCGTGTGAGCCTGTTTGCACAGACGTTAAAGACTCTGATGCCGATCTCCGCCAAGCGCCTACACAAAGTTTGGATAGAAATTGATGGCATGGAGCTGCTCGGTTGAGTACTGCTTAGCCATAGTTCACAAAAAAATTTGTGGCCTTGTGTAATATTTCCCAAACTGGCCCGACAGATGAATGAGAGTCGGTAAGCATACGCGGCATCATTAAATATGTGATGGCTGTGAGCCGGTTTCACAATATGACGGTTTTTCAGTGCGCATCATTATACTGTTGCGGGACATAGAAAAAGTCATAGAGAGTTATATTACATTGGGTATTAGTTAGGAGATTCATTATGAACAAGAAGCATCTTTCCCCTGTAGCAGCTGCTGTTGGTGCTGCTTTTATTGCAACTGCTGCGATGAATGTATCTGCATCCACCGCTGAAGCTAACCCGTTTGCCGCTGCTGAGCTCACCTCCGGTTATAACTTGGCTCTGGCCGATCACGATGACAAGGAGAAAGAAGGCAAGTGCGGCCACGGCAAGAATAAAGAAGGTAAATGCGGCGAAGGCAAAAAGAAAGAAGGTAAATGCGGCGAAGGCAAAAAGAAAGAAGGTAAATGCGGCGAAGGTAAGTGTGGAGAAGGTAAAAAGAAAGAAGGTAAGTGCGGCGAGGGGAAATGCGGTAACTAATACCCCAACACGCGCGATTGGGGCGGCACTGTGTTAAGGGCCGCCCCAAGTACTTTTCACTATCACTAGAGGCAAATAGCGGTGCGTAATTATCCAGTGGAGGGTGCCGGTCTCGGGCTGCGTCGCTCTATGATGGGTGAAGAACTTTCATCGGGTGCGGTGGATTTCTTTGAGGTGGCGCCGGAGAATTGGATTGGCGTCGGCGGGCGCTATGGCCGCTGGTTTCACCAGCTCAGCGAACGATATCCATTTATCCTACATGGCCTGTCTCTATCTATTGGCTCGTCTGACCCGCTGGATATGGACCTGCTTGCTTCGATCAAGCAGTTTATCCGCGATCACAATATCCGTCTTTACAGCGAGCACTTGAGCTACTGCTCAGATAAGGGCCATCTCTACGATTTATTACCCATCCCCTTTACCGAAGAAGCGGTAATGTATGTCGCCGAGCGAATACGCATTGTGCAGGATACCCTGGAGCAACGTATTGCCATGGAGAATGTCTCCTATTATGCGGCGCCGGGTCAGGAGATGAGTGAGCTGGCATTTTTGCAGGCGGTCCTGCAAGAGGCGGACTGCGACCTTCTGCTCGACGTAAATAATATCTATGTGAATTCAATCAATCATCGCTATGACCCCCTGGAGTTTTTGCGCGGGCTTCCCTCCGAGCGTATGCGTTATGTACATGTAGCCGGGCATTACGATGAGGCGGATGATCTGAAAGTGGATACACACGGTGCTGCAGTGATTGATCCCGTGTGGCAGTTGTTGAACAAAGCCTACGAGATACACGGTGTCATGCCGACCTTGCTGGAGCGCGATTTCAATATCCCACCGCTACCGCAATTGTTTCAGGAAGTGGAACAGATCAAGAGCATTCAGGCCTGTCACCGAGAAGAAGAGAGCTATGTCATCAGTCGCCGATAAGACAGCCAGGTTCCAAGGCTTACAGCGGGCTTTAGCCAATCACCTACGCGCCCCTGATCAAGTTGAGGCGCCAGAGGATATTGAGGACCGGCGAGTTGCCATATATCGGGACCTGATTTACAACAATATCGAATCTTTTATTGCCAGTGGTTTCCCTGTATTACGCAGCCTCTACAGTGATGAGCACTGGCACAAAATGGTGCGTGATTTTGTTCAGCACCACACTTCCAAGAGCCCCTACTTTCTGCAGATTAGTGAGGAGTTTCTCACTTACCTGCAACAGGAGAGGGAACAGCGGGAGGAAGACCCAGCGTTTCTATTGGAGCTGGCTCATTATGAGTGGGTGGAGCTGGCGCTGGATGTGAGTACTGAGGAGATTCCCACCGACCTGGATCGCCAGGGAGATTTATTGACCTCTATTCCGGTGGTGTCACCACTGGTGTGGAGTCTCAGTTACCGTTTCCCGGTGCACCGTATCGGTCCTACCTATCAGCCCCAGGAGCCAGCTGATTCTCCCACCTTCTTGCTGGTCTATCGCGACCTTAGCGATGAAGTCAGCTTTATGGAAATCAATGCAGTAACCGCACGACTATTGCAGTTGGCCTCAGAGGGTGATGTCACAGGGGAGCAGTTGTTGGCACAAATTGCTGCCGAGCTACCGCAAGTCGATAGCGAAGCCCTTTTCGGCTTCGGTATTGAGTTACTCCAGAAATTACTGGATAACGGAGTGATCGCTGGTTTGCGGCCTCTGGCGACAGAGTAGATCGGCCGGGCCTAGGATTTCTGGCGCAATTTACCTTTCTGTGACAGCGTGTGCTTGCCTGAAACTGCGGCATCTTTGATGAATACCAGCTGCTATGCTGCCGAGGGTGGTTTACAGTTTGCGGGGGCGTTAGAATCCTTGACCTTGAAATTTGTTAGAAGAGGAGCAGGGTTTTGCTAGGACGCAGAGATTTATCGCCCTGGTTGATGGCCGCAATACTGGCCATCTCCCCCATGGGCGCTTTGGCGACACAGGACCCATTTGGTGACGCCGCCACTCCCTCAGCCCAGCCTGAGGCGGTAGAGCAGAATGACGTTAGTGGTGAATCCAATGGTTCACTACTGGATGAGTATGGCTTTGACCCCGCGGAAGAATTTGAGAGTGAGGAAGGTGAAGACTTTTCTCTTCGCGATCCCTGGGAGGGATTTAACCGCGCCATATTCAGCTTCAATGACGGTGCGGATCGCTATGTGCTAAAACCGGCGGCTGTGAGTTATCGGCAGATTACCCCGATATTTGTACAGCAAGGTGTAAGCAACTTTTTCAGTAATCTGGCTGAAGTGACCAATACCTTCAATGGTGTGTTACAGGGCAAGTGGGGCCAGGCGGGTAATGACGCCGGTCGTCTGCTAATCAATACCACCATTGGTATTGCCGGTCTTTTTGATGTTGCCAAGCATATGGGCTTGGAGAAAGGTGACGGTGAGGACTTTGGCCAAACTCTAGCGGTTTGGGGGGTACCCTCTGGTCCCTACCTGGTGTTGCCACTGCTAGGGCCCTCCACGGTGCGGGATACGCCAGCTAGAGTGGTGGATTACTACACCAATCCTCTGACCTATGTGGAGCACGATCCCACTCGCTATACGCTTAAGGCTACCGATATTATCCAGAGTCGCGCTAGCCTGCTGAAGGCTGAATCCCTTCTGCAGGGTGATCGCTATATTCTGCTGCGCGACGCCTACCTGCAGCGCCGCGATTTCTTGATTGTGGATGGTGAAGTGGATGTGGATACCGCGACCGAAGCTGCCGAGGCAATCGATCAGGGGGAAGTCGAAGAGTCCAGTGACTACTGAGCAACAGCTAATTAAACCCCTTTCCAAAAGAGCCTGCCATGGCCGGCCCCAGTAGCCTGTTACTGACCGATGATGAGCGCTCCCGCAATTTCTTGCGTGGAGCGCTTTCGCGTCAAGGGCTTTCAGTTGCTGTAGCTGATAGTGGCCAGCAAGGCATAGAACAATTTACTCCCGAACTGTTTCAGCTGGTTATCGTCGATCTACTCCTGCCCGATATGGATGGGTTGGAGGTACTGCGCAAAATCAAGCTCCGCTCCCCGGCGACGGCGGTTGTAATGATTGCCGAGCAGGGTGAGCTTCACGAAGTATTACAGGCCATGCGTCTGGGGGCCTGCGATTATCTAATCAAACCCATTCAACAGGCTGCATTGATCGATAAAGTAATCTGCCGTATCACCGACGCGGAAAACCTCGCCCAGCAGAATATTGAGTACCGCAACACCCTGGAGCAGCGCAATAGCGAGCTGCGCGAGCACGTAGAAGTATTGCGCCGTGATCAGGAGGCCGGTCGCTTGCTGCAGCAGCACCTGTTGCCACGCAGTCCCTATTTTTATCCCAGCGGCGTTGAGGCCGCCTACCGCCTGATCCCCTCTCTGTATCTCAGCGGCGATTTTGTCGATTACGGTTTGTTCGGCGAGCGCTTTGTGGCGTTTTATCTGGTGGATGTCTCAGGGCATGGGGTGTCCTCCGCACTGGTTACGGCACTGATCAAAAACAGCGTGATGCATCGCCTGCGTGAGCGCCCTTTGTTTTCCCAACTGGAGTCCCTGGACTCCGACTTGTTGGAAGTTTTGGAGTTGATTAACCGCGAGCTCTTATCCACAGGTATGGGTAAACACGCCAGCATGTTTATCGGTGTGGTAGATACCGCCGCTAGCCAACTGCATTATGCTGTCGCCGGACAGATTCCCATGCCGGCGCTTGCCAGTGCCGCTGACGCCGACTGGCTGCCGGGCAAGGGGCGGCCCTTGGGCATTTTTGAGCGGGGTGACTGGCAGGTAATGTGTGCCGAGCTGCCCAGCAGTTGGCGGTTGGTGGCCTGCTCCGATGGTGTACTGGAGTTACTCGAAGGCGATTTACTGCAAAAAGAAGAGCGGTTACTAGAGTTGATAAGCGCTACGGGCGGTGAGTTGGGAGTACTGTGTGAGAGCCTGAAAGTGGATACTTTTGGTGCATTACCCGATGACATTACAATTCTTACCCTTGCCCACGTTTAGAGGTGGCATTTCTGCGACTAAATAGTCGAATTTCATGCCCTAGCACTCTTGTCAGTCCCAGCAGTCAGGAGTAAGCTCCGCCCATCCTATGCACAAAAGTGCCGAGGCGGCAAAACCGCCGCAAGCATTTTTGCTCTACCAGTGAACTTTCGCCATCCAGTACACTTTAATCCACTGAGTGTGTTCGGGTGAGCCAGGGGTTGTTATGCAGTCCGGGCAAATTATGGTTGGGGCCCACCAGGGCGTTTACATCATTAAATTGATGGGCGATGTTCGCCTCAACCTATGCACTTCTTTCGATAGTTTTATCGATAATATGTTTGCAAGCAGTGACTTTGCCGGTGTGGCCTTTGACCTACACGGTGCCGAGGGTGTGGATAGCACAACCCTGGGGCTGATGGCCAAGATCGCGATTCGCGCCCAGGAGCGCGGCTGCCAGAAGCCCTTGGTATTCCTTGCCGATAGGGGTATTCAACACCTGCTAGATGCGATGGGGTTCGATTCCCTGATGGAAATCAGCGATGAGAAACGTGATTTCTCCGTGGAGACAACTCCGTTGGTCTGTAAAACCCCGGATGAATGTGCTGCTCGGGAGAAGGTACTAGAGGCACACCGGGTGCTGATGAGTATGAACGAGCAAAATGCGGAAACTTTTCGCGATCTGGTCCATACCCTCGAGCTAGAATGTGGCTCCCACAGCAAGTCCTCCGCGCACCTGCACTGAGATTTAACAAACACCCTCCTTCAAAGTTTTAACGCCCCGGCAAAACTTTTCAGCTACTCCGCATGTCTCTAGCTTCCGCCCGTGCGCGGGTAAAGAGTCCGTGGGGAAGGTAAATTAACTCGGAAACCCGGCGGATTAGATGTTCTTCAAAAGCCTCGATCACATCGTCGGAAAAAGCCACCTGCCACATCTGCCGAACCAGCAGGTACTTGTCTCGCTCGCTGAACTGGTCATTGACGGCCTGGGTAAACTCAAACAGGGAAGTGGCTCGCTCCCTTTGCTCTATGGCTTCATCAATAATCTCTGCCGCCGCATGGCTGCTCAGTGCGTAGTGTTGGCAAAGTAGTTCGATCAAAGTGTTACGTTCGCGCGGGTCTAGCTTTTGATCCACAGTAGCCACCTCAACCAGTAAGGCGGCACTGATCATTCGCACGTCTTTTTCATCGTGCATTTCGACATCGGCACTGTTGCCAATCTGTTCAAACAGCTTACGGATTTGTTGCAGCATCAGTTTCCCGGCGTCCCATCACTTGGCTCTGCAGCAGCATTTCGAGCCGCTCCTGATCTTTGACAAAATTACGGATACCCTCGGCGAGCTTTTCTGTGGCCATGGCATCACTGTTGAGTTGGTAGCGGAATGCCGCTTCGCAGAGTCGCCCCTCAGGGCGTGACAGCGGTTCGTTGACCGTGGGAAGTCCACCAACCAATAAACCCTCGCTCTCTTCCAGAGACTGGAGCAGCTGAGGGCTGATGGTTAGGCGATCGCATCCGGCCAGCGCTTCGATCTCCTCCGTGTTGCGGAAGCTGGCGCCCATCACAATGGTGGAGTAGTCGCGCGACTTATAGTAATGATAGATATTGCGTACCGACAGTACACCGGGATCCTCTTCACCGCTAAAGGCTTTGCGGTCCCCATTGGCTAAATGCCAGTCGAGGATGCGGCCAACAAAGGGAGAGATCAGTGTCACTCCAGCTTCGGCGCAGGCAATCGCTTGGCTCAAACAGAACAACAGGGTGAGGTTGCAGTGAATGCCCTCCCGTTCCAGTATCTCTGCTGCTGCTATTCCCTCCCAGGTGGCGGCGACTTTAATTAGTACTCGCTCCCGGGCTACGCCTTCTCGCTCGTACAGGGCCACAAGGTGTCTGGCGTAATCAATAGTGGCGCGGGTATCGAAAGACAGGCGCGCGTCTACCTCGGTAGAGACTACCCCAGGGATCAATTGCAATATTTCACTGCCGATACTGACAGCCAGCTTGATTGCAGCCAGCCGCGCTGTTTCAGAGGAATTGGCGCCACTGTGGTGGTGAGTTGCCCAGTCCAGTGACTCTTGGATCAGGCCCTTGTATTGAGGCAGCTGGGCAGCCTTAAAGAGTAAAGAGGGATTGGTGGTGGCATCCTGGGGGCGATAGCGGCGTATGGCATCAATATCGCCAGTATCTGCTACCACCTGGCTGCGCTGTTTGAGTTGATCCAGTTTATTCATCGTGATCCCTCGATAGTATTTGGCTTCCCTTCCTATGAAATACTGGCCTTCCAAGTTAAGCCGCTTGGGTGACCAGTGACAAAGCTTGCTCCACAACCTCAGGCCCTGCCCCTTTCTTGTGAGCATTTTCACTTAGATGACGACGGAAACGGCGTGCTCCGGGCAGGCCCTGAAAGAGCCCGAGCATATGCCGGGTAATATGGTTGAGGCGTTGACCACTTGCCAGTTCTCGCTCGATATAGGGCAACATCTGCTCGACCACTTGCGCGGCATCGGGTCCTTCATTTTCTCCAAACAACACACTGTCCACCTGCGAAAGAAGCGCTGGGGTCTGATAGGCGGCGCGACCGAGCATAACACCATCTACCCGCTGTAAATGTTGCTGGCATTCTTCCAGAGAATTAATGCCACCGTTAATGATGACTTGCAGCTGTGGGTAATCCTCTTTCAGCTGGTAAACCATATCGTAGTTAAGCGGTGGGATTTCGCGGTTTTCCTTTGGGCTGAGGCCCTGTAGCCAGGCTTTGCGGGCATGGACGATAAATGTCTCTGTGCCGATGGCTGCCTGTGCCTCCACAAAACGGGTCAGGCCAGGGTAGTCTTCCATATCGTCTATACCGATACGGTGTTTGACTGTGACCGGAATAGACACTGCGTCACGCATCGCAGATAAGCCGGCAGCTACAACATCTGGTTCCGCCATCAGACAGGCGCCAAAACGTCCAGACTGAACCCGGTCACTGGGGCAGCCGCAGTTGAGGTTGATTTCCGCATACCCCCACTCCTCGGCAATTCGTGCGCACTTCGCCAGCTCGCGCGGGTCGCTTCCGCCAAGTTGTAGGGCGACAGGCAGTTCGCCAGCGTCAAATTGCAGGTGGCGCTGGCGATCTCCGTGCAAAATTGCCCCAGTGGTCACCATTTCGCTATAAAGGCGGGCGCGTTTACTCAGTAGGCGCCACATATAGCGGCAGTGACGGTCACTCCAATCGAGTAGTGGCGCGGTGCAAAAGCGGTGGGGACTGTAATCAGACATAAACTACGATGTAAAAGACTAATAAAAACAGAGTAGCCCGCCATTATATGGGATGTAAAACAAAGACCCCATAGTGTTAGGGTACATTGCATAAAAGAGAGGGGGCAGAAGTGGGCTAGAGGGTGGCTCAATATACTTGAATGCTTTATAAAAACTGAGTGACAAAGTTAGCTCGCCCTCAGAGAGAAAAAACAAGGTAATTGGGAGTTGGTAGGAGTAATTCAATCAATATCATAATTCTGTAAATTCGTATTTAATATTTTCTTCCAGTTGCTTATCGATTTGTACCTTTAGAAATTAATGGGTTTTATCTTCTCGTGACAGCGTTGATAAACAGTCATATATAACACTTGACTTAAATCTCTAAAGAGTGGATTTTTTGTACTTTGGTGCGAGGTGGGTTAATAATTGGTCATGTAAATTTCAACCATATCGCACTTGTGAGTGTTACCTCTTGTTACTTATTGTAGTAGTGCTTCAGGGAGTAATTGGTATTAGCAGAAAAATAATAATTAGACTAAGTTCAAGTGATTAAAAGTCTTGGTTGCAACAGTGGAAACCATACCATCTTCGATGGTCAATTTTTTATGCAAATTAAAAAGTGAAAGTTGGTATTGGTCCAGCTTTATTGGTTGTTAAGTATAAGAGTGAAAAATGTTCAGTATAGATATTACAACGTCACCATCTAAAGATGATTCCAATATATTAAGTCAAGGTATTATCGACTTTAACCAAGCAAGTGTTCCTGGGCTTGAGCGAAATGAAGATGAGGTTAAATTTACAGTTTTTGCTAGAAATTCCTCTAATGAGATAATTGGTGGTATCCGTGCTTCTTGTTATTGGAATACTTTGCATATTGAGTTGCTTTGGCTTTCGGAAGAGTGCCGAGGTCAAGGTGTTGGTGCGGAACTTGTAAAAAACGCTGAACTTTTCGCTAGAGAGAAAGGGTGTGAGAAAGCATTGGTTGAGACAACAAGCTGGCAGGCAAAGCCATTTTATGAAAAAAATGGCTATGAGCACATGGCAACCTTGTCCGGTCGCCCCAAAGGGCAAGCATCGCATTATTTATCTAAAACACTATAAATGGATCTAGGTATTTACAGACTTCTAAATGCTGTTTAGATAATTTTAAAGATTGCGCTCCCTTTCTGAGGTGCTGGACGTATTAATGTGTGAGGAATAGTTTTCGCTTGGGGGGCCCTTACCTTGCAGGGTGGCTTGTAATTTTTTAGCCAGCTTGCGTGCGGTGGCGCGGTAGCTGGTAAGCTTGCCGCCGGCAACCGCGAGAATACGAGGCTTGCGCTCATTATCACAGCAAATCATGGATTCCCGCGAGCGGGCGAAAGGACTTTTTTCCGCTTCCGGTAGAACCCGCAATCCAGCATAGCTATCACATATATCCTCCACCTGTAGGCTGCGTGTCTGGGAAAAATACTGCTGTACCGTACGTAGCAAATAAGCCTCCTCTTCCATGGTGGGAACCACTTCCCGTGGATCGCCGAAGAAGGGGCGCTCTGTGGTGCCAACTAAGGTTTTGTCTTGCCACGGCATTACGAAGACCGCTCGATGATCCTCGGCTTCCACATAGAAGATCTTATTGCCGAGCGACAGTGGCAACAATATGTGGGTGCCAGCGACAAGGTCTATAGGAGGTAGGGTTACAGAGGGAGAACAGCGCGCGTTGGTGGTCGCTACCCAGGGGCCGCTGCAATTAACCAGGGCGCGGGTGTGTAGAGTATTGAGTTTGCCGTCGGCAACGTAATCAACCCGCACCCCCTCCTCGGTAACTTCAGCCCCAACTAAACTGCCGGGACAGATGATTTGCGCACCATGCGCAATTGCTGAGGCGACTACATCACGGGTTAGGGCGGCATCGTCAGTTTGCGCATCATAATAGCGAAATACTGCGAGTAGATCCTCCTGCTTGAGGCCAGGTAGGGTATCCCATTCGGATTTGGGTAAAGCGCGAAAGCGCGAGGCCTCACTGCCGATACCCGAGAGGAGCGCGTAAAGGCTAAGCCCCAGTCTGACCATCCATGGTGGTCGTTTGCTGTCACGGTAAATAGGAATGTAGAAGGGCACCATACGCACCAACTGCGGTTTATTTTCCAGCAGCCAGTGACGTTCGCGCAGGCACTCATAGACAAGTCGGAATTGACCGCTCTCGAGGTAGCGCAGGCCCCCATGGATAAGCTTGGATGAGCGTGAGGAGGTGGCTGCGGCGATACCGAGCTGTTCCAGAATCACAACTGAATGCCGTTCCTTGGCCAGGGCCTCTGCGGTGCCTGCGCCAAGAATTCCCGCGCCAACTACCAGTACATCAAAATCCGTAGACATCACTCGCTTCCCAGGAGCGCATCAATAGTGGCAGGTTACCGGTGAGGATATGGTGCGCACCTCGCTTTCGCCAGAGTACAGCTTCTTCAGCAGAGTTAATTTCATAGACAACCCACTGCCAGGGGCCAGGGGGTAATTCTTCGCAATCGACGAAGCTGTCGCGAATCAGCAGAAACTCCGGGGCGAGAGTGACGATATCGGCAGACAGGCAGCGTGGAACGCTGTTGATTTGCAAGGCCACCCTATGCCAGCCCATGCTGCGGGCGGCCCGAAGACTGCGACAGTCTTTTGTGAGCAGCGCGAAGGACTCGCGTTCGTTACGCATTAACTCCATGAGCTTCTTTACCACGGCTGTAAAACCCATGTTGGTGATATTGGCTGCGGAGATGCCTACAAACCAATCCAGGTGCCGGTGACAGCTGGCCCAGTCCACCAATTTTATAAAGGAGTCGATAGGTAAGCGGTTGAGTTGGGAGTCCCTTAGGTCGTGGAAGAAATGTTGGCGCTTATCACTTGGCATAGGCAGTGTATCGCTATGGTAGCACCAGGGAGTGCCATCCAAGCTAAAACGGACATCGCACTGAATGGCGCAGGCGCCCAGATTATGGGCCGCCTCGAAGGCGGCGATGGTATTCTCCGGGTGGCGGGTTTTGTCGCCTCGGTGCGCGATTAGCATGTGAGTCAAATCCGGAAAGCAGGCGTTATTGTCGAGTGGATATAGGCGCTTAGGCGCTCTGTAACCCAAGGGTCAAATGACCCAGGCTGGAATTGGGTCTTACAGGAAAAATAGACCCTGGAGAGGTTGTTGCAAGTAGAGTTGGGCGGAAATTTCAATGCTCAAGTGCATTCCTCAAGACTAGGGAATAGCCAGCTAAACTTAAGGTGTGCCCTTTAGATGTCTGTGCAGCTGTGGCATAACTGCGCTGTTAAAGAGGTATATAGCCCCCGTGAGTAGTAAAAGACGTATTCTGCTTTTGGCAATTTCCACCACTGTGCTAGCGTTAGCGGAGCATGTACAGTCTGCAGGACAGACTGCCCAGGCAACTTCACAGATAGTGCTGAGTTTTACACCTCAGGTGCAGTGGCGTTATGAGCGAAGCAGGGAATCGGCAAGGTTTTGTCTACGCAACATACCGGCCAAACATTTTCGTTTAACAAGCGAAGCTCTGCTGTCTTCCTCTGAGCAGCGTGTATATTATTCAGGTGCTGATAAGTGCCTGGAAACAAAGTCCATTGAGAACTTTTCGGGAGTGATGATTTCAGCGGAGTAATCATTTCAAGAACAAATCATTTTTGAATGACTGGCTCTAAGTTAATTCTTTTGTATGGGGGTGAATTTCTGTAGGACTCCCTGAGTTGGAACAGAAATATGGCAAGAGTATTACAAACAGCCATATAAATTCGATGAATGCAGTTTTTAAAATAATGGTTAATTTAGGTGGATGATAGAGCGATGAAAAAAATACTGCTCTCTTTCTTGTTGCTATTGGGGCAGCCCGCACTGGCAGCCATGTCCCTGGATAAAATAATTTTCTATCTTGATGATGCTCCCAATGCGCGTGATGACGTGGTTATCACTAATCCGGATAAAGAGACCCTGTATGTTCAGACAGAAATATTTCGGGTAGATAATCCCGGGCTAGAGAACGAAGAGCGCATTCGAGTGATTAACCCGGATGAATTCAGGTTGTTGGTGAGTCCGGCCAAGGCCATATTGGCGCCAGGAGAGCGGAAACGTTTTCGTCTAATGGCGTTGGATAGAGATTTAAAGGAAGAGAAGGTCTATCGTGTTACTTTCAAGCCGGTAGTTGGGGAGGTTAAATCGGAGCAAACCGCACTGAAAATTCTTGTGGCCTACCAGGCATTAGTATTTGTGCAGCCTGAGGATGGAAGTTACCAGCTGGAGTTACAGGCCGATGGGAGTCAACGTTACTTAAAGAATACCGGAAATATCAATGTTGAAGTGGTTGAGGCTCGCCATTGCCCAAGCGAGGGTGAGTGTCAAAAGCTTGATATTTCAGGTCGCCTTTATGCTGGAACAAGCCTGACGTTAGAGGGCCTTCCCACCGAAGGTGAGTTGGAGGTCTTACTCAGAGGGCGTGATAGCGAGCGAGTGCGCCTTCCCTTGGGTGGTTAAGAGTCAGTTAGCTAAGATTTTACTGACTTGGTGATATAGATTAAATACGATAAGGGGATATCTAAGGCCTGGTTTGGTATCCCTCTTATAATATCGAAAGTGTATATCTGATTCAGAGCAATGATTTTTTTTCAGCTTTAAGAAGGAAGCTCATTGTTGTTTTATGTCTGGGGTTTAATCTAAGCCAATCATTCAAAATCTAAATGTACTGTTGGCTGAGGTCTGTTGGTATAGAAAACCGAAGTCCTCATTACACATGGCTATTAATAATGATTACTGACTAGTAACTGTCACGGTGAGAACATCGGTGTATTTCGATTCATTTGCCCTTTCCCAGAAGGGCGAAGGTACCGTAATCGTGATTCTGGCATTATTGCTGAGGCATTCTTCTGGCGCTGAGCGGTTGAAAAGACCTGGAATGCGCCCGGATGCACCGGGTATTGAGGGAGGACTTCGGTGAATATTATCTGAGAAACTGGCTATATAGGGCATGTGTTCACTGATACCAGTAAGTACAAAGGCTCCCGCACTGATCCCCCCACTACTTGACAGGGATACGGAGTACTGACTAAAGCCGCTGCCACCAACACAAAAGTCTTCATGGCCAACAATATCTTGCCCGGGTGATACCCCCATATTACTAAGAAATATATCGTCGAGTTGCTTGATATAAATTTTGGGTTGAATTTTTAATGCTATCGAAAAATCTATTTTTTGAGTTTTTCCAGACTCTGTCTGCGCTATCAATAATTGGAAGTTTCCTTGATAGCTATTAGAAGAAAAATTTCTAGGTCTAACTAGCTTTACTCTCAAGTCTGCATTGGCATCGTTATTACTACCCGGAATGTCTTGATAAACTGTACCGGGGTTGAATGTAAAGGATCTGTGATGTGGCGCTGATAAGGCCAAAATTATATCAACAGCTTCTCCATTTTCTGCATATAACCTATAGAATCCCTCACGCTCGGGTTGAATTTCCAGTGAAAAGGGAGTGGCTGAGCTGTGCTTCTGACTGCGAAAAGTAAAATGGATATCCTGATGCTTCCCTTTTCCATGTATTGTGTGCCATCCAGATAGATTGCAGACACGTAGATGGGAGTCACCTAGACAGTTTGCAAGGCTGCTATTTGACAGGTAGAGTAAAAAAATAACTATTAAAAAATTATTAATAAATTTTCTTGATTTTTTATTGGGTGTCATTTGTTTTAGCAGTCTGTGAGATTTGACAGTTGGCTGAACTTTCATCAATAACCCCGAGGTTTAACCAATCTTCACTGGACTCCACAACCTCAACTTTGGCATTACAATCAAGCCAGGTGACTTCGAGATGTGAAGGGGGCTCGTCAGAAAGAGGTATTTCCAATTGAAAAACACCAAAGCTATCTGTGAGTGTTGACTCTCCTTCAATGGAAATTAACACATTGTCTAACCCCTGACCCTTAGCCATAACTCGACCTATGGTCAGATAGACAGGTTGAATCTTGTAAGTAGCGGTGGTCACACTGCCAGGATAAAGCGTCACTTGATCGGTATTTTCACGGTAGCGAAAGAAACCATCCCCTAGAGGACGAAGTGATATATCGTAGCTTTTAAATGGGTGAAGATTGATCACGGACCTACTATCGCCTTTCGCATAACCTTGGCGGCTACCGTCGATTAATACTTCAAAGTTTTCCCGTTGGCTGCCTTCAATATCTACAATGATGGCACTTTCCAATGAGCGTTCACCGCCCCAGGCTATATGCTCCTTTGTGGCAATGATATTGGTGTTAAAACTCCCAATATAATTTGTAGAGCGGCTATTGTTAACGTCACTATGACTAATGGTGGAGCTGATAAAACCATATTGTCCAGCAAGTCGACTATAGCTTCTTAAATAGTAATCTTCCGGCGTTGCTTCTATAGTGAACTCCTGGTTTACTTCTGCTGCCCAGCGGTCGGCATCACGCCAGCGAGTTTGGACTTCTAGATATTGGTTGTCACCGCTTCCTTGTTGGCGCTCACCACGTAGGTTAAATGAGTTTTGCCAGTTTTTATTGGTTTGAAGAAGTTCAATACTCAGTAGTGTATATTTTTCTCCGTCAGCGTCACTATAGGCCAGATTGGCTGTAGCTTGCCATTTTCTTCCTCGAAATATATTCCTTCGATATTCCAAGGTCCTAAGTTCTTGGGCTTCACTGAATTGACTGTCCAGAGAGAGTGAGTCAGTGTAATTTCCCGGACTTCGATTGCGCTTACTGCGCCTTAGTGTTAGGTTTCCACCAAAAAGTGGGGTTCTCAGGCTAATACTGCTTTGAGACAACCTATTGCTTAGCAGGGTATATCTATCGGGCTTTACATCATTTCTCTGCTCATCAATCTTGATCCGATAGGCGCTCAGCATTGCATAGGGCGTTTTTATCAGAGCCTGTAATTTATAGGCGTCTAGACCATTGGACTCCCTAGCCATAGAGGGAGAGAGTTCTAAATAAGAGCTTACCCAACGGCCACCAACCTCCATAAATTGCTGACCTTCTGTGGCTGCTAGTGTAGAGAAAACGCCAAAATTTTTTGAAAGGCGGCGGGCAATATATCCTTGCAGTAACTCTTGCTGATAATGATCCGGCATTCCGGAGGATATTTCAGGTTTTACTGGCATTCCTCCCTGCAGGCTCCAGCGCCACTCACCCGGTGCGGGGAGTTGTGAATCCTTGGTAAAAAATTCAGTAGTATTATTAATTAATCTGCCAGCTTCGTCGTAAATACGAATTTCTATGTTGTAAGCGCCATGTGGTAAGGTGGTGGTATCCAGTAAGTGATTTCCAGCTTCCATCAAATCGGAGTGAATCATACGACCATCTCGGTACAGTTCCACCCGGCCACGCACTGGCATGTTTATTTCTACCAGGGCGGAGTGTTGATAACCGATGTCTGTGCGGCTGTACTGAGAGTCACGGAGCTCAAATCCGTAGAGACGGTGTAATGATTGGAAAGTACTGAAATTTCCTTTTGGTTGCAGTAATCCCAGGCTATAGGCTTTTCCGCGGAAGTCCCTTTCCCAATGCAGGCTACTGACACGGGTACCAATTTCGTTGGCTGTGTACCAATCCCCGTAAATAGCACTCTCACCAAATCCAATAATGCTGGTAGCAGATAAAGTAGTTTGTGTGTTGCTGTCTACTTCATCGCTTTGTGCTCCCGACCAGGAACCACTGATATTTTGCACAATGGAAAAACTATTGCTGGCTGGGGGCAAGTATCGGTCGGTCAGGGCCTCTTGTTGAGGAAGTAGCTCTGGTGAGAAAAAGACATCCAGTCGATACCTCTCTTCGTCATAGATTACTGCGAAGTATTCTGGATTTATAAATCCACAATCTGTTTGGGAGTTATCACGACAAATTCGATCACTATTTTTTTTCAGTGAAGCCTGTAATGAAAGCAGCAGGCGCTCGGGGTTAAGGCTGACAGGGAGAAGCTTGATTGCCTCCTCAGGTTCTACAAAACGCACGAATTCAGGCTCGGCAATAATTAGCGCCGAGCCCAAACTGCGCCCGCCATAGTACAGGTCTGCCACAATCCTTTGGGGCTTGGTTAGATCTGCAAAACCTGCAGGTACATCTGTGTTTACGAGATGCATTGGTTCTGTTGATACTGCAGTTGTATGCCAGAGCCATAGCGGTAAGAGCATCCAGGGAAACTTCCCGACGTTGCTTTTATTTACCATTACCATAGGGAGGTTGTTCCCTGACCAAAATTATATTTTATTATTTCTGTTGGTTATTCTGACGTAACTGTCACTGTCAAAACGTCGGTATATATAGTGCCGCTTAAAACATTGGGATTTTCCCAATTTGCATTTGGAATTAATACTTCAAAGGTGGAGTTATCTGGAGCTCCATTACAGTTGCCAGGATTTTGAAGAATTTGTCCGTTCAGGGCTACACCTTCATTTGTGGGAGAAAAGCTTCCTCCCGAAACATTTCTAAAGCTAACTTGGTAGGGGATATCCGTGGAGCCATTACTTAGTATGTATGCACCGTCTCCATTGAGGCTGTCAAATTGAATCTCGAAGTTTGTGAATCCTATGCCTCGAATACAAAAATCCACCCAGCCCTCGGCATCAGTACTTGGGGCGGGGTCTTCAAAGGTGAGGTTTTCGAGGCCATTTATATCAATCGACTCATTAAACTTTAGCATTATTTCTGTATTGGCCTGATCAGTGGCTGCTAGGGCAAATTGTGCCCCAACGGTGGATATAGCAGCCATCGCCACAGGGATGACACAACCTCTTAACATGTGCTTCATTATTGGTGTCCTTTTGTTAAGTGTGAGCGGAGAAGGGTATAGTTGATCTTGCGGCTAAAAGAATAGGGAAAATTTCCCAGTGGGTCGGTAGAAATTAGTGATAATTTCTTATTTATGGATAAATAGTGCGCCTGAATTGTCGTAATATTTGTTTGCCTGGATTTGTGGAGTTTTTAGAGTATTTAAAATGCCGTTTTATAGGAAACAAGAGTTCTTATGCGGCGCCCATGGAATTTGAGATAGGTGTTAGCAGAGCGATTCCCATAGAGACGCTAATGAGGGAGGTGTATAAGAGTTTTGAAGGATTAGCGCCAGCTAATGGAGTTTTTTTGGTTGGCGTAATTATTTTATTTAATACTAAAGTTGTTTTACAAAGCTGGCGGTCAGTAAGAAGTTGTAAAAGTTATTATTGGCTACTAACCGTAATTGTCAGTACATCAGTATATACAGGTTCCCCGACCTGTTCCCAATCTGAGGGAGCAACTGAGATATATACTCTGGCGTTATCAGTAGTACAAGCTTCATCTGACTGTCTAGTAAATGACCCCGCGATATCACCCTGACTATTAGGACTATTGAACGTGTTGCTGTTTAACGTATTACTAAAGCCAACCGAATAGGTAATATTTTCATTAACACCTTTAAGGGAAAAAGGCTGATTCCCAGTTCCACCTGTGCTTCCATTACTGCTAGATAGATTTACGGTATAGCGGTCAAACCCAATGCCGCCAATACAGAAATCTTCCTGTCCTTCAATCGCCTGGCCGAAGGAAATACCCGAGTTGCTGAGATTAATGTCCCCCAGGTTACGAATTGCAATACGGGGCTCTACCTGCAAAACAATATCAAACTCTACTGTTTCGCTATCAACCAGGAAAATAAGGAAGTACTGCTCTAGGGTGATTTGAAAACTACCATTGTAGCGATTGGAGGAGGGCGTTTTAGTATCGTCTATGTTCAGGGTTAAGGAGGCGTTGACATCATTGCTACTACCATTAAAGGGGCCAGCGAGATTGTTCAGTGTGAGTAGCTGTGCATCACTATTGCTAGGGTTTAATATAAAGGAGATATCCAAAGTGTCGCCATTGTCGGCAGTTAGAGAGTAAGTGCTACCACTTAAAGGAGTGAGCTCCGCGTAGTAAGCTAGGGCGCGGCCACTGAATGCGCTGCGACTGCGCAAGGTGAAGGGAACTACTTGGCTATTGGACTGGTAATTTAGGGTGTGTGTGTCGCCCAGATTACAGGTGCGCAAGCTGTCATTGCTGGAGCAGCTTTGTGCCTTGGCCGGATTATGACAATGTAAAAAAAGAACACCCAGCCAAAGGAGTTTTCCAATTAAGTGTTTAATGCTGCGCACTGGTTAACCCCGCAGTAGTTTCGATGTGGCAGTTGGCCTTGGATTGTTCAATGCTGCCTAGATTCAACCAGCTATCCCCAGAAGATAGAATTTTTATGGGAACCTGACAGTGATCCCAAGTTAATGCTTGAGTAAGCAGGCTCTTCTTGTTGGTATTTATACCTAATTGGAAAACGCCGTACCGATCGGTGGTGGTACTGTGTTCACCGATAAATAATCGGGTATTAGGCAATCCCTCACCCATATCGGTTAGACGCCCCAAAATAAGCAGCTGTTGCTCTATCTGATAAGTTGTGGAACTAACATTACCGGGATATAGGGTGAAGGTTTTACTTTGTTCGCGGTAATCAAAGAAACCATTATCCAATGGGCGCAGAGACAAGTCATAACTCTGAAATGCCGGCAAGTTGATTACAGACCTATCACCGCCTTTGGCATAGCCGCGCCGGTTGCCATCAACTAATACTTCAAAATTCTGTTGGTCGCTGCCATCGATTTCAATAACTACAGCACTTTCCAGTGCGCGTTCACCACCCCAGGCGAAGGTATTTTCTGCAACAATTAGGTTGGTATTGAAGCCACCCAGATAATTGAAAGCCTTGCTATGGTTAACGTTATTAAAGCTGAGAGTGCTGTTTAAATATCCGAAGTGGCCGGCGAGATGGCTGCTGCTCTCAAGATAACGGCCATGCGTGCTTTTTTCTGCAGTGATTTGTTGCTCAAATTCCGCTG
The DNA here is from genome assembly GCF_052467705.1 of Microbulbifer mixtoriginis (SeqCode). NCBI lineage: Bacteria > Pseudomonadati > Pseudomonadota > Gammaproteobacteria > Cellvibrionales > Microbulbiferaceae > Microbulbifer > Microbulbifer mixtoriginis (SeqCode). The sequence continues at coordinate 1,204,366 of NZ_CP174322.1, forward strand.
CCCATAGGTCCCTATCGTGCCAGCGACTCTCCAGGAGCAAGCGCTGTTCGCGATCGCTGTGATTACTGCGCTCACTGTGTAGATTGGCGCTGTGCTGCCAGTGTTTGGCGCGGCGTCGGAGTTCTATCTCCAGGCCGGTATACTGCTGCCCGTCGGCCTTATGGTGTGAGAAAGTGGCACTGCCCAGCCACTTAGCACTTTGTAAGAAGTTGCGTTTGAAAGAGAGGCTGGTGAGCTTACTCGCATTATCTAATTTGTCGACTTGCTCTCCGGGCAACAAGCGATACCCGCTGTCTCGCTCACGCAAGCGCAGAGAGAGTTGCCCTCCCAGTAGATTGCTCTGTAGAGCCAGGCTGCGCTGCGAGTAACCTAGTGGTAGCAGTTGCAGACCCTTGGTTTGATCAAAATCGGCAGCGTCATCCAGCCTGGTATCAATAGCACTCAGTGTGGCGAATGGGGTTTTCAACAGCGCCTGGACCCTGTGACCACTGCGCCCACCCTTGTTAGTCACTATGCTCGGCGAAACTTCGAAGAAGCCACCTATCCAGCGGGCGCCAATCTCGTAAAGTTGTTGCTCACGGGTTGAGGCTGCCGAGGCAAAGAACCCCAGATTGCCACTTAAGCGTCGAGCTATAGATCCCTGAGCCAGCACATCCTCGTAGCGCTCGGGTAGCGTCTGATAGTTACTGTAATTGTGCGCGGGTTGCCCTGCATAAAAATTCCAGGACCATTCCCCTGGGGCCGGTAGCAGGGAGTCTTTGGTAAAGAACTCTGAGTGGCTGTGCAGCGAGCGCCCCATTTCATCAAAAGTTCGCACCTCAATTTCGTAGGAACCATGCGGCAGGGTGCTGGTGTTTAGCAACCGGTTACCGGCCTCCAGCATTTCTGTGTGGATCAGCCGCTGATCCCGGTAAATTTCCACACGCCCGCGTACCGGCATATTGATTTCCAGTGGGCTGCCCTGCCGATATTTAATGTCTGTACGGCTGAGCTGGGAGCTGCGCATCTCTAACCCATACAGGCTGCTGTGGTTACCGAAATAGTGCCAGCCCCCTTGGGGTTGTAGTAAGCCAATCGAATAGGCTTTTCCACGATAATCCCTGGACCAGTGTAAGGCGCTAATCTGATTGTGCTGCGCAGTGGCAGCCGACCACTGGGCGTGTAGGGCGCTCTCGCCAAAGCTGATAATGGTGTTGCCATTCAAAGTGGCGTTCTGACTGTTTTTACCGAGATTACTCTCCACACCACTCCAGGCGCCACTGAGGTTTTGAACAATGGAAAATTCACTGGTGGAGGCCGGGAGATAGGGGTCGCTGATGGCGGCTTCTTGTGGCAGTAACTTTGCGGAGAAAAATAAATCGAGCCGATAGCGGTTTTCATCGTAAATGACCGCCACCTGCTCAGGCACTAGATAGCCACACTTTCGCTGCCAGCTTGAACGACAGAGATACTGTGAATTTCTGGGCAAAGGCTCGGCCAGCGCCGCTATTACGGTCTCTCTATCTAATAATTTAGGTAGAAGAGGGAGCAATTGCTCTGGCTCGTCGAATTGGATATGGGTGGGGTTAACAGTAATTGGCGCTGCGCCTATTTGGCGGCCGCCATAGTAGAGGTCTGCCAATAACTGCTGTGGTTCGGTCAGTGAATCAAACCCTTCCGGTGCAGAGGTCTCCAGCAGAAAAGTGGCTGCTGTTGCTGCAAAGCAATCGGCGTGAATGGCCTGCGCCAGACAAAATGCCAGCGCATGCCATTGGTTAAGACGTCCTGCCATAAACTGCGATGGGTTTGGCTGGAAATCCTATCCGGCCACGCCACAAAATTATTCTGAGGCTACAGTGATCAGCAGCGTATCGGTGTAGCTGGTGCCATCCAGCACATCATTGGTCTGCCAAGCGCTATTGGCAACAGTGATTTGGAATCTGGCATTGTCGGAACCACTGCAAGAAGCGGCGTTACGATCTAGTCCAGTTAGTGGCTCACCCTCATTAACCACAGTAAAGGAACCGTTAGTGCTGTTGTCGAAGCCGACGCTGTAGGGAACGTCTAGGCCGTTGCCGGAGAGGCTGAAAGCCGTATCGTTATTGCCATCATTGCTTTCAAAGGTAATGCTAAAGGTGGGAAAGCCAAAACCGCCGATACAAAAGTCATCGCTGGCAACGGCATCGGTATCCAGGGCAGGGTTGGTAATTGTGATATCGCCGACATCGGCAATTACAATGCTCGGGTTAAAGGTAAGGGTGATATCACTACTGGCACTATTGGTGGCTGCCACGGTGGCGGCCGAAGCGCTGAAAAGCATGCCTGCTGCGAGAGCAGAGGCCAGTGAACGAACTACATTTTTGTGCATGGCGTATCTTCCTGAGCCGTTGGTTATCGTTCTGTGAAAAGCCGCTCGCGAAGATCCTGCACTTGTCAGGGGTAATGCGTTAGTCAAGCTATTCCATCTTTATGGCGGGGATCATACTTTTTTTGTGATGCAAGTCACGTCATTTGCAGGTAATTTTCGATTTATGGCGCCTAAAAGATCTTATTGGCGACCAGCCTGTGTCTGTGCCCGACGCGCGGCCAGCGCTATAATCCCGCGCCTTTAGAGTCCTTTATTTATCTTCAATCAGGTTTGTCATGACCGTAAGAACCCGAATCGCACCGTCTCCAACCGGTGATCCCCACGTTGGTACCGCCTATATTGCCCTGTTTAATCAGTGTTTTGCCCGCGCCCAGGGCGGCCAGTTTGTGTTGCGTATCGAAGATACTGACCAGCAGCGCAGCACCCCGGAATCCGAGCAGGCGATTCTCGATAGCCTGCGTTGGCTCGGATTGGACTGGCAGGAAGGTCCAGACGTAGGCGGTCCCCACGGCCCCTATCGGCAGAGTGAGCGCGGTGATATCTACAAAACTTACTGCGATGAACTGGTGCAGAAAGGCCATGCCTTCCACTGTTACCGCACCGCCGAAGAGCTGGAGCAGCTGCGCGAAGAACTGCGCGAAGCCGGCCGCACCTCACTGAAGCCCAGTGACCTGGCGCTGTCGGAAGAGGAAGTAGAGAAGCGTCGCGCCGCCGGAGCCCCCTATGTAGTGCGCATGAACGTACCGGAGAGCGGTACCTGTGTAGTGGAAGATCTGCTGCGCGGTACTATTGAGATCGACTGGGCCCAGGTCGATGCGCAGATTCTGCTCAAGTCCGATGGCATGCCTACTTACCACCTGGCCAACGTGGTGGATGATCACCTGATGGAGATCACCCATGTGCTGCGCGGTGAGGAATGGATTAACTCCGCACCCAAGCACCAGTTGCTATATGAATACTTCGGTTGGGAAATGCCGGTGCTCTGCCACCTGCCGCTGCTGCGCAACCCGGATAAAACTAAGCTGTCCAAGCGCAAAAATCCCACCTCTATTCTTTATTACCAGCGCGCCGGTTTTATGCCCGAAGCGCTGCTCAACTATCTGGGCCGTATGGGTTGGTCCATGCCGGATGAGCGCGAAAAGTTTTCTCTGGAAGAAATGCTTGAGCATTTCGATATCCACCGCGTTTCTCTGGGCGGCCCGGTGTTCGATGTAGAGAAACTGTCCTGGCTGAACGGCCTGTGGATTCGCGAGCTGGAAAATGAGCAGCTTGCCGACCGCCTTATGGACTGGATGTTTAACCGCGAGAACCTGCTCAAGGTACTGCCCCATGCCAAAGAGCGTATGGAGACCTTCGGCGATTTCGCACCGCTGGTGAGCTTCCTTGCCTCCGGTAAGCTGCCGCTCACCGAGGAGAGCTTCAGTGGCAATAAGTTGGAGCTGGATGAGCAGAAGAAATTGCTGCAATTCGCCCTGTGGCGTCTGGAAGCCCTGCGTGCCTGGGACCGCGACAGTATTTTCCAGGCGGTGAAGACTCTATCCACGTCCATGGAGATTAAGCTCAAGGACTTCAACGCGCCCCTGTTTGTCGCCATCAGTGGTACCACCGCCTCCTTCTCTGTGATGGACGCCATGGTACTACTGGGCCCAGACCTCAGCCGCGCCCGCCTGCGCCAGGCCATCGACGCCCTGGGCGGCGCCGGGAAAAAAGTCCTCAAACGTTGGGAGAAAGAGTACGCCTCACTCCCCTAAGTACCCCACAGCCCCCGCTAGGGGGCTGTGCCGGCTAAGTTGCTAACTAATTGATTAAAAAGTTATTTTTTCTGTTGACAGGCGTCTAAACCTTGCTAAAATGCGCCTCGCTTTCAACGGAAACGTTAAGCAAAAAGGATTTGGGGCTATAGCTCAGCTGGGAGAGCGCAACACTGGCAGTGTTGAGGTCAGCGGTTCGATCCCGCTTAGCTCCACCAAATACGGGGCCTTCAGCAATGAAGGATCCAGGTGCACAAAAACTGCACAAAAACCCGCACAAAAACTTGCGGGGATGAAAAAAGGGCCTTCAGGCCCTTTTTTTTCGTCTGAAATTCCTGCCCTTATTCGTTTGTCAGTTGTTCCATAGATGAATTTCTCTTGCCCTAGGGCGAGAAAGGTTTTTATCTTTTGTCGATGTTATTGATTCTAAGGAGGGAGTCTGAGTAATGAGTGATAACAGCGAGAGAATCTCAAAAGTTTTTCAAGAGCCGGTCTTGGTTGAGCTGCAAGATTCAGTCAAGAAGATTAGGTCGAACGTTGTATTAGTTAGCTTCATATCACTGTTTATGACCTTGGGTGGCGTAAAAATAGACCCTAAGTCCACTTTTTTTGGTTTGAAGTTCACCGGTTTGAGTAATGATCTTATTTATACCGGGTTGTTAATAATTATTTTCTATTTTTTAGCTCATTTTTTGTGGAGTATCTATGAGGCCCTGCAAGAGTGGGAGGTTCGTGTAACTGGAACTAAAGGAGCCTATGGAGCTAGGGGGACTGCTGAAGATACTTATGAAGAAAATTATCCCTCCGACCCACGGAATGCATCGCTTTACCATTGGTGGTCGACACAGGCAGAAAAGATAGGATCTATAGAAGAAGCTGTATTGTCTGCTATTGAAAGTAAAACAAAAATTGAAGAAACAATAAATAAGCTAAAAAAAGAAGGTGTTGAGTTAACAAGTGACGCTGAAAATATTCCTGCTTTACTTCATAAAAATAATACGAAGTGGGATTCTATACAAAGTTTTATTAGGGTAATTCGTAAAGCCATCTCAGTAGATAATATTTCGGGGCCGCTGAAGGTTTTTGAGCGGAGATATAAGTTTTTTCTGCATACACAAAATATAAGATGGATAGTTTTTGATTTTGCTTTTCCCATTGTTCTTGCGTCTTATGCAATTTTCATGCTTCTTTCTTCATAAAGGGCCTAAGTGCACAGAATGGTTTTACCTGTCCTAGCTCAGGAGTATTTATGGTGATTGAGGTTTATTCATTGTTTTGATTGCTCAAGACACGTTAATAAAACTCCCTCCCAATTGCCTGCTCATCCAAATAGATACTAATCTCCTCATAATCAATGCCGTGTCCCGCCTGATAAGACTGAGTAACCCGCTCATCTGTGTGCGCCATCAATTGTTGCACGGACTTCACGTCATACCCCATTCGCTTAAACCGGTCTGAGGCTAGGCTGCGCACTTCATGGAAGCTGGGTGGCGTTTGGTTTTTAGGTAAGCCGATATAGAGCCCGGTAGCATTGCGGGCTTCGGTAAACATATCGCTCAACCGGTCGGGGATTACCTGGCAAACATGCTCTTTAATTTTTCCCGTTCGCCGTTGTTTAGGTGTATGGCTCAGTATGTAGGGGCAGCGGTAATTTCTTAGGCTGAGTTCTCTTGCGCGGTTTATAAGTTTGCCAAGTTGTTGGTGGGTTTTTAAATTAAAACTCAAATGGCTGGCGGCGAGGCTATCCCGTTGCGCTTCGGATTTGTTGATTGTTTTGCGTAGGTAGTCGCCTTGTAGGTGTTTCCCAAAGTTCAGCTCGCAAATATCAGCGCGGTGCATAGTTGTGAGCATACTGATGCCCATAGCAATTTGCAGTGCTTCATAGCCCAGCTCACCGGCCTTTTCATAAATAACCCAGTAGGCTTCCAGGCTGAGGCGCTGCCGCCTCTTGTTGGGTCTGCCTTTTTCCAGTAGACGTGGGCGATCATCGGCGGTGGTAAATGGGTTGCTTTCCAGTTTACACAACCCCTCTGCCATTAAGAAATTAAAGAATTTATTAAATTCTGCGCGCCGTGCATGTTGCTGGTGAAAGGTAAGGGATTCCCACCATTTACGCAGATCCGCTAGCTTCGCTTTGTGCACTGGGATGGAGTCAAAGTCCTCGCCAAAGCATTTTAAGGCGTTACACAGACTTTGCCACCGACACTACCGCAGCAATGGAAATGGCCGCAAGCTTCAATGTTGATCACTTAAACCAGTTCAAAAATACCCCTCAAGCCATTAGTGCATTGGTTATGCAGAGGCCCTCTGAATTTAGATTCCCGTCTGCGGTTGCAGGTAATCCAAACCAAACCCATAGCCAGGAGGCGCAAGCCATGCCGAAAACTACCCCCACCACGCCAGCCGCAACCGGCAATATCACTGGCCCCACCGCCTTTGCCGCAGAGGCCGCTGGCGTTACCAGCCTAGCGGTCAAATTTACCGGCGTGCCGGGAACCGTGAAGGCCTAGGTGAAGCATGGATCTGGACCAACGAGCCGCAGAGCGCGCGTTTCGTAAATGGGGCAAGCCCGCTACCTATACAGACGGTAGCGGGGCTGAGTCTGTAGATTGCCGTGTGATTAAAGATCAAGAGATCGACGAGTTCGAAGATGATGAGCGTGTGCGGGTACCGCGTATCGAGTTGAGTCTGCTGGTGAGCGAAGTAGGGGCTTACAGTTCTGAGGCGGTGATTACCCTTGGCGGTTTGGAGTATCTGGTGCGCAAGCGGCTGTCGGATGATAGGGTTGTTTGGCGGGCGTTGGTGGATGGGTAGCACAAAAAGTCGAGTTATAGGATTAAGACCTTTATGTACGTTAAGGGTGGTCGAAAAATGTACAGCTGTGCATTTTATAACAAAGATCAGCAGCAGCTGCTCCTATTTCTAGGTGAAACTCTGTAACCCATTGATACTTAAAGGGTTCCAAAAGTGATATAAAGCAGAGAAAATACAGAATTATAAAGACGCTGCTTTATATCTTTTTTTGTACATTTGCGCCAAGTGCAGATAGCTTATTGGTTTGCTAAGTTTTTTTCCTCTTCGAAGGAAATGGGGCTTAGAAATATAGAGCAGGGTGATATAAAGAAGCTTCTTTTGAATTAACTGTTATAAGTCATGTTGAGAAAATGCCCAAAATGTAATGGAAAAACTGTAAAGGTAAAGATGTTATCTTTCTCAAGTAGAATGCATTGTGATAAATGCTTTTTCCAGTATGAATATACAGCCTTATCTAAGAGGGTAATAGCATTCGGATGGGCGTTTATACCTGTCTTTGCTATTTCCTTGGGGTTGAGATTTGAAAGTTTACTGGTTTTTGGCTCCTTACTACTAGCGGGTCCGTTTTTAGCTGAGTTTATTTTTGCAAAATACTGCCCACTAAAGCCAGTTAGTGCTAGAGCGTTAAGGAAGAAGCATCGTGGCAAAAGCTTATAACAAACTACGGCACAATCGCCCGCAAAAAGCGCGGGCTGGACTCGCTACACTACGTTTCGCTCGCCTGTGCGCAGAGCGTTAAGCATCAAAAACATGGAAGCTCTCAAAGAACTTGAAGAATGGTATTTTTCTCAGTGCAATGAGGACTGGGAACATACCTATGGCATTGAAATCGGTACTCTTGATAATCCAGGCTGGTTTCTAAAGGTAGACATCACCGATACAGATATAGAAGAAAAGAATTATGAAGGTTTTTCCTACGGTGTAGGTGATGACGCCGAAGCGAGTGGGAACGACTGGATTATTACAAAACTAGAAGGCGGTAAGTTTGTTGGCTATGGCGGCCCTCACAAACTAAGCGAGCTGATAAAGCTCTTTCTAAAGTGGGGAAAAAATGCTTAACAAGTGACTATGGTCCTTTGTCAAGTATTTAAGCCATTTTTTCATCCCAGTAAGTGTTGTTTTTTACCATCGTATTTAGAATGGTAAGTTGCTTCCTCATACATGCGATAAGGGCTACTTTCTTTGGTTTACCAGCAGCGACCAGGCGCTCATACATTGGCTTTAATTTAGGGTGGCATTGTATTGCCGACATCATAGAAACAAACAAAACCGTGCGTACACGATGTCGCCCACCTCGAATATAGCGCTTACCCTGGAAGCTGCCGCTATCACGATTCATCGGGGCGATACCCACAAGTGCCGCAATCTCTTTGCGGTTCAACTTGCCCAGCTCAGGAAGTTCGCTCATTAGCGTGTAAGCCAGTACATTGCCGACTCCTTTAGCGCTTAATAAGAGATCGCGTTTTTGTCGCCACTCGGCAACACTATTAACAAGTTTATCAAGTTGCTTATCGACTCCTTCTAGCTCTTTCTTGATGGCTTTTAAGATAGCCTGAATGGGCCTGTGAACAGACTTGGGCATTCTCTTGAGGCGATTCTTTTGCATTGTGCTCATCTCTAAGCACTGGTTCCTGACCGTCAGCAAATCACTAATATTTCTTAGTTTTTCTGGTTTGATTGATGACAATCTTGGCTTCATAGCTTCACCAAAATGTGCGATATCAATTGCATCCAGCTTATCTGTTTTGGCAAGCCGTCCCGCTGACTTTGCAAAGTTTCTTACTTGCGCAGGATTGCAAACAACTATCGGCAGTCCCGCTTTATGAGCAGCACAAACGAATTCTAATTCTAGTCTTCCTGTGGACTCAATTAATACTCTTTGCGGTTTAAGCGGTTGTAGTTGTTTAATGGCGTCTTTAATACCCTCTTTGTTATTGCTAACACTAAAGAACTGGCCAGTAGGTCTCACATAAATATCGAGTTGTTTACTGCTGGTATCGACACCGACATTGATCTCTTGAGGTTCCATAAGATAAGCTATCTCCGCCTTGCTATTCGGGCTCGAGGCCCACATGACTATTCGAGTTATGCCTAGTGAGTGTCTGTCACGTTCATACTTGTTAACGGTCTTTATGAACCGGCGCAGCAACGAACTGTGACAAACAAGGCCTTCGGTGGCCGCCGAAGGTGGGTCTCAATTTACCCGTTAGCGAAAAGGATTTTCAACATCAGAATCGGACAAGAACAACCATACAAGGCATTGCAGCACGACCGCCAAAGCTACGCAGTTTTTGTGGTCGCCGCGCTTTTACCACAAAATCCGCCCAGCTTCGGCGGCGGCTGAATACGGCGTTAGGTTCGGGGAGAGTATGAATAGGTTTATTTTATTGATTTTACTTTTTCTTCCAGTTGTATCGGCCGGTACTACTTTGCCGAGGGTTGAAATTGGTGAGCTGCTAGATCGGTCAGATGTTACTGCTATTGTTAGAATAGAAAATGGTAGTACATTAGGAACTGAAGAGAAGCCATGTGGAGTTTCTTACAAGGCAAAGGTAATCAATCCTATAAAAAATTCAAAAGTAGGTGAATATATAGAGTTCGGTTATTTTATTGGCCACGGTTTAGGTAATTATTATCTTGTATTTCTAAATAGGAAAGAAAGTGTCTTTAGACCTTTAATGAGTACGAATTCTACTTCGCAAGCAGCTGAGGCAGAATTACGGAAAAATTGTCTATCAAGTTTTCCTGATTTGATTGTCATGCACAGTGGTTATGGTATTAGAAAGTTAGAGCGCCCAAGCGAAAATGGATACAAGGATGCCATATTACTTCCTACTCGTTATGTGGATATCAATACACCTGAAAAACTTTTAGAAACAGAAAGGGAAATATGTTACAGCTGGGAAAACTGTAAATGGATTACTAAAGAATATTTATTGGAATATCTTGGTAGGAAAAAATAAAATACCTAACAAATTGCTGCAGCTGACACCTTGAACTTAGTTTGAATTTCGCGCTGATGCGCAAAATCACCCTAAGTTCAATGCGCAGCTGAGCAAGGCGTTATAAGTCATAGGAAGTATCGTGCTTCAATGGGATGAAACAGAATATGTTGGGATTTTGGAAGTAATCCCTGAGGTTGTCGAGGATGAAGGCGGTGGACCGTTTTATGTTTTCAGAGTCCAGGAGAACGGCCTTGAACTAGAACTTACAATATTTCCTTTTGAGGAGGACGTTCGATTCAGGTTGTTCCGAGAAAATCAGAATCATGTCTTGTTCGAATATCAAATAATGGGGTGCAAGTTCGCGCGTCATAACTCTGCTCCCAACCAAGAGGGTTATCTTTCGTTCATAAGCAAAACTGGTATCGAGGTCACGCTCTCTGTTAAACCAGATATCGAGATTCTAATTAGTGAGTAGTCAACTTATAACAAGTAAAGGCACCCGACGCCAAAACCGCCGCTTCGCTTTGGTTTTGACGCAGGTGCTTTAGGCGTTATGTGCCTTAAAGGAAGGTGAATGTGAGCTACTTAGAGTTAAAAGACGATAAGTTCTCTGAGAAAATATCTTTAAGAGACTCATACGAATTGATGTATCAGTTTGTTCTAGAGATACATAAGCGTGGAGAGGTGGATACATCATGGCTCCTTGGCTCTCTAGGTGTTTGCGGCGATGGCTCCAGCACTGATCCAGCTCAGTTGTATGACTATATAAGTGTTTTCAATGAGCTAAAGAATCAGCGCAAGCTCTTTGATAGTAATGGCTAAGTCAAAGCACATAACAAGCGGCTGTAGTTGCCCCTTCGGGGCTGGGACAGCTTTTCCGCTGCTTTGCAGCTACAAACCCGCCCCTAAGCCGGGCGTTAAATGTATAAGGACGTATGGTCATGGCAAAAATATCACCGTATGAAGAAGTGCTTGTTGAAAGCTATATCCCTTCCAATACATCTGGAAAACACGGAAAAGTTCACATTCGGCCTGTGGCAGGCGGTAAGTACAGCTCGTCACTTCAAGTGGAATGTGCAAAAAAGTTGAGTCGTGATTACCCTGTAGGCACTAAGTTTTTACTCCAGGCGAAACTAACTGATAGAGAAGGCGGTGGAGAGTATCTGTATAGCTCCTATCGTTGGAAGTATGAGGTAGTGAGTGACTAATACATTTAACAAGTACAAGCAGGTTGCTGCGGGCCTGTGGCCCTTCGCGGGACAGCCTACGCTACGCTCCGGCCGCCCCTGTTGTAGTCGTTATGCAATCCAAAAGGAGCGTTTATAGATGAGAGCAATTCCATTTTTTTGTACAGTATTTTTGATAGCTAGTTGTAGTATACCTAGAGCAAAATCCCCAGAGTTCAATAGTAGCGATCGATTCGGAATATTTATAGACAGTCCAAATGCCTTATGCCATGTTCATGTAGGTTTTACTGTTTTCCAGAATGTTGAAGCTGTTTATGACTTGGAATATTCACTAAATGAATTATTTTATGAAGGGTACACTCAGTCCTTTAAAGAAAAAGACGTGTATCTTAAAAGAATCGATTTTTCTAAACTCAGTCCAGTTGATAGAGGCGATCTACTTGTTTCTTCCGAAAAAAGTTCAACAGCGCAGAAGCTCAATCCAAAATATCATGATCTAGTTTCAGATATTATAAAAAATAGCGATTTGGATTACTTGATGTTTTTAGTCTACAACGGACCTAGCTCTCAAGAAGTAAGAGAAAAAATAGGAAAGGGCTATAACAACATTTATTGCCCGGTCAATTATTATACTGGTAGGGCCGTAGATGATCCGCCAAAAATAACAACAACAGCATTTGTCACAATCGATACTAAAAACTATGATTTTGCAGGGCAAGTATATTTGCCATTCCCAAATAATGTTCGGGTGATTGAGGCACAAAATATTAAGAGTATTTCACCAGTTGAACTAAATTCAATGAAAGAAGGTGTTGTTGAATATTCAAAGGCTGTTGCAGATAGGTATCTTTCAAATGTGGTTCCATGATAACTGCATAACCAAGCAATGCAGCCGACGGCCAACTTTGTGCACATTGTTGCGCGGTCGCTCCGCTCCCATTATTACGCAAAATGCGTACAAAGTTTGCCGCGGCTGATTGCGGCGTTATATGTCATGGGAAGGGTATGAAACCTAAAGGTTCGAGTATTACAGATAGTTTGTTGTGATTTTTAATAGCCATATTCCTAGCTATATGGCTTGGAAGCCAATTGTATTGGGCAGCAGTAAATTTAGAGATTCAAGACCTACGGGTTGCAGGTGTGGTTTCGTTCAGCACACGCCCGGCTTGGTTCTCTTTTGTTGTCAGTATTAAAGCAGTCGCATGGTGTTTTTCCATTTTTGTGGTTTACAAATATGCAAAATCAAAACCCGTCAAATCAACCACATAACCAGGTGCAGCACAACGCGGCTTCGCCGCTCGGACGCCGCAAGCGGCGCCCGTGTGCACGGCGTTATGTGCAAGGAAATTAAAATCGGATTATTTCATAAAATATTTATCTTTATCACTGGAGTAGCTCCTGCAACATGTTGGTTCTTGCTTGGGTCATATTGGTCTTTTGGCTTATTTAATAATATTGTCAATATCCCGTTATGGTTATTGTTTTATAGTTTTGCTCTATTTGGAGTCTTAGGCTTCTGGCTTGAGTTGCTAAAGCCAGATAAATATAAAGCACTTATTTCTATTGGGATGATCCTTGGTTGTATTTTTACTTGTGTAATATATTTTACAGAACCTAATATGTTTAGAGGGCTATTTTTAGCAGTTTTCTCACCTGTTGTAGCTGGCATTGTAATATTAATAAAAAATGCACATAACAAGTGACTATGGTCCTTTGTCAAGTATTTAAGCCATTTTCTCATCCCAGTAAGTGTTGTTTTTTACCATTGTATTTAGAATGGTAAGTTGCTTCCTCATACATGCGATAAGGGCGACTTTCTTTGGTTTACCAGCAGCGACCAGGCGCTCATACATTGGCTTTAATTTAGGGTGGCATTGTATTGCCGACATCATAGAAACAAACAAAACCGTGCGTACACGATGTCGCCCACCTCGAATATAGCGCTTACCCTGGAAGCTGCCGCTATCACGATTCATCGGGGCGATACCCACAAGTGCCGCAATCTCTTTGCGGTTCAGCTTGCCCAGCTCAGGAAGTTCGCTCATTAGCGTGTAAGCCAGTACATTGCCGATTCCTTTAGCGCTTAATAAGAGATCGCGTTTTTGTCGCCACTCGGCAACGCTGTTAACAAGTTTATCAAGTTGCTTATCGACTCCTTCTAGCTCTTTTTTGATGGCCTTTAAGATAGCCTGAATGGGCTTGTGAACAGACTTAGGCATTCTCTTGAGGCGATTCTTTTGCATTGTGCTCATTTCTAAGCACTGGTTCCTGACCGTCAGCAAATCACTGATATTTCTTAGTTTTTCAGGTTTGATCGATGACAATCTTGGCTTCATTGCTTCACCAAAATGTGCGATATCAATTGCATCCAGCTTATCTGTTTTTGCGAGCCGCCCCGCTGATTTTGCAAAGTTTCTTACTTGTGAAGGATTGCAAACAACTATCGGCAGTCCCGCTTTATGAGCAGCACAGACAAATTCTAATTCTAGCCTTCCTGTGGACTCGATCAATACTCTTTCAGGTTTAAGAGGTTGTAGTTGTTTAATGGCATCCTTAATACCATTTTTATCATTGGTAACACTAAAGAATTGGCCAGTAGGTCTCACATAAATATCGAGTTGTTTACTGCTGGTATCGATACCGACATTGATCTCTTGAGGTTCCATAAGATAAGCTATCTCCGCCTTGCTATTCGGGCTCGAGGCCCACATGACTATTCGAGTTATGCCTAGTGAGTGCTTATCACGTTCATACTTGTTATCGGTCTTTTACGAACCGGCCAGGCAGCGAACTGTGATAAACAAGGCCTTCGGTGGCCGCCGAAGGTGGGTCTCAATTTACCCGTTAGCGAAAAGGGTTTTCAACATCAGAATCGGGCAAGAACAACCATACAAGGCATTGCAGCACGACCTGATCTTGCCCCGTTTTAACGGACACCAAAGTCAAACAGACGAGGTGTCTTATGCCGAAATACAACAAACCTAGAAAGACTTGGCAGTATTCAAACGAATTCAAAGTGAAAGCGGTAATGCTTAGCTTGATAGAGGGTGTTCAAGTTAAGGAAGTGGCCGAAACTCTCGACATTCACCCTTTCATGCTGTCACGATGGCGAAAAGAGTTTCAGGAGGGGAAGATTGTGGCAGATAAACGAAGAAAGCTTACTGGTGTAGTCTCTAAAGCAGAGAAAGAACTTTCTAGGGTAAAGCGTTTAGAGGCGGAGAATCGTAAATTAAAGTAGGAGCTTGATTTGTTAAAAAAGTGGCAACGGTTTCTTGCGGAGGAACATCAGCAAGATATCGATTCATCCAGAGGTTCGGATCAGAACTAGGTATCAAAAGAACTTGTCAGTGGCTGGGAGTATCGCGCAGTGGCTATTATGATTGGCTGAAGAGGCAGCGATCGCACCGAAAACACCAAGATGATGATCTAAAGGTTCAGATTCAAAAGATTTCGGATGACTCTGCAGGGCGCTATGGTAGTCCAAGAATTTGGAAAGCCCTGCTGACCAAGGGATATGAAGTTAGCCGTAAGCGCGTAGCCCGGCTGATGCAGGAATTAGGAGTCGTAGCCAGAGTTACGAGAGTGACACGTAGGGCACCAGGCATAAAGCGTTTCCTAGCCTCTGGGGAGAATCTTAGACCGGATGGAGCTGTGCCTAAAAGCAAGAATCAAGTTTGGGTTGCTGACATAACCTACCTTAAGGTTAAGGGTCAATGGCAGTACTTGTCAGTGGTGATGGATTTGTATTCTCGCCGAGTAATCGGTTGGAGTTTAGATACGAAAAGAACAACAGAATTAACCCGAAGAACCCTGATGAATGCTGTAAGGAAAAGAGGATCAAAACCGGGATTAATATTACACACGGACAGAGGTGTAGAGTACAGAGGGTCCGAGTATCAAAAAGAGTTGAGAAAATATGGAATCCAGCATAGCTTGAGTAGAGCGGGTAAATGTACGGATAATGCCCATATGGAGTCGTTCTTCCATAGCTTAAAAGCTGAACTGATTAGAGAAACTAGATTCCAGACAATGAGCCATCTAAAGTATGCTTTGGCTCGATATATTAATGATTTTTACAACCGTAGGCGGCTGCATTCAGCTCTAGGCTATCGATCGCCAATGGAATATGAGCGAATAGCAGTATGAAAAGTAGTGTGTCCGTTTTATCGGGGCAAGATCAAAATTACTCGCTACGCTCGTATTTTTCCGGTGCAGCTAGGCGTTATGTGACTAAAAGAGTAAGCTCAAAATGTTCAAGCAACTAAGCCGTAACAGAAAGGTACTTTCCGTATTTAGCATCGGAGTAGCCGTGTGGTGTATTTCTATGCTTGGCTATCAAATAAGTTATGCAGAACGGGTTATGTCAGGACTAGAGAGTTGCATAATTGAATCGCTCGAACTTTGTGAGAAAGTAAATGAGCTCGAGTTGTATCGAAGCCTATGGAATGGGTCTGCTAGGTACTATGCTTTTGCATCGGCATTCTTCTGCGGTATATATGGTGCAACCTCTTTTGGGAGCGAAAGAGAAGAGTGAAGTAGATGCCATCACATAACAAGCGGCTGTTGTTGCCCCTGCGGGGCTGGAACTGCCTTTCCGCTGCTTTGCAGCTCCAAGTCAGCCCCAAAGCCGGGCGTTAAATGTCTAGGAGAGATATGAGAGTTACGCTTAGAGCAATAGGGGTTTTTGGGTTGCTGCTCTTTGGTACGCTTTTCAGCGTAACTTTCGGTATGCCTACGGCCGTTGAGAAATCTGCAAAGGATTTCGTTGCAATGCAAATTGAGAGTGAAATCGAGGAGAAGTACCAAGACAGCAAGGTGTCCTCGTTATCTGATAAAGCACTATCTATTGCCTCACGCCTAGGATACGAAGAAAGCAAAATTAGAGCAGATCTCAACAACAAGCTACCCGAAAAAATCGCTAGTGTTATCGCCTCTCTATGTGGCTATGATTGCGAAAAAAAGAAAAGCCTCACTAAATCTATCGCAGCTGGATACATGGAACGCATTGCTAACTTACAGGTTGCACAAGAAAAGCTCGGCGAGATCATCAAAAATAAATACATGACCATTGTTGAAAGCTTAAGAACGGACCTTCGAATTTTCTTAGGCAGTAACACTGTAATGTTTATGATCTTGCTGCTGGTCTCATTCCAGAAACCAAAAGCCATGGCGCACTTGTTCCTTCCGGGTATCTTTTTGTTATCTGCTACGACCGCATCTTCGGCCATTTACCTGTTCGGTCAAGACTGTTTCTATACGATCCTATACAACGATTACATGGGGTTCGGTTATCTAGTTTATGTGAGTGTCATTTTTGGCTTTCTTATGGATGTCACATTTAATCAAGCCAGGGTAACAAGTGAGATCATAAACGCTTTTTTTAATGCAGTAGGCTCTACACTATCGGTAGCACCGTGTTAGCCGCATTTAACAAGGCACTCAACACTCAGCCCAGCTTCGCTAGTCTTGGACTGTCACTGCGGCGCAGCGCCAGCCCGTTAGCGCGACGTTATAGCTCCTTAATGGATCATGCGTAATGTATGAGCTGTTTAATATTTCCAACATCGAAGCCCTGGGTATATTGCTATGGTTTTGTGTTGTATTAGTTCTTAGCTATATGCTAGCTATCAAAAAAACTTTAAAGGTTAAACAAGCGGTTGTAGTTGGTGGATTTATGGCATTATTACCTCCGCTGGCAATTATATATTTGGTCTCGCTGCTACTTAGAAAAAGCCTTTCTGTATCAGAGAGGTCAGATGAGACGTTTTAACAAAACGCTGAAAATTCGCCCCCAAAAACATGGGCTGGATCTCCGGCAAAAAACACCTCCGGCCTTTTAGCTTTGCGTTAAGCATCAAGATGAAGAAAAGAGAGATACTTACATATCCACTATCGAAAGAGCAGTTTTGGGCTGAATTTCGTAATTTCGTAGAGTATTTTTCGAAAAGAGGCATTAAAGATTGCTCAGTGTTATTTGGCTTCGCTTGGGGTATCGAGTACTACCCTGGTAATGAATGGCTACCTGAAATGTTGTCACTTGAAGAATTAGAAACGAAGATCACTGAACTTGAAGCACGTGGTTTAGGTGAATTTGGCAATAATGATGTTTTCGTTGAAGTCGTAGACTTGGAATTTCGTTTCTGTAATGACTCTGATATACATGTCGGGTTTAATAAAACTAACCCTCTTGTAGAATATTTTTATAGCCGTTGGGAAGAGTTGGGCTACTCACCAGCTGAATGGCTTAAAAATCAATCAAGTGGGCCGGGAGAGTTTGTGCGGGGAGCAAGACCAAATGCTTAACAAAGCCAAGTAAAATCGCCGCGAAAAGCGCGGCTGGACCTCGCTACCGCTCGGCCTTTGTTGGCGGCGTTAGCTTCCTATGGAGAGTTTAATGCAAATAGAAAGTTGGTTAGCATTCTGTTCGATTGCTTTGTTGGCAACAGCAACTCCCGGACCAGCAACTTTGTTGGTATCAACAAACAGTTTGATGTATGGTTTCAAAAAATCATTGATCACGGTTTTGGGTAATATTTCTGGACTACTTCTTATGTCCAGCTTTTCTGTTTTAGGCTTGAGTGCAATTGTTCTCAATTCGGCTATTGCTTTTACTGTATTAAAAATCGCAGGTGCAATTTACCTTATCTACATGGGTGTAAATCTATGGAGGAAAGGCATAACACCAATGGAATTAAAGCAAACAAAAAAAGGTAAGAAGCATACTATCAGTCTATATTTACAGGGTATTTTGGTTTCCGTTACAAATCCTAAGGCGATTGTTTTTACAACAGCATTATTCCCACAATTCATAGTAGTTTCAGAGTCATTACTTCCACAGTTCACTGTGCTGGTTTTAAGCTTTATGTGTTCATCGTTTGTCTGTCTATCTACATATTCGTATCTGGCACGGAGAGCAAAGAACAAAACAGCCAAAATATTTTCAGGTCCTATTGCAGGTAAAGTATTTGGCTCAACATTCATCGGTGCCGGTTGTATATTGGCATCAGCATCAAGGTAATCGGTAGCTAGCAAGTGGTTGCAAGTGGCGCCTACGGCGCACTTGAGCCATGCGTTACTAAACATACATTAATTCGAGTAAGTTGAGGAATTTAGACTAGTGAGTACAAATTATACCTTTCATCCAATAAGCCCAGAAAACATCGAGAAGATTAGGGGAAATGAATTTCTTTATTGGTTGCTATTAGAGGATAGTGAGTGTTACGAAGAGGAAACTGGTGAAGTGCCTCCTGCGGACTTTAAGGTTAGTAGCAGAGAAGGGTCAGTTTTAATTGATGACTGGAATATTAAAACTGTTGATTGGGTTAAGGAAGTTTTAGATTCAAGATATCCCAGAATAATCAAATCTCTAGAGCAACTTAGCTACCAATTTGGAGAAGATTGTGGAGATGGTGTGGATTTTGGTTTTGGCCCTATAGCAATAATCACCTACGAGCAAGTGGCAACAGCTTTAGATAACCTGTCTGAGATTACGGAAGGTTCTTCGTTAGAAGGAAAAGTAGAAGATATTAAATTCATTGGGGACTGGTTAATTGAATTGAAGTCAGCACTTCAAGAGGTTCTTAATTCAAAATTTGGATTGATTCGGACGCTTGGTTAGTAACAAGGCCAAGCACGATCGCAAATGCAAGCATTTGCTGGACCTCCGGCGTTATCGCGCCTCCGGCCCGTGTTGGTAGGCGTTATCGCCTTCCTTTCCAAAGCTGGTAACTACTCTCAACCACCCGGTGAATATACCGGCGAAACTCCTGCGGCAATTTTGCGTACATTCGGGCTATTAACTGCGGGAAGGGGATCTGAGTAAAGTGGTGCCGGTACTCGGCCCCGTACACCTCGGCCAACGTAATCCCCACCGCCTCACACAGTTCCTCCGGCAGCTTCTGACTTCCTGTTTCCATTTTCGAAACTTGAGATGGCGCTAGTCCCAGCTGGTTGGCCAACTGTGCGATCGTCTTCTCCTCCAATTTCCGTGCGTTGCGCAGGCGTTTGCCTAGTGTTCCGGCCTCAAACATCTAGCCGTATCAGGTACTCCCGTAATAACAAATTTTCGATTTTCGAAATAAAACCGCATTTTGCATTTCTAGATTAGAAATAATCCAGAATATTCATTTATACACTGAGAAATAGTTAGTAGTGTCCCGGTGTTTGTCGCCAAACGCTCGAATAAAGTGCTGAATTCGATCGGCGGTATTAGTGAGGATTTGTAGTTCCTACAGGAGGTGGACTATGCCAATGACTGCTCACATTCAACAACTTCACCACGTCAACAATCTATGTGCCGGCCTGGAATGGGTTGCGGATTGTTCGAGTCAGCTGACCCGTAAAGCCTTGCTGCAGCTTATTAGCGATGAGGTAGGGTTCGTGATTTGCGCCTATGAGCAAAAGATCCCAGAGGGAAGATCTGCATTTGAAGAGGCTGACTGACTGCTTTGTAAAGCCGGTGCCGTGAGTGGTGCCGGCCTCATAGTCACTCATTCCCCTTGTTTGTTGGATAGCTATAGTAACAAGCTGTACATACATACAGTATTTAGATATTCCATTATGAAGCTTTCCACATTCTATGGTCACAGCGTCGCCTGTGGCTTTCCCTCTTCCGCCGATGACCACAAGGAGGCGGCCCTTAGCCTGGATGACCATCTGATCACAAGGCCAGCGTCAACTTACATTGTCCGCGCCAATGACGACTCAATGGTAAATGTCGGTATCCATAATGGTGATCTATTGGTTGTCGATCGATCGCTAACCCCTAAGCACGGTGATGTGGTTGTGGTGGCCCTGGACGGTCAGCTAACGTGCAAGATTCTGGGTCGACGTCGAGGAGGGCTGATATCAGCAAATGATAAATATGCTCATATTCCAATTTGGGAAGGGCAAGAGTTGATTGTGGAGGGGGTGGTTAAAGCGTCAGTGCGCTATCATCGAGGAGAGTGAGAGGGTTGTGGCTGGAAAACAGCTGTTTCCCTTTAAAATTCAGTAACTTGCATTTTTGTGTGCTGAAGACTGGCAGTGTTGAGGTCAGCGGTTCAATCCCGCTTAGCTCCACCAAATTTCCCCTTGTATTTCAATGGGTTGCGAGAAGAGGGTAACGACCTCGTATCCGGTGAACAAAAACTCGCAAGAAAGAAAAAAGAGCCTTTAGGGTTCTTTTTTTTCGCCTGAAATATCCCCCTCACAAATATCCTTTCAGCTCCTCGCTTATTCAAAAAATAAAAAGTGATTTCTTCTCATGTGTGGCATCAGGCTCTTTATCGTGCCAAGTAGGATCAAAAGTTTTTTAGTTCATTTATTGATGGAGCTTCCAGTGTTTTTAGTTATTGCGAAATACCAGAGAGTTAGGGTTTTCTGTATATCTTAGCGAAAAATAATAAATATATTCTGAAAATTCAGGTTGCTTTTGGGCTTCAAGGCAAGAGAGATTGTGAATATGGTATATTGAAGAATTATTTTCAATGCACTATTGGAAATAGTATAGAGGGATAAATGAAGTTCAAGTCGCTAGTACTGTTTTCGGCCTCAACTGTACAGTCTTCAGAGATAGATTCGGCAACAGTAAAAAGGCTAATGCAAGATCGCCTCTAACCTGGGAAATTATTTATACAGCTTGATCGACACCAAGCCTCCCCTATTGAGTGCCACTCAAACCCCAGCTGGGAATATGTATTGGATATATCTGATGATCAGGGAAAGCAAATGTACTCTAGCCTGTTGACTCTTTATGCCTCAGGAAAAGTAGGCTTATTTCAAGGGGTAGATGATTGTAACTTTGGGTAGAATAGAGCTTAAGTAAGTTTATTATAACTCTAGCTAGTCCAGTCTAGGTACTGGACTAGTATTTATCTTAGTGTTAAAAATTTCCCCTATTAAAACTCCCTTCCTATTGCTTGCTTATCCAAATAGATACTAATCTCCTCATAATCAATACCGTGTCCCGCTTGATAAGACTGAGTAACCCGCTCATCAGTATGCGCCATCAGTTGTTGTACTGATTTTACGTCGTATCCTAATCGCTTAAACCGCTCAGAGGCCAAGCTGCGTACTTCATGGAAACTGGGTGGAGTTTAGTTTTTGGGTAAGCCGATATAAAGTCCAGTAGCGTTGCGAGCTTTTGTAAACATATCGCTCAGTCGGCCGGGGCTTACCTGGTAAACATACTCTTTAGTTTTTCCGGTGCGCCGTTGCTTAGGTGTGTGGCTCAGTATGTAGGGGCGGCGGTAATTTCTTAGGCTGAGTTCCCTTGCACGGCTAATAAGTTTACCAAGTTTTTGTAAATTAAAACTTAGATGGTTGGCGGCGAAACTGACCCATTTTGCTTCAGATTTATTGATTGTTTTGCGTAGGTGTTCCACAAAGTTCAGCACGCAAATATCAGCGCAGTGCATACTAATGCCCATAGCAATCTGTAGTGCCTCACAGCCTAATTCCCCGACCTTTTCATAGATGGTCCAGTTAGCTTCCAGGGTTAAGTGTTGACGCTTTTTTGCTGGGCTTCAGTAGGCGCAGTCAGCCACCGGCGGTGGGTAAACGGGATGCTATCGAGCTTGTACAACCCTTCTGCCATTTAGTAATTAAAGAATTTATTAAACTCGGCGCGGCGTGTGTGCTGTTGATGATAGGTAAGGGATTCTCACCATTTGCGAAGGTCAGACAATTTAGCTTTATGTATAGAGATGGCTTCGAAGTCTTCGCCAAAGCGCTTTAGAGCGTTACAACGATTGAGCCAGTAGTTTCCCCGGTGGCGCGGGTCCGGGTAGAGATTGTCCGGCAAATCTGTGTCACCCTCCATGCGGCGCTTCTTTGGTCTGGCTATCTCATTACCTGACGACTGCTTTACCTGCTCTCAGCCTGCCAGCAGGTTTAGCTGGCTTATGGGTTGGTCAAAGTTGGCCGTATGTCTCTACCCTGGTGGTTAGAAGCGTTGATTCTTTGTGGATGGCAGCTGTTGAAAATTGAATCTATGAAAGATTTGAGCCGTGCTTTTTATGTCATCGACACATACTTTTTAGAAATCAACAGTGACTTCTTTATTGAGGGTTTGACTTTATTGGGGGTAAGTATCAGTGGAGCCAGCTGTTAAGGTAGGAGCAGAGTATGAAAGAGCTATAAGATTTGATCCTCATGTGCTCATAACGTATTCCGAAGTTCCTCAGTTGCTAGATGAGTACGTTTTTACATTCATAATTTTGATAGCAGGCTGAGATGCCTTTGCAAACTATGGCCAAGTTCAAGGTGCTTGGCCTACCCACCTCATGAAAACTGTACAACAGTTTCAAGTCACTTCCGGAAATGAGTTATGTCTGTAAACCTTGCTCCTTAATCGATAGGAGGATTTCCGTACTGATTACTTGCGGGCATATGAGATCAGCATGATTTTAAGTTGGTGGTGAGTGCTAACGAACCTCTTAAGCGCTACCCTACTCCCTTTCATATTTGCTTGTAGTGCAAGTTACATTTTTCTAGGAATGTTCAGAGCAGGTCTTGGATACTGAGGTATTCCACTATTTTTTGGGTGCGATTTTCAAAAATTACCTTGCAAGTTTGGGGGTAAACCCTTAGGTGCTTGCTCGTATCACATTTGTGATGTGTATAAAATCAGCTCGATTCGTATAAAAATAATACTATCTTTTCGTTGTGGCCATAGAGGGGAGTAAGTGCTCACAAAGTAAGTTAAGGGAGGACTACTCGTTTGCCCATTGATGACAGGCACCAGACGCACATTGAGAGTGGTTTTTAATCTGTGTAAGTTCTGCGGATTGTAAGAAAGCAAGTTATCAGGCGGGATTCACGTAATGGCGCGTAATTAATTTAGTGTGACGTAGATCAATCGCCGCGTTAACATGCCGCGCTGACAAATAAGGCTGCTGATGCACTCAGGAGGAGTCATCATCTAATTGTGTAAGCTATGCCGCTCGCATACTTAAGATGAGTGAAGTTCTATCAGGTATCACTCGGCTATTTGAAGTAAATCCTTCCAAACGGATTTGTAATCATTATCTCAGTTCCACGCTTGTGAGAGGGGGACTGGTTCACAGTTATTCAAGAAAGCTGCTATGAGCCCAACAACTTCGCGTACTGTCTGGCAGATCCAGCGGGATGTGATCTACGCACTGCTTGTGCGCGAGATGAAAACCCGCTTCGGCAAGTTGAAACTGGGCTATGCCTGGGTGTTGTTAGAGCCTGCCATGCATATCATGGTTCTGGCGGCAATCTTTAGCTTCCTTGGGCGAGAATTCTATCCCGGCATTCCCACCATGTTGTTTATGCTCGCTGGTATCGCCCCGTTTCTATTTTTTTCCCACTGCTTTGGTAAGTCTATGGCAGCTGTGGACTCAAACCGGGGGTTGTTCAACTATCGCCAGCTGCGACCCTTTGATGCGGTTTTAAGCCGGGTGATGCTAGAGTTTGTAATCTACCTGGTAAGCTTGGTTGCGCTGCTAGGGGTACTGGCTTGGGTTGGTATATCTGCGACCTTTAACAATTTCCTCTTGTTAGTTGTTGTGAACATTCTCTATTTGTGTTTTTGCTTAGGCATGAGTCTGGCGCTCTGCGTGACCGGTGCAAAATATCCTGAGATGTCAAAATTTGGTTCCTTGATCCAACGACCACTCTACTTTATGTCAGGGGTATTCTTCTCTCTCGAGCAGATACCTGAGCAATACCACCCCTATCTCGTCTGGAACCCCTTGCTTCATGTGATCGAGCTAACCCGTGAAGGATTGTTCAGCAGCTACCACGGCATGTTTGCCAACTTGCCATACCTGGCTTTCAGTTCGTTAGTCATGCTCGGCTTTGGCTTGCTGGTCTACCGCAGTCAGTGGCAAGACTTGGTGCGCAGTAAATGATTGAGTTGCGCAATCTGACCAAGTCTTTTCGCACGCCGAATGGTCGTAAGGTGCTGTTCAAAGATGTGAATGCTGTTTTCCCGGAGGGCAAGAATATCGGCATCCTTGGGCGTAATGGTGCCGGCAAATCAACCCTGTTGCGGATTATGGGCGGCATTGATTATCCAGATTATGGGCGGGTTATAACCAACGAGCGCATCTCTTGGCCTATGGGGTTGGCAAGTGGTTTCCAGGGCAGTATGACAGGGCGAGAGAATGCCGAGTTTATCTGCGGAATCCATGGAATTTGGGGAAGGGGCCGGCAGAAGGTACTGGAAAGGGTTCAGGACTTTGCCGAGATAGGCGACTACTTTAATGCGCCAGTCAAGACTTACTCCTCTGGCATGCGCTCCCGCTTGGCGTTTGGCCTGAGTATTTCTGTGGATTTCGATTGTTACCTGGTAGATGAGGTGATGTCAGTCGGTGATGCGCACTTCAAACATAAGTGTGAACAGGTGATTGCCGAGAAACGCAAATCAGCCAATTTTATTATTGTGGCCCATGCAATGCCGCAACTGAAAAAGAATTGCGACGTTGGTATCTATCTCGGGCCGGAAGGGCTGCGGATATACGATACCGTAGACGAAGCCATAGAGGTTTATCAGCAGGGAATCCCCAAGCCCAAGGTGCAACAACAGAGCAGGGCCGCACAGGCACTTAAGGCATAGACAATGGAAACAAATATGCAGCTCGATACAGAGCAAAAGACTAAGCCCGATAGTGGCGCACTAAAAAGAACCGCCGAGGTTGTAAAAGACTTGTTTACAGGTTTTGCTGCGAATGAACCGCAGCCGCAACCTAGAGCAGGCCGCTCGCGCATGAGCCCTTGGCGTGGATTACTGCTTTGTGTTGGTCTGCCGCTACTTCTTGTATCCGCCTATTATCTCTTCTTTGTATCGGATCGCTATGTCAGTAGTACCCAGCTTATTGTAAAAGACAATGGTTCCAGCCAGGGAATGTCATCTTCTCTCGGTTTCTTGTTACCAGGGACAGGAGCAGATAATCAGGATGCCTTCCTAGTGGTTAACTATATCCAGTCTCTGGATATGGCGGTATATCTGGATAAGACATTACAGTTGAGTGATTACTACAAGAGCGATCGTTACGA
Source organism: Microbulbifer mixtoriginis (SeqCode) (assembly GCF_052467705.1). Classification (NCBI taxonomy): domain Bacteria; kingdom Pseudomonadati; phylum Pseudomonadota; class Gammaproteobacteria; order Cellvibrionales; family Microbulbiferaceae; genus Microbulbifer; species Microbulbifer mixtoriginis (SeqCode). Next base: position 1,229,414 of record NZ_CP174322.1, read on the forward strand.
CATCTTTTCACGTCTCGGCTCGGAGGCAACCCAGGAAGATTACTTGAAATACTACCGCGAACATATTGCGGTTGGTTACGATGAGTCGACGGGCATTATTACAATCGAAATGCAGGCTTTTGAGCCTGAATTTGCGCGTAGGTTAGTTGAGATTGTTACCCAGAAATCTGAAGATTTCGTAAATGCTATCAGCAATCAGCTGGCTGACAAGCAAGTGGCTTTTGTTCGTAGTGAGCTGGAGTTAGCGCAGAATAAACTCCGCGCTTCCAAGCAGGAGATTCTCGATTTTCAAAACCGCAATAAGGTAGTCAGCCCGGAAGAGCTGACCAAAGGCATCAGCGGCATTATTCAAGGATTGGAGGCGAAACTTGCTGAGCAGCGTGCCAAGCTGACTGCGGCCAAAACCTACCTTAATCCTGATTCCTCTCAGGTTGTCTCTATGCAAGCTGAAATTAATGCCCTGGAAGGGCAGATAGCTGCAGAAAAGGAACGCCTCGTAGGTGTATCAGACGCTCAGGGAGAACAGCGCCTCAACAGCTTGAGTGCACACTTTCAGAATTTGGAATTGAATCTTCAGTTTGCCACCGATGCTTACGCCGCATCCCTTAAAGCCTTGGAGACCGCGCGAATGGAGGCCTCCGGAAGGCTGAAGCACTTAATGGTTGTCAGCCAGCCGTCGTTGACTGAGAAAGCGGAATATCCACGCAAACTTTATAACCTCGCTAGCCTGGCAATTATCCTGCTATTAATTTATGGCATTGTGAAAATGTTGGTATCCAGTATTCGCGACCACAGGATCTAGAAAGTTTATTGCCTCTCGGTGAGGTGCCGGGGATAAGCAAAAAAAGCTGGATTATTGAAAAGAAAATCTAGACTTTATACATAGAGACTCAAACTAAAAGATCGAAAAAATGATCGTAAAAAAACTAAAAACTCTAGGGGTGTTACTGGGTTTACTGACTGGCGTTGCCTTGCCAAATGCCCAGGCCCTGGAAACCCAACTATTGGATAAGAATGAATCTACAGAGATTCCCAAATCCAATGTGCCGGTCTTTGGTCAGTCCCTATTCCAAGGTGCTTTTAAAGATCAGCCCTTTAGTGGCTTTAACCCAGACTATCGTATTACCGTAGGTGATCAGATTAACCTACAGCTGTGGGGTGCCTATAGTTTTAGCGCAACCCTGGCCGTGGACCCCCAGGGTAATATTTTTGTGCCTGAGGTTGGGCCTGTACATGTCGCCGGCGTGAAAAATGGCGAACTCAATGATTTTGTTCTGCGCCAGGTTAAAGGCGTATTTAAGAAAAATGTGCGCGCCTATGCCAATCTGGAAGCGAGTCAGCCAGTCAAAGTATTTGTAACTGGCTATGTGAAAAATCCAGGCTTATATAATGGATACTCTTCTGACTCCATCCTCTACTATCTGGATAGTGCCGGTGGTATTGATCGCGATAGTGGCAGCTTTATAGATGTTAAAGTCGTACGTGGTGATCAGCTGTTGCAAAGCGTCAATCTGTATAACTTCCTTACCGAGGGCAGCATGCCCGCATTGCAGCTGCGTAATGGTGATGCCATTGTTATTGGAGCACGTAACGGAGCCGTTTCTATCGAAGGCGCGGTGCAACAGGCCGCACAAATTGAGTTTAACGGTCCTTACACCCAATTAGGGGAGATGTTACTGGTTACCAAGCCAGATCCTCAGGCTAATTTTGCCCGTATTACCCAAGTGATCGATGATCAGCAGCAAGCCAGCTATTTACCTCTAGAGGAAGCTCTGAATACAGCGCTTTATCCTGGGGCCAGAGTTGAGTTGGTTAGAGATAACGACATCAAATCGATATCCGTTAGCGTAAGTGGTGAATTGGATGGCCCTGCCAGCTATGTGCTTCCTTACGGCGCAACCCTGGAAGATCTCTTGTCGCAGCTCCAGTATCGCGGTAATGCCGATCAATCTGCAGTGCAGTTATATCGTAAGAGCGTGGCTAAGAAGCAACGTGCAGCACTAGAACGCTCCCTTGATGCACTTCAGATGGAAGTTCTTACCCGCCAACCAAACACTGAGTTAGAAAAAGGCGCTCAGTCTGAAAATGCGGCGATGATTCAAAAATTTATTGCTGAGGCACGAAAAGCACAACCCCGTGGTCAAGTGGTACTGGCTAACAATCCCAATGCTGGAACCATGTTGCTTGAAGATGGTGACAGGCTGGTGGTGCCCCTGAAGAACTCAACAGTTTCAGTGGTAGGTGAAGTGATTTTTCCCACATCACTGGTATTTAATGCGCGTCACACACTGGAAAATTATATTGAAATGGCCGGCGGTTTCTCCAATAACGCCAATCAAGATGAACTGGTGATCCTACACCTGGATGGCACTATCAGCCGGGTTAAAAAAAGGAAGTTCGATAACCGTCTGAAAGATATCTTGCGCCCTGGCGATGAAATAATGGTGATGCCAGAGGTGCGCTCCAGTGAGCTACAGGTGACTAAAGATGTCACAGAAATTCTTTATCGTATAGCAGTGGGCACAGCTGCAGTACTGTCTTTCTAAGGTGAATCGGATAACTCCTCTTTTTTATAACTTTTAGATAAAAAAGGAAGAGGAGGAGGCGAAAGTAGTGAGCAATATATAGCTCCAAGGAGAAAAAGATGATCACGAAGGGAAGTTCAACCAGAAAGGGGATTATTCTGGCTGGAGGTTCCGGTACCCGTCTGTATCCTCTTACCAGGGGAGTCAGTAAGCAGTTGATGGGGGTCTATGACAAGCCGATGATTTATTACCCGCTGACAACTCTGATGTTGGCGGGAATCCGAGACATATTGATCATTACCACTCCAGAAGAGCAATATCTTTATCAACGCTTACTGGAAGATGGTTCTCAATGGGGAATTAATATCAGCTACGCGATACAACCGAGCCCAGATGGTCTCGCGCAAGCTTTTATTATTGGTCGTGAGCATGTGGGTAACAACAAAAGTGCTCTGGTACTGGGAGATAACATTTTCTATACCCAGCACTTTAGTCAGATCTTGCAGCGTGCAGATGAGCGGGAAGAAGGCGCTACAGTCTTCGGATACCGTGTTGCCGATGCAAGAGCCTATGGCGTCGTAGAATTTGATAAGGTAGGCAAAGCCGTTAGCTTAGAAGAGAAACCGACCCGTCCAAAATCTAACTACGCAGTAACAGGCTTGTATTTTTATGATAATCAGGTTTGCGACTTGGCCAGGGAGGTTCAACCTAGCCCGCGAGGTGAATTAGAGATTACTGATATCAACAATATCTACCTTAAGCGCGATGAACTGAATGTTGAGTTATTGGGCCGTGGCAGTGCTTGGTTGGATACCGGAACCCATGACAACCTGCTTGAGGCTGCGCATTTTGTTCAAACCATGGAGCGGCGTCAGGGGCTGAAAATTGCCTGCCCTGAGGAAGTGGCATATCGCAAAGGTTTTATTTGTGCCGAGCAATTGGAAAAGCAGGCTCAGCCACTCTTGAAGAGCGGTTATGGCGAATATTTAATGAGCTTGTTGCTAGAATCTGGAGAGACCTCTGCTCTAACTCAGCATCGATTGACCGCTGTTCTCTAGCACAACATCCTTTTTCCTTTGCCTTGTTAATAATCAAGAAATACACAGTATGAAAGTGATAGAAACTGCAATAACTGATGTGAAAATCCTGGAGCCAAAGGTTTTTGGTGATGAGCGTGGTTTCTTTTTCGAATCTTTTCGGCAAGATTTATTCAGTCAGGAATGTGCAGATAGAGTCTTTGTCCAGGATAACCATAGTAAGTCTACCTTGGGCATACTACGTGGTCTGCATTATCAAACCAAGCAAACACAAGGTAAGTTAGTGCGCGTTACCAAAGGTGAGGTCTTTGATGTTGCGGTCGATTTGCGTAAAAGCTCCTCAACTTTCGGCCAGTGGGTTGGTGTGACGCTTTCAGCAGAAAATAAACGTCAACTTTGGGTACCGGAAGGCTTCGCCCATGGCTTCTATGTTACTAGTGCTGAGGCAGAGTTCGTTTACAAATGTACTGATTACTACGCACCTGAGTATGAACATTCCATTTGTTGGGATGATCCTGATCTGGCGATCGAATGGCCCTTGATTAATGGCCAAGCGCCCAAGCTCTCAGCGAAAGATGCTGAGGGGAAACATCTAAAAGACGCGATTGTTTTCCAGTAACGGCTCGTTGCAGACGAGACCTATACCTAAAGGTATAGCCATAAACTATCAGTGGGGCCCGGTATATAATTCTGAATGCCAGGCTTTATCGCCGCTAGTTTCCACTATTAGGGCCGGGTACCACTGGCCTAACCTAATTCAATGTGAATAAGTGAATGAGAATCCTAGTAACCGGTAAGAATGGCCAGCTGGCAAGGGAATTGCAAAAACGCAAACCAGCCGGTATTGATCTGATAGCGCTAGATCGCAACGATCTGGATATCACAGATAGTGACCAGGTTATGCAAGCTGTTAATAAGTACCAACCAGATACTCTCATCAATGCTGCTGCCTACACAGCGGTAGACAAGGCGGAATCAGAGAGAGAGCAAGCTTTCGCCACTAATGCGACAGGTCCAGAAAACTTGGCGAAAGCTTGTCGCGAAATGGGGGCTCGTTTAATACATATCTCCACAGATTTTGTATTTGATGGTCAAAGCTCCACCCCATACCAGCCCCAGGATTCGATGTGCCCACTGGGTATCTATGGAGAAAGTAAGGCTGCCGGTGAAGTTGCCGTGCAAAGTGTATTGCCACAAGCAATCATTCTACGGACTGCCTGGGTTTATAGTGCCCACGGAGCTAATTTTTCCAACACCATGCTTCGGCTTATGCGTGAACGTAATCAATTGGGTGTAGTGGCGGATCAGATAGGTACACCTACGAGCACCCAAACATTGGCTGAGACAATCTTCACATTGATGGGCAAGCCCGATTTATGCGGAATCTACCATTGTACGGATGCTGGCACCGCTAGTTGGTATGATTTTGCTGTCGCAATCTATGAAGAAGCCAAGGAGCTTGGGCTACTAGCAGAAGCGAAAAATGTAGAAATTAGGCCAATCAATACCTCAGATTACCCTACTCCCGCAGCTAGGCCGGCTTATAGTGTTCTGGATAAGTCTAAATTGGTGAATGATCTGAATCTTGAACCACAGCATTGGCGCAGGGTTTTACGCAAAGTTTTACAGGAAAAGACTGCGTCATAAAAAATTCAGATCATGCTGTCCTTTATGTTAGTAGACATCCATATGCATGAAGTGACACACGCGAGAAAGGCGCATGTACTGAATAGACACCAGAAACTACTGAAGAACTAAAAATTTAATCTTGTAAAGATACGCTTTTAGTTTTCTAAACATCCAAAAAAGAATTGTCAAAAAAATGAGTAATTTACTGGTAACCGGCGGTGCTGGTTTTATAGGCGCAAACTTTATCCACTATTGGATGAGCACTTACCCACAAGATAAGGTAGTCGTTCTAGATGCATTAACTTATGCTGGTAACAAGGCTAACTTGGAGCCGGTAGCGGAAAATGCTAATTTTTATTTTTGCCAAGGAAATATTTGCGATACGCACTTGGTAGAAACGCTGCTCAAAGAGCACAGAATTGACACATTGGTGCACTTTGCAGCGGAAAGTCATGTCGATAGGTCTATCAGTGGCCCAGACGCATTTATTGAAACCAATATTATCGGTACTCATAGCCTGCTTAAGGCCGCCAAAAAAGTCTGGCTGGATGACGGGGTTAATAAAGACAATCACCGCTTTCATCATGTTTCCACTGATGAAGTATATGGAACCCTAGGCCCTGAGGATCCCGCCTTCAGCGAAACCACACCCTATGCACCCAATAGCCCCTATTCAGCTAGTAAGGCTGCATCAGATCACTTGGTGCGTGCATATCACCATACTTATGGACTGAAGGTTACCACCAGTAATTGCTCCAATAATTACGGCCCTTACCACTTTCCAGAAAAACTGATACCACTGGTAATCACTAATATCCTGCAGGATAAACCACTACCGATTTATGGTGATGGTCAGCAGATTCGCGACTGGCTGTATGTAGAGGACCATGCACGAGGCATCGATTTAGTAATTAAAAAAGGCCACTTGGGAGAATGTTACAACATTGGTGGTATTAATGAATGGGCAAATCTCGACATCGTTAAGCTGATTTGTGAACTAATGAACTCAGAATTTGCTGAGAATCCGGAACTCACTAATAAGTACCCCAAAGCGGTGTCTGCAATAGCAGGGAAAGCACAGAGTCTGGTTACCTTTGTAAAGGATAGGGCCGGACATGATCGTCGCTATGCCATAGATCCCCAGAAGTCCAATAGTGAACTTGATTATCAACCACAGGAGAGTTTTGCTAGCGGAATTCGTAAAACGCTGCAGTGGTATCTAGAGAATGACAGCTGGTGGCAGGCAGTGATGGATGGCAGCTATCGTCAGTGGATAGACCAGCAATACAGCACTGCTGAGCAAGTGGGAGATAGATAATGGGAATTAATATTAGAAGGCGTTTTAAGGCTGCCCGCAGCACAGCGGAGAAGACGTTCTCCGAACAGGTACAGGTATGGGTGGATATTTGCGGAGTTATCGCCGGGCGACACCTTTTGATCCAAGGCTGGGCATTTCACCCTGAGCACGAATCTCTGGATTTTCAACTCGAGTATATCGGCAGTGATGAAGATACTGATACGGAAAGTATCGACAAGATAAATTATAGTACCCTGCGTACTACTAGGCTGGATGTAAATAAGCACTTCAATTTCGAAGGAAATAGTCGTTGGGGTTACAGCCTTTTGGTGGAGTGGCCCTATGATATTGCAATAGAAAATAGTTCCCTGCGTATGACCGTAAGGGTTGACGGTCAGACCAAAGAGGTTGAGCTAAAGCCATTCGTGGAATTGAGTGGCGAAGCCTTATTTGGCCACTGCATGACTTGGCGGACTAGTGAAAAAGCCGAATTGCTTAATGCGATGTTTAAGAGCATGGGCAATGGAGTTTTTGAGATTCCAGGCTTAAAGAAACTGGAGGAAGAACAACTCAAGACCTTGGTCAACTGGCACTGGGACAGTATTTTGGCAGTACCTGGCCATGGACTATTCCTTTCTGGTTGGCTACTTGACGGTCAGCTGGATCTGGCAAGTTTAGTGTTGCGCACTACCGATGGTAGCTACAGCAAAAATTTGCTTGAGGAATCTGCTCGGTTTACCCGCACGGATGTTTTGGAAGCCTTTCCAGGCAGAGCGGAAGCTAATTATAAAGCGGGTTTCTTCACTTGGGTGCCTATGCCGCATTTGATAGAGAAAGCCCGCTTGGAGCTGCTCTTCTTCACTAAAGAGGGCCGCCTGGGAGTTGTCCCGATTCAGCAGACCAATATTCGTGGGGATATTACCCATGCAAGTCAGCAGGTGCTGGTGAACTTCAATGTCGATGGTCGTGAATACCAGAAGAACATGCGAAAATTTATAGGTCCGGCGCTCTCAGCGCTTTGGACGAATAGACGCTATCTACTCGAAGAACCCCAAGTAGAAGTAATACAGTTCGGTCAAGAAATTAAAGAGCCCAAACGCAGTGTTATAGTGCCCCTCTATGGGCGCTATGATTTTCTGTTACACCAGATAGCACAATTTACAGAAGATGCTGATTTTGCCGAGACAGAGCTGATTTACGTTCTGGATGATCCCAGACTCTATGATGCATTTATACCTTTCTGCTATGACACCAGTAGATTGTTCCCTGTAAGCTTCAAGGTAATTTACGGTGGCCGTAATTTAGGTTATGCCGGGGCTAATAATCTGGGGGCGCGTCATGCCAGTGCCGATAAGTTGGTATTGCTTAACTCAGATATTATTCCAAGTAGCAGCGGCTGGATATCACGAATTGAAAAGCAAGCATCTTCATTGGAGGATGTTGGCGTAGTTGCACCGAAGTTGGTTTTTGATGATGGCACAATTCAACATATTGGGATGAGTTTCTCCAAAAGTGTGCAATTTGGTAATTTATGGCTGAATGAACATCCAGGAAAGGGAAATCCTGAATGGCTGATTGATATTGATTCTGTAATGGAATCACCTGCGGTTACGGGTGCCTGCATGTTTATCAGCAAAGCCTTGTACGATTCTGTGGGTGGCCTGGATGAAACCTATGTACTTGGAGACTTTGAGGATTCTGATCTCTGTCTGCAGTTAAGAAAAGCGGGCTATCGACACTATGTACTCACCGATGAAAAGCTCTACCATTTAGAGAGAATGTCACAAAATTTATTCGAAAACCGTGACTGGAAATTTAAAATCACACTTTACAATGCCTGGCAACATACTGAGCGCTGGGGAAGCCTGATAGAACAGCTGGTTCGTTAAGGAATTATCGATGACTGAACACAGAATACTGATTGTTTCCCACGGTCACCCCGATCACAGCAAAGGCGGTGCAGAAGTGGCTGCCTATAATTTATTTAAGGAATATGAGCGGCTGGGTTTAGATACGGTTTTTCTGGCTCGTACCGATCAGCCTTCTCATGGAGGCTCCGCCTTTTCTACGATTAATTCGGATAAAGAAATTCTTTTTCATACCCATATGTCCGATTTTTTCCTATTCCAGTCCGGTTGTAAAAAGCATGTATGGCAAGAATTTCGCGCATTATTAAAGCGCTTTAAGCCAACAGTGATACATTTCCATCACTATATACATATGGGCTTGGAATTAATACGTGAGGTAAGAAACACACTGCCGGATGCACGTATTGTTGTAACACTGCATGAATACTTAGCCATCTGTGCTAATAACGGCCAAATGGTTAAGCCGGGCAAACAGATGAAGCTGTGCTATAAATCATCTCCAACTGACTGTGCTCGCTGTTTCCCTGAGCGCTCAGCTGCAGACTTTTTCCTCAGAGAGAAATATATAAAATCCATTTTTAATTTAGTGGATATGTTTGTCTCGCCTAGCCATTTTTTGATTGAACGCTATAAAGCCTGGGGAATCCCTGAAGAAAAAATGGTGATGATCGAAAATGGTCAACCGGAGATCGAAACGCTAGCACCTCGCCCGTTAGCAAAAGGAGAAGGGCGCGGCCGTTTTGCTTTCTTTGGTCAGATTAATCCTTTCAAAGGTGTAGATGTATTACTGGAGGCCTTTAAACTACTGCCGGAAGATATTCGGGATAAAGTTCATCTGGATATTCACGGCGCTAATTTGCAAGGGCAAACAGAGGCGTTTCAGGAAAAAATCCATGCTTTGCTGGAAGAGCTCGGTGATTTGGTTACATTGCATGGCTCTTACGAGTCCCATGAGATGAGTCGTTTAATGGAGCAGGCAGACTGGGTGATTATTCCCTCGGTGTGGTGGGAGAATTCACCAATGGTGATTCAGGAAGCCTTTAACCATGGACGCCCGTTGATCGGAAGTGATATTGGCGGAATGGTTGAAAAAATTACCGATGGCGTTAATGGCTACAATTTTCGTAGTGGAAGTAGTAATTCTCTTAAAGATGCAATCCTAAAAGCATTTAAGGGCGAGGAATGCTGGGAAGTTATTACTAAAGAAATTTTACAGCCTTTGACTATAAATGACTGTGCAAAAAAGCATTTGGAGATTTCCCTTGGATAAGCAAAAGATTAATAAAAAGTATTTATAAGAGGTATCTGCCATATGTCAGAGCCTTTAGATGGTTGTCTTATGCTGTTAGTTAATGGCGCGATACTTTTTAAGAAGAATATTTTGAAGGCTTGCTAGCGATACTTGTTATGGGCTCTTAAAGCAACTTTGTTTGTGTGTCTCAAATCTCTGATGTCAAAGAATGAGTATATAAAAGCTATTGGTTGAATTTATGAAAAAATTACGTGTTGGTTTTCTGGCTCCAAATATAGGATCCGTAGCTGAATCGTTTTCAATGACGGCACAGCAAGTAATGGCTAATACCGGCCAAAATACTGGAAATCTTGCTTTTTGGTTTTCTGCACGTAGATTGTTTGATCACGATGTTGTTCCCTTTAGGTGGAATGAGAATCCTCAAAAATTAAGACAGAAGATAGATTTGATTTTTATTCCAGCTGCTAACTTTTTAAGTGAGCAGAATGATTTATCGATTCTTGCTAATTTAATCAAAGAGTGTGACTTACCATGCTTGATTTTTGGTCTGGGCGCACAGTCTGAATCAGAGAATATTATCCCTAAACTAAAATCTGGCACGGTTGACTTTTTAAATGAGGTGTCAAGCAGGACCCCCTTTATTGGTGTACGTGGAGATTTCACCGAGAAAGTTTGTAGGAGATACGGTGTAGACAATGTAAAAGTTGTTGGCTGCCCTTCTATATTTATTAATGGTGATAGGGAGTTGGGATTTAGGTTGGAAAAGAGGTTTTTAGAGCCGATTTCTAAGGTTGTTGTCCATGCTGCCTGCTTAAAAGAACAGATTAGAGAGGTTGAGCGTGAATTTGTTAGGTATGTCAAGCTGTATAATGGAAAATACATTTTGCAGCGTCCACCTGAGCTAATTCAGATATTAAATAGAGAAGTGCTAACAGCTTCTCAAGAAGAATACACTAAAAAATTCGCAAAGTTTTGTTATCCCGATTTAGACTATGGTGAGTTTCTGCAAGAGATAAGGCGTTCTGCCTTATACTTCACAGATGCAAATGCATGGTTAGCTTACTTGAAAACCTATTCTCATGCCATTGGAAGTAGAATTCATGGAACAATTCTCCCTCTCTCTTCGGGGGTTCCCTCTGTTTGTATAACTCATGATACTAGAACTAGAGAACTATCAAAAAAATTGATGGTTCCAAATTTATCGAGTGAGGAATTCCTCAGGGTGCGGTGCTCTTTGAGAGATATATTCTCCAGCGTGAAGTTCAAAGGTGATGATTTTGAGGATAATCGGACTACTATAGCTAAGGACTATAATAGTATTTTTCAGGCGGTAGGTTTGATTCGCTCTAAGCATTTTTCTAATTTTTAGTGTCCACATTGTGTTTTATGAAGAAGCTAATTATCCATATTGGTACTGAAAAAACTGGTACAACATCAATTCAGCATTTTTGTGCCGAAAATAGATTGCTTCTGAAGGAGCAAGGCTTAATTTATCCAGAAGTGGGTTTTTGCGATTTTGCACACTTTTCTCTGGTTGCACCATTCCATTCTCTTGATAATGGGGGAAGAGAGCTAGAATTCGCCCCGAAGAAGAAATACGTGGCAGAGAAAGAGTGGGATCGAATAAAGAAAATATTCAACGGCAATAGTCATGCGAAGGTCTTAATTAGTGCTGAACACTTTAGCTCAAGGTTGAAGCATCGAGGAATTTCAGCCTTGAAAGAGACTATTGGGTGGTTAGGTGAGGATATTGAAGTTGAGATTGTAATATTTGTACGTCGGCAAGACAAGTATTTTCAGTCTTGGTACAGTACTCATATTAAAGCAGGTGGTACCCTAACATTTGATGAGGCTTTTGAGTCAAGAAAATCAGATAAATGGTTTTTTGATTATTATAATTTGGTAAATATATGGGCTTCTTATTTTGGTAAGGAATCTATTAAATTAGGGGTCTTTGAGAAAGGCCAAATGAAAGACGGGTTGTTTTCAGAGTTTTGTAATTTAATTGATGTAGAATTACACGAAGAGTTTAACTTTGATGTTGTAGATGATAATTTTTCATGGCCTGCAAGATATCTTGAATTTGCTCGCTTGGTTAATTTGGGATGTTTTGGTGATAATTTAAATAATCGTCGTTACAAAGTTCTTGATAAGCTGTCCAGATATTTTGAAGACGATCGAAATCCTCTGATATCTCCAGAGCAGGTGCGATGTTTATTGGATAGCTATAAACAATCTAATTATTCGTTAGCTACTGAATATCTAGGAAGAAGCTCTGGAGAGCTTTTTTTTGATTCTGAACCAAGTTTGAATTCTTCTTGGGAAAAGCCAAGTGCACTCGAAATAGAAGATATTTCAGATGTTTTAGTGAAATATATAAGTGATTGTGATTAATTTTCTTTGTGCAGGGTTTCTGCTCGTTGAGTTTTTAAATTAAATATGAAAGCAATTTTACCCGTTGCTGGCTTGGGAACTCGTATGCTGCCAGCAACAAAGGCTATTCCCAAAGAAATGCTGCCTATCGTTGATAAACCGCTTATTCAATATGTGGTCAATGAAGCGGTGGCTGCCGGTATCAAGCATATCGTACTGGTTACTCATTCCAGTAAGAACTCTATCGAAAATCACTTTGATACCAGTTTTGAGTTGGAGGCGACCTTAGAGGCCAGGGTCAAGCGCCAGCTGCTGGACGAGGTGCGGTCCATCTGTCCGAAAGACGTCACTATCATGCACGTACGGCAGGGGGAAGCGAAAGGCCTGGGTCATGCGATTTTGTGCGCCCAACCATTGGTGGGTGATGAGGACTTTGCAGTGTTACTGCCAGATGTGATTATCGATGATACGGCCTCAGATCTTAGCCGAGATAATTTAGCGCAAATGTTATCTCGGTTCGATCAAACCGGTGTCAGCCAGGTGATGGTGGAGCCGGTGCCGCATGAGGAGGTACATCAATACGGTGTGGCGGATTGCCAGGGGGCCGCATTGTCTCCAAATACCTCGCAGCCAATGACGGCTATTGTGGAGAAGCCTCCTGTAGCAGAGGCGCCGTCGAATATGGCAGTGGTTGGACGTTATGTACTTTCTCGCAAGCTGTGGCCACTCCTTGAACAAACGTTACCAGGTGCTGGTAATGAAATTCAGCTCACAGATGCAATCGCTGATTTAATGACTAAAGAAAGTGTTGAAGCCTATCGTATGGTGGGCAAGAGCCATGACTGCGGCTCAAAGCTCGGATACTTGAAGGCAAATGTTGAGTATGGTTTGCGTCATCCCAATTTAGCTAACGATTACAGAGCTTATCTAAATACGTTGATTCTATCTGAGAATAAGATTTCCGAAACTCAGAACCAGATTTCACAAGATGCTGTTGCATAACGGAGGTTGAGTGAGCAATGGGTAGAAGAGTATTGGTTACCGGGGGAGCTGGGTACATAGGCAGCCATACTTTGGTTGCGTTGCAAGAGGCTGGTTTTGAGGTGGTAGTCATCGACTCCCTCTGCAACAGCTCTGAAATAGCGCTACAGCGTGTACAGATGATCACCGGTACATCGGTGCGTTTCTACCATGGTGATATTAGAGATCGCGCCCTGTTAGAGCAAATTTTTACTGAGAATTCAATCCATGCTGTGATCCACTTTGCGGGATTGAAGGCTGTAGGTGAATCTTCGCAGAAGCCGATCGACTACTACCAGAGTAATGTTACTGGAAGTCTTGTGTTGCTGGAGGCAATACAGGCGTATGGAGTTAAGCAGCTGGTATTCAGCTCATCGGCGACTGTCTACGGTAGTGAGGCTCCTGTGCCTTATGTGGAAACACTACAAACCGGTAGTACCAGCAACCCGTACGGTACCAGCAAATGGATGGTGGAGCAGGTTTTAAAGGATGCGGCCCTCGCCAACCCAGAGCTTTCTGTAGCACTCCTTCGATACTTTAATCCCGTTGGCGCGCACCCCTCAGGTCTAATCGGAGAAGATCCCCAGGGTATACCTAACAATTTGTTACCGTACATTGCTCAGGTTGCAGTGGGTAAACGCAAAGAGTTATCGGTATTTGGTGATGACTATCCCACACCGGATGGTACCTGCCTGAGGGATTACTTACATGTGATGGATTTAGCGGAGGGGCATGTTTGCGCCCTGGAGTGGCTTGAAGGTAAAACTGGTACTATAGCCTTCAACCTTGGAACAGGAAAGGGTACATCTGTTCTAGATATAGTGCGGGCTTTTGAACAGGCCTCAGGTGTATCCATCCCCTATAGAGTGGCGCCTCGGAGAGCAGGTGATTTACCAGCTTTTTGGGCTGATGCCTCCAAGGCGAAGCAGGATCTGGGCTGGGTGGCAAGATTGGGGCTAGATCAAATGATGGTTGATACATGGCACTGGCAGACAAACAATCCCCATGGCTACGGCATTGCCACCAATGATAGATAAACAAAGTAATAGAGTGAAAGCTTGTTCTACTAACCAGGTATGTACTAAATCCGGTAAACTCGCTGTGTAGTTATTGAATGTAACAATATTGTTTACTGGACGCGCCTTCACATAGAAGTATATTGGGCTGACCCAGATGGATGGGGTAAACTTGAGGAGGGCTCCCCTTCAAGTTACATAATTTTCATAAGTCCTACTACTAAAGCCTTGAGAGTGAGGTTTTTTTGCATCTAGATACTTCTGACGGGTAAGGCTGATACAGTGTTGAAAAGTAAAGATTTTCAAGAGTCAACCCAGGCAGGTCCTGGGTTCTTTTATTTAATACAAAATGCCATTACTTTAACGGTGGATAAGTAGTCACAATTAACCCAATGCAAGTAGAGTTCTTGCATTATTTTGCATAAAACGTATCCAATGTCGCGTATAGAGAAATGATAGATTTTATCAACATACAGATTTATGCGTGTTGGCTGATGAAATGGGTGACCAAGTTGTATATTAATAGTGGCATATTGTTTTGAAACCTATTGTTTTTGTACATATCCCCAAAACAGCGGGCACCAGTTTTCGTCAAGGGCTAGATTATTTTTTTGGCAAGAAGAAAATATGCCTAGATTATGGGGTGAATTCAGCAAAAACAAGCAGTATTGTTAAAAGCTGGGTCGAAAGCGAGAGGGATGGATGGCATTTTGCTAATGCCTTTAATAGACAGGGTTATCAATTATTAACGGGTCATTTCCATTCAACAAAATACGCTAATATATTTGGTGTTGGCAGAATGATCACTTTCTTGCGTGATCCGGTACAAAGAGTCGTCTCTGAATATAATCATCTGGTAAAAAATAGTGATCACGAGGAGAGCTTTCAGAGTTTCTATCGTCGCCCAGAAAATATTAATAGACAACTTCGTCTCGTAGGGCGTAAAAGTTGGGCTGAGTTTGGTTTTATTGGTTTCGTAGAGTCATATAAGGAATCTCTTCGTTTGCTCAATAGAAAGTTTAACATTAATATTCCTTATCTACATAAAAATATCAATAAGAATAAGACTGTGGAATCATGCATGTTATCCATAGGACAAATAGAAGAGTTAAATAGCCTCAATGCCGAAGAACTAGAGTTTTATAATCGTGCTAGATTTCAGTTTGATTGGCGTCTTCGTCTTATTAATGCCAAAGTAGGTTATGTTTCTGGTTCTGTAACTAGTTTTGAGGCTGGTAAGCTAAAAGGTTGGGCTATTGCAGAGAATTTGCATGAAGCAGTATTAATACAAGCAAGGATGGGAGGTAATGTGATTGCCGAATGTAAAGCCAATGAATACCGCCCCTACTTTAAAGCTCAAGAACAGGGGCGAGGCGGCTTTGTTGGTTTCTCTCTAGAGATAGATAGAGACATAAAAATAAATACTGTAGAGTGTGTTGTGGCAGCTACCGGGCAGCCTTTATTAAATAATGTTAGTTAAAGGTTAGAGCTAGCACGGGCCTTTGGGTCTATACAGAATGTCTAATTATTTAGAGTTTGCGATTAGTTTTTGGAAGTGCATGTGAAGTTTGGAATTGCCGCAATTTTTAAAAATGAATATGACTATATTCTTGAGTGGATCGTATACCATCAAATAATTGGTGTAGATGCTTTTTATATCGCGGATAATATCAGTGATGATGGCTCTTCCCAGCTATTAGAGGCACTAGATAGCCTGGGAGTGATCAATAGAGTGCACTTCCCCAGAAGGGGTGACTGTGGGCCACAGATGCCAGCATATAATTATATTTTAAACGACTTCGGTGCTGAAGTTGATTTATTGTGTTTTATCGACGCCGATGAATTTCTTGTTAGTGAGAATAACTGCGAATTAAAAAGTATTTTATCTGATTTTCATAAGCTCGAAGATGCGGGTGCACTTGCATTAAATTGGCGAAATTTCGGTTCCTCAGGTTATAAGTTTAAAGAAGAGGGCTTGGTAATAGAACGATTCACTTGTGCCTCTATACAAGACCATGATTTCAATCGGCATATTAAGACTATCCTGAAGCCCAATATGGTGGATAGAATGCATGTTCATGAGTGCATTTTAAAATCAGGCCGCTATTACACCGGGGATCTCAGACCCGCTGTATTTGAAAATGGTGAGCCATGTGAGCCCAGAACCAATAAGGTTTCATATAGTGGAATTAGAATTAACCACTATGTTGTTAAGTCCCGTCATGAACATATTATGAAGAAAGAACATAAGGGTTCCGGAGCAGGTAGTGCGGGTAGAAAGAAAGGGGAAGCCTATTTCAATGCACATGACTTAAATGATGTAGTTGACGAAGCACTACTCAGTTATGCGAGTGATGTAAAAAAAGGTATTGCAGAGCTTAGGGGCCGTATTACTACAGAGACACCATTTCTCTGTTACGGAAAAGCTTTTGTTGATGTAAAGCCAGAGTTGATTACCGGATGGGCTGTTACTGAATATGATGGCCCGATAAAGATTCGTTTATTGATCAATGGTGTGGAATACCTTGTAGAGGTAAATCGAAGTCGTCCAGATGTTGTCCGTAAAGGGCTTTCTAAAAAATTGCAATGTGGCTTCAGTTATAAACCCGCTAAAGTTATTACTTCAGAAGATAAGATTGAAGCATACATCTATGGAACAAATGTAGAAGCAAAAGTTAACTTTCATTGAGTCTTTTGGGAAGAATTGATGTAAAAGTCGGTTCTAAAAATTATTCTCGCTGAACTGCTAATTGAATACTGAATATTCAAATTATAAGTTACTCAGTTGTCTAAGTGGATTATTTGTGGTGCTCAAGTTAATTAAATCGTGGTTTCATTCTGATTTGGCTCCTAAGCTTAAGCCTGGAATAGGGATTGAGTGTATTAAAAAATCGGATAAAAATTTTGAGTGGCAATCTATAAATAACGACCCACAATTTTTTATCGAAGGCTCTACGCTGAGCTCTGGTTGGTACATGGTCGAAATTGTACTGAGCCATAACCAGGCTAGCATAGATTCCAAATTATATGTTGATTATGGAAATGGATTTAATGAGGCAGATAGCTTTTTCATCCCGATAAAATTTGGACGGATTACGAAGCGACTCATATATTTCACGTCGCGCACACGCGCTCTCAGATTTGATCCGCTGGAAAGCACGGGAATGTTTTCTGTGAGGCATTTTCATTTGGTAAAACTCTTCCCTCAATTTGCAAAAGACAGGCTGTCACAACGCTTAGCGAACATGCACTTTAAATTCAGGAATATAAATAAGAGTGATGTCCTAAAGAAGATTAATGCTGAAGCCCGTGAGAAGTCTTGCACCTGGCAGGATATTGCTCTCAACTACTATGAAAAAACATTTATTAAAAAACGTCAGACTTATGATTATTCCGAGTGGATTGAAAAAAAAGAAATAAAAAATCTTCATTCATGTGAAAATTTTCACAATGTAACGGTAGATGCCAATCATCCCTTGATCTCAATCATACTTCCTGTCTACGATACTGATATTCGCCTATTGAGGGACTGTATTGAATCCGTAATTGGGCAAAGTTATAACAACTGGCAGCTATGTATTGCCGATGATTCTTCTCGGAAAAAAGAAGTAAAGGAGTGCTTAGAGAGTTATCAACAACAAGATAATCGTATTAGAGTCTCCTTCCGAACCGAAAATGGACATATTTCTGCAGCGAGTAATAGTGCTTTATCTTTAGTGAAGGGAGACTATATTGCATTGCTTGATCATGATGATGTTCTGGCGTCTAATGCTTTACAAAGGATAGTAGAAGCGATTTCGCAAAATCCACAGGCTCTACTGTTTTATAGTGATGAAGACAAAATTGATGAATATGGTGAACGTTTTGATCCTCACCTAAAACCAGGTTGGAATCCTGATCTTTTACTTTCACAGAATTATATTTGCCATCTTACTGTGCTCAAGACGGGCTTTATAAATCAAATTGGTGGCTATCGGGTAGGTGTGGAAGGCAGTCAGGATCATGATCTACTGTTGCGTTGTATGCCACATCTTGATTCCAGCAATGTGGTACATATCCCAGAGATACTCTACCACTGGAGAGCCATTAGCGGATCAACAGCACAAGAAAGTAATGCAAAAGGTTATGCAGCTACTGCGGGTTTACAAGCCGTCTCTGATTACCTAAAACGAGAAAAGCTAAGTGCAACGGCCGAGCCTGGAACTGCACCAAATAGCTATCGGGTCCGCTGGTCTATTCCTGAGCCAGCTCCGTTAGTGAGTCTTCTGGTACCGACAAGAGACGGCATTGATATCCTTAGGCCTTGTGTTGAGGCAATTCTTTGCAAAACCAATTACTCCAATTTTGAACTAATCATTTTAGATAACCAAAGTCGCTGCAAGGAAACGTTACAATTCCTTGATGAAATCAGAAACACAGATTCACGTGTATCTGTTCATCGGTGGGATCACCCATTTAATTATTCAGCCATTAATAATTATGGTGTAAGTTTAGCTAAAGGGGAAATTATAGGATTAATCAATAATGATATAGAGCCTATCAATGTCCTTTGGTTGACTGAGATGGTGAGTCAGGCAGTGAGGCCTGAAATTGGTTGTGTAGGTGCCAAACTCTATTACCCTAACGATACGATTCAACATGCCGGTGTAATTCTGGGAATTGGTGGTGTGGCTGGTCACTCACATAAATATTTCAGTCGCAATGAATATGGTTACTTTTCACGCTTGCATTTGGTACAAAACCTTTCAGCGGTAACAGCGGCTTGTCTTCTTCTGCGTAAAGAAGTATTTGAGCAAGTCGGTGGGTTAGATGAAAAAAATCTGGCGGTATCCTTTAATGATGTAGATTTATGTTTAAAGGTTCGAGAAGCAGGTTATAGGAATTTGTGGACTCCTTATGCAGAACTCTATCATCATGAGTCAGTATCCCGTGGAGCGGACAACACGCTCACTAAGCGGCGTCGAGCCCAGAAAGAAGCGGAATATATGCGTGATCGCTGGGGAGATCAATTGGATACAGATCCGGCCTACAACCCAAACCTGACGCTTGTGCATGAAGATTTTTCGTTAGCCTAAATTTAGCAGTATCAGGATCTGATATTAGTTAAAAATTTAACACCAATTATTTATAAGGAATAATTAAATTAGTTGGGCTCGAACTAACATGCTGCTTAACCTAATTATCAAAGGATAGAAACTTTAAAGATATATGTAATTCAGTTTGCCAATCTTGCACAGAGTATACTCTCTGTGCTTTCTACTATTCTTCTCTAAGGCTTTTATTCTTATGCAAAAATTGAAAAGGGTTTTCAACTTTCCATGGTATCTTTTAGAGGTCATAGTTAATTATATTGTCATACGCTAAATCTTTAAATATTATGCATGCTAAATATTAGTAAGTAAGATAATTCTACTTTCACAGGGGATCCTAGGCAGTAGTGTTTCTAATTGACATTTGTTCACATCTATTACCACCTCCCGCTTTGATTCTTTAAGTGACTTAGGTTTTTCGCTCAAAGACCCTTTTGTATTTAATTCGTAGATGAAACCTGAAAGGTCTGTATTCTAGTTACACTAGAAATTTTCTATATACTTGCAATGAGGTTCCTTGGATCCAACCTCCTGAAATCAAAGTCTTTTCAATAAAAAGCTAATAAAGGTAAGTGTGACGTAAAATATTTCAATCCTGATCCGGTTTGCAAAATATATTTAATACTTTCAAAGTATATTAGATTATTAATTGGTGTTTGAACTTCTATTCTTCGTCTTAGATTTGAAAGACATAGCTCGATCAACTTCAATTGATCACAAGTTTATTAAGGCTTTAATCGACCTACTATTGCCGATCTATCCTCTATTATTTCATATGAAAATTTTGAAAAACCTATTCCCAAAAAATGACAAGAAGTATATCTGGAGTTGAAAAGGAGATGTGTTATGTACGAGGATGAATTGGGTTCATATATTATTAGGCGTAGAAAACATTCTTAGGCCAGATCGAAATAAACGATTTTTTAGAGATAACCTCTAAGCAGCATATAGGACGGTTCAGTGCCTTGAGCATGATTGTGGCGCCAATTGTACAGTCATTTTCATGAAGCGAACTTGAGAATGTAATTCAAGTACTAGGTTAGGCAAATCATTAAAAATGTTAATATCGTACCAAGTAAAAAAGGAATGAAAAAGAAATATGGTCCTTAAGATTAAATCATAAAGCTATGGGTTAAATTACACGACATAGTATGGGGAGAAATTGCGCCATTTTGAGAATAATGTGGCATTACCAATAAAATTAGCTATAACTAATGCTAGCTTTAGCATCGTTTTCAATAAAAAAGTGAATAATTAATAAGATGTTACTATGAGACCCTCAGTTACACGCACTATTTGGCAAATACAAAGAGATGTCATCTATGCATTACTTGTGCGTGAGATGAAGACCCGTTTCGGTAAGTGGCGGTTAGGATATGCGTGGGTATTGCTTGAGCCAGCATTACACATAATGATGCTGGCGATGATTTTCAATTTTCGTGGCAGAGAATTTTATCCTGGAATTCCAACCACGTTATTTATGTTGGGTGGAATAGCACCATTCTTATTTTTTAGTCATTGCTTTCAAAAAGGTTTGGCAGCAGTATCATCTAATCGTGGTTTGTTTAATTATCGTCAGTTACGCCCTTTTGATGCTGTTCTTAGTAGGGTGTTATTAGAATTCTTTATCTATATATTGTGCATGATAACGCTGTTGGCTATTTTAGCTTGGTTCGATGTCAAAGTAGCTTTTGGAGATTTTTTATTACTTGTTAAAGTAAATATACTTTTCTTTTGTTTTGCATTTGGTCTTAGCCTGGCTATGTGTGTTGTAGGTGAGAGACTTCCCGAATTTTCAAAAGTTCTCTCACTAAGTGTGAGGCCTTTATATTTTATTTCTGGAGTGTTTTATTCATTAGAGCAAATACCGACTGAATATCATAAATATTTAATCTGGAATCCATTGGTACATGTTATTGAATTAACTAGGGAAGGTCTATTCGCAAGTTATGAGGGGAAGTTCTCCGATTTTAAATATTTCATATTTACATCGATAGGGATGCTTGCTCTCGGACTTTTAGTTTACCGTGCTAATTGGCGAGATTTGATACGCAGTCAATGATTAAACTTGAAGCTCTAACTAAGTCTTTTCGTACTCCTAATGGACGTAAGATACTATTCGAAAATGTGAGTGCTATATTTCCCGAAGGTAAAAATATCGGTATTTTAGGCCGTAATGGCGCTGGAAAATCTACTCTTTTAAAAATTATGGGAGGTATTGATTATCCAGATACAGGAAGAGTTGAAACAGATCAAAGAATATCCTGGCCTATGGGGCTGTCAGGAGGTTTCCAGGGAAGTATGACAGGAAGAGAAAATGTCGCATTTGTTTGCGGAATACATGGTATTTGGGGAGCAAGCAAACGTAAGGTAATGGATCGGGTAAGAGAATTCTCTGAAATTAATGACAACTTTGATTTACCAATTAAAGATTATTCCTCTGGAATGAGATCGAGGTTGGCATTTGGTCTAAGTGTTGCGGTTGATTTCGATGTTTATTTGGTAGATGAAGTAATGTCAGTTGGAGATGCACATTTTCGTAAAAAATGTGAAGCGATTATTGCAGAAAAACGCAGAACGTCTAATTTCATTATTGTGGCTCATACAATGCCTATCTTAGAAAAAAACTGTGATGCAGGTATCCATATAGAAAATGGTCAGGTAAGAGTCTGCCAGTCGATTCACGAAGCTATTAACTTGTACCAATCTTCGATGCCAAACTTAACAAATATAAAATCGAAGTGAATGTGTTAACTATGAATATTGATGCTATAAGCAATTCAATTATGTTAAAAAAGAATCAAATTTGGATTTCTTCTATATTGGCCATATCCAGTTGGATAAGAAATGTAATTCCCTTTACGGCAAGCTTCATAAATGTGAACCGTTTACTGCCATTTTTTAAACGGTATCTTTTGTTCCTAATTTTTGTAATTTTTCCACTATCGCTTGTTGGCATATATTACATATTTTTCGTTTCAGAACGTTATGTAAGTAATACACAACTAATTGTTAAAGATACTGCATCTTCCCAAGTTTCCTCTTCATCAATGAGTTTTTTAATTCCTGGAATGAAAGTTGATAATCAGGATACTTTTTTGGTGGTGAATTATATTCAGTCATTAGATATGGCCCAATATTTGAATAGAGAGTTAAAATTAGTGGATTACTATCAGGGTGCTCATCTTGATATGTTTTCTCGTTTAGATAAAGATGCTACTCAAGAGGATTATCTTAAATATTATCGAGAGCATATAGTGGTTGCACATGATGAAACAACTGGAATTATCACTATAGAAATGCAAGCTTTTGACCCTTCTTTTGCACGTTTACTTGTTGAGACTGTGACTCAAAAAGCAGAGGATTTTGTAAATTCGGTAAGTAACCAGCTCGCAGAAAAACAGGTTGCATTTGTTAAGAGTGAAGTTGATATCGCACAGGAAAAGCTACGCGTTACAAAACAATCTATCCTAGACTTTCAAAACAATAATAATGTAGTTAGTCCTGAAGAGTTAACAAAAGGGATAAGTAGTATTATTCAAAATTTAGAGGCTCGTTTGGCTGAGCAACGTGCAAAGCTTACGGCTGCCAAAAGTTATTTAAATGCAGATTCTTCTCAAATAGTCTCTATGCAAGCTGAAATAGGTGCTTTACAAAAACAAATTGAACAAGAAAAAATCAGGCTGGTAGGCATTGGTGATGAAGAAGGTGAACAGCGTCTCAATACTTTAGGATCACGCTTCCAGAATCTTGAGCTAGATTTGCAATTTGCTACAGACGCTTATGCAGCGTCCCTTAAAGCATTGGAAACAGCACGAATGGAAGCATCAGGGCAGTTAAAACATCTTATGGTTGTTACACAACCTTCTTTAGCTGAGGAGGCCGAATATCCACATAGGCTCTATAATCTGATCAGCTTAACCATTGTCTTGTTATTGTTGTACGGCATTGGGGTGATGCTAGATGCAAGTATTCGAGATCATCGAGCATGAAATTCAATATTTTGAACTTACTCAACCAATGTGACATTAAAAACCTTATCCAGACATTTTACTTAGTCAAAATTTAATTATGAATACTGGAACCATAAGAAGACTAGTACTAAAAATTTGCCTGCTATCAATATTCTTCTGTAGTGAAGCTTTAACGTTGGAAACACAGATTTTAGAAAATGTCGATTCCTCTATTGATAGGATTCAGCCCACAGTACCGGTATTTGGACAGTCATTATTTCAGGGTGCTTTTAAAGATCAACCATTTAATGGGTTTAATCCGGATTATCGTATAACAATAGGTGATCAGATTAATTTACAGCTTTGGGGCGCTTACAGTTTCAGTGCCACTTTGCCTGTTGATCCTAAAGGAAATATTTTCATTCCTGAAGTTGGTCCAGTACATATTGCTGGTGTCAAGAATGGAGAGTTGAATGACGTTGTATTGAATCAAGTTAAAAGAGTCTTTAAAAATAATGTGCGCGCGTATGCAAATCTAGAGGCCAGTCAGCCGGTTAAGGTTTTTGTCACAGGATATGTAAATAATCCAGGTCTGTATAATGGATATAGTTCTGATTCTATACTTTACTACTTAGATAGTGCAGATGGTATTGATCCAAAAAGTGGAAGTTTTGTTGATATTAAAGTTACTCGTCAAGGAAACTTAATACAGGATGTAAACCTTTATAACTTTTTAGTAGATGGGATAATGCCTGCACTGCAACTGCGTAGTGGAGATGTAATTGTGGTAGGTGCACGCAAAGGATCAGTAACAGTTGAAGGGGCTGTTCAAAAGGCAGCTCAAATGGAGTTTACAGGCCCTTATACCCAACTGGGTGAAATGTTACTTGTAAGTAAACCTGACCCACAAGCAAATTTTGCCCGTATAACTCAAGTTAAAGATGGCATTCAAGAAGCAAGTTACTTACCCCTAGATGAGGCAATGACAACTCAACTATATCCTGGGGCGATGATTGAACTAGTCCGCGATAACGATGTACATAGCATTTCTGTTCAAGTTGTTGGTGAATTAGATGGCCCGGAAACATACATACTACCTTTCGGCTCAAAATTGAACGATTTATTAGCTCAATTACGTTATAGGAAAGATGCTGATCAAGAGTCGATACAGCTATACCGTAAAAGTGTAGCTGAAAAACAGCGTACGGCACTTGATCGTTCATTAGACGCGCTTCAGATGGAGGTATTAACGCGTCAACCAAATACAGACTTAGAAAAAAGCACACAGAAAGATAGTGCCATTATGATTCAAAGTTTTATTAAGCAGGCCCGTAAAGTAGAACCTAGGGGGCAGGTGGTGATTGCTAATAATCCTAACTCATCAGAAATGCTACTTGAAGATGGTGATAAATTAGTAGTGCCAGTAAAATCTTCGACAGTCTCTGTAGTCGGAGAAGTAATATTTCCTACATCTTTAGTTTATAACAAAAAACTTACTTTAGAGAATTATATTGAGTTAGCAGGAGGTTTTGCTAACAATGCCAATCAAGATGAACTAGTTATATTGCATCTCGATGGAACCATCAATCGTATTAATAAAAAAGACTTTGATACTCGATTAGGAGATGAACTTCGTCCAGGCGATGAAATTATGGTAATGCCAGAATTTAATTCTAGTGAACTTCAGGTAACTAAAGATGTTACGGAAATTTTATATCGTATAGCCATAGGAGCTGCAGCAGTTCTTTCTTTTTAAAATAGGATTATTAATTGAAATGTGATCCCAAAATGCTAGAGGATTTACAATTTAAATGTACATTGATTTTAAAATATTTTAACTATGGATTGCCTTAGACTAATTTAGCTACTCACGTAAGCCCAGGGAGGAATTGAGGGTATGTCTGATACGGGTCGTAGAGGAATCATTCTTGCTGGTGGAACTGGTACACGGCTATATCCATTGACAAAAGCCGTATGTAAACAGCTGGTACCAGTTTATGATAAGCCAATGATTTATTACCCTCTAACTACTTTGATGTTGGCGGGGATTCGAGACATTCTCATTATCACCACACCACAAGATCAATGTCTATTTCAGACACTATTAAGAGATGGTTCTCAATGGGGCGTAAACCTCACTTATGCAAAACAGACCTCCCCAAATGGTTTAGCTGAGGCATTTATTATTGGACGAAACCATATTGGTAATTATTCAAGTGCCCTGATTTTAGGCGATAATATTTTTTATGCTCACCAATTTAGTGATTTGTTAAAAAGAGCTAATGCAAGGCTGCAGGGTGCAACAATTTTTGGCTATAGAGTTGCTGATCCTGGGGCATATGGTGTAGCAGAGTTTAATACTGATGGTAAAGTTATCAGTGTCGAAGAAAAACCACTGGAGCCAAAATCTAACTATGCGATTACAGGTTTATACTTTTATGATAACCAAGTCTGTGAACTAGTTAGGGAAATCAGGTCAAGTAGTCGAGGTGAATTAGAAATTACCGATCTGAATCGAATATATCTCGATCGGGGTGAACTTAATCTTGAGCTAATGGGACGTGGATCTACTTGGCTTGATACTGGCACCCATGATAACTTATTAGCTGCTGCGCATTTCGTACAAACAATAGAAAGACGTCAGGGTTTAAAAATTGCATGCCCTGAAGAAGTTGCTTTTCGTAAAGGATTTATTACTGAAGATGAGCTCGAGGTCCAAGCAAGGCTTTTGCTGAAAAGTGGCTATGGAGAATACTTGATGAGGCTGCTTGACGAATCTGTTAGAGATCATGTATTTGAGCGCTGATAACAATATAATATACTGAAAAATTACTAATATTTAATCGGTATCGTTTAAATCTTTCATTACAAGCTCAGACTCCAAAGAGACATGAAAGCAGAATATTTCTTTCTTGGTAATAAAATTTACTAGTGCGATTTTCTAACGATATTGATCTGACATTTTTAACTTGCATAAAATTTGACCGCTGCCGGAAATAAGTTTGAATTGGCGCATTTTTACCTTGGAATTTTTGATTCAAATTGGTTTACTGTCAAATTAAATTATCTGTATGAATTGAAAAGATTTCCTGAGATTAATAATTATATTTACAGGCAAAACAATTACGACTGACTTAGCCGCCAAAAATTGGTAGTTTTAAATTAGTGGTCCTTTTGATTAAGAAGTAGAAGAATCCAATTTTTCTTACTTGGTGTAAAGTAAAAGCTATATACCAATAATTGAATGTGCATACAAAATGGCATATATAAGATTAATATTGAAAAGAAGTGATTATGAATGCCAAAAGAATGAAAATCAATTGACTTATACTGATTAAAATGGCGGTTAGGAAAATAGTGAATTAACTCATAGCAGACACTGTTTTCTACTTTGCAAGTAGGATCAAAATTACTCTTTTAACTCGCGGCGTGAACTGTAATGGATGAGAAATATCAAGTTCAATTGATTAAGGAATCCTCTCTGTTTGATGCAGATTGGTATCTTTCTCAGCATTCTGATGTAGAAGCTGTAAAGCTCTCTCCCGAACAACATTACCTTCGCTATGGATGGAGGATGGGAAGAGGTCCTTCAGAATTATTTTGTGGTGATAGTTATCTAGAAAGATATCCTGATGTGAAGCAGAGTAAGGTAAATCCTCTTGTGCATTATTTGCTTTTTGGTAGACGTGAAGGACGTGTAATAAAGCCGGTCAAAAATAAAAATATAAATATCTCGAAGAAGATTTTTTTCGAAACTTTACTCTCTTATGATGTTGATGATGTAAAAGTGACCAATACTATAGTTAAACAACTAGATGAGACACAGCGTCTTCTAGAAAAGTATGTTCGCCGTTGCCATGAATTTGAATATCAAATTATGGATAAAAAAGGATAGGTTTTTTTTGTAAAGGAATACATTATATGAATGTGCTCGTTGTATTTGGTACTCGTCCTGAAGCAATAAAAATGGCTCCTTTGGTTTTGAAACTACAGGGAGACCTTAGATTTTCTGTACAAGTCTGTGTAACGGCACAACATAGGGAAATGTTAGATCAGGTACTAACTCTTTTTAACTTGGTTCCTACTTATGATTTAAATCTAATGAAGCCTGGCCAGGACCTAACAGATATAAGCGTAGCTATATTGAGGGGAATGCGTGAGATTCTCGAAGAGGCGAAACCAGATATTGTTTTGGTACATGGTGATACAGCAACAACGTTTGCTGCAACTTTAGCTTCTTATTATAAACAAATCCCTATTGGTCATGTAGAGGCTGGATTACGTACCGGTAACTTATATTCACCTTGGCCTGAAGAAGCAAATAGGAAGCTAACAGGAGCGCTGGCTACCCTTCATTTTTCACCTACTGAGACTTCTAAAAAAAACTTGCTAGAAGAGGGAGTAAGTGAAGATAGGGTTTTTGTTACAGGGAACACTGTAATAGATGCTCTATTGGGAGTAGTACGTAAACTGGATAACGATGAGTTACTTTTCAAAAAATTAGATGAAAAATTTTCCTTCATTGATAAGAGTAAGAAATTAATTTTAGTGACAGGGCATAGAAGAGAAAGTTTCGGGGATGGTTTTAAACGAATTTGTCAAGCTCTAGCTGTTATCGCAAAAGCCCATCCAAATTGCCAAATTATATATCCTGTTCATTTAAATCCTAATGTCCAGGATCCAGTGAATAGTCTTTTAAAAAATATAAGCAATATTTATCTTATCGATCCTCTGGATTATCTTCCATTTGTATACTTGATGAACAAATCTAATGTAATTTTGACTGATTCAGGTGGTATACAAGAAGAAGCTCCTTCATTAGGAAAGCCTGTACTTGTGATGCGGGATACTACCGAGCGACCCGAAGCAGTCTCAGCTGGGACAGTAAAATTAGTAGGAACCGAAGTTGATAGGATTACCAAAGAATTAACTACTTTACTTACAGAAAATGAGGCTTATAAGAATATGAGCTATGCACATAATCCCTATGGTGATGGTGAAGCATGTGACAGGATATTAAATGCTTTAGTCAGTTTTCAAGACCTAAAAGGTATTAAAAATATATAAACATTATTAATCTTTTTTGGGATAAGTTTAAAGAGTAGATAGGGATATTTATGAAGCTTGAAACTATTTCTGTTATTGGATTAGGCTATATTGGATTACCGACAGCTGCTGTAATCGCTTCAAGACGAAAAAAGGTAATCGGTGTAGATGTAAACAAGGAAGCTGTTGAGACGATAAACAAGGGCAATATACATATAGTGGAGCCCGAATTAGATATAATTGTACATGCAGCAGTAACGGAAGGTTATCTACAAGCAACAACTAATCCACAACCTGCAGATGCTTTTATGATAGCAGTTCCTACCCCTTTCACAACAGGAGAGCAGGGAAAATACCCTAAGGCTAATTTAGATTTTATTCAGACTGCATGTAAATCTTTAGCACCAGTATTAAAGCCAGGCAATCTCGTTGTACTTGAATCTACATCACCTGTAGGAACTACAGAAAAAATGTCGGAGTGGCTTGCTGATACTCGTCCTGATTTGACTTTTCCGCAAACACATGGAGAGCTTTCTGATATACGTATTGCTTATTGCCCTGAACGGGTTCTCCCTGGACATGTCATTCGAGAGCTCGTTGAAAATGACCGTGTGATTGGAGGAATGACACGGAAATGCTCAGACTTTGCGAAATCTCTCTATCAAGTATTTGTTGAGGGTGAATGCTTAGTGACCACTACACGGACAGCAGAAATGACAAAACTTACCGAAAATAGTTTTCGGGATGTTAATATCGCCTTTGCAAATGAGCTGTCTATGATTTGTAACAAGCTAGGCATTAACGTCTGGGAACTCATTTCTCTTTCCAATCGTCATCCACGTGTTGACATCCTACAGCCAGGGGCGGGTGTAGGCGGTCATTGTATTGCAGTAGATCCATGGTTTATTGTTGATTCATGTCCAGGTGAAGCACAATTAATTAGTAAAGCTCGTGAAGTCAACGATCACAAACCTGAATGGATATTAGATCAGGTTAAGGAGTCTCTAAAGCAGATTTGTGATGAAACTCCTGGTTACACTAGTCGTGACATCACTATAGCCTGCTTGGGAATTTCCTTTAAGCCGAATATTGATGATCTAAGAGAAAGTCCTGCTTTAAATATTGCAACAGCAATTTCTGGACTTGGTTGTCAAGTACAAGTTGTTGAACCGAACATTGATTCGCTACCAAACACACTTGATGATATAAACGTTAATCTTGTCCCTTTGGAAAAGGCATTAGAAAAATCAGATATAGTTTGTGTATTGGTTAAACACAACGAATTTTCTAATAAGATACGATTAATTCAGTCTAAAAATATTGTCATTGATTCCGTAGGTCTCCTTGGCTAACTTGAATATCTTGAGTGTTGTTTATATTAACTTATAATCGATAATATTTAATTACTAGGCAGAGCTTACTATGGATGTTTTGTTAAAACACGTAGAAGATCTTGTCGATCATTCCGTAAATGATGTGTATTCCCCGATTCGTGAACGTATAGCTTACATGGTATGTCACGGACAAAGTTATGCAAGTAATGGTTATTCGATAAGAACACAAGCAATAGCCAAAGCACTTAATGAATATGGATTCGATACCCTTTGTTTTGTTCGACCTGGTAGACCTTGGGAATTAGGTATAAAAAAAAATAGCGTACACCCTGAGGAAGTAGTTAATGGTGTTAGATATATCCATAGCCGCTGGTTAAATGATTCACCGCCTGATGGAGAGAGAGCCAATTTAGAAATATGTGCCGCACGCTTTATTGAGCTTTTTAAAATATATCGCCCCGCAGTTGTATTAGCAGCATCAGATTACACGATTGGACTACCTGCATTTGTTGCTGCAAAAGCTCTGGGTTTACCTTTTTATAGTGAGGTCCGTGGTTTCTGGGAACTTTCTCGAGAAGCACGAGAGCCAGGTTACGAAAAAACAAAAGCCTATAAGTTGGAAGCGAACCGTAACACATTTGTTAGTAAGCAAGCATTAAAAGTATTTACCCTTAGCCAACAAATGAAGAATGAGCTGGTGAATCGAGGATTAAATATTAATAAGATTAGTATTATACCAAATGGTGTCGGTGAACTACCAAAGGCAAAATGTATTGAATCGATATTAAGGCAAAAGCTTGGTATTAATCCTGAAGACCGAGTAGTGGGATATATCGGTAGCTTCACACCCTATGAAGGATTAGATACTCTTATTGATGCATGTACAAAGCTAAGCGAGGGTATAAAAAACTTTAAGTTACTACTAGTGGGAGATGATCAACCGGTTAATAGGTTAATGCATCCAGAAAAGAAGCTTACGGATCAGCCTTGGTTAGTCCAATTAGGACGCGTCCCACATGAACAGGTTGCTGATTACTATGCTCTGATTGATACAGTAGTAATTCCTCGTAAGAAACAATCAGTGTGCGAACTAGTTTCACCAATGAAGGCTGTTGAAGCACTAGCATATGGGAAAAAATTGATTGTCTCAGATGTTGTTCCACTAGTGGAGATTTCCAGTGAATATAAAAATGTCACTACTTTTAAAAGTGAAGATTCCGATGATCTTATGAACTGTATTTCAGTCTCGCTCAATATTGTTGCGAGGAGCGAAAATAAAATAATACAAATGAAGGATTGTGTAAATGAATTGATAGAAGTTCTGTATGGAAAATCAATAGACTATAATAAAATTACTAAAAAGACCTTGGAAAGTTCCGGGAATTTATTTGACAATGCTAAGGGTAGTGTAAACAGCGGCGCCGAAACGAAGATTTCAGAAAGTTGGGCCGAAAACATATGGAAAAACAAATCTGAACATTCTGTAACAAATATACCTTGGCTTCTGAATAACATAGATACTGATATCCGAAATAAAAAACCATTAACAGAATTAAAGAATGTTACCATTGAAGATGAAGTTCTCATAGATGAGAAAAAACCAATAGAGCAAAAAAAATATAAAAATGACAAAATTGAGAGTGCAAATAAGATAATTTCTAACAAAAATAAAAATTTTGAGCAGCAATCATCTTTAAATCAACAACTAAAAGAAGATTTCTTGGAGCGAAAAAATCTCACTATAAAAGGAAGTAATAAACTGAGTTATACGAAGTTTAAAGTCCCAACATCTGGAGCCACTCTAGAGCTTTCCTCTTTGATTGTTTATGAGTTAAACAATTCACATAGTGCTCGGAAAGCTGTTGTTCTATTTGATTTCTTGGACAAGCTCGGTAGGAAAAAAAATACAGTTTCTGGAATAGGGGTTGCTGCAACGTTCAAAAAGCATTTTAGATATCTAAATGAAAATAGCAAAACGCTAAATGGTGAGCTGAAAGAAATCTTCAAGTTAAAGCTACCCAAAGATGTCACAGATGTTGTAATTGAAGTTGCCGGACTCGGTCTAATGCCAGAAGAACAGGTTAAACTGGTTATTTCAGGCCGTTGTTTTGATGAGGAATCTGAAAGAATTCATAAACTTGAGTTACTCAAGTATAAGCCACTGCCAACTGCCTTAGTACATGATAATAGTAAGCGTCGATTAACTTCAGACTTAACAATTGCATGTATATTAGATGAATTTACATCTGAATGTCTTTCACATGAAGTAACTTTAGTAAAGTTGACTCAAGAAAATTGGCATTTTGAATTAGATAAAATCAAACCAGACTTTCTATTAGTTGAAAGTTGTTGGAATGGAAATGATGGAAGCTGGGGAGCAATAAGTAAAGGTAGTGGTGGTGGAAGAAAGCTAGGAGGGCTCATAAAATACTGTAAAAGAGAAGCTATTCCGACAGTTTTCTGGAACAAGGAAGACCCTCCACACTACGAAAAATTTGGACCTATCGCAAAACTTTTTGATTTAGCAATAACTAGTGACGTTAACATGGTTCCCCGGTACAAAAAGGATTTTGGAATTGATGCTTATCCACTTTCTTTTGCAGCCCAACCAAAAATCCATAATCCATCATTAATCTTTCCTCGTTCTGACAAAGCGGTGTTCGCAGGGTCTTATTATGGCGACAAGCCAAAACGTTGCATAGACTTTAACTTTGTTATGAATCAGCTTGATCAAGCCGGATTAAAATATGATATTTTTGATCGTAACTATAAAAAGGGTATTGAAAAGTTTAATTTCCCAGAAAATTATCAAGCTGATATTGTTGGTAATCTTCCTGCAAAAGATATCTGGAAAGTACATCGAGGTTATAAATATCAGATCAATATGAATTCTGTACAGAATTCCTCAACCATGTTTGCAAGGAGAGTATATGAGTCACTAGCTTCTGGAACGCCTATTATCAGTAATGCTTCAAAAGGAATGAAGGAATTATTTGGTGATGTTGTAATCATGCCAGAAGATAAAAATTGTATTGCTGATAGAATAAGAGATTTAGAGAACTCTCCTTCTGACTATCAAACGCTTGCGCGTCGTGGTGTTAGGAAAGTAATGCGTGCACATACTTATGGCCATAGATTAAAGACACTTTGTCATCTATTAGGTATTGAGATAGATATAGCTTTACCTGGCGCAACCCTTGCAATAACTGCTAACACTGAAGAGGATATTCAAAGAGCTAAGCATATTTATAGTATACAAACAGCAGAAAAAAAACATCTATTCATTGAATTAAGAAATTTTAGTACAGCCTACAAGTTTTTAAATGAATCCAACAGTGACATCACTTTTGGTATGGAAATAGCTAAAGAATTTTATAAGAACAAGAAAGAATATTATGGTGACGAAAGAGTTTTAAAATGCAAAATTAATGATGATCTATATGATGAAGCATTAGAAGATTTTATTTATTGGGGAGATGAATAACCATGAATAAGAAAGTCTTATTAGTATCCTGGCATTTCCCACCATACAAGAGTTCATCTGCATTTAATTTGTTCAAGAGATTAAAAGATACTGGGTATGAATACGATGTGCTTCAGATCAAAAGAAAGCAACAACCTGATAACGTAGGTATGTTTAAGTATGCAGCGAGTAAGTTTAATCGTTATGAAATTGAGGTACCTATTGAAAACGCTCGTGATGGAGAAGCACGAACTCTGTATGTTGAAAAAGTACTCGATTACTACAATTGTTTAAAATGTCATAATCATTACTCAGTAATGGTTTCTCATTCGCATGAGATTGCTTCACATATGGCTGCGATGGCAATCAAGAAGTTAAATCCAAAATTACGCTGGGTCGCTTCTTTTGGCGACCCTATTGCTGCTAATCCTTATAATGAGTTTTATCAGTTCCCTCTACTTAAAGAAGATAGTCAAATAGAGGCGCTCGTCTTACAACAGGCAGACCGCATTGTTATCACTAATTCTTACCAAAAAAAATTAGTAAATAGATCATTAGAAAATCCGTTAGATGATGAAAAATTTTATGTATTGCCTCACTGTTATGATGAGCGTATGTACCAAGCTGACTTAATTCACTATAGAAAAAGTGAATCTAAAGTATTCAAATTTATGCATGTTGGGATGTTGTATAAATTCAAACGTACTTCTGAGCCATTTATACTTGGTGCACAACGTCTGCTGCTAAAGCATCCTGAACTTAGAGGTCGTTTTGCTTTAGAGTTCTATGGTGCAAATGATCGTTATATTGAAGCCGCAGAAGATTATGGACTGGAGGGGGTAGTTAGTTTCAATGGAACTATAAGCTACTTGGAAAGCTTAAGAAAAATGACTGAGGCAGACTGTTTGCTGTTACGAGATGCTGACTTCAGCGATCAAGGTCTCAAAGATACGCCATTTTATCCTGGGAAACTTGCCGATTATCTTGGTGCTAAAAAGCCAATAGTGGCAGTTACCATGAAAACGGGCTGTGTTCCAGATATGCTTAAAAAAATAGGCGGAGCCTCTTTAACTGAAGAGAATATCGAAGGGATCGCGGACGCTATGTATGACGCACTACATGGTCATTTAAGTATCAATAATATCGAGGCAGAGCGTTTTTCCTATCATAACTTGGTGAATCGTGCCCAACAGGCACTTACTTTTTTACAAGACAAGAAAAAGATACTTATTGCTGGTCATGACCTAAAGTTTGCAAAATTTATCATGAATGCTATTGAGCAGAGTTCTGACTTTGAACTTTTAATTGATAAATGGCAAGGGCATAACAAACATGATGAGGAGCAAAGCTTCAAACTCCTCAATGAGGCAGATACTATTTTTTGTGAATGGGGTTTAGGAAATACCGTTTGGTATTCCAAGCATAAAAAATCAGGTCAACGGTTAATTACTAGGTTGCACCTTCAGGAGATTACAACTCGAAGTCCAGAGAAATTTAACCATGATAGTATTGATAACTATATTATGGTTTCACCTTACTGGTATGAGAAATTTGTAAGTGAATTTTCTCTCAAAAGAGAAAAATGTAAGATGATCTATAATTTAGTAGATATTAAACTTCTTGATAAAGCTAAAAATCAAGAAGCTAAGTTTCATTTAGGCATGATTGGTGACGTACCTCAACGTAAGAGGCTGGATAGAGCTCTCGATATTTTTGAGAACCTTTATAACTTGGATCAGAGATATAAACTCTTTGTGAAAGGAAAGCGCCCAGAGGAATATCCTTGGATGCACTCAAGATCACGCAGATCAGAAATGGACTACTATCGTAAACAATACAAAAGAATAGAAGATAATGGATGGAAAGATAATGTCATCTTTGAAGGGCATGGACCTATAGATTCTTGGCTTCAGAAAATTGGTTATATTCTATCTGTGAGTGATTTTGAGAGTTTTCATTTAGCTCCTGCAGAAGGATTAGCTTCGGGTGCGATTCCAATTATTTTTAATTGGGATGGTTCATCGACGATCTATCCAGAAAAATGTATAGTTGAAACCACTGAGCAAGCTTGTCAATCTATACTTCAAAATAGAAACCTGTCATCCCATGATGCAAAAAAGTACGCCACTGATAGATTTTGCTCTAAATTTAACTCTCAATTGATACTTAACTATTTATAGTTTTTAAAAGAAAACCACAAAAATTATTTAAAATGTCTTCTAAAAGATTAATTCGAGTTTTATCGAACCGTTTTTTTAAGATTGGAGTTATAATCCCTTTTTTTGAGGTTGAAATATTAAAAATCTATTGTAAGAGGGTTGATGAATATTCCAGAGAAAATTGTACATTTCATCAGACATAGTTTTCTTATTTCTTTCTTAATACTTCTCTGAGATATCAGAATAATATAAGAATTTTCAAGGGATATTGTGCCGTATGAAAAAATAGAAATCCGAAGACTGTAAAAATATATTCTTTGTTCACAAAGAGATCTGAAATTTATCATTTAAAGTGATGGGCGATACTACATAATAAAAATATTGTTAATAACCGATTAAAACTACAAAACAGAGACTATAAATGAGACAATTAACTCTTATTTTAATAAAGTAAAATTTCATAAAGGCATGCCTGAAGATAACCATTACTTTATCATTACTGCTCTGTGTTTTGAGCGCATAAAAAATATACATTGTTACTTATTTTGCAAGATCTTATCAAGTTCAACTTAGAGAAAAATATTCTGATAAATTCTATCAAGAACATGATTTATATTTTTGGAGAAAGCTATGCAAGATAGCGATATTTTAAACGTTTTGATTTCTTCAACTGAAGAATATCGCAACGAGGATTTAGAGAAATTTTATTTAAATAATTTTGATCATATAAATAAGCTTATTGAGGAAGACGACCCAAAGTTACTCAATATCTCTGCTGACTTTCTTATGTCTATAAAGAGCTTCAAGAAGGCAAGTTACGTCTGGAGAAAAATATACAACAATACAGGTGGACGTATAAAGCAATATCGGCTCGTCAAGATGATTAGATGCTTATACTATTCAGGCGATATTGCTGCTGCAAGATTTATTATTCGTGAAAAATTAAGCGATGAATTAATAACAGACAAAAATAAAGCAGTTTTATTTTCTGTTATGGCTGAAAGTGGTGATGATTACTATTTAACATTTCTTGGCAAAGGTATTCAAGCTGAAGATTTAGATGATCCATTTTTTAAAGAAAGATCAGCCTTGCTTTGTGTCGATCAAAGACCTGAAGTCTTTTTGGAAAAAAAATTTATTTTTGTAAGTGGCACTCCGAGATCTGGAACCACATCTCTTGGTGCTTTTTTAAACACTCATAATAAAATATGCATGGCTACAGAAAGATATGGACCAGGTAATGGTTATTCAAAGTCAATGCTGAGCAGAGATATAATTTTCCATGAAGAAGGTTATAAGGAAAAATATAACAATCTTTATAATAAATATAACTCATCAATATATATTGGTGATAAGAGACCCAATTTTTTAATGAGCTGGGGTTTAACAAAGAATAATTTTGAACCATCTGACATCAAAGTTATACACCTTTTTAGGAACCCGTATTTTGTTGCAGAAAGTTATTTTAAAAGAGCAAAAAAAAATGCAGTTGGTGAAGATGCATGGAGTTCAAAGAATATCACCCCTAGGGATCAATTTGTTGCTTGTTGGGATTACAATATAAACAACAAAACTATAAGAGAGCTCATGACTGATGGAAAATTTTCAGAAAGTTTCCTTTACGTCATTAGTGAAAACCTCTATTCGAAGGAATCTAACCTTCTTGATATTTTTGATTACTTGGGACTGGCTATTAATGATGAAGTTAGGAT
Organism: Microbulbifer mixtoriginis (SeqCode); assembly: GCF_052467705.1. Taxonomy (NCBI): domain Bacteria; kingdom Pseudomonadati; phylum Pseudomonadota; class Gammaproteobacteria; order Cellvibrionales; family Microbulbiferaceae; genus Microbulbifer; species Microbulbifer mixtoriginis (SeqCode). Next base: position 1,266,188 of record NZ_CP174322.1, read on the forward strand.
GGAAGCCAAACGTCAAGTTGAAAAGTCTAAGATGCTAGGCGGTGATAGAGATATATCAAATGAAACTATTGATCTTGTAGATAAACATTTTGACTTCAATTTATTTCATCAAGTGAAAAGATACAGCATATAGGGATAAAATATGCGAAAGTGCATTTTACATATTGGAATGAGTAAATCTGGAACATCTTTTATTCAAAGGTCTTTAGAGTTAAATAAAAAGAATTTAACTTCCAATGGATTGGTTCCATTCTTTAGGCCTAGAGTTTTACCCGCTTGTTTCATTGAACCAAATTGTAAAGTGTCAATATTTAGAGAATTGGGATTGAAAAACTATAATGAAATTAAGCAATTCCAACGTAACAGACTTGAAATGATCACGAAAAAATTAAAAAAATCAAAAAACGTAATATTTTCCAGTGAATGGTTATGTGGTTTTGGTGAAGAACAAATATCTTCTCTTTATAAATTTATAGAACCTTATTTCGATGAAGTCAATATTGTGGTTTATTTTAGAAGACAGGATAGATATGCCACAAGTTTATATAATTTGAGTTTAATAACGGGTTCAACCAATTCTGAGATAATCCCATCGAAAGACGCTCTAAATTTTAGGTATAACTATAGTGAAATTTTGAACATTTGGCGTAAACAATTTGGAATCTCTGCGATCAAGCCAAGAATTTTTGAGAAAAATCTTTTTGTAAAGAAAGATTTTTTCTATGATTTTTTCCGTCTGTGTGGACTTAAAAATATTTCAAATTATAAAAAACCAGACGTTTCTAATGAGTCTTTAAATCCTGCTGCTCAAGAATTTCTTAGGATTTCCAACAAATTCTTATTAAGATTTAACGATAATAAGCCTAATAAAAATAGAAAAGAAATAATTAAGATTCTTAAATCAAATTTCTCTGGAAAAGGAAGGCTTCCTAGAAGAGATATAGCTATTGATTTCTATAATAACTTTAAGGAAGCCAACAGAAAAATGTTCAAAGAATATTCTTTTGGTGATGCTAAAGGTTTTAATAATAATTTTATGGAATATCCAGATTCTGAAACGTCCCAATTCACCGATGAAGAAATCTTCCATGTTTTTTCAAAAGTTAAGTATCATCTAAAAAAAATTGAGCGGGATGATCTGTCTCACATCTTGGATAGATCGCTTAAGAATGAGTTAGAGGATCGCACTCTTGACAAAATGGATTTTTAAAATTAACAAAAGTTACAGTGTAAGAAATAACTTATTTATAACTTTAAAAAACTTTTCAAAAAAAATACAAAAATCAGTAATTTATAAATCATAGAATATAAAACATAAATCTTTCATAACATATGACCATATAAAAAATTATTAAAATCAAAACCTAGAAATTCAAAAAAGAAATTTTCTTATTAAATGTTCAAGGTATTATGAGGCCTTGTTATGAAAATCAATTTTTATAATGCTGAAAAAATCCTCAGATTGACACCAATCGGTAAAAAAACAATTTCTATTGCAGATGACATTCTTAAAAATAAAGTTAGACTGTCTCCTGTTTTATCAAATATCCAAGTTAATGATCTCAATGAACTCTGGGAAATGCGTTTTGAATCCGCGCAAACAACCTATTCATTATACACTTATACTTTCCATCCTGTCTCATATTTACTTAATGCGTATGAGGTTTCGGAGAATGAAGTCTACTTAGAGAGAGCAATAGCTTATGTAAATAGTTTTATTAAATGGGAAGCCCAAGAGAAAAAAAATATAACAAAGTCTATGAGAAGAGTTTTACTGGGTGATCATGCTTTTTCTAATAGAACACAATCTCTTTGTTATCTATTATCATGCCTAATTCATGCAAATAAAAAAATACCACAATACATTATAAGTACTCTACTATCTAATGGAGAGTATCTATCAGATATTTGTAATTACAAACATTACAATCATGGCTTGATGATGGATATTGCTTTATTGGGTTTAGTAAGCACTTTTGAAGGGAACAATATTTCTTATCCAACCCATTTCAAGAAAAATCTCATTTCTCGACTAAGTCATTCATTAACCAGAGATTTAACTGAAGATGGGGTACATATTGAAAATAGTCCCGGATATCATTTTTGGATTTTAAGGTTTTTAAAGAAATTAAAAGAACCTCTATCCGTTTTAGATCCGTCACTACACAAAAAAGCCTCTTGCTCTCTGAGGAAAGCTCAAGAGTATGCAAGTCTTATTGTACGACCAGATGGTACAGTTCCTACAATTGGTGATACACATGCAGGTGTTAAATATAAATGTTCAAAAGGCTTAAAAAGTGAGTTCCTTAGAGATGCAAATAAAGTAATTTTTAGGGACCCGACGGATAAAATATGGGCTTATTTTAGTTCTGGCTATAAAACTCATGTACATAAGCATGGAGATAATGGGGTCTTTAACCTTTATTACAAAGGTACAGATATTTTAATTGATCCAGGCTTTTTAAATTACGAAAATTCTATCAATTCATTAAAACTGAAGAAAACATCTTACCATAATACTGTAAGACCAAAAGGAGAAAATCAGACAATCAGAAAAGTAAATATCGCAATAAAAAATCAAAGTTATAAAGAGAACATAGGTGGATCTGAAATTATTGGGTTTAGAGATTTTGGTAAATATGAAATAGCTCTAGCAAGAATTTCAGATTATGATTTATGTTTTATTGTTCGAATGATATGTTGGATAAAACCAGGTGTTTTTTTAATTTATGATCAACTTGAAGGCATATCAAAAGGTATAGAGCAGTATTTCCATATTGGACCCGAATTAACTATTAATGTAATTAATCAAAATGTAAATCTGTTAAACAATAACAAAAAATGTATCTGCCAAATAAAACAATTTACTTTTAATGATGAAAGCAATTATGAAACTGATTTTCCAGTAGCAAAAATTATTCCTAGTTTCCATGCAAAAAAATTTAACCTTAAAAAGGATAGCCAAAGAATTGTTTTTGAGTCAAATAAAAATTATTTTTTAACAATGATCCAACTTGATCATAATAATGAAGTAAAGATTTCATACGCATCAAAAAAACATTCTAAAATTAATTTGCTGGTTTCCGGTGAAACTGTTGAACTTGATCTAAATTTCTTTAACCTAAATCTTAACTATTAGTTATCACTTGCATTAAGCAAAGGGTTTGATTTAATTATGAATAGTCCACCAGTAATTATTTTAGGGAACCCAAGAAGTGGAACCAGGATGTGTGCAAATGTTCTGAATCTTCATCCTGATATTTGCATAACAAACGAGTTTCATAATGTAAGAATGTTAATGAGGCGTGTTGATAGACTAATCACTTCTTCTATGATGAAGAATGTTGAACCTAGTACGTTACCAATTAGAAAAGAATTAATAGTTAAAAGTTACTGGCTTATTCGATCAAATCTAAGACAAATAGAGAAATCATATACAGCAAAAATTATTGGCAATAAAACACCAACCGCTGAAAGTTACTTTGAAATATATGAAAATATATTCTCTATAAACAAGCCTATTTATGTATATTGTGCACGCAACGCTCATGACGTCTTAAGGAGTATTAAAAATCTGAAGAATATTAGATGGAATAGCCTTCCTTTTAATGATTTATTTGAAAAATATAAAGTTAGTTTTCGCAATTTTTCTAAATTAAAGACAAGATTCCCCAAAAGGGTTTTTATTGTTAATGTTGACCTATACCCCAAAAAACCTCTATTTTATTTCTATAAGCCAATATTTGACACACTTGGTATTGACTGCAATGAGGAATTTATTGGAAAAATTAATACAATGTTACCCCAAAACACTATGCAAAATGTAAAAAAAAGAACCAAGGACCTTACACCCATCGTAGAGCTTACTGATGAAGAAGAACAGATCATTTCTTCTTGTGAAGAATATAGAAAAATACAGAAAACATTTTTCAGACTGTAAATCCAGGTTAGTTTTTTTGTTACACGTAGGTTAGGAATCAACGATTTTCATTACAATTATTAAACATGATCTTTAAGAAAGTAAAACTATTAAAAAAATTTCTCTTATATTCATGTGGAGTTTGATCTTGTGACACATTCTAAAGCTCTGCTACTGGAAAAACTGGAGAATTTTTTGTCGGAGCTTCCTTCGCTTCCAAATTCATTTTCTATTCCTATTCGTTCCAGAGATTGTGCAAAGAATGGCGTAAAAAGATCTAATGCGCCTAAGTATGCTTTTTTTGAGGAGTCTATCAGGCTTAATTCACCTGTACTAGAAGGACAATATAAATCATTTATTGGCGCTCATTCTTACATGGGCGACGGTGGTTATATAAAACAGAGCTTTATTGGGCGTTATTGTTCAATTGGGCGACGTGTATCAATTGGCCCAGGTTCTCATGTTATGACAAATTTAACAACTTCCCCAAACTTGTCAAAAAAGGAGCTTAAAAAACCCACAGTACTAGAGAATGATGTATGGGTTGGTGATGGTGCGGTTATTTTGCCAGGAGTAAGAGTAAACCTGGGTGCTGTAATTGGTGCAAATGCGGTAGTTACTAAGGATGTCAAAAGCTTTAGTGTGGTTGGCGGAGCACCAGCAAGGCATATAAAGTATCGCGTTGATCCTTCACTATTCACTTCTATTATAGAGAGCTGTTGGTGGGAATTTTCTAAAGAGATTTTGGTAGAAATGAAAAATCTAGAGATACAAGACCGATTAAATGTTCTTAAAGCGTTCAATATTAAGGACTATAAAAACTATGAGACTTTTCGTCTAATTTAACTTTATGAAGCACAACTAACCTTGCCAGCCAACGCGAGTTTTAAATAGTTCTAAAAAGAGTATTAATGCTTCAAGTATGCTATATAATGTGTTGTATAAGTGATCGCCTAATGTTTAAGGACAATCGATTTAAAATCGAATTAATTTTTCTAATTTGAATCATAGCTATAATTAAAATCTAATTTACTTAGATTCTGCCTTTATTAATTTTTGTTTCATTTGATGCCAATTACTAGGCATACCGTTATCTGGATTAAATTTGCTAGTTTTTCTATAAATACTTTCAAAGAAGAATCTACTAACACATTATATTTGAGGGTAAAATTCTACAATAACAAGACACATCACTATCATTTGTAATTGTTGCTTAAACAAGGCTGGGCTGTAAACATATTTACTTTGAATGGTATCAAATGCCGACAGGGGAAGTGAAAAAATGCAATCCGATTTGGCGATAAAACCTGCGATTAATTCTTTGGCCCAAAGTTCCATGTTCTGGAAACCAGGCTTCCTACGCTCATCTCTGTGGCTGGAGCATGTTCCTTTCTTATTTTGGTTGATGGAAGCCCATCAACCACGAACAGTAATAACTTTGGGAATAGAATCCGGCGTCGCGCATTTTGCACTTTGCCAAGCGGTTCAAAGACTTCATTTGGATACTCGGTGTTACGCTACCTGTAAAAAGCAAGGCAAGAATACCACCTCTTTAGAGGCTGAGGCATTAGCCTATCATGATCTGCATTTTGACAATTTTTCTTTTTTACTTGATAGCTCATCAATGAGAGCCGCAGGTCAGTTTGAAGATTCAAGTATCGAGCTTTTATTATTAAACCCAACAGCTGATGAAGATCTAGACGGGCTGTTAGCATGCTGGAAGTCAAAGCTGTCTGCTCGTGGCCTCATTCTTATTCCTGGCATATCGAAGAGAATCCCAGGACATGAGAGGCCCAAATCGTTTGATTCTTTATCAAAGGATAACGCTACTTTTGTCTTTCAACATGGAGAGGGTTTGGGCGTTGTCTCTATGGGACGTGAGTTAAATCCATTACTCACTAAACTTTTTGAGAATTGCCAACCAAATTCAGCTTTGCAAGTTATTAGAGACGTATTTTCACGTTTAGGTAGAACCTGCAAAGATGCCTTACAGGCTGGAGAATATCTACAAAGGGCGAGAGTATTAGAATTAAATCTTGTAGAACAGGAAAATAAGATTAAGGAGTTAAATGAAAATTATGAAATGACTCGATCTGAATTAGAGTCCAGAAGCCAAGAATTAACTGGTTTCAACCGACGTATGGAGCTGGCTTTGGCAGATCATGCCCAAGAGCAAGGACGTTTGTCTGAACGGGTTGTTATACTTCAAGAATTACGTGATGAACTTAAAACCGAGTTGGCACAACTTCGTGAACAGCTTAATGAACAGTACCGACAGTCGGATGCTAGGAACCAGAAGCTTTTACAATTACAGGTAATTAATTCAGATCAGCAACAAGAATTGACAAACTATAAGATACGTTATGACTCAAATGAGGGGGCGGTTACCAGAGCACAAGATGAGCAACGACGCATCCAGGAAATGTATGAACTGAAGAAGGAAGAAAGCAATAATCTCTCAACTCGTGTTACAGAACTTGAGCAGCATCTTACTGACCAATGCGAAGAAACGGAAAAAATAAAAAAAACAAATCTTCAAATTGAATCTAATAATAAATCTTACAAAGAGAAAGTTGTTGAACTTGAAGCTAAATTAAAATTGATAGATTCCGAAAAATCTATTGAGCAGCAATCTCAAGAAAAGAAGTTACAGGAATTATCTGAATTAAAACTTAAGCTAGAAAAAGCACTTAATAGCCTGCATAAGCAGGAAGAAATGTTGAATACTCAACGAACTTTAAATGAAGGATTGAAATCTGCATTAGCTGAGAAAGATCAGCAAAAGCAACAAGCACGGGCACAAGTCGAGAAACTAGAGCATAAGATTTTAGAACTTGAGCGTAAATTTGAGAATGCTTGTGTAGAGAAAAATAAGCTCGGCCAAGAAATAGAATCGTTACATAATGAAAAAAAGAACTGGCAAAATACTAATACTTATGTCAAGCAATTAGAGATGGAGATTTCAGAGCTTGGCCGTAGCTCTGAAAATCTTAATATTGAAAAATGTGAGTTAGAAGAAAAAATTCATGCATTAAAAATCAATGAGCAAAATTATCTAGAATCTCTGGATCTAAAAAATAAATTAGAAAAAAACCATTCTCTATTGAAGAATAAGTATAAGAGTATTTCCATAGAGAGGCGTGAACTAAAAGAACAGGTTAGTAAACTTGAAGAAAATCAAAAGTTAAGAAAAGAAGCAGAAAGTCGAGTTTCTCTCCTAGAGAACGCCCTATCAAAAATTGAGCTTAACTTCAAGAGTGCAAATACGAAGAAGAATGAGCTTGAAGAACAAGTATGTGAATTTCAAGAGAAAGAGAAATCTTGGAAAAAAGTACATTCTCAAGTGGTGCAACAAGAAACTATTATTTCTGATCTAAAACGTAAACTTGAAAAGAATAATATAGAGAAAGATAAGTACAAAGAGCAGATTGGGTCTTTACTAGAGAAACAGAAAACTTGGCAAGAAACAAACGATCGAGTACGGTGTTTAGAAAAAACTATTACAGGTCTTAAAAATAACGCTGAAGTTAATGCAGCTGAAAAGGATAAAGTTGAGGGGCAGCTTCAGAAGCTCCATGAAAAAACTAAAGTCGAAACTTTAGAAAAACAAAAACTTGAAGAAAGGATTGATAGTTTAAATGACAAGAATAAATTTCTACAAGGTAAATATGACAACTTAAAAGTTCTAGAAAAAGATTATGTCAATCTCAAACAAAAATACAAAAACATATCTATAAATAAATGTCAGTTAGACGAACAGCTTAAAAAGCTTCATTCAGAACAGAAGAAATGGCAGCAGACAAAAGAACATGCAGATTCTTTAGAAAATAAAATCATTGAAGCAGAAAAAATAGAGAAGTGTATTACAAAAGAACGGAATCATCTTGAGGATCAGGTCCGTATTCTTAGGGCAGAAGAAAGGCAATGGCAAGAAACACAAATCCATGTAAATAAATTAAATAATAATATTTCAGAAATTAAGAAAAAATCTGAAACCCTTGCTCTTGAAAAAGAGCAGCTTGAACAGAAGTTTCTTAATCTTAAAAAAGAAAAAAATGATCTTATTGATAAAGTAAAAAATCTTGAAGAAATTCAATACAATCTACAACAGGCTCAAGATCGCATCGTAAAGTTTGAGAACGACTTTAAGATTCTAGAAAATAAATTATTGAAAGCTGAATGTATAGAAAAGGATTTAGACGAGTGGATACAAGCTTTTGAGGAAGAAGAGGAGCAACGGAAAAAGTCACAAATTTTCGCAAAACGTTTAGAGCAAGAACTCGCTGAACAATCTCGTGAGACTAAAAAGCTATCTAATGATAAAACAAAGCTAAAAGAGAGAATAATTCTTCTAGAAAAAAAACAACTTCATTGGCAGAAAATTGAAAACAGTAATCGTCAACTTATAGAGAGTCTCGAAGAATATAAACATAAAAATGTTGATCTGGTTAAAGAGAAAAGTGAAATTCTTGACCGCTGTCAAACTCTTAATAAAGATTGGAAGCAGTCTCAACTGTGTACAGATAAATTAAGCCTGGAAGTTGAGAAGCTTAAGCTAAAACTTGAAGATGAAGTCGCTAGTAAAAATTCCAATGAGAAGCGATTAAAGTCTCAGGAAGAGACTCTCATTCATAAAAATACACTTTTAGAAGATAGTAAAAGAAAGTTAAAAGAGCTTACGAATTCCCTTGATAGGTCTCAAAAAGAGAAGCTGATATTAAAGTCAAAATATGAACAAGAATTCACAAAATTAAAGGAAAAAATACAGCGGTTAGAGAGTTCAATTGAGCTGTTAGAGAAAACAATAAAATCGCAGAATGCAAATCTTGAGATACTGAAGAAATCTGAAATCTCTCAATGCAAGGTGATTGATAGTTTAAGGAATGATTTAGCCGAGAAAAATTCTCAGTGGGAGAAAGTTCAGAATCGTACACAGTTACTGGAAAAATCCATTAAGTCCTCTGAGGAGAAATTCAATCAGGCCAGTCAAATAAAACGTGATCTTGAGAAGGCTAGAGAAGATTTGATCCTACGATGTAAGAGCCTTGAAGAGGATCTTAGCACTGTAAAAATCGAAAGAGATAATCTTTTACAAACTAAACAGCAACTACAGCTTCGTGTCCAGTCACTGAAATCAGATCTTTCTGATGCGAAAAATTCTATTGATCAGCGTTTTAAAGAATTAACTTCATTGACCCGTTTACTTGAAGAAAAAGAAAATACATTAGCCCTTCATGAGTATGAAGCAATAGAAAATAACGATGATGAATTGGACGTTAAGTCATCTAGTAAGAGTAAGGCTTTTGTGATTGGTTTTCCTTTTGGTAAGTACACTAAGAAAGTTCGCAAACAAAAAAGAGAGCTGAACCAAATTAATAAATCAGGATTATTTGATTCTGAATGGTATTTAAACTCATATCCAGATATCGCGCAGGATAAAAACTCAGCAAATAACCCTGCTTTACATTATTTAAAAATGGGTGCTTTCGAAGGTCGTAACCCCGGACCAGACTTTAATAGCCAATGGTATCTTGATAGTAATCCCGATGTCAAAGATAGCGGATTTAACCCATTAATCCATTATATTTCAATGGGTAAGGATGAAGGCCGACAGCCACTTCCTTGTTGATCAGAACGATTACTGTGATGCTTATAAAGCGCCTATGGCGCATATTGTCCAAGAAATGTTTAAAAATTTCCCCATTGAGGGAAGATGATCTTTACTTTACTGAAGAGCAATTCGATTCTGAATGGTATTTAAAAACGTATCCAGATGTTGCCGCAGCAGGTTTCGATCCTTGGATTCATTATATTAAACATGGACGTTTTGAGGGTCGACGTCCTTATCGAAATCGTGCTATAGCATGGGAATATCATCTATGGGGGGGGGGGCATAGGTTACTTCTGCCTCGTTTAGAAAAGGCTTTATTGGATCCAAATACTATAACTCAAGAGCGTCAATATATAGCCTGGGCTATAGCGCGTTGGTATGCTGCTCATCAGGAGTGGTTAAAGGCATTGAACTCTCTTAAGCCATTCCTATTTGATCATTTTTTATACCCTTCTCATGCGGGCCCCTTGCTATTGCTGTTTGAATCTGCATTACGATGCGATCAATTAAATTTAGCTCTAAAAGCCTTTCATATATTAGCTCAGAGATTCCCCGACCAAGCCGATGTCCTGCTTGCCGAAGTCAATTTACTTTCTAATAATAATTTCGCTACTGATAAATACTTGAGTGAGCGACGCTTAAAAGTAATCAATAGTATTTTCACAAAGTATGGATTATGTAACCTTGTTAGTCGCAATAGTGAAATATTGAGTCTAGATTCTCTTGACCCTAAAGCTGATATATCCACAATTTATGTCAAGAGTGGGCCAAAAGTATCGGTGATTGTACCTGTCTATAATGCTCAAGAAACTGTGTTAAGCGCGCTTCGATCATTGTGTAAGCAGACCTGGAGAAATCTAGAAATACTTGTCATTGATGATGCAAGCGAAGATGATACATGGCGTTTACTACAAACCTTTGAGAATAATATTCACTCTAATAACGGAGTGAAAATACGCTTATTACGTCATAAAAAAAATTTAGGTGCTTACGCAGCTCGTAATACTGGTCTTTCAGTTGCCGATGGTGACATGATTACAACACATGACAGTGATGACTGGTCACATCCACAAAAAATTGAATATCAGGTAAAAGCTTTATTATCAGCGCCTGATAAAGTCGCTTGCACATCTCATTGGGTACGAAGTAACTCGGAATTATATTTTACTCATTGGCGACTTGAGGATAGCTGGATCTATCGCAATGTATCTTCTTTGATGTTTCGTCGTTCGGTTTTTAAAACTCTAGGCTATTGGGATGGAGTTACTATCAATGGGGACACCGAATTTTACTTTAGAATTGAAAATGCCTTTGGTAAGGAATCATTAATAGAAGTTCTGCCTGGTGTGCCTCTTAGTTTTGGTCGCATTTGTGACGATTCTCTGAGTAGATGTAATGAGACAAATCTCCTTACGTGCTTTCACGGTGTCAGAAAGGACTACGAAGACGCTGCTAAGCGTTGGCACTCAGGAGCTAAATCGCCAAAAGATCTTTATTTACCATCCAATCCTAAATTTCGTTACTTCCTGGCACCCTCTTCGATATGCTCTGAAGAAAAACCTGTAAAAAATTTAAACCCGTTGGATCTTGTGCAGCAGTCGGGTTTTTTTGATGTAGCTTGGTACCTGGAGCAATATCCAGATTTACAGGATTCACAACTGAATTTGTTAGAACACTACTGCTTCATTGGTTCTTTAGAGGGGAGGGATCCGGGCCCAGAGTTCAGTACCACTGGTTATCAATATCATGTATCAGAGTCAGAGATAGGCAGTCAACCTATAATATATCATTTTTTGACGATAGGGTTAATGCAAGGACTAAAACCTATTTTAGAAATACTTGGTGCACAGAGTTATCGACCATCGGGATTGAATCTCTTAGTTTGTGCACATCAGGCAGGAAAAAATCTTTTCGGCGCGGAACGTAGTTTATTAGACGTGATAGCTGTTTTAAATAATTTAGAGGTTAATGTGACCGTAGTATTACCAAACGCTATAAACACTGACTATGTTGATACGATTAAATCTATGGTACGTGCTGTGATAATTCTACCCTATGGTTGGTGGAGGGCAGGGCGATTGCCCAATTCTCAAACCATGGCACATTTTGAGCGATTAATAAACAAGTATAATATTCATGCAGTGTATACTAATACTTTGGTCCTCGATGAACCATTACTTTCGGCTCGCGCTGCAGAAGTTATTACCATAATTCATGTACGAGAACTTCCATTTCATGATGAGGCTTTATGTAAGATATTAGGGGCAAATCCAACATTAATAACAGAACGTGTTAGAAATTTATCTGATATCACAATTGTAAATTCCAGGGCTGTTGAGAAGGAAATTGCGTCAAGTAATTCTGTATTAGTGCCCAATATGGTAGATATTACCAGGTTTGATCTGGTGCGTCAGATTAATATTTCTGAGGACAAACTCATATGTATCGCTTTAATTAGTAATAATCTACTAAAAAAAGGTTTAGTAGATTTTGTAAATATAGCTGAGATACTTGAACAAAGATCTGTTCCTGCTGTTTGTAAATTAATTGGACCTGAAAATGATTTCATTAGGGACTTACGAGCAAGGCAACGCAGTGGAGAGATTTCATCGTATCTACAGTTTACTGGATATATACCCAGCCCGCAGGATGCTTTGGCCGAGGCTGATATTGTAGTGAATTTGTCCCATTTTCAAGAGTCTTTCGGACGTACTGTATTGGAAGCCATGGCAGCAGCACGCCCGGTAGTCACCTATGACTGGGGAGCTCTATCGGAATTAGTCGTTGAGGGGGAAACAGGATATCTTGTCCCATTCGGTGAAGTAGAAGCTATTGTTGAACGATTGGTCAGGCTTATTCAAGATGCAGAATTGAGACTAAGAATGGGATTGGCCGGTAGGCGACATGCAGCAAACAAGTATAGTTTTGATAACAATGTTGTTTGTTTTAAATCAATTTTGCGAAAAATAGATCTTCTATCAGTACATACATCTTAGTATAAAAGATTAAATTTTTTAAAATTTTATATTCAGAGAAAAATGAATTTTGTCCCAACTGAGGAGCTACCTCTTGGCTATATTTATATTCATGATAAAAGATACGTGTGAATAGTTTGTATGCGAATTCTAATTTACGGCTTGAGTAAGTCGGGTACCACGTTCTTGCATACGATAATAAAAAATTCTATGGAGGAATATCTTAGAGAAAATGTTCAAGAAGTTTTTGAGCCATTTGACATTCAAATGAAAGCTGGTGTAATACAGTATGTAAAGGAAGGCATAAGTAAAACTGTTAAATCTCACGAAAATGAAATTGTAAAAACCTTACTAGATTCTGGAATAACGCCTAAACAGATATTAGCTCATCAAAATTTTTATGATAAAAAAATTTTCATTGTTAGAGATCCACGTGATAGGTTTATTAGTCAGATACTCTATAGATGGCACTGGGCACATCGACCAGATAAAGTTAAATTTGAGCGAACCCTCAGGTTAGTCAGATATAAGGAACTCAATCCAAAAGATATTCCTGCTACCTTTTTGTTTAATCAGAATCCAAATTTCTACCCAGTTTTTTCAGGAAAAATGTCTGATACCTATTTGAGAGCTTTAAGGTTTCTCAAAAGGGCAAGCAAGGATTGGCTCATCCTCAAGTATGAGGATCTTATCGATGGGAATGTTGAAAAATTACAAGATTATCTCTCTTTTCCAATTTTAAAGAATATTTCTGTTGATGAAAATCATAAAGGAGTTGTTAGAAGTAAAGCTTATGGAAATTGGAGGAAGTGGTATACCGATGAAGATGTAGTTTTTTTTAAGCCAATTTTTAAAAGGTATATGCATTATCTGAAATATGACTTTTCAGATTGGCAATTAGAGTATCCTGAGTCGCTTCCTAAGGAGCATGGTTCTGAATACATGCTAAAAATATCTTCTAAAGAAAAATCTATGTTAATCAATACTTTGAACAGCCTTGGGAATACCTCTGGGAATGGAATGTTTAGCTCTGAATTTAGGGCGCTTTTTTCCAAGATTTATAGGGCCGTCAAGTTAAAATAATACTTTTATATTAATTTCTTGACCAAATAATTTTAAGATTTGATTTCTTTGGAGCTGCGACGCTGTGATAACCAGTATGAAAATAATGGGGACTTATGGAGTTGTATATGAAGACTAAGTGCTCAGGAATATCCGTTCCACATTTAACTAGATACGACTTACGTCCTCTACTGCGCCCGCTTCAAGGGCTGCACGCAGGGGTTGATATAGATGGCTATGTGATAAAAAAAACGAGTGATATTCAACCTAAATTTGCTATTGATAGTAAGTACTTTTCACGTGGTTGGTATATGGTGGAAGTTTTATTAGAGTCTGATCAAAGCTATTTGGATGCTGCTTTTATCCTGCAGCACAATGGCGGGAGGAAATCACAACACCTCCGCTTACCTATTCGTAGTGGTCGTTTATCAAAGCGTCTGCTCTGGTTTGCTAGAGGAGGGGAAGAATTACAATTTTCTCCTGCACAAAGTAAATGTTACTTAAAAATTCATCATTTAATTCTGGTTCGTGTATCTTTAATTTTCGCACGTGACAGAATGCGTTCGCGCTTAAAGCGCCGTCATTTACGAGTACCATTCAGGTTGGCCAATCGATGGGCTAATTATGATGCGACATTTAGACCTTCAGGTGGACGCGTATCCTATCGAGATTGGGTTAAAAAGATTGAACCTACTTTTTGGCCAAAGACACTTACATCCTGTAATAGTGTAAAATTTATACTATTAATGCCGATTGAAAATTCTGATTCCTTGGAGAATGTAAGATGCACAATCAGTTCAGTATTGGCTCAAGACTATAAATTGTGGCAAATTTTGCTTATGCCTTTAGGCGTTATTGGCAAAACCGTTTTAAATAATCTGAATGATTTCGTTAGTGCTGATAATAGAATCACTTTGATTGATAGATCTATATATGAATCGGTATATCCATCTTTATTTTACTCAGATACCTATCAGTTACTATGTCCTCCACGAGCTCTACTTGCATCCAAAACACTTACCTGTTTACTGCATGTTTTAAAGAGCAAGCCTCATGCGAAGGTTATCTATGCAGATGAGGATTTACTTAATGAGGCAGGAAAAAGATGTTTGCCTGATTTTAAACCAGCTTGGAATCCAGATCTTTTCTTTTCTAGGAATTATATCGGTGAGTTTATTCTTTTTGCTCCTGCTTTGTTGGATTCTGATGAAATTTATGATTTTTTTTCAAGTCAGGCTTGGGATTACTTATTTTTTCTTAAGGCACTACGAAAGCTAAAAGACCCTCAACGGGAAATTGTTCATATTCCCAGAGTACTTTTCCATAGGTTAAAAGGAATTACCAGCACAACCTATTTGCCAAGCTGTCAACAAGTTTTAAAGAGTTATTTTAATGATATAGGATGTAGGAAAGTTAAAGTTAGAGTAGCCGATAATCATAGAGTGCTCCGAGTACTCTGGCCTTTACAAAAAGAGGAGCCATTGGTTTCACTCTTGATCCCTACACGAGATATGCTACCGATACTACGTCAATGTATCTCAAGTATTTTAGAAAGAACGACGTATAGAAATTATGAAATAATTATTCTGGATAATCAAAGTATTAATCCTGAAACATTAAGATATTTATCTTCTCTAAAAAAATATTCCAATATCACAGTGCTTCGGTACGACGCTCCTTTTAATTACTCAGCGATCAATAATTTTGGTGTGCAAAATTCTCGAGGCGCGATTATAGGCCTAATTAACAATGATATTGAAGTGATATCACCCGACTGGTTGAATGAAATGGTCACTCATGCTCTTAGGACAGATATAGGTTGTGTTGGCGCCAAACTGTATTATGGCGATGGCCGTATTCAACACGCCGGTGTTGTTGTTGGTCTTGGTAGATTAGCAGGTCATGCCCATAAGTTTTATCATCGCAACGAAGAGGGTTATATGAATCGTTTGATGTGCACACAAAATTTTTCTGCTGTTACAGCGGCTTGTTTAGTGGTCCGTAAGTGTATTTATGAATCTGTTGGGGGGCTAGATGAGGAACATTTTGAGGTGGCCTTTAATGATGTCGATTTCTGTTTGAAGGTTAAGGAAGCTGGTTATCGCAATCTATGGACACCTTGGGCAGAAATGTATCATCATGAATCCATCAGTCGCGGTATTGATAATACTCCAGAGAAACGGGCTCGATTTGATCGTGAGGCAATGAGTTTGAAGACGCGGTGGTCTACAGATGAGGGAAAAGACCCTTACTACAGTCCATTTTTGACTCACACTAGAGAGGATTTTTCTCTAGGCCTTAATGAGAGAACAAAAGCCCCTTTGTGGCGTTGAGTAATCAAATCAGTCGACAAATGTCAGGGGTTATGGTTTGCTCGGTTGATGGTCTTTCAAAACGGCAATATTAACTCTGACTATAGCATTTGAGTAGCTATTCAGGATGCTAAGCGCTCCAGTTTAGGAGTACGAAAAAAAGCTGAAAGACAGCTCGATGAGGGTTAAACTAAAATTTAGGATTTGTTTTAAGCTTCTAAGTCTTTTGTAGATGTAATATCAGTTTACCCTATATCTCAGGTTGACCGAATATGCCGGCTCTATAGAGCTGCCCCTCTAAATTACTCGATCGCGAGATGATTAAGTTCCCAGCTATCAATAAGATTTCGTATATACGATAGTATATAGATTAATAGCTGATACTCCCTATCATACAGCCGCTTTCATACTCATTGCCAAATTTCATATGAGGCTTTAATGAGTGTTCACGGGCGAAATCAATTTATCCTATGATGACCCTCTGGGTTGGTATATTGCTTTATGTGGTCATGTTTTAACCAGATTGTAACTTTCGCGGTGAGAATCATGTTTGCGGTATTGAGAACCGGCTCCCTCATTAGTCTCTCTAAGGAGTTCTCTGAAAAACATGACCGTATGAACTCCTTTGATAGAAGAGCTGAGTTAATCTTGAGGATGGGAGAAAAGCTAATCGTTGGGTGTTGGCAACAGATTTAGTATAGTTTGCCTTTGCCAAAGATATCTATCAGGTGAAGTATCTACCTAGGTTACCAGAGCGACACTCCAACTTTATGACTTTCTCCCAATTCTTTGTTGCCGGCACTTTCGTTCTAGTTATCTTTACTTTGATTTTTAGTCGCGTTCGTCCCTCTCTGGTTTTTGCCTCTGCTGCTACTGTATGTTTTTTGACCGGCTTGGTTCCTGTCGAGTCGGTTCTACAAAAAGCAGTTAATCCCGGCCTGGTGACATTGGTCGTGTTACTACTAATCTCTATTGGCTTGGAGAAAGCACGCTGGCTCAGGGCGATCTCTGATGGATTGATCGGTGGGAGGTTGAAATCCAGCTTACTAAGACTTACTAGTGCTACAGCCTTGAGTTCTGCTTTTTTAAATAATACAGCTATTGTCGCGGCGTTGGCATCCAGCGTTAAGGCTCAGAAGCGCCACCCCTCAGGTAAGCTGCTGTTGCCGTTATCTTATGCGGCTATTCTCGGTGGTACGCTGACACTGATAGGTACCTCCACAAATTTGATTGTGAATAGCTTTGTTCTGGATAGGGGGGAAGCGTCACTGGACTTTTTTGCTTTCCTACCTATTGGTAGTGCTGCGGTTGTGGTCGGGCTGGTAGTATTGTTTCTGTGCAATCGTCTGCTCCCCGAAGGAGGCGCTGTAGAGGAGGAGGCGGCTCAATATTTGTTGGAGGCTGAAGTCACTCCCGCTTCACCGTTGGATGGTCGTAGTGTCGAGCAAAACAATTTGCGCCAACTCGAAACACTTTACCTAATCGAGATTGTCCGTGGAGGGCAGAGTATTAGCCCTGTGGCCCCCACCGAACTTATTCGTAGTGGTGACAAGCTGATTTTTAGTGGTGATGTACGTGACATACAAAGGCTCCAGGCTATAGAGGGGCTGCATTTGTTTGCATTGGATGATGATACTCTGCATATGGACCTGACAGAGGTCGTTCTAACTCCCAATTCCAGCATCGTCAGTGAAACCTTAAAAAGTTGTCAGTTTCGAACTCGTTTCGATGCAGCCGTGGTGGCAATGCGCCGAGGCGGTGATCGCCTGTCCGGAAAGCTTGGTGAGATTGAGCTTCAACCTGGAGATGCCTTACTTTTGGCGGTAGGACAGGATTTTAAGCACCATCGTAATATTGATAAGAACTTCTATGTAATCAGTGGTACTGATGTACAGCGCCAACTAACTTCTAGGGACAGCTGGTTACTGGGGCTGGGGTTCGCGAGTGTTGTGGCAGGATCAGCTCTGGGGTTTTTTTCACTACTAAAAGGCTTGGTGGTATTGCTAGGTTTTATGGTGATATTGAACATCGTTACTACCACTGAACTACAGCGGCGCTTTCCATTCCAGATCTGGATCATTATTGCCAGTGCGTTAGTCTTAGCAGAAGCTTTCTCCGGTAGTGGACTGGCAGATAGTCTTGCTCTGTCAATGCGAGATTCACTCCAGGGGGCCGGGCCATTTGTTGGGGTTATTGGTATTTTTTTGTTAACTCTGTTGTTAACTGAATTGATGACCAATAATGCTGCAGCGGCGCTCACATTTCCATTAGCCTGGAGTTTAGCCGATAGCTTTGGCGTTAGTTGGATGCCGTTTGTGATGGCTGTAGCCTATGGGGCCAGTGCAAGCTTCCTGACACCTTTTGGCTATCAAACTAATTTAATTGTACAAAACTTGGGTGGTTACCATTTACGTGACTTCTTACGTGCAGGCTTACCCCTCACAATTGCCTATTCAATTACAGTTTTGATACTACTGCCAATCATATTTCCTTTTAAGTGATGACCCTATATTTACCTGAACTATTGGAGTATGAATGGAAGTAGTCAGCCGTTGGATCGTTGTAGAGGAGGGGCCTAATCCCTCGACCGATTACTTTGTTATTCCCTACTTACGCAAGCTTGGGGTAAATATCAAGCGCTTGAATTTCAATGAGCTTCCTTCTGAAGGTGAGCTCAAAGGGGCGCAGCTCATTTTTGTACGTTATATTTCTCGTTCCTGGCAATCACTGATACAACAGAATTTAAGCAAGTTATCTGGCGTTTCGGTATTTCTTGATGATGATTTGTTGGATTGGTCGGCCTTCGCGAGGATGCCAGTGCGCTATCAGGCCAAAATCCTGCGCTATAGCTGGTCCAAACAGCGTTGGCTAAAGTCTATAGGGGCGAAATTACTGGTCTCAACTCCATTTCTACAGAATAAATATCGGGATTGGTCCCCTGAATTATTGTCGGCAGAGCCACTGGATCTAGATAAAGGACAGCAACTTTCTATTTTCTATCATGGATCAGCGTCCCACTATGAGGACATCAACTGGCTCTATCCAATTATCAAAGAAGTAATGGCAGAAAATCCGGATCTGAGCTTTGAGATTATTGGGGATAAACATGTAAATCGTTTATTTAGTTGTGTACCAAGAGTACGGGTACTGTACCCCATGAAATGGCCTACTTATTTATCCTTGCTACGGAGGCCGGAACGTTCTATAGGCTTAGCTCCTCTCTTGGACAGCCCCTTCAATAGGGCAAGATCCCATACCAAATTTTATGATATTACGCAGGCAGGTGCGGTTGGCATTTATGCGGAGGGGGATATCTACGGTAAGGTGGTTCGACATCAGGAGAATGGAATTCTATTGCCTATGGAGCCATCACTCTGGATAGAAGGCATTTTACAATTGGCAGCTGATGATGCTTTAAGAGGAAAACTGCTGAGTGAGGCAAAAAAATGCCTGTAGTTGGGCACTGCTCTTTAGGGCTTAGCAGAATGCGTACCCTAGAGCGTTTTCTTGGTGCTAAGTGTCAATATGTATTTTCCAGGCCTAATAGAAACGTAAGCCAAATGGTGGGCTGGGGGCTCAAGGCTACGTCGATAAAAGCAAAGCGAATAGCCACACGGAATGGACTTCCTTACTTCTGTATTGAGGATGGTTTTTTACGCTCTCTGGGATTGGGAGTGGAGGGAGCACAAGCGCATAGTTTGGTCATGGACTATAGCGGTATTTATTACGACGCCTCTCGCCCCAGTGATCTTGAGGGCTTGATCAGTGCGAGTGATTTTAGCGTTGAAGAACTCAATAGGGCTGAAAATGGACTTCATCTTCTTCGTACCCACCGTTTGTGCAAATATAACAAATCGGTTGACATCCCTCTGGATTTAGCAGATGAGCGTCCGGCGATCCTGGTGGTAGACCAGACTTATGGTGATATATCAATAACCGCTGGGTTGGCTTCCGAGAGGCACTTCCGGGAAATGCTGCGAAGTGCGATTACTGAAAATCCAGGTGCTGAGATCTGTGTCAAAGTGCATCCTGACGTTATTTCAGGCAGAAAACGTGGTTATTTGCAAGAGCTTGCAAAGCAAGAAGGCTGTAGGATTATTGGACAGGATTTATCTCCATGGTCAATATTTGACCGCGTTGAAAAAGTCTATGTAGTTACCAGTCAGCTGGGTTTTGATGCATTGATCGCAGGTAAGGAAGTGCACTGTTTTGGTGTTCCTTTCTATGCAGGCTGGGGGCTTACAAAGGATCGCCAGCTTGTTAACAGACGCAATGTAAAACGAACACTGGCTGAAATTTTCTGTGCGGCCTATCTTCGCTATTGCCGTTATATCAATCCTTATACGGGTGTTATATGCGAATTTGAAGATACGTTGTCATTGATTTTGGAACAAAAAAGACAGTGGCAACGTTTTCAGGGGACATGGTTAGGAATTGGATTTTCCCCATGGAAACGTAGTTTTATTCCCAATTTTTTGGGGGATAAATCTAGGATTACTTTCTTCAAATCTCTTGATAGGGCTGCAATAACCAGACCTAATACCAATATTTTGGTGTGGGCCAGTAAGGTTACAGATACTTTGGTTGAGCAGTGTCAACAAAATCAATTAAATTTATGGAGAATTGAAGATGGTTTTCTACGCTCAGCGGGTTTGGGTGCTGACCTGGTAAAACCAAGCTCATTGGTGCTGGA
The DNA here is from genome assembly GCF_052467705.1 of Microbulbifer mixtoriginis (SeqCode). Taxonomy (NCBI): domain Bacteria; kingdom Pseudomonadati; phylum Pseudomonadota; class Gammaproteobacteria; order Cellvibrionales; family Microbulbiferaceae; genus Microbulbifer; species Microbulbifer mixtoriginis (SeqCode). The sequence continues at coordinate 1,286,760 of NZ_CP174322.1, forward strand.
TGCGTGTGGTATTTATTTTGATGCCCGCTATTCCAGTGATCTGGAAGTGTATCTCAATAGTGCTAGATTTCCATCGGAAAGTTTAATTCAAGCAAAAATATTGCGAGATAATTTAATAAATAAAAGAGTAACTAAATATAACATTGGTCGAGAATTGTCACCTTATGAGCTGGAGATTCCGAGGGGTAAAAAAATTATTCTAATTCCCGGTCAAGTTGAGAGTGATGCTTCCATTGCCACTGGATCGCCACTAATAAAAAGTAACTATGCTTTGTTGAAAGAGGTGAGGACGAGAAATCCTAGTGCCCATATTATCTATAAGCCCCACCCAGATGTTGTTGAAGGTGCAAGAGAAGGGGGGATGCCTGTAGGTGCAAAATCCCTTTACGACAGTTTAATTGAAAAAGGTGATATTTCTCTGCTTTTGGATAAAGTGGATGAAGTGCATACCATGAGTTCACTGTGTGGTTTTGAGGCTTTGTTGCGAGAAATCAAAGTGGTAACTTATGGGCTTCCTTTTTATGCTGGTTGGGGGCTTACAGAAGATATACTTCTCAGTGCGCCAGTATATGACGCTTTCGATTTTCAGTCTTTTAAACTTCGGCGGCAAAGAGTGTTAAGTTTGGAGCAATTAATCGCTGGTACTCTACTTTTCTATCCTGTATATGTGGATCCGGTGAGCGGTGAATTTATTGATGCAAAAACCAACATTGAGATCTTGCAAAAAAACCGCAAATCTGAACAATCGGCGAGCTTTTTCTTGCAGATGTTTCGTTGGTATCGGAGTCGATTTTTAAAGTATTAAATTTCAGCTCAATACTTTTTATCTATTGATGTGGCAACAAATATAAGTCGGTTTTGAGTGTTTGACTTTGTTGGGCCTCCCTCTTTTTTGTGGGGGTTAAAACCTGCTTAGAACATATTTTAATTTGGGGAGTGTTATGTGGCGTTCTATGGTTGGGCTAAGCTGGAAAGTACCAAAGTGGATTTTTGAGTTGCTCAGCTGGGGTAAAAGCTTTAAGAATAATCCCCTGCTGGGCAATAGCTTTTTAAATCGCTGTGGGTTACATGTGATCAGAGTTATTCTGGCCCACCTGCTTTTTCGATTTCGTCTTTTACTATTATCTCCTTTGGTCTCCTCAGAAGATCGACGTGAATTCATACGTAATGGTTATTTACTTAAGAAAAATTTTCTTTCTCAGGCTGAGTTTCAGCGCTTGACTAAAGAGTTGATTGAGCTGAAGGCCCCTGTCAGAGAGGTTATTGAGGGAACTACCATTACTCAACGGGTCTTTATGGACTCTACGGAGAGAGCTAAAACACCAAACTTTCAAAGGCTTTATTCCCATAAAGGTTTGGATAGATTGATGCGTTATTGCTCTTCAAAGAATCGACCACCACTCTTTTATATTGAAAATTTATGTAACCATGCGAACGTCACTCCACGTCCAGATCCTCAGCGGGATTTGCATGCAGACACCTTTCATCCATGTGTAAAAGCCTGGTTATACATAGATGATTCTTCAGATACTAATGGCTCATTTGTTTATGTTCCCGGTTCCCATCGGTTGACATGGAAGCGGCTCAAATGGGAATACAGGCAGAGTTTGGAAGCATGCAAGAAAGGAGCCGATCGTGCTCCAGGGCGCTATTGGGATGGCTCATTTCGCGTAAGTGCTCAGGAACTGGCTGAAATGGGTTTTAAAGCGGAGAAGCTATCCGTGCCGAAAAATACGCTTATCATTGGCAATGTTTATGGTTTCCATTGCCGTGGTAGGGCGCTACAAAAGTCACACCGAATGACGGTTTGGATGCAGGCGCGTGATAACCCATTTAACCCCTTGTTCACCCCTTTTCCGAGATCAACAGCGTTGCTATTTGAGTGGATATGGAAGAAGGCGTTGAGGAAGATTGATAGCCGGAAAACAGAGGGAGGAGAACAGAGTAACTATTTTGGTACCTTTAATCGTGCTAAAAGTGTGATGGCTTCCAAAATACTTGAGTCTGAATAATTCTGAGTGCAATCGATTGAAATACATTTTATTTTAAGTTGGGTCTGTAGTGCAGAGAAAAAGTTAGCTCTTGAAAAAGTGAGCGCGCATCAAGTGATTTGAAATATATTAGAGGATTTTAAACCTGCTAGAGACGAACATTGCTAGCGAGTCCCTCGTGTAATAGGCTGTCTTGGCATTATTTTCTTTACTCTCTAGAATAGCCGTCCGTGAAGTACGCCACACTCTTCAAATGAGCAATCTCAGTGAGTCATCTGTTCTGCTATATATAAAGTGAAGGCTACTGGTGTCTATTCCGGTTCCTATAGAGTCTGCTTCCAACCCCATTACTGAAATGAATTTTGAATCTGCATCAATTTAGCAGAGAAGTATCCACAGGCCCGCATCGTTATTTAAGGGGCAAACTTGTCTCTAAAGGTGGCTTTTCAGGCTATCGCCTGATGGATAAATTTGCAGTAATGTATCCTGAAGGCCTGTTTATGCCGCTAAATTAGTGCCTGTACAATCGATGTTCGTTTTTTGTTCAGAAATTCTTGGGCTATTGTATGACCAGCTTTGTGTTTCTTGTTGCGATGTTTATTGGTCTGCTATAGCAGTGGTTTGTATGTGATGAGTTATCGATCGTACCCTTGATGTTTCATTGTTCAGTTTCAATGCCCCTAGTAGGGTGACTCCGGAGTAGGCCTATTCATGTCTGTGGCAGTATTTTTACAGGGACCGCATGGCCCGTTTTTTGCCCAGCTGGCAAAGCGGTTTTCGCAACTCGGTGTTGTTACCCACAAGATCAACTTCAATGGAGGCGATCGCTACTTTGGCTGGGGGAACTACCAAGTAGATTTCACCGGTAGAGAAGCTGACTGGCCATCTTTTTTTCGTCGTTATCTTTCTGAGCATGGCGCTGATACGGTTTTTGCATATGGCGACTGCAGAAGGCTGCATGAAAGCGCCAAAAAAGTATGCCAATCGATGGGAGTTGCTTTTATCGTTTTCGAGGAAGGCTATCTGCGCCCCGATTTTGTCACTATGGAGTGGGGTGGGGTTAATGCTTTTTCCTCAACTGATTGGTCCAGGCAGGCAATAGATCAATATCTACCTAGAGGCTGTACCCCGGCGGCGCCAGTTGGTCATACTTTTTGGCGGCGTGCCTACTTCGCATCTGCTTATTACTTGGCTATGCGTTTTGCCCAATCAGAGTTTGCCAGTTATCGCCATCACCGGAATCGCAGTTGGTTACAGGAAGGCGTCTGTTGGCTGAGAAGCTTTTATCGTAAGGGGCTCTATAAGTTCAACGAACGCGGCCTTATCCGCCAGATGACTGGAAAGTACAGTGGCCGTTTTTACTTGTTTCCTCTGCAGACCTGCGATGATTTTCAGTTGCGCAAGCATTCTGACCTGCTCTCGATTGAGAATGCGATAGATGTCGTGTGTAAATCTTTTGCACGAAATGCGCCTGAAGATACGGTCATTGTTTTTAAGCACCATCCGATGGACCGCGGCTTTTGCCACTATCAAAGGCTGATCAGTGTACTGGAAGCGCGTTATCGGATAAGTGGGCGGGTGATTTATTGTCATGATCTGCATTTACCGACCTTGTTGGACCATACAAGGGGAGTGGTAACTATCAACAGTACTGTGGGCATTTCCGCACTGCTTCATAAGGTGCCTACCAAGGTAATGGGGCGGTCCTTATATGATTTGCCGGGTTTGACGCACCAGGGCAGCCTTTCTAGTTTCTGGAAACAGCCAGAGCCGGTAGACATCAATTTTTTCCGGCGTTTTCATACTTATCTGTATGAGCGCACACAGGTGGATGGCAGCTTTTCCCGGGGGCTTAAGTCGACAGTGGACAGGGTTTGTGCCCGCTTGAAGGAAGTTGGTAGAAAAGACCCCATTTTGCCGCTATCAAAGCCTGTCGGCACTAATATCAGGACCGATGCAAAATGAGTGTTCAGTGGTTTTTTCACTAGATTGCGGCCCCTGCCTGGTCTTTTCTCTTCTATCATTCTCCCACTGTGGGGCCGAGATTTCGCAGCTGTTGTGGCTTTCTTCTGATATCTGCTTAAAAAACAGGCTGATCTGGGACGCCTAACCTGTTAGACTGCGCGACCTTTTGACCCACCGCTCCGGTCCCACGACAGGGACTTAGGCTTCAAGTGAATTCCGAAATGACCGATACCCCAAAACCGGCCGGCTTCGACCAGCTGGGCCTGCCGCCTGAAATCCTAACTGCCATCGAAAAACTGGGCTATGAGACCCCCTCTCCGATTCAGGCACAGACAATCCCCTCCCTGTTGGAGAATCGCGATGTGCTGGGCCAGGCCCAGACCGGCACCGGCAAAACAGCTGCTTTTGCACTGCCTTTACTGTCCAAACTGGATCTGAAAAACCGTCGGCCGCAAGCTTTGGTACTAGCGCCGACTCGTGAATTGGCTATCCAGGTAGCTGAGGCGTGCCAGGCTTATGCTTCTAACCTGAAAGGCTTCCACGTAGCTCCAATTTATGGCGGTGCCGACTATCGTGGACAGATCCAACAATTAAAACGCGGTGTGCAGCTAGTGGTGGGTACCCCTGGCCGAGTGATGGATCATATGCGTCGCGGCTCCCTGGACCTCTCCAATCTGAGTACCTTGGTGCTGGATGAGGCCGATGAAATGTTGCGCATGGGTTTTATTGACGATGTGCAGTGGGTATTGGAACAGATTCCGGAAGAGCGCCAGATCGCGCTGTTCTCCGCCACCATGCCCAAAGAGATCGCTCGGATAGCTCGCGAGCATTTACACGAGCCGGTTGAAGTCAAAATCCGTGTTAAGCAAGAGACTGCGGAGACCATCCGCCAGCGCTACTGGCCCGTGGGCGGTTTGCATAAACTGGATGCCCTGACTCGTATCCTCGAAGCCGAGCCAGTAGATGCCACGATTATTTTCGTACGCACCAAAAACAGCACTGTTGAGCTTGCAGACAAGCTGGCCGCGCGCGGTTTTGCCAGTGCCGCCCTGAATGGCGATATGGCGCAGAACCTGCGCGAGCAGGTAATCGATAAGCTTAAGAACGGCAAGCTCGATATCGTTGTGGCCACTGATGTGGCAGCGCGCGGACTGGATGTGAAGCGTATCAGCCACGTGATCAACTACGACATCCCTTACGATACCGAAGCCTATATTCATCGTATCGGTCGTACCGGCCGCGCGGGTCGTGAGGGGGATGCCATCTTGTTTGTGGCGCCGCGTGAACGCCGTATGCTACGTGTTATTGAGAAGGCTACCAAGAAACCCATTGAGAAGCTGGAGTTACCCAGTGCCGAGATGGTTAACAGTGCCCGTATGCAGCGCTTCCGCGAGCGTATTACCGCAACCCTGGAAGGCCAGACAGACCTGGCACCCTACCGCATGCTGGTGGAGGAATTCCTCGCCCAGAATGAAGTGGACCCATTGGATGTCGCTGCTGCCTTGGCCTCCATGGCTCAGGGTGACCAGCCGCTGCTGATCAAAGAGCAAGAGTCCAAGCCGCGCAGGGAAAGGGAACGCCGCGAGCGGGACGATGATTTTGAAGGGCGTCGTCGTAAGAAAGACGGTTATGACAAAGACCGCAAGATGCCAGCACCCGATGAGGGGCTGGAGCGCTACCGTATCGAAGTTGGTCGCGAGCACGGTGTGCGTCCGGGTGGTATCGTTGGTGCCATTGCCAACGAGGTGGATCTGGATAGTTCCTTTATAGGTCGTATTGAGATCTATGGAGACTTCACCACCGTGGACCTTCCGGAAGGTATGCCCAAGGAAATCTTCCAGCATCTGAAGAAGGTACGGGTGGCTGGTAAGCCCATGAAGATTTCCCGTTTCGATGAGTCGGCCGTTAAGGCGAAGGGCAAACCTAAAGGTAAGCCCAAGGGCAAACCCAAGGGCAAGCCCAAGTTCAAACGGGATAATGGCGGGGAGTAATCTTTTCCCAGCGAGTCCCGAGGCATAAAAAACGGCGCTTATAGCGCCGTTTTTTATGCCGCAAATCTAGGGTAGCTGTGCCTAGCGCTGCGGTAGCATACGGGTCAGAGTGCTATCGCGCATGACGAAGTGGTGCCAGAGCGCGGCGGCAATATGCAGTCCCACCAATATCAGCAGGGCCGGCCACAGAACATCCTTATGCAGGAAACCGAGCTGCTTGCCCAGGTCTGAATTCTCTGCCAGTAGGCGCGGTAGGGCAAAAAGGCCAAAAAACTCTGTATCCCTGCCGAACAGCTGGCGCATCGCAATACCCGAAACCGGCATTGCCAGTAAAACCAAGTAGAGAGCACCATGGGTCAGGTTGGATAAGGCCTTCTGCCAGGAGCGGCCCTGGATCTGCGGGCGCTTGTGGCGCGCACGCCAGTAGAGACGAACTGCCAGCAGCATTAACACCGCGACACCCAGAGAGAAGTGCAGGCGCATAAACCAGCCGCGCATTGGGTCGTCGCGTTCAAAGAATTCGTGCAGCTCTACGGCGCCCCATACCGCCAGTAGTAGAATCACAAACAGCCAATGCAGGCCTTTACTCACTGAGTTCCAGCGATCATTCGTTGTGGACATAGAACGTCTCCTGTAAAGCAGCGCCCAGCACGGGCGTTAGGTTGCGGCGGGCGTGTGCACCCGCTCCAGTTATCTGTTGCTGATAGTAGTGGCTAGTCCGCTTAACTCGCCGTGCGAATCCCGTTTAGATGGCTAAAACAGGTATCCCGGGCGGTCCGCAGAAAGTCAGCGGCATAGGCTTGCTCCAGCATCTCCTCGCGTACGGCGGCATAAAGGGTACTCCATAGACCCTTTTTTCCCAGACGCAGCTGCGCCACAAATCCTTTTTGCAGATATTCGTGCAAGGCCCAGTTGGGCAGAGCGCAGACACCCCGGCCACTGGCCACCAGCTGCACCATCATAACCGTCAACTCTGCCGTGCGTACACCCGCGGGCTCGATGCCAGCGGGCTCGAGGAAATTCTGGAAAATATCCAGCCGCTCCCGCTCCACTGGGTAAGTGATCTGTACCTCCCCGGCCAACTCCCCGGGAGTCACCCAGCGGCGTTTGGCATCATCTTGCAATAGGGGATGTTTGCGGCTGAGTGCTAGGCACATCTCAAAGCTGAATAGTGGCTGATAGTGGATGCCTTTCAAATCCCGGTCTGGATTAGAGGTGACCACCAGATCCAAGTCACCGCGGGTAAGGGCTGGTAGCGGTGCGAAGTGAAAGCCACTGCACAGATCCAGCTCCACCTCGGGCCAGTCGTCGCGATAAGTATTCAAAGCCGGCATCAACCACTGGTAACAGCTGTGGCATTCGATGGCGATATTCAAGCGTCCCGACTGGCCGGAGGCCAGCCGTGCCAAGTCTCGCTGGGCTAGAGCCGCGCGCGGCAATATGTCATCGGCCAACTGCAGCAGGCGCAAGCCGGCGCTGGTAAAGCGCAGCGGGCGGGATTTACGCACAAATAGTGGCAGGTTGTGGCGCTCCTCCATTTCCCGGAATAGATGTGAGAGGGCCGATTGGGTCAGGTGTAGATGCTCAGCGGCGCGCACCAGGCTGCCAGTCTCACGCAGAACAGAGAGGGCGCGCAGATGGCGCATTTCTATCATCATTAAAATTATTCATGTTTATGGCAAAAAATATGAAATTGATTGAATAACATTGCAGGCACACAATCAAGTCTAAGCCTCACAAGTGGTGAAGCCGCAATCGGTAGACAAATAGCGCCGACATGTGTGGGCAGGAAAAAAGGGCTTGGCCCCTCTCACAGGAACGGACTTGGGAAAGTAGAAAATGGTGCAAACGCATGTCCTTGGTTATCCGCGCATCGGCGCTGATCGCGAACTAAAGAAAGCTCAGGAAGCCTATTGGCGCGGTGAAATATCTCAGCAGCGGCTACTGGAGGTTGGTGAGAGTATTCGCCGGGAGAACTGGCAGGCCCAGGCAAGTGAGGGGCTCAATTTAGTGACGGTTGGCGATTTTGCCTGGTATGACCAGGTGCTCAATCATTCGCTGATGTTTGGTGTGGTTGCTGAGCGCTTTGCCGAAGGGGCTGCGAACAATAAATTGGACCAGTACTTTCGTCTGGCCCGCGGCCGCGCGCCCTCCGGTCAACCGGTTGCGGCGAGTGCCATGACCAAGTGGTTTGATACCAATTATCACTATTTAGTGCCAGAGCTTCACGAGAAGCAAACTTTTACCCTGGATAGTAATTGGTTGCTGGAAGAAATACGTGAAGCACAAGCCCTGGGTTATAAGGCCAAGCCGGTGGTTCTTGGGCCGCTCACTTACCTCTGGTTGGGGCGGGGTGTTGATGATGTTCTGGATTTACTCGCCAATCTATTGCCCTGCTATACGGAGCTGTTTTCCCAGTTTGAAAGCTTGGGGGTGGAGTGGGTGCAAATTGATGAGCCGATTCTCGGCTTGGATTTGCCAGAGCAGTGGCGCAAAGCGTTTCACGCTGTGTATGCCCAACTCAACCACACGGCAAATTTGCAATTGCTGCTGACGACCTATTTTTCCCCGTTGAGGGAAAACCTGCAGTTGGCTTTTTCCCTGCCGGTTGCGGGAGTACACATTGACTGCGTACGGGCGCCAGAGGAGCTTGCGGAAGCCGCGCAGTTGCTTGGGGAAGATCAGGTACTTTCCGCGGGGGTACTGAATGGCCGCAATGTTTGGCGAGCGGATTTGCAGAAGTGGCACTCACAGCTGAAGCCTCTGGCGGATCGTTTGGGCGAGCGCCTATGGCTTTCGGCCAGCTGTTCACTACTGCACAGCCCGGTGGACTTGGATACCGAAACATCGTTGCCGGCTGAGCAAAAACAAAAGCTTGCCTTCAGTCGCCAGAAGTTAGCGGAGTTGGCCCAGTTGCAAAAACTATTGGCCGAGCCAGTTCCATCAACGGCCACTCCTGTAGAGAATCCTATCGCCGGCAACTCCGTCACTGAGCGCTTACAGGACAGCTGGCGTGCACAGCGCTATCAGGAGCGCGCGGAACTGCAGGAAAAATGCTGGCAGTTACCACTGTTGCCGACCACCACGATCGGTTCTTTCCCACAAACGGACCTATTGCGCAAGGTACGCCGCCAGCATCGCAGCGGTGAGATCAGTGAGTCGGATTACACCCAGCATTTGCGTGCGGAGATTGCCGAGGCGATCCGTCGCCAGGAAATTCTTGGCTTGGATGTGTTGGTACACGGTGAAGCCGAACGCAACGATATGGTGGAGTATTTTGGCGAGCAACTGCAGGGGTTTGTGCATACTGGCAATGGTTGGGTACAGAGCTATGGGTCCCGCTGTGTAAAACCGCCCATTATTTTCGGTGACATTTCTCGTCCACAGGCTATGACGGTGGAGTGGAGCCGCTATGCCCAGAGCCTGACCCAAAGGCCGGTAAAAGGCATGCTCACAGGTCCAGTGACGATTCTCAACTGGTCCTTCCCTCGTGAGGACATCCACCGAAGTGAAAGTTGCTTGCAGATTGCCGAGGCATTACGCCAGGAAGTATTGGATCTTGAGAAAGCGGGTATAGGAATCATTCAGATTGATGAGCCGGCTTTGCGCGAAGGGGTTCCCCTGCGTGAATCCGAGCATGCTGATTATTTTGCCTGGGCGGTGGGATGTTTTCGTTTTACCTGTAGCGAGGTAAAAGCGGAAACCCAGATTCACACCCATATGTGTTATAGCAATTTCAATGCAATCATGGAGGCGATTGTCTCCTTGGATGCGGATGTCATTACTATCGAATCAGCCCGCTCAGATCTGCGTCTGCTCAGTGCTTTTGCCGATAGGAATGGCGGTTACCCCAATGAAATAGGGCCGGGAATTTATGATATCCACTCCCCTAATGTGCCTGAGCGGGAGGAGCTGGTTGAGCGTCTGAAGAAAATTGCCGAAGTAGTGCCGATACAGCAGCTTTGGGTGAACCCAGATTGTGGCTTAAAAACCCGCAGCTGGGCCGAGGTGGGCTCCTCCCTACTGAACATGGTGGAAGCGGCGCGTACTGTGCGCAGCGAGTTGGCCTAATATTTGGCTAATAAAAAACCGGCAGTCTTTCTGACTGCCGGTTTTTACTTTTCTTTTTTTGCTTACCGCTTTCTCTTTATTCAGACTTGGCTGCAATGGTAGTCGTACCATTTATTTCAAATGGTACCGAGGGGTGAAATGGTTTGATGCCCAGGGCTTGATACAGTTCATCAGGGCGATAGAGATTTTGCCCTTCAATAACCAATGCGGTGCGACGCAGTGCGCTGATATCTTCCAGCGGATTACCTTCCAGTAAAACCAGGTCTGCATTTTTACCCACGGTGATACTGCCAGTATATTGATCGGCTCCCATTACCTGGGCAGGTACCAGTGTGGCAGTACGTAGTACATCCATAGCGGGTATACCGGATTTGGCATAGAGCTCCAACTCGCGCAGCAGGGTAAACCCGGGAATACCATCGGAACCCGCTACCATGGTCACCTTGTGCTCATGCAGTTTACGCATCATTTTCAGCAGGGCATCGGCGGAGAGGTCGTAGTCATCCCTGTGTTCCGGTTTTACATCCAGCTCGGCACCGACAAATGCGCGCTGAATATTCACCGGTAAATGGCCGGCGATATCTTCAAACTCCGGATCTATTTTGCCAGGTTGGCGCAGCAACATAGAGCTAAATACGGTAGTCGTGGCATCTACCACTGTACCTTTCTCAGCGAGTTTATCCAGGAATTCATCAACCTCTGCACTTTCCAAGTCCAGCTCGTGGGCATGTTCACCAATTTCGGTAAAACGTAGTTTTTTGCGGGTGTCGATCTTGCCCATAAAATTGAGGAACAGCATATTGATATGCTGGATTTCATCAAAGCCGGCATCCACCGCTTCCTCTGCGGTCATAAAGGCGGGGATATGCCCGGATAAGCGCATGCCGTTTTCGTGGATATGTTTGGCTAAGGGTGCGATCCACTCGGGCTCCATGGAACTGTAAGTTTTTATCTGCTGGTAGCCATGTTCCGCATACCACTCGACAATTTCCTTGGCTTCTTCCAGGCTATCTGCCGTTTTACCCATGCGCATGGCATTTTCACTTTCCCTGTCCATAAAGCCCGCACGGAACAGGTCACCGCCGATAATCTGTTCGGATTCATACAGGCCGGAGATGCGCATAATATTTTCGTGGGTATTACCGATATCGCGCACATTAATAATACCGGCGGCCATATTCAGGGCACCATCAGTGGGTGATAGGTGTGCGTGCATATCCCACAGCCCGGGAATCAGGGTGTGGCCTTTGGCATCGATACGGGTGGCGTTTTGGACTTTGATTGGGCGGCGGCTAATCTTGGTGATTTTGCCGTTTTCCACCAGTAGGTGGCGACGCTTGCGAAGCTTGCCCGCTTCTACATCGACCAGATTGACGTTGCTAATCAGGATCGGTTGGGCGGAGGTATGGGTGTGCTTTTCGGCGATATCCAGTAAATACTGGTCGGAAGCGGCAACCTGGTGTTCTTTGAGTTGTTGCAGGTGGGATTTATCCCAGCCTTTGCGCAGTATGGCGAACCAGCCTCCTTCATCGGCAGCAAACAGATCACCGGATTCATCGTACCAGGCCAGGTCCGGAGTAAAACCCAGGCCACTCACACCGTAGAGATACACGGTTTTCTTCTCATCGCCCTGCTCAAGAGTGAGCTGATCCAGCTTGTGTAGCTGAGCTTGTCCTTGGGGTAGTAAACCTATGCTGTGATCCTTATCGGCAAGTAGCGCTTTTACCAGCTGGGTTTGTACGGCCAGAGTCGAGTTTTTGGGAATATAAAACTGCGCTTCGGAAGTTTTTGCGCTGCCGTGTTCATCGGTGCCTTGCCAAGTGGCCACACCATCTTTCAGTGTAAATTCTTCATTAACTGGCGCGCCAAAGGGGCTGATACCTTCAATGTGGACCTGCTCGGGCATTTTGGCCGCGCCGATCGTGAAGCTTTCCTTTAGATTGAGTCGGCGGTTATTCCAACCGAGCTTTAATTCTCCGGAAATTTTCGAGCCCTTTTGTTCGATCACCTCGCTGCCGGCGATACCCTCTTTATCGTAAAAGATATATTCGATTGATTTTGCATAGGCGCAATTGGCCGTGGCAAATACCGCTGCGGCGACCAGTGTCGCTAGCCTGGACTTTTTCATAGGGTGAACCTTTCTTGTTGTTTTTGCGCAGGGGAGGTTGGCTGTTTTTTACTATTCAGGCAAGAGATAGCAGTACAGAGAGTGATGGCTTTAGGAGTAATTTCGGCAGAAGGATGAATCAGGGCGACAGGGCGTTGGGATAAACCTCAGTGGTTTTTTATTTTACCTGTTAAGGGTGAGGGAGAGCTTGAGGAGATCCGGCAACCTGGAAGACAGCAAAACCTGCCAGATTGCCTTACTCTTGGCGAGAGCGAGTTAGAGTATTTGTTTACCTATGGCATTAATACTCTGCCTCGCAGGCGCGGGTGAGGTTCTCGTTCGCTTCGGCACCCACCACAATATTGTCCTCAATACGCACGCCGCCGTAGGGGCGGAACTCTTCAACCTTATTCCAATTAACTTCACTGGTAAGGGAGGAGACTTTCAATTCCGCAAGCAGACTATCGATAAAATAGAGCCCCGGCTCAATAGTAAACACTTGGTTTTCTTCAATAGTGCGGCTGGTGCGCAGGAAAGGGTACTCCGCAGGTGGGGGTGTGCTACCGCCATCGGGGCCACTCTGGTGACCACCCACATCATGTACCTGCAGACCGAGGAAGTGGCCCAGACCATGAGGCATAAATGGCCGGGTTAATCCGGACTCCACCGCACTCTCGGCAGAAGATTTGATGATATCGAACTGGGCCAGCAATTCGCCAACTTTCAGATGGCACTGGCGGTGTAGATCCGGGTAGGGCAGACCGGGCTTGAGGCCGTCCACCAGTTGCAGCTGTTTTTCATCCATCGATGCCACCAGCTGAGCGAACTCGCTGTCGGCATAGCTATAGGTCCGGGTGATATCCGCACAATAGCCATTGCAATCGGCCCCGGCGTCGATCAGAAAGGTTTTTAATTCTGTGCCGGGCAGGCGTTGGGTGGAGAGGTGGGTGTAGTGCAGTATCGCCGCGTGTTCATTGAGGGCCACGATATTGCCGTACGGCATGGTGTTCTCGCCCTGGCCGGTAGCACTCAAGTAGGCTTGGTTGATCTCGAACTCGCTGGCGCCACCGCGGAAAGCCAGTTCAGCGGCTCGGTGCCCTGCCACCGCAATGCGGTTGGCCTCGCGCAGGCAGGCGACTTCATAAGGGGTCTTGTTGGCACGCGCCCAATGTAGACGGTTGATTAGGATTTCGGGGTTGATCTCACCGAGTGGCCAGTCCTGGAACCTGTCGGCCTCACCAATGAAGGCGGCGTTATCCGCGTTTAGGAATTCCCGGGCATCTGCTGGCTTACTCAACAGCTCGATATCGTAGAGCTCACTCCAGAAGGTCTGTGGCGCGGGTGGGACATAGTGCCAGAAGTCCACCGGGCGATAGAACAAGAGTTTGGGTTTCTGCCCGCGCCTGAAGATCACCCAACTGTTGGGGTTGTCGGTGATCGGTACCAGGGCCTTGAACTGGGGATTGACCTTAAAAGGGTAGGGGTTGTCATCCAGAAACTGCATCCTGGGTGCACCGCTGAATACATTCAGGGTATCGAAGCCGCAGGACTCCAATATTTCATCGTAGCGGCGGCACAGGGTGGCCATATGATCTGCGTAAAGGTTTTTATCCATGTTCTCCCCGGAATGGATCGCTGAATCGATTAGACGGCATAGTGTATAGTCTGAACTCTGGATATTTGGCCTGAAATTCGACCATGGAAAAGAAGATACTGCTAACCGACTGCCCCGATGATAAGGGCCTGATCGCGAAGATTACCAATATTTGCTACAAGCACCAGCTCAATATCATCAAGAATGATGAATTTGTAGACCGCGCGGAGGGCCGCTTTTTTATGCGCACCGCCCTGGAAGGTATCTTCAACGACACTACCTTCCTGGAAGATTTGGATATGGCCCTGCCGCAGGGAGCCGAGCGGCGCCTGGTGTCCACCAAACGCAAGCGCCTGGTGTTGATGGTGACACACGAGCCTCACTGCTTGGGTGACATCTTGATGAAGTGCTATTCGGGCGCACTGGATGTTGAGATAGCCGCTGTGATTGGCAACCACCCAGACCTGGGTGGGTTGGTAGAGAAGTTTGATATTCCCTTCCACTGTGTACCGGCACAAGACCTGAAACGCAGCGAGCACGAGGAAAAAGTGGCTGCTCTGGTAGATGAGTACAATCCGGATTACCTGGTTCTGGCCAAGTATATGCGTGTACTCACCCCGGAGTTTGTCGCTCATTATGCTGGCCGAATTATTAATATTCACCACTCCTTTCTGCCGGCCTTTATCGGGGCCAAGCCCTATCAGCAGGCCTATGAGCGCGGAGTTAAAATTATCGGTGCCACCGCTCACTTTGTGACTGATGATCTGGATGAGGGCCCGATTATTGAACAGGATGTAATACATGTGGATCATGCCTATTCGGCGGAGTCCATGGCGGATGCGGGCCGCGATGTGGAAAAGTTGGTTTTGTCCCGCGCACTGCAGTTACTGTTGCAGGAGCGGGTATTTATCCATGGCAATAAAACCGTGGTATTCAAATAATTGATAAAGTCTCCTGAGGCTAATAGCCTTTTATGGAAGCTATTGATGAGCCAAGAGGGCTTGCTGTGCTGAATAAAAATAAATTTAACTCCCCATTTTCCCCAATACGACTATTTGGGGGCTTGGCAATTGCCCTGATATTGACAGGCTGTACCAGTAACAGCCCGATACCAGGAATGAAGGAATCCTTTGAGACAGAAGTTGCTCCCAATGGCGCCAAGCGTTTTACTTTTACGTTAAAGGGAAAGCAGCGTGATATCCCTGCGCCAGTTGTGGCAGGTTCCAGTGCGCAGTCCCGTATGCCGAGAGGGCCAGTGGAGAGCGGTGGCCCTTCAAGTCGTCGGGTAGAAGCCTATTTTGATTGGGCTCTGGAGCAGAAGTTGATAGAAACCGGTTTCTGCGAGCGTGGTTATTTTGAAATTGAGCGAATTATCTCCCCATATGGGGGAGAAGTGCGGGGTGAGTGTAGAGAGGGGGCATTTTGATACTTTTAGTGTCTTGATTAGAAAAACTTATTGAGTTTGTTAATTTTTAAGAGGTTAGTCAGTAAGCTCAGCTATATTCCAGTTTTATACAAAATGTAAATAAGAATAATGA
Organism: Microbulbifer mixtoriginis (SeqCode); assembly: GCF_052467705.1. NCBI lineage: Bacteria > Pseudomonadati > Pseudomonadota > Gammaproteobacteria > Cellvibrionales > Microbulbiferaceae > Microbulbifer > Microbulbifer mixtoriginis (SeqCode). The sequence goes on from NZ_CP174322.1 coordinate 1,302,017, forward strand.
AGTATAAATCAGTCTTGGAACAGGTCTCTACGCAGCAGATCATTGCAGTGTTTGACCTTATATCAGATATTATTTTCTGGGTAAAAGATGAATCCGGCTATGTGGTGCATTGTAACCGGGAATTTATTGAGCATGTCGGCTGCAGGTCATTACATCAGGTAGTTGGCCGTTCAGATATGGATTTTTCCCCTTCTTATCTCGCTAAAAACTATATACGTGATGACAAAAGGGTGATGTCAGGAGAGACGATTACAGATCGTCTGGAATTGAATATTGGTAAAACAGGCGAGTTAGTTTGGTTTACGACATCAAAGCGCCCATTAAAGAGTGCCAATGGAGAAATCATAGGAACCTATGGTGTAGCTCGAGACCTTAAAGAAACGGTTAAGACTCTCTCTAGAATGGATAAACTTAAAAGGCCAGTTGAATACATAAAAAATAACTATAGTCAGCCAATTGCGGTTGAAGATTTGGCAGAGGTTGCGAGTTTATCGGTTAGTGCACTAGAGCGGCGATTCAAAAAATATCTGGATAAAACACCCATGCAATTCGTTCGGGAAGTCAGATTAGAGAACTCTCGTCGTATGCTGGTGGAAACACAAAGCCCAATATCTGAAATTGCTTATCGGGTTGGCTTTACATCTCATAGTTACTTCAGTAGACACTTCAAAGGCATGTTTGGACAACTTCCAGCAAATTATCGTAGTGAAGTTCAGTCCAATATATAAACACCGAACAAGCTGAGTGTCCTCAGCTACTTTAGAGAGAGTTGTGTGTTAACTTCCCCCGATGAGTTGACAGCCGCCCATTTCATTCATTTCCGGAAATTCTAGACCCGAGTTTGACTTGGGATTTTATTCCTTAAAACAGGTAGTTAGTCGATTCATTTTTGGCTTTCTGCGACTGCTTGTTTTTTCTTAAAAATCTAAAACGCCGATTTTGTTTCATTAGTATCCCAGTATTGATTACCTCTCCATCAAGGTTTTTTTTTAGGGTTTTAGTGCTCAACAAATGAACTGTCTTTTTGGGGTTTAGGGTCCCCTGACAGTTTTACGCCAGCCCTTTGAAGGGGCTGGCATTTTTTGAACCGGTGAGAGAAAAAATAGAAAGTTGGGATGCTATGAAAATAATGAAGAAGAATAGCCGAAAAAGGGTTAATACCTGGAGCAGAGGTTTCAGGCAGAAGTCTATGGTTACTGCTATCTCGCTGGTCGTTAGCAGCATGGCAATCGCGGAAGATACTTCGGACTCTGATGAGAGAATTGAAGAGGTTCAAGTCATTGGAATTCTTGAGAGTGCTACCAAAAACCTTGAAATCAAAAGGGATTCCCTTGCAGTAGTAGATGCTATTACTGCAGAAGATATTGGTAAGTTCCCCGATAAAAATGTAGCTGATTCTCTCCAGCGTGTGCCAGGTGTCACTATCGATCGCAGTGGTGGTGAAGGTAGCACGGTTAGTATTCGGGGAACTAGCTCAGAGTGGACTCTCACCCAGTTAAATGGAAATTACATTGCTACTTCCGGTAGTGGAGCTCCCTCCAGAAATTTTAACTACTTATTACTTCCCTCCAGTATGATCAGTAGGGCAGAGGTTTATAAAAGCCCCGAGGCAAGAATTGATGAAGGTGGTGTCGGTGGTACCGTTATCCTACATAGCCACAAACCTCTTGATCTTGATGCTGGACAAGGTGTAATCACCACAGAGGCGACTTATTCAGATACTACCGAAGAGTGGGACCCACAATATAATGCTTTCTACTCCTGGAAAAATGAGAGCGAAACTTTTGGTATTTTAGTGGGGTACACCAGCCAGGACCGTGGCGTAACCGGAGTTACCAATTATGCAAGTGGCTGGCGTTTGCACTCAGATACTGATGAAAATGCAGATTTGTCAGCTCTTGTTGACCAGACCACAGAAGAAGTTTTCAACAATGTGTGGGCGCCCACGCAGGTCAGTATTCACAACTCTAAGGAAGACCGAACCCGTGATGGATACCAGCTTGCCGCACAGTGGCGACCCACTGAACGCCTGGAGTTTGGTTTTGCTTATTTCGGTTCCAAGCTTGGCTATGACACTAATACTCAAAGCCTGACATTTGCGGAATGGAATGATCATGACGATGCATACTATGGCATTGAAGTGGATGGAGATACAGTCGTCACCTATGGTTTTAACGACAATGGTGACCTTAATGAAAATAACTGGGGCGATGGAGATGTAAATGGCGGTGTAGACGTATACCGTGGTTTGATGTCTCCCCAGCTGACAGGCTATACCCGCAAGGGTGAATCGGAATCTAATACTTATGATTTTGAAGTTATCTATGAAGGGGGCTTTTATACCGCGGCTATAAATGTTGGGCATACAGAAGCAGAGGGGGGAACTTCTGAACTCACATACGCTAATATGGATGCTCGTTATGGTTCCGTGGATAGCTGGCTTTGGTCAATTGCAGATGGTAAGCCGAGCTATGAAGTTTCCACAGATCTCACAAAAGATACTGAAGCTTATCCCTACTATGACTGGTTTGGCTCAGATGCTACGGAAAATAGCGATGAAGAGAGTTACTATCAGCTAGATTTGGCATTTGATACTAACTGGGGAATTGTTAATAAGTTTTATGTGGGCACAAAGTATAGGGATCATGAGGCTAGATCCTATAGAGATATCTATCGCTGGGATGACGAGACTGATGATAATGGCGGTTACCGAGGTTGGTTATCTGGCGATCAATGGTTCCACAATCCTGATTACCACCCAGATACTTCAACTTTAATTAGCGATAAGGTAGTTGATAATAGTGCTGGTAATACAGGTGCAATTGATTATCTGGCATTTGATACCGATGCCTTGATGGACTATGTGCGTGGAAACTTCAACCTCACTGTTATGCCAGTACTATCTGGCACTTATACAATTGATGAAGAAATATTCTCAACCTATGCCCAAGCTGATTTTATATGGCGAGACTTCCGCGGAAACTTGGGGGTTCGCTATGTCAGCACAAAATTATCTACAGAAACGTATGATGATATTACTGGAATGGAATCGGATGAAGTTATTGCTAACTCCCGCAGTAATACCACAAAAGAATTTTTGCCAAGTTTGAATGTTGCCTGGGATCTAACTGATGATCTGGTAATACGATTTACAGCCTCTAAAGCCATGTCAAGGGTGAGTTACGCTTATTTGGGGCAGGCTGAAACTTATGGTCCACCAGTTCATATTGTTTCTCCGGATGAGTGGACGGGGCGAGGAAGTGGCTTCTTTGCGAATACGGATCTGGAGGCCATGATCTCCAAGCAGTTCGATCTGGGCCTAGAGTGGTATTACGCCGATGGTTCTGCATTGGGTGTAACTTTATTTGACAAAGATATTGACAATCTGCCAATCCAAGTAACTGAAATTGTTGAGCGTGAGCACGATTGTTGTAATGGCCCTATTGAAGTGGAAATGAAGGGGCAGATAGGGGGAGGAAACGCAACTTCTAGAGGGGTGGAGTTGTTTGCCCAGCATGCTTTCGAAAGCGGCTTCGGTCTTATGGCCAACTATACATTTACGGATACCGGCACTTCCACCATCATTCTTGCTAATGAGTCAATCGAAGCTGAGATACCTGGTACCGCGAGACACCAATATAATTTATCTGCATTTTATGAGAATGAAAATTTCGGTGTTCGTGCCTCCTATAATTGGGTGGATGACAGGGTTACAAGTTTACATCGTGGGTATGCGGTATACGATAAGGACTACGGACAGTTGGATCTGAATGCAACCTATACCTTCACTGATAACTTTAATATCTCTGCCTCTATTATCAATTTAACTGAAGAAGTGGCGGAGGGATATTGGAAACAGGAAAATCGGATGACATACAACAACTACTCTGGGCGCCGATTTTATATTGGTGCAAACTATAAATTCTAACACCTCGTTGATCGTAGTATTGGGTGTAGAGCAAATGCACTACACCATTTTTTGACTTTAGATGTTAGATTGTAAAATTCACATAACTACATAATAAAAAATGAGCATAGATATGAAACAACCAACACTTAGAGCAATGCAAGCTGCTTGTGCCACCTTTTTATTTCAGGCTGGTGCCTACGCAGATATTGAAGTGGTCAGTTCAGGCGTATGTCCCTCTGATGCTACCAAAGTAAGCTATTCTGAAGCGCTTAATTATCCTGATGAATTTTGTGGTCTTCTCAATAGTGGTGATCTTGTCGGTCTATCAGGAGGGGCTTCAATAGAGCACCTGGGTGACAATTGCCAATTGACGGATAATGAAAGTCGCCAAATCTCCAAGACACTATGTAAGTCTGAACCTTCAGTACCACATGTTGTTAGTGGCAGCAGTTGTTCGTCCGATGCAGACCCGGTTACCTATCTTGAGGCACAAATTTATAAAGATGAGCTGTGCTCTGTTCTGGGAGACTGGGAAATTGCAAACCTTGCCGGTAATGCCTCCATGGATGGCAGTGGCTATGGATGTGGTTCACGCAAGAATGAAATCCGTGAGCTGGGCTCAACACTGTGTAAATCAGATACTCCTCAGGAAAGTGGATCTGCTCCCAAAGTTGCCTACGTAGAGGTTAACAGTAATAACTTGGGAAATGCGGGCTGTTTTACAGAGAGCGATGGCAGTCAGTTGTTCGATATAGCTGTGATCTTTGCGGCAAATATTAATTATGATGGTCAGAAAGCGGTCTTGCATTTTAATGACCAAGTGTCAGACCTGCTCAATAACAATTTGAGTACAGTACAAGACTTGCAAGACAAGGGTACGAAAGTGGTACTCAGTGTTCTCGGAAATCACCAAAATGCAGGTTGGTCTTGTTTTGCCGATGAGCAATCCGCTGATGACTTTGCTCAGCAGTTGAAAGATGCAGTGGATCAATATGGTCTGGATGGTATTGATATTGATGATGAGTACTCACAGTGCAGCCAAACCTATTCTGACTCCCTGGTAAAAGTGACTAGTGCATTGCGAGAGAAAATGCCGAATAAAATCATTTCCAAAGCACTCTGGAGTGATACCGATGCTTTTCAGGCTGAATGGAATGGCAAGAAACTGGGCGATCAACTAACTTATGGCTGGGAGATGAGCTATTGGTTGGGCTCAAGTTGTACATCAAGAATCCAGAAGTATATCAATCTGGGTGTTGATAAGTCTAAGCTGGGTGTTGGAGCTTCCACTGTGATGAATGGTGCATCTACCGCAAGTGCTTTGGCCTCCTGTAACGAAAATAATAACCTTGGTGGCGGCACAATGATATTTAATGTGACTAAAGATTCTAGCAGCTATCTTTCTACAGTTTGGCCAGGTACTTCAGCGGTTCCTAGTTGCCTTAAGTAGTTCAAAAATATTGATAGTTGTGATTTAGTTAATTCTCTTTAGTAAATCTATTTCGGAGTGGGTAGTAAACACTCCGAAATACAACCCTTATACTCAGCTCCTAAGGAGTTGTTTCTGACTCTTGGCGGATACACTTCTACTCTTTTTTAATAAAGCTCTTTTTAAAGAAGGCCTCATTGGGGTGTGGCTTTTTCTTTGCCATCGCTTCCATATGAGCTTTCTGTTCTGCCTTCGCTTGGTTTCTCTTTTTCCTACAGGGACGACAGCGAATCGCAGAGGTCTCAAAGTCTCTCTTGGCGATTTCATACCACCATTTTTGTTGCTTTGCTGTCCATACTTCTTCTGAGCCACAATCTTTACATTGAAATTCTTGATCCAGGTAGTAGAGAGGAATGGCAATGTAGTAAGAGTGGTGCACAATTGCTGCCCTATCTACCGCAATAGCCCAGTCGGGAATGGGCCACTGAACTGATCAAGGATCTTGCCTCTATTTAGCTTCCCTTTTTTTTCTTCGAGCTTGCTTAATTTCGATTCTTCTTTGTTTGCCGCTTTTCATTGGGTGTTCCTTACCATTAGCTGAGAGGAAGAAAGTACTTTATGGGTGGGCGAAGTTTAATTCGACCCAATAAAAATGAAAAAAGCGGGCATAAAGCCCGCTTTTAAATCCACCTGTGAGAGTGTTGGGTTCTACTCGGCGTAGCTCTCGATAGGAGGGCAGGAGCAGATCAGGTTGCGGTCGCCGTATACGTTGTCGATACGGTTAGCAGCAGGCCACACCTTGTGCTCTTTTAACCACGCCGCTGGGCGTGCGGCGATATCGCGGGAGTAGCTGTGGGTCCACTCATCGCTCATGACGTCCTCAAGGGTGTGAGGGGCATTGTGTAGAGGGTTATCCTCAGGAGTGTATTTACCGCTGGTTACATCTTCCACTTCCTGGCGAATTGTTGCCATAGCCTCGATAAAGCGATCCAGCTCACCTTTGGATTCACTTTCGGTAGGCTCGATCATCAGGGTGCCGGCTACCGGGAAGGACATGGTAGGGGAGTGGAAGCCAAAGTCCATCAGGCGCTTGGCGATATCCTCTTCAGTGATACCGCTAGCTTCCTTGAGCGGGCGCAGGTCAACCAAGCACTCGTGGGCAACAAAGCCATTGGTGCCGGTGTAGAGAAGTGAGTAGTGCTCACCCAGCTTCTTGGCTACGTAGTTGGCGTTCAGGATTGCCATCTCGGTAGCCTGCTTCATACCCTGCTTACCCATCATGCGGATATACATCCAGCTGATCGGCAGGATACTGGCGGAGCCCCAGGGAGCAGCGGAGATGGTGCCGTTATCCAGGTTGGTTTCCGGTACTTCAGTCACCGGGTGGGCTGCCAGGTAGGGCTTCAGGTGTTCGCCAACAGCGATCGGACCCATACCGGGGCCGCCACCACCGTGAGGGATACAGAAAGTTTTGTGCAGGTTCAGGTGGGATACGTCACCACCGAACTGGCCCGGAGCCGCTACGCCGATCAAGGCGTTCATGTTGGCGCCGTCGATATAAACCTGGCCGCCAGCCTGGTGTACCAGGTCGCAAACTTCACGGATACCTTCTTCGAACACACCGTGGGTAGATGGGTAGGTGACCATTAGTGCGGCAACGCGGTCGCCATGCTCTTCGATTTTGGCTTTCAGGTCTTCGATATCCACATTGCCTTTATCATCACAGGCAACCACAACCACTTTCATGCTCACCATCATGGCGGAAGCCGGGTTGGTGCCGTGGGCAGAGGCGGGAATCAGGCAGATGTCGCGCTGGGTTTCGCCCTTCGCTTCGAAGTACTTCTTGATAGCAACCAGGCCAGCGTATTCGCCCTGGGAACCGGCGTTGGGCTGCAGGCTCACCGCATCGTAACCGGTGCAGGCGGACAGCATTTGCTGTAGCTGGCGGAACATTTCTGCGTAGCCTTCCGCTTGATCTACTGGTGCGAAGGGGTGCAGCTTGCCGAACTCTGGCCAGGTGACCGGGATCATCTCGGCGGTGGCGTTCAGCTTCATGGTGCAGGAGCCCAGGGGAATCATGGAGTGATTCAGGGCGATATCCTTGGCTTCCAGAGACTTGAGATAGCGCAGCATCTCGGTTTCGGAGTGGTAGGTGTTGAACACCGGGTGAGTTAGGAATTCAGTATCGCGCACCAGGGAGGCGGGTACACCCAGAGAGCCCTTGCTGGCAATTTCGCTGTCCAGAGTATGCAGATCGATGCTGTGTTCGGTGCCGATAAAGGCATTGATCAGGTCGGACACATCCTGCAGGGTGGCGGTCTCACTCAGGCTCACACCCAGGGCGTCTTCACCAATTTTACGCAGGTTGATCTCAGCGGCCAGGGCGCGCTGGTAAATCTCTTCCTGCTTGGCGCCAACGGTGACATTCAGGGTATCGAACCAGCTGTCGTGGGCCAGATTGAAGCCTTCCTGCTGTAGGGCGGAAGCGAGAATATCTGCCAGGCGCTGGATGCGGGCAGCGATGGTTTTCAGGCCTTCAGGGCCGTGGTAAATCGCATAGAAAGCACTCATTACCGCCAGCAGCACCTGGGAAGTACAGATGTTGGAGTTGGCTTTCTCGCGGCGAATATGCTGTTCGCGGGTTTGCATGGCCATGCGCAGGGCACGCTTGCCTTTGCTGTCGACGGAAACGCCGATGATACGACCCGGTGCGGAGCGCTTGTAAGCTTCGCGGAAGGCGAAGAAACCGGCGTGGGGACCACCGTAGCCCATGGGGATGCCGAAGCGCTGGTTACAGCCAACAACTACGTCTGCACCCATATCACCCGGTGCCCGCAGGGCTACCAGGCTCATCAGATCTGCGGCCACGGTTACCAGTGCGTTGGCTTCGTGCACCTTGGTGATGATGTCGGTCAGGTCGCGTACGCGACCGGTGCTGCCGGGGTACTGCAGCAGGGCACCGAACAGTTCGGCGGGAATATCTTTTTCCACATCGCCTACAACGACCTCGAAGCCGAAGTGCTCGGCGCGGGTTTTAACTACGGCGATGGTCTGCGGGTGGCAGTCCCGGTCCACAAAGTAGGTGTTGGATTTGTTGCGTTTGACCTGGCGCTTACACATGGCCATGGCTTCAGCTGCTGCGGTACCTTCATCCAGCATGGAGGCGTTGGCCAGTTCCATACCGGTGAGGTCCATAATCATCTGCTGGAAGTTCAGCAGGCCTTCCAGGCGGCCCTGGGCAATTTCCGGCTGGTAAGGGGTATAGGCGGTGTACCAACCCGGATTCTCCAGCACGTTGCGCAGGATCACATTGGGGGTAATGGTGTCGTGGTAACCCATACCTATAAAGGTGCGGTAGATCTTGTTGCGCGCCGCGATATCTTTCAGCTCTGCGAGGGCCTCAACTTCATTGATTGCATCGGCCAGATCCAGCTCATCAGTCTTGCGAATGGCTTCGGGCACGGTTTTCTCGATCAGCTCTTCGAGGCTGGCAACTCCGAGGGTTTCCAGCATGGCCTCTACCTGTTTGGCATCGGGGCCAATATGGCGATGGATAAAGGCGTCGTGTTGTTCCAACTGCTGCAGCGATGGTTGGGTCATAAACTTCGTTCCTGTAGTCGCAGGGAGTCGTCGCGGTGCGCTCGCGGTTAAAAATAGCACCTGGCCTCGGTACCGCTTTTCCTGTGGAAAGCCTCGGGCCTCCGCGTAGCGGATAGGCGAGGGTAACGCTTGGGAGAATCGGTTTGATGGCAGCCCCAGTGTTGCAATACGGAACCAGAGGGGAAGCCGGGCCATAGCGGCAGGCGCGCATCTTAGCAATCGGCGCGAGTAGGGGCAATCTGCGGGTTTTGGGCGGGGAAACTGCTAAATTTTGGCGCAAAAAGTGGGTTAAATCCTGTAATGTGGGATATTGAGGTATTTTGTTCTGGGTGAGCCGAAGAAGTTATGGTTTTAAGTGCGAACAAAGGGTATGAGTGAACATATAGTCCCAGACCCTACGGTAGCGAGTAGCCTTCTACTAGGGCATCGAGTATATGTATATTCAGTAACGGCTGGAAACTAGAGATCTCCTTAGATGGGTATAACCTAATTTTGTCTCCAAGCTCATTCATTTAGCTTTCATCTAAGGTGCCTGGCTAAATTTTAAATGAATGATATAAAAGTTAGTAATCTGTAAAAGTGTACTATTACAGCTGTTACTTAAATCTAGCAATATTATTAAACAGAAGAAATATTCTGAGCTGTTCCAATCAAATTTTGTGCTTCAATCAAAATAATCCTTTTCCAAGACCGACGTTACTGGATGGCTAAACTTTTAACTTCAAGAATGATTTCTAAGCACAAAAAGAAATTTTTGAATATATACGCGTTAGATATCTGACGTTCATCAACGCCAAATTCTTTGAGTTTTCATTTAATAGCATAGCTTTACTATTTAATGGCTTTATACGGTAAGAAGAGGTATTTAATTCATCTTTACCTGAAAGATGTAGCGTTAAATGAAGGTTGTCTTTTTGTGTAATCTCTATCTCTTTTAAAGTAATCCTCACTGCAATCGCCATTTCATAATTACTATATATTCTAAGGGGTGGTACATCTAGTTATATCATAGATTTCCTTTTGTGAAGCAGGTTTATTACGGGATCGACTTTTTTACAATCCCACTTCAGGCTTTAACTCTTCATAAAGTTGGTGGAGATAATCATTTAGACTGTCTTTTTAACCTGAAAATGGTGCAAGAGAATGGTTGGGAGGTTAGTAATTATCGGTGCTAGTAATTTATGAAGCCGTATTTTTATGATGCTGAATCTGGAAAAATGACATGAGACTTATTTAAGGTTAATCTTAGCCAAATACTTATCTTATCGGTTCATGATTCGGGATCCGATAAGGTTGGTATCTAACTATTAGCAAGCTACCGTAGTTAGATAAGTAGGATGTTTGAGTTTTGATACTATCCGGTAGCGGAGCTTATTAAAATGTGCAAAGGATTAGCGAGTGAAAAATAATAATTTATACATGGTGGTAACAATACTCATCCTAAGTGTTTGCAATACTCAAAGAGTAGAGGCTAACGGTGGTAATACCAACAGAATAACAGAAGTTCTAAAGTCGGGTGAGGTTGGACTGAACCTTCGATACCGTACAGAGTATGTCGAACAAGATAATTTGTATGAAGATGCTGTAGCCTCTACTTTAAGAACACGTATTAACTGGAGAAGTGGTAGCTTTCAGGGGGCGAACTTCTTCCTTGAGTTGGACAATGTGAGTGAGATTGGTGTAGATAAGTATAACTCTACGGTTAATGGCAAGACTGAATACCCGGTTGTGGCTGACCCCAAAGGTACAGAGATTAATCAGGTGTACTTGAGATATAATTTAGAACAATTGAAAGTTACGGTAGGTAATCAGCGTATTAACTTAAATAACCCACGCTTTGTTGGAGGCATGGAGGGTAAAGCAAGCTGGCGTCAGAACGAAAGAACATACGATGGTATACGCTATCAATATGGTAATCCGGGTCAATTACAGTTAGATCACAGCTATATCTACAACATCAATCGTGTTTATGGAGAAGATAGCAACTTTTCAGATTTCAAAGGGGATATCCACTTATTTCGAGCTAGCTACCCTGTTTTAACAAAACATCAACTATCTGTATTTTTATATAATCTAGACTTCGATAATGCCATAAATGATTCTAGTCGTACTTACGGTATGGATTATCTGGGAAATTTTGGTGTTTTTGAAACCCGTTTGAGTTTCGCACACCAGAAAAATATTAATAAAAACCTTAATGATTACTCAGCAAATTATTATCTAGCTGAGATTGCAGGCACCTTAGGAAAAATGAAGGGGAAAATAGGTTACGAGATACTGGGAGCAAACAACGGTATTGGTTTCAGTACACCACTTGCAACTACCCATAAATTTCAAGGATTTACAGATAAATTCAGAAAAACACCAGCAAAAGGCGTTGAAGATTTGTATGTTACTGCCAACTTAAAACTGATCGGTGGGAATTTGGGCATTAGTTATCATAACTTTGAAGCCAATCAGGGAAACGCGTTTTATGGTAGTGAATGGAGTGTCAGATATAATCTTAATTTCAGTAAGAATTTGTCTGGTATGGTGAAATATGCAACCTATAACGCAAAAGATTATTTATCTGATACAAATAAATTTTGGTTGATGATTACTATGAACTTTTAATTTCAGGGGTGAGATTTAGATATTGACAGTGTATCTTAGATATTAAAATATTTAGAATTGTGATATGTAGCTTGTCAGGAATATGATTTTTATGAAAGGGCAAGCTAACCACCTAGCCTGTTGGTTAAAAATTTCGTATAGCATAAACTAAATTTTTTTCTCATCCAAAATAGGTAGAAGTACCGGTGTTTACAGTTGCCAAATGAAATTAAATGACGAACATTTACGCAACCATAAAATATCTACTGATTCTGCTGAAAAGTAGAAGTGATGTCTAAGAAATTTCGATTATCCGACAGATTTAAAGGATAAGCTGTGAGTTCTTTCTTAAGTAGGCTTCAGTATTGAGAAGAGCAGGTAGTATGATTAATTACATGAACGAAACACCTCTCAAGAAGTCTGACAAATAATTACCCTGAATAGATGAAAGGGCTTTCTAGCGGTTTAGCATAGGAAAACTGTAATCTAGATATGGGAAAATAAGAATGGAAAGATGCTGACTGCTGACTGCTGACTGCTGACTGCTGACTGCTGACTGCTGACTGCTGACTGCTGACTGCTGACTGCTGACTGCTGACTGCTGACGATATTTAAGTAAGAAGTACCATAACAGCAGCCTCAGTATAGAAATAGTGTTCCTCTCCTCCTCATGCTGATGCGACATTGCATACAAAAACACTTACTTTTCGTGTGGGAAATCGATAGTTCTTGAATCTCCTAAAGATAGCTTGGTGGGCCACAGTTTAGATAGTATCTGACGAGAAAGTTCAAGTAGAAGAATAGTTTCCAGTATGGATGGAAGAATGTTTCAAAAGTATCAATGGCATAAAGTAGAGTGAAATTTTGAAACTTTAGATGTTTTCTGCCCCAGGCTGTTAAGTAGGTGATTATTTAACCTCTCTTCAGATCTTATATAACTTTACTCAACAAGTAATCAGGATAGAAAAGTCACAGAATAACACTTTAGATAAATAACATCCTATTTAGTTTCTTACCTATAGAAAATGAAAGGTAGTTAGTTTAATTTCCTTGAAATGAAGGTGATCTAATGTATTCTCATGTGAAAATTTGATGGATAGATGGATTAGATCAAATGGAGTTGTGTGGGAAAAAGTCTGTAATTGATGGTTGCGTACCATTTATTGTCTCTGATAATTACTTACAAGAGACAGGTAGGGCCCAGGGCAAGTGGAGCCAAACTTCTCTGCCACCTGAAATTGGCGATACGGAGTTCACGACGTGTAGAATATGCGACGATATTACTTTGACTGGAAGTAGCTGTACGTTTAATGACCACTACCTTTCGTGTATTCGCTATCAAAAAAATACAACACTACTGATATTTGGATTTGAAGGAGTTAGTTCCATTGGGTTTTCCAAAAATGATATAAATTATTTGATTAGACCTGGTGATGTTTGGTTGGTGAATACCGGAGGCAGTAAGCTTTTTCGATATACACCTTCTAAGCAAAAGAATGAAATGGTTGTAATCAAATATGCAACAAAACGTGTCGGTTTTGCCTTTCCAAATAAATCTAGAATTTTTTCCGATAATGGAACACCTTGGCTTATGAGGCTGGGTTATCAAGAAGCAAATGAATCCTGGATTTCAGACTTAATGGGAAACCCTTTCAATACGGCTTTAGATTGTTTGAGTGCTGAGGCAAAAACGCTCGATGTATTGGCTCGATGGCTGAGACCTCTCGCTGAACTTGCACCTGATGATACTCCCGTCGCAAAAAAATCATCCGAAATGGACAAGATAATAAACTTGATGACGGCTGATTTGGCTAATGTCCCTTCGCTGGAGGAAATGTCAAGAATAGTAGGGATGAGCCATAGTCGATTAAATAGAACCTTCAAAAAGACTTTTGGCAAGACAGTATTTGGTTGGCTAAGAGATTATCGGTTGGCGAGAGCACGATCACTGTTAAAAGATAAGCAAAGAAGCATTACAGATATTGCTTTCTTATGTGGATTTAGCAGCGCAAGCCATTTTGCACAGACCTTTAAACAGAGATATAGCTGCACTCCTATTGAATTTAGGAATAATGAAAAACTACAGGAAGTGTACTGTGAGTATGGAATCAGTTAAGTCTTTTAAGAAAGCACAAAACATTAATTTATTACTTCTTATCCTGGTTGCTAATGGAGTAGCACACAGTCTATTTGTAATAACATTTCCTTTGCTTGGAAGAAATTTGGGGCTTACAGATATTCAAACCGGTTTTATATTAACGGTTTCCTCTCTCGCTATGATGATTTCGGCTCCATTTTGGGGGGTTAAAAGTGAAATTTATGGAAGAAAAAAAATTATATCTATTGGTATATTGGTCACGGGTTTATTTTTGATATTGACCGCAAGTACTATATATATAAAGCAAACTTTTGATATAACAGTGGCGTCTGTCTTTTTAATTATACTTTGCTTAAGGTTATGCCAGGCAATCGGGGTTGGAGGTATTATGCCGGCAGCTCAGGCATTTATTGCTGATCTCACCTCTCGTGACTACCGCGCAAGAGGAATGGGTAAAATGGGTGCTGCATTCGGAGTTGGTACTATTGTTGGTGGTTTCATAGCGATGCTTATTGGTAAGCATTCCATTGCAATAGGGTTCTCGATCGTTGGATTAAGTCTATTAATATTGTGGTGGTTAGGCTGCAATAATCTACAAGAATCAAAGAAAATTGGAAGTTCGTCATTAAATACAAAATTTAGATTATCTTATAAGAATCTGCTACCAATGTTGTTCATAACATTTTGTGGTCTGCTAATTTATGGAACATTACAGCAAGTTATTGGTTTGAGGTTACAAGATGAATTTGGTTATTCCTCGGGAGAGGCACTTAAAAGAACTGGTGCAGTAATGATGACCAGTATGACAGTTATGGTTATAACTCAGGGTGTGTTAATGAAATTACTTTCATGGTCCCCTGAGAAGTTATTAATAGGTGGTTGTATCATTCAAGTTGTAGCCTTAGTTATATCTGCTTCTGCAGATTCTTACCTGTGGTTATTTTTAGGTATGGCAGTTCTGGGAGGTGGAATGGGTTTACTTTTTCCCGGAAATCTCGCGTTATTAAGTCTCAGTGGTGATGAGAATACACAGGGGAAAATAGCTGGAATCAATGGCGTCAGTAAAGGCTTAGGATTGGCCCTGGGCCCATTGATGGGAGCATTTCTTCACCAGTTTTCCCCTCTCTCACCTTTTATGTTTACTATATTGTTAGGTGGGCTAATGGCCGCTGTTAGTTTTTGGAGAGTTAAAAATCATAAGTTAATCCTTCTAAAAGGAAATCAATCAACCTAATTTCTCTGGTGTAGCCAGAAACTGACTGAAATAGTAGTTCTGGCTATCAAGGGAATTTAGTTGGCTACGAAACAAGGCCCAACTGATCTTTTTAGACCCTTCGCTATGATATTCATATGGATTTCTGATGTTCCATCTATAATACGATACAGTCTAGCATCGCGATAGAAACTCTCAATCACCTCTTCATCGTGACAGCCCGAGGCGCCAAAGACTTGGACAGCCCTATCTGCAACACGCCCCAAAGTTTCGGTTGCGAGTATCTTTACTTGGGAAATGGCAGCCCGAGAATCTAAGCCAGTATCAATTTCCTTAGCAGTTTGTAGAAGAAGTGCTCTTGCAGCTGCAATTTCAATATTACTATCAACAATCATTTGTTTTATTTGGCCAAAATCAATGAGAGCTTTACTAAATTGTTGACGATCTTGGGCGTGTTTCTTCATCAAGTACAACAGACGATGGCACTTTCCAATTGCCCTAGCTCCGACTTTACTTAATCTTGCTTTTCCTAATGTATCGCCCAGGATTCTAAAGCCGTCATTCTCCTCTCCTAGCAGCGCATCTTTTCCCAGAATAAGATTGTTGAAAATTAGCTCACGATGCGTTGTACCCTTAAATCCGAGCATATTAAAACTTTTGCCATAGGAAAATCCCTGTTGACTCCTATCAACCAAAAACAAAGAGATTCCACGTGGACCAAGATCTGGTTGAGTTACAGCTGCAACTATAAAGTAGTCACAAAAATCCGCATCACTAATGAAATATTTCCTTCCATTAAGTATCCAGCCGGCATCACAGCGTACGGCCCTAGTAGTAATAGATGCCGCATCAGAACCTGCCTCAGGCTCAGAGACAGCTAATGCTGAGTGCCGATCGCCTCTAATACTAGGAATTAAAAAACGCTCAATTTGTTCGGCTGTACCTTCCTTAATACACTCATAGATATTTCCTGCCGCTCGACGTGCAAGAATTTCTTTGGTGGCTCCGAACTGTTCTTGCAAGAGAACGTTATCTAATGTGGTGAGTCCCCCTCCTCCAAATCGGCGATCAATATTGGCCGCAAAAAGACCTTCTTGTCGAGATTTTCTTATGATTTCATTAGAAGATTCTGAACTTATTCCACCAGATTTTTCAACCTCCTTTTCAAGAGGAAGGAGTTCTGTTTGTACAAAATCACGTGCTCTCTGAACAAGCTTTTCTTGTTGTTTTGTTAATAATGACATGTTTATCCTTTAGCTGCTGGCTTCCATTAAAAATTAATTGCTTAACATGTATGATGGTTAGTCCATAAAAGTAGACATGTCTCGGCATACTGAATCGAAAGCAGAAATAAATCTTAATGCTTCTTGGGAATTCAAAACCAATGGAGGTTGAATGCGCATCACGCGACTATTGTTGGCAGTAAGAAAAGTTAAAATATTATGTTCTTGAGAAAGCTTTGTAACGAATCTTAGGGAAAACATATCTTCCAAATTGGACTCAATTGCATCAATGGCAGCAAGCATATGATGCTTGGCATTATCTGACAGCATTTTGTAAGTTTCACGAGAATTCCAGGGTAAGCGATGAGCAAGTTCCTGAGCAGTAGCATTAATACTGCCTTTGAAAGACTGAGAAAATTCAATTGCAAGCATAAGTCCCATTCCCCTTACAGACTTAATGAAGGGGTATTGACTGGCAATTTCTTCTAATGAGCTTTTAAGTTTTTCTCCCATAGCTATAGCATTAGCCGCTAAATTTTCTTCTACAATAACATTTAAAGTCGCAAGAGCCGTAGCGGCAGCCAGGTTTCCGCCTCCAAAAGTTGATGTATGCAAAATACAGCGATCCATACTACCGTAAGCGCTATCCCATAAACGAGGATTTGATATCGTAGCACCAATTGGAATAGTGCCACCGGAAAGTGACTTGGATAATATTAAAATGTCAGGTACCACATTCTCCCACTCACAACAAAAGAGTTTACCGGTTCGACCTAGTCCCGTTTGCACTTCATCGAGAATCATTATGACATTATATTTAGTACATAAGCGCCTGACTTCTTTTAAATATCCTTTAGGTGGTAATAGAACACCGCCTTCACCCTGTATAGGCTCAAGGATAAATGCCCTCACGTCACCTTTCTGTAATTCCTCCTCTAATACGGTCAAGGAACCGAAAGGTATTTCATGGCATTCAGGTAATAGAGGTTCGAATTCTGATCTGTGTTTAGTGCGACCAGTGATAGATAATGCCCCAAGGGTTTTTCCGTGATAGCCATTATCACAATATATCAAACGACCCGTTGAAGTTG
Source organism: Microbulbifer mixtoriginis (SeqCode) (assembly GCF_052467705.1). NCBI lineage: Bacteria > Pseudomonadati > Pseudomonadota > Gammaproteobacteria > Cellvibrionales > Microbulbiferaceae > Microbulbifer > Microbulbifer mixtoriginis (SeqCode). The sequence continues at coordinate 1,319,173 of NZ_CP174322.1, forward strand.
CGGCAAGAGCCATTTTAATAGCAGCTTCCACAGCCTCTGTACCTGAGTTACTGAGGAAGACTCTTGATAAATCTCCTGGAGCAAGCTCAGCCAGCCTCTCTGCAAGTAGAGAAGCATGATATGGCATGGAGACATACTGAACAAAAGTAGGATTCTCCGATGATAAATAATCTGTAATAGCTTTTGTTACTTTAGGGTGATTATGCCCAGTATTAAGGCACCCATAACCGGCAACAAAATCTAAGTAAATTGTTCCATCCATATCAGTGAGTTGACATCCACTTCCGTGATGAAAAACACGTTCAATATGATTAAATTGGTAAAAATCTGCCATCACAGGATTAATGTGATGTCGAAATCTACTAATGGTTTGAGTGCGCTGTAGGTGTTTTGAAGTATCAAGAGAGACCTGAATATCACGATGATGGCGAAGAAGCCCATAAAAATGGGAATCGGTAATCCACTCTCCGTCGGTGGCCATTGGTACAGTGGTAAAACCATGTTTTTCCGCTAGTTGGCCAATGTTTAATACACGCTCTGGCGGCAGTATTCTACCTAATGAATAGTCTTCTCTGCATTGCTCTAAAGTTAAAACTATAGTTTCTGCTAAGCAACCATTCATGAACTTCTTTGGAGCAAAATTTTTAGTGGCTTCCCCGAAGCTGACTTCAGGACCTGCAGAAATCAGGCCACCATCTATAATCAGAATATCTTCTCTCGGCTGTAGTGTGGGCATTACATCCTTAGGTAAGGCTGCGTCAACCACTATTGAGCCAGAAAGAAGTCTGGCTGGATCTATTACACTGCCTGTAGAAGTTGCGGCAATATAGAATTTAATTCTACCGTAACAATCTTCAATATTATTAGTGAGCGTTACAGATGAATGCATCTGGCTAGGCAGGTAGTTCAGATATTTATCAGGATCGCTCTTACCTCGATGCACTAATGTTAGGTGACAACCTTTATCGATAAGTAGTTGAGCAATAGCGAGAGAAATAGAGCCTGGATAGCCTATAATGGCAACTTCTATACCTTGAGGTGATAGTTCGAGCCGCTCCATAGCTTGTAGAATGTTTCTTTGAGCAGCATAAGCTGTTAGAGAGTTACCTGTGGTGATTGGAATTGAGCATTTCTCTGTTGTCTGCAGGCCCCGATTTCCAACGATGCCAGTGAATCCACCTAACCCAACTAGTTCTGCCCCTCGGCTTTGTAAGTCATTGATTCCCTCAATAACACGTTTTGTTACATTTCGATGTTCCGAAAGCATTTCCTCTGCGGTTAGAGGCATATAGTGGATAATTCCACTACATTGTGACCCTGCCTTACTGATAACGGAATCAAAAGTAGTAAATGGCACAAGGTTTTGCTTTTTCCAGTAGTCCTCATGATAACCATTACTTTGCTCATCAATATTTCGGTTGACCAAATCAATAAGTTTAACATGACGCTTCAGGGCAACTGATGTTGGGTGAGCGATAAATCCAAATTTCATTCTTTTAAGTCCAAATTCAAGCTGTAATTCGATTCCAGGAGGCTTCAGAGATTAGGCTTAGACCATCTCCATCAGAATTGTGGGATAGAAGCACCTCAGCAATATTTATTCTTCCCTTTTGATTCAAAAGATCTCCTATTTGCTGCTCCTGATAGCTACTAACCCTTGTTCGATTAACAATGATATTGCGGGAAGTAACAGGCTCTCTCTTATGCTCGGTATGGTTCTCCTGAAGTGGTAAAGGCACCACTACCTGTCGACCACAGCCGGATGGTGTTCTTTTGTCCAAATATGTTTGAATCATTGATAAAACACCATTGCATAGATACAAAAGTGTAATATTAATTTTTGTCCCATTTGGGTTTTGAGATAAAGCATGGACAAGTTGACTCTCAATATTGGGGACCAGTGCTCGTGCACCATCGCCAATAAATGCCAATACATTTTTATCAGAAGTTCTAGCAATGTAGGGTAGGGCAGAAAGCGCATCTCCCATTAGTGCTCTTCCGTACCAGCCAGAAAAACTACGACAGGTCCTTGGTATATTACGTATTGCAGATAACCCACAGCGCCCTACATCATAAACACCAATGAATTCAAATGCATTGTTCTCAATTAATCTCCTAACCTGTTGACCTAATTTCAACATGAAATAATTGGCTGACATTGGAAGGCTGGCCATATAATCCCCGGGTACACATTCGTCAAGATTTGTAGCCTCTGTCAAGTATGCTAAGCGATTTGCTTTGATGTGATCCTGTACGTCTAAGTGCGCCTTTATATACTCCAAGAGTTTTACAAGAGGCATATTAAGGGCAATATTGCTGTAAGGAGAGAGATGACGTTTATTTTTATTAACTTGGACGATATGGATATTACGCTTCAGTTTACCTTCTGAAAATGGGGTCGCAGCCTGATCAATTTTATGTTTTAAAAAAAATTGACTAAGAGTATCCGGCCCTCGTAGTTTTCCATTGTCATGTAGGTAGTGATAAACCCGTCGACTGAAAGCATAGACGCCGAAGGTTCCAAGATAGTTTTTATTTAGTTTTCCATTTCTATAAGCTTGAACCGTACCTGGATGAGTTAATGAATCGGTTAGAGCTATACCTGCATCTTGCGCAATCTGGGTTACCAACTCAAGCTCATACTTAGAAAGCGGACCACAGTTCCAGAGTAATCTGATATCAGAATTGTTAATTAAGTTCATAACAGTATCGAGATCATTCTGATGTATATCATCAGGTTCGGATACTTTTGATATGAATTCAGATGGGCTAAATGTATTCTCCCTAGACTCGAGTATATTTGGAGTGGCAAAAATAAAAACGGGACCAGGATTTTCATGCATGACTTGAAAAGCCTTATTCAGCTGTTCTGATAAGATTTCCCGATCATGTAGGTATACGTGGGGTATCCTTCTGGCAGCTATGACTTCACGCCCATCAGTATCAACGTCAATTGTTCCCTGAAAAGCAAACCAAGAATCAGCTGGACTATCAGCACATATAATTAAACCTGGGGCTTTTGCTCTTTGAAGGTTGGATAAAGTACCACGAAATTCATCAATCATACCAGAAGTGACTGTAATAACGTATGAACGCTCGAATAGTTGCCATCCTGCTAATGCGCCAGCAGCTAAACAATGCTCATTATTACCAGTTAAACATCTGGGCGATGAATCATCCTGGACATCCGTACATAATGCCTGTATTGAGCGAATTAAGTTGGCTACCATAGAGCCCGTATAATAGTGGAAATCCCATTGCTTCGGCCAGAATTCTTGCATGTGACTAAAGATTGCCTGGGCGAGTCCAATTGGTGATTTAGTGGTTGCTGCAGTTCTTGATAATAACTTATTGAGATAACCGTGCTCCATGTGATCAATCAATAGTTTTAGCAGTTTCGCCCTAACTAAATCCGGATCGTCTTGTAGAACTTGAATCTGAGTACTGCCATCAACATATGATAAAATACTATTTAGACTCTCTTCTGGCACGTACATAACTTTAGAAAATGGAGTAAGTGTACGTACTTTACAAGATGATATTAATAAATCAAAAGGGCTTTCGGGTAAGCTAATGTTGGCCTCTTTGGAGTATTCAGGTAAATATTCAGTGTCAACAATAAATATGTCAAAAACAGTATTTTCCCCAGGCAACACCTTAATTGCTTCATTTAAATCTCTAAATATATATGGAGTAAATGAGAATTCATGACGTTTGCCAGCATTCGTTAGATAGTGTTGAGCTTGTTTTATAGTGGCATTCAATATGTCCCTATTATTTTTCGGCGGTAGAGAAAATGGCTCTATCGTAAATGAGCAATCATCCTCAGGATTTTGAATGACATGGATAAGAGAAAAAATATAATCCAGCTCTTCAATAAGAGCAGGATTCTCAGAAATAATGCATATCCCTATGTTGTGATTCATCTCTAAAGTTGAGCCTCTAATTCATTTTGTTAAATATCGTTTTGGTCAATAATTTTTTCTGATATAAGCAGGGCCTGCAGAAGAAAAAAATATCCCCATATTGTTTCACCTAAACTTTCTTCGCTAGAGTTAATACGAAAAAAGCAACCATTAAAATATGCCTCATGGGACTGGTCGTTTATATTGAAGTAGTCAGACTCAATTATATTTTTAATAATAGAGTTGGCTTCTGCTCGCCAATCAATCATATTGTTTGGACATGCGGAAAGTTTATACATTGATAATGCCGCGATCAGTGATGCAGAGGGATCCAGGTGATTTCGATTTCCATTTTTAAGGTTCTTAGGGAATTTATCAGAATATTCATTAAGCCATTCAACGCACAATGATTCAGCCAATGTATGATAATCTCCGCCCCAAAGACGGGAAGCAGTAGCTAAGCCCAAAAGTCCCCAACTATGACCTCGAGCCCAACCCTTGGAAGAATTGCTTATTTTTATTTTATTGCTTCCAAGTGTAGCATTTGCAGAAAAATTACCACTTGGGTCGAGCATAAACTTAATAATTGAATCGGTGTGTGATTTTGCAGTAGAACGGGTTTCAGAGTTACCATACTGTAACAGTTGGATAAGAGCAGCAAGGCCATCAATATTTAGTGTGTTTTTTCCTTTTTCTCCTGCCCCCAAAGCGGTTCCCATAGGATAGCAATCCCACTTCGAATTGAAACTTTGAAAGATGGTTTTTGCTGCTTTTTCCGCAAATAAAATAGACTTAGTATCGTTAAATAAACGAATGCCAGGCGCTAATGCATACCAATAAATCATGCTGCGGAATATTGTGTCTGAATATAGTTTTGGTGTGAGACGTTCTAAAATAGAAGACGCGTAATTTCTATCAATATCCTTTCCACTGACTTTTGCCTTTAACCACCAGCTGCCACACCAAAATCCGCCCATCCAAGAACCTCCTGAAGAAAATTTCCACTGATTATCCTGGGGGGATGTAAATATTGGGAAATTATCATCACAAGAATAAGAAATTCTCTCTAAGGTATTGGTTATGGCATATATGGCTGTGTAATTTACACTTGTAGAAGAGTCTGAAAAAGATGACTCTTTATTCTCTACCAACAAAGAATTATTCATTTTAAACAGCTTCTTGTTGAGTGAGAGAATGTTGGTTTGCAAGAATCAGGCAAGAACTCCCACTTATCAACAGGATTAAAATAGTAAATATCCATCCACTTGAAAAAGATTCAAAGAATGAAATGATCATTCCAAAAATAGATGATCCGACGGCTATACCAGCAAAAAAAGCAGCAGATATCATTCCAGATGCATAGGCAATAGGGCCAAATCTTGAATCCTTTACAACCATTCCCATAGCTATTGCATTAGTTGCCACAATACTTAATCCAATTCCAATGACTCCAATATAAATTGGCCAAGAGGCCTCAATATTTGATTTCATTGTGATAAATATGGCTAGAATAGCGAATCCAATCATCCCTACGATAAACATTGCTTGATTATCAAATGATGAGGCTATAGGTGTCATTATAATTCGAGAGGACATTCCTGTAATACCAAACAATGTAATGAGAAGCCCTGCTTGCTCTGGGCTTAGGGATAAACTGATTGCAAAGCTTGGTATATAAGTGATGTATGCAGAAAGAACTGCTCCAATTCCTCCTTGGGTTAACATTAATAGCGCAAGCTTTCTATTTGGAATGTATTGTTGAGAGGATTTCCTTACTAGAGGCTTATTTGGTGATACTTTCCAACTAAGTATTGCCATTACTATTGCTATAGGTACTACAGCCAAGAAGGATACTCTCCAACCCCAATTATTTGCTATAAAAGGCAGAGTGAAACCGGCAAGTAATGCTGATAACTGCACTCCAGATTGCTTCATACCGACCATCATGGCCTTACTAGAGTCTGGGATTCTTAGTGCAATTAACTTATTAGTTAAGGGATTGGCTAAGGCTTGAGAAAGACCAACTATAGAAATTGCGCCAATGATTGTCCATAAGCTATCCGAGATACTAATTATAAAAAAAGATATTGCAATTGTTATGAAGTGAAGAACATATGATGCCCTAAGACCAAAATAGTCGACAGCATTTCCCGCAAATAGGGATAAAATTGATGCTAATCCAAAAGAAACCATCACAATATAGCTCAGGTCACTCTCTTGTACTTGTAGCGCTTTAATTAAATATGGGCTCAGCACACCAGTTGCATAAAGAATGAACATTGGTAATGCCATTGCAAGTAAAAGAACCAGTCCAATTTTTATTTTATCGAACGGATCTATATGAGTTGGAGGGGCACTCATGATCGATTTAATCCTTTTTAGGGAGGTGGGGTATCCAATATGGTAGCAAAATTATGTTACAGTATCGTATTCACTATTCCTTGATTGTTCTCTGCTCTTTCCCAATGAAGAGATATTTTCCACAAGCATTTTTTTATTAATTTTTCCGGCAGGGGTCATCGGTAGTTGCCGGTAAAATTGCAGATACTCTGGTAGTTTATTTACTTCCAGGCCTTGATCCCTAAGGTAATCATTAATTTCATTAAGTGAGAGAAGATCTGAACCTTCGCGCAGAGTGATACAGATACAAACTCTTTGGCCAAGATCTTCGTCTGGTACAGGAATACAAGCTGCACTTATAATCTCAGGATGAGAGGTTGCAATTTTTTCAATTTGAACAGGGCTAATATTCATTCCGCCCCGAATGATGATATCTTTTTTTCTCCCAAGAAGAATAAGATATCCATTATCATCAATACAACCCAGATCACCAGTATAAACCCAGCCTTCATGATCCCTGTAACGTTGGTCTAGATCTGGGGCATTTACATATTGCATCGGCGTCATTGGCCCTCGCCCAGCTATTTCTCCGATCTCCCCTTGAGCCAAAGGTTGCTTTTGATCATCTACAATTCGAATTTCACAAATACTAGGATTTGGACGTCCAACGGATCTGCAAATAGAATCTAAAGAATCTTCCAATGTATTATGACAATTAATACCATCGGCTGATCCATAAAGGCTAATAATTCTACAGTCAAAAGCACTAACGCAGCGATAAATTGTCGCTTGATCAATAATGGCGCCACCACTGACAATGGCCGTAAGACACGATAAGTCAGTTTTTTGTAGTTCTGCAGCCGCCGCCATACGCTGAAACATGGTGGGAACACCAAAAATATGACTTGGTTTATGTTGCTGTATAGCCTCTATAGCAGTAGTTATATCAAACTTTGGAAGAAGTACTAATGAACCTCCCATCCAGGAAAGCACGCCAAATGTCGCACTAGAGCCAAATGCAGTACCCAAAGGCATAAGGTATAATGCACGAAAGTCTCTATTGGGCTTAGTAATTCTTTCTAAAAACCGTCCTCTTCCACCCAATATAGCATTGTGTGAATAAGCAACTAATTTGGGTTCTGATTCAGTACCTGAAGAAATAAGAAACCTTACAGGGCTATTAGGGCATACTTTGATCGGTGTTTTAAGCGGATCATTTTTAAATAATTCATCAAGATCATTCCAGTTAGTTTCACTGGCTGCTGGTTTATCACCTTGGACGATAAATGTTCTCAATGATAATGCATTTGGACGAATCGATTGAATTATTTCACAGTAATCAATATCTGCATAAGATCTTTCAGTAATCAATGCTCTGGCATTAGTACGCTTGATAACAGATTTAATATCAAGGCTGCCTCGCCCAAGTGGAATCGGACAGACAACAGCACCGATTGCAGCACATGCAAGATCAATAGCACATGATCGCCAGGAGTTGACCAGCTGATAAACAACAACGTCCCCACTGACAATCCCCAATTTTAAAAAACTATTAGCAAGCCGGGCTGCGGATTCAGATAATTGGCTGTAAGTTGTTATTGTATCTTTCTCAAGTACTGCGGGTTTATTTGGTTGTTTTATAGCGTTTTCGCAAAATTTTTCATAAACAGTTTGCTCGGGATAATATCCTTTAGAAGTCCAATCCTGTCGCACCGAAATGGGCACTATATCAATCACACCTGTATTGTTCATTTGAATCTCCATGGCGTGGTTACACGAGAATAATTTGAGGTTTGAAAGTTTTCTTTAAAGCGAGGCTGCTTGGGTAGCTCTTCGAGTGACTCTATTACTTGACTACATGGGATGTTATGTTTCTCGAAAATAAATAACCACTCTTGAGCATTTTTGTCTTCAAGAATTTTCTCTAATTTTTCATCTATGTTCGATTGCTCTAAATCTTTGACCGTCAAATTTATTTCATCTAGCAAAGGAATTAGTTCATTAGATGAGGAGAACTCTAGGATGATATATCCATCTAAGGTCTTGAATAGCCTTCCTTTCTGAAATTCAGGCTTTTGATGTTTTTCCCTAATAGATTTAATAATTGGTTGGGTTAAAAGTGTCGCGCTTCCTAGTAATGAGGTATCTACACGACATCCCTGGTTATTAAAAAATTTACGGAATAGACCTAAGGTGGTTCCTTGAGCTGAAATTATCCCACCAAGAACATCGAGGGCTGTATATAGGGTACCTCCATTATTCTTATTATTATGTGAAAGCTCACTAGCTAGTCCAGAATAAGCCTGTACGGTGAAATCAGTACCAGGATAGTGCACATCGTTATCTAGAATTCCCCATCCACCGGCATAATTATAAACAATATCAGGGTTTACCTTTTTCAAATGTTCGTGGTCGAGTTGTAGTTGCTTGGCTTTTCCTGGAGCCCAGTTATGAATAAAGACATCCGCAGTAGATACTAATGAAAGAACTTCAGCGCGACCCGCAGGCGTTTTAATATCGATTTCCCGAACCTCTTTAAGATGGTTTAGTGCGTCAAACCGCGCTGAACAATCTCCAGCAAGAGGAGGCATTCCTCGTAATGGGTCACCACCAGGTGGCTCAATTCGTACTACCCTAGCCCCCAATAAGGCTAGTAAATGGCCAGCTATAGGTCCTTGAATCCGTCGGCAGGACTCGATAACAGTAAGTCCACTCAAAGGCTTAGTTTGGTCAGTAATAAAGTTATTTGAGGTATCTAGATTTAAAATATTTTCTGAAGAATCTTTGTATATTTCATTATTAATAACTTCAGGTCTAAGTTGCCATGGGCCTCGTTCCAATAAAATAGATATATCTCTATCAGTGGACCTTTCTAAGAGTGTTCTCTGACGACATACTGCGACCCCCGATTCACTTGCTAACAATTCAATATCTTTAAATTTACAAGAAGAAATTTTTGATATGAGGGTTCTTGGCAGATATGATGTTGCTTTAGCATACCGCTGCAGGAAGGACTGCCAGCCTTTACTCATATCCTCCTGGCTGATCCCAAGAGCACTCCAGAATCGACGCCAAGGTTCTGGAGAAAGAGTTTCTAATTCAAAAAGCACACCATCTTCTGAACAGAAAGGTGGTCGTTGAGAATGATCGTGTACTCCGGGAGGAATATTCTCCGCATATTCATTTACAGTCGCACCAGCAAGGTATTGCCCAACACACAATAACCCTGCAGATACCATGGAGGTTTGAAATCCTCTCGAATTTAATCCGCGTCTATGGCCTATAGCGGTGGCTATACAGCCTAAAAGAGTTAAAACAGCTGATGCGCTAGATAGATAGGGAGCATTCAAGGCATCTATTCCACCAATGGAACGTCCATGAACCGACATCAAGCCAGTTGCGGCTTGAATCACAGACTCTGAGCCTTGCCGTAGGGGATCATCTGACCAAAAAGAGAGAAGGTTTTCCTGAGTTCGTCTATCTGAAGATATAAATTTGAATGGAAAATTTACATCACTATTTAAACTTAAATCATTTTCTACTTGAATTCCTAACGCATGGCACTGATACTGAAAAGTATTTATTGTTGACTGTAGGTGAACCGGAACTTCTTTAAAGTTACCAATAATTGTACAATCGCTAAGAAATTTATCCATTTCCATAATTTATATACCACCAAAATCTGTTGCCAGTAACATAATCAATTAAATTAATTGAGGTCGTCATTTAAGAGCAACAAGGTAACTCTGGTTATTTCTCTACCGGTTAGATTAGGTATCACTATATAATGTAAAAAGGTGAGTCGATAATGCCGACCACCTTTTTCAGATGTTAAGGTTTTTTACAGTTTTTTATTTGTTTTTAATTAGCCACCTGCGACAGCTGGAAGTATAGTAATGACATCACTTGATTTTATGTCGGTAGCTAATTGGTTTTTGAAGCGGATATCATCTTCATTTACATAAATGTTCATAAATTTGTGAACTTCCCCTTCTTTTAATAAGCGGTCTCTGATCCCTGGATATTGCGATTCTAGAGATTCTATTAACTCTTTGACTGTTTGTCCTTCAGACGTTACTTCTTTTTGATTGTTAGTTAGAGTTCGTAAAATAGTGGGAATCTTTACTTTCACTGACATGCTTTTATCTGCCTATTTGTTTTATTGCGATACTACGTTAATTGTTTCTTCGATGGCCTTTTTGTCTACTATGCGATAGCTACGCACTTCACCTGGTTTACCCCCAGTTGTTGAAACCAAAACATAACTGGCATCAGGATACCAAGCATGTTGAATATCTTCTTTACTTGGAAAGGCTCGGGAGTTTGTATGTGAGTGATAGAACACCATTGGCACTTCATTTTTTTCTTCCATTTCTTGCCAGACCTTAAACTGTTCTTTAGGGTCAAAAGCAAAAAAATTTTCAGAGCGTGCTGCATTTTGCATCGGCACTATTCTATGGGGTACTTGATTATCTTTTTTACCAAGAATAATACCGCAAGCCTCTATAGGGTGCTCAGCAAGTGCTTGATTCATAATAGATTCTATATGTACATCTAAAATCTTCAGCATAGTAAATTTCCAGTCTGTGCTTTAGTGTTAATAAGCTGGAAGTTCAGGTTCAATATCTTTAATCCAGGCAAGAATGCCTCCATGGAGATTGTAAAGATTAGTGAACCCCTGATTTTCTAAAGCGGCCAGAGCTTGTCTGGATCTTCCACCAACTTTGCAGTGTAAAACTATGAAGGTGTTTTTATCTATCGACTCTAATCCACGCCCGGCTAGAATGTCAGCTTTAGGAATATGAATAGCACCTTCAATACAGCAGATGTCACGCTCTCCGGACTCCCTTACATCAATCAGCAGATGCGATTTTCCTGTCTGCCGAATTTTATGCAATTCAGTGGGTGTTAAAGTGGGAATTTCTTCTTGTGCTTGCGAAGGCTTAGTTAGTCCGCAAAAAAATTCATAGTCACAGAGTTCTGTAATTGGTTGTCTATCGGGATTACGATAAATGGGTAATTTACGGAAGGTCATATCCAGTGCATCATAGACCATCAATTTCCCAATAAGAGGACTCCCAATACCGGTGAGTAGTTTTATGGCTTCAGTCGCCATAATTGAGCCTATTGCTGCGCATAGGACTCCTAACACCCCTCCCTCCGAACAGGAAGGTGCATGCTCAGGGGGGGGCGGCTCTGGATATAGATCACGGTAGTTGATTCCTATATCGCCAGGAGCATTTTCCCAAAAAACAGATGCTTGGCCTTCAAATCTGAATATTGAACCCCATACATAAGGTTTTTTGGCCATTACGCAAGCATCATTGACTAGGTAACGAGTAGCAAAATTATCTGTTCCATCTAGAATAAGATCATAATCTGAAATTATTTCTAGAGCATTTGTCCTATCTAGACGTGTTTCATGCAGTTCAACATGAACGAAAGGGTTGACCTCTTGAACTGTTGCTTTTGCGCTATCGAGTTTATTTTCACCTATATTGGATTGGCCGTGGATAACTTGACGCTGAAGATTAGAGGCATCTACTGTATCAAAATCTACGATACCGAGTGTTCCTACTCCCGCCGCAGCCAGATACAGTAATGCCGGTGATCCGAGTCCGCCTGCACCAATAATCAAAACTTTACTGTTTTTTAACCGTTTCTGCCCATCGATTCCAATATCTGGCAACAGTAGGTGACGGCTATACCTCTCCATTTCTTGTTTACTGAGTTCGTGAACGGGGCTGACAAGCGGGGGCAGTGTCATTACGTAGTCCTTGTTATATCTTTTATCTATCGAATTTGATTATCAAACCGTTTTTTATTGAGGTTCGATATAAAATTAGGCTCAAGATTTTGTCATATCACGAACAGTCGAAAGGGTTAACGGCGTTCAGCAATTGATATTCCTTCGCTCCTGTAATGATAGGAAACGATTGCAGAGCAGCCTATTGTGTTCTCATAAAGCAAGTTTCAAGGAACGATGTGAATCCTGAAGCTAATTTTGTTTACAGGTTAATTTGAAGCAAATAGGAACTCTGGAATGAGATTTAGATCTGTTTGGTATCTATAGCTATTTATTGCGTTTTCTACTTAACCTTGTTACCAATTTGTCAATAAATGGCTTAAAGCTTTAGTTATTAGCTTTTAAATTTTATAAATAATTTAATCTGACTATGTTTAGAAATCTCAATTGTTAATCGCTGGGTTTTCAGGCCATCTGTCTTATTGGGTAATCTTTGATTATAAAATTTGTGATTAGATATCTATTGTCAGAAAATATTGGAATTATCAATGTTGTTTAATAAATCCTCCTTTGGGGATGATGCTCAATTTTTTTTATTTGATACTCTAGTGGCTCCTTTACGGTGGGAGATTCTATCAGCAGGGATAAAGCTTAAAATATTTGATTATCTGCAGGATGCACGTACAGCTAAGGACGTTGCTCTTCACTTAGATTTTCTGGAGAGTCGAACTGAACTTTTCCTTAACTCAATGGCTTCAATAGGATTGATTGATAAGTTTAAAGGAAAGTATCAAATAAGTAGCTCCTATCGTTCTTTATTGACTTCTGGTTCCGATTCTTCTTTGTGTGGGTTATTGCAGCATCTCAGTCAGATAAAGCATGTAAGTGAATCTGAGATTATTGACCTCCTGAGCAGTAAGCATCAGAAGAAAAATGGCCCTACTATGAAAGATCCAGAATTTTGGAACGATATGATAGAAGGCCTTAGATTATTTCATTTATCAGTTAGAAATCCAATAGTTTTAGATGTTCTAATGTCACAGCCTAACTGGTCTGATGTTAATCATATATTAGATCTCGGAGCAGGTTCAGAGCAGTTGGCTATAGATCTACTTTCGGTTAAGCCAGATCTTAAAGTAACAATTTTTGATTTGCCTGGTATTGCCTCTCTAATTAAAAAACAAGTTTTTCAAAAAGCACAGATAAATATTTTAGAAGGTGATATGAACACAGCTTCTCTAGGGGGCGGATATGATTTAGTTTTTGCTTCGATGGTCTTATATTACGCCGATGATCTTACTCATACCTTAGAGAAAATACGTCAATCTCTTAATCCTGGTGGAATGTTCCTTAGCTTTCATGAAAAGCTGAATAGCGAAAGAACATCTCCTGAGTTTCACATTGTTGGTCGTATTCACGCAGAACTAAAGTTGGGTCCACTCTCTTTATCTGCTGGTTCAGTAGAAAAAGCTCTTGCTGAAGCTTGCTTTAAAGATATCTTTACTCAAGTCTTGAAGACTCCGTTTGGTGATATCGAGCTGGTGAGTGGAATTGCTTAGTAATAGTTACTAATTTTTGTTAGAAAAATATTCTCTTGGGAGACCTATGTAATGGAGCAACTATTTAGAGGGATTCTATCGCGTCCAAAACTGGTATTGTCTGTTTTTTTGCTTTTTTTTGTTGCCTGTACAGTTGGTGCTAAAAACCTTTTTTTTCGTGGTGATTATGCAATTTTTTTTGACGATTCGAATAAAGAGCTTCAGGCGTTCAATGAGATTGAAGGTACCTTTAACAAGACTGATAGTTTGGCGATAATTATAGCGCCAGAAACTGGCGATATTTATACTGAAAGATATCTCGAATTGATAATGCTCCTCACAGAAGATGCTTGGAATATTCCTTATTCCAGTAGAGTGGATTCAATTGCCAACTATCAGCATACTGAGGCTCAAGAAGATGATCTTTTAGTTGAAAATCTCGTATTCAAGAATTATCCGTTAAATACAGAATATATTAATAAAGTTAAGTTTGTTGCTGAGAATGCCCCAAGGCTTAAGGGGGCCTTGGTCTCAAAAACAGGTGATTCCGCAGTTATTAATATCACTTTTCAATTGCCGTCAGGCGATAAGACCGCTCGAGTAGCTGAAATCACGGACCATTCTGATAGGATGCTTGCTTCCTATCAAGAGTCATACCCTGATGTTTCATTTCATCAGACTGGCATCGTTGCTATGAACTCTTCCTTTACCAAGGCTGCTCAAAAAGACATTCTCACTTTAGTGCCAGTAATGTTTGCGGTAATTAGTTTATTATTAATTATGACGCTAAGGTCGATCACCTATGTAATTTTAACCTTGGTTATTGTTGTTACAAGTGTAGTGGCAACTATGGGGATTTATGGTTGGGCAGGAATGTATTTGAGCATTGCCACAGTTAATGTTCCCACAATGATAATGACTTTGGCAGTGGCAGATTGTGTACACCTGATTACCTCTGTCAATGAAGGCAAAAGGCAGGGATTGGGGAATCGAGAAGCTGTTGTTCATAGTTTTAAACTGAATTTTATGGCTATTTTAATTACTTCTGTGACGACGGCTATCGGATTCCTAATAATGAATGTTTCTGATTCGCCTGTCTTACGGCATATGGGTAGTTTATCTGCTTTGGGAGTTATGCTGGCTTTTGTTTTTTCGATTTTCCTTTTGCCAGTGCTGTTATTATTGATGCCAGTAAAAGTATATAAGGAAAGAGGAGGTGTTTATTCTAAATTATTTCAATTACTACCAAATCTGATAATTCGTTACCATCGCAGTATCTTTTGTGTCTCCACTATTGTGGTTTTGATTGCTGGCTATATGGTGATGCAGAATCGAATAAATGATGAGCCGATAGAGTACTTTGATTCCAGTCATAAATTTAGAATTGCTGCCGATTATATGGAGAACCATATTAGCGGCATGACTAATATTAGTATTGCTGTCAAGTCTGGTAAATCACAGGGTGTAGTTGATCCTGATTTTATTTCTATGCTAGATGATTTTACAAATTGGCTTCGTATGCAGCCACAAATAGATCATGTTGCTAGTCTAGTGGATACCTATAAAAGGTTAAATAAAAACCTACATGGCGACAAGGAAGAATACTACAAGTTACCCAATGATAGAGAGTTGGCTGCACAATATCTTCTATTGTATGAACTTTCCTTGCCCTATGGATTAGATATTAATAATGAAGTCGATATTGATAAATCAGCGGTTAAACTGCAATTGACAACTAAAAATTTAGGTAGCGGTGATCTTGTTGATTTTGAAAACAAAATATATGACTGGTTCAGTAGTAATGCTCCACAATATGAAATAGTTGCATCCAGTCCCTCTCTTATGTTCGCACATATTGGAGAGACAAACATGCATAGCATGCTTAAATCATTACCAATTATTTTAGTGTTAATTTCTACACTCTTAGTTATTGCATTAAAGTCTTTGAGGATTGGAATAATCAGCTTGTTACCTACATTGGTTCCAGTTTTATTGGGGTTTGGTTTATGGGCGTTTATTTCAGGAGAGGTGAATCTAGGTTTGTCTGTTGTTGTGTCACTTACATTGGGTATTGTGGTGGATGATGCTGTTCATTTTTTGAGTAAATATCAATATTCTCGTCGGCAGGGAAACTCTGTGGAAGAAGCAATATCCTACTCTTTTAATACCGTGGGGCGTGCTCTCTGGGTTACTTCTCTCGTACTGGTTGCTGGATTTCTTGTTCTTGCATTATCTAGTTTTCGATTGAATTCAGATTTAGGTCTTTTAAGTGCTTTAGTGATTACAATTGCCCTAGTTGTCGATTTCTTACTTCTGCCAGCTGTGCTTTTAATTTTTGATAGAAGAACGGATATTGTGCAAGCCAAGGCCAACAATGAGCTTTTGTCTGCTGCCAATTAAAAATATCAATAGGAAAAATCATGATAAAGAATGGAATTTTAACTTGCCTGTTACTTCTTTTGGCTTCCCTCGCGATGGCGAATACTGAAATGGGGCTGGAAATTGCCAAAGAGAGAAAGGTAAGAGATGAAGGCTGGAGAGACTCAATTGCAACTGTCAGTATGTTGTTGAAAAATGCATTGGGTGAAACTAGCTCAAGAGAACTTAGGGTTAGAACTCTGGAAATTGAAGGTGATGGAGATAGAGGATTAACTGTATTTGATGAGCCTCGTGATGTAAAAGGAACTGCTTTTTTATCCTATTCTCACATTAATAGTCCAGATGATCAGTGGCTTTATCTACCTCGGTTAAAGAGAGTTAAGCGAATAGCCTCACGAAATAAATCAGGGCCTTTTATGAGTAGTGAATTTGCCTATGAAGACATGACTTCCTTTGAATTGCAGAAATATAAGTTCAGCTATCTAAGAGAGGAGCTAATAAAGGGGAGGGAAACCCTTGTTGTGGAACAAATACCTACTGATGAGTATTCTGGCTATACAAGGCAGGTAGTCTGGATTGATAAAGACCACTATCAACCAATTAGAACGGAATTTTACGATCGAAAGGGGGAGTTATTAAAAACATTACATTTGGAGGACTATCGCCAATATTTGGATCAATATTGGCGGGCACATGTTTTGACAATGATAAACCATCAGACGGGCAAAAGTACTGTGCTCACCGTTCATGATCTTAAATTTAAAGTAGGGTTGGGTGAAGATGATTTTAATGTAGCGACGCTTAAAAGAATACGTTGATTTTTTACAATGAAGCTACACATCTTTAATTGTCTTTTTTTTATATTTCTACTTGCTGCCGCCTCTAGTGCTAGTTGTGTAGAATTACGAGGGATTGCTGCAGTTGAGTATCGCCAATTCCTTGCTAGAGGCGAGGTTGGTCAGAAGACCTTTCAGCCTTCTGTTTTTGTTGAGCCAGAACTTTATCAATCTTTTTTGAAAGGCAGTGCTAGCATCACTGTAGTACCTTTTTTACGGTTAGATGCTTTAGATGATGAACGGTCTCACTGGGATATCCGTGAATTTATGGTGCGATATCACTTTAAAGAGGTAGATCTTGAGGTTGATCTTGGAATAGGTAAGGTATTTTGGGGGGTAACTGAGTCTCAGCATCTAGTGGATATAATTAATCAAACTGACAGTATCGAATCATTAGATAATGAGGATAAACTCGGTCAGCCAATGCTTCATGTTTCATGGATTAAGGAATGGGGAAGTGTTGAGGGTTTTCTACTCCCTTATTTTCGAGAACGTACATTTCCAGGTGAGGATGGGAGACTTAGTTTAGGCGTTGAAAGTTCGTCTGCTCAGTATAAGTCCTCGAAAGGGAAAAGGCATTTGGATTTTGCAGTTAGATACTCTACTAGTATGAATTCGGTTGATCTGGGGGTAAGCTATTTCCAGGGCACTGGTAGAGATCCTGATTTTATCTATAACCAGCAGCAATTGTTACCTTTTTACCGGCAGATTAGACAAGTTGGAATTGATGCCCAGTGGCTAAAAGGAGATTTTTCTTGGGTTTCCGAAGCTCTGTGGCGTGATACTGGTGAAAAAGAGTACTTTGCAATAACCGCAGGTTTTGAATACAGCCTTGTAGGGATCACTAATACAAATATGGATTTAGGTATTCTAACGGAAGTTTTGTATGATTCCCGTGGACAGAGTGCTACGACAGCATGGCAGCAAGATATTTTTATAGGAACTAGACTTGCAGTTAATGATATCGCAGGGACTGAGATATTGCTGGGGGTAACCCAGGATCTTGATTATTTTAATTCCAGAGCTATAAAGCTTGAAGCATCGAGCAGGATTACAAATTCTTGGCTGTGGAGGGTGAATGGATGGATTTTTAATAGTTATGGTAAAGAGGATCCATTGAGTAGTTTCCAAAAAGATGATTATTTAGAGGTAGGTTTAGAATATTATTACTAGTATTTTAGGGTTGACTAATTTCTCAAAATTACCTTATTAAGGATCTTCGAATGCCCCCCAATATCCCTCATAACACTCTGTCAATAGAGTATGGGGGGCTAATTTCAATTTAGTAAATTACAGTCTACATCTAGATCCCTTACGAGCAGAATTAAAACGAGCGCGCAGGCGCTCAATCATTGCAGTGCGGGCGGCATCGTGGTTGATACCCATTACGACATTCACTTCTAGGCCCTCGCCGTTTTCGGCAAAAGTGGTTTTACCCACGGTGGGATCGAAGGAAATGGGGTCGTAAGGAGTCATACTGTCAGCCAGACCGGTATTTAACTGGTCGACTTCAATAAATCCGGCCACCAGATCCATTTCTAGAGTTTCAGGCTCCAACAGTACCAGTGCGGCGATAATATCCCACAGGCGAATTACTGCATCCATAGCGAAGTCACCATTACCCTGGAAATCCCCACCTTCAAATTCACGGATAGAGCTGAGGAGTTTGGAGGTATAGCAGGCCTCAGGGGTTGCGCGACGTTTAGCCAGTGCTTCGATGGTGCTGCCCTGTACCTTGGCCATGTCGGTAGAGTTGGTGGGTACCAAATAGGTTTCAATATCATTTTCACTCAGGGCGTTAAAGGCCCACTGCGCACTCAGCGGGTCGAGTAGAATATTGAATTCCTGGTGGGTGCTGAAGTCGCTATCACAGCCAAAACTTGGGTGGGAGAAAATATTGCCGCCCAGATTTCTAGATTTATCGCCAAAGCAGGCTGCTTGGTGATTCTCGGTAAACGGCTCATAATTCTCAAAGCCTCCACCCATCATAATCACACGATCAATTTTTGCCAGCTGCTCTTCGTTGGCCTTGCCGAGTACCCGGGCCAGTGTGGTGAGTTTGCCGGTATTGAAAACCACTGGGCGTTGCTCCAGTTTATCCAGAGTTTCCAGGATAATGTCTTCGGCCAGTTCAAAATTGAAGGAGACACCATTGTTACCTTGGTAGCGGTAGTGTTCCTGTTTTGCGCGGGGGATTAGGTGGTCAGTTCCGTATAAGGTGGAGCCGTTGTCACGCCAGGGACCGGGCACATACTGGCCATAAAGGTTAATACCCATGGCATTGCGGCGCTCCAGATTCCATGTGCCGGTGCTGAAATCGGAGGAGTTGGGCAGCTGGTAATCATCACGGCCAGTTACAGCGTTGTCGTCATTGACAGGAGCGCTGGAAGCCTTACCGTTAGCCCCGTAAGCGACCTCCTCAGTGGCAAAGTAGGCACCGCGTATCACTTTGGTATCGTTGTTACCCAACCACTCGAGGATGTTGTAAACCGTATTGGCTCCGTGCGCTACAGTATTGAAGGAGTCTTCAACCACTGCCAGCTCCAGGGTGTAGCGCGGGTCTTTGGCAATCAGCATCAATGCTACGGCATCGTCAAAGTTATTGAAGTCGCCGATCCAGATAATCGGTTGGGCATCTTCATTTTTGGTTGCTTGGTGCAGGCGCTTTCCATGACGACCATTATCCGCATGGCAGGAGGCCAGGGTTGCAAAGCTACCAAGAATCAGGGCTCCGGCAGATAGCCAACGTTTTAATTTCATCTATATTTCCCTATGGTTCGAGAGTCTTTAATTGGCGATTTCACGACCCTTCCCTGTGTCGATACATGGCCACTCCTGTAATAACTACCATTAACGCTTGTTAGCTATAAATAGTGCCCAATTACAAAAGTTAATGCCGGCTTATAGGCCGGCACAGGTATATCCCTATACCATTTAATTTCTTTTATTCGTTTTCCATTAGCTTTTAATTCTGGATAAAAGATTTCAGGTTGCGTGCCAGTTGCTGAGGCAATGGTTCGGTCCCTTTGATGCCGAGGTTTGTTAAGCGCGATTTATCCAGCTGACAATTGTAGGGGCGCGGTACTGAAAAATCGGGTTTGCTATCTGCGCTGATATGGTCAGCACTCAATTCGCACACTTTGGCAATAATATGCGCAAGTTCAAAGCGAGTGCAGGCGGTGTCGCCGCTCCACTGATAGATACCTTCAAATTGGATGCCACGCTGGGTTTTCAACAGGCATTGCTCCAATACTTCTGCCACTTCCTCCACACTGGTGGGAAAACGAATTGCCCAGTGATCCAGTGTGACCGGCTTTTGCTCTCGCAGTGTCTCTAATAGGGCGGTAATACCGGATTCCTCCAGGTAGGAGACGGGTCCAAACAGCCAGGGCAATCTTAAAACCCAATGGTTACCGTTTTTCAATACTGCTTCCTCTCCCGCCAGCTTGCTGCGGCCGTAGAAATTCACGGGATTGGGTGTGTCATCAGGGGCATAGGGTGGGGCAGTACCATCAAAGACATAGTCTGTGCTGATATACACCAACTGTGCATTGATTTCGCTACAGTGCTTGGACAACAACTCTGTGCTGCTGACATTGAGTTGCCAGGCGGTATCTGGATTGTCAGCACAGCGGTCTGGCCAGCGCTCAGCGGCACAATGGATCACCACTTCCGGCCTGATATCGTTCAGGGAAGCTTTCACTGCGCTGCTATCCGATAAGTCCAGGCGAATTAAGTTTTCGCCTGCGCGAGAAAAAGCGGTGCCGATTACGGAAAAAGTAGGTTTGTTGGAAAGTTGTTTAAATACACTACGGCCCAGCAGGCCGGAGGCGCCGGTAATCAGGATTTTCACGGGTTACTTTCCTTTAATTAGACCAGTGGGGAAACGGTGGCCTATGTGGGGTATTGAATGGTGCAGGATAGTTTGGCTGGAGGCTAGGGAAGCCTGCCCGCCAGAGAGCCGCCCGGCCAGCCAGCCTGCATATTTGCTGGAGGTATGGCCGGGCAAGAACAATTTACATTTGCTCCATAACTTCAATACCGAGCAAGCCGAGGCCAGTCGCGATAGTGCTGGCCACCAGGTTACACAGCTGCAGACGGCTGTGCTTCTGTTCTTCACTTACCCCTTCTTTCAATACCGGGCAGGCTTCGTAGAAGCTCATATAGGCACTGGCCAGCTCGTACAAATAAGTACAGAGCACGTGTGGGAAGGTGTCTTTGGCTACCTGATCCAGTACTTCACCAAATTGGTTCAGTTTTACTGCCAGTGCGCGCTCTTGGGGGCTTTCCAGATTAATATCGCCCTTGAGTTCACTCGCCTCAATACCGGCCTTGCGAAAAATACTGCGCACGCGGGTATAGGCATACTGTAGGTAAGGCGCCGTATTGCCTTCAAAGCTGAGCATGGATTCCCAGCTGAAGATGTAATCGTTAGTGCGGGTCTTGCTCAGGTCCGCATATTTCACCGCGCCGATGCCCACCTTGCGCGCGATTTCCGCACAGGTTTGTGCATCCAGCTCAGGGTTCTTCTCGGCTACCAGTTTTTCTGCTCGCTCCACCGCTTCCTCTAGCAGGGCGGCCAGTTTTACCGTACCGCCGGTGCGGGTTTTAAACGGCTTGCCATCGTCGCCCATCATGGTGCCAAAAGCGCAGTGCTCAAGAGAAACGGATTCTGGTAAAAAGCCCGCTTTGCGTGAAGCGACAAAGGCCTGCTGTAAGTGCAGGGATTGACGGGCATCCACTACGTAGAGAATACGGTCTGCATTGAGCTGGTTTGCGCGGTAGCGAATGGCAGCCAGATCGGTGGTAGCGTATAGGTAACCACCGCCCTTCTTCTGGATAATCATCGGGCTTGGATTGCCTTCTTTATCGGCCATCTCTTCCAGGAAGACTACGATAGCACCCTGGTCCTCTACGGCGATGTCGTTATCCAGCAGTTCTTTAACCAGCACCGGCAGATCGTCGTTGTACTGGCTCTCCGCGTAAACGTCTTCCTGCTTAAGGGTGACATTGAGCTTGGAGTAGATCTCTTCACAGTGGCTGATAGAAATATCGATAAACTGTTTCCACAGTTTCAGGCACTGTTCGTCGCCACCCTGCAGTTTTACAACGTATTCACGGGCGCGGTCTGCAAAACCCTCTTCCTCGTCGAAGCGTACTTTGGCTTCGCGGTAGAAGACTTCCAGATCGGCCAGGGCTACTTCCGCATCGCTATTTGCCAGCTTGTCGGAGAGGTGCGCCAGTAACATACCGAATTGGGTGCCCCAGTCGCCCATATGGTTTTGGCGAACCACCTTGTGACCCTGGAATTCCAATAAGCGCGCCAAGGCATCACCGATAATGGTGGTGCGCAAATGGCCTACGTGCATTTCCTTGGCCAAATTGGGGTGGGAATAGTCGATGACTACGGTTTTGGGTTCTTCAACAGAGGCAATATTGAGACGCTTGTCGCCTTGGGCAGCCAACAGCTGTTGGCTCAGCCACTGTTCACTCAGATGGATGTTTAAGAAGCCAGGACCCGCGATCTCGACCTTTTCGATCATATCGCCCTTGTCCAGCTGCTCAAGGATCTTGCTGGCCAGCTCACGCGGGTTGGTGCCCAGTCGCTTGGCGGCGCCCATAGCGCCATTGGCCTGGTAGTCGCCAAATCCGGCTTTCTTCGCAGGTGCCACAATCGGGCCGCATTCTTCGGGGATACCGGCGGCAAGCATGGCGGCCTGGAATTTGTCGGAGAGGAGTTGGCGAATATTCATAGAGGGTTATAGCTGTCTTAAATTCGTGGAAACGCCGAATTTTAATGGGCGGTGGCGGCTTTGCAACCAGCGAGGGCTGGAGAGCGACTCAAATCTGGGTACAGGTGTCCAGATGGTGAGGTGCTCAGTGGTATGATGCCGCCAAATTATGGAGGTACCGTGAGTTCTACCACACTTTATTGGCACGATTATGAAACCTGGGGCACAGACCCGGGTGCCGACAAACCGGCGCAGTTTGCCGGTATCAGGACCGACGAAGCGCTGAATATCGTCGGCGAGCCATTGATGATTTACTGCCGCCCCTCGGCGGACTGCCTGCCGCAGCCTATGGCGAGTCTGGTGACGGGCATCAGCCCGCAAAAGGCCCTGGCTAACGGCGTGCCGGAAATTGAATTTATCCAGCGTATCCTCGCTGAACTGGGTGCGCCGGGTACCTGCGGAGTGGGCTACAACAGTTTGCGCTTTGATGACGAAGTAACCCGCTACACCCTGTACCGCAACCTGCTCGACCCCTATGAGCGAGAGTGGCGCTCCGGCAATAGCCGCTGGGACATTATCGATATGGTGCGTCTCACTTACGCCCTGCGCCCGGAGGGTATCCAGTGGCCGACACGCGAAGACGGTGCGCCGTCTTTCCGCCTGGAAGAACTGACTGCAGCCAATGGAATTTCCCACGAGGGCGCTCACGATGCACTCTCTGATGTCCACGCTACGATAGATATGGCGCGGCTGATCCGCAAGCAACAACCGAAGCTTTACGATTATGTTTTCCGCCTGCGCCGAAAGCAGGAAGCCGCCAAGATGATTGATATGCGTGAGCGCCGCCCGCTGTTGCATATCTCCGGCAAGATTTCTGCCAATCATGGGCATTTGACCTACGTTATGCCGTTGGCCAGCCATCCGGTGAATCGCAACGCCGTAATTGTTGCCAATTTGGCGATGGACCCCGAGCCTTTACTCAACCTGGATGCGGATACGCTGCGTGAGCGCCTCTATACCGCTCGCGATCAACTAGGTGAAAGCGAACTGCCCGTTGGGTTGAAACTGGTGCACTTGAACAAGTGCCCGATATTGGCCCCGGCCAATATGCTTGACGATAAACGTGCTAATGAGCTGGGCATCGATAGGGCGGTTTGCGAGGCCAACTGGCAGAAGTTGAAAAGCGTTGATCTGACCGAGAAACTGCACAACGTATTTCTGGATCGGGAGTTTCCCCAGAAAGATGTAGAGGCGGATCTCTACGGCGGTTTCCTCAGCGATGCCGACCGCGATATCTGCCGTGAGCTGCACCGCGGCTTGGCAGCACGCGGGCCCGAAGCCCTGGCTGGCGAAGTGCCATTCAGTGACAAGCGCCTACCCGAGTTATTGTTCCGCATGCGTGCGCGCAACTTCCCAGAGACCCTATCGGACGAGGAACATCAGCGCTGGCAGATCTGGTGTTTCCAGCGGTTAACCGATCCCACCGCAGGGGCCTCTATCACCCTCGAAGATTACTTCCGCCAGCTGTCCGAACTGCGAGTACAGCATCCAAAGCGGATATCGCTGATTACCGAGCTGGAAAACTGGGGCGATAGCCTACTCGCCTAATGTGTTGAATCGCGCCAGCGGCCATTCTTTCACTGGGCTCTATTGCGGTGCCCGAGTAGAATGCCGCTCGCGAACACCCGCGCCCACAAGGCGCAATCACTGGAGTAACCATGGACTTTATCGGAGCCAATATTCTGTCCGTCAGCCAGTTCGAACGTGCCGATATAGAGCGCGTATTCGATGTGGCTGACGCCATGACCCCTTATGCAAAGCGCGAAAAAGTAACGCGCGTATTGGAGGGGGCGATTCTCGGCAATATGTTTATGGAGCCGAGCACCCGTACCCGCCTGAGTTTTGGGGCTGCTTTTAACTTATTGGGTGGCACGGTTCGGGAAACGGTGGGGATTACTGCCAGTGCTATGGCTAAGGGAGAATCCCTCTACGATACGGCACGGGTACTGTCGGGCTACAGCGATGTGATTTGTATGCGTCACCCGCAGGAGGGCTCTGTGGCAGAATTTGCCGCAGCGAGTCGTGTGCCGGTGGTCAACGGCGGTGATGGCGCTAATGAGCATCCCACCCAGGCGCTGTTGGATCTCTACACTATTCGCAAAGAGCTGGCCGCCCATGGCCGCACCCTGGATGATTTCCGCATTGCCATGATTGGCGATCTCAAACACGGCCGTACCGTGCACTCCCTGTGCAAGCTGCTGTGCTTATTTGGCAGTGTGCATATCACTCTGGTTTCCCCACCGGAGCTGGCAATGCCCGATGCGATTGTGGAGAAGCTGCGTGAGGTGGGGCACGAGGTAACGGTGACCGACCAGCTGGAATCCTCGATCGCCCATGTGGATATCGTCTATTCCACCCGTATCCAGGAAGAGCGCTTTGCCTCTCAGGATGAGGCCAACCGCTATCGCGGGCGTTTCCGCCTTAACCGGGCGATTTTTACTCGCTACGCAGAGCCCAATACGGTGATTATGCACCCCCTGCCGAGGGATTCACGCGCAGAGGCCAACGAACTGGATACCGACCTGAACGAACATCCGAGCCTGGCGATTTTCCGCCAGACCGATAACGGCCTGCTGGTGCGTATGGCTCTGTTCGCCCTGCTGTTAGGGGTGGAACGTCAAGTGGATAAATACGCCCGCGAAGTAAACTGGCATAGCCGTCGCAACCCGGTTTAACGTCACTTTCCTTGTTTTCGGATAACGCCGTTTTTTTCTGTTAATCTGATTGAGTTACCCCGGCCAGAAATACGATGGCTGGCTCGGGTTTCTCCGCAATCGCATCAGGGAAAGATGCATGTCGAATCAGATATCGTCAGCGGTATTCTTGCGCGGCGCGCTCATCCTGACGCTGCTCCTCGTCGTTTTGATTTCAAAAAGTGCCGCACAGGAAAGTACTTCCCCCCATGTGGCGCTGTTGACTATTGATGGCGCTATAGGCCCCTCTACGACGGATTACTTTAAGCGTGCCACTGAGAGTGCTGGTGAGCGCGGCGCTGAGTTAATCATTGTACATATCGATACTCCAGGCGGTCTGGATGCGGCTTCCCGAGATATTATTCAGCATATCCTTTCCTCTCCTATCCCTATTGCCATGTATGTGTACCCCTCGGGCGCCCGTGCAGCCAGTGCCGGCACCTATATCCTCTATGCCAGCCAGATAGCAGCCATGGCCCCGGCTACAACTCTGGGGGCCGCCACGCCGGTACAAATAGGCGGACCACCGGGAACGCCATCTCCAGGTGGCAACCCGAAAGAGAGCGACCAAAAAGAGGAAAAAGAAAAAGCGAATGAAGACGACGAAGAAGGTAAAGACGAGGACAAAAAGGAAAAGCCATTATCCGGCACCGCCATGGAGCGCAAGATGGTTAATGACTCCGTTGCTTTTATTCGAGGCTTGGCACAACGCAATGGACGCAATGCCGAGTGGGCGGAGAAGGCCGTTCGTGAAGCGGCAACTCTGACAGCTTCGGAAGCGCTAGAGATGAATGTTGTCGATATTGTTGCCAAGAATGACGAGGATTTACTGAAGCAAGTGGCCGGACGTAAAGTATCTCTAGATTCCGGTGAAATTACCATTTCGGCAGAGATTGCCCAACTCCCCATAGAAAATTACGAGCCAGATTGGCGTAATGAGTTACTGGCTCTGATTACCAATCCCCAGGTGGCTTATATTCTTTTATTGATCGGTATTTATGGGCTGATTTTCGAGGGGTATAGCCCCGGCGCTTTTGTGCCCGGCATTGTGGGGATTATCTGCCTGCTTTTGGCATTTTATGCTTTGCAGGTTTTGCCGATTAATTATGCCGGATTGGCGTTGATTATTGTTGGGGCGCTTTTGATTGTGGCGGAAGTCTTTATGCCCAGTTTTGGCGCCTTGGGAATTGGTGGGATTATTGCCTTGGTGATTGGTTCAGTAATGCTGATCGATACCGATGTGCCGGGCATGCAGGTGTCGCGAAAACTCATCGCGGCAATTGCTGGAGTGAGTGGTGTTTTTCTTTTGGGTCTTTTAATGGCGGTGGGCAGGAGTTTGCGCAAACCGCGACTTGCTTCCGATCAGGCCCTGGTGGGACGTGTGGCGGTGGTGAGCAATGTGAGCGAAGAAGAGGTGCTGGTGCACCTCGGTGGTGAAATATGGCGGGCGCACTGTGAGACGCCACTGGAGCCTGGGCAGCGAGTGCGTGTTATCGCCCAGCGTGGTTTGCTGCTCTATGTTGAGCCGGGCTAGTCATTGCGGTTGGCATTTAAATTGGCTTTTGCTGGTGCGAATTTACCCCAGCAAAATTTACAAGCAGTTATAGGGAGAGATAAGCATGGTCAGTTATTTTGTTGGGCTGTTGGTGCTCGCGGTATTACTGCTATTGATGTATGCCATCCGAATCTTGCGGGAATATGAGCGTGCGGTGGTCTTTTTTCTGGGGCGCTTTCAGACGGTGAAAGGACCTGGCCTGATTATCATTATCCCAATTATCCAGACCATGGAGCGCGTGGACTTGCGCACCGTAGTGATGGATGTCCCTACACAGGATGTGATAAGTCGCGATAATGTTTCAGTAAAAGTGAATGCGGTAGTTTATTACCGGGTTGTTAATTCACAGTCAGCGATTATCAATGTTGAATTTTATCATGAAGCTGTCAGTCAACTGGCCCAGACGACGCTTCGATCTGTACTGGGTAAGCATGAGTTAGATGAGATGCTTTCCGAGCGGGACAAACTCAATGTGGATATTCAAAAAATTCTTGATGAGCAAACTGATGCCTGGGGCGTTAAGGTCACTAATGTCGAAATTAAACATATTGACCTGGATGAGAGCATGGTGCGTGCTATTGCCCAGCAGGCTGAAGCAGAGCGGGCACGACGAGCCAAGGTAATTCATGCAGAAGGCGAAGCCCAGGCAGCCTTAAAGTTAACAGAAGCTGCCAATCAGCTATCTCAAAATGCTAACGCCATTACTTTGCGCTACATGCAGACCATGATTGATATTGCCGGAGCAAATAATAGCTCAACCATTGTGTTTCCACTTCCACTGGATTTGATTGAGCCTCTATTGAAACGTGGTGCTGAGGCGCAGAAATAAAGAATTCTCTTTCTCTGTGAAACATATCTAAAAAAGGCCACATTTTGATGTGGCCTTTTTAGTGGAGCTCTCTGTAAATGGTCTTACAAGAGCTTTTCCATCAGAGAGCGAGTTGAACTATCCCAATCCTCGGGAACATTTCCATCTGCGGCATTATAAATCTGCGCACTTAACTGTTTGCCTAGCTCTACCCCCCATTGGTCAAATGGGTTAATTCCCATAAGGCAACCGCTGGTGAATACCTTGTGCTCGTAAAGCGCTAACAGAGCTCCCAGGTGATGCGGGTCTAACTTTTCCAGTATCAAAGTATTACTTGGGCGATTACCGGGAATGGCTTTATGCGGTGCCAGCGCATGGGCTTCGCGGTGGGTATAGCCGGCATCCTCCAGTTCCTGGCGGGCTTCGTGTAGGGATTTGCCCCGTAGTAGAGCCTGGCTCTGGCTGATACAGCAAGCCAGTAACCAGCGGTGTTGCTCGCTTAGCTCAGAGGTCGGTTGCTTGATGGCGATAAAATCCGCTGGAATCAGGTCGGTGCCCTGGTGCAATAGTTGATGGAAGGAGTGCTGTCCATTGGTCCCCTCGCTGCCCCAGATCACACTGCCGCTGGGATACTCCAGAGGCTTGCCTTCTTTATCCACGCTTTTACCCAGGCTCTCCATATCCAATTGCTGCATCCAGGCGGGAAATTTGGATAGACGCTGAGCATAGGGCAGAATCACTTGGCTGCTGGCACCCCAGCACTGGCGATACCAGAACTGAATAAGAGCCAGCAATACCGGCAGGTTTTCCTTCAGAGGGGCACTGGCAAAATGGGTGTCCATGCTATGGGCACCGGCCAATAGTTGCTCATAAACGTTGTAGCCGCAGGCCAGGATGATCGGCAGACCAATGGCCGACCACAGTGAGTAGCGGCCACCTACCCAGTCCCACATAGGGAAAATATTTTCTGGGGCAATACCAAAGTCTTGTGCGGCCACAATATTGCTGCTTACGGCAACAAAGTGTTGGGATAATTGTTTTTCAGTGGCACCTGCCGCTAGTACCCATTGACGTGCACTCAGAGCATTCTCTCGGGTTTCCAGAGTGGAAAAAGACTTAGAGGCAATGATAAAGAGAGTCTCTTCCGGGTTGAGACCTTTGAGGGTACTACTGAGGTCGGCACCATCAATATTTGCTACGAAATGTACTCGAATACTTTCCTTATGCCATGAGCCGAGAGCCTCAACCACCATGCGCGGACCGAGATCGGAGCCACCGATGCCGATATTGACTATATGGCGAATAGCTTTGCCGCTGAATCCGAGCCATTTTTGTTGATGGATGCTATCGGCAAATCGCTGCATCTGAACGCGGCAGTCGGCCACGGCGCGTTCGTGTTCGGTTTTTGCCGCTCCCTGAAAGCGAAGGGCGGTGTGTAGGGCTGGTCGATGTTCTGTATTATTGACATTGGCACCGTCAAGCAGTGCAGCAATCTGGCTGCCCAAATCCTGATCTTCGGCATAGTCGAGTAACAGTTGCAGAGTGTCCTGCCGCAGGTGATTTTTACTGAAGTCCAGATAGATACCAGAGGCTTCACAGCTAAAACTGGTTGTGCGCTGGGGATCGGTGGCGAAAAGTTCGCGTAAAGACCACTTTTGTTGTTTGAAATGAAATTGGAGTTGTCTGATTGCAGAGGCACGGCTCAGGGCCAGAGTTTCACTTGTCATGGTGGTCGTTAATAAACTCTCTTTTGAGTAATTTTTTTCGGTCTTCCCAAGCTGAACGGCGCTTGGTGTCGAAGGGCTGGCAATCCTAACTTATTACTTTCGTGGGACCAGTATCTGAGACGGTACAGTCTATTACAAGAAAAGATTCTTCGCTAAGAATGGGGGAGAGAAAAAACAAATGCCGCTCGTTAAAGCGGCATTTGGTGGTGATCCATACTAAATAATGCTTTGTTACTTGTGTGTCTGTCAGTGTAAATTTAGTCAAAACCTCATTTAGTATGAATCACCACGCTGTTCTGCTTGAAAAGATTTTACTTCACCACTTTCATGCAGCGTACTCTGTCAGAAGCCATCCAGCAGTCAGCATCTGCAGGGCAGGCCATGGAAACTGGAATTTGTTCAGCACCTGGTGGGCAGTAAGCTGGCGGTGCCGGAGGGCTACAGCAACCTGCTAGAACCAGTGCACTGATAATACCGATTAAGTACTTGGCTGGAGTGAAATTCATCCCCTAACTCCTTTCCGTTGATGTTAGCCATTAGCATAGCCAATAAAACGTCACCTGTTGGTCAGCTTTGTAAAATGTGTTTTACAAAGAAGCCGCCTAATTGAGTGTAATAGGCGCAGGAAAAAAATAGCTGTCAGGTGCAAAGTCAGGGAGAAGTTTGCGCCAATTTGTGGGGTTTTAGGCTGTAAAAATAGCGTTTTCTTTCTGAGGCGCTGCTAAGTGTATTGTTTTTTGTGACGGCAGAAGGCGTTGGAATTTATTTTTTAATGTTTTTTGTTGCAGTTTTCTTTAGCGGGATTTTAGGTGAACTATTGCTGGAATAGAAGTTGGCGAATTTAAAAATGGCAGTCTTTTATTCGTTGCGCGGATGAGTACTTTTCTTATGAAGATGGCGAAATTCACTTATAGGTGAAATGTGTAAAGATAAGCAATGAAACATGGCAATGAGGTAGGCTGAAATTTTGCTACATCATTGCCAGATTGAAGACCCTAGTGAATGGGTTTGGGTCCATGAAGGAAATGACCGAAGGCCTGAGCTAGGGTTTCATTCCGTTCGGGGTCCCGTAATGTACTCAGTAGAGAAGTGCGTACCTTGGGCAGAAACATCAAGTCAGAGAGCAATAAGTTAAAGGTATCCTGGTTATTACTATCTGCCAGTGCATTGAGCCAAAGTTTGGCTAATTGTGGATTCTCTAGGTCTTGGGGGCAGCGGCTGCCGATGGCAGCAAGAAGCTCTATAGACTTAGCCTTGATGCTCTGAGTGCCACTCGATGATTTTTGTGTCAGATGCTTTAAAACTTCTTGCAGTAAAGTGCCGCGTAACCCCTGCGCCGGCGAATGAGAGATACCACGCACTGCAGCGGCAATCAGGGTGAAATCCGGAGTGTCATTGTGTAAAGAGTCATGTGCCCGAGTGGCGATGGCTTCTACCAGCTGGTGATCGACCACTTCATTTTCCAGACAGTGGCACAGATTGACAAAAACTGGCGCAGCAATATGGGACAACTGATTTAACAGAAGCTCTTTCTGGGAGTCCCAGCGGGCTGATAGATCGGCAATGCCCTGTAGGGCCAGGTTATCCCAGCGGGACTTCTGGGGGTTGTGAAAATAGTCGAGTACTGCTGCATAGTGCGCGCTAGGTGTGCGCTTCAGAAGCCGTTGGGTGTGCGCGTGAAATGCAGCTTGGCGCTCGTTGGAAGGGGTATAAAGTAGACCGCTTTGTTGCAGTAATTGGTCCAGCTGCGCTGCGGATTCGGAAGCGGGCGCCTGCTTCAGCTCTTGGGCCAGGGCGCGCAGCAAGCCATCGCGGGCCTGTAGCTGTAGCTTGCCCTGCTCATCGAGGGGAAAACGCAGGAACCAAACCGCCGGTTCACCACCCTCAACGGGTTGCAGCAAGAGACCACTCCAGGCCTGGCGCAAATAGGGGTGAGGCCAGGCTTTTTGGCCCGCCTCGAAAGCTTCGGCTGTAGACTTTGGTACAGATTGAAGACGCCGGCCCAGATCGAACCAGCGTAATTTAAAGTCCGCCTCTTCTATCAGGGCGCTCAGGGTACCGCTTTCACTCATGACAGCTTTGTAGATTTCCTTCTTTTTTATCGGAGGGTGCTGTGGCCGCAACTGAGATCGGCATCTGCTTAAAATGCAACCAGCCGTAGGCGATCGCTAGCAGCGGGCAGATAATGTTGAATAGGGCAAAAGGTAAATACTGCCAGGTTCCAATACCCAGCGTTGCAGCCATAAAGGCTCCACAGGTATTCCAGGGAATCAGCACGGAGGTGATGGTGCCAGAATCCTCGAGGGTGCGGGACAAGTTAAGCCCGTGCAGGCCCTTTTCCTTGAAGGCTTCGCGGAACATACGGCCCGGAATAATAATCGCCATATACTGGTCACCAGCGGCTAGGTTCATGCCAAAGCAGGTGAATACGGTGGCAGTTACCAGGCCACCTACAGTTTTAACGAGTGATAAAACACCTTGAACGATGACCTGTAGGAAGCCGGCGCGCTCCATGGCGCCACCGAAGGCCATGGCCGAGGTGATCAGCCACACGGTATTGAGCATGCTGCTCATACCGCCTTTCGAGAGGAGTGCGGCGACATTCTCATTCGTGGAGGTGGATTTATAGCCATCGAACAGGCTGTACCAGGCGCCTTTGAGCGTGGCCAATGCGCCTTCCCCTCCGCCTAGGCGGCGAGCAGCTTCTGGTTCGAAAATCAGTGCGATGGCACAGCCCACCAGGGAGCCGACGATCAACGTGGGGAAGGCGGGGACTTTGCGCCAGGCCATAGCGAGTAGCAAGATCAGAGGCAGGAGGCTGATCAGGGAGATTTTGAATTCGCTCTTCAGGGCAGTAAGTAAAGACTCGATATCCGAGGCGGAGGCAGTGCTGGCCTCAGAGGTGAGGCCGAGATACGCGAACACCACCAGGGCGATAACGAAGGCTGGAATCGCGGTCGACATCATATGACGGATGTGCTGGAACAGATCGTTCGATGTTACCGCCGCAGCCACGTTAGTCGTATCAGATAGCGGCGACATCTTATCGCCAAAGTAGGCGCCGGAAATTACCGCGCCGGCAGTAATTTCCGGGGACAAGCCAAGAGCACCGGCAATGCCCATCAGAGCCACACCCAGTGTGCCGGCGGTGGTCCAGCTGGAGCCGATGCTAAGACCCACTACGGCACAGATAATACAACTGGCGGCGTAGAACCATTGGGGCGAGAGAATCTGTACCCCGTAATAAATCATTGACGGCACGGTACCGGCTAATATCCAACTGCCGATCAAAGCACCCACTGCCAGTAGTATCAGAATCGCGCCGAATACCAGGCCAATGCCGTGCAGCATGCCGCCTTCCATATCACTCCAGCTGTGACCATTTTTCATGCCCATCAGCGCAACTACGCAGGCGCACAACAGCAGTGCAATTTGGTTGGGGCCGTAAGAGGAGTCGGCGCCATAGAAGTACACTGACAGCGATAAGAGAGCGATCAGGATCCCCAGGGGGATCAACGCATCCAGCAGGCTGGGCGTGCGCGGTTCATTTATGGGGGTGGCTTGAGACAAGGTGGACTCCTGCTTGACTGCGTGGCTTGTGCCGTATTCGTTATCGTTGTTTTTGCCGTCGGCGGCGGTTGACCTTGCTATTCTCCCGGCTTGGGACGGTGAAGTCTACTTTGAATAGCAATTGGGACAGGAGGACCTTTTTGCTGACTGACCCGTCTAACAATTCTTTCATCGCCTTGGTCATCGATCTGGTCGGGTGAGGTGCTAGCAGTTCGGCGAGGCTTCCGGTATGTTCTGCGCCGATTTCTTATCCCGGCTACCCTGTGGCCGTACAATAAAATGAGCCCGGGCCACGGGTAGATAGTCGGTCCGGCAGGTAGTGATGTCATGAGAGCAAGTGAGTTAGACCCCGCTCAATTTGAGGATATGCGCCCTTATCGCGACGATGAGGTGCGTGCTGTATTGGACAGGCTGATCGCCGATCCGGAAATGTCCCACGCTGTAGCGCATTTCCTGATCCCCAAACTGGCACGCCTGGAAGGCCCCCTGGCCTGGCTGGTACGCCAGTTCCTGCGTTTTGAATTCCGCAAAGTGCACGATGTACGTGGTGTACAGGCGATTGTAGAAAAATACATCGACAAGGTGGTGAGCCGCACCACCTCCGGGCTGACGATTTCCGGGCTGGATACCCTGCCGCGGGACCGCGCCTGTCTCTTTGTAAGCAATCACCGGGATATCGCCATGGACCCGGCTTTTGCCATCGTGTCCATGTACAAGGAGGGGCATGAGACCTCCCGAATCGCCATCGGCGATAACCTGCTGGGCAAGCAGTTTGCCGGCGATATTATGAAGCTCAACAAGTGCTTTACCGTTAAGCGCAGTTCTGGCACCCGCAGGGAAAAGCTGCAGTCGGCGACAATGCTGTCTAACTACATCTACCATTCCATCGTGAATGACAATGAGCATGTGTGGATCGCGCAGCGCTCCGGGCGTGCGAAGGATGGTATGGATCGTACTAATCCGGCCTTGGCGGCCATGTTCGCCATGACGAAAGATCGGGATATGCCCTTTGCGGATTTCTGGCGCAAGTTGCACATAGTGCCCCTGTCCATCTCCTACGAGTGGGACCCCTGCGATGCCCAGAAAGCCAAGGAACTCTACATCACCGAACACAAGGACGAGTACAAGAAGGCCAAGAACGAGGATCTGGCCTCCATCGGCAAGGGTGTGATTGGCTTCAAAGGGCGGGTGCACACCGCGTTTGGTACACCGATCGAGGCGGATTTCAATGACGTTAACAGCGTCGCTGAAGAGATTGATCGCCAGATTGTCGGTAATTACACCCTGCATCCCACGAATCTGATCGCCTACGAAATGATCTACGGCGAGGTGTCCGGATTGCCGGTGGGTTACCCGCACAAGCCCTGGGATGCCAGTGAACACCTGGAGACCCGTGAGAAGTTTGAAGCGCGCATGGCCAAGGTCGATGAGCGTTGGCGGGAAAAGGCGATCCAGGCCTATGCCAATCCGGTAGTTTCACGCCTCGCATTCGAATAACTGTTTTGGAATCAGTGTAAGAGGGGCACTCAGCCTCTGCGGTGCTGGTGAGGAGGGGGCGCTTAGTGGATAATAACGCCCCCTGCGCCACCCACTAGCGAATAGACTCTCCCCCGTGCTCAACGATAAACACAAAACTGCCATCCAGGCTGCCTACAGCCAATTCCTGTCCAGCCGTGGCCTCAAGGCCCGTTATGGACAAAAACTGATGGTGGCAGCCATTGCCCGCACGCTGGGCTCGATTGTGCAAAGTGCCAGTGGCGAGCGCGACAGCATCAAGACAGATGGCGAGCACATCTGTGTGGTGGAAGCCGGTACCGGTACCGGTAAAACGGTCTCCTATTTACTTGCCGCTATTCCCCTGGCCCAGGCCCAGGACAAAACCCTGGTGATTTCCACCGCCACAGTTGCTTTGCAGGAACAGATTATCCACAAGGACCTGCCCGAAGTGGCGCGTCACAGTGGCCTCAACTTTGAGTTCACCCTGGCTAAGGGGCGCGGTCGCTACCTGTGCCTGTCAAAATTAGATCAACTACTCTCCAGTTTTTCCGCCAGCGGTACCGGCCTCTCTCTGGGACTCTATGAAGACGAGCTGCCCCAGGTGGGAGAGGACAGTGTTGCCCTCTACCAGAAGATGACTGACAGTCTGACCTCTGGCCGTTGGGATGGTGACCGCGACAACTGGCCGGAAACCATCGAGGCCGATGACTGGGGTCGGATCACTACAGATCACCGTCAGTGCAGCGGCCGTCGCTGCCCCCATGTCACCAATTGCAGTTTCTTCCGCGCGCGCGAGAGCTTGGGCAAGACCCAAGTGATTGTTGCCAATCACGATTTGTTACTGGCGGACCTGGCCCTGGGCGGCGGTGCCATATTGCCTCCCCCAGAAGAGACGATTTACGTGCTCGACGAGGCCCATCACCTGCCGGACAAGGCCCTCAATCATTTCTCCCATCACAGCCGTGTCGGCGCCTCCACCGGTTGGCTCGACCAAGCCAACAAGGCCCTTGGCCAGATGCTGGGAGAGATCGGCGATGGCGCCGAACTGGATCGCTGTGGTGAGCAACTACCGGCGGTGCTCACCTCTGCCAAACAGGGTCTGGAGCAGATGTGGCCGCTGATTGAGGAGTTGTGCGAATTTGAGGATGAGCGGGGTAATACCACCCGACACCGCTTCGAGGGTGGAGTGGTGCCGGATTCCATGATGCAACTGGCGGAAAAGCTGCGCGAGGATTTTGACGAGCTTGAGGGGCTGTTCGGCAAAATGTTGCAAACGGCTCAGCGTATGCTTGAGGACGCCCACTCTCCGGTGCCTATTGTAGACCTGGAGCGTTGGTACCCGCAGCTAGGCAGCTGGTATGGGCGTGCCGAGGCCAATTTGTTGCTCTGGGCCAACTATGCCCGCGCCGATGCTGATGGTGCCCTGCCTCAGGCGCGCTGGGTCACGCTGGTGGATTGGGGTGGTTCGACCGATTTTGAGGTGTGCAGCTCGCCCATCCTGGCCGGCAAGACCTTGGATTACAGCCTTTGGCGGCGCTGCTACGGTGCGGTGCTTACCTCCGCGACGCTCACCGCACTGGGCAAGTTTGACCGCCTGCGCAT
This sequence comes from Microbulbifer mixtoriginis (SeqCode), assembly GCF_052467705.1. Classification (NCBI taxonomy): domain Bacteria; kingdom Pseudomonadati; phylum Pseudomonadota; class Gammaproteobacteria; order Cellvibrionales; family Microbulbiferaceae; genus Microbulbifer; species Microbulbifer mixtoriginis (SeqCode). Next base: position 1,355,161 of record NZ_CP174322.1, read on the forward strand.
GCGTGCCGGTACCCCGGAAAATGCCAGCTACCAAGTGGTTCCCAGTCCCTTTGATTTTTCCAGAGCCACTCTGCAGGTTCCCGCTTGTGCCGTGGATGCAGGTAATGCGGACCAGCACACCGATGCGGTGATTGATGCTCTGCCGGAGTTGCTCAAGGACTCAGGTGGTTCCCTGGTACTCTTCTCCTCTCGCCGCCAGATGGAGACGGTCTACGAGGCACTGCCCGGTACCTGGCGCAACCGCATCCTGATGCAGGGGCAGCAGTCCCGTCAGCATTTACTCGACTCACACCGTGAAATCGTCAATGGTGGTGGCAGCAGTGTGTTGTTTGGTCTTGCCAGTTTTGCCGAGGGCCTGGATTTGCCTGGGGATTACTGCAGGCATGTGGTGATTGCCAAGTTGCCTTTCGCGGTGCCCGATGACCCAATTGAGGCGGCCTTGGCAGAATGGATTGAGGCCAAGGGTGGCAATCCATTTATGCAGATCACCGTGCCGGATGCAGCCCTGAAACTGGTACAGGCCTGCGGTCGTTTGTTGCGTGCGGAAGGGGATAGTGGAACAGTCACCCTGCTGGATCGCCGTGTAGTGAGCCGTCGCTACGGCCAGGCGATTCTCAATTCACTGCCGCCCTTTAACCGCCATATCGAATAACCTCTTACTCTTTGGCGTGCCCCATTTTCGTCTGCAGGTTTGGAATTCCTGCCAGGGGCACTGGGATTACAAGCCGCCCGGCAGGGCGGTTTAGGGATTGGATCTATGCAAGCTATTTACTCTGAAGTCGCCGATCAATTGTTACAGCTCGAAGCCGAGTTGCGCCGCATGGCCCTGTGGCAGGAGGAGGCCCCAACAGCGGAAGCCTTAGCCAGCAGGGAACCTTTCTGTGTAGATACCCTGACTCTGCCGCAGTGGCTGCAATTCATCTTTTTGCCGCGTATGCGCCAGCTAATTGAGGGGCAGATGCCGCTACCGCAACAGTGTGGCATAGCGCCAATCGCGGAAGAGTTCTTCAAAGAGAGGGGAGGCGCTGAGCCTCTGATCAAGATTCTCAAGGGCATCGATGAGCGCCTGCAGCGCGGCTGAGTCCTCCTCTCTGGCGTCCACTGGGCGCCCCACCTCGCTTTCATCTACTTTGTTAGCTATAACGATTCACGGTTGGCCGTCAAATTCTCAAGATCTGGCGCGTGTCACATTGTGGCGCTTGCATCGCTCGACTCTAGGAACATCCCTGTTCACCAAGCTCTTTCATAGGCTAATATCGGCCTTTTGCTTGCGTTGGGAGGAATTTCTGCGCTTGCTACCGTGAACGCTGCGAAGACAGTGCGGTCGGATTGGAATGCTAATGGGGCTAGAGGTAATCGTTAGGATGCAGAAATTTTCCCTTCTGTGGTTATTGGTCGCGGTCCAGTTATTGCTGGGCTGTCAGTCGCTGATGTACCCCGCACAGAGCCAGCAAGGGGCAGAACCCGCTACTGCACAATCGGGCCAATCTCAGGGCGAAATACTCCAGTGCCCAGAGCCTGTGGAGGTGATCTGCGCAGAACCAGAGGTCAGGGTCGTTGAAAAAGTCATCGAACGAACCCTAGAAAAAGTAGTCGAAGTGCCCGTCGCCAAGGACAAACTGGTGCTAGGAGCCGTGGAGAAAATCTCTATCGAGCCCTCCGGTCTGGTTGTTGAGTCTGTGGTGGATACCGGTGCGCCGACAACCACCTTGCGCGCCCAGACACTGACACGCTTTGAGCGCGATGGTGAGGACTGGATCAGAATTCAGCTGGCACTGCCGGAAGTGGATGGTAAGGCCGAAACTTCTACCATCGAACTGCCCATCAAACGCCATATCCGTGCGAACCGTATTGGTTTCCCAAGCCAGCGTCGCCCGGTAGTGGAGATGAATCTTACTGTGGGTGAGGTTACTCATATGGTTGAGGTCAGTCTGACGGATGAGGGCCGCAACGATATTGTGATGGTGCTGGGACGCAATTTCCTCAAAGATGCCGCGGTTGTTGATGTGAGCCGGCGCAATATCCAAGGGCAGCCTCGGGTGTTCGGGAATAAATAGGCCGCTTATTAAGATTAGGTTCCTTTTGGAACCCTAGAGTTACGGGGAAGGGCGAATGTCGCCGCGCGTTCAAGTTTATGTTATTGCGGCATTGCTCGCATTGATCGGGGCGGGTCTCACCGCTTACAAACATTTCGAATTAGGTTTTCCACTGCTGCCGGGTGAATACCGTACTGTCTGGACCATTGAGGCCAAAGTGGGTTTCGATGCGGAGGGCGGCCCGGTAAAAGCTGCGCTGACTTTGCCCCGTGAGCAACGCAATATGGAAATCCTCGGCGAGACTTTCAGTTCCTCCGGCTTTGGCTTTTTTATCGCCCGGGAAAATGATGAGTATCGGGCAGTTTGGACGCGCCGCTCTGCCGAGGGACCCCAGTCCCTGTTCTATCGCTTGGATGTGTACCAGACTCCCGGTGCGGCGCTCGAGCAGCCTTTGAATCTCAGCACCCAGGTACAGAAACCTTTCCTCGGTGCACGGGAGCAAGAAGCCGTGCGCCTGGCGATTGATTCGTTGGTTAAGCAGGCCCGCGAGCGCTCCTCCGACGTGGAATCTTTCACCACTCAATTGCTGTTTGAGCTGAACGACGATGGTAACCAGGATCGCAACTTGGTCTTCCGTCACTACACCGATAAATCCCTGGTGGATGTCGCTCTGCTGATGCTGGCCACCGCCGATATTCCCGCGCATCGCATCCGCGGCCTCTACCTTGAGGACGACCGTCGCCGCCTTGCTCCAGAGGATCTGCTCGAAGTTTACGATGGTCAGCGCTGGATTGTTTTCGAGCCAAGCAGCGGCTTGCCCGGAATTCCAGAAAACTTCTTTATCTGGCAGCGCGGTGGCAAGAGTCTGCTGGACCTGGAGGGTGGCCGCAATTCGCAGGTGACTTTCTCGGTCATTTCCAATGACGTGCCTGCACGGGATGTCTCCATGCGCAGCACAAAGGGCGAAAAAGAGGCGCTGGTGGATTTCTCCATCTACAGCCTGCCCATCGAGCAACAGAGCATCTTTAAATTGATTTTACTGGTGCCGGTAGGTGCCCTGGTGGTGGTGCTGCTGCGTATCTTTGTCGGCTTGCGCACTTCCGGTACCTTTATGCCGGTACTCCTGGCAATAGCCTTTATTGAAACTCAGCTGCTCACAGGGCTATCAATTTTTGTATTGATCCTGGTGCTCGGATTGTGGGTGCGTTTCTACTTGAGTCGGCTCAATTTGCTCCTTGTGTCGAGGATCGCCGCCGTGGTAGTCACGGTGGTGCTCATTATGGGGGTGATCAGTGTGGTCAGTTATAAGCTCGGAATTGAGCAGGCACTGACGGTGACCTTCTTCCCGATGATTATTTTGGCCTGGACTATTGAGCGCATGTCCATCGTTTGGGAGGAGGATGGCCCCTACGAGGTAATTGTACAGGCCGGCGGCAGCCTGCTGGTGGCTGTTTTGGCCTGGTGGGTGATGACTAACCGCTATGTGGAACACTGGACCTTTAATTTCCCCGAGCTGCTGCTGGTGCTGCTGGCCTTTATCTTGGTTGTGGGTAACTACACCGGTTATCGCCTCAGCGAGCTGATGCGTTTTCGGCCTCTGATCAAGTAGGGGGTTGCGATGCTTCAATTTTCATTCAAGCACATCATCAACAAGGTTCGTGGTGGTATGGTTTCGCCGATGGCCCTGAATGAGATGGGCATACTCGGGATGAATGCACGCAATATCAATTACATTGCGCGCTACAACGATCGGGAAAAATTCCCAATTGTCGACGACAAACTGAACACTAAACGAGCGGCCAAGCGCGCAGGCATACCAGTACCGGAATTGATCGCAGCCTTTGAAACCCCGGCCAGCCGCAAGCGTGTGATGGAAGTGATCGATCCCTTGTGGAAGTTTGTAATCAAGCCCGCACGCGGTTCGGGTGGCAAAGGTATTCTGGTCATTGCCGGTCGCGATGGGGATAAGTACAAGAAGATTTCCGGCTCTGAAGTTGAAGCCCTGGATATTCTGCGTCACGTTAACAATATCCACAGTGGCCTCTACAGCCTCGGGGGCAAGCCTGACCGGGTAATGGTGGAGGCTCTGGTGGATTTCGACCCGGTGTTTCAGGATTACTCTTTCGAGGGAGTACCGGATATTCGCGTGATTGTGTTTCGCGGTTTTCCGGTGATGGCAATGCTGCGCTGTTCTACCCATAGCTCCGATGGTAAAGCCAATCTGCACCAAGGCGCTGTAGGAGTGGGTATCGACCTGGCCACCGGCAAGAGTTGCCACGCTGTACAGCGCGGCTTACGCATCCAGCACCACCCGGATACCAAGATGTCTTTCGGTGAGCTGAAGGTTCCGGGTTGGTACGATCTGGTGCGTCTGGCGGCGAGCTGTTATGAAATGACCGGTCTCGGCTATCTCGGTTGCGATATCGTTTTGGATCGCGAGCGCGGTCCGCTATTACTCGAAGCCAATGCTCGTCCCGGTCTCGCAATACAGGTAGCTAACGGTGTGGGTCTGCGCCAGCGCCTGCGCTTTATCGAGGGGCTGGATGAAGAGATGCTCGAGAAAGGGGTGGACGAGCGGGTGGCGTATTCCATGCGTGAATTCGCCGCGGAAAAAACCCTTTAACCCACTCGAAGACAGTTGCCTATTGCGATTTTCCAGTATTTTCGCAGCACTGTTAGGAGGATGTGGCTGAGTCCGTCTGGCACTGCTTTATCAGTCTACTCAGACGCCGGCTCTGCATTTTCAAGCCGAACTCTAACTCCTTAACCTTGTTTTGAATTGCCAGCGAACGCCACTTCTCCGCGATTTTATCCCCGCGGCACTGGGCGCGCTGTAACTGCAGGTTTTTCCAGTTTTCCAGAGCCCTGGCGAATTGTATGGCCTCGTTCTCCAATAGTTTTAACCAGTCCTCCCGGTGTGCGCTGCCTCCGAGCTTCTCCTCCGCCTGGCTGAACTGCACCGACAGTTTGGCTTTCTGTATTTGCACCGCTGAGGGGGTTTTTAGGTCGTTGGTAATACCGACCCAGCTGAACAGCTTGATCATCCATTTAGTCGGGTCGTACGCAAACCAGCCAACGCCATTGCGATAATCCGCAGGAAAGGCGTGGTGGTAGTTGTGGTATCCCTCACCGAAAACCAACAAGTTAAGGAAGATATTATCTCGCGCACTGATATCGTTTTTGTAGGGGCGTTTGCCCCACATGTGCGCCAGGGAGTTGACCAAAAAAGTTGTGTGGTGGTTGACTACGATACGGAGTATTCCTGCGAGCAATAGCATACCGATCACATCGCCGGTGAAAAGCCCAAGCACTAGAGGAATACCCAGGTTCATACTGAGGGTGATGGGGATATAGTGATTGTGTTGCCACATCACGATCTTGTCCCGCTTCAGGTCCCCGACATTTTTATAATCCAAGTGGCTGCTTGGATATTCGTGCATCATCCAGTCGATATGAGAAAACCAGAAGCCGCGCATTGCTGAGTAGGGGTCGCGATCATTGTCGTCAATATGGCGGTGGTGCAAGCGGTGCGCAGCGCTCCAGGTCAGGGTGGAGTTTTGTAGGGCAGCCGCGCTGAACAAGGCAAAGAACAGGCGTAGAGACCAGTGGGCTTTATAGCTTCTGTGGGACCAGAGCCGGTGATTGCCTGCTGTTACCGAGAGACTGCACAAGGCGGCTAATAGAGCGAAGGCGAGCCACTGGTACCAGTGATATCCAACCATCAGCCCGTAGATGGGCACGGCGGTCAGGGCCAGGAAACCTGTACTGGCAAACAGCACTGTGGGAACCCAAAAGCATTTGCGCTTAGTTGTGGATGTTGGTGAAGCAGTATTCATAATTCGAGCCTGTTTGTGAAACGGCCTCGGGAAGCCCCGTATAGTTAGTGGCGCAGTTTTTCTATGATGTTATTTGGCGGTGTATTTCTGGGGATAATTTCCAGTTACCAATACGACGCTACACAGAGAATATAGATAATTATTTTGAGGAGGCGCAGTGGGCTTTTTACCGTCATCCATACTGCCAAGTGCTGCCCAGCCAGCTGAGACCCTTTCGCGGGAAAGGCGTGATGGGAGTTGTGATAGCCCTCGCCAAAAGCAAAAGCATGGATAACAGAGTTGTCCCGGGCCGCAATATCGCCCTGAATTTTCTTTTGCTCCAGCGGTGCCCCCAATGAGTTGAAAGCGAATACGGCATGGTGATTGTGTACCATACGCAAAGCACCTGCCAGAAAAAGCATGGCGGCAATATCTCCGGTAATCAGACCGAGGATTAGGCCGAAAGCAAAGTTCATACTGGCGGCGATCAGCAGAGAGTGGCGGTGTTGTCCCATCACAATGTTGTCCCACTGAAGGCCTTTGGCATTGATGTAGTTTTTTCTACCTAAGGGATGTTTTTGGATCATCCAATCATGTGGCGCACAGAATTCCTCAGAGGCATTTGCATCAGACCTCTACTGGTTGCTGCCCTTGGCAGGTTGCGCCTCTTTTTGGTGCGATATTTAGGTTTTTTGGCACTTGTTGGTTCATATTGCTTGGTCGCCAGGAAAAAAAAGAGATCGGCCACCGCAAAATCCTACGAGAAGTTGGCATACCGATTGCAGTATTAGAAGCGTACGGGACGCATGACCCGTACTTCGGGGAGTTTGCATGGGGTTATGGCAAACCGTTTCCAATGAGGAACTCCCCGTTTTCTCTCATCATCGCTGATTATGGCCCCGCTTTGCGGGGCCTTTTTTATTCTTTTATCCCTCTTTCCAAGCGCTCCCGCTCGAAAAAAATTTTATTTTTGTGACTCTGTGTGGAATTCTGATTGGCACTAATGCTTGGTAAATAGACGCCCTTTTCGCGCCTAGGTATAAATGCCCCTTTTTTTGCCAGCAATGCCAACGAATCGAGTTAAGCGTGTCCGAATTTCAGAACCCCGTTCCGCCCCATCTCCCTTTCCTGCTGGCAACTCCAGAGGAGTTGCACTCTCTGGATGTTCTGGAGCTCACACACCAAACCGGTCGCCTGCAGGGGCTGATGATGGATGTGGATTGCGGCCTGTGGGAGTGGCACCTAAATAGTGGCGCCCAGCGCGCTCAGGGGGATATCTGGCATTTGTTTGCCGATAGTGCTGATCGCGCCCTTCAGGGTCTGTGGTCTGGCGCCGAGTTGCATCCGGTGCATTCTGATGAGCGTCACCGCATTTTTGCGTTACGCAAAAGGATCGCCAGCGAGGGTGGCTACTTCGACATCGCTTTTCGCGCCTACGACATCTCCGGACAAATGCGCTGGCTGCGCTTTTGTGGCCGGGCTACCACCAGTGCCGATGGCAGCGAGGTGATCGCGATTGGCACTTGTGCCGATTATAGCGAGGCACTTTCGCAGCGCTATCTGACCAATCTACCCAGTGAGCGGCCACTGCAGGCGTTGTCCGGGGTGGGAGATGGTTTGTGGGAATGGGATTTACGCGCCGATGAAATGGTACTCGATGACGCCTGTTGGGGGATTCTTGGCTACGAGGTGAGCCCGATTCGCAGTATTGGGCGCTCTGCTGCGGAGCAATGGAAAGCGCGTATTCTCACCGAGGATATAGCCAGGGTGGAACAATCGATGTTGGACCATGTGCGCGACCGGCTGCCCCTGGATGTGGAATTCCGCCTGTGGCGCTCCGATGGCAGCTTGGTTTGGGTTCGCTGTCGCGGCAAGGCCCAACTGGACAGCCGCGGTCAACCGGTGCGGGTGTTCGGGGTTTTGCAGGATGTTAGCGCTGGACGTGAGAGCCAGGCGCGGCTGGAACGGGAGTTGCACCAGCAGCGCGAGGAAAATGCCCATCGAGCCGATCTTTTATTCAGCCTGAGCCACGAGCTGCGGACCCCTCTCAACGCCATTTTGGGGTACAGCCAAATGGTGGAGTTGGATCAGAGCTTGAACTCCGACCAACGCCAGCGGCTGGGGGAGATTCGCCGAGCGGGCCAACACCTATTGCACCTGGTGGGGGATGTACTGGAGCTCGCCCGTATCGACAGTCGGCGGCTCGGCCCCTCAATGGAGTCGGTGCGCCCGGTGGAATTAGTGGCCGAGTGTAAGCGCCTGCTGGAACCTCTGGCGGAGACCCGCCGGGTCAGTCTGGTCTACGAGCCTCTCGGCTGGGAATCCGCCTATATCTGCGCTGATCCGGTACGTTACAAGCAAGTGGTTTTGAACCTCGCCGGCAATGCAGTGAAATACAACCGGGATAACGGCAGGGTCATTATTAATTTTACTCCCCAGGCAGAGGGTTGGCTGCGCCTGAGCATTCTCGATACCGGTAAGGGCATTTCGCCGGATCGGCGCAGCGAGGTGTTCGAGCCCTTTAATCGTTTGGGGGAGGAAAAGGGCCATATTGAGGGGACCGGCGTGGGTCTGGCAATTGCCAAGCGACTCACTGAGGCTATGGGTGGACGAATCGACTTTGATAGTCAGGAGGGGCAGGGCTCAGTTTTCTGGATCGAATTCCCTATGATTGATGCGCCCGATGCTCTTATGAGCTTTTCCGCTCATCCACAGGAGCCTCCGCAGTTGCCGGAGGGGCGCGTTTTACTTGTGGATAACCGCCCTGCTGCGGCCGACCAGCTAAAGGAAATGCTGAAGGAGAGTCCCCAGGTTCAGTGCCTGATTGCCACCGATGTGGTGGAGGCAATTTTTATCGCGCGAACGCAGCGCCCCGATGTACTGTTGTTTCACAGTGAGGTGCCGGGCATGTCCGCTGCGGACCTAATCTCTATTTTGCAGGAGGATATCGCCACCAGAGCCATGCGCTTTGTACTGGTTGGTAAAAAAACCAGTGGGGAGAACTATCCGGCACTGCCGGCAGAGTTTGACTTTATGCAGTTGTCGCGTGTGCTGGCGGAAACCCTTGGGCGGGCCGGTCGGTCAGTTTAGCGGCACCGTAACAGCTGGCCCGGCAGTCGCCGGGCCAGTGAGCGAATAAAGCTTAGCGCACGGAGCCCAGGTGCTTACCGACGATCTGCACCAGCGGCTTGAAGACTTTGGGGGTGGCACAGACCAGATTGCCGGATTCCAGGTAGTCCTCTCCACCGCGGAAGTCGCTGATTAAACCGCCGGCCTCTTTGACCAGTAGCGAGCCTGCAGCAATATCCCAGGTATTCAGATACATCTCCCAGAAACCGTCGAAGCGCCCGGCCGCTACATAGGCCAGGTCCAGTGCGGCGGCGCCGGGGCGGCGGATGCCGGCGGTCTGCCCGGCGATCTCTTTCAAAGCGCCCAGGTAGGGGTCGATGTTTTCCAGAGCGGGGCCATTGAAGGGTAGGCCGGTGCCAATTAGAGCGCCGCGCAGGCCCTGGCGGGGGGAAACGCGGATGCGACGGCCGTTAAGGGCCGCGCCGCGACCGCGGCTCGCGGTGAATTCTTCGCGCTTAATCGGGTCGAGTACCACCGCATGCTCAATGCGGCCGCGGTAGCGGCAGGCGATAGATACCGCAAACTGGGGTACGCCGTGGATAAAGTTGGTGGTGCCATCGAGAGGGTCGATAATCCACTCGTAGTCGGGCTCGGCGCCTTCGATCAGGCCGCTCTCTTCAGCGCGGATGCTGTGCTTGGGGTAGGCTTTGCGCAGGTGATAAATAATCTCCTGTTCGCTGGCCTTGTCCACTTCGGTGACGAAATCGTTGCGCGCCTTTTCCTCGAATTTCATCAGGTCGCCGCGCTCCCAGGCCCGTTCGATCAATTCTCCGGCCTTGCGCGCCGCGCGCAGGGCAATATTTAGCATGGGTTCCATAACTATTCCGCACTAAGTGGTTGAAGTGGTTAAAAAGCAGACCGCGGGTTAACCGCAGCGGACGCGATTGTATGGATTCCCGCTCCTTTTTGCTACACTCGCGCGCCCCCATGACACCGAATTATTACTTTCAGTATGGCCAAGTCCCCATTAGACACGACTCCGCTCAGTGCGCTCGACAATGTGCGTGTGGTTCTGGTTAACAGTGCCCACCCAGGAAATATTGGCGGCGCGGCGCGCGCCCTGAAGAATATGGGCCTGAGCCAGCTCTATCTGGTTGCACCGCGGGAATTCCCTGCGGCCAATGCCGTGTGGCGCGCCGCCGGTGCGGCGGAGCTGCTCGACAGTGCAGTAGTAGTGGACACTCTGGAAGAGGCGGTGGCAGATTGCGGCCTGGTGGTGGCTACCAGTGCCCGCGAGCGACGTATTCCCTGGCCTCTGCTGACACCACGCCAGTGCGGTGAGCGCGCAGTGGCCGAGGCCTCCAGCCACCCGGTGGCGCTGGTGTTTGGTCGCGAAGACCGCGGCCTGACCAATGAAGAGCTTCAGGCGTGCAATTACCATGTGCATATTCCGGCCAACCCCGAGTACAGCTCTCTAAACCTGGCGACCGCCGTACAGGTGCTTTCTTATGAGGTGCGTATGGCGGCGCTGGAAGCAGAGAAAGGCGAGCCTGTGAGTTATGCAGACTGGGATCGCCCACCGTCCAAAGCCAGCGATATGGAGCTCTATTTTGAGCACCTCCAGCAAGCTTTAGGTGAACTGGGCTTTATCGATCCGGATAACCCTCGCCAGACTATGACCCGACTGCGCAGGCTGTACAGCCGTGTGCGCCCGGATGATATGGAGCTGGGTATCCTGCGCGGCATGCTCACCTCCATCCAGAACTATATTCATCGCTCTGGTGGCAAGGGGCGCCCAGACTAGTTGAGTACCCGAGTACTTTGCTTGGTTATATACTTGACTAAGGTGCTGGGTTATTTCATACTCGCGCCCCGATCGGAAAAGGGCTGTTCATCAGTTGGGAGCTGGTATGCGTTTAACAACCAAAGGCCGCTATGCGGTAACCGCCATGCTGGATCTGGCGTTGCATGCAGAGCGTGGGCCGATCAGCTTGGCAGATATTTCCAAACGGCAGGGCATCTCCCTGTCTTATCTGGAACAGTTATTTTCCCGCCTGCGGCAATCCGGACTGGTGTCCAGTGTGCGCGGCCCCGGCGGTGGTTATCGTCTAGCCCGCGATGGCGAAGAGATTTTTGTGGCACAGATCATTGATGCAGTCAATGAATCGGTGGATGCCACCAGCTGTGGTGGCAACGCCGATTGCGCCAATGGCGAACAGTGTCTGACTCATTACCTCTGGTCAGACCTGAGTGATCAGATTCACGGTTTCCTGAGCGGAATCAGCCTGGCCAACTTGGTGTCTCGCGCCGAGGTACAGGAAGTGGCACGCCGCCAGGATATGCGCGAAGCGCCGGAAGAGCGGGTCGCCGTACTCGGCGGCTTGTAAATATCGGCCACTAATGTGGTCAAAGCGGAATATTTGAGAATTATTGAGCGGAAACGGTATGACTATGAAGCTTCCCATCTACCTGGATTATTCAGCTACCTGTCCGGTTGACCCGCGTGTCGCTGCAAAGATGGCAGAGCAGCTGACGATGGAAGGCAACTTCGGTAACCCGGCTTCACGGTCTCACCTGTACGGCTGGAAAGCCGAAGAGGCGGTGGAAAATGCCCGTCGTCAGGTGGCTGAGCTGATTAATGCTGACCCCCGCGAGATCGTCTGGACCAGTGGTGCCACCGAGTCCGATAACCTGGCGATCAAAGGTGCGGCGCACTTCTATCAGGGCCGCGGCAAGCACATCATCACTTCCAAGATTGAGCACAAGGCGGTACTAGACACCTGTCGCCAGCTGGAGCGTGAAGGCTTCGAAGTAACCTATCTGAACCCCCGTGAAGACGGCATCGTTACCCCGCAACAGGTTGAGGAAGCGCTGCGTGAGGACACCATTCTGGTGAGCCTGATGCACGTGAACAACGAAATCGGTGTAATTAACGATATCGCCGCGATCGGTGAGCTGTGTCGCTCGCGCAAAATTATTTTCCATGTAGACGCGGCGCAAAGCGCAGGCAAACTGCCTATCGACCTGCAGGAGATGAAGGTCGATCTGATGTCCTTCTCCGCCCACAAAATCTACGGCCCCAAAGGTATCGGCGCACTGTATGTACGCCGCAAACCCCGCGTCCGTCTGGAAGCGCAGATACACGGTGGCGGCCACGAGCGCGGTATGCGTTCCGGCACCCTGCCGACTCACCAGATTGTCGGTATGGGTGAAGCCTTCCGCATCGCCAAAGAGGAAATGGTGCAAGAGGGCGAGCGTCTGGTTTCCCTGCGCAACCGCTTCTGGGATCAGATCAAAGATATGGAAGAAGTCCATATCAATGGTTCCGCCGAACAGCGTGTACCGGGCAACTTGAACGTGAGCTTTGCCTTTGTAGAGGGCGAGAGCTTGATTATGTCCCTGCGCGACCTGGCAATTTCCTCCGGTTCCGCCTGTACCTCCGCCAGTCTCGAGCCCAGCTACGTGCTGCGTGCCCTGGGAGTAAACGATGAGCTGGCGCACAGCTCCCTGCGTTTCAGCTTCGGCCGTTTCACCAGCGAGCAGGACGTGGACACCGCCTCGGCCGCCGTGCGCAAGGCAGTGGAGAAACTGCGTGAATTGTCGCCGCTTTGGGATATGTACAAAGACGGTGTGGACCTGAACAAGATTGAATGGGCCGCTCACTAAGCGCGCACAAGAGTTAGGAGAAAAGTCATGGCCTATAGCGATAAAGTAATTGACCACTACGAACACCCCCGCAATGTCGGGCGCATGGACGACAAGGCGGACAATGTAGGCACCGGTATGGTGGGTGCGCCCGCTTGTGGTGATGTGATGCGCTTGCAGATCCAGGTGAACGACGCGGGTGTGATTGAAGACGCCAAGTTCAAAACCTACGGTTGCGGTTCCGCTATCGCCTCCAGCTCCCTGCTCACCGAGTGGGTGAAAGGTAAGACTATTGATGAGGCGGAGCAGATCAAAAATACCGCTATCGCCGAGGAGCTGGCGCTGCCACCGGTGAAAATTCACTGTTCCGTGCTGGCCGAAGATGCAATCAAGGCCGCTGTACGCAACATCCGTGAAAAGCGCGGTGAGTCTGCCGAAGCCGCTGACGCGCCGGAATCCGCCGCAGGTTAACCACCGGGCCCAGGGCCCAATAGCAGTGAAGGTATTGTTTTGGCTATTACTATGACCGAGGCCGCTGAGGCTCATATCAAGAGTCAGCTGGCCAAGCGCGGTAAGGGAATCGGCATTCGTGTGGGTGTTAAGACCGCCGGGTGTTCAGGCCTTGCCTATGTACTGGAATTTGTCGATTCGGCAGAGGCCGAAGACGTGGTATTCGAGCAGGATGGAGTAAAGCTGATCGTAGACCCCAAGAGTCTGGTTTACCTAGACGGTACCCAGCTCGATTTCGTTAAAGAAGGGCTCAACGAAGGCTTCACCTTCACCAACCCCAACGTCAAAAACGAGTGTGGCTGCGGCGAGAGTTTCCACGTCTGAGCGTGGCCCGCTTCAGCGAGGCCGGATGCACTGCGCATGCCGGCCTTTTTATTGGCCCGGCAGTTGCCGGGTGCGGCGCCGCCGCCCAGTTTTTAAGGCCCAGTGCCGGCAGGTGAACTGAGATGGCAACCAACCTGACCCATTTTGAAATATTCGGGCTTGACCCCGCCTTTGAACTCGATCGCAGTGCTCTGTCCGCACGCTATCGGGAATTGCAGCGGGAATTCCACCCGGATAAATACGCTTCCAAATCCGAGCGCGAACAGTTGCTCGCTATTCAAATGGCTGCGCAGATCAATGAAGCCCACACGGTACTTCGCGATCCGGTGCAACGCGCTGCTTACCTGCTCAAGTTGGCTGGGGTGGAAGTGCCACCTGAGCAGACTACCGCCGATACAGAGTTCCTGATGCAGCAGATGGTGCTGCGCGAGCGCCTGGAGGAAGTGCGCGAGCAAGCAAATCCCACTGTTGCCCTGGAGGAACTCGCCGAAGAGGTGGATGGCCTCTACCGCGGTGCGCAGCGGCAATTTGCTGAGACCTATGCCGCGGGCAAGTTTAGCGAAGCAGAAGACGCCCTGCGCAAGCAGCAATTCCTGGTCAAGCTGCAGTCGCAAGTGGAAGAGCTGGAAGCTGATCTGTTCGGCGATTAAACAAGCGCTACCAGAAAATAAACCGGGATCAGGCACAGGCGGTGCCAACGCGATCAATCCCGCTGATAGAAGAGATAAGTAATGGCATTACTGCAGATTTCCGAGCCGGGACAGAGTCCCGACCCCCATCAGCGCAAATACGCGGTGGGCATCGACTTGGGCACCACCAACTCACTGGTGGCCACGGTGCGCAGCGGCTCGGCAGAGGCCATTGCGGCAGAGGATGGCAGTGTCATCCTGCCCTCGGCGGTGCACTACAGCCGCGACGGTATTACCGTTGGTAGCGAGGCGCGTCTGCGTGCTGCTGCTGATCCCTACAACACCATGCTGTCGATCAAGCGCTTGATGGGCCGTGGGGTCGCCGATGTAAAAAGCCTGGGCGAGCAGCTGCCCTATCATTTTTCCGATACCGATGGCGGCATGCCCACTATTGAAACTGCCGCCGGCCCGGTCAACCCGGTGCAGGTGTCTGCGGAAATCCTTAAGAAGCTGGCCCAGCGTGGCCGCGATGCACTCTACGGCAAAGTGGATGGCGAGCTCGACGGCGCAGTGATTACCGTGCCGGCCTATTTTGATGATGCCCAGCGCCAGGCGACCAAGGACGCGGCCAAGCTGGCCGGCCTGAAGGTGCTGCGCCTGCTCAATGAGCCGACTGCCGCGGCGGTAGCCTATGGCCTTGATCGGGGGGAAGAGGGCGTGATCGCTGTCTATGACCTGGGCGGCGGCACCTTTGATATTTCAATCCTGCGACTGTCCCGCGGTGTTTTTGAGGTAATGGCCACCGGTGGTGATACCGCCTTGGGTGGCGATGACTTTGACCGCATTATTGCGGCCTGGATTGCCGAGCAGGCGGGTTTGGGCACCGATCTGGATGCGTCGACTCAGCGGTTGTTACTGGATAGTGCCTGCGCTGCTAAGGAGTCCCTGAGTGGTGCCGAGCAGGTAGAAATACACCATGGGGACTGGCGGGGCGTGCTTGACCGGGTGACTATGGCCTCGTTGCTGGATCCCATGATCGACAAGACCCTGCGCGCCTGTAAACGTGCCCTGCGCGATGCCGGTATCGGCGTGGATGAAGTACAAGAAGTCGTTCTGGTGGGCGGTTCCACTCGTACGCTGCGGGTGCGGGAACGGGTTGAAGACTATTTTGGCCGGGCGCCCCACGCGGAGATCGATCCGGATCAAGTGGTGGCAATTGGTGCGGCCCTGCAGGCCGATGTGCTGGTGGGTAATAAATCCGACGACAACCTCCTGCTGCTGGATGTAATCCCGTTGTCTCTGGGTATTGAGACTATGGGTGGGCTCACCGAGAAGTTGATTGCGCGCAATACCACCATTCCGGTGTCTAAAGCTCAGGAATTCACCACTTTCAAAGATGGCCAGACCGCCATGGCGATTCATGTGGTGCAGGGTGAGCGAGAGCTGGTTAGCGACTGCCGCTCGCTGGCACGTTTCGAATTGCGCGGAATTCCTCCAATGGTGGCGGGTGCCGCTCATATTCGCGTGACATTCCAAGTGGATGCAGATGGCCTGCTTTCTGTGGCCGCCATGGAGAAGAGCAGTGGCGTGAGCGCGGATATCGTGGTGAAACCTTCCTACGGCCTGGAGGATAAGGATATAGCGCGCATGCTGCAGGAATCCTATACCCACGCCGCCGAGGATATTGCC
The DNA here is from genome assembly GCF_052467705.1 of Microbulbifer mixtoriginis (SeqCode). Lineage (NCBI taxonomy): Bacteria > Pseudomonadati > Pseudomonadota > Gammaproteobacteria > Cellvibrionales > Microbulbiferaceae > Microbulbifer > Microbulbifer mixtoriginis (SeqCode). Next base: position 1,370,878 of record NZ_CP174322.1, read on the forward strand.
CTGCGTGCTTTGCGCGAGGCGCAGGTTGAGGCGGAGCGGACTTTAGAGAGTTTGCTGATGGCCCTGCGTGAAAACGGCGCCGAGCTGCTGGAAGAGCATGAGCTGAGTGAGCTGGAGCATGCAATGGAAGCTCTCCGCTTGGCCCATAACGGGGGCGATGCCGATGAGATTCGTCAGCGTATGGAGACCCTTAACCAGCTGTCAGAGCCCTTTGCGGCCAAACGTATGGATGCTTCTATCAAGCGCGCCATGCGCGGCCACAGCCTGGATGAATTTGATAAATAAGCGGTGGGCGCCTAGCCCGCACAACTTGCGGCCGGGGCTTGCCCCCGTCGGATTGAGACCATAGAGAGTCAGTACCCATGCCGAAGATAGTATTTTTACCCCACCCAGAAATGTGCCCTGAAGGTAAAGTGGTGGAAGCGGAGAGCGGTGTCAGTGTAATCGATGCGGCACTGGCCAACGATATCGAGATCGAGCACGCCTGCGAGAAGGCCTGTGCCTGTACTACCTGCCATGTGATTGTGCGCGAAGGCTTCTACTCCCTGGAGGAGCCCGATGAGCTGGAAGAAGACCTGCTGGACAAGGCTTGGGGCCTGGAGCCCGAGTCGCGCCTGTCTTGTCAGGCGATCGTTGAAGATGAAGATCTGGTGGTGGAAATTCCCAAATACACCATCAACCAGGTGTCGGAAAAGCACTGAGTGCCGCGGGTAGTGAGGAAGCCAAAACAATGAAGTGGACCGATATTCACGATATCGCTATTGAGCTCTGCGAAGCCCATGAAGATGTGGACCCGCTCACCGTCAATTTTGTCGACTTGCGCAACTGGGTGATGGCGTTACCTGAGTTTGATGACGAGCCGGGCCGTTGTGGTGAAAAGATTCTGGAGGCTATTCAGGCCGCCTGGATTGAGGAACGCGAGTAGTCAGAATGGGTTTAAGGGGGTATTGGTATTGGAGTACAAAAGTCGATCAATACCCCGTATAATCCGCCGGCCGCGAAATGCGGTGATCAAAAATTGAGTACCCCCGGTGGGTATGAAAGGAATACTAGGGAAGAGCAACTGTGTAGGTTGCTCTTTCTATATGTAAGTTAAGTTACAAAAATCAATTTGGAGATAACCATGGCCCTGGAGCGTACCCTTTCCATCATCAAGCCGGACGCAGTAGCCAAGAATGTAATCGGTGAAATCGAGAGCCGTTTTGAGAAAGCTGGCCTGAGCATCGTTGCCATGAAGATGGTTCAACTGTCCCGCGAAAAAGCTGAAGGTTTCTACGCTGAGCACAAAGAGCGTCCTTTCTTCAAAGACCTGGTTGACTTCATGACTTCCGGTCCGGTTGTTGTACAGGTTCTGGAAGGCGAGAACGCTATCCTGGCAAACCGCGACCTGATGGGCGCTACCAACCCGAAAGAAGCGGCTGCTGGCACCATCCGCGCTGACTTCGCTGACAGCATCGACGCCAACGCTGTACACGGTTCCGACTCCGCAGAGTCCGCCGCCCGCGAAGTAAGCTACTTCTTCGCCGACGACGAAATCTGCGCGCGCGCTTAATTAGCGCCACAAATCGCACCGGTCTGACCGGACCGGTGCAATTCTTCCCCCGAGGTGAAATGAATGACCACAGAGAAAACCAACCTGCTCGGCCTTTCAGTAGAAAAGCTGGCCGCCTTTTTTGAATCATTGGGCGAGAAGCGCTTTCGCGCTGTTCAGGTTTTAAAGTGGATTCACCAGAATGGGGTTGACGATTTTGCTGAGATGACCAATGTCAGCAAGGCCCTGCGTCAAAAGCTGGCGGAAGTGGCCGAAGTCCGTGCCCCGGAAGTATTGAATCAGTGGGATTCTGCCGACGGCACACGCAAGTGGCTAATTAAAGTCTCCGGTGGCAATGCTATCGAGACGGTTTATATCCCCGATGGCGATCGCGGCACTCTGTGTGTTTCCTCGCAGGTGGGCTGTTCCCTGGATTGCAGTTTCTGTGCAACTGGCAAGCAGGGCTTTAACCGCGATTTAACCGCGGCAGAAATTATCGGGCAGGTGTGGATCGCCTGTAAATCTTTCGGTCAATTAGACCCGAAAGGACCGCGCAAAGTCACCAACGTGGTGATGATGGGCATGGGTGAGCCATTGCTCAATTTCGATAATGTGGTCGATTCCATGAACCTGATGATGGAAGATAATGCCTACGGTATTTCCAAGCGCCGCGTCACCCTGTCAACTTCCGGTGTGGTGCCCGCACTGGACCGCCTAGCTGATGTGACCGATGTGAGCCTGGCGATTTCCCTGCACGCTCCCAACGACGAATTGCGTAACGAGTTGGTGCCGATCAATAAGAAATACCCCATTGCGGTGTTGTTGGATTCCGCTAAGCGCTATATCGAGCGTATGCCGGATACGCACCGTAAAATGACCATTGAATACACGCTGATGCGCGAGGTTAACGACCGCCCGGAGCACGCTGAGCAATTGGCGGAGCTGCTGAAAGAGATTCCGGTGAAAATTAACCTGATTCCCTTTAACCCGTTTGAGCTGTCCGACTACCAGCGTGTGAGCAACAATGCTCTGCGTCGCTTCCAGCAGATATTGCTTGATAAGGGTTATACGGTTACCGTTCGCACTACCCGTGGCGACGATATCGATGCAGCCTGTGGCCAGCTGGCCGGCAGTGTTAACGACCGCACCCGCCGCTCCGAGCGCTACCGCAACGCCGAACGCCCCGTCCGTATAGTCGGCTGATCACCCAATCAAGCCTGGATGATTTGCATAGCCACTTGCTAGCAGAGATCCGGGCTTGCCCTATCATTTCTGTAGGCCTTAGGGTCGTAACTGCTTTAAAGCCTCTCAATTTTTTTCTGATCTCCCTTTTATTGGTGTCAACCAAATCCCAGGATACTGCGTTAACAGTCCAGAACTTTACGAAAGTGGATGGAAAGGACTGTTAAATTTTATGCGTACTGAGAAATTGGATTTTAAGGTGTCTGCCAATGTCCTATTGCGATATTTATTTTTAATACTCTGTATATTCTTGGCAGCTTGCAGTTCAGGATCATCTGGAGGTGATGATGATACTTCGACACCGAATACTGTAGAGGGTGACTCAGACTCAGACTCAGACTCAGACTCAGACTCAGACCCAGGCCCAGACCCCGATCCGCAATCTGAGCGGGGTAGTGGGCCCGGTAAATTGATTGGCCATGCCTTTTCCGGGACCAGCATCGGCCTTGCTTGGGAGCGGGATGGTGAGACCTATTTTGTTTATCGCAATGGTGAAAGAGTCGCGCAAACCAGTAATAACTTTTTTGTCGATAAAAACCTCACGGTAGCGACTGAGTACAGCTACTTGCTAAATACGGTCGATACTGCCAGCGCCTCTGAGGCCGATCAGATTGTTGTTAAGACATTGGTAAATGACACGAATACTGGGCTAAATAACGGCACAGAAGACGATGTCTTAAACGAGCGTATATCCACTTTTGCCGAGTGTAAAAATGTCTCCAGCGCCCTGGATTTACTCGAGGAAGATCTTGATAACTGCCTGGCAGCCATGCTTGAGCTCAATCGCATGGCCTCTCTTGTTGAGGATATACGTGCTTTTGCCGCGCGTGTTCGCAGCGAGCAGGAACCAGCCATGGTCGAGCTGGGTATGCGCCTGTTCCACAATAAATCCCTGAGTGCCAATCAAGATGCTTCCTGCTCCTCTTGTCACCACCCGGCGATTGGCTGTGGTGGGGATGATCTATCAATGCCGGTTGGCATTAATGCGGTAGATAGTACGTTGCTAGGGCCGGGGCGCTCTGACGGTATTAATGAAGTGCCGATAGTGCCGAGGAATTCACCAGCGACCTGCAACACTTCGCTCTGGTCTCGTGGCCTGTTTTGGGACAACCGGGTTTCATTGAGTCCTAATGGTGTGTTGCGCACAGATTCAACGGACGTTACCCGAAATACTTCCTCCGCGGTAGGTTCTGGTTCCCTGGCGCTACTGATGGCTCAGGCACACTTCCCTGTTACAGCACCACCTGAGATGGGGGATATCGTCGACTTTGGCTACGATGATTCTGTCGACGAAAACTTTACTGCATACCGCGAAGATATATTGGCGGCGAATCTGGATATCGAAGCTTGGGGGCCGCTATTTACATCCGCTTTTGGTGATCCTGAGATTAACTTTAGCCGTATTGCCCAGGCTATTGCAGCTTATGAGGCGGTGCAGATATTTATAGATAATTCATTTTTTGCCTATGTTGAGGGCAATTTACAAGCGCTTAGCGCCGAAGAGAAGCGTGGTGCTATCACGTTCATGTCAAGAGACTCTGGCTGTACTTTCTGCCATAAGGGGGCCTTCTTTACTTCCGAAGCGCTGATGGCTGCCAGCTATCCGCAGATTGGAATTGGTACTGACGAGAGTGGCAGTGGAGCCGATTTGGGTGGTGAGGGGTCTTTGGGTTTTGGGGCATTCCGAGCCCCAACTCTGTTAAATGTGGCGATTACTGGCCCCTGGGGACATAGCGGGCAGTTTGGCAGCTTGCGTAGAAATGTCGAGCATTACAGGGATCAGGGTGTCTCAATTGCCAGTTACTTTGCCAATAATGAAATGTGTGATCTTGAACAGTTTAAAGATTTACAGGATTGCCCCAGTAAAGTAGCGCCTAATGGTTTGGTTCTGTCTCAGGATATTCTTGCAGGGAATGATGGTGGTGGTGTCAACCGCCTGACTGATGATGAGATCGACCTTGTTGTCATTTTTCTGGGCACTCTCACTGACCCAGCCGCTGCCGATAGTAGCTCTAATGAGATTCAATTTTTGATTCCTCCCAGAGACGGTGGTCCGGATGGCAAACAGCTGGATGCTAGAAACCGGAATGGGGAGAGTTTGTAATTCTCTGTTTACCTTGTTTTATAGCCAAGTGAATAGCTAGAAAAAAGTCAAAAGTATAGAGGGTATAGTTTTTATACCCTCATACTTATCTTTGCGATTTGTGAAATTAATTTTTTAGGCTGGGTCGCAGTATGGGCAAACTTAGCTTGTAGCCTTCTCAATACCGTTTTCTCTATTTCTTTAAACCCAGAGACAATTCACAGTATCCAATATCACTGTTCCAGCATCAGTGCTTTGCGACTCTCTCAACAGAATTTGCCAAGTAAAAGCTTTAGGGTCACTACCTCGGTATCCCATGAAATTGACAAAAAAGTTCGGTTTCATGAAAAGTATTGTGAGGGCAGGCAACTCTTTCTGCTCCCCAAAAAACTACCTTTAAAAATGTTGGATAGTTCCAAAATATTAGCTTTTGGTGCCGTGTAGGGCACTAGTAGCTCCATTGCCTGTCCAGTGCTGTTCAAAACGATTTTTCAGTGGCGGAGTCGAGCTGTATTTATGAAAACCCAGAGCAATAATTTGCCGATATCATGCGCAGCACTGTTGCGATTAGTGCTACTGCCGCTTGTTCTGTTGGCAGTGGGCTGCAGCTCCGGTTCATCCGGTGGCGATGACAGCTCTGGCTCGGAAACGGTGGAAGCTGACACTGACACTGACACTGACGCTGGGGGAAATACCGATACAAACTCCGGTGGTGATGATACGGTCAATGGCGGTGACACAGATAATGACGATGATGCAGGCAATGGCACAGAGACCGGGCAAGGCAGTGCGCCGAAGGCCTTGATCGCCAATGCTTTTTCAGGAACGAGTATCGGCCTTTCCTGGCAGCGCGATGGGGCAACCTATGCTATCTATCGTGGCGGAGAAAAAATTGCCGAGACAGATAATCATTTTTATGTTGACCAGGGCCTTTCGATAAATACCGAGTACAGCTACTCAGTGACCAGTGGCGATGTGAACAGCGAGAGTGAAACGGCCCGGGTCAATGCGAAAACACTAATCAATAATACGAATGGCGGCCTTAACAATGGTGCGGTTGCGGTACCGGTCCTCGAGCGCCTTGTGAACATTAGTGAATGTAAAAATGTTCGCAGTGCATTGAATTTATTAGATGAAGATCTGGATACCTGCCTGGCGGCCATGCTGGAATCGAACAACATGGCTGGGCATCTGGAAGATATGCGCGCTTTTGCTGCCAGGGTGCGAAGTGAACAAGACCCTGCCATGGTCGAGCTGGGTATGCGCCTGTTCTACAGTCAATCCCTCAGTGCCAATGGCGATGTAGCCTGTGCCTCCTGTCACCACGCTGCTATCGGCTGTGGCGGTGACAATCTCTCTATGCCCGTGGGTGTGAATCCATTAGATCCTGCATTGGTTGGCCCAGGCCGCTCTGACGGTATCAATGAGGTACCCATAGTACCCAGAAACGCTCAGCCGATATGTAATGTGGCATTGTGGAGTAGTGGGCTCTTTTGGGATAACCGGGTGGCACTTACCGATCGCGGTATCCGCACCGACTCACGGGATGTCAGCTTCAATACCGAAGCGGCGGTGGGTACTGGCACCCTGGCCCTGATGATGGCGCAGGCGCATTTTCCCGTAACCAATCCTGCGGAAATGGGTGATGTTACTCAATTTGGTTACGATGCGAGTAGTGATAGCGGCACCACCGATTACCGCGAAGATATAGTGGCGGCCAATCTGGGACGGGAATCCTGGAGTGGGTTATTTAACGCAGCTTTTGGTGACGACGAGATTACTTTCAGCCGTATTGCACAGGCTATAGCCGCTTTTGAAGCGGTGCAGCTCTTTATCGACAACCCTTTCTTCGACTATGTAGATGGCGACTTGAATGCGCTCGATAATGATGAGAAGCGCGGTGCCATTACTTTTATGTCAGGGAATTCCGGCTGTACTAATTGCCATGCGGGTGCATTTTTTACTACTGAAGGGCCACGGCCTGCGAATTATCCACAAATTGGTATAGGTACCGATGAGAATGGCAGTGGCGCGGATCTGGGGGCGAACGGTGCTGGTGCCTTCCGTCCCCCAACACTACTGAATGTCGCGCTCACTGGCCCTTGGGGGCACAGTGGTCAATTTGCGACGCTACGCAGAAATGTCGAACACTATCGCGACCGTGCGGCATCGGTTAACCAGTATTACACCAATAGCGAAATGTGCGACTTGTCACAATTTTCTGGGTTAACAGATTGTGCCAGTAAGGTGGCGCCCAATGGCCTTGCGCTCTCCCAGGCAATCCTTGCGACCACCGGTGGTGATGCCGGTAATAATCTCAGCGATGCCGAGATCGACCTGGTCGTGCGTTTTCTTGAGATCCTGACCGACCCGGATGCGGCCAACACCTCCTCAAATTCCGTTCGCGCCCTGATCCCTACCCGCGACGGGGGTCCTGATGGCAAACAGCTGGATGCGAGGGATAGCTCCGGTAAGGAGCTCTAGTGGTGGTTTTATTACCGGTATTAACGAAATTTTCTGACTTTTGTGTGGGTTCCGCACTGCCTCGATTTTATTTTGTTATCAGCGAGAGATATCGCCGGGTCAATTGGAATTAATTAGGGGTACACAGCTGAAACTCACGGTGCTTTGCGGCACTATATGGGTCGGGAGGCAGGATCAGCGTCCGGGTCCAGTATCGGAAGAGGCATTGCAGACAGGTTATCTTGGGGACTGCTCTGCCATCACAGTGGGCACACCACTATTTTTTTACTTTGCCCCCGCCCTGGTGCTTGATCGATAGTGATTAATCACTGCGATCCCGCTTGATGGATAGATGAAAAATAAATGTACAGGTGATGTCGTGTCTGCAAATTCTTTTGGCCTGCGGTTCTTAGGCCTGATTCTCACTGTGTTACTGGGGGGGTGTGTAACCACTGGTTTGCCAGAGCGCCAGGAGGTCAATCTGGAGAAGGCTTTGGAAACCCATGTTCAACTGGGTATTCGCTATCTGCAGAGTGGAGAGAACCGCGAGCTGGCTCGCCGTCACTTCAACAAAGCGCTGGAGCTGGGCAAGAAGAATCCTATGGCCCACCATGGCCTGGCTCTGCTGTACCAGGCCGATGGCGAATTGAAGGTGGCCGAGTCCCATTTCAAAAAGGCCCTGCGCTACAGCGACAATTTCTCCATGGCGCGCACAAACTATGGCGTGTTCCTTTACCAGCAGGAGCGCTACGAGGATGCTTTAGAGCAATTTCGTCACGCCTCCAATGACCTGACTTACAACCGCCGTTTCTTTGCCCTGGTTAACTATGGCCGTACTGCCAATCGCCTGGGCTTAGCAGATGAAGCAGAACGGGCCTACACGCGTGCGCTCGCTCTCAACAGCAATCTGCCGGTAGCGCTACTGGAGTTGGCGGAGCTTAAATATGAGGCCGGCGACTATTCTGCGGCCAAACAGTACCTTGATCGTTACAGTGAGAATAAACGCCAGACACCCCAATCCCTATGGTTGGGGATACGTATCGAAAAGGTGTTTGGCAACCGCGACAAGGAGCTGAGTTATGCTCTTGCGCTAAAAAATCTGTACCCGTACTCTGCGGAAACACTGAAATATCAGGAGTTGAGTGGTAATGACGGATAGTAACTCCGTGCACCGCGACAGCGGCCAAATCGAATCCAGTACACAGGCTTCTCCCGGTGCGCTACTGCACTCTGCGCGCGAGGCGGCCGGGCTGTCTCGCGAGGAGCTGTCCCGGCGCTTGTGTATTATCGACAATACGGTGGAGTGGTTAGAAGAAGACCTTTACGAGCGCCAGCCGGAAGCGGTTTATGCGCGAGGTTATATCCGCAATATTTGCCGGGAGCTGAGCATTGACTCCGCTCCTGTGCTTACGGCCTACGATGCCGCACGCCCAAAACAGCCGGTGCGCAAAGAATCGCGACGTATCGAGATGAAAGCCGACGCCCTGCGCCCGGCGCGCAAACACGGCTATGGTCTGTTGGCTCTTCTGCCATTTGTGGTGGCGGGCGCTGTATTTTGGTGGCTCTATGTTGGCCCGGTAAATATTCCCGGCCTGCAGAACTCAGTAGAGCAAAATGCAGCCCCTGTCGAAACTGCTGAGCTATCCGTTGCTGAGCCATCCGTAAATATCAATGAAATAGCATTGGCGGAGCCTGGTTCAACCCAGTTGCAGGTTGCTGAGGCACCGGCGCAACAACTAGAGTCCGCCGGGGAAGAAGTCTCGGAGGAGGCTCAAACTCCCGAGCATAATGCGCTTACTGAACCCCAGGTCAGCCTGCAAGCTGAAGACGCTACCGCCCAGCTACCCGCAACCGTTGCGCAGCTGGATGAACAGTTGCAAGGAGCGCTGCGTCTCAGTTTCGACGAGGATTCCTGGGTTGAAGTAAAGGATGCCGAGGGTGTTGTACTGCTCGCCGGTGTTCAGCAAGCCGGCAGTTCCAAGAACCTGGATGGTCGCGCGCCCTTCGAAGTGATGCTCGGTAATGCCCGTGCAACCAAGGTGGTTTACCGCGAGCAGACGATTGAAAGCGACCCCATTGGCAATCGCCGCACCCGCCGCCTGATTGTGGGCAATTAAAGGATCTCCGCCGTTTGGGCGCGAACTCTGTAGGTTTGCGCCCAATCTCTCTATAATCTCCCCCTCGAATTTTTAGCAGCAATACTGCCAGGTCAGCCCTATGCAATTTGAATCTCCCATTGTCCGCCGCAAGTCGCGCCAGATCATGGTGGGTAATGTACCGGTCGGTGGCGATGCGCCGATCTCGGTGCAGAGCATGACCAATACCGAAACCTGTGATGTGGCCGCCACTGTGGGCCAGATCCAGCGTCTGGAAAATGCCGGTGCGGATATCGTGCGGGTCTCAGTGCCCAGCATGGAGGCCGCTGAGGCTTTCGGGGAAATTAAAAAGCAGGTGAATGTTCCGCTGGTGGCGGATATTCACTTCGACTATCGCATTGCTCTGCGAGTGGCCGACCTGGGGGTGGATTGCCTGCGCATCAACCCCGGTAATATCGGCCGTGAGAAGCGTATTCGTGCGGTGGTGGACAAGGCCCGCGATCTGAACATCCCGATTCGTATCGGTGTAAACGCGGGCTCTCTGGAAAAAGACCTGCAAAAAAAATACGGTGAGCCCACGCCAGATGCACTGGTGGAGTCCGCACTGCGCCATGTTGAGATTCTTGATAGCCTGAATTTTCAGGACTTCAAGGTGAGCGTGAAAGCCTCGGACATCTTTATGGCTACCGCTGCCTATCGCAAACTGGCCCAGCAAATTGAGCAGCCCTTGCACCTAGGTATTACAGAGGCCGGCGGCCTGCGAGCCGGTACGGTGAAATCCGCAATTGGCCTCGGCGCCCTGTTGCTCGACGGTATTGGCGATACCCTGCGGGTATCCCTGGCGGCAGACCCGGTGGAAGAGGTGAAAGTAGGTTGGGATCTTCTGAAGAGCTTGCGCCTGCGCAGCAAGGGGATCAATTTTATCGCCTGCCCCAGCTGCTCACGCCAGAACTTTGATGTGGTAAAAACCATGAACGAGCTGGAGACGCGCCTTGAAGATGTCACCACGCCGTTGGATGTGGCGGTGATCGGCTGTATCGTCAATGGCCCGGGCGAAGCGAAGGAAGCGGATATTGGCCTCACCGGCGGTACACCGAGCCACGCGATTTATGTGGACGGCCAGCCAGACCGCAAATTCAAAAATGAGAATCTAGTGGATGATTTGGAACGCCTAATTCGCGAAAAGGCCTCTGCCAAGGCCGAGCGCGAGGCAGATATCATCGCCAAAGCGTAGCGGGCACGTCTATTGCACTGCCCTATTCGTTGATTTAAGTAATTAGAAATTTAAGGAACAGCGTTGAAACAACTTCGCGCAATTCGCGGCATGAACGACCTGCTGCCGGAACAGTCCCCGGTTTGGCAATATGTGGAAGCCACCCTCAGTGAACTCTTTGCCCGCTACGGCTACAGTGAAATCCGTACGCCGACTCTGGAGGCAACCCAGCTGTTCAGCCGCGCCGTGGGCGAGGCTACTGATATTGTCGAAAAGGAAATGTACACCTTCGAGGACAAGAGCGGAGACAGCATTACCCTGCGCCCAGAGGGCACCGCAGGCACCGTGCGCGCAGCGATCCAAAACAACCTGCTGATTCAGCCCCAGCGCCTGTGGTATTTCGGCCCCATGTTCCGCTATGAGCGCCCACAGAAAGGCCGTCTGCGCCAGTTCCACCAGTTTGGAGTGGAAGTGTTCGGCATCGAAGGGCCGGATATCGACGCGGAAATGCTGATTATGACCGCGCGGCTGTGGCGTCAGCTGGGTATCGGTGAACATGTCACCCTGCAGTTGAACTCCCTGGGCAATTCCGACAGCCGCGCAGCCTATCGCGAGGCCCTGGTGGCCTACCTAAGCGAGCGCCGCGAGCAGCTGGACGAGGACAGCCAGCGCCGCCTGGAGCGCAATCCCTTGCGTATTCTCGACAGTAAAAATACGCAAACCCAGGAACTGCTCGTCGAGGCGCCCTGTCTATTGGATTTCCTCGATGAGGAATCTGCCGCCCACTTTGCCCAGTTGCGCGAGCTACTGGATGCAGCAGGGGTGAAATACGAGATCAACCCCAAACTGGTGCGCGGTCTCGATTACTACGGTAAAACCGTTTTTGAATGGGTGACCGACAGTCTCGGTGCCCAGGGCACTGTCTGTGCCGGCGGCCGCTACGATGGTTTGGTAGAACAGATGGGTGGGAAGCCCACTCCAGCAGTTGGCTTTGGCCTGGGTGCCGAGCGCCTGGTATTGATGTTGGAAACCCTTGAAGTACTACCGGAGAGTCTGGCGCAGCAAGTAGATGCCTACCTGGTGGCGGTGGGTGATGTACAATCAGCCGCCTTGGCTGCCGCCGAACAATTACGCGACGAGCTACCATGGTTGCGTCTACAGGCGCACTGCGGAGGTGGGAGCTTTAAGAGCCAAATGAAGAAAGCGGATAAAAGCGGTGCCGATTACGCACTGATTATCGGCGAGGATGAGGCTGCAAATGGTCAGATTACAGTGAAATATCTGCGCTCTGAGCAACAGCAGCAGACTCTCGCGCTCACGGAACTTGCGGCATTGCTGCAGGGCTGATTCAAATACTCAGGGTGGCGGTGGCCCCCGCCAGGATAGTTAGAAACCACAGGAAAGGCGATTTACCCAATGTCTGAGCATCTTACCGAACAAGAACAAATAGAAACGCTGAAGCGCTGGTGGGCGGAAAACGGCAGGGGCATTCTTACCGGCATAGTCCTGGCTCTGGCCGGCTACTTTGGTTATCAATGGTGGCAGGGTGACCAGCGCTCCAAGGCTGAGGCGGCCTCGGACCTTTACCAAGGTTTTATCCAGGCGGTATCCGCTAATGACAACCAGCCAGACAACAAGCAGCTGACTACTGCGAAGTCACTTGCCGAGCAGCTGAAAAACGAGTACGGCAGCCGTATCTACGCTAGTCAGGCCTCTCTGCGCCTGGCCGCAATTGCTGTGGAAAAGAATGACCTGGAAGTCGCGCAGACTCACTTGCAGTGGGTGCTCGACAACACCAAAGAAGATGCCATGAAGCTGCTGGCCAAGCGCCGCCTGGCCACGGTGATTGCCGCGCGCGGCAAACCAGATGAAGCTTTGAAGCTGATTGAGGGCAGTGTGCCCCCGGCCTTTGCCGCCCTCTATTCTGAGACGCGCGGTGATATTCTCCGACAGAAAGGCGATGACGCCGGCGCGCGCAGCGCCTACGAACAGGCTTTGACCGAGCTGTTACCAGAGCAAGCGGGCAGTACCCAGCTGCTACAACTCAAAGTTGAGAGCCTAGCAGTGGCCTCTGGCGAAGAGCAGAAACCAAGTGAACCAGCACCTGAGGGAGGCGAATAATGGGATTTCTCAATCGCGCTGTGGGGCGCACCGCAGCGGTTGCCCTAGCGGTAGCTCTGGGTGCCTGCGCCTCCAACGAGAGTAAGGAGGATGTCGAGCCGGTAGACCTGGTCGATTTCGCGCCTAGTGTTCAGCTGCGCGAAGTCTGGTCGGCGGATGTGGGCAGCATCGACGAGAAGCGTTATGCGATGCTGCAGCCGGGTCTGGCTGACGGTAAACTGATTGCCGCCAGCAGCGACGGTGAAGTGACCGCTTTTGATCGCAGCAGCGGTAGGCCCCAGTGGGAAACCGATCTGGATATTGAATTGAGCGGTGGTGTCGGTGTTGGATTGGGTATCGCTGTAGTTGTTGACTACCGCGGCCGTGCGGTGGCCCTGGACTTGCGAAATGGCGCTCAACTGTGGACCTATCAAGTCTCTGGTGAAGTGGTCTCCGCTCCGGCAATAGGATCCAGTGTTGTGGTCCTGCAAACCGTTGACGGTAAGTTGGTGGGCCTGGATGCCAGCAGCGGTGAAGAGTTGTGGAGCCAAACCACCACCTTGCCGGTACTGACTCTCCGCGGCACCGCGGCCCCCGTGATTAGCGGCGGTCTGGTAATTGCCGGTCTCGATAATGGCAAATTGGTTGCCCTGGACGCCCGCGACGGCATAACTCGCTGGGAACAGCGCGTTGCCATTCCGCAGGGTTCTGCTGAATTGGAGCGGGTTGTGGATATCGACGGGTCGCCGGTAGTGCGCGGTGATCTGGTGTTTGCCGCCAGCTACCAGGGTCGTGTTGTCGCTTTATCCAAGGAAAACGGTCGTGGCCTTTGGGCGCGTGATGCCTCTACCAACCACTCAGTGGCTGTTGGTGGAGGGCATGTGTACCTGAGCGGCGCCTCGGGCAGTGTATACGCTTACAATGTGGGCGCTGGCCAGATCGCCTGGAGTAACAATGAATTACTGCGCCGCGAACTGAGTGGCCCGGCTTATTTCCAGGATGTTGTGATTGTCGGCGACTTGGAAGGTTACCTGCATGTGCTTGACCCCAGTTCCGGTCAGTTTATCGGCCGCGAAGAGGTGGATAACGATTCGATTCGTATCCCCATGCTGGTGGATGGCGACCTGTTGTTTGTCCTGTCTGATGACGGCAAGTTGGTAGCCCTGACCCTCGCTCGGAGCTAAGCGCGCAATATTGCTGTGGCGGACAGGCAGTCCGCTTTTGGGCACCAGCCCGCAAAAGGAGCCTGCTTCGCAGGTGAATTGAAATCGCCCGCCTTGTGCGGGCGTTTGTATTTATTTATTAGGCTAAAGCCAGAATTCTATGCTGCCAGTTATCGCCCTGGTCGGGCGCCCCAACGTGGGCAAATCCACACTGTTTAATCGTCTTACCAAGAGCCGTGACGCCTTGGTGGCTAATTACGCCGGTCTTACTCGCGACCGCAAATATGGCGAGGCCGAAATCGATGGACGCAAAGTACTTCTCGTAGATACCGGCGGTATCACCGGCGGAGAAGAGGGCATTGATGCGGCCATGGCGCAGCAGTCTATGCAGGCTATCGAAGAAGCGGATATCGTGCTGTTCCTGGTGGATAGTCGCGATGGCCTGACCCCGGCGGATGAAATGATCGCAGACCGGCTGCGCACTCGCTCCAAGCCGACCTTCCTGGTTGCCAACAAGGTCGATGGTGTCAACCCGGATATCGCCCTGGCGCCCTTCTATGAGCTGGGTATCGGTGAACTCTTTCCCACCACTGCCACCCACGGTCGTGGTGTGCGCAGCCTGATGCAGCGCGTGGTTGAGGATCTTCCTGAGGTGGCGGCTGAAGAGGAGCCGGAAGAGGCCACCGGAATCAAGATTGCCATTGTTGGGCGCCCCAACGTGGGTAAATCTACCCTGGTCAACCGCCTGCTCGGCGAGGACCGCGTAGTGGTATACGACCAGCCTGGCACCACGCGCGACAGTGTCTATATCAATTATGAGCGCGATGAGAAGCCCTATACCTTGATCGATACTGCCGGTATTCGCCGTCGCAAGAACATTAAGGAATCGGTGGAGAAGTTCTCTATCGTCAAAACCCTGCAGGCGGTGGAAGACGCCAATGTGGTGGTGCTGGTGATTGATGCTCGCGAGGGCCTGGTGGACCAGGATATGCACCTGATGGGCAGCGTGATTCAGGCCGGGCGAGCCTTGGTGGTGGCTCTGAACAAGTGGGATGGCCTGGAGGCAGATCACCGCGACTACGTGAAAACGGAGCTGGAGCGCCGCCTGCGTTTTGTCGAGTTTGCCGATGTGCACTTTATTTCCGCCCTGCACGGTACTGGCGTTGGCCATTTGTACGAGTCTATCGAGGCCGCCTATCAGAGTGCGACAGATAAACTCTCCACCAACCACCTCACGCGTATTCTGCAATGGGCAGTAAGTGAGCACCAACCACCGCTTGTGCACGGCCATCGTATCAAACTGCGTTACGCCCATGCGGGCGGCCAGAACCCGCCGGTGATCGTTATTCACGGCAATCAGACCGAACAGGTGCCTGCGCACTATGTACGTTATCTGGAAAAGACGTTCCGCAAGGCTTTGGAGCTACACGGGACACCGGTGAAAATCGAATTCCGTACCGGTGACAACCCCTACGCCGGTAAGAAAAACAAACTGAGTGATCGCCAGAAGGCCAAGAAACGCCGCCTGATGAAGTTTGTGAAAAAGAAAAAATAAAGTTCCACACGCCTACAAGCCAGAGTGTCGCCAATCCCCCCCTTGTCTTGCACTGCGGGGGGCATTTTACGGGTTAATATCCTTAGCGGTAGATCGCGGGTCCGACCGGGATCAGGGACGACACCTAAGGAGATGGCGATGCTGGAGCTGAAAAAACCCGCGCTATTGCGCACCCAGTCCTATATCAACGGCCAGTGGGTCGATGCCGATTCCGGCGCTACATTCGACGTTAAAGATCCGGCCACCGGCAAGGTAGTGGCCAGCATAGCTGACCTTGGTGCCGATGAGACCCGTCGCGCTATTGAGGCGGCCAGTGCTGCCTGGCCAGACTGGGCTGCTACTCCGGTTAAGGAGCGGGCCAAGTTACTGCGGCATTGGTACAACTTGGTGATCGATAACACCGAGGACTTAGCCAGAATTCTTACCGCCGAACAGGGGAAGCCCCTCTCTGAGTCACGCACAGAGATAGTCTACGGTGCCAACTATATCGAGTGGTTTGCCGAGGAGGCTAAGCGCATTTATGGCGATGTCATAGCGCCCCCCGCCAACGACCGCCGCATCGTGGTGATCAAGCAACCTGTTGGGGTCACTTGTTCAGTCACGCCATGGAATTTCCCCAATGCCATGATCGCCCGCAAGATGGCGCCGGCCCTGGCGGCCGGTTGTCCATTTATCGCCAAGCCGGCCCATGAGACGCCATTATCCGCCCTGGCGCTGGCGGTACTGGCGGAGGAAGCGGGTATTCCCCCGGGGATCTTCAATATTGTGGTTGGTCAAAATGCGCCGGCCATCGGCACCGAGATGACGAAGAATCCTCTAGTGCGCAAGTTTACCTTTACCGGTTCCACCGCTGTGGGTAAGAAACTGCAGGCCCAGTGTGCTGAAACCATGAAGAAAACCTCCATGGAGCTGGGCGGCAACGCGCCATTTATTGTTTTTGATGATGCGGATCTGGATGAGGCAGTGAAAGGTGCCATTGTCTGTAAGTACCGCAACGCCGGGCAAACTTGTGTCTGCGCCAATCGTATTTTCGTACAGGAAGGGGTTTACGAGGCTTTCGCGGAGAAATTTGCCCAGGCAGTTAACGCGCTAACAATGGGGAATGGCTTTGCAGAGGGAACCGATATTGGCCCTATGATTACCGTCAAAGCGGTCGAAAAGGTGGAGGGGTTGGTAGAAGATGCCCTACAAAAAGGTGCGAAAACTCTGGTTGCTGGCGGACCCGATGCTATGGGAGATCAGTTCTATGCACCCATAATACTGGGAAATGCCACTGAGCAAATGAATCTGTTTAAAGAGGAAATCTTTGGTCCAGTGGCACCACTGTTTAAATTCTCCACGGAAGAAGAGGTGATTCGCATGGCTAATGATACCGAGTTTGGCCTCGCCTCTTATTTCTATTCCCGTGATATTGGACGGGTTTGCCGAGTGTCTGAAGCGCTGGAGTACGGCATGGTGGGTGTGAATGAAGGGATTATCTCCAATGAAATGGCGCCCTTTGGAGGTGTAAAGGAATCTGGTCAGGGACGGGAAGGTTCTAAATACGGTATTGAGGACTACATGGAAATAAAATATTTGTGTATTGCTGGTGTCGATAAATAATTCCCGCAACTGGTTTAAAATATCGGGCTCATTATTGGTTGTCTGGATTTTCCATGGTTGTTGAGCCCATTGCCCGTGTGCACTCCTGTTTTGGTGAAAAATTTGGTGTTCCCCGTCAGCCACTGCTCGCCGATGCCAGCCGGGCCAGTATCGAACTACTAGCGCCACTGAATGTGGCAGATGCGGTAGCGGGGTTGGAGGAAAACAGTCATATCTGGGTTGTTTTCCAGTTTCACCAGGCTGCCGGGCAATGGTCCGCCAAGGTCCGTCCTCCGCGTCTGGGTGGTAATAAAAAGCTCGGTGTACTCGCCACTCGTTCCCCCTTTAGGCCCAATAATATTGGTCTTTCCGTGGTGCGTTTACTGGAAGTGCGCACCTCCCCCAAAGTGGAATTGATTGTCGGTGGAGCCGACCTGGTAGACGGCACACCAGTGTTGGATATCAAACCCTATGTGCCCTATGCCGATGCCCTACAACATGCTGAAAGCGCTTTTGCCGATGCCGCCCCCGCATTGATCACTGTAAATATCCCGGAAGCGATTCTTCACCAAGCCAAGGCCTATAAAGATGACTGGGGCACCGATCTGCCGAACTTAATTGAGCAGGTTCTGGCACAAGATCCCCGGCCGGCTTACCAAAAAAACGATCCACAGCGAATTTATGGCATGGCGCTGTGTGGGTTCAATTTGTGTTGGCGCTACACGGAAAGAGGGATTGAGGTGGTGTCGCTGGAAGCATTGTGAGAACAGTTTGCTACTGGGTTAGGGGATTTATGCCTCACTTGGGCCTTCTTGCTTGTCCCCTTCTAGAGATTAGTAGTGATATGTCACCTACATTCGAGGAAATTGCAATTTCTCCGCTTGTGCCACTTGCCTGAAAATACTCCAAAATCTGTAAGAGAGTTCCCCATGTCGGTAAGAGAAACATTTAATTATCAGGGCCTGGAGGCAATCCGAGTTGGTCGCCTGAATATGGGGGTCAACACCACATTTGTCGTTTATAGGCTTAATGGCACAGTAATAGATACTGGCCCTAGTAACCAGTGGAAATATGTTAAGCCGTTTATTGAAAATACACCGCTAAAACAACTATTGCTAACTCACCACCACGAGGATCACAGCGGCAACGCCGGTGCTATCCAAAAGCTCACCGGCGTGCAGGCTTTTGCTCCGGACTTAACTATAGGGATATTAAAAAGGGGCTTTCGTATTCCCCCCATGCAAAAACTATTCTGGGGAACTGCTGGAAAAGCCGAAGTAGCGCCATTGCCAGAAGATATCCGCATTGGCACTGAAGAAGTGCAGCCCCTATTTAGCCCTGGTCATGCCAAAGATATGACCTGTTACCTGTTGCCTGAGCGCGGCTGGTTGTTCAGTGCAGATTTATATATTGCCAATTACTTAAAGTTTCTTCGCATCGATGAAGATATCCCCATCCTGTTAAACAGTATCAAAAGTGTATTGGAGCGCTCCTTCGAAGTCATTCTCTGTCCCCATCGAGGAGTTGTAGAAAATGGCTGGCAGCAGTTAAAGCAGAAGTATGAGTTTCTGTTGAATTTATCTGCAGAGGCACAGCAGCTTGATCAGCAAGGGCTGCCATTAGAGCAAATCAGCGAGCGTTTGCTGGGAAAAGAGGGTTTGGTAAGTATTTTAACTGGCCACAACTTTTGTAAGAGAAACTTAATTGCCTCTTGCTTGAAGGTGGACCTAGATACAATGGCCCGTTCGTGATTTTATTTTGTTGATACTTTTTCAAAAGTTTGCAGAGAATGGTTAAGCTCTAAAAAGTTAGCAGCTAAGGGTGATTTGAGTTCACTAGCTTTAAAATTAATACATGGATTCCGATTCATTTGACGGCTTCAATAATAAATCGCTTGATCCGTACTCCAGCATGTTTGCGCATTTCTGGATGCATTTTTTGGTAGAAGGCGTCCATCACTTGTTGGGCAAATTCTTGTCTTTGCGAGTTCTGCAGATGTCGAAATTGAGGCACCCAAGATAAGAAAAACGCTGTGAGCGTGTCTCGGGTGCCAAAATTTTCCACATGATGGATTTCATCGATCCTGGGCAGGTAAAATCCAGCATCCTCGATATAATTACGCATTTCATTCAGGGAATAATGATTGTAAGGATCGAGAAAGTTCTCAAAATGTGCCTGCCATTGATTATTGTTTTGGAATTCGTACACAGTATCCCAGAAATTCTCATGGTCAACCTGAAAGCCGACCACAATCTTGCCATCCTCTCGTAAGTGTTTGTAAAAGCCATTCCAGACCTTCTTCTGGTCTGCCACCCAGTGCAAGCAACTGAAAGAAAAAATAATGTCGAACTGCTTATCAAACTGAATTTCATCGGCGCTCATTTGCTCGAAGGAGAGATTGGGTACGCCGGAGTGGGCTTTGCGGGCGTGGCGAATCATATCCTCAGTGAGGTCCACACCGACGATTTTGCCACTCTTGAGGTGTTCGGCTAGATAGCTGGTGATTCTGCCATCGCCACAGCCCACATCGAGGATAGTACTGGCGCCTTGATAGTTGCAGCGCTGGATAGCTTCCATAGCGTGCCGCCACTGCATGGAGGAGGCCTTTACATATTCTTGGGCCTGCCACTTATCGTGTCTGACGGGCTTATCTATTGCCATGGCGGCATAAACCTTGATTGTGGGACCGCTAACCAGTCTAGCCTAGATACAGGCATTGGAGGTGTAAGCAAGACAAGTGGGGAGATTTTATATTGAAACTAAATGGTTCCTGTCATTGCCAGTCGGTGCAATTCAATCTTAAATGTGCACAACCATACCCATTTAACCGCTGTTACTGTTCGATTTGCCGCAAGACGGCTGGGGGAGGGGGCTATGCCGTTAACCTGGGAGGGGATTACCAGTCGCTGACGGTAAAGGGGAAGGAGTTTATCTCAGTGTATCAGGCAATATTGCGAGATAAGTCTGGCAGCAATAGTGCCAGCCCGGCGCAACGCCATTTTTGTTCCCGCTGTGGCAGTGCGCTTTGGTTGTGGGACCCCCGCTGGCCTGATCTGGTCCACCCATTTGCCTCTGCGATAGATAGTGAACTTCCCGTACCACCAGAACTTACTCATATGATGCTGGCCTTTGCCAAAACCTGGGTAGAGCCGGATATTCGAGCCGCGGACAAGCATTTCGATGAGTACCCAGATGAGTCACTGGCAGAGTGGCATCAACGCCATAATTTGTACTGAGATGTGAAAGGGGCGAGCCGATAGGCCGCCCCGGTTGGATTGTGGGTTTTTAGAGGCTTACTCTGGAGCCAGGTAAAGTACCAGGTTATCTAGGAAATTCAGCAGGTCGGCTTTGTCAGCATCGCTAAGGGCTACAAACTGCTCTTTACTGGATTGTGCATCCCCTCCGTGAAACAGAATGGCTTCCGTCATGGTGGTGGCGCGGCCATCGTGTAGATAGGGTGGTGTGGAGCCTACTCCCCACAAGTTTTCGGTAAGGAATACCGAGGCACCCACGTTGCCCTCATCGAACTCCTCAGCCATGGCTCGGCCCATATCGTGGCGTTTCAGGTCGCCATAGAGGCGTACAATTGCTCCGCCATTCTCGGACTCCTCGAACTGTCCCAGGGTCTGGCCGGAAGGTAGCTCCTGAGGGTTGTCGAGAATATCTGTCAGCAGGTTAAATTGCAGGGAGGTAGTGGGTAACCCGGCAATGTTGCCCGCTGGGTAGGTCTCATCGCGATAGCTGGCGTGTTTCGACGGTTCATAAAATATTGGTGAGCTGACTTCCATCTCGGGAGAGTGGCAGGAGGCGCAGCTGATAGAGGAGAAAATTTCCTCGCCATTTTGAATGCTGGCAATATCTGCCTCACTGAGAGGTAGCCCGTAGGTTTCTCGTTCCTCTTCATTCAGGGTATCAATCACGCTGTTCAATTCGAGCTTGGTGACTGGCCGTGGTTGTGCAGCATTGTAAATTGCCAGTGCGGTGATATCCCCCACGCTCAGTTCGTTACTGACAGAGTCGAAGTCGCTATCGGCATCACCGACCAGTTCGGTGGCCTGCATACCGAGCTCCTGGTGCGCAGCACCTCGCACAAAAGCACGTACGAAGCCGGTGAGTCCCTTCCACTCAAAGGGGCGCACAACGAGATCTGTATCAATGCCAGCGAGATTGTCGTAGTTGACGTTTTCACAGGAAACGGATATTTCACCAAAATTCACCCCTTTGGATACCATTTCCACAGTGGCACTGTCACCGGAGGCACAACTGTCGTCGACAGCCTGATCCCTGAGGTTGTGTAATTCGGTGGTCATTTCCTCGGCCACCAACTGTACCGCGCCCATGCCGAACAGGTGCGGGGAGTTACGCTCAATAAAGCCTTTTTGTTTACGCTCTGGGTCCATACGGATCACGTTATCGTTCACACCACCGCCGCCATCGGCAACGGGAACATTGTGACAACTGATACAGGAATCACCGTTGGGGCCTGTAGCTCGATGGGGCAAAATATTGGCCCAGGCCCTTGGGCCTCTGAGATCAGGGCGCGGAAAACTGGTGAAGCGCTTACCGTTGCCGACATTGACACCTACCCCATCGAGCGCGTTGTAGTTCATTTCAAATAGCTCATCACCTTCTTCGAAAGCATGAACATAGGCCTCAATTGGGTCCATTGCTTCCAGTGTGGCCTGATCAATATGGCCACCGAGGTGTATTTCCACAGCGCCAGCTTCCAGAATCTGGACGGTGTTAAAGATTGAACTGAAATCGAAGGGTTGTTGCTTGGGTGGCCGCGGACCTTTTCTTGCGTTCTTGGGTACCCGATGCTTGTCATGTTTAGAACCAAAGTCCGCGAGGACTGGAGGTGCAATAAATGTTAGGGCCGATATTGCCAGGGAAATAGGCAATAAGTGTCTTCTGGAAATCATCAGCTATATCTCCCGGTACGAAATAGAATGCGGATGGAGCAGTATATTTATAAAAATGCACGGGTAGAAAGTGTGGCAATTTATCCAGGGGCTGATCAGTCAGTCTCAGGAAAAATTGCTAAATAGATTCTTGGTGAGGATATTTTTATTCCCACAAAGTGCATTTCAATAAAGCTTAAATGCATCCTTGCAAGCCGCTTACGGAAAACCGTTTGCGGAAGTAGGCTCAAAATATAGGGAGATTTGCTGATAGTTGGCTTTTTTAGAGAGCTAACTTTCTGCTAGAGCTAATGCCCTAAGTACAACCCCAGATATTAATTTTTGCCCATAACCCTCTGCGCTGCTGCACAGACCTTTTATATTTGTCTTACGTGTCTTAGTTGTCATCTCGGCGTGTGAAGTTCCCATTAATTTAGATAAATTAAAAAGTTGTTTTTCGATGACAGTTGG
Source organism: Microbulbifer mixtoriginis (SeqCode) (assembly GCF_052467705.1). Lineage (NCBI taxonomy): Bacteria > Pseudomonadati > Pseudomonadota > Gammaproteobacteria > Cellvibrionales > Microbulbiferaceae > Microbulbifer > Microbulbifer mixtoriginis (SeqCode). Next base: position 1,393,277 of record NZ_CP174322.1, read on the forward strand.
CCTCTTGGTAATGGTGGTCAGTACTTTAATCTGGCAGGCATAAGTTTTTCGTACAGCAAATAATAAAGTCCCGTGTTTTTATGAGTGCAGGTTTTTTTCAATGTGAGGAATAGGTTTGGTAGCTCTGATGGCCCTGCCTTGCGTGGATGGGCTCAGGTTTTCCTGATCATGATTGGAATGTGGAAGGAATGTGCAAATTTCTATTGCACATGAAATGGTGGTGATCTACGCCGGTGAAGATAATCAAAAATGATTGTAAATCTTGTCTGATTGGTTGGGACATGCTTAGTAATTTGAAGGTTGTTCAAAGTAACGCTGAATTCCTGAATGATCTACTCTGTTCCCACAAAAGCCAAAGAAAGTGAAGATTGGCGCTATTTCCCTTTGATTGGCGCTTGTTTTGTCTTTGACGCCATATATTTCACACTGCAAACAGTGAGATAGTTCTAGCAGAGATGCTTGGCTTTATCCGTGAGTTAAGTTTGAGTGGAAATTAATGATAAAGATAACCAATAAGCGAAAGGATTTTGCTCTTGGATTGGATATGCCGCTAGTGAAGATAATCTAGTTCGTTATCAATAGTTGATTCAGTGTATTCAAATAGAAGTCATTTTTCTGTCACTAATAAATGAGGTTAGGGTGAGAAAAGTACTGGTTCTTGGTGGGGATGGATTCTGCGGGTGGCCAACCGCCCTTCATCTTTCTGATGCAGGCTATGAAGTTATAATTGTCGATGATTTTTCAAGGAGAAAAACCGATATAGAGCTGGAAGTCGAGTCGCTCACGCCTATTCAGCCATTAGGAGAGAGGCTGAGGGTTTGGCGAGAAGTGTCGGGCAAGAATATTCGGCATGTTGTAATCACTATCGGTAAAGAATATCACAGGCTGCTAGAGCTATTGGTTACCGAGAAACCGCACACAATTGTACACTTTGCCGAACAGCGATCAGCGCCTTATTCGATGAAGTCATCAAGCCATAGACGATTGACGGTTAATAATAATTTGAGTGCGACCAACGATATTCTTGCCGCGATTGTAGAGAGTAAGCTGGATATTCATCTTGTACACCTGGGAACTATGGGTGTTTATGGTTACGGCACTGCCGGCATGAGAATTCCAGAAGGATATCTGGAGGTGCAAGTGGAAGAGGAAGGTAGATTTATCAGTTCGGAAATTTTATATCCTCCGAATCCTGGTTCTATCTATCATATGACTAAGGCTCAGGATCAGTTATTGTTTGCTTTTTATAATAAAAATGATGGGCTGCGTATTACTGATTTACATCAGGGTATTGTTTGGGGCACACAAACAAATCAAACCCGTAAGGATGAGTATCTTATCAATCGATTTGATTATGATGGAGATTATGGCACTGTATTGAATAGATTTTTAATGCAGGCTGCGATTAATTATCCCCTTACAGTTCATGGTACCGGTGGGCAGAAACGTGCTTTTATCCATATTCAGGATAGTTGCCGTTGTATACAGTTAGCGATAGAAAATCCTCCGGAAAAAGATGATCGGGTCAAAATATTGAACCAGATGACTGAAATGCATCGAGTCAGGGATCTGGCGAAGTTGATTGCTGATAAAACAGACGTGGCTATTGCCTATGTGGATAACCCAAGAAAAGAGTCTCCAGAAAATGATTTACTGGCTGTTAATGACCAGTTGCTGGAGATGGGGCTACAGCCGATCACGCTGAGTGATAAGCTTTTATCAGAAGTGGAGCAGGTGGCAAAGAAATATTCCAGTCGCTGTGATCAGAGCAAAATACCCTGCTTGTCAAAATGGTAAGTGTCGGAATCGTTTCAAGCTTTATTTAGTGGTTTCGTATTTTTTTTTGCGCTGCTTTGAAACGATTCTTCTCTTTAGATAAAGGTTTTATGGTATGAAAATATTGATTGCTACGGACACCTATCCGAAGCAGCTTAATGGCGTATCGCGGGTTCTAGAGAAAACCATAAAAGAATTGTCTGTTCGAGGGCATGAAGTCAAGCTTTTATCTGTTGATGACTTTAGGTATTTCCCCTGGCCTGGATATCATGAAATTAGAATTGCAGTATTCCCTGGTTCCCGTCTTGCTCGTATTGTTGATGACTTTTCCCCAGATACTATTCATATTATGACAGAGGGGCCAATTGGTATTTCCATGCGGAGATATTGTAAAAAGCGAAGTTTAAGATATACAACTTCATGGCTTTCAAGATTGTCTGAATATGTTTCCCTAAGATACAAAATACCTGTAAGTTGGTTGCATAGACTACTTGTGGATTTTCACCAGTCTGCAGCTCAAACGATGGTGACAACTACAAGTATGGAGGCAGAAGCAAGAAATTTAGGTATTAGTAGGATTGTTCGCTGGCGTCGAGGAGTGGAGTTGGATAAATTCCACCCCGTTGAAACTGAAATTTTTTCAGGGCTGCCCAGGCCAATTATGTTAAATGTTGGTCGTATTGCTGTGGAGAAGTCACTAGATAGATTTTTGTCTATTAATACTCCTGGAACCAAAGTGGTGGTAGGAGATGGTCCTCAATTAAATACATTAAAGAAAGAGTTTCCAGAGGTGATTTATTTGGGGATAAAAGAGGGAAAGGCATTAACCGAGTGTTATGCTGGAGCGGATGTTTTTGTATTTCCATCTTTAACAGATACCTTCGGTTTGGTGAATCTTGAGGCGTTAGCTTGTGGCCTGCCAATTGCGGCCTATCCGGTCACCGGGCCAAGAGATATCATTGGCGATGCACCCGTTGGTGCAATGGATGAAGATCTTGGGGTGGCCATTCAAAAAGCTCTTACATTCAAATCAGAGGATTGTATCGCACGAGCGAGAACTTTCTGCTGGGATTTGGCTACTGAGGATTTTTTGGAGAATTTGGTTCCTGTTAATGTTGAACATCCTTTATTGGCTGAATATTGAAAAGATAAATTACGTAAATATTGATAGTGTGGATAAAAAGAGTTAAGTCCCGCTTGTATTTAATAAGTATGTGTAATGACCCATTTCAGATTAAAGATGAAAGTATGTGTTGGGGGGCGAACTCGCGCAAGGGTATTATATATATCAATGATATCATTAAAACTTTCATAGAAAATTGAGGTTGAATTTTACAGGTTTTCACGCCCAAAGACTCAATTCCAGAGTGCCATTGTTATTTTATAAATACTTTATTCACTCTTTATGAGTCCAGTAATAAAAGAAATCTTAAACATTGCGTTGAAAGATAAGTGCTCACTAGAATTATTGCTTCTGATTGTTTTTCTCTACAGTCTGTCAGATTAAATTACCTATCTCTTTGAGGCACTATTCGCCGTAAAAGCGCAGATACATTAAATCAGAAAACATATTCTGGCGGATTTTGCTGATAAATTTCAGATGGTTGCCTTTTTCTTAGGCGTCACTCCCTTTTCCATAAGATTGATACTGAATAAGCGAGAGACCAATATGGAAAGCAATGGGCGCTAGAAAGGGCATAAGGAACGCCGTCATAATATTCAACGACTGACAAGTGGTTGATCTGTAAGCGGTCTGCCAGAGTCTCGATCTCTATTTCCAATCAATTATTTTCCTACTATGTGCTGATGAGTATCTAAATACCAGGCTAATCGGCGGCTATTTTTTGTGCCAAGATGAGCTGTGAGTAAGTTTTAGGTCTCTGACCAGCCTGGAGTCTAAGGAGCGATGGTTATAGATTATTGAAAAACATAAAAGGGCTGATGAATATCTCAAACGAGAATCTGCGTCTAATTACAAAAGTTAGTAAGGGGATATTGACGGGGTAATCTGCGTCCAATTTATTGATCTTAAGTGGTTATCTCTCAGTATAGTGTTCATAGATAACCAGTACTGCATTTATAAATTTCCCAGGCATAAGGCCCAAGGAAAAGAGTGTGTTTAAAATCAAGTTTGTCTTGATAATCATCATTAGTGGATTGGCTTTTTTTTATGGTTCTTTCCTTTATGCAGAGGAAGAGACTTCCGGCGATCATGTGCGTATACGTTGGTTAGCCCCTTCTAGCTTTGAAGAAGTACGCACCGAAAAAATTGGTATCTACTTCGAAGTGGACCCTGAGTGGCACGTGTATTGGCGAAATCCGGGAGATTCCGGAGCCGCGCCCCGTTTTAATATACAAGCTTCGGGGGCAAGCATAGGAAATATTGAATGGCCTTTTCCAACTCGTTTGAAGGTGGAACACCTTACAAACCTGGGTTATGAGAGCAGTGTTGCCTATCTTTTTGACCTCAAACCCAAGTCAGGAGCTGAGCAAGTCGCTTTGAAAGCGGATCTTGAATGGCTTGTGTGTAAGATCGAGTGCATTCCAGGACGTGGCACCATAACCTTAACCCGCCCTGTTGGGAAGCAGCCCAAGTGGACAGGAGATGACCTGATAATAAGGGATTACTTTGCAGAGAGAGTGCCTACCTCGAATGAAAGCAGCCCTTGGATGATAAAATCGCTGGTTCCTCAAGGAAAAGACCGCATACGCCTGTTGATTGAAGCACGTGAGAAAGGTCAGGTACCACAGGTTTTTCCACTGGATGGAAAAGTCATCTCTCCCGCCAAGCCAAGGGTCCGACGAGATGGTTGGTCACTCATCTATCTCTTCCAGCGCCAGCCTGAGGCGACTACTCCCGCGGTAACTGGTTTTGTCATCAGTGATGGAAAACAGGCCTGGAAGTTTGATGATGTACCCTTCGGTAGCCCTCTACCTACTGAGAAGTGGCGTCCCATTTGGCTGATCATCCTCACGGCATTTATTGGCGGGGTCATATTGAATCTGATGCCCTGTGTTTTCCCTGTACTTTCAATTAAGCTGCTTGGCTTAATAGGGGAGGGCTATAGCGGTGGTTCTCGCCCGTTGGAAGGGCTCATTTATGCTGCTGGCGTGGTTAGCACCTTTACGATCCTAGGCTTGTTACTTTTACTACTTCGAGCAGGAGGGGCATCTATAGGGTGGGGCTTCCAACTTCAGTCCCCTGAAGTGGTGTTGAGCCTGATTGTATTATTTTGGGTGATGGCCATGTCTTTTCATGGAGTCTTTGAATTTGGTCAACACTTGGTGAAGGTTGCAGGCCTGAGTAAAGGGGGAACCTTTGGTACAGGTGCCCTTGCAGTGTTTGTTGCTGCACCCTGTACTGGACCATTTATGGGCGTAGCGTTGGGTTCTGCAACAATATTACCTCCACTAGAGGCCATGCTTATCTTTATCTCTATGGGGATTGGTTTAGCAGCTCCATTCTTAATTCTCTGTGTTAGCCCATCACTCCTAAGAAGGCTTCCATCTCCGGGACCATGGATGGAAAAACTTCGCCAATTTCTGGCTTTTCCGCTCTACGCTACAGTGATTTGGCTCCTTTGGATTCTGGGTCGAATGGAAGGAGAGATGGGTTGGCTAATGGGTACCTCTATGGTACTGATAGCAACGATTATCCTCTGGATGATACATAACTCCACAGGTTTAGTTAGGGGAATTTCCTGGGGGCTCTTATTTATCAGTTTGCCGTTAGCTTTTAAGGTTATGGAGCGAGCAGATCAGAAAATGATACAAACTTTAGTTTCATGGCAAAAGTATGATCCTGAACTGCTTAAACAGGCGCAACAGGAAAAGCGTTCAGTGTTTGTCGACTATACAGCTGCTTGGTGTGTTACCTGTCAGGTAAATAAAAAGCGAGTGCTTGATAAAGAGGAAACATTAAAACTCTTTCAGGATAATAATGTTTTGTTACTGCGTGCCGATTGGACTCGAGAAGACCCAGAAATTACTGAATCCCTGGCCGCATTAGGGCGCAACTCAATCCCTGTTTACGCTTGGTATCCTGCTGGAGCAAAGAGACCCAAGCTTCTACCCCAGGTATTGCAGGAATTTATGATTGTCGATTTGTTCGAAGATAGTAATAACAACGAAGAGGATGAGGAGCGATAGAGTTGAACCACTCTTAGTTGTACTGGGTGTGATGGATTTCCAAAATTGGCTAGAAAATTCAAAATATAGGAAAAGTTTACGGTGCAAATTCAATGGTACCGGGCGGCGGTAAAAATAGTAGCCTTTTCTATGCTAGCTATAGTGGTAATGGCTGCGGTTGGCTATTACCAGCAAAGAGACCTTCCCAAAGACACAGCTCCACCACTAGAAGGTAAAACCATAAATGGAAACTTGTTAAATCTTAAAGAGATGACAACTCATGGACCAGTCCTTATTTACTTTTGGGGCTCCTGGTGCCCTTATTGCCGTATAGTATCTCCCAAAATATCTGAGCTGGCGCGGGAATATCAGGTTTTGGGAATTGCCATGCGATCTGGTGATGAGGATGAGGTAGAGAAATATATGCTCCGGCACAATCTGAAGTTTCCTACAATCAATGACCCCGAGGGCAGAATAAGTTCCCGTTGGGGAATCAAAGTAACGCCAACGATGATTATTGTGGGGAGTGACGGAAAGATTGCCTGGACTACCAGTGGTGCTACCACCAAGCTTGGCTTGAAATTGCGTATGGAACTCACGGAATAGCCGTTTTTAGCAGATTCATGACTCAATAGGTCGATGCTGTCACCAATTTTATCCCTACTTCATCAGATATCTAGACCTTCTCACTGAGGTATAACTATCTTAAATCTCTAGTCTTCTCAATTTTTCGGTCTCAGGCATGGGAGGCTTGTGTGTCGGTCATTGATTCATTTGACTACAAAGATCTTGATGCGCAGAGAGTTGGCAGATTTGATTTTGGGATCAATACCACATTTATTGTTTATCGCTTAAAAGATACCATTATTGATACAGGGCCTAGCAATCAATGGAAGTATGTCAAGTGGTTTGTGAAAAACAAGCCGTTTCGTCAGCTTCTACTTACTCACCATCATGAGGATCATAGCGGCAATGCCGGCGCTATCTATAAGTTGACAGGAGTTCAACCTCGTGCCCCCAAAGCCACTATAGAAATTCTTAAACGGGGTTTTCGTATACCGCCAATTCAAAGGCTAATTTGGGGAGCTGCCGGTCTGGCTGAAGCAGCCGAATTGCCAAAAGATCTGCGTATAGCCGGCGAGAAAACAATACCTATCGCCGCACCAGGCCATGCTAAGGATATGACCTGTTACCTGATGGAAGACCGGGGCTGGATTTTTACTGCTGACCTCTATGTGGCCAGTCATCTAAAAATGTTGCGTAAGGATGAAAGTATTCCGGTTTTGATGAAAAGCATGCGCAAAGTACTTCAATATGAATTTGATCTTATCTTATGTCCCCATCGGGGTTTGGTAGAGAATGGTAAGAAAAGGCTTCAAGAAAAGTATGATTACTTGCTTAACCTGTCGAGTTCTGCTCAGGAGTTGGGGCGCCAGGGAGTATCACTTAAAGAAATTACTCGTCGTCTTTTGGGGAGGGAGAATATGATGGCTCTTCTTTCAGGCTATAACTTCAGTAAAAGAAACTTGATTGCTTCTTGTATGTCCATGGATCCATCAAAGTACACCGAGTAGCTATTAGCCATATTTTATATTTTTATTTCTTTTATCTGATTGTTTTTCTATTGGTTGTTTTTACTGCTGGGTTACTTTAAATTTGTTGCTTAATTTTATAAAAGTTAGGTGAGCAAGTAGTGAAGCGTGAAGTTAGAAAAGTTGGCCTAATTGGTGGTATGAGCTGGGAGAGTACACAGCTTTATTACAGGTTAATTAACCAAGGGGTCAATCGATGTCTTGGAGGATTACACTCAGCAGAGATTATTTTATACAGTGTCGACTTTTATAAAGTAGAGAAGCTACAGCGATCCGGTAACTGGGATGAGGCAGGCTACCTTTTAGCACAAGCCGCCAAAGCGTTGGAAGCTGCTGGGGCAGATTGCATTCTAATTTGTACCAACACCATGCATAAAGTAGCGGATCAGGTGACGGCTTCCGTAGGTATTCCTCTCTTACATATTGCCGATGCTGTAGCTGAATTTTTGCTTAGAGATAAAGTCAATAAGGTAGGGTTGCTGGGTACTGCTTTCACCATGGAACAGGATTTTTATCGTAAATACATTCAGGAAAAGTACGGAATAAACCTAATAGTTCCCGCAGCCCCAGATAGGGAAATTGTTCATCGGGTAATTTATGAGGAGCTTTGTAAGGGCAAAGTTGAAGTTGCATCAAAGCAGCAATATCTGCGTATTATCCACTCGTTGTCGGCTCAAGGGGCGGATGGTGTGATTCTTGGCTGTACCGAGATTGGTATGCTGGTTTCAAAAGAGGATGTGACTATCCCACTGCTGGATACTACTCAAATTCATGCGAATAAAGCAGTGGAATTTTCCTTGAACGCCTCCTAGTCAGTTTTTGGGGCCTATAGGAATATATTGGGGTCCCAATACCTTTGTGTGGATGTTGATCCCTACTTATTTTACGTTTTTAGGATGAGCTATTTCTCTCTGGAGTGAATATCAGTTACCATTTCGCATATCCTTTGTTTGTATGACAGTTGCCCACCTAGTTCTCTGAAAATTTCTTCCTATTAATCTCTTTTAGTTCGTTTTGCTGTGAATTCTTACAGTGACATGAATGTCATTATCACCCCAATAGACATGATTTAAATTGTAAATACCTGTTATTTAGGTATTTTAATTTTCCATTTTTGCTGGCATTTTTTACCTGTGTCACGCTTCTTGCAGTGATGAAGAATGATGATGTCCATCATTGGAGGGGCGGGCTATATCAGTACGCTATTCGGCACGTACTGTTCCAATCAGGATAGATTGCTTCGTACCCGGTACCACACTGCCGAAAAATGATCGATTAGCATTGGAAGATAAAACCAATAATTGACAGGGTAATTACATGAAAGAAAATAAGAAGCGTTGGCTAGCGGCCTGTGGCGCGCCATCGCTATTGGCAATGGCGGTTGCCGCTGTGTCCAGCCCCGCAGTTGCCGAGGATGCACTTCTGGAGGAAGTCATCACTATCGGTACCCGTGTTGAGGGGCGTTCGGCTACGGATTCCTCCGCACCTATCGACATCGTTACTGGTGACGAATTTGTTAACCAAGGTGATGGTGACCTCAACAACCTGCTGCGTAATGTTGTGCCTTCCTACAATGTCAATGCCAAGCCGATCTCCGATGCCGCATCGATTGTACGCCCGGCCAACCTGCGTGGACTGCCGCCCGATAGCACCCTGGTTCTAGTAAACGGTAAGCGCCGTCACCGTGCATCCGTGATTGCATTCCTTGGTAGTGGTGTATCGGATGGTGCCCAAGGACCTGATATCTCTGCTATTCCAGCGATTGCACTGAAGCAAGTAGAAGTACTCCGTGACGGTGCGGCCGCTCAGTACGGCTCTGATGCCATTGCCGGGGTGATTAACTTCCAGCTTAAAGATGCTGCTGAGGGTGGCACCGTTGAGGTAAAGCATGCTACCACTGCCGAGGGTGATGGCGACCAGAGTATGGTTGCCGCCAACTTTGGACTGCCATTGACCGATTCTGGTTTTATAAACTTCAGTATGGAGTATCGCGAGCAGGACTCCACAAGCCGCAGTACCCAGCGGGACGATGCTGCGCAGCTGATCGCCGATGGCAATACTCATGTTGCTAACCCAGCGCAAGTTTGGGGTCAGCCCGAAGTTGATGATGACACTAAGTTCTTTATTAACAGTGCCATTGAGCTGAACGATACTGTTGAGCTATATGCCTTTGGTAACTACGCTAGCCGTTCCACCGATGGAGGATTCTATTTCCGTAATCCGGAAACTAGAGAGGGTGTTTTTGCTGATGAAAATGGTAATCCATTAATTGGAGACCTAGACCCCAGTAATGGTATTGATAATTGTCAGAATGTCAGCGTCTCTGAAGCCCACGATCTCGATGAGTGTTTCTCCTTTACCGAGATGTTCCCTGGCGGGTTTACCCCTCGTTTCGGTGGTGACCTAGAAGATTACTCCATGGTCTTCGGGTTGCGCGGTGAGTTGGCCAATGGTATTGGTTATGATGTCAGTGCCAGTAGGGGCCAGAACGAAGTAGATTTCCATATCTACAATACCATTAATGCCACTATGGGTCCCAATACCCCAACCAGCTTTAGCCCTGGTGGATATGGGCAAACTGAGACCAATTTTAATATTGACCTGACTAAGGCTACTGAAATTTCCGGTAAGGCATTGTATATGGCCGGGGGCTTTGAGTGGCGTGAGGAAGAGTTCGAAGTCAATATGGGGGATGAAGCCTCATGGACTCAAGGTCCATTGACAGAACAAGAATTCCTTATTGGTTCTAATGGTTTTTCTGGGTTCGGACCTGAAGTTATTGGTACTTTCGACCGCGATAATATTGCGCTCTATACCGACTTTGAACTGGAAGCGACTGATAATCTTCGTTTGGGCACAGCCCTACGCTGGGAAGATTTCTCAGACTTCGGTAGTACTTTCAACTATAAGGTTTCCGGACATTGGGCAATTAATGATGTAATCGCCTTGCGCTCTACATACAGTACCGGCTTTCGTGCACCTACACCAGCTCAGTCAAATATAAGTAATGTGACTACGGCTTTTGCAGATGGTCAGCTAGAGAATAAAGGTACTATCCCACCGACAAACCCTGTTGCGGTATTAAAGGGTGGAAAGCAACTACAACCTGAAGAGTCGAAAAACTTTACTATTGGCGCCATTATTGCTGCCGGTGACTGGGATATTACCCTCGATTATTTCCAAATTTCCGTAAGTGATCGTATCACTCAGTCTGCTGATCAGGAACTAAGTGAAGCGGAAAAAGCGCAACTGGTGGCCGATGGTATTAGCGGAGCTGATTCACTAACATCGATTCGCTTTTATACCAACGACTTCGACACCAAGACCCGTGGAATTGATGTGGTGGCAACCTATCCGCTCGGAGATGCCACTGACTTAAGTTTCGCAGCAAACTGGACTGATACAGAAGTCACCAAGTATCGGGAAGAAACCATCAGTGATATGCGCCTTGGGCAGTTGGAAGATGGTCTACCCAACATTCGTGGTAATGCAACCATTTCTCATGCGGGTGAAGGATGGCGTGGTCTAGTTCGTTTGAACTACTATGGCAGCTACTGGGAAGCGCACCTGGATGATTACAGCTTACCCATTGATGCCGGTGATGAGTGGACTGTGGATATAGAGGGTGCCTATGACTTTAGCGATTCGCTGTCGCTGATCGCAGGGGCTGAAAATCTGTTTAATAACTACCCAGATAAGAACCCCTGGTCAGGTGTTGCAGGCGCTGAATACCCCGAGACAGCACCAATGGGCTTTAATGGTGCGCTCTACTATGTACGTGCACAGTATGAGTTTTAAGCCCTCAGTGAATAGCTTTACTTAAAAGCTATCGTTACTGTAAAAAAGCCCGCTTTATGCGGGCTTTTTTACATGTCCCAGAGAGAGTTAGTTGCCATAGATAAGGTGATACGTTCTTTGTCTTGTATCTGCTTCAAGTCCTCAAAGACTTCTTTCACTTCCATGGACTCAATAGCGCCGTACACCGCTTCATAAAGACTGGAAAAATATCGGTCTACTTCCCTTCCAATATTATTGACCTCTTTGATAGTGGGGGGGTCACTAAGTGGTAGTTGACGAATAAAATCATGGGCGGATTCTTCATGGGTGTACTGCAACCAGGTCTGCATGACCTTTTGCTGGGCGATTTCTCCATAGTTTGAGAGGTTTCTCGCCATACGTTGTTCATGCTCTAACATATGCCTTAATAACAGCTGAGTTCGATAATCCTCAGATTTTTCAAGTAAATTCTCGTAAAGGTCTGCCATATCCAGGTGAAACTTTTCTGCATCCTGAATGATTTCAAATGCCTGCTTGAAAGTCTTCATAGGTCTGCCCTTTGATACCCAGGAAATTGTTATTGGGCGGAAAACAGGTCGTATCTTCTTGCGGCCATACCCTAATTAATCTTTATAGTGCATTTATCCAGTTGATCAAGATCTGAGGAAAAATACCGAATACTAACAGAGCCCCCGTCAGTGCCAATAGTAACAGCTGGCCAGATGCAGCAATTTGTACTGTGCCATTAGAGGTTGTATCTAGGGAGCTATCACGTTGTACAAGGGTAAGAAGTAGTCTTAGATAATAGAAAAGTCCCAGAGCACTACCGATAACCACACCCGCTAGAAGCCCCCACATTTCACCCTCAACCCCTGCTGTAAACACGTAGAACTTGCCAATGAAACCAATTGTTAGCGGTATGCCGGCAAGGGAGAGGAGCATGGCAGCGAAACAGCTGGCCAACCAGGGGGAGCGCCAGAGCAACCCCTGATAAAATGCACGCTGATAGGGGTTCTGGCTATCTGAAGTGGGATTTTCAGGGTACTCTCCACTGAGCACTTTTTCTTCAACCGAATCGGCGACCAAGCCCACTATCGCAAAAGCACCTAGGGTAGTAATTATGTAAGCTATCAAGTAATAAATAACGGCCTCTGTGCCAAAGGTGCTTTTTCCTATGATAAAAGCCACAATCAAATAACCGATATGTGCAATTGAAGAGTAGGCTAAAAGGCGTTTGATATTCGACTGCATTAATGCGAGAAGATTTCCTACAATCATACTGGCTATGGCTGCAATAGAAAGCATATCGATTAAAGTTTTGCTGCTGTATAGGTCCAGAGTATTAAAGAAACGTAATAGGAAGCCAATAACCGCTCCTTTGGCTACGGTTGCAATCAAGGCTGTTGTTGGCGTGGGGGCCCCTTGGTAAACATCAGGTGTCCAAATATGAAAGGGCACAAGTGATAATTTAAAAGCCACAGAGATAAGAAATAAAGTAACTCCAGTCGCAAATAGCGTGGAGGTCTGGGATAACTCGGTAATTCGAGAAGCTATGCCAGTAAAGTCTAGCGCGCCAGAAGCGCTATAAATAAGCGCAATACCGAACAGGCCTAATGCAGTGGATAGTGCTGATAGAATTAAATATTTAATGGCTGCTTCAAGGGACTGAAGCTGCTCTCTTTTTGGGGATAGATCGCCAGTTAAGGAAAAACCTAGCATGGGATAAAGAGAGAGGCTAATTAACTCAAGTCCCAAGAAAAATGTTGCAAAATGGCTGGAGAAAATCAGAGTGCAGGCACCAAGCATTGCCAGAAGCAATAAAATATAATATTCCTCTGGATAACTACCAGCTACTCCTTTTGGATCACAGCGTAGACGTAGGTAGTTGAACCCCATAATACTGACGGCAAAGGCGGTTACCAGCAATATAAGTGTGAAAAATAATGCAGTGTAGTCGATCAGGATAAGCTCAGTTACCTGAAGCGAGCTTGTTGCACCAGTCAGTTCATCGGCAACCCAAAAGCAAGAAGCCATGGCAAGCAGTAGAGTGATTAGGGTGGTTACCAATGCTCCCAGGTGCCCACGCCAAAAAGATACCTGTAACAATAGAATAACTATACCTGCACTAAGTATCAGTAGTGGTAGTATTCCAAAAAGTTCCTGTGCACTCATGGGGTGTTATCCTCAACTGAGGTCGGTTTAAGCTTGGGTGAGAGAGTCTGAGATGATAATTGCTCATTTAAGATTTTCTGATCATTTAAAACAGTATCAATTCTTGTTGCGGACCGTTGAACAGTTGGATCGGCAATATCAAAAACTGGTTGTGGGCGTAAACCGATAAAGACTAATAGGACGGCGAGAGTGAGAAGGGCGCTAGATTCCCGTATGCTGAGATCTGTAGCCTCGTGCTCCTGAATCGGCTTTTCCAGTCGCTTGTTCAGTTTTCCAAAGAATACCTTTTGCATCATAAGTAAGGCATAGAGCGCTGCACCAATAAGTCCAACTGCTGCCAGGGCTGTAAGCCAGTGATTACTTCGGAAACTACCTACGAGTACGGTGAACTCAGCAACAAAATTGCCTAAACCAGGTAGGCCCAGAGATGCTACTGCGAAGAAAAGCGCAACGGCGGATAACTTTGGCAATCTGGCCCAAAGACCGCCCAACTGGTGCATATCTCTGGTGTGAAAGCGGTGCTGAATAGCACCCACCAGGGCAAATAAAGCTGCAGTGCTCAAGCCGTGAGCGATCATTTGCATAACAGCTCCTTGAATAGCAATAGTATCAAGGGCATACAAGCCAAGTAACACAAACCCCATATGGCTAACACTGGAATAGGCTACCAACCTCTTCATGTCTCTTTGAGCAAAGGCGAGCATTGCTCCGTAAATAATACTGAGTGCTCCAATAGTCATTGCTACCGGTGCAAATGCTACTGAGCTTTCAGGAAATAGTGGTAGGTTGAAGCGCAACAAGCCATAAGCACCCGTTTTAAGGAGAATGGCGGCCAGCAGGATACTCCCTGCTGTAGGTGCCTGAGTATGTGCGTCTGGTAACCAAGTATGGAAAGGTAAAGCTGGTAATTTAACTATGAAAGCAACAAAAAAACCTAACATTATCCAGTAGGCAATTCCGGGTGATACACGGGCATCTAGCAGGGCATTGTAATTAAAAGTGAGCTGCCCGGTGTTGGTGTAGTGGATATAAACAAGAGCAACTATCGCAATAAGCATTAGAAGACTGCTTGCTTGAGTAAAAATAAAGAACTTGATTGCGGCGTAAATACGTTGCTCATAACCCCATACTGCGATTAAGAACAGCATGGGTATCAGCATTACTTCCCAGAAAAAGAAGAAAAGGAAAAGATCAATAGCGGTAAAGACACCAACAACACCGGCTAAAGTCCATAGGTAATTGAAATAGAAGAAACCTCTGCGAAAATTAATATCATTCCAGGTCATTACTATCCCAAAAATTCCCATTGCCAGTGTCAGTACCAGCATGAGAAAACTTAAGCCATCAATGGCTAAATGGAAGTCAATTCCAAATCTGGGAATCCAGGGTATTTGTAAACTCTCCCACCAAGGCTCCGATGTGCCAACTTCTGTTGAATGAATAAATGTTGAGTAGTTTGTGAGTAATAAGGCGGCAAGTAATAAGCTGATCATACTGATCCAGCGCCCACCAGTTTTAAAATAGCGCTCAGCTAGCCAGGCTAGCACGCCGCCGGCGAACAATATAATAATGATCGTTAAAAGGGTCATAACGCCACCAGAAGTGCGAGGAAAAGAATGGAACCAACGGCGAAGGTAGTTAGGTACCAACGCACTTGTCCATTTTGCGAGGTACTTAGAAGAGCATGCATTTGTCGGCTAATTGTTGCGGTGCCTTTGTAAATGCTATCAATAATATCATTGTGGTTTATTTGAGTAAGAAACTTGAAAGGTCGCACCAGTAGATGATCGTATAACCAATCGAATCCCCAGCCGGAGAACCAGAACTGCAATAGACTTGAACGTTGTTCTCCTGTTCTTTGTTCATGACGGAATAACTTCCAGGCAATGGCAAGGCCTATTAATGGCATTGCAATAGCAGTGCCTTCGATCCAGGGGGAGTGGGCTTCGTCTGGGCGAACACCAAATACGGATTGCAGCGGCGGGGCCAATAAGCCACCAAATAATGCCAACACTGCGAGAATACAGAGAGGTATGCTCATTACAGGGATATTGGCATCTTTACAATGAGTGGAAGCTTGACCTTCTCTTCCCAAAAATACGAGAAATAATACACGGAAACTATAAATTCCGGTTACGAGTGCTCCGAGTATGCCGGCGAGCCACAAGATGTTAATGCCATGGTGATATTCCCAGGCGCTCAATAATATATGGTCTTTACTATAGAATCCCGAGGTGAAGGGAAGTGCAGCGAGGCATGCACATCCAATGGTAAAACAAATAAAAGTAAGTGGTATTTTTCGATAGAGTCCACCCATTGAAAAAACATTTTGTTCATGATGCAGGCTTAAAATTACTGATCCTGCAGATAGGAATAGCAGGGCCTTAAAAAATGCATGAGTCATTAAGTGAAAAATAGCGCCAGACCAAGCACCAACGCCTAAAGCAAGAAACATGTAACCGATCTGACTAATTGTGGAGTAGGCGAGTACTCTTTTTATGTCACTTTGAGCTATTGCACTGAAGCCAGCCAGAAGTAGTGTGAGAGCGCCAACGGCTGCCACAGCGGTCATTGCCACTTCCGATAACATATAAAGAGGATGCATACGGGCAATTAAATATACACCTGCGGTAACCATAGTGGCAGCATGTATCAGGGCACTCACTGGTGTTGGACCAGCCATGGCATCAGGTAGCCAGGTTTGTAGTGGTAATTGTGCCGACTTACCCACGGCACCACCCAGTAAGAGAAGGCACGCTAAAGTGACTATGTCATTGTTTACATCTGGACCGTTTATGGTCGAGACAAGCTCAGGAATGTTTAGTGTTGAGAATTCATAGAAAAGCAGAAACAAGCCGATAGCCATTGCCGTATCACCAATACGGGTGACGATAAAAGCTTTTTGGGCAGCTGCTCCATTGGCTGGATCCTTATACCAAAAACCAATCAGAAGATAGCTGCAGAGTCCAACACCCTCCCAGCCAAGATAAAGTAAGACCAGATTATCAGCCAAAACCAGAATCAACATGGCACAGACAAACAGGTTTAGATAAGCGAAGTAACGGCGGAAATCCAGGTCTTCCCGCATATAGCCCACTGAATAGAGGTGGATAAGAAACCCAACACCAGTGATAATCAGTAACATCACCATGGTTAGCCAGTCCACGTGGAAATTGAAACCTAGTTTCAGGTTGTCCACCAACATCCACGACCATAGAGAAATATTGATTGATTCAGAGGGATTCCCCCAAAATAAAACAATAGCCACAATTATTGTAAATAGAGCAGCCAAGCCAACACTGCCTACGCCGATATAGGCAATCACCTTTTGCGAAGGCTCATCCCGATAAAATAGTGGGATAGCTACCAATGTGAGGAAGCCGATCAGTGGTAAAAGTGGCACCCAAGCCAATAGGCCCTGCATGTTAGCCTCTCAATTCATTTAATTGATCAATATCAACAGTATGCTTGCGATGATAAAATTGCAGAACTAAGGCAAGCGCAATTGCTACTTCAGCTGCCGCAAGAGTGACGACAAATAAGAACATTACCTGACCATCAGCATTCCCCCAATGTGCACCAGCGACTACGAACATCAGTGCTGCAGCATTTGTGCAAATCTCCACACACATCAGCATGAAAATGACATTTCTTCGCATCATTAATCCTGCCAGTCCCAAGCAAAAGAGAATGGCTGCAAGTAGAACACCTGCCTCAAGACCTGGTGCGGTTTCAATTGGCATTATTAGATCCCTCTGAATCAATATTTCTACGACGAGCTAAGTGAAATGCACCAACTAATCCAGCCAGCAATAACATTGAAGCCAACTCTACAGCGAGAACATAGTGGCTAAATAGCGCAATACCTACTTGTTTGGGGCCTATGTAGTGATAGGTTTGACTTGAAGAGATTTGTCCATTACTCACCAATATAATAAGTTGAGCTAATAATAAGGCAGACAATAAAGCCGGGCCGATCCAGGTTCTGGGCTGAAGCCACGCCTGTTCCTGAGCTACAGTGGAATCTCCCTGGTTGAGCATCATAATGACAAAAATAATCAATACCATAATTGCCCCGGCATAAATAATCACTTCTAGAGCAGCAGCAAGAGGGGCTCCAAATTGATAAAAGATGACAGCCACTGCGAGTAGCGATGTCACTAGATAAAGAAGGGCATGTACAGCATTTTTATGAAAAATAACCATGGTTGTGGACGCTACGGCTATTGCAGCTGTCAAATAGAAGATAAGATTCATGCCGTTCGGCTCCCTGGTAATGTGTTAGTCGGTTAGTGATTTTTTTCTCAGCGACTTTTTCTTGTTTAGTGAATTATTTTTGTTGTTTTTAATTATTGTTTTCTTTGCCGGCGACTGTTGGCTTGTTGATGATTGTTGGGGCCAATAATGATGTGTATTTTTAAAGCTATAGATTCAGGCCCTTAACATTAATTGGCTCTGCTTCATTATCTGCCTGGCCCTTATCTTTTCCTTTTATGGCTTTGCCTGCGACCTGATAAAAACTATAGTCGTGATATTTTCCTGGTCCATCGATCAATAGATCTTCCTTTTCATACACCATGTTTTGACGATCGTATTCACACATTTCAAAATCAGGTGTTAATTGGATCGCATAAGTTGGGCATGCATCCTCACAGAGTCCACACATGATGCAGCGCGAAAAATTAATACGGAAATATTCTGGACGCCAACGACCATCAGGATCTTCGGTTTTCTGTAAAGAAATACAATCTGGCGGGCAGGCAACTGCACAGAGATTGCAGGCTACGCAGCGCTCGTCGCCATTGGGATCCCGGCTTAAAATAATTCTCCCACGGTAGCGTGGTGCCAGGTAAGGTTTCTCCTCTGGATACTGAACGGTGACATTACGCCGGAATAGATGTTTAAATATTAACCACATACTGCGAATTTGACTGGCGATCATTTCCGTCCTCCGGCAATACTGTGGGGATGTGATTGAAGGCCTAGGCGATCCATAACAGTACTCCAGCGGTTGCGAGCAGATTAAACAGAGACAAGGGCAACATGACCTTCCAGCCAAATTTCATCAACTGGTCGTATCGAGGACGGGGAAGGGCTGCACGCAATAGAATGAA
Organism: Microbulbifer mixtoriginis (SeqCode); assembly: GCF_052467705.1. Taxonomy (NCBI): domain Bacteria; kingdom Pseudomonadati; phylum Pseudomonadota; class Gammaproteobacteria; order Cellvibrionales; family Microbulbiferaceae; genus Microbulbifer; species Microbulbifer mixtoriginis (SeqCode). The sequence goes on from NZ_CP174322.1 coordinate 1,411,836, forward strand.
AATGGCAACCAGAAAAGCTGTTTTTAAGCAGAACCAGATAATAGGAGGGAGTAGAGGGCCATGCCACCCTCCTAGAAATAAAGTGGTGATTAGTGCGGATATCAGAATTACAGCAAGGTATTCACCAACAAAAAACATTCCAAACTTCATACCTGAATACTCAGTATGAAATCCTGCTGTTAATTCATGTTCTGCCTCGGGGAGGTCAAAGGGTGTCCTGCGACTCTCGGCGATACCGGCAATAAAGAAAACAATAAAACCCAGAAACTGGGGCACAATAAACCAGGTGTCCGCCTGGGCATTAACAATATCCCTCAAATTGAAACTACCGGACATCATCACTACACCCATCAGGCTCAATCCCATAAAGACTTCATAGGAGACTGTCTGTGCGGCGGCTCGGAGACCACCTAGTAGCGCATACTTATTATTAGAGGCATAGCCACCAAGGATGATGCTGTAAACGGCAATGGAGCTCATTGCAAGCACAAACAGTAGACCAATATTAAGATCGGCAACCCCAATACTTGGTGACATGGGCACTACGGCAAAAGCAATCAGCATGGTTGCCATAACGACTGTAGGCGCTAGAACAAAGACAGGAATATCGGCAAACCGAGGAATGAAGTCTTCTTTAAAGAACAGCTTAATCATATCGGCAAGAACTTGTAATGTGCCGAAGGGACCCACCCGATTTGGACCTGGCCGATCCTGCCAAAATCCAAGAAGTCGTCTCTCTCCCCAAGTGAGAATAGCTGCGAGTAACACGGTAACGATAAGTACACCGAAAATATTGAGCAGAGTAATCCAGATTGGTGTACTCATGGCTTATTGATCCTCGCTAATCATAGGTGCCACTGCCGGACGTAGAGAGGCATAGCCAGGAATCTGAGGAGCCAGGGTCTCCATTCCCGGTAATCCAAAAGGCACACCAATACACCCATGGGGTATGGTGTTGCAGGGTCTTATTTCTGCTCTATGGGTGTCATTGCTAGTTTCTATATCTACCAGTTCTCCCATAGTCAGAGTGTAGTGAGCTAGGGTATCTGGATGTATCAATATAAATGGACCGTCAATAATTTCAGAGAGAGACATTGATTGGTTACTGAGTTCCTCACTACCAAAGAGGCGATAAATGGGAAGCATCTGTACTTTATTGGAGGTTTCTGATGGATGCTCTAATTCACCACTAGAGGGGAGGTATTCAGAGATAGGTCGTGGAGCTCGTTCAATTCTTTTGCCTGACGGCCCCCCTTTACGCTCACCACCAACTTGTTGTTGAAACTTAAAGATAGATTGATTGGAGTTCCATCCTGGTGACCAAATATTTGCCTGGAGTGGAGTTTTATTGGGATTGTGTATGCCTTCCATACTGAAGCTCATGGGAGCATCAGGATCTTTAATGGGGGGTGTTTCTGAAACATGTTGTTGGGCGTGGATAGCGGTACGCCCACTATAACGGGCACTTTGTCGAGCGATCTTAAGACCATCTATGCGATAGTCTTCATTGGGGCCGAGATCAGCGAGAACCCCCAGTGTCGTGAACTCCTTCGCTATGGCATTACTGAGATTTGTACTGTGCTTCCAGCTGTTGATCACTGAGAGGTTAGCGGACTTCTCAGTACAGAAATCTACAGCATCCACAAGCCAGCGCCAGCTCTCCTGAATGTATCCTTTGCCTTCATAGACTGCATAAAATCGCTGGGCTAAACCATTATTATTTATATAAGTACCCTGTGATTCGGCTGTTGTAGATGCTGGGAAGATCCAGTTGGCTCTTTTGGCGGTAGGCGTAAGTAGAGAATCCATCAGAATAACTTCATCCACTAGAGAAAAAATCTTCTCTGCAGATGGTGTATCCAGTCGCCGATATAGATCATTTTCCAGCACAACAAGACTGGTTGGAATAGTATTCTTTGTTGTTGTCAGTGACTCTAAGAGCTGATCCAGATTGTTATCACTTTCATTAACAAGCTGAATTAATCCCAAGCTGTTAACTTCACCACAGTTTAAATACAGATTAGTGGGTGACTTTTTGTGATCGCTTATTACGCAAGCCAGATTGGCTACGGCGCTTAAAGTGTCGGGATGCCTGCTGGATACTCCGGATATAATCAGTGGATTAATCGCGTTTTCCAGTATTTGAGCCACGTGTCTAATCTGTTTCTGTAGTTCTGAGGTATTTTCAGTTCCCTGGTTGTTAGAATTTTTGATTTCCTCAGTGAGTGCATTAGTAAACTGTACAACTTTTTCTGGTGACTCAAACAGGGTGGTTTTGGCTATATCTGTGAGGTCGGTAAGCTCTGTTCCTATAAAAATAATCGGGCTGGGATCACCCTCTAGTTGTCTTACGGAAGCATCTTGCCACAAAGGAATTTTTAAATTTTGAGCCTGCTTTTTTTGACGATTACGTGCTGCTTGACGCACAGCCAAGGCAATACGGGGCGCCGTGTTATAGATATCTTCACCGATTATCAGAACCGCATCTGCGGATTCTATTTCTGGAGTAGTGGGACTTTTTATTCGTTCGTCAGTCTGTATAGTGTTGATCTGTTGCAATAATTGCTGATCGAGACGGTTTAGCCCAGAAAAGAAATTGTCGGCTCCAACTAGTTGCTGTAGAGCAAAATTATTTTCTATTGATGCTCGGGGAGAGCCAACGCCAATGATCCGGCGAAGTTGACGTTGAGCTGCGGTGACTTGTACCGATAGGTGTAGAACACCATCGCGGGGGTTTACTTTACAGTGAAGTTTATCTTTTGAATCTGCAGTGGAGCTAATAAGCTCCTCATTATGTACACTTAATACCTGATCAATGCGTGTTGAGCCATTGACATATTCGTACCCGAAACGACCTCGATCGCAGAGAAAGTAACCGTTTATATCGTGGTGGAAGAGATTGGTAATACGCCTTAGTACAGGGTCGTTACCATTGCTGGATTCTCTTGCACCAGGTGCAGTGTTACACCCTACTGCACAGTGTTCACAAACCGAAGGCGCTGTTTGTAGATCCCATTTTCTAACAAAATGTGCACTGAATGTTTTATCAGTGAAAACACCAGTAGGGCAGACTTCAACCAAATTTCCGCTGAAGCCATTTTGTAGGCGACCTTCTTCTTGACGACCAAAATAAACCTGATGATTACGACCGAGTGCCTGTAAATCACTCCCTCCAGCATAATCGTTGTAAAACCGTACACAGCGATAGCAAGTAATACACCGATTCATTTCATGATTGATAAATGGACCAAGATATTGATTGCGATGTGTGCGCTTGGTGCCCCTATAGCGGCGCATGGTGTGACCTGACATTTCAGTCATATCCTGCAAGTGACACTCACCACCTTCCTCACAAACTGGACAGTCGTGGGGATGATTGGTCATCAGGTCTTCAATGATACTACCGCGAAATTCTTTTGCTGCCTCGGCATTGACACTGTAGATACCACCATCTCGAACTGGTGTCATACAGCTCATAATTAATCGACCCGATTGGTCTTCACTGTCTTTATATTCGATCATGGCACATTGCCGGCAAGCACCTACCGAGCCCATTTCAGGGTGCCAGCAAAAATAGGGGACATTTAGACCTACAGTCAGACAGCTGCTGAGAAGATTTTGATCGCCATCAACCTGATACTTCTCGCCATCGATCGTTATGGTTGGCATCGTTAATCCATTATTTATTTGATATTATTGGGAGTCCGGCCAATCTCTTTCGCTAGTTATTTATAGGGGCAACAGCCTTTCTTGATATGATCTATATAGTCCTGTTCAAATAGTTTGAGGGAACTCTGAATGGGTTCTGCTGCCCCAGGAGCCAATGCACAGAAAGTTTTACCTGGGGCAATGCGCTTACATTGCTCATGTAGCAATTCAAGGTCTTCGGGCAGACCTTCCCCACTCTCGATTCTTTGCAGAACTTTCACAATCCAGGGCAAGCCATCTCGGCAAGGAGTACACCATCCACAGGATTCGCGCGCAAAAAACTGTGTAAGATTTAGTACCAGTCCAATAGGACAGGTTTTATCATCCAGCACAATAATTGTTCCGGTCCCCATACGGCTACCAGCCTTGCCGATCACGTCATAATCCATAGGGAGATCGAGGTGATCGGGCCCCAGGAAATCGGTAGATCCTCCGCCTGGTAGAAAACCTTTTAGCCGAAGTCCATCTCGCATGCCACCAGCATACTGTTCAATGATTTCACGAATAGGGGTACCCATTGGCAATTCCCAAGTGCCGGGATTTTTGACTTTGCCGCTGACGCCAAATATTTTACTGCCAGCATCCTGTCCGACGCCCAAACCACGGTACCAGTCGACTCCATATGCTACCAAATGAGGTATATTGCAGAAGGTTTCTACATTATTTACAACTGTAGGTTTACCCCATAAGCCACTTACTTGAGGGAATGGTGGTTTAGCTCTGGGGATTGCACGTTGCCCTTCGAGAGCATTGAGAAGCGCTGTCTCTTCACCGCAGATATAATTACCTGCACTGCGATGCACAAAAATCTCCAATGAAAAATCACTATCAAAAATATTTTTTCCGATAAGACCTTGAGATTTTGCTTCCTCTATTGCTCGCTCCAGGCGTTCTGCTGCCAGGTGATATTCCCCGCGAATGAATATGTAACCAATGGATGCGCCTATGGCGTAGGCAGCAATTGCCATCCCTTCTAATAATAAATGTGGATCACGCTCCATAAGGAGGCGGTCTTTGAATGTGCCCGGCTCCATTTCATCTGCGTTGCAGACAACAAACTTTTGCTCAGGGGATCCTTCGCCTCGGGGAACAAAGCTCCACTTCAATCCAGTGTTAAATCCCGCCCCACCGCGTCCACGTAACCCGCCATCTTTGACAAGATTGATAATGTCATCCGGTACCATAGAGTGCGCTTTGCGCCATCCTTGGTAACCATCATTATCCAGGTACCGGGTGATATCTGCTGCGGTATTTTCTTTGGAGATATTTTTAGTGAGAGGATTTGTCAGCATGGATTTGTTTCTTTTTATCGATTAGTTCGTCGATAGCTGATTCATCGAGGTTTCTATACATTTCCTCTCCCAGCATGAGTACAGGCGCTTTATCACAGTCGCCTAAGCAGGGAGCCTCTAGTAGAGTAAATATTCCATCCTTAGTTGTCTGGCCTGGTTCAATTTGTAGACTCTGGCTTATATGTTTTTGTAACTGATCACAGCCCATAACCCAGCAGCTGGCACTTTTACAAAGCAAGATCACTTCTTTCCCAACGGGCTGACGAAAAATCAGTTGAAAATAAGTGGCTACGCTCTCCAGTTGAGCTACAGGCATCTCCAAGTAGTTTGCAATGGCCCGTAGACTACCGTCTGAAATCCAGCCCCGATACTTTTGTACGATTCTAAGTGCTTCTAAACCCACAGAAGATTTTCCCTCATAGTGAGAGGCCTCTTCATCAATTTCTCGCTTTTCCTCATCGGTGAGGGTTTCGGAGAGTTCTTCTGGATCCTTGTTACTTTGCTCCATTACTTCGATCAGTTCCGGTTCTAGTACGCTGGACATTTTCGCCTCCTATGGTCGAATCACGGAGGCATCTAGAAGATGCTACTGCCGCCGGTGGTTACTGCGACATAAGAGCATCGAATCCTGTATTTCATAAATCTCCCCATAATCTAAGCTGAATTTATTGTTGTTATCGGTCAACATCTGCCATCACAAAATCAATACTGGCAATGATTGCAATAAGATCCGCAATTAACAGTCCCCGTGACATAAGTGGAATCATTTGTAAATGTGGGAATGAGGGGGTGCGTATTCTGGTGCGGTATGATGTCGTCCCTCCATCGCTGACAATTTGATAACTGTTGAGACCTTTAGTGGCTTCGATTGGAAAACACACTTCACCGGCGGGCATTACTGGTCCCCAACTGTTATTTACAAAGTGTTGGATGAGGGTTTCTATATCCTGCATAGTGCGCCCCTTTCGTGGAGGCGTCGTCAATGGGTGATCGGATTTATAGGGCCCAGCTGGCATATTTTCCAGGCACTGGCGGATAATACGCAGGCTCTGCCACATTTCATCCACTCGCACGCGACACCGATCAAAACAATCACCACCATCATAGCTGGGAATATCGAATTCAAACTGGTCATAGCCACTGTAAGGGCGTTTTTTACGTAAATCCCATTCAAGCCCGGTTGCGCGCAGACCGGGACCCGTCACTCCCCACTCCAGTGCTTCAGCGGTATTGTAGACGCCGATGCCCCGTGTACGTTTTTGTAGCAGTTTATTTTTGATTACCATCCCGTCGTAATCGCGCAAGCGTTGTGGCATATAGTCGAGAAATTCCCGGACCATCTTTTCCCAACCCTCTGGTAGATCCTGGGCTACACCGCCGATCCGAAACCAGGCCGGATGCATACGCCCACCAGTGATGGCCTCGACTATGCCAAATAGTTTCTCCCGGTCGATAAACATGTAAAAGACTGGGGACATCTGTCCGACGTCCTGAGCAAAGGTGCCGAAAAAGACGAGATGGCTGGAAATGCGGAAAAACTCACACATCATTACACGAATAACCTGGGCACGTTCTGGCACCTGAATTCCAGCGAGTTGCTCCAGAGCCAATACGTAAGGCAGGTTATTCATAACGCCACCCAGGTAATCAATACGATCTGTATAGGGCACATAGGTATGCCAGGCTTGGCGTTCTGCCATTTTTTCTGCGCCGCGATGGTGATAACCAATATCCGGTACCGCATCCACTATTTGTTCACCATCGAGTTGCAGGGCGATGCGAAAAACGCCATGCACACTGGGGTGGTTTGGCCCCAGATTTAGAAACATAAACTCTGAGTCTTCATTGGCACGAGCCATGCCCCAATCTTCAGGACGAAATAATAGTGCCTCTTGCTCCTTACGCTCTTTTTCTTCAGAAAGACTGAAAGGGTCTACTTCTGTGGCGCGCGCATGATGATCTTTGCGCAGGGGATGTCCTTTCCAGGTAGTGGGCATCATAATCCGGCGCAAATGTGGATGCCCTTCGAAATTAATCCCAAAGAGGTCCCAAACCTCCCGCTCATACCAGTTGGCGTTTTGCCAAATATCATCAATTGATGGTACTGAAAGCTTGGATTCGGCCAGAGCGACTTTAATGCGGATAAATAAATTGCGAGTGAAAGATAGGAGTTGGTAGACCAGGGTAAAATCACTAGCTGGCTGCTTTTCTGGACCCTCTCCGCGGTTTATTCGCAAGCGCTCATCTATTGCGCTGAGGTCGTAAAGCATGGCGAATGGACGGGAAATATTCACCTTGAGAAATTGCAATATGGGAATCAGGGACTGGGCATCTACCCATAGAGTGGGCATATCTCCACAATTTGGTTGTAACCAGTAATTGTGCAAATGATATTCCTGGTCGAGATCACGCAGGAATAGCTCAGCCTCCTTGCTATAGGCAGTCTCACTGTGAATACTTTTTGCTATAACGCCTGTCATGAGGGTCCCATTGTTATTGTTTTATTAGAGCGCTTTAAGCTTTAAACCGTATCTGGAGAGCGCAATAGTTCCGTACGCATCCGTTCTTCTCGATGCAAATCCCGCTGGCTTGGTTTGGCTACTTTTCTGGTTCCCTGTTCGTCCACTACCCAACTGAAATTTCTGCGCTCGGCAGCAACGGATTTTTGTAGCAGAGTGAGACCCTGCAGTAATGCTTCTGGGCGTGGGGGGCACCCGGGGACATATACATCTACAGGCAAAAATTTATCGACACCTTGCACCACGCTGTAAATGTCGTACATGCCGCCAGAGTTGGCACAAGAGCCCATGGATATCACCCAGCGAGGCTCGATCATTTGTTCGTAGAGCCGCTGTACCACAGGCGCCATTTTTAGGAATACGGTGCCAGAAATTACAATAAGATCAGCTTGCCGTGGGGTTGCACGAATGACTTCTGCGCCGAAACGGGAGATATCATGGCGGCTGGTAAATGCAGTGGCCATTTCCACATAGCAGCAGGAAAGCCCGAAGTTAAATGGCCAAAGTGAATTAGAGCGTCCCCAGGCGACTAACTCTTCCAACTTGGCGAGTAGAACATTTTTTTGCAGGTCTTCTTCGAATTCCTCGCCACTTGACTTACGGGAGTCAGAGGCGATGACATCATCTGCCTTACTCAGCTGCCAGCGCATGGTATTTTCCTGGTTTCTTTATTGATTATTTTTGCGGCCAATCAAACTTTTTTGTTGTCCGCCCCACTCCAATGCACCCAGGCGCCATAGGTAGATCAGCCCTACCAGTAGGATGACAATAAAGATTGTGGCTTCGATAAAGCCGAGAAGTCCGGTCTCAAAGAAGGCAATTGACCAGCTAAACAGATAAACCGCTTCCAGGTCGAATACAATGAATAAAATGGCAACCAAATAGTAGGCAACTGAAATTCGCAGGCGAGCACTGCCCTGGGAGATAATCCCCGATTCAAAAGGTTCATCTGTTGCGGGATCTCTTCTCTTCTGCCCGAGAAAATAGGAAAGGCTCAGCATCAGGACAATTAGTGCGAGTACAGCAAGGCAATAAACGACAAGAGGCCACACTTCCGGGTTGAGCTGCTCTGGGTAGTTCAACTTCTTTCTCCCCGTTTTTCTTATGGGTCACGCCCGAATTGATTCTTAGTACCGCCGCGAAAATACATGGTATTTTTTTGATAGGAACGATTTCTGGTACAGAAAACGAATGGAATACTTTTGAGTTGCCCTCTACTTCAACGAGGTGCCTGCTAGCTCCCAAAATCCTTGTTTGCTTGTTCACTGTTTATAAGGCTTAGTCCAAGATTACGCCAGTATCACTAAGGAACGTTTAATTCTTATACCTTTACTTTTTATTAGATGGGATTCTGTGATAATTAACGTCAGTGATTGAAAAACTTAATTTTGTGTCAATAAATGGAGATATTTAAGAAATGTATGGCGCAATAAAATAGGTGAGAAGGCGATGCAAGATAGAGAGAGCTGGGATTGGGATTAGTATGGGGAGTGATGCGGAGGATAAATCAGGGGACTGTGCCCCCCGATTTAAGGCGTTAGCCAAAATTCGTGTCCATCATCTCTCTATCCTAGTCGAGAAGGTATGAGTCGAATTTCTTGTATAGCTGAGACAGTATGGCTTTGTTGCCAATAACGTCCATGCCTCGAACATCATAAGGCCAAGCTTCAACTCCTTTAGTTAGATCAAAGAGGTAGATGTTTACTAGCGGACATGGCTTGACGCCTAAGTCTTGTGCCATGCTGCACCAAAGTAGCTTCTTCAGACTTGATTTGGGTAGTCTTATCGCAATTGTATGCCAGTAATCTTCAGTTTCCCCCTCAATCCAGCCTTCATCTACCGCTACACGCTCAAGCCAGTGCTCTTTCTCTTTCACTTTCTTGGGAAATAATCCAATGTTTCTAAGCTCACGAAAAGTGGAGATAGAAGATACTAGGGGTTCGTTACTAAAGATACGGTAACAGGCAACAATCTCCTTATCGATTATTTCTTCACATATTTCGTGAGATTTACGTAATGCTAAATCAAATTGATCGAGCCAATCTCCACCTAAGGAAAGCTCAAAACGAAGACCTCCTTTGTGGGTATAGAACAAAGGTCTTTCGAAAGCTTTTCCGGAAAATTGAGACTGGATAGATTCTCGAATATTCATTGTAGCCTTAACGCCGTCATAACCAGCTGGAGCACATAGTGCAGAGGTCCAGGCAGCTTTGCTGGCAATGGTTGATGGCTTTGGTACACCCAACATGGGCGTGGACTAATGGGGTGAAAGCCCCTGTAGGAAGATCACCTTTAATGGATTCCATTAAATGCTAACTAATAATGAATGGCAACTGTAATACCGCAAGGTCTTGTGGGGAGGAGGTCGATAGAAAAACTACGAGCTGGCCAAGGATACAGAAGCCGGGAGATCTAACGGGTAAAGTAAGTGATGCACTTTAAAGCTGAATGCAGGCAATAATTACAATCACAAATACATGAATTTATACTTTCCGGTTGCCCAGCAAACTGAATCTCAACTTACCAATGGTTACATTTACGCGATCCCTTATAGAATATAAAAGTTTGTACCAATTACAACTAATTACAGCGTTCACATTTTCGGCGAGCAAGGCTTCCCGCCTCCAATATTAAGGACTAGATGTGGTGAGTTTTATTGAGTCCGCTTTACATATTGTTGTTATAGGGGCGTCCGTTTGTAGTTTACACCAAGAAAGAATAAGTATTTATATTTTGGCTTACAGCTGACTGTAAATATGAGATAATAATAGACTTACTTCTCAGCCAATTTGTAGTTTGGATTCGTTTTAATGAAGAAATTATTGAGTGTATTGCTTCCAGCAGCAGTGCTTACTGGTGTTGTTGCACCGAAAATTGCCGGCATTCAACTTGAGTCATCCATTGATGAAATAGTCACTGCCGCAAATGAAAATTCGGCATACACGGTTGAAATAAAAAGCATGGATTCATCCTGGTTTTCAACCCAGACTACCTTTTTGGTAAGCATGGATTTCAATGCTTTCTCGGATGTGTCAGATACCCCTGAACTTGAATCTTTTTCTGTAGAAGTAGATTTCAGTGCTTCCCACGGCCCCTTTCGCTTCGGTGAACATGCCGGTTTCGGATGGCTTGGCTGGACACTAGAAGCTGCCGGTGATCAATTACGTGAACATTTAGTGTGGGCTGAGCAAACGCCTTTTTACCAGCTTCATGGCAATATGAATGTTTTAGGTGGTTATTACTATAACGACAGCATTACGCCATTTACTACTGATATTGAAGATCATAAAGCTCAGTTAACTTTCAGCGGTTTCCAGGGTAACGGGCAATATCAGGATGGGCAACTAACTTACCAGGGGGGTGCCGATAGCCTTACTGTCACTTCTGAGTTAAGGGACGTCAAGGCTGAAAGTTTGACTATGGATATGACCATGGCTTCCTCCTTTAAGGCAATCTTTGAAAGTGCTTTTTATGATTCTGATATAATAATTAACCTTGGTGCCATCAGTTTAAATGATAGAGAACAAAACGAAAATATTGACATTGCTGACTTATATGTGAAGGGCAGTACTGAATTCAACCAAGAAAAACAACTGGGAAATATGCAGGTTGCTTACGGCTCTAAAAAGGTCGACATAGCTGAATTCCATGGTGAAGATTTGGCCCTTGAGATTGAGGTCGCCAATATCAGCCAAGAATTTTGGAAGTCTTATCAGGATTTTGCCTACTCACTCAATACGCTGCCTGCTGAAGAGGCAGGAGCTAAGGCTATGGAGTTTATGAACGCTAATCTGTTATCTTTAGTGGCTGGCGAACCTCAAGTGAATATTACCAGCTTACGTGGTACTTTCCCGCAAGGCAGCTTTAACAGTAACCTTCATACTAGCTTAGTTGGCATTAGCGTGTTACCGGAGCAACCACTAGATCCGGCTTTCTGGCTGTCACATGCCTTAGTTGACGGCAAGCTAAGCGGCGATAAAGCCCTGATTGAATTTATGGCCGTACAAGTGATGAAAGCTCAATTGAAAAATAACCCGCAAACCCAAGGCATGAGTGAAGAGCAGCTGGAGCAAGTAGCTGCTCAACAAGTACCAACCATATTAGCGTCTCTTGAGCAACAAGGTTTGTTAGTATCAAGCAATGACGGCTACAGCTCCAATATCAGCCTGAAAGACAGCGAGTTTAAGGTGAATGAAAAACCTATGCCGCTGCCCCTTTAACGGATATTAGCTGTTTGTGATTGAAGTGGCTTATCTTAAGCCACTTCATACTCCTCTTCTAAGGCTGACGATTTATCGGTTTTTTTGTGTTAACGGTGTTTACCTAAGCTATAAACAAAGCCGGGCATAGTTTAGTTTTATTTGTGTTGAATACGTAGGAATATCGGCGCTAATGGCTGCTAACCCATGACTATGACTTTTTAAGTCCTTTTAGTATGGCTACCAAATACTTCCTGGTCTTACAATAAAACTCCTCTCTTCACTGCTTTGAGGCCCATATTGCTAACCTATGCATGATAGCTTTCTGTGATATTTTGTCTTCTGGAAGCGGTTGAATTAATTTATCGTGAACTAAAAGACGATAAATATATTCGAGTTTCTCGTGAGCTGAATCGGTAGCTTCGAATTCGACAACGCCTCGCTTGGTGCCATATGCAGTACCGAGTGCTATAGCCTTTTTCACCATCTCTTTTTCGTTTTTGAGTTTCTTCATTATCATCTCTCAAAGAGGTCGTCGATATTACGCACCTAACGCCCGCCTCAACTGCCGGAGGCTACTGTCACCTTATTTGTTAAGGTTTTGGCAAAAAAGGTGACAATGGCCGGAGGTCAATTTACAGGCGCTTGGTGCACTCAGTATGGGCGTGGACTAATAGGGCGAAAGTCTCCTGTAGGAAGATCACCGTTTAATGGATTCCATTAAATGCTAACTACTAGCGAATGGCAACTGCAATACCGCGAGGTCTTTTGGGGAGACGGCCGCCAGCAAAACTTCGAGCTTACGAACAGAAACATTCTATAAGGTTTAGCTGGGTGATCTAACAGCTAGAGTCAATGATGCAGCTGTGCAGTGAAAGTTCACGTTCTTATCTAGGGAGATCTGTTTTGCTGTCAGCGTGGACGCTGACTCATAAGTAGGTCCACCACTATCGTGGAGTAGACAAAATAGTGGGTCATAGTAGAGCCTCGGTCAGAAATGATCAGGGTGATTAAACAGAACTCAGCCGACGGCATAGTAGCTAAGGGCCAAGATTAATACCTTGGACACGGTGAAGGCCTCAACCAAACTCCAGGGTTAAAAGACAGGGCAGCCTATCGATCTGTTGCCAGTCGGCAATAAAGGTGCCACAGGCATTGATGGGATTACCATCGATGAGTTTGTTCAGCACTTCAAGGTAGTTGGCGGTGCGATTGTTGAAATTATTTGGCAAGGCCATTATCAGCGGCTTCCCGTTAGGCGTGTCTACATCCGCTAGCCAGATGGTGGTCAGCGAGGTCTTGGGATACCTACGAACTTTGATCGTGTTATTCAGCAAGCTGTCGCCCAAGTTATCCACCACATCTTCGATAAAACTTTTTCGGAGTTTAGTTATGGCTTCCGTCCAAAGCGATCACAGCACCATGCAGTGAAAAAGCTGCGAAAGTGTATCGAGGATGGGAAACGAACAGCGGAGGATGTCGATTTATCTAAATTTTTTGATCGAGTAAATCATGATTTCCTTATGAGTTTACTTGGCCAAAGAATCAGCGATAAGCGTTTACTCAAATTGATCGCAACTTACTTGCACGCAGGATGTGTAGAAGATGGATATTGGAAAGCCTGTCATGAGGGGTGCCACAAGGTGGCCTTTTATCGCCGCTGCTCTCCAATATTGTACTCGACTTGCTAGACAAAGAGCTGGAAAAACGTTGACACAATTTTGTCTGCTATGTGGATGATTTTGTGATCGTCGTTGCCTCTAAACGCGCGGGTAAACGGGCTATGGCGAGTATTAAACGCATTGTTAAGCGCAAGCTTAGGCTCAAGGTTAACGATACTAAAAGCCAAGTAATCCCCGGTTGTTTTGAGACTCGCAGGCAGTAAGTTGCGTCGATCAGTGCTCTTGAATTTGTGTCGAAACCTCTCATCGATATCTCTACTATCCGGTAGTGTCTAATTCATCAGGCGTTGATAGGGATAAAGCCTAGAAGTCAGATTCAAGGTTGATTGACTCTCGTAATCAGCCCCTGATGTTGGATTCAAAGCTATCTGGGTTTTGGGGGCATTTCTCATCGGGAAGAGGTCGGTATGCGTAGTGACACGGGCTAGCATCCAGCTGAGCGAGATGTCCGAAAGTCTACTGCCTGGATAGGATTTAGTGATATTGAATGGACTCCAGACATCCAAACATGCTCGACAATTTGTTTATCGTCAGCGGCGCAGCGGTGCCTCGCCTTCGGGGTGTTCGAGGTCCTTTTCGTCGAACGCGTCGTCGGTCAACGTCTTCAGGAACGCCACGACTGCGGCTTCTTCTTCGTCTGTCAGCCCGAGGTTGCCCAGCTCGGCCCGGTTGACGTTCTTAGGGACTTCGGGTTTAGGCCAGCCGGTGATTCCGAAGTTCGGGTCGGTTGCGTCGGGCACTTCACCGAGCGTATCACGGGTGTTGTAGAAATGGACGATTTGCTCGAGCGTGGCGAAGACGCCGTTGTGCCCGTAGGGTGGGGTGATCTCAATGTTGCGGAGAGTGGGGACCTTGAATTTACCATTCTGCGATCCGTCGGGGTGCTTGTCGGCAATCTCTGGCCGACCGCCCAGGCCTAGGTCGAGTGGCAGGCTGTCGACGCCGTGCAGGCCGGCGATTCGCGGGTTCACAGGGAGCCCCAGGTTGTCGTAGGTGAAGTCGGTGAACAGGGCGTGCGGGTAGTTCGCCGGCGGCTTGCTACTATGGCAGTTGCTGCATTTGGCTTTGCCGTTGAACAGTTGGAGTCCCAACTGTTCCTGCGGGGTCAGGTCGATCTTGCCTGCAACGTAGTAGTCGTACTTGGAGTTGAACTCGGCGAACTCGTCAGTGGGCTCGAAGGACCCGATTGCGGCGCCGAACTTGGGGTAGACCATCTCGACTTGTGGCCACTTGAGGTCTACGCCGTAGAGCCGCCGGAAGGCCTCGAGATAGACCGGATTCTCCGCGAGGCGCGCGAGGACCGCCTCTTTGCTCGGCATGGCCATCTCCAGTGGGTTGAGTGGCGGTCCGATTGCCTGGTCTTTCAGCGCGTTGGCCCGGCCATCCCAGAACTGCCCGCCGACATAGGTCTGGTTCTGCTCATCCCAGTGGAATGGGGGGCTGAACGTTGCGTAAGCGGCGGTCTGGGCGTTGCGCGTGCCAAATTTCCCGGGCTCGGACCCGGGGGAGACCGGCATGTTTACGGGATCGGCGGCACTGCGTGGATCGGCGAAACCGGCCGAGTGCGCGTGACAGGTGACGCAGCCGGTGTTACGCCTGGCCGAGATGTTCAGGTCGTTGTAAAGAAGGAATCCCAGCTTAACCCGATCGGGGAGTGGGGTGTTCTGCAGCGGCGGAAGCGCCGCGGGTGTCGTGTCTGATGAGGTGGCCGTTTCCCCCGTCAAAGGGAGGACGAAGACCGAGAAGGCAATCATGGTGCCGGCCACGATCAACATACCCAGCCCCCCGCGCCTATTAGCTTTAATTATCTTGCTGTAATCCTCGTACTTTGCATGCTGCTTTACAGCAAATTCTCTCGTTGAAGCTACAATTTCGCTTCTTCCCTTTCTTTCTGAGACAGAGAACATTTTAATCTTATCCGCTGTATATATTTGCGTTACATTACATAGCGCCAGCTTCCACTGCTCCTTGGAAAGATCACCGTATTTTGAAAAAACACTATGAAAAAATCTTGTATCTTTACTCATGAGTTAAGAGTCCTGATTTCAAGTAATAGTTGACCAGGGAGCCAGTGGTTCACTATCTATCTTTCTATTAAAGACCCTTTAAGTCCCAAAGCGAATCTATTAGCTACTTTAGATTATAGATTTCCTATAAAGTGGCAATCTGGTAAATATATTTGCAATTCAATAATCTACGGTAGCCTAGCCTCTTTAAAAAAATAGCTCAGGGGCGTGGCGCACATAAGTCAGATTGCCAGACTCTAACCACCGTTAGTTAATTTAAACGCCTATTTCAGTTCTTTCACCCCACTCTGTTGCGGTCAACTCCAACCGAACACTCCTCTAAGTACATTTCTCAAATTTGATAGGGGATAGGTCCCCCAGTGTTGTATGCATTCTGCGTGAGTTGTAAAAAGCAATATAGGCTCTTACATCTGCTATCGTCTCCTTTCTTCTGCCATGACATTCAACTCGATGGAAGAGCTGCTCGACAGTATCGTTGGGTAGAGATTTATTACGGATAGGGAACCGCCCATTGCGGACATGCATGATGGGTGGTGTGGGGGCCGGTAGCTAGAAACTACTGGTTACCCGATTTAGAATTTTTTCTCGCTACGATGGAGAATATATGCCAATGGTGCGGTGTGCCATCTGCAGTTTCTCCTGAAAGGTCATGTTCAGTCCACTTTAATAGCTCAAAGTTACTGAGGTGTTTTTTAATCTTCGATTCATTCATAACTAGAGTATCACTCCAAAATGCTTCCTTATCATACTCAGGCCCAGCCATTGTATCTTTCGGCCCCAGGAATGAACCGCAAAAGATTCCACCCTCTGTCAAAGAGTTAGTTATTTTCAACCAAACTGACTCAAAATCTTTTTCAGGACAAAAGAAAAGACTGGCATCAGCAACTACCAGCGAGGACTCAGGATAATGGAAAGTATTAAAGCTATCCCTTGATAGAATAACCTGCTCATCATCTTTGAATCGTTTACGACATCTAGATATAGATTCATTCTCGATATCAAAGGCATGAACCGTGAAATTATTACTGCGCAAATAAGCTATATCTGATCCTGCTCCACAGCCACAATCAACAGAAATCCTTTTTCCTTTTACTTTGCTAAGAGCAAAAATCAAATCTTCACGAGTATCACTATGTTCTGTTGAGTCATAATAGTTGGAGATTTCTCTCGTTGACATTCCCTATCTCCGATGAGTAAAAAAATCTAACGCCGCCAACAGCGGCCGAGCGTAGCGAGGTCTAGCCCCGAAGGGGCGATGCTGACTACTGGTACATCCAGCATGGGCATGAGCTAATGGGGTGAAAATCCCCTGTAGGAAGGTCACCATTTAATGGGTTCCATTAAATGCTAACTACTGGCGAATGACAACTGCAACAGCCAAGGACACCGAAGCCGGGTGATCTAACCGGTAGAGTCAAAGATGCAGTTGTGTAGTGAAAGTTCATACTCTGAAATGGGAAGTTCTGTTTAATTTACTACAGTGAAGCTGTCAGGGCGGTAATAGACTCATATATGGGCTTAACCAGTTCGAGACTATCGTTAAGTACTTGGATAGGCTGATTACGCACCCCCGCGATGACTGGTGTAGTAGCCGGTAACTAGAAACTGCCGGCTACTAGATTTTGAGCTACTCAACAACATTGCCAGAGGAACTTACCAATAAGAAAACTAAAAACAACAGGGTGTCCACTTTAGTTTTTTGATAAATAAAATAGTTGCCCAAATAATTACTCCCTTAAATAAGAAGCTCTATCCACGATAAAATCGAGCTTGTCTTACAAGATGGATTGATTGCGGTGAAGCGTAGTTAATCCTTAATCGTTAGGACTCCGTTAAAGTTATGGTGGTGTGGCCCAGGCTATTATTCCCCGCGATCGAGGTGTTGTAGTTTCCCTTGCCCTGCGGCCAAGACACGCTCGTAGGTTGCCAGCCATCGTATCCACTATTGGATTCTGGTTGGATTGAGAAGGTGTGGTCTTCGTCGATACTGTACTGCAAATTAGCGTATGGGGACTCCCATTGGGTTCCAGAAAAGCCATCAAGTATCATCACTTTTTGCCCTGGTCCAATCGATGTAGTCCCATTCAAAAGCTCATATGGATGTGGATTAGCGTAGTCGCATAAATGAATCCACTTTTTGGTCTGATTGTCGAGATAATAGGTAGGACTTACCGGTTCAATTTCTTCTTTCATCTCGTACGGATCCCCTATCGGATATACGTGAAGGGTGGCCGTGTACTCGTCTTTACCGCCTTTTTTTTTCGAAATTAATATCGCGTCATCCATGACCCAGAAATAACCCGTCGTTTCAGCGCTATATCCAGGCTTATTAGGGGTCTGCGCGAATACGTAGACACAAGCCGTATACGCTTTTTCGCCATCGGTTTGCGAAGTTATCGCGGTTTCGCTTGCGTAGTTGATCTTCATCTTGCTGCCGCTATTCCCAGGAAGATAATAAAGGACATATCCAGCGGCCATGTCACTTCCTTTAGCCCAGCCTGTGAAAGCTCTCGTGGTTGTTAACGCGGGAATAGTATCTACTGGGCCATGCTCAATATTACCCTCGGATTGATTCATGTTTTTGGTATATTTAATATCGGTCTTACAGTGATTTGCGATATTTACGGTGATGTGATAGCCCATTTTTTTCTCCTGTTTTTAAATATGCTCTTGTTGCAGACATTAATGCCATAAAACTATGCTCGATTAACAAAACGAAATGAAAGGATATAAAAAATATTTGGCATAGGACAACTGATTAAAGTTCGAGCTTTCCCTAAATACCAATTCAGTGGAAATAAATAGTTCATGAGAAAGCTCATCGTATTTCGCATATGAGAGCCCCGGCCACACCTTACTTGACATGCTTGGCAATAACTTCTCTGACCTTGTTCGGTCATTGATAGATAGGTAAAATTCTTCGCTCATCATGAAGATGGAAAGCTATAACTTAAACAACCTATGCTTATATTTTGACGCGAGAATCTTTTAAAATCCTTCCGAAAAAACTAGTCTGCACACTAATGGCCACAACAATAATAAATGCTGGCAATATCTTCTTTATCGGTATCTCCAGTATCTATCCATGTTAAATAATATTATTTTCAAAACCAAGATTGCAAGCAATAATTTTATATGGGTAGGTCATTCACTAAAGACCTTTTACCCGCCATCCCCCTCCAAAAAAGTTATTGATTTAACAATATTTCCTAAACAGAAATAGGCCAAATTCCTTCGAGCAACCCAATTGTTTTGCCTGTCTATTCATGTTGTAGCTTTATATGTCCCCTCGATTTAAGTATTAACATAGATTTTTCTATCCGTTAGCAACCAAGAAACATAAAATAAATACACAAAGAAGTTCAGAGCTTTGGTGATCAATCAAAGGTTAGAATGACCGCGTTAAGATACAAATAGCTCGACCTGCTGGCAGAGATTTAGGAGGGTTGGAAAAAAGTGTATCTGTAAAAAAATAAGGTATTGCTTATCGATGCAAAGCTATCCATTAAATTAGAAACCAGCTAATGAGAGGCTGTGCAAGAAGTTTATGCTCAACTCGATAAACACTGGGTACACGGAATAGGCGATTGCCGAAGCTTCCTCTCAGCCTCGCCCTGCTATTCTAGTCCTAACCCAAATGCTCTATATCAAGATTACCGCTCTTTGATCTAAAAATAGCGTTTTCTAAGACCTGAATGCAAATTCCCAGAACTTGAACTCGTTTACTTCTAAATCAAAGAGCAAGAATTGTCAGAAATAGAGCTTTCGCTACTGTTGACATAATCCTCCAGTCTTTGACTGTCCTAGTGTGTGTTTCTACCCTTTCCCCCATGGATAATCTGGTGGCATGTAGCCCTCAACTCTTTTTATTTTCAATAAAGAATTTTTATCAAAAACCGTCGAATATATGCCCGACGAAAGATTAGACCCGATTGGGTTTATAGTGATGCTCTCTACCTTGAACTCACCATCCAAAGATAATTTGAATAATGTTCCTTGCCGCGTGCCATGTCTCCAATAACCCCATAGACTATTACGGCCGGATTCATATTTTTCGAAAGCAATTGCCTTTGGGTGAAATGCCACAACTTTATTTATGTATGTTCCATCCGCCTTACTTAGATAGATTATAAAAGGGCCGCCACTATTGCCGAACATTGCTGATGGTCCAGACATGATTCTATCGGCTATACCATCACCATTTAAATCGCCACTATATGTATATCCGTAATCTGCTCTAACCTGACTTGCAAAAAGAATCAGGATAAATACTATGCATCGATACACTGGGTAGCTCCTTTTTGGTTTAACGCCTCAATAGCGGACAAATAACTTGGCTCTTCAGCCGTAGGCGACCGTTGATTAATTTGGTACGCCAAGTATTGGCGTGAACTAATGGGGTGAAAGTCCCCTGTAGGAAGATCACTGTTTTATGGGTTCTATTAAATGCTAACTATTAGCGAATGGCAACTGCAACACTGTGAGAACTTGTGGGGAGGAAGCCGCTAGTAAAATATAAGTTGAGGAACAGAAACATCCTATAAGGCTTAGCCTGCAGGTGAGGGAGCCAAGGACATCGAAGCCGGGTGATCTAATAGGTAGAGTCAAAGATGCAGTTGAGTAGTGAAAGTTCACGTTCTTATCTGGGGAAATCTGTTTAATTTACTACAGTGAAACTGTCAGGGCGTAACAGTTCGAGACTATCGTTAAGCATATGGATAGGGAGCGGCCTATTACGCACCCCCCGCGATGAATGGTGTAGTAGCCGGTAACTAGAAACTGCCGGCTACACGATTTTGAGCAGCTCAACAACATTGCCAGAGGAACTTACCAATCGTTCCCTCTTTATTTATGAATGCGTATGAAACACCGGAGTCTCCAAAATTGATACTAAATGGAACTTCACAGGAATCTAGCTGCATAAGAAGTGACCAGTCATCCGTATCTCCGGGAAATTCGTCACCTTGTAGAAAGCTAGGTGTCCCACCAATTTTATTTCCTCCCAGCTTATTACAGTATTTTTCATAGTCCTCGTCAGCTAGGTCAAAGCGTTCTGCTTCTGGAATGAACTCTGGGTCTTTTGAGGCTGAAAGATCAACAGCTAATTCGATGTCTATTGGGTAAAGACCAGTTTTCCCCTTTACTTCAACATAGTCCTGTAAAGTTGGTCCAGTGGTGATATTTCGTACCTTAATTTGAGGCTTACCACCCGGTTGAATAATTACTGCATTCTCGCCACCATCTGGCTCCCATGTTCCATCAACGTACTCATCATCATCTGTCATGAAGATATAGGCCACTTTTCCCTCACAGCCTGGAAATAGATCATTTGTAAGTTTGATCTGACAAATAAAGCGCATGGGAGAATCCATTTCAGAGCTTATTGGCCATTGAGCTTCCTCAAGCCAATTAGGCTGACCGCCAAATTTTGTAACAACATCAGAAATCGGTAATTCAGTTACTTTAAATTTTATTGTATTACGAGTAATCATACTTATCCTTGTGTACTCTAAACCCTTGCTAATAGGCAGCTGAAACTCAGTGTAGGCTGTCCCGTGGAAGCGGAACGGAGTGTACTTGAGTAACTTGGTACGCCTAGTATGGGCGTGAACTAATGGGGTGAAAGTCCCGTGTAGGAAAGTCACCATTTAATGGGCGTCATTAGATGCTAACTACTAACGAATGGCAACTGCAACACTGAGAGATCTTGTGGGGAGGAAGCCGCTAGCAAGACTATGAGCTGGCGAACAGAAACATCCTATAAGGCTTAGGCTGGAGGGGCACCGAAACGGGGTGGTCTAAGGGTAGAGTCAATGGTGCAGCTGTGCAGTGAAAGGTCACGTTCTTATTTGGGGAGATCAGTTTAACTGGCTGCTGTGAAGCTGCCAGCCTGGCCGCTGACTCAGAAGTAGCGCACTGCCATGATACTCTACTCAAATGAAAAGCTGTTCGGCACTATCGTTAGGTAGAGAGCCATTACGGGTAGGGAGCCGCCCATTGCAGACCCGCACGATGGGTGGTGTGGGGGCCGGTAGCTAGAAACTACCGGCTATCCGATTTATGCGCCTGTCCCTGCCTAATCACAGCGACATCTATGTGGTTACCAAATAGTGCTTATTTACGATTACCCCACGGAGATTTATTTTCAAAAGTTGAGATATACAGATTCTCGACTTTATCTCGCGCCCACTGGGTTTTGCGTAAAAACTTGAGCGAAGACTTAATTGATGGGTCGCTCTTAAAGCAATTGATATTAATCCTATCTGCCAAACCATCCCAGCCATAATGCTCCTGCAATCGTGTAACAACTTTCTCAAGAGTAATACCATGTAGCGGATTATTTGGTTGTTCTTTACTCATTCTTCAATCAATACCCTATGTTTAATGACGCATAATGCCACGAGCATGGGCGTGAACTAATGGGGTGAAAGTCCCCTTTAGGAAAATCACCATTTAATGGTCGCCATTAAATGCCAACTACTAGTGAATGGCAACTGTAACACCGGGAGGCCTTGTGGGGGAGGAAGCTGCTAGCAAAACTACGAGCTGAGGAACAGAAATATCCTATAAAGCTTAGCTTGGAAGGGAGGTGGCCAAGGATACCAAAGCCATTTGGTCTAGCGGGTAGAGTCAATGACGTGGTTGTGTAGTGAAACTTCAGGTTCTTGTCTGAGGAGGTCTGTTTAGCTTACTGCTGGGAAGCTGTCAACGTGGCTGCTGACTCAGAAGTGGCGCACTGCCATGACACTCAGCTCAAATGAAGAGCTGTTCGAGACTATCGTTGGCTCGTACGAATTGGGAGCCGCCCATTGCGGACTCGTACGATTGGTGGTGTGGGGCCGGCAGGTGGAAACTACTGACTACCCGATTTAAATAATGTTGCGGCACGAACTTTGTCCAGCTGTTTTTCAACACTATATGTGTAAATTCTTGGCTTCCCGTTGGGAAAATATGATCGCACCACATAATCAGATCCTCTACCGGCTTCCACGATCTCTTGATAAAACTCTACATCTTCCTCTTTTTCCATATCAAGAATTTGATCTAATAACGGGCCAGAGTTAGCCATACCAAATTGATATAGTCCGCTTTTATCTTTTGTAAGATAAACTAAATGTTCTTTGTCGATACTATAAGTAAAGCTACAATAAGTACGATTTTGTGATACCTCCACGATCTCATTTTTTTTAATATTCCCTTTAAATGGCTCAATTACGAGATACTTATAGATTCTCACACCACCCTCTTCCCGAGATATTCGTGCCGTAGTTTCCGCTTGTATCAAGTACCCTCGAAAAGCAATATCACTCGACGCCAAATTCGATTCATAGACTGACATACCCTCATACTCCTTAAGCATAAAGGGAGCAATTTTCATACACGCAAAAACATTTTCTGGTGTAGCCCACATCAATAGTAAGAGTAATGGAGTGTATTTCATCATTTCACTTAACGCCTCAATAATGGGCCGAAGCACTTAGTGTGGAGGTCCAGCCCCGAAGGGGTGGCATTGATTGACTTTCCACACCCAGTATGGGCATGGACTAATGATGTGAAAGTCCCCCTGTAGGAAGCTCACCATTTAATGGATTCCATTAAATGCTAACTACTGGCGAATGGCAACTGCCAAACTGGGAGGTCTTGTGGGGATGAAGCGGCTAGTAAAGCTATGAGCTGGCGGACCGAAACATCCTATAAGGTTAAGCCTGGAGGCGAGGTAGCAAAGGACACCGAAGCCGGGTGATCTAACGGGTAGAGTCAATGATGCAGTTGGGTAGTGAAAGTTCACTTTCTTATCTGGGGAGATCTGTTTAGCTTGCTGCTGTGAAGTTGTCAGCGTGACCGCTGACTCACAAGTAGGTCCAACCCGTTAGCCACCATCGCGGGAATAGATATAAGTAGTGATACTTAGCAGAGTCTCGGTCAGTAATGATCAAGGCGATTAAACAGAAGTCAGCCGACGGCATAGTAGCCTACTGATATGCTTCTAGTCGGGTATAAAGTTGAAGTGGCGCACTGCCCTGATATTCAACTCGATTGAAGAACTGTTCAATACTATCGCTGGGTAGAAATTTATTAAGAATAGGGAGCTGCCCATTGCGAACTCGCATGATGGGTGGTGTGGGGCCGGTAGCTAGAAACTACCTATGCATTTGGCCCTGCCATAAATACCGCTACCCAAAATATTATAATACCTACACAAAACACCGCTAAAGATAGGCTGCAGTGCAGAACAATTACTGTGCGTTTTGCATAAAGTTCAGCTAAGTGCACCAATATTGCAGAACTAGTAAAAAGTAATCCAACACCAATCAGATACAAATTAGTTCCTTGGTAACAGTACAAACCATTATGTCTGTCGTAGCAGAATCCCTCACTATTGAACACATAAGTAGCTAATAATGCCACTGACACTGCTATAGTTAATAGTGCTGCTTTTTGGTTTCTAGTTTTTGGGTTTATATACATGTCTATTGTGCATAACACCTTACCAAGCGGCGACCCTGTAGGGGCGTCGCGTTTGGGCAGTTTGTTGTGTATTGTATTAGCTGCATTGTAGGCACGACTTTAATTTTTATTGAAATCAATGTTTACCCTTAATCTTGGTAACTATCTCATTAATTAATTCAGCAGGTAATAACGATTTAGACAAGTACTGCTGCCCCCCAGATTTAGCCACCAAAATAAGCCCTAAATCGGTTTCAATAATACGCTCGATATCTGCCCACAATAGAGCTGCTATCGTATAAGGATTCTGTGTCTGGATTCCATCCTTATCTATGGTTAATTTCACCTCACTACCGGCACTTTTCCCAAGCATCTGCCGTGCTAACCACCAAGCTCGTCGATATCGAATGTGAATCAGTTCCAGCACGCCTAATGCAATTAACGTGCAACTTGCGATCTTAGGTTGCTCAGTAAATAACAGTAATCCCGCACCAGAAGATAATAATAATGTAGGAAGAAGATAATTGGGCTTGACATTTTTCCCATGGGGTAGAGACTGATCATAGCATTCGGCAAGGTATTTTCTAGATAAGGTAAATTGAGTATTAAAAGGCTGCATAAAAACAACTTATTGTGTCTGGTAAATTTGTCGTAGCACTACAGTGAGTGTCAGGATGATTCTTTAAGCTAATGTCAATTACGCCACATCTCTCAATAAGCCCTCGGTTTAGCCCCACATAACGCCTTTAGCAACGGCAAATTACGAAATCGAAGGCGTAGTAATTTGTCCACTTGCCTAAATTTGGCACACCCAGCATGGACGTGAACTAATGGGGTGAAAGTCCCCTGTAGAAGGATCACCATTTAATGGGCGCCATTAAATGCTAACTACTAGTGAATGGCAACTACAACACAGTGAGGTCTTGTGGGGAGGAAGCCGCAAGCAAATCCGAGTTGAGGAACAGAAACATCCTATGGAGCTTAGCCTGGAAGCGAGGTGGCCAGGGGCACCGAAGCCGGGTGATCTAATGGGTAGAGTCAATGATGCAGTCGTGTAGTGAAAGTTCACGTTCTTATCTGGGGAGATCTGTTTAGCTTGCTGATGTGTAGCTGTCAAGGTGGTCGCTGACTCATAAATAGGTGCAACTCGCTAACCATCATCGCGGGGATAGACAAAAGTGGTGGAACACATCAGCGCTTCGGTCTGTAATGATCAAGGTGATTAAACAGAAGTCAGCCGACGATATAGTAGCCTAATGCCAAGATTAATACCTTGGACATGGTGAAGGCCTGAGTCCAAATTCGATGAGTTGAAAGACAGGGTTATCCTACCGATAAGTTTCCAGTTGGATAAATTTGAGACTGCGCACTGCCATGACACTCAGCTGAAATGAAGAGCTGTTTGACACTATCGTTGGGTAGAGATTCATTACGGATAGGGAGCCGCTCATTGAGGACCCGCATAATGGGTGGTCTGGGGTTCGGTAGCTAGAAGCTACCGGCTACTCGATTTAGTGCTTTCTAGCCGCGTCTCAATTACTTTCAATGCGGCCCTATTTTTTGTTTTCCTCTTTAGCTCAGGTAGGCGTCTTAAACCTATACGCTTATCTGAAGCTCGAAATATGTTAATCAACCCCCAATGGTCATTTTGAAAATTCTTTGACATCAGCTCATCTTTTGGAGTGTCAATATACTCTCGTATTAGATTGGAAATATCTGGAACATCATTGCCATAGGGATACCACTTAGTATTTACTCGTTTAGGATGATTCTTCTCAATAAAATCTCTTGGGTAGTCCCAGATTATCTCCTTGCCTAATGTAATCCAATATCTAGGAATATCGGTAGATCCCATTTGTGAATCCATTCTATAGGCTCGGCAATGCAATTGCAGGTCAAGTCCATCTGCTCGCAGCAAATAAAATTCCTTCTGCAGTTTACTCCAAGGTCTTCCCATTACTTATATCTCTATAGTACTTATGTCGCCAACACGAACCGAATTGGAGCAGCGAAGCTGCGGAATGTAGGTCCAGCCAGCTTTTCAGGCGATCGTACTTGGTATTGTTATAACTTACCTGACACATACTTTGAACCTAGGTAAAAAAACACTGCACTAAATAATAATGGGACAAATAAACTTAACCAGTAATACCCACCCAATACTACAGACAGAATACCCTCCATTTGAACAGCACCCAGCCTGACCGTAATCAAAGCCAACAACACTAATGCCGACACCAATGATATTTTAAGCTGAGAGGACGTCAAATTTGCCAAGCCTATAAAGATACCAAACAACGCCCCTTTTATTGCAAAACTTGTAGAATCTATAGGCCAGCACCCATATTCTGATTGTTCGCAGGGATGATGAAACATCACATGCGAAGAGCCATAAATCATGTCTCCTACGAAAAAAGCTAACCAAGGAAACAAGGTTACAAACAAGTACTTTATGTAGGTCACAGAGCCCTCATGAGTTATAAAGCTGCCAGCATGGGCCGAAATGAAGCAGCGAAGCTGCGGAATGTAGGACCAGCCAGCTTTGCTGGCGATTGTACTTCGCCTTGGTACACCCAGCATGAGCATGAGCATGAGCATGAACTAATGGGGTGAAAGTCCCGTGTAGGAAAATCACCGTTTAATGGGCGCCATTAAATGCTAACTACTAGCGAATTGCAACTGCAACACCGTGAAGTCTTGTGGGGATGAGGCTGCTAGCAAAACTACGAGCTGACGAACAGAAGCATCTTATATGGCTTGGCCTAGAGGCTAGGTGGCCGAGGACACCGAAGCCATGTGGTCTAACGGGTAGAGTCAATGATGCAGTTGTGTAGTGAAAGTTCACGTTATTATCTGGGGAGATCTATTTAGCTTGCTGCTGTGAAGCTGTCAGTGTGACCCTTGACTCATAAATAGGCTCAGCCCGCTAGCGACTATTGCGGGGATAGATATAAGCAGTGAGACGTAGCAGGGCCTCGGTCAGTAATGAGCATGGTAATTAAATAGAAGTTAGTCAACGGCATAGTGGCCAAATGCACAGGCTAATACCTTGGACACGGTGAAGGTCTGAGCCTAAATCCACGAGTTAAAAGACCGGGCTAGCCTGCCGGTTTTTTTCAGTCGGATAAAGTTGAGGTAGCGAACTGCCATGATACTCAGCTCTAATGAAGAGCTACTTGATACTATCGTTGGGTAGAGATTCATTGCGGATAGCAAGGCGTCTATTGCGGCCCCACATGATGGGTGGTGTGGGGGCCGGTATCTAGAAGCTACCGGCTACCGAAATTAGGCTTTTGGTGATTTTGCAAGAGAATACTGAGCAAACAACGTTGGCAGAAGGAAAATTGGAATGATCACAATCCAAAAATCAATCACTGCATCCTCTCCGTAGGATGGGATACCCAATACGTAAGGTGCAATTAGCTCATAAAATAATGCCCATGGAAGATATAAATAAAAGAACATTGAGAAAACTGTAGTGCTGACAGGTCTCTTTGAATATGCGTAGCAAAAAAGGCTAAAGATGACAATAGGTAAAAATATACCAATATCAATATAGTCAAGGTAATGAATTTCAGGACTTTCTATAAATATGAACGGTATAAATAGGATGAAGGCAATGTGAATCTAAAAGAATATCTTCCAAAAAACACTTGGCGTTGATTGAATTTTTCCGATTTCAACGTTGGATTCGGGAGCTTTATATATTTCCATAGTTTCTTTATGCCTAACGTCGCAAGCAAAAGCGAGCAACTTGTTGCGAGTCTAGTGTCCAAAGCGCTCAATTTTGGTTGGCTTTGGTACGCCCAATATGGGTGTGGACTAATTGGGGTGAAAGTCCCATGTAGAAAGATCACCATTTAATGGATTCCATTAAATGCTAACTACTAGCGAATGGCAACTGCAACACTGTGAGGTCCTGTGGGGAGGAAGTCGCTAGCAAATGATGAACAGAATCATCCCTAAGGCTTAGTTCATAGGTGAGGTGGCCAGGGGCACCGAAGCCATTTGATCTAATAGGTAGAGGAAATGATACGGTTGTCTAGTGAAAGTTCACTCTCCCATCTAGGGAGATCTATTTAACTTTCTGCTGTGAAACTGTCAGCGTGGCCGTTGACTCATAAGTAGGCCCAGCCCGCTAGCCACCATCGCGGGGATAGAGAAAAAGTGGTGGAACACTGCAGCGCCTCGGTCAGTAATGATCAAAGTGATTAAACAGAAGTCAGCCGACGGAATAGTAGCCTAATGTCAAGATGAATATCTTGGGCATGGTGAAGGCCTGGACCCAAACTCCGTGTGTTAAAAGATGTGGTTAGCCTACCGATATGTTTTCAGTCGGATAAAGTTGAGGTGTTGTACTGCTATGACACTCAACTTAAATGAAGTACTGCTCGACAATATCGCTAGATAGAGGTTTATTACGGATAAGGAACCGCCCATTACGGACCCGCAAAATGGTTGGCAGCTTAAAGCTGCCAACTACTCGATATGTCTTATTCCTTGACTTTGTGTTCCCTTATTATCTCACCTGTTTCAGAATTCTTTATAATAAATTTTATAGGCTCAAATTTTTTCTCTTCTCGCATACATATAATATATTTCTCCTGAAGGCTATTAATAGTCTTAATCTCAGTCGGTTTCTCCAGAGTCATATATTCTTTCGAATAATCTTCATATGTTTTGGGGTTACCCTTAGACTGATAAGAGGGGGTATCACTTTCAATTGGGATAGATAAAGCCGCACTGGCCAAATTAAATGATCCATTAATGCCTAAACCCAGAGATAATCTATTTTTAATATATTCAGACATGTGTTTGGTGGATATTCCGTTTAGCTTTGATCGATCATGTACAAATATGTCATTAATTTTGACCCCGTCAGCGTAAACAGTATTTTCACACTCCTTCTGGGCCTTTAAATATTCTGGATGTTTACTAGTCACCTCGCCAAATACAGGATTGAATTGTATACTTTCATATGTATTTTTTACTGGCTTAAATGATTTTTTCAACTCGGTTGAAGCACACCCAGCTAGCCCCAGAAAGGATATTACTAACACCACATTCCTAATAATCACAACTCTTCAATCTCCTGAGATATCATGCCCTGTACAAGGGCAGGCAGATAAGCGGTAGCGTGGCTGTACCAGCGACCAAGTAAAGTGGTTGGTGCGGTTTGGTATGCCTAGCATGGACACGGACTAATGGGTGAAATTCTCCTCTAGGAAAATCACCATATGATGGGCGCCATTAAATGCTAACTATTAGCGAATGGCAACTGCAACACTGTGAGATTTTGTGGGGAGGAAGCCGCTGGCAAACTACGAGCTGACGAACAGATACACCCTATAAGGCTTAGCCTGGAGGCGAGGTGGTCAGGGACAGCGAAGCCACGTGATCTAACGGGTAGAGTCGATGATGTAGTTGTGTAGTGAAAGTTCACGTTCTTATCTTGGAGATCCGTTTAGCTTGCTGCTGTGAAGCTGTCAGTGTGGCCGCTGACTCATAAGTTGGCCCAACCCGCTAGCTACCATCAAGGGGAAGGAAAAAAGTGGTGGAACACAGCAGCGCCTTGGTCAGTAATGATCAAGGTGATTAAGCTGAAGTTAGCCGACGGCATAGTAGCCTAATGTCAAGATTAATACCTTGGGTACGGTGAAGGCCTGAACCCAAATTTCACGAGTTAGAAGGCAGGGCTAGCCTACCGATATGTTTCCAGTTGGATAAAGTGGAGGTAACGCACTGCCATGACACTCAACTCAAACGAAGAGCTGCTAGACACTATTGTTGGGTAGAGGTTTATTACGGATAGGGAAGCGCCCATTGCGGGCCCGCACGATGAGTGGTGTGGGGGCCGGTAGCTAGAAACTACCGGTTACTCGATTTAGCTTATTCTTCCTCGTCGTCCCGTTCCACCAGATTATCTGGAGAACCGAATGTATCTTTTTTACTCAGCTCATCTTCGATGTCTTTAGGGCGAGGCTTAAAGAGATCTTCGGAGGATTTCTTTAATTCTTCTTCAATTTTCTTTAATTCATCACTATTTTTCATAGATCTTTTACCAAATAATGCGGTACGCCTTGCTTTCCAGGACATAACGAAAATCCACCGTGAGATGAGTAATATTTAACCAACTTATCATTGAGTGGATCCATTACTCTAATTTGAGTCGCGCCGATTAGACGCGCATACGCTTCATAGGCCAATAATGAAACAGGAAACATATCGTTTGCGAACAAAATATGCTTGTTGAAACGCTCAATAAAATCCAAGCGTATAGCTGTGCCTCTGTAGGTCGGCCGACCGAGAGTTAATGAGCACAAAGTACTTCCGTGCCACACAGAAAGGTCAAACGCCTTTGGATAGAAAATTTTGTATCGGCTAGAAAAATTCCAATTCCAGCTCACAGAGCGTTCTTGATTCAAATCTATTGATTTGAAAGCAGCAAGAGCTTTGTGATCTATTGCCTCTAACGTGATTTTTCCGAGGAGGTGCCTTGGTAAGTTTCTGGATGCCATGTCTCTAGCTTGAGAGCCCAACTTCTCATATTTATTGATTGTTTCTAGATGCGAAACTTGCATTCCAACTCCTTTTGTCAATTTAACTTCCGTACAAGTTAACGCCCCACACAGGGATAGACAAATAAGCGCAGCATTTTTGTGGTCCTAGTGACCAACGGGAGCGATTGCTGCTGCTTGCTACGCCCAGCATGGGCGTGAACTAATGGGGTGAAAGTCCTCTGTAGAAGGATCACCATTTAATGGGTTCTATTAAATGCTAACTACAAGCGAATGGCAACTGCAACACCGTGAGGTCTTGTGGGGAGGAATCCGCTAGCAAAACTAAGAGCGACGAACAAAAACATCCTATAAGGCTTAGCCTGAAGGCGAGGTAACAAAGGACACCGAAGCCAGGTGATCTAACGGGTAGAGTCAATGATGCAGCTGTGTAGTAAAAGTTCACGCTCTTATCTGGAGAAATCTGTTTAGCTTGCTGCTGTGGAGCTGTTAGTGTGGTCGCTGACTCATCAGTAGGCCCAGCCCGCTAGCCACCATCGCGGGGATAGATAAAAGTGGCGGGACATAACAGCGCCTCGATCAGTAATGACCAAGGAGATTAAACAGAAGTCAGCAGACGGCATAGTAACCTAATACCAAGGTTAATACCTTGGACATAGTGAAGGCCTGAACCTAAATTCACGAGTTAAAAGACAGGGCTAGCCTATCGGTATGTTTCTAGGCGGATAAAATTGAGATGGTGCACAGCTATGAGGCTCAGCTCAAATGAAGATCTGCTCGACACTATCGTTGTTTGGAGATTCACTACGGATAGGGAACCGCCCATTGCGGACCCGTACGATGGGTGGTGTGGGGGCTGGTAGCTAGAAGTTACCAGCTACCTAATTTAGAAACTAGTGGTGCACCCAACTCACAACACCAAATACAACTAAAAATAAACTATATATTGCCACTCGACCAAATACGGGAAACTGACTACGCCACCACCCAAATAGCCGACCATTTAACTCGGATCGAACTATAAGCGACATAAAGGAAAGAAAAAACATAATAGCCAAGTAGAACGGTAGTGAAACGCCAAAAATCAAATATTCGTGAGAAGTGGGATTATTGTTCGTAAATAAATATATACTCCAACCTAAAACAAAAGACATCATTCCGTAACAAATAAGTACCAAGTCAGATGATATCTTGGCCAACAAAAACACTATAATACTTACTGCTGCAATACGTATATTATTTCTCTGAAAAGCGTATTCAGCTTCCCTTAACATCATAGCAAAGGGGGCCACCAACAGTCCTGCCATTGCAACAAAGTTGCCCCAATTTATATCAGGTTTTATCTTTAGCGCGTTCTCTAGAAATTTACCAGTATTAGACCCTATTTCCTCAGAAAGGTAACACATCAAGTAAGCAATACTGATCCAAAGTAAAGCTCTATATAGAAGATCTACCACCTTACTTTCCCTATAGTTCATTTGATTTATCCCTCTTATGTTTGACGATTTCTAAGACCCCACACCAGGGTAGATAAAAAACCGCAGCCACTGTCATGACAGTATCGTTAGGTAGAGATTCATTACGGGTAGGGAACTGCCCATTACGGATCCGAACGATGGATGGTATGGGGCCGGCAGCTCGAAACTACCGGGTTCCCGATTTATAAGCCGGTTTTTCGATATTTTTCGTGCAATTTCAGCTTTCCTGATTCTAGTTGTGAAAGCAGTTTTTCTTTAACTTTATTGCTGGATACGGAAACGGACTTTGAGTCAAAGGATAGGTTTATTACTTTTATGGATAATTCAGCATCAGTCTTTTCTCGAGCTATAAAATCATTGAAGTCGAAGGAGATGCGGCAAACCCCAGAATAATCATCAAGCTCGAATGAATAATCAGCATCGATTTTGTATACTTCTAAGTATTGATGATATTTTTTATCTTTCACAAAAAAAGTAGTGTGCAGGCCGCTGCCTTGAAGTATGAGATTTTTTATTTTTTCTTCCATCCAAGAAATATCACTTGGTAGGGTTTGGGTTTTGTCTGGTCTGAACCCAATATCTCTTGTATCTTTGAAATATAATTTTGAATCTACCTGCTGCTGTGATAATTCTTGCATGAAGGAAATTCTGTCACTATTTTTGAAGTCATTGAATCTTATCTTGTTAACACTTGCCTCTTTATCAATAACTCCGTGATCTTTCATTTCACGAATCACATTTTTTGAGATTCTATTTGCAACAAATTTTGTTTCAGGTGCTGTATGGCTTAGGCTCATGCTTACATTGATATCACTACTGCCCCTTTTTAAGGTGACTTTCCCGCTAAACTGAGAGGTGTTTTTGTCCCAGCTTTTAGTGAGGTCATAGCGCTCAATTTTAAAGTCCATCTCGATATGGTCTGGGTTTCCTTTTACTGCTCTAAAGTTTGGTGCACCTATAACCTTGTAATTTGAAAAAGGCTGATCGATGAGCTCATTTACATTTAAGTCAGCTGGCATGACATCAATTAGCGATCTATTACCTCCCGACCAGGGAATGCTTTGAGTATGTACTTTCGGGTTGTCTTCTTTTGTTTTAATTTTATCTTGAAGCTCTTCGAGCTCAAAAGGTGACAACCCTGTTTTTATTATTAGTGGAACTGTATTGGTTTTCTCATCACTTGAAAAGAAAACTCCTCTCCGTCTCAGTATTGATTTAATATCTGCTTTAGTGATTCCCGGTTCACTCAAAAACTCTCTTAAACCATCACCATAGGGTAACAAGAATTTTTTATTATTCATTTATTAACCCTCTGAAATCATTGACTGATGAGTGAACGAAAACCTTAATATTGCTTGATTTTTCTCCAAGTGTTCTGATACATTTTTTAACGGAAGCTCCATTTTGTTCTTCATCATACTTGGTGAAAAGGAAGACAAATTCATTTGAGAAATCTTGAGAGATGTCGCTTGCAAAATTTAGCAATCTTTTCATTGCAGATTCGTTGTAACTTTCGATAGAAGAAATGCAAAATTTCTGTTTATCATTATTTTGATCAATGATTCTCATCGGTAATATCGGTGAGGTCAGATATTCAACGGGAAGTACCGAGCCAAACTTGCTTATATTCTGGTCGGTGTAATTTGATGAGCTAAATGCATAGTGAAATTTAATATCGCTTTCACTAAATATTCTTTCTACAGAAGAGATACTGTTGTAGATGAATGATGCTCTCGCATTATCAATTATTTGTATATTACTAAATTCTAATTCTTTATCAAGAATCACACTTGATACTTTGCTTACAATGTCTTGCTCGCTTTCTCTATCACTACTTAACCAGAATAAAACGCCAGTATCACTTGATCTTCTGATACCAAAGCTCTCATATTCTTTGTTGGTTTCATTTCGCAAATCAGATCTAGCAAAACATTCTACGGTTTCAGCAATATCTTTTAAATGCTGCTTAAACTTTGAATTTGGTGGTGTTGGATATGGATTGCTTGTGTACTTAACTGAAATAAGTAAATTGTTTACGGTAAAATCTTCTAGCTGACTTTTATAAGAATAAAACAAGTCTATTCCATGTGTTGTTCTAGGAGTGTCTTTTGTCCTTTGATGCTTTAGAGATTTGTTGCAGATTAATGATTCACCATCAGATGGCGAAGTCCAACCAAGTTTCTCTACAAACTTAAGGACTACTCTCTCTCCATGTTCTCCGATTTTTTTTGATAATTCTCCCATACCTTCCTCTGATTCTATGGGTTAACTGAAAATTTTATTTAGACTTATAACAGAGTATTCAAAAACAGCTGTATTATATTACCAGTCAATATATCCTAAGAGTAGAAATATTCTTTACCCAAAAAAACAGAGGAATCAGTATGTTAGCCAATATTGGAGAGAAGTTAATCTAGTGGATATATTACGGTACTCTTGACTTCGAGATTGTCAGGGGAAGAGAACAACAAAGTGTATATAAAATCAGCAAAATGAAGCCGCTTTAGATGATCTATTGTTTCTAGATTCCAAAGTGAGTTGCGGGGAAGAGTACCAATCTTAACGGTTATTTTTATGTGCAACTAAGATTCTCCATTTGTGAATACACAAAATATAGGCACAAAAATAATCTTATTGGATTTTATTAAGTTTGTTTTAGTGTCAAAGCTGCGTAAAATCGGTGGATGTTTATCGATATTTGGGTCGTCATTGAACAGCCTTCTAAAGGCTGATGACCAAAGAGATTCGAGTGAATCAAGAATTTCCTAAGAACCATTCCCTCAAAGGAGAACGGTAGCGTGACGTAAGAGTAAGTAAAAGGCGCTGACCCAAGGTGCGCTAACACCTGGGGCCAGCTAACCAAGTTGATACACTCACTATCAAAATGGCTATATGGATCATACGCTAGAAACCCGCTCGTCTTCAATAAAGTGGAGTTCATTCAGTAGTTTGGGGCATGTCCCCTGGCTCTGGAGGCGTTGGGTCTGCCTTTTCTACCTCTATGCCTACCGTTCTCGCGCTCCACCTGATACTTCCTTAAAAGTTACTTTCAAACCCTTCCATTAAGGGAGGTCTACGTATGGTTTGAGTACTAATAGGAAGCAAATATGTTGATCTTAAAGCGCCGGACGGGTGAAAACTTACGGATTGGAGCTAACGTCTCAATTACGGTATTGGGAGTTAAGGGTAATCAGGTAAAGATAGGCATACGTGCTCCCAAATCTCTACCCGTTCACCGTGAGGAAATCTATAGACTTGTGAAAAAGGAGAGGGTATAGGGGGATGGACTTGGTTGAGATTATAGAACGCCGCTAAGAAGCGGCGCGCGCAAAATGTGCACAAGATAAGCTGTCCCGCGGAGGGCCGAAGGCTCGTAGCATCCTGCCCGGCTTTGTTAAATTCAGCTAAACTTGATGACTGATAACAGGTTCTTATTTCTATCTCTGAACTTTATTCGAATGGGCTTTTGCTTGCATTTTGGCTGATCAAAAAACAAACCATGCAACCGAATACCATACAGCTCAACTTGCATGCCTACTATCTGTTCCTGGCTTTCCAGCGGAGCTACAGAGATAACCTCTTTCACCTGAAAGTCTTCTTTAATAGACATGGATATCTTTAGATCTAAATAATCATTAATTTTCTTGCCAGAGAAAACAAGTGCTGCCAGAACATCTTTGTCAAGGGCAGAATCATAACTAAAAAAGTCAGATATTCCCAAATATGTTTTTAAGTACCATCGATAGAACCAATCCGTATCTATATGCTTGGTGTGGATAGACTGTCTTTTCTTGGCACTATCACCATATTTAAACGACCTATCGTGGCAGTATTTTAAGGCCATCCCGAAATTGATGGCCTCATCATCATAGATTGAAAGTAAAGAATTATGTCTTTGGCACAAACAATTTCGAGTTAATGATTTTTTAGCAACTACTTTACTCTGCCCGCCAAAAAACGGGGCGTTATACACATGGATCATCTTGTCGCTAAACAAGCCTTTCGTAATGTAGTGTTCGCTAGATTGCGTCCTGCAACACGCAGAAACGTTATTTGCCCAGCACTTCATGCTTTACTCGAATTTAACACTTATAGTGTAATCATTCTGACCACTATTATCATGATTGTCATCCTGAAATCAATCTAACGAAGAAATGCGTAAAAACCTTGAAGGATGAATAAATTACATACAAGCCTGAACTCTTGTCCCAAATGCAAAATGATCACTTTGGCCACTTTCCCCAATGAATAGACTTTCTCTAACTCACTGTCGTACTTAGAGTTTTCAATCAGTCAGGATCTTTATAAAAATAACAGTCAAACCGATTGAAAATCATGTTGATTTCTTATCAGGTACTCAGGAAGGTTGAAAAATTGGGCGGTGCTTGAAGCGTTTTAGCGGGCTTTAGGTCGTATACCACTTCGGTAAAGCTGATTTTGGAGCTGACAAACCCACAAGCGATGCAGGTACATTGAGCACATACTCGGGTTCTGAAGTTGATAGAAAATCGAAAGGCGCTAGGGCTAGAAGGGGTTGTTTGATTTATATCAAAAAAAAGAAAAGGGGGCAGAGCCCCCTTTTTTTATCAGATCCGCTCTTTAATGGAGCGGATTACCAGAACCATTAAAGGTTACTGATTTCCTCAAGTTGCTGTTGCAGACGCTCGTGAGCACCTTTCATTTCTGCAAGCTTGTCCTTCTCCTTGGCAACAACGGCTTCGGGGGCTTTGTCTACAAACTTGGGATTGTTGAGTTTGCCTTCAACTCGTGCGAGTTCTTTGGAAAGTTTATCAATCTCTTTCTGTAGACGGGCGCTCTCGGCTTTAACGTCGATCAGCCCGGCCATGGGTACTAGCAATTCCATATCGCCTACCAGGGCAGTGGCGGAGGCGGGTGCAGCTTCTCCACTTTCCAGCCAGGTGATTTCTTCGAGGCTGGCCAGTTTGATCAGCAGGCTGCGGGCTTGCTCCAGCAGTTCTTGGTCACGGCTCGAACCGCCGCGCAGAATCAGTGGGATTTTCTTCGCAGGGGAAATGTTCATTTCACCGCGAATATTACGCACGCCTTCAATAACCTGCTTCAACCAGGCAACAGCCGCTTCCGCTTCTTCGTCGATCTTGCTGTTATCGGCTTCAGGGTACTGTTGCAGCATAATGGTGTCACCGTTGGAGCCGGCGAGGGTTTTTACACGCTGCCAGATTTCTTCGGTGATAAACGGCATCAGCGGGTGGGCCAGACGCAAGATGGTTTCTAGTACGCGGATCAGGGTGCGGCGGGTGCCTTTCTTCACTGCGTCGGAGGCGTTGTCGTCCCACAGTACCGGCTTGGACAGCTCCAGGTACCAGCTGCAGTACTCGCTCCAGATAAAGTCGTACAGGGCCTGGGAGGCGAGGTCGAAGCGGTAGGTATCCATCGCTTCGCGTACGGTAATCTCGGTGCGCTGCAGTTGGGAAATAATCCAGCGGTCGGCGATGGTCAGTTCAAAATCCGTGCTGCCATCCTGTCCACAATCGTGCTCTTCGCAGTTTTGCAGTACGTAGCGGGAGGCGTTCCAGATCTTGTTACAGAAGTTGCGGAAGCCTTCGATACGGCCCACATCAAACTTGATGTCGCGGCCGGTGGAAGCCAATGAGTAATAGGTGTAGCGCAGGGCATCGGTACCAAAAGCAGAGAAACCTTCGGGGAAGTCCTTGCGGGTTTGCTTCTCGATCTTTTCGCGCAGGTGAGGTTGCATCAGACCAGAGGTACGCTTCTCTACCAGGGGCTCCAGGTCGATACCGTCGATCAGGTCGATAGGATCGATCACGTTGCCCTTGGATTTGGACATCTTCTGGCCGTGGTTGTCGCGCACCAGGCCGTGCACGTACACGGTGTTAAACGGTACTTCCTTCTTGAAGTAGAGGGTCAGCATCATCATGCGCGCAACCCAGAAGAAAATAATATCGAAGCCGGTGACCAGTACGGAGCTGGGGTGGAAGGCTTTCAGCTCTTCGGTATCTTCTGGCCAGCCCAGGGTGCCGAAGGTCCACAGGCCGGAAGAGAACCAGGTGTCGAGTACGTCGTCGTCCTGGCGCAGGCTGATGTCGGCGCCCAGGTTGTGCTTCTCGCGCACTTCTTCTTCGCTGCGGCCAACGTAGACTTTGCCTTCGTTGTCGTACCAGGCGGGGATGCGGTGGCCCCACCACAGCTGGCGGGAAATACACCAGTCCTGGATATCGCGCATCCAGGAGAAGTACATGTTTTCGTAGTTCTTCGGTACGAACTCAACGCGGCCATCTTCAACGGCGGCGATGGCTTCATCGGCCAGGGGCTGGGTTTTTACGTACCACTGATCGGTGAGCCAGGGCTCGATCACGGCGCCGGAGCGGTCCCCGTGAGGTACCTTGAGGGTGTGGGGCTCTACTTTTTCCAGCAGGCCGAGGGCGTCCAGGTCATCGACAATCTGGGTGCGCGCGGCAAAGCGCTCCATGCCCCGGTATTTTTCCGGCACTGCGTCGTTCAGGTGGGCGTCGGCATCGAGGATGTTGATCATCTCGAGGTTGTGGCGCTGGCCCATTTCGTAGTCGTTGAAGTCGTGGGCTGGGGTGATTTTTACACAGCCGGTGCCGAATTCAC
This sequence comes from Microbulbifer mixtoriginis (SeqCode), assembly GCF_052467705.1. Classification (NCBI taxonomy): domain Bacteria; kingdom Pseudomonadati; phylum Pseudomonadota; class Gammaproteobacteria; order Cellvibrionales; family Microbulbiferaceae; genus Microbulbifer; species Microbulbifer mixtoriginis (SeqCode). The sequence goes on from NZ_CP174322.1 coordinate 1,450,322, forward strand.
GATCGACGTATTCGTCGGCAATAATCGGGATTTCGCGATCCGCCAGGGGCAACTTGATGGTCTTGCCAATCAGGTGCTGGTAGCGCTCGTCTTCCGGGTGTACGGCTACGGCGGTATCGCCAAGCATGGTTTCCGGGCGGGTAGTGGCAACGACCAAGTGGCCGGAGCCGTCGGAGAGCGGGTAGCGGAAGTGCCACAGGTGACCCTGCTTTTCTTCGTTTAGTACTTCCAGATCTGAGATCGCCGTGTGGAATTTCGGGTCCCAGTTCACCAGGCGCTTGCCGCGATAAATCAGGCCGTCTTCATACAGTTTGATAAAGACTTCCTGCACCGCTTTGTAGAAGCCGTCGTCCATGGTGAAGCGTTCGCGGGACCAGTCGGGGCTGGCGCCCAGGCGGCGCAGCTGGCGGGTAATGGTGCCGCCGGACTCTTCTTTCCACTCCCAGACCTTCTCAATAAACTTGTCGCGGCCCAGGTCGTGGCGGGATACGCCTTCGGCGCCCAGTAGGCGCTCTACCACCATCTGGGTGGCGATACCGGCATGGTCGGTGCCCACTTGCCACAGGGTGTTGTCTCCCTGCATGCGGTGGTAGCGAATCAGGGCGTCCATGATGGACTCCTGGAAACCGTGGCCCATATGCAGGCTGCCGGTGACGTTCGGCGGCGGGATCATAATGCTGTAGGGCTTGGCCTCAGTATCCCCGGAAGGCTTGAAGTAGCCGTTCTCCTCCCAGGTTTTGTACCACTGCTGTTCGATGGCGTTGGGCTGGTATGTTTTGTCCATGCGGGCGGGAAACCTTGTGTTTAACTGACTGCGTGCACAGCGTTTTGGCTCAGGATAGTCTGGTGCTTGCTCGGGCTGCGCGGAAAAGGCGGCAATTATACCGCCGGGGGTAGGGTGGGCAAAAGGCAGCTTTGGGGCTAAATCGCGCTCAGTCCCAGATCTCTAGCTCGTCGACCACTTTTTCTATCTGGGCACGCAGCTGTTTTTCCAGTTGAGGAAGCTGTTGGGCTACCAATTCTTCAATCAGGTCGTTGCGCTGGCGCTCTTTCTCTGAGGGCTCCAATTTTTCTACTGGCCCCTCCTTTTCTGCGATCGCCTGGGCCATTACCAATGCCTGGGTACGGGTACCCGCGCTGGCAGTTTCTATGGCCTCGGGTTTTTTCTGGGCTTTCTCTTCATGAGCTGGAATACGCCCCCCGGTAAGTCGCGAGCGGATATGGGCTGGCAAGAAGGGGTTGTCGGGTGCCGGTACAGGAGCCTCAGTTGCTGTATCCGTTGCGGTTGTACGATCAATGTCAGTCCCCTCACTATTCGATTGAGCGTTATTGCCAGGCTGGTCATCATGGTCATGGTCTGACGCTTCCTGGGAAGCCTGCACTTGGGGCTCTGCCGTTGTTTTGCCGGGCAGGTTTTGTAAGGGGCGCAATAGGGCTAGATCCGATTCGGCCAACTGCACTTTATGTTCTTCGCCCAGTGTCTCCTCGATTGGGGAAAACAATATGGGCAGGTCCTCTTCTAAGGCGTCATCCATTGGGGAAGGTGGCGGGGCTTCTGGTTCAGTGGATAACAATGGAGGCTCTGTAGGAGGTGCAGCGGTTAGGGTTTTTGGCTCATCCTTCCCCGTTACTTGGCCCGCTACTTGGTTGAGCAGTGGGATTTCATCGAGATCGTCACTGTTGAGTAGGTCGTGCAGTGAGTTCAGCTCATCGAGCAGCTCGCTGGAAGGTTTGCGTGGTTGTCCGCGCTGCTTGTGCTTGTTCTTTCGACCGGACATGGCGGTAGTTAGTGATTACATGCTCTGGTTGATCTTATGGGATTGTAACGGATATCCGCGATCGCGGAAGTGACCAAATCGCGATCGTGAGCGTTGCAGGGCATTGGCTTCTTGAACGACGATCTCGGCGAGACGTTCGAAGCGGCTGAACCAGTTGGGGACTTTGCTGCACAGGTTGATCAGTAGGCCGTGGTGTGCCTGCGGATCTCCACCGCAGTTGATTTCGATGGCTGCCTGCTCGCCATTCGCTTGGTTGGCATGGGGCAGGAAACTGTCTTCACGGAAGGTCCACAACAGTTGGTTGAGTTGCTCGGCACGTTCCTGATTATCCACGGCAAGCAGAACCCGCAGACCGTTGCGATAGGCCTTTTCCGCCAGGCGACAGGCGAAGATATCCGCTTGCTGGGGCTGATCGGAGGAGAGGATGTAAAAGTCGATACGGGTCATGCTGGCTTATATTTGTACAGAGACGACAACGGCCCGCGAGGGGCCGTTACGGCTGCCGCTCGGGGGCGGCTATTGTGCGCTTTTGCCAGTTATTTTCCCAGCAGGTATTCCACCAGAAGCGGTACCGGACGTCCGGTGGCCCCTTTGGCGGCACCGGATTTCCACGCGCTACCGGCGATGTCCATATGTGCCCAAGTGTACTCTTCGGCAAAGCGGGACAAGAAACAGGCGGCGGTTACAGAGCCGGCATCGCGGCCGCCGATGTTTTGCATATCGGCAAAGTTGGAGTCCAGGGCGGGCTGGTACTCATCCCAAAGAGGCATTTGCCAGGCGCGGTCGCCACTGGTTTCGCCGGCCTTGAGCAGGTCTTGGGCGAGTTCTTCGTTATTGGCATAGAGGCCTGTGGCGTGGTGGCCGAGAGCGATTACACAGGCACCGGTGAGAGTGGCAATATCGATGACCGCGCGGGGCTTGTACTTGCTGGCATAGGTGAGTGCGTCGCAAAGTACCAGGCGGCCTTCGGCGTCGGTGTTCAGAATCTCGATAGTCTTTCCGGACATGGAGGTGACGATATCACCGGGCTTGCTGGCGCGGCCGCTGGGCATATTTTCTGCGGCGGCGACCAGGCCCACCACATTGATAGATGGTTGCAGCTCCACCAGGGCGTTCATTACACCGAAAACACTGGCCGCACCGCCCATATCGTATTTCATTTCATCCATAGCTTGGCCGGGCTTGATGCTGATACCACCGCTATCGAAGGTAATGCCTTTGCCCACCAGCACAATGGGTTTTTCGCTGGTTTTGCCACCCTTGTAGTTCATGGCGATCAGGGCGGGGGGCTGGTCACTGCCTTTTGCTACGCTGAGAAGTGCGCCCATTCCAAGCGCTTTCATTTTTTTCTCGTCGAGCACAGTTGTGGAGAGCTTTGTGTGTTTTTTGGCCAGTGTGCGGGCCTGAGCTGCCAGATAGTTGGGTGTACAGATATTGCCAGGCAGATCACCCAGTTCCCGTGCTACATTGCTTCCCAGTGCTTGGCCGGCACCAATCTCCATCCCTTTTTGGATGGTTTTTAGCTGCTTGCGATCAATGGCATGCAGGGTGAATTTGGTGAGAGGGTAGGGTTTAGCATCAGTGAGGCACTGGGTGAAGCGGTAGGTGGCCAGACCTGTGGCCAGCGCAATCTGCTGGGCCTGCCAGGTTTTATCAGCCCCTTTTACTTCGAGCTCGCACAGGTAGCTGGTAGCGTCTTTGAACTTTTTCACCACTGCGGCACTGGCGCTGGCCAGCTTGCGGAACTCTGCCTGGCTGATGTCTCCCTTGCCGGTGCGAACGACCAGCACTCGCTCACTGGGTCCGTCCAGCAGGTCGATTAACTGGGTGCTGCCGGGTTTTACGCCCAGGTCACCACGCTTGAGAATTTTGCCAATAGTTCCTTTTGCGAGTTGATCGAGGTTTTTACCGCTGGGGCTTAAGCCATTTTTAGCATCAGCTGAAATAACGGAACAGGCTGCGCGCTGTTTGGAGATATCCGAGACCTTTGCGGAGAACTGCATTTTTCGCTTTCCTTAAAATCTGACAATAGATTGCATAGCTCTGAACCGAGACATAGCAAGAATTTTTAGTGATAATGCGTCGCACAAGTTTAACCTGCTCGTCTATGGATTGCTGTACCTAGTGGGCAACTTGTTCGACTGAAGTCCAATTCATCACACCGCTGTCACCAAGGAATTCGTTCGCCCTGTGATTATTTTCCGCTATCTCTGCCGCGAGCTGCTGTTTGCCACGCTGGCGGTCAGCGCAGTTTTGCTATTAATGGTGATGAGTGGCCGATTTGTGAAATACCTTGCGGAAGCCGCCGCAGGGGACCTTTCGGCTAATATCCTTTTCTCCTTAATGGCCTACCGCTTACCGGGATTCCTGGAATTGATATTGCCACTGGGATTATTCGTCGGGATTCTTTTGGCCTATGGGCGCCTCTATATAGAGAGCGAAATGACAGTGCTGCACGCCTGTGGTTTCAGCGAATGGCGTTTGCTGTTTTACACCCTGGCACCGGCTCTGGCAGTGGCTTTGTTTGTGGCATCAATGAGTTTGTACCTCACCCCCGCTGGTGCCGAGCGTTCCAACCTGATGCTCAACGCGGAAAAATCCCGCAATGAGTTTGATCACCTGATACCGAAGAAATTTATATCCACCAGTGGCGGCCAGGCAGTGTATTACGCAGAGGCCCTGAGTGAGGATAAGTCCACCATGCTGGGAGTGTTCCTCGCCGAGTTGAGGGCCACGGAAGCTGAGACTGAGGCGAATCGCCAGGTGGTTACTCGCGCCAAGGAAGGGGTCCAACAAATCGATCCCGAAACGGGGCTGCGCTACCTGGTACTGCGCGATGGCTATCGTTACGAGGGCGTGCCGGGACAGCGGGAATACAGGCAGATGTCGTTTTCCAGCTACGAGGTACTAATGGAACCACCACGGTTGCGCAGTCGTTGGCGCGACCAAATTGAGTCGGCCCCCACTACGCAGCTGATTGGCAGTGACAACCCCAGGGAGACGGCCTACCTCTACTGGCGCTTGAGTTTGCCGGTATTGGTGTTGGTGGTTGCGGTGCTGGCAGTACCGCTATCGCGTACTAATCCCCGCCAGGGACGCTTTATCAAGATGTTCCCCGCGATACTCCTATACCTCATTTACCTGGTGGTTCTGCAGGGGGTTCGCGGGGCTGTAGAGGATGGCAAGTTTGCCAATCCCGCGGTGATCTGGTTAGTACACCCGCCCTTCCTACTGATTGGGTTATTGCTTCTGGCGGCGAGGAATTGGCGCCCTAAACCCAAACCATTGCCGGAAGGTGTTAAGGAGTCGGCCGATGTATAAGCTGGATATGTATATTGGCCGCACCATTGCCCTAGCAGTTTTCGTGGTGCTATTGATTATTCTCGGCCTGGATATTATTTCCGCCATTATCGACCAATTGGGAGACCTCAAGCGCGATTACGGCTTTAGCCAGGCAATACAATATGTCCTGTGGAGATTGCCAGGGCGTATCTACGAGCAGTTGGGTTTCTCCGCCCTCGTGGGATGTATGGTGGGGCTGGGAACTCTGGCCGGCACCAGTGAACTGACCGTTATGCGCGCGGCTGGTGTCTCTATTGGCCGTATTGCCTGGGCGGTAATGAAACCAATCATTCTGTTGATTTTTATCGGTTTGGCCCTGGCGGAGTTTGTGATTCCCAAGACCAATGTAATCGCCGAGAACAACAAAGCACGCGCCCTGGGTGAACTCGAAGCGAGTGGTCTTGAAAGCGGTTTGTGGTTAAAAGACAGTGGCGAATTTGTGCACTTTAATGCTGCCCTGCCAGATGGTGAACTCTATGGCGTAACCCGTTATCACTTTGCGGATAACCGGGAGCTGCAATGGGTGGAGTTCTCTGAACGGGGGCAGTTTCAGAATGAGCAGTGGCTGCTTAAGAACAGTCGCAGCACCCAGTTCCTGGGGGAAGATACGCAGAGTAAAGACCTGCCAACCAGTGTATGGAAAGCGGAGGTCTCACCGGAGTTGTTTGCCCTGATCGTGCCGCTGCCCTCAGACCTTTCCCCGCGTAACCTCTGGGATTACGGTACTTACCTGGATCGTAAGGGTGAAGATTCCGGGCGCTACTGGCTGGAGTTTTGGAAGAAAATACTGCAACCACTGACCATTGCCAGTTTGGTTATGGTGGCAATTTCTTTCATCTTTGGCCCACTGCGTGAAGTAACCACCGGGTTGAGAGTGTTTACCGGGATTATGGTGGGGATCATCTTCCAAACTGTGCAGGGGATACTCGGCCCCTCTTCATTGGTTTTTGGTTTTCCACCACTGCTGGCTGTATTGCTACCGGTTCTTCTTTGTTTTGGTGCGGGCTGGCTATTACTCAAGCGGGCCCGATAGGGCCCCTTGAGCCTAAATTTGTTGGCGGTTACCCTTTTTTCTTCTTTTTGGGTAAAAGGCGCACTTGAGACTCTGAAATCAAGTCGTGCCAAGTAGCCTTGTCGGAGCGGGCCCAGGCGGAAAAGTAGCCGAGGCCCAGGCAGGCGATAGAGAGAGGGGCGACAATGGCTCGCAGGATACATTGGCGCCAAGTAAGCTGTACGCCATCTGGATTCGCCACGATCAAGCGCCATGCGCGCATTCCCACAGTTTGGCCGGCTACCCGCCAGGACCAGAAGAAGTAGCCGGCGATCACCGCTAGAGCGCCCAGTTGATAAATTGGTCCGCCGACACACGGGCTGTAATCCATAGCTTCTGGTTGGCAGCTTAACCCACCAAATACTGAGGCCACTGGCAGGGCTATAAAGCCGTATACCATCATCAGTCCCATCAGGATTAGCAGGTCGTACATCAGGGCCGCCAAGCGCCGGCCGACGCTGGCGATTGGAAGTTCGGGAAATGAAGAAGGGGTACTTGAGCTGCTCACGGCTATCTCCGCCAAAATCGATTGGCGGAGATTCTAACAAAACTAGGGGAGGGCAAGGGCAAGTCGTCTGCCAGGTCTAAAATTCGTACTCGAAAGAAATCTTGAATTTGTCGTCAGAAAGGTTGATGCCATAATCTACCGAGTTGCCTATCTTGCCCCGGTTGGTGGTGTAACGCAGAAGACTTTTTTGCACCGTGCTCTTGTTGCGCTGCTTGTAGGTATCTAAACCAATCTTAACAATTTTGAATAGTGCCTTACCGCCAGTGGTTGGTCGAAACTCACTGGGGTAGGTATGCATTTGTAGCCACTGGTAGTTGAGGCGTCGTTGCGTACTATTCATGGAATTACTGCGAAGATAATCTGCGGCTTGGAATAGTGCAGCATTGTCCATGGCGAAGGCACTGTCGGAGAAAAACAGGTTCACGGATTGTATATTTAGGGCTTGTTGTGAATCGGGGATAAAAAGTTCGTCCGCAGAGCAGATGCAACAGGTGGGAAAAAGCAGTAATCCAACTGTTTTGGGTAAGGATTTGCCCGGTCTGATTCTGAAACTGCAGAGTGCCATTCTATCTACCCCAGGTGTTGCATCTCATTTCGGAAGGCCGCAAGCGGTCGTTGAATTTATTATGGGATACCCACCTCGAAGCGTTTTCCCATAGAAAATAGGCGGCTTCTGCTACTTCACTTACTGGACAGTCGCAAATTGTCGGAAACATCCCTGAAAGCCGCATGGATTGGACCCTTTTCCATTTTTGTCCAAGCAGTCCTAGCTGTGATCAGGAGAGCGCCAATGTTTTTTTATTATTTTTTTGATATTGGTGCGCCATGGTTGATGAAAAAACGGTCTTGCTTTGAGCGCCGTATTTGAGGGGAGCTTGTGGGTTTTCAGGAGACTGGAGCGCGAAAGTGTCGCTGAAAGCGACTACGCTGATAACCGGGCATTCAAAAACTGGCGCCAGTAACTGCTTTAGGGGTTAAGGGCAAACTTGTCCTGCCAGGATTAATGAGGCAGGTTTTCCGGTCGTTGGGTTGAGGGGTTCTTGCAGGGTGGTGAGCATCAATCCATGTTCGATGAATAATTGGGTCCAGCTTGATAGCGTGCGGAAATACCAGGGCGCTGCCTCCTGAAAATCCCCCTCTACACCTTGCCAGGAACCCGGTCGCCATCCATCCAGGTACTTTTCATCGCCACAAGAGAGTAGGGGATGTAAAGTTTGGAGGAGTAGATACCCTTGTGGGTTGAGCAGGGAGCAAGCCCTGTGAAAAATGGCATTGGTGGCTTCCTCCCCAATCAAAGAGAAGTTGCATACAATCAAATCAAATTTACGCTCAAATGCCTGCGGATCTAGCTCTTCATAACAAACAGTACGGAATTGTTGCCGTTCTTGCCCTCGGCGCTTGGCTTCATTAATTAACTCGTCCACGCCATCAATCCCCCAGACATCCATGCCCTCTGCTGCCAGGCGGCGGGATAGCCATCCTTCACCACAGCCAATATCCAGCACGTTGGAGGGATTATGCGCAAGGACAGCCTCAAAAATTGCCTGATCGGTGATCAGCCTGCGGCTGGGTATTGCTCCCCGGTCCACCACCTTCACCCACTCGCCGGCATTATTGTGCCAGCTGCGTAGGACTTTATTGTCACTAAATTCGCAATCCCTCATCTTTGCGTTCCTTCATCTCTGTAATTTTGACGAGGTTGAGTGTACCGTCGAGGAAAATCCAGCTGCAAAGGTGCTGAGGTCCCATGTCCACTCAAATGGTGTTTGATTATGTGATCGTAGGTGCCGGCTCTGCCGGCTGTGTATTGGCCAACCGGCTGAGTGCTGATGAGCAGCATCGTGTTTGCCTGCTCGAGGCAGGCCCCCCAGATCGCAGTCCGTTGATATCCATGCCCCTGGGTATCGGGATGTTGATGTCAGGCACAGACTATAACCTCCACCATTACACGGAACCACAGCAAAGCCTGAACAAGCGTCGATTGTTCTGGCCGAGAGGCCGCACCCTCGGTGGCAGTAGCGCGATTAATGCGATGGTTTATATCCGTGGTCAAAGTGAAGACTATGATGCCTGGGAAGCCGCAGGTAATGCAGGCTGGGGATGGCGTAGTTTATTGCCTTACTTTCTTCTGTCGGAGGGCAATGAGCGTGGCAGTGATGCGCACCATAGTGGCTATGGACCGCTCACGGTAAGTGATCTGAAGTGGAAAACTGAGTCTGGGCAAGCCTTCCTGCGCGCAGCTCAGTCTGCTGGACACCGGGCAAACAGCGATTTTAATGGCAGCCAGCAGAATGGAGTGGGCTTTTACCAGGTAACACAGCGCAGAGGTCGGCGGTGCTCTGCTGCTGCAGCCTATTTACATCCGATAAAAAAGCGTCCCAATTTACGAGTACTCACGCGTAGTCCAGTCGCTCGGCTGATATTGAGAGGTGACAGGGCTGTGGGGGTGGAATTACTCAATGGTAAAAAAATATTGGCCAATAAGGAGGTATTACTCTGCGCAGGCGCAATACAGACCCCGCATTTGCTATTGCTCTCAGGCATTGGCCCACAAGAGGAGCTGCGTAAGTTTGATATTCTGCCGCAGAACCACCTGCCAGGGGTGGGTAAAAACCTCCAGGACCACCTCGATATCTCTCAAGTGGTGGAGACCTCAGACCCAATCACTTTTTCGAATGACTTGTGGGCGAGAGTGAAGCACGCCATGCGTGCGCCTGAATGGTTCTTCCTGAATCGGGGCCCATTGACCAGTAATGTTGCCGAAGCGGGGGGATTCGCGAGTTCAACCTTGGCCAACGGCCGCCCGGACATACAATTCCACTTCACGGCAGTGCCATCCTTTGAACACGGTTTCAATAAACAGTCGGGGTATGGTTACACCTTGCATGCATGTGCATTGCGCCCCAAAAGCCGGGGTGAAATAACTCTCAATACAGAGGATCCCAAGGCCCTGCCGAGTATCCAACCCAATTATCTTAGCGAGCCCGAAGATATGCAGGTGATGCTGGAGTCATTCGAAATGGCTCGGGACATCATCCACCAGGAAGATTTACAACGCTACCAGAAGCGCCTCTGGCTGCCGGAGCATAAGCTCAGCAGCAAGGCTTCCATCAAACACTATATTCGTCAGCATGCCGAGACAATTTATCACCCGGTGGGCACTTGTAAGATGGGCAATGATGATCTCGCAGTAGTCGACGCGGAGTTAAAAGTACATGGAGTAGATGGACTGAGGGTTGTGGACGCCTCCATAATGCCGGCCCTGATCAGCGGTAATACCAATGCACCGGTGATCGCAATTGCGGAGAAGGCAGCGGATCTTATTTTACAGCGCACCCCTCCCTCAATGATGAAGAATACACAAGTTCAGGAAGTTGAATGATTTGGCAATGTCCCCTCTGCGCAACGCCATTGACGCTGGGTAAAGATACCTGGCACTGCAGTAACCGGCACAGTTTTGATCGCGCGCGGGAGGGTTACGTTAATTTGTTACCCGTCTATCGCAAGCGGCGCAAGGACCCGGGAGATTCCACAGAAATGCTGCATGCCCGTCGCCGCTTTCTCAAGGCGGGCTATTATCGCCCACTAGTGGACACGATTACCGCGCTGCTGCCCTACCAGTCTGGGCGCCGGCTTTTGGATATCGGTTGTGGCGAAGGTTACTATTTACGCCAGTTGGAGTCTGCCGGATGGCACGGCCATGCGTTGGCCGGGGTAGATATTTCCAAGTCAGGCGTCCGTATGGCGGCTAAAGCCGACAGTGGTGCTCAGTTTGTTGTATCCAGCAATACCAACCTGCCAGTGGCTTCAAATAGCGTGGATCACCTCTTACGTATTTTTGCGCCTGCACCGGATACTGAGATGCTTAGGGTAATAAAGGAGGGGGGGCATTTGCTGGATGTTTCTCCCGGTCCGGATCACTTGTGGAGTTTGAAGGGACACCTCTACCGGGAGCCTCGTAAACACCCAGCCCCAAAGTTGATTGAGGGGCTGTATCCCGAGGTCGATTTACGCTGCTGTTTTCCTTTTGAATTGCGTGGGCACGAGGCGATTGCGGATTTTCTCGCGATGACGCCTTTTGCCTGGAAGGGCAATCGAGAGGCTCGCGCGGAGTTGGAAGGGCAGGAAAGCGTAGTTCTCGAGGCGGATTTTATTGTTCGTCGTTTCATAAAGAGAAAATAATCTAGTAGAAATGACAGCGAAATACTTTGTGTATGCGTTGGTACTCCCTGTAGTAGAGGTCTAAGAAAGAGTTATGGCGACACCTAAAGACTATGCGTTTATGCGCAGAGCCCTGGAATTAGCCGAGCTAGCCGCAGAGCGGGGAGAAGTACCGGTTGGGGCCGTATTGGTGCGGGAAGGTAAAATCATTGGCGAGGGCAGTAATCGCCCTATTGGTAACTGTGACCCCAGTGCTCATGCGGAAATTATCGCATTGCGCCATGCGGCGGAGACAGAGCAAAACTACCGCCTGCCAAATACCACGCTTTACGTCACTATCGAGCCCTGCACTATGTGTTTTGGAACCTTGATGCATGCGCGTGTTGGTCGTTTGGTTTTTGGTGCCAAAGAGCCACGTGCCGGTGTGGTTGAAAGCCAGCTGAAGCTTGGTGAGGCTGGTTTCTTCAATCATAAAATTTCTGTGGAGTCTGGTGTGATGGCTGAAGAGGCCGGGAGGCTGGTGCGCGAGTTTTTCCATGATCGACGCTGAATTGGCTTTTGCCTTTGCGGTGAACAGCATCATTGTTGCTATTGTGGTGCTGATTCATCATGAAGTCCTCAATGCTTTGGTGCACCTGGGGCGCTGGCTACCGGTGCGGCACAACTTTGCCATAGTGCTGGGGGTGTTTGGTGCCCTTTTGGCTCACGTAGCGGAAATCTGGCTCTTTGCCTATGGCTATTACTTTATGGTGAATTCGCCTTACTTCGGCACACTAGAAGGTAATTTCAACGGCAGCCTGCTTGATTGTGCGTATTTCTCATTTACCACTTATACCTCCCTTGGCTTTGGCGATATTGAGCCTTTGGGGCATCTACGCTTCACTGCTGGCTTAGAGGCTTTAACGGGGTTGGTCATGATTACCTGGACGGCCTCTTTCATGTTTTTAAAAATGCAGCGCTATTGGGATATCTAGGGAGCCACTGAATAATTCCATAAGATCTATGCGGGCCTTGTGGAGTGTTCACACTATGCGTTGTGTTCTCTTGAAAGGTCTTAGATATTCCTACAAAGCCACTTTTTGATAGAGAACCGCTCTGAAATCCAGAGGCATCACGGAATTATTCAGAGGCGCCCTGGTTATCTCTTGAATTAGAGTTTCATTCGGGCAGTGCGCCCTGGACGTTTCTTTGGTTTCTCTGCTGGGTAAAAATCGCCTTTAAAACGATATAGGTAGCTATGTCTTTCAATACTGCGCCACAGCTTGCCAAAAGGGTGTAGCCAATAAAGCCAACGGGCCACCTTGGCCTTGTGGACGTTAGATTTTTCGATACTGGAAATGTGTTCGGTTTCCCATAGTAGATGGGGCTCGATACCATAAAGCTTCAGATCAAACTGCCAAAAGTGATCAAAGACCTTATCGATAGGCTCGAAAATCCGCCTGGCATACCTCAGAACCTTTTCCATTCCACAGCGATTGATCAAATAACCCTGGGCCCCGCACCAACCCCGCTCTGGGCGAACTAGCTTGTGCACACCATCATTGAGGGATCGGATGATCTTGCGCTTGCGTACTTTCAGGCCCATCAAACGGATCATTTCCACTTCTGGGGGCAATCGCTCCAGCTCCGCCAATACTCTGGCAAAGTCACCTTCCACTTGAACGTCATCCTCAAGGATACATACCCTTTGTAGACCGGCCTGGTAAGCCTGACGAATAGCGCGAAGGTGAGCCAGATAACAACCAATCTCAGAACTTTTCAGCTCACACAAGTGACGCCAACGCGTGATGGCGTTACAGAGAACCTCATCGTCCTCAAGCTTGGGTATACCATTGCGCCCTTCAACGCCAGCGACTTGGCTGGCACGAAGGCGCTGAGATTTTAGGGTTCCCAGTAACCGATTTACAGTTTCGCCCTCTGGATACATTGTGATTACCCAGCAGGGCGTGTGGGCAATAAACAAAGGGGTTTTTTGCTGCCGCCGGTTGAGTGCCGGCCGAGTGCGCAAAGGAATTTGTGGGGCAAAGCGGTGGCGAGAGCGCAGGGGCAAACGTTCGGCTTTTGCAGCCGCTAATGACCAACTGGGTACAGAGTGATTCCTGCGGCGTTTTTCTAGTGCCACAATTTCTGATTTCTCTGTGAACGGATAAAACCACCGATAGGAAACTGCAGTCTGGCTAGTGAGATATAGGATTCGAACATATTTCTACCCCATCATCAGGAGGGCTAAACAGGGTCAATAGGGGAGCGGACGCATAATTTCATCTATTTTTACCTAACCCCCAGCGTCTTGAACGCTATCCTCCTAGATCATCGCCATCCAAAATATTGCCTTGGCTAATCTTAATGTCCGACTATCCAGTCGGTATAGGCTTTTAGGAAATGGTCAGTACTTCTGGGCGATAGAGCTTTTAGTTGCCACTGAATAACTGTGGGAATTGGGGAGTAAAAAGATTGCGAGGTTGAGCTGACTTTTGGGGTGTAAACGTTTGTGTTCGCATTTCTTATACCTAGGCAGGTATTCTGTACTGCAAGAGCGCTAGCTTGAATGAAATAAGAGAATTTACTCTGGAAGCATCAGGTTATTTCCTGATAGCGACATTTCGATTTTTTTGTATTTCCGAGCCTGATTTATTGGACATTCTATGAAGTTGAATTTTATTAAGATGGCACTCATTCTGGGCTTATTGAGCTGTGTTGGGCCTGTTGCTATCGATATGTATCTGCCGGCCCTACCGGATATCGCCCAGGATTTGGGAGCCCCTATAGAGGCTGCTCAGTACACCCTGATATCTTACTTTGTTGCTTTTGGGGTATGCCAACTATTTTATGGCCCCGCTTCGGACATGTTTGGTAGAAAGCCACCGCTGTATTTTGGATTGGTTCTTTTTACCCTGGCTTCTATCGGTTGTGCTCTGGCGCCCTCTATAGAGGCGCTGATCGCTTTAAGGTTTTTACAGGGCGTTGGTGCCGCTTCGGTGATGTCGATCCCCAGGGCAGTGATTCGAGATTATTACACTGGTACTCAGGCCACTCGCTTAATGACTACGGTGATGTTGGTGATTTCTATATCGCCGATGCTCGCTCCGCTGATTGGCAGTACCTTGATAGTCCCTTTTGGGTGGCGCAGTGTATTTTTGCTGATTGCTCTGCTGACCCTGGCCAGCTTATTGCTGGCAGTAACCAGCTTGCCGGAGACCTTACATCATCATCACCGTGTACCATTTCGTTTAAATGCCATGCTTGGCGCTTTCTCGACATTGCTGCGCGACCCTGTGTATGTGGGTCTGACTAGCATCGGTGGTTTGGGTATCGCCAGCTTTTTTTCTTTCCTTGCCACGGCCTCTTTCCTGTACACCGATTTTTATGGGCTGACACCAACGGAGTTCAGCCTTGCTTTTGCCTTAAATGCGCTGGGTTTCTTTATCTCTAGTCAGTTTGCTGCAAACCTGGGGGCCCGTTTTGGTTCAGTGGCGGTGGTGAAGTGGGCTACTGCTGGTTTTGCCATCAGCTCTCTGGTGATGTGTATGGTTGTGTTTTGGGGTTATGATCAATTTTTATTGCTGGTGGCAATGTTGTTGACCTGTAATATATTCCTTGGGCTGGTTATTCCCACTTCCATGGTGTTATCTCTTGAAGAACATGGCCCCATTGCTGGTACTGCCGCAGCCCTGGGTGGCGCTTTACAAATGTTGCTTGGAGCATTGGCTATTGTTTTAACCAGTCTGGTTTTTGATGGCACGCCTTTGCCGTTAACGGCAGCTATTGCTGTTTGTGGTGTCAGTTCGTTGATTATTTCACGTCTAACTTTGCGGGGAATAGCGCATTTGGCGGTGCCATACTAGAGTTTAAATTTAGCTTGGGCTTACATTTCCTTAGGAGTTGGCCCCTTTGTCCATAAAGTTCGGGATCTCTTTGTAAGTGAGTTCCCCAAATATAAGGAAGGAGGTCGGCAAGATGGATAATATTCTGGTTTATTCCGATAGTGTTTCCTGGGGCATCATTCCGGATACCCGACAGCGCATGACATTTGCCCAGCGTTGGCCTGGAGTTATGGAGTTCCACTTAAACGAAAATAAGCATAATGTACGAGTGATTGAAAATTGCCTGAATGGTCGCAAGACCGTTTGGGACGATCCATTTCGTGAGGGCCGGCGGGGTGTTGAAGGGTTGGCACAGGTGATTGAAATGCACTCCCCATTGCATTGTGTAATCCTAATGTTGGGCACCAATGATTTCCAGGATACTCACGATAATAAAGCCAGTATGTCTGCCCAGGGGGTGGCTAAGCTAGTCTCCGTAATTCGCAGTGCACCTATCGAGCCTGGTATGCCAGTACCTAAGGTTCTAATTGTTGCTCCCTTAACGATCAACAATCCTTGCGGCATTATTGGCTATAAATTTTCTGGTGCGAAAAAACGCTGTGAAGGTTTCCCGCAGGAGCTGGAAAAAGTCTCTAACGATCTGGGGACCTTATTTCTGGATGCAAATAGGTGGGTCAAAGTCAGTGAACGGGATGGTATTCATTTAGACGAGGATCAACACTCGGTTCTAGGCAAGGTGATTGCCGATTTCCTCTCAGACAATAAAGTCCTGCACTAGCAATACAAACTGCCAGCGATCAACCAATTGTTGGCTATGGCACCGGAAGTACCGGTGCCGGTTCACTGTAGAATCAGTTGTAGGCACCGCTACTATAAATCAGTTCGTAACTGTGGCTGTATATTTCCAGAATATTGCCAAACGGATCTTCCATATAAATCATGCGATATGGCTTTTCTCCTGGATAGTAATATCTGGGTTTTGGCATACGCTTTTTGCCACCAGCTGCGACAATTTTCTCTGCCAGTTCTTCCAGGTTCGGGTCCTGAACACAGAAGTGGAATACGCCGGTTTTCCAGTATTCGAAATTATCCTTTGGATTTTCCTGGTTGGGAAACTGGAATAGCTCCACACCGATACGATCGCCGGTGGAAAGGTGAGCGATGCGGAAACTACCCCACTTGGCTCCAAAGACATCGGTACACATCTCACCAATGGCGCTGTGATCTTCACTGATTTCCGTTGGTGGCATAATCAGGTACCAGCCCATGACCTCTGTGTAGAACTTAACGGCAGCTTCCAAGTCTGGCACTGAAATACCGATATGAGAAAAGTTTCTCGGATAAACACTCTTCATTAGTCACTCTCCAACAATTACTTTCGCATAAGTTACTGTGCCTAGATCATTACGTATAATTATGATTTGTGATTTTTTTGAGTAAATTTTGTAATGATTAATCCTGTGTGGCTACGTAGTTTCTGTACTTTGGTGGAGCTAGGTAGCTTTACCAAAACGGCGCAGCACCTGCATATGACCCAATCTGGCGTCAGTCAACACTTACGCCGCCTGGAAGACTTCCTTGGGTTGACGCTGATCCATCGGCAGGGGAAACAATTCACCCTGACCGAGGCAGGCGAAAAGCTATATCTAGAGGCTCAAGATATCGTCGAATCCCTCTCTACACTGGGTCAACGACTTGGCGAAGATCCAGCTTATGAGGGACAAGTGAGTATTCAATCCCCAGGTAGTGTGGGTCTAAAGCTCTATCCAAAATTACTGGACCTGCAAAGAGAACACCCGAAACTGACCATAGACTATCGTTTTGCTCCTAATCAGGCTGTGGAAGAATCCATACTTGGTTATAAGGCAGACATTGGGTTTGTAACTAATCCGTCAACAATGGCGGAGATAGCGAGTCAGCCTGTAGGCAGTGAAGAATTACTGCTTGTGACCCCTGCGTCAGTCAAGAAGTTGAGTTGGAGGGTGTTGCTAGAGTTGGGTTATATCGGTCACCCAGATGGTGCTCATCAAGCGGGCTTGTTACTGGGGGCAAATTTCTCAGAATTCCAGCATGTAGATATGTTTAAACTCAAGGGATTTTGTAACCAAATTGGCCTGATCTTGGAACCGGTCAGTATGGGCTTGGGTTTTACGGTATTACCCGCTCATGCAGTCAATGCCTTTCATAATTTTGCGCAAATTAAGCCTCATCGCTTGGCGAACTCCATCACTGAGACTTTATTTCTAATTACACGTCGCCACAAGGCGTTACCGGCGCGGGTAAAAACTGTGGTTGCTTTAGCTAGGGAGTGGCTTTAAACCGTTAGAATACTTCGGACATTTTATGTTGCGTTTTATTTGCTGGTTATATTTTTGGATTATTGCTATGGGTGCTCAGGCTGAGTTGCCGCCCAGCTCAGTTGTTCAGCAGGAGAAAGACGAGATACTCATGCTGCTTGCTTACTCGGTAGCTTACCTTGATTGGGTGGAGCCAAAAGAAAAACAGAAGCGCGGCTACAATATTGCGGCAGTCCTGTATGACAATGTGCAGGAAAAAATTATAGGAGTACAGCGCAATGCAGTTGGTTTGTGTCGAGATAAAACCCAACATGCTGAAGTGCGATTAATGCAGCAATGTATCGGCAGTAAATGTAGAGGGAAAGAGACTAATTACCTGAATGATACTACGATCTACAGCACTCTGGAGCCCTGTATGATGTGTGGAGGTATGATGATTTTTCTTGAGGTCTCTAGAGTTATATATGGCCAATCAGATCCGGATTTTGGGAAGAATATAGAAAGGCTGAAGCAGAGTTTTAAGTCTGATTGTAGATATAAATTTGAGTCGAAACCGCATGTGGAAAATGTTTGTAAAATAGATGTTCCTGCAAATTATCGAGCTAGAAATATTTCTTCAGAGCCATCTAGTTTACTTCAGAGGGCTCAACTTGAAGGGACGTTTTACAATCATCGCTTGTTGTTTAGTAGCACGATTACAGATTTTCTGATGAGTGCTGAAGCGAAGAATATTTATCGTGCTGCTTACCAGCGGCTTATGGGTTTTAAGCCTAAATATCAGGCTAACAATAATCTTCTGCTGGAGAGCCAAAAGCAATTGAAGCAATTAGAAAGTGCTCCAGGAGATATAGATCGGTGTTTAGTGGGGGAGATACATCGCCACTAATTTTGTTAAATGTGAGCCTTTAGATTTTGGGGTGATTGATTTGCTTTATTGATGGCAATCATTAGTGGTTTAAAAATTCCTGATTTTTATTGCTTCTAGATGGCTTATTTTTGTTTGATTCGACTTATGAAGATACTGACGTTCTCCAGAGTTTCAAAAATAGAAGATTAGTCCCAGGCCCACTCTTAAAATTTCAGTTGTGAAAGCATGATCTGAAAAGTTCCATAGGAGTTGTCGGAGAATAGATGGTTGAATTTCTGGGGGCGAGCAATATAGATCGAATGACATCTATATGCTCGCTGGCAGTATTTTCGTGGGCTGTAGAATTAACAGTTAGAGTTTAAATAAGATTATCTTGGTTGGTAGTGTGTTGATTTTTTCTTTTATTTATTTTTTTATTTGACAGGCTTGCTCAAATGTTTTTCCAGCGTTTGTACGATTCTTCGTACGCTATAATTGTTGAGAACCCTAATTCTTTTGCGACTTGTAACTTGTCCATGGACTGGATATCCAGTGAATTCAGTTTTTCTCTCCGGGCTAAATCCAATAAACGTCTAAAAGATGTATTTTGTGCATTTAGGCGAATCTGTAAGGAACGCTTATTAATTTGCAGTATGTCTGCCAAGAAATCCAGGTTGGCTGCACCCTCTGATAAATAATCTTTGATAATATCTTTACATCGATTGGGTAATGATTCATCTGACTTCATCTTCTGGAGCTGCTTCTTTGCAGTTAGCTTATTAAAGTCAAGGGAGGATTTTCCTGGGCTACATAGTTGTTTATCAAGAATGGAGTTATCAAAGCTAATGCAATTTTTTTGATGTCCAAACTCAATGGGAATATTAATTAAGGAGGAGGCATTATTCATTAATTCGGAATTATGATGAGCAAAGTGAATAACCGGATGGCAGCTTTCATAATCGACAACAATATCTGAAATTAGCTTAAAGATGACTCCAATATTCAATTCAACTTGTTGTGTAGTGAGAGGCGAAAAGCTAGGAATTAAAATATCAAAGCTGGAGCGTTCATCCCCCTCACTGAATAACCCTTGATAGCCTTGCGTGCCCAGTTGTTGGAATTGCGTACCGAGGCTAACAAGATGTCTGACAGTAGGGCAAGCCATTAGGACATGAGCAAATGCTTGAATGCTGGAAATTGACACATCTAGACCAGTACGAAACGCTATGGTGTTATCACTGAAGTAGTCGGATACCTCTTGAAGTGCTTGTCCAGTCAGCCTTACTGGTACACGATGTTGTAGGTTTTGAAACTGAGAGTAATGATCACCATATATATTCTTTAACTTATCTTTTGGAAACCCTAGGTGTTGCCAGTATAGTACGTGACGATAAGTGGAAGTTGCCAAGCCTGTTGGCTCAGAAGCATAAAGTTCCTGGTTATTGGTAGTCATACTGATTTTTTTTGTACTGCTAATAATCTATGAAATTGGTCGCCAAATGACAAATAAATTATTTTAGTGAATTTCTTAAGTTAATGTATAAAGCAACGCCATTATAGTATGAGTTTAACACTTAAAGTGTGATTTTGAACCAGTTTTTTTGACTGACGATTTGGGTTTGGTGAGATTAAATTCCTCCAGTACTTACAAAGTATAATTTTTACTACGCTGGCGGTAACGCTTCCAATTTTAGCTGCTCCTTGCGGAGTAGTTGGTGTTCCAATTTGTCTAGTCCGCGGAGATATAAATTAAAAATGGTTTAATATATATCAGGAGTGAAAATAAAAGCGCTATCGTAATATCGCGCGAAAGCTTTTAATATGATCTGAAGCTATAAATTGTCGGGTTAAGTAATCTCTTCTATCGTAATAGATAATTTTCTCGTAGGTGTATATTTTGAGTGAGGTATAGCATCGTCCAGGTTTCCCGCTCCGTCGAATAATTTCTTAGCACTGTTCATCTTTTTCTCACTATTTTATTTTGTTGGGGCCAATGGTTCTTTTGGTTCTATTCGGAATCTTTTTGTCGGTTTGTTGGTTAGCTTAAGGATTTGATAAGGGTAATTCTAATGCTATTAAAGTGAAGGTGGATCAAAACCTTCTTGTTTGAGAAAAATGAAAAAAAATAGTTTTTTTCGCCAATCTATAAGCTGTGGAACTAGTCCTGATTGCATGTGACTGAATTCACGGTAGGTATGTATCTGAGCGATTTAGTATCTGGCCAGTGCTGCATGCTGTAGCCAATTTCTATATGCCCATTAAATCCTGTAATTAGTAAATAATTGTTTACTTCTAAAGTAGAGAAAACTGGAAATGAATAACAGTAGCTTGCCTTTGGCACTTCTGATTACCGCCACATTGGCTGGTTGTGGTGGCGACTCGTCATCTGGGGAATCTGATAATGAGAGCCCGCCTCCTTCGACAGGTTCTGATATAACGGACCCTGGGAATGGATTAGCAATATCGTCTTTCACTCTGGTCAATTCACAGGGCAACTCGGATATTTTTTCACTTACCGATGGTGCAGAGATATATCTAAGCCAGGTTGGAAGCCAGTTAAATATTAGGGCAAATAGTGATCAGGCAGAGAGTGTAATATTTGAGTTGGCAGGGGCTCAGACGCACAATATGACTGAAAATGTCTCGCCATATGCTCTATTTGGTGATGATCAGGGTGATTTTAATCATTGGACCCCCGCAGTTGGAACTTACACCCTTACCGCAACACCTTATTCTCTGGATGATGGGGCAGGCACTGCCGGAACCAGTGCCTCAATTACATTTACTGTAAAGCAGAATGATGGAACCGATCCTACAGATCCAGACCCAGACCCAACAGATCCTCCGGGTCCAGTTGACCCGGATGATATCGGCCATAGTGAACATTGTACTGTTTCCGGTACGCTGGAAAAGTGGCACCGTATAACGATCACTTGTGATGATTTGTATGCATCAGAAAATGATGATGCTACGTTTACCGATTATCGATATAACGTGATATTTACACAAGGTGACTTGTCTTACACAGTGCCTGGACATTTCGCCGCTGATGGCAATTCAGCAAATACAGGTGCAACTGAAGGAACTAAGTGGCGTGCCTACTTTTCACCGCCAACTTCAGGTAAATGGTTCTTCGATATATCTATGAGACAAGGGAGCCAGGTTGCGGTTGATCTAGATACAAATGCAGGTAATGCTATTTCATTTGATGGTGAAAGTGGTTATTTCCCAGTATTACAATCCACAGCACCTGAGCTTGATATGAGGAGTAAGGGATTACTGGTACATAAAAAAGGAACCCGCTACTTGCAGCATCTGGGGGATAAGTCGGTATATATAGAAGGTGGAATGGATAGCCCTGAAAATATTTTTGGTTATTCAGGCTTTGATAATACAGAAAAACACTATAACGTAAATTCCTGCAAAGGCATATTACATAGTTTTGAGCCCCACCTTGGTGATTGGAATAATGGAGACCCTACCTGGAAAGATGGTAAAGGAAAAAGCCTTATTGGTTTAGTGAATTATATAGCTGAAAAAAATGTCAACGCAATTTATATCATGGCAAACACCGAGAGTGGTGATGGTTGCGATGCCCATCCTTGGACGGTATATGATGGTAACCATCGGGCTTTTGATGTCAGCAAATTAGACCAGTGGGAAGTCGTAATGGATCACATGACCAGTAAAGGCATGCTGATTCACTTTATGACGCAGGAAACAGAGAATAATAAAGTTCTGAATAACGGTAATTTAGGGCTCGAACGTAAACTATATTACCGGGAGATGATTTCCCGCTTTGGACATCACCCGGCGCTACAATGGAATATGGGTGAGGAGAGCACTCTTAGCCAAGAGCAACACAAGGCAATCGCTAAATATTTAAAGGATGTAGACCCCTACGATCATCCCACCCTGCTTCATACGTATGGTGGCCAATGGGATCAGCACTATCGGCCATTGTTGGGAAATAGTAATTTTGATGGACCGAGTATTCAAATTGATAATATTCCTAGCGATGCGAACCATCGCAATGCCCCTTATCAGATGAGTAGAAAGTGGCTGACTGAATCCCAGAATAATAACCATCTTTGGTATGTTACTTTCACTGAAGCTTCCGGTGGGCAAGCGCCTGTGCCCCATTCTGAGGTTACCCAAGTTCAGAGGGTCAACTGGATGTGGGGCAGTGTTATGGGAGGTGGTGCAGGATTTGAGTGGTATTTAAAAAATCCTAATTCCGGCCACGCGTATGACTTAGCGGTAGAAAACTTAAGGGAGTTTGACAACCATTGGGAGCAAACTGGCCACTTTGTTAAATTCTTTAACGATATTTTGCCAAATCAACTTGAAGTTAATCTACACAGTTTGAATGTGGATAATGAAGTAACTTCAACCAATAACGATTGGGTGCTTTCAGATAGCGGCAATGTTTATCTAGTTTACTTGCGTGAAGGTGGCACAACGAATATAGAGATTCCAAATGAGGATACCTATAAGGTTTACTGGTTCAATCCAAGAAGCGGCCAGTTGACAACGGGTAATCAACTTGACGGAATAGGTACTCATAGTATTGGCGCTGCCCCAACAGAAGCTAATCAGGACTGGGCAGTAGTCATCAAAGCGGAAGGTATAAATAGCAATGTTCACCCAGATATTGTAAAAGTTCTACCAATTAACCCTGATGATGTTTTACTCGAACCTCAAACTAATTGGATGGATAGTTATTCTATTGGAGATCAATGTTTTTGTGAGTCAACTTTTGACCACAATATTGCCGATATTATGGTTTCGACCGACCATGGAACAATAACGGTTAAAGAAGCTTGTGACCTAATTGGCCCGGGCCCAGGATCGGCTGGCCGTCCCAAATACAATGATATTCAGTGCGGCAACGGCCCGGCAAATGATGCCGGCGATGAGGATTACTGTCCAGGTCGTGTGGATATAGGTAAAGAAGGGTGTGGCCATATTGGCCCGAGGTGGAATTTTGATAAGTTAAACCCAGATCAACCTGAAGGTGACTACACGGAACAAAACGGCCTGGTAATTATGGAGGCTGAAAATACCTACTCAAATCTAGGTGAATGGATCAAGAAAAATGATATTGGCGGCCATACAGGGAGCAGTTATCTTGAGTTTAATGGTAATACGCCACTAAACGGCCCACCGAAATCTCCCTTGGAGTACACTTTCAATATAACAAGAAGTGGTTTGTACTATTTGCATCTGCACGCTGCGAAAGAAAACTTAGTGTATGAGGGTGAGTTTCGTACAGACCTAGCAAATGACGCTTACTTTCGACTTGAAGGAAATTATGAGGCGGGACCTAATGCTGGGAATAGTCATGGTAAAGATGCTCCTCTGGAACTATTAAAAAAAGATACAAAGTTCTTTGGTGGAGAACATAATAAATTCATCTGGGAATCTGGCAATAAATTTGATCCTGGTGGTCATGATAATAAACGTGTCGCCGTTTATAAGCTAAAAGCAGGCGAATCGTATAAACTGGTGATGTCAGGCCGTTCACAGAAATTTAAGGTAGATAGAATAGTTTTCCGGCATATTGATGTTTCTAAATCTGATGCCGAGAATATAAATAATCCAGAAACCGTTGAGTAGTAACTGCCTCAGTGAGAGCCATGGATGGCTCTTTCGTTTGGAGTAGAATAGTTTTCAATTGCGGTCTACTTCATTACTAAAGGCAGTAATTAGGGCTATATAAGGTTTGGGTCCCCATGGATCATTAGATTGTTAAAGTACACTATTGGTGAATAATGAAATTTCAAATAATAAAAAAATTATTTTGGCTGTCGATTGCTTTTAATTCTGCCCAGGCTCAAGCTTTCGAGCCAAAGTCGGATTTTTCGGTGAATTTGGAGCGGGTTCGGTATTGCCAGGAATTTTGGTGCCTCAAACAAGACACCCTATCTGAGTATCGAGCCTGGGAGATAGAGGGCGTTAGTAATAGCCGTCAGCTTCATACTCAGATTGCTAGAGTGCAAAACCCAGCACGCGATAAAGTAAAAAACTTAGTATTTATTGCTGCAGGACAACAGCCACCAGGAAATGGTGCAGAAAGTTCTGTGACAGGCCAGAAGGCTGGCTATAAAAAAGACTGTGGTGTACTAAAGAGATCTTGCTCTCGCAGTATAGATGGACGTTCACTTGCTCGACAGTTGCTAGATTCAGAGCATTTTCCAACAGATGAGACCTTCTTGGCGATTGCTTTTGATACACAATTTAACCAGATGATTAGTGGTAATGAGAAGTCTCGTATAGAAAAGGCATACCTCAGTTGGCTAAAGTCAAAGGCTTATGCCTCCAATCTAGAGACTATTTACTTGGCGGGTTCTTCTCGTGGTGGTTGTCTCGTTATGAGATTGGCGAAAGCTATGCGAGCTGATCCCGATTTTCGTAATATACGAACTGTTGTACACAGTTTTGATGGTGTTTGTAAATGGACCCAAAATGAGTTGGGAGTAACTTCTTCATTCCATCGTAACCCCATGAATTCTAGTTACTTAAGCTATTACACTGATCTCAATACACAATTTCCTTACAAAGATGATTTATATCTTAGGCAGTTGACTGGTGGGGCTGAGGTCATTGAATTATCTGGGGTTCACTCTTTTGCTTATACAGCTCAAGATACTGACCTAGGGTGGTATTCACAGAGATGGGTAAATTTGGATCATACGAGTATCGGTCGAGATATGAGTCAGGATGTGAGGAATCAAACAATAGTACCCTTCTTACAGCACTTAGATGACGTGCTTTAGTTTATTTTATCCTCTTATCTTAAAGTGTTAGTAGGCACTAAACCCCTGCCATGATAACTACATTGAGGTAGTTATCATGGAGGCTACCTTCTTATCTAAGGGGCCTCAATAATTCGGATCAAATCTAATAGTATTCGGTTATCAGTCAAGGCTATGATAGATCATGCATCAAGTCACCTTTGCCGAAGCAGGATACCGTTTGAAGCGTCCTAAAACCCGCTGGGAAAATTCCTTTCTCAAATGGATGACCTTCTCCCATGGCATAGGCTGGAAGCCCATATAGCTCCCTCTTGCCCATCGGGTAAGGAAAATCTACCGTATTCTTCAGAGATCCTTTAGAGCCGCTATAAGGAGTTCTGACTATGGAAAAGCGTCCTCTATGACAGCTAAAATAGTTATTATCGGTTAGAGATCGGTGAGTTAATAAATCGGATCATCAAGGTACGCATTGAGCCAATTTATATTGGCTGCAATTTTTATTACGAAGAACAACACTTGAGACTCTTACTAGGGCCTGCCTACACTCATTATTCTATCTACGATAGTTGAAGTAGGTAGACCCTAATAACCTTCTTAGTCCCTTGAGGCATCAAATGCCATATTAGTAACTTGTAAACTTAATCAATAACTATATCCAGAAATGCTGGCTGACTTCTTTGATCAGCATGATCCACAGCAATTATTTTATATCTATAGTTTTTTTCCTGACCTAAATCAGAGTCACTGTAGGTCAACTGGCGAGTTTTACCTATAAACTCCTCATCGCGGAATATCTTATAGTGATGTGTGCCACCATTTTTAATGGCTTCATTCCATGTTAATATTACTTTTCCTTCAGAGTATTTATATTTGAACCCTGTTACCTGCGGTGGGACACCCTCATTATCGTAAAAGCTACAAGGTACTATATCTCTGCCCAAGCCATCGGTACACTGATCTACATTCTTGTTTCTTTTTTCTGAGGCATTCCAATCTTTGGCTATCCCTCCAGTACACATGTTATCAACACAGTAGGGAAGGTCGTAGTTTTGGCACGTTCTACAGGTTTCATATCCCCAGCCGTTGGTGAAAGGAATACGTCGGCTCTTATCTAATGAGGGGAAGTAATTACATACCACCACATGTGCGCCATCGTTATAGGCAGGGTTACTAGAACCAATAATGCTATCGCATTCCGCTACAGCACAGCCAACATAACGGGTTTCTCCATGGCATACCTGGGCCCAATGGCCACATGTTTCTGCATGGCAGAATTCATTATCCCAGTCATACCCATAGCTTTCATCATACCAAGATTTAACTGAGCCGGCCCAGGTCTCGGCAGCATACTGCGATGCCGGTGGATTAAAAATATTAATTGAAACATTTTCTCCGATTTCAATACTACCAGCGGGCAATACAAAAGATACTTCACCTTTAACTTTTTCAAATGCCTCTCTAATACCGGTTGCCTCATTTAAGTGACCAAAATAGCAGGCTGATGCTCTTTCTTTGGCCATTTTTGCCAAAGCATCATCCCAAAAAAGGGTCTGCATATTACCGGCAGATTCTGGGCCGTTACCTTCTCCAGATTCACCCTTCGCGCATCTCTCCCGGTACTCATTATGAGTGTCTAACATGATACGTTTTTGTTCCAAAGAGAGTTCAAAGGAACCATCTTCACCGGGACCGGGACCGGGACCGGGACCGGGATCGGGATCGGGATCAGGGTCGGGATCGGGATCGGGATCAGGGTCGGGATCAGGGTCGGGATCAGGACTGGGATTTTGGTTCATCCCTCCATCATCACTAACCTCAGGAGTGCCTTTATTGTCATTGTCGGAACCACCCCCGCCACCTGAACAGGCAGCCAGGAGGGCGGATAAACAGATAGCTGTTATTAGTTTGAAGGAATCATTCATATCAGACCCACTTTACACGTTGTACTTTTATAAAATCGAGCGAATTATAGAGAGGCATTTCCGTTATTCTGTGAAGCGTGACATGTATTTTATTGCAATATGATTGATGGTTTATGGACTGTTGAGAAGGTAAATTAATTAGTGAAAAATTTATTTATTTTTCGTTTTTTAATCTTGATGCTTGATTTTTTGTAATAGTGGAAAGTGAAGCAGCATGATATTTATTGAATGGTGCCCTAGAGTAAACTTACTTTAAGTAGCCCGGATTTCTCTTGAGGCTGTTGGGCCGGAATCTCAAGGTGAGTTGTAGCTGCGATTAAAACAAATATGGACTAATAGCGATCACTCAGTAAAAGTTTCAGTCGGTTTTCAATGAAAGTTGCTCCAGATCTTCTGTAGGTTAATTTTAACCTTGCCATTTTTGGAGGTGCTAATTTATTGGTCAATATATTTTATTTGGTTGGTCGTTTATATGGGTGGCCTCTTTTTGTGTACATTAGATCAACAATTAAAGGAGTTTAGTAGTGGTAAGCGATTTGTATAGTGCTTGTCTAAGTAGGGTGTGGGGAAATGTGTCATCCTATGGGTATGTTTAGGGTGTTTTATTAATCGCAATGCTATTAGGTGGCAATAAGTGAGAGTGCGATCTGAATACCTGTAGTAATCTCCAGGTAATGTTTATGTTGATTTAAATGACTTTTTCTAAAATCAAAATTACAAAGTGTTGTGTGTTGGGTCTGGTTCTGTAATATTACACAAAAGGTATCTCAAGACTAATGACGTAATATTCACTATGTATCAGTTTACCTATGAGCCTACCCCCAAAAATATTCTATTGGATTTGATGGGTGTTAATAAGCGACATGAACTGGCAACCAATCAGCTGGGTTTTATATCTGATGCATTTGATGTTTCCACAAATAATTTACGGGTGACACTTAATAGATTGGTGGGCACCGGCCTGATCACTCAAAATCGGCGTGGTATCTACAGTTTGACAGAAAAAGCACTGTCCAAACGCGCTTTTATAAACCGTTGGAAAAACAAAACCTTTCTATACGATAACTGGGATTTTAGGTGGATAGCCTGCCACTTACCTAAAAGAGCTGCACGTGCAGTTCGTAAGAAATCATTAATGGTACTTGAGTGGTATGGATTTGCCGAAGGTCTGGATCACCTGCTGGTGCGACCCAATAATCTCACACTGAGTCATGCAAAAATAACCGACATGCTGATTACACTAGGTCTCGAAACCAATGCGCACTGCTTTGTCTTGCAGGATGTATCGGACACACTGGTTAATCAATGGGGAGACGATTTGTGGGATATTGAACGTTTAGATCGAGAGTATGATGCCTTGATAGATGCTCTTGAGAGCAGTCTTACAAACCTGGCATCAAAGCCTGCCAAAGCTTCGTTATCTGAAACATGCCGCTTGGGTGGCGAGGCTATCCATCGTTTAGCGACTGACCCTTTACTACCAAAAGTAATCAGGCCACAAAATAAATACCAGGAACTTAAAAGTATTGTACGTAAGTATGACCGTACAGGTCGCAATATTTGGTTGGAACAATTGCAGAAGTTAGGCGTTGACACATAATCACAAAATGGTGACTTGCAATGAATATCCCCCTTAGTAAAGAAGAGGTTAAGCCGTTCCTACAGCGCAGTGATGCCAAGGCCTGGTGGATAGTGGTCAGTACTTGGCTCGGTATAATGGGAATTTTTACCATAGCAGCGTTATTGCCACACTGGGCAATTTATATTGTTGCAGTATTTTTACTTGCTGGACGGCAGCAGGCCCTGGCAGCCATTATGCACGAAACTGGTCATAAAACACTTTTCGCAACTCGAGCCTATAACAAGTTTGTTTGTAAGTGGTTGTCTTCACCGTTTTTGTTAATGGATGGAGAAACCTATATAAAAAGTCATATGATGCATCACCGTAAAGCCGGTACAGATCAAGATCCAGACCTGCAAAACTATAAGGATTATCCTGTCAGTAAAAAGAGTTTGGTTAGGAAGTTTTCCAGAGATTTCTTGGGGTTAACTGGTTTAAAAGCGAATTTATATTTATTTTTGAGTGGGCGAGACTTACTAAGCCGTAAAAAGCGAGTGAATTTTCAGTTAACCCGAGGTTTATTCGTTAATAGTGTAATGTTTGCCATATTGTGGGCTTTTGGTGTCCCGCAGTTATATCTATTGTGGATTGTGGCTTATCTTACCGTGTATATGGCTATTATTCGGATGCGTCAGATCGCCGAACACGCTGGGGTCAAAGATCTTTACCACTTGGAACCAAAATACAATACGCGTTCGGTGCCTAGGGGTATTTTAGGGCTTCTGTTTGTCAGTCCCACTGAAGGCTTGAGTTACCA
This sequence comes from Microbulbifer mixtoriginis (SeqCode), assembly GCF_052467705.1. Classification (NCBI taxonomy): domain Bacteria; kingdom Pseudomonadati; phylum Pseudomonadota; class Gammaproteobacteria; order Cellvibrionales; family Microbulbiferaceae; genus Microbulbifer; species Microbulbifer mixtoriginis (SeqCode). Next base: position 1,479,188 of record NZ_CP174322.1, read on the forward strand.
TTGTGAACATCATGCCTTCATGGCAGTGCCCACTTATAACCTCAGGGCGTTGCATAAGTTGCTAAAGGATCGTGGTTATTACGATGATGTTGAGCTGGCCAGTAACTACTTCGATGTTTTGAAACAGGTAGTGAGATGAGGGGTAGCTAAGGTCAAGTATTTATTTGCACCAGTGCTGCTTACTGGTGCAATGCTTTATGGGCATACTCAGCCAAAGTATGCGTGATTTCTTTAATTAACTTGGATTTCAAATTCCAAACATGCCAGTACAAGGGGATTTTCAGATGCTGATCTGGAGTCAGCTTGATCAGTTTCTCTTGTCTTAACAAATCCTCCACTTGTATATCTGGTGCCATTCCCCAGCCCAAGCCCAATGTCAGAAAATTGAGGAATCCCTTAGAGGAGGGGATTTCGTGAGACGGGTATTGGCCGGCCTCTATTCCCCAAAACTGCTTTAAGTATCGGCTTTGCAGCTGGTCCTTATAGTTGAATTCAACTGCAGGGGCATAGCGAAATTCATCCACATCGACTGGGTCCGAGAAGTAGTGTGCCTTAAAAGCCGGAGTGCATACCGGGTAGTAAGCCATGTGTCCCAATAGAATGGACTGGCAGCCCTGTAGGTTACTGGTTACCGAGCTAATACAGCCAATGACTTCTCCGTTCTTGAGCAACTCTAAGGTGGCTTCCTGGTCATCGACCTTCAAGTCAACAAGTAGGTGATGGGAACGAATGATGGGGGTCACGGCTTTAAGGAACCAAGTATCCAGGCTGTCCGAGTTAAGAGCGATACGCACCTTATTTTGGTTGCTATAACGGGTTTTGCTGCCCTCCGGGTCTATGTCTGCTAGCAGCTCGTGTTGCAAAAGGTGCATCTGTTGGAAATAACCCAGCACCTTAAGACCGGCTTCAGTAGGGCGTAGTGGTGTTGATCGGATGAGTAAGGCCTGCCCGACTTGTCCCTCAAGCGCTTTGATTCGCTGGGATACTGCAGATTGACTGACGTGAAGCAAAGCGGCGGCCTTATCAAAACTCTGCTCCTCTACCACGAAAGCAAAGGCCTGAAGCTGTTTGAGATCTAACATAAGATATTCTTATGAGGTATCAATATAATTAAATTTACTTATTCTAGCTCGCCTCTTAATCTCCCGCCACTTTCCGACCCGCACACCGCGGGCAGACCCCAATGACCACAGGAGGCAACGTGATTTCGGGTTTGCTGCTAGCCCCTCTGACCAAGGGCTTTATCACTACTATCAGCTTGATCATGGCAATTGGCGCGCAGAATGCTTATCTATTGACGCAGAGTATTCGCCGTCAGTATCACTACAGTATCGCTGCGTTGTGTGTTCTGATGGATATTGTCCTGATCACCAGTGGTGTCTACCTGGTATCACACTTGGCCCAAGCAGAAGGAAACTGGATGGTCTGGTTGACCTGGTTGGGCGTGGCCTTCCTGATTGGCTATGGTGCTATGGCGTTTCGTTCATCTTTTACCAATAAGGGGCTAGAGGATAAGAAAGAGTGGGTTAAATCCAGGCGCTCTGCCCTGATTACCGCTGTGGCGCTTACCCTGTTAAACCCCCATGCCTATGTGGATACGGTTGTCCTGATTGGCTCGGTCGGTGCCCAGTACGCAGGGGAAGGTACTTTATTCTTTGTGATTGGTGCCTGCAGTGCTTCGGTACTTTGGTTCGCGCTGCTATCGGTTGGTGGCAGTATGATGCAGCCGCTGTTTAAGAACCCAAAAACCTGGCGCGTGCTGGATGTACTGGTGGGTATTATGATGTGGTCGATTGCTGCCAGCCTTCTCTGGGCACAGTAGTAAGTTCACTTAATGGGGAGTGGTGGCAGGTAAATTTTATTGGGTCACTGCTCTGATACATACATGCCTGGATAAAAAACGTTTATCCAGGCATTTCTCAATACCCTCAAGTTAAAAACACTAACTGGCGGCAGCTTCCTCTTAGGCAATGGCCATCTCTTTATTTTCTGTGTTTCTGCTTAAGTGGCGACCCATATTGATAGCCGGCTTCTCAATCAGCTTGTACACCAAAGTACCCAGGGCAATACTCACAAGAGTCGTGGCCAACATATAGACCTCTACAGAATAAGCAGAAAATGACTGTGCCCATGACTGCTGTATGGTCCAATTCAGCCCACGCATCACAATGGGGTGGAATAGATAAACGGAATAACTGATGGTTCCCAATGCTACCAGACTGCGCCATGGCCTAAAGGGGACTAGCAGAACTACAAAGAAAATAGCCAAAGCAATGAGATGCGGTAGGGCAAAGCGCAGAGGGTCTTCAGTGACCGGTTTACCGAGGAAATAAAGAAACAAAACCATCAGCGGAATAGAGAAGGTGGCTGCTACTGCGAGAATGGCATACCAGTAGTTTGTCTTACGCACATAACAATGTCGGATTAAGGTTCCGCAGAACATAACAGCGATACAGAAAGGAATATAAGTAATGCTGGGAGCCATCTCTGGCAGCTTAATGGGTAATTGTTCCAATAATTGCCAACCTATAAATAGGGATAACCCACCCCAACAGAAGAGTAGTAGGACCAGAGGGTTAGCAAGTTGTCGTTTGGCAAAAATCAACGCACATAAGCAGTAAAAAATTAATTCAACTGTCAAGGTCCAGTAAAGCCCTTGCACATTATCAAACCCCATTAACCCCTGTAGCATGGTTGTGTTTGCGGCAATAGTGGCTGCAGGATACATCCAGTCGCTGATAAGCCAAGTTAGGCCAAGTGCCATAAATAGCGATGTCCAGTAGGCTGGATACAGACGGAAGAAACGGCGAATGGCAAAGTTCTTTAAAGAGCTTTGAGTACTAGAGAGGCTAAAAGGAATAACAAAGCCCGAAATTAAAAAGAAACAGATTACTCCTATTCGGCCAAAATCTAGTTGGTTCACAAACTCAGCCAGCTCGGTGCCATGTTGGGCGATACTGGAATTACGAATAAAAACTTCACTACTGTGTTGCCAAACAACAAGAATTGCTGCAAGCCCCCGCAGTGCATCAAGGTTAAGTAAACGGCTATTCATAGATTTGCTGTATTCCTTTAATCAGCAGAGGAAAACCCATAGGTTTTAGAATTTATTTCGCTGCTACAGGCAAGCTTGAAATGCTATAAATAGCATTTAAGGCGAGCCGCAATTAAGTACAATGATAAGCCTTTACAAGGCAATATATACTTAAAATCAGGTCAGGGAAATGAGCCTTATTGCTTAAAGCGAACGGTTCTTAGCTTCCAGAGGACACTGATGAATGAACCGAATCCTACCATAAATCCTCGAATCAGAGGATAATTCAATCTTACTTGCTGATCTTTTCGAGACTGATTATTAAATAAACAGTCAAAACTTCAACGGCACAAACTGATTAGTCACTAGTATCGCAAATAAGAGAAACAGAAAAGTTCCCACTACCCAAAAACTGGATGCAATAAAAGGCAATGTTTGCATTGTCATGGTATGCCCCTCATGTTCAGATTGTGAATCATGGGTGGATGAGGGGATTGGCTGGCTATTCTTGATATCAGGATTAGTTTCCGGTGAACAGAACCCTAGACAGGGCGCAGGACCATCCAGTCCTGGTAGGGTCATGCATCCGTGTTTTAGGTGGTTTTTTACCAGCCAGTAGTTGATGGGATAAGCGATAAAGCCACCGACAATGCTTGCAAGGCTCATTCGAAACCAAAATGTGGCATTGGTGGGATCTTCCGATTCTGGCCACAGTGAAGCCAGTATCACCATGGTAGGAATCATTCCCCCCATTACCATATTCATAGAAACCGTTTCAGCAAAAAATGTCTTGCGCACCGCTTTCAAATAGTTGCCCTGGTACATACCCAGCATCATCAACGCCTGAAAAATGAACAGCCCGCAAATGAAGCCAGCAATATACTCAATGGTGGCATCCCAGCCATTGGTGAGTCCAAAGAAGGGTACAATGGATGCGGCAATAACAATACCGGTGGCATCACCGGCCAGGCAGTGCATCTCACTATTGACACTCTGTTTCCAAGTGGCGCGCGTAAATGCATCGTGGCCACCGGGAAAGGGGCGCCGGCAAGTCAGTAAATACAGAATCAACCCAACAACACCTGTATATACAACAACCAGTATCCACGCCATGCGCTGTACCCAGCTGGTCGGCGCGTTGGTGATAGAATCCCAAACGACAAAAACCACACTTATAGCCGCGAAAATAAACCAGACAAGCATAGCGCCATTTAGCATGCTAGATTCTCTTTAAGGATTATGCCGGTATCTAGTAGTTTAATTGATAGGGGCTGGTTTTTGAGAATCCGGATGAGCATTAGCTACTATCTACCCACAGCTACATAGTTGTATATGTACGTACTTTTGCTGAGCTATGGCGTATGCAGGAGTAATACCTTTAGTCTTTATTTTAATCGACATTTAAAATTTCCTGATGATCCCGCTTAACGTTATATGTTGAAGTTGCTTAGGGTAATCTATTTTGCACTCTAGGGCTTTCTATAAAAGTATTTGGTTGTTTTTGGTGTATTTAGATAAATTTAATGATGAGCTTTATAAGCTAAGCAATAAAAGATAGTAAATTCTTTGTGGCGGCTAAACACTAAGGCAAAATCACCTCGAGAGGACTATTTTTAATCTCTGAATGAATGTCAATTTGCAAGTATCATAAATAATATATTTTGGATATTAATATACATTTTATGATGAATACTAAATGGAGATACAATGTCTAAAGATCCTCAACTAGTCGCCGAACAACTAAGGAAGCCATCTGGCGCCTTAGCTTCAGATACTGCACTGCAGATGAATAAGGCTAATAAAGCAACGAACCTGGCTGCACTAGAATTACTTCATGTGGTGGATCATGACCATATTCTTGAGATTGGGCCTGGCAATGGTAAATTTGCAGTCGATGTACTTCGAAAAGGTTCCAGCATTCGCTATACGGGAATTGATTGGTCTAGTGAAATGGTTGCGAGCGCGAAAACTCTCAACTCTAAACATATTGAATCGGGACAGATGGACTTTAAAGTTGGAACCTCGGAGAAGTTACCGTTTGCTGACAGTCAATTCGAGAAGGCGATTACTATCCACACCATCTACTTTTGGGAATCTATCAAAACGCATTTGTCTGAAATACGCAGAGTATTGGTGCCTGAAGGAAAGTTTTGTTTAGCTTTTGGTGATAAGTCCTTTATGCAGAATTTGTCATTTACATCGTTTGGGTTTCAGCTTTTTGATGAAAGCGATATTCGGACTCAATTAATTGAAGCTGGCTTTAGGGTTCTATGCTGTGAAAGGCATATTGAATATGGAGAGAGTAATACCGGAGATCGAGTAGAAAAGTTAATAAACATTGTTTTATGTGAGGCCTGAACAAAGAATCATATGAGCTTGACAAGCTTAGTGTTGCTGCCGATTGTTTCTGTATTATTCAATTAAAAATAGCGTATGAAAGCTCAAGAATAGATATGATTTGAGTATGGGTAAACTCTGTAGAAAGTTTTTAATGTATGGTCTCTGTTTGACGAGATGCTTGAATGATTAATTATTAATATAGCTAATTTAGTGTTGATAGGTATCAGTATCTTTGCACATATTGATGGTTATCTTGTGTATTTGTCAGTGTCCGAGCAATGTCATCTAATAACTTATCATAGTACTTTGCATTTCTTTCACCAGACTTCTTCAGTTTTTTCAAGTTTTTGGGAGATGCATCATCTAATGCAGAATTCGCATCATAGAGATCTGGCTGAATTCGGTAGTACTTTGTGTTTTCTACGGTTGATGAAATTTGTTTTAGGTAATAATGGGTCATTTGAGCTCCGCCACTTAATGCAATATCTATAGCTGGTCTTGCCCAGTTGAAAATGCCCCAATTTTTCGTTTCTTTGTATTTGTAACTTGTTAGCTGCTTACCAGTACCAAGAGACACAATAATCATATCCTTGATCCCACTCACACCGCTAAACTTAATGGCTTCTGAGTAAGCACATAAAGCGGGGTCACTGGCAACCATACCACCGTCTACCAGGATATATTTTTTGTTAATTGGTGATAGTGAGTAAATACGTGCGGGTTCAAAGTAGGTTGGCGCGGCGGTGCTGCCTCGTAGTAAATCTCTAACTAGAAAGTCTTCATTTCTCACTAATGCGCAGTGTTGCCTAAAGATAACTTGCTCGCGCTTTTTAATGTCATAGGAAATAAAACAGGTGGGTTTTAATAGTTCACTAAGCTTTGTTTTTCCAAAATATTTCTTCAATATCTTTTCTAGTTCATGTGTAGAGTATTTTTCTTCCTTGAGTAGTCTCAGCTTGTCCAGGTAAGGCCAGATTCCACCATTAAATACCTTGTCTCCTTCTTTAAAATAAATATTAACGGCTTCCTGGGCTGAAAATTTTGGTCTTCCCTCTTCATTAGGGAAAATATAGGCCGCGCCTAATACGGCGCCAGTGCTTGTTCCTGCAATGAGGTCAAAAAAATCTCCTATTCTGGCGTCGGGGTTGCCTGATTGCACTTTTAGCTTATGTTCAAGAGAGACCAATATTTCACCGGGCAGTATGCCTCTTATTCCCCCTCCATCAATAGATAGGATTCGGATCGCCACTGTAAACTCTCCCTGGATTCATTCATTGAGTGCAATTGTAGAAAGATAGCACTAGGCTCAATGGTTAATACTTTAAATATGAGGGGGTGATTAATGCATGTAAAAATAAGTTTCTGGTATTAAAAAATACATATTGAGTAGTACGACTGTATTCATAAAATGAATAAGTTAATTTTAAAGAAAATTCACATAAGTACAGGACGTGAGTTTTGTTGGGTTTGATCACTGGTTTGTTAAAAGGAAAAAGAGAAGGCCATTTTTAATGGCATATTGAGGCTAGCGTGTTTTCGAATTGTCCAAGACCTTAGTTTGTCGGCCGGCGCTTAATTAATCATGCCAATACAGAAGGGCATTTAGACACACATAGTAACTATCTTGACCCGGACTACAATGAATCAGGTTTAAGAGGCGCCGAAAGTGGAGCTTCTCAGATTAAGGAAATTTGCTCAAGGGTACCCACTATGGCTATGAACCTCGCACAGAAACTGATTAAGAGTCATCTCGTGAGCGGTTCATTGGAACCCGGCAGCCCAATAGAGATAAAGATTGACCAGACGCTGGCTCAGGATGGTACTGGCACTCTGGTGATGTTAGAGCTAGAGGCGCTTGGTTTATCACAAATCAAAACTGAGCTTTCCGCCCAGTATGTAGACCACAACCTTCTACAGACGGACTTCAAAAATGCGGATGATCACCTGTTCCTGCAAAGCGCCTGTCGCAAGTTTGGACTTTGGTTTTCACGTCCTGGAAACGGTGTAAGCCACCCGGTACATATGGCTTGCTTTGATATTCCCGGAAAGACGTTACTTGGCGCCGATAGCCATACCTGTGCAGCCGGCTCTATGGGTATGCTGGCCATTGGTGCTGGTGGTCTACAGGTGGCCATGGCTATAGCTGGCGTTCCCTTCGCGCTGAAAATGCCGAAGGTGCTCGGCGTAAAGCTTGAGGGTGAACTGCCTCCCTGGGTCAGTGCCAAGGACATCATCCTTGAAATGTTGCGCCGGCAAACGGTCAAGGGGTGTGTGAATAAGATTGTCGAGTACCACGGCCCAGGCCTCGCCAATCTTACTGCTATGGACCGCCATGTAATCGCCAATATGGGGCAGGAGATGGGTACCACGGCCAGTGTCTTTCCTGCCGATCACGCTGTGAAGGCCTTCCTCAAGCAACAGCATCGGGAAAGCGATTATGTAGAAATGAAAGCCGATGAGGGTGCAAGCTATGACGAAGAGGACACCATTAATTTATCTGATCTTGAGCCGCTGATCGCCTGCCCATCCAGTCCAGACAAAGTGGTAACCGTACGTGAAGTGGCTGGTCGCCCTATTTACCAGAGCTATATTGGCTCTTCTGCTAACCCTGGGCTGAGGGATTTCGCCATACCAGCGCGTATCGTCGCAGGTCGTCGATTAGCCGACGATGTCTCTTTTGATATCAACCCAACCTCGCGCCAATTGCTAGAGGAGCTTAGCCGGAGTGGCGATCTCACAAAACTACTTGAAGTGGGCGCGCGCTTGCACCAAACAGGTTGTGGCGGTTGTATTGGTATGGGGCAGGCTCCGGCCACTGGCCGTATCAGCCTACGTACTGTGCCACGTAATTTCCCCGGTCGATCCGGCACAGCAGATGACCAAGTCTATTTATGCAGCCCTGAAACCGCCACTGCCAGTGCACTGAAGGGCGTGATCACCGATCCTCGTGATCTGGACATGGACTATCCCAGCTTTAGTGAGCCGGAATATCTGCCAGATATAAGACCTTTACTTCAGCCACCCCAAGAAATCCCTGTAGCCGTTGAGCTGATTAAAGGTCCGAATATCAAACCGTTGCCAAACTTTGAAAAGCTTCCAAACACCTTAACGGGTCCGCTATTACTGAAAGCGGGTGACAACGTTTCGACAGATGAAATACTGCCTGCTGGAGCGGAGATTTTACCTTTACGCTCAAATATCCCCGCCATTAGTCGCTATACATTTTCCCGTATTGATGAAAACTTTTACCAGCGGGCGATAAAATTGAATGGTGACTGTTTTGTTGTTGGTGGTGAAAATTATGGGCAAGGCTCCAGCCGTGAACATGCAGCGGTATCATCACGATTTCTTGGGGTAAGGTGCATAATTGCAAAAAGCATGGCTCGTATCCATCGCCGTAATCTCATTAACTTTGGTGTTCTGCCACTACTTTTTGAGAGCTTCGATGATTACGACCGACTGGAGCAGGATTCAATCCTTGAGATTGACAAGCCAATAGCACAACTGAAATCAAACAATTCTGTAAAGCTTTTGATTAAGTCATCCGGTGAGAGTATTAGTCTACGCAGTGACTTGTCAGCAGATGAAATCGAAGTGCTAGAGGCTGGTGGTATGATTAATCAAGTACGAGAAAAGTATCTGAGTAACGAGAAATAGTGGGTTTTAGTGTACCCGTAAACTACCCAGATGCTTTCATAGATAATTTTTATATCGAATAGCCTTTTACGCTAAGTGGCATCCTGTTTTTCTAACCACTTTAGAATGATCTGATTTGTTTCTTCCGGTTTTTCCTGTTGAATCCAGTGGCCGCAGTTGAGACTGACTATATCAACATTGGGAACGAACTCTTTTAAGTTTGGAGCCTTAGGGATCAAGTCTCGATCGCCGTAAATCATAAGTGCTGGCTTTTGGATGGTTGGCTCTACATCTGCCAAGATCTGCCAATTTCGGTCAAGGTTTCTATACCAATTAATACTGCTCATGAACCCTGTTTTCTCAAATGCGGAAACAAAAACAGCCAGTTCGCTATCACTCATTAAGGGCTCGCCAAGTGGCGCCTCTGCTTTGGCGAGATTGATCATCATCATTCCAGGCTCTGGTGGTGCTGGAGGTACGTTCTTGCGGAATATATTGCGAAGGAATTGTGAAGTATTTGCATCTAACACAGTGTCCGCGATGCCTGGCTGTCGGTTAAAGTGAACAATGTAGTAGTCGCTTCCTAGAAATTCTTCCATAAACTCGACCCACGGCTTTTCCGTGCGAGCCTGGTAGGGTAGGGCCATATTTATAACTTTGTTGACCCGGTTTGGATGTAATAGCGCAAGCCCCCAAACCACCATTGCGCCCCAATCATGGCCGATAAACGTGGCATCTTTGTATCCGTAGTGATCAAGAAGCGCGACGAGGTCACCCGACAAGTTTTCAATGCCATAGTCAGTTATATCGGCAGGACGGGATGAATTGCCATAACCACGCTGGTTTGGAACGATAACGTGGTAGCCGGCTGCGGCAAGTACAGGCAGCTGGTGGCGCCAAGAATAGGCATGCTCTGGCCAGCCGTGACAAAGCACAATTGGTTTTCCCGTATTCTGTTGACCTGCTTCAAAGACTTCTAACTCAACGCCGTTGACTGGAATAAGAGTGGGTTTGGGGAATTCGGTTAGATTAAACAATGTATTTCTCCTTTTTTGAGGCTCAACAATGCCTTATGTGCCGGACAGCCCCTTTTCTTCGACTTGGGGCTACGGATGTGCGTTGCAATTTCAGAACTCCTTTGCTGAAAAGAACAGACATAGGCTAAAATCAAATGGTGCCAAATAATGTCACCATTTAATGATATCCTTACGAAATGAGTGTTCGCCTTCGACAAGACGCCATCGTGCGCAGCCTTCGCCGAAATGGTACTTCTACGATTGCTGACTTAGCAGAAGAGGTCGGTGTATCCAGGCGTACAGTGTTGCGTGATATTAGCGCACTGCGCGATGAGGGCTTTGTTATCCATTCTGACCCTGGTCCTGGGGGCGGCTTGCAATTAGACCCGCACTCGGTCCAAACCACAGCGCGCCTCTCGGTTGCCGAGGTTTTTGCACTCCTTATCAGCGTTGCATCAATGCGTGCGGCCGGGAATTTACCTTTTTCGGGGCTTGCAGATACTGGGCTTGCCAAAATAGAGAAGGCTTTACCACCGGACAAAGTACGTGATTTACGCCGGTTTTTAGAATGCTTATATATCGGTAAGCTTTCACCACACGTAGACGTATCAAATATTCAGGAAATGGAGCCCGCGTTGCTCCCCACTTTCGAGACAGCTTTTCTCCAGCGGTTACAACTAAGCTTCCAATACCGTGATGCAAAGGGATCTGTAACCAGTAGGGTTGTTGAGCCACAGGCGATGCTGATTTTGCCACCTCTATGGTATTTGGTAGCTTGGGATCCCGCACGCAAAGACTTCCGTCATTTTCGAATGGACAGAATCAGTAATCCGGAATACCTTAAGGGCAAAACATTTCGACGCCGACATGTTTTATTCGAAGATAGTGTCTCTCCAATTCAGGATTTACCTCGTTAATCTTCACTAGTTTATAAAGCTGATCTTTAGGTTTTCGTATATCTTCATTATAAGAGGAAAAAAGGTATCTTTCGTCAGAACATTCTCAATAGATCTGAAAGGGGTTTCAATATAAAGTATATTGGCTATTCATATTAAGGTTATATTTTACTCTTAATTGTATATTTTTCCAGCAGTTTTAAACGCTCTAGTTTGAAATTTTGCTGATGAATCTTGTTCATACCTTTTAATTATGATTACAACTCCAGCGATAACTTTGACAGTGATTGTTTTCAAGCTCACGAAAGGTAAGGCTAATATTTAACGATCAAGGATTATTGGTTATCTTTGTTAGATGATTTTGTAAGTTTTATATTAAATAGGATGCCTTATTAATCTACGATTATCTAGCAAAAATCAAAAGATAAATATTTAGTATAAATATAACATTTAAAGTAGCTTGTTTAGACCATCACTTGTGATATGGTATATATTCGTGAGGCTTATTAGGTGTAACTAGTATCTCAGCTATCTCTTCTAATACAGAGTCAAATTCATCAGCATTCTTTTTTCCAGCTTCTTTTAGGTTGTTTAAGTTTTCTGGGGTGGCACTGTCCATTTCTGTTTCTGCGTCGAACAGCAGAGGTTCAATTCTATAATATTGTCTACCTTTTACGGTGGAGGCGATTTTTTCCAGATGATAGTCAGTCATTTGTGAGTTACCATTAAGTGCAATGTCAACTACAGGTCTTGACCATCCCAAAATCCCGTAATCTTTTACCTCTTGATAATAGTATTCTCTAAGTTTTTTACCTGTTCCGAGAGAAACAATTACCATATCTTCAATCCCTCCCACCCCACTAAACTTTATTGCTTCGGAGTAAGCACATAAGGCTGGATCGTTGGCGACCATACCGCCATCCACTAGGACATATTTTGTCTTAAATGGTAGTTGTGGGCGGATACGTGCTGCTTCAAAATATGTTGGTGCAGCGGAACTTCCACGCAGTAGATCTCTTACCAGGAAATCCTCACTTCCCGTTTTTGCGCAATGTTGCCTGAAAATTATTTGTTTGCGACTTTTAATGTCATAGGAAACAAAACAAGTTGGCTTTAATAGCTCGCTCAGTTTTATTTTTTTGAAGTAATATTTCAGAACTCTCTCTAGTTCATGTGCGGAGTATTTTTCATCTTGAAATACCCGCAATAGTTTAAATTTTTGCAAGGGTCTGACTTCAAATATATCATCTCCCTCTTCAAAATAGATATTGGCTACTTCTCGAGCTGAAAATTTAGGTTTTCCTTTCTTGTTAGGACAGATATATGCAGCACCGAGTATGGCACCTGTACTTGTGCCGGCAATGAGATCAAAATAGTCGCCGATCCTGGCATCTGGATTTTTTGATTCTTTTTTTAGTTTTTCCTCAAGAGATACCAGTATCTCGCCAGGCAGTATTCCCCTGATACCCCCTCCATCGATAGATAGGATTCTCATAGTCATTATCGACTCTCCTCTACCCTGACACTTAGAGGTTATCTTTAAAAACATAGCACTTGATTGATCGGTTGTTGTTTTGAAGGGTCAAGCTTTTTATGAGTTCTTATAATTAGTATAAATATCAATATGTTATGGATATTTGTGAGTTAAATAAGTAGTTGTCAAAATGGAAAAATATATAAGCACCCAGACCTTGGGTTGATTATTGGATAGATAGAAAGGTTTAAGTAAGTACAAAATTGACTGATAGGTTCTTTTAAAACTCTCATTGTAAGTCAATTAGGTTTTATGGCTTACTAGCTCGAAAAGCCTGAGCTTTTTAAATTGGGGGAGAACATCTACATATCTGGTCGATTCCATCGATTTTATTCTATCAATGTCTCGGGTGTTGTCATGACGCTGGTAAATAGTAGTTATACTGACTTGTGCATTTGAGAAATCTTTAATAATCAGAAGTGCAGCGGTATATCCTGAGGTTAAACTGTAGAGAGGCTGCCACCCTAAGTCATTAAATAGGGTCTCATAGGTATTTGAATCACTACTGCTGGTAAAAGTGTATAGAGAAGTATCAGCGTCCGCATTAAATTTTCAAGTTAGTACTAAGCTCCTTGCTGATGTTTGGCTATGGAGCTTGTGTTGTCGTCCTATAGATGTATATTAGCCTATAAAAGAGCCGTATACTTAGATAGATGGTTGTTAAAGTAAAAGCTTGTTATCAATTGGAATAAATTTACTTGCCGCGTTGAATAATGTGGCAGCGGTCAACTCTGGTACGCCATATACTTCAACCTTTTTGTCTCTATCTAATCTGAGCTTATGCACAAGAATATCAAAGTCACCATCACCTGAAACTAAAACTATAGTGTCTACTAAGCTTGAATATTCCATCGCATCTATCGTTATCCCCACATCCCAATCACCTTTGGCGGAACCATCGGACCGTTGAGTGAAGGGTTTTAGTTTCACCTCAAAACCGATAGATCTTAAGATATTTTGAAATTGATACTGTTTTCTATCGCCACGGTCGATGGCATAGGCCACGGCTTTTACGACTTTCCTTCCATGAGTTGCTTCAGACCAAAACTTATTATAATCAAAGTTTCGTTTATGGATTTGCCTGCATGTGTAATAAACATTCTGCACGTCAACAAGAATGGCAACCTTTTCCATTTGATAATCCAATGATGTTAAAAGCCTGATACTAAAAATAGCGATATTAAGTGTTATTACTTAAGCGGGTACTTTATGTTGCTCGCCTTTCAATTTCAAGTGACAATTGTTAGTCAATACTAAATTTTGAATGCTCTGGATTATAAAAACAGGATATTAAAAATGACAGCATGTATTGGCAAAGTGATGGTATATAAATTCAATGCTGTGCAAACTGAACGATTGGAATGCCTTCTACCATTAGTGAATAATTTTGCTGATTGATTAATTTGGCGCTATCTACTCAACGATATAAACCAAGATAAGCTAGTGAGCGCTTAAATCGGTTATTCAGGTCGTATTTCAGAAAATCTGTTTCTCTTAATAAGTAGAGTAGCGTTGAATGGAGTTCAGTCTCCCTTGACTACTTGCAATTGGTGCAGGGCTACCTTTCTGAACGACCAACTTTTAGTAATGTTATTTAGCGGTTTTTCGTCGTTTAACAGATCCCAGTTTATTCCGCGACTCATTCAGACCTCAAAAATCTTCAAGACCCCACTTTGTGATAACAGATTGATTTTTAGCCTATTCAGGGCTCATTAAGGGTGTTGAGTCCATTGTGGGTTGACAAAGCAGGATCACCATATCTTATACTGTATGTATGTACAGTAGTTTGATAAGGGTAGTCATGGGAACCAGAAGCATCATTTTCGACGGAGAGCCTGTCCGGATTTGCCGGTATCGCTCGGATTATGACAACCGAGCAATGTATGCTATCTGTATGCTGAATTATACGAAGTATGTGCGCAGCTTTTCAGTTTCTGTAGGTGTAAATCTGCGCAAGGAGTTGGATCTGACATTGACGCAGATGCGGGAGGTCGAGCGCAGTATGGATTGGCTGGCAGCCCCTGTATGAGGATGTAAGGGCTTAAGCAGTTTTATCGATAAGGAGATAGATCATGGGAAAAAAGATCAATCGATTCGCAATTTTTGCAGAACGAATTCATTTGATGAATGGCGGTGCAAAAAGTTTTAGGGATTCTGCACCCACAGAAGAAGCCGCCATGGATCTGGCAGAAGAAATTGCTAAGTCTGAAAAAGCGGTGTTTTATTCTTGGCTGCAAATTCTCGATATTATGACTGGTAACTATACCGAGTATTCAATCAAGACCGGTGGGGTGTTGGAGGAAAGAGAGTGTCCGGACAGTAAAAACTGAATAGCTAATGAATGGCACCCTCTGGTTTCAGTCAAGTTCGATAAAAGTGAAGAGGACATCATAGAAGAAGGCATCATAGAAGGGAGCCTTAACTGTTGCGAGAGCGGCCAGGAAAATTCTTTCCCGAGAGGCTGTTTTTCTGTTAAAAGGCTATTAGCTATGTTGTTTTTCACTGTTCCAATTTTAATTTTAGCTGTCACTAAAGTCGATATTTCCACTTAGGTGACAGCTCACTTGCTATTTAAATTGATTATTTTCGGTCAGATAGGGGTTGAGCCTATGACCGAAAGATTAATTTTATATTTCTTTTCTTCGTTTAGACCTGTGGTTTTCTCTCAGTCAAAAAAATAATGATTTATTTGTAGTCATTGACAAGCTGCCCATTTGATGATCCCTTGAATTGAGGATGTTCATCATCAATTTCGTAAAAATCAGATTTTTCGCCGGTGAAAATATGCCCCATAGTTTTCAACCCAGTTGGGCCATCTAGTGATCCTGCAATAATTCCAGTAGCATCGAGATTAAATGGTTCCCAGAATAGGCTTGAGCCACATTGCTGGCAGAAACCTCTGCGGGCTACTTCTGATGTTTTATACCACGCCAGCCCGTCATCTTTTGTTATCTTAATATTGACCTTTCGAGCCTTTGTGTGAGGGCCGAAACTTCCATGTAGCTTTTGACACATACTACAATGACAGTTAACTACGTTGCGTAGTGGCCCTTTAACTTCGTACCGTACAGCTCCACACAAGCAACCACCGGAAGTAATTGTATTCTTACTATTCATATAATGAGCCTAATGCTACTAAAGCTTAGTTAAAATGAGAGTTTAAATTAAATATGCCTTTTTATTGTCTTCAAGATGATTTGTTTGAATTGTAAATGCTGATCACACAACGTGATGTAAACATAAATGTTGGTAGCTTGGCTAGTTATTTATCCGTCCTATGTCGATATAAATTACGAGATGGTAGAGGTTTTTAATTTGATTGCTTGCCTGTTTTTTGTAACGCTATCGCTGCACTATGCAGGCAATGGCTGATGAGCTATTTGTTCGTACAGTGTTATCGCATGGGGTAGGGCTCCCAGCGCTCGACCGTGAAGATTTACTTTGGCAGTAATGCGACTCTGTACGGCAAAAGGTGGACGCCAGCGCAGAGTGGAGCCGGGAAACACACGGGGATATTCGCGAAAAATCATTACGAAGGATTACAGAGGCCGCAGAAATTCAATCGAGCTGCGACAGTGAATACCGACAGGTACGGGAACATTCCGTAGAAGAGGTGGCCGGCGTAAAAATAATTGAAGCCCTTGGAACTTTACGTTTCTTATCTGCTGGCGGCCTGAACTTATCCGCGCTGGATAATCTAAATATTACAAGCGGTAGTGATATTAATATTTCCGGGGGACGCGACTTAAAAGAACAGATCGGAAATATTCGCGAATCTGTGGCCAAGGTCCGCCAAACCATCAAAGTAAAAGATGGCGGAAAGGTTTGGTTAGGCAGTGAATCTTTAAATGTGCTGAAGGTATTAGAAGATTTAATTGGCGTAGTGTCTGCCCTAGCCGCCACCCTCGCGACTCACTCGCATCCAGGGAATGGACAGAAGCCAACGCAAGAGGCGGCAATTAATGGGCACAAGAGCAGTGCGGATAGTTTGAAATCTCAGCTTAGCGCGGTTCGGGCTTAAGCTGGTTGTACACTTAAAAGGAGAGAAGTTATGAAGAATAGAGTAAACAGGTATGCCATTTTCGCAGAACGGGTTCACTTGATGAATGGTGGCGCAAAGAGTTTCAGAGGTTCTGCACCTACAGAAGAAACGGCAATGGAGCTAGCGAAAGAGATTGCGAAGTCTAAGAAAGCGGCGTTTTATTCTTGGTTGCAGATTTTGGATATTTTGACAGGTAAGTTTACTGAGTACTCGATTGGCAGGGGCGGGATGTTGGTGGAAAGGGGGTGTAGATAGTTTGGAAAATCAATTTTGGAGCCCGCTCAGCTGTCTGACTCAAATTCGAATAACCCGTGGTTAATTTCAAGGTGATAAATATGCACTTTAGTTTTTGTATGGCTTAACACACTAGAAGTGGCGTTAAATTAGGGACTAAAATTAGCGAAACCCAAGAATTTTAAGTCCTTTTAATTAGTTTGCTGTCAATCTCAGCGCGTCACTATAAATTACTTTCATGCTATCCCCCGGAATCTGTACCGTATGGAAATAACACCACTTCATCCTCTTTGATTTCTGAATCAAGTTTCGCAAGAATTTCACGGTTGATAATTGAGGTTGAAAGGCAGTTATTTTTGAAAGTACCGTTATCGATCCAGTTGTACTCCCAAATTTCTATACCTGGGACACCTGCAGTAATACTGCATAATGGCTCATCGTACTCCATATCAGGTTGAATTGAATAGGAAATACGTTGCATCCAGATATCCAATACCCCCGTACCAAGAATAGAGTTGAGCTTGTTTCTAATTTTTTTTAGTAGTTCTATCTTCTCATTTATGTCGTCAATAAATTTTAGGGCTTTGCTTAATGTAAGCGCGCATGATGCGAAAGTTCGGGGATTATTAACCATAATATCGGTGATTATGCTAATAATTATTCTGGGGTTTTCTTTCAGTGTTTTCTTTTTATCTAGCCTCCTGCTTAGTTTGGCAAGTTGCTTCAGAATCTGGCCCGAGTTGGGAAATTTTCGAGAAAACAATACTATTTTTAATAGTGAATTTTGAATGGTCGCTTCCCTCTGACTTTTGTCAAATAGAGAGAGCGCTTCAAGCTTGTCTTCCTTAATAGAGCCAATAATAAGATCTTCACTTGAAGTCGTTTTTGAAGCATTAAGTTGTAAGCCCAAATCCTGAAGGGTTAATGCGATTTGCTGTGCAATTGTGTCGTTGTCTTCTTTGGTGTTTGTGAAAACTCGGTAATCATCTCGGTATCTTATTATGTGGTAGTCTTCGATACCTAATGCATTTAACCTTTTCGACAATTCACTATCAGTATACCCTAATATTAACTCGGCAATAAAATCCATTAAGACAGAGCCTTGAGGGATTCCATTAGTTTGGCCGTTTTGCATATGTTGAATAGCTTTGTCGATGGAAACTCCAATGAAGTCATAATTGTGTCTATTCTCAGGTTTTTTTGCTACTTCTTTTTTATGGATTGCCCACGATATTGAATGTGTGTAGATTGAGGGGTAAAAATTTGCTACGTCTGTATGAAATACATATTTAAAATCTAATGATTTCTCAATGGATGACTGCTCAACCTCATTCCACCATCCTTTAACAGACTCTGCAGCGTTAGAAGAATTATCGTCACTAGCTTCACGAGGTAAACTAGCTGCACATATTTTTTCATTTTCCCTAAATTCTTCGAATCTTTGCTTAATTAAAGTCCAGTTTTCATTTGTTGTTATCATCGATGCGAGGTGAACATATAAAGCAGGATGGATCAACTGGAATGGCCGCCATGCATAGTGACCATCTTTATTAGTTTGAAGGATATAATTAACTCTATCAAACTTTGATGCTTTTTTTAAGCCTATATCACTTAGTCCGTTCTGAATTCCACTTAATCCATCTTTGACCACTTCTAAAATTGGTTGAAAATCAAAGTATGGTGGAAGAGAAAAGTTGCAATAGCTTTCATGTTTAAGAAAAAAACTGCGAGCCTCTTCCGCTGACATTGTTGTTATGAGTTTCATTTTTGTTGGGAGTCCATAGTAAATAATTATTGTGCTGAGGGGTTGCTAGTGTCCTGAGTGAGCGTGCTTATGCTGGTTGTTGTTCTATGTTAGCTTAACGATAAGCCCAAATTGCTAAATATAGTTCTCGAAATGGGGTTAGCTGGATAAGGTTGAATTTTTCTATATATAAGAGCGTGCTGGAAGTTCTGTAATTAGAGTAAATATGATAAGTTAAAATCCTTTGAAAAATTTATGGCTCATTCTAAGTCATAAACAAACACCTCTACTCCTTTCGATATAAGGGTGGTAAGGATGATCATTTCTATTTCTTCCCATAGGCCACCTGCAAGTCCACATCCAATTCTAGGCATGTGAACAGATGCCGATTTTTCAAGTGCAAAGTCTGCGACAAGTGAGAGCCCCTCCCGAATTGAATCGTAGCGAACTGGTGCGGGAGCTGTTTTGTTTCTGGGCGAGCGAACACCATGTTGGCCGATGATGTTTGCGACAGTTAGAGTTTCAGTTACTGCAACGAACTGAACATCACCAAGTTGTGGTTTTGTATTACCATTAAACCAAGCTTTGTATTGGTGTTCAGGTTCTTTCCACCTTTTGCTAATCGCCAATACAAATCCACGCCCCCATTTCCCCAAGTCATTGCATACATGGGTAATGATAGCGTGCCCCTCAGTGCAAGGGGCGGTGGCATCACCTTTTAAATAATTTATGCTCACTTTTCTGTGGCTTCCTTCCATTTGGCTTCAAATTGCTGAGGTGTAATGGTTTTTATATCAAACTCGGTCTGATTGGCAATTTCAGCAAAAGGTGGTACAGCTGCAATACCGAGTTTTGTTGTTTTTGATGAGGCTTTTGGGGAGGCAAAGCCTAGCGATCCATCTTTGAATACTTCTACTTTTCGTGTCTCAAAGCGATCGCTGTTGAGTTCGCTGTAGAATTCTACCGGGTAGTCACTTGGACTATTGTGCCACTTGGAATAAATATAGAAAGGCATGATTTACCTCGCTTTAATTTTTGCCGTGACCTATTAGGTGTTCAGTAATATCCAGTGGTTCTGAGTTGGGTATAAGGTGCACATGCTTTCTTCCGTAGATTACACTCAAACCTTTCACATTAATGTTGATGTGATGTGTAAACCTGTGATCCGCCCAAGGAATGTTAAAAATATCATGGAAAGCTGTCCAGGTCGCTTTGTGCCGGCAGTTATGTCGCTCAGGTACTGTCCGTCTCCAAAGCGCGCATCCTTAGGGTTGTTTGCTTTAAGGGAGGGGAGGATTGATTTGCTAGCAAGAATTCCTGAATAACCAGTTTCATTCGTGTAGTGATAGAGAATTCGATCCATGGTAAATCCTTTTAATGGGCAGTATAATAATTACAATTTAATTATTTTGATGGTAGCTTTTTTTGTTGTTGCTGTATTTTATTAAGTTATCTGTTTATATGTATGTTGTGTTATTCATTAGGCACATAGATATCACCTTTGTTTCTTGAGGATCCTGAAATTCTATAATTCTTACCTGATAGGGCTATTCCCCATAGTGCTCCAATATTCTTTGTTTCACTAGGTGAGTAATCTTCATCAATGGGGTAGGATTTAGGGTTCCCTCGTCTTTTAAGCCAAACGTGGCTATAGCCTAGAAAAGCAAGTAAAGGAACTATAAGTCCAAGCCCAAGTAATCTTTTTAGGTTGTCAGGGATGGATTCAGGATTATTGACTAGGGTTGCAAAGGAGTATTCATTAAACAACCACCAAGCCCCGTATATAAGTGATGCTGGGCTTAAGACTAGAATTAGTAACAACCAGCCTACGATCAACCGCTCTGACCAGCTGACTCTGCTGTCATCAATTGAAATGTTGAAATCATTGTTTTGCCCGTACACTCGCCCTGAGGCGCTTACTTTTATGTTTGGGTTTTCTTTGATGAAAAATCCCATCTCTGACCATTCACCTGGATTGATGCATTCGAAGTCAATACCATACTTGTTTTCATCCTTTTTATGGGTGTTGAGGCCGATTTTATCGCTCCCTCGAAAAATAATAGGGTCGCCAAGAATTTGTGTGTCGTCTGAAAAGTTGATTTCAAGAGGGTGTTCTCTGCTTATGTCTTTTTTCTCGATATGTTGCTTGCCTTTGTTCCATATGCGAACATTAATCAGGTAAACGTTATCTATTTTATGGCCATCTAAATCACTAATTGTAAAAGGGCAGGAACTTGCAGACTCTACAATTATTCTGCGACCAGTGGTTTCAATTGTCAGCCCTCTTTTTTTTTCGGTTTGTTTGGCGACAATGAAATTGGCTAGGTATCCTATCGCACCTCCAGATGCCAATAAAATGATATCTTTGATAGAAATCAATTTTAATAATTCCATACTTTAGGTCTTTTTTATGGTTTCAATTGGATGATGAGGGAGTTGCCTTGAGTAGATTTTAAATATTTAGTTTCTCAATGTTTTCCTCCTCAAACCAGTTGTGGTTTTCTGGGATCTCTCCGTTGTTTTCTTGTCGATAATGAATTGTAAGTTGCTCTCCTTTGATTATGTCTCG
Organism: Microbulbifer mixtoriginis (SeqCode); assembly: GCF_052467705.1. Taxonomy (NCBI): domain Bacteria; kingdom Pseudomonadati; phylum Pseudomonadota; class Gammaproteobacteria; order Cellvibrionales; family Microbulbiferaceae; genus Microbulbifer; species Microbulbifer mixtoriginis (SeqCode). The sequence continues at coordinate 1,500,233 of NZ_CP174322.1, forward strand.
CCGGGCCCTAAATTTTAAAGTTTTATCGTTATTGTTTGCTAGATAAATGACATTTGGCTGTTCGCTGTGATTGTATAAGCTTCCAAAGCCTAGGGCGATGGCTGGCCCAGATGTAGTGTTGGTCATTAAATCCCATCTAAAAACCCTGTTCTGAAATTCCTTGGGTAGTTCAGGATGTTCTTTGCTTAAGATAAATACTGGGGTTTCTTCAATTTCTTCCCCCTCGGAAAAAGAGCGCCCAGAAAAAACTCCACGCCCAATTTTTTCACCGGCAAAAGATATGTATATGTTGGGGTAAGATATCTTATCCATTTTTTTTGTCCTTTTTGTCGTTTTATTTTGAGATATAAGAATTAAATTATAAAATTGTGACCTTATCTGAAAGGGACGGTCTCTGATGCTTAGTGTTGATTTTTGTGGAGAATCAAGTGGTTTGCGCTCTTTATTTAGAGTAATGGAAGAATCAATAACAGTGAGGGTTAGATATTTTTGGAGGGAAGGGTTACATAGCTGTGAATCTATCACAGCTTCATCAGTGATACTGGCAGTAGCTACGGTGAGATATTTTTTTAATAATAGATATTCTTCACTATTCCATAGGCACTTCGCGTTTATCTTTTCTTCATTTTCTAAGGAGTTGATTGCGAAATCTTGCTTCAGGTTGGCATCAGTTAATTCGACTTCATATTTACGAGTGGGGGATTCACCAACTACGATCAGGATATCTTTATCGATATCTCTAACCTCCATAATCTTGAGTTGGTCTGCTTCTACTTCTATTAAGTTGGCTACCGTTGGATAGGTTTCATTTCCTTTCATTGTGTCCCTGCAGCCAGATAAAGCAATCAAGCAAGCTGCAGAACACAAACTCGCCTTTAAAGCTCGCATAATCAGTTCCTTCTGATCTCTATAATGTTAATTGTGCAGTAAAAAAGGGCGCCGGTCACTCCTCCCCACGCCTGCCGATTTAGAGCGCCCCTTTAGATGATGAAATAGAGATTGGGCTCATGTCTTGAGCTGGCGTAGGTTCAAGCTGAGATGGGACTTTCACAGAATGAACGCTTTGGAAGGCTTTTGAAGTGGGTCAATCTAGGCTCAAAAAATTTCTGTGTGGACACTAAGGTTGTTTTGAGCGCCATTCCTTAAAAATAGGGAGAGGTAAGCCAGAATTAAAAAACCCGCGAAAGCTTACGCTATCGCGGGTTTGAGAGATGGTACCAGAGGCCGGACTCGAACCGGCACGCTTTTAAGGGCGGGGGATTTTGAATCCCCTGTGTCTACCAATTTCACCACTCTGGCACTTTCGCTGTTCGACCTTGGGGTCGGTGCGAAGAGGGCGTGATTATAGCAATGCTTTGGTCTGGGTCAACCAGTGATTTCAATAACTTAGCGCATTTTCTGTCGTCCCAGTTAACAGCTCCTAAAATTTCCTATAACCTTCGCGACCTCTCCATAGTTTCTAGATTTCCAGGATTCCATGCAGCGTCAGGACTTTGACTTTCATCTGCCCGATGAGCTGATCGCCCGCGCGCCTACTGAAGAGCGCCGTGGCAGCCGTCTTTTGTGTCTGGATGGGCCCAGTGGGGCCATTGCACATCGGCAGTTCCCAGATATTCTCGACCAGGTACAGGCAGGTGACCTGATAGTCTTTAACGATACCCGGGTGATCCCGGCGCGTTTGTTCGCGCAAAAGGAGACCGGCGGTAAGTTGGAAATCCTGGTGGAGCGGGTGCTCAACGAGACGGATATCTGGGCCCACGTGCGCTCCAGTAAGTCGCCTAAGCCCGGTTCCACGATCGTCCTTGAAGACGGTACCCGTATAGAGGTGACCGGCCGCAAGGATGCACTGTTTGAATTGTCCTTCCCCAAAGAAGAGGGTGTGCTGGCGATTCTGGATCGCCTCGGCCATATGCCGCTGCCTCCTTATATTGATCGTGAAGACGATGCCAGCGATCGGGAGCGCTACCAAACCGTATACGGCCGCAATGCCGGTGCAGTGGCCGCGCCTACTGCGGGGCTGCACTTTGATGATGAAATGATCGGTGCGCTGCGGGATAAAGGTGTCGAGGTTGTCTTCGTTACCCTGCATGTGGGTGCGGGTACTTTCCAGCCGGTGCGCGTAGACAATATTTACGAGCACCAGATGCACAGCGAAGTGCTGGATGTCTCCCAGGAAGTGGTGGATGCGGTAACCGCTTGCCGCGCGCGCAATGGCAGCGTGATTGCGGTGGGTACCACCAGCGTGCGCGCGCTGGAAAGTGCGGCGCGCAGTGGCCAGTTACAGGCCACCGTGGGAGAGACAGATATCTTTATTTATCCCGGTTATGAATTCCAGGTTGTGGATAAGTTGGTCACCAACTTCCATCTACCAGAATCCACCTTATTGATGCTGGTGAGCGCCTTTGCCGGGTACCAGCATACGATGGCCGCCTATAAGGCCGCAGTTGAGGAGCGTTACCGCTTCTTTAGTTACGGCGATGCCATGTTTATTACCCGCGATCCCAATGCCAAAAAAGAAGAAGTCGCACCAGCGAAAGGAGATACCCAGTGAGCCGCGAATGTTTTATGCAGTTTGAAGTGGATACCACTGATGGCAAGGCCCGTCGCGGTCGCTTGCGCTTCCCTCGCGGCGTGGTGGAAACCCCGGCGTTTATGCCGGTGGGCACTTATGGCACCGTGAAAGGCATGTTGCCGAGGGATATCGAAGGGATCGGTGCACAGATTATTCTGGGCAACACCTTCCACCTGATGCTGCGCCCGGGTACCGAAGTGGTTAAAGCCCACGGCGATCTGCACGATTTTACCCAGTGGTCCGGACCGATCCTCACCGACTCCGGCGGTTTCCAGGTATTTAGCCTGGGCGAACTGCGCAAGATTACGGAGGAGGGGGTTTCTTTCCGTTCGCCTATTGATGGCAGCCCGGTATTCCTGGACCCGGAAGAATCCATGCGCGTTCAGCGGGACCTGGGTTCCGATATCGTCATGATCTTCGATGAGTGCACCCCTTATCCGGCCACTACCGATGAAGCGCGTAAATCTATGGAGTTGTCCCTGCGTTGGGCGGAGCGCTCCAAGAAGGCTCACGGCGATAGCCCATCGGCGCTGTTCGGTATTGTGCAGGGTGGTATGTACCCGGAGTTGCGCGATGTGTCCCTGCGCGGCCTGTCCGAGATTGGTTTCGATGGCTATGCCATTGGGGGCCTGTCTGTGGGTGAGCCGAAAGAGGAGATGATCAAGGTCTTGGATCACCTGGCGCACAAGATGCCGGAAGATAAGCCGCGCTACCTGATGGGCGTGGGCAAGCCGGAAGATATTGTCGAAGCGGTTCGCCGCGGTGTGGATATGTTTGACTGCGTCATGCCCACGCGCAATGCGCGCAACGGCCACCTGTTTACCTTCGAAGGTGTGGTGAAAATCCGCAACGCCAAGCACCGCCACGATACGGGCCCCTTGGAGGAAGAGTGCGATTGCTACACCTGTGAGAATTTCTCCCGCGCTTACCTGCATCACCTGGATCGCTGTGGTGAAATTCTCGGTGCGCAGCTGAATACGATTCATAATTTGCGCCACTACCAGCGCCTGATGCAAAAGCTGCGCGACGCCATTGCCGCCAACGAGTTGGAGGCGTATGTCGCGGAGTTCTACCGCGGTCTGGATCGTGAGGTGCCGCCGCTGCAGGCCTAACCCTGTCGCACTTTTATCCTATCTGGGGCGCAGTCGATCGCACGATTGTGCCCCTGTCATTTGTCCGTTCATTCGATCCCCGTATAATCGCTCCCACTTTTGTCGGCGGCTGTGCACCTTGCAATTTGTGTACTGCGCCCACATATCCAGGCAGATTGCCAAGATTTACCGGCCCTCGGGGTCACACTAGAACAATGAGAACAGCATGAATCGCTACCCGATCTGGAAGTACTTTCTGATTCTCGCGGTTGTGGCCTTCGGCCTGATCTACGCCGCGCCCAACCTCTACAAGCCGGACCCTGCGGTGCAGATTTCCGGGCAGTCCAGTGCCATGGAGATGGACGAGAACGTCCTCACCAAGGCGCGCAAAGCCCTGGATGAGGCGGGTATCCCCCACTTCGGTGGTGAGGTTGGTGACAAGGCGATTTTGATTCGCCTCGAGTCCATCGACCAGCAGCTACCTGCCAAGCGCGCGATTCAGGAGGCTCTGGGGCACAGCGACTATGTGGTTGCTCTAAACCTGGCATCGACTACCCCCCAGTGGCTCAGTGATATCGGCGCCAGCCCGATGAAGCTGGGTCTCGACCTGGCCGGTGGTGTGCACTTCCTGATGGAGGTGGATACCAACACCATCGTAAAAACCAATATGGAAGGCTATGTGCAGGATGTGAAAACCAAACTGCGCGCGGCCAAGGCCCGTTACCGTAGCGTTAACCTGATCGACGATCGCGAGATTGTGGCGCGCTTCCGCAACGAGGAGCTGCGCAGTCTGGCCCTTTCCACCATGCGTAAGGAATTCCCGCAGTTGCAACTGCGCGAGACCGGCAGTGGCGAGAACCTGGAAATCCGGGCCACCTTGTCCGAGCAAGAGATCAAACAGCTTGAAGATTATGCGGTTTCCCAGAACCTCACCACCCTGCGCAACCGGGTGAATGAGCTGGGTGTGGCCGAGCCGATCGTACAGCGCCAGGGGCGCAACCGTATTGTGGTGGAGCTGCCCGGTGTTCAAGACACCGCCGAAGCCAAGCGGATTATCGGTAAGACCGCCAACCTGGAATACCGTATGGAGGCCCGCCCCGATGAGCTGGTCACCAACAAGGAGTACTTCGAGTACCGCAGCGAGCGCCAACAGCAGATGTACGGCGGCGCCTGGCTGGAGCGCAAGATCATCATCAAGGGTGACAGCGTAACCAATGCGCGTGTCGGCTACGATGAGAGCGGTCTTCCCCAGGTGAATATCACCCTGGATTCCCGTGGTGGTGAGCTGATGCATCGTGCCACCTGGAAGAATGTCGGCCGCCGAATGGGCACCCTGTTTATCGAGACCCGTTTTACCCCGCAGACCAAAACGGATGCCGAGGGCAATGAGATTGTCGAGCAGGTTAGAACCGAAGATAAAAAGATTATCAGCCTGGCCACCGTGCAGAGCGCCCTGGGCAAACAGTTCCGTGTAACCGGACTGGACAGCCCGGCAGAAGCCCAGGAACTGGCCCTGCTGCTGCGCGCCGGTGCGCTGGCGGCTCCCATGTACTTTGTGGAAGAGCGTGTGATCGGCCCGTCCTTGGGTGCGGATAACATCAAGGTGGGTGTGCAGTCGGTACAGATCGGTCTGCTCGCAGTCATTATTTGTATGCTGATCTCCTACCGGGTATTTGGCCTCGCCGCCAATATTGCCCTGGCGGTCAATATGATTCTGCTGGTGGCGGTGATGTCGATTCTCGGCGCCACCCTGACGCTACCCGGTATCGCCGGTATCGTATTGACCGTGGGTATGGCGGTGGATGCCAACGTGCTGATCTTCTCGCGAATACGGGAGGAGCTCAGGAATGGGATGCCTCCCCAAACGGCGATTAGTGCCGGTTTCGATAACGCCTACAGCACCATTGTGGATGCGAATATCACTACCCTGATTGTGGCGGTGATCCTCTACGCTATCGGCTCCGGCCCAGTACAGGGCTTCGCGGTGACCCTGTCTATCGGTATTCTCACCTCTATGTTTAGTGCCATCATGGGCACACGCGCAATCATCAATTTGTTCTACGGCGGCCGCCGTGTACAGAAACTCTGGATTTAAGGAGGCTGGCCATGAGTGAGACCAAAGTGGAAAGCGGAAAGATTACCGAGTACATGGGCAAGCGCGTGTACGACTTTATGCGCTGGCGCAAGTTTGCCACCGTGCTGTCCGTTGTACTGGTGCTGGCTTCGATCGGGATACTGGCGGCCAAGGGCCTGAAGTTCGGTCTGGATTTTACCGGCGGTACCCAGGTAGAAGTGGGCTACGAAGTTACTCCGTTTATTAACGACGTGCGCACTCAGTTGGAAGATGCCGGCTTCGAAGGCGCCACGGTTGTTAACTACGGCTCCGATAACGAGCTAATGATCAAGTTGCCCCCAGAGGTAGCCGAAGAAGAGACTCGCATTAGCGCCACCGATCAGGAGACCACTACGCCTATTGGTGACAAGGTGGTAGAGGTTCTGCGTGCAGGTAGTGAGGGCACCGTCACCCTGCGCCGGGTCGAACTGGTCGGCCCGCAAGTGGGTGCTGAGCTGCGCGACGACGGCGGCCTGGGTATGTTGGTGGCGCTGGCACTGGTAATGATGTACGTGGCTTTGCGTTTCCAGTACAAGTTCTCGGTTGGTGCGGTAGCGGCATTGGGCCATGACGTCATTATTGTGCTGGGCTTCTTTGCTCTGATGGGGCTGGACTTCGATCTGACCGTGTTGGCGGCGGTGCTGGCGGTGATCGGTTACTCGTTGAACGATACTATCGTGGTATCCGACCGTATCCGCGAGAATTTCCGCAAAGTACGCAAGGCAGAGCCGGAGGAGATTATTAACATCTCCATCAGTCAGACACTGGGCCGTACCTTTATGACCTCTTTCACCACCTTGTTAGTGCTTTGGGCACTGCAGTTCTTTGGTGGTGAGCTGATCCACAACTTCTCCCTGGCGTTGATCGTCGGTGTGGTTGTGGGTACTTACTCGTCTGTTTACGTCGCTGCGAACGTGCTGATGGCATTGAAGATCAGCAAAGAGGATCTGATGCCGCCGGTGAAGGAAGGTGCAGAGCTGGAAGAAATGCCCTAATCGGGAAGAGCTTCCAAATAAAAAAGGCCGCTGCTTAGCGGCCTTTTTTTTGCCCCGATTGTTCAGTTACTGATAAGTAAGCACTGCAATCGGGGTTTTCACTGTGGGGTGATTTGCCTAGCTAGTTGCAAACAGTTAGCTGCGAGGTTTTTTGCCCAGAGTGATATGTTTGGGACCGGAAGTGTTGGTCTGGCCGCTGACACCCTTGGGGACCTGCTCGATCTCGCCACCCTTCTCCAAAAAGGCTTGCACTTGCGCCTCAATACTCTCGCTGGTCTCTAAGGGGGCGGTCTGCTTACGACTGGAAGAGGAGGATGCTTTTTTGGCCACGGTGACTGTCCGGTGTTTTGGGTTGGCCAGTCATCATACAGCAAATTGGATAAAAAAGCATCCAACTGCCTAAGTGGCACTCATAGTGCACAGTTTGCCGCCATATACAGAGGTTGTACTGTCACTAAAGGGTGGTTTGTGGGAGAGGGCCAGTTGCACTGGCCCGAACGAGAATTACTCGGTCTCTTGCTCCAGGAGTTCGGTATTCGCCACTGGCCAGCCACCCAGCTCCCGCCATTTGTTGACGATACCGCAGAACAGGGTTGCGGTTTTTTCCGCGTCGTATTCGGCGGAGTGGGCGCAGCTATTGTCGAACTCAATACCGGCTACCTGGCAGGCTTTGGCTAGCACGGTTTGGCCGTAGGCGAGTCCGGCGAGGGTAGCGGTGTCAAAGCAGGAGAAGGGGTGGAAGGGATTGCGCTTGATCCCGGTCCGTTCAACCGCGGCATTCACAAAGCCCAGGTCAAAGTGGGCGTTGTGGGCAACCATAATGGCGCGGGTGCAGCTGTGTTTCTTCACGGCACTGCGGATCTTGCGGAACATTTCCGGCAGGGCGATTTCCTCGGGCCAGGCCTCGCGCTCGGGGGATTCCAGATCGATGCCGATAAAGTCGAGCGCCGATTGCTCCACATTGGCGCCATCGAATGGTTCCAGGTGAAAGCTGTGGGTTTCCAGCGGGAAAAGTTTCCCCTCTTCATCCATATCCAGGATTACCGCCGAAATTTCCAGCAGGGCATCGGTGCGCGCATTAAAGCCGCCGGTTTCCAGATCGATCACAACCGGCAGGAAGCCGCGAAATCGCTGGGCAAGGGAGCTCTTTGGTCCTGTGGGTTCTTCGGCCGGGGTCACTTTGGGTCCTTGTAAATCTCAGTTGTGCCGGGATAAATCCGGCGGGGTAGGGGATTCGCGGGCTTGGGCCCGCGAGGGTTTGAACTGGAATTATACGAGCTTCCAGTTCAGGGTTTCACCGGCGGCCAGGGGGATCAGCTTTTCGCCGCCCATATCCAGCGCTTCGGGAAGTGCCCAGGGCTGCTTCACCAGAGTGATGGTGTCCTGATTGCGCGGCAGGCCGTAGAAATCCGGGCCGAAATTGCTGGCGAAGCCCTCGAGCTTATCCAGCTTGCCGGCGCGCTCAAAGGCTTCGGCGTACAGCTCGATAGCGGAGTAGGCGGTGTAGCAACCGGCACAGCCGCACTCGTGCTCTTTCTTGTGGTGCGCGTGGGGGGCTGAGTCGGTGCCGAGGAAAAATTTCGGGCTGCCACTGGTGGCGGCTTCAATCAGTGCGGACTGATGATCGCCGCGCTTGAGAATTGGCAGGCAGTAAAAATGCGGGCGAATACCGCCAACCAGCATATGGTTGCGGTTGTACAGCAAGTGGTGCGCGGTAATCGTCGCGGCAACGCCTTCGCGGGCATTTTGCACAAACTCAGCGGCATTGGCGGTTGTGATGTGCTCAAAAACCACTTTCAGAGTGGGGAAATCTTCTACCAGGCGCGCTAGGGTCTTCTCGATAAATACCTGCTCGCGGTCGAAAATATCGATATCGCTGGTGGTGACCTCACCGTGTACCAACAGCTTCATGCCGCAGGACTGCATTTCTTCCAAAGCCGGGTAAATATTGGCAATGTCAGTTACGCCGGAGTCGGAGTTGGTGGTGGCACCAGCCGGGTAGAGTTTTGCTGCGATTACGCCGCTGGCGTGGGCCTGGCGAATCACTTCGGCATCGGTCTTGTCGGTGAGGTAAATCACCATCAGCGGTTCAAAAGTGTGGCCGGCTGGGATATGCGCGAGAATGCGTTCGCGGTATGCGGCTGCGCCTTCACCGGTGGTGACGGGCGGTACCAAATTTGGCATCACAATTGCGCGGTGAAATTGTCGGGCGGCATCGCCAACGGTGCGTTCCAGGGCGGTGCCATCACGCAGGTGAATATGCCAGTCGTCGGGGGCGCGAAGAGTGATTTGCTCCGTCATGGTACTCCAGGATATCAATTGCTGTAGAAGTGTCTCTGTGCGGCGCGCATGCTACCCGATGCAGGGTCAAAATGCGATGCGCGAACCGGTTAAAAGTTAATCAATTGTATAGACTCTCACCTTGGCGCTAGTCGATTGCGAGCAGAGGCGCTACAATCGCGCCCCGATAAAGTGTGTGGGTATTAATTGTGCCCATAAATACCGAGCCTGGGCATACCTCCAAGAATAACCTCCCCCAGAACGAAACAAACTTCACAGATAGGTGATTCCAATCGCCGCACTTTGATCGTGGCGGCAAAAATCCAGCAGCAGAGGACAGCAATGAGCAAAATCGAGAAGGTAGTACTGGCATATTCCGGCGGACTGGATACTTCAGTGATTGTGCGATGGCTGCAGGATACTTACGGCTGTGAAGTAGTGACGTTCACTGCGGATATTGGCCAGGGTGAGGAAGTTGAACCGGCGCGGGCCAAGGCCGAGGCGCTCGGTGTGAAAGAGATTTATATCGACGATCTGCGCGAGGAATATGTGCGGGACTTCGTTTTCCCGATGTTCCGTGCCAATGCGATTTACGAGGGCGAGTATCTGCTGGGCACCTCCATCGCGCGTCCGCTGATCGCCAAGCGCTTGATTGAAATTGCCAACGAAACTGGTGCCGATGCTATTTCCCATGGTGCCACCGGTAAAGGCAACGACCAGGTGCGCTTTGAGCTGGGTGCCTACGCACTGAAGCCGGGTATTCAGGTAATCGCGCCCTGGCGCGAATGGGACTTAAATTCCCGCGAAAAGCTGATGCAATACTGCGAGCAGCACAAGATTCCAGTGGATTTCTCTTCTACGAAGAAAAAATCCCCTTACTCGATGGATGCCAACCTGCTGCATATTTCCTACGAGGGCGGCATCCTCGAAGATCCCTGGGCGGAAGCCGAGGAAGATATGTGGCGCTGGAGTGTGAGCCCGGAGGCTGCGCCAGAAGAGCCGACTTACATCACCATCGGCTTTGAGAAAGGTGATCCAGTCTCAATCGACGGTGAGCGTTTGAGCCCGGCCACCCTGCTGGAAAAACTGAATAAGCTGGGTGGAGCTAACGGCATTGGCCGCCTGGATATTGTGGAAAACCGCTATGTGGGTATGAAATCCCGCGGTTGTTACGAAACTCCCGGTGGAACAATTTTGATGAAGGCGCACCGCGCTATCGAGTCCATTACGCTGGATCGCGAAGTGGCGCATATGAAAGATTCCTTGATGCCGCGCTACGCGGATCTTGTGTACAACGGTTACTGGTGGTCGCCTGAGCGCCGCATGTTGCAGGCCGCTATCGATGAATCCCAGGAAGTGGTGAATGGTGAAGTACGCCTGAAACTCTACAAGGGTAGTGTCAGTGCAGTAGGCCGCCGCTCTGTAGATAGCCTCTTCGATGAGCGTATCGCAACCTTCGAGGATGATGCCGGGGCCTACAACCAAAAAGATGCAGAGGGCTTTATCAAGCTCAATGCCCTGCGCCTGCGCATCGCCGCCGGTAAAGGAAGAAAATTGATTTAGTCGGCTTAGTTGATTTAGATCAGTCAAGGCTGGAAATGGATGCGCTTAAATCCTTTTCTGGCCAACAGTGACAGTTATGTGTATGCCTTCGACGTTATAAGCGGGTTCATACATGACTGCTGCAGACCCAGTGGTGGGCCAGGCCCGCTCAGTGGAACCGAATTTTAAAAGCAACGGAAGTAAAAACATGACGACAACGGTGGCAAAGACCGGCCCGGTGCCGGACTATGACTACAATATCGTGCGCCAGTTCACCATCATGTCCGTGGTCTGGGGCATCTTTGGTATGGGCATGGGCGTATTGATCGCGGCTCAGCTAGCCTGGCCCGAGCTGAACGATTTCTGGCAGCCCTTCTCGCACTTCGGGCGATTGAGGCCACTGCACACCAATGCGGTTATCTTCGCATTCGGTGGTAGTGTTCTGTTTGCCACCTCCTACTATGTGGTGCAGCGCACCTGTCAGGTTCGCCTTTGGGGCGGCTGGCTGATTCCCTTCACCTTCTGGGGATGGCAGGTCGTTATCGTGGCAGCGGCTATTACCCTGCCGATGGGCTTCACCTCCACCAAGGAATACGCTGAGCTGGAATGGCCGATCGATATCCTGATCGCCGTAGTTTGGGTGGCTTACGCACTGGTGTTCTTCGGCACCATCATGAAGCGCAAGACTTCCCACATCTACGTTGCCAACTGGTTCTTCGGTGCTTACATCATCACCATTGCCGTACTCCATATTATTAATAATTTGGAAATTCCGGTTGCTCCGTTCAAGTCTTACTCCATCTACTCCGGTACCAAGGATGCGATGATCCAGTGGTGGTATGGCCACAACGCGGTAGGCTTCTTCCTGACTGCGGCCTTCCTCGGCATCATGTACTACTTCGTACCTAAGCAAGCTGGTCGTCCGGTTTACTCCTACCAGCTGTCTATCGTGCACTTCTGGGCACTGATCTCCCTGTACGTATGGGCTGGTGGTCACCACCTGCACTACTCAGCGCTGCCCGACTGGGCGCAGAGCCTGGCGATGGTAATGTCCCTGATCCTGTTGGCGCCTTCCTGGGGCGGTATGATCAACGGCATCATGACCCTGTCTGGCGCTTGGCATAAGCTGCGCACCGATCCTACCTTGCGCTTCCTGGTGGTATCCCTGTCCTTCTACGGTATGTCCACCTTCGAAGGCCCCATGATGTCTATCAAGACGGTGAACGCTCTGTCTCACAACACCGACTGGACTATCGGTCACGTACACTCCGGCGCATTGGGCTGGGTTGCGATGATCTCTATCGGTGCTCTGTACCACCTGGTTCCGGTTCTGTGGAAGCGTCGCGAAATGTACAGCACCAAGCTGATCAACGCGCACTTCTGGCTGGCCACTGTAGGTACGGTTCTGTACATCGCCGCTATGTGGGTTAACGGTATTACCCAGGGCTTGATGTGGCGTGCATTTAACGCCGACGGCACCCTGACTTACAGCTTCGTGGAGAGTGTTGTTGCGAGCCACCCGGGCTATGTGGTGCGCTGGTTGGGCGGTGCCATGTTCCTGGTAGGTATGCTGCTGATGGCTTACAACGTCTACCGCACGATTACTGAGAAAGTAAACGATGCCGAAGCCGATAACACCGTTCGTGCAGTGCCTGCGGCATAGGAGTTTAGATCGTGAAGAATCATGACATCGTAGAAAAAAATATCGGCTGGATGATCTTTTTCACCATTATCGCCATCAGCTTTGGTGCTCTGGTAGAGATTGTCCCGCAGTTCTTTACCAAGGCGAACTACACTCCGCTGCCGGGTCAGAAGCCGCTGACCGCAATAGAGCTGGAGGGCCGCGATATCTATATTCGCGAAGGCTGTCACGTATGCCACACCCAGATGGTGCGCCCACTGCGCGCCGAGGTGGAGCGTTACGGTCACTATTCCATGGCACAGGAATCCGTGTACGAGCACCCCTTCCTGTGGGGCTCCAAGCGTACTGGTCCTGACCTGGCCCGTGTGGGCGGCCGCTATTCCGATGAATGGCAGCGTGCTCACCTGTACAACCCGCGCAGTGTAGTGCCTGAATCCATCATGCCGGCCTACCCCTGGTTGTTCGACAATGTGGTTACTGGTAATTACACCGCGCGTAAGATGGAAGCGCTGCGCCTGGTCGGTGTGCCCTACACCGATGAGGATATCGCTAATGCCGCCGAGCCTTTCAAAGGTGGCAAGGTGAAAGAAATTGATGCGCTGGTCGCTTACTTGCAACAGCTGGGTACCCTGGTTACCCAAAAACGCTAATAGCGAGGAAGGAAACTCGTGACTATCGAAACTTTGCGGGAAATCGGACTGGTTCTGGGATCACTGGCCTTTCTGGCTATTTGCTGGTGGGCTTTCTCTCCGAAGCGCAAGAAGCGCTTCGAAGAAGATGCCAATTTGCCATTTGCCGATGATGAGCAGCAAGCCGATAAGGATGATTCGTCGGCTGCTCAGAAGGACGAATCCAAATCCGGGCAAAAGCCCGGGACTGAACGAAAACAGGGGCAGGATAAGTAATGAGTACATTCTGGAGTGTGTGGGTAATTGTACTCACCCTCGCCAATCTGGCGTTGATTACCTGGGTGTTGTTCGCCAACCGAAAAGTAGCGGTTGACGACCAGGCTGAACCGGAAAACAAAACAACCGGCCACGTCTACGACGGTATTGAGGAGTATGACAATCCTCTGCCCAAGTGGTGGTTCTTGCTGTTTATCGCCACACTGGTGTTCTCAGCAGTTTACCTGGTGATCTACCCAGGCCTGGGTAACTTCAAAGGCCTTGGTGGTTGGTCATCTGTCGGCGCGTTGGAAGCTTCCCAGGCTAAGGCCCAGGAAAAGTTCGACGAGCAGTTTGGCAAATACCTCGATATGCCTATTGAGCAGATTGCGCAGAGCCCGGAAGCCCTAAAAATGGGTTCTCGAATCTTCGCTAACAACTGTGCGGTGTGTCACGGTGCCGATGCCGGCGGTAACTTTGGCTTCCCCAACCTGACCGATAATGCCTGGCTGTACGGCGGTACACCGGAGAAAATCCTCGAGACCCTATACAATGGGCGTCAGGGTATGATGCCTCCACAGGGTCCGATTATTGGTGAAGAGGGTGTGCGCAATGCCACCGAGTATGTGCTCTCCCTCAATGGCCTGAACCACGACAAGGCGATGGCTGCTGAAGGCCAGAAGGTGTTTAACACTGTATGTATGGCCTGTCACGGAATGGACGCCAAGGGTAATCAAGCCCTGGGTGCTCCCAACCTGACCGACGATCTGTGGCTCTACGGCAGCAGTCGGGAGCAGATCCAGCACACCATTCGCAGTGGGCGCTCCAATATGATGCCCGCGCAGAGAGATAAACTGCGTGAAGACAAAATCCGCCTGGTAGCGGCTTATGTCTACAGCCTGTCCCAGCAGGACGAAGAACAGCAGTAATTTACTATTGAGGCCCGGCATTTGCTGGGCCTTGTTTTTTCAAGGGACTCCGGGCGCTGCAGGGACGGAGAAAAAAGCCTCAAAATAAGTGGCTACCTGGCCCGCGTACAAGATGTGTCCGTGCGAGAGTGAGGTTTGTGTGAGTGATTTAATTCCAACCCGTGAGGAACAGGAAGGTGATGGCGAGGTTCGCTATCGCATGCTGTATGAGTCGGACGATAAAATTTACATCCGACATATTAAGGGTGTTTTCACCCGTATCCGCAAATATACCGGCCTGCCGTTGTTGCTGGCTTTCTTCTTTCTTCCCTGGATCAATATCGACGGACGCCAGTCAGTCTTTTTTGATCTCCCCACCCGACAATTCCATATTTTCTGGACAACCTTTGGCCCCCAGGACGGCTTCCTACTAGCTTGGCTGCTGATTATTGCTGCCTTCGCCCTGTTTGCTATTACCACCTGGATGGGGCGGGTCTGGTGTGGCTTCACCTGCCCTCAGACCGTATGGACCATGATGTTTATGTGGGCGGAGCGTATCTGCGAGGGTGATCGCAACAAGCGAATGAAGCTGGATAAGGCCCCATGGAACGCGGAAAAGGTTCTGCGCAAGGGCGGCACGCACGCTTTATGGCTGTTGATTTCTCTGGCTACAGCCTTGGCTTTCGTTGGCTACTTCTATGGTATCCGTGAGTTGGTTGTAGACCTCGCCACCTTCCAAGCTCATCCGCAAGGTGTCTTCTGGGTGGCTTTCTTTACCTTTGCCACTTACATGAACGCGGGTTTCTTGCGGGAACAGGTATGTAAATACATGTGCCCCTACGCGCGCTTCCAGTCGGTGATGTACGACGAGGATACCCTTGCGGTTTACTACGATGCCAAGCGTGGTGAGACTCGCGGGCCGCGCAAAAAGAACGTGGACTACAAAGCCGAAGGTATGGGTGACTGTATCGATTGCTATTGGTGTGTGCAGGTTTGCCCGGTGGATATCGACATTCGCGATGGCTTGCAGTTTGAGTGTATCAACTGCGGTCTCTGTGTCGATGCTTGTAACAGCGTCATGGATAAGATGGGCTATGAGCAGGGCTTAATTCGCTTCACCTCTGAAGACGAACTACAGACTGGCAAGACGAACTTTTTACGTCCGCGACTGTTTGGCTACGCAGTCGTTTTGCTGGCCATGATAGGATTGTTTTCGCATCAGGTGGCAACTCGCAGTCCTATCGAGGCAGAAGTCACCCGTGACCGCGGTGCCCGTATGTATCGGGTTTCACAAGGGTTGGTGCAGAATGTGTATACCGTGAAGATCAGCAATATGGATCAGGCAGCTCATGAGTTCACGATCCGTGTTGAGGGCAATCCGAATTATGACTATTCGGTGCGCAAACCGCGCAATATTTACCTGAAGGCCGGGGAGATCTACCCGGTACCGATTCGGGTGAGTGTGCCCGAGACCCAGCTGAAGGACACCAAGCACGATATTGATATCGTGGTGCAGGCTGTCGATGACCCGGAGCTGGTCAATAAGCATCGAGCGGTATTTATTGGTCCCAAGCAGTAGACGGGAAGCCGTTCCCGTTGCAAAGTACGGGCCCGCTCAGGCGGGCTCTGCTTTTCTGCACAAAACGGTAATTTTGGTAACGCGATGAATGAACCAACGTCGAAACCCTGGTATCGGGAATTCTGGGCCTGGATGGTCTTGGCACCGTTGATTACGGTGGTTGTAGTCTCCTCTATTACGGTCTCCATTGCCGTGCGTTTTGCTGATGATCAGGTCAGCGATACCTACTACAAAGACAGCCGCATGTACCATTTTTCCGCGGAGCAAGACCAACGTGCCAAAGCTCTGGGGCTGGCGGCCTTGGTGCAGTTCCAGCGCACTGAAGGTGGCGTTACTGTCGAATTGAATGGCAATACCGACTACCCGGAAAAACTGCTGCTCACTCTGAGCCACCCGATGGAAGAGGATCTGGACCAGCATATTGAGTTGTCACAGCTCTCTGTGGGGCGCTATTCCGGTGAAGTACCGGGCGCCTTAAAAAGCCGCTGGTACCTGCGGCTGATGCCTGAACTTGACCCAAGTGCACACCAGCAAGCCGAGTGGCGTTTGAAAGGCGAGATCAACTTCGATCTGGGCAACGCGGCGCCCATGAACCCCGGCAGTCAATGAAGTCACCCTGTTATCACTGTGGGCTACCGGTTCCCGCTGGCAGTAATCACTCAGTTGTGATCGAAGGTGTCCCGCGCAGCATGTGCTGCCCGGGATGTGAGGCCGTGGCGAGTGCAATTGTCTCCGGGGGATTGGACGGTTTTTACCGTTATCGGGAAAAACAAAGTGATCGCCCGGAGCAGAACCAGCCACAGGATCGCTGGAGTGCTTATGATCTTCCCGAAGTGCAGCAGCAGTTTGTGCACGACTGGGACGGCGGACGCCAAATGGCGGCGCTGCTGATCGGTGGCATTACTTGTGCCGCCTGTGTCTGGTTGATAGAAAAACATCTGGGGCAATTGGCCGGTATCGAGAAAGTCTCGGTCAACGCCAGTACCCAGCGCGCGCAAATTGTTTTCGATCCAGAGCAGATTCAACCCAGCGCCCTGTTTGAGGCCCTGGAGCAGATCGGCTATCGCCCTGCGCCGGCGACTGCCGCCAACCGCGAAAGTGTAATTCAGAGTGAGCATCGCGCTGCCCTGCGCCGCCTTGGGGTCGCTGGTCTCGGTACCATGCAGGTGATGATGTTCGCCATCGCCCTCTATTTTGGTGCCGGCAGCGGTGATGTGGGCGAGTTCGAACGTTACTTCCGCTGGGTCTCCCTGCTGGTAGCCACTCCTGTAGTGTTCTATGCCGCGCGGCCTTTCTTTAGCGCGGCCCTGCGCAGTCTGCGCACGCGCCACTTAAGTATGGATGTGCCGGTTTCCCTCGCTATTGGCCTGGCCTATGGGGCCAGTTTCTATGCCACCGTATTTGGTACCGGCGAGGTATATTTTGAATCCATCTCCATGTTTACCTTCTTCTTGCTGTTGGGGCGCACTGTTGAGATGCGCGCGCGCCACCGAGCGGGGCTAGCCAGCGGTGGGCTCGCGCAGCTGTTGCCCATGACCGCGGCAAGATATGACGGCACTGAGGTTGCCCACGTCCCCGTAGCAGCCCTGGCGGCTGGCGACCGGATTTTACTGCGCCCCGGCGATACGATTCCCGCTGATGGTGAGGTACTCGAAGGTGAGAGTGGCGTAGATGAATCGCTACTCAGTGGTGAATCCGCGCTACAGCAAAAGACCGCGGGCAGTCCTGTGTATGCAGGTAGCGTCAACGGCGATTCCTGTCTTACCGTGCGGGTCACTGCCGCCGGTAAGTCCACGCGCTTGTCGGCGATTGAGCGCCTTGTGGAACGCGCCCAGCTGGAGAAACCAGCTCAGGTAGCCCTGGCGGATCGGGTTGCCGGCATTTTTGTCGGAGTTGTACTGGTTGCAGCCCTGAGTGCTTTCGCGGTCTGGTGGCAACTGGACCCGAGTAGGGCATTTTGGGTGGCCTTGTCCGTGTTGGTGGTGACCTGCCCCTGTGCTTTGTCTTTGGCGACACCTGCAGCATTGGCCTCAGCAACTCTGCGTCTGCAGGAGCTGGGCTTGTTGGTTGCTGGTGGCAGTCTTTTAGAGACCTTGCCCCGTATCAGCCGCGTGGTGTTCGATAAAACCGGTACCTTGACCCGTGGTGAGCCGCGTATCCTGCGTATTGATTTACTGCGTGATGGTTGGAGCGAACAGAAAGTCAAAGATGTGGCTGCAGCACTCGAGTCCCAAACTCACCATCCACTGGCGCGGGCATTTCGTGCCTGGCGTGGCAACCTGACTGCAAGCCAGCTCAAGGTACATACAGGCTGCGGCCTGGAGGGGCAGATAGAGGGCAACCGCTACCGCCTGGGCCGTGCTGATTTTGCCATCACGCAATCTATTGCGGCTCCACAGGGAGAGGGGCAGTGGCTGTTGCTGGCCGATGATATTGGCGCTATCGCCTGGATCGCGCTTGGCGATAAATTGCGGGACTCCGCCGTACAGGCGGTTGAGCAGCTGGGCCAAATGGGCCTGTCAGTTGAATTGTTGAGCGGCGACCAATCCGCTGAAGTGAAACGGTTGGCTGCCCAGGCGGGCATTGAAGGTTTCCGCGCTGGCGCATCGCCCGAAGACAAGCTCTCCCATATGAAGCAGCGGCAGGACGCGGGGGAGAAAGTCCTGATGGTGGGTGATGGACTCAATGATGTGCCGGTATTGTCAGGTGCTGACGCGTCGGTGGCGATGATGTCTGCCGCTGACCTGGCCCAATCCCGCGCGGATGCGATTCTGCTCAACGGGGACCTGCGGGTGTTGGCGCAGTCTGTCGCCCTGGCGCGTAAGTGTCGCCGGGTGGTACGTCAAAATCTGGCCTGGGCCCTGGGGTATAACGTCATAGCACTGCCCCTGGCGGTGTGCGGCCTGGTGCCTCCATGGGCTGCCGCTATTGGTATGTCTCTGAGCTCTCTGGTTGTGGTCATCAATGCACTGCGCTTGTCTCGAGCCGCACCTTCTACAGAGGACACCACCCGTGTAGAGCCCAATATTCGCCCCAGATTGGCGGATTAATACAGAGGAGTGAAGCGTGGATAGTCTCTATTTCCTGATTCCTATTGCGGTGGTATTTGTTGCTCTCGCCATAAAAGTCTTCTTCTGGGCCGTAAATAACGGCCAATATGACGATCTGGAGACGGAGGGACGACGAATCTTGTTTGAAGATGATCTGCAGGCATCATCCACAAAGACTGAGGAAAAGGAGTAGTAGTTCGTGGGGGATTGGGGTTTTTTGGCGGCTGCGCTCGCCATTGGTTTTCTCGGCAGTAGTCACTGTATTGGTATGTGTGGAGGGATTTCTGGCGCGCTGGGCATGGCGGTGCCAGGTAGGCAGACCGCCTGGGTGCAACTGGGTTCCTACCAGTTAGGGCGCGTTGCCAGTTACACATTGATGGGTGGCCTGGCCGGTGCCCTGGGGGCTGCCGTTATTCCGGCACTGACACCGTTGCGGTTTGCTGCAGGAATAATGTTGATTGTGATGGCGCTCTATGTAGCGGGCATCTGGCGCGGCCTGGTGTGGCTTGAGAAGGGCGGTAGCTATCTCTGGCGCTATGTTCAGCCGCTTTCCGCTAAGTTGTTGCCGGTGCGTTCCGCGGGACAGGCTATTGCACTGGGTTCTCTGTGGGGTTGGTTGCCCTGCGGTTTAGTCTACAGCGCCCTGACTTTTGCTTTGGCCCAGGGCAGCGCGGAGCGCTCGGCGTTGGCAATGCTTGCTTTCGGCTTAGGCACCTTGCCGGCCATGTTGGCCACTGGCGCCGCCGCCGTACAGGTGCGTAATTTCGTGCAGAAGCCAGGGGTGCGCCTGGGGTTTGCCGCTGCGATTATGCTGTTTGGCTTTTGGACATTGTGGGGCGCTCTCGGTCATGGGGGGCACGGAGATCACAGCAATCACGGAGCTATGAATGCTGTAGAATCTGTTGAGGAGAAGTCACAGGAAGAAAGCCACCACCATCATCACTGATTGTTGTTGGCGGTTTATGGGGCACGGCAATAGCAGCACCGTGCCCCTTCAAATCTAAAATTCGATACGCAGCGATAGGTCGACAGCACGCAGGTGCTTGGTCAAACTGCCAGAGGATATGTAGTCGACCTCCAGTTCCGCCAGCTGTGCGATTCGCTCCCGATCTACACTGCCAGAAATTTCAATTCTCGCGCGCCCCTTGGCCATATCCAGAGCACTGCGGGTGTCCGCATCGTTGAATTCATCGAGCATTATTACATCTGCACCGCTATCTAGCGCTTGCTGGAGTTCTTCGAGAGTTTCCACCTCAACCTCTACCAGTGCCTCCGGTTTGATCGTTCTCGCCTGGGCTACGGCCTTGTCGATACCACCGGCAGCGGCGATATGATTTTCCTTGATAAGAAAAGCGTCGTAGAGGCCGATGCGGTGATTGTGGCAGCCTCCGCACAGTACGGCATATTTTTGCGCGCTGCGCAGGCCGGGGATGGTTTTGCGGGTATCGAGGATTTTTACCTCGGTACCGGTGGCGCGTGCGGCGAACTCTGCGGCAGTGGTTGCTGTGCCGGACAGGGTCTGCAGAAAGTTAAGCGCGGTGCGCTCGCCGGTGAGGATTGTGCGGGCATTGCCCTCGAGTTCAAAAATCACGCTATTGGCGGAAACTCTATCGCCATCGGTAAAATGCCAAATTAATTGCAGGTCGGGATCTAGTTGTCGAAAGATCTCCTCAACCCAGGCGCGCCCGCTCAGGGTGCAGTCCTCGCGGGTGATCACGCGGGCGCGGGCACTGCGATCAGCGGGGATCAGTTGGGCGGTGATATCGCCATCGCCAATATCCTCCTCCAGTGCCGTTCGCACAGCCCTTTGCAGGTCGGTCATGATGTTTGGGATGGTGGAGTCTTTAGGGTGCATTGGCAAACCTCGAAATAAACGCGCGGGCAGTTTACCAAAACCCATGGGATTTGGATTGCCTGGGGGGCCATGCCACTCCTTTGCATGTATTTTTCCCGATAGCAGCTGCCCCAACATTTCGCTGTGACAAGTGTCTCAAATGTGTCGCGAAACTGTGTCAATAGGGCAGTTATCATGGGTAAAATCCAAGGCGGATGGGTATCGGCGTAGGCGCACGTTATCCCTGTCTTCACTATTCAATTTACCTGCATTAAAAAGCTTGAAATCTGAGCAAAATCAAGAGGTTATTGGTTTTTTTCAAGCAAAATGTCGATTAATTTCAATTAGTGGTGGCGGTGTGCATCCCAACCTGTTTCCACGGATTGATAGAAGTGGTGTAGGTAAAAAGTAAGGCTTGGTTATTTACCGCGACTTGTGCGGCCAACAAGATTTAAGCCAGCAAATACGTAATAGCCGGATGGTATTTGAAGGACCTCTTGGAAATGAGTGAATCCAGCAAGGTAGTTTCCCTTTCAGAGAAAAGCGCAGAGCGATCTACGGCGCTTGCAGGTAAAGCCATGGTGCTTCCATCGGCCGTTGCAATGTTGAAGGAGAAGGCTTGCGCCGAGTTATTCGAGCGGGTCAAGTCACTGTTTGGCAAAGTGGATGACTCACTTTTTGCCATGGCCGAGCGTGCCCATGGTCAGGAAGAGCAAGATGGATTGTTCCAAGCCTTGCGCCTGTTGCGGGTTGAGCGCCGCAATATTGCAGAAAACTTCATCGGCAATGTCCAACAGGCTTTTCAGATTCGCCAGGAGGCTCAGGACACACCCAGCTTTGCTCCAGATAACCTGTCACTGGTCCACAACGATGATCTAGAGCAGTTGGTGGCTGCAGATACCATGGTGGCTTCTGCAAAACGCGATTTTGCAGAACCTTTAACGGAATTGTGTCTGCGCCTGGATACCCTTTATTCGGTTAAGATTTACGACAAGAACAACCCCTTGGGGCCCGATGTTATTTGCGACGCCTTTGTGGAGGCAATCCAGCCCCTCGATCTACATATTCGCGCCCGCCTCACCCTGCTGAAAAAGTTTGAGCAGCTTGTTATGCAACAGCTGCGGGGGTTTTATGATTTTTGTAACCAGTTGTTGGTGGAGCAGGGAGTATTGCCCTCTCTGAGGGAGCAACAGCGTGCGGCGCGCCAACGGCCTGCACATTCTACGCCGGTGTCAGGTGGTGCCCAGACTACAGTGGGTACCGGCCATGCTGCGGCTGAGGGACAGGGGCCGGTTGCTTCAGGCGTTCCAGTTAGCGGCCACGTTGCTCCGGGCCTAGTACCTGCTACAGCTGGTATGACCCCCATGCCGGCGGGAGATCTGCTCAGCCACCTGGGCGCCTTACAGAGCGGAGCTCATTACCAGGGCGGTGGTACGGCCCAATTGCTCAATGTGGGTGAGCTATTACAGCAGCGTTTGGTAGAGGCAAACCAAGCGGCATCGCTGGCGAAAGTGGACAGTGATGTTATCAAGCTGGTGGAGATGCTGTTCTCCTTTATCCTGGAAGATCGCAGCCTGGCAACGCCCATTAAATCCTTGTTGGGTCGTTTACAGCTGCCTTTGCTAAAGGTGGCTATCGCCGATAAGTCATTCTTTAGTAAAGGGGGGCACCCCGCACGTAAGCTGCTCAACGAGCTCGCCGATGCAGCCACGGGTTGGCAGGCTCCGGAAAACTATGAGTCCGATCCTCTTTACCGGGAAATCTCCCAGATTGTTGAGCGCGCCCTGAATGAGTTTGATCAGGATATTCATATCTTTTCAGCCTTGTTGGAGTCCCTGCGTGAATTTATAGCCCGCGAGCGCAAACGCGCCGAGATGCTAGAACGCCGGGTGGTGGATGAGGCCGATGGCCGTGCAAAAACCCAGGCCGCGCGAGCGCGCGTTGCCGCTGTTATGGATGCGTTGGTGGCGGAGCGCGATCTGCCGCCGGTTGTGCAGGATTGGCTCAATAAGGTTTGGAATAACGTTTTATTCCTCACCTGCGTTAAAGAGGGCACTGACAGTGAGGCCTGGAGTCGCGATGTACGCACCGCTCGGGACCTGGTCTGGAGTGTGCAGGCGCCGATGCCGGAAGCACGTAAGCAGCTTTTGAGCCTTCTGCCAACTTTGCAGGAGCGCCTGAGGGAAGGTATCGAGGCGCTTTCCTACAATGCCTTTGAGGCCCGTAGTCTGTTTGCTGGCCTTAAGGAAATTTATCGCGAGCGCTTCGCCTTGGCACAACGCTTAACAGAGGAGCGCGAGCGCTTAGTCAAAGAGCAGGTAGCCAGGGAAGTCCAAGCGGCTACTGCCGTAGAAGTGGTGGCGGAAACACCGGCTGAAACAGCCAAGATTGAAGCAGTTGCAGAATCGCCAGAAGCCGAAGTGGCCTTGGCTGAGGATCGGGTAGCGGTTGATAGTGCCGAAGCCAAGGAGGAAGTTGCTCTGCCGCCTATGGAGGAGATAGAGCAGGCGGTGGCCCAAGCTGAAGTCGCCCCGATTACCGAAGAGCAGCAGGGACTGGCACAACTCGATGAAGACGATCCCCACTGGCAGATGACCTTTCGCCTGGCTCAGGGTAGCTGGTTCGAGCTGAAGCGATCCGAAGAGGAACAGTTCCGCTGTCGTTTGGCGGCGGTGATCCGGGATATCGACCAGTTTATTTTTGTAAATCGCAATGGTGCCAAAGTAGCGGAATTTGCCCGCCTGGAACTGGCCCATGCCCTACGCTCAGCACAGTTGTTACCCCTAGATGACGGCATGCTGTTCGAGCGCGCCCTGCAGTCAGTAATCGGTAATGTACGTAAAAAGCGCAGTGAACAGCGTTAGGGAATAAAAAGGCAATTTCATATGCCCGGCAGTCTAGACCGGGTTTCCACTTCTGTCGTCAGACAGTTCCAAACGGATTGGCATATCGATCAACGCTTCCATAAAATGGTTACTGCTGAAATCCCGGGCTACTCGGGTTGGTAGTTTTTTGGAGCGGAGATCGCAGATTGAAATATCAAGTGGATTCCGGCTGGTTATCAGGGGCGCGTCGTGTTCCCAGCCCACACTGCAACAGCCGGCCGGATAACTGCCCTGTAGACCTACTGGTGATTCACAGCATAAGCCTGCCCCCAGGTCAGTACGGTGGCCCTTATATTGATACGTTTTTCCTTGGGCAGTTGGACATTGATGCCCACCCTTACTTCACGGAAATTGCCGCTTTACAAGTTTCTGCCCACTTGCTTATCAATCGCGACGGCATCGTCACTCAATATGTGCCTTTGGACCGGCGAGCCTGGCACGCGGGCAAGTCGGAGTTTAGGGGGCGCAGCAACTGCAATGATTTTTCCATTGGTATTGAGCTGGAGGGCCTGGATACGGATATTTATACCGATGCTCAGTATCTGGCGCTGGCAGAAGTTACCCGAGCGATAATGCAGGCTTATCCGGGGATAGGGGTCGATAAAATTACCGGGCATTCTGATATAGCTCCTGGGCGCAAATTAGATCCGGGCCCAGGCTTTGACTGGCAGCGCTATCTGGGGGACGTAAAAAAAGGCGCCGAGTAATTGTGAGCGGTATTATTGGCACATATTTATTAATTAAAGAGTCTTACAATCGAATCTCGGCACTTTTGTGCCGGTAACTGAATTTCTTTACGCACTATCACGGCAACGTTATGACCTTGCTGATTATTTTATTGACCTTGGGTTTGGTACAAATTTGGGGATCGGGCGCGCCTTTACATCGCGATCACTGGTTCGATCGCTGGAGTACCCACATCGAGGGGCTTTCCCCGCTACAGGGAAAAGAAGGCTTGCTAATCGGATTTAGCGTCCTGCCGCCGGTTCTGGTGGCGGCGCTGGCAATGGCTTTTGCCCAATCTTCCGCTGGGGCTTTGGGGGGGCTTTTGCTAGGGGTCCCTCTACTGCTCTATTGCCTGGGACGTGGAAATTTTAATGAGACTTTGAGTGCTTATCTGCGCAACTGGTATCGGGGTGATTTTAACGGGGCCGCCGAAGCGGCACGCCCCCTGTTGCGGGAAATTCACGAGAGTGCCGCCGAGGGCGGACGTTTGCATGAGCAGGTATTTCGCGGAGCGGCCTATTCCGCCTTCGAGCGACTTTTTGCCGTTTTGTTTTGGTTTATCCTGCTGGGTATTCCGGGGGCGCTGCTGTTTCGCCTGAGCGCTCTTTACGCGGAGCGTGCTCGGGGAACCGAACGAGAGGCTCTGGCCGCGCGCTGGCTGTGGTTGCTGGAGTGGGTGCCAGTAAGGTTGATGGGGCTAAGTTTCGCCATTGTCGGTAACTTTGCCGGCTGTTACAGGGCCTGGAGGCAGTGCCTGATGTGCCGGGAACGGGATACTGATCAGGTTCTCGAATCCTATTTGGAGGGGGCCCTGGGGGGGATTGATGCCAGTGAGTGCAGTGCCTCTGCAGATCTCTCCCATATCCAGCGCCAGAGTGGTGCGGAGATCGAAGGTTTGCAGGCGTTACTATCCAGGTCCCTACTGCTGTGGATTACCGCACTGGCACTTACTGTCTTGTTTTTCTAAGTGTGAACACTCGCACCCATTGGGATCAAAGTTCCACAAAAAATTATAAAGTGGGATTAATTTGCTAACAGTTACTTGACTTAACACCAGTATCCAAGAAGATTGCGCCCGCTACAAAATCCAGGTTCTTTGCCTGGCTGCGGGCGACATATACTTAGTGGAGGATGCAGGGGTTGAAGGTTTCATTACTGGAAGCACAAATGCTGTCAGATCTCAGTGTGGCAAGTGGTGGCAATACCGCAGCTTTGGTTGCTGGCCTCAGGGCTTATTTCCGTAGTGGTGCCACTGTGGAACTGAGCTGGAGACGCCGGCAGTTGAATCAACTGCGCAAGATGCTCAGTGAAAATGAAACCCGCTTTATTCAGGCCCTGGGTGAAGATTTACATAAGGCGCCACAAGAAGCTTATCTGACCGAGATTGCTTTCCTCTACGCTGATATCGAACATACTCTGAAACACTTGAAGCGCTGGGTTCGCCCTCGCAAAGTATCCTCACCACTTTTGACCCAGCCCGCAAACAGTTACATCCAGCCGGAACCGCTTGGGGTGGTTCTGATTATTGGTGCCTGGAATTACCCTTTGCAGTTGTTGTTATCGCCATTGGTTCCCGCGATTGCTGCGGGTAACTGCGCAGTAGTGAAACCCTCGGAGCTGGCTCCCAGTACCTCCCAATTGATTGCTGAACTGCTGCCACGTTACCTCGACCACGACGCTTTTGCCTGTGTTGAAGGCGCTGCGGCCGAGACCTCTAAGTTACTGGAGCAGCGCTGGGATCATATTATGTACACCGGTGGTGCTAGAGTCGGCAGGATTGTTATGGCGGCTGCAGTTGAGCACCTGACGCCGGTTACATTGGAGCTGGGGGGCAAGAGTCCCTGTATTGTGGCTGACGATGCCGATATTGAACTCGCGGCCCGCCGCATTGCTTGGGGAAAGTTTACCAATGCAGGGCAGACCTGTATCGCACCGGATTATGTGCTGTGCACCCGTCACACCGCCGATCTCCTGGTGCCTGCTATTCAGCAGGCGGTGACAAAAATGTTCGGAGAGGACCCGCAAAAGAGCTCGGACTATGGACGTATCGTCAATAGCCGGCATACCCTGCGCCTGGCAGATCTTCTCAGTGGTGGAGATGTTATTTATGGCGGTGAGGTAGACGCCGACAACCGCTATATAGCGCCGACACTGATGCGCTGCGTCGATCTCGAAGCTTCAGTGATGCAGGATGAGATCTTCGGGCCAATCCTGCCGGTAGTCGAACTGGATGACTTCGGAAAAGTGGAGGGATTTGTCAATCAGCGGGAAAAACCGCTGGCCCTGTATATTTTTACTAAAAGCGATAGCTTGGCCGAGCGGATTCTTTCCAGCTGCAGCTCCGGTAACGCCTGTGTGAATGACTGCATGATGTTTATGCTGGCCCAAGATCTGCCATTTGGTGGGGTGGGAGCCAGCGGTATGGGTTGTTATCACGGTGAACATGGCTTTAAAACTTTTAGCCACTATAAAGCGGTAATGAAGCGCAAAAATATTTTGGATGTTAATTTACGTTACGCCCCTTACAGCAAACGCAAATTCAGTTTGTTGAGAATGCTGCAGAAGTAGAAATACTGAGAAGTGTGACCAGCAGCGGGGATTTTACTGGTTTTTTGGGGGGCTGAATTGGTACATTCAGCAAAAATTATTTAGATAAAAATGCTATGCCCTCGGATCGTAATGACCTACCCACCAGTGCGGATGTTTTTTGTGCCGCGCAAACCATTGCTGACTCTGTCCACCGAACACCGCTAATTCGCTCCCAATTACTCGACCAAGTGGGGGGCGCTAACCTCTGGTTCAAGTGTGAACACCTACAGAAAGTAGGTGCCTTCAAAGCCCGCGGTGCCACCAATGCCCTTGCCAACCTGCCCGCTGGAGCTGAAGTGGTAGCGACTCACTCCTCGGGAAATCATGGTGCTGCTTTGGCCTGGGCTGCTGCTGAGTTGGGCCTACCCTGTATTGTGGTGATGCCCGAGACGGCGCCCAGGGCTAAGCGTGAGGCTGTACAGAGTTATGGCGCACAAATAATTATTTGTGGTCCTACCCAATCGGAGCGCGAGGCCGCACTGCAAACCGTAGTAGAGGAAACGGGGGCCCATGTGGTTCCGCCTTTTGACGATAGTCGTATTATCGCCGGGCAGGGTACCGTTGCCCTGGAAGTGGTGCAGCAATGCCGCGATCAGGGTTTTACTCCGGATGTACTCCTGGCACCCGTGGGGGGCGGGGGGCTACTCGCCGGAATTGGTTTGGCCATGGCAGCCCTGGCACCAGATGTCTTGGTAATTGGTGCCGAACCCGCTGGCGCTGATGACGCTCAGAGATCACTACGTGGTGGTGTGCATGTCACCACCCAGCAGCCGCAAACTATCGCAGATGGTCTGCGCACCACACTGGGGCGCAGAAATTACTCTGTAATTCGGCGCACGGTGCGAGATATTGTGACAGTTTCAGAAAATGGTATCGTGCGGGCAATGGAGCTGTTGTGGACACGTACCAAGCAATTGGTTGAGCCCTCTGCGGCAGTTGGCCTGGCAGCTGTGCTAGAGCACAGCGCGCGCTTTCGCAATAAGAATGTTGCGATTGTCCTCACCGGCGGCAATATGGATTTGGACCGGGCTTCAAGCTTGTTGGCCGAAGCCGAAAAATAACTACAGGACGATTGAATATGAATTTAGGATTTGGCCGCTTTATTTACTGCAAACTCAGAGCGGGCCTGGTGGCATCGGCCCTTTTCCTGGCGGCAATGGCTGCACAAGCTGGGCAGCTGACGCTCACTTCCAGCTCATTAAAACCCGGTGGCAAAATGCCGCTGGCCCATGTGTACAGTGGATGTGGTGGAGAAAACCTCTCCCCCGAATTGAGCTGGAGCGGCGCCCCTGAAGGAACTAAAAGCTATGCGGTAATGGTTTACGACCCCGATGCGCCAACTGGCAGTGGCTGGTGGCACTGGGTGATGTTCAATATTCCCGCTGAGGTAACCAGTTTGCCAGAGGGCGCGGGCGACCTGAAAAATGGTTTGGTACCAGAGGCCGTTCAGGGGCGCAATGATTACGGCAACCCCGGTTATGGTGGCGCCTGTCCACCAAAGGGGCACGGCGATCATCGCTACCGTTTTCGAGTCTATGCCCTGAAAGTAGACTCGCTGCCATTGGATGAGAACTCCTCCCCCGCTAAAGTGGGTTTCAATGTAAATGCCAATAAATTGGCGGAGGCCGAGCTCGAGGTTCTGTGGGGCCACTGAGCGCATCAGTTCTAAATTGATGGCCAAGTGCGGGCTAGTTGCCCGCATTATTTTACCAAGGCCAATTATGGGGTTTAAGGGGAAAGGTTGAATATGTCGCAGCAGCAACTGACATGGGGGCAAGCCCTCGGTGCTTACCTTAAGCCTCGTGTACTCACCATGTTTTTTCTTGGCTTTTCTGCCGGCCTTCCGCTCTTATTGGTCTTCTCTACCCTGACCGCCTGGCTGAGAGATTTTGGTGTAAGCCGCACAGCTATTGGTTTCTTCGCTTGGGTGGGAATTACCTTTTCGATAAAAGTGCTTTGGGCCCCAATTATTGACCAACTACGATTGCCTTTTTTCACTGATAAGTTGGGTAAACGCCGCGGTTGGATGTTGGTATCTCAAGTGGGGATTGCTATCGGGCTAGTGGGTATGGCCAGCGTTAACCCGCAGCAATCACTGATGGAAGTAGCCCTGCTCGCTTTATGGGTTGCCTTCTGTTCGGCTTCGCAGGATGTGGCAATTGACGCATACCGAATAGAGGCCATGGATGAAGATTACCAGGGTGCTATGGCGGCTAACTACGTATTCGGTTACCGAGTCGCAATGCTGATTGCCGGAGCCGGGGCGTTATTTATTGCGGATGCTTTCAGCTGGTCAGGTGCTTATCTTGTGATGGCAGCCCTCATGGGGGTGGGGGTGATTACATGCTTGCTAGTCTCCGAGCCTGATCACAGCAAGGTGAACAAAGAGGCAGATAAGCTGCAAAGTGAGTGGGAAGAACGCCTGTTGGGGAAGGGGGAGCACAGCCGCCTGAAACAGTGGTTTATTCGAGCTGTAGTGTGCCCTTTTGTTGAATTCTTTCAGCGCAATGGTCGCTTTGCCCTCGTTTTATTGGTTTTTATCGGTATTTTCCGTCTCAGCGATATTGCGATGGGGATAATGGCGAATCCGTTTTATCTGGATTTGGGGTTCACCAAGACTGAAATCGCGGAAATCAGTAAGCTATTTGGGTTTTTCTGTACCATTATCGGTTCCTTTCTCGGCGGGGTTTTAGTTGTTCGCTATGGTGTGCTGCGCCCATTAATACTCGGTGCAGTGATGGTGGCATGTACCAATCTCTTGTTTGCTCAGCTTGCACTGATAGGGCCGGACAAGGCGTGGCTCGCGCTGGTGATTAGTGCCGACAATATCAGTGGTGGTATGGCTAATGCTGTGCTCGTTGCTTATCTTTCCAGCCTGGCCAATAAGGCCTATACAGCCACCCAATATGCACTGTTCAGTTCACTCATGACACTGCCGGGTAAATTTATCAGTGGCTTCTCCGGTATCGTGGTGGATGCTCAGGGCTACGCCCAGTTCTTTATTTATGCGGCACTAATGGGGCTGCCGGCCATATTCCTTTCTATCTATTTTTGGCGGCGGGAGAGACGCGGCTGGAGTGAAGAACAGCCCCAGCCGGGTTAAGGGCTTATCGCGGCCATAGGGTGCCCCTCTCTTTTCGTTTTTCCTATCGAAGGCTTATCGATTTTCTTTTTGGCCACTGAACGTGGCCTTTAGCGTTTTTGGTTACCAGCTATTTGTGCATTGGGTGACGGTAGTCACCGAGCATTTTTGTCAGCTTGTGTCTATGTTGGTGGAGGGGAAACCACTACCTCTCCTGTGCGCCGCTAATACTCCCCCCGCATTTGGGTTTATCACTGTGTTAATTGGAGAGCGCACATTTTTAATTGCAGAGTTAACAAATAAACGCGACAAACTATGTCCCACGAAACAGTCAGGGAAGCGGTATTTAACCGGAGAATGCTGATCTGTATCGGCACCGGCTTTTCCTCGGGGATGCCGCTGTTTGTGCTGATTCAGCTGGTACCTGCCTGGCTGAGAACTGAAGGGGTGGACCTGGCGACGATAGGCATCTTCTCCCTGTTGGGATTGCCCTATACCTGGAAGTTTATCTGGGCGCCGCTAATGGAGCGCTATGCGTTTCCAATACTGGGGCGCCGCCGGGGGTGGATGTTGGTGATGCAGCTGCTGCTGATCCTTTTTATTGGCGCATTGGGTATGTTCAATCCCCAGTTTAATATTTGGACGATCGCGGCCCTGTGTTTTGGCGTAGCCTTCTTTAGTGCAAGCCAGGATATTGTCCTGGATGCTTTTCGCCGGGAAATTCTACCGGACTGGGAGTTGGGGCTCGGTAACTCTTTTCATGCTAACGCATACCGGATTTCCGGTTTGGTGCCGGGCTCTCTCAGCTTGATTC
The DNA here is from genome assembly GCF_052467705.1 of Microbulbifer mixtoriginis (SeqCode). Lineage (NCBI taxonomy): Bacteria > Pseudomonadati > Pseudomonadota > Gammaproteobacteria > Cellvibrionales > Microbulbiferaceae > Microbulbifer > Microbulbifer mixtoriginis (SeqCode). Next base: position 1,530,819 of record NZ_CP174322.1, read on the forward strand.
TCTCTGATCATCTGGCCTGGGGACAGGTCTTCTGGGTGACGGCAGCTTTTATGCTGATCGCAGTTTTTATGACCTTGATGGTAGCTGAGCCGCAACACCCGGCGGAGCGGCCTAGGTCCTTGCGCGAAGCAATTGTCCTGCCTTTTGTGGAATTCTTCGGTCGTAACGGTGTTAAGCATGCCATTTTAGTATTGGCATTTATGTTTCTTTACAAGCTGGGCGACAGTATGGCAACAGCCCTGGCGACACCCTATTACCTGGATATGGGCTATTCCAATACAGATATTGGTATTGTTGCTAAAAATGCTGGACTTTGGCCGGCGGTAATTGGCGGCTTTCTAGGCGGCTTGTTAATCGTACGCATCGGTATTAATAAGTGCCTGTGGATTTTTGGGGTTATTCAGCTTGTTTCGATCTTCGGCTTTATGATTCTGGCCCAAGCCAATGAGGGCTTGGTTGGTACCCCTGGCTTTAAGCCCAGCCTCTGGTTACTGGCAGTGGTGATTGCTTTTGAATACTTAGGGGTGGGGCTCGGGACAGCGGTGTTTATTGCCTTTATTGCTCGAACAACCAGTAAATTACACACTGCGACACAACTGGCACTTTTTACAGCATTGACCTCCCTGCCCAGAACTTTTGCCAATGCTTCCACGGGGTACTTGGTAGAGTCTATGGGATGGACCAACTTCTTCCTGTTGTGCGCAGCGCTTGCGGTGCCGGGGATGCTGTTACTCTTTGTCGTAGCCCCCTGGCGAGGCGAGGGCGAAGAGGCTTAATAGTGGCAAGATCATTCCATGACTGTGCAGAGGATGCCTGATTTAGGGCTTCCAGCGATATTTCGCCATATCTACCCGTCCCTTAAGAAAACTAACCCCTTCACTCTCCAGCCGTTCCCGCTGGCGAGAGGCTCCGGGCTCTGGCAGCGAGATACGGCCCTGGGCATTAATCACCCTGTGCCAAGGAAGAGCAGTGTCCTTGGGTAACTTCCTCAGTTGTTGGCCCGCAAGTCGTGCAGCCCTGGGGAAGCCGGCCATTTCCGCCAGATCCCCATAGGTGACTACATGGCCACATGGGATTGAGGCCAGAACGCGGCATATTCTGGCAAGTGTATCGCTGGCTTGTTCTTTGCTCACAAAATTTCTCTGCTAAACCATTTACCGGAAGTTAGCTTCAGTTTGCCGCAATTGATGCCGAATAGGCTATAAATGAGCATCTAAAGAAGTCTTGCCCACGTATTGCCATGGGTAGTTGGGTAGTAACGGCGTGCCAGATTAATGACAGTTATGGCATTATTGCAGCTTGTTTTGTTTTTTTAGAACGGTTTTCACTGTTGGTTCACCCAGAAACTTTAAGGTCCTCCTGTGGTTCTATCGACACGCTTGTCTAGGTTTTTCACGCAAACTCTTCTCTGTCTGGCGTCTTTGCCACTCCATGCTGGTGTGCTCACCCTTGAGAATGGTGACCGTATTCAGGGAGAGTTGGTGCTGGTTGATAGCGAACAGGTAATTTGGAAGTCAGAAACTTTTGGCCAGGTCAAAGTCGATAAGTCCAAAGTCGTCTCTATGGATGTTGATACTGACTTGAAGATTGCCGGACGCGATGAGCCCTGTACCCTGGCGGGGCACCGGCAGGAGCAGTGGGAAGTCTACTGCGCAGAGGGAGATGGTTGGTTAATTGATTTCCCTGGAGTCGAGCGGGCAGAGCCGTATCCGCACTTTGTCAGTAACCCACTGACTTTCAAAGGCAACGTGAGTGCTGGGGGTGTCTTTGAATCTGGTAACCGTGAGCGAAAAGACCTGGATACCAAACTCAATTTGGATGTTCGTCATGGGGATTTTCATCATCTGATAGGAGCTCTCTACCAGAACCAAGATAGTGAAGATGATGGTGCCCTGGAAAAATACCAGCTGGCCTACGACTTGCGCTGGATCTTCGCAGAAAAGTGGTTTGCTGAGGCAAACACTGAGTGGGAGCATGAAGAGGCGCGCAACTTGGATTTGGGGACCACTATGGGTCTCGGTCTTGGTTACCTATTCTACGATACAGACAAGACTGCATTTTCACTGGCAGGTGGTGTCAGTAGCCTGCAGGAAGATTTTATCGATACCGAGTTGAGTGAAGACCAGGACGACCAATATGTGGCGGGTCGAATTAAGCTAGATTATCGCTATAAATTTTCCCTGGGTCCGGAAATTTACTTTAACCAGGAAACCCTACAGTCTTTTGATCATAGCGATGATTACCAAGCAAATGCCGAATTGGGTGTACGCACGCCATTGGTTGAAGGCGTATTGATGGAAATCGGCTATCAGTGGCAGTACGACAACACACCATCACTCGAGAGTGAAAAAGAGGATACCAAGGTAACCGTGGGTGTCGGTTATGAATGGTAGTATCTTGCTGGCAACCTGCTTTTAAGAAGGTTGCCAAGGCACAGCAGCAATAAAATTTAAAAATAAGGAGTTCATCATGCAGATTGCCGGCAGCATAGTGGCGATTACTGGCGCAGGCCAGGGTTTGGGGCGAGCAATGGGGGAATACCTGGCTGCACGCGGAGCCCGGCTTGCATTGATTGATGTCAATGAGGAAGGCCTCAAGCAGAGCGTTGCCGCTTGTGAAAAGCATGGCGCCGAGGTTCGTAGCTATATTATCAATGTTGCCAGTGAAGAAGAGGTAGATAAGGGCTTTCTGCAAATTGCCGAAGATTTTGGTGGCCTGCAGGTGCTGATCAATAATGCCGGAATTATGCGCGATGGCATGTTGTTGAAATGCAAAGAGGGCAAAGTGACCGATCGTATGTCTCTGGCCCAGTGGCAGTCTGTTATTGATGTGAATCTGACAGGTGTCTTTCTTTGTGGCCGAGCGGCAGCGGGCATTATGGCGGAGAGTGGCAAGGGCGGGGTGATGGTTAATATCTCCAGCCTTTCCCGAGCAGGTAATATGGGGCAGACCAACTACTCTGCCAGCAAGGCGGGCGTTGCCGCTATGACCGTAACCTGGGCCCGTGAACTGGCTCGCTACGGTGTGCGGGTAGCTGCAATTGCTCCAGGTTTTATTGGCACTGATATGGTTGCGCAGATGCGCCCGGAAATCCTGGAAAGTCTGGTTAAGCAAGTGCCATTGAGACGCCTGGGTGAGCAAGAGGAAATTGCCTCAACCGTGGCGTTTATTCTGGAGAATGATTATCTAACGGGTCGAGTTCTGGATATCGATGGTGGTGCACGTATTTAATAATTAAGCAGTGCGCGATCAGAAGAGGGTGAACTTTGTTCGCCCTTTTTTATTTCCCTTTCAGTAATGACTCTAAGGTTTATCTATCCCTTCCTTGCATATCGCGTGTTGAGAGTCTTTCGATAAAACAGGTATACAAATAAGGAAATAATGAGCCAGGCCAGGATGGATGCCACTTCGTGAAATACGGTTTGCTCTAAAGATAAGTGAAAATCCCGCATCACAAAGCCTTTGATTAGTGCCGACCAGGCATACAGCATCTTGCACATATGCAGGGCCCACCAAGGTCGGCCTGTTATTTGCGGTCGAAAGAAAAACGTATAAACATCGAGCCCAACAAAAACCAGCATTAACGCGGATGGAGCCAAGTAAATGTTGGCATAATTGGGGTGTTTACCAATATCGTAAAGAAAAACCTGGAAATAGAAGACCGCGACCCAGGCAGCTATAGCAGCCAATACCCAATCGATAATATTGGAAGTGATTCTGCCATCATTAGAATGCTTGATTCTCGGCCATATTCGGTAAGCAGAAAATATGGAGTAGCTGAATATACTGATCAATCCCAGTAATAAAAGGTCTGGGTGGGTATTGTAGACATAGGCAATATCGATCTGGTACTTGGGAATATCTGCCTTGAGATGCGGGATGATGTAAGGGTTGAATAGCATCAACAGGGCACTGATGGAAAAGATAATGGCAATCAACAATGAGCTGAGGCCACCGATCCGATGGTAACGGCTGCCCTTCTTCATCAGAAGAGTTAATGGGATAGTAATGAACGTTAAGATGATGGCTGCAACCGTGTGAACCTCTATAAATAGATTTAGTCCTTCAGGGGTTGTGAATAGATAATGCATTTAGTAAAGACCTGGCGGCAGCAAGTATTAATAAGGCTTACAGGCAAATGGCGATAGTTAATGGATTTGATTATCAGGAGAAAGGTCTGGGGAAGCTTTGATAGAAGTAGAGCTTAATCGCTGCTACCAATTGCTCCCCCAGACTTTTGGAACTCTCAATGTTGGAAGAATTTGAAGTCTTTAATCAAAAATTTCTTGAACTAGCAAATTCTCTCCACACCGCCAACCCTATTTTTTGAGAGCATCCATTGCCAGAGCTGTACTCTGCGAACTCTAAATGTAGCGGCGCAGAACAACAGGTAATAGCGCCACATACGATAAAAGCGTCTGCCGTAACGATCGGCAAAGCGCGGCCAATTTTCCTCGAAATTTTTATGCCATGCCATCAGGGTTTTATCGTAGTCAGGCCCAAAGTTATGCAGATCTTCAAGTGTGAGAAGGTCTTGGGCTGCCTTGGTTATCTGCGTTGCAGCCGGTATTTCCCCATTGGGGAAAATGTATTTTTCAATCCATGGATCGGTATTGGCTGGTCTTGCTTTACCGATAGTATGGAGCAGTAAAGTTCCATCTTTCTTTAGGCAGCGTTTAGCCACTTCCATAAAAGCTCGATGATTTTTACGCCCAACATGTTCAAACATTCCGACACTGGCAATACGGTCGAAAGGCTCATCAAGCATTCGGTAATCCTGTAGGGAGACGGTAATCGGTAGGTTGGCATAGCGTTCGGAAACATAGGCTCTTTGTTCGCGGGAGATCGTTACTCCGACACACTCTACCTGGTATTTCTGGGCGGCATAGCCGATCAGGCTCCCCCAGCCACAACCGATATCCAATAGACGCATCCCAGGTTCTAGTTGCAGCTTACGGCAGATAAGGTCGAGCTTGGCTTCTTGAGCTTCGTCCAGGGTTTGAGCATCCTTCCAATAACCGCAACTATAGGTAAGGCGGTTATCGAGCATACCTGTATAAAACTCGTTTCCGAGATCGTAATGGTGCTCACCAACCTCGAAGGCGCGACGACGGCTTTGCAGGTTGATTAAGAAACTGCGAAGGTAGCGCCAAGCATAGCGCCACGTCTTTGCATGGCGGCCAAGGTCGGCTTCCAGAATTTTGTACACAAATTGGTCCAGCGCTTGGACATCCCAATCTCCGCGCATATAAGTCTCACCGAGCCCCATACTGTGACGAGCGACAATCTCGTCTAGGGCCTCCTCGCGGTGCACTTGTATATCCCAGGGCCTATCACCATTCACCTGGATGTCGGCCTCGGCTAATATTTCGTCTACCAAGTGGCGACTGCGGCCAATGGCCGGCACTTCTATGGTGTCCTGCTGCTCGCTTGCCATCAAAGCCTCCCTCTCTCCTAGTTGCTGTGGGTTGATTGAGGCGCCCTTGAATAATTTGCCTCCCCACTCCATTTACTTCAGCATATTGAAAAACCTTGATCGTCCCAGCTTCGTAGAGCTGGTTTATTAGGAATTCCCTCAATGCGCCCATTACTGCTTCTATTTATAGTCCTACCTGTACTTGAAATGTGGGTTTTAATCACCGTAGGGAGAGAAATCGGCGCCTTGCCCACGATTGGATTGGTATTTTTAACCGCTATTGTTGGCGTAACCCTGTTGCGACGGCAGGGCATATCGACCCTAATGCGGGCTCAGGAGAAAATGCGAACAGGCGATATACCCGCCCAGGAGATGGTTGAAGGAATCTTTCTAGCCGTGGGCGGGGCATTGTTGCTCACTCCTGGGTTTATCACCGATGCCCTCGGATTTGCTTGCCTGATACCGGGTTTACGCCAACTGCTACTGGGGAGACTGGTGCGTCATATCACCATTGTGCGGCCTGGTGACCCCCGCAGCTCGGACCCCAACCAACGCGGTCCAGATATTATCGAGGGGGAATTTTCTCGAGATGAGCGAAAACCTATGGATCAGGTAGATCATAAGCATCATAAAGATTGAGCTGGTTAAATAGTGCACTATTTTGTGCTTCACCCGGCACTTTTGTAGTTTTTTTATTGAAGAGTGTTGAAATCCATTCTCGCGCCCATAGATAGGGTTCAACTGAGAATTAAGCCCCGCCTCTGGGAATCAGAGAGGGGTGAGGTTACCGGCCCATAAAGCCAGTGCCGCCGATGTTGAAAACCTTAAAAAAACGACTCAATGGAGAACTTATCCATGAAAATTCGTCCTTTACACGACCGCGTCGTAGTACGCCGTAAGGAAGAAGAAGCGATGTCAGCTGGCGGTATCGTGCTGCCAGGCGCTGCCAAAGAAAAGCCGAACCAAGGTGAAGTGGTAGCCGTGGGTGAGGGCAAGCAGCTGGACAATGGCGATGTTCGCGCACTGTCTGTGAAGGTGGGTGACACTGTTGTTTTCGGTCGCTATGCCGACAGCAATACCCTCAAGGTGGACGGCGAAGAGCTGATCATCATGAGCGAAGGTGACATCTACGGCGTGTTGGAAGGCTAAGAAGAGCCTTTAACTTTACTCGCAAAAAGAATTTGAGGAATAAGAATCATGGCAGCTAAAGACGTAATTTTTGGTGACGACGCTCGTCAGAAAATGCTGAAAGGCGTAAACATCCTGGCAGACGCCGTTAAAACTACCCTGGGCCCTAAAGGCCGCAACGTAGTTCTGGACAAGTCCTTCGGCGCTCCTACCGTAACCAAAGACGGTGTTTCCGTAGCAAAAGAAATCGAACTGAAAGACAAGTTCGAAAACATGGGCGCGCAGATGGTGAAGGAAGTTGCTTCCAAAGCTTCTGACACTGCAGGTGACGGCACCACCACCGCTACCGTTCTGGCCCAGGCTATCGTAACCGAAGGCCTGAAATCCGTAGCCGCTGGCTTTAACCCGATGGATCTGAAGCGCGGTATCGACAAAGCGGTAACCGCAGCGGTCAACCACATCGCTGGTCTGTCCACTCCTTGTGCAGACACCAAGTCTATCGCTCAGGTAGGTACTATCTCCGCTAACAGCGACGAGAGCGTTGGTACCATCATCGCCGAAGCCATGGAAAAAGTGGGCAAAGAAGGCGTTATCACTGTTGAAGAAGGTTCTGGCCTGGAAAACGAGCTGGACGTAGTAGAAGGTATGCAGTTCGACCGCGGCTACCTGTCTCCTTACTTCATCACCAACCAAGAAAACATGACTGCTGAGCTGGATAGCCCTTTCATCCTGCTGGTAGACAAGAAAATCTCCAACATCCGCGACCTGCTGCCCCTGCTGGAGCAAGTAGCTAAGGCTTCCAAGCCGCTGCTGATCATCGCTGAAGACGTAGAAGGCGAAGCGCTGGCAACTCTGGTTGTAAACAGCATGCGCGGCATCGTTAAAGTTGCTGCTGTTAAAGCTCCTGGCTTCGGCGACCGTCGTAAAGCCATGCTGCAGGACATCGCTATCCTGACTGGCGGCACCGTAATTTCTGAAGAAGTTGGTCTGGAGCTGGAAGGTACTACTCTGGAGCACCTGGGTACTGCTAAGCGTGTAACCCTGTCCAAAGAAAACACTGTAATCGTTGATGGCGCTGGTGATGTTAAAGACATCGAAGCTCGCGTTGGCCAGATCCGTGCACAGATCGAAGAGTCCTCTTCCGACTACGACAAAGAGAAGCTGCAAGAGCGCGTAGCCAAACTGGCTGGCGGTGTTGCAGTAATCAAAGTAGGCGCCGCTACTGAAGTGGAAATGAAAGAGAAGAAAGCTCGCGTAGAAGACGCTCTGCACGCTACCCGCGCTGCAGTAGAGGAAGGCGTAGTACCTGGCGGTGGTACCGCTCTGGTTCGCGCTACTCAGGCTATCTCTGTAACTGGCGACAACGAAGACCAGAACCACGGTATCGCTGCAGCCCTGCGCGCTATGGAAATGCCTCTGCGTCAAATCGTTGCCAACGCTGGTGATGAAGCTTCTGTAGTTGTTGATAAGATCAAGCAAGGCGAAGGCAACTTCGGTTACAACGCTGCTACCGGCGAGTACGGTGACATGCTGGAAATGGGCATCCTGGACCCTGCTAAAGTAACCCGCTCTGCACTGCAAGCGGCAGCTTCTATTGCTGGTCTGATGATCACCACCGAAGCTATGGTTGCTGAGATCCCGGAAGACAAGCCGGCTGCTCCTGACATGAGCGGTATGGGTGGCATGGGCGGTATGGGCGGCATGATGTAAGCCGGCCTTAAAGCCTATCTAAAAAGCCCCGCAATTGCGGGGCTTTTTTTTGTCCAGAACAAAATGCTAGATAGCTGCTGTGACAAGTCGAAACATGCCTGGATATTCCCAATGATGGTTAGACCTGGGAAAAGTTTATGGACTCAATGTGAGTGCCTTTGCTTGTTGTACAAGTAACTCTGCTGTTTCTTCGGCAATACCCGTGATGGGAGGAGTATTTAACTGCGATAAGCCTACTAGATGGAAAGCAAAGACTAGAGACGATAGATAGACACCCTTACGGTTGGGATGGCTTCCATCATGAGTGTAAAGGTCGATGTTTTTATCTAAAGAGTGAATTGCCTCCCACGCAAGGCCGACTGGAACGATTTCTGAGAATGTTGTTTTAGCCATATTTTGGTAGCCTTCTAGCAGACGAGTTTGCATTTTGCTGCGAGTATCGTCAGGAATATTTTGAATATCTCCATGTTGGCGTCCCCAGGTTAGAAAGAGCAGAGGGGTGGCTCCGGCTTTTCGAACCTCATCCGTCAGTTTTTTCGCGTAAGGGTAAATCTCTTTTCGTCTCTGTTCTTCAGGAAAAGATGGAAGCTGGCTCTGTTCCTGAAGCACTACATAGTCCCATTTTCTCTCATGAATAGCTTCTAACGTCTCTACAGACTCAGAATGTTTTCGCAAGGTCCATCCACCTGGGGTTAAGGATCTATAGGTGATTTGTGTCCCATTAATTTCAGCGATTGACTGGATCATTGTAGGAAGCGGGCGAGTGTAGCTATTACCAATAAAAAGCACGGAGAGAATTTTCTGGTGTTCTTGATCAGTTTGCGTCTTTTGCGCTACTAATAAAAAAGTTCCTACTGCTAATAGAGAGATAAGAAAAAATATTTTAAGTTTTAAATAACTTTCGGGTTTTTTCATTGTTTCAGACTTTCAAATGGGCCAATTGCCGCTTAGGTTAGGTTAACTCTCGGCTTATTTCTGTGCAGTGCGTTTAAGATCTATATCCTTATTTGGTGAAACAGGTAGTTGAGGAGATAACCCTTTCTTTTGAACATAATCTTTTGATTGTTTTTGTTTGTTACTTTATTAATTGTAACAAGGATGATGAATATAGGTCGGCAAGGACTCGATATATAAGTAATTGATACTAGTTTTGAGGAGAAACATTACATATATTTAATATTCAGTCCAGCAAAGGGTTAGCATGTCCTTTTAGACTTCCCTTTCAGTAAATGGGAGGAAAGAGCAGATATGTTGCTATCAAAAGGTAATCTTGTACTAGCTGCTTGTCTTGCAGTACTAGGCTGCAAGGATTCGGGGGGCTCTGGAGAGGGGCAGGCGTTAGAATCCAGGAGTTCGCAAGTAGACTTAAGCCAAGCGTCGGCTGGTTTTTTTGCGCACTATACCCGTGTCAACTCAGTAGATATTCCGGAAAACATCACAGGGCCTTATGCTGACATCATTGTGAACCTTGAAGGGAAAGGTAAGCTTGTTTTTGCTCGTGATCATAGTTACCGGCCTGTCTGGCATTTTGGAAACAGTTCTAATCCTGTAGCGCATTTGGCTGATATTTCGAGTGATGCTAATACTCGCTTTGATAAATCAAATGACTTTTCTTATGTTCGTATCTTAGAGCAGTCAGATGAAAAGGTTGTTATTCATTGGCGTTACTTCCCGAAAGCTAATGCAAAAATGGGGCGAGATCCCGAAGGGGTAGTCCATGAGATTTATACGATTACTCGAGATGGCAATGTGACCAGGTTATACCGGCCAGGCACTGATACCATCACAGACTGGGATGTGCGTAGAGGGGCCATTATTCAGACTATGCGTCTCACGGAAAATGGCATAGCTGATGTACAAAATAAGTCTGGAGAGCTACAGGCAGGTGTGTCTCAGGGTAATGGAAATGCGATAGTTAATTATACTCCCCCTGGCTTGCCAGTGGCTCATTGGAAGTTTGATGAGGGTAAGGGCACGAGTACTGTTGAGAGCTTGAAATCAGCGACTGGATATATTGACAGCCACGGAGGTGATTGGGTCGCTGGTGTGTCTGGTTCGGCCCTTTTTTTTGACGGTTATAGATCAGCAGTGGTGGTCGCGCAGGATGAGGCACCCATATTTAAGGAGGCTCTTTCCATTGAAGCCTGGATTAATCTAGCCGCTTATCCATGGAATAATGCCCCTATCATTCACCAGTCAGATAATATGGGAAATGAGGGGTATTATTTTGGAGTAAGTTCTGACGGTAAACTCCTTTTTACGGTAAATGGAAAAACATTAATCTCTGATAGCGTAATCCCAGTTAATCAGTGGGTTCATGTTGGTGTTTCTGCAGAAAAGAATTTATCACTCTATATCAATGGTGTTTTAGATAAAAGTCAATCTTATGATGTCAATCTTTCGACTCCAGATATGCCAATGATTGTGGGGATGAATAATTCACCTTTACCGGCAACCGATGGGGTTCGGGAGAGTGAATTAAATAAATTCAATCACTTCTCCAGTATATTCGGTATTGAGGGGGCAATAGACGAAGTTGCCATTTATAAGCGCTCTCTGACATCTAAGGATTTTTATGATAGTTACAATGGTTTTTTATTAGCACAAAAGAAAGCTCCAGATCCTAGTTTTACAAAGCGGCAATTGCCAGACTTGGAGAAATACCCTCAGAAGTTTGGTGGGATTTATACAAAGTTAGACTTTCATGATACTTGGGATAACCTATGGAGGGTTACGGACAACGAAGATATTGTAGTCCGGTTCGATAATAAGCCGATTAGCTATGTATATTGGCGAGGAACATCACACGGCATGAACTTGGTGACGGATAATCGGTGGATGTCTGATCAAAGTGTGGAGTTAGTGATTCCAGATCCAGATGATCCTGAAACTCCAGCTTCAGTCAATCCAATTGTTTCTTTGGCTGAACACATGTCTGATAAGGCGGCTCTACGAACCCATGTTCGCATGATTGAAAATACTCCTGCACGGGTTAAGGTTCACTGGCGTTATGCTGCTGCAGATGTATTCGATTTACTCGTTATGGATACTGCTTATATTGATGAGGTGCATACAATTTATCCCGATGGGGTGGCAATCCGGGATGTTTTTTACCATCCTGCAGCTGATGAAGGTGGAGTAGAATTTTACCAGGACTTTCAATGGTTATTAGGACCTGGTCAAAAGGCTGAGGACTTCCTGAATTATAATGCAGTTTCGATTGCGGGGCTTAAGGGGGACTCCTCTGATATCATTTATCCTATATCCTTAGACAGACCTAGTGATGGAGCGGACCCCAGCCCTTTGCCCGGTAATATTGCGGTGCTCAATAGCCAAACAAACTGGAAGGTCTTTGGAGTAAGTCAGGCAGGAGGTTTTTTTCCCTCTGCTAATGAGGAGAGTTCAGAGCATATAGATTTCCTGGGAGGTATTTTTCCGTTTGCAGGCCCTTGGAATCATTGGCCAATAGCTCAAATTCCTTCCGATGGTCGATTCTCCGTTGCCAATGATAGAGTTTCTCACTTCGCGGTTGGTAATCTAGAGGCCTTTGAATATGGTTCTGGATCTATGATGTATGGATTTACTCAGGGAACACCGGTTGATTTACAAGACTTGGCAAGTTCATGGATTTCTCCACCTGTCATAGATGCGGTTCAAGGTGTTAAGGACAATGCAATTACTTTTATCACAGATGAAAGAGCCTATAGCCTGACATCAGATGGGATATCAGGAGATATTTCTTTGCTGGTGAAAGCTAATGATAGTAGTCCTTTGGTAAACCCATCACTAATTATTCGCCAATGGGGAACAAGTAAAACTCCGAAAGTAAAATTCAATGGCAAAGCACTATCCGATGTAAAATTGGGTATTATCAGAGATTCTGATGGATCTCAGACTTTGATTATATGGTTGCCTGTAACGGCGACCATGGATTCATCCATTGAAATTATTCGTGATTCTGTTGGTGAGAGTTAACCTTCTTGTTGGTTGTTATATTTTAAGAATAAGCAGAATTGCCATACAATAGTATGGCAATTCTGCTTTGTAAGTGGAAATTAACTATAAATAATTTTTTATTTTCCTCTTACAGATAAACACTCAATATAATTTAGTGGGCTTGCTTTCTTGAGAACTTAAAGGATGGGCGGAATGTGGTTCTGTGATTGATGGGATAACTATCTGTATCTTTAATCCATTGCAGTTAGCTAAATGAATCTTGGCTTTGTGTAAATTGCAAACAGCTAAAACAAGACTTAATCCAAGCCCGTTGCCTTTTGTATGCCTATGCGATTCCAACCGGTAGAATCGTTCAAAGACCTTTTTTTGATCATCTTCTGGAATTCCTGGACCGCTATCGTGTAGCTGCAGACGAAGATAATCTCTACCCTGCTGAGATTGGGCTGAAAGCCTAATATCCAGATTGCCACTTCCTGGTGCGTACTTAATTATATTATCAAATAGATTTGCAATAGACTGAGACCATTGGTTTTTATCCCCAAAAATCATATGCTGCTCATCATCTAAAGTGATGGATGGAAGTATTCCCTGATCATGAAAAGTCGGTTCATAGACTTCTATTAGGGTTTTAAGGAGTTTGTGTAGTGAAAAGTGTCGAAATTCTGACCTTTTCGTTCCTTGCTCAATTTGTGAGATCCTGAGTAATGCATTAAAGCACTCTATGATCTTGTCATTTTCATTAATAATAGCTTCGATGGTATCTTTATCTGGTTTTTCTATATGCAATAATAGTTCTAGCTGGCCTCGTAGCCGAGAAAGTGGGGACTTTAGGTCATGGGCAATGTTGTCGGAAACCTGCTTTATCCCCATCATCAACTGTTGAATTTTGTCCAGCATTGTATTGATATGTATAGATAATTGATCATAGTCTCCGCCATTACTATTATATGGGATCCGTCTGTCCAGATCGCCAGACATAATTTGGCGGCATACTTTGTTGATCTCGCTTATTCTTCTGACTGATTGCCTAGATACAAGATATCCACAAATTAGACTAATAATTGTAGTGATCAAAAGCCCATAAAAAATAGCTGAGTTAAGGTTTTTCAATAAGTGAAATTCTTGGGTGAAATCCCTTCCCAGTATGAGTTCTCCTCCATCACTAAGTTGAGAAGATTTTGCTAGGCATATGTATTGTTCATGTTCTTGAGAAAATGTAGAGTCTGGATTGTAGGTTGCTGTGTATGTAGACTTATAATTCGTGCTTTGTGGGGAAGTTCCTTCGATATTGCTGAGTATAATATTTCCCTTTCTATCCTGAAGCTGTACACAGAGGTCCTCTGTATCTAAAAAATACTCAGTTTCAATATAATATTTTGTAAGTAGTGTTGTATCTATGTGACGTTTTTTATGATATTGGGGCCAATGGCTAAATCGTTCATCAGTAATCTGGTCTACATAATCGTGAAAATCTTCGGGAAATTCGCTGTTAAGCAGATACCAGATTAAGTTGGCGGGAATCTTTTCTAGAGGGGGATTTATGTCCTCTCCCAGTGCGAATAATCGCCCTTGAATAGTAAGTTTCTCTTGCTGACTTAAGCTGCTTTTACTTAAAAGGTTTTTGAAATGGTGTGTGTAATCGCTAGTAAATTTTGATGGTGAAGCGTGGTTGTTAATAAAATTTCTAGGTTTTACATTTTGGAAATTTGGGAAAAGGTCGGGGTGAAAAAACTCTAGGTCATTGATTGCCGCAATAGATTCTTTTGTTATATTTTCAACTTTATGAAATGTTGGATGTGTCAAGGATTGCTTTGTGAGTAAATAGATGCTTGCCAGTGAAATACTGGAGCTAAGACAGACGCAGCTGAATGTAATAATTGCCAGTCTGAAACTAGAGCTTTTATGTAGCTTAATTTTTTTCATGAAGGACATAACCGGCCCCCCTTACTGTGTGAATAAGAGGCCTATCCTGGGATTGGTCAACTTTCTTCCTCAGTCTGCTTACGTGTACTTCTACTACATTGGTCTTGGGGTCAAAATTAAGGTCCCAGACTTGCTCCAAAAGCATTGTTTTTGTAATAATTTGACCTTCATGTCTCATAAGATATTCTAGGAGTTTGAATTCTTGGGTTAATAGCTCAATACTACGGCCTCTGCGTTGTGCCTTTCTTGTTAAGAGATTGAGCTCAAGGTCTGAAACAATAAGGGATTCATAGGTATTGGACTGAGGTTGGCGCCTACCAATGACTTCGACTCTGGCTAAAAGCTCCGCAAAAGAAAAAGGTTTGGAAAGGTAGTCATCACATCCACTACGTAAACCTTCAACGCGATGGTCAACGTCTCCGAGGTTACTTAGCATTAAAACCGGTGTACTGATTTCCATTCCCCTCAGGGACCTTAATAGCTTTAGCCCATCCATACCAGGAAGCATTCGGTCAAGGATGATTGCATCAAAATTTTCGGTGCTAGCTTGAATTAATCCTGTTTTTCCATCATGGCATAGCTCTACACTATGCCCTTCCTGGTTGAGGCCCTTGTGAAGGTAATGGCTTAATTTGATGTCGTCTTCTATTATAAAGATTCGCATATATCTTTAGTTGGTAAATAGTTTTGGTTGCCAGTTACTTGTTGATCGAGTTCTTTAAATTGATTTTTTAAGTTTTTGATTTATCTCAGGCTAAGTCATGTGTGCATGGTGAATATTAAAGGGTAACTAAATGTTGCCAGGAACTTTCAGCCTTTTAGACATGAACATAATTAATTTAAAAGTGATAAATACTATTTTTACACCACGCTGAAGGGGTGGAGTAGTGAAGCCTTTCTAGATTTTTGCATGTGGAGAACACTAGCAAAAAAACAGTTGTTAGGCTAAAACTGCGTCTTAAATTGTGTGTTAAGTGTGCTTCATGCCCCTTGTAATATCAATGCTATATAAATCAAGTACCAAGAGAATACCCTGTTGTTTAAGCCCTGGCTGGTGTAATCAATGCATGAATGTTAGAACTTTGGGTTCACGGAGTCACAGCATATGACTCAATTGAGGTAGAGGTTCTTACTCTCCAGAGTGGACAGTGACGCGACCATAAAGTCACAGCATCAAAAATAATAAGTAACGGTAGCCTGAATACACTGAATTTTAATAGGTATGGTATATACGAGGGCAATGGTCACCGCTAGTGAAAGCTACCCTAGGAAATTATTCCGTCTTTACCCAAAAGTAGCGTCTCTCAAGTTCTGGGGTTGCGATTTCAATACCCTTAATACGAGAAACGAGATCTCGAGCTTATTTCATCGTTTCTGAAAATATCTTAGATAAGTTGAAACTAACCCTTTGAGCGATGGCATGTTTGGATAGCCAGCCGGCACAATCGGATTCTTGGCTGGCGTCTTTAGTATATATACTGATTCTAAGATTAACACTTGGGAGACAATTTGATGGAAGCGGCACTTATCACAGGAGCCTCTGGTGGTATTGGTCTGGAGTTGGCCAAGATACATGCGGCTAAAGGTGGCAACCTGGTTCTGGTTGCTCGGTCTGAGGGGAAGCTTTTATCACTCAAGCAGCAGCTGGAGAAAGAGTTTGGTGTCCAAGCAATGGTAATTGCTGAAGATTTATCTGACCCGTTGTCCGCACAGAGAATTTTTGAGCGAACCCAAGGTGAGAATGTGGAGGTTGGTACCCTGATCAACAATGCGGGTTTTGGTGGTCATGGCCTTTTTCATCAGCGGGACTTGGAAGCTGAGCAGAGTATGATGCAGGTAAATATGGTTTCCCTTACCAATCTCACCCATCTGTATTTAAAGGGTATGGCTGCCCGAAATAGCGGGCATATCCTTAATGTCTCATCTACAGCCTCTTTTATTCCTGGCCCATTACAGGCGGTTTACTACGCAAGTAAAGCCTATGTAACTTCATTCAGCCAGGCACTGGCTGAGGAGTTGAACGGCACGGGTGTAACAGTAACCGCTTTGTGCCCCGGCGCTGTTGCAACAGGATTCGTCGCGGCAGGTGATCTTCAGGGTGTTGATATTTGGAAGAATGCCCGCTCAGCTGAGTCTGTTGCCAGATGTGGTTATCAGGCTATGGAGCGTGGAGATCTGGTTGCTTTTAATGAGACGCGGCTCAAGTTGTTTCTGAATTGGATAATGCCTTTATTGCCTCGTAAAATGCTACTGAAGTTTTCCCGTCAGACGATGGAAAAGTCTTAATTGTAGGAAGGCCCGGTAATGATCAGGCGTGCAGCTAAATTTTTGGTACCTCCTAGCTGGAAGTTGATATTACACGATATGAATATCGATACAGCGCTGGCTTTGGCCTATGCCGGGTTACCTGCGGATTTATTGCAGCGGGAGTCTGTGACACTAACTCCGGTGGAATATTTCTGCTTCTGGTGTGGTATTGACCAGGCTTCGAAGGATAAGCCACTGCCGCTCTTATTGGCAGAGCATCTTACGGCTGAAGCATTTGATCCCCCTGTGTTTGCGAGCCTTTGCAGTGAAAACCTGAATCAAGCTTTATTGCGTATACAGCAGTACAAACCATTGATTGGTCCAATGGAATTGCACTTGGATATTACTGATAAGTACACAAGGCTTAATTTAGAGTGCTATGGCAGTGATGAAATTATCCCTACAGCTTTGGGATTGAGTGAATTAATTTTCTATATCCGCCTGGCTCGATTAGGAACCCGGGATAAAATTCAACCTTTGGAATTGGCTCTACCGCAGTTACCGGAAGATCAAGCGCCTTATCAGAAGTTCTTTGGTTGCTCAATTAAGAAATCAGACCGGGTGAGAATTTGCTTCTCAGCACAAGATGCACAAAAACCGTTTCTGACTGCCAATGCCCGTATGTGGGATTTCTTTGAAGGTAAATTGAGTCAACAGCTAAAGGATCTGGGCAGCGAAGCCACAATGGGAGAGCGGGTCGGGTCCGTGTTAATGGAGTTATTGCCAGCTGGTGAGAGCTCTATTGAGGCTGTATCTGAACGTTTAATGATCAGCAAAAGAACTTTACAGAGAAAACTTGGGGAGGAAAATCACACTTTTCAGTCTGTCTTACAGGAGATTAGGGTAAGTTTGGCTGATCACTATCTCTCTAAGTCTAATCTCCATCTGGGAGAAATTTCCTTTATGCTAGGATTTAAGGAGCCTAATTCATTTATACGCGCTTACCGAGGATGGAAAGGGGTGACACCTCTTCAATATCGGAATTCGATTTATTGATCATATTTATCTTTGGTTTTAGTGCTGCTACTAGATTGAAGGTAAATCATACTGGTCCCTAGCGGTGTAGTTAAATATGCTTCTTCATGGTCAGTATAAAGTCGTAGGCCTATTTAAATACTCTACTATAAAGCCAGTTGGGAGTTTGGGGCGGATAGCTAGGTAATCTCAATATAAGTTAGGATACTTTCTCTTAAAATTATTCACGGCCTCAATGGTGTAAGGAGTGGCAACTCCTACTTTACGTCCTAATTTAATAATAAAACCATTCAAATAGGAAAGCTCAGTAACTTTATTTTCTCTAGCATCCTGGTAGGTTGAAGTGTAATGATCCAAACTTTTGGCTTGTTGGGTGAGTTTTTTCCACATCTCTTGTTTGTCTTGATTGATCTCAATTTCTTTTGAGAGAACTTCGTAGGATTCATAAAGTACATTTTTCATGTGCTTGGTTATTTTGTCGTCTGCAAAAAGCTCCCTGAGGGTTCTTGAATAGGTGGCTGAAAATATATTTGTTGTGCAATTGAAGATAGTCTTTTCAACACGATGCTGTACTATGTTACTGGTTGTTCTGGTCTCGATAAGTGAGTTTTTGAATAGCTGTAGTAAGCTTTCTGAATATTTGTCATTTCCAACAAGGAATCCAGAGCCTTTAGTATGCTTCAGTTTGTTGTTGTTCAGATTGAAGCCGTCATATACCAAAATGCTCGTAAAGTTTTTCTGATAAGTGTGTTCAAACTCTGAGATATCAAAAAGGCAGTTTTGTAAAAGAATAATGATTTTTGATTTTGGGCTTTTCTTGCTTAAATTGTTGAGGTTTTTCTTTAGGTCATAGATTTTGCATGTTAAAAAAATAAAGTCATAGGTTGATTGAGTGCTGATCTCTTTTGAGGTGGGCGGGAAGTCATATCTCTTAGAATTAATGTGGAGATATTCTCCAATTCTATCCGCTTTTCTACCTATGACATCTACATGATAGTTTGCCCGGAAAAATTTTGCCGCTAGGTATGATCCAATGGAGCCTGCTCCGAGTATTAATATTTTTCCTTTTTTCATAAGGTTCTTTCGGGATTTTCTTGTTACCTATTTGGCTGGTCGATCTGCAAAAATAATCCCATTATCTGGGTTTACTTCCAGGGCTCGGAGCTCGCCCTGGTAAACTGCTTGAATCTTCCAGCGCCCCCCCACGAAGCGCATACTGGTTATAGGCTTAAACCCCAGATTGTAGAGTTTTGCCCTAATAGTCGATGGATCTAGAGCAATAACCGAAGGCGTTGCTCCGTAAAGATCGGGGCTATCATAGATTGGGGCGGGTTTGTTCGGGTCTAGCCCTGGGGGAATGGGGTTTGTCAAATTACTAACGAGCATGACCGTTACAATAAAACTCACGCGAGGCTCCACACTACAACTAAGCCATGTTTTTAGTGTGGACGGTGGATGATCATTACGCCAGTGATTTTAATTAAATGTTTGAATGAATCGAAAATAATAACCCGGCGTATGGGTTCGCCGGGTTATTATTTTTAAATACGATTATGCTTTCCAGTACCTAATTTTATCGGGTCATCTTGAGCATAAGGTTCAATAGTTTATTGGAAAGTTTTCCATAGGGGGGGCGCATTAATTTCAATAGGTCGATTGGTCCCTGTTGGTAGATGGGGCGCAATTTGGAGAAGGTAAGGAAGCCTTCGTAACCGTGGTAATGACCCATGCCACTTTCCCCAACCCCGCCAAATGGAATATCGTGCTGTCCAACATGTAATACACAGTTATTTATCGACACACCGCCAGACATAATTTGCTCAATATAGCGATTTTGCAGGTTCTTATCGTTCGTGTAGGGATAAATTGCCAGTGGTCGTGGCTGAGTATTGATATAGTCAATGACTTCTTCAGGCCTTGAGTAGGTCATAATTGGCAGAAGCGGGCCAAAAATTTCCCTCTGCATTGCCAGCATGTCCCGATTTACGTTGATTAATAGATGGGGAGGGAACTTTCGCAGGCTGTCATTTCGTTTGAGTTCTCCGGCACTCAGGTCGTAAACCTTAGCCCCCTTATCGACGGCATCATCCAGTGTTTTCCACAGGCGCTGGTAGGCTGCGTTGTCAATAATGGAGGTATAGTCAGGGCTCTGCCAGTTGGGGAAGTGCTTTTTTATTACCCGCTTGGCATGCTCAATAAAGGTATCCAGTTGGTTCTCAGGGATGAAGAGATAATCTACATTGACACATATTTGCCCGGCATTGACCATTTTCCAGTGGATCAGACGCTCCGCAGCTTTTTCGATGGGAAAATCGGGGGCGATGATAGCGGGGGACTTCCCTCCAAGCTCTAGCGTAACTGGAGTCAGGTTTTCTGCAGCGGAGCGCATCACGGCCCGCCCGGTAGTGCTGGAGCCGGTGAAAATTAGGTGGTCAAATTTTAGGCTGGAAAATAGGGGGCCTATTTCACCATAGTCAGCAATAAAAGAGAGTTTCTCCTCTGGAAAATACTTGGGGCTAACCTCCTTTAACAACTCAGCAAGCCGACAGGAGTTGGTAGACATCTTTACCATTGCGTGATTGCCTGCGGCAAAGATATTGGTTAGAGGTGAAAAGCTAAGGTTAATGGGGAAGTTCCACGGCACGATTACCCCAACTACTCCCAGGGGTTGAGGTACTACAGTATTTTTTGACAGGGGGTAGGCTTTGAAGTCGATATGGCGCCGCCTGGGCTTCATCCATTTCTTGATGTTCTTTATGGCATCCTTGATGCCGGAAAGCGCAGGATATATCTCCAATAGCAGGGTTTCTTCCCGCGAGCGATTGCCGTAGTCACAGCATATGGCTTCAATGATGGCTTCCTGCTGTTCACGCAGCATTCGTGCCAGGGTTTTTAGATCTTGAACACGCTGCTGATAGCTGGGAACAGGGTTGGCGTGATGGGCTCGGCGCTGGTTGTCTAGCTGGTTCTGGAGTAGCGCCTTGTCTGCATCCTGCCGAGTAAGCGTCTGGATGGTCATTTTATTATCCTTTGGCGTTTGTCTTAGACCAGACTAACGCATTCATCCTCGCGGTGCTTGACCAATTACGTCAGTGAATAGACATAATCACTGTGGTTACGTGAGTTGCCACCACATTGGTAAAAACTGTGATGAATTCAGGCCCTCCCTAGAGTATCCCTAATCCGGGGAGGGCTGGTAGGAATGATCGCAGACTATGCGAGTCAGCTGTTATCGGGTTTTTCGGATTGGACCTCTGCTGAATTAGGATCCACAATCAGGTCGTATTTCTGATCGCCCTTGTAGGCCTCCACTTTCCAGCGTCCTCTTTCCAGGTCTACCTCCACAATAGGGGTGTAACCCTGTTGCTCTAACTTTGTGAGCACCATAGAGAGTGCCATAGCCCCGGGAGGGGGTTTCTCGTCGGCGATGGCGACTTGTAGCGTGGTTGCGGCGATTAGTGCCAGCAACATTCTGCTGAAGAACTTCATTTTTCACTACCTCGCTTGCGGACCCGGTTGAAAAATTGACCGGGTAATAGAAGGTTTACATCTCGCTTTTACTCAGCAAGATACTTGGCCTTTTGATTGCCTTACAGGCCCTGGTCACCGGGGTGACTGAGACGTTTCTGAACTGCTAGACACCACTCCGGGCTGCCGGGCTTTACATCGGCCAGGTTGCCGCCCGTCAGCTTGGTGATTGCATCAAACCACTCTGCACTGCCAATGGGGGGTAGACCTGATGGGTACATTTTTTTCAGGTCGCCATCTTGTTGGGCCATCACTTGCCGCTGTACCCAGGTAAACCAGCCCGGTGTACAAATGGTTTCACTACCCGAGGCGGTAGCCTGTAGCTGATTGGTGGGGTCTTCCGCCGTGCTGCTCGCGTTTCGCTTAATCGGCTGTTTCATTGCCTCGCTGGCTGTTTGACCAGCGGTTACTTCACTACCCGATGATTGGGCCTTATGTGGCTCACCCTTGCGGTCACAGCCGGATAAGGCAAAAACCAGAGCGAGTGGCAGAATAAGGTAATGCATAGAGCCTCTGCAGGTGACTGGCTTGAATCTAAGCATAAGCATAGGAGGGATTTTGCGACTTTGCTGGGTAGAGAAGTTCCAGGTTGACATTAATACCTTTCCAAATGAGAATGCTTCTCAAATTAACCCCAGGGTGATAGGACTCCCATGTTTACCAGATCTCTATTTCAAAAAGCGATTGCAACTGTTGGTTTGATTGGTGCCATTGGGGCCAATGCCGCTGAGCAAGTAAATATTTACTCCTACCGACAACCTTTCCTGATTGAGCCGATCTTGCAGGAGTTCACCGAGAAAACCGGTATTGAGACCAAAGTGGTCTACGCCAGCAAAGGCTTGAACGAGCGGCTGCAAAGGGAAGGGCGCAACAGCCCTGCCGATCTGGTTCTGACTTCCAATACCAGTAGTCTGATGGACCTGCTTAATAAGCAGCTGACCCAACCGGTAAGCAGTGAAATCCTGGAAGACAATATCCCGGCGCAATTCCGTGATAAGGCCGGTAACTGGTTCGGCCTGACAACCCGAGCGCGTTTAATTTACGCCTCCAAAGACCGCGTTAAGCCCGGTGAGATCACTCGCTACGAAGAGCTGGTAGAGCCTAAGTGGAAGGGGCGAATCTGTACCCGCAGCGGCAAGCACCCCTACACCCTGTCCCTGATCGCCTCCATGATCGCCCACCACGGTGAAGCAGAAACCAAAGAGTGGTTGCAAGGCGTGAAAGCGAATCTGGCGCGTAAGCCGCAGGGCAATGACCGTGCACAGGTGAAAGCCATTAGCGAAGGTGTCTGCGACCTTTCCCTGGGTAACAGCTACTACTTCGGTAAAATGATTACCAATAAGGAGCAGCCGGAGCAGGTGGATTGGGCCAAGTCTGTAAACCTGGTCTTCCCTAACCAGAAGGATCGCGGTACCCATATGTTTATTTCCGGCGCGGCGCTGACCAAGCATGCCCCCAACCGTGAAAACGCCGTTAAGCTGCTGGAATTCCTCAGTGGTGCCGATGCTCAATACGCTTACGCTGAGAAAAATTTTGAGTTCCCTGTACGCCCCGGTACTGCTCGCTCTGAGTTGATCAAGGAATATATGGGTGAGTTTAAAGAAGACGATCTGAGCCTCACGGAAATCGGTTCCTACGTTCCGGCGGCTTCCCGTATGGTTGATGAAGTACGCTTTGACTTTTAGAATGATTAACTGAATGGGAGTTGCTGCCCAGCCTATTGGCAGCACTATCTCAGCCTTATTCGAACGGCCCTGTCGAGAGACCAGGGCCGTTCTTTTATAATGAGCTTTTGATTTCTTAATTCATGCTAAACCGAGCGAATTTATCAGCGTCCCGCTGGCTGCTACTGGTAGCTACTATTTCCCTACTGGTAGCCCTGCCAGTGCTATCTATCTTTTGGTTGGCATTTTTCCCTGAAGAAAATATCTGGCCGCACCTGTTAGACACGGTGCTGTTTCACTATGTGTCCTCCACATTGATTCTGGCTGGTGGTGTCGGTTTAGTAACGTTGATAGCAGGCGTTGGCAGCGCTTGGCTGGTGAGCATGTGCCAGTTCCCCGGGCGCCGGTTGTTCGAGTGGGCGTTGCTACTGCCGTTTGCAGTTCCCGCCTATGTGATTGCCTACGTCTATACAGATTTGCTGGAGTACGCGGGCCCAGTGCAAAAGTCCTTGCGGACTTGGTTTGGTTGGCAGACGGCCAGGGATTACTGGTTCCCTGAGATCCGCAGTATGGGTGGGGCGATTGCCATGCTGTCACTGGTGCTCTTCCCCTATGTGTATATGCTCTCGCGCGCGGCCTTTATCGAACAGTGCGGCAGTATACGGGCCGCGAGCCGGTCATTGGGCTGCACGCCCTGGCAGAGCTTCTTGCGCGTATCCCTGCCAATGGCACGCCCGGCAATTGCGGTGGGCTTGTCACTGGTGCTGATGGAGACCCTGAATGACTTCGGCACTGTCGACTTCTTTGCGGTGCGCACCTTGAGTGTTGGGATTTACGATACCTGGCTGAGCCGCGGTAATTTAGGGGGGGCGGCACAAATTGCCTGTAGCACCCTGATTTTTGTTGTTCTGTTAATTACGCTGGAGCGAATGGGGCGGGCGAGGCAGAAGCACTTTGTACAGTCGCCAAATTCCCAGCGTGAACGTTATGTATTGTGCGGTTGGCGGGCTGGTGTAGCCCTGTTGTTCTGTGGGTTACTGTTGGTGGCCGGTTTTATTATTCCCCTGCTGGTTCTGGGTGGATACGCACTTAGTAACTTTTCCAGCTATTGGAGCGAAGATTTTATACAGATCGCCAGCAATAGCTTGTTACTGTCTATTGCAGCAGCACTGGTCTCCGTACTGCTGGGCTTGCTGTTGGCTTACGGTAAGCGACTGCAACCCAAAAGGTCCGTACGGCTCTTGGTCGGCTTTTCCAAGCTGGGTTATGCAATGCCCGGGGCGGTATTGGCGATTGGAGTCCTGATTCCACTGGCCGCATTTGATAATGCCGTCGACGCTTTTTTACGTGAGCACTTCGATATCTCCATAGGGCTACTGTTAAGCGGTAGTATTTTTGCCATTATTTTTGCCTACACGGTGCGCTTCCTGGCGGTATCCACGGGGGCCATAGAATCCAGTCTGGAGAAGGTAACCCCATCAATGGACAGGGCTGCCCGCTCTCTGGGGCGCAATAGCTGGCAAACCCTGTGGGCCGTGCACCTCCCCTTGGTGCGTACAGGGCTGCTAACGGGTGGCTTGGTGGTCTTTGTGGATTGTATGAAAGAACTGCCGGCGACGTTGCTACTGCGCCCCTTCGGCTTTGACACCCTGGCGACTTATGTTTACCAGTTTGCTTCTGATGAGATGCTGGAACGGTCAGCTCTGGGGGCTTTATTGATTGTCCTGGTGGGATTAATCCCGGTGATTTTGCTGAGTCGTTCCATTGGGTGGCGCAGAGGTGAGGAGCGCACAGCCCTGGCGAGTTCTGAAGCGCCCGCCCTGTCTTGATAGCTGCTATCGGGCCTGGTCAAACACCAGCGCAGAGGAGAGACGTAGGGGAAGTTTATCACCGGGAGCGGCTTGAACATTGGCATTCAAAGCGGCCTCGACAGTTTCCCCTGCGGCTAACTGGAAGCGATAGCTCACCTGATTGCCGAGAAAATTCTTTTCCACAACCTGAGCCATAACCGCACCGGGATGTTCGCCTGCGGCAATATCCTCACTGCGCACAAACAGTTCGAGCCTATCTCCATTTTCGTATGCAGCTGTCGGCATATTTACTTCCCCTAATGGGGTACTGATCAGGTCATTGCCCAGGACAGTGCCGGAGATAATGTTCCCTTCACTGACGATTCTCGCAACCGCCAAATTCTTTGGCTTCTGATAAGTATCCTGTGGGCTGTCCCACTGCTGTAATTGACCCTGGCTGAGTACTCCCAGCTTGTCTCCAGCAATAAAGGCCTCGTGGCGGTCGTGGGTAACAATAATCGCAGGGATCTTCTCTTCGCGCAGTATATGGCGGACTTCGGCGGCGAGACTGCGGCGCAGCTCGGTATCCAGATTAGAGAAGGGTTCATCCAGCAGCAACAACTTGGGGCGCGGTGCCAGTGCTCGAGCCAGAGCGACACGCTGCTGCTGACCGCCGGATAGTTGGTGCGGATACTGTTGTCCAAAACCTTTCAGGCGTACTAGCTGTAGCAACGACTGAGTACGAGATTGCCGTTGGCCTTTCGGCATTGACTGGATACCGAAGGCAATATTTTGCTCAACGGTGAGGTGTGGGAAGAGGGCATAGTCCTGAAATACCACCCCAATTTTCCGCTGCTCCGCTGGAACCTTTACTTTGGGAGAAGAGATTACTTCTCCAGACAGTTGAATATTCCCTGCAACGACTGGCTGAAATCCAGCGATGGCGTGCAGCAGGGTTGTTTTGCCGCAGCCGCTGGGGCCCAATAAGCAGGCAATCTCCCCGGCCTGTAAAGCAAAGGAAACTGATTCGATAACCACCTGCTCGCCGTAGCGGCACTGCAGGTTTTCTATGGAGAGTATGGGGTGCACGGGTTTTCCGGTAGTTTGGCTTTTAAACACATCGGGCAGCGTTCGGGTGTAGTTGCTGATCATAGTTATCACTAAGCTATCCGGCAACCAGTCCCGTGTGAAGCATACTATTAGCAGCCCAGCGGGGGCTTCTTCTGATTGGAAAAGAGTTGGGTGTTTTTTAAGCAGGTGGGTTATTTAAACACCCACCCTAAACTCGATAGGCTAATGTATCCTTTCGCATGGATAATAAGATCTCGTCTATCCCAGAATCACAGTGACCAGTTAAATAGTATCGATATCTAATTGTAAAATAAGCCGGTCCAAATCAGATTGTACCATCAGCCTCGGTATAGATATCTTGAACCGCCTAATGCTTGTTGGTAAAGGTTTACTTTAGTGCTTCGCTTTACTGCCAACCATATTGATCATTTTTAGAGCTTCCTCCGAACAACTGCTTAAAAAGCTCGGAAAAAATACCTGCAACGATATCCTCTTTGTTGATAGAGTCTTTTTCTCGTAGCTTCTCTGCCTTTCTGTCCAGTTGTGTGGCCATGGAATAATTATTGTTTACTCTGGCGTCCTCAGCCTGTGCTTCTAGCTCATTGGCTTTCGCATTTCTCTCATATATGTTAGCGGTAGAAACACATCCGGAAATAAATATAACTGACAGAGTGAAAAACAATCTTTTCATGCTGGGCGAAAAAAATTTGAGATCCATAATATTTTAATGGCCGGTGTTGGCTTGTATAGTGTTGTTAGCACTATACCATAGTTTGATGCAGTAACTCGTTTGGTGATGTTGAAAGCAAGCATTAGGTCAAAAGCATCGCTTCCTTAGATCCTTAAAAAACTCCTTGCAGGTCTTTCCCTTTACGCCGTGGCCAAATTAGCTTTGCCACTACAATTATCATGCCTGTTTTTTCATCTTTGCTTTATAATCATTCATTAATAGAAAATAAATCCATAAGGTAGATAATGCAGCAAAGAAACACCAGGTTGATACCCACGTTTCACGCTGTGTAAAGTAGATGATAACGCCGAACAGCATGACAAGTGCCCAAAATTTCCTAAAAACTCGGTTGCTTGATAATAAAAATAAAAAACCTAGTGAAGAATAAATAATATGTCCTGCTGTAATGGAAAACAAACTGCCATCGGACAGTATGTAACATAAGCTATGCCCACATACGCTGGTTTTTACTAAATGTCTTGGTCCTGTTTCTAATAGGACGGGTGTCCAAAGATATAAGCCAAAAACAAAACCTATGATGATTAATGTGATAAAAAAAATCCTTTTCCACTTTTTTGTTTCAAGGCTAAAGGCTACGGTTGGTATCCAGGCAAGCCAAAAAAGCAGAGCAAAAAACAAATAGAAAATGGAGGCTGCGGTTGTCAGTGATGTTAAATTTCCGTTGTATCCAATCCATACCACACCTTCACTCGCTTGTTGTAACGCGAAAAGGATAGGGGTAATCGCGAGCAATAAATAGGTTTTATCGTTTTTTATAGCGTGTCTTGTACACAAAGCACCACCAACAAGAAGAACAGCTGCTGATCCGAATGATGCTGTGGCTGAAAAACACATAATGGTTTTCTCTGTATGTAAAATATTGTCATTTAAGCCAGAGTCTTAACGCTTGATGAATTATATAACTATAGCTTTACCTAAAAAAATAGGTTGAAGTCATCTGCTTTGTACTATGCTTATTAATTTATCTGGAAGGGTGGGGCCAATCTCAACGACTTCATTTCACTCTGTAGATGAAATCTAAAACACCATCAAGGGGGCATCGAGTTTATCTATGAAATTCTATGCTTGTGCAGGTAGAGTCTATGTCGACTGGGGGCAAGCCAGTTTGATGCCGCTAAGTCGGTTGCAGTGTTTTATTCTGTTATTAACGTTGGCCACCGTTCTGACCCTTGCGTCGGGAGTTGCCTTTTACACATTGAAGTAATAATGCTCCCACAAACATTTATTGTGTTAGGAGTATTTTTCTTATTGGTACTCTCTGGTCATTCACTTTGCGCGCATTAATTGGGGATCACCAATAATCTTGTGACAACGAAGTTATTGAGTATGACTAAGTTGGTTGGCGATGGCTCAGTCAACTGCACCTTGCCCAAGCAGACAGGAAAATCCGCTGAAAGTTGGCTGCTGTGAACTATTTTCCCCTATTAACGGCACCTTGGGTTTAGGCGTGGATGTCACGGTTAAGCCCATCTGCGGTAAATAAGAACTGGCGGTCAAATGTTATCACCCTCATAAACTTGGACGTCCTTATCACACTGATATAATCGCGAATTTTAGGCTCATTTCGGATGTTGAGGTCACGGTGAACACTTACAGCTATTTGAGTCACTGTTTGTCCGGATTATTGACCATACTCGAACGACCAGAGGGTAAAGAATACCCTCACCTAGATAGCCCGACGGAGGCTCGAAGGGCAGATGCCTTATTACTTGTGATTATTAAGTTTTTGGAAATGGCCACAATCCTTGCACTTAATACCATGTTGGTAGAAAAATAGAGGCATACCCAAGAGTAAGAAGACCAAAAATGCGGGCTTTTTTCCCTTGGTAAATGGCTCAACATTTCGTGAAGAGCAGGACTCACATTTCCTTTCCCCTTCACACCCTAATTCTTGGTCTACAAGATTGGAGCGGTCTTGCTTAAGGATTTCATGGGCTTTATCAAGGTCGCTTTCCGACACTTGAAGCCTTACTCCACCCATAGCATTAGAATATAGCCACTGCATATTGACTGTGTGCTCATCTGCAATGAAAGCGCTTATTCCTTCAGACTCAAGTCTTGCTTTTGCAATCTGGGCTTCATATGGAAATGAGAATCTAGCAACGGTTACTAGCAAGTGATCACCTTAGCGCTTAACGAGGGTGTAGAAAAAAATCTAAATTTTTGTATGATTATTTTACGAAAAAATAGCTTACTTTCCAGTGAAAACTAAATCAGAATGCACAAAGCAAGATGTCAGCTGAATTACTCTGTCAGGTGCGGCGGTTGGCTCGCTTATACTTTTCCTGGAACTCGCGGCGCTGCTTGGTAACTTCATACAATACAATCCCAGAAGTTGTTCCAAGGTTTAAGCTTTCTATCATTCCAAACATTGGAATAGATACGCAGAAATCGCTATTTTTGACTGCAAGATCACTGATACCTCTAGATTCGTTACCAAACCATACTGCTAATCTAGGCTGAGTGTAATCGGCCTCATGCAATATAAAGTTGTCTTTTCCTTTTGTATGAGGAGAGGTAACAATCGAGGTAAATCTGTTGTTCGCCAAATGATCCAGGCATTCTTTGGTACTATCAAATCGCTTTACAAAGCTCCATTTGATTGCTGAGACAGACGGTTTTGAGAGTGATTTCCTTTCTCTCATTTCCTGCCATTCATCAGGCAATGAGTTGCGTGGATCAATAATATAGGTTTTTTCGACGCCTAAAGCATTGACGTTTCGAATGACTGTCCCTATGTTCTTCATATCCATCGGGTATTCAAGAACACATATTAGATTTTTACAGCGATAAGGCTTAATTTGATTGGCTCTTTTTCGAGCGTCGCTTTTATCAACTTCCATCTTCTTGAAGATCTCAGATAATTTATTCAGACCTAACGTTGCCAGCACAGGTAGCCGAAGTGGGACGTTGTTTGTAGCATAATAGGGATGCAGGTCCTTGCACAAGAAGGTGTATAGCTTTGGGCGTTGATTGAATCCCTTTGTTAAGGTTATTCACAAATTACGGTCCCGGCATTGTATGGAGTAAAACTGAAAGTACATTTATCTGATATGCATTGCTCAATGACATGTGAGCCCCAGCCACAACCATTTCCTATATGGCTCACATAATAATGGCACTCATTGGTCTCTGTGCCGTCACATTTGCTAACTTAAATACTTTCACCATCATAGTTGTACCGTGACACATAGGAGAGATATTGCAATGCAATAGTTCTTGCAACTGAATACTCCACTCCCGAAGATTCAATTTGAACCTGAAACTTTGGCTCCGGCTTTCTCTGCTCTTTGGTACTTGTACAGGCTGAAAGCAACAATACAATTGTTATCAATATCGTTATACATGGCCGTCTTATCGTCAGCAGAGGCCAGAAGGGCTGGAACAAACTGCCTGTGCTTGTATAGTTGTTTTTGTCCGATTCTGATGTTGAAAATCCTTTTCGCTAACGGGTATATTGAGACCTACTTACGTCATCCACCGACAGCCCTTTGGGCTCAAAATATTCGATGACGTTATTGGCCAAATCCTGCTGATCTTCCACGAACAAAATTGAACTTGTATTCAGCCTCCGTTCCTTAATAGGGCCCCAACGGAAAACTTTAAACTGCTGCGATTGGCTATCATGCCAGCGCTGCAAACCACCAATGCACTGACAAGTAAAGTAGCCATGATCCATAACCAATCTGGCTTGTAATTGATGCCAAATTGAGACTGATAGATCAATTGAGCCGTAAGGTTAGTACCTAAAATGGCCCCCACGCTAGCAATTAAAGAAGTCAGCAACCACTCAAACAGGCTTAGTTTACCGCAAGCAAGACGTGATTGGCCAAAGCTGATCAGTAAAGCGTTCTTTTTACGCTCATCAGCTTCATAGCCTTTGACCGACGCACTGATCACCAGCAGTGCCAGTAAAATAATCATCAAACTAAATCCAGATACCAGCTTAATCACCATCGACAAAGTATCATCAAAGCGTTGCGTCAATTCGCGCACCGAGATTAACCGCAATGATGGGTGACGCTGCCAAAGCTCTGCCAGCTGACTCCAAGCAGTGTCCGCAAGCTCAAGGCTACCCATATAAAGTGGCGGTGTTTGAAGTTGGTTCTTGGTACTTTGTGGCACATTAAACCAAAAGGTGATGGAACCTTTGCCAGGCATGTATTTATGACTGGCTTTGATTTCAAAGTTCAAAGATTGCCCCGCAACTTCAAACTGTAATTGGTCGCCGAGTTTCAACCCCATATCAGTCATGACTTCTTGCTCTACCGACACTTGTTGCCAGTCGGCATCTCGATCTTGCCAGCGTTGGCCTGTCACCGTTTGGTTGTTGGTTGCTTGCTGAATACTGAAATGCAAGCGGACAGGCTTTTGTAAACTAGCCAAACTTTCGCTGGGGCTGGTGGCAAATTCCGTCAACGTCTGGCCATTGATATGGCTTAACTGCCCGTACCAAAACGGCTTTAATTGGCGAATGTCACTGCCAGTTTGTGCACTCCATTGGCGAATGTCTTGCACCTGTTGTTCATTAGCCTGGGTGATGATCAGATTACCATCGTGCTCGCGGGTATAGCCTTCCATGGTTTGGCCAATGTCTTTCATCAAACTCAAGGTGAACAGCAACAAGGTGGCACACATTCCAACGCCTAAAATTTGAATGGATTTGCTGAGTAAGCGCTGTTTCATCATATAAAAACCAAAAGCCATCATACCCATTGCACGGCTCGTCACCGTATGGCCCAAACTCAGCACGAACCAAGTCAATACCATCATCAGCATCAAGGTGGCTGCCATAGCGGATAGCGTCATGGCCGTTAGCAGACCGTTGTCGGAGTAAACAAAAGCCACCGTAGCTACACTAATTAACGCAAATCCATAGCGAGGCAATAAGTGATTCGGACTCGACATTTGGCGAATCAACTGTGCCGGGGTTACTTTGGCCATCACTAACCAATTGGGAATTTGGAAAATTGCCAATAGAGCCAACAAAAGCGCGTAACTGCTGAGTAAATCTGTCCATACCCAGGTGGTGGTTAGGTCAGCAAACTGTGTCTGCATTTGCTGCAAAATTAGGTATTCCGCCCCGCATGCCAAGGCGGTTGCCGGAATTAGCCCTGCAATGACTGTTAATAGCCATTGACCAAATGATAAAGCAAACACTCGGGGTTTATCGCTGCCCATGGCCAAACACACCGCCGCAAAACGCTGCTGGGATAACAACTGACGTCGACCGGCTTGGTCGATGGCAATGGCCGCCATCAAAAACAACAGTACCGATGCTAAGCCCACAAAATTCTCAACCCGTTTCCAAAACATTGCCAGTGGATGGCCACTGTTTTTGTCATAAAGCTGTGCAGTTACTAGCTCAGTAGTGGCCCATTGTTTTAGGGTGTTCAGTTCGCTTTCATCCCCCGCAAGTAAATAGCGAAAGTGGGCATTGTTGGCTTGTATCAGTGAAAGGTCATCCAGATGCACCAATGCCCGCATCGCCACCGAATGGCCTTCGAGCAGGCGGTCGGGTTCATGTTGTACCAAACCTGTGAGCTTTAATTGTCCATGCCCCATATCTAAGGATTGGCCAAGGGCGAGCTGCAGCGAAGCAAATAATCGGTTATCGACCCAGATATCACCGGGTTTAGGCCCATGGCTCAGGGATTGTCCTTGTCCATCCGTCTCAAACGCCACTTGCACGGTGCCTTGTACTGGATAATGATCATCCACTGCTTTTAACTGCACCGCTTGCCAATGGTGATCATGGGTCAAGGTTACGTTCACCAGCTGGCTCACGCTCAACTGCTGTGCATGCTGGTGCAACTTGTTTAGTTGCGCATCGGTTAGGGCTTGATGCTGAGAAATTACCAAATCGCTGCCAAGCATTTGTTGCAAATTATTGGCCAAATAAGCCTGAATGGAACTGCTGGTCAAACTGAGCGTTAAAATGAAGAACATCAAACTTGCTTGGGTCCAGCGAATTAAGCGCGTATCCCCTTGATGGTATTGCTGGCGGAATAATTGCCACACTAATAAAATCAGCATAATGCGCCCACCCTAGACGCAGCTTGGTTGCGCGCCATGACCGTTAATTTGCCTTGACCCAATTGCAGCAAAGTATCGGCCTGCTGCGCTAATTCCATCGAGTGAGTGACGAGTACCAGCCCCGCGCCGCTTTGCTGACAGCAATCAAACATCAATTGCGCAATATGTTGCGCGGTTTTCTCATCTAGGTTACCCGTAGGTTCATCGGCAAAAATAAATTGCGGCTGTATGGCAAAAGCACGGGCAATGGCCACCCGTTGTTGCTCACCACCACTGAGCTGCTGTGGTTTATG
Source organism: Microbulbifer mixtoriginis (SeqCode) (assembly GCF_052467705.1). Lineage (NCBI taxonomy): Bacteria > Pseudomonadati > Pseudomonadota > Gammaproteobacteria > Cellvibrionales > Microbulbiferaceae > Microbulbifer > Microbulbifer mixtoriginis (SeqCode). The sequence continues at coordinate 1,563,368 of NZ_CP174322.1, forward strand.
ATACATTCGCTCATCTAGCCCCACTTTGTCGAGCCATAATTTGGCTGTGGTTAATGCACGTTTATCGCCTTTTAGTTTTAAAGGCAGCGCGATATTGTTTAAGGCATCAAGTTCGGGTAACAAATGAAACTGCTGAAAAATAAAACCTGAGCTTTGACGCAGGCTCTTTAATAGCTGCGGCTTACCGTTTTTCTGGAATTGCACTTTGCCAGAAACGGGAGGTTCAAGACCCGCCATTAACAGTAATAAGCTTGATTTACCTACTCCAGAGGGCCCCACAATGGCGTAAGACTGACCACTGTGCAGTTCAATATTTAAATCCTCAAACAGGCTGACCTGTTGTTTGGCCAAGGTAAAATGATGGTCAATTTGCTTTAAGTGAATACTGCTAGACATGGCTAGCTCCTTTAAAGAACTGGTTGAGCAGCACTTTAAAGAAGCAGAGGTGAAATGAAGGTGAAATCAGTAGAAACAAGTTGCTAAGTTGTCAGAATACAGGTAATGAGACTTTATGTTGTTTCATAACGCCCGCCGTACAGGGGAGTAACTTGTTGAGAGTTCAGCACACGGAGTCCCTGCTTGTGCCGGCTTTCGTTAGAGAGCAAGCGCACTACTGGCACTGACATGAAACGGTTCTCCAACAACCTCAACTATTTCTGGGATAGGAAAGTTGTTACCACTACAGTCTATTTCTATGTATTCAACCATTCCTGATTTTCCAGAGAATATTAGGATCTCTAACGTTTTACCTGCTTCTGCAAGATTAAAGTTTGCTTCAAAAATTACACCATATTTACCTGGAACTGCAATGGCCTTGGTGAAATCCGGGACCAGAACTTTGAAGCTATTACATCCGCACTGACAGAACTCAGAAAACACGGCTTTGTCGAGATGATTCTTTAGCGCTTGTGTATCAGGGAACTGACATCTCTCTAAAATGAAGTTAATCCAATCCCTTGCTCTGTATTCGTTATTCATAGTTTCTCTAACATTGACTGCATTGTGTATCGTTAAGGTTTGTAACCTGAAAGCTCCACAATTTTTTCTACACGAGCCTGCTCCACTGGAATATCAAAACGCTCTAGCCAGCTATACGAAAACGGCAAAATCAATTCACAAAAATCAACCGTACTATTTTTAATTGAAAAAATGTATTTCTCGCCAATTGGAAGTTGTAAAGAATCACGGCTCTATATATTTAAGTTTCTTCCCAAATTTCCTTTAAGCCAATGCTTGACCGAAAGTTGGTATTCATACTCATCTTTTGCTTTCAGATCGTACTTTCCTGAAACCACTTGGGCAACAATAACTCTGGGGCGCTGATTCTAGAATTCCTCTATGCAAACTGGCGGATCACGCTCGGCACATTCCCAGCTGTAGCAGGTGCTGGAACAAAGAAACAAAAATATTGGTAGTAGTTTCATAGTGCCTTAACGTCCGCGGAGGCCTGCTGGGCCGTAGCATCCTGCTTGCGTTTGTTAGATTTAGTCGAAGCAAATAGCATGGTTTACCATACCTAGCTCGACATTTGCCCAGCAACCACAAGGATTATTGGAGGTAGAGCACTGACCCATGGCAAAAACGTTGCCAGCCTTACTCTCCGAAACCCTACATTCACCCTGGCATTGTGAGCTACTTAGACAGGATTTTCCGGCATCTGAATAGTTAATGATGCACATTCTAGTACCGGACATACATACAGGACGAAGCTCCCCACCAACCGCGAGGCACTGTTCTGCTGTTTCAATTGCATTGAGTCTGGCAAGTTTTTCTTGCTTATCTTTAGAAAGCATCCACTGCTTCATAGCAAGCAATATCAAGATTACTAAAACAACGGTTGATAATGACTTGACCATGGCAATCTAACGTCTGCAAGAAACGTGAGCGTTGTGAGTCGAGGCCGATAGGCCGGTTTGTTTGCGTTTGTTAGCCAATTCTATCCACTTTAGTTTGATCTTTGATATATCCCAACTGAAATAGCTCTAAGGCAATTCTTTTAAGCTCAGATATCTCTTTTGCATTACGATCTTTTTTCACACTAAGGATCTGGTATCTCTTTTGCATCAGCTTGATGTTCTGATCATTTTGTCTGCAGTCGACGCATTTGGTACAATCGGCATCAACATAAAACCCCAGCCCTTCAAACCAGTGCTTCTGCTCGTTAGCAAAAAAAATAAACCATCGCCTGCATTGAATACAACAGCGTTCTATATCTACGTAAAACTTACGCGGAAATATTGAATAGTTCTGCCTATCAATATTTGCCGGGATAGCCGTTTCGGGGAAAACACTATCTTTATCAAGGCTCCAATGAGCAGACGCAGCCATTTCAGCCGTCATCTTGCTTCCGGAGTATATTGGCTTGGAACCATATCGTGGATGATCTACGTACTCTCTGTATCTCATTTTACGCTTCTTTGACATTAGTTTTTGGTTAACGCCCGGTTAAACGGCTCGCGCTTGTGCGAGTCCGGCGATCAAAGGGAACGTCTGCTGCGGTTTGTTAATTACTTTGTATAAGAGCATAAGGAATTAGGACTGTTGCAGCCAAGGCTCCCAGTAAGATTGGAATTAGGAAAACCCAAGCTATAGGCCGCCACCCGTCACTCCATATAATAGAGCCCTCTAAATGGTTGATAGGTCCATAAGTTAAAACAATAAATAGTCCTAAATTGGTCCACACCCATAGCATTACCAGCATTGCCGTGGAGGCAGGAGACCAACCTATAAAAGGAAGAAAAAAGGACACAACTAATAACCACCTAAATGGATAAAGCTTAAGTGCAACCTTTGTATAAAAATCAGTAAATAGTCTCATAGTGTGTACAGCGGTTAACCCCGAGTTGATCGGCGTGTTAATAGGGCACTTCTCGGTAGCGACCATGCTGCGCGGCGGAAGAAAAGCGCCCGGTGACGCGTTCGCCTCCAACGGCTTGCTAGGTGGCAGCAGTAACGGAAGCCATTTGGCGCAGGATAGCATCTGCACACTCGAATCCCCATAGGCCAAGGCTCAGCCCCCCATTTACCGAAAGGTCGAACCCAGGGAAGAATAGGGTGGGCTCAACGATGCTACGGCTACGGCCATCGGTCCGAGGCATTAGGCGGGACATCTCGTCATTCCATTCTAGGAATCTTGCTGGTTCCTCGAACAAGTCATCTAACCCCGGCTCCATTCCAGTAGCAAATACAACCAAATCAAAATCTTCGTGGCCATTTTGGAAAACGGCGCCCCTCTTGCTCAATCGTTGCAGGGGATTCTCTTTCGCATCAATTACTTTGATCCGTCCCTGCTTTATCGCCTTTACGGTGCCTTGATCCATCCACGCTACTCGGCCGTGCAATGAGATTTGGGTCGCCGGGCCCGAATCCGGCGGATGGATTCCATACTCGCTCATATCGATTGAGAAGGTAGAGAGGAACTTGTCCTTCTTTGCGAGTTTCTCCCGAAACGCTGGGTGAGAGCGCGTATAGGCGTGCGACTCTTCAATGTGCTTTGAAGTGAACCCGGTCTTGAGGAACCGCGCAACACGGGCAGCGATTCCCAGGCCTCTCAATGACAACACATGGCGCGGACCTCGGATGAGCATCTTGACTTCGCGGGCGCCACCCTCAGCGAGATCCAAAGCGATTTCTGCGGCAGAGTTTCCACTTCCGATTACAAGGGTTCGCTTGCCTTTGAAGGGGGTCGCATTGTGATACTGTCGACTATGTATCGCCGTTCCCCCGTATTCGCTTAAGCCATTAAGCTTCGGCCAAATTGGTTTCCGATTGGACGCCGTGGCAACTACCAAAAACCGTGATCGGAATTCCGACTTAGAGCTCCTTATCGACCAGCGCCCGGCGTCCAGAGCAATTGACGAAACCTCCGTGTCTGCCACGATATTGCCGAGCAAGTTGTGGCGTGCTGCGTATCGTTCGAAATATTCGATGAGGTCGTCTCTCGGAAGGAACTCAGGGTAGTCGCGGCGAATCCCACCGTCATCGGGCAATTCGTGAAACGGCGTGTGAAGGCGGATCCGGTCATAGTTCCCACGCCAGAACCCTCCGCATCCTTCCCCCTTCTCTACGATGGCCAAGTTGGTGAGACCTGCGCTCTTTAGCCGGGCGGCACAAGAAAGTCCGGCGAATCCGGCTCCAATCACTACTACATCGTGCTCGTTATCCATCGGACGCCTCCAGCTGGTGGTCGAAGCGGGGGAGCACTTAAGTCACCTAAACGCCTCAATAACCGGCAGCAGGCTCGGAGCGAAGCGCAATACAAGCTGTCCGGCGCCGCAGACGCGAAGTTAATTGACTTGTATGGTTGTTCTTGCCCGATTCTGATGTTGAAAATCCTTTTCGCTAACGAGTAAATTGAGACCCACCTTCAGCGGCCACCGAAGGCCTTGTTTATCACAGCTCGCTGCCTGGCCGGTTCGTAAAAGACCGATAACAAGTATGAACGTGAAAAGCACTCACTTGGCATAACTCGAATAGTCATGTGGGCTTTGAGCCCGAATAGCAAGGTGGAGATGGCTTATCTTACTGGAAGCTAAAGAGATCAATGTCGGTATTTATTCCAGTAGTACACAACTCGATATTTATGTGAGATCTACTGGTCAATTCTTTAGTGTTAACAATGCTAAAAATGGCATTAAAGATGCCATTAAACAACTACAACCTCTTAAACCTCAGAGCGTATTAATAGAGTCTATTGAAAGACGCGAATTAGTGTTTGTTTGCGCCGCAGATAAAGCAGGATTACCTATTGTCGTTTGCCATCCGTCTCAGATAAGAAGCTTCGCTAAATCCGAAGGACGCCTCGCTAAACCGACGGGCTAGATGCAATTGATATTGCACATTCTGGAGAGGCCATGAATCCAAGGCTGTAGATGCTAAAACCAGAAAAACTTAGGGATATCAGTGATTTACTGACTGTAATAAGCCAGTGCTTAGAGATGAGCACAATGCAAAAGAATCGAATTCAGAGGATGCCTAAGTCAGTGCACAAACCTATCCAGACCATTCTAAACACCATAAAGAAAGAGCTACAAGGTATCGACAAGCAACTGGATAAGCTCGTTAACAGTGTTTCTGAGGGGCGGCAAAGGCACGACCTATTGTTGAGCACAGAAGGAGTCGGAAATGTATTAGCTTATACGTTGATGAGTGAGCTTCCCGAGGTAAAGAAATCGCTGCACTTGGCGGTATCACCCCGATGAACCGTAATAGTGGCAGCTTCCAGGGTTAGCCCTATATTCGAGGCGGACGACATCGTGTGCGTACAGTCTTAATTTTTCTATGATGTCGGCAATACAATGCACCCTAAATTAAAACCAATGTATGAGCGCCTAGTCGCTGCTGGTAAACCAAAAAAGATGGCTTAAATAATTGACTAAGGACCATAGTCACTTGTTATGCCACCTTAACCAAGGGAGCTACATGTGCCATATAGTTTACCTTTCCCAAAGGAACCCCTTTCATCCGCATGATGTTGTAAGCAGAAACCATATGAAAATAAAAATTGGGGATTAGAAATTCTTGAATGTAATCCTTCCCCTCTAACTCAAGATATTGATTTCCACCAAGGTTTATTCGCTTTAGTTCTGACAATTTTGAATCTCTTAGCTCCGAATCTTGAAGTTGAGATTTAGTTCGCTCAATTAGGTTCTTAGCTACAGTTAAGGACTCAATTTTAGGAGATAGATTATCGGATTCCTGATTTTTGCACCAAAGCGAGAAATTGTAAGGCTGATTACATGCGTAGGCGATCTGTGTGCCAAAAGGAAGCATGTCTTCAATTAGTCGAAAATCCAATATGGATTCTGACTCCTGATGGAAGTGCTGTTCAGAAATTTCAAGAATATGACCAAGAGTCGTTAGCCTAGACGAAAATAAATCGACTAAGCTCTTAGTTCTTTCCTTTGACATTGTATTACCTCCTTAACAGTGGAAAATATAACGCCCAAAGCACTGGCCGGAACGTAGTTGGTTGATTTTGTGCTATTAAAGCACAAAATAAAGCGGCGCAGTGGAGGTCAAGTACATTGCTTTGTCAGTTTTTTGAATCGCAAAATGATAGCTTATTGCGTAAAACCAAACCAATAATCCCATTAGGATCTGAAGAAAGCTCGACGATTGATTGTTTGTTATCGCCGATTGGTATTCGATGACACGGATTAGACTGGATTTGATCGTTTTTTCGATATAGAAAATACAGTTGAACTGAACCCAATTCAACAGGTATCCATGAGTCATTAAATGTAAATCGATCCCCTATTTCAAAAGTACTCTTGATTGAATTCAATACCAAGAAAGTTGAGTCGATACCTCGATTCAGATCTTGCAATCTCTCCCACGCTGGAGAGTCACGCCACTCAATGGGCTTTGAGTTATATGAGCTAATTTCATATGTCAGATCTGCGTACGGAATTCGGCCTGAGATTTTCTTGGCAATAACAATGTCAGTGGCATTATTCAAATCAACGCTTAAATTCTTATGATCATATTCAAACGAAATGGCTCGCTGAGAATAAAGGATGATTAATAAGGTTAGATATATAACTTTCATTGATCGAAGCCCGATGAAAACTAACGCCTTGCAGCAGAGGTCGGCACGTAGCGACGGTCCTGCTGACTGCGACTGTTATATTTCGTTTTTCTTGAGCTGGTTTTCAAGGCTCTTTAAATCACCCAGTACCCATACATCAGAGATTCGATCACCTTCAAAGGTAAACAAAGCACACCCATTCCAAGTTACGCGTTTATGTGATGGTAAAAAGCCCATAAACTCATCTCTATGAAATCCGGTAAAGGACATCTTTGCAAAAACCTTGTCTCCCTCTTCTACGAGATCTTCAATAATGCATCTGTAATCACCCAGCGCTTTGTGAACCATATCGACATATTCAGCGAAACCTTTGTGACCTCGCTTTTCCTGCCCCAATGATCCTCTGAAGAAGAAGCTCTCATGCAGGATCGATGGCATTGCTTTCTTATCGTGTGCATCCCAAAGAACCTCATAAAATCTTCGAACTTGATTTTTATGCACTAGTCATCCTCAGAAACATAAACGCCGCCATAACCGGCGGGAACGGAGTTGGTTTAGTTGTGCAAGCGTAGCGATAAAGCACAACTGAAGCAACGCAGTGAGCGTCCAGCTCGTGTGCGGGCGGTGGTTGATGGCTTTGTTATGAGGCTAAAATTTGGGCTTAAAGTAGATGCCTAAGCCGAGTATGGCCACAGCCAAACCAATGAATACCTGGCCAAAAAGGCTAAAAAAGAAATCCATAGCACCATGGGCGAGTGTTATTTCGATGATACCGTTCATCTTACTTGCGTAAGTAAAGCTACCATCAATTGAATCGATAATAGTTAGCATGCTTAGCAAGAAGCCTGCTAAAGCTAGGGTTGCGCCGCCGAATTTATCTCTCATAGTGAGTGTGCGTTATAACGCCCACAGCAGGGGCGGCTGAAGAGAAGCGTAGGCCGTCCCGCAGAGGCCCCTATAGGGGCCGACGCTAACTGCCTGTGATTGTTAGCATGTTCACTATTTGACTTCAATATCATGACTTTCCCAACTTTCAAAGTGGTTAAACCAACTAAGGATGAAAGAGCCACTGGGAGCTTTTTTTACAAAGTAGCCAATTCCTTTGCCTGGCTGTTTGTAAAGGTTTACCTCACATGAGTACTCTGAAGCTCGGACATATTGTGGCGACAACGACTTTAGCACTTCTGGGATATCCTCATGCATTAAAGTGCGCTCTTCTCCATCCTTTATTAACTTCGAGCACTCATTAATTATTAGCTCGTGCTCGATACTGCCATGTTTGCTCAGAAGTTCTTTAGCCTCGCCGATTGAGTTAATAGAGTTTATATCCCACAACCAGACAAATCCTATAGTTAAGAATATAAGGATTGCTGAAACTCCAATAGTTCCAAGAAACAGCCAACGCAGTATTCTATATAAAAATTTCATATTTACTGAATGCTAACGCCTAAAGCACGGGCGCAGCTTTGCTGCGTCCAGTGCCTTTACTTGTATGGTTGTTCTTGCCCGATTCTGATGTTGAAAATCCTTTTCGCTAACGGGTAAATTGAGACCCACCTTCGGCGGCCACCGAAGGCCTTGTTTATCACAGTTCGCTGCCTGGCCGGCTCGTAAAAGACCGATAACAAGTATGAACGTGACAGACACTCACTAGGCATAACTCGAATAGTCATGTGGGCCTCGAGCCCGAATAGCAAGGCGGAGATAGCTTATCTTATGGAACCTCAAAAGATCAATGTCGGTATCGATACCAGCAGTAAACAACTCGATATTTATGTGAGACCTACTGGCCAATTCTTTAGTGTTACCAATGATAAAAATGGTATTAAGGATGCCATTAAACAACTACAACCTCTTAAACCTGAAAGAGTATTGATCGAGTCCACAGGAAGGCTAGAATTAGAATTTGTCTGTGCTGCTCATAAAGCGGGACTGCCGATAGTTGTTTGCAATCCTTCACAAGTAAGAAACTTTGCAAAGTCAGCGGGGCGGCTCGCAAAAACAGATAAGCTGGATGCAATTGATATCGCACATTTTGGTGAAGCAATGAAACCAAGATTGTCATCGATCAAACCAGAAAAACTAAGAAACATCAGTGATTTGCTGACGGTCAGGAACCAGTGCTTAGAGATGAGCACAATGCAAAAGAATCGCCTCAAGAGAATGCCTAAGTCTGTTCACAAGCCCATTCAGGCTATCTTAAAGGCCATCAAAAAAGAGCTAGAAGGAGTCGATAAGCAACTTGATAAACTTGTTAACAGCGTTGCCGAGTGGCGACAAAAACGCGATCTCTTATTAAGCGCTAAAGGAGTCGGCAATGTACTGGCTTACACGCTAATGAGCGAGCTTCCTGAGCTGGGCAAGCTGAACCGCAAAGAGATTGCGGCACTTGTGGGTATCGCCCCGATGAATCGTGATAGCGGCAGCTTCCAGGGTAAGCGCTATATTCGAGGTGGGCGACATCGTGTACGCACGGTTTTGTTTGTTTCTATGATGTCGGCAATACAATGCCACCCTAAATTAAAGCCAATGTATGAGCGCCTGGTCGCTGCTGGTAAACCAAAGAAAGTAGCCCTTATCGCATGTATGAGGAAGCAACTTACCATTCTAAATACGATGGTAAAAAACAACACTTACTGGGATGAGAAAATGGCTTAAATACTTGACAAAGGACCATAGTCACTTGTTAGGAGTGGGCTATACGCCATAGGTTGCTAAAGCTCGTTTTCTAGCTTTTTCCAAGGCCTCTGCACCACCACTTTGTTTAATATTCTCACCTACCTTGATCAAGCGCCTATTTGCTTGGTCAGAGTATTTGTTGCCAATTTTTCCTGCAACATAACACCAGGCATACGCATGTTCCAAGTCGAGGATTGCCCTCTCAATAGAAAGTGCTACACACAAACCAAATGGTGCATGCTCATATTTCCCATCTGCGGCCAATAACATATATCGCAAACCCTTTTCAGGGTTGAACGATCCTGAGCTTGGCTTTAATAAATTTGTACCGTTAATGAAGTACTCTTCAGGTGACATATCCTCTTCGGCAATCAAGAAACATGGCCAGACTAGAAGAATTACTAGCATTGAAATAAATTTCATTGGTACTCCTAACGCCCTAATCAGCTGCCGCTTCAGCGGTCAGCTGCATTAGCTTGTTAGCCTGCTTGGCAGATCGCATTTCATTCGCGAAAGCTCCCAACCCAATATCACTGTACGACATTACGTCAGCACTGAAATGTTTGCTTCCGAATTCAGAACGTAAATCCTGCTCGAGTGACTGTAGCCTTTCTTTGTTCTTAAATAGGTATTGTTCAAATGCAACATAAATCAACCTAACTTCTACCGGCTTTTTCTTGTGTCTACCGAGCTCCAAGGCTTCTTCGACAACTCTTGATATCGGCTTTATGAGCTGTCTTGCCGGCATAACAAGCCTTAACGTGGTTTTTAACTCGAATACAATAATTCTGGAGTTCGTTTCCATTACGCCATCAAACTCAATTGGTCTCCCTTTCTCGCTGATGTACCTAGGATACTTATCAATTGAATTTCCGAGTTTGTCCTCAAGTGTATTGAACGCATATTCATAAGCTACCATTGCAAAGGTTCTATAGTCCATTTGCTTTGCGGAGAGATTTAGCATTACATTCTCAGCTGTTGCTTGAACTCTATTATCCTCGGCCACGTCAGTGTCATCCTCATCGGATTCAGCAGCTGCAACTTCTTCTTCGATGAGTTCTTGATCAATTTTCCTTTTCACATCGCTGCGTGACTGTGTCTCTTTCTGATAATCAAAGTATTCTTTGCTGCCACGAATAATTGCTGCAAGGTTTTGAAGAAATTCCAACTGGGTAACTGCGGTAGCAATAATAAATACGGATGCAAAATACGTATAAGGGCTATTAGCAAAAAGCGTCACGACCCCAACAAGAAATAGCGCACAAACTCTCAAGAAGTGTTCTCGACCATCTTTTTTCATTGATATAAGAGCAAAGACAACAGCTGCCACGAAACACAGTACTGCTAGTATCTCTCTTAAAATCATTGATGAACTTTCATCCATTGCACTCAATCCTTATTGTATGAGGCTAACAGCTATATAGTAATCATTCTGACCACTATTATCCTGATTGTTATCTCAGAATCAATTTCTACGCTAAGGCCTAAATTTTTATTTAAGACCATAGACTTAAAGTATCCTGATACATCCGTACAAACTGGAAAAACGATCACTTTGACTACTATCCTAATTTTAACGTTAGCCCGTAACCCATTGATTTCATGATTTTTTTTTGGGTTTATCTTCTTGTTCTCCAATATCACGGTCAATATGATCGCAAATCCCTAAGCTAGCACTCGCCAACTTTTACAGGCTGGTATTAGTTGGGGAGTGGTTAAGGTATCCAGGGTTCCTCTGAATCACTCTGTAATATCTCTGCGGATCTTGAAGGCTAAAGATGTTAGGTGCAGTTCGCCGCGAATGGACGTAGCCCTTTGCAAGCGTTGCAAAGCAGCAGATGTGGTCTTCAAGGGTCGGCCTGAGGGGCTTTCATAGCGATTTATGCACCATGTTGAGACTTCTTCTAAGGTCTAGTCATTCCTGTGGAACTGCGCTTTTATTGAAACCACTCTGTAAGTAGAGGCATCACTGGGTTATTCAGAGGCTCTTAAGTCTCGCAGTAATATTCTAAAAGTCTGCAAGTTACTTTGGTCTATGGAGAGATTTTTTCTGTAGATATGTGGAGTACGTATTAAGTCGAAGCATTGATGATCTAATGTTGTCTGAACTCCAGCGTGGGAGCGGTGGGTATATTAATCTAAACGGCCATTTTTATATGCAACCGAAATTTTTAATGAGTGAGTAACAAAAAATATAGGCACAAAAATAATCTTATTAGATTTTATTAGGATTGTTTTAGTGTCAGAGCCACGTAAAATCGGTAGATATTTATTGATATTTTGGCCGCGATTAAGAATCCATCTGAAGCCAATAATCAAAGCAGCTCGATTCAAGAGAGCCGAGAGAATCAAGAAACCAAGATTTCTCTTAAAAATCACCCCCTTAAAGGAGAACGGTCGCGTGAAGTAAGAATAAGTAAAAGGCGCTGACCCAAGGTGCTGGAACACCTGGGGCCAGCTAACCAAATTGATAAAGACAGTATCAAGATGGCTATATGCATAGTACGCTAGAAGCCCGCTCGTCTTCAATAAAGTGGAGCACAATCAGCGGCTTGGAGAGATTCTCTAAGCCTTGGGGGCGTTGCGTCTGCCTTTTCTTTTTCTACGCCTACCGTTCTCGCGCACCACCCCGTATTTCCTCAAAACGTTACTATCCAAGCTTCCTCAGCGGGGAAGGTCTATCTATGGCTTGAGTATCAGTAGGAAATAAATATGTTGATCTTAAAGCGCCGTACAGGCGAAAACTTACGGATTGGAGCGAATGTCTCAATCACAGTATTAGGCGTTAAGGGTAATCAGGTAAAGATAGGCATACTTGCTCCAAAATCCTTGCCCGTACACCGTGAGGAGATTTATAGGCGGATCAAAAGAGGAGGAAATATGGACAATGGGAATCGCTGAGAATTTGATCGAGATGGTGGCGTGTAGCGATGAATGGGTTGTGTTGCCATTGAAGGGCTAACTAATGATTGTTAGCCCTTCAATTTTCAATCGAACCAGACGAGTCTAGCGCTGCGACTAGAGCTGCTGTTTAAGCTCAGGATTAAGCTTTATTAGTGATGCTTAAACCCAGCGGCAAATTTGTCTGCTAATTTAAAGTATTCCTTAAGGTCCTTACGGGTCTTTTCTGTGCGGTTGTTCTCGGAGTTAAGATGGATATTCTCCACAACAACGGCAATTTCTTTTGCCAACTCTTGCTTGTCACCCTTTAGGTTCTCTGCGAAAAACTCAACACTTTTCTCAAGCGTGTAGGTGATGACATGTATCTGGTGAAGCTCAGCAGCATCAAGCTTTTGCTTGCTCTTAATTTCTGCGGTTTTCTCAACGAAAATCTTCTTGGCATCCTTCATCGAAGTAACATCCGCTACTTTAAGGTGCTGAATGGGCTTTTCTCCAGAAGTATCGCTAGCTTGCGCTGTGGTAGCAAAAGTAACCGCAAAAAGTAGTGCAATTAAAATTCTCATCTTTCCTCTCTGACGCCCAAACTTTAAGGGTTGGTAGGCATTGATCGGGCGAGGTGAATGCCTAACATTTAACAGTAATCATTTTGATCGCTATCGTAAATGAGGATAACTATCATTAAGATTTATGATACAGGAATTTTTAGGGGCTCAAAACATTTCTGACAGAAATTGCGTTCTGGCTGATCGATGCTTGTACAGGTCAAGAAAATGGAATCTGAGAACGGCGAGTACGGGAGGGGTCAACGGAGGTTTTTAGCCAGGAAGAGGCGCCACGTTTTATGGAATTTGATCTATTAACCCTCTCTTCGCGGTAACAGAGAGAGGGTTATTTTCAGGAGGAGCCGGTTAACCCGGTATTATTGAGACCGGCTTCACAAATTACCTGGTTCGGAAGCTAGGAAATCTCTCCCAGTACATTAACCATCGCCGAAGTTAATTGGCTGAGGTCTTCTTTAGATATCACATAGGGCGGCATGGCATAGACCAGCTTGCCGAAGGGGCGCAGCCAAACTCCGCGTTCGATTAGGGCTTCCTGCACTTTGGCCGTATTGACCGGCTCGCGCATTTCCACCACGCCAATCGCTCCAAGGGCTCGAACATCGGCGACACCCGGTGCGGATTTTAATGGGGCTAGCTGTTCGGTCAGCTGCTGTTCGATTGCGGTTACTCGCTCCTGCCAGGGTCCGCTGAGTAGCAGTTGAATACTGGCATCGGCGACGGCACAAGCCAGGGGGTTACCCATAAAAGTGGGGCCGTGCATAAAGACTCCGGCCTCGCCATTGCAAATACCTTCGGCAATTCGGTCGCTACAAAGCGCAGCCGCTAAAGTCATGGTGCCGCCGGTGAGGGCCTTGCCGAGGGTAAGAATATCCGGGCTGATACCGGCGTGGTCGCAGGCGAACATCTTGCCACTGCGGCCAAAGCCGGTGGCGATTTCATCGGCAATCAGCAGCAGGTTGTATTCGTCACAGAGTGCTCGTACCCGGCGCAGGTAATCTGCGGAATAAAAGCGCATACCGCCGGCACCCTGCACTATGGGTTCGAGAATTACCGCAGCCAGTTGCTCGCTGTTTTGCGCAATCAGTTGTTCCAGTTCACGGATATCTTCATCCGGGCAGGTTTCGCCGAAAGGGGTTTGTGGGGCGGGGGCAAACTGGTGCTGGTTCAGATGCTCGGAGAACAAATGATGCATTCCGGTGACTGGATCACAGGTGGCCATGGCCCCAAAGGTATCGCCATGGTAGCCATTACGCAGGGCCAGCAATTTACTCTTTCCCGGTTTGCCCTGGGAGTGCCAAAACTGCAGAGCCATTTTGATGGCCACTTCCACAGACACTGAACCGGAGTCAGCCAGAAATACCCGGTTGAGGCCGGGTGGAGTGATTTCCACTAATTTCTTGCACAGCTCGATTGCGGGCTCGTGAGTTAACCCTCCGAACATCACATGGGACATTTTGTCCATCTGATCGCGCATGGCCTGGTTTAGCTCGGGCACATTGTATCCGTGCAGGGCACTCCACCAGGAGGACATACCGTCGATCAGGCCGCGCCCGTCTTCAAGGTAAAGTCTTACCCCTTCGGCCCGTGCCACCGGGTATACCGGGGGCGGGTCGATCAGGGAGGAGTAGGGATGCCAAATATGTTTGCGATCGAAATCCAGGTCCATAAAAACTACATCTTTATTCTCAAGAGCAGACAATCATCAGTTAGGCCAGTTCGCGCAGTACTCTGAGCGGGGGCTGGCTGATCGAGCTGTAACAGGCCAGGGTACCGGCGGTGCCAACCAGTACTGCACCGGTGAGTGGTCCGGTTAGCCAAAGGACTGGGTGCAATATCACCGGCAGTTCAAAGACCCAATAAGACAGCACAGCCAAGGTGGCTTCAGCACCGATAGCCGCGAGCAAACCAGCGGCAAAACCCAGTAGGCCAAATTCCAGTATCAGGCTTCTCAGTAACAAGCGCCTGCGGCCTCCCAGTGTGCGGATAATTGCCGCTTCCTGCAATCGTTCGGCGATACTGGCGCGGACCCCGGCAATTAATACCAGGACCCCGGCAACCAGCATCAGGGCCATAACTGATTCGATAGCGAAGGACACCTGGTTAATGGTGTCGCGGATACGCTGGATAATCTTATCCAGCTCTATCACGCTGACGCTGGGGAAGGCGCGAACCAGATCGTTGACCAGCAGCTTGTCCTCCGGTGGGAGGTAAAAACTGGTGATATAAGTAGCCGGGAAATCATCGATAGTGCCCGGTGCAAATATCATATAGAAGTTGGGGCGCATGCTGTTCCAGTCCAGCGAGCGGAAGCTGGCTACCGGGGCTTCTACTTCGAGGCCACCGATGGAAAAGCGCAACTGATCTCCCAGTGATAGCTCCAGCTGGGCTGCCAGCTCCACTTCTACGGAAACACCTTCGCTGGCCTTGTCCCACCACTCGCCTTCCAAAATACGGTTATCCGGCGCCAGGGTATCGGTGTAGCTCAGGTTCAACTCCCGGCGAACGCCACCGGGACGATCTTTTTTCTCTTTAATCGAGACGCCGTTAATCGCTACCAAGCGGCCGCGCACCATGGGGTAAAACTCGGTGCTGCTTACCTCGCCCTCTGCCAGCATATTTTCCATGGTTGGAACATCGTGAGGGGCGATATTCAGGAGGAAGTGATTGGGGGCTTTTTCCGGCAATTGCATCCGCCATTCGTCCACCAGGGCGGTGCGGGCAAAGACCATGGACAGCATGGCCAATAATCCGGTGCCAAAAGCGGCAATCAATAAAGTGTTGAACGCGGCTCGGCGTTGCAGGCTACCCAGGGCAATGCGCCAGGCGCCCCCCAGGGAAGCCAATTTGCCGCGCACCAGGAGTCGGTTAACCAGGGCGCTGCCCGCTACCAACAGGAGCATGCCGACAAACAGGGCGAGCGTCATAAGCAGGCTGCCGGAAAGCCACCAGATCAGGAGCAGCATGGCGCTGGGGCCGAGAATCAGCCCGAGCCATTCGCGTCGGTCTGGATTGCTCCAGTCGTGCCGCAGGGTTTGCATCGGGTCTGTACGCGCCAAACGGAAAAGTGGCGGCAGGGCAAAGCCCAGGGCGCAAGCGAGGCCGGTGGCGAGTCCAATCAGCAGTGGGCTCCAGCTGGTAGCCGGGGGTTGTACCGGGAAGAACCCTTCCATCAGGTTGACTGCCTGGCTCTGGATAAAGGTGCCCAGTGCCAGCCCGATAGCGGTGGCAATCAGGGTGAGGGCGGCCAGCTGTCCCAGGTAGATACCGAGAATTTTGTTACGCCCGGCGCCGAGACTTTTCATTACGGCTACGTAGGCGCCGTGGCGCAGTCCGTAGCGTCTGGCAGCCAGGCCAACGGCGACGCTGGCGAGGAGAACGGCCAGGCTGGCGGCGAGAAACAGGAAGGACTCGGCTCTATCCAGGGCAGAGGCAACCCGGGGCTGGCCTTCGCGCAGGTCCAAGATCCGCTGGTGTTCAGTCAGTTGAGGTTTGAGCCAGTCAAAGTAATCCTTTAGGGCTTGGTCATCACCGGCAAACAGGTAGCGGTAGCGCACTCGGCTACCGGGCTGGATTACACCTGCGGCGGGCAGGTCGGCGGTATTGGCTAGCAGTCGCGCACCCATATCAAACAGACTGGTGCCCCGGTCGGGTTCCCGTTCCAGTATGGCTGTCACTTTTAATTGGGTGTCGCCGAGGGCGATAGGATCGCCGAGCTGGATTCCCATCAAAGGTAGAAGGCGGGACTCCACCCAGGCTTCTCCCGGGGGAGGTCCTTGTGGTGCAATTTCTCCAGGGCCTCCCTGGGACTTGCTGATTTCCAGTTGCCCCACCAGCGGATAGCCTTTGTCGACGGCCTTGACCGAGACAAACTGGAACTGATCGTTGGCGGAGATCATGGATGAAAACTGGACTATCTGGCCCTGTTCTAACCCTTTTTTATTGGCCTCTTCCAGCCATGCGCTATCCACAGGCTTACTGCTGCGCAGCACCCGTTCTGCAGCCAGGAAGGTGAGGGATTGCTGCTCCATGGCCCGGGTAAGGCGGTCGGTGAAATGGGCGATCGCAGTGACACAGGTAACCGCCAAAATCAGGGCTGAGGCAATTAGCGCCAACTCGCCACCGCGCCAGTCCCTGAACAGCAGTCTGAGTGGCAGCATCAGGCGGATACCTCCGAGAAGTTGTCGTCACCGGCGAGGGGCTCGTAAGACTCCACGGCACCTGCAGACATACGCAAGTGAGTGGCGCAGCGTTCAGCCAGGCGCTGCTCGTGGGTTACCAACACCAAAGTGGTGCAGGATTCGGCATTGAGCTTAAAGAGTAAATCGATGATCTTGGCGCCGTTGCCGGCATCCAGGCTGCCGGTGGGTTCGTCGGCAAAAAGGATAGCATCCTCGCCGCTGAAGCTGGCGAATGCCCTGGCAATGGCGACCCTTTGCTGCTCCCCGCCGGAGAGTTGGCGCGGGTAATGGCCCAGGCGATGTTCGAGTCCGACCTTGGCCAGGAATTCCTCCGCGCGCTTGGCGGCGCCGCGTTCACCGCGCAGCTCACTGGGCAGCATGACATTCTCGCGAGCGGTGAGACCGGGTAGTAGCTGGAAGGTTTGGAAGACAAACCCCACACAGCGGGCGCGTACCGCCGCACGTTGTTCTTCATCCATGGCGGTAATTTCTTCGCCGGCCAGCCAGATTTTTCCCTCACTGGGCTTGTCCAATCCAGCTAATAGACCGAGCAAGGTGGACTTGCCGGAACCTGAGGTACCGGTCACAGCCAGACTCTCTCCACGCGCCAGCTGCAGGGAGATATTGTTTAATAGGGTCAATGGCCCTTCGCTGGTGGAGACTCTGTGATACAGGTTTTCTGCCGTAAGAATGGCGGACATACTGTGTTCCCTATACGGATGCGCGAATTTTTGGAGAGTATGACATGACGACAGCCATTTTTCGGCAGATGGCGGCTCAATTCAGCTTGGTACTGTTGCTGTTTATCCCCATTGGAGCTGCCCAGGCAAGTAAGGCAGATACCTTGTTGGTCTTGGGTGACAGTATCAGCGCGGCCTACGGTATCAATGAAGAGCAGGGGTGGGTGCAATTACTGCAGGAGCGTTTGCAGGAAAAGGGCAAAAAAGTTCGGGTGATCAATGCCAGTATCAGCGGAGAGACGACTTCTGGTGGATTGACGCGTCTGCCGCGCCTGATGCAGGAGCACAATCCGCGTTGGCTGATTGTAGAGCTGGGCGGCAATGATGGTCTGCGGGGATACCCTCCCCAGTCTTTACAGCGCAACCTGATGGAGATGGTGAAACTGGCGAAGAATTCTGGTGTAGAGGTATTGCTGCTTGGCATGCGTATCCCGCCCAACTACGGCCGCGCCTATACCAATGCTTTTGCCGCCGTTTACCCCAAGGTGGCCAAATCCGAACAGGTCGGGTTGGTGCCCTTCTTCCTGGAAACTGTCGCTCTTGAAGACGGCGCCATGCAATCCGATGGTATCCACCCAACCGCCAAAGCACAGCCTGCCTTGCTGGAGCATGTTTGGCCCTGTGTTGAGTTCTTATTAGCGGATAAGTCGGATGGGGAGTCGTGTACTCCGTGATCGAAATGCGTACAATCGCGCCTCCTAGCAATATGAAAGCCTCGCTCCACACTGATAGGCGATGGCTGTGACCCCCAGCCCCGGTCACCGGTACCGAAATAGTTAGAGAGACACCATGTCCGAAGTGGAAAATCGCCGCGAGCGACTCGAATTCAACAAACTGCAGAAACGCCTACGCCGCCATGTGGGTCGCGCTATTGCCGACTTCAACATGATTGAAGAGGACGACAAAATCATGGTTTGCTTATCCGGTGGTAAGGATTCTTACGCCATGCTGGATATTCTGCTGAACCTGCAAAAAACCGCCCCGGTGAACTTTGAGTTGGTGGCGGTGAATATGGACCAGAAGCAGCCTGGTTTCCCTGAACATATCCTGCCGGAGTATCTTCGCTCCCTTGGCGTGCCACACCATATCGTAGAGAAAGATACCTATTCGGTGGTGCAGGAAGTGGTGCCTGAGGGCAAGACCACCTGTAGCCTTTGTTCACGACTGCGTCGCGGTACCCTTTACGGCTTTGCCGAGGAAATCGGTGCTACCAAAGTGGCCCTTGGTCACCATAAGGACGATATCGTCGAGACCTTGTTCCTGAATATGTTTTACGGTGGTCGCCTGAAGGCAATGCCGCCCAAGCTGCGTGCCGATGATGGGCGCAATATTGTGATTCGCCCGCTGGCTTATTGCCGAGAAGAGGATATTGCCCGTTACGCGGAGTTCAAGGAATTCCCCATTATTCCCTGTAATTTGTGTGGTAGTCAGGAAAACTTGCAGCGCCAGGCGATCAAGCAGATGTTGCGGGAGTGGGACAATAAATTCCCAGGGCGCAGTGAAAATATCTTTGCCGCATTAACACGTATATCCCCGTCGCAATTGGCGGACAGGGATCTCTACGATTTTGAAAGTCTGGAATTGGATCGCTCTAAGCCGTCGGCTGCCGAGCGCCCTGACCATTTAATTCAGCGCCAGGTGAATTCGTGGGAGCCGGACGATGCCCAGGAGGTTGAGCCCCAGTATATCTCGGCGCTGAATTTGTAGGATCGGCACCGCTCACCAGCTGGGCATAGCTGCATTCAAAATCCCGCGTAGTGGCACTGGGTCCGTGATGGAAGTGCTGGTGCCACAATCGCGCCATTTTGGCCACATCGTGGGTGTCTGATTCGGGTATTTTGTGCACTTCTGCCGAGCGGTAAACCAGCCAGGCGATAGCGGTGGCATAGCGCAGGTTGGTGGTCAGTTCGCTGTGGGGGTGGTCGAGAAAATCCCGTTGGCTGGCGAGCCCTCGAATTTTTGAGGCCAGTGCGGGGTGATCAATCAGGTAGTTATCCCAGATTTCCCGGTGTGTATGTGGCTGGATTTGATAGATCCCCAACCCGTGGCGCCGTCCCTGCTTGAGATGAAAGCCCAGCTGTGACTCCTGTGCAGCAGTGCCCAGCAAAAGGTTTTCCATGCCCTGGCTCCAGGCTCTCAAGTGCTTGAGGGTTGGACGGATAACCTGGAGGCGCAGTTCGTCCAGACAGATGCCCATAGTATTGTCTTTTTTCTGTGGTTGTTCTGAATATTTAGTTTGTGGATTGAGTTGGCGCCAGCCGTTAAGTAGATTTACGCGCAATAAACATAATTATTTTTGAAGTGGCTCCGGTTCTGTAGTGCATTTTGCTCAAAAAGCGAGCAAGTGTCGCAGTCATTGCCTTCTTTCGGTGCCATTCCGTTTTTGAGCAGAAGGAATTCCCATGTCCGCACAGTGGCTCGTCGCCCTAACTTTTATCGCCTACCTGGCGCTGATTCTGGTGATCGGTATTTACGCCTATTTGCGTACCAAAAATGCCAGTGACTATTTCCTCGGTGGCCGTTCGCTGCCTCCAGCTGTAGCAGCCTTGTCGGCTGGCGCTTCGGATATGAGCGGTTGGTTACTGCTGGGTTTGCCCGGAGCTGCTTATGCTGCCGGTCTCTCCGCAGGCTGGATCGCTATAGGCCTGTTCTCGGGAATTGTGTTGAGTTGGGTTAGCATGGGACGTCGCCTGCGTATTTATACCTATGAGTTGGATGACTCCCTCACAGTTCCCGCTTACCTGGATCGTCGCTTCAAAATGGGGCACCCCTACCTGCGCACGGTATGCGCGGTCTTTATCCTGCTGTTTTTCCTCTTCTATGTGGCTTCTGGTCTGATTGCCGGCGGTAAGCTATTTGAAACAGTATTCGGTTGGGATTACCACTGGGCGGTAATTGTTGGTGCTATAGCTGTCATTTCCTACACGCTGTTTGGTGGGTTCCTGGCGGTATCCTGGACTGATGTGTTTCAGGGCTTATTAATGAGCGCTGCTCTGATTGCCGTACCACTGGTTGTGATTTCTGACCAGGGTGGTTTCTCCGCCAGTTGGGCCCAGTTGCAAGCGCAGCAACCGCAATTAACGCATTGGCTCACAGATGGCAGCGGCCAGGCATTGGGCTTAGTGGCGATTCTCAGCTCTTTGGCCTGGGGGCTGGGTTACTTTGGTCAGCCCCATATCCTGGCGCGCTTTATGGCAGTGCGCAGCCCTGATGATGTGCCGGCAGCGGCAACCGTTGCCGCGGTGTGGTCCCTGATCGGTTTTCTCGGTGCCATGGCGGTGGGTCTCTTCGCCCACCTGCAAATGCAACAAGGGCTTCCCGATGGCGAGACTGTCTTTATGGAGCTGGTTCAGGTGTTGTTCCACCCGATTGTTGCCGGTGTGCTGTTGGCAGCAATTCTCTCAGCCATCATGAGTACAGCAGATTCCCAGCTGTTAGTGTCATCTGCGGCACTGGCGGAAGATATCTATCATGTTTGGTTTGGTCGCAAGACCAGTCCGGAGGCCATGGTTAAAGTGGGGCGCTGGGCTGTTGTTGGGCTCTCCCTGATCGCCGTGTGGATCGCGATGGATCCGGATTCCAAGGTTTTGGATGTGGTGAGCTATGCCTGGGCAGGACTCGGTGCCGCGTTCGGCCCGGCACTGTTGATCAGCCTTTACTGGTCCCGTATGACGGGCAGTGGAGCCATTGCGGGGGTTCTTGTCGGTGGGCTTACCGTAGTGATTTGGGAGCAGCTGTCTGGGGGAATCTTCGATATCTATGAGTTGCTGCCAGGTTTCATTTTCTCAGCAGCTGCTATCGTCATAGTTAGCGCGCTGACGAAATGCCCGGAAACTGTGGCCTCCCAACACAAGAAACTGCTGGGATAAGCCCGGGGGCTGCGGGGCCCTGTTGCATTGGCCCGGCCACTTGTCTGCAGTGCAGAGGACGCGTCCTACTCATGGGCGCGACTGTTGTGAAGCGAAAAGGATTTCCATCCGCAGCGATTATTCAAATAGCGGTTGGAGATACTGAGTGATCAAAGTTCATCTCGGTGATATCACACGATTGAACGTCGATGTCATCGTCAACGCCGCCAATACACGCCTGCTCGGCGGTGGTGGTGTGGACGGGGCCATTCACCGTGCCGCAGGTCCTAAGCTACTGGAAGCTTGTCGAAGTATCGGCGGCTGTCCAGTTGGCGAGGTCCGTGCTACCAGCGCTTTCTCAATCCCCGTTAAACGTATTTATCACACGGTCGGACCCGTTTGGCGCGGGGGCCGCCTGGGTGAGCCAGAGCTGCTATCGAGCTGCTATCGCCAGTGTCTGGCCTTAGCGCGGCGAGAGAGCATGTACTCTATAGCCTTCCCCGCGATTAGCTGCGGTGTTTACGATTACCCTCCCAGGCAGGCTGTGGAAATTGCTGTAGAGCAGGTACAGCAACACCAGGAGAGGGAAGGGGCGCCAGTGAGTATTGTTTTTTGTTGTTTCGACGAGGAAATGGCAGAGCTCTATCACACCCAACTGGATGCCTATGTACGGCGTTAGCTGATTACTTTGCGCTTTTGCCTGATACATTCGGCCATTGATTGCGTTGCAGCTGTTTAGCAAGATGAGCGTCTGACAATAAAAAATAAGAAAAGGAGATTGTCATGCGCAGTGCCCAACAGTGGTTTGCCGAATATGGTGAAAGCCATCAGAACCCCGTCAATAAATCGATTCACTGGATTGCGGTACCAGTGATTTACGCCACCGTCGCTGGCCTCTTATGGGCCATACCCCAGCCGCAATTTATGGCATCAATACCCTGGTTAAATTGGGCCGTAGTGATCACAGTGCCGGTGATGTTGTTCTATTTCGCCCTGTCATTCTCCATTGGCCTGGGGATGACTGCACTAACGCTGGTGTGCCTGTGGGCCTGGTCTGTGGTAGAGCGGCTGGGAATACCCGTCTGGCAAACCGCGCTGGGACTGTTTGTGCTGATGTGGATTTTTCAGTTTATCGGTCACCATATCGAAGGGAAAAAACCTTCCTTCTTCAAGGATATTCAATTCCTGCTTATCGGCCCCGCCTGGGTGATAGGCTTCATCTATCGAAAGCTCGGAATTCAGTACTGATTTCATTTACTGTTAGCAAGCAAGAGAGGCGATGGATCAGTCGTCTCTCTTGTGATCTAACTCCGCAAATTGGGGCTAGCGGTTGTAATGGACCGGCACCTCTAAAGTCTCTTTCACTTCCTCCATTACCACATAGCTGGTGCACTCCTGTACCTCCGGTAGGGTCAGAAGGGTTTCACCATAAAACTTACGGTAGGCGCTCATATCGGCAACTCGTGCCTTGATCAGGTAATCGAAGTTGCCTGATACCAGGTAACACTCCTGTACTTCCGGCAGGGCTGCTACAGCATTGCGGAACTCTTCGAAGGCGTCCTGGGCGGAACGGTTTAGGCGAATCTGCACAAAAACCACCAGGGCTGCGTCGAGGAACTCTGGATTGATCAGCGCGGTATAGCCCTGAATAACCCCATCATTTTCCAGCCGTTTCACCCGCTCGACACATGGCGTAGCAGTCAATCCCACTTGACGAGCTAGCTCTGCATAGCTGGTACGGCCATTTTTTTGCAGAACCCGCAAGATATTGCGGTCTACGGTATTCAGCTCTCCCGCGCGCTTGCGCATATCTTGTTTCCTTTGTGGGCGATCAGATCAAAAAACAGTCTTGTTACTATTGTAAGCAGTTGATTCCACTAGTTTGTTAAAAATTCTTGTAGAAATCCACTTTTAGAGTGGCCCTATACTGGGTAAAACACAGAAAGTAGGTGTAGCTCCAAGCTTTTTGCGGAGACTACGCCAAACGCAGAGATTAAGGAGCAGAAAATGTTGATTGGCGTCCCGAAAGAGATCAAAAACCACGAGTACCGTATTGGCCTGACGCCGTCTAGTGTTCGCGAACTGATCGGCCATGGTCACCAAGTAATCGTACAGAAAGATGGCGGTGCCGCTATCGGTTTTACTGATGAAATGTACGAGCAGGCCGGAGCCAAAATCATCGAGACTCCGGAAGAGATCTTTGCTACTGCCGATATGATCGTCAAGGTGAAAGAACCGCAGCCCAATGAGTGCGAAATGCTGCGCCCAGGGCAGGTTCTCTACACTTATCTCCATCTTGCTCCAGACCCCAAGCAAACCGAGCTATTGGTAAAATCTGGTGCAACCTGCATCGCCTATGAAACTGTGACTGACCGCTTTGGCGGCCTGCCTCTGCTGGCCCCCATGTCCGAAGTTGCCGGCCGTATGTCTGTACAATGTGGTGCGCATCACCTGGAAAAAGCTCAGGGCGGCCTCGGTGTATTGCTGGGTGGTGTTCCCGGTGTAGCACCTGCCAAAGTGCTCATTATCGGTGGTGGTGTTGTTGGTACCAATGCCGCCAAGATGGCGCTGGGTATGGGTGCTGACGTCACTATCTTGGACCGTTCACTGCCACGTCTGCGTCAGCTGGATGACATTTTTGGTGGTGCTGTACGCACCGAGTACTCCACGAATGATGCGATTGAAAAGCACGCCCTGGAAGCAGACCTGGTCGTAGGTGCGGTGCTGATTCCTGGCGCCGCAGCTCCCAAGCTGCTGACCCGCGATATCATCAGCCGTATGAAGAAGGGTGCAGTGGTAGTGGATGTAGCTATCGACCAAGGTGGCTGTTTCGAAACCTCCAAAGCGACCACTCATCAGGAGCCCACTTACGTTGTCGATGGTGTAGTGCACTACTGTGTGGCCAACATGCCCGGTGGTGTAGCGCGTACCTCCACTATGGCTCTGAACAACGCTACCCTGCCTTACGCTGTAGCCTTGGCAAACAAAGGCGCTAAGCAGGCGTTGCTGGATGATGCCAACCTGCTGGAAGGTCTGAATGTTCACGCCGGTATGGTGACTTACAAGGCAGTTGCCGATGTACTGGGATATGAGTTTGTAGATCCGAAGCTGGCTTTGCAAAAAGTAGCTGAGGCGGAAGGCGCCGTAGCTTAATGGGATGCGGCTGCGTCAGCCGCACCTTGAACAAGAAAGCGGTAACGCGCTTGTTTTGAAGGGAAATTTTCCCCGGAGCGCTCTTTGGCGTTCCTCTCTGTGAGACCTGGTGGCTTGTGCCACCATTGTAGCCGCGTTTAAACGCGGCTTTTTTATTGCTAATTTATCGTTACCCTTGAACGATAGCTCCGCTTCCCCTAAGAAAAAATAGTTTTGCTCCTTAACTATTTTTCATTTCTCAACAAATACAATGATTTGTGTCGTAAAACAGGAGACCGCGGTAGCCTCCCTTTAGATGTCTATTTATCCAGCCTTATTCGCTTCTTCTTCCCTGATTCTGGCCGGACTTTAATGGCTAGAGTAGCCAAACTTCAACTCGACGATTTTTAATTTTTGCGCTGGAGTTATTCGAGGCGATTGGGAGGTAAGCACCAAAACCCTGCACTGGCGCGGTACTAATTTTATAATCGCGCAGAGCTGAACGTACGGTAACTGCGCGAAGTTTGGATAGGATAACCGAACGTTCAGGGCTGACTTTCTCATCGCCAAACCCGACAAGTAATAGTTTTCGACTTTGGTTCTGTGGCTTTTCCATGTACTTTGCCAGCCTTTCAAAATCCTGCTGAGCCTTGTTATCCAGGGAAGCACTGCCCTCGGAGAAACGGAAATTGATACTGAGTCGCTCAGCATTTCGGGTAAGCTTCAAATATTCGCTTGGTCCTTCTCGAGAATCCTCTGGTTTAAAGCCGATGGGAGTTTGCGCGACGAATCCAGAGGATTTCACCTGTTCCTGTCCCAGCTCACTCTGTACAAAACGCAGAAATTCTTTCGCTGTAGAGTTGGAGGAATAAATCGGAGTGTATAGGAAAAGGCGGCGGGACAGTGGGTAGTCTTCCGTAGCAATGGTTAGGTGCTCTGGAGCCTGCGGCAGTGTATTTTGGTCAGAAACGGCTACAGCCTTTGCCTGACGGATGGATGCTAGCCCAACAAAACCGATTCCGCGGGGGTCAGAGGTAACACGGTCGGAAAGTTGATCGTTGGACTCGAAGCGCTTGGCCCTGCTGGTGAGAGCGTAACGCTTGCCAAGTACCAGGCTCTTAAAAGTATCCCAGGTGCCTGATTGGTCGTCTCGGGCATAAACGTTAATTCGCCCTTTGCCTTTACCGAGTTCCGACCAGTCTTTAATTTGACCAGAAAAAATAGCACTTATTTGCTGTAGGGTCAGTTGGTGAAGTGGGTTGCGTGGATGCACTATTATGGCCAGTCCATCTATGGCAATGACATGCTCCGCATTGCGGCTGCGCATATCGCCCAGCGTGCTCAGCTCTGTGAATTCACCGTCTTTGATTGGGCGCGAAGCCATGGCGATATCGGCCTTTGCCAGTTTTAACCCAGTAAAACCCGTACTGGAACCATGTGCAGCAATATCGACAAATACAGAATTGTTGCCAACTTTTGCCTGAATACGGATTTCGTTGGGAGCGTCTAGTGGCTGGACACTAATGTCACTCGCCCCTTTCGCAGTGAAATAGTCTTGAACCAAGTTGGGTGCCAGTTGTGCGCCAATAGTATTGGAGCCGTGTAGGCTAAATAGCTTTCCATTGCTGTCTGAAGGAAAAGGAGGAAGTTCAGCGGTGGCGAAAGGGCTTAGAAGGTTAGTAGCAAGCAGTATTAATAGTATTAATGAGCGGCACAGTCGTTGAAGAAAAAGGTACATGTGATCTCAGAGCCTAGGGAAGTAAAACGAGGCCGCAAAATATGTCTTAATTGTGACAAAATGATGAAATATTCATGAAGGAAGCGTGCAAAAGTCTCAAATTTGAGTCCAGGACAATTTGCGGTAAACAAGACCATATTGCCGTAGCTTTTTGAAAGCTTGGGGCGAGCGATATTAATGGCTTGTGAAATAAATATGAGAAGTATGGGTCACATGCACTGTGAAATTGGCATGTGACCACGATTCGAGACTTACACTTAACAGGAGGGGAAAAGTCGGCTAACCAGAACTGGTAGGGCTGTTTCTACTCGGAGAATTCGTGGACCCAGGTGTACAGAGTGAAACCCCGCTTCTTTTAACTTCTCAACTTCGTAGGCAATAAACCCCCCTTCAGGACCAATTGCCAGGGTGCAGGCCTCTCCGATGTCTACTGGGCAAGCAGTGCCACCGACCGGGTGAGCAACCAGTTTTTGAGAGCCCTGACACAGCTCAGGTAGCTCATCTTCCACAAAAGGTTTAAAGCGTTTGCGCAATAGAATTTCTGGCATTTGTGTGTCGACGGCTTGCTCGAGCCCAAGCAGGCATTGTTCAAAAAGCTTTTCCTCTTCTAGCCATGGGGTTTGCCAATAAGACTTTTCCACCCGGTAGCTATTGATCAAGACCAGCTTTTTAACTCCCAGTGCGGTGACATGCTGGATAATGCGCTTCAGCATTTTGGGGCGTGGCAGCGCCAGGATCAGGGTGATGGGAGGAGGTGGTGGAGCGTTTTTACTTAGCTCCACCCGGAGCTCTACTTGCTGATCGGCGAGAGTAGTGATTTGCCCATAGCCGATATTTCCGTCCAGCAGACCTACGCGCAGTTGCTGACCGGGCTCGGCCCGGTGGACATTGACAATATGTTCTAGCCGACGGCCAGAGAGGCGGACGACATCAGGGCTGATAAAGTCCGCTTCTTGCAAAAGAATCAGATTCAAAATCAAGTCTCTTGAGACTATGGAGAATTGTTGGTTTTAGTGGCTTTTACAGAGGCTAGAGCTTAGCACTGGCAATGGCTCCTTTGCCGAGCCCCTCATAGGCGCGCACTCTGACTTCACTGCCGGGGTACTGTTCGGCAAGAGTCGTGGCGATATATTGAGCCAGCTGCTCAACAGTGGTATCGCAATCCAAAATTTCACAGGCGCTTGCGGGCAACTGCAAAGTGAAATCTCCCTGTTGGGCTCTGTAGGCGAAGACCAGGCTATGTCCATTCTCTTTATTTTCTTCACGCAGGTCTTCACGGGTACCCAGGTAAATATCTTTCCAACGTTGAGACCACTTTTCTTCTAGCGATTTGTCTCTCTTTCCATTAACAAAAATTTGGATGCGAGAGCGGTGGCCGTGGGCAATACGTTGGCAATTGCCCTGATGTTTTTTCAGTCCGTGGCTGTAGTGGTAAAAGGCATCCTGAATTTGCTCGTCTTCAAAAGATAGCTTGAGCTGCTCAACACTGGCAGGGAAGGAGTTAGCCAGTTGCTGAACACTCCAGCGGGCAACACTTTCAGCATTGATGCTACCACTCTCTACTAGGGCGAATGCCTGTTCTGGTCCAGATACTGAAATCTGCTCGCCGCTTGCGAGTTGCCACTTGAGAGAGATATTGCCGTCTTGATGGGCTAGTGCCAGGCCAGGGGCGAGGATCGGAACCAGGAGGCGGTGATCCAGCTGATCATCTAGCCAGTGGCGCAATGTCTTTTTAACGATACCAAAATCGCAAACCATGCCCTGGTGATCGAGAGCCCCATCCAGGGCGGCATTCGCTAGCCAGGTTTCGCCCACTAAACCACGCTGGTGGTCCAGGTAGCTGAAATCAACATTGGTCAAATTATCGACAAACAGATGCATGGTTAACTCTTCAGAACGGGATAAAGTAGTAGTCGCCTATTATAACCTGTTAATAGGGCTGGAACTTGCGCCTTTAACCCTCTATAATCGCGCCCTCTTCGGATGCACCGAAGATCGTTGTGGTGGCCCTTCCGGTCCCCTCGCAATGAGCAGCTGCGAACCCCGCCAGGCCCGGAAGGGAGCAACGGTAGCAGTGGTATCATGTGCCGAGGGTGTTGCTGGTTGGGCTGCCTCCTTAAACGCCTTCCTTTTTAAAGCTTTCCCTGATTCTTCGCCAGATGGCCTCTGAGGCTAATCGTCCCTCTGTCTGTTGGCAGCCGTACCCGATCACGCCGTATTTTTCCCCAGAAACCGCCGAATACGTGAGATTTTGTGTCGATCTGTAGCTAACTCATAAGCTTACCGTCGCTGCTAGCAGCTTGCTTATGCTATAAACGGCGACAGTTATAGCTAGGCCCAATAACGATTATTTGAGGGGAAGATGAAGAAAGTTGCTCTTGCCATTGCCGCTGCAGTAGCGCTGTCTGCCTGTGACAGCAATCAGCAGTCACCTAAATCCATGGGGGTGGCTCAGGCCACCGCAGAAAGCCCAGCGGCCAAAAATGGCCCGCTGACTGCTGAGGATGCCAAGGCATTCCTCAATGATGCCCAGGCCCGCCTGGAGAAAATGGCTCAGGAAATGAGCCACGCTGCTTGGTTGGCATCCACTTATATCAATCTTGATTCACAGTATGTAGAAGCCCTCGCCTCCGAGCGCTATACAACGATGGCTGTGGAGCTCGCTTCTGAAGCGGCAAAGTTTAATGACTTGGAGCTCGATCCAGATACCCGTCGCCAATTGACCATGCTGAAGCAGGGATTGGTGTTCCCGGCGCCGAAAGATCCCGCTTTGACCGCTGAGCTGGCCCAGATCGGCTCGAAAATGCAGGGTATGTATGGTGCCGGTAAGTACTGTCGGGAAGAGGAAGGGGCTGAAAAGTGTTACACCCTGACCGAGATGGGTCAGGTTATGGCTACCAACCGCGACCCAGAGCTGCTCAAGGATTTGTGGGTGGGCTGGCGTAAAGTTTCCCCTCCAATGAAGCCTCTGTATGAGCGTCAAGTGGAGATCGGCAATGCCGGCACTGAGGAGCTGGGTTACGATAACCTGAGTGTTTTCTGGCGCTCCAAGTACGATATGGAGCCAGATGCCTTCGCTGCCGATATGGATGCTCAGTGGGGCAAAGTGAAGCCTTTGTATGAGGCGTTGCATTGCCATGTACGCGCCAAACTAAATGATCACTACGGTGATGAGGTAGTACCTGCTCAGGGTAAAATCCCCGCACATCTGCTTGGTAATATGTGGGCTCAGGAGTGGGGCAATGTCTATGACCTGGTCAAAGACGATGACATGCAGGCACCCTATGACCTGACCCAGCTCGTTGTTGACTCGGGTATGAGTGAGCAGGATATGGTCAAGGCGGGTGAGAAGTTCTTTACTTCTCTCGGCTTCAAACCATTGCCCAAAACTTTCTGGGAGCGTTCTCAGTTCACGCAGCCCCGTGATCGCGATGTTGTCTGTCACGCCAGCGCCTGGAATATGGACGGCCAGGATGATATCCGAATCAAGATGTGTATTAACAAGACCGGAGAAGATCTGGTTACTATCCATCATGAACTGGGGCACAACTTCTATCAGCGCATTTATAAGGAGCAGCCCTTCCTCTATAAAGAGGGGGCCAACGATGGTTTCCACGAAGCTGTCGGCGATACCATTGCCCTGTCTATCACACCTAAGTACCTGAAGGAAATTGGCCTGATGGATGAGGTGCCGGATGAGAGCAAAGATATCGGTTATCTGATGCAGCAGGCGCTGGATAAAATTGCTTTCCTGCCTTTTGGTTTGCTGGTAGATAAGTGGCGCTGGCAGGTTTTCAATGGTGAGGTTCAGCCGGCTGATTACAATAAGGCTTGGTGGAAGCTGCGCGAGGAATATCAGGGTATCCAGGCCCCGGTAGAGCGCACAGAAGCGGACTTCGATCCGGGTGCCAAGTACCATATTCCCGGCAACACTCCTTATGCCCGCTATTTCCTTGCTCGCATTCAGCAGTTCCAGTTCCACCGTGCATTGTGTGAAGCTGCTGGTGAGACCGGGCCACTGCATCGCTGCTCTATTTATCAAAATGATGAAGCGGGCAAGAAATTGCGTACCATGTTGGCTATGGGTGCTAGTAAGCCTTGGCCGGATGCGATGGAAGCTTTGACAGGCCAGCGCGATCTGGATGCATCTGCAATTATCGATTACTTCCAGCCTTTGATGGCATACTTGGAAGAGCAGAACAAGGGTCGTCAGTGCGGCTGGTAATCTGCTAGCTTTGCGAGAAGTGGCCAAAAAAGGGGAGTGTTACTCCCCTTTTTTTGTTTAAAAAATGTCAGGACTGCATTTGAGTTAAGGGGACTTCAACTTCAGAAAACTCTACAGCGGCTTTAATAAAAGCCTCCATTGGAGGGTGAAGTGATCCAGTACCGGCCATATAGCGATTCATATTTTTGTGAGCCAGGCCGGAGTTGATTGTTGGGGTTGTATTGGTCTTGACGATCTTTAATAGGTCGAACCCGAGTGGTGGCCCCCGATCATCAATACCTGGAGTTAGGAATGAGTCACTCTCTGAGTGTGCAATGCTATACATCTTGAGTGTGTTGTCGATCGTATCCAGGTTTGAACCGGATAGCGATTTCACGGTACCACCAAGCCCTACGGTTTCGGTTATTGCGCTGTCACCCATATCGCGGTTGACATCCGCAGGCGTAATTCCGGGCATCAAAAAACCGCGTCCAACACCGGCCAAGCCGGTAAACCATTTTTCACCGAGTCCTGATATCTTGATGCCGAACTCGGTACCATTACGCGCCATGGTTGTGATAATACTGCTGTGTGGTATGCCATTACCCGCATCCGCAATCGCTTTACAGGTGGCCATGATGGCATTCAGGGAAAATGATTCATCTTGGTAAATCTGTGAGGCAATTTTCTCTATCCCACTCTTTTTTAGGGCTGGCCTTGATAACACCAGGGAGGAGAATTCTGGAAAATATTAAAGTGGCAGCATTGGTCATTACATGGCAGTCATCGCCCATAAGTAGGCTTCTGCCGATGATTGGCAGGAAGTCAATCCCATCGACATCGGCAATGGCTTGATTGAGAACTGGGGCCACATTGTTCTCAACCCAGTGGAGGTAATCGATAGCACTTTTTTCGTAAACACCAAAGCGAATGGAGCTTCCACGAAAATCACCTCTGTCATCACTGAGGTTGGAGTAAGTTCTATAGCCAGAGAGTTGGTCCTCAACAATATACACTGACATTGAAGAGGTAATAATGCCGGCCATTGGCCCAACGGCATTGTGATCATGGCAGGGCTCTAAATCCACCTCCCCTTTTTTCATCATCTCTATGGCGGCTTCTTTGTTTTTTGCGAGCCCTTCAAATAGGAGGCCGGCAATAATTGCCCCCTTTAAAGGGCCAGAGGCCTGGTTCCATGTGATTGGTGGGCCGGCGTGTAAAATCAGATTTTTGCGCATGCCGGGTATGTGATCCCCAGCTTTGCCAATCCCGATTAAAATCGGCACGGACTGCTTCATACGTTTTATGGTTTCGTCATTAGCTTGTTGATTTAGGCCTCGGAATTTTGGCGTTGCCAGCTTTTCCAGAAGCTCCTCCATACTGGGCCTAAATTCAACATCTGTTTTCATGGCTATTCTCTTGAGTCCAGCAAGCTGGCATATTGCTTGGTAACGACATCCATATCGCGCAGCATCAAGTCTGTAGTGCCAGTAATTACTTGAATCTGACGCTGTTCAGATAGTTTCATTTCCCCTTCAAAGCCTCGGCTGGCATAACTGAGATGATCTTTGGCTTTGAGAAGGTTGCTGCTGATTTCAGGGGTGTTGAGTGTGCTTTCCAGAAGGCGGGTTAGGCGACTGGAGTACTCTGTAAGGTCTTGTTGTAGCCCTTGCTCCGCTTCAGCTGGTGAGATGTTCCAAAGTTTAGCAGCATAATTCTTGCAAATTCTTTGAGAAAGCATTCGCTGCCGACCGGCAATGTTGATTAGTTCGGCAGAATTGTGATTGGCAAGTTGCTGTAATTTAACCACGTAGCTGTGCGTTTCTGTTAATAGTTTATTGCTGCGCAGGAATAAGTCGGTTGCTCCTTCCCTGGTTACCGGTTGCAGACTGAGTTGCTTAAAGGGTTGCCATTCGCTCTGTACTTTTTTTAGCTGATCTTTGATTTTTTCTGCAGCTGGGAACGTATTAAGTTTCTGATTGTTACGCTCGAATTCCTGCACTGACCGTTTCAATACTTTCTGGTGGCGTTGTGCTTCGGGTTGTATACCGTTTAGGATAAATGCTTGCGTGATTCTTTGAGATAGCATTCGTTGACGCCCGGCTATATTAATTGCCTCTCCCATGGATAATGCTGCAACATCAAGGCTTGCTATTAATAGGAGAAATACCACGGTTAGTTTCATGTTTTACTCTTTTGGTTTGACTTTTTAAGTTTGAGGTTTTGGGCCTGCCTGCTAGTTTTTCTGCTACCCCATTTCAGACTTATTAATGAGAGGATTACCTTTCTGTTTTAGAGCCACTGTTGTCACTCACTATGGCATGTTACAAAAATTATCTAGAAAGCTGGTGTTCTCGATAAAGTCATTTGGTTTTCTTTTAAGTGAGTGTTATTAATTTGTATATTTTCAATAATGAGTCGATTTTCGATTTTCGATTTTCGATGTTGTGTTGTTTTTCTTAATTGTTGAGGTGGCTATATAACAAATTACTTTCGATAGATATCTAACCACTAATTCTTAATATTGCTATTAAGTGGTATTGATGCTGATGCTGATGGGGGTGAGGTGTTGGTGGGTTTGGAGGCGCTAGGGTGAGAGGTCGATAGGAGAATTAAAAAAGGCCCTACCGGGGTAGAGCCTTTTGTTTGTCGAGAGGGCGAACTACTTAGAAGCTATAGTTTACACCTGCACTGAATAGCCAGGCCTCGGTCTTGGTGGTGCCGCCATCGTAGTATGCGAAAACAGCTCCAGGCTCTGAAACTTCCTGGATTCGCTCATCATCACCCCAGATGAAAGCGAAGCCAGCATCAACACTCAGGCGATCATTGTGAGTGTAGGTGCCGCCCAGGGTCAGCCATTGACGGTCGGTATCGGGGATAGACAGTGTGCGCCAAGTAATTGGTAAATCGAAGCCTGTCTCTTCTCTAATAACTTCCTCTTCGTGGCGATTGAAGCCGTCACGAGCTGCACCTTCGTCATGGGCGTAACCAAAGCGTACGGTTACATTGTCATTAAAGAAGTATTCGGCGGCAAGGCTGAAGCGGGAGCCGCTCTTAAAGTTTTCCTCTTTAAGTACTTTAGGGTCCCACTCGGCGCCGCCCGCTGGAACAAATGCGGCTAGGCGCTCGAAGCGATCCCAGTTCGTGTACATATAGCCAACAGCGATAGCCCAGTTGTTATCGTAACGATGGTATAGACCCAGCTCCAGGGTGTCGGGTAGGTTCAGGGTCAGGCTGCCGCTGGCATCATCAAAGGGATCTTCTGCGGGGGTAACATCCGAATTAACATCACCCTTTAGCTTGGGGTCGTACTTTGCGTGGTAAGAAATACCTGCGCGGGTGTTGTCACTAATGCGCCACAGGGCGCCGACTGTCCAGCTTACATCCCAGCCATCCCCTTTAACATCCAAGATAGTTGCATCGGCCAGAGCAGGAACAACATCGTAATCTGTGGGGAAGGTGGTTAATAATTCTGCTTCGGCGTAGAGGAAGTTAATAGATGCGCCGATACTAAAGGTGTCATTAATATCGTAAGCAACAGAGGGCTGGATATTAAGGGTCAACAAGTTGGTTTTGTTGGCGATGATGGTGCCGGGGAAGCTGTCGGGGAAATCAGTCTCAAGACCGAAATCTGTGTACATAGCTAAGCCCCAGGACCAATCGTCATTGATTGGTGCTGCCAGATACCCATTGGGGATAAAGGCGCTGGTGGCATAGTCACTAGCGTCAGCCACAGAAGAGCTAACGGCAACATATCTGCCAAGTTCAGGGACAAAAGCGTAGTTAGTAACTGTTCCGGCCACGTCGATTTCGGGGTCGACGTAGGTGAGGCCGCCAGTCAAAGTATAAGTATCAAATAGTGCAGAACCAGCCGGGTTACGGGCTAGGATGGAGGCATTATCACCGATAGTGTTTTCGGCAGCGAAGGCACGGCCAAGGCCGGATGCGCTGGTTTCCTGTAGGTAGAAGCCCGCGGCCATAGCGCCTTGGGAAACGGAGCCGATTGCTGCGGCTAAAACTGCATGTCGCAGGTATTTCTTATTCATGAGAGCCCATCTCTAAGTCTGCTGATTACTGAAAACCATAAGTAGCATTGGAAATGCTGGGATATGGAAGGAAGGCCATTAGATTTATATAGATGCCTTCCGTTTTCGTAGCAAATCCCTCGCTTTTAAACAGGTTAGGCAACAAGGAATTGCCTGTGCAAGGGAAAGGAGTCACTTTATAAAGAGAAAGGAGGCAAAAATCCATCAAATGTGAACATTTTTTTTGCCTCTGTAAAAAAATGGTAATTTATTGGCCAGCACCGACACTTTTGCCATTGATAGATAGCTTTTTCAAAGTAATTTGGTACTTTTTGCCATTCTCCTCACGTTGTACCAGCTTCACTAGGGCGTAGTTCCATTGAGGCGCAATCCAGACGGTCGTCTCTCTTTCTGAGTCCGCATCTCTAACCCGGCGTACCTTTATTGCTTCTACTTTTCCCATTGGTGTTTTTACTACTTCGGTGCCCTCTTTGGCGAAAGTGTACTTGCGAATCTTCTTACCATCGGCGACCTCATATTGGAGATTTTCTTTGCCTGCGGCGACATCCAGTGTTAGCTGCATTTGGTAGCTCAATTTATCCAGGATGTTTGGCGATACGTTTTCCATATCCCGTTCTGGGTTGGAGACGTTGAACACCATGCCTTTGTCGGGTTCGAAGCTGAGAACTGTACCGCGATCGCGGCCGAGTCCTTTGCGGCGATACTCATAGTGGTAGGGGGTAATATTGCCGTCCTGGCTGATAAAGCGGGAATATTCTTTAATACTGGCAAAAAGCGCAAAGGTATTAAAGTCCAGCCGCCAACTCCCTTCTTGCCCAGTAAGCTCACGAGTGGCTGTAACACTAATGCCGTTGTACCTTGCGGTATAAGTCGCCTTAAAGGGCTCCAATTGGCTGGCGAGTGATTGAGTGGAGAGAAGGAGAAAAAACAGAGAGGAGATAAAAATGCGCACGACAGAGCCTCGCAAAATCTGAACCTCTTTGAATACTAGCTGGCGCGACCCGCAAAGTACATTGCAATGCTGATCCCGCCAGCTTGGCTTTGCTTAACTATCGATTCTGGCGCCACTAAGAGGTAGAAGCTCGCCGTCCAGTTGCGAGCGGTCTGCCAGCATTTTTAGGCGCCCCTGGGCAAACCAGGTAACAGCCATGGGGTAAATGACGTGTTCCTGTACCTGAACCCGCTTTGCCAAAGATTCGGGAGTGTCCCCTTCCTTTATAGGTACGGCGGCTTGAACGATGGGTGGTCCGCCATCGAGCTCTTCGGTGACAAAATGAACGGTAACACCGTGCTCACTATCACCGGCTTCCAGAGCACGCTGATGGGTATGGAGCCCTTGATATTTTGGCAGTAAAGAGGGGTGAATATTGAGCAGGCGACCGCTGTAGTGGCGAACAAACTCGGGAGTGAGGATACGCATAAACCCGGCCAGGACAACCAAATCCGGCTGATGGCTGTCGATTTCTGCGATTAGCGCCTGGTCGAAGCTTTCTCTGCCGGAGAAGTTGCGATGGTCGACCACTGATGTGGGGACTCCGGCCTCGGTGGCGCGCTTGAGGCCGAAGGCCTCGGGCTTATTGCTGATTACTGTGCAGACGGAAAAGTCTGCCCCGGCATTTGCCGAGGCATCCAGGAGCGCCTGCAAGTTGCTGCCGCTACCGGAAATCAGCACGGCAACTTTGCATACTCCCTGTGACATTACAGGCCCGCCAGCTCTACGGCATCTGCGCCTGCCACAGCATCTTCGATTTTGCCCACGACGAAGGCGTCTTCACCTGCTTGCTTCAGGGTTTGCAGTGCTTGGTCGGCTTGTTCCGCAGGTACGCAAATTACCATACCGACACCACAGTTGAAGGTGCGGTACATTTCGCGGGCGTCGATGTTGCCTGCCTGTTGGAGCCAGCGGAACACTTCGGGCATCTCCCAGCTAGTGACGTCTACACGAGCAAGACAGCCTTCCGGGAGTACGCGGGGCAGGTTTTCCAGCAGGCCGCCGCCGGTGATGTGGCTGAGGGCATTTACCTGGACGCTCTTCATCAGTTGCAGCAGATTCTTAACATAGATGCGGGTGGGAGCCATCAATGCCTTGGCCAGCGTTTCACTACCGCATTCCTGTTGTAAATCGGCGTCACTGACTTCGAGTACCTTTCGGATTAAAGAGTAGCCATTGGAGTGGGGGCCGCTGGAAGCGAGTCCAATGAGCACATCACCACTCTTTACTTTTTTGCCATCAATAATCTCGGATTTCTCCACGACCCCGGTGCAGAAACCGGCCAGATCGTAGTCGTCGCCTTCATACATGCCGGGCATTTCGGCGGTTTCGCCACCGACCAGTGCACAGCCTGCCAACTCACAGCCTTTACCAATACCGGAGACAACCTCAGCGGCGATATCCACATTCAGCTTGCCAGTGGCATAGTAGTCGAGGAAGAAAAGTGGTTCGGCACCTGCTACCACCAAGTCATTGACACACATAGCAACCAGGTCGATACCAATGGTGTCGTGGATGCCCAGGTCCATCGCCAGGCGTAATTTGGTACCCACGCCATCGGTGCCGGAAACCAAGACTGGCTCTTTATAGCCGCTGGGGAGTTGGCAGAGAGCGCCAAAACCGCCCAGGCCTCCCATGACTTCCGGACGGGAAGTGCGTTTGGCGACATGCTTGATACGCTCTACCAGGGCGTTACCCGCGTCGATATCGACACCGGCGTCTTTATAAGAGAGGGATGTTTCAGCGGATTGCGGCTTGGAATCGCTCATGATTCTTCCTGCAGTGGGTCTTCGAA
This sequence comes from Microbulbifer mixtoriginis (SeqCode), assembly GCF_052467705.1. Lineage (NCBI taxonomy): Bacteria > Pseudomonadati > Pseudomonadota > Gammaproteobacteria > Cellvibrionales > Microbulbiferaceae > Microbulbifer > Microbulbifer mixtoriginis (SeqCode). Next base: position 1,600,712 of record NZ_CP174322.1, read on the forward strand.
GGGCGCGTATTCTAGCCGGGTCTTGGTCCGGTAGCCACGCCCAGTGGGCATCTCAATGAAGGAATCTGGTATTTATCTTCAGTTAAACGGCTAGAAACCCTCTAATAGTGAGAACTCGGGGCTGAGAGAAGTCGCCGACGCTGATACAATAGCCCCAATTTTTATCCCAGCCGTGGATTTTGGCGTCTTGCGCAATAACAACGATTTCGTGCAAGCTCACGGGTTGGAATGAGGTTTGGAGAAGAATCCTATGCACAAGCTGCTCCGGCAGGGATTGGTGTTGCAGTTTTTGGTCCTGTTGTTCGGTGCCCTAATTCTGCCAGTCCAGGCTCGAGTTATCTCGGACCTGTATGAAGTGGTCGAGGCTGTACCGAGCCGTGGGGCTACTGACCGCGCGAGTGCTGGCAGCCGGGGGCTGGAGCGGATATTTGTGCGTGTCACCGGAGACGCCGCAATTGGCAGTAATCCAAATTTGCAGCCTATCCTGAAGAAAGCCCAGCATTTCCTAGAAGGTTACCGCTACACCAGCGAAGATAACCAGCTCTACCTTCATCTCTCTTTTGATCCCCAAGCTATTTCCAGGCAAGTCCATCAGTTGGGTTTGCCGATGTGGCCCAATAATCGCCCCGGTACTCTGGTGTGGCTGGCTGTGGATACCCTAAAGGAAGGGCGCAGTATCCTCAGGGAAGAAGATGCCCCGGAGCTCTTTTCGGTATTGGACGCTATGGCTGTGGAGCGCGGTGTGCCATTGGATTTCCCGGTGATGGACCTCAATGACCAGCACAATATGCCTCTTGGTGACCTTTGGGCTCAGAGTGAACAGGCCGCAGAGCGCGCTGGTTTACGCTACAGGCCGGATGCCACTTTGATGGGGCGCTTGCTTCAGGCGTCGGGGCGCCGCTGGCAGGCTGATTGGTTATTACTGCACGGTGGTCGCAGTTATGCCTTTGATAGCAATGGTGGCTCTTTGGAAGAGGTTGCACTGCGCGGTGTTAATCAGATGGCTAACTTGCTTGCCCAACGCTATGCCGTGCGCCCCGGTATTGAGGATGCCCAACAGGGCTCAATTTTTGTGGAGTTATCTGGCGTGGATAGCTTTGCCGATTACGCAGAGGCCTCGGCCTATTTACAGGGACTGGCGCAGGTGAGCAGTGCAAATCTCCTTTCTGTGGAGGGAGATCGGATGCGCTTGGCATTGAGTGCCACCGTAGGACTACGCAATTTGCGCGATACCCTGGCGTTAAATCATAAGTTGCGAGCACATGGGGACGAGGATGCCATTGAGTTGAATGGGCACCGTGCACCTTTGGGCAGCGCTGATAATCCGTTGCGCTATCGTTGGGATTGAGATGAGTATTCCGCAACAGTTGCCGCTGGGAGTATCCCTGCGAGACGATGCTACCTTCGATAACTTTTATCTGTCGGAGTCGGACCCCAACCGCCAAGTTGTAGCTCTGCTGCAGTCATTTGCCAGTGGGCAAAATCCCGAAGCGGTGATTTACATCTGGGGGGATGCAGGAAGTGGTGTTAGCCACTTGCTGCAATCTGCTTGTCAGAGTGCCGAGGCCAATGGTCGCAGTTTCCAATATATTCCTATGGCTGAATTGATGGCCATGGACCCGGTTGTACTGCTCGACGGCCTCGAGCAGTTGGATCTGGTGTGTATTGATGACCTGCACTTGTTAGAGGGACAGCCCGAGTGGCAGACGGCGATGTTCCATTTATACAATCGGGTCAGAGACAGCGGTAGGCAGTTATTATTAGGGGCGCGAAAATCTCCGCGGGGGATGGATATCTCCTTGGCTGACTTGTTGTCGCGCCTGCAGTGGTCGCTGGTATTCCAGTTACAGCCAATGAATGATCGCGACAAAGTGGCTGCCTTGCGCAGGCGCAGTCGCCTGCGCGGCTTCGATCTGCCCGAAGACGTGGCACAGTACATTTTGCACCGCGCGCCTAGGGATACTCGCGCACTGTTCCTGCTGTTAGAGCAGTTAGATAGGGCCTCCCTGATGGCACAGCGTAAAATTACCATCCCCTTTGTAAAACAGGTGCTGGATATCTAGGGTATCCAATTTGCCCCTAAGCCTAACTCAGTAGTTGACCTAGGAGACTGTCAAAGAGTTCTGGGTCATCTGCCGCCGCCCCCCTATAAAAATCTCCCTTTGCTTCCTCTTTTGTTCCCAGTTTTGTATTCCATCTGGTGGTGACTAGAGCTGCACTTCTATTCTTCTTCTGTGAATTGGCTTTCATCGACCATATTAAATGGTGGTGGCCGCAGGGGCTGCATGGTGGTCTCCGTCTGCTTTTACCTCCAATGCCCACAGTTAGAGAAAATTGTTATGCCGAATATTCATAAAGTCCTCTATGTGAGCCATGCTGCTGAAGATGAGTCCAGTGGGTTGTTACAGGCTTTTGCCATAGCCCGCAATAATCATGCAGAAATTAAGGTGCTGCTGGTTTGCCCAGCGGTACCGGCGGGGTTTGAGGACTTTAGTAGCTTCTGTGTTAAGGCAATGCTGGAACGTGTAAATGAAGGAATTGCCGCAGCTCGAGAGCGTATGAAGCTGTCGAAAGAGCAGGTGAATATAGAGATCGAATCTGACTGTGGTCCACGCCCCGCAGAGAGAGTTATTCGCCGCGTACTTAGCGAAGGTTACGACCTGGTAATTAAAAATGTGGAGGGGCTGAGCCAGCTCAAGGGCTTCAAAGCCATTGATATGGAGTTATTACGCAAGTGTCCCTGCCCAGTGTGGCTGTGTCGTCCCATAGAGCGTGTGCACACTGAGATAAGGGTGGCCGTGGCGATTGACCCCGAGTGTGATGAGGGGAGTACTTACGATCTGGCGATCCGCTTACTACGCTGGGCGCGGGTGTTGGCGGATAGTTGTAACGGTATTTTACACGTTGTTTCCTGCTGGGATTATGACGTTGATGAGTTCTTGCGTCGTCACTTCCCTATCAGCGCCTCTGAAGAGGAGTTGGACCAGGCTACAGAAGCGGCTCGAGCTCAACACCGCTCAAAATTGGATGTACTTATTCGGGCTGCGGGTATCGGCGGGGATATTCAAGTTCACCATGTCATTGCTCACCCAGATAGCTATATTCCCCTGCTGATCGATGAGGAGGAGCTGGATCTCCTCATCATGGGTACTGTGGGTCGTGCGGGTATACCCGGTTTTATTATGGGAAACACTGCCGAGAATATTCTGCAAAAGGTGAGTTGCTCTCTGCTTGCGTTAAAGCCCAGTGATTTTGTTTCTCCCATCAAGATATAGCGCTTAATATGGGCATGCGGTGTGTCGGCAGTATAGTTTTTTCTATGATCTAGCTGGCCATGGCTCACTCAGGGTAGGGCCGTCATGGGGCGGAGAGGAGTTAGAACCGCAATATCTATATTAGGAGAATAAAAAATGATTAAAACGTTGGCCAAATGGCTTGGCGGTATTTTGTTATTGGGGGTGGCGGCGGTTTCTGTTGTTGCGGTCAACGCGATCTATTTTAAACCCTGGTCAATAGATGTGTACTTTGAGCGGGCCTTTTTCAAGCTCGGCAGCACCAGTCCAGAAATTCTCTCCCAGTTGCGATTGCTCGAGCAGTTTGGAATCGATGGACACAATGCCCATCTTGATGACGCTTCTGAGGCTGAACAGCAGCGCCAGATGCAGATGATTAAGGATGAGCTTGCCGTTCTGCAGGAGTACGATCGTGCAGGCATGGATGGCCAGCAAGCGATCTCTTACGATGTATTTGCCTACTTTCTTGGCAATATGGTGGAGGGGGAGCGCTGGAAACACCACAATTATCCGCTTAACCAAATGTTTGGAGTGCAAAACAGCCTGCCGGAGTTTCTTGCGGAAGTGCACCAGATTCATAATGTCAAAGAAGCGGATTATTACCTTTCCCGCCTGAGTGAGGTTGACCGCAAATTTTCACAGGTGCTTGATGGTCTAAAAATCCGTGAGCAAAAAAACATCCTGCCTCCCCGCTTTGTTATCGACAGCGTGCTGGAAGAGATGCAAGAGTTTATAGCGGTACCGGCCCATGAGAATATTCTTTATACCTCCCTTGAAGAACGCCTAAATAAAGTTGAAGATCTGGCCGATGGGGAGCGGGTGCGTATCCTCGCTCAGGGAGAGGCCTTGATTGATGCAGAGGTATATCCTGCATATAAGAGTCTGATTGCTTACTATCGTGAGTTACAGCCCAAGGTTTTCGAAAATAATGGTGTTTGGGCGCTTCCTGATGGGGAGGCGTTTTACGCGTACCAGGTTCGTAGCCACACCACAACGAATTTGTCCCCCGAGGAGTTGCACCAAGTTGGTATTGAAGAGGTGGCAAGAATAGAGGGGGAAATGAATCGTATTTTCTCTTCAATTGGGCAAGATAGCGGCAGTATCAGCGCCCGCTTTTCTGTGATTAACAATGATCCCCAGTTTTTATACGAAGATTCGGATGAAGGGCGCGAGCGCATAGTTGCCGACTACCAAGCGATGATCAATGAGATTAATTCTGGGCTAGGAGATTATTTCGATGTGAAGCCGGCGATGGGGGTTGAAGTACGACGGGTACCAGAATTTAAAGAGCAGGGCGCACCGGGGGCTTACTACAACCCTCCGGCAATGGATGGCTCCCGTCCGGGAGTTTTCTATGCAAACCTGCGTGATGTTCATGAAACCAAGAAATTTGGTATGCGCACGCTGGCCTATCACGAAGCGGTTCCCGGCCACCACTTCCAGTTGGCGATTGCTCAGGAGCTAGAGGGTGTGCCCACTTTCCGCAAATTGGGTTTGTTTACGGCTTACGCTGAGGGGTGGGCACTTTATTCTGAGCAGGTTGCCAAGGAAGCGGGCTTTCAGGAAAACCCCTACGATGATCTTGGCCGTTTGCAGGCCGAGATGTTCCGTGCGGTGCGTTTGGTGGTGGATACCGGTATGCACTACAAGCGCTGGAGTCGCGAAGAAGCCATCGAATATATGGTGGAAAAAACTGGCATGACCGAAACCGAAGTGACCACAGAAATCGAGCGTTACCTGGTAATGCCTGGGCAGGCACTGGCCTACAAGGCTGGAATGTTAAAAATTCTGCAGTTGCGTGATCGGGCCCAGGCGGAGCTGGGCGAGGCGTTTGATATTCGCCAGTTCCACAATGTGGTGCTGACCAATGGGGCCTTGCCATTGGCAATCTTGGAGCGCCAAGTGGATGACTGGATTGCAATTAAAAAAGGATAAGGTAGTTTTTAACTCCTTTAGATAGTTGCAAAAAAGGCCACTCTGAGAGTGGCCTTTTTTATTGGGTGCTATTTACCCGGTGAAGTTAGCTCTTAGCTTTAACGCTTGCAACCCAGCCGTCTACCAGTTCTTCGAGAACATTTAGAGGTACCGCACCGTTAGCTAAAATGGTGTCGTGGAAGCCGCGCACATCAAATTGATCACCCAGCTCGGCTTTGGCTTTCTCTCGCAGCTCAATAATTTTCAGCATACCGATTTTGTAAGCCGTCGCCTGACCAGGCAACACAATGTAACGCTCGATGGCTTTAACCACATCGCCTTTCGGGTTTGGTGTATTTTCAACCAGATAATCGATAGCCTGTTCGCGAGTCCACTTTTTGGCATGAAGTCCGGTGTCTACTACCAGGCGGCCGGCACGCCACAGCTCCATTGCCAGGCGGCCAAAGTCTGAGTAGGGGTCTTCATAGAAGCCCAGCTCTTTCGGTACTAGCTCTGAATAGAGGCCCCAGCCTTCGGTGTAGGCGGTGTAACCGCCGTACTTACGGAATTTGGGGATATCCTGAAGCTCTTGTGCGATAGAGAGCTGCATATGGTGACCTGGAATGCCCTCGTGGTAAGCCAGTGCTTCCATTTGGTAAGTGGGCATATCTTCCATGTTATACAGGTTGGCGTAGTAAATACCTGGGCGCGAGCCATCCGGCGCCGGGCGCTGATAGAAAGCTTTACCTGCGGATTTTTCGCGGAAAGGTTCCACAGCTCGTACATCCAGGTCGGCTTTGGGCTTAGTGATAAACAGCTCGTCCAGGCGGCCCTTCATAGTGTCGATAATGGCGGTAGCTTTCTCCAGGTATTCCGCTTTACCTTCCTCAGAAGTGGGGTAGTAGAACTGCTTGTCGGTACGCATGAACTCGAAGAATTCTTGCAGGTTACCCTCAAACTTCACTTTGCGCATAATCTCGCGCATTTCATCGTGAATCCGCGCAACTTCCTTGAGGCCAGTCTGGTGGATCTCATCGGCTGTCATATCGGTGGTGGTGTATACACCGAGGCGGAACTTGTAGAAGTCATCACCGTTGGCCAGCTTCCAGGCGCCGTCATCGGTAGTGGCTTTCTTTTCCAGTTCCTGTAAGTAGCTGATCAGTTTTTTGTACGCTGGGCCAGCGCTCTCTTGCAGGGCGGTGCTGGCTTTATCGATCAGCGCTTTTTTCTGTTCGGCGCTGATTTCCAGCTTTTCGACTTTACCTTTGAAGTCAGCAAAAAGCGGACTGTCTTTCTCACCTTCAAAAGGTGCGCCGCTGATCAGGTTTTGTGAGTCGCTGATCACATAGGGGAAGACAAACTTCGGCACAATAGTACCGGCCTTGGCGTTGGCTTTCAGGTTCTCTTCCAGTTGGGCAAAGTATTGGGGCATGCCGTTCAGTCGGGCGATGTAAGCCTCGGCATCACTCACTGCATCGATACGATGCTGGCTGATCAGCAGGGATGCCGCACTGGTATGGGTGGCATACATCTGGTTAACCGGGTAGTAGTGGTTACGCCACTTGTAGCCTTCAATGTCTTGCTCAAGATTGCGCTTGGCAAGACGCAGGCTCAGGCGAGTGGCTTCATCCAAAGTATTGGGGTCAACCTTATTAAGCTCGGCGAGCTGGCGCTTGTTAATTTCCAGTGTTTCTTTGGCGAATTCTGGGGAGAGATTATCCCACTTATCGTAATCTTCTTTTTTGCCCAGGAAGGTTTTGAACTCCGGACTGCGAGACAGATGCTCCTGGAAGAAGTCCTCGAACATCTGGTTTACCTGCTTGATGGCCTCTTGGCTCACCTTGGCAGTGCTGTCTTGAATGGACTTGCTTTCCGCGGTGACGGAGGCAGCATTCTGCTGTGTAGCTTCGGGGGCGCCGCGGTCACAGCCACTGATAACCAGCGCGCTAATGGCAGCTGCGATCAGGGTTGGTTTCAACTTCATAAGCATATTCCCAGTGTTCGGATAATCATTGCTATATTGTGCCACTTGGGTGGCATTCTTTAGGTTTTTGAGCCAATTCTGGCCGCGCTTAACGTGGCGAGAACAGCGCACTCCAGAGGGTATTGTGCGCACTAGATGGGTCTTTGACTAGGGGCAGTATTCTGGAGCCATGTCGGGAGTGATTTCCTCCCATAAAAAAAGCGGGCAGTGCCCGCTTTTTAGGTAATTCCGCGATTAGGCGAAATTCTGGTTTACAAATTCCCAGTTCACCAGCGCCCAGAAAGCTTCCATGTACTTAGGACGCAGGTTGCGGTAATCGATGTAGTAAGCGTGTTCCCATACGTCGCAGGTCAGCAGTGGGGTAACGCCTTCATCAGTCAACGGAGTGGCTGCGTTGGAAGTGTTGACGATAGCTACTGAACCATCGGCTTTTTTCACCAGCCAGGTCCAGCCAGAGCCAAAGTTGTTTACCGCGCTGGTGGTGAACTCTTCCTTGAACTTGTCAAAGCTGCCGAATGCTGCGGTGATAGCTTCTGCAACAGCGCCAGTGGCTTCGCCGCCGCCGTTGGGGCTCAGGCAGTTCCAGTAGAAAGTGTGGTTCCATACTTGTGCGGCATTGTTAAATACGCCACCGGAAGAGGATTTGATCACTTCTTCCAGGGATTTATCGGCGTCAGCAGTGCCTTCCAGCAGACCATTCAGCTTGTCAACGTAAGTCTTGTGGTGTTTACCGTAGTGGTACTCCAGAGTCTCTTCAGAGATATGGGGGGCCAGGGCATTCATCGCGTAGGGGAGTTCGGGCAATTCGAAAGCCATGGTGTCTTCCTTCCTTTGTTTAGGGTTATTGGTGAGAGCATTCTACACGCGCCGTATGCCAGAATTAAGCCGGCGCAGTAGAATAGGGGATTTTGGGACGTTTTCCTCGAACTCAAGGGGTGGTGTTTGATGACACCAATGTTTTGCTGTCGTCTATTCTTACTTGTGGCCGATTACTTTTTCGTCAATTTTTGGTATAACTGCCGCATAATTCGACGAATCTGTCCCGGCTTGATTGTCTCTAAGTAATGAATTTAGCGGTGCCGGGCGGGACAATCCCGAACTGACCAGTACCGAACCCACCAGATTAGTTACCGGGTGTATTGATACATGCAACGTAGAGAGCCCACACTGGACGGCAGCGCCGCCATCGAACCCGCACTGGAGCCCAGCTCTCCTGAGCGCAGCGAGCAGGCCCAGGAACCACAAGTGATCGTTGAGGAGCGCCGCGGTGGCTTCTCCTTCCTAGGCCTCTGTGCCTTGGTCTTAGCCATGGGGGGACTTGCTGCTTCTGGTTTCCTCTACCAGCAGTGGCAGGAAAGCCGTACCCAGCTGGTCAACGCGGAGAATCGCATAGCCGATGCCGAGAACCGGATTGCTGAGCTGGAGAAGCGCTTTAGTCTCTCTGATGAGGAGTCTACAGCTTCCGTTGAGGTGCTGAGCGCCAAGGCCAAGGAGAACTCCTCCGAGATCCGCAAGCTTTGGGGGGTGGCTTACGATACCAACCGCAAGAGTATTGCAGCCAATAAGGCCGCAAACGAAGCCAACAAGAAACAGGTTGCTTCACTCAACAGCAAGCTCGGTAGCCTCGATGCCAGTGTGAAAAAGATTGCTGCGGTTGAATCTGCCCTGGCGGAATTACGTAAAGGCAGTATCGAGAGCAAGCGTGAGATGACCGACAAAATTTCACGCCTGGAGCGTCAGCTGGCCTCTGTGCGCAGTGATCTGACTATGCGTGTCGGAGCCAATGAAGAGGCAGTGGAGTCTATTGATGCCTACCGTCGCTCGGTGAACAAAGATCTGGTACAACTGCGCGATGCGATTCGCTCTCTGCAGTCCAGTGAGCCTACAGCCTCCTCAATGTAGTTTTTCAGGGGCTAGAAAAGGCGAACCTTGGGTTCGCCTTTTTTATTGCCTGTGGAAAATTTATCGCCATTTTAATAACAGGCCAATAACCCTACATTTCGTGTAGAATCGCCGGCCTTGAGACGTTAATCGGAGTTGGGCATGACCACTATCCGCCAGGATGATCTGATCGACAGCGTTGCTGATGCGCTGCAATTTATCTCTTACTACCACCCACAGGACTTCATTCAGGCCCTGAACAAGGCTTATGAGAAAGAGGTCAACCCGGCGGCCAAAGACGCCATGGCCCAGATCCTGATCAATTCACGGATGTGTGCCGAGGGCCACCGCCCTATCTGCCAGGATACCGGCATTGTCACCGTGAAGTTGAAAGTGGGTATGAATGTGCGTTGGGAAGCGGACATGAGCGTTACCGACATGGTCAACGAAGGTGTGCGCCGCGCTTATCAAAATGCCAGCAACGTGTTGCGCGCTTCTATTCTTGCCGACCCAGATGGCGCCCGTAAGAATACCGGCGATAACACTCCGGCAGTGATTCACTATGAAATCGTTCCTGGTGAAACTGTGGAAGTGTATGTGGCAGCCAAAGGTGGTGGCAGTGAAGCCAAAACCAAATTTGCCATGCTCAACCCTTCTGATTCTGTAGTGGATTGGGTTCTGAAGATGGTGCCTCAGATGGGGGCGGGCTGGTGTCCGCCGGGCATGCTGGGTATTGGCATTGGCGGTACTGCTGAGAAAGCTATGTTGCTGGCCAAAGAATCCCTGCTCGACCCTATCGATATCCAGGAGTTGCAGGAGCGCGGTGCCTCCAACCGTGCCGAAGAGTTGCGCCTGGAACTATACGATTCCGTCAACAAGCTGGGTATTGGTGCCCAGGGCCTGGGTGGCTTGACCACTGTCTTGGACGTGAAAGTGAAGGATTATCCCACTCATGCAGCAAATAAGGCCGTAGCAATTATTCCCAACTGCGCCGCCACTCGTCATACCCACTTCACTCTTGATGGCTCTGGCCCCGCGCGCCAGACTCCGCCGAAGCTGGAAGACTGGCCGGAAATTACTCGAGAAGCTGGCAGCAATACTCGCCGTGTCAACCTGGATACCGTTACTGCAGAGGATGTGCAGAGCTGGCAGCCCGGTGAAACCTTGCTGCTGAATGGCAAGATGCTTACTGGTCGCGACGCCGCTCACAAGAAAATGGTGGATATCCTAGCGAAAGGGGAGAAGCTGCCAGTGGACCTGACTGGCCGCTTTATCTATTACGTAGGGCCGGTAGATCCTGTGCGCGATGAAGTAGTTGGCCCCGCAGGCCCAACTACCGCCACCCGTATGGATAAATTTACGCGCACCATGCTTGAAGAGACCGGCCTGCAAGGGATGATCGGTAAGGCAGAGCGTGGCCCAATGGCAATTGAAGCTATTCGTGACAATAAAGCAGTGTACCTAATGGCTGTGGGTGGCGCTGCGTACTTGGTGGCTCAGGCGATTAAAGCCTCCAAGGTAATTGCCTTTCCGGAGCTGGGTATGGAAGCCATCTACGAGTTTGAGGTGGAGGACATGCCAGTAACCGTAGCAGTCGATAGCCAAGGTGAGTCTGTGCATACCACGGGACCATTGATCTGGAAGGCAAAAATTGAGGAGGGTATCGCCTAAGGGTTGCCCCAATTTAAACAAGCCGGGTCCGCGAAGTTCCCGGCTTTTTTTTGTCTTCAAGCTTTTAGGGATTAAGTTTGGCGGGACTAGGTTGTCTTCTCAGCTAGTCACGGTAAAACAGGCATAGTAAAAGCCTAACCTGATGCCTCAATTAGATTCATCCTGGTACAGCCCACTCCAAAAGCCTCTACATCCCCAGCTCTGGGTAAAGCTGCAAAATGGTTTCTCTTAACCAGCGATGGGCGGGGTTGTTGGTTTGTGACTTATGCCAAATCAGCTGCAGGCTGACCTTGGGGAAATCCATAGGCAGTTCAATTGTACGAACAGGTAATGCTCGGTAATGAGAGGACTTCATCATCCTTGCGGGTACAACGGCAATTAAATCGGTGGTGGCGGCTATATGAGGAAAGGAGGATAGGTGAGGGACACGCAGGCAAATATTGCGCTGCAATTTATTCGGTCTGGCCAGCCTCTCCATCGGTGAGCCTACGGGGTTTCCTCTCAGCAATGATATTTGTGGTATTGATTGAAAATCCGCCTCAGAGATGGATTTTCCTACCTTCTCATTATGCTCCCCTGCGATCACCACCAATTCTTCTTCGGCAATAATCAGGCTGCTGTAATTGGGAGATTCTAATGGTAAATAATCGATAATTAAGTCGACTTCACCATTGCTTACCATTCTGGAAGTCATCTCTGATTCGTCAGGTAATATTGTGAGCTTTATCCCTGGTGCATGCTCTCGTAGCCAGGCACTGAGCCCTGGAATCATAAGGGTTTCCACCACATCTGGTAGAACAATCGAAAAATCCCGTTCTGCCTCGCGATGTTCAAAGTCGAGCTGCCGGAAGCTTGATCTCACTGCCCCAAGAGCCGTGTGAATGGAAGGGTGTAGTGCCAGCGCACGCTCGGTAGGGCGTAGGCCTTTTGCGGTGCGGATAAAAAGTGCATCGTTATAGGTGGATCTCAAACGCTTTAAGGCAGCACTTACTGCAGGTTGGCTCATGTGTAGCTTTACTGCAGCCCTAGTCAGGTTGCGTTCGACCATCAGGGCATCAAATACAGGCAGTAAATTCAAGTCCATTGATCTGAGATGATTCGACATTATCAATCTCACAAATAATGCTGTTAATTATTATTTATTAGAATTCAATCATCCGCCTGATTATATTTCTGGTCAATCAAATTCTTAAATTTTCTAGTGCAAATGATGAGGGGCACTCTGTACATCGCTATTAGATGGATGTAATCAAACTGCCGGGTTTTGATTGTTTATATAGTTTTACGGAATTCCAACGCTAATAAAAAGGAGCAAATATGTCGATCAATCACGATGCGGCCCCTTTCAGGGCTGGATACAGGGCGCGAGTGAAAGGCCGTTACCATGGATGGCTTCATCTGATGGGTATTCTAGCTATTGGTGCCGGAGTTTGTATCTACTGCATATTTCAATTGGATTTGTTAAAAACTTGGGAGTTGTTAGTGATCCCCGCAGGGACTGTTATATATAATTTTTCTGAATACGCTAGTCACCGTTGGGCTGGTCATAAAAAGATTCGGATTGCAGGGCTGTTTTATCGCAGACATACCGGGGATCATCATAGTTTTTTTTCTCCACCCCTATTTTCAATTGACTCTACCAGAGACTGGAGAATAGTACTTTTCCCCACTTATTTAACTGCGACTCTTGCTTTAGTGATTGCGCCAATTATAGGATACTTTTTCTCCATACTTTTTTCGATGAATGCTGGTTACCTCTTGATTGTGACTATGGTGGGAAATCATTTGGGTTATGAATTGTTGCACTTGGGATACCACCAGCCTCAAGATCATTGGTTTCATCGAGTTCCCGTTCTGCGTGAGTTGGCTCAATTGCATCGCATACATCATCAACGTAAGTGGATGAATAAATGTAATTTTAATTTGACCATCCCTCTGTTTGATCTTTTGCTGGGCACTTTTCACTGGAAATCTATTGGATCTTGTCAGAAGAGTGAGAGTTAGAGCTCTACAGAGTGCTTGGTTCAAATAGAACCCGTCTTCTCCAGTTGGGTCAACATTAGTTCTCGAATAATCGGCACTGGCGCACTGCCAAAGCTTAGAAAGCTTTCATGGAATTCCTTTAAGTTGAATTTATCTCCGAGCTTATTCTTTACTTCTTCGCGCAAGGCAAGGATATCTGTAAATCCGGCAAAATAGCTGGTGAGTTGAACCTGGCTGAGAGTTGCTCTACGCCACTTTCCCTCCGCCTCAGCCCGTTGTTGAAAAGCCCCATCAACCATTAAATTCATTGCTTCGGCTTCTGTCATGCCCTTGACTTGTACACCGTAATCCAAAATGGTGTTGGTAATTACGCGTAAATTCCACTTGTAGTACATCAGCCAGAGTTCCGGCGAAAAATCACCGTATCCAGCCTCCAGCATCATACGTTCGGCATAGACCGCCCAGCCTTCAATCATGGCGCTGTTACCGAAGATGGTTTTAATAATACTCGGAGACTGGTTGGCATAAACCAACTGGGTATAGTGACCGGGGATGGCTTCGTGAATGTTCAGTATTTGCAAAGTGTAATGGTTATATTCCCGCAGCAGGCTATTCGCTTGCTCATCACTGTAATTTTCTATGGGCAACACATTGTAATAGGTATTGGCATCCTTATCGTAGGGACCAGGCGCATTGATAGAGGCAACAGCAAAGCCGCGTAGATAGGGGGGGGTAGTGCGTACTATTAGTGGCTTTTCTTTGTCCAGGTCGAGTAGATTGTGCTGTATGACAAAGTTTGCCAGCTGTGGTATTTGCTTTTCTATCACCTCTTTGAATGTATCTTTACTGGCATGATTAAGGGATAGTTTTTCGAGTAGGCGCCGGATCTTTTCCATTTGATTTGATGGTGACTGGGTATCGGGAAAATGTTTCGGCCAAAGTTGCTCGGTGAGCGCCGCCATTTTACTGTGGACCTGTTTTTTTTCTTCCAAAGCACGCAGGTAGAGGGCGCTGGCGCTGGTATCAATCTGAATATCAAAGCGAAATTTTTCTTCATATAGTTTTTCTCCAATACGGAAATCGCGAAACCTTGCAGATTTTTCCAGGCGGGTTTGTAAATTTTTTAAAAAGTTTACATAGTCTTTTATCGCTTCACGGGAGGCGTGCAGACGCTGCCGGAATACTTCTTTTTCATCATCAAACATCTGGCTGCTTTCTACCAGGTTTTCTACCCTAGTCCCAAAAACTTCCAGGGCACCTTCGTTCTGTTGAATAGCCAACATTAATTGTGGCGCGGCGGGCCTACGGATGGCCTGTTTTGCGGCTTGGTAGTAATCGGGAACCAAGCGCATGCGCGTATTGAAAGTGCGCAGTCGGTTCTTGAGGGGGGCGTACTCGGTATTTAAAATCAGAGCAAAAGGATGGGATACGTTATATATGGAGGGGTCCCACTGGTAGGATTTGAAGGTGGTATATTCCCACTGCAGGCGCTGTAGGAAATTCATAATAAGCGCCATATCGGTAAGGGAAGAAATACTGAGTAATTCACTATCCAGAGCGGCGAACTTGCGTTCATAAGTTTGAGCGAAGTCCAGTAGATAGGCGCGGAAGGCCTTGTCAGGCACTTGTAAATGTATGGCAGCCTCATAATAGCCTTCGCGGACTGCCCAGGAAGGAAACAGTTTCCACAGACCGTTAACGAACTGTTGGCTCAGCTGCTGAAAGGCCAGTTCCATCTCGGCACGCATTTCAATCATCGTTTCAACTTGAGGGGGCACTATGCGCTTCCTATCGGTACCTTGGGGGCCACAGGCACAAACAAGAGTGAGTGACGTCAAAATCAACAATTTAAGAGGGGCTTTCATGGCGATCCTTGCCAAAAGGGGTTTATAAACGCTTGTGTATCTGCTTAAAAATTATCATATCGGCCGGAGGACCCTTGATCAGCCTGACAATGGTTGTTTACACCGTGAATTGATATCCAAGCATTTAGCACACTGTCCCATATTGGCGAGTGAAAACCGTAGATAATGCGTTTTTAACGTCTGCGCTTGTGTCGTGGAAGAGCCCCGGTTAGAGTGAGCCCCACGTGAAATAACCGATAATAAACAAGGTTTTGAGGATTTATTCATGACTGAGCTAGCCCAACAACAGTGTGAAGCCTGCCGCGCCGATGCCCCTCTCGTCAGCGATGACGAGCTGCCAGGATTGCTGCGCCAAATTCCCGATTGGACGCCAATGACCCGCGACGGCATTATGCAGCTGGAGCGCGTGTTCAAGTTCCGGAATTTCAAGCAGGCCTTGGCGTTTACTAACCGTGTAGGCGCCATCGCAGAAGAAGTGGGCCACCACCCGGCACTGCTTACCGAGTGGGGTAAGGTAACCGTGACCTGGTGGAGCCATGAGGCCAAGGGGTTGCACAAGAATGATTTTATTATGGCTGCGCGCACCGACCAGCAAGTAGATGCAGACTAAGCATCTCCCAAGGGCGCATCTAGCGCCCAATTTTCTGCCATCTCGCGTCATTTCTAAACTGAGGTTGCCCTAGAAGGAACCCTTCGGCTCTATTCACTCCGCTAAATACCTCCTGGTTCCGGAGTCGTTCGGTAGCCCCTGTATATCAATAGTTGAAAGTGTGTGCCCTGGATAGAAGGAGAGAGATTTTGTCTGAGTATACTTCTACAGTGGTCTGGCAACGTGACGACCAGATTTTTACCGACAATCAATACAGCCGCGCTCATACTTGGCAGTTTGATGGCGGTTTGTCAGTTCCAGCCTCTTCATCTCCCCATATTGTCCCAATCCCCTACTCACACCCGGAAAATGTCGACCCAGAAGAAGCTTTCGTGGCGTCGCTATCTAGTTGTCATATGTTGTTTTTCCTTGCAATTGCCGCAAAAAGGGGTTTCGTCATTGATGAGTATCGCGATGAAGCGATAGGCGTGATGGATACAATAGAGGGGGGTAAGTTGGCCATGACTAAGGTCACCCTGAGACCTTTGATCCGCTTTTCTGGCGAAAAGAAACCTAGTCGCGAGCAATTGGAAAAAATCCACCATCTTTCCCACAAGCAGTGCTTTATTGCTAACTCCGTAAAAACAGAAGTGGTTACTGAGATTCGGGAGGTATAACTACTCATTGAAGTGAGTAGGTTTCATAAATACTCATGTAGACGGCAGTATGTTTAAAGTTATTGAAACTGTGGCTTCAGTTGAGGATTTTCTTCGCCTCAGGCAGATTAGTGGGCTATCCCCAAGAAGTCGGGAGGCCGCAGAGAAGGGGTTGCCAAATAGTCTCTATGGCATTCACATTCAAATTCGTTCAACCACCATTGCCATGGGGCGGGTGGTTGGTGATGGAGCCTTAAATTTTGAGATTGTGGATGTCGCTGTCGCCCCAACTTTTCAAGGTCGAGGGTTGGGAAGGGTTGTGATGGAACACATTATGTCTTATTTGGATCGTGAAGCGCTTCCTTCTGCTTATATTACCCTTATGGCGGATGTACCGGAGCTGTACGAGAAGTTTGGTTTTAAGTTAAGCAGCCCTGAAAGTGAAGGGATGTACATATTGAAATAGATTTATTTCAAAGAATGTAAATTCTTGCCTGTAATTAAGGCCATATTGGGTATCGGGCAGAGTGTTTTATATTCAGCGATGTTTTTAGAGTAACTTGTACACCTTGTGTTTCTTTCTGTTCACTTTTTTAGTGGCTTAAACACATCCGTGATATCTCCAACCAATTTGGGGTTCTTTGGGTCGGCAACCCGCTTTCCTGTGCCCTTTGAAAAATCGATTCCATGTAAATCTACCCAAACAATATTTGGATTTTTAACCCAATTGAAATAGTAAATTCGGCGGTTTAAATCAATCACCGAAAGCCACCAAGTGGGATAAGTAGCTGATTCTTTAGTTCCTTCTTCCTGACTGGGACGGCTATAAGGTGCGCCAAAAGGAACGGCCACAGTGCGGATAGCACTTAGGAGGTAAGAGACTGCCTGAATATCATTCGTAGGTTTTGGTAGATTGTGTTGATAGTAAGATAATCTTACAAAACGGTCAGCGCCATCAATCCCTCCAGGAACAGATTTAAGCCCTCCAAAGCCTTGGTAAAAAGGCAGGTTTTGAAGCTGCCATCCATATGGTGGGTCATTTGTCATGACCGAAAATTTCTTACCGTGATGTACAACTAATTTACCATCGATTATTTCGAAGATAGCTGAATCACCACTTGGGTCCTCTATTGCCATATGTGCACCAAGTACTTCGCTACCAACTTTCACTGGCGATATGCGTATATTTTTCATCCCAATGACAGTATCTGCAACTGTAGCATGGTTATCGAGAATAAAACGCAGCCAGCGCATATAGGATACTCCTGGCGTATTATTTGGTTTGGCGTAGCGGGTTGCTCCAAGATATAGAATATGTGCCGTTAGACCTTTCTCGTTAATTCCGTCGGTAGCACCGTCATTTTTTGAGAAGCCATATTGGCGGGCATAAGGAATAATACTTTGTACAACACTTCCATATTTTGAAGTACATTTGGCGGGGTTATGACCATCCTCACCAACCATCTTCATACCTCGAGGATTTATATAAAGAATGTCCCCAATCTATTGATCTGGCGGCAAAAACACCTTGCTCAGTATTCCAGGCAACCCGGGAGCATGCATAGAGTATCGAAGGCCAGGAAAATAGGAGCAACGTTATAATCAACGACATTTTATTTATAGCCGTTTTGATCACTTCATAACTCGTATATTTAGGGTGATTAAAAGCATGTAGTTTAGTTGTCTTTTCTAAGAATATCTGTCTATCTTGGCTTCAAGAGAGCCAATATTAAATACATGATAAGCTTGTAGATTCCAAATTTTTAAGGGATTTTTTTGCGTTTCGTGAGGTTGGTCTTATCTATCTCTGCCGAAAGATAAAAGTTTCTGAGCAATGTGCTAGGAATTTATGTAGGTACGTGAGAGCTTATGGTTTTGAGCAATTTGTTGTAGGGTTGGTAAGTTGATATTACGTCGCCTTTAGGTGTAGTCATCATTTCCTTCTTAGGAGTTTTATTCTAAGTTGTTTATTTGTTAATTGTGTTAAGTAGATTGCAAGAATTTCAATAGATGCTGCGGTAAGTTCTCTAGATACTTATTTTTTTGATTTGTGTAATTTTTATTCTTTCTAATGCTTTATTAATGGAGGTGAACGACTGCGTGTGGGTAGGATAGCCACTGAGTTATAAATCCATAAAAAATTAATGTTACAGCCCCAGTTCTTTGACCGGAATATTTTTATCTTCTCATTATGTATTCTTGATTGTATTTTGGTCTGTATATTTTGTTGTTCAGTGCGATATATAATGATGGTTTGTCGTGAAAAATTAATGTTGTCTCTATTATGTCGGGATTTGATTATGCGTTATGAAATATGGGCTTGATGGTGAGCGATGCTGCAATATGTTTATACTCAGAAATAAGATAACTGTTTAGACTATGTGAGAGATGAATGTATTGTCTGATTTATGGTCTTTGCAGTGTTGCTCGTTAAGTTAGTAGGGTGTATATAGGTCAAAACTAGCTATGCGATTCGATGTTGGTTGAAAAGCTATGAAGCGCTATTGGGTATGTCTATTTAGATAATGCATGTTAAGCGCTTTTAGTTGAGTGGGGGGCTTTTTATCCTGTTTTGTTGATTTGAATTTATCGCCAGCTAATAGAAGGAAATTTTAATGATAAAAAAAATAATTAAGGCATCATCTCTTGGTATTATGTTGCTGTTCAGCTTGTCAATTCAGGCGGAGACGAGAAGTGCGCTTGTGGGGGGGCGGCTGATCGATGGTTTTGGTAATCGGCCAATCGCAAACAGTGTGATTTTAATTCGGGGCGACAAAATTGAGGAAGTTGGCACGGTTGAAACGCTTCCCGTCCCCGACGGGTATCAAATTATTTCTACTGAGGGGATGGATGTCTTACCTGGACTTTGGGAAAATCATGCTCACCTAATGCTCAGTGGACACTCGGACTATGTGCATTGGGATAAACACTACCTACATCGCCTGACCAATGAAATAATGCCTGCTAGTGCAATACAATTACTGCTAGCCGGGGTTACTAGTGTTCGTGATTTGGGTGCTCCGCTAGAAGCATCTTTAGAGATAAAGCGCAAAATCATTTCTGGTGAAATTGCCGGGCCAAGGCTATTTGTTTCCGGTCCATTTATCCAACATGAAGTTTATCCTGGCACCGAAGCTTTTCGTTGGTCAGTCTCTAGTGCCCCAGAAGCAAAAAAGAAAGTAAACTTACTGGCAACAGCTGGTGTCGATATAATTAAGCTGATTGACCATGACAAGATGACTATAGAAGTTGCTCAAACGGTCGTGGATGAGGCCCATAAGCATGGTTTAAAAGTTGTAGCTCATTCGCACCGCCCAGATGAGATCCGCAGAGGGCTGGCCATAGGTGTCGATAACTTTGAACATACAGGGCTGACAACAGCACCTGAGTACCCTGAAGATATCATCCAGTTATTAAAAGAGCGCACTGCTAAGGGCCGCGTTGCTGGAGGCCCGCTTTTCTGGACTCCAACCGTAGAAGGTCTCTGGAACTATAGTAACACTGTGGATAACCCGGAAAGGCTGGATGATACATGCTGGCATAAAGGACTAAAGCCAGACACTATTGACGATATTAAACAGTCATTGAGAAACCCTGGGCAATTGCAGTACATGCAGTTAACTCCCTTACGTAAACCAACTTTGAAAAAGAAAATCTCCCAGCTTAAAGATGCTGGTGTGGTGTTTCTTGTGGGGACAGATAGTGGTATCCCAACTAAATTTCATTGCCAAAGCACTTGGAACGAATTGGCCGTTTTGGTTGAAGAGATGAATTTTTCCGCTATGGATGCAATTCGAGCAGCTACCTACTGGCCCGCAGTAATGATGGGGGTTTCGGACCAATCAGGGACTGTATCTAAAGGAAAATTTGCCGATATCATCGCAGTAAGAGGGGATGTGCTGAGGCATATTAACCTTCTATCCAATGTCTCATTGGTTATGAAAGGAGGAGTCCTCTATAAAAAGGGTGGACAGGCAATAGAATCTTACCCAACCTCGCAAAGGTAAAACCCAAGGAATCTCCTCTTAAAATATCAGCAAACAGTCCCATATACTCCTGTATGGTATAAGTTATAGACCAGTTTGGTAGCTCTAATGATTTTTTATTTTGGGCTTTATGGGACCTGTTTGCTTAGTGGGTAAAATTCATGTTCAGAAAATTTAGTTTTTAATCATCTAAAAAGAAGTTGTTTTCCGGATTGTAATAGCAAAAATCGTGATCAAGGTTCTTGCGAAAGCAGTAGGGATCTTTTGCTTCCATTTCGCCCCATAACCCTAGATTGGAGTAGTATGCAAAGTCTTGCTCAATCTTGAATTTATCTCCGCAATAGTAGGCGTAATTCCAAGCGGCTCCTCTTGCAACCATTTCTTGATTGATGTTGTACCCATTTGCAAATAGATAGCCAGTTTCTCTGCCGTATTGATCCCTTCCTGTCGATTGGAAATCCACAGTGCCAAATGACAATAAATGATTCAGGGTTTGAGTAGCTTCTGGGCCATATATTTGCGTGCTGGGATAGGTTTCTGGTGCATCAATGCACTGAAGGCGTATTTCAACATATTCACCAGAAACATATCCGTGAACTGTGTCACCGTCTATTATCCTGTAGTTAGTCAGTGGAGCCGCTTGTAATGAAGTGGAGAGCGCACACAGCAAAATTAATCTTTTCATTGGGGTTATCTGCGTCGTTGTTTTATGCGCGCAGGATAGGGAGTATTTATTACGTGTTTATTTATAGATTGTGATAGTAATAAATAATTTTTGTTAAAGGGTGAGAGTGTTTTGAGAGACGAACATGAGGATGTTTCTTAATTCTAAGCGGTAGGTATCTAAGATCTGTCTGGAAATTTTTATTTTGAAACGTAATCGATAGGGCCCTCGAAATATGATGACCCTAGCGTAAATTAAAATTATGTCAGGATAGAGCGTTCAAGTGGATTCAGTGGTGTAATATTAAACTTTTTTTGTTCTCTTAGCTCATGCTTCTCTATGTGCAGCCCAGAGTAAGAATTCCCGGTTGCCATCGCCACCTTTAATTGGGCTGTCAATATATTCTTTAATCTCAAGTCCTAGTTCATCACATAAATATGCAATTTTCTGGCGTACTTGTGGGTAGAGGTTTGCATCACGCACCACCCCCCCTTTACCAATGCCCTCAGGTCCCACCTCGAATTGTGGCTTTACCAGGGTCAACAGCTGGCCTTCGGGTTTTAGTAAAGAAGGCAGCTGCGGCAGTATCAACGTTTGGGAAATAAAGGATACATCCATGACGATGGCATCAAAGCCAGTATCTGCGAAAGGAGAAAGCTGTGATGCCTCTAAATAACGGGCATTAATTCCTTCGAAGAGGTGCATACGTGGATCATCTATTAGTTTTTGTGCTAGCTGATCTCGCCCTACATCTACCCCTACTACGGAAGTGGCGCCTCTCTGCAACAGGCAGTCACTAAAGCCTCCCGTAGAGCAGCCTACATCCAGGGCGTGCCAGCCCATAGGGTTTAATCCTGTGTGATCGAGTATTGCGGCAAGTTTTAGGCCGGCGCGGGAAACATATTGATCTTCGGGTAGTGCAGTGACTTCTAAGGCGCAGTTTTCACTGACGGATTGCCCAGCTTTGCGCGCCAGCTCCATGGGGCCGCCCTCGGACAGCGTGACCCTGCCGGCTTCAACCAGTTTTTTGGCGTGGGTGCGGGAATTGGCGAGTTTTCTCTGTACTAGCAGTTGGTCCAAGCGGGTCATGTTTTGCTACTGGGTCCTGTCAAATGGTTAAGAATAGTGTGGCCATGCTAACCTCTGGCTCCCATAGGTAGAAGTGCGGCTCCGTTTCTAGTCGGGCTACTCTTTACTAAAGAGGGGGTTGTCGATGGCAAAAAGCGTTCTGAATAAGTTCAAGATCCGCAAAGGAAAGGTTTTTGAGGCGCCTTTAGAACAGGCTTTTGGGCGCCTGGTGACACCTTTTGAAGAGTTTATCCACCGGCAGAGCAGCAGTGGTATTTTACTGATGCTTTCTGCGCTGGCGGCGCTCATTATCGCAAATTCCCCCCTGGAAGATGTCTACATAACCCTTTTGCATATGCCCATCAGTTTCACTGTGGGAAATTGGGAGTTTTCTTTATCGCTACACCACTGGATTAATGAAGGTCTAATGACGATCTTCTTTTTTTTAGTGGGCTTGGAGCTCAAGCGGGAATTTATGGTAGGGGAGCTGTCCGATTTACGCCATGCGGTACTACCTGTGATGGCGGCAATCGGTGGCATGGTGGTGCCGGCATTGATTTATGCGGCATTCAATGCTGGCGGTGAGGCGGAGCGTGGTTGGGGAATCCCCATGGCCACGGACATTGCTTTTGCCGTGGGCTGTATTGCCTTATTGGGTAATCGTGTGCCTCGCGCGGTTGTGACTTTCTTAGTGGCCCTGGCTATTGTTGATGACTTGGGCGCCATTCTGGTGATCGCTATCTGGTATACAGAGCAGGTAAATATGACCGCGCTGATCGCTGCGGGTTGCCTGGTTGTGATTATGTGGTTGCTGAAGGCGGCTGGCGTGCGTAACTCCCCGCCCTATGTATTTGTGGGCATTCTGCTGTGGTATGAATTTTATCTGGCCGGAGTTCACGCCACCATTGCGGGGGTCATAACTGCAATGGCGCTGCCGGCGAAGCCCAAGTACGATCCAGTGGCGTTTAGTACCTTCGTTAAAGATATTATCCGCAGCTTTGATCGCTGTTTCCGGCCCGGCGATAAAATCATTGCCAACGATGCCTTACGCGCACGGGTTATGGCCCTTGGCAGTGGCGTTAACCTGGCGCAGTCTCCTCTGCAGCGTATGGAAACCCGCCTGCACACTCCGGTTGGCTTTCTGGTGATTCCCATCTTTGCGCTCGCTAATGCAGGCATTCCCTTCGATAGCTTTACTAGCTCTAGTGCAGTTTTCAACCCGGTAACTCTCGGGGTAATCGCAGGGCTGGTATTCGGAAAGCTGATTGGGATTGTGGGGGCTACTTGGATCGGTTGGAAATTAGGCTTGGGCAGCTTACCTAAGTTGGCTAATTTTCAGCATATCATTGGCGTGGCATTACTCGGCGGTATCGGCTTTACTATGTCGATCTTTATTGCCGAACTGGCGTTCAGTTACCAGAATAACCTGTTGAATCAGGCCAAGGCAGGTATCTTACTGGCTTCTGTAATTGCCGGTATCGCCGGTTTCCTGGTACTGCGCACTGCGCCGGTTACTGAAGAGTTTGATGTACAGACCGATGGCCGGGAACCTGAGCCTGCGGGGGGCAGTGAAGCTCAGCAAGAAGGCTTAGAGAAGCAAGATAGTTCCGCTCAGGAAAATCCCGGTCGTCAACGTTGAGGGGCTTCCCGGCCTGGTCCTGCCATAGCAGGCCGTTTTGGGGTTTTCCCGGCTGAGTAAACTTCCAGATGTGAAATAAATTTCAAGAGAAATAATAATGAAACAAGTAGTAAAGGCGGTGGGTCTGTTGCCAATTCTGGCTGCACCTCTATTTCTTGTCGCCTGCGAGGGTAAAGCGCGATCAGAGGATAAGTTACGAGAAGCAGTAGAGGTTAAAGGGCAAAAAACTGCAATAGAAGGGAAAGGGGATATGTCCATGGATACAGTGGCCAGGGACTATGTTGCCCTGGTGTTGGAATTGGGTAATCACGACAAGAGTTATGTCGATGCCTATTATGGCCCGGCTCAGTGGCGAGAGCAGGCGGAGCAGAGCCAGGCCAGCCCGGCGGATATTGCCAAACGCGGTAACGCCCTCATCGCTCTGCTACCCGAAGAGGGCGTGGCGGATGGTTCCCTTGACGGCCTGCGTCTACACTACCTGCGAACTCAACTGGCTGCGCTGGTGGCTCATGCCCGCAGCCTTGCTGGCGAAAGCGAGCGCAACTTTGCCAAAGAAGCGCGCGAGCTTTATGACACCGAGCCCCCCAGGCAAAATTTCACTAGTTTCGATCCACTCTTGCAGGAGTTGGATGAGCTGTTGCCCGGCAATGAGCCCCTAAGTGCGCGAGTGCAGGCGTTTCGGCAGCAGTATGAAATCCCAGTGGGCAAGCTCCAAGAGGTTTTTGATGCAGCCATTGCGGAGTGTCGCAAGCGCACCAAGCAGTATATTCCGCTGCCACAGGATGAAAATTTTGCCCTTGAATATGTCAGTGACAAACCCTGGAGCGGTTACAACTGGTATCAGGGAGGGGCGCATAGCCTGATACAGGTGAACAGTGGCTTGCCGATTACCATTGATCGAGCGATCGACCTTGGCTGCCATGAAGGCTACCCGGGCCATCACACCTATAACGCGCTGTTGGAGCAAACGCTGGTGGAAGACCGTGGCTGGGTGGAATACAGCGTGTATCCGCTGTTCAGTCCCCAATCTCTGATTGCCGAGGGCAGTGCCAATTACGGTATCGATCTGGCCTTTCCTGGGGAGGAAAAAAACCGCTTCGAGATGGAGGTACTTTATCCCCTCGCCGGGTTGGACCCACAAAGTGCGCAAAAGTATGAGCGGGTGATGGGACTTGTGGATAAGCTCAGTTTTGCCGGCAATGAAATTGCTCGGCAGTATATCGATGGTGAAATTGCCCCAGACCAAGTTGCAGTACTGTTTGAGAAATACACTCTGATGAGCCCGGCCAAGGCAAAGCAGCGCAAGGATTTTGTCGATGCCTACGGTGCCTATGTAATTAATTACAACTGGGGCAAAAAACTGGTAGCTGATTATGTGGAGCGAGATACAAACAGTGCACAAGAGCGCTGGCAGCGTTTCGCCAAGCTGTTGTCGTCGCCACGCTTACCTTCTTCGCTAGACTGGTAGGCGCTAACAATGCACAAGGCGGAACTGCGGAGTTATTTACTTGCGCGACCAGAGGCGATTGAGGACTTCCCCTTTGGTCCCGATGTTGCGGTGTACAAGATTAAGGGGCGTATGTTCGCGACTCTCAGCCGTTATCGCGAGGTAGATGCGACCAATTTAAAGTGTGATCCCGACGAAGCTCAGGCCCTGCGGGATATCTTCCCTGGCGTGCTGCCGGGTTACCATATGAACAAGAAGCACTGGAATACTGTATTGCTCGATGGCACAGTGCCGGATTATGAAATTGAGCGGATGGCGGATCGCTCCTATGGCCTGGTGGTTAAGGGGCTGCGTAAAATTGAGCGGCAATCCCTTGAGCTGGCTTATGGCATGGATACCCTCTACCGCTAGAACCTCAGCAGATTAGCAAGACATTACTCAGGAGAGTTTGTGAACGATTTTATTGTCGATGTAACGGCAGAAAACGCCCAGCAGGTACTCATTGAAGAATCCATGAATCGCCCGGTTCTGGTGGATTTCTGGGCCGATTGGTGCGAGCCGTGCAAACAGCTGATGCCGGTTTTGGAAAAGCTCGCGAATGAATATGCAGGCCAGTTCCTCCTGGCAAAAGTGAATGCCGACACCGAGCAGATGATCGC
The DNA here is from genome assembly GCF_052467705.1 of Microbulbifer mixtoriginis (SeqCode). Taxonomy (NCBI): domain Bacteria; kingdom Pseudomonadati; phylum Pseudomonadota; class Gammaproteobacteria; order Cellvibrionales; family Microbulbiferaceae; genus Microbulbifer; species Microbulbifer mixtoriginis (SeqCode). The sequence goes on from NZ_CP174322.1 coordinate 1,626,011, forward strand.
CGGCCAGCTGGGGGTACGCAGCTTACCTACAGTTATGCTGCTCAAAGAGGGGCAGCCGGTAGATGGCTTTGCCGGGGTGCAGCCGGAAAGCCAGATTCGTGAAATGCTCGATAAATATCTGCCCAAACCCTGGGACATCAAATTGCAGCAGGCCCAGGCGCTGATTGGTGAGGACAAGGTGGATGAAGCTCTGCCGTTGCTGCGCCAGGCTTACGCTGAATCCTCCGAGCGGGTGGATATTGCCAAACACCTGGCGGCGTTGCTGCTCGATCAAAACCGTGCTGCGGAAGCAGAAACCGTGCTCAGCAAAATTCTGCTGGCGGATCAGGATGCGGAATACCAGCGCCTGATGGCCCAGTTGGAGCTAAAACAACAGGCGGCGGATACCCCCGAGATTCAGGCGCTGCAGAAGGCCCTGGAGCAGAACCCGCAGGATTATGATTCCGCCTATAAGCTGGCGGTACAGTACAGTCAGGCCAATCGTCACGAGGAAGCCCTGGAGCTGTTGTTGGATATCCTGCGCAAGGATATGAATTTTGCCGATGGCGCGGCCAAGCAGGCATTTCTCGATATGGTGAAAAGCTTGGGTGCCGGCGACCCCATCGCCACCCAATATCAGCGTAAGCTGATGACGTTGATGTTCTAGACGTTTCAATCGTATTGCACTGTAAAGGGGCCTTGAAGGCCCCTTTACTTTATACACCGTTGAATAGTGAATCAGTAGAATGCATAAGCTCTGTATCTATATACCCTCAAGTCATCTGGAAGTTGTCAAGCAAGCTCTGTTTAACGCCGGAGCTGGCAGAATCGGCGACTACGACAGTTGTTGCTGGCAGGTATTGGGTGCCGGTCAGTTCCGGCCACTAGCGGGCAGTCAGCCGTTTATTGGTGAGTCCGGGCAGATAGAGCAGGTAGAGGAATATCGGGTTGAGATGGCGTGTGCCGATGAGTCTGTGGATGCAGCACTTGAAGCCCTCTACCAGGCACATCCTTACGAGGAGCCGGCCTTTGACCTTTGGCGCCTGGATGAGCGTTGTGGCGGCAAAATTCGCTAGTGGCAGGAAATAAACAGTATCCTGCCATTCGCGAGAGAGGGTTTTAAAGGTTATCCAGTGCCTGCTGGCGCTGCTGACTGTTTTCTTTTAACGCTTGAACCTCTTTCAAAATCTGTGAAATCCGGCTATCGCCCTCACGGTTCTCCTGCAATAGCTGTGCCTGGGGGCCTTGTGGCTGAGCATCGTTGCTGGGTGTGGCGGGCAGGGTATTGATGGGTTTTATCCGATGTATACGTACATGAGTATCCAGGCCCTCGGGTATCGAATCAGAGAAGTGCCAATTGCCCTCACTGTCCCGCCAGCTAAATACCTCCCTGGTCTGTTTATGTTGCTCTTCTGGCAAAAGGCCACTGGATTCCACCAGGGTTTCCAGTTGCTCGGCAGATTTCTGAGTACTGTCGCTCACCGCTTGAATGGCGCGTTGGCCTTGCTGGCGAACTGTGTCCAGAGTCTGCTGATCGGGAAGCCAGTCTTGGGGAGACATAATCGGTTTGCCATCGGGGCCGGGAATCAACATGGGTAAGCCCACGCCCACTAATAACAGTACCGCAAGCATATAGGCGTATTTCATTGGAACATCCTTTTTAAATGTACTCAGGTGGGTGAGTGCTTCTCCCACCCAGAGTCCTCTTCCAGTGCACTATCTTCAGCTTGGCTCGCGCTGTAGCTACCACTATAGCTTCCGCGAAATAACGCCCCGGTGCAGCTGGTATTGCCCCTGTTCCGTGTCGGTGAAATAGTGCTTGAGAGTTTTATGCATGATCGGGAAGGCAATTTCAGTCCAGGGGATTTCTTCCTGGCGAAATAGTGACACTTCTAGTGACTCCGGCCCGGGGCCAAAATTCGTATCGGTGAGCTCTCCGCGATACATCAGGTAAACCTGATTGATATGCGGAATGTCATAAATTGAATAAAGCTCGTCCACACGAATGCTGGCACGTGCTTCTTCCCAGGACTCGCGCAAAGCACCTTCTTCACTGGTTTCACCGTTTTCCATAAAGCCGGCGGGCAGGGTCCAGAGTCCCAGGCGTGGCTCAATGGCGCGTTTACACAGTAAGACCCGGTCTTCCAGGTAGGGTAAAACACCGACAATCACACGCGGGTTGATGTAGTGGATGGTGCCGCAATTGCCACAGAGGTGGCGAGGGCGGTCATCGCCTTGGGGGATGGAAAATGTGACGGCATTACTGCCGCATTGGCTACAAAATTTCATGGCGTCAGTATACCCATGCAAGATTCCAGCGCCAGCTTCCAGCTTTTTGACGCCTATAGTTGTTAAAGGTGTTGAAGTTCATAGGGCGGTGCCAGCTTTACTATGGCGCGTATTTTATTTTTTTGGCTTGTGCTGATCGCCTTGGCGGCCTGTGGCGGCAAAGACGATAAGCAAAAGGCACCGCCACCGCCTCCTGTAGAGGTGCTGGTGGTGCGAGAACAGCCAGTGATTCCGCGCTTTGAATTTGTCGGCCGGGTGGAGGCCACCGATGAGTATAAGGTGCGCCCCCGCGTGCAAGGTTATATCCAGAGTCGTGATTTTAGAGAGGGGGAAACGGTTAAGAAAGGGCGCCTGCTATTTGAAATAGATCCGCGCCCATTTATCGCTGAATTGGATAACCAAAGCGCCAATTTGGAGCGCGCCGAGGCAACTCTGCGGATCGCTGAGCGCAATTATCGACGTGGTCGAAAGTTGGTCGCTACAGGTGCTATCAGCCAGGTGCAGATGGATGAATTACTGGGCACTTTTGAAGAGGCCAAGTCACAGGTCGATGCAGATCGGGCCAAAGTGGAAAGTGCTCGCCTAGACCTCTCCTACACAAAGATTTACGCGCCACTTACCGGCCGCATTGGTCGTACCCAGTTCACTGAGGGTTCCCTGGTGGGACCTGATTCGGACCCGCTCACTACCATCGTCAAGATGGACCCAATCTATGTGTTGTTTGAGGTTCCTGAAAACCAACTCTATGCCGTACAGGTGGATGCCGAGCGCCGCCGCCGGGAGGGGTTGCCGCCAACGAGGCTGGATGTGCGTATAGAGCTGCCGGATGGTAATTTTTACCCCTATCAGGGCCGGATTGTATTTATCGATAACCAGATAGACCCCAACACCGGCTCCGTAGCGGTACGCGCACTCTTTCCCAATCCGGGCAGCCTACTGGTGCAAGGGCAATTTGCTCGGGTCTCAATCCGTTTGTATACCGGCAGTGAGGCACTTAAACCGCTGGTGCCGCAATCTGCAGTGCTGGAGGACATGCAGGGGCGTTACCTCTTTGTGCTGGGTAAGAAAAATATTGCTGAAAAACGCTATGTCACTTTGGGGCAGCGGGAGGGGGAGCTTTGGGCGGTCAACCATGGGTTGGTTGCTGGGGAGTCGGTCATCGTTAACGGTTTGCAGCGGGTTGTTGCGGGCAAGCCAGTGACCCCTCAAAACACGCCGCGGAACCCCTACGACGCATCAGAAAAGCCGGCAGAGCCCGCAAGCGGTGGCGCTTCTCCCGTAGGTAAGCAAAGTACCAAACAGCCTATAGGCTTCGGGCAGGGGACACTGCTCCCCGATGACATGGAACTTCCTGAAGGTGTGGAGGAGGGCGAACGCCACCGATACGAGGGACAAGAGCATGATTATAAATAGCCCGCCTGAAATGGGGGGGGCTTAGCGAATTTATGATCAGTGCCTTTTGCATACGGCGGCCCCGTTTCGCCTTTGTCATCTCCATACTGATCTCTCTTGCGGGTATTCTCTCGTTGCCATTATTACCGGTGGCGCAATTTCCAGAAATTACTCCAGCCACAATAAACGTCGCAGCCAATTACGCCGGGGCCAGTGCTGAAGTTGTGCGCGATAGTGTTGCTGTGCCCATCGAATCGCAAGTGAATGGCGTGGAAGGCATGGATTATATGTCCTCCACCAGTGGCAACGATGGCTCTTACAGTCTCACGGTAACTTTTAAATCTGGTTATGACGATGATATCGCTCAGGTCAATGTACAGAACCGTGTGGAGCAGGCCACGCCGCAATTGCCAGAGGATGTAAAGCGCGATGGTGTGGTGGTTTCCAAGCAAAGCACCACTTTGCTATTGGTCGTGAACTTATTTTCTCCTGAGCAGAAATTCGATGAACTTTTCCTAGCCAATTACGCAGAAATTTATTTGAAGGATGAGCTGGCGCGCGTATTGGGTGTGAGCAGCGTAGTTATTTTTGGCTCGCGCAATTACGCCATGCGCCTGTGGCTGGACCCGAATAGGATGGCGTCCCTGGACGTTACCACCGAGGATGTTATCAGCGCGGTACGGGCACAAAATGTGCAGGTAGCGGCTGGGCAGATTGGCTCGCCGCCCATTCGCAAGGACCAGCAATTTCAATACAACATCCTGGTGCAGGGGCGCCTGGTGAATCCCAAGGAATTTGAGGAAATTACTATTCGCGCCAAACCCGATGGCGCCATGGTAAAAGTGAAAGATGTGGCGCGGGTGGAATTGGGCAGTGAGTCCTATTCCTCCTATGGGCAATTGGATAACCAGGCTTCGGCAGTGATCGGCGTTTATCAGTTGCCGGAAGCCAATGCCATTGAAGTGGCTGACGGCATCAAGGCCAAGGTCAAAGAGCTTTCCCAGCGTTTTCCAGATGGCCTAAAGGCAGAGATCCTCTACGACACCACTCTGTTTGTTCAGGCCTCTATCAAAGAGGTGGTGCAGACACTATTTATTGCCCTGATCTTGGTGATCGCGGTGGTCTTCCTGTTTTTACAGGATTGGCGCTCCACCCTGATCCCCGCTATTGCCATCCCTGTTTCACTGGTGGGCACTTTTGCATTGATGCTGGCGTTTGGTATGACTATTAATACCATCACCTTGTTTGCGCTGATTCTGGCCATTGGCATAGTGGTTGATGATGCGATTATTGTGGTGGAAAACACCCAGCGACTGATGAGTGACGGCCTAACGCCAAAGGAGGCTGCGTTGCAGTCTATGCGTGAGGTTACTGGGCCGGTCATTGCCACTACGCTGGTGTTGTTTGCGGTGTTTGTACCGGTCATGTTGATGCCGGGTATCACCGGAAAAATGTATCAGCAATTTGCGGTTACTATTTCTATGTCGGTCGCGATTTCCTCCCTTAATGCGCTTACCCTGAGCCCGGCACTTTGCGCCAGTATTTTAAAAGTGGGTAAGGAAGGCGAAGTTGCCGGAGTGAAAGAGACCGGGGTATTTGGTTTTTTCAACCGAGGGCTGCATCGCTCCACCAATTTTTATGTGGGCATGGTAAAAGCCTGCGTAAAGATTCCGCTAATCGGAATTATCTCCGTTATCGGTATTTTCCTGTTGGCCTTTTGGTTGTTTAGTAGTATCCCCACTGGCTTTATCCCTGATGAGGATCAGGGCACGTTTATGCTACATGTGCAATTGCCGGATGGTTCCTCCCTGGAGCGCACTGGCCCGGTGGTGAATCAGGTTACAGACATATTATTGGAAGAACCCGGTATGGCCCATGTGGTGGGTGTGCCCGGCTATAACCTGCTTACCAACAGTGTCTCATCTAATACCGCAATGATGTTTGCGGTGTTAAAACCCTGGGATGACCGCACCAGTGAAGAGGATCACCAGTTCGCCATTATGCAGCGGGCACAGAAAAAACTGGCGCAGATACCCAACGCACAGATTATGCCTTTTGTCATACCACCCCTGCCGGGTATCGGTACCGTGGGAGGGTTTGAATTTGTGCTGGAGGATTTGCAGGGGCGCAGTATTACAGAATTATCACAAGTAATGATTGATCTGCTGGGTGCGGCCAATCAGCGATCGGAAATTTCCCAGGCCTTCACCAGTTTCCAGGCGGCTACCCCCCAGTTGGAATTAAAGATCGATAAAGAAAAAGCGCACGTACTCGGTGTGCCGTTGCCAGAGGTTTATTCGACACTGCAGACTTTTCTGGGCGGATATTACATAAACGACTTTAATTTATATGGCAAAGTATTCCGAGTGATCGCCCAGGCAGATGCGCAGTTTCGCGATGACGAACAAAATCTGGCGGGCTTCTATGTGCGCGCCAACAGTGGTGGTCTGGTGCCGATTACCTCGGTCTCCACTATTGAGCCGGTTGTGGCACCACAAACTATCACCCGCTACAACCTCTATAACAGCGTGACGATTAATGGCGCTCCAGCACCGGGTTACTCCAGTGGTCAGGCCATGGATGCCATGGAGGAGCTGGCCTCCAGGCTGCCGGAAGGCTACGGCTATGAATGGACCGGGATCAGTTTACAGGAGGTTACCTCAGGCAATCTGGCTCCCATCCTGTTCAGTTTGGCCATAATATTTGTGTACCTGTTTTTGGTGGCCCAGTATGAGAGCTGGAGTATCCCTATTGCGGTGCTCTTGTGCGTGCCTATTGCGATTTGCGGTGCCATGTTGGTGGTGTGGCTGGCAGGATCTATCAATAATCTCTATACCCAGATCGGTTTGGTATTGTTAATTGGTATGGCGGCGAAGAGCGCAATTTTGATTGTTGAATTCGCCTGTGTGGAACGGGATAAAGGCAAGTCTATTGCCGAGTCTGCGATTTCAGCCACCCGCCTGCGTTTCCGGGCAGTATTGATGACGGCTATGTCGTTTATTCTCGGAGTGATACCGTTGCTGGTAGCCACAGGCGCGGGTGCCGTAAGCCGTATTTCCCTGGGGTTGGTCGTGTTTGGCGGTATGCTCGCAGCCAGCCTGTTCGCCACTTTACTGGTGCCTGTGTACTACGCGTTGGTGCAGGCGCTTCGTGAGAAGCTCAAAGGGGGCTATACGCCCCAGTCCCAGCTGGATGCAGCTTCGGCTGAGCGGCAGTAACTGGCTGGGAGCCGCAAATGGAGATTGCGGTATACAGCTCGGTGTTATCACCGGGAATCAGTATGATGAACTTTAGGGAGCCTTTGTTGTATGAGGCGGGATAAGTGGATATGTTATCGATTATCGAAAAGAAAATTTCCCAGCAAATAGAAGAGCTGGAGGCTGGCGTACCAACAGGGCCAGAATTGTATGGCCATGCCGCAGTGTTGATTGCACTTACCGAAGAGCCAGACCCCCATGTAGTGCTGACTAAGCGCGCCGATACACTATCTACCCATTCCGGAGAAGTTTCCCTACCGGGCGGGCGTTGGGATGCCACTGACCCCTCCCTGCAATATACCGCCCTGCGCGAAGCTCAAGAGGAAGTGGACCTGCCTATGAATCAGGTGCGGATGCTCGGCCCTCTGTGGCCGCGCACTACTCGCTGGCAGGTACATGTCACTCCCTGGGTGGGGGTGATCTCACCGGATACCCATCTCAGGCCCAACCCTGGTGAGCTGGATGCAATTTTTCGTGTGCCTTTGTCGTTTTTTCTTGACGATCCCCGTATCCGCACTGACCGAATCACTATCGATAATCAAGCTATTTATCTACCCGCCTACCAGTTTGGCGACTATGAAATCTGGGGTTTTACTGCCGGAGTATTAACCGAGTTCCTGGTAAGAATACTGGGCGCTTCTATTGGGCGCAGGGATGATGTGCCATTACGTACATTGAATTAGCCCTGCTCCAGAGGAATATTTCACGGATTCGGATTTTTTGATACTCGTTATATTGGTAGCTTTAATCTAATATCAGTTCACCCAAGTCTTTCCAGGCATCCTCTAAAAGACTTAACTGGTCACGAGTATTGGGATCAGCAGTAAGTATGGGAAAATCAGGATCATTCGGTAGCTTAGCAATAACGCCACGGCGGCATTGAAATAGCCAGCTGCCGTCTACCTTGACTAATTCATCATGGTATTCTGCGGCTACGGCAACGCGATAACCAGAGCGAGTCACTAAAATAAATACTGTAGTGGCTTTGCCTGAGGCAGATTGCCCATCTTCTGAAATATGATGTAATGGCGAACAGGTAATATGCCGGCTACCCAGTTTGTTGTGGATGACTGCATAGCGCTCTAGTTTTTCCCTTCCTCGGATTACTCGATTGCCATGCTCGAAGCGACCGTCAAGTGTAAAAAGTGACGCCCAACCTCGGGCATCACAATTATCGATAGTTAAAGTGTAGCGAGCAAGTAGGTCGCTAATTGCGAATCGGTCTCTGAATAGCTGAAGTTCACTCATCATTTTATCCACTGATTATTTCGTTTCACTATTTATGAAAATAGCTCCTAAGCCGTGTTTCTGGAGATCACTTACAGGTGCAGCTTCTCCAGCCTGTACCCTGGTGTAGAAAAAATTAGGATGCCGCCGAAATAACTTTGGGGTACAAAGAGGCTTTCAAAAATCTATTATTCTTGCTTAATACCATAAATGGGCAGCTTAAGGATAAGCATGTCATGCAGACAGATGTTTCGATGGATTGCGATAAAACTCCATTTTTTGACTGGGTGGCCAGGACAGATGATTTTGTAGTTAATGAACGCTGGCGCCGCTGGAAGGAGCTGATGGAGGCTGGTCTACCCTACCGCTGTGAATTGTTGCTCAAGTCTCATCATAACAGCACGTATTATGGGGAATTTGCAGTATCTTCCAATCCTGAAACGGGAGATTCATTTGCTCGAGCCTGCTTCTCTGGGAATTCTTTCCATCGAGCAAGCAATCACTTGAGTGATGGCTATGCCAATTATACATTGATATATCTTTTATCTGGCCGTGGTGCTATACAGCGTGGGAGTTATTTTACCCCGATGAATCCCGGTGGACTCTACTTGGTTGATCTGGCGCAGACAATTACTCATGATTTGGTTCATGAAAGTCGCTCGCTATTGTGTCGCATTCCCCGTGAGAAGCTCGAGGGGTTTCGTTCAGGTCCCAAGGATAACTGTCCTCTGACCATAGATGGTAGCAGTGGTCCCGGCCTCTTATTACGCAATTATCTTTTGCTGTTTCCCCAGGCCAAACAGAGGTGCACCTTTGCTTCTTCCAGCTTTCTCTTTAATCCGATAGCCGAATTAATTATTGCCTGTATCCAGGAGAGTCGTGGCAATTTGCAGGCGGAGTCGGAAACTCCGAGTCGCTTAAAGTCTATTTTTCAACAGGCTTGCAGGCTGATTCAAAAACACTGTTGTGACTCGGATTTGTCCGCGCCACAGCTGGCAGCGTCATTGGATATCTCAACCTCCTATTTGCATAGAGCGCTGCGTTTTCATAATACCTCTTATATTAACTTGGTGAGACGTGCCAGGGTGGAGGCCGCATCCGCACAGTTATTGGCTGCCGGGAAAAATGCAAGTATTTTACAGGTGGCGTTCAATTGTGGATTTAACGGCACCAGCCAGTTTTCCCGGGCATTCAAAGAGGAGCTGGGTCTTAGCGCTTCTGAGTTTGTAAAGCGCTCTTTTGTGGAGCGGGAAAGAACTCTGGCACTTGAAAATTGACCCTATCTTTAGGGGTTTTTCTTTTCATTTATAATGAATTTTATCGGATACTAAGGCTAAGGTCCTACCTGTGTTCAATAGCCCCTCAGTCGAAGATAACTCGGAGGCTAGTGTTAAGATGATATTAATCTTCTCAAAATCTTGACGAAATGTTGAACCTTTGGCGGAGGCCTTTTAGAAAAAAGGTGCATATAGTGAACGGGAGTTGAAGCTATTGTGACTAGATGCCTTAAGGAATCTTCTCTAACCAATTTTTCTGCAACAATGTCTGGTAGTCTTGCAACCCCTAAACTCATTGTTGTCATTTGTAAAATGTTATGTAGTGAGTTGCAGCGTATCTTGGGAATAACTCGAATCTCTTTTTTACTACCCAGCTGATATTTCACCGGGGTGCCTTGCCAATCATTGATGATATGTTGCCAGTTGCGTAATTCGGTAAGATCGTCAGGTATTCCTCCCTGTTGCTCTATATATCCTCTACTCGCATAGAGGCTTTCCCGGAGTATTCCCAGCTTTGACACTTTGGCGGATTGCATATCCAGGCTGCCTACACGAATTGCCAGGTCTACTTGGGAATCAATCAAATTCATTGGGGCATCATCCGCCAGTAATCGAACCCCCAGCTGTGGATGCTGCTCGTTAAGCTGTCTAATTGCAGGGACTATAACCGGCTCGCAGAGCGCGTGGGGAGCTGTGATTGTTAGTGTGCCCGAGAGTTCCTTGTTATTACTTTTTAAATCGGCCAGGGCGTTGTTGTAGATATCCCGGATCTCGCGACAGTGAGCGTAGAATTGGGTTCCTGTCTCCGTCAATGAAAGCGAGCGGGTGCTCCGGTAAAGCAACCTTGTACCGAGATCTTCTTCCAATCTAGTCACTGCCTGGCTAATTGCCGACTTGGTACGTACCAGCTTGTCTGCTGCGGCAGTAAAGCTGCGGGCCTCAACTACGGCTAAAAATATCTGCATGTCCTCTAGACTGGGTTTCATAGTTTAATTTCACTAAACACTAATTTGATTGAATGTGTATTTATCACAGGCGGTGCGTTAGGGCAATATGCTTATGGAAGTTAAAGATCAAGCCTTTATCAAGAGGAGTTGGATATGAACAAAGTACTTATTGAGAAAACTATTGTGGCCAGCGAACAGTGGAAGTCGTTTTTTAATCAAGGGAATGCTGAGGGCTGCGCTTCAATGTATGAACAGAATGCTCAAATAAATGCCAGGCCGTTTGGTGTATTTCTAGGTCGGGAGCAGATAAAAGCTTTCTGGCAAAACCTAGTGGCTCAGGGATTCTCTGATGTGGCTTATCAGGATACCGAGATTGAGGTAGTTGATGGTTCCTCAACAGTTCTTACCAGTAAGTGGAAGATGAACAATGCGCAAGGAGTTATCACTCGGGAACTATGGGTCCTGCAAGAGGATGGAACCATGCGCCTGTGCGAGGATGACTTTGAAGCTATAGAACCAAGCTGAAGGTAACAGTATAAATACTTCTGATTTTCGCTGCTAACTAGCAGTATCGCCAACGCTCGCTGGCCAAGAATTTTTGGCCAGTTTTAATGATAGTTATTTTATAGATATTTAATGTAACAAAAACAGATCCACCCTCGACTAAACGGTGCCTTTTCAATTAAAGGGTGTGTAGATTTCTTTGAGAAATAAAAAGAGCAGTTTTTAATTTTTTAATTAAATTGGGTTAACGTAAAGGATATACAAGATGCCAGAATATCATCATAAGTTTCAGTGTAATAAGTGTGGTATTTTTGTGGTTGAAAACGGTTCTCCGTTGCCTCCTCCGGTGATGGAACATGCCTATTACCATGCCCATAATGTTATCAGTCAGTTTGGTCCTATCTATAAGGGGATAGCCCCTAAGCGCCGGCCAATGTTGCACTGCCAAAAATATGTTAAATATATTCAGACGGTACCTAAGGCTGGTTCTGCCCAAAATTTGGGAAATCAGGCCGTCAATAAAGTTAGAACACTAGCCAGGGACCGTGGCGGAAATGGTTCGAACACACCGAGTATGGTAGCAGTTATGTACGACAGTGTATTAGAACAGTGGTTTGAAGGATCAACAGGGAATGGAACCAGTCGAGGATATATCCCGAATACGATTTGGAACACTATTCCGGCAGAATTGGATGTAGACCGATATATCTTTGGTCGAACCTGTGCTGAGGTAGACTGCCTGAGAAGGGCATTCAGTCAGCGGCGTAAATCAGGAGAAAACAGTCAATCTATCAAAAATAGTATTTTTGCGGCTCGTCAGCCCAATAAGCACAAAGGGAAATCGGATAGAAGGCCTCCTTGCGGTGCATGTAAGGCATGGATAGCCAGAGCTGGGGCTAAAGCATATTAATTCTATTATTTCGTTATCGAGACATTGCAGCTTAGCGTAGTGAGTGGGGGCAGGTCATCAATGTGTTTCTACTCGCTGCACTAAGTGTACTGACGGATGCGCAATTGAAGCCCTATTTCTAGTCAATGATTAGACCTCTGAGGCTGGAGTGGGAGGCTTTATTTATTATATTCACTGAATTTAGGCAGATTACAATATCAGAGCCAATTGCGTTAAGCCTGGATAGATACTGATTGAAGTGATTATCTCTCCACAGGGCAAACATAGAATACAGCAAATCTTATTTATGTTTTGGTCAGGTGCTGAATCATTGTTTTCTTGTTGATTTTCCATATTCTTGCAGTATGGCTAGTGCTCGTGTAACTGTCATAGGGGCTTCGACAATTGGTGCCATCAATGCCTGATGGGTTCGCCCAGTTGCTGCCATGCATCTAATAAGGGTTTTATTACATGTGCAGTTTGATGATCTGCATTGAGTAATGAAAATTCTGGATCTTCCGGTAAACCAGAAGCGATGGCACTTCGGCGCAGGAATAGCCGCTCACCATTAACCTTCACAAGTTCATCGTCATACTGGCCCGCCATTACCACGCAATAACCCGTGCGATTTGCTGCAATAACCACTGTGGTTGCTTTTCCCTTGGCGGTCGCCCTATCGAGAGAAACAACATAAAGATATGAAGACGTGATATGTTGGGTACCCAAACGGCTGTGGACAAGCAGGTATTCATAAAGTTTTTGCCGCCCTTTAATCATCAAACTACCGTTTTCAAAGCGACCATTTTCGGTAAATAGCGAGGCACAGGCCTTGGCGTCGTGATTATCTATAGTGAGAGTAAACTTTGACAGCAAATCGAAAATTGCCAGTTTCTCATAAATAATATTCTCATCCTCCATAATAATTTATATGTTCTTTCTATATAGCTATGGTATTTAGGGGCAGAACTGGCTTTCAGGAATTGAAAGAGGGGTGTTGACAGAAAGTATCAATACCTTTGTCGATTCTTTGGAGGATGGGTTAAGCGCTTTGTGACCCTGTTGATTTAACGGCACTCCCTCCAGTGGTAAATCTCCACCAAAGTGCACATCACCTGGTTGGTAGGTTACACAAACCCCATCTTTTGTTGTTGTTCTCCATCGGCCGGATAAGGTAATGACCCATTGTGGACTGGGGGTTGGGTGAAAATCACTTTCCCAGCTGGGAGGTAAGATGGCAAACTCACTGTTTATTACCTCTGGCAAATCTTTGTAGTGATATTCTGGATTGGGGTTGGAATATTGGATTAATGTAAAGCCAGTTAAATAGTGCTCTGTTGTCCTGGAAATATGACTTTTGTCAGTCCAAAGGTGGTAGTACTTTTGCTGGGTTTCATGGTTTGTTTTCATGTTTTTCATTAAGTTTCAAGATAGTAAATGGCATTATCTGAAGTGGCGTATAGCCTTCCTTCTGCCATTGCTATGTTTACAAAGTTAATATTCTCAGAACTTTCGTAGAGGCACTGCAAGTTTTCTCCTTGTGCTGAACAGGTCATCAACTTATTTAAGCAGGTAAATACTAGCTGTTTGTTCTCTTCAATAATTATTCCATCGATAAAACCCTGTGGGGGTATTTTGATGATTGTTTCTGTTTGAACATTGCTTGACCCACAGCTGAGCTGGAGGGTGAATATAATTTGTTCATGGTTGGGGGCGTAAAAAGGCTTTTCTTTTGTGATACTGCAGTTATCAACTAGAAACAAAGTTTCTTGATTGCGGGAGAGTGCAAGCCCGTGAGGAACAATAAATTCATCGCCCAGGCAAAATAATTGCGATGCTTGTACATCATAGGAGTATAATCCGGTGGGTAATTCGCTTTGTGGTTTAAACCCCTGGTAGTAACCATAATCGGGGTCGGTAAAGAAAAAGTGGGAGTTTGCTTGGACAATCTTGTTAGGTGAGTTAAAGGGTAGTCCTTTAAAGTTATCAACAATAATCTCTCGGCAAAAGCTATTTAAATTTATGCGGCTAATACATCCAGGACTATCATGGAATCCCTGCTCAGCCACTAGCAGGTGATTTTTATCAGCTGCCAGGCACATACCATTAGCCATATTGCTTCGCTCAATTACCGTATGTATAGACCTGTCTTTAAAATCAAAATAACGAATGGCCGATGGAGTTCGATAATCACTTGAAGGTTTGGAGGTGAAATATAATCTCTTTTGCCAATCGACCCATACGAGGCCTTCATGTGCATCGGTTTCAATTAGTGGGTGAAGGCTATATTGCATAGATTTACCCTTTAAGTTTGTTGTTCATTGCTAAAGAGGCCTATCGCCTAGACGCTTGTAATTTTCCAAACCGATAATTTTTTCTTCGCAGTAACTCACTGGCTTAAAAATCTAATAATAGCAGAGCTGGATTTTCTTAAATGTGCATCTAAGGACCACTTTCTACCACCCGTTAACACGAACGATAGGCAGATAAATGACCAAAATAAGGGGTATTCCCATCCACCATAAACGGTTTGCTCTACACCATTAATAACAATGCCGCTAGTATGGTCAGCCCAGGAGAAGCCGGCGAGATAGTGACGCCCTGAAAACAAGGCGATGAGCAAGTAAAGTGACGTTCCTATTGCTGCGAAACGAGTGAATAGGCCAAAAGTGAAACCAATAAATGCGGCAAATGCGCAAAGCCCAGATATAACCACCATGATGCTGGAAAAACCTATAGCTGTGAAATATTGAACGACTTCTTCGTAAGTCTTGGCGCCTAGAAGTCCGAACTTTTCAGCAAAATGGTGAGTAAAGTTAAGCCCAATATAAATACGTATCAGCGCTAGTTGTAAATCAGCGGAGTTGCGGTAAGGCTTTTCCTTTAATTTTTGCATTGAGCTTTCTCTTTTGATTTCTGTCGATGGCATCTAATCTATTTTCCTGAAATCACACTTTTAACGAGGCTTAGTTTTCTTGCGGTCGTATATTTGCATGTCTTTCATATGCTCTTTATGGAGGCATGAAAATATTCTTTGGTCGATTTGTTGGTTGGCATATCGCACGGTGATACTAGGCTTTTATATAACTAACCTAAAATTAAGGAATTTCTTCATAATTCTTTAGGCTGCTTTGAAAGCTAGAAGGCTGATGTTGAAGGTTACAACTGCTGGGTTTCAGCTCTTGTAAAGGCCATTGGCCAGGAGTTTTGTCTAACCTCTACAGCTTTAGGGGGCCACAATAGTATTAAGGAATTTTCCAGAGACTCCTTAACTATAAGTACTCTCTTCATCAATACAGTAATTATCGACTTTGGCAGTGCCGACTATGGGAAAACTAAGCAACAAAGTCGCCATTGTTGTTGGCGGTAATGAAGGTATCGGTGATGGGACTACTCATCGCTTTGCGGAGGAGGGCGCCAAGGTGGCTATTTTGGCGCGCCGCGCTTTGGAGGGGCGAAAGGTCGAGCAGTCCATTCGTTCTTCCGGCGGAGAAGCTACTTATATCCCCTGCGATGTCACCGATAACAAGTTAGTCAGTCAAGCAGTGATGGAGACAATCAGTTGCTACGGGGCAATAAATATCCTGTTTTACGGTGCAGGGACGGGTGCGCCGAATATGTTTCCCTACGAGAGCTTACAGGAGTGGGAGGAGGTTTTTAAAGTCAACTTGACTGGCTGTTTTCTGATGTGTAAAGCGGTTTGGCCCTACCTGATTGGCGCAGGGGGTGGTGCCATTATTAATGTGTCTTCGCTTGCTGCGCAGAGTGCGCCAACCGATACGCAATTGGAGCAGGTTAGTTTCCTGCCATCAGCTTCTTACTATGCCTCGAAAGCAGGGGTGGAAGCCTTTACTCGTTATATTGCCGGAATTGGGGCACGTCACAATATCAGAGCCAATTGCTTGCGGCCTGGGCAGATACTGACCGAGGCGGTTACCTCTCCAGAGGGCAAGCATGTCTTTACTAACTTCTTAGAGCCCGCGCAGATGCTGAAGGGGCCGGGATACCCGCTCGATGTTGCTAATGCTGCTGTGTTTTTGGCGTCAGATGACTCTCGCTTTATCACGGCAGAAACGATTAATGTGGATGGAGGCTTGGTAGCCAAGGTTTGAGATTTGCTGCTCAACTTTTGGTTTAGGGGTGCTGCATCCAATCGGTTTCTGCGATTGAGCGTCTATATAACCCTTTAAGTCTATTTATAATAGGCGGCTATTTTTCCTTCCGGAACTGATTATGCCGAGACCCAAGTCCACTGTTTCTCTGGACGAGGTGCACTGGGGTGCGCTGAAAACCCTGTTCCCCTACTTATTGGAGTTTCGCCGGGCTGTCGCCCTGGCAATTTTGTGCCTGATTGGGGCAAAAATTGCGGGGGTCACTTTACCCTTTATCCTCAAGCATATCGTCGACAATCTGGATAAAACCGGTGGTGTTGCCCAAGCCATAGCTCTGCCACTGGGGCTGTTATTGGCTTATGGTGCGGTGCGATTCTCCAGCACTCTGTTTGGTGAGTTGCGGGATACCATCTTTGGCCGGGTGACGGAACGGGCTCAGCGTCGAGTTGGCCTGGAGGTATTTCGGCACCTACACAAGTTGGATATGGACTTTCACTTGGATCGGCGTACCGGGGGGCTCTCTCGGGATATTGAAAGGGGCAATAGCGGCATCGGCTTTTTGATGCGCTTTATGGTGTTCAATATCGTACCCACTCTGCTTGAGATCGCCATGGTAGCGGGCTTGCTCTGGTGGAATTACAGCGGCGTGTTTGCTCTGGTAGTGCTGGTCGCCGTTATTGTTTATATCGGCTTCTCTGTCGTGGCCACAGAGTGGCGCACCCGTTTTGTACGCGCCCTGAATGAAGCCGAATCCCAGGCCAGCAGTCGTTCGGTAGACAGCTTGCTCAACTATGAGACGGTGAAATATTTTGCCAATGAGCGGCATGAAGCGAATCACTACGATCGTGAGCTGGCGGTATGGGAGCGGGCCCGGCGTAAAAACCGCCTATCGCTATTTAGCCTGAACACTGGCCAGGCACTGATTATTGCCTCTGCCATGTGCGCAGCGATGGTTTTGGCGGCGGTAGGCGTGACCAAAGGGCAGATGACCATCGGAGATTTTGTCCTGGTTAACGCCTTTATGATGCAAATTTTTATCCCGCTGAATTTTCTCGGTTTTGTCTATCGGGAAATGAAAGGTGCCCTGGCCAATATTGAAAAGATGTTCTCTTTGCTCAGGGTTAAGCCAGCGGTGGCCGATCAGTCCGAGGCCTCAGATTTGCAAGTGCAGGAAGGGCGAATTGAATTTGATGCAGTGCGCTTTGGCTACAAAGACAATCGTGAAATTCTACGCCAAGTTAGCTTCTCCGTGCTGCCACGCCAGAAAGTGGCGATTGTGGGAGCCAGCGGGGCCGGTAAGTCGACCCTGTTTAAGTTGTTGTTCCGCTTTTATGATGTAAGTGATGGGTCGATTCGCATTGATGGCCAGGATATTCGTACGGTCAGTCAGGAATCCTTGCGTCGCGCTATTGGTGTGGTGCCCCAGGATGCGGTGTTATTCAACCAATCAATCAAAGAAAATGTGCGTTATGGGCGGGTGGATGCCACTGATGAGGAAGTGATGGCTGCAATTCATCATGCTCACCTGTCGGATTTTGTCCGCCAGCTGCCCCAGGGGGTGGATACTCTGGTTGGTGAGCGCGGCCTTAAGCTATCCGGTGGTGAAAAACAGCGGGTTGCCATAGCGCGGGCGCTGCTCAAAAAACCACCGATTATGATTTTTGATGAAGCCACCTCCTCTCTGGACAGTCGTTCGGAACGCAGTATTGTCGCCTCTCTGAAAGAAATTGCCCGCGAACAGACCACACTGGTGATCGCCCACCGTCTTTCGACAATTGTGGATGCCGATAAGATTTTGGTCATGGATCAAGGCCAGATCGTTGAGCAGGGTTCCCACAGCCAGCTTCTGGAGGAAGGCGGGCACTATGCGACCCTGTGGCGCATGCAGCAGCAGGAGCGTACGGCTGGAATAGGAGAGGAAACTCCTGTGGCTTCTCAGGTGGCGGAGCCATAAAAGCCTGTCTTGATAATTGTGTTTAGCCAGACTAATGTGGCGCCGAAACAAAAAAATGATAGGCAGAGCGATATGACCATTCCCTTTCACACTACCAAGATCGCTGCCGCACTGCTGGCCATGGCGCTGGTGGGCGGCTGTAGCAAAGACAAACAGGCCGAGGAAATCCGTAAAGATGAAGCGGAGGCACAGATTGTAGAATCTGAGACGGTCACACCGCCCGCAGGCCAAGCCATAGAAAACGCTGATAAGCGTTTTAATATTTATGTACCGGTAGAACTTACCGCTGATATGAGTAATCTTAGCGAGAATCAGCGTAAGATGATCGGCCTGTTGATTGATGCCAGCCGGATTATGGATCGACTGTTCTGGTTGCAGTCCTACGGCCCAGCAGAAGTGCTGCTGCCTGATATCGAAGACAACCGCGCGCGCAAGTTTGCCGAGATTAATTACGGTCCTTGGGATCGCCTCAATGACAATAAGCCGTTTATCACTGGCTACGGTCTCAAACCCCTGGGTGCCAACTTCTATCCGGCAGATATGACTCGCGAAGAGTTTGAGAACTGGGACCAACCTGGAAAAGATGGCCTCTACTCTCTGGTGCGCCGCAACGATGCCGGTAAGCTGGAGCTGATCCCCTACAGCAAAGCCTACAATGCTGACCTGAAGAAGGCAGCGGATATCCTGCGCCAGGCAGCCGCGCTGGCGGAAAGTAAAGAATTCGCCAACTATCTGGGCATGCGTGCCGACGCGCTGCTCAATGATAATTTCCGTCCCAGCGATATGGCATGGATGGACATGAAGGAAAATGATATCGACGTAGTGATCGGCCCCATTGAAAACTACGAAGATCAAATGTTCGCCTATCGCACGGCTTACGAGTCTTACGTACTCCTCAAAGATAAAGAGTGGAGTAAGAAGCTGGCCAAGTTTGCTGCACTGTTGCCTGAATTACAGGAAGGCTTGCCGGTAGAAGAAAAGTACAAGGCCGAAGAGCCAGGTACCGATTCTGATCTGAATGCGTACGATGTACTTTTCTACGCAGGTCACAGCAATGCGGGTTCCAAGACGATTGCCATTAACCTGCCTAACGATGAAGAAGTTCAGCTGGCGAAAGGCACTCGTCGGCTGCAGCTGAAAAACGCTATGCGTGCCAAGTTTGACAAGATCCTGGTGCCCATCAGCGATGTATTGATTGCTCCAGATCAGCGCAAGCACATCACATTCCCCGCTTTCTTTGCCAATACCATGTTCCACGAGGTGGCGCACGGCCTGGGTATTAAGAAGACTGTGACCGGCGGAGCAAATGTACGCCAGGTGTTGAAGGAGACTTCTTCCTCTCTGGAAGAAGGCAAAGCCGATATTCTCGGCCTTTATATGGTGACCCGCTTGCATGAGAAAGGCGAGATCCAAGAGGGCGAGCTGATGGATAACTACGTTACCTTCCTCGCTGGTATTTTCCGCAGCGTGCGCTTCGGTGCAGCCAGTGCCCACGGTAAGGCCAATATGATGCGCTTTAACTTCTTCAAAGAGCAGGGCGCCTTTACCCGCGATCCGAAAACCGGTCAATACAGTGTGGATTTCGAAAAAATGCAGCAGGCCATGACCAACCTGTCGCGCCTGATCCTGACTATTCAGGGTGATGGTAACTACGAGCAGGCCAAAACTCTGCTCGCTGAAAAAGGGGTTATCGGTCCTGAGTTGCAGGCTGACCTGGATCGATTGGCAGAGGCGGATATACCCGTGGATGTTACTTTCATCCAGGGTAAAGAAGTTCTTGGCTTGAAGTAAAGCTAAGCAAATTTTCATCTTAAAAACCCGGCATTTGCCGGGTTTTTTATTTTTACCTGGAATAAACTCTTAGGGAAAAAGTAGGGGAAAGTTTAGATGCAACATATATTGAGTATCAGATATTGCTTTTACGGAGACTCTTTTATCGGTTGATAGAAAAAGCTAAGTGATTAATCACAAAAAATGAGGAGGTTTACATTGAAGAAACACTAAAGTAGGTTGATCATCATTTTGGATTTATAGTTGAGTCTATTTAATTACCCTGTTATCTGTTTTAAAGACCGTATCTAAAAATTTTAAGGGAAAAACATGGAACGTATTTTATACACTGGTACTAAAAATGCCTCCAGCTGGGCTTTTCGGGCATGGCTACCTTTTAGGGAGCTGGGTATTGAATTTGAAGAGCAGGTTGTTGATATTCGCAAGCCGCAGCGCTTTGAAAATCTTCGCCGGATTGGTGAGATATCCCCCGCTGTTTCAGTACCCGTATTGGTTGAAAACCAGAGTGTTATTTTTGATTCCCTAGCCATTATGGAATATGCCAACGATATTGGCGGCGGAAGTTTACTTCCCTCAGATCCTTTGGCCAAGGCTAGAGCACGTTCTTTCTTAAGTTGGCAACATGCGGGTCTCTCAGGGTTGTGTCCACGACTTTCTTTTGAAAGCGCTTTTTATCAGGATAAGCGTCAGATGACCCAGTCTGAGCAGGCAGATGCGGAGCGACTGTTTCACTGCTGGGAGCAAGAATTAGCCCATAGTGGTGGCCCTTACCTTTGTGGTGATCTCTCCCTCGCAGATCTGGTACTGGTGCCCACGGTTATCAGGTTGTATACCCATAGCCCGGAAATGTGCGATTGGCCCCGGGCTCATCAATGGGTAATGAGGCTTCTGGCAAGAGAGAGTGTGGAAGAGTGGATGTCGGAAGCCAAAAGCTTGCCGCCGGTAATTCTGGATGACTACCGAAGGTAAAGAGGAGAGAGGCTTCCATTACTGGTTTCCTCACTCAATGGGTACTTTAGGAACTAGTTCTTTTACCTCTTTGTGTCGTCCTCAAATGGCGTATATAACCTGAAAAATGAAGGAAGCTGCGTATTTTATGTGGGAAGATCCGCAAATGTGAACCTATAGATTATCCAAGAAAAAAAG
The DNA here is from genome assembly GCF_052467705.1 of Microbulbifer mixtoriginis (SeqCode). Classification (NCBI taxonomy): domain Bacteria; kingdom Pseudomonadati; phylum Pseudomonadota; class Gammaproteobacteria; order Cellvibrionales; family Microbulbiferaceae; genus Microbulbifer; species Microbulbifer mixtoriginis (SeqCode). Next base: position 1,646,772 of record NZ_CP174322.1, read on the forward strand.
ACGACTAGAATAGGGTGTGATATACGTCAGATTTGCCCAGTGGAATTGGGCGGTCCATATCTAAAAATTAAGGATAATTATTAGAACTATGAAAATACCAGCCCTGGTTCTTGCCTTCTTCTTTAGTCAGTATGTACAGGCGTCTTGTCAATTAGAGGAATATGAACGTTTTCTAAACACCCAGAGTTTAGTGATGTTGGAGGCGTCTGTGCAGTTGTTTGAAGAAGATAAAGATAAATTCAAAATAATAAAGCCGTTTGTGAAGTTGGAAGTTAGAAATAACAAACTGAAAGTCTATATCGCCAAGAAACTTAGTGAGTTGAACCCCGAGGTGTTAAATCTAAAGGGGCCAATTGCAAACTATGTGCCCAGTGTGTCTGTTCAGATAATGCCGGATGGATCAATACGGGATAAGGTTGACCTTGCTATGTCCAAGGATAAATTTTATAGAAGTGAAAAGTCGGCCATGAAGCCGATTGAAAAATTATACCTCTATCATGACGGCATGACGGAGCTTGAGAAAAAGCGCTTTCTCTCGGCCAGGAATTCCTTGAGTGCACATATGGAAACCAATGCGCAGTTTGAGTTTATGAAGCGGGCTTTTACTACCTCCCTGGCAAGTGTTTGCCCTTTGGATTGATAGAGTTCTGGAGTATGCGGTATGGATAAGGTGAAAATGTAATTTAATATTTAAAGCCAGGTTTCTACTTAAAGGGGCACTAAGTTGTCCCTTTTTTATATTTGTTTATTTTGTGCTGCGTTGTATATATTGCCTGTAATAGAGGCGCTACTAGTAATAATCTAGTTGTTATTTTATAAGTGGGAAGTTTAGAAGAACATGGAAATTAATATTTATCAGGTAGATGCCTTTGCATCCAGTATGTTTTCTGGTAATCCGGCCGCGGTTTGTCCACTTGATGAGTGGCTCACAGATATACAGATGCAGAATATTGCTGAAGAAAATAACTTATCTGAAACGGCTTTTTTTGTTCCAGAGGGAGAGGGTTATAGGCTGCGATGGTTTACACCTGAAGCTGAGGTGGATCTCTGTGGTCATGCCACCCTGGCAGCAGCCCATGTTTTGTTTAAACATTTATCGTACGCAAAGCCTGTTATCAACTTCGAAACTCGCAGTGGCTTGTTAAAAGTGGGGCTCTGCGAAGGCGGCTATAAAATGCGATTTCCTATCAGTATCCCTGCCCCAACGGAATGTCCCTCAGGTTTGGCTGAGGCTTTAAGTGTGGTTCCTGTGAAAACTTTGGCTGCCTTTGACTATATCGTGGTATTGGATAGCGAGACTCAACTAAAGAGCGTTAAGCCTAATTTCATGTTGCTAGCTGAGCTCGATTTGAGGGGGGTGGTGATTACCGCACCGGGAGATCACTGTGATTTTGTCAGTCGCTGTTTTTTTCCCAAGCTGCGAGTCAATGAAGACCCCGTAACAGGATCTGCACATTGCGAGTTGGCACCCTATTGGAGTCAGGTTTTGGGTAAGTCACATCTCAATGCAATGCAGCTATCAAAGAGGCGCGGAGTGCTCACCTGTGAGGTTGTAGGTGATGAGGTTATTCTTATCGGCCAAGCCGTTGACTATATGCGCGGTCAAATATCGTTTCAATAAACCTTTTTAAACATAAAGCCCCGGAACTCGGGGCTTTATTGTTTTTATAAGGGCTTTACTACGGCAGGCTTAAAGGAACCGCACAGGCGAGATAGATATCCAGCTTGTTATTGGTGAGCTCCAATCCGCCAAGCGTCAGGCGTACCTGGTTAAAGTCTGCCTGAGTATTTGCCAGTAACAGGCGGTGATTCTGGGCACCATTGACCTTAAATGGAGCCAACCTATAACCGCTGATGCTTTCACCTGTAGCAGTTCCGTCCAGATAGGTACTGATGGTAATGCTGTTGAGGTAGATAAGATCCAGTACTGAGCTCGTATTTTCCACCAGGAAGCTAAGCAGGTAGCGACCACTTTTCACGTTACTGTGGTTGACCTGGATATAAGTGCTGCCTCCAGCGCCACTCGCAACTTCCATTCTGGCGGCATCGGAGAGTATTCCATTGCCTACTTTGGCCAATGAAACTACTGAGCAGCCATCGCAGGGAGCATTGATACCATGTTCCAGCTCTGTGCTAGCGCCATCCATTATTTCAAGCCCCTCGAAGGAAGTGCATGAAAGGACAGTATCGTAGTCACAGGCGTCACCAATGCCGTCCTGATCCGAGTCTTCTCCATTCGGGTTCCAGGTTTGAGGGCAGTTATCTGAGGTGTTTTCCACACCATCGTTATCTACGTCGGGGTCGCAGGCGTCGCCCTGTCCGTCTCCATCACTATCCGTTTGCGTTGGATTGGAAATAGCTGGGCAGTTATCTGCGCTGTCATCCAGGGTGTCATTATCGATATCACTATCGCAGGCGTCGCCGTTGCCATCTTCATCCCCGTCTTCCTGCTCTGGGTTTGGCACATTCGGGCAGTTGTCTAAGGTGTCCTCGATACTATCTCCATCGACATCGTTGTCACAATGATCACCACTTCCGTCGCCGTCACTATCGCTTTGATCATTGGGAACGAAGGGACAGTTATCTTGTTCATTCGTCGTACCATCGCCATCCCGGTCATTGTCACAAATGTCTCCCAGGCCATCGTTGTCCTGGTCTGATTGATTCGGGTTCGCTACTGCGGGGCAATTGTCCACACCATCGTCGAAGCTATCGTTATCTGCATCGGTATTGGTATCGCAGGCATCCCCGACGCCGTCCCCATCATGATCCTCCTGGAGTGTGTTGGGGTTATGGGGACAATTGTCACTGCTATTTATGATGCCATCGTTATCCAGATCGGGGTCGCAGGCGTCACCGAGGTAGTCTGCGTCGCTATCCTTTTGATGGGCATTGGGGTCGAAGCGACAGTTATCGATCAGGTCGATGATACCGTCGTTATCATCGTCGCTGTCACAGATATCGCCGATCTGGTCACTATCGTTATTGGCTTGGTCTCGATTGGGAATGGCAGGGCAGTTATCTTCTGTGTTGGCACTGCCGTCACCATCCTTATCGCTGTCACAGGCGTCACCAATACCGTCTCCGTCTCGGTCGAATTGGCTGGTATTGGCAATGCTTACACAGTTGTCGACATAGTCAGTAATTAAATCCCCGTCGATATCAGAGTTGTTATCACAGGCATCGCCGAAGCTGTCACCGTCGGTATCTACCTGGTCCTCATTGGCCACGAGGGGGCAATTGTCTGCATCGTTGTCTACCCCATCGCCATCCCGGTCGGAGTCACATAGGTCGCCTCTGCCATCTCTATCGGTGTCGGTTTGATCTGCATTGGCATCGACGGGACAATTATCGGCATGGTCTTCAATGCCATCCGCATCATCATCGCTATCGCATAGATCGCCCTTTCCATCGGAGTCGATATCACTTTGGTCGGTATTGGCGATAGAAGGACAATTATCAGCTTCATTATCAATGCCGTCGTTATCGAGGTCCGGATCGCAGACATTGCCTAATCCATCGTTGTCCTGATCCTCTTGTGCTGGGTTTGGTTTGCCAGGACAGTTGTCACTGATATCTTCGATGCTATCACCGTCATCGTCGTTATCGCAGGCGTTGCCCGTGCCGTCGTTGTCGGTATCCACTTGATCTTCGTTGGGCACTTGCGGGCAGTTGTCTACACCATCATCCAGGCCATCATTGTCGGTATCACTGTCGCTATCACATAGATCGCCAATGCCGTCATTGTCTAGATCGGTTTGGTCTGGGTTGGAGACGGTAGGGCAGTTATCGAGGCTATTGGTGAAGTCATCGCCATCGAGGTCGTTATCGCAGCTGTCACCGACACCATCGCCATCCATGTCACTCTGTTCATGGTTGGCGTTTGCAGGACAGTTATCCGAATCGTTGACTACTTCATCACCATCGAGATCTTCATCGCAGGCATTGCCAACTTTATCGCCGTCACTATCTGCCTGATCGATATTGGCGATTTGTGGGCAGTTATCTTCTAAGTCCAGGTGATTATCATTGTCATCATCGTTGTCACAGGCATCACCGCTACCGTCGCTGTCGAGGTCATCTTGGGAGGGATTACTGATGCTGGGGCAGTTATCGTCGGAATTGCGAACGCCATCTCCATCACTGTCTGTCACATTGGAGCCCGGGGGGAAGTTATCGGCGGCTCGGGCTTTTCCTTTGTCCGATCCGCAGGCACTCAATAGCAGTAGCGAAAGAAAAAATACAATTAATGATATTTTTGACATGCTTTGAAATCTCTGGAAACAAATACTTTTTTGTTATCTGTTGGGGAAGAACTGTCATTTGCTACGAGAAAATAGAAGTGAAAATAAGTGCCCACTTCTTGAAGGTTGCTTCCCTATAGATGTAATTGGTGGAGTAAATATCTGATTTTTATTTCTTATCAGAATAGATAGGCCACCGAATTTCGATGTGGATAAATATGTGTGATTTCTCTGAATAAAGGTAATGATTGAAAAAATAATGGCAGTTTATTTTTTAGTTTTCTTGTTGGCAGTGAGGGAGGTGAAAATGCCTGCACATTTGTGCTGAGAAATTTTCAACTTGTTGCCGGTGTGTATTTTTGATGGGGAATAAGCGGAAAGACGTTGATAGTTTTGAAAATTTCTTGTGAGCTGTAAAGAGTAATCAGGTGCGTAAATTAATCGGGTAACCGGATATAGTCCTTGCCGCGGCAAACGTTCGTTATGTGAATTTATTTCTCATGATAACGAAGGCTTGAGTCTTGTTATGACTATCGGGTCTATGGCTTTTGGGTCAGTTCCGTTTTTGACTAGTTTCCAAGGCAGCGTGGAAATACACTGTAGGTCAGATTCGGGAGGGTAAATGAAAATTGATGCGGCAATTTGTTCCAGTGCGCGGCTTGCCCGTGATCGGCGTTTTGATGGGCGTTTTTTTACGGCGGTGAAGACGACAGGTATCTTCTGTCGACCCATCTGCCCCGCTCGGCCACCGTTGGAGCGCAATGTCACTTATTTTGAAACTGCGGCGGAGGCGGCCAATGCGGGCTTTAGGCCCTGCCTGCGCTGTCGCCCCGATTCTGCGCCGGGCAGTCCAGCTTGGGGATTGGTTTCGACCACCGTGCAGCGCGCTTTAAAACTGATGCGCAGTGAGCGCGAGCCTCAATCTGTGGAGCGATTGGCAGAGCGTCTCGGGGTCAGCAGCCGCTATTTACGCCGTCTGTTCTCTGAGCACTTGGGGGTAAGCCCCTTGGCGGTTTGGCAAACCGAGCGGGCACTGTTTGCTTTTCGTTTACTACGAGATACGGACCTGCCTATTGCTGAAATTGCCTATGAGTCAGGTTTTAACAGCTTGAGACGCTTTAACGGCGTATTCAAACAGATCTATCAACGCACTCCATCCGAGGTGCGCAGGGAGGGGCACGCAGTGCGCGCGGAGAAGGCGAGTGCGACTCGGGTGCGGTTGTACCTGGATTACCGCCCGCCATTAGATTGGCAGCAACTCCTGGCTTTTTTGGGAACTCGCGCTTTGGCGGGGGTAGAGCAGGTGGAGGGGGAGGTCTATTCACGCAGTTTCGAACTGGATGCTTGTCGTGGCGTGATGGAGGTCTCCCACGACCCGGAACGCAATCGCCTGGTAGTGGAGGTTTTTGGTCAGGAAGGTGGGGCAGGGTTATATCTGCTGAACCAGCGCCTGCGCCGGCTGTTTGATCTGGATGCGGATATTGAGGAGATCCAGACAGTATTAAACGAAGATCCATTGCTGGCAGATCAGTTGGCGAAGAATCCGGGCCTGCGCTTGCCCGGTGCCTGGGACCCATTCGAATATGCACTGCGGGCGATTCTCGGTCAGCAGATCAGTGTCGCGGCGGCGACCACTATTGCCGGACGTATAGTGGCCCGCTACGGGGAGTCGTTTGTAGACGATGCTGGCAGAGAGCGGTTTTTATTCCCAACGGCCGAGCGTCTCGCTGAGGCGGACTTTGCGGATCTGGGTTTGACTCGGGCTCGGATGAAAACCCTACAGGAGTTTGTTGCCGCAACTTTGGATGGCCGTGTGAGTTTTGCCGATCAGTCCCTGGAGGATTGGTGCAGCCAGGCCACAGCACTGCCGGGTATTGGCGATTGGACGGCGCATTATATCGCTATGCGTGGCCTGTCGATGCCGGACGCTTTCCCCGCGTCGGATTTGGGTATTCTACAAGCCTTGGGCAGTGATGGTGAAAAGGCAAAACCCAAGCAGGTCCTGGAGCGGGCAGAGCAGTGGCGGCCTTGGCGGGCATATGGAGCCATTTTGTTGTGGCAGTCCCTGAAATCTGGAGAGAAAAAATGATTGTCTATGAGAGTTACACCACGGAATTGGGGGATGTTGCCATCGCGGCCTGCGAGCAGGAGGGAGAGGGGCTCTCCCGAGGCGCCAGAGGTATAGTTGCACTCCAGTTTTATGATGATGAACGACCATTGCGTTTGGGGGGCGGTTGGCAGCGGGGCGCCTCGGAGCTGACGGATTTGGCCGCCCAGCAGTTGCGGGAATATATCGCCGGCCAGCGCAAAAGCTTCGATCTGCCTCTGGTGCCAAAAGGCACTGAATTCCAGCGCCGGGTTTGGGATGCGCTGTTGCAAATTCCCTTTGGCGAAACTCGCAGTTACAGCCAGCAAGCCCAGTGGTTGGGCCAGCCACGGGCTATTCGCGCGGTGGCGCGGGCCAATGGTGCAAATCCGATTGCCATCGTTATTCCCTGCCACCGCGTGATCGGAGCCAATGGCAGCCTTACCGGCTACGCCGGCGGCCTGTCTTTGAAAGCGCGCTTGCTCACCCTTGAGGGCGCCAACTTTGTCCAGCAGGGCGAGCTGCTCTAGCGGGTCATATTGTGAAAAGCGCAATCATCTCTCCCTAGCCACGGCCTCTTTGGCGCGAGATAATAAGCGGTTCATAATCATATCGAGCCGGAGGCCAAATGCTGTACAGATTGGGGGATAAACAGCCACAACTGGAAGGTGAGGGCCACTATATTGCGCCCGGTGCCCATGTGATTGGAGATGTGCGTATGTTTGCGCACAGCTCCGTATGGTTTAACGCGGTGGTGCGCGGTGACTGTGCGCCTATTACTATCGGTGAATACAGCAACGTACAGGATGGCTCGGTTCTGCATGCCGATGTCGGTGTGCCATTAACCATCGGTACCGGTGTCACCGTAGGCCATAAAGTGATGCTGCACGGCTGTGACATTGGAGATTACAGCCTGATTGGTATCAATGCCGTGATCTTAAACCGGGCCAAAATCGGCAAGTGCTGTATCATTGGCGCCAATGCGCTGGTGACCGAGGGCACAGAAATTCCCGATTACTCTATGGTGCTGGGCTCTCCCGGCAAGGTAGTAAAATCTCTCGATCCCGCCACCTACGAGCTGCTCAAAGCCAGCAGCGATCACTATGCGGCCAACGGCAAACATTTCGCCAGTGAACTGGTCCCGCTTGAGGCTAAAGATGTCTGAACAACCGGTAAAAACCGTGGAGCCGAAAGAGCGCCCGGTGAAATCCCCCTGTATCTCCGTATGTGCCCTGAATGAGCAGGACCTGTGCGAGGGCTGTTTTCGCAGTGGTAATGAAATCAGCCGCTGGGGCTCCATGGATAACGATGAGCGCCGTGCAGTGTTAAAGCTCTGCACCGAGCGCGCGCGGCAAATGGGCCGAATCTGGTAAACAATCGATAGCGCTTTGTCGGGGCCGGGCCTCGCAGGGCCCGGAACTAAATGCGACTATGACCCAACCCTTTGTCCACCTAAGAATTCACTCAGAATTTTCCCTGATCGATGGCCTGGTAAGAATCAAGCCGGCCATCGCCCGCGCCCAGGAGCTGGAAATGCCAGCCCTGGCGATTACCGACCAGTGCAACCTCTACGGGCAGATCAAATTCTACCGGGCCTGTTTGGGCGCCGGTATCAAGCCGATTACCGCAGCGGATTTTTGGCTCAGCGAAGGCGGCGAGGGCAAGCCGACGCTAATTACGCTCTATGCGATGAACGCCGATGGTTACCGCAATATTACCGAGCTGATTTCCCGAGCCTGGATGGAAGGCCAGTACCACGGTAACGCCTATATCAAACGCGAATGGGTTAAGGAGTACAGCGAAGGGGTGCTGATGCTGTCCGGTGCCAAGTACGGCGATGTGGGCCGTGCCCTGGTGGCGGGGCGCCGCGCCCAGGCAGAGGAGCTGGCACGGGAGTGGGCGGAGTTATTCCCCGGCCGCTACTACCTGGAATTACAGCGCACCGGTCGCGCCGGCGATGAGGACTATCTGCACTCGGCGGTGGATTTGGCGCAGGCATTAAATTTGCCAGTGGTAGCCACCAACGATGTGCGCTTTATGGAAGAGAGCGAGTTCGAGGCCCATGAGGTGCGCGTGTGTATTCACGAAGGCCGCGCCCTCGATGACCCCCGCCGCGAGCGCCGTTATTCCGCCGAACAGTATTTCCGCACGCCGGAAGAGATGTGGGAGCTGTTTGGCGATATCCCCGAAGCCCTGCAAAACACCGTGGAGATTGCCAAGCGCTGTTCGGCGCCAATCCAGCTGGGTAAATACTTCCTGCCGGAATACCCGATTCCCGAGGGTATGACCGAAGACCAGTTCTTCGAAAAGGTCTCTTACGAGGGTATGGAGCGGCGCCTCGCCACCATCCTCGACAAATCCGCTGCGGACTATGCCGAGCGCCGCCAGGTCTACGAAGACCGGCTGCGCTTTGAGCTGGATATCATTATCCAGATGGGATTCCCCGGTTACTTCCTGATCGTAATGGACTTTATCCAGTGGGCCAAAGACCACGATATACCGGTGGGCCCGGGGCGGGGTTCCGGTGCCGGCTCCCTGGTGGCTTACTCGCTGGACATTACCGATCTGGACCCGCTGCAATACGATCTGCTGTTCGAACGATTCCTGAACCCGGAGCGGGTGTCGATGCCCGACTTCGATATCGACTTCTGTATGGAGAAGCGCGATCGGGTAATTGGCTACGTTGCGGATAACTATGGCCGCCAAGCGGTGAGCCAGATCATTACTTTCGGAACCATGGCCGCGAAGGCGGTGGTGCGAGATGTGGCGCGGGTGCAGGGCAAGTCCTACGGCCTCGCAGACAAGCTGTCGAAGATGATTCCCCCTGATGTAGGTATGACCCTGCAGAAGGCCTTCGACCAGGAAGAGATATTGCGCGAGTTCCTCGAAAGCGATGACGAGGGCCAGGAAATCTGGGAGATGGCCCTGCAGCTCGAAGGGGTGTCTCGTAATGTGGGCAAGCACGCGGGTGGTGTGGTTATCGCCCCCACCAAGCTCACCGACTTCGCACCGCTCTATTGTGATGAGACCGGTGCAGGCCTGGTGACCCAGTTTGATAAAAACGATGTGGAAGATGCGGGCTTGGTGAAGTTCGACTTTCTCGGCCTGCGGACACTGACCATCATCGACTGGGCCAAGCGCATGGTGGATGAGACCCGTGCGCGCGAGGGGCTGGAACCTCTGGATATCGCCGCGCTGCCACTGGACGATGATGAAACCTTCAAGATGCTCAAGCGGGCAGAGACCACGGCGGTATTCCAGCTGGAATCCCGGGGGATGAAGGACCTGATCAAGCGCCTACAGCCGGACAACCTGGAAGATATGATCGCCCTGGTGGCTCTGTTCCGTCCGGGTCCGCTGCAATCGGGCATGGTTGATGACTTTATTAACCGTAAGCACGGTCGCGCTCAGGTGGCCTACCCGGATGCCAAATACCAGCACGAGAAACTGCAACCGATCCTGGAGCCCACATACGGCGTGATCGTCTACCAGGAACAGGTTATGCAGATCGCCCAGGAGTTGGCGGGCTATACCCTCGGTGGCGCTGACCTGTTGCGCCGGGCGATGGGTAAAAAGAAACCGGAGGAAATGGCCAAACAGAGGGCCACTTTTGAAAATGGGGCAAAAGAGCAAGGAATTGACCCCGAACTTGCGATTAAGATCTTCGACCTGGTAGAGAAGTTCGCAGGCTATGGTTTTAACAAGTCGCACTCTGCGGCTTACGCACTGGTGTCATATCAGACCGCTTGGCTGAAAGCGCACTATCCCGCCCAGTTTATGGCGGCGACCATGTCTTCGGATATGGATAAGACCGATAAGGTGGTGACCTTTATCGAAGAGTGTCGCGCCATGGAGCTGGTGCTGGTGCCGCCGGATGTGAATCTGGGTAGCTTCCAGTTCTCGGTGGACATCGATAACCGCATTATTTACGGTCTCGGTGCCATCAAGGGCCTGGGTGAGGGGCCGATTGAAAATATTATTGCGGCGCGGGAAGAGGGCGGTCCCTTTACCGATCTGTTCGATTTCTGCTCGCGTGTCGATCCGCGCAAGGTGAATAAGCGCGCACTAGAGGCGCTAGTGCGCTCTGGTGCCTTCGACAGCATTGGGCCGGATACTGGCGGCAGTGATGGCTTGGATTATTCCCGCGCGGTGCTGTTTAACGCGCTGGATGAAGCGGTGAAGGCGGCGGAACAGCAAAAGGCTAATGCCAATGCAGGCATGATGGATTTGTTCGGTGAGGTGGTGCCGCAATCTTCCGATGGTGATGTGTACGAGGACTTCCGTCGCACTCGCTGCTGGAGTATTCGCGAGCGCTTGGAGGGTGAGAAAAACACCCTGGGTCTGTATCTCACCGGCCACCCCATTGACGAATATGCCGGTGAGTTACAACACCTGGTGAAGGCGCGAATCGCCGACTTAAAACCTGGCCGCGAAGCGCAAAAAGTGGCGGGCCTGGTGGTTGCCATGCGGGTGATGAAGACCAAGCGTGGCGATTCCATGGCTATTGTTACCCTGGATGATCGCAGCGGCCGTATTGAGGCGGCCATGTTCAGCGAGGCATTTGGCGAACACCGCGATAAGCTGGCTAAGGATGCGCTGCTGGTACTCGAAGGCCCCGTGGCCAATGACGATTACAGCGGCGGTCTGAAAATGACCGTGAATGGGGTTTCCACCCTGGATGAGCTGCGTCAGAGCCGGGTGACCGGTGTGCGTCTGCAAGTCGATACCGGTGTTGTGGCCCCTGGATTAGCCAAGCGTCTGGCCTCGTGTTTGCAGCCCTATACCGGTGGCCAGTGCGGGGTCAGTCTGGAAGTGTTGCGCCACGATGCGCGAGGTCTCTACCGCCTGCCTCCACAATGGAATGTGGAGCCGAATGATCAGATGGTTCAGTCCCTGCGGGAGTTGCTGGGGCGTGAGCGGGTGGCACTTCAATACGCTGAGCGGCGTTAAAGTCCACTGGGCTCGACTGGTCGGTTCTGTACAGTTAAGCTATGTCGCTGTGATTGCCCAGAGGCATGGAAAAGAGTTAAGGCGCAGATTTCATGAATTTCAACTTTCTCGAGTTTGAGCAGCCGATTGCAGAGCTGGAAAGCAAAATTAAAGAGTTGCAGCTGGTCGGGGACGACAATGAGCTGAATATCGCGGATGAAGTGACCCGGCTGCGGGATAAGAGCAGAACTCTGACCGAGTCCATCTACGCAGACCTGAGTCCCTGGCAAGTGGTCCAGGTGGCCAGGCACCCGCAGCGTCCATACTCCAAGGATTATATTGAGCGGCTATTCACCGATTGGGACGAGCTGCATGGCGATCGTCATTTTGGTGATGACAAGGCGATTATTACTGGGATCGCACGCTTGAATGGCAAGCCAGTAGCCGTGATCGGTGAAGAGAAAGGCCGCTCTGTGAACGAGAAGGTTGCACGTAACTTCGGTATGCCTAAGCCGGAGGGCTACCGCAAAGCTTTGCGCATTATGGAAATGGCCGAGCGCTTTAAAATGCCGGTGCTGACTTTGATCGATACTCCAGGGGCTTACCCTGGAATCGACAGTGAAGAGCGCGGCATCAGTGAGGCCATTGCCCAGAACCTAGCGGTGATGTCCCGTTTGCGCACGCCGATTATTTGTACCGTGATTGGTGAGGGTTCTTCCGGTGGTGCTCTGGCAATAGGTGTTGGTGATCAGCTCAATATGCTGCAGTACTCCACCTACTTTGTGATTTCTCCGGAGGGCTGCGCCAATATTATTTGGAAAACCGTAGAGAAGGCTCCACTGGCTGCCGAGGCTATGGGGGTGACTTCCAGTGTGTTGGAGGAGTTAGGTATTGTGGATGAAACCATCCCCGAGCCCCTCGGCGGTGCGCACCGAGATCCGGATGCTATGGCTGAGAGCCTGAAGGAGCGCCTCGGTGAACAACTGGAGCAGTTGAGTGCTATTCCTATTGATGAGTTGCTGGAAAAGCGCTACCAGCGTCTGATGAGCTACGGCAATATCGTTTCTTAATATTCTTAAAAAGGGCAGTCCCGATCATAGCGCTGCCCTTTTTTCTTTCTTTAGAGTCCAGTTTCTTTTTACGAGATCTACTCTATATTTGGCGATTCCCCATTTGTTGGGTTGCTTGTTCCTCTTCTGTTATTTGTTTGCCTCGCTAGTTGAGCGTGCCCAAGGCACTTTACACTGTCCCTACTGCCCCCATTTTTAGCCCCCCTTATCGAAAACCGCTGCGTCGTATCTGTGCCTCCATGGTAGAAAGCAAAAAGAATAACGAGTGTTTAAGTGCTGGCTTGCCATTTACGGTTTAGTTGCGGCAGAAGTTTCTGGGAATCAAATATGGCAATTTTGCAGAGAAATACGGCAACGGATGCTGTGCAGTTGCAAGCTGGTGATCAAGCGGGACAAAAATTTGCGCTGGTAGCTTTGACCTCACTGTTTTTTATGTGGGGATTTATTACCTGTTTGAACGATATCCTGATTCCCTATCTGAAGGGGATTTTTGAGCTGAACTATGCCCAGGCGATGCTGGTGCAATTCTGTTTTTTTGGGGCTTATTTTTTGGTTTCCCTGCCGGCGGGTAGTCTGGTGAGTAAGATTGGTTACCAAAAAGGTATCGTCACCGGCCTCACTATCGCGGTATTGGGTTGCTTACTATTTATTCCTGCGGAGCGCATGGAGGTCTATGGGCTTTTCCTTGGGGCCCTGTTTATTCTCGCTTCCGGTATTACTATCTTACAGGTGTCGGCAAATCCCTATGTTGCCGCCTTGGGAAATGAGCGAACGGCACCCAGCCGACTAACCTTGACTCAGGGCTTTAATGCACTAGGTACCACTGTAGCCCCACAATTCGGTGCATTATTAATTCTCCCAGCTGCGGGAGTTGCCGCCGGCGCAGTCAGTGCCTCGGTGATCGAGGTGCCTTACCTGATTCTGGCGGCTACCCTAGCCGTGTTGGCCCTGGTTTTTGCGTTTTTGAATCTGCCATCTATTGTCAGTAATACTTCACAGACATCATCGCAGGTAGGTGAAGCTTCAGCCTGGAGTTATCGCCATCTCGTTTTAGGAGCGGTAGCGATTTTTGTCTATGTCGGCGCGGAAGTTTCAATCGGAAGTTTCCTGGTGAATTTTATTGCCGAAGACTCCATAGCAGGTCTGGAGGAGTCTGAGGCGGCTTTTTATATCTCACTCTATTGGGGTGGGGCCATGGTTGGGCGCTTTGCCGGCGCCTTGATTATGCGCTTTATTTCCGCGGGGAAAGTACTGGCAATTTGTTCCTTGGGTTCCTGTCTACTTCTGCTTATTACCGTGGCGGCTGATGGCTACCTGGCAATGTATGCTGTTTTGGCGGTGGGGCTGTGTAACTCCATTATGTTCCCAACAATTTTCAGTTTGGCTCTTGCGAGACTTGGCAAGGCGGCTAGCCAGGGTTCTGGTATCTTGTGCTTGGCTATAGTCGGTGGCGCTATAGTGCCGTTATTGCAGGGATTATTGGCGGACCAGGTGGGTATCCAGTTGGCATTTGTCCTGCCTATTTTCTGCTACCTCTATATTCTTTACTACGGTGCCATTGGTCACCGCCCAGACAAACGCGCTTAATTTTTTTCTTCTCTTCTGAGCTCGCTTAGCCGGTATTTTTTTGCCGGCTTTTTTTTGTAAAGATAGGGGCTCTCTGTATTAACTGGATGGCGTGGATCAGATATTGCTTAGGTTGGTTATTTTGCTGGTATACCGGCGAGTCCCTGCCGGTATTGAGTGGCGTTGAAGGGCAAGCTGTTTAGGAGGCTTCTGAAGCTATGCGTCGGTTGGCTTCGAGAAATTCCTTAATCGGTAGGCGATAGTTACGGCTGACTTTGACTTTAGCGCCGCTCGTTAAGGTGAGAAAGTACTCTCCTTTAGTTAGTACTTTGATGTGTACGATATAGTTGAGATTCACCAGGGTGGAGCGGTGAATACGCTTGAAATTATCCGGGCACAACTGTTTTTGCAGGTCTTTGATAGTGCTGCGCATAACATGGGTTTCCCCTTTTACATGCACACACATATAATCACCGGCGGCATCAATCCACTCGATATCCTGCTGATTGACCATAGTGATACTGCCGCGATCCTTAATCGCCAGGCGATTGTTGATCACTGGGGTGCGAGTCTCAGAGGCTTGTTCCTTGGTTGTACTCATTTCCTCAATAGAGCGCAGCAGCCGTTTTTTTTCTTCCTGGTGGGTATCTTTTTTGCCGGCATGTGCCAATTGCAAGCGCTGGCGAGCGCGATCAAGGGCGGTTTCTAGGCGAGCGTTATCCAGGGGCTTTAAAACATAATCGACAGCGTGAACCTCAAAAGCTTTGAGGGCATATTCGTCGAAAGCGGTGGCGAATATTACCAATGGTATGGTGTCGGCCTGTAGACGACTGACCACATCAAAGCCGTTCATGCCTGGCATTTGTACATCCAGAACCAGTAGGTCTGGACTGTATTCAGATACGGCTTGCAACGCCTCGCGCCCATTGCGGCAGCAGGCGGCAATTTCTATATCCGGGAATTCCTCAAACATGCTTTGCAGCAGGCGCAGGGCTAGGGGTTCGTCGTCCACCAGCACGACAGTGAGTTTGTTCATTGGACTTCTCCCTGTGTTTTATTGGTGGGGTGCGTGGATTTTTCCAGCGGTATATCGATTCGTATCGACATGCCGCAATCAGGTTTTTCCTGTTGCTCTATACGGTAATTTTGTGGGTAGAGGCTGGAAAGTCGCTCCCGTACATTCTTCAGTCCAACACCGGTGGAACTTGCTTGGTAATTTCTTTCGCCGGCGCAGTCTTCGGAACAGCCTGAATCCTGTACTTCCAGCAGTAGGCGCTCACCGGTACTTTTCGCATGAATTCCGATGGTGCCTCCCATTTCATTGGGGGCGATGGCATATTTTACTGAATTCTCTACCAGTGGTTGTAGCAACATACTGGGCACCAATGCTTGCCGGGCCGTTTCATCGACATTGAGATCTACTGCCAAACGGTCAGCAAAGCGGGTTTTTTCAATCTCCAGATAGAGGAGTGCTGCTTTGACTTCCTGTTCAAGTTCTACTTTTTGCATAGGGCTCTCTTTTAGGGAGAGGCGCAGGAAATCACTGAGTCGTACAACCATTTCGCGGGCCTCATCGGCCTGTTGAAAGCGAATTAGAGCATTAATGGAATTTAGTGTATTGAACAAAAAGTGGGGATTGAGCTGATAGCGCAACATTTTAAGCTGGGCCTCATTGGCGATAGCCTCTGCCTGGAGTCTACGAAGTTGCTCGCGCTCGTTGTCCGCGGCCACTTCAAGCATTTTTTTGTGTTCCCCTTGCAGCAGTATGTGGTATTTAACCCCACAGTAAAGTGCACTCCAAAAAAGAAAGACAAAGAGGGAGGCATAATACCAGCCGCCGAATTCAGACCAGATGGAGTGCTCCCCGCTCAAGCGGATATAGGCCTCCATGCGCACCAGGGTCCAGATGCCGGAAATCACCGCAACGGCGAGTAGATAGATAACTGTGCGAACGGCCAGTTCAGAGTCCCAGGCGATATCAAAAATGGGTCTTAGGAATACCGAGAGAACAAAAGCCACAGCACACTGGAAAATAGTATTTGCTGGCTCGAAGCTTGGCCACTCAGAGGGTGAATGCCAGAGAGTCAGGGAGAGGAATGTCACCAACAAAATGCCAATCCAGCTGACCAGCTGTAATTTCCAAAACCAGCGGGTCGAAGGAATTTCCGCAGTTGCATTCCAGTATTGACGGGTAGAGTACTGCATGATGTCCCGTATATTTAATTTTGTGAAAATGACGGGATAGACGCTCATCATCGCGTTCATTATTATCCGGAAGATATTACCTTGGCTTACCGGTGTCCGCCAGTGGGCCTGTGCGCCGGGATTCCAGCTTAGCCCTTATTTGGACCTTTTTGTCGCTTTTCGGGGTGATTAGTCAAGTTACTTTCGGCAATCTGGACCCATATGACAACTTTCATTGAGTGAAAGTGTTTTTTATTAAGGGCTTTAAAAATTTGCACATTTTGTCCTTAATTTTCCACTGGCGACTCAAAAGCGTTTAGGAAGAACAGTATAATCGCCGAGAAACGAGTTTGAAATTTGGGGATCGGTTTCCAATGCGCCAGATGTTGCCCGAGTCGAGTCTTCACTCGAACGAAATGGCTGTTTGTGATTCAGATGCCCAGGCCCAAGAGGGGCGCTCTCCCGGGTATTTAAATCTTGCAGCGTTGACTTCTCTTTTCCTTCTGTGGGGTTTTATCACCGGGCTGAATGATGTCCTGGTGCCACATCTTAAAAATGTTTTTGAGCTGAGCTATACCCGCGCTGTCCTGGTACAGTTTTACTTTTTTGCGGCCTATTTTCTGGTTTCTGTTCCAGCTGGGTTGCTATTGCGTAGAGTTGGTTACCAGTTGGGATTGGTCTTTGGATTATTGGTGGCTTGTGCCGGTTGCCTAGTTTTTATTCCTGCGGCACGCCTGCAAATCTATGAAGTATTTCTATTGGGGCTTTTTGTACTGGCTTCTGGAATTACAGTATTACAAGTATCGGCAAATCCCTACGTTATCGCTTTGGGGAGTGCCAAAACGGCTCCAAGTCGTTTAAACCTGACCCAGGCATTTAACTCTCTGGGAACTACCTTGGCGCCGGTTGCCGGTGGTGCCGTTTTTTTTGCCGCGATTTCAGTGGGCGCCGATCCCGATACGGCCACTAGTGTCGATGAATTTCGCGCTAGGGAGGCAGCCCTGGTGGAAAAGCCCTATTTCTGGTTGGCGGTAGTGCTGTTGATGATGGTGGCTTTTTTCTCCTGGATTCGCCTGCCGGCGATCCCCGAACACTGCCTTTCACACAGTACAAGTCCGCCCCGCAGTGAGACTTTTTCCATCTGGCGCTTTCCCAGGTTGACGCTGGGGGCAATTGGTATTTTTGCCTATGTAGGTGCCGAGGTGGCTATAGGAAGTTTCCTGGTTAGCTTCTTTAGTGAATCCTCTGTTGCTGAAATGCAGTTATTTGAAGCGGCAAAGTATGTTTCCTACTACTGGGGTGGCGCTATGGTAGGCCGCTTTGCTGGGGCTTTATTGCTGCGCTATGTCTCTGCGGGAAAAACACTGGCGGTGTGTTCGCTAGGTTCCGTAGTGCTTATCTTGGTGGCGATGCTCTCCTCTGGTTATCTGGCTGTATGGTCGATTGTCGCTGTGGGGATTTGCAACTCCATTATGTTTCCAACCATATTCAGCCTGGCGCTGCGAGGTTTGGGTCAGTACACCAGTCAGGGCAGCGGTATCCTGTGCATGGCCATTGTTGGCGGTGCGGTTATTCCATTGCTTCAGGGAATGCTCGCGGATGAAGCGGGTATTCAGATTTCTTTTTTAGTACCGCTGCTGTGCTACTGCTATATCGCTTATTACGGTGCTTTTTCTCCGACCCTGCGTGGCGCTGCGATGGAGTAGTGGGCAAAATCAGTTGAAACTTTGCACCAGGCTATTTTTTAAGTAGTCCGGCTAGAAAATGTTTTCCGCCTTATCTGTGATTTGGCCCAATCCATCGGATTTCTATTGGCGCTCCTCGGCAAGTATTGCAATTTGCTCCGTTGATACCGTTGCGTGGAATACCTGAAATCCAATCGAGGCCTTATTGGCTGTGACAGGAATTTGGGGTTTACACTGAAATAATAATATCTGTGCTACTCATTCTGATAGCGATGGAATTGGTAGGGCAGAAGGACAAGCGTGGTAAAACTTTGGGAGTTATCCTTGAAATTTAAAAAACGATTTTCACTGAGCTTAATGCTCTGCGTCTCGACACTTGTTGGCTGTCAGCCGCAGGGGGAAGAAGTTCCGGCAAAAGAGGATAACTCCCAGATAAGCAGTGGCGGTAGCCTGGAAAACTGGCCGCTACTCGAGCCCGCGTTTCCGCGCAGCGAAAAATTGGAAGCGCGTATTTCCGAAATTATGTCGCGCATGTCTTTGGAAGAGAAGGTGGGGCAAATGATTCAGGCGGAGATCCGCCACGTCACCCCTGAAGATGTTAAGAAATATCACCTGGGCTCTGTGCTAAATGGTGGTGGTGCTTTTCCAAACAACGATAAGTTTGCCACGCCTCAAGATTGGCTTGCGCTTTCCGATGCCTTTTTCAAGGCTTCCATGGACACTTCCGATGGTGGTGTTGCTATTCCCCTGATTTGGGGCTCCGATGCGGTGCACGGTCACAATAATGTTATTGGGGCAACTCTTTTTCCCCACAATATTGGCCTCGGGGCGGCGAAGGATGCTGAGCTGATCGAGCGTATTGGTCGTGCGACCGCCCGCGAGGTCGCTGTTACCGGTATCGACTGGACTTTTGCCCCCACTGTGGCGGTAGTGCGGGATGACCGCTGGGGACGCACTTATGAAAGTTATTCTGAAGATCCGGCTGTAGTGGCTGACTATGCGGAAGCCATGGTGAAAGGGTTGCAGGGTGGCAAGAACGAAGCCGATTTTCTGCGCGGGGAAAACCTGGTCGCCACGGCTAAGCATTTTGTCGGTGACGGTGGAACTACACGTGGAATCGACCGCGGGGATAACGCTGTGCCTGAAAAGGAGCTGGCAGAAGTACATGCGGCAGGTTACCTGACCGCTTTGCCCGCTGGTGTGCAAACGGTAATGGCTTCTTTTAATAGTTGGAATGGTGAGAAGCTGCATGGCCATCAATACTTGCTGACAGATGTCTTGAAGGAGCGTTTGGGTTTCGATGGATTTGTAGTCGGGGACTGGAATGGTCACAGTTTCGTACCGGGTTGCACTCTGGAAAGTTGTGCCGCGGCAATTAACGCCGGTCTGGACATGTTTATGGTGCCTGCGGATTGGAAGGCCCTCTACAACAATACCTTGGCTCAGGCGAAGAGCGGTGAAATCTCCACTGAGCGTTTGAATGATGCGGTGCGCCGCATACTGCGAGTGAAACTTCGCGCCGGCTTGTTCGAGCGTAATATGCCCCTAGCGGGCAAGGCTGGTATTCTCGGCAATGCCGAGCACCGCGCTATCGCCAGAGAGGCAGTGCGGAAGTCTTTGGTGTTAATGAAAAACAATGATCAATTGTTGCCGCTAACCGCGAAGCAGAATGTTCTAGTCGTCGGCGATGGGGCCGACAACCTCTCCAAACAAAGTGGTGGTTGGACAATATCCTGGCAGGGCACTGGTAATACCCGTGAAGATTTTCCCGGTGCTACTTCCATCTTTGAGGGCATCGCCGCAGCCGTAAAGAGCGTGGGTGGTGAAGCCATACTGAGTGAGGATGGTAGCTTTACCGATGCCAGCTTTGCCAATGGCAAGGCACCCCAGGTGGCTATTGCCATTTATGGTGAAGAACCATACGCGGAATGGCATGGTGATATTACAAATCTGGAATACCAGCGCGGTAACAAGAAAGATCTGGCACTGTTGAAGAAATTGCGTAAACAGGAAATTCCAGTTGTCAGTGTTTTCCTGTCCGGTCGCCCGCTTTGGGTGAACAGTGAATTAAATGCATCGGATGCTTTTGTGGCCGCTTGGCTGCCGGGGTCTGAGGGTGCCGGTGTGGCCGATGTATTATTCCGAGGTGCCAAAGGTGTGATTCGCTACGATTTCACTGGTAAGTTGCCCTTTAGCTGGCCGATGTACACCAATCAAACGGTTTTGAATCCATACCACGAGCACTACGATCCCCTGTTTGCTTTGGGTTACGGCTTGAGTGTGAATGAGGAATCCCTGGTCAGCAACGACTTGCCTGAGACCAGCGAAAATATGGCTGCGGGTGGACTGGAGGATGCCTGGTTATTGGTTTCCCGTTCGCGCGCTCCCTGGGTATTGAATATTGCCGAGGACGGAGCCAAGGCAGTTCCAGTGAATGGCAACCGAGCGGCCAGTGGTGAGGATAACAATATCGTTGTGACCTCGATTGATATGTCCTCTCAAGAAGATGCGCGTTTGATCGAGTGGAAGGGCCTGCGCCCCGGTGCTGTGCAGTTGTCTGCGGAGTATATGCAGAACCTGGACATTTATTTGGAGGAGGGCTCAGCCTTGAGCCTGAATATTCGCGTTGATCAGAAGCTGCGTGAACCGTTACAAGCGGCGGTGACCTGTGGAGAGGGCTGTATTGCCAGAGTGCCGCTGCAAGCCACTCTGAAAACTATGCCGCTGAATAACTGGACCCGTCTCTCGGTGGACCTGCAATGCTTCGCCAAAGCTGGCGCTGACTTTAGCAAGGTTTTCAGTGCCTTCCGCTTGGAGAGTGAGGGGGCCGCAGCGATAGCCGTAGCCAATGTTCGATTGGTACCCGATGCGGCAGCTTCTGCTGATATTCGCTGTGCGGGTTAGTGGCTTTTATCTCTAGCCGTTTTTGGTAATTAAATGCCCGGGTCTGTAAAAATTGAGGTCTGGGTTACACCTCTCTTTTAAGTGGTTGAGTTGCTGAAGAGCTGTAGCTCTGCAATATCCCGCTTCCCGCTCAAAAGTCCATCAACTCAAGTTGCCAGCACCGGTATACTGTGTCGATCTCAGTTCCAGGGTATAGGCAGTGACCTCCAAATCCGCAGCAAATTCTCTACCGCAACTTATAAAGTCTTCGATGCAGCGCCACCCGGCTCTGGGACAGCTATGGCTTGGATTTTCTGGTGGCTTGGATTCCACTGTCTTGCTGCATCTTCTCAACCAGAATGGTATCCCCGTTAAGGCAGTGCATGTGCACCACGGCCTAAGTAGTAATGCAGAGCGCTGGCTTGGCCACTGCGAAGCTGTTGCCCGTGAGCTGCAAGTGCCTTTTGTTGCGGTGCGTGTGCAAGTCGGTAGAAGCGGTGGTGGGATAGAGCAGGGGGCGCGTAAGGCTCGCTACAAGGCTTTTGATTCGGTGATGTCCTCCGGTGATCAAATTTTGCTCGGTCACCATGGGGATGACCAGGCAGAAACCTTTCTATATAGACTAATGCGGGGAGCGGGCGTCCTTGGGCTTTCGGGTATGGCGGAGAGTCGGCCGTTGGGTGAGGGTAAATCCTTACTTCGTCCTTTGTTGTCAGTGGGGCGCTGTGAGCTGGAAGCCTGGGCCCTTGAACACGGGCTCAGCTGGATTGAGGATGAGAGTAATGCTGATGAGGCTTTTGAGCGCAACTATTTACGCCGACAGGTCATGCCTGTTTTATCCACCCGTTGGTCGGCACGGCAGAGTATTCAGCGGGCTGCAGATAATCTTAGGGAATCTGCATTACTGCTAGAGGAGTTGGCGCTTGCTGACTTGCAGATCTGTGATATCAGGCGAGAGAGGTTAGGGGAGAGCCTCTTTTTAGCGACGTTCATGAATTTAAGTATTGCGCGGCGCAAAAATCTACTGCGCGGTTGGGTGTTGCTGCAGGGTGGTATGGCACCGGAATCCGTGGTTCTGCAAGAAGCTTTGGCGCAAATTGAGAAAGCGAGTGCGGATGCCCAAGTGGAAGTACGACTGGGTGGGTGTGTAGTGCGACGCTTTCAGCGGCGCCTCTATCTGACCCCTGTCATGGAGCCCTTTTCTACCACCGAAGAAAGCCTTCAATGGGATGGCGTGTCAGCACTACTGTTGCCCAGAGGTGGTGTACTGGAATCGGTGCAGGGTTGGCCCCAGGGGGTATATCAAGTGAAATACCGCCGGGGCGGTGAGCGCGTCCAGCCTCACGACCGACTTCGCTCCCAAACTCTCAAGAAGGTGCTGCAGGAGAGGGCGTTGGAACCCTGGCTGCGAGACCGGATACCGCTCGTGTATCTGGATGGAGAGTTGGTGGCAGTTGCCGATTTATTCTGCTGTAAGGCGGGCTGCTCCACTTTGCCAGTAGCACCTTCGGTGAAACCGCCCAGCTGGCGGTTTTTCGATTGAGCAGAGAGGGGTTTTCTGCTACCCTGGCGCCCCGTCTCAAAGGCACCGGGAGAAGCTGGATTATCCGCCCGGGCCAGCCCTGTAAGCTCGACATTCATCGAGCGCTCAACTGACCAAGGTTTTGCATGACGCGCTATATTTTTGTAACTGGTGGCGTGGTTTCCTCGTTGGGGAAAGGTATCGCCTCCGCCTCTTTGGCCGCCATTCTCGAGGCTCGTGGCCTCAAGGTTACCATCCTCAAACTGGACCCCTACATCAACGTAGACCCGGGTACCATGAGCCCCTTCCAGCACGGTGAGGTGTATGTCACCGAGGATGGTGCCGAGACTGACCTGGACCTGGGTCACTACGAACGCTTTATCCGTACCCGGATGTCCAAGCGTAACAACTTCACCACCGGCCGCGTGTACGAGACCGTACTGCGCAAAGAGCGCCGTGGTGACTACTTGGGTGGCACCGTACAGGTGATCCCCCATATTACCGATGAGATCAAGCGCCGCGTTGTAGAAGGTGGCCGCGATGTCGACGTCGCTATTGTTGAAATCGGTGGCACTGTAGGTGATATCGAATCCCAACCGTTCCTGGAATCTGTGCGTCAGCTGCGTGTGGAAATGGGCACCAATCGCGCCCTGTTGATCCACCTGAGCTATGTGCCTTTTCTTGCCACTGCTGGGGAAACCAAGACCAAGCCGACTCAGCACTCTGTTAAAGAGTTGCGTTCTATCGGCTTGCAGCCGGATATTCTGCTGTGCCGTTCCGAGCGCGAGATCGATGAGGACTCCCGCCGCAAGATCGCACTGTTTACCAATGTTGAAGAGCGCGCTGTGGTACCGCTGCCCGATGCCAAGACCATCTACGGTGTACCGCGTCTTCTGCACAGTTACGGCCTCGACGATATCGTTGTGGAAAAGCTGCAGCTGGAATGCCAGGCACCAGACCTTTCCGAGTGGGACGAAGTGGTCGATGGCAAGCTAAACCCGCAGCACGAAGTGAAAATTGCCATGGTTGGCAAATACATGGAGTTGCTGGATGCCTATAAGTCCCTGATCGAGTCCCTGACCCACGCGGGAATCAAGCACCGCTGCAAAGTGGATATCGACTTTATCAACGCTGAAGACGTTGAGGGTGAAAACGGCATTGACCTGATCAAGGATGCCGATGCAATCCTGGTTCCCGGTGGATTTGGTGAGCGCGGTTTAGAGGGCAAGCTTGAATCTGTTCGCTACGCCCGTGAAAACAATATTCCTTACCTGGGCATCTGCCTCGGTTTACAATCTGTGGTTATCGAGTTCGCGCGCAATGTGCTCGGCCTCGAAGGTGCCAACAGTACTGAATTCAATACTAAAACCCCGCACCCTGTTATCGGCCTGATCACTGAGTGGATCGATAGTGAAGGCAATATCGAGAAGCGCGACGAGCAGTCCGACCTGGGTGGCACCATGCGCTTGGGCGGCCAGGAGTGTCGCTTGGCTAAAGACACTAAGGCTCGCGATATCTACGGCGCAGACGTTATTGTAGAGCGCCACCGCCACCGCTACGAAGTGAACAACAACTACGTTGATCGCCTGCAGCAAGCCGGTTTGAAAATTGGTGGCTGGTCTGCAGACGATACCCTGGTAGAAATGGTTGAATTGCCGAACCACCCCTGGTTCGTTGCTTGCCAGTTCCACCCGGAATTTACTTCAACCCCGCGCGACGGCCATCCACTGTTCGAAAGCTTTGTTGCCGCAGCAATGAAGCAGCGTGAAAACCAGGGTTAATCAGTAATCCGCCCCCGGTCTCTGTGACTGGGGGTGAGATGACAGGGAGCTGACAGTGAAAACAATTGAAGTCGGAAATATTCAGGTCGCCAACGATAAGCCCTTTGTGCTTTTTGGCGGTATGAATGTACTGGAATCCCGCGACCTGGCGATGCAGGTGGCTGAGCACTATGTAAAAGTCACTGAAAAACTGGGTATTCCCTATGTTTTTAAAGCGTCTTTTGACAAGGCCAATCGCTCTTCCATCAACTCCTATCGCGGACCGGGAATGGAAGAAGGCCTGAAGATTTTTCAGGAAATCAAAGACACCTTTAAGGTCCCCTTGATTACCGATGTCCACGAAGTACACCAGGCTGCTCCGGTTGCCGAAGTCGTGGATATTATCCAGCTGCCGGCCTTCCTGGCCCGCCAGACTGATCTGGTCGCCGCTATGGCAGCGACTGGTGCAGTGATCAACGTCAAAAAGCCCCAGTTTATGAGCCCGCCGCAAGTTAAAAATGTGGTGGAGAAATTTGCTGAGTGCGGCAACGAAAATATTCTTTTGTGTGAGCGCGGTGCCTGTTTTGGCTACGACAACCTGGTTGTTGATATGTTGGGCTTTAGCACCATGATCAATGCCTCCGGTGGTGCGCCGCTGATTTTTGACGTCACCCACTCACTGCAAATGCGCGATCCTTCCGGCGCAGCCTCCGGTGGTCGCCGTGCACAGGTCACTGAGCTGGGCCGCGCAGGTTTGGCTATCGGGATTGCCGGCCTGTTCCTGGAAGCACATCCGAATCCAGACAAAGCATTGTGTGATGGCCCCAGTGCATTGCCACTGGAGAAGCTGGAACCATTCCTCGCACAGATGAAAGCTGTGGATGATTTAATCAAAGGCTTTGCGCCTCTGGATACTGAATAAAAGTAAGAAATACATAGCGCGCGCCCTTTTTGGGCGCTTGGTACTTATTCTGTAGCTATTATTTATGGAAGCTACGATTAGAGATTCTCACAAAAAACTGTGAGAAAAAGTTTCACAAGAGTAAGAACCCTTAACTGTTGTGTGCAGCTATTGGTAAATTTCTTTCAGTAATTACCTTTTTAATAAGTAACAAGTTTAGTTAGTACTAATACGGAGCCCATTGTTAATGAGCAAGATTGTCGCTGTTAAAGCCTACGAAGTGCTGGATTCCCGCGGTAACCCTACCGTCGAAGCCGATGTAATCCTGGAAGACGGTTCCATTGGCTCCGCTTGCGCTCCTTCTGGCGCCTCCACTGGTTCTCGTGAAGCTCTGGAATTGCGCGATGGTGATAAGAGTCGTTACCTGGGCAAAGGCGTATTGAAAGCTGTTGAGAATATCAACACGACTATCGCCGATCTATTGAAAGGTATGGATGCTACCGATCAACGCGCTTTGGATAAGGCGATGATCGATGCCGACGGTACTGAAAACAAAGCTAATCTGGGCGCTAATGCTATTTTGGCGGTTTCACTGGCGGCCGCTAAAGCCGCTGCAGCTTCCAAAAAAATCCCCCTGTATCAGCACATTGCTGAGGTAAACGGCACTCCGGGTGAATACTCCATGCCGGTTCCGATGATGAATATCCTCAACGGTGGTGAGCACGCCGATAACAATGTGGATATCCAGGAATTTATGGTTCAGCCCGTTAAAGCTGAATCTTTTGCCGAAGCCCTGCGCCAGGGTGCTGAGATCTTCCACTCCCTGAAAAAAGTACTGTCCAGCAACAGCCTGAACACTGCGGTTGGTGATGAAGGTGGTTTTGCTCCGAACTTACCATCCAACGAAGCCGCTCTGAAGGTCATTGCAGAAGCGGTAGAAAAGGCCGGTTACACCTTGGGTGATGACATTACCCTGGCTCTGGACTGTGCTTCTTCCGAGTTCTACAAAGATGGCAAGTACGATTTGGCTGGCGAAGGCAAGCAGTTCGACAGCGAAGGTTTCGCCAGCTATTTGGCTGAGTTGTCCGCCAACTATCCGATCCTGTCTATCGAAGACGGTATGGACGAGAGCGACTGGGACGGCTGGAAAATTCTCACCGACAAGATAGGTGAAAAAGTACAGCTGGTAGGCGATGATTTGTTCGTAACCAACACCAAGATACTAAAAGAAGGTATCGAGAAAGGCGTGGGTAACTCTATCCTGATCAAGTTCAACCAGATCGGCTCTTTGTCCGAAACTCTGGACGCGATCAAAATGGCTAAAGATGCGGGCTACACGGCTGTGATCTCTCACCGCTCTGGTGAAACCGAAGATACCACCATTGCTGACCTGGCGGTTGCGACTGCTGCCGGCCAAATCAAAACCGGCTCCCTGTGTCGCTCCGACCGCGTAGCTAAGTACAATCGTCTGCTGCGTATTGAAGCTGAGCTGAACGGTTCCGCTCCTTACCGTGGCCGTGCCGAATTCAAATAATCAATATTTGAATCGCACATTGGTATTGCAGAGGGATTCCTCTGCAATACCTATAATACGAACAAGCGAAATATCGTAATCTCGTATGAAATGGCTGCTGGGAATTCTTACCTTTATTCTGCTTGCCGCTCAGTATCGTCTCTGGGTTGGTGATGGCAGTTTCGCCGAAGTTACCCGTCTCAAACGACAGCTTGCTCAGCAACAGGAAAAAAACGCAGCTTTGGCGCGGGAAAATCGCCAGTTGTTGAGAGAAGTACGAAGCCTGAAAGTGGGCACTGATGGTGTCGAAGCCAAGGCACGCTATGATTTGGGATTGATTAAGGAAGGGGAAACCCTGTTTATCTTCCTGGATTCGGAAGAGGCTAAAAAGTGATTACAGATTATTGGGTGGTTGTACCCGCTGCGGGTGTTGGTAAACGTATGGGAGCCGATCGCCCCAAGCAGTATTTACCATTACTGGGGCGCCCTTTATTGTCCCTAACCCTGCGGAATATTTTAAGTTGGCCGGGACTTGCTGGCGTTGTTGTGGCCCTATCAAAGGATGATGAATTTTTCCCGCACTTGAAAGAAGCCTCTCACCCATTAATGCACACTGTAATTGGTGGCGCTGAACGAGCGGATTCTGTCCTCTCAGCCCTGGAATTTCTCGCTCAACGGGAACATGGCGACACCCCGGTGCTTGTACATGATGCCGCTCGGCCATGTGTTGCAATGGAAGACATTAGTGCATTGTTGCACAGCCAGGTTGCACAGACCGCGCTGCTGGCGCGTCAGGCCAGCGATACTGTAAAGAGAGGGTCTGAGATAAGCGGTGTTCAATGTGTTGAACAAACCCTGGATCGCAACCAGATATGGCTTGCGCAGACCCCTCAGCGAGCGCCTCTTGCACTACTTCGCTCCTGCCTCAGTCAAGCATTGCAGCAAGGTGAAGCTGTTACAGATGAGGCAAGTGCGTTGGAAATTTTTGGTCACTCTCCGCAACTTGTTGAAGGTCGGAGTGACAATATCAAAGTGACCCACCCCACCGATATCGTAATGGCAGAGACCATTTTACGTCTACGCTACGCTCCCACCGAGGATTATCGATAGTGAGTTTTAGAATTGGCCAGGGCTTTGACGTGCATGCGTTTGGCCCTGGCGATCATGTTGTGCTTGGTGGAGCAAAAATTCCCCATAGCTTTGGTTTAAAAGCCCATTCCGATGGGGACGTGTTATTGCATGCACTTTGCGATGCGCTTCTTGGTGCTTTGGCTCTCGGTGATATCGGTCATCATTTCCCCGATACGGATGAGCGTTTTAGTGGCGCGGATAGTCGCGCCCTTTTGCAACATGTTATGACCCTAATTAAGGAAAGGGGATATCGCCTGGTGAATGCTGATACCACTCTAATTGCACAGGCTCCCAAGATGGCTCCTCATATAGAAACCATGCGCGGCTATATTGCTGCGGATTGCGGTGTGGATATCGCCGATATTAGTGTGAAAGCAACGACTACGGAGAAGCTTGGCTTTACCGGGCGGAGTGAAGGAATTGCGGCCCAGGCCACTGTTTTACTTGAGCGATATGATGTCTGAAGTCTGGAATCTAAATTGGCCCCGTGCTTTGGGTGGGGCGGCAATCTCTGCTGATTTTCGTACTGTTGCGGAAGATTTTGTTGTCGATGAGATGGCTTTTCCCGAACCTATAGAGGACGGGGAGCATGTGTACCTGCATATTAAGAAACGGGGGGCCAATACTGTCTGGGTGGCAAAACAGCTAGCCAAACTCGCCGGAGTGCGCCCTCTGGATGTCAGCTACTTTGGGTTGAAGGATCGACATGCCGTAACCACGCAGTGGTTTAGTGTTTGGCTCGGACAGAAGCCAGAGGCAGATTGGTCGCAGATCAATAGTGAAGAAGTTTCACTTCTGAGGTTTTTTCGAGGCGGCCGTAAACTACGTCGCGGGGAGCATGTAGGCAATCGGTTTAAAATTCGCCTGCGCAATGTAAGTGGTGATCGGGTGGCTGCGGAAGAGGTGCTTAAACAGGTAGGCGGCGGAGTGCCAAATTACTTCGGTGAGCAGCGCTTTGGTATCGATGGCGGCAACCTGAACCTGGCGCGTCACCTGGCGGAAGAAGAGGGACGCTGTCGTAAGAATGAAAAGGCCTTTGCCATGTCGGCTGCGCGCAGTTGGCTGTTTAATCAGGTATTGGCAGAAAGAATCACTCAAGACTGCTGGCAGCAAAGTATTGAGGGTGAGCCACAAAGTGAGCCCAGTGGTCCTTTGTGGGGGCGCGGTAGAAACCTCGCCACAGGTCCTCAAGGCGAATTGGAGCAGCAAGTACTAGAGAAGTGGCTGAGCTGGTGTAACTGGCTGGAACATTGCGGGCTCAAGCAAGAGCGAAGACCACTGGCCCTACGTCCAGAGGCCTTTCGTTTTGAGTGGCAGTCTGATGACCTCCTCTTGGAATTTGCGTTGCCGCCTGGGGCATTCGCAACAGCCTTGCTAAGGGAGGTGGCACAGCTGGTCAATGTGAACTCGGACACATAAAATTTGTGGCTGAAAGCGAGAGTTATACCGGGGATGGAATAAAAGCTTATGGACCGCTTGAGACACGAAGGCTTGGGAATGACCTCCCAGCGAACTCGCAATCGCCTGATCCAACGCTTGAGGGATGAGGGCATTAGCAATGAAGAAGTCCTCGATGTGATGGCTTCGACCCCCAGGCACCTTTTTCTGGATGAAGCCCTGGCGATCCGCGCCTATGAGGATACAGCTCTGCCAATTGGCTATGGCCAGACAATATCCCAACCTTACATTGTTGCCCGCATGACAGAGTTGCTGCTGAGCAGGGCCAAATCCCTGCATAGGGTTTTAGAAGTTGGTACGGGTTCCGGCTACCAAACCGCAATTCTTTCTAGGCTGGTTGAACAACTTTTTTCTGTTGAGCGTGTCGAACCCTTGCTCGATAAGGCCCGCCAGCGTCTTAACGAGTTGGGATATCAGAATATTGAATACAATCTCAGTAGTGGTGGTTTTGGCTGGCCGGAAAAAGGGCCTTATGATGCAATCCTGGCAGCAGCGGCTCCCTCAACGGTTCCCGATGAACTCAAGCAACAGTTGGGACCAAATGGTGTGCTGGTTATTCCTGTGGGTTCGGAGCAACAGCACCTGATGATGATCTCTCGTTGCCAGGATACCGATCAGTTCGATGTGGAAAAGCTAGAAGCAGTGCGGTTTGTGCCGCTGCTTAGTGGTGTGGTTCGATGAAATTTAGAGAGCTCTTTAAGAGCCGGTACCCGGGGGTAGTGCTGCGTGGTATGGGAATGGGTGCTGCAGATGTTGTTCCGGGGGTTTCCGGGGGGACCATTGCTTTTATCACAGGGATCTACCAGGAGTTACTCGACTCTTTGAGCCGGATAGGGCCTCACTGTATTACGATAATGCGGGAGGAAGGGCTATCAGCGACGTGGAAGCACATCAATGGCAGCTTCCTGTTATCCCTGTTTTTAGGGGTGTTGATCAGTATCTTCAGCCTGGCGAGGATTATTAGTGGCCTTTTGGAGCAATATCCTATTCTCGTTTGGTCTTTCTTTTTCGGCCTAGTGCTGGCTTCTACCTTCCCTATTCTTCGCAATATCCCCAGGTGGTCTCTTTCGACAGCGGTCTTTCTCTTTCTAGGCATCGCGCTGGCAGTTGTTGTCAGTGAGCTTCGTCCTGGGGACATCCCAGCCACGCCACTTACTTTATTTTTATCTGGAGCATTGGCAATTTGTGCCATGGCTTTGCCCGGAATTTCAGGTGCCTTTATCCTGCTTATGATTGGGATTTATCCCAAGGTGCTCACTGCAGTACATGAGCTGCAATTGTCGAATTTATTGTACTTTTCGGTTGGGGCCGCTCTGGGGTTAATGCTTTTTAGCCGATTGCTTTCCTGGTTGATGCACAAATATGTCGCTCGCACATTGGCTTTTCTTGCAGGGATCTTATTAGGTAGCCTGAAAATAATTTGGCCCTGGAAGCTACCAATCAATGGCGCCGAAACTGTTTCCAGTAAGCTTGCGCCATTACTCGCCAATACATCCCCGTCGAACTTTATGGCCCAGACAGGTGAGAATGCGAATCTGGGGCCTGCGATTATTGCCGCTTTGGTTGCTGCAGTACTGGTTCTCGCGGTGGACTATTTCGGAGGAGGGCATCGAGGTAAATCCTACGCCACACCGCAATAAGATCTGGAATATCTCGGTATGGCAGCTTTTTATGAAGCTTTTCCAATGATTTTTAGAGCTTTTCTTTAGACACTTTTTCCATAAATGCCGTGGTCTGATGTAAAAAGAGAATAATGGAATGTCATCTTTTACGACAAGTTAAGGCCCATTTTTGGCGGAACAATAAGCCTAATATTGGTCATTTTTTGACTTTTATGTTAAAAATATTAGGCGTCGGTGTTGTGGCTATGGCCCTGGTTTCCTGTGCTGGCCACAGAGCACCGAGTAGTTCCCTAAATCAGCCTCCAAGTATCCGTCTCAACCATCATACTGTGAGCCGCGGGGATACCCTGTATTCTATTGCCTGGCGTTACGGTCAGGATTTCCGCAAGCTGGCGGCTATCAATGGCATTAAACCTCCCTATAATATTTATCCCGGCCAACGCTTACAGTTGAATGGTAAAGTGCCGCGTCAAGTCGCCTCAAGCTCGCCTGTAGCCAGAAAAAAAGCTGTGGCTAAGCCTGTGTCCACAAAAAAAGCTATTCCCGCCAAGAATAAAAAATCTTTAACGAGAAGCTCTACGCGTCAGAAGCCTCAAAGTAAGCGAACAGGGACGATTCACTGGCGTTGGCCTGTCCGTGGACAAGTCATCAGCAAGTTCCGCCCTGGAGACCCCTTGCGGAAGGGTGTTGATATCGCCGGTGAAAAGGGAGAATCTGTATCGGCAGCAGCTGATGGCACTGTTATCTACGCTGGCAGTGCATTAAGAGGGTATGGAAAACTGCTGATCGTTAAGCACAGCGATGTTTACTTGAGTGCTTATGCCCACAATCACCGACTGTTGGTGAAAGAGGGTAGTAAGGTCAAAGCTGGACAACGGATAGCGGAACTGGGTTCGAGTGGTACCAACCGCGACAAGCTCCACTTTGAAATACGAAAAAACGGTCAGCCAGTGGACCCTCTCGCGTATCTGCCTTAAGCCGGGAGAGTGCTCTAAAGCTCTGCAAATAAAAATGGACTTTTAACTAATACCACTTGGGGTGGTCACAGCAATCGTGGCGACCAAATGGTCAAGCCGATTCTGTGGCTGTCGCACATGTGTACCTGATTGGTCGTTTTTTAGACCGATTCTGGTCTCATGCTATGCGGTTGATATTGGCAAAGTACAAGGAGCAGGGGAAATGGAAGCACAACGGCAAGACCAGTCCATGACTGGCCAGGCAGAAGACTTTCCTCCTGAGTTGGCGGTAGAGAATGATGAGCAGAAACTAAATTCCGAAAAAGGTAAAAGTAGTGGCCGTACGCGGAGAAATGCGGCAAAAAATAACTCCGTTTCCTCCCCCACAGAGAAGAGTCGGGTTAGCAGGTTGGATGGCGATGGCCATTTACAGAAGAACCTGGATGCCACCCAGCTCTATCTCAATGAAATAGGCTTTTCCCCCCTACTGACCGCTGAAGAAGAGGTTTATTACGCACGCAAGGCCTTGCGTGGTGATGCTGCATCAAGAAAGCGTATGATCGAGAGTAACCTACGCCTTGTTGTAAAAATCGCCCGTCGCTACGTTAGTCGTGGCCTCGCATTGTTAGACCTAATCGAAGAGGGCAACTTGGGGTTAATTCGCGCTGTTGAGAAGTTTGATCCGGAGCGAGGTTTCCGCTTTTCTACTTATGCTACTTGGTGGATACGTCAGACAATAGAACGAGCCATTATGAATCAGACTCGCACTATTCGCCTGCCAATCCATGTAGTAAAAGAGTTAAATGTGTATCTTCGAGCATCTCGTGAGCTTGCACAGAAGCTGGATCACGAGCCATCTGCAGAAGAGATTGCTAACTTGTTGGAGAAACCTGTAGAGGACGTCGAACGGATGCTGGGGCTCAATGAGAGAGTCACCTCCGTAGATACTCCTATAGGCCCTTCTTCCGAGAAGACGTTGGTTGATACTATACCCGACCAGCAGGAGTCTGATCCGGCAGAACTCCTTCAGGATAGCGACCTTTTCGATAGCATTAATCGCTGGCTTGGTGAGCTTCCCGACAAGCAGTGTGAAGTTGTATCCAGGCGCTTCGGATTACGTGGCTTTGAGGCGAGTACTCTAGAAGAAGTTGGGCGTGAGATTGGTCTCACTCGTGAACGGGTTCGCCAAATCCAAGTTGATGCACTGAAACGTTTAAGGGAAGTTATGGAAAAGCAGGGACTTGACGGGCAATCCCTGTTTGGAAATCTCTAATTTTGGCCCCTAAATAGGGAGGCCCCATGAAAGGTGTGTTTCGTGGGGCTTCCTCAAACTAACTGTGATAGCGATGTAATACGTCACAGTTTCCGTTTTTCTACTCCAAGAGCGCTTATTTTCTCACCCAGCGACCAAGGTTATCCTGGTAGTACTCCCCACGGGATAGGCGGGCCTCTAGTTTCTCGGCAGCACGTGCCGCAACTTGGGCAATATCGACATTGTGGCTTTTGGCAATCTCGGTATAGGCCTGCTTACGTTCCGCATTTATTTTTTTTACCAGCTTCTCCAGTTCAGGCGAACTGGCGTCCACAATAGCGATATAGCCACTGTTTGCTTCTCCCACTAACCCTTGCTTTTTGGCCTCTTCTAAGGAAATCGCCATTGCGGGTAACGCCATTATCAAGCCCAGAACTAATAGAGCTTTCTTTACCATACTCATATTCTATCTCCTCAGAAAATGCCTTCCTTGTCGTCAAACAGGTTTTCAAGATCTTTGTCCACTTTGACCCGGATTTCATGTTCAATCTTAACATTCAGGTTTACAGTAATTGGCTCGCTGGGGGCCTTCACTGCTACAGTAGGTGTGCAACCTATAGCAATCAAAGTGTACAGTACTCCTAAAAGAATCAGCCGGCTGGCCCTCATCTGATACTCCTTATGGTGCCACTTAGGCGCCTTTTATTTGTTGCATCTTCAGCAGTTACGTCAAAAATCAGGCCAGGTTCGCCAACTGCGTCGGGAGTGACCACATTTGGCAATTGTAATGGCTCTACCTTAACCTGCTCTGAATTAGTCGACCTTATGCACTAGTGGGGAGAGCCTACTGTACTAGCAACCTATTGGTCCAGTTGCTTTTCTAACGCTGTTGTCAGGTCACGGCTGGCTTGTAACGAGCGCAACATCGCAGGAATATTATTCTCAAGGTTGAGGTTAATAATCAGGTCTCTTTCTGAATCCATTGATTCACTACGCCCGACAAGTTTTAAGTTGAGTAATAGGTCTCCACTGGGAGGATATTGCAAATTGCCTTCCAGGGTGCGGAAGTCATAGTCTTCAAGGGCATTTGAGATCAGTTTCAGCTGGGGATTGCCCTTGAGCATCTGCTGAGAAAAGGCACCATAATATCTTAGCTCTCCGCCAGGCTCGACTGCTTCCAGATGACCATTTTTAACGGTAATCCCATGGGGGCCTGTGGTAATAGGTATGGTTAAGTTAAGACGTCCTTTGGCTTTGAAACTTTCCGATTCGGTTTCTTGAGCTAGTTGTTCCAGAGATACATGCTCTGCGTACAAGGTACTGTTGCGCTCTATATTATCCAGATTCCAATACAAAGCTTCGGAAGACAGTTTTCCATCAAGAAACTCTGCAGAAAAATCGTTTAGGATAAGATCTTGTGTTTTATTTACAGACAGAGAAAAGGACAAATTATTTAGAGGTAATCCTGCGTTGATGGATTCTATAGTCAGAGGCTGTGCTTTAGATGTAAACCATTTTCCTCTATGAGTTTCCACCAGAACATTCCCATTAACTCCTGCAGCAAAGCTACTATCGTAGATCGCAGCGATATTAGTTAAACTTATATCGATAGTATCAGTTGATTGGCGAGGCCATGATATAGCGCCATTGGCCGAAAGCCCCCCAGAAACGATGTCTAAAGGTATGCCTTGGAAAACCTTACTGAGAGGTGCTGCGGAATTGAACTCAACATATGGCAGTGAAAATTGAAGAGCGCCAACTGCTAACTCGATATCATGATGCAAACTTGAGGTGAGTTGTAAATTACCGGCCTTAACTTGGCTTTGTCCCTCAAGCTTACTCCCGTCCAGGGAGAGAGAGCCAGTAAGAGAAGTCTCAAGGGTATAATTTTCAGGGGTAACGACCTTAAGTCTGTTACTACTAAAGTCACTGCTGAACTGTGAGCTATCTCTTGAAGATATTACTTTTATATTATTCATATCTAGTGTTCCAGATAAGGTCGCATGCTCACTGGAGAGATTGCTAAAATGGTTGCTTGATTTTTCAATAATGCAACTTTTGATGCCTGATAAAATTTCACAGTTGACTTTAGGTGCTATAAGTTCCGCTTCCCTAATCTTGAATTCCTTAGCTTTCAGCTCTCCAAGTGAGGCTTTAACTTGTTCCATTTTTAAATTCTGAATGTCGCCATTTTCCTGGAAGTGAATGGTAGATGAAATATCCATTTTTCTGAGAGCAACACCCGCGGGCATATCAATTATTACAGGAGATTTGGCCTCGAGCTTAAACCTGCACTCGGTAAAATTTTTGATTTTGCACTGAATGTGTTCAATTTTTGAAGAGGCTGAATTAGGGGTGTTTTTGGCTTTTAGCTGAGTGACAATTAATCCATCGTGAATTTGTAAGTTGAAGGAGTTGGATTCCGAGGGGCTCCCGGTAATATGAATGTTCTTCTTAACTTCGGCTTGAATTTGATTATGATTTAACCCGCTGGTGAGTAAGGGAGACTCTTCTTTCAGACCGGTTATTTCTGCATCAAACAGTAAATTGCTTTTTGGTAAGATAGTTAGACGAATTTGCTCAAGCCAGTTTTTATTTATAGATGATGTTTCGGTAAAATTTAAGTGAGCCTCACTTTGAAAGCTGAGATATCCTTTGGGATTGGTAATTTCGAGTGAAGGAAAGTAATTCTTAGTCAAAAGGGGCTTGATTAGTGGTTCTGCGCCAGCCAGATCGACAGAGCCCTTCAATTGGAACTTAGGGTTGGGTGTTAGATCGCTATATTCGAACCTAAGATTTGCCAAAAGATTTTTGCTGCCAGAATCTTTTAGTGTTGAAACCTCAATTGAGCCAGAACCAGTGACGGACTCTAACTGAATAGGATTTAGAGTCTTTAGTTTGAGTTCTATGGGTGACTGAGTTGACAAGTGAGCTTGTATCTTTTTATTGGAAGATTCAATGGGTAAGCTCAATCCCAGGTTATCACTCTCAACTTTAAATAGAATATCCTGATAGTTTGCCTTGGATAAGATTTCGTCTGGAATGAAGGCGCGAGCATTAATCAGTATATTCCCACTGGCTCTCATCCCATCTACAGGGGTTTCGGCCAATACTTCAGAGATGTTTAGAATCGACTCAATGGAATTTAGGTTTGATGATGCACTCGCATCTAGTTTCCATTGATTTTTATGGGTTTTGGATATATCTATTTCCAGTCGAGAAGGTTCTTTAATTAAGTCAGAGCTTATTTCTGTAACTGTATTAATGTCGCTTGAAGTCAAATTGGCTTTAAGTGAAAGTTCGTGATTTCCGGTTTTGATTGAGCTGAAAGGTGTTTGTATATGGATCTCTGTATTATGCCGGTTAATTTTCAGTGGGCCAGCCTTCAAATCATCACCAAATTCAATTTCTCTTACGAATACTGATCCAGGTATAAAGCTTATTATATTCTGAGTTAAATTACTTAAGGTGAGAGTGTTTTCTTTAGAGGGTATCTTTTCAGTTTTGTTAGGTTTGCTTGATGTAGAGTTTTTTATTTTAGAGTATGTGAATTTGCCAATTGATAGCTCAATCTTTTGCGTATTATCCCGATCAAAAATAATATGAAAAGGATAGAGTATTTTAACCTTGTTCAGGATAAGGCTATTTTTTCGGTTGGACTGAAGGCGGACTTGTTCGATAGAAGCTTCCTTGATGCCTAATTTCAATCCGGATAATTGCTGAATAACAACTTCGCCTGCAAATAGGTTGATCATCTGAGAGACAACAATATCTTTTTTCCACCAACTACCAACTAGAAAGGTAGCTAAGAGTACTGTAGTCACAATGATAAGAATACGGGGTTTTCGCACTTTAAAACTCTTAACTTATAGAGTGGAGGTGATTTCGTATAATCGCTAAAAACTGTAGCAGTCATGTAACGGGTTAATAGCGTCTTTTGCAGATCTGTAACAAGATATCTTATCAGACTGTCAGGATAATACTTTGTGAGAATTAGATTATTGACTACAAAGATGGTTCACTTGCCCACCAAAATGAGAAATGAATATTGGGTCATAAGGTGTAAGCCACTCTGTCCTGCAGCAGTTTTAGGTGTCATTGCATCTGTTATTATTCTCCGGCTTTGGGGGTAAAAGCCAGAAAGCAACAGGCTTAGCCATGCAGTCCCATTCGAATGAAGTATTAAGGCTGTATTGGGCTTTGATAGCAATGCAGATACATCATGAGAGAGGGGTATCTTGACCTGCAACACCTGGAATCTTTTGTAGGCTCACTCAGTGATTAAGGTGCATGTTAAATAGTTTTAAGCTATCAGTAAGAGCCTTATAATTGCTTTTGTTGTGAGGGTTCTCACGTACGATAGGGGGCAGTCCGCACGTGGTTAGAGTTGCTGTCCAGGCTGAAATCTGCCACAGGAGTGGCGGGCGGGTAACTAGAAGTTTTCATTGATTAGAAGATGATCAGTTTACCCCTACGAAACCACTGCCTCTGTCAATGGACCAACAAACAGTCCAAGAACCCCATTCTTATCAAACTAAAAATATAAGATTTTTAGTCGGTGATTGGTGGAGAGAGGCTTACATAGCTAAAAAATTGACCATCCGCTAGAGGGATAAACACGGCGATGATTCTGGGTGGGTATTGAATCTGTTTAGGAAGCGTTGCTTGAGCTGTGCAAAATGAGCCTAATTTGTGATTGGTAAACGGGGGATGGATCTTAAAGATATTCAAGATTAGAAGAGGTATTATCTATTTATGTTTTCTTTAGCCTGTGTTGGCATATACGAGCCCAATTTACACGGAATTAATCTTCCATGGGGGCGAATTGAATGAGGATATTTAAAAAATGCAAGACGCTCAGCCGAAGACTATTTACCTCAAAGATTATCAAGTACCAGATTATCTGGTAGATAGCACAGATCTTCATTTTGAATTGGAGCCCAAGGCGACTCTGGTAAAGTCACAGCTAAAAATCCGTAGGAACCCCAAGGCGGGTCAAGGTTTGCCGCCTTTACTTCTGGATGGCGTCGATTTAGAGCTGTTATCTATTGCAATTGATGGTTCAATTCTTCCCAAGGTCTCATATCAAGAAACCCTCCAGGGATTGTCTATATTGGTGGATAAGCCTGAATTCATATTGGAAATCCATAATAGAATTAATCCTGAAGATAATACTTCTTTAGAAGGTTTGTATCTTTCAAATGGTATGTATTGCACACAATGTGAGGCAGAAGGGTTTAGAAAGATAACTTTTTACCCCGATCGTCCGGATGTGATGTCGAAATTCACCACTACTATCGTTGCGCCAAAAGATCATCCTGTATTGCTATCCAATGGTAATCAGATTGATTTTGGCGATTGTGAGGATGGTCGTCATTTTGCGACCTGGGAGGATCCTTTTGCGAAACCATCTTATCTATTTGCTTTGGTGGCAGGGGATTTGGAAAATGTAGAGGATACTTTTACTACTAGTAGCGGGCGTGAAGTAAAACTGCAAATTTTTACTGAAGCAAAAAACATCGGTAAATGCGAGCATGCCATGCGCTCCCTGAAAAAGGCTATGAGTTGGGATGAGGAAGTATATGGCAGAGAATATGATCTAGATATTTTTATGATCGTGGCGGTAGATCATTTCAATATGGGGGCCATGGAAAATAAAGGGCTAAATATCTTCAATTCAGCTTGTGTGCTGGCGAGTCCTGAGACAGCAACCGATTCTGCCTTCCAGAGAATAGAATCTATCGTTGGGCATGAGTACTTTCATAATTGGTCGGGAAATAGAGTTACATGCAGGGATTGGTTTCAGCTCAGTTTAAAAGAAGGTTTTACGGTGTTTCGTGATGCCGAATTTTCTGCTGATATGAATTCTCGGGCTGTTAAGCGTATCGAAGATGTTTCACTATTACGAACCAACCAGTTTGCTGAAGACGCGGGCCCCATGTCTCACCCAATAAGACCAGATTCTTACATAGAGATTTCCAATTTCTATACATTAACAGTATATGAAAAAGGTGCGGAAGTAGTCCGGATGTTGCACACCCTATTGGGGAAGGAGAAGTTTCGCAAAGGTAGCGATCTCTATTTTGAACGACATGATGGAAGTGCAGCAACCTGTGAAGATTTTATCCTGTCGATGGAAGATGCTAATCAGGTAAACCTCACCCAGTTTCGACATTGGTATAGCCAAGCTGGAACTCCAATCTTAGAGGTTACAGACAGCTTTGATCAAGCAACGGGCAGATATAGCCTTAAAGTTTCTCAGTCTTGCCCAACTAGGGCGAACCAGGATAAAAGTCTACCACTTCATATCCCGATTAAAATTGGTTTGCTGGATGTGGATGGAAATAACTCTATTCTCAACAATGAAGGGGACATTGAGGAAGTTCTAGAGGTTACTCAGCCTGAGCAACTCTTTGAGTTTAGTGGATTTCGGGAAAAACCTCTGCCATCACTTCTGCGTGATTTTTCTGCGCCTGTCAAGGTTCGTTACCCCTATACCGGGAAACAGTTGATTTTCCTGATGCGTAATGATTCAGATACGTTTAACCGTTGGGATGCATCGCAGCGTCTTGCATTTATGGCCCTTACACAACTACAGCAAGACTATCGTAGTGGAGAGGCACTTCAGTTACAGCCTGAACTGATAGAGGCATACCGGGATGTGCTCAAAGATAGCACACTAGATCCCGCCTTAGTGGCAGAAATACTACGATTGCCAAGTGAGCAATCCGTTGCAGAGATGAATGATCTTATTGATGCTGAAGCGATAGTTGTAGCGCGAGATTTCGCCTTAAAAACTTTGGCAACGGCATTGGCTCCTGAGCTGTTACAAAGATATACAGTGTTGGATCACCAGAAACCCTATAGTCCCAATGCAAAAGATATTGCTGAGCGAAGCTTGAAAAATACTTGCTTATCTTATCTTGCAGCTACAGAAAAAGATGATGCGTTAAATATTGTACAAAAGCAGTTTGAGACAGCTGGGAATATGACTGATAGCGCCGCAGCACTTAGTGCATTGATTAACTACGGAAGTGCTCCGAAGGTTGATTCGGCAATACAAGAATTCTATCAGCGCTGGAAAGATGATACTCAAGTTGTGGAGCTTTGGTTAGGGCTGCAAAGTAGCAGTGCCCGAAACGGGACTCTTGCCAATATCAAAAATTTAATAAAGCATCCCTCCTTTGAGATTAAAAATCCCAATAAAGTTCGAGCGGTACTCGGTGGCTTTGCTAATCGAAACTTTAAGCAATTTCATAAGGAAGATGGTAGCGGCTTCTTCTTTATTGCTGAGCAGGTCGTTATGCTAGATAAAATTAATCCACAGATAGCAGCACGGCTTGTTGTGCCGATTACACGCTGGAAAAAATACAGTGATGATCTTTCGGGTAAAATGAGAGAGGCTCTTCAGGGTATTCTTGATTCTGGTGGGTTATCTAAGGATGTTTTTGAGGTGGTGAGTAAAAGTATAAACTAAAGCTCAGTTGTCGAGTTCGTAAAATGGGGCGATAAATTGCCCCATTTGTGACTTGAGCGTGAAGTACTCTAAATTTCTTTATAATATTGGTCTTATCCGCTCGCTGCCAAGTCTAACTAAGTTAAGTTTTTCGTTGAGTAGTTTTAGTTCGGTAATGGATGTATAGTCAGGACGGAATTGCTGAATTTTAGAGTTATCTAGAACATGTGCTACTACAGAATTGATTACCATAAAGTGGCAAAATACTATAGTGTCTTCTTGAACACTTAAAAGATAGTGAATGATTCCGTCACGCCACTTCTTTTGTTGTGTATTGTTGGGGTCCCAATTCTGATCTAATAAAGAACGTAGCCAAGGTAAGCGTTGTTGTAGTGTGACCCCTTTGGGTGTAGGGATTTCGCTGACTCTGTTTTCTAAAGTAACGATTTTCCTCCACTTCTCTGCTAAAGGTTGTGCAGTTTGCTGTGCGCGTAGTTTAGGACTACTAACTATATTGAGATCCGTATTTTCAGTGAAACTTTGAGCTAAAGTTGTGGCTTGTTTATGTCCCAAGGTGGTGAGAGTTGGGTCAGGTATTAGAGGACCTTTTGCGGCCTCACCATGACGGGCAAGTAGAATTTTTATCATGCTTTTGATTTTATAGGTATTTATTTAAGGCTTCATTGGGAATATCTTGCCATAAGTTGAGTAAATCCGTGGCATTAAATTCTCTAGAGGTTGAATTTTGGCCTAATCGCTTACTGTTGGTGCCTGAATAGACAGCCCAATCCCCTCCAGGAGTACCTATTTCAGCAAAGCTAAGCCAGGATCCCTGAATAGAGGCGCTGAGCAGATGGGCCTCGGTTTCTCCACCGTACAGCATCTTAAGAGAATCTTCGCCATGGGTTCCAAATACATAGCCGAGCTCTACTGCATGACAAGCCCCTAACAGAGGTTGAGAGGCAAGGGGTTGTGTGAAATGGTAGTGAAAACAATTACCGGGATATCCATTGAGATGCCTGAGGCCTGGGAGGGTAAATACCATATCTGTAAGCATTAGATTCCAGGTTTTACTCCATATTGGCCAATGATTATCTTTAGTTATAGAGGCTTGTTGATAATAATAATTGATAATGGGTTTTAGCTTGTCTTCAGGAATTAACCACTCTAGGTGTTTACAAATCTTTTGATAAGTAAGTGTATATATTTCCGGATTGGATGCACTAAATAAATTCCATTCTTCTAGATTGCTTCCTAAAAGGAGTGGGAGGCCTTTTTCTGTTGGTTTTCTACTAAGTTTTGTATCTTCTATAAGTTTATAGTCAATAACGGGTTTAAACGGAAGTTTTCCCCATTTTTGATGTAGCTGTGTAGCTTCTAGAATTTTTTTCTGTGCTTGTAAAAGTTCTTTTGCTGTATAGTGATAAAGTGATTTTCCTTTACTTGTTTTCCTGAGATGAAAAGTAAAGGCTTCTGCCATCTGGTTTGCCTGCTCGATAGAGTGAAGGGCTCTGGGGTGGCCGCTTTGCACAATGGCACGGGCATATAATCCTTGGCATTCAGAAATATTCAAAATAGAGGCGATACTCATAGCGCCTGCAGACTCGCCAAAAAGTGTAATATTGTCTGGGTCTCCACCAAATACGGAGATGTTATTCTTTACCCACTTAAGTGCGGCAATTTGATCCAGAATGCCCTCATTACCGGTAGAGGGAATCTCGCTGATGTCCTTGAGGCGTAAAAACCCAAAAGAGCCTAGTCGATAGTTGAATGTAATGATGATGGCCCTGCCACTGGCAGCTAAGTAACTACCATTGTAAATAGGTTGACAGCCAGAGCCCATATAGAAAGATCCCCCATGAATCCAGAACATAACTGGAAGCTTCTGTGAGGGGTTGACTGGGGGAGAAAAAATGTTGAGATGTAAACATTCCTCCCGCTCAGGAATTTCGCCATCTCGTCCTCGGACTTCCATTAATGTGGATGGGTTTTGCGCAGCCGGCATGCCGAATTCTTCTGCATGATATGGAGTTGTCCAGGGGGGGAGCTCCTCAGGAGGACTCCAGCGTAGTTCTCCTACGGGGGGGCGGGCATAAGGTATCCCAAGAAACTTATGGATCCCCAATTTCAAATCACTTTTACCGATGATGGGGCCAGAGCTAGTTTCTATTATTGGCGTCAGATTTTTATTTAAGTGTTTGCCAATATCTGGATCCTTAGTCATTTCTGGCGCCCCTATCTCTAAAGCGAAATCTCAGATTTGTTTTTTAGTGTGAATGGTTGCATGACTGTTACAGGCTCAACTGAAATCATATTTACAAAAAGGCGCTGTTGGGGAGTGCATACTTCTACCCTGAGTGTAATTTTAATGAGGTGAATTATAATTTAGTCAGCGGATTGCTGGCGGTGGGGTATTAGCTGTCTATTAGTCTGAGGTTTGTTTAGATTAGGGTTTTGAAGGATGATTAGTCATGGGGGAGTGCACTGCTGGTCGGGTATTAAGCGATGGCCTTAAGAAGTGGTTGGAGATTTCATGAATTTTATGTTGCAAGCTGATTGGTCATGTTACATTCATAAAAAATTCATATTTTCAAATTTCTTGTCTTTGAAAACGCTGACTTCACTATTTATAACGTTTATGAGAAACATACCTCGTTTGAGATAATTTGCCCCACTTTTTAGTCGCTTGTTATTCTTATGAGATTGAAGATCTTCATGCGTTCCCTTAATGAGGACCACTGTAACTTAGTTTGTGTGTTTAGTGATCATATCCAGTTGATATATTGTGGTGGAGAGATGGTTGCTTGTTGCTTGGGCTTCGCATTCAAATTGATTTTTTGAAGTTTAGAGACTGCCTCTTCAATATTGCCA
Organism: Microbulbifer mixtoriginis (SeqCode); assembly: GCF_052467705.1. Classification (NCBI taxonomy): domain Bacteria; kingdom Pseudomonadati; phylum Pseudomonadota; class Gammaproteobacteria; order Cellvibrionales; family Microbulbiferaceae; genus Microbulbifer; species Microbulbifer mixtoriginis (SeqCode). The sequence goes on from NZ_CP174322.1 coordinate 1,689,861, forward strand.
TTCATTGCATAGATGATACTAATTACTGCTGCTATGCGATATAAAACTTCGTTACTTGAGTTTGGTAAACTTATCTCTAATTCTCGGTTTGGCAACTGTAGGGAAACCGAGTTATCATTGTCGTTTGCGCATATTTTATTGATACGGACTTCGGCATTAGTGCTTTCCCCAAATAGAATAACTCTTCGAGCGTGTTTCTTAGCCTTTTTGAATATATAGTCAAAGCATTGAAGGTGTTCTCCAACTATTGCAATAGCAGGACCGGTTAAACCTTCAAAGATCCGGGAGCACAATTTGGCCATGTCGGCTACTGAAGTTGCCATTTGGTTAGTGGACGGTAAATCAATTTCAGTAATTAAAGATATTGTCGGTTTAATACGATGTGTAATTGGCCCAGGCTTCATACTGAGGGCACTTTGCGTAACTTCAATAATCGCAGCTTCATGATCCTTATTTAGACTGGCCAACACACATGGGGCTGCTATGCATGAATTGTCTGCACCGGAATTGGTTAGAACTTTATCCTTTGGACCAAGTGTATGTGTGATCATGTTTCGTATAGGAAGCCCCTCTGATGTTCCAGTAATAGCAATGACTTCACCATCGAAACGCTCGCGGGCTGCAAAACCTAGCTCTATGATCGTCTTAAGAGGGTCATCCACCTTTAACACTGGCAGTCCTTTAGGCAGTCCGGGGATAGGGCGTGAGACTATTGCTCCGGCAATTCGGTCAGCAAACGATGGTAGTTTTTTATGAGAATCCCAGAATTTTGCTGAGACCTTCGGAATCGGCGCATGGTAGGAGCGATCCAAGTTTGTATGTGCAACGAAGAGAACTGGCTCTGATGATGCTTCAATAAGTCCACTATCTGAAACTACACTGCTTACGAACCACTCTTTATCTTTAGGGGGAGGTTCCAGCCAGGTGCCTCCAGAGATAGTGGCCAGCTGTTCTGCATTCCAAGTTTGCCCAGGTAGATGATCATAAATAATGTCTGGAAACTTGGTTCTATAAACTGGAATTTTGCTCTTTTGGTATTCACGTTGCGGAGTGAGGCTTAGTTTGCTCATTACTCCTGGAATAGGTATTGGCTTGATTTTAGTTTTATTGGAAATCAAACCGACATATAGATGTAGCTCCGCATCACTAAGATCTCTGCTTGCAGGGGCTCTAAGCCCAAAAAAATCGCGGTAAATCGTGTTGGGCTCCCAGTGGCTAGTGGGGAGCTGCCAGTCACAGGGGTCGTGGTCCATAGAGGTTCCCCAGCAGGGCATGGAACTCTGCAAAGTTGGTATAGCGCGGAAGTCCAGTCTGAAGTCCTCAGAGAGTTTACTTTCGATTTTCCAAAAGGACTCCACCCATAGCATCTGCCGGGATATTAGCTCTCTAGGAGTTAATTTAACCCCCAGTAGCACTAGAGGGCCAATTTTTTGGGGGGGGATTTGGGCATCAACAGGTACCGAAGGAACCTGCCATTGGGGGTTTATTGGGCGTTTTGCCAATATCTTTTCTTGCCGATAAGTGGTTTTCCTACTAATAGAGAGTTTTCCTGCCAGGCGTGAGGGCGGAGTAAGCTTTAGATTGGCTGTGCCGTCTTCACATAAATGGAGTTGAGTTCCCAGTGACAAACAAATTTGGGAAAACCTTTTACAGTGTGCTTTAGCAGCTTCACCATATAACTGCTTTGAGTAGCCAAAACCAGCTTCAACAGGAGCAAATGTAATTTGCTCAATGCCACTGGTACTTAGATGCAGGCGAAAAACGCCACTATCGGACACGCTTTCACGGATACAATCAAAGAGTAAGTCCCCGGCACCGTGGATAATAGGGCGCTGTTGATAGAGTTCTATACCTTGTAGATTGTAACTGCCAGAGCCCAGAATACCATCTGCGCCAGCCTCTATAATTTTGTGGGCTGCGATGACTTGCTGCGGACAGGGTTGAGCCTTATGGTTTGCTTCCCAGTGCACGGCTACCAGAACCACCTGGGCTTTCTTGCGAGCTGCAGTAATAAGGGGCCGCAGAGTGTCGTACCATAGCTCTGGTACTGATAGGGGGAGGTGAGCACAACCAGGATGCGTGGGGCCGGCAGCATAACGAGGCTGGGTGGCATCAAGAGAGAATATCGCTACATTGATATTTCCAGCAGGTCTGATTACAGGGCTGAGTGCCTCCTCTAGATTCCTGCCGGAACCTGAATGTCCAATCCCTGTGCAATCAAGCCACTGCCCCTGTTCCATTAATGCGGCAGGCCCATAATCGCCACTGTGATTGTTAGCAGTACAGGCTATATCTATTCCTGCATTAATGAGTATGGACAGCATCTCTGGTCTAGCGCGGTAATAACATGGGGAGGCCTCTCCCTTTGGAATACCCTGCTCACCGCTAGTGGCGATCACGCACTCCAGATTGATAACGCTGAGATCGGCATTATTCATTGCTGGGACATGCCCCAGAACCTGTTCAATGCCCAGCTGGGCTGTACGGTAGTGTTGTCTGCGCCCCAGATTTACATCACCGCCCCAGGCAATCACTGGCCGATCTTGAGCGACAGAGGGCGCGGTGGCTTGCCCATCAGTAATGATTTTGGAATGGTATAGATTGGCGGTAGCCCCTGTTTTTTTAGGTGCTTGGGATAAAAGATATTTCCTATAGGCGATCAAGCTAGAAAGACAATGACTCACTTCGTCTAATCTGACCCTGAAGTTTTCATGACGAGTAAAAAAACTGCCAGTGACTCTCGTCGGATTCTTAAAGAACATGGCAATCTCAGGCCAAAAATAGCCGTTTAATAGGTGATTGGCCCTACCATGTAATGCACGATAAAAGTGTTCAAGATCAATTTGGTCCAGTAGATATTGATATGCCTCTTGGGTGATTAGATCCGAGATCATCTTTGCCGCAGCCACCATTAACTCGAGTAACCTTGGGGATGCAGTTATATGCTTCTCGACAAAGTCCAGAATACTGACAAAGTTACGGATACCGAACTGATAGTATTTCTCCTTCGGCCTATAAATCGTGAGCAGGTTTACACAGTGGCTCACCCAGTGATCGTGAGTGCGCCAGTGCTCAGTCGCTATAAAATGATCCAAGCTTTTCTCTACCAGCGTTAACCAGCGCGGATTCTTATCCCAGCCATAAAGGCATATTAATGCGAAAGCTGCTTTACCCAGAGGGTTATTCGAGGCCGGCTGTTGATGTTTAATGGTGAGAGAAGAAAACTCCAGAACAAGGGGAAGCTGCCCACTGTCCAGGCTCTGTATAAATTTTATGCCCCTGGCTAATTGCTCCATCAGGTCTGCATAAGTCCTGCACTGCAAAGCCTCAGAATATTTAACCAGGGCTAATAGGCTTGCCGCGTTACTAGCTAGGTTGATTTCACTATGCTGTTCTACCCAAAAGGCAGCGACTTCACTTGTGTTTGGGAAAGTTATTTGGATTAATTTAGAGGTAAGATATTTCAATGCCTCCTCTATGGATTCCAATAGAGAATACTCTTTGGTGACTTCCCAGGCCTCAACCATCGCGCAGATGCTACTTGCGTGGCATAAGTTTTTGTCATTGATGATCTCTTGATCGAAACAGGCATGCCATCCATAGTGAAAATACCCACTGGGCTTTACCTGACCAGCTAGATAATGGCTGCTACTTTCAATAATCTTTGTAACATTCTGGCTATCCAGCTCTTCAATAGCCCGGCGTCCAGTATTCAATCCCGATTCATATAGGCACAAAGGCTCCAGTTCTTTTTCGCAAAAAAGCCCTGCAGTGGTCAGAAGTACAATGCTTCGTTCATCGGAGAAATCCAGATCTTCTTGCTGGTTAAAACGTTTCTTGAAGTATGAAGTAAAATTCTTTTCATTGAGGAATCCATGCTCGATTTTATCGCCGCCATGTAGCATGGCATTCCCGTTAAGCTCTTGTTCGAGAAAAGCAAATTTGCAATCGACATCCAATGCAAGGCCATAGCGGAAGTAGGAGCGCTTGGTGTCCTGGAGAAATTCATGTAAACCGGCAAGAGTCATTGTGCTCCTGCGGGTAACCCAATCTACCCGTAGCCAGCAGGGTTCTATTTTGGAGCTTTTAGCTGCCCTACGGGTAATTTCAGTGAGAGTCTGCCAAGCGCTTGGGAAGTCCTTAGCATGGGTGTGCCGTACTTGAGCTCGTTGCTTGGCGTCACTGATAGAAAAAAAAAGCGTATAGGGTGGGCTGAGATCACGCAGTGCCCGTTCTACCATGGGGCGTGCTCGTCTAAGCATGCTGGATAGGGACATGTCGCTGTTATTCTCTGTGGATCGGGGTGACGGCTACATTATTCGTATAGCTTTACTGGGTAACTAAAAGAGGACTTTCCTGCTGGAGTATAGACATGCGAACAGATTCTGCTGGTAATGAGAGAAATCTTGCAGGAAAAATCTGATTAGATAAATTTTTTATGAATATAGAAAATTAGGTTTTCAAAACTAATTCACTTGGATAGTATTAGGGATACCGCGCTTAAGAATGGAAGGCACGCAAAGTGCCGAAGGTTCTCACAATTAACCCTTAAGCAACTTAAAAGGGTTAACTCCAGGTTGAATGAGTTTGCAGGTTATACGCTTGCCAATCCCTAAAACCCGAAAGGCGACCCTTTCGGGTTTTTTGTCAGAAAACTATTAACCGACCAATTAAAGATTGGTTCTCGCGGTTGATTACCCTGTCGACTTTTAAGGCGGCACATGGGCGTTAAGTCTGTGCGAAGGGTTGTCCTCCCTGGTTTTGTTTGAATCTTACTACCTGGTGCGGAGCTCAAAGAGTCTTAGAGGACCTTTAGAGAACAAGGAAGAAATAGAAGTGGAGTATTAGGCAATGCGTTGGAATTGGTGGCAGAACCTCAGGGGATTTCCTCCTCTGGTCTGGATAATATTAGTAGGCAGTTTTTTTAGTCGTGGCACTTATTTTATGGTTTGGCCTTTTCTGGCCATTCTTCTTTTCAATAAATTTGAGTTGGGTGCAGCGGAAATTGGCTTGATTCTCAGTGCCTCAGCAATTGGTGCGGCGCTATTGGGCTTTTTTGTGGGGGCCTTGTCTGATCGCTATGGGCGTCGGAATATCCTGCTATTAGGTTCGCTAATAAACTTATGTTCTTTTGCGCTGTTGGCAGTGACCCAGACATTAGCGGGATTTATTCTGGCGATGACTCTTTGCTCAATTGGTCGCGCCGTTTGGGAACCGCCAGCCAGCGCATTGATTGGCGACTTAATGGATAACCAGGCGAGTCGTGAGTTAGCTCTGCAGCTGCGTTACTTCCTTATTAATGCGGGAGCGGCATTAGGGCCCATTGTTGGTGTCTGGGCGGGGCTAAGTGCGCAGCAGTCCACCTTTGGCTTAACTTCTCTCAGTTATCTGCTTTTGGCACTGGCGTTTATTTGGGGATTTGCAAAAACAGAGACGGGTCAGATCGCAAAGAGTAATGGTGATGGTTCTGTCGATTTAGGCAGTACCCTGGCGATATTGCGCAGGGACCAAGTGTTTATGGTGGTGATTGTTGCCAATATCCTCACGATGTTTATCTATGCCCATATGGATTCCAGTCTGGTGCAATATCTGACACGGGCTGAGGCTCCGCGATTGGTTGAGCTGATATCCAGTATGATCTTTGTGAACGCAATGACCATCGTGTTATTGCAGTTTCCACTCATGCAGTTGATGCGCAAGCTGGATATTAATGGGCGAATTATGATCGGGCTGGTGATATTGGCTGCGGCACAAATGTGGTTTGCCCTCAATCCGGTGCACTGGTTTTGGGGCTGGATGGGGGCGACCTTTGTTCTCAGTTTGGCTGAAGCGATTCTCTTTCCAACCATGAGTGTACAGATAGACCGGTTGGCGCCTGAACATTTACGCGGTACCTATTTTGGGGCCTCTTCCTTTTACGCTCTCGGTTGGGCCCTGGCTCCTTTGGCTGGAGGGGTGGTTTTAGAGTGGTGGGGTGGACCGACGCTTTATTGGATGTTGCTGGCGCTTTGCTGTGTCGTATTCGCGCTTTATCGCACAACAGCTTACCTCTCCCGCCCACAGTGGCCGGAGCAGAAAGAGCAGACAATCTCTTCAGGTGAAAGTGCCAAAATCACTGGATAGTTAAAAAGAGGTTTTTCAGATATAGAAATAGATGGTGTCTGTGAGGCATAAAAAACGGGAAATCCAGTAGTAAGAATGGAGTTTCCCGTTCTGATTTGCCTGAGAAAATCCCCGACAAGAATATTGCCGGGGAATTTTTTTAGATCTCTGCAGCGAGGCGTGAGCCTTGGTCAATGGCGCGCTTGGCGTCGAGCTCCGCGGCCTCGTCGGCACCACCGATCAGGTGGGTCTTCACTCCGCGCTCCTGCAGTGCTTCATAGAGTTTGCGAGCAGGTTCCTGGCCAGCGCAGACAATAATGTTATCCACCTCTAGCAATCGCTCTTCATCGCCTACGCGAACATGCAATCCCTGCTCGTCAATTTTGTCGTAAAGAGCACCGGCAATCATCTCAACCTTGCGGTGTTGCAGACTGCCACGGTGAATCCAGCCAGTGGTTTTACCCAGGCCCGCACCCACTTTGGTGGTTTTACGTTGTAGCAGATAAACCTGGCGAGGGGTGCTTACCGCTTCGCGGGGTTTCAGGCCAGAGCGCTGTTCCAGCTCAATATCCACACCCCATTCACTAAAGAACTCTTCTTTATCGCTGGCAACCACTTCCTCTTCGGTGGAGTGGGGGCCGTCGTGAGTCAGGTATTCCGCTACGTCGAAACCGATACCGCCCGCGCCGATAATGGCCACTTTTTCGCCGACTGGTTTCTTATGCTTCAATACGTCCAGATAACCCAGCACCTTGTCGCTCTCAATACCGGGGATCGGTGGAGTGCGCGGCTCGATACCGGTGGCGATTATCACTTCGTCAAAAGACTGCAGGTCTTCTGCGGTAGCGATAGTGTTGAGTTTGACCTCAACGCCAGTCACTTCCAGGCGGCGTTTGAAGTAGCGCAGGGTTTCCTGGAATTCTGCCTTGCCGGGAATCTGCTTGGCGATATTAAACTGGCCACCGACTTTGTCGCTGCCTTCAAACAGGGTTACCTGGTGTCCGCGCTCGGCGGCAACGGTGGAGGCAGCCAAACCAGCGGGGCCGGCACCGATAACAGCAACTTTTTTCACGTTTTCGGTAGGCAGGTAGTTCAACTCAGTCTCATGACAAGCGCGTGGGTTGACCAGGCAGGAGGTGAGCTTCAGCTGGAAGGTGTGATCCAGGCAGGCCTGGTTACAGCCAATACAGGTATTGATTTCATCGGCGCGGCCCTCTGCGGCCTTGTTGACGAAATCGGAATCTGCCAGGAATGGACGCGCCATGGAGATCATATCGGCCTGCCCGGAGGCCAGCACTTCTTCGGCCACTTCCGGCACATTGATGCGGTTACTGGCAACTACCGGGATAGACAGGTGATGTTTCACCTTGGCGGTAATATCGGTAAATGCGGCGCGTGGTACATTGGTGGCGATAGTGGGAACGCGCGCTTCGTGCCAGCCGATACCGGTATTGATAATCGTGGCGCCGGCTTTTTCGATAGCCTGGCCCAGGGCAACTACTTCGTCGAAGTCACTGCCATCTTCCACCAGGTCCAGCATGGACAGGCGGTAGATAATAATAAAGTCTTCGCCAACAGCCTCGCGCACACGGCGAACGACTTCGATCGGCAGGCGGATACGATTCTCGAAGCTGCCGCCCCACTTATCGGTACGCTTGTTGGTGCGCTTTACGATGAACTGGTTAATAAAGTAACCCTCGGAGCCCATGATCTCTACGCCGTCGTAGCCGGCTTCGCGGGCCAGGGTGGCGCAGCGTACGTAATCGTCGATCTGGCCTTCGATTTCCTCACTGGTCAGCTCGCGCGGAGTGAAAGGGTTGATCGGAGCCTGGATGGGGGAGGGGGCAATCAGGTTTTCGTTGTAAGCGTAGCGGCCAGTGTGCAGGATCTGCATACAGATTTTGCCGCCTTCTGCGTGAACGGCCTCGGTTACTTCCCGGTGCTGTTGTGCTTCTTCCGGGGTGTTCATTTTGGAAGCACCCTTGAATACGCCACTCTCTTCGTTGGGCGCGATACCCCCCGTTACAATCAGGCCAACGCCACCGCGGGCGCGCTCAGCGTAGAAGGCCGCCAAACGGGTAAAGCCACCGGGGTGTTCTTCCAGGTTGGTGTGCATGGAGCCCATCAGCACCCGGTTTTTCAGGGTGGTGAAGCCCAGGTCCAGGGGGGCAAGCATATTAGGGTAGGCTTGGGACATGGCAAAATTCTCTTCTTGTAACCTTTGGGGTTCATTTATATATGCAAAAAAGTGCATATTGTTGCCCAGCAGGATAACAAGAGCCTTTGACGCGAAACAGTGACCTTTCCGGTCGAATTCAGTGATCAATTCCTGACGTTTTATTAAGCTATTTGCGTCCCATTCTCATTTGGCGGAAATGCCTGTTTTTAAAGGGGTTTTCGTCTGTTCATTTACACAGCCAAAACCGCCAGAAGCTGCTCTCGCAGCCAGCGATTGGCGGGATCTTCTTGTAGATTTTTGTGCCACAACAGGTGCCAGTCCATCAGGGGTATTTGGAACGGCAGTTCAAATAGACGTGCCGAATACTGACTGGCCAGACTCGCCGGTACGGTTAGAGCCAAATCTGTGCGTAATACGATTAAAGGTGCTACTCGGTAGTGTTGTACACGCAGTTTGATGGTGCGTCGCCGCCCCAGTTTATTCAGAGCTATATCCGCCAGGCCAGGACCCGTGCGCCTACTGGAAACATGGATATGTTCCAGTTGTAAATACTGTTCCAGTGTCAGGCTCGACTCCCCAGCCAAGGGATGCTCATTGCGCAACATACAGAGATAGCGGTCTTGGTGCAGACGTTGTTGTTGTAGCTGGGGTGCTGTTGCCAGAGGGATATCCAGGGCGAAATCCAATGTATTGGCTGCCAGTTCCTTGGCAAGCTGATCCCTGGGAACGTGAAATGACTCTACTGTTACACCCGGTGCTTCTTTTTCCAGGCGCTCTAAGAGAGGCGGCAGCAACAGGGTTTCTGCCATGTCGTTCATAGATAGTCGCAATGTTTTGCGTGCCAGGGCGGGGTTGAATTGGCGGTGCTCATTCAGACTGGTACCCAGTAGGGAAAGGGCCTGCTGCACCCTGGGCATAATGGACTCCGTAACAGGGGTGGGAGTCATGCCGGATGGGCCGCGAATAAATAATGGGTCGTCCAGGGTACGGCGCAGACGTGCCAAGGCATTACTCACTGCCGGCTGGGTGATATGCAACTGCTCAGCGGCTCGGGTGAGGTTGCCCGAGTTATAAATGGCCTCCAGAACCAAGAACAGGTTCATATCCATTTTTTGCAACTGCATCTATGCCTCAATCATAACCAGTGTGAATGATCATATATTCGCACAATAAACTTTGATGATTCAAACGAGAGGACTAGGGTTGGAGTTCCATAAAAAGAGGAACTCGCTGTGGCCGAATCAATCGTGGTGCGCCATGGACAGGCGTCCTTCGGCGCCGATGATTACGACAATCTCTCCGATATCGGCTGGCAGCAATCCCGCTGGCTGGGGGAATACTGGCGGGGCACTGGCCAGAAGTTTGACCGGATTTTCTGCGGCAGCTTGCGCCGTCATCGGCAAACTACCGAGGGTATCTGTGCAGGCCTTGGCATCGACTTAGAGGGCCACTTGACGGTGGTTCCCCAATTGAATGAGTTCGACTTCCTTGAAGTAGCTCGCCTCTACAGTGAGAAAAAACCCACAGCTACCCCGGGCCCCAATGCACCCCGTGCCGACTTTTACCGCTTTCTAATGCAGGGCATGCTCGCCTGGTGTGCAGGGGAAATTGCACCGGCAGAGAGTTGGCAGGCATTCGAAAATCGCATTCGTGAAGTTTTGGATTTAATCAGCGATAGCCCCAAAGGCAGTAAAACTCTGGTGGTCAGTTCCGGTGGGGCTATTGCCATGATGGTGCGGCAGGTATTGGGCGGTCCCCCCGAGTCGGTGATCAAACTCAATATGCAGATACAGAATACCGGCACTACCCGTTTTTTCTCTAGCGCAGGGCAGGGGCTCAGCTTGAACAGTTTTAATCACGTGCCTCATTTGGAGAGAGATGAGCGCCACACTTCCGTGACTTACAGCTGAATTAAAACCTACAACACAATTAAAGGTGAAAAGACATGGAGTTTGAATATTCAGAAAAGGTACAGGGCCTGTTGGAGCGGCTCAAAAACTTTATGCAGGAATATGTGTATCCCGCTGAGAGTACCTATATACAGCAGTTGCAGGATGACCCCTGGGGCGAGCCCCCTATTATGGAGGCTTTAAAAGAAAAAGCCCGTGAGGCTGAGCTGTGGAATTTATTCTTACCCGATTCCCGCTATGGTGCCGGCCTTACAAACTTGGAATATGCGCCTTTGGCGGAGGAGATGGGGAAGGTCTTATTTGCCTCAGAAATTTTTAATTGCAGCGCTCCGGATACCGGCAATATGGAAGTGCTGGCCCAGTACGGATCGGAAGCGCAGCGGGAAACCTGGCTGAGGCCATTGCTGGAGGGCAATATTCGCTCGGCATTCGCCATGACTGAACCCAAGGTGGCCTCCTCCGATGCTACGAATATTGAAACTTCTATCGTGCGCGATGACGATGAATATGTGATTAATGGTCATAAATTTTATATTAGTGGCCTGATGAATAAGCGCTGTAAGGTCATGATTGTGATGGGCAAGACCGATCCCACTAATCCGGATCGGCATCGACAGCAATCGCAAATCCTGGTTCCTACAGATACCCCTGGGGTAAAAATAATTCGGCCCATGCAGGTATTTGGCTACGACGATGCTCCGGAAGGTCATGCGGAAGTGATTTTTGAGAATGTTCGGGTGCCTGCGTCTAATCTGATTTTCGGAGAAGGGCGTGGTTTTGAAATTGCCCAGGGGCGTTTGGGACCGGGCAGAATCCACCATTGTATGCGTCTGATTGGCCAGGCCCAGCGCGCCCTGGAAATGATGGCAGGCCGCGCGGAAAATCGTATTGTGTTTGGTCGCCCGATGAGCAAGCAGGGCTCAGTGCGGGAGGATATTGCCAGATCTGCCTGTGAAATTGAGCAGGCACGTTTGCTAACTTTAAAAGCTGCGGCGCAAATGGATCGACTTGGCAATAAAGCGGCCAAAGACCTGATTGCCATGATTAAAATTGTTGCACCGCAAATGGCCTGTAAGGTGATTGACCGCGCTATCCAGATTCACGGTGCGGCAGGGTTGAGCCAGGACTATAGCTTGGCCCACCACTATGCTTACGCGCGGACTATCCGTTTAGCCGATGGACCAGATCAAGTACATATGATGCAGCTGGGGCGCAACTTGGCTGCCCGTTATGCCGCAGAGACTGCACAGGGAGAGGAGCATGTCTGAAACCGTAAAGGAGTCACGTAACTCAGTGGAAGCTTTGCCGCTGGAAAAGTTGCAGGAATACCTCAGCGCAAATGTTGAAGGTTTTTCCGGGCCACTGAAAGTCAGTAAATTTTCCGGCGGTCAATCCAATCCCACCTTTAAGCTGGAAACGCCTTCAAATACCTATGTATTGCGTCGGCAACCCCCGGGAAAACTATTGAAATCTGCTCACGCAGTGGATCGTGAGTACCGTGTTATGTCTGCACTGGCAGATACCGATGTACCGGTGCCCAAAGTTTTTCATTTATGTGAAGACCGGGATCTGATCGGCTCCATGTTTTACCTGATGGAATACTGTGAGGGGCGGATTTTCTGGAATGCGGCAATTCCTGAGGTAGATGCTCCTGCGCGCAGTGCTATGTACGATGAAATGAATCGGGTGCTCGCCGCATTACATAGTCTCAACATCGACGCCATGGGCTTATCCGATTACGGCCGCCCGGGAAACTATTTTCAGCGGCAGCTGGAACGCTGGACGGGGCAATACCGGGCTTCCGAGACACAGCCTATTGCGGCGATGGAAGAGTTGATTGAATGGCTTGGCAGTGCGCTCCCAGAAGACGATGGTCGGATAGCTCTAGTGCACGGTGATTACCGCCTCGACAATATGATTTTCCACCCTAAAGAACCCAAAGTGATCGCCCTGCTGGATTGGGAGCTTTCTACGTTGGGCCACCCATTTGCCGATCTTGCCTATCAGTGCATGCAAATGCGTATGCCTGCTGGGGGTGACAAGATGTCCGGCCTGTTGGGGCTGGATATCGCCTCGCTGGGTATCCCCTCTGAACAGGCCTATGTGGCCAAGTATTGTGAGCGTATGGGGATTGAGGGCATTGACCACTGGCCTTTTTATTTGGCGTTTAGTTTTTTCCGTTTAGCGGCGATAGTTCAGGGCGTGGCCAAACGCGCACAGGATGGCAACGCCTCTAATCGCAATGCGGCGAGCCTCGGCGCCCTGGTAGCGCCACTGGCACAAACGGCAATGAGCATTGCCAGTGAGGCGAGTTAGTTAGAAGGTCATCTCGATACAATTTATTTCGCTTTTTATTGTGCTTTGGAAAAATGATAAGGATAAAAAAATGGTAAAGAATCTTTTTGATCTCACCGGAAAAATTGCTCTGGTAACCGGTGCTAGCCGGGGTATTGGTGAGGCAATTGCAAAACTTTTGGCAGAGCAGGGCGCCCATGTGCTGGTATCCAGCCGAAAAATTGAAGGCTGTCAGGCTGTTGCCGATGCGATTGTCGATGCCGACGGTAAAGCGGAAGCGGTGCCTTGCCATATCGGCAATATGGAAGATATCCAGAAAATGTTTTCTGATGTCCGTGAACGCTTTGGGCGGCTGGATATCCTAATTAACAATGCGGCTACCAACCCCTATTTTGGTCATATCCTTGATACCGACCTCGCTGCTTTTGAAAAAACGGTTGAAGTGAATATTCGTGGCTATTTCTTTATGTCTGTGGAAGCGGGCAAGTTGATGCGTGAGCAGGGTGGTGGTGTGATTGTGAATACTGCCTCGGTCAATGCCCTGCAGCCTGGTGTGGGGCAGGGAATCTATTCCATCACCAAGGCGGCAGTAGTCAATATGACCAAAGCCTTTGCCAAGGAGTGTGCCCAGTTCAATATCCGTGTTAATGCCCTATTGCCTGGGCTGACCAAAACCAAGTTTGCCGGGGCACTCTTCACCCACGAGGATATTTATAAAACCGCAATCGGCCATATCCCTATGCACCGTCACGCTGAGCCTGAGGAGATGGCGGGTACAGTACTCTACTTAGTTTCCAACGCCTCCAGTTACACCACGGGCGAATGCGTAGTGGTGGATGGCGGAATGACTTCCTGTGGGGGAATTTAATATGCAAGATCCAATATTGGATTTCGACAACCAGGTTGCCCTAATTACCGGCGCCGCCAGTGGTTTTGGCAAACTGCTGTCTAAAGAGTTGGGATCTCGCGGAGCGCGCTTGGTACTTGGAGATATTAATGAAGAGGGCCTGATGCAACTCGCTGATGACCTGGGTAGTGATGGTATCCAGGTGCGCGCTCAACGTTGCGATGTTTCCTCTGAAGCGGATTGTGTCGCTCTGGTGCGACTGGCCGAGTCTGAGTTCGGTGGCCTGAATATGGCGGTTAATAATGCCGGTATCGCTCCGCCGATGATGTCCCTGAAGCAGACTGACGAAGCGATGATGGACCATCAATACAATGTAAACCTGAAGGGCGTATTTTTCGGTCTCAAACACCAGCTGCCATTAATGAAAGATCGTGGCGGTGTGGTTCTCAATGTTTCCTCTATGGCTGGGCTGGGGGGTGCACCCAAAATTGCCTCCTATGCTGCCGCCAAGCATGGGGTTATTGGGCTGACCAAAACTGCAGCAATGGAAAACGCCAAGTACGGTATTCGGGTGAATGCCATTTGCCCATTCTATTGCCTGACGCCAATGGTGACCTCTGTGGAGGCCCCAGGGGCCAGCCCGGAAGAGGTACAGGCTTTTCTCGCCGAAGGTTGTCCGATGAAGCGTCTTGGTGAGCCGGAAGAAGTAGTAGCGGCTATGTTAATGCTCCTCTCTCCGAAGATGACTTATGTTACCGGCCAGGCACTGGCTGTGGATGGCGGTTTATCGGCTTATTGATAGCTGAGGTGAATCAAAATAGGTGCTGTTAATACCTGCACTGCCACCCCTGAAGATTTATTGCCGAGCAAGGGAGGAGGCAGATAGGTGTTAACAGCCCACAACCTGATATTTTTTTGGTTGATGAAAACCAGTCCGTGATGGAGAATCCTAAAAGCAAGCTTATTGCGAAAGGTTTTTGCAGATGTTGGCTTCTGGTGCAACGCTATATCGCTTTAGGAGAGCTTCGTATATTCCTTTATTGCATAGCTGTCTGAGACCGTGATTGAAGACATCTCTGTCTGCTTTGTTTTTAAATGCCATTTTAAATGTCAGAACAGGTACAACGATTGTATGGATATCGACCTCATTCATAGAGTGGCCATCTTTAGAGGAGAAATAAGAAAAAATACTTTTATCAATAATTATAATTGAGTTGTCTTCCCTCCAGAATTCCCTTACCTGATCTTGAGAGCTTTCTAATTCTACATAATTCTTTGCACCTATCTTTCCAGGAGAGAAGAGCTTGCTAAATTCTGGCCCAAGATCCTTGTGTGCTCCTGTCCAGGTTATTACGTGGTGTCCTACTAGATCCTTTAGTTGATTGATTTTAATTTGATCTTTTTTTCGGCTGATTGCGTAGTTGATAAATGCTATATAGTCATTTGAATAATAGAGGTCTCCATTGGTTCCGTGTACGTTCGCTTCGGCCTCTGCCATACCTCGCTCTATTGCTCCAAGAATCTCCCCCCAGCCCATTTGGATAAATGAGATGGTGTAATCTGGAAGAGACTGGGTGATGACATCGACTTCTAACCCACTCTTCGCCTGATTGATGACATAGGGGGGGGCATCCTGAGATATGGCAATTTTCAATTCTTTGGCGTGGCTTGAGAAGGCGAAGCAGATCAGGAGTAGGCTAAGATGCGATAATATTTTTGATGGCATATTGATTTCACTTGCTTAGCGGATATCTGAGGTTAATAGGGTAATGTAGATATATTAGGCTAAAGACAATATTTTGTTTGATATGGAGTTTTTGTCTTTTTTTCTAAGGGGGCAAAGGAATATGAGTCTTCGATGTAATAAGTTATTAATGAAGATAGTGTTCTAAAGGGAATATTCAAAGTAAAAATTGATTTCTAAAGAGAATATGGGAAGTCTTAAAGGCGCTGGGAGAGACTCTATAAGAAGATTAGAAATTACTCAGCGATGAATTAACTGTTTCCCGAAGTGAATCATGGGTAAACCATCTATTGATATGAACCCAGAAGCAGCCAAGAAACCAGTTTGGGAGTAGATGGCTGAAATTAAGTTATTGCTTATGCTGAAGAAAACTGCTGGGGTTTATGAGTAGGTTATCCTTCTGCTCTGTCTGGGGTTTTAAGGATGAAGAATTTTTTGTTGCTACTTTTTATTGCTGTCTTTGAGTTTAAGAAGTCAGAGCGAAGCAAGAGATTGACGGACGATGTTTAAATGGGAAACCGGCATCCCTCTTCTAAAGAATGCACCGGTAAAGTCAATTTCTTGAACTTTGATAAAGCTAGAGACTAGTGGGCTTCCCCAGTAGGGATTTGTTCCCCACCAGCCATATCGACCAGCGCTTCTGGGGTTTCTCTGCAGAAAATTGATCGCTTGCTGAACATTGTCATATCTGAGATAAAAAATTCTATTATCGAAGACACTATGTGCATCGAAGATTATCAGGTGGTTTAGGGATATACCTTTGCGACCGAGTAAATTGGCCAGGTTGATGGCCGTGGTTCCCCCACGGCTGTAGCCAAGCAGTAATAAGTGCTTCTGCTGTAGAGATGCCTCCACTAAAAAATCCCGGGCTTTACTTTTTTCAGTTGGACCGAACATGGCCCCGCCCATTTCGGTAACCCAAGCCCTCAAAGCTTGGTTATCACCGGCATTGGAGCCACCCGCGCCATAGATGCCCACTACGGCCAGCTCACTCTTTGTAACTTTATTGTTTATAAGTGTCATTTTGCACTGCAACGACACTGATACTTAAGTGTAGAAATAGACGTAGCACACTGGTAAGAGAGCTACTGTTTCTATGGCAGAATCCGACAGCGTTTCTGCGCTGCCTTACGCAGTTCTCGGGGTAAGACCGGTTCCGCAATATTATTTTGTTGTTGGCGCCATTCTTGGCAAAGAGCAACATAGTTTTCGGCACTAACCTGGCTGCGTAATGTTCGCCATGGGTCTTCCTTTACTTCAGGTTCTGGCCGAGGAGGTTGCCACTGGGCAATTTCCTGAGTGGTTAGTTGAATCTCATGATTCTGAGTCATAGCGGGGGTTCGGGCACCAAGGTGCTGTGCCGGATGTACCAACATTAAAAAAGCGGTCACCAAAGCACAACTCAGGGAGGCTCCGGATAAGATTCGGCCTATATCCTTTTTCGGTTGATAGCCTTTTGCCTGTAATAAGATTCCACTGTCTAACTGTTGCGGTGAGGTAAAAGCTGACGCCTCTTCGCGGTATTGGTGCTCCCAGTTACTCATGCTTCTACCTCAATCACTCTTTTATGGCCTCCACTTGCCAGGGTTTTGCTTGAGATCCGTAGATCAGGGTTTCAATTTGTTGTCGAGCCAACTGGTAATACTCTCGACATTTTTTCAGTGAAATACGCTCTATATCCGCTACTGAGGCCAGGGAGAGTTTGCACTCCATATGCAGTAGCAATACGTTGCGCTGAAGCTTGGGGAGTTTTTGAATAGCTGCGACAACCTTACTCTCACTGGTTAATGCCTCAGATTGTGTAGTGCTGTCTACGTGTTCCCGCAGAGCTTTGTTGACTTGAATAAACAGCCAGTTTCTAAATAGCCGGCCATGAAGTTGCGGAGGGTTCTGTAAGATATTTTCCCACAGGGCCTGTAGCAACTGTGTGGTTGAAGAGGGTGCCATTTGTACGCAGTAGCGATAGAGAGCGTCTTTGTGGCGGTTATACAGTGGCTCAAATACAGCAAGACTGCGTTTCTCCCGGTAATGCTCGAGCAGTTTTTCATCAGAAAATTGTTGGAACGCTTTGCGAGACAAAGTGTTGTGCCTCCGTACGCAGTGAACCCGAAAGCCAGAGGTGGCTTAGGTCTGGATTTATGCGTCGTTGATCATAAAAATTGTAGTCGGTTTAGACATTAAATTTTTTATCCAAGTGAACAACTTTGGGTGCCTATTGCTTTTAGATCCGCCCAAGTTCTCTTGGCCTGCGAAGTATAGATGCCCCTGCTTAGCCAGGGCTTACAGAGGGTAACGGGTAACGCCATAACTTGATGAACGGTCGTTTGGCGCTTTAAACCTTTTTCTGAGGGGTAATTGGCGCGCAATGAATTTTTTTGACTCAAAAATTCTCTTAATAAAGAGTGTTTTCTTTAAAATTGTCGATGTTCGCTTTGTTTGAAAATATGACAGAAAAAATGCGACCGGTTCTGCGGGGGCAGGGCAAACTATTTATAAAAAATAATTTGCTTGAGAAGTCTCCCGGTTAGTGATGTGTCGGCAAATCCGGCAGTGGTAGAGGCAGTTGTAAGGGACCGTGTTCGGCGCGCAGATCTGTTAGCCTCAGACCTACGCCAAGCAGGCGAATGGGAGTCGATCGTTTATCCCAGCATTCCTGCAGTAACTGGCGAAATTCAGAAATTCGACCTGCGCGACTATTGCGTTCATGAGTACTCTGGGAAAAGTCAGCATATTTTACCTTTACGGTGGCACCATTTACCTCATAACGATCGCCGAGTTTTTCCAGGCGTTCCAGCAGTCGCGTATACAGGTGAGTCATTTCCTCCAACCATTCGTTAAACTCACAGAGATCCTTGTTAAAGGTGCGCTCCACACTGACACTCTTGCGAGAGCCATCTCCACTCACTGGGCGATCGTCGATGCCGCGGCTCAGTTCATAGAGACGGCGCCCAAACTTCCCAAAGGTTTTACTCAACTCCACCTGGGAATAGCGCCTGAGGTCGGCACAGGTGTGAATTCCTTGGCGGTGCATTTTCTCTGCTGTTACTCGGCCCACACCATGGATTTTGTTCACCGGTAAACGCAATACGAATTGATCTACTTCCTCTGGCGTGATTACCGTGAGTCCATCGGGTTTACGCCAGTCACTGGCGATCTTGGCCAGGAACTTGTTTGGGGCGACGCCGGCTGAGATCGTAATGCCAAGGGTCTCTCTCACTCTTTGGCGGATCTCCTCCGCCATTAATGTAGCGCTACCGTGGCAGCGCCCACTATTACTGACATCTAGAAAAGCCTCATCCAGCGAAAGGGGCTCAATATCGTCACAGTAATCGAGGAAAATTTCGCGGATCTGCTGACTGACTTCACGGTATTTGGCCATGTTGCCGGGTACTACAATCAAGTCAGGGCAGAGTTTTTTGGCCTGGGCGGTTGGCATGGCGGAGCGCACGCCGTAACTGCGAGCTTCATAATTGCATGTAGAGATTACCCCGCGGCGGTCACTGCTACCACCTACGGCTAGTGGGCGCCCGCGAAGATTGGGATCGTCTCGCATTTCGACCGAAGCGTAAAAACAATCACAGTCGCAGTGGATAATCTTTCTCATGCTGTGATTATATACAGTGTTTTATGGCGCCAGGAAGTTATTTCTGCCACTAGACAGAGCCGGTTTGACAACGGATAGGTGAACGATGAGTAGCATTCCTTTAGTGGAGACCCCTGATTCAGATGAAGCCATCAGGGTATTTGCAGAAATTCAGGATGAGCTGGGTGGGATTCCCAGCCTGTTTAGGATTTATGCCCACCACCAAGGACTGCTGCTAGCTAATTGGCAGAAGTTCAAGGCAGTGATGTTACACGGCTGTCTTTCCGCCCAGCTGAAGGAGGCTATTGGCTTGGCGGTCTCTGCGGATAATCACTGCGACTATGGCATTTACCACCACAGTACCTCCCTGCAAATGCTCGGGGTAACCCCCGATGAAGTCATGCGTATTCGCACAGACCCAAAGAATGTGCACTTTTCCGAGAAGGAGCATGCACTGTTTGACCTAGCTCGCAACGCCAATACATCCCCAGACGATCACCGGCAGCACCTGATCGCTGAGGCACGCAAGCTGGGAGCGGGGGATGATGAGTTATTGGAAGCCTTGGGGGTTATGGAGCTGGTGCTGGGCTTCAACCACCTGGCAGAAGTGCTGGACCTGGTACCAACCAGAACGCCCCACCAAAAATAACCCCGGTGAATTACCGGGGTTAAATCTTGTATAGCGCAAGGGTGCTACTTGGGTGGCCGGCCCCTGCCAAAAATCAATGTCAGGACAAAAAGCACAATAAAGATGAAGAAGAGGATTTTAGCGATTTCTGTCGCTGTGGTGGCGATACCACTGAAACCGAAAAATGCGGCTATCAGTGCAATAACCAGGAAAATAATGGCCCAACGTAGCATAGTGGTCTCCAGTTAAGATAGAGGGAACCGGTTGCAAAACTTTGGGGGCAGACTCCCAATCCCTTAATTGGTAGTGAATGGAGTCGGTAATTACAAATTTCTATCACCGCCAGTATCTGTGACCTTATCCAGGCTAACAAAGTAAAACCCTTGTTTCGTGGTCTGTGCATGGATGAGAGGTAGTGCTGCTGCCACCTCCTTACCATGCGCATACATTGGGTGCAGCATTACCACGCTGCCGTCTTTGGCATTCTGAACTATGTAGTCGGCGATGAGCTCGGGCCTGCTCATATCCACATGCAGGTGAGGCTCCAGGTCCCATTGAGCCAACTCGAAATTTTGTGCAGCCAGAAGGCTGCCAAGCTCTTCAGAGATACGTCCAAAAGGGGGCAGGATCGCCGGTTTTTCTCGATAGCCATGATGCTGTAAAAGCAGACAGGTCTTTTTAATCTCTGCTTTGGCACTACTCAAAGGTAGATTTGCCAAGTCGACATAGGAGTAACCGTGACTTCCCACCTGGTGGCCGGCACGCACTATGGCGTGTGTTTGATTGGGATAACGCTCCATATCCTTGCCAACCAGAAAGAAAGTTGCGGGTATTTGCAGGGCTTCAAGCTGGTGTAACAGAGATTCGGTTATGCCCGGCACAGGCCCGCCACTAAAAGCCAGGGCAATACGTTTTTTCTCTTCGGGTTCTGCCAGTACTGCCAGAGACAGGCATAGGAAAATGCTCGATACCGTAAATATTATTATTCTCATTTAATGCGGCAATTTTATCTGGACCAGAAAAGAAAAAAGCCGTCAGAGACGGCTTTTTGTGCTTTGCTATCGCTCGAGAAGGTCGAGCTTGCCTTTCTTGCCATCCCACTCTTCGGCATCGGGTAGCGGGTCTTTTTTCTCGGTGATATTTGGCCAAACCTCGGCGAGTTCGGCATTCAACTCGATGTATTCCTGTTGATCATCGGGTACTTCGTCCTCAGAGAAAATCGCATTGGCGGGGCACTCCGGCTCGCACAGGGCGCAGTCGATACACTCGTCGGGATGGATCACTAGAAAGTTAGGGCCTTCGTAAAAACAGTCTACCGGGCAAACCTCTACACAGTCGGTGTATTTGCACTTAATGCAGTTTTCCCCAATTACGAATGTCATGATTGTCCCTCAATAGTGCACTGATTCTTTCGTGCACGGATTCTATCAATTACTGGCGCGAATTGTAGTGGCTTTTCAGTCGATTTAGTTCACTGTTTATAACAAGTTGCACTGGGCGACAATTGCCGCCCGGCCTTTTACTTCAATAACTTGCGTAAAGCATAGAGCGCTTCCAGGGCCTGGCGCGGGGTCAAATCGTCTGGGTCCAGCTCCTCCAGCGCATCCACTGCCGGGTGGCTGGGACTGCCGAACAGATCGACCTGTTGGGGAGAATCAGATTGAGTTGGTGCTGAGAGTACTGGCGCTATAGTCGTTTCCGTTGCCTGCTCAGGTGCTTGAGTGGAATCGGGAGTCGCTACGGGTACATCTACTGACTGGGCGCCGGCCTCCAAGGCCGCCAAGCGAGTACGGGCCTCTGTGAGTACATCGGCGGGAATCCCCGCCAACTTGGCCACCTGCAAACCGTAACTTTTGGATGCGGGTCCCTCCTGAATGCGGTGCAGGAAGACGATGCCCTCACCGTGCTCCGTGGCGTCCAAGTGGATGTTGGCTGCTTCGGCACATTGATTGGGTAGATCGGTCAGCTCGAAGTAATGGGTGGCGAACAAGGTGAAGGCGCGCACTTCTCCGGCCAGGTAATGAGCGCAGGCCCAGGCCAGGGAAAGACCATCATAGGTACTGGTGCCGCGGCCGATTTCATCCATCAGCACCAGGCTGTGTTCACTGGCATTGCGCAGGATATTAGCGGTCTCGGTCATTTCCACCATAAAGGTGGAGCGGCCACCGGCCAGGTCATCGGCACTGCCGATACGGGTAAAGATGCGATCCAGCAGACCGATCTGGGCGCTGTCTGCTGGGACATAGCTGCCGCAGTGCGCCAGCAGGGCAATCAGCGCAGTCTGGCGCATATAGGTAGATTTACCACCCATATTCGGGCCGGTAATGACCAGCATACGGCGATCGTCGCGCAGCTCGATATCGTTGGCGACAAAGGGTTCGTCCAATACCTGTTCCACCACAGGGTGACGTCCACCGGTGATATGCAGGCCAGGATCGGTGCCCAGCTCAGGGCGGCACAGGCGCAGGTTGTCGGCACGTTCAGCCAAGCAGGCCAGAACATCCAATTCAGAAATACCAGCCGCAGCGGCTTGCAGCTCAGCCAGAGACTCATTCAGTTGATTAATCAGCGCCTCATAGAGGGCCTTCTCTCGCGCCAGGGCGCGGCTTTTGGCTGAAAGTGCCTTGTCTTCGAACTCTTTTAATTCGGGAGTAATAAAGCGTTCGGCATTCTTCAGGGTTTGGCGGCGGATATATTCCGCCGGTGCCTTGTCACTCTGTCCACGGCTGATTTCAATAAAGTAGCCGTGGACCCGGTTGTAACCCACCTTCAATGTGGGGATACCGGTGCGCTCTTTTTCGCGCAGTTCCAGCTGTACCAGGTAATCCCCTGCGTTCTCACTGATAGCGCGCAGCTCATCCAGCTCTTCATCGTAGCCGGTGGCGATTACGCCGCCATCACGTATCACGACAGGCGGATTTTCAATAATCGCTTTTTGCAGCAACTCAACGGTTTCAGGCCATTCACCGATCTGACCGCATAACTCTCGTATTAGAGTGGCATTTGATTCATTTAGCTGATGTTGGATTTCGGGGAACTGTGCCAGGGACTGACCCAGCCTTGCCAGGTCGCGGGGGCGTGCGGAACGCAGTGCCAGGCGGCCTAGAATGCGCTCCATATCACCCACGGGTTTGAGGGCGTCACGCAGGGGCTCGAAACCATACTCTTCAATCAATGCAGCAATGGCATCCTGGCGGTTGCGCAGGGTAGTGAGCTGGCGCAGCGGGTTGTTCAGCCAGCGGCGCAGCAGGCGACTACCCATGGCGGTTTTACAGCTGTCGAGAACCGACAGCAGGGTATTATCATCGCCGCCATTCAGGTTCAGATCGATTTCCAGATTGCGACGGCTGGCGCCATCCAGGGCCACGGTTTCATCGCCGCTTTCGGTGTGCAGGCCGCGAATGTGTGGCAGCTCAGTGCGCTGGGTATCCCGTGCATATTGCAGCAGGCAGCCAGCGGCCACTATGGCGCCGTGCATATGACTGCAACCAAAGGCTTCCAGGTTCATGGTGCCAAATTGTTGATTGAGCAGGCGCAGGGCGGTTTCCAGCTCGAACTCCCAAGGCGCACGGCGGCGTACACCGGCACGGCGTTCAATTTCCACTGGCAAAGAGAGGTCTTCTGGCGCGAGTAGCTCAGCCGGGTTATGGCGCTGAACCTGCTCGGCCAGGGCTTCCAGAGAATCTGTTTCCTGAACCACAAAACGACCGGTTGCCAGGTCCAGCAGTGCCAGGCCAAATACATCGCCCAAGTGCGAAATAGCAGCCAGGAGGTTATCGCGGCGATCGTTGAGAAGTGCCTCGTCCGTGACCGTGCCCGGAGTAACAATACGTACTACCTGGCGCTCAACCGGCCCTTTGCTGGTGGCGGGATCACCGATTTGTTCACAGATGGCAACGGAAACACCAGCTTTAATCAGCCGCGCCAAGTAGCCCTCAGCTGCATGGTAGGGAATACCGGCCATGGGTATAGGCTCACCCCCGGACTTGCCACGCGCAGTAAGAGTGACATCCAACAGCTCAGCTGCCTTCTTGGCATCATCAAAGAACAGCTCGTAAAAGTCCCCCATACGATAGAACACCAGCTCTTGGGGATGCTGGGCCTTGATGCGCATGTATTGCTGCATCATGGGGGTGTGTTCGGGTTTCGCGGCCTTAGTCTTGTTTGCGGTTTTTGGCATTTTTCTCTAAGAAAATCAGTAAGTTACAAAAGTGTTCGCAAACCCCAAGAGCTCCGCAGGAGTGGCGGTCGGCTCAGATTGGGGTAGGGGGCAGGTTTCCTGGGGGCTTAATGAGCAGAAGCGTTCGATCAAATAATGAACGGCAAGCCCAAACCTGATGTTCTTGAAGCATGCAATCGGGGTAGATCTGAACAGAAAGGTCCAGGCCAAAGTTCGAAGAGCTTCTTTATAGGGGGCGCAGAATAGCAGAGTGGAGGACAAACCACTATGGATGGCTTATCAAGCGCTGGAGAGATGGCTATTAGCGACCCTGTGATTTTATGAGAACTTTAATAGAGAAGCGGGATGTTTTGCTTTTGAGGTAAGGGCTTTCACTTTTCTTTACTCCAAAAAGACTGTTGTTGATTTTTTCAAGAGAGGTATCCGACTCTTCAAGACCGTGTACTAAGAAAGCCAATTTTCTACTTGGTAGTGCATCCTTCCAGTTAGGACATGTGTGCATAGTAGGTTGGTGAAATACAGTACTGATAGCTAAGCCCTGCTTCGTATACCAGAATTCAAAAGACGCTGCTCCTATTTCTAGGGGAAATTCTATAACTTGTTGATTTTTAACGGATGTGAAAAGTGATATAAAGCAGGGATAGCGTGGAATTATAAAGACGCTGCTATATATCTACCTGTTTTATTTTCTGACACTCAATGTAGTTCTTTGACTTTACTAGGTTTTTAAGTTGGCTTTGATTGAGGACAGCAGAATTATATAGAAGGGTGATATGTAGACGCTGCCTTTGAATTAACTGTAAAGTGCTAGTCATGTCAGAACAAGAAATGGCATTTTTACTGGTTGCTCTAGTTTGTTTTTTATGTGTCGTAATATATGCTCACAAAAAGACCAGCAAACCATGTGAACAGTGTGGTGGGAAAATGAGTCTTGTAAAGATTAGAGATCCAGCTGGCAATAATATAAAGCCAAAAATTACTCTGTCATTTTATGTGGGACCAAGAAGGTACAAAGAAACTTGGAAGTGCAAAAATTGTGGGGTGTCAAAGATTATAAAGTACTGGGGGAGCTAGCAAGTGCTCTCCGCAACACTTAACAAGCACCAGCAATCCGACATTTATTCTGGTGCATGTTTTTTGTTCGCTACGCTCATAACACAAAACATGCACCTCCATAAATGCGGTTGTGGTGGGCGTTAGAAGGCTTTGAGAATGTCAAGAAAACTCAAAATCACGATCGTTATAGCGTGCGTAGTGGCAACAATACTTGCTGTCACATACTGGTTCCTGATTAAAGCGCTAGAGCCTAAAATACCTGAACCAAAATCTGATGTACCCATAACGTATAAAATTGGGTGGTGGGGCTACCAAGACGACCTAGTAATCGACGTATTAGAAACCAAAGAAATATACTCCAACTTGTACTTATTTAATTCCAAGGCTGTTATCGAGTACAGATTGAGAGGAACTATCAAAAACAAACCAATGTGGAAACCTTATATAAAATCAGTATTCCTTAGTGAGCGCTGGCTTGGTAATCCTGAAAACTTCAAAGGAAATACTGGGGAAGTTATTTTGACCCCTGTTGTAGGCGTGAAGGAAGATCAAGCATATACGGGAGAAAGAGTTTCTTTCGATCTTAAAGTGCAAGACTATTTACAGGCCGGAGGATGGGGTACAAATACTTATCTGGTAAAAGCACAAGACAAGGAACAAAAAATTGTACTCCAGCAGCGTAAGTAGCCTTCTAACCAGGCCAAGCAACAGAGGCCCGCGCAAGCGCGGGCCTCTGTTGGCGGCGTTAGCAATCAATAGTCGATACTGGGTTAATGGGGAGAGATTTAAATGTTGTTAGAAATCGGAATAGGCGATGCTTATGGAGCAGGGTTTGAATTTTCCCCTAGAGAAAAAGTTGAAACATACAATAACTTATCTCAGTACTGTGAGCATGAACTAGGGATTGCTCCTGGTTGCTATACAGATGATACTCAAATGTCGCTTGCGATAGCAGAATTGATTATTAGCGACGAAGCTTGGACAAAAGAGAATTTGGCTAATAAGTTCGTTGAATGCTTCAAGCGTGATGAGCGCTTAGGATATTCAAAAGGTTTTTACTCATTTTTGCACTCAATTAGTAGTGGTGAAGAATTTCTTAGAAAAATGAAACCACAAAGCACTAGAAATGGTGCGGCTATGAGATCAGCACCGTTGGGGTATGTCGACAATATTACTAAACTGTTAGAAATGGCTGAGCTGCAAGCGTCACTCACTCACGATACAGAAATTGGCCGTAAATCTTCTCAGGCGGTCGCTTTGGCATCCCACTACGCCATTTATAACTTGGGAGCAAAGGAAAATTTGACGGAGTTTGTGTCACAATATACCAAATATAATTGGCGAGAAAATTGGTCTGCTCCAGTGGCGTGCTGTGCTGAGGAAACGGTCCATGCGCTACTAACGGTTTTGAGAACCTCCGAATCTCTTAAAGACGTTCTTGTAAATAGCGTTGCTTTCAGCGGGGATGTTGATACGGTTGCTGCCGTTGGCTTGGGTATTGCGAGCCGTAGTAAAGAGTATTGTGCTGGATTGCCGAGTTTCTTGATCGAGGAGCTGGAAAGTGGGAAGTATGGGAAAGTGTACCTCGAGGAAATAGGTCGCCAGCTAAGTGAATTAGGGGATGCTAACAAAGCTATGAACGAAGACGCCAAAAAGAGGCGCTTATTATAGCGACGTTATGTGTAAGGAAGTGAGTTCCACGATCAGATGAATTTGAACGAATCGACATTAGTGTTAGCCGAGAACGAGCTTGGTGTAGATTACTTTGTTGGCGATATTCATGGATCTATCGAATCATTTTGGAGGGGCCTAGATTCGCTCAACTTTGATCCTGATAAAGACCGAGTATTCAGTGTCGGGGATCTCGTTGATCGCGGACAAAGCAGCATGGAGTCGCTGAGACTTCTCCATAATCCGTGGTTTTTCGCGGTTGCTGGTAATCATGAGCGAATGCTGTATGAATATCTTAAAGGCAATCCGTCAAAACGTTCGATTGAGAATAACTGGAGATATTCACTCTCGATTGACGAAAAGCATGAATGCTTAGAGTTGATGAGGCTATTGAGTTGGATTATAGAGATCAAAAACACCTCGGGAATTGTTGGTGTAACGCATGCGTATTTGCCCGAAAGGGCAAACTGGAATCAATTTAAAGCTGGTCTTGGTTCAAGCGATTCTGAAATGATTGAACATGCAACTTGGAGTAGAGCGTTCGTTTCAGGCGAAGAAAGGAATGTTGAAGGAGTTAAATGGTTATTCATAGGTCATCAAGGGCTGGAAAAACCCATGATTAAAGGGAATGTGGTGTGTATAGATACGTGTGTCCATATCCTACGCAGATACGGAGATAGTTACGGGTTAACATTTTCGTATGTCAGTGAAGGTGCGCCCAGATTCCATACTATTTATAACCCTAAGTGAAGTGTATAGTTACACATAACAAATTGATGCTGTTCGTTCCGGCAACTGCGTTGCCTCCTCCGGACCTCCGTTTCGCTGCAGCCGCAGATCAAGGCGTTAAGCATCAAAAACATGGAAAAGCTATCAAAGAACTTGAAGAATGGTATTTTTCGCAGTGCAATGAGGACTGGGAACATACCTATGGCATTGAAATCGGTACTCTTGATAATCCAGGCTGGTTTCTAAAGGTAGACATTACCGATACAGATATAGAAGAAAAGGAATATGAAGGTTTTTCCTACGGTGTAGGTGATGACGCCGAAGCGAGTGGGAACGACTGGATTATTAAAAAACTAGAAGGCGGTAAGTTTGTTGGTTATGGTGGCGCTCACAAACTAAGCGAGCTGATAAAGCTCTTTCTAAAGTGGGTAAAAAATGCTTAACAAGTGACTATGGTCCTTTGTCAAGTATTTAAGCCATTTTCTCATCCCAGTAAGTGTTGTTTTTTACCATCGTATTTAGAATGGTAAGTTGCTTCCTCATACATGCGATAAGGGCTACTTTCTTTGGTTTACCAGCAGCGACCAGGCGCTCATACATTGGCTTTAATTTAGGGTGGCATTGTATTGCCGACATCATAGAAACAAACAAAACCGTGCGTACACGATGTCGCCCACCTCGAATATAGCGCTTACCCTGGAAGCTGCCGCTATCACGATTCATCGGGGCGATACCCACAAGTGCCGCAATCTCTTTGCGGTTCAGCTTGCCCAGCTCAGGAAGTTCGCTCATTAGCGTATAAGCCAGTACATTGCCGACTCCTTTAGCGCTTAATAAGAGATCGCGTTTTTGTCGCCCCTCGGCAACGCTGTTAACAAGTTTATCAAGTTGCTTATCGACTCCTTCTAGCTCTTTTTTGATGGCCTTTAAGATAGCCTGAATGGGCTTGTGAACAGACTTAGGCATTCTCTTGAGGCGATTCTTTTGCATTGTGCTCATTTCTAAGCACTGGTTCCTGACCGTCAGCAAATCACTGATATTTCTTAGTTTTTCTGGTTTGATCGATGACAATCTTGGCTTCATTGCTTCACCAAAATGTGCGATATCAATTGCATCCAGCTTATCTGTTTTTGCGAGCCGCCCCGCTGACTTTGCAAAGTTTCTTACTTGTGAAGGATTGCAAACAACTATCGGCAGTCCCGCTTTATGAGCAGCACAGACAAATTCTAATTCTAGCCTTCCTGTGGACTCGATCAATACTCTTTCAGGTTTAAGAGGTTGTAGTTGTTTAATGGCATCCTTAATACCATTTTTATCATTGGTAACACTATAGAATTGGCCAGTAGGTCTCACATAAATATCGAGTTGTTTACTGCTGGTATCGATACCGACATTGATCTCTTGAGGTTCCATAAGATAAGCTATCTCCGCCTTGCTATTCGGGCTCGAGGCCCGCATGACTATTCGAGTTATGCCTAGTGAGTGTCTGTCACGTTCATACTTGTTATCGGTCTTTATGAACCAGCGCAGCAGCGAACTGTGACAAACAAGGCCTTCGGTGGCCGCCGAAGGTGGGTCTCAATTTACCCGTTAGCGAAAAGGATTTTCAACATCAGAATCGGACAAGAACAACCATACAAAGGCAGCATCGCCCTGCGGGCTGGACGCGCTAACGCGCGCCGCTGCTTTAGGCGTTACGTTTCTTGAGATATGGAAGAGTTCGAAGTAAATGGTCACTGGCCGCAGATAGAAAATCAATCTCTCCAAGAGATGATTGTGCAAGAATTCTGGTACGACGGAGTACTCGAAGAGCCGGCTAATGTGGTCTATTTAAAAATCGATAGCCATTAGTTTAGGCTGTACTTCGATTGTGGCATTGTGTTCTGGCGTCAAGATAATGAAGGCTTAGAAGATGAATTGGCTTCAAGAAGCAATGATACTGGCTATCCATTAATTGATTTAGCTGAACGTCTCAGTGTTAAAGGTTCTGAAATCTTGCAATGTAAGGGTAAGGTGGTTCCTGGGGGGGGCAGAGGTCGAACTGCAATTTAAAGGTAAACCGCCCATTATTTTTCAGTGTATTAACGATGTCACAAGCATCAAAACGTAACAAGCGCATGTTGTCGGACTGGTTTTCCGCTGCGCTCCAAACCAGCCGCAAATGCGGGCGTTAAATAGCTTATGAAATATTTAAACATCCTGTTAATGATGGTTTTTCTTTGCTCTTGTGAGCTTGGTAATGAAGGGCCAAGAAGAGTTGTGTACTGGAAGACAGAAATAGAACATGTCAAGTCAAATAGGCCGAAAATTGGTTATCTAATGGTAAAATATAAAGCGTTTGAGCCTATTTTTAACCCTTCTGAAAATACATTAACGATTGTTGACTCTGGTGAGGCTAATAGTATCGTCTGTAGTAAATGGCACTATATCATCACATTCAAGGCGGACTCTAAAGGGGTAGTTACTGAATCTACAATAGAGCAGGCTGGGACATGTTTGTAGGCCAGCTATTTAACAAAACCAAGCAGGCTCGTCCATCCCCTTTAGGTCTGGACTGGATATCCTACGCTGCGTGCCTCGCACGCAAACGCTCCGGCTGCCCCTGTTGGCAACGTTCAATTCTATAAGGAAGATCGTGAAGTATTTGATATCAATATTTCTGCTATTCGTATCTAGTTACACGTTCGCTTGTAAGTGCGTTCCAGGAGATATGGATAAGTGGTACTCCGATTCTATAGAAGTGGCTCATGTGAAGATTGTCGGAACCTCTTTGGAAAACGACCCTGAAAGGGATAAAGAACGGGTTAGGATCAAGTATCAAGTCATTGAGCAATTCAAAGGTGACGATTCTGAAACTGGCCATGTATATGAAGGTCTTCATAACTGTGCTCTAGGAGTAAGAACTGGAGCAAAGTATATTTTTTACATCAGAGAACATAGGCTTATCTCCAGGTGTGGAGGTAGCCAAATGATTTATGACTGGACAGATAAAGGAAAACTAATTCTGGAACAGTTACGAGATAAAGAATTGAACAAGGGCCAGCAACGGACCGCAAAACCTGTCACTTAAATTGCATTCGCAATTACGTGCCAGGCTCTGCAGCCGCTGTGGCCGGCGTTATGCATCATGAATAAATTAGCACTCATCATACTGGCCTTAGCACTATCGGCATGTGCAACTTATAAGGTTGTCCCCGAAAGTAATCTGAGTAAGGTTGAAAATCCTACTGAGGCCGTCAGGGTAGCGAAAGTAAATGAGTGGCCAGAGGGCAATCATTGCTTTGAGCCAATGTTGTACGTACTCACACTAGGCATTATCCCAACTCATTGCATTAACACATACAACGTTTCATCTGGTCCTCAAGTGCTTGGCCAGGTTAAAGTTACATCAATGCAAGGCTGGGTAGCTCTTTTCATGGCACCGTTTCCAGCTTGGCAGTACGGTTACGCCACAGAGGTTGAGTCTGAAATCAAAGATATGGTGCAGGTAGCAGAGTAAAATGCATAACAAAATGCTCAACTACACTCCGGCCGCAAGCGGCCTCCGTCGGACAGCCAAAAGCGTACTTCGCATTGGCTGCCGGTTAGCTCGGCGTTATGTGAAACCAAAGCTCAATTCAGGAGTAATTCTATGAAAAGTTGGGTTCTAAAATCATGGAGGGAGAATAAATCATTTCTACTCTTCATTGCCCTAATGTGTGTTTTTCGCAGTGCTGTAGCCGATTGGAATGAGGTTCCAACTGGCTCAATGAAACCAACGATCGTAGAAGGTGATCGAATTCTCGTTAATAAACTAGCCTATGATGTTCGAGTACCTTTCACCAATATTTCCTTATTAAAGCTTTCTGACCCTGTCAGGGGAGATATTATTATTTTTGATTCAAAGGCGTCGGAAAAAAGGCTAGTTAAGCGTGTCGTCGGTGTTCCTGGTGATATTGTTGCTTTGAGAGACAATGCCTTATTCATAAATGGAGAGCCTCTTGCATATAAAGAAGTTGCCTCCACAGCTTCAACGGTAGACAAACAGGAAAACTTGTTAGGCGTGGAGTATCTTGTCCGTATCGGTAAGCGCGGCTCTCCGTTGTCTAATTTTCAGTCAGTTGAAGTTCCTATCGGTTATTATTTAGCACTTGGAGATAATAGGGATAACAGTGCTGATTCCAGAGTCATTGGTTTTGTTCCAAGACATGAGATAGTTGGTCGATCCAGAAGCGTTGTATTATCGTTCAATTACGACAATTTCTATATTCCGCGTAAGAACCGTTTTTTCCATACCCTATGATTTTAAGAGGAAGTTGTAACCATGAGCCCCATATATGCAGTACTCATATTTTTTATAATATGTACCGGAGTTTGTTACTCCGTAGCTAAAAAGAAAAAAGCTAATGTTCCATTTTGGGTGGTAATGGGCTGCCTGTTTGGGCCTTTGGCTATTCCATTTGTGTTTTTCTCCAAGCCAAAGACTAATGCACCAGCGTGAATGTCTATCACATAACAAACACAGGCAAGCGGACTCGCTGACGCTCGCCTGTTGCTGTGGGCGTTAAATATATCTAGCTCAGGGAAGCAAATGAAAATTCGATCCCCTTTTGTCATAGCCAGCTTATTGATACTTCCCGTCATAATTAGTCTTGGGATACTTTTCGTCTATTCCACACACTCTTATGTATCAAAAGGTGAATCTCCAGTTGCTACGGATTTCATATCATATAAAGAAGATACTCGAATTCTTTACAAGGATGGAATGCAAGAAGAAGCAGCTATTACAAGCCAAGTATTAGATAAAAGTATAAATTCTATTGAGCTTGTTCACGGTAAAGCTTTCACGGGTCTAGTTCGCATCCATATTTGCAACAGTCCGAAATGTTTTACTAGATACACTGGACTTAAAGGTGTTCTTGCTGTAGTCGCTGATAAGGGGTTGTTTTTGGCCCCTTATGTTTTTAAGCAAAAAGACTTCCCTAAATGGCTTATCCACGAACTCTCACATCTGCATCTGTTTCAACAAATATCAACTGTTGGCGCATTGCGAATCCCGCAGTGGTACCATGACGGTTTAGCTACATATGCTTCTAATGGTGGCGGTGCTAGTAAAGTTCCAGAGACAGAGGCCGCCGATTTGATGTTGTCGGGAAAGTTTATTTTAACTAGAGATCACGGAGAATTTTACAAAACCAGGTGGCCGTTAAGCTATCAAGCATCAACTGATGCGTGGTATCAGCAGCACATGGACTATCGCCAGGCGTCAATGTTTTATGAGTATTTACACCCAAAGGGTGGTAAGGCTTTAATTAGAGAGTTGGAGTCTGGTTCCAGTTTTGGTAAAGCATTTATGAAAGTGTATGGTACGGCACCAGAAGAGCAGTTTGAATTGTATTTAGCTGAACTGCAGAAGAAAAGCATTTAACAAAGCTATGCACCGGAACAGCAGTCTTTTGCTGTAATTTATGCACTAAGCTACCGCTTCGTTAACATAAATTACAACTACAGCCAGCTGTCCAGTGATAGCAGCGTTATATGGCCAAACCACCATTGGAGAACGAATGAGAATATTTCTAACTTCACTATTTGTATTGGTTTTGTCGGCGTGCGGTTCCAATATGCCAGCACCATCTGTATCAGAATATGTCAAAACAGAAGGCGGCGGCTTTCTTATGGAGCGCAATGCAGGCGTCAAGTACGCAATGATATATACCTTGCTCAAGCCCAGTGAATCTGCCACTTCCTATAAAGCGGTTTTCGAAAGCACTATCCCAAATGGCAGACCGGTTTATGCTGAGGGAGCCATTGAGCCTGGCACATTAGAGCTTCAGTTGCAGTCACCAGTAATACCTGGCGTTAAAAATAACCAAACATATTCAGTTTCGCTAACTCTTTTCGAGGGTGAAACGCAGCTAACCACACACAATGACCAGGTTAAGTTTTCGTTGCCTTCTAATATTTTGTCTCAATTTGGGGTTGCAGAGCATTGAGCCATATAACAAGTTGCTCAAGTACACTCTGGTCGCAAAAGACACGGGCTCCGTGGGACAGCCTACACTGCGTTTCGGCTGCCCCTTAGCAAGGCGTTATGCGTAAATCACTATGAGCATTTTATATTGGCTGGGTTTAGGTGGCTTGGCTGTTATTGCCTTCTACTTATTTAAGAAGTGGAAGGTGCGTTCGGTTGAGTGGAAGCCTGAGGAGGTTGCAAATCTTCTTGAGTCATGGATCAAGGATGATGTTGACTACAAGCGCTGGGATTACTTTGAGGCCTGTGTGATTGCTAACCCAAAATTAGAAGCAATTCGGCAGCGAGCTATTAAAGCAATACACATAAATTCACCTTATATCGAAGTTTGTGGCCGGCATGAAGGTAAGCTAAATGAAAAAGGCAAAGAACTATTTAAGGAGCTAAGAAAGCAATGCTTTTGATTTATTATTGGCTATCCACAGTACATAACAAGTTACCGTATCCGATCACCTACACCCTGGGCGCTTTGTGCTGTACGCTACGCAAGCACAGAGAGGTACCTTTCCTATGCCGGCTGAGTAAAATGTTATACGATCACATTTTTTGAACTTTGAACTTTGAACTTTGAACTTTGAACTTTGAACTTTGAACTTTGAACTTTGAACTTTGAACTTTGAACTTTGAACTTTACTAGATATTTGCGGAAAAGAACATGGCAGACTATCCAGAAGCGCTCGACCATATGCTGGCAGCATGGAACGAGCCTGACTCTACCAAAGTGCGCGATCACCTTGAAAATGCCCTAAGTAACAATGTCCGGTTTGTTGATCCGTCCATTGATGTCTCTGGTATTGATGGATTTGAAAAAAATGTCCATGAAGTGAAATCAAAGCTTCCAGGTGCGGTTTACTCTCGAACTAGCGGAGTAGATTCTCAGCATGGGTTTCATCGCTACCATTGGGCTATACATCAGGAAGGCAAGTTACTTATGGCTGGGTTTGATGTAACAGAAATAGATGGGCAAGGAAAAGTATCTTGTGTAATAGGTTTTTTTGGTGATATCCCTGATCGCTAGTGGCAATGGTATTGTGTGCGGTAGTGGAAAGGCGCATAACGAGGCGTTGAACCAGGCGTAAGGGGTTTGAGGGGTTTTTTGATTTAAGTGCTAAAGTAATAACTTTATTGTGCTAACCGGCTTCGTACCAGAACACCCGCGCAAGTTGGCTTTACGTTAAGTGAATAGCTATGAATCGATTTCTAATCACTCTTGTATGTCTGGTTGCTTCTAGTTTGGCGTTTGCTTGTACCGCTCCTAAAATGGGGTCTGAGTTTGACAAGCTCATTAAAGTAGAAAAGATTGCATCGAATACATTCCAGGCGACTATTCCTATGAATGCTGAGGGCTTAAATTACGGAGCTGAAGCAACTATAGAATACTATCCTGAAAATTCTGAGTATAGGTTCGGTGAATATTCAAAAAGAGTTCATTTAAAAGAAAGAGGCACTGAGTATGTTTTACTTTCGATCTAAAAAAGATTGAAGGGCATATTCCATTCTTACAAGTGTTTTAGTATCCAGAAATGTGTTGCCTGTGTGGTGCTTACGGTAAATCAAATGACCTTGCACTTGAGTGAACCACTTAACAATGCATGTTGTCGGACTAGTTTTCTGTTCCACTCTAAACTAGCCATAAAGCGTGGTGTTTGTTTTTTGCCGTCGTTTGGTGTCACATTAAAATTAAGGGAAATTAAGAGTGTTACATTGGATTAAAATTGAACATTCGGGTGTGGATTCGTTCTTAGAGATGCCTCGCAGGCTTTATTATGAGCTTTATGTGAGATCTTTTAATTCAGCTCAAGGATTAAGGCTCATTATTGATGGAAAATAAGGAAAGCCAGTTCTTTAGCTTTTGTCGAAGAAGCCATTCGTCAGGGATTGTATTTGCGGCTGTGATTTTGGTATATATTGTGGGGAATTTTATTGCCTGAGTCTTCCATATTTATTAACTACTTGTGCTTCTCGCATTCATATTATGGAGTGCAGTTAATTTTTCAAGGTTTATGGCCCGGCAAATGGAAATTCTCAGAAGGTATCTTTCGTGGGTAAAATATAACACATAGCAATCCGCAGCAATCGCTCCCTTTGGTCGCTGGGACAGCCAAAACACTGCGTTTATTTGTTCGTCCCTTTGCGGGGCGTTAAGTGATACAAGGAGAGTAAATGAAATCATTCACAATAAATTTTTTGGTCTAGTTGGAGCTTGGCACATGATAGATCTAACTTCCGAAAATTTGCATAATTTAGTCTTCGCTCCGTTAGTATTTACGGGCTTCCTAATTTCTAGTGTACTGTGGTTTATAGTGAAGTTTGGAGTAACTCAGGGCTCTAGCTCGGATGGTCACTTTAGCAGTGGTGATTCTGGAGGTTTTGGAGATGGAGGGGGTGGTGATGGTGGGTGTTAAATCAGCTAACGAGGGCATGTTGTTCGCCGCTATCGCAGGCGAACGGCTTATGCTACGCTTCACCCACCGCATGTGAATGTTATGTGGCAAGCTGCAAACGAAAGGTTGAGAGATGGAATTACAACTGTTAGCCGAGAATAAACAAGCGTTACCAATTGTTGCGGAGTGGTATTTTACGGAATGGGGTTACCTAAGGGAAAGCAATAGCCTGGCTAAAACTCGAGAATCGCTTTCTGACTACCTAAACACCGATAAAATACCACTTCTCGTTATAGCAGTTGATTCAGGAGAAATCTTGGGTGCGGCACAGTTGAAATATTGTGAAATGACTATTTACCCAGAAAAGGAACATTGGCTCGGTGGTGTGTATGTTTCCAAGTCCCATCGCGGAAAGAAAATCGCAGAAGCAATCATTGACAGAATTATCTCACTAGCAGAACAGCTTGGTGTGTCGAAGCTCTATCTCCAAACGGAGCATCTAAACGGCGGTCTTTATAGTTGTTTGGGTTGGAATCCAATAGAAAAAGTTACTTATTGCGGCTTAGAAGTCCTTGTAATGGAGAGAGAGCTCACCGTATAACAAGGCAATGAATCAGATATTTTGAAGTATGCTTCCGCTGCGCTATAGCGCGTATTTAGAATGCCGGTTATAGTGGCGGTCAATTTTTGGAAGGATTGTAGTTGCTGCAAGCTTCAATCTCTACCTGAGTACATTTTCCCAGAGAGTTTTCCTTCAAACTGCTAGTGCAGTTTCATTCAAGTGCCTTTCTTTTAAGTCAACAAGTCCTACAAGCCTGATGCTCCATTGTGGAGTGCTAATCAGATAGTTAACTGGTAAGGAATATATGCTATTTTACCCAGCAAATTTACCAGGCTGTAGCCAGTTAAAAATGGTTGGCAGGGAGCCAGTTGGTTGATCAGCCCGCTTTGACCGTAAATGGTCTGGCTGCTCCTGTTGGCAATGTTAATTGGCTATGTGGCTGATAGAGCCAAAGTTTAGGAATATGAATGCATGGATAATGTGAAATGGTACAAAAAACCTGAGATGGTTGTTGCTTTCTCAGCTCTATTAATTAGTTTCGTTACGGCTATAGTTAGCATGTATTCTGCTTATGTAGATCGTGCTTATGCTCGAGCTTCTGTTTGGCCAAGGTTGGAAATACATCGTAATTTAAACACCACACATTTTGAATATAGTGTAACGAATAGTGGGAATGGTCCTGCTGTAATTAAGTATGGGATAGTTCAATACAAAACTGAGCCTATCAAATTTTGGAATGACATTCCAAATTTACCTAGTATTACTCAATCCCACATTAGCAATAGAATACTGTCACCACAAAATACGGTTAAGCCATTATCCTATACAGGGAAAGAATTGGATAAATTTGACGAAGCCGATAAATTTATAGGTATAGAGCTCTGTTATTGTTCAATCTATGAAGAGTGTTGGCTTATTGACAAACTTAATGAGCCCAAATCTGTTAATGGCTGCTTGGTTGACAAAACAATAGCTTTCTCGCAATAAGAAAATTCTTAACAGCATCAATCGTGATTCCAAGCTCGGCGACTTTATTGTAAAAGGTACAATAAAGTCGCCAAAATTGCGCCACAAACTAAGAAATTACTGACACCGTTTTTAGTAGTTGTTTTTTCTTAGTTTCTGGGCTGGTATCTCCAATGCCTAGAGGGAAGGTGACCAAAGAGCAGTCCGGTGAGGTGTTTTTATCAGGCAAGTGGTTGACATTGAGTGATGCTTAAATCAAGATGATTAAATGAATACAATTTCAACTCAACCAACTGCTCGAATTATTCTTATCATTCCATAAGAATGGTGGGATTGTTGATGTGTTACTAATTTATCAAACCCGCCAAAGAGGCGGGTTTTTTGTCTCTGCCTCTGGGGGTTGCACTAGGTGAAGGAACTAGAATGAAAAAAATAGCAATCTTTGGTAAGCCAGCTAATGGGAAATCTACTTTAGGTAAAAAGCTAGCGTCAGTAACCGGTATAAAATTGTATGCTTTGGATTCCATTTTATATCAGCAGAGTGGTCAAGAGGTAGATCTTCATAGCTATGAAGAGACTCACGGGAATATTCTCGCTTCAGAAGAGTGGATTATTGAAGGCTTTGGGCCAATAAGCTCATTGGATTCTTTTAATAGACGCTTAAGCGAAGCTGATACGCTTATCTATATAGATTTACCTTACTTTGTTACCTATTGGTTGGTGACGAAGCGGCTCTTTACAGGATTGTTTAAGAAACCAGAAGGCTGGCCTAATGGGAGTTCCATTTTAAAGGGAACGCTTGAGAGCTACAAAATATTAAAGTTCTGCCCAAAATTTTGGAATGATAGATTTTTACAAAGATTGGAAAAGCTATCGGTAAATAAAAATTTGTATGTTATTCGATCGATTTCTGAATTGAATAGCTTTGTTGAGAAAAATGTGTAATAAATAATCTAGTAATGTGGTACAAAAATTTCTATATCCGGTCATGCTGAAAGTATCGAAAAGTTATTCCTTCAGTAAGCTTCTGGTTGAGTTTGAATCGGCATCTGTGGGTAAGTCTGAGGTGGTCAGTAGGAATATTCATTTATCAGTTTTCGAATTTTAAAGTGATGAAACTTATAAAATTAATGAAAACGATTGCTTGGATTTTCTGAGCCTTAACTTATGTTTTATAAATGTTGATTTAACTAGCCTTTTTTCATGTGATTTCTATATAATTCCAGATAGAGTATACATTGTATTTATAGTACCCTAATGCAGATTTGTCTGTTACATGTTCATTTCGGATGTTTTGGAATCACAACTAAAGGTATGTATTCATGATAAAGATCAGGAAGCCCAATTTACAGTTAATTTATGTTTCGGATATACAGCACTCTGCTGAATACTATCAGAATTTATTTAATTTTGAACCCTACTTTGTAAGCCCTAGATATGTAGTTTTTAAGGTTGATGGGGTTGCGGATTTTGCTATTTGGTCAGGTGGCGAGGCTCCAGAGCATGAGTCACCAAGATTTGCAGAGATTGGTATTAATCTTGAGACTGATGCCGAAGTGAAAGAGCTTTATAAAGAGTGGAAGGCGGATGCTGGGATAAATATATATAAAGACTTATATACAGATGTCTTTGGTGAGACCTTCTTGGTAAAGGATCCTGATGGTCATGTTATCCGTGTATCTTCTGCGGACTAAATGCTATGTTTGTGGGGTTAATATGAATTCAATACACTGTCCATATATATGAAAGGTTTACCTGCGTTTTTATTGTCCGTAGTGATTTTTTCTAATGTATATTGGGGTTTATTGTGGTGCGCTAAGAGCCAATCAATATGCTGCTTTTAAATACATAGGTGGAGAAATTTATGCTTCAAGTATTGATATCGGCAGGTGTGGTTTTTATCTTGTTAAAGTTCCTTGAGCGGGGTAAAAATCGCGGGTTGGATGGGTTTGTATCTATAGCTTTTGTTCTTGTGCCAGCACTACTGATCTTATTGGCCAATATTGGAGCTGGAATAATTGGAGTTGACAATCGTTTTTTGGTTCCGCTAGCGCTTTTGTATTTTATCGTGCCCTTGTTTATGTTGCGTCTGCAGTTTGATTTATCTTGGGGGCGGTCATTTTTATATGGCCTTTTCGTTTTCTTGGTTGTGATAGTTGTTGATAGTCTATTTTATCTGATGATCGGTTTTATTCGTAGATGATAGTTTTTCATTGGTTTCTATTCTTATTTGAAGTGTTATTTATTTAAGTGAATATGCAGTGTAATCATTATTAGACTAAGGAAGACTTTTTCTGCCGCTGCGCTCCACTTGTGTGATCCTGCTTGTTTTATCGAAGGTACTGTGTTTAGTATTGGTCGATGAGTTTTAATTGTTGGTAGAAATTATGTTGCAGAAGTTAAAGGCCTCTCTGGGAATTGGTGCGGCTAAGGTTGATACGGTGCTGGAAAGCGCGAGTGTATTTCAGGGAGGACTAATCACGGGGAATGTCCATGTTCAGGGGGGTGATATTGAACAGGCGATTGAAGCTATTAACTTAAAGCTTTGTACCGAAGTGAAAGTTGAAAATGACAATGGTACTAGCTATTTCAACATGATTTTGAGCGCTGTAAGAATTATGGAGCCATTTACCATTGGTGCCTGTGAGGGTAGAGAGATTCCCTTTGAATTCAAACTAAACGACGAGACACCCATCACTGCATTGGTGGCTCGAAAGAATCAGTGTCGGGTTTGGTTGGAAACGGCACTGGATATTGATTTTGCCATTGATCCTAAGGATCGAGATTACCTGGAAATAAAGCCCTTGCCGGTGGTGCAGTCTATTATTGCAATGATTGAGGGCGAAGGCTTTGATTTGGTGAAGACAGATGTTGAAAAGGGCTATTTGAATGGCGGCGCTTTTTCTTCTAAATCTGGGTGCTACCAAGAAATTGAATTTAAGGGCGGTGGCTTCTTCGGGGCGAAGGAAATAGAGCTTTCATTTATATTGGATGGTGAAATGGTTCATTGCCTGGTCGAGATTGATCGTAGGTTTGGCGGGAGCGGTGATGAATATCGGTCTTTCTGCCTCGGTATCAATGCTGGTGATAATGAGGTTCAAACTGCGGTTGAAGCAATTCTCTCCCGCTGACCTCGATTGTTATGTAACTTTCGGGCGATAGCCTCAGATGATCAACAATAAACAAAATGTTGCCGGGTAATAGCCCGGCTATATTTTGATTCGCTGCTCCTAAAAACAATATCTTACGTCAATTACCCTAAACAGGAGTGATTGTAGTGATTTCACATATTTCACTTGGTACCAATAATCTGGAGCCGGCTGCAGTTTTTATGGCCGGTTAATTAGCTTACTTGGGGGTAAGGAGATTTATGCGTCTGGTACAGTGGTCTTTTGGGGATTTCTCAACGCCTCTACGAAACTCGCGCTCACTGTGCCTTTCAATAATGAGTCTGCCAACTTTGGTGATGGCACTATGGTTGCTCTTAAAGCCGAAAATAAAAAGGAGGTTGATCGTATTTTATGGCTCTTAGCTTGGGTGCTGTGAGCGAAGGTGAACTTGGCCATAGAGACCCTGGAGCCTTTTGAGGGGCTTATTTCCACGATCTGGATGGAAATAAGATAGCGATCTTTTCCCGCTGATGCCCTTCAGCTTATTTTGTGGCTTCCAGTTCGGCCACCAGGGTAGTAATCAGCTCTGCTGCGGGTAGTGCCCGGCATAGAGGGGCTCCCTGGCCGGCCCATTGCACGGCAAAGCTATCACTGTCTGCTGTACTTGAAGCGTTGGCGAGCGCTTTGCCAGCACTGTAGCAGATTGGGTAGTCAGGTCTTGTCGGGGCGTTGTGGTTTAGATCAGTGTAAAAGCGGTTGGAGATACCGCGAGCAGGGCGCCCAGAGATATTCGAAGTAACAGCAGTGTTATGGGCGTGCTCACTTTTAAGTGCTTTTCGGTAGTTTTCGTCAGCGGCGGACTCTGGGCAAAGTATAAATGCGGTTCCCATTTGCACAGCACTGGCGCCCAGGGAAAGAGCCGCATGTATTCCGGCTCCATCCATAATGCCTCCTGCAGCAATAATAGGCAGGTTGCTTTGGCAGCAAAGCAGGCGAACCAAAGCGAGTGTACCTATTTCCCGGTCTTCCTCAGGTACAAACACCCCTCTATGGCCACCGGCTTCTATACCTTGAGCAATTAAGGCATCCATTCCCGCTTCTTCTGCGGATTTTGCTTCCTCTGGGGTTGTAGCGGTGGCAATCAGGGTGATACCAGCATTTTTTAACGCATTGATTGTGGCTTGATCGGGCAATCCGAAATGAAAGCTTACCACTGCGGGCTTTTCCTGCAGGAGCATCTCAAGCATCTCGCGGTTACCAAGAAAGCTTGGGTAGGGTTCGTGTAATGTTTGTGGAGGTGTTGCCCCTAATTCTGAGAAATATGGAGCCAGGAAATTGAGCCAGGTGTCCTCACGTTGGGCATCTGCAACTGCAGGTTGATGACAAAAGACATTGACGTTGAAAGGGTGCTGAGTAAGTGCACGGGTTTGTTGGATTTTTTCGGCGGCTTTTTGCGGGGAGTAGGGGCCGAGCCCGATGGCGCCGAGTCCGCCCGCATTGGAGACGGCCGCAGCCAATTCAGGGGTAGATACACCGGCCATTGGTGCTTGAAGAATGGGGTGGGAAATTCCTAGTGTTTGCAGAAAAGGTTGCACTGCCCGCTCGCCTCGCTGTTCATGCTCAAAGGAAACTCTGGAGAGTTTACTGTGTTTCTGCGGCCCTCAGGAATACCTAGCGGGATATTAAGCGGTGATGTTGAGAGAGGTTCGTGCTTCGCATTGCGGTATCTCAAGGGGCGAAATTATGAACCCACCTTAGGGGAATTCCGGCGCGCTAGCTATAGCGTGCCGGAAGTAATTTGCGAATCGATGGGAATGATTCAGGGCTTGGGCTTACAGGTGCAGGTTGAGGCCAATATAGGCCCCTTTGATTTCAATATCGCTTTGCAGGTCATCCAGCTCATCGAGGTTTAAGGTCATTACGCGGTAGCCGGCCTCAATCGCCAGGTCCACAGCAGGTACGAAATCCCAGCGAACTTTTGCAGTGAAATCTGTGAGAGTATCGCCGCGATAAGCTGTGCCATTGCCCTGAGCAATAATGGACCAGCCGCTAAATGGCAAGTCAAACCGGGCCATTCCGTAAGCCATTGGCAGGTAGCCAGTTAGCTGGATATTTTCGGCGCGGTCTTCACTAATGGCGGTAAACTCACCGTCATACTTACGCGCGGTAATTCCCAAGTCCAGATTTACCCAGTTATCCAGAATTTCGTAGTAGAAGGTGGCGTCGGTATGGGTGAGGTCGAGATCGGTGTTGATGGTTGCGCCGATCTGGAAGGTTTCATCGTCGAAAGTCACAGTGCTTTGCAGTTCAGCGCTGCCATCGGTATCAATATTGCTGTGAGCAAGCATGATATTGGGTACTAAGGGGATCGGGTGCTCCAGTGCGGCCTGGATAAAGGTGATGTGGTCCTCGCTGAGGGAAAGCTCATCTACATTGAAATCATCTTTACCAATATCCCCGTTGTAATTTGGCAGCCAGGCACCGATGCTGGCATCAAAACCGAGAACTGTATCCGCGTTGGCGGTAGCGCTGCCGAGAAGGGCGCACAGTGCAATAGCAGATTTCTTCATGAGCTTCTCTCCGTGATAAATTTGTCGCGGAGTGTACAGGGTTATTTTTTTTCTGTTGCTGTAAGTTGCACATTTTTACAAATTTGTCGGCCAATAGAGCGAGCTGACGTTTATAAGATGTTTCTGTTTCCTTGAAAAAGTGTGAAGTCATGTCAGAAAAGTGGCATGAATTATAAAGAATCTCGATCAACCAATTGCCAAATAGAAATTCACGAGTTTGCTTCAAAAAGCATCTGCTGCAGTGCGCTGGCAGCATTGCTGAGCGTGCGGCCACGA
This sequence comes from Microbulbifer mixtoriginis (SeqCode), assembly GCF_052467705.1. Lineage (NCBI taxonomy): Bacteria > Pseudomonadati > Pseudomonadota > Gammaproteobacteria > Cellvibrionales > Microbulbiferaceae > Microbulbifer > Microbulbifer mixtoriginis (SeqCode). Next base: position 1,732,663 of record NZ_CP174322.1, read on the forward strand.
TGGCTGATTACGCCGAGGTTACGCAGGACCTGCAATTTTTTTACCGGTAATACCGCCAAACTCTCATCCACCAAGGTTTGGGGTAAAACGCTCCAGCCCAATCCGACACAGGCCATCATTTTGATCGTCTCCAAAAAATTGGTGGCGAGCTTGGCGGTGAGCTTTAAGCCCAAGGCGTCGAACTCCCGCTTGATCAGCCGCCCGGTATAGGTGTTGAGATCCGGCAAGATCGCGGGGTAGTTGGCTAGGTCAGCCAGTTCCAGCTCAGGGATTCTGGTGAGTGGGTGGCCGGGTGCAGCCACTACCACACAAGGGTCTGGCCAGATAACTTGTGCGTTTAGGTGGGGGTAATCCTTGAGGGCCAGGGTAACTACGGCCAGTTCGTACTTGGCGGCCATTAGGGCTTCGTAGGCCTGCTCAGAATCTACAAAGTCGATATCCAGGGCAACCTGTGGGTAGCGATTGCTGAATTCCTTCAGCACTGGCGGCAGATGGTGCAGGCCCACATGGTGGCTGGTGGCGATACGCAGGCTGCCGCTGACATTATTGCCCAGGGCGCGCAACTCTTGCTCGGTATCGCTGATTTCGTTGAGGATATGGCGGGCGCGGGGCAGTAGGGCGCGCCCGGCATCGGTTAATTGCAAGCGCCGGCCGATGCGGTCAAACAGCGGGGCCTGCAACTGCTGCTCCAGGGCTGCGAGGCGCTTACTAGCCGCGGGCTGGGTCAGGTGCAGCTGTTCTGCAGCCCCGGATACCGAGCCCTGCTCGGCAATTGCCAGAAATGCCCTCAACCACTGAATTTCCAATCGGTATACCTCCTAATAAGGGAACTCTGGCCACATAAGGGAACTCTGGCCACGGTAGCGCCTCAGAGTAAAGTTCAAATTCCATAAAGGAATAGATTGAATAATAAATATAAATTGGTGTTATTTTCCAGGCCTAGTTAGACTCGGGGTCACAATTATTGAGAGGAACGGCTGTGGCAGGGCAAACACTCTACGACAAACTCTGGCAGGACCACCTGATCAAGACCCGTGACGATGGCTCCGCACTGATATATATCGACCGTCATCTGATTCATGAGGTGACTTCCCCCCAGGCCTTTGAAGGGCTGCGCCTGGCTGGCCGCAAACCCTGGCGCAGGGACTCCCTGGTCGCTACTCCTGATCACAATGTGCCATCCGAAAGCGCTGAACGCGCCGCCGGTGTCAGTGGTATCCGCGATGATATCTCCCGTATTCAGGTGCAGACCCTGGATGAGAACTGCCGGGATTTCGACGTGGTGCAGTTCGGTATTAACGAGCCGGGGCAGGGTATTGTGCATGTGATTGGCCCGGAAACCGGCGCCACTCTACCGGGAATGACGGTTGTATGCGGTGATTCCCACACCTCCACCCATGGTGCTCTGGGGGCTTTGGCCCACGGTATTGGCACCTCAGAGGTGGAGCATGTAATGGCCACCCAGTGCCTGATCCAGCGCAAGATGAAGAATATGCTGGTGCGTGTGGATGGGACTCTGCTTCCCGGTGTTACTGCCAAAGATGTGGTACTGGCGATTATCGGCAAGATCGGTACTGCCGGTGGTACCGGCTATGCCATTGAGTTCGGTGGCGAAGTCATTCGCAAGATGTCCATGGAAGGTCGCATGACCGTGTGCAATATGGCTATCGAAGCCGGTGCCCGCGCGGGCATGGTGGCGGTAGACCAGATCACCCTCGATTACGTGAAAGGCAAGCCCTACGCGCCAAAAGGCGAACAGTGGAATCGAGCAGTTGAGGCCTGGAGCCATCTGCATTCCGATGACGATGCGGATTTTGATCAGGTTGTAGTACTACAAGGTGAGGAAATTGAGCCCCAGGTGAGCTGGGGGACTTCGCCGGAAATGGTTGTGCCCATCAGCGCCAGTGTGCCGGACCCCGCCGCCGAAACCGATGCCACCAAGAGTACCGGCATGCTGAGAGCTTTAGAGTATATGGGGCTGAGTGCCGGGCAGAAGATCAGTGATATTCGCCTCGACCGCGTCTTTATCGGCTCCTGTACCAATTCCCGTATTGAAGACCTGCGCGCAGCAGCCGCTGTAGCCAAGGGCCGCAGCAAGGCCGACAGTGTTAAGCAGGTATTGATTGTACCGGGCTCCCAGGCGGTCAAGGCCCAGGCGGAGCGCGAGGGGCTGCACGAAATTTTTGTCGAAGCCGGTTTCGAGTGGCGCGAGCCCTCCTGTTCTATGTGTCTGGCAATGAATGCGGACAAATTAGGAGCTGGAGAGCACTGCGCCTCCACTTCCAACCGCAACTTTGAAGGGCGCCAGGGTTACGGCGGTCGCACGCATCTGGTTAGCCCAGCGATGGCAGCTGCGGCGGCGATTGCCGGACACTTTGTTGATGTGCGTGAGATGGCACCAGTGCAAGCGCAAGAGGAGATGGCCTGATGAGAGCATTTACCCAGCACCAGGGCCTCGTAGTGCCCATGGATCGCGCCAATGTGGATACGGATCTGATTATTCCCAAGCAGTTTCTGAAGTCTATCAAGCGCACTGGCTTCGGCCCCAATCTGTTTGATGAATTGCGCTATCTGGATGAGGGTTTTCCCGGCCAGGACTGCTCGAACCGCCCGATCAACCCGGATTTTCCTCTGAACTTCCCCCGTTATGAGGGTGGCTCGGTGCTGCTGGCGCGGGAAAATTTTGGCTGCGGCTCCAGCCGTGAGCACGCCCCCTGGGCGCTGGAAGACCACGGTTTTCGTGCAATCATTGCACCCAGTTTTGCCGATATTTTCTTTAACAACTGCTTTAAAAATGGGTTGCTGCCAATCGTTTTGCCAGAAGAAGTCGTGCACCGCCTGTTCGAGGAAACTCACGCGCAGGAAGGTTACACGCTTACGGTCGATCTTGAGCAGCAGCATATACATAAGCCCTGTGGTGAGGCGATTGCCTTTGAGGTAGATGCCTTCCACAAGCACTGCCTGATCAATGGCCTCGATCATATCGGCCTGACCCTGGAGCACGCTGATGATATCCGCTCTTATGAGTCGGCCCGACGTGAAAAAGCCCCGTGGCTTTTCGATGCGGTTCAATAATTAAAGGAAACTCCTGTGACAAAGAAAGTGATGATTTTGCCGGGTGACGGCATTGGCCCGGAAATTGTTGAACAGGCCATGGCAGTGCTGGAGGTCGTATCCGGTAAATACCATTTGGGCCTTAGTTTTGAGCAGGGTCTGATTGGTGGTGCCTCCATCGATGCGCATGGCGAGCCCCTAACCGACGAAACGCTCAAGGCCGCAGGCGAATGTGATGCGGTATTGCTCGGCGCTGTCGGTGGGCCCCAGTGGGATACCCTGGCGCGTGAAATTCGTCCGGAAAAGGGGTTGCTGAAAATTCGCAGCGGGCTCGGCCTCTATGCCAATCTGCGCCCGGCCATTCTCTATCCGCAACTGGCCGACGCCTCTTCGCTCAAGCCCGAAGTGGTGGCTGGGCTGGATATTCTGATTGTGCGCGAACTCACCGGTGGAATTTATTTTGGTGAACCCCGCGGAATTCGCACCCTGGAAAATGGTGAGCGCCAGGGTTACAACACCTACGTGTACAGCGAATCGGAAATCGAGCGTATCGCGCGCTCCGCATTTGAAGCGGCGCAAAAGCGCAATGGCAAGCTCTGCTCCGTCGATAAAGCGAATGTATTGGAAGTCACCGTGCTCTGGCGCGAAGTGCTGGACCGCCTGGCGCCGGAGTATCCGGATGTGGAGCTGTCGCATATGTACGTTGACAACGCCGCGATGCAGTTGGTGCGTGCTCCCAAGCAGTTCGATGTGATGGTAACCGGCAATATGTTCGGCGATATCCTCTCCGATGCCGCTGCCATGCTCACCGGTTCTATCGGGATGCTGCCTTCTGCCTCCCTGAACGAAAATGGTTTTGGCCTTTATGAACCCTGTCATGGCTCCGCCCCGGATATTGCCGGGCAGGGCATTGCCAACCCCCTGGCCACTATCCTGTCTGCGGCGATGATGTTGCGTTATTCCCTGAATATGGGGGAGGCGGCGGATGCCATTGAGGCTGCGGTAAGTGAGGTACTGGAACAGGGGCTGCGCACTGCTGATATTTACACAGAAGGTTGCCGTAATGTTTCCACGGCGGAGATGGGTGCCGCTGTTGTCGCCGCGCTGTAAGCGCGTGGCGTCACACATTTACCTTTTTTACTATCGCGCCGCTTTCTCGGTGGCGCACGCTGATCACATCACTAACAGGACAAAGCAATGCAGAAAATAGGTTTTATCGGCTGGCGTGGAATGGTCGGCTCGGTATTACTGGAACGCATGAGCGCCGAGGACGACTTTGCGCATATCGCTGAACCGATTTTCTTCTCCACCTCTAATGCTGGCGGCAAGGCGCCGGATATTGGCCGCGATCTGCCGCCACTTGGAGATGCCTACGATATTGATGCGCTGGCAGGGCTGGATGCCATTGTCAGTTGCCAGGGCGGTGATTACACCAAAGAGGTTTTCCCTCGCCTGCGCGAGGCCGGCTGGCAGGGCTATTGGATCGATGCGGCATCCAGCTTGCGTATGCAGGAAGACGCGGTAATCGTACTGGACCCGGTCAACCGCGATGTGATCGACCGCGCAATTGCTGTCGGGCAGAAGAATTTTATCGGCGGCAACTGCACTGTCAGTCTGATGCTGATGGCTCTGGGCGGACTGTTCAAGGCCGGTCTGGTGGAGTGGGTGAGTGCCATGACCTACCAGGCCGCCAGCGGTGCCGGCGCCAAGAATATGCGTGAGCTGATTACACAGATGGGTGCGATCCGCGACGGCGTGGCAGCAGAGCTGGAAAACCCTGCCAGCGCCATTTTGGATATCGATCGCAAGGTGGTTGCGGACATGCGTTCGGCAGATTTCCCCACTGCGCAATTTGGCGCGCCTCTGGCCGGCAGCCTGTTGCCCTGGATTGATACTCAGTTGGAGAATGGCCAGAGCCGTGAGGAGTGGAAGGCCCAGGTGGAAGCCAACAAGATTCTGCAAACCCAGAGCCCAATTCCAGTAGATGGCACCTGTGTGCGTATTGGCGCGATGCGCTGCCATAGCCAGGCCTTTACCGTGAAGCTGAAAAAGGATTTGCCGCTGGTAGAAATCGAGCAGTTGCTGGACAGTGCTAACGATTGGGTCAATGTAGTACCCAATGAGCGTGAAGCCACTTTGCAACAGCTGACGCCTACGGCGGTTACCGGCAAGCTGGATATTCCGGTGGGGCGCCTGCGCAAGTTAAGCATGGGCCCAGAGTACCTGAATGCCTTTACTGTGGGCGATCAATTACTCTGGGGGGCGGCAGAACCGCTGCGCCGTATATTGCTGATTTTGCTGGGTAAGCTGTAACTGGTACAGTTTGGTATAAGTTATCTGGAGGCGCTTATTGCAGCACTTGTTAATAGAGGACATTTTGCCAAGCTGTGAACCCCATCAAGTAAAAAGCCGCTACTGGTTGTCATAGCGGCTTTTTCGATTTTTCCCCACGGGTATAATCGCCCCCTCATTTTTCCTTTCCAACTCAACGAAGTGAATAGCCATGTCCGAAGCCGCCCGCGAATTGGTCATCGTCGGTGTTGATAACGCCGCCTTTGCCCCTCTGCTTGAAATCCTGGAGGAGCGGGAAATTATTACCGCCGAGCAGCTGTGTTTGCTGGAGAGCGAGGAGCGCGAAGTGGACCCGCAGGTGTTCGCCAATCGCAGTATCTCTGTACAAGCCCTGGAAAAATTCGCTTTTGCCGAGGGGCAGGTGGTGATTTTGCTGGACTCCAGCGATGCCATTAACGCGGCGATGACCAGCGCTGAAAACAGTGGCGCCTGGGTGGTGGATGCGGCCAACAATACCCGCGGCGATGAGAGCGTTGCCCTGATCCATCCGGCATTCAATGCGGCGGAACTGGCTAACGCAGAGCGCCGTCTGGTGGCATTGCCCAGCGCCGGTGCGGCCATGGTAGCCGAAGCGCTATTTCCACTGGCAGAACAACTGCAGGGTGTACAGGTGCAACTCAATCAGCCTGTTTCCGCACTGGGTAAAGCCGCCATCGATGCCACAGCGGCGCAGACAGCGCGTATGTTCAGTGGTCAGGAAGCGGAAGTCGACCCTGCCATTGGGCACCGCCTCGCGTTTAATCAGCTCAGTGCCAGTGAAGCCCTGCTCGCCAGTGGCCACACGCTCGGCGAACTGACGTTGATACACGATTTGCGCCGTTTGCTCGGCGATAACGTTGCGGTGGATGCCAGCATTAACACCGTTTCTGTGTTTCACGGGCAGCTGGCCAATTTGGGTATCGTTTTACGCGAAGACGTGGACCTGGAAAAAATACGCGCATTGTTAGCCAATGGTGTGCGCCTTCAGTTGGCAGAGCAACCCTCGGCGGAAAACGCTGTGGGCAGTGACGTGACAATCATCGGTCGCCTACGCCAAAGCCTTTTGGGCAAGCGTCAGATAAATCTTTGTGCGGTGTCGGATAATCTGCGCAAAGACGTTGCAATGAACTGTGCACAAATTGCTCACTTGTTGCTAAAAAACTACTGATACTTAATACTTAGCCGCCATAGTGAAGGTGTTATCTTAACTTTGGTCCGGCTGCAAATGGCGAAATAATCGCCAAGGTTGGTGGCCGCCTGCACGGCGGTCAAATAGTCGAACGATTACTGTTCAGTAATGGGGATTTTCTGAAGGCGCGCTTTTCAGATGCCCTGGGAAGATTCTAACAATAAAGGGAATCGGATATGCGTGTGCGTAAGTTGGCACTTGCAGTTGGTCTAGTCGGTGCACTGGGAAGCAATGCGGCTCTGGCGCTCGGACTGGGGGAGATCAAACTCAACTCCACCCTTAATCAGCCACTCGATGCGGAAATTGGCCTGTTGCAAACCCGCGGCCTGGACGATGCTGAGATCAAAGTGCGCCTCGCGGGGCCGGATGAATTTGACCGCGCAGGTGTGGAACGCTCTTACCTACTCACTTCACTGCGTTTTGATGTGGATTACTCCGGTGGCAAGCCGGTGGTCCGTATTACCAGCCGCGAACCAATCCGTGAGCCTTTCCTGAATTTCCTGGTGGAAACCCGCTGGCCCAGTGGCCGCTTACTGCGTGAATACACCCTATTAATGGACCTGCCGGCGTTTTCACCAAACAGCGCCCAACAGCCGGTGCGCGCCGCTGAGCGCGAGCGCCAGCAGGTACGCCGCGACACCCAGGTGCAGAGGCCCGCGCCGCGTCCGGTACAGCCTGCCCAGCAACCGGTCGCCCAGCCTGAAGTGGAGCAGCCCGCAGAAACGCCGGCGGCGCAACAGCCCGAGCCTGTGCGCCGTCAGCCGCAGCGCGCTGCCACAGATAGCAGCGACAGCAGCCAAGTTTACGGTCCGGTTTCCTCTGCCGATACCCTGTGGGAGATCGCCCTGGAAAATCGTGTGAGTCGTGACTTTTCCGTTCAGCAAACTATGTTGGCGATTCAGCGCTTGAACCCGGAAGCTTTTATCAACGGCAATATTAACCTGTTGAAAAAAGGTGCTGTGCTGCGTCTGCCAAACAGTAATGATCTGCGCAGCCTGAGCCTCACCGAGGCAATCTCCGAGGTCGCCCAACAGAATGATTCCTGGCGCCAACGCAGCAGTGTTGAGGAAGTCGCCACGGGTGCGCCGCTGGATGCGCGCCCGGTGGAGGAAGAACGCATTGTCAGCAATGAGGTTGAGGGGCGTGTCAGCCTGACTGCGCCCGGCGACAATGAGTCTGTAATTTCGGGTTCCGGAAGCGGTGCAGAAGACAGCGAGGCGCTGGAAGGCAATCTGACCGTGGCCGAGGAAGAGCTGGATAAATCGCAGCTGGAAAATACCGAGCTGCGCGAGCGTATCGCCGAACTCGATGAGCAGATCGATACCATGGAGGCCTTGGTAGAGGTTTCCAATGAGGAGATGCTTGCGGTGCAAGCCGCAGCCGAATTGTCTGATCCGCTCCTTGATACCAGTGATATTGACAGTACTGAGCTGGCAGATAATACGCTGGGGAGTGACGAGACGCAGCTGGATGAGTCCCTCGCCGCTGAGTCTCTGGATGACGCAACAGAACAGAATGATATGCAGGTCGCTGAAACTGAACCGCAGTCGCGCAATCGCGTAGTGTCTGTTCAGACCCAGCCCGAGCCCAGCCTGATGGAGAAGCTTGGCGACAATGCGCAATTGATTGGCATCGGTGCCGCGGGTCTGCTAGTGGGCTTGTTCGGTTTCTTTACTTGGCGTCGTCGCCAGGCTGAGCAGGAAGCAGAGCAGCAACTGGAGCAACAGTTGGTCGCAGAGGAATCTCTGCAGGTGATGCCGGAAGAGACCGCTGAAGCTGATGAGACATTGGCTGCCGTAGAGAGCATGGAAGCCGATAACGCTTTTGACCTCGGTGATCTGGGTGATGTGGGCACCGATGACCCCATCTCCGAGGCCGAGATTCACCTGTCCCTTGGGCAGTACGAAGAGGCAGAAAGTAAATTGCTGCTGGGCCTGGAAAAAGATCCCCAGGTGGTAGATGCACGCCTGATGTTGATGGAAGTTTACGCCCACAATCAGGACGTTGAGAAGTTCGACGATCACTACATCCAATTGCTGGCTATCAGCGATGGCCCTGCGGCCGACCGCGCCGCGCGCCTGCGTGAAACTATTGCTGATGCTCCAGACTTTGAAGCCCCGGCGATGGATTTTTCCAGCGAGTCTCTGGAAGCGGCGCAACTGGATGATATCGGTGCTGCACTGGATCAGGATTTCTCCGCAGCAGAACCGGCCCAGTCCTCTATAGAGGATTTTAATGGCGACAATTCACTGCTTGACGACCTCACCATGGATCTCTCCCAGGATGGTGAGAAGCTGGATAGTGAGAAAGCAGATGGCGAATTAGCCTCTGAAGAACTGTCTCTCGATTTGGAGGATAGTTTTACAGAATCTGCGCTGGAGGCGGGTGAATCCCTCGATCTGGACAATGAGTTCAACCTTGATGACTTGGATCTCGATGGTGCCTTTGACAGCGAGCAGGATGGTTCTCAGCTGGCGTCCAACAATAATGAAGAGCTAAACCTCGACGACCTCGATCTTGGTGAGTTGGATCTCGGTGATCTGAATACAGGTGAAACTTCGGAATTGGCATTGCAAGACTCGCCAGTAGAGGAAGTTGCCGCCGAGAATGCGTCAGACTTGGCGCCAATTGATTTCGATACCTCAGAATTGGATCTTGATTCCCTGGCGCTGGATAGCGCTGAGAGCCATGAGGTGGGTGCCGACGAGTTGGTAGCGGAGCCCGAAGAGTCTGCAGTGGCGGCTGACAAGGCGAAGTCCGGTGGATCTATTGGTGGTCTGGACTTCGAGTTGGATCTCTCCATGATGGAAGAGGCCGCGCAAGAGCCGCAAGCCGATGAGGCCCTGGCGATTGAGGAGAGTCTTGAGACCCAGGAACTGGACTCTCTGGAGGCTGATCTCGATATTACGTCCAGCGCGGGTAGCGAGGATGAGCTCTCACTGGAGACTTTCTCCGAGAGTGACCTGGATATGATTGGTTCAGAGCTCGATGGGGAACTGGACCTCGACAGTATTAATCTCGATGATATTGCCGGGGACCTTGCCTCTACTGAATCTCTGCAGAGTGAAGATGGCGCCGCTGTAGCGGATACTACTGTGCCCAATAGCCTGCCCCAGGAAGAGGATCTCGATTTTGATATGGCCTCTCTGGAAGCGACTGGAGAGGAGCTGTCCCTCGATGGGGCTTCAGTAGAAGAAGAGTTTTCTCTCGAGGAGGAGCTGGCCCTGATTGATGAGTCCACCGATGGGGATCTGTCTACCGGTCTGGACCTCGAAAGTGATTTGGGGTTGGAGGCTACGGCAGACCAAGCGCAGGGACTCTCTGAGCAAGAGTCCCAGCAGCAAGCGGGTGAGGCTGTTGCCACTCAGCAGCAGGAGACCGAGTCTGAATTTGCCGGCTTGGATTTCAACTTGGAAAATGATCTCAACTCCGAACTGAGCCTACTCGAAGGCGGCGATGAGATGGGTACCAAGCTGGAGCTGGCCCAGGCCTATATGGATATGGGTGACAAAGAGGGCGCCAAGGATATTCTCAAAGAAGTGGCCCAAGATGGCGGCGGCGAGCATAAGAGTCGCGCAGAGGAGTTGTTGGAGCGCATGGTTTAAGCGCTTCTCAACTCCGCCTGAAAAAACCTCGCACTGGTTGCGAGGTTTTTTTATGTTGTCGGAGAATTCCCGGTTTCCCCCAGTTTATATCCAGATTGTTGGATTTTGCTTTTTTACGCTCTCCTCGACTTTGAGGTGGCATCAATAGAGTAATTTTGCCGTTATGACGCAGGCAATTGAACGCGAATATATTTACAAGGCCAATGGCGAAGTTCCCCCTGGCGAGCAACTGCCCGAGGGGTTGCGTCGTATTGCGCTGGGAGTTGAGTACTGCGGTGCGCGGTTACACGGTTTTCAAAAGCAGAAGTCAGCGGCGGAAACTGTGCAGGCCCACCTGGAGCGTGCCCTGTCAAATATTGCGGCAGAGCCGGTCACCCTGGTCTGTGCTGGGCGAACTGATGCCGGTGTGCATGCCACCAATCAGGTGATTCATTTCGATACCCGTGCCCAGCGCCCGGAGCGCGCCTGGGTTCAAGGGGTGAATACCAAGTTACCGGATTCTGTGCGTGTGCGCTGGGTTCGTGAGATGCCGGCGCAATTTCATGCGCGTTTTTCCGCCCATGCGCGGACTTATCGCTATTTGATTCACAGTGCCCCGACCCGCTCGGCGCACAGCTCGTCAGAGGTGACCTGGACCCAGCATCCACTGGATCTGGATGCCATGCGCGAGGGGGCGAAGCACTTGATTGGCCGCCAGGATTTCACCAGTTTCCGCGCTTCCCAGTGTCAGGCCAAAAGCCCTGTGCGGGAAATTACCCGCTTGGATATTGCCCGTGTTGGCCAGCTGATCGTGCTGGAAGTGAGCGCCAATGCGTTCTTGCATCATATGGTGCGCAATATTACCGGTGTGCTGATGGCGGTGGGCCGGGGTGAGCGCAGCTCGAGTTGGGTGGGAGAAGTGCTGGAGAGGCGCGACCGCTCCGCGGGTGGAGTTACCGCGCCGCCATTTGGTTTGTATCTGGTGGATGTGCAATACCCGAAGGAGTTTCAGTTGCCTAGCTGTGATCCGGGTCCTCTGCTGGTGCCTCTGCCGCTCGGCTCACTGGCACAGCCTTAACAGCTAGCTTTTGCTTCCGATGCAGCCGTGAGGCTGCTACGCCACTTGAATAGCACGCGTTTCGCCCCCGGTGTCAATCTGCTAGTATCCAGCGTTCCCTCATTTTTGTTGGCCGCTCGGCTGGCTCCAGGTTAAGCGATGCAAGTGAAAATTTGCGGCATCACCCGTGTAGAAGATGCCCTGATGGCGATTGATGCCGGTGCGGATGCACTGGGATTGGTTTTCTACAAGGCGAGTCCCCGCTATATCGATCCGCAGGTTGCGGCAGTGATTGCCGAGGCGGTTCCTCCCTTCGTTACCCTGACCGGCCTGTTTGTGGATGCTGCCCAGAGTGAAGTGGACCAGACTTTGGGGTTGGTTCCTCTTAATTTATTACAATTTCACGGTGAGGAAGCTGCCCGTTACTGCGAACAGTTTCGCCGGCCCTATATCAAGGCCCTGCGTATGAAGGAGGGCTTGGATGTTGTCGCAGCAATGCAGGAGCACCCCAAAGCGCGCGGGTTTTTACTGGATGCCTATCGCCCTGGTGTTCCCGGTGGTACCGGTGAGACTTTTGACTGGGATAGGGTTCCTCAGGAAAGCGGCCGGTCCATAGTGCTTGCCGGTGGACTGACAGCGGATAATGTTGTTGCTGCAATATCGGCAGCGCGGCCTCTGGGAGTGGATGTCAGCGGCGGCGTAGAGCAGGCGCCGGGTATCAAGGATCGGCAAAAAGTGAGTGCTTTTATTCGTGCAGCTAAGAACAACTAGCTGGCTAGACAGAATATTTTAGCGCCACAAGAATGTGTCGCTGCCGGCAGTGCCGGCGCGAGCCAGTAAATACCAGCAGATCCACGCATCTGCGCCAGTATTTTCTGGCGATGCTTGAATAGTTCAGGAGGAACTATTCAAGCATTAATAAATAGGCAAATAGTTTAAAAACCACGTGACCCACGGAGTATGAGTGTGAGTAAGCCAGGTGCTATCGATTTTTCCACCTTCCCGGATGCGAGCGGACATTTTGGTCCCTACGGCGGTCGCTTTGTATCGGAGACGCTGATCAGCGCACTGGATGAGCTTCAGGCAATGTATAGTCGCCTGAAAGATGATCCGGATTTCGTCGCTGCCTTTGATCACGATCTGGCGCACTACGTAGGCAGGCCATCGCCGCTGTATCTTGCTGAGCGACTGACTGAGCAGGCGGGCGGTGCGCGAATCTGGCTTAAGCGCGAAGATCTCAATCACACCGGTGCACACAAAGTAAATAACACCGTGGGCCAGGCGTTGTTGGCAAAGCACAGTGGTAAGAGTCGTGTTATTGCCGAAACCGGCGCAGGCCAGCACGGTGTGGCCACCGCTACCGTAGCCGCGCGTTTGGGGTTGCAGTGCACCGTTTATATGGGCGCTGAAGACGTCAAACGCCAGTCCCCCAATGTCTACCGCATGAAGTTGTTGGGTGCCGAAGTCGTACCGGTGGAGTCCGGTTCCAAGACCCTCAAAGACGCCATGAATGAGGCCATGCGTGACTGGGTAACGAATGTCGATAATACTTTTTACATTATTGGTACAGTGGCTGGCCCTCACCCCTATCCGCAATTGGTGCGGGATTTCAATTCTATTATCGGTCGCGAAGCGCGCCGTCAGAGTCTGGAGCGCTTTGGTCAGTTGCCCGACGCCCTGGTGGCGTGTGTAGGTGGTGGTTCCAATGCTATTGGTCTGTTCCACCCCTTCCTCAATGATTCAGAGGTGAAGATGTTTGGCGTTGAAGCTGGTGGTGAAGGCCTGGCCTCTGGTAGGCACGCGGCGCCACTCAACGATGGTATTCCCGGTGTTCTGCACGGCAACCGTACCTACCTGATGGAAGATGAGGACGGCCAGATTATCGAAACCCACTCCGTTTCAGCGGGCCTCGATTACCCCGGTGTTGGCCCCGAGCACGCCTGGCTCAAAGATATCGGCCGTGTGGAGTATGTTACCGCCGATGATAAAGAAGCGCTCGATGCCTTCCGTCGCCTAACCCGCACCGAGGGTATTCTGCCGGCGTTGGAGTCTAGCCACGCGGTTGCTTATGCGATGAAGCTCGCAGCTGAAATGGCGCCTGAGCAAAATATCGTGGTGAACCTCTCCGGCCGGGGGGACAAAGATATTTTCACCGTTGCCGCTATTGATGGCATTGAGGTTTAGCGGCGTTCTGCCCACCTGCCCGGGTGGGCATATCGAAATAATCGTGACCAAGTGAGCTGGCACTAGGCCAGAAGTAGCTCAGGGAATACACAGTGACAGAACAAAATAGAATTGATCGCCGCTTTGCGAGACTGCGAGGTGAAGGCCGCAAGGCCCTGGTAACTTATATCGTCGCCGGCGATGGCGGCTTGGAAAATACCGTACCCTTGATGCATCAGTTGGTGGCCAGTGGTGCGGATATTATTGAACTGGGGGTGCCTTTCTCCGATCCCATGGCCGAAGGGCCGGTAATCCAGAAAGGGCATGAGCGCGCCCTGGCCAACGGCGCCTCTTTGCGTAAGTGCCTGGCGCTGGTGAAAGAGTTTCGCCAGGTGGATGCGGAGACCCCGGTTATCCTGATGGGGTATGCCAATCCGATCTTGCGAATGGGTGAGCGGGAGTTCGCCGATGCGGCGCTAGAGGCCGGAGTTGATGGCGCCCTTACGGTGGACCTGCCGGCGGAGGAGGCGGGGCCGCTCAACAAGCTCTTGGCGGAGCGCAACCTGCGCAATATCTTCCTGCTGACGCCCACCACCACCGAAGAGCGTATTCGCGAGATTACCGGCCTGGCCAGCGGTTTTGTGTATTACGTCTCCCTGAAAGGGGTCACCGGTGCTGGCCATTTGGACCTGGATTCTGTGCGCGATAACCTCGAACATATTCGCCGTTTCACTGATCTGCCCTTGTGTGTGGGTTTCGGTATCAAAGATGGCAACTCGGCGCGCTCAGTCAGTGCCCATGGCGACGGGGCGGTAGTGGGCAGTGTACTGGTGTCCGCGGTGGATGAAGCTGCGGACCTAGTCGCAGCCAAGGCGAGGCTGGGGGAAATCGTCAGCGAGATGCGCCAGGCACTGGACCGCTAGGCTTTCACCCAAGTTTAAGCGAAAAACTGGCCAGATCACCAAAAATAGCGGCTGATCTGGCTCAGTTTGATGTTCAGCTTAGTGTTTTAATTCGTAGCCTGAAACTCACCGGTCGGTAAAATGCACCGGCCTACAGAAAGCATCCGGATTTGGAAACGAGATGAGCTGGTTAGAAAAAATTGTTCCCGCGGTAATTCGCACCGAGCGACGTGCCGGCAGCAGCAAGGTCCCAGAGGGGGTATGGAAGAAGTGCGTCAAGTGTGACGCCATGCTTTACCGCCCGGAGCTGGAGCGCAACCTGGATGTGTGCCCCAAGTGCGACCACCATTTGCGCATCGGCGCCCGCCGTCGCCTGGATATATTCCTCGATGAAGATGGACGCGAAGAGCTGGCTACCGATGTGTTGCCAGTGGACCGCCTGAAGTTTAAAGACGTCAAAAAGTACAAAGACCGTCTTTTGCAAGCACAAAAATCCACTGGCGAAAAAGATGCACTGATCGCCATGCAAGGTACCCTGAATGGAGAGCCCTTGGTAGCGGTGGCCTTCGAATTTGCCTTCCACGGCGGTTCCATGGGCTATGTGGTGGGTGAACGCTTTACCCGCGCGGCCCAACGCGCTTTGGAACAGCGTATTCCGCTGGTGTGCTTTTCTGCCACCGGTGGGGCGCGTATGCAGGAGGCCCTGATCTCTTTGATGCAGATGGCCAAGACCTCGGCGGTGTTGGAAAAAATGAAGATGGCGGGAGTACCCTATATCTCCATTATGACCGACCCAGTGTACGGCGGCGTTTCAGCCTCTTTGGCCCTGCTGGGCGATATCAATGCGGCCGAGCCAGGTGCGCGTGCCGGATTTGCCGGCCCCAATATTATCGAGCAGACCATCCGCCAGAAGTTGCCCAAGGGCTTCCAGCGCAGTGAATTCCTACTGGAACATGGCGCCATCGATATGATTATTCCACGCAAGGATATGCGTACCACCGTCTCGCGCTTATTGGGTAAACTGAGCGGTAATTAATTATTTCCCAATTCCCCGGAGGTCCTTAAGAGCAGTCAGTAAAAGCCTGGCTGCTGCCTCCCACCAGCGATCTATCCAATTATGTCCTCACTACAAGATTGGCTCACCCGCCTGGAGCGGCTGCACCCCTCTGAAATCGAACTCGGTCTTGAGCGTGTCTCTTCGGTTGCAGCTGCCCTGGGGGTGCAAAAACCCGCCCCAACGGTGATTACCGTGGCTGGAACCAATGGCAAGGGCTCCTGCGTAGCGACTATGGAGGCACTCTTGTGCCGCGCCGGCTACTCCGTCGGCGCTTACAGTTCTCCACACCTATTGCGTTTCAATGAGCGGATACGCATTAATGGCGAGGAGGTATCCGATCAGCAGTTGGTGGAGTCCTTTGTCGCGGTGGAGGCTGCTCGCGGGGAAACCAGTCTTACCTATTTTGAGTTCACGACCCTGGCTGCCCTGTGGTTATACCAGCGCATGAAGGTGCAATATGCTTTGCTGGAAGTCGGTCTCGGTGGTCGGTTGGATGCGGTCAACTTGGTGGATGCCGACTTGGCGATTATTACCAGCGTGGCAGTAGATCACGAGGATTGGCTTGGAAGCGATCGGGAAGTCATCGGCCGCGAGAAAGCGGGCATTCTGCGTCCCGGGGCTCCTTTTGTCTGTGCAGATAGCTCTCCACCCCAATCTGTGCTGTCTGCGTCAGAAAAGCAGGCCAGTTCCAGTTATTTTATCGGGCAGGATTTTAATATCTCTTCAAGTGGTGAGAGTGAGATTTATCACTTTGGCGATTTGGTTCTGTCAATACCGGATATCACTTTGCCGCGACCCAGTATTGCTGCTGGGCTTACCGCGCTGACACTTCTGGATGCTTTACCCCAGGAGGGAATAGAGGCTGCCTTGGCCCAAATAGCCCTGCCTGGGCGCTGCCAGCAAGTCTACTGGCGTGAGCGAAATCTGCTGTTGGATGTGGGGCATAATCCGGCGGCGGCTGAACACTTGGCTACTTGGTTGAAGGCCAATCCGGTGGAGGGGAAGACCCACGCCTTGGTTGCGGCGATGGAAGATAAAGATCTCGTCGGTCTATTCGCTCCTCTGCGCAAGTTGGTAGATCGCTGGCACCCGGCCTTGCTGCCGGAAAATGGTCGTGCCGCAGAGGGTGAGGCACTCTGCGCCGGTCTGCTAGAAGCTGGGGTAGATGAGACGAATGTGGATCGTCGCTGTCCAACAGTGGCTGAAGGGTTGCGGCAACTGCTGCCAACCCTCAATCCACAGGATAGGTTGCTTGTATATGGATCCTTCTTTACTGTGGCGGAAGTTCTGCAGCAGATGCGAGACGAGGGTAATGGAGAATTGCGAGGATAAGGCCTCCCGCAGAGGGCGGCTGAACGACGGCTTTAAACAGCGTATTGTCGGTGCGCTGGTGCTGATTGCGCTCGCCGTGATTTTCCTGCCAAGTCTGCTGGACCGGGAGTCAAAGGGGCATATCAGCGAGGTAAGCCAGATCCCGGCAGAGCCGGATATCAGCCCTATTGAGATTGCTCAGCCGGAGCCTGTTGCCGGTGTGGCGCCAGCACCGAAGGCTGGGGAAATTTTTCAGCCGGAAGTACCCGAGAAGTTCTCTAACCCCGCAGAGGGTGCGGCAAAATTTGCTGCCGCCGATACACAGCTGGGGAAGGGAAAAGATACAAATGATTCCACTTCATCAGTGGAAGTTGATACTGCCAAGCAGGCGGCATCGCCATTGGTTGATGATCAGGGGCAGCCGATGGCCTGGGTGGTTCAGGTGGCCTCCTACAAAGATGATTCCCGTGCACAGCAGCTGCGCATGCGCTTGATGGATGAGGGGTATCGCGCGTACACCCGCGCTGTGGAAACGGATAAGGGGCGCTTTGTGCGGGTCTTTGTAGGGCCGAAAGTGAATAAAACCGACGCACAGACTATTAAGCGGGAGCTGGACGCACTACTGCAGGCGCAAACCCTGGTGCTTCGCTTCAAAGCTTGAGGTTTCTGTGGCTTGCGGCGGGCTGGCACTTCGGTAAAGAGGGTGTGCCGGTCTGGTCACCAAAGTAGCGGCAACCGATCCAGCTTGTGCCAGTATTTCGCGGATGGCTGGGATATTGGCCGGGCTTCTTTCACTTCTTGCTCTGGTTGTTTGCCCCGTGGCTGTCCTCACGCAGAGGCACGTCTAAAGGGCAATTCATCTGCGCTTTTTTTGGCATAAATCCACTGCCGTAAGGTGATTAATCTACGGAGTTTTGCAGTTTGGAAAGGAAATTCCAATCGATTCGTCTACGGCTTCACGCGCTTAGCCCCTTAAGTTAGAATGCGCGCTCTTCGCGGCAGCAGCCGCCACGCAGGTAGGGTTGAATGAATTGGGCTGACTGGACCATTCTGGCTATTGTGGGTATCTCCACACTTATCGGCCTTAGTCGAGGTTTCGTGCGCGAAACCCTGTCACTGCTCACCTGGATCGCCGCTTTTGTGGTCGCGATGATGTTTCGCGAACAGCTGGCGCCACTGCTTTCAAACCTTGTCGACACCCCATCCCTCCAGGCGATTGCCGCCTTCGCCATTCTGTTCTTCGGAACGCTCCTGGCTGGGGCGCTTTTGAATATGATGCTCTCCGCTTTTGTTGAGGCCACTGGCTTATCGGGTACCGACAGGGTACTGGGCATGGTGTTTGGTCTGGCGCGTGGGGCCATTGTGGTGATGGCACTGCTGATTCTGGCCCCGGCACTGGTGCCGGTGGAGCAGGATAGTTGGTGGAGTGAGTCGGTGTTAATCCCCCATTTCCTCGAATTTGAGGGCAGTGCGCGGGAGCTGGCCAAGTCTGTGAAGGACTATTTCGTAGAGTTATTTTAATCGGGCGCTAGCGCCGCTTTTTCGATCAATAGGGTCAAATATATGTGTGGTATCGTCGGTATCGTCGGTAAGAGTGATGTCAATCTGCAGCTCTATGATGGGCTCACTCTGTTGCAGCACAGGGGGCAGGATGCTGCGGGCATCGTGACCTGTGACGATGATCGCCTGAACCAGCAAAAAGCCAACGGTCTGGTGCGCGATGTATTCCGCGCGCGCCATATGGAGCGCCTGAAAGGTAACTTTGGTATCGGCCATGTGCGCTACCCCACTGCGGGCAGTTCCGGTCCCGCCCTGGCGCAGCCTTTCTATGTGAACTCCCCCTATGGCATTGCCATGGCACACAATGGCAATCTCACCAATGTGCGGGATGTGGTTGAAGAGATCTTCCAGCAGGATCTACGCCACATTAATACGGATTCCGATTCCGAAGTGCTGCTCAATGTATTCGCCCATGAGCTGCACAAGTTGCATAAGCTGCAGCCTAAGGCTGAAGATATCTTTACCGCCATGCGCGGTGTGCACAAACGTGTGCGCGGCGCCTATGCCTGTGTGGCCCTGATTGTGGGTTACGGTATCGTCGCCTTCCGCGATCCCAACGGTATTCGCCCGCTGGTTTACGGTAAGCGTGAGACCGAGAAAGGCACCGAGTATATGGTGGCCTCTGAGTCTGTCGCCCTGGATGTACTGGGTTACACCCTGGTGCGCGATGTGGCCCCCGGTGAAGCGCTGTATATCGAGCTGGACGGTACTGTGCACTCTGAGCAGTGCGCGGAAAACCCGACCCTGACCCCCTGCATTTTTGAACATGTGTACTTCGCCCGCCCGGATTCCATTATGGATGGCGTTTCCGTACACAAGGCGCGTTTGCGTCAGGGTGAGCACCTGGCAGACAAGATTCTGCGCCTGCGCCCCGACCACGATATCGACGTAGTGATCCCCATTCCCGATTCCGCCCGCACCGCCGGCCAGACTGTGGCACACCGGCTGGGGGTGAAATTCCGTGAGGGGATGGTGAAGAACCGCTATATCGGCCGTACCTTTATCATGCCTGGGCAGAAACAGCGTAAGAAATCAGTGCGCCAAAAGCTGAATGCTATCGAGCTGGAATTCCGCGGTAAGAATGTGCTGTTAGTGGATGACTCCATTGTGCGCGGTACCACTTGTAAGCAGATCATTCAGATGGCTCGCGATGCGGGTGCCGCGAAAGTCTATTTCGCCAGCGCGGCGCCAGCGGTGAAGTACCCCAACGTGTATGGTATTGATATGCCGTCTGCCAGTGAGCTGGTTGCGCACGACCGCACGACTGAAGAGATCTGTGAAGAAATCGGTGCAGACTGGTTGATTTACCAAGACTTGGAAGACTTGGTCGTAAGTTCCAGCGGAGGTAAGCAGAAAATCGATCAGTTCGACTGCTCCGTTTTCGACGGTAACTATATTACCGGCGATGTTGACGAAGATTACCTCGATAGCCTTCACGCGGCGCGCAACGACGAGGCCAAGCACAAGAAGGCCGACACCAGCACTCTGTAAGTTATCTCCGGCGGCGCTCTGTTCACGGCAGAAGAGGGCGCCATGCACGACTGTTTCGGTTAATATGACCGCTTCCAAAAAATACTGACTAGGAAGCGGTATATGTTTGAAGACGACGGTTACGCTCTGGAAACTCTGGCCGTTCGCGCCGGGCAGGTCCGCTCGGAAGAGGGCGAGCACTCCGAAGCCCTCTATCTCACCTCCAGTTACGTATTCCCCTCTGCTGCAGAAGCCGCTGCGCGCTTTACCGGCGAGAGTGTCGGCAACGTTTACTCTCGCTACACCAACCCCACTGTTCGTATGTTCGAGCAGCGCATCGCCGCGCTCGAAGGTGGCGAGGCTGCGGTAGCCACGGCCAGTGGTATGGCCGCGATCCTCAGTATTTGTATGGCACTGCTGAAAAGTGGCGACCGGGTGATTTGCTCTCGCAGTGTGTTTGGTACCACCACCGCGCTGTTTGGCCGCTATATGGAAAAATTCGGCGTGCGTGTGAGCTATGTGGATCTCACCGATATGGATGCCTGGAAGCAGGCGGTGGATGGCTCCACCAAGCTGCTGTTTATGGAAACCCCTTCCAACCCCCTGTGTGAAGTGGCGGATATCCGCGCGCTGGCGGAGGTGGCCCACAGCGCCGGCGCTCTATTGGTGGTGGATAACTGTTTCTGTACTCCGGCCCTGCAGCGCCCACTGGCGCTTGGCGCCGATATCGTGGTGCACTCCGCTACCAAATTCCTCGATGGCCAGGGGCGCGCCCTGGGCGGTGTCGCCGTGGGTCGCAAAGAGGTTATGGATGAGCTGGTGGTGTTCCTGCGTACTGCCGGCCCCAGTATGAGCCCGTTTAACGCCTGGATTTTCCTTAAAGGCTTGGAAACGCTCAAGCTGCGTATGCAGGCCCACTGCACCAACGCCCTGGACCTGGCCTGGTGGCTTGATGAACAGGAGATGGTGGAAAAGGTCAACTACACCGGCTTGCCCAAACACCCCCAGCACCGCTTGGCCCGCGAACAACAGGATGCCTTTGGTGCGGTGTTGAGCTTTTCCGTGCGCGGTGGTCGCGAGGAAGCCTGGAAGGTGATCGACAACTGTAAAATCCTGTCTTGCACCGCTAACCTCGGCGATGCCAAGAGCACTATCGTACACCCGGCCACTACCACCCACGGGCGTCTCAGTGATGAGGACAAGGCTCGCGCGGGCATCACCGAAAACCTGATTCGTATTTCCGTCGGATTGGAGAATGCAGAAGACCTGAAGCGCGATCTGATGCGGGGACTGTCTTTGTTGTAGGCGCTTTGCAGGGCCTTTGCTTAAACCAGGGCACCCCCTGTCTTCCTATGATTAATAGCGGGTGCCAAATTTGCTTTTTTGCGAGTTTGGCACCATAGCACCCGCCCCACAGCGTTGGCGGGTGCTTACACCGGGCCGCTCCTTGGCCTGAGAAAAAAATGAGCAGTAATGGATTTGCCGTGCAAAAAATAGTTTCCGCCATCGTTTCCGATATTGGCAGTGTTTTGCTGGGAAAAGAGCGTCAGGTGAAGTTGGCCTTGGCCTGCCTTTTGTCAAAAGGTCACCTGTTGATTGAAGACCTGCCAGGTATGGGCAAGACCACCCTGGCCCATGCTCTGGCGCAGGTGTTCGGTCTCTCCTATAAACGCGTGCAATTTACCAGCGATATGCTGCCGGCGGATATTCTCGGTGTATCAATTTTTGAGCGGGAATCCGGGCAGTTTCATTTTCATGAGGGGCCGGTTTTCAGCCAGCTACTGCTGGCCGATGAGATCAATCGTTCCTCTCCCAAAACTCAGAGTGCTTTGCTTGAGGCAATGGAGGAGCGCCAGGTCAGTGTCGACGGCGAAACCCGCGCGTTGCCACAGCCTTTCTTTGTGATTGCCACCCAGAACCCACTGCAGCAGTCCGGTACTTTTGCCCTGCCGGAGTCACAACTGGACCGATTCCTGATGCGCATCAGCCTCGGTTACCCCAACCGCGAAGCTGAGCGGGCCCTGTATTTAGGCGCTGATCCCCGCCAACAGCTGGCCAAGCTAAAGCCGCGTATCGACCTCGCTACTCTGAAAAAAATGCAAAGTCTGGTGGGGCAGGTGAAGGCTTCTGACAGTCTGCTCGATTATTTAGAGCGTTTGGTGTTGCATACCCGCCAGAGCCCAGATTGTGCGGTGGGTTTATCGCCCCGAGGGGCACTGGCGCTGCTGCGTGCTGCCAAGGCCTGGGCGCTGATTCATAATCGCGGCCATGTCCTGCCGGAAGATATCCAGGCGGTGCTGCCCTCGGTGGCTGGGCACCGTTTGCAGAGTGATGGCGGCAATGGCGATCAGCTGGTAGAGCGCCTTATGCGCCAGGTGGATATTATCGCGGCCTAAACAGATGAGTGTGATCCGCGACCTTCCCCGACAGGCTTCCAGTACAAGCTCGCGCAATTTTTTTCGCAGGCTGGGTGAGCGCTGGCTCAGCCGACGAGCGCCTCGCTCACGGGACATCACCCTAAATCACAGCCGCCTATTTATCCTGCCCACCCGCGCGGGGCTTGGTTATTTATTGATAACCGCTTTGCTTTGGCTGCTGGCCACCAATTACGAGAACAATCTGGTTTTTGCCCTGACCTTTTTGCTGATCAGTGTCTTCGTTATCTTGCCTGTGCATACCTTCGCCAATTTGAGTGGACTGCGCCTGCAATTGCTGGGCACTGAAGCGGCCTTTGCCGGCGATTTCGCCGAGGCACATATTAATCTGAGCCGAGCGGACAAACGCCAACGGGAGTGGATACAAATTTGTTGGCCACCGGAAGAGGGCGCATATGTGGATCTCTGTGAGGAGCCCTCGGCGGACTTCCGTATTGCGCTGCCAGCCCTGCAGCGGGGACGAACTCAGGCGCCGCGCTTAAGAGTCGAGAGCCGCTTTCCACTGGGGCTGTTTCGCTGCTGGAGCCGCATCGACCTGGATGTTGAATTCCTGGTGTATCCGCGACCACTCGCCGCTGGCCCCCTGCCACTGGGAGAGGCCCAGGCAGAGGGTACATCCGGCCAGGTACGTCGCGGCGGGGATGATTATGCCTCTCTCAAACCCTACCAGCCCGGTGATTCCTTGCGCCATTTGGCCTGGAAGCAATATGCCGCCGGTCGCGATCTCTATAGCAAGGAGTATGAGAGCCGCACCGATACCCGTCTCTGGCTCGACTGGGAGTTGTTGGATGGGCGCGATGTAGAGACCCGCCTGAGCAACCTGTGTGATTGGGTCTTGCAGGCAGAGAAGCAGGGAATTGCCTATGGCCTGCGCATCCCCGGCACTACTTTGCCGCCCTCTCTCGGCACCGAGCACCAGCAGCGAGTGTTGTCAGCGCTGGCCCTGTTTCCCAAGTGGGGTGGCTGATGGCGAGCAATCGGGATCTATTGCCGCGCGAAAGCCTACTGTGGATTTTCGCTGCGCAGTTTGTCGCCCTGCTGCCACAGCTGAGCCAGTTGCCACTGTGGATTGGTTTTGCCTGGGCTTTTGCGGTCTATTGGCGCTTGGAGGTCTTTCGCGGGCGCCGTGATCTGCCAGGGCGCGCCCTCAAACTATTGGTGATTGCGCTTACAGTGGCGGGTTTGGCGCAAACCTACCAGCGTTGGTTTGCACTGGAGCCGATGGTGGCGCTGCTGGCTCTGTCCTTTACCCTGAAAAACCTGGAATTAGTCAGCCGCCGCGATGCCTTTGTCAGTTTGTTGCTGGCCTATTTTGTTGCCGCGACCCTGTTTGTGCGTGAGCAATCGATTCCCTATGCCCTCTACGGATTGATCGCGACCCTGGTGATTACCGCTGCACTGGCAGCACAGCTGGGAAGCTTCAGTGCGCGGCCGCGTCGGGCCTTGGGGCTCTCCTTGAGATTGTTGGCGCAGGCTACACCCTTGATGCTGCTGCTGTTTGTGGTTATGCCGCGCCTGGGCCCTCTGTGGAATGTGCCCCAGGATACTTCTGCCGGCCGCACTGGTGTGAGTGACTCTATGGCACCGGGTGATTTCACCCGCTTATCCAAATCCGCCAAGCCGGCACTGCGTATCTCTTTCGATGGACCCATACCGCCGCCGGAGCAACGTTATTGGCGAGGGCTGGTGTACTCCGAATTCGATGGGCGTACCTGGCGGCAGGGTTTTGGTGTGGACCCGCGCAATGGTGGCCGGGTGTACTGGAATAGTGGCGAACGTCCACTGCCACAAGTCGGCCCGCGCTACCGCTACCAGGTGATCCAGGAGGCGAGCCGCAGCCCTTGGTTGTTCGCCCTGGCAAGACCCGCCTCGGACAGCGCGGGAGTAGGAGAAACCACGGACGACCGGTTGGTAAAACGTTCCCCGGTATATAGTCGCTTTGCCTATGAGGTGCGTTCTTGGCCCCGGGATTCCCAGGTTATTCAGTCCACACTCAGCGGTGCCGAGCGCCGTCGCAATTTGCAGCTACCGGCAGATGGAAACTTGCGCATCCGAGACTGGGTGGAGCGCCTGCGCCGCAGGGGGTTGAGCGGTGAGGAGATCTCGTCACAGTTACTGGCCCTCTACAATCGCGAATTCACTTATACCTTGAGCCCACCAGCACTCGGCAGAGACAGTGTGGATGAATTCCTGTTTGACAGCCAAAAGGGATTCTGTGAGCACTTTGCCGGCAGCTATGTTTTTGCCATGCGCGCCGCCGGAGTGCCGGCACGGGTGGTGGCGGGTTACCAGGGTGGCGAGTGGGTGAGTGGTGAGGAGTACCTGCTGGTGCGCGAGTACGACGCCCATGCGTGGGCCGAGATCTGGCTCGATGGACGCGGCTGGCAGAGGGTGGACCCCACTGCTGCGGTTGCCCCGGAGCGGGTCCGGGATGGTCTGGAGAGCGCTGCCGGGGAGGAGTTTATGCGGGATTCGCTACTGCCGGTGCACCGCTTCGATATTCTGGTGAAGCTGCGCCTGCAGTGGGACATGATCAATTACCGCTGGTATCAGACCGTGATTAGTTTTGATAGTGAGAAACAGCGGGACACCTTGCAGCGCCTGGTGGGAGAGCTCTCCCCCCTGCGGATGGCCCTTTTTTTTGCCACACCGGTGGCGGTTGTACTATTTGGCATTCTTCTGTGGACCCGTTTTACTGGGCGAGGACGAAAACAGCCTGTGGTAGAGCGCCTCTATGCGGTTTTCTGTAAGCGCATGGCTCGGGCAGGTATCAAACGGCGACCCGGTGAGGCGCCGCGGGACTTCGCCGAACGTATCGCACTGGAGAGTCCCCCATTGGCAGAGTTTTCCGGGCGTGCGACAGACGCCTTTGAGCGTGCCGCTTATGGCGGGGATAAAGAAGCATTGAATGAGCTGCGCCGACTACTGCGTTGGCGCTTGGGGCTCTCTTTTGGGGTGTCGGTACGTAAAAATCGGCTGACGGGTCATTAACTCTTGGAAAGTCTATCGCGTAAGATGCCTCATAGGCTGCAAAAATTTCTGCTGGGCTACAGTGGCACTTCCCTGGCTACCGGGCTGCAGGTGATTCTCCTGCCCTGGATTGCGCTCACCGTGGTGGATTTGCCGGCTCTGCAACTGGGCTGGGTGCAGGCTTCGGTGCTTTTGCCCAATCTGGTGTTCCTGCTGTTCGGCGGTGCCCTGGCCGACCGCCGTGATCCGGCCACTGTCTCCGCACTGGCTTGCATTGGTCTGGTCCTCTGCCACACAACTCTGCTGCTGGTTTACCTCCTGTCCATGATCTCCCTGCCGATATTGATGCTCTACGGTATTTGCCTTGGGATTTGTAGCGCTTTCCTGCAACCGGCGCGGGACAATCTGGTACAGCGCAGTGCACGCCAAGGCGGTGGGCAAACCTCCGAGCGACGGGTGCAGAAAACTGTGACCTGGATGATGTTGGCCCAATACGGTGGTCAGGCTGTGGGGATGTTGCTGGCGAGCCGCTTCGAACACTGGGGGCTGCAAGCCCTTCTGTTAGTACAGATAGGGGTATTGCTGTTGGCGGCCACAGCCTTGATTAGTCTGCGCGCGAGTGGGGCCAGCCGCATGATTAAGGAAAAAATCACCCACAGCCTGATTCTCGATGGCTTATCCCAGGCCTGGCGTCACCCAGTACTGCGTGAGTTGACCGCGTTGATGGCCTTTAATGGGTTTGTGCATATCGGTGTTTTTCTGGTGGTACTGCCGCTGCTGGCGGAGGATTACGGTCGCGGCGCCGGTTATTACGCCACGCTGCAACTGGCCTTCGTAGCTGGTACCGTAATTGCTACGGTGACTATGTTGCGCCGTGGCCAGGGGGCTGAACCTGGGCGCGGTATTCTTATGTGCCTGCTCTATAGCGCAGCGCTGTTGATTGCCATCAGCCTCGGTCCTACGAAGTTTGGCCTAATCCTGCTGTGTCTGTGTTGGGGGGCGGTGGCGGCGGCTTCCGCTGGCCTCGGTCGCGGCATAGTACAGTTGCTCGCCCCAGCGGAATACCGCAGCCGCATCATCTCCATTTATCAGTTTGCGCTGTTTGGCTCCGCCGCTCTTGGGGCACTGGCCGCTGGAGTCTTGAGTGAATACGCTGCCCCCCTGACCACCTTGCTGTGGGCGGGGATTTTAAGTCTGCTCGCCTTTGCCCTGGTGGCTTTAAGTGGTGCCCTGCGCCGGGTCAAAATCACTGACAGCGAGGTCTGAGTTGCTTCGTGCGACCAACATAGACGCCGCCACCATATAGTTAGGTGGGTCAGCCAATGAGTGGAGGTGTTGGTGAGTCCCGCCAAAAAGGCCAATTGGTCGGAAGAGGTCACGCGCCACAGCCATGCCCTGGATTTGAGTGAGGGCCTCTTTAGCCTGGAGGACCCGAAAGCGATCGCACAGGGATTGAAAGCGGCTGCGGAATCCAGCCAGCGGCGCAAGTCTGACCCCTATCGCTCCGCTATGTCTATGCTGACGCTCTATATCAACCGGGCGGGACAGAGGCTGCCGGCGAAAAGGCGGCGACTACTGGAACAGGCCAAGGAAGAATTACGCGGGCTTTACGGGCGTCCGCGCCGGCATTGAGCCGGCGGCGGAATGTGGTGTTGAGATGAAAAACTTTAGGGCGCTTGGCAGGGCAGGCAGCGCACATAGAGGGCGCGCGGGTCGCGATAACTCTGCAGCTCGGAGATTGGCGCCAATACCGGCTGCACGCTGTTTAGCCAGGCGCCGAGTGGCAGATTGGCTTCAAGGCTCGCGGCAATTTTCGCGTCTACATTGTCGCTCAAAGCGCGCAGGAATTTTTCGCCGGGGCTCAGTTCACGCTGGATCTCTACTACGTCGTATTCTTCGATTTCAGCAAGCTGCGCGGCGTCGGCGATGGCGTCGCTGAGATTGCCGAGATCGTCTACCAATCCTAATTTCTTGGCGGCGCGGCCGGTCCATACCTGCCCCTGGGCAATCTTGTGCACCTCTTTGGGAGTGCTGCCGCGGGCTTCGGCGACAATACGCAGGAAGCGTGCATAGGTGTTATCCACCCCTTGCTGCAGAATGCTGGCTGCTGCTGGCGACAGGGCGCGATCCAGGCGCATACTGCCGGCCAGGTCCGAGGTACCTACGCCATCGGTGTAAACACCGATATGCTCGAGGGAGTTCTCAAACGTCGGGAAGGCGCCAAATACACCGATAGAGCCGGTGAGCGTGGCCGGGGAGGCCCAGATGCGATCGCCGCCAGTAGCGATCCAGTAGCCACCGGAAGCGGCGAGACTGCCCATGGAAATCACCACTGGAATTTTTGCTGCACGGGTAGCCAGCAACTCCTGGCGAATGGCCTCGGAAGCAAAGGCGGAGCCGCCGCCGCTGTCGATACGCAGTACCAGGGCATCCACTTCTTTTTCTCGGGCGCGTTGGATTAATTTGCCGAGACTTTCACTGCCGATGCGACCGGCAGGTGCCTGGCCGTCGACAATAGAACCACTGGCGGTGATCAGACCAATTTTCTTGGACTCCCGGATAGGTTTGGCCGCCTCGGCAAGTTTATGGCTGCGCAAGTAGGCGAGGGCGTCAATAAACTTGTACTCGCGCTTTTTACTATCATCTTCGCCGATGGTCTTTTTCAGCTCCTCCATTGCCTCAATGCGGCTGGCGAGCTGGTCCACCAGTTTATTGGCCAATGCGGCTTCGGCCCAACTGCCCTGATGCTGCTGCAGTTTTTGTGGCAACTCGTTGATAAACAGGTCGATGCTCTCGGCGGGCAGGTTGCGCAGGCCGGTTACCTGCTCGCTGTATTCTCCCCAGAGTTCATTCAGCCAGCGCTGGTTGTTTTCACGCGAGGCGGGGGACATATCGTCACGGGTGTAGGGCTCGATAAAGTCTTTGTAATCGCCCACGCGGAACACATGGAAGTTGACTTTGAGTTTCTCCAGGGCGCTCTTGTAATAGTTGCGATAAACACCGAAGCCGGTGAGCATCACTGAGCCCATAGGATTGAGGTAGACCTTATCTGCGTGGCTGGCGAGGAAGTACTGAGGTTGGGTGAAGTTGTCACCCACAGCGTAAATAGGTTTGTCCGCAGCTTTAAAGCGTTGTAGAGCAGCGCCTATTTCATCGAGCTTGCTGAGACTGCCACCCACCATGTGGTCCAGTTCTAGCACCAGTGAGGAGATACGTTTATCCGTGGCGGCATTGTCGATAGCGTCTACCAGATCTTTGACGCGCACCTCTGCGGGGCCGCGGTTGCCGCCCAGGAAAATCGGTAAAGTGGCGGGCTGGGCCAGTTCATCCACAAGAAAGCCATGGGGCGCTACGCGCAGGGCCGCGCCCTGTGGAACCACTAAACGCTCGTCCTTGCTGAAAATGGCGATACCTAGAAACAGCAAAATCAGCAGGAAGACGATATTGGTGAATACTCGTCGTAACCAAGTGATGGAGCCGCCAATCGCAGCTAAAAAGCCTCGGGCAAACCCTTTTTTCTGGGGTGAATCAGTCAAACCTCAAAACTCCTCAGTGCGTGGAAAGCGCATGTTTCCACGCCTTTGTGTCTGGAACCATTGGCGGAAATTCCGTCATGGGGTTACTGCATGCGATGCCAGCGACTGCTCATCATTGCAGAAAAGAATAGGATAAGGCTCAAAACCATCATTACGCCATCCTCCCAGCCTCGTGTAGGCATCATTACGTCGACAATGCTGGTGGTAATGTACAAAAGCAGAATAAAACAGAGCCAGAGATAACTGCGATAACGTTGCTTGATCAGGCCCGGCAGCACCAGCAGTAACGGTACTGTCTGAATCAGCCAAAGGGAGAGAGAGCCCCCCTCGACAAACAGGTTCCGCACTGCAAACAGCACCAACAGGCCGATATAGCAAAACCAATTGATACGGAGCGCAATGTGTAGTTTGCGCTGAATAGTGTCGTTCACGTTGAATCCTTTATTTGGCAGCTGGAACCGCTAGGGTCTGGGCCAGTTGGCCGACACGTGTACCGAGCGCCCTGCACAGGGTGATTTCATCTTCGCTCAGGTCACTGGTATGCCCTTTATTCCAGTGAGAAGCGCCGTAGGGCGTACCGCCGGTACTGGTCCGCATGAGGGCCGCTTCGGAGTAGGGGATGCCAGCAATCAACATGCCGTGATGTAGAAGTGGCAGCATCATTGAGGTAAGTGTGGTCTCTTGACCACCGTGTAGGCTGCCGGTGGCGGTAAAGACCGCAGCCGGTTTGCCAGTGAGGCTGCCATCCAGCCAAATGTCGCTGGTCTGGTCGAGAAAATAGCGCAGCGGTGATGCCATATTGCCAAAGCGGGTGGGGCTGCCCATCAACAGGCCTGCACACTGACGCAGGTCGTCGAGGGTGCAGTAGGGCGCGCCCTCACTTGGCACAGGGGCCAGACTGGCCTCGGAGTCGGGAGACACTGCGGGTACGGTGCGCAGGCGTGCGGCGATACCACTGGCTTCCACCCCCCGCGCTAGCTCAGCAGCCATGCGCGCAGTGGCGCCGCTGCGGCTGTAATAGAGAATCAGCACATAGGCTTCGCTTTCGGGCGACATTTAGAGTAGCTCCAGCGCATTTTCTGGTGGGCGGCCGATCGTGGCTTTGTCGTCTCTTACTACGATCGGGCGCTGGATCAGGATGGGATTTTCTACCATGGCCTTGATTAGCTGAGCTTCGTCAAGGTCCCCGTCTTTCAGGTTGAGTTGCTTATACGGCTCCTCTCCGGTGCGCAACAGGTCGCGTGCAGGGATGCCGAGTTTTTGCAGTACCTGGTTTAGCTCTTCAGCAGAAGGAGGGTTTTGCAGGTAGAGAATCACTTCCGGTTCCACACCGTTGTCCTGCAGCAATTGCAGGGTTTGACGGGATTTTGAGCAGCGCGGGTTGTGGTAGATCGTCCACATTATGTCGGTATCCTGTTACTGTTTGGCGTATTCTAACCGAATACCGTAGCGGAATTCTAAGGCGCAAGTCGAGTACTCGCAGCATTTGGCGGAGGTCGCACACAGGGAATGAAATTGAAATCAAGCGTGAAAGACTGGCTCGTTCAATGGCGGCGCTTTGCGACCTCTTTATGGTCTTTATTTGTGGAGAAAAACTGCCAAAAAAGTGCGGCGGCTCTCACTTATATGACTCTGTTTGCCATAGTGCCGCTGGTGACAGTGAGTTTTGCGATGCTGTCGCTGTTCCCGGACTTTGCCGGCCTGCAGACTCGCTTGCAGGAACAGCTTTTTTCCCACTTTGTGCCGCAAAGTGGGCGTGAGGTTCAGGAATATATCAGCAGTTTTTCTGCCCAGGCGCAGCGGCTTACCGGGTTGGGTATTGCCATGCTGGTGGTAACTTCGGGGCTTACACTGCGCAGCATTGAGGGTACCTTTAATTCTATCTGGGATGTATCCCGTGGGCGCAGTGGGGTTTCGAGCTTTCTCTTGTACTGGGCCATTCTCAGTCTTGGGCCCATCTTATTAGGGGCAGGGCTTGCTGCCAGTACTTTCTTGCTCTCACAGAAGCTGTTTTTAGGTGGGGAAGAGGGTATCGGCATGATGGCTGTGGTGCTGAGGGTGCTGCCTTTTATTTTCACCACGATTGTTTTCACCCTGCTTTTTGTCGCTGTGCCTAACTGCTATGTGTCCCTACGCCATGGAATTGAGGGAGGGGTGGTCACTTCTATTGCCTTTGAAGTCATGAAATACCTGTTTGGTGCCATCGTTGCGCGCAGTTCTGTACAGGCTATTTATGGGGCCTTTGCCTTTGTGCCTTTGTTCCTGTTGTGGATTTATATGATGTGGATGTTGGTGCTGGCAGGCTGTGTACTGGTGCGAACCCTTTCTGTGTATCGCGCTGCAACCCAGGGCCGTCAGCATTCAGACCTGGTCGCTACTTTGATTGTCCTCTGGCAAATGTTTAAAGGTGGGTGGCATGGCAAACCGTTGCGCGAGCGTGATATTTCTTTGCTGGGAATTAAATTTGGCCAGTGGCGGCGCTTGCGGGATGTCTTACAGGCACATCGGGTGATAGCCCAGACCGACGGAAGTGATTATGTCCTACTGCGCGATCTTAATGCGGTATCGCTCATGGAGCTTTCCAGTTGGTTGAATCCTCAGTGGATTCCCAGTGGCAATCCAAGCGATTTACAAGGGTTCGAGTGGTACAGCGAAGTGGAGAGTCGTTTTGCCAAGGCGCGCGGGACTGCCGGGGAACAGCTGGGAATCACAATTGGATCTCTTTTTACCGCAGCCTTGGAAAAGGAGCAGGCCGAAGCCAGTGAAAGGGAAATACCAAAATACTTAGAAAATGAAATTATGGAAGCGGAGGGTCAGGATGATGTTGCTGATAATAAAAAAAATGAAGAAAACTCTGGTAGTAACCTCTCTATTCTTGGTAAGCGTAATCAGCGCTTGTGAGAGTGACAGCCGTTTGCACTCCGTGAGTGGTGCGCCGGTTGTTACCGAGGGGAAAATAGTCCTGGTCAACTATTGGGCGGAGTGGTGCAAACCCTGTCGGGAAGAAGTGCCGGTACTTAATGAGTTGGCGCAAACCAATAGTGATGTGGTAGTGGTGGGGGTTAATTTTGATGGTTTGCCCACACCTGCAGCAATTGAGCAGGCGCAGAAACTGGGCATAGAATTTCCGCTGTTGGCCCAAGAGCCAGATGGCCGCTGGGGGCAACCCTGGCCTGAAGTACTGCCTACAACTTTAGTGATTGGTGAAGATGGTCGCTGGATAAAAACACTGGTTGGCCCTCAGACTGCTGAGGACTTAAAGGTGGCTCTTCAGTAAAGTTGTCTCTCTAAGTTAATTAAAAAAAATTAATCAATATAACTATAACCAAAGTATCTATAACCAAGGTAACTATAGGGCATTGGCATATCGCTGATAGCATGCCGCCACTTTTTTAGTTTGCCCAGGGTGGGATTCTCATACCATGCACATCGGCGCTTTTGTTCTGCTTCTCGGTTTTGTGGTTTTAATGTTTGGCTTGTACCGCTGGCAGCGTGGCAGGGACACCCTTGCCCCTGGTGTGTTTGCTGGGCTGTTACTGGGTGTGGCTTTTGGGGCGCTTCTACAGCTATCGCGTAACTGGGGTGTTGCTCCGGGTGAGGTTCTGCCCTGGATTGAGATGTTGGGCGATAGCTATGTAAACCTATTGTATATGTTAGTTATGCCACTCGTACTCACTTCTATTCTGGTTGCAGTGGTAAAAGTGAGTCACACTCAGGCGCTGGGTAAAATTAGTGTGTCGGTGCTGGGGGTTTTACTCGGCACTACTGCAATTGCCGCCCTGATAGGTGTGGCCATGGCCGATTTGTTTGGGCTCTCTGCTGCGGGTCTTGTCGAAGGAACCCGTGAGGCGGCAAGAGTAGAAGTGCTCAATGAGCGAATTGGGCGGGTCAGCGATCTCTCGATTCCCGAAATTATCACCTCTTTTATTCCGCGCAATATTTTCCTGGATTTGACCGGAGCCCGCTCTACCTCTGTAATTTCAGTGGTTATTTTTGCTGTGCTATTGGGGCTTGCGGCCCTGGCTGTACGCCGTGAGTTTCCGCAGGAAGGTGCCGCTATCGAGCGCTTTGTGCATGTCGCGCAAGTCTGGATTATGAAGTTGGTGCGTTTGGTTATGGCATTCACGCCCTACGGAGTTATGGCGCTGGTTGCTGGACTGATTGCCAAATCCAGCTGGGCGGATATTGCCAATCTGTTTGGTTTTGTCGTGGCTTCTTTCTGTGCGATAGGCCTAATGTTTTTGGTGCATGGTCTATTGCTGTTAGTAAATGGAGTGAATCCACTGCACTACTTCACCAAGGTCTGGCCGGTGCTGGTGTTTGCCTTTAGCTCCCGTTCCAGTGCCGCCACCATTCCTCTGAATGTGGAAACCCAGGTAGATGAACTGCGCAATTCACCGGCTATTGCCAACTTCTCTGCATCCTTCGGTGCCACTATTGGTCAAAATGGTTGCGCGGGAATTTATCCTGCGATGCTTGCCACCATGGTGGCGGTGCCGATGGGTATTAACGTGTGGGACCCAATGTGGTTGGGCACCCTGTTGGTAGTGGTGGTAATCAGCTCCTTCGGTATTGCCGGAGTGGGTGGTGGGGCAACTTTTGCCGCACTGGTGGTGCTGCCGGCAATGGGTTTGCCAGTTACCATCGCGGCGCTATTGATTTCTGTGGAGCCGCTGATTGATATGGCGCGCACTGCTCTCAACGTGAATGGCGCTATGACGGCGGGTACCTTGACCCAGCGCTGGCTTGGGGATGAGGTGCCC
The DNA here is from genome assembly GCF_052467705.1 of Microbulbifer mixtoriginis (SeqCode). Taxonomy (NCBI): domain Bacteria; kingdom Pseudomonadati; phylum Pseudomonadota; class Gammaproteobacteria; order Cellvibrionales; family Microbulbiferaceae; genus Microbulbifer; species Microbulbifer mixtoriginis (SeqCode). The sequence goes on from NZ_CP174322.1 coordinate 1,766,045, forward strand.
GGTCCAGAGGTCGTAGAAGGATAAGTAAGAGTCGCAGGCCTATGGAATAAGCACCTGAAAAAATAAAATTTCTTGTCAACCTCTGATCCAGTAGAGCGTTCTAATCAGTGCAGTTTAAACCTTATTGGTTTTCCTCAAATGGAAATGGAGTGATTTATGAAAAAACTGATTGGACTCTCGCTGTTGACTATTGGCCTGGCTTTTCCTTACTCCCTTTATGCACAGAGTGATGAGAGCGAACCGCATGACCACGGTGACCATGTTGAAGATCGTCTCGATCAAAAAGGCGATCGCATAGAGGCGAGATTGGATCAAAAGGGAGATCATATTGAAGAGCGCCTCGATAACAAGGGTGATCGCATCAATGAACGCTTGGATCAAAGAGCTGAGCAGGCTGCTGCTAATGGCAATGATAAATTGGCTGAGCGACTAGACCGCAAAGGGGATCGTATCGACAACCGGCTTGACCAGAAAGGCGAGCGAATTAACGAACGCTTGGATAACAAGGGTACAAAAATCAATAATCGGCTAGACAAAAAAGGAGAGCGCACAGATCGCCGTATGGATCGACGTGCCAAGGCCCGTAAGCGTGAAGAGGGATGATCCCGAGAACTGGGGTGGCTTAAATAAAAAAGTGCGGGCGAAGTCTTTGTATGACGACTTCAAAATCAATAAAAAGAATCTGGAAGAGTATTCTGTGCGAAAGGACTTCAGCCGGTTTCTATGAATCAGTTCCTCGCCCAGGTGGAGAAACGGGCATTCACCATGGCGAATTACGCTGTTGGCAATCGGGATGATGCACTGGATATCGTGCAGGATTCCATGTTGGCGTTGGTGAGGAAATATAGTGGCCGCGATCGGGCCGAGTGGCGGCCGCTGTTTTTCACTATTCTCAACAACCGGATTACCGATTGGCACCGGCGTAACAATAAGCTATCCCGCTGGCAACTATTTCGGGAAAAGCTACCGGCAAACAGCGATGAGCTAGATCCAGCGCCGCTGGAATGGGTCGATAGCCATAATCCCACCCCGGATAAGGTCCTTGCTGGCGAACGCCTATTGGAAGCCATCGATAGTGCTGTGGCCAAGTTGCCCCTGCGCCAACAGCAGGCCTTCCTGCTGCGCTGTGTCGAAGAATTCGATGTTGCCGAGACTGCGCGGGCAATGTCCTGCAGTCAGGGGAGTGTTAAGACCCATTTATCAAGAGCTATGCGCAGTTTGCGCAACCATCTAGAGGCATTCCAACTAGAGGCAACGCAATGAATAGTCGGCAAGAAAATCCAGTCGTGCAGAGTGATTCATTAAAGAAAGCTGCGCAGCATGCAGTTGTCCGGCGGGAGCGTGATATTGATACAGAGACTCTATCGCGGCTTGCTGCAGCCAGACAACGCGCAGTGGCGGCAAAGAAATCGTATTATCGCGACTCTCCCGGCTGGCTAGTTTTCACTGGCGCTTGTGCATCATTGTTGTTATTGCTGTTTTGGCCTGTATCCAGCGAGCAGGCCGCTACCGAATTGCTGAGTGCCACTGACTGGTATTTATATGAGGAAATGGATGTCGAAATGGTTGAGGATATGGAGTTCTACCAGTGGTTGGCGGAAGAGTTGAATGGGCAATCCTCCTAGTGATGAAAAAGTGCTTTTTACTAAGAAAAGTATCGCTAAAGGCCTTTTCTATACGGTGCTCTTTTTTACAGCCCCGCTACTGGCGCAGGATCTGCAGCCACTGGATGAGGACTTCCTGATGTTTGTCGGGGAGTGGGCCGATGAGCAGGGAGATATACAAACGCCGGAAGCGCTGGAGATGTTGTTACCCAAGCCGGAAAAGCCAGCGATAACAGGCAGACCAAATACCGGGGGAGGGGAGACCCACGAGGAGCTGAGCGATGAGTGAGCGAAGAACCATATTGATTGGTTGGTTGGCTGCCGTGTATTTATCGCTCTTTGTGAATGTTTCCCAGGCACAGGATTGGCAGAGTCTCAGTGACAGTGAGCGCCGACTTTTACAGAATTTTGAGACGCGTTGGTCACAACTGAGTGAAGATCGACGGGAACAATTGTTACGCGGGGCCAGACGCTGGAGTGAAATGAACCCCGAGCAGCGCCAAGAAGCGCGTCAACAGTATAAGCGCTGGCAGGATATACCCAGAGAGCGGCGCGCCCAGTTGCGGGACTCTTATCGCCGCTTTATGGACCTACCCGAGGAGGAGCGTCAGCGTATTCGCGAGGCGCGCAAGCGCTTCCGTCAGATGCCTCCCCAGCAGCGCAAACAGTTGCGGGAACAATGGGAGAAGGATAAAAGCGGCCGTGCGGAGAATCGGGAAAGGCGGAACCAGCGGGAACGGCGCCGCAGGGAGAGACAGGAGCGGCGGCAGCAGAGGCGAGAGGAAACGGAGAGAACCTGATGTTTCTTACCACCTCAGGTGTAATTCAGCGTCTATTCAGATGAATTTGACTACTCTGGCTCCCGTTGATGAATAACGGGAGATCGATTGTGCAACTCTTCAAGCAGTTTATCGCTGGCGCGGCAGTCGCCGCGCTGGTGGCCTTGAGTGCTACCGCCAAAGCGGGCCCCAATGGCTACACAGACCCCTACGGTGCGGATAGCTACGACTTTGCCCGCGTCACCGAGGTTACTCCCGTTTACACCGATATTCAGGTCCGTAACCCGCGCACTTACTGCCGGGATGAGCAGGTGGCCTACCGGGAGCCCGCTTCTCCGGCGGGTACTGTGGTTGGCGGGCTGATCGGTGCCGCTGTTGGCAACAGCTTGGGACGTGGCGGTCATCACGGTCGCTATCACCACCATCACGGCCAACGGGCTGGAGCCACTGTTGCGGGCGCACTGGTGGGAGCGCTGGTGGGTAACCAGATCAGTCGGGCCAACGCCCCAACTTATTACGCCACGGAATCTCGTTGCCAGGTTGTCGACGAGTTCAGTACACAGCGGGAATTAGTCGGATACGATGTGCGCTATCGGTATAATGGTCAGGTTTATCTGACTCGTACAGATTACCACCCGGGCGAGAGAATCCGGGTTCGTGTCGCAGTCTCGCCGGCGCCTTGAGCCGGCGGAAGGCGGTCGAAATAGTAAAAGGTGGAAAACCAGGACATCCACAGGAGCCGCACAGTGAAATCGAGCCGCACTTTTATTCGGCATTTTCTTTTCCTTATCGTTTTGTTTCCCGGTCTATGTGCTGCCTCCTGGCAGGGTGGGCCGGCTCCGCAGAGGGAAAACTTCCGGCATGAGTTCCGCTGGGTACAGGACGGGGGTGTTTCCCGGGAAAAGGCCGCTTCGATTGTGAAACGGCGTTTTGGCGGCAAAATATTATCGGTCTCTGAAACCCGCAAACAGGGCCAGGTGGTCTACCGGGTAAAGGGGCTGTCCGATAAGAGTCAGGTCTATGTAGTTTTTGTGGACAAGAAGAGCGGCAGGATCTCCCGTTAATCACCTGCTACCACAGACTCGCAGTACAAGGGAAAGAATATGCGCGCACTATTAGTCGAAGATGAAGTTTTACTGCGCCAGCAGCTGGCAGAATCACTGCGCGGCGCTGGCTATACCGTAGATGAGGCGCCGGATGGAGAAGAGGCGCTCTACCTGGGGCGTGAATATCCTTACGATGTCGCGGTTATGGATCTGGGGCTGCCAAAAATGGATGGCATTCAGGTGATTCAGACACTGCGTGGCGAAGACAAGCATTTCCCTATCCTGATTCTCACTGCTCGCGGCCACTGGCAGGAGCGTGTGGCCGGCTTGGAAGCTGGTGGTGACGACTATCTGGTAAAGCCCTTCCACACCGAGGAGTTACTGGCGAGATTGAATGCGCTGGTGCGGCGCTCCGCCGGGTTTTCTTCACCCACGATCAAAGCGGGCCCGATACTGCTGGATACCAGCTCTCAGCGAGTCACAGTCAACGACACCGAACTGGAGTTGACCTCTTTTGAATACAAGGTGCTCGAATACCTGATGCTGCACCCGGATGAAGTAGTCTCCAAGACCACCCTCACCGAACATATCTATGAACAGGACTGCGACCGGGATAGCAATGTGATCGAAGTGTTTATCGGGCGCCTGCGCAAGAAATTTGATGCGGCGGCACAGCTTAAGCCCATCGAAACCTTGCGTGGCCGCGGATACCGCTTTATGGCTCCCAGTTGACCCTGATTTGTAATGCAACTGTTTTCCTTTTGGCTGAATTCTCTAAAAGGCCGCCTGGCACTAGTTACCAGCCTGGTGCTGGTGGCATTTGTGCTGTTGATTTCCGGGGTGCTGGAGCACGCTTATCGCACCTCTTTGAATGAGGCTAAACAGCGCGAGCTGCAGCTTTATATCTACACCCTGTTGGCACTGGCGGAACCTGAGGGCGAGAGTCTGGTGCTGCCGCCCGAACTGCCCGAACAGCGCTTCAACCAGCCAGATTCCGGCCTGATTGGCGCAGTTTTGGATGGGCAAGGGCGGGTAATTTGGCGTTCTGAATCGGCCCTGGCAATGCCAGAGGTGGAATTTTCCCCGCTGCCGCAAGGGCAGCAGTCTTTTATGCGTATTTCCCTGCCAGGTGGCGATGCCAATTACAGCAGCTTCCGCCAGGGAGTGGCTTGGGGTCTGGAAAATGAGCACCCTTTCACCTTTGTAGTGCTGGAGGATGCGGCGCCGCTACAGGCACAGGTCGGGCAGTTCCGTTCGACCATCTGGCAGTGGCTGGGGGTGGCGGCGCTGTTGCTGGTCTTGGCTCAATGGCTGGTATTGCGCTGGGGATTTGCGCCGTTAAGCGCACTGGCGCAGGCCCTGCGCGATATGCAGCAGGGTGGCAGCGATCGCCTGGAGGGAAACTTCCCGCTGGAGTTGCGCCCGCTTACCGACAACCTGAATCTGTTGATTGAAAATGAGCGGCGTCAGCGTGAGAAGACCCGCCATACCTTGGCGGACCTGGCCCACAGTCTGAAAACGCCACTGGCGGTACTCAAAGGGTTGAGCCTGGAAAAGGACCCCGATGCCGCTGGAAAAACCCTTGCGGATCAAGTACAGCGTATGGACAGCATTATTAGCTACCAACTTCAGCGCGCGGTAGCCAGCTCCCCTAAGTCTATCCTGCGCGGTATTGCCGTGGCGCCACTTCTGGAAAAGATCCTGGATGCCCTGGAAAAAGTCTATCGCAGCAGGCCCTGTGAAGTGCGAAGGGAGTGTACTGAGAACGCCCTGTTCTATGGGGATGAGGGCGATTTGATGGAGCTGCTTGGCAATCTGCTCGATAATGCTTACAAGTACGGTGCCGGCCAGGTTCGAGTTGTTATTGAGAACCCCGAGGAGGGGCGCAAGCTCTCTATCCGGGTCGCTGATAATGGGCCCGGCCTAGATAACGATAAATGGCGCGAAGTAACCCAACGCGGAGTACGTGCCGACCAGCAACAGCCTGGCCAGGGTATTGGCCTGGCTGTTGTGGTGGACATTGTTGAGAGTTACCAGGGGCAAATCAGCGCTGAATCTCTTCCCGAAGGGGGCACGGAAATTACTGTACTGCTGTAGTTACTACGTGGCCCCTCCTGATCGTCACTCGCTAAAACCAATCGACTCGCATATCGAACGGCAGGTTATTGCCACTTTGCAGCAGGCTTATTTGCGGCTGGATATTGGGTAGTTCCCATTCAAAATAAAAGAGGGCGGTGTGCAACTTGCCACGGTAAAAATTGCCATCTTCCTCGCTGGTAGTTCCTTCCAGGGCATTCGCGGCGATAATCGCCTGTCGCAGCCAGATCCAGGCCACCATAATGCAGCCGAAAACATCCAGATAGAGAGTGGCATTACTGAGCCCGCGATCCACATCCTCCTGTAATTGCGTAAACAGGGCCATGCCCGTTTCGTCGAGCTTTTGCAGGGATTCCTCCAGAGTATCGGCCATGCTAATCAAGCTCTCTTTCTGCCGTGCCTCCAATACCGTTTTGCGGATTTCCGTTTGCAGCAACTGGTAGGCCTGGAAATTTTTGCTGGGCACTTTGCGCGCGAGTAGATCGAGGGCGTGGATACCTTCAGTGCCCTCGTGGATGGCGTTCAGGCGATTATCCCGATAAAGCTGTTCCAGGGGGAATTCCCGAATATAACCGGCGCCGCCGAGTACCTGAATGGCCAGTTCATTGGCTTTCAGGCAGTACTTGGAGGGCCAGGATTTCACTACCGGAGTAATCAGGTCTAACAGAGTGGCTGCCTGCTGGCTCTCTTCTTCCGTGGGTGCGCTGTGCTGGTCTTCATAAAGAGAAGTGGCGTACATACTTAAACCCAGGCCGCCCTCGGCATAGGCCTTTTGCATCAGCAGCATACGGCGAATGTCCGCATGTTGAATAATGGGTACTTGCTTGGCGCTGGGATCCTGATTGGAAGGCAGGCGTCCCTGGGGGCGGTCCTTGGCATACTGCAGGGAGTAGGCATAGCCCTGATAACCCAGAATAGAGGCCCCTGCGCCGACACTGATACGAGCCTCATTCATCATCTGGAACATATATTTGAGCCCCTGATGAGGCTCACCGATCAGGTAGCCCACTGCGCCCTGATCCTCACCAAAGCTCAATACTGTAGAGGTCGTGTTGCGAAAGCCCATTTTATGCAGCAATCCCGCCAGTTTTACATCGTTGGGCTGGGCTACCTGGCCGTTTTCATCAAGGAGCATTTTAGGCACTAAAAATAGGGATATTCCCTTAACGCCGGCGGGAGCACCCTTGATTTTTGCCAATACCAGATGAACGATATTTTCTGTCAGAGACTGGTCGCCACCGGAGATATACATCTTTTGTCCGCGAATACGGTAGCTGCCATCTTCAGCCTGTTCGGCACTGGTGCGGATATCGGCCAGAGCTGAGCCCTGATCGGGCTCTGTGAGAGCCATAGTGCCGGCGAAGCGGCCATCGAGCATCTGCGGCAAAAACTGTGCCTTTAGGCTGTCACTGGCAAATGAGCGCAGTAAGTTGGCGGCGGCAATAGTCAGGAAGGGGTAGCAAGCGCTGGCAATATTTGCGGCACTAACATAGCCAAGGGCCGTGCTGATTATCGCTTTGGGCAGCTGCATGCCGCCTTCATCAAAATTGCAATGCCCCGCGAGAAAACCGGCCTCCGAGAGGGCATCCCAAGATTGCTTGGTCTCTGCAATCATCTGTATTTTTTCGCCATCAAAGTTGGGCTCATTGGCATCGCCCTTGGCATTGTGGTTGGCGAAAAATTTTTCGGCAATAGTGCGTGCGGTTTTCAGTGTTGCATCGAAAACTTCCCTGGAATGCTCCTTGTAACGTGGTCGCTGTAGCAGCGCTTCGGTATCGAGAAATTCATAGAGTAGAAATTCGGTATCACGGTCGTTGAGCAATGAATTGGTCATGCTTACCTCATTATTTTTTTTATGGAGCAAATGTACATATTAGTCCGACTACAAAAATTTCAAATCCACTGCACTATTGCTGGAGATAGACTCTCGTGCCGTGCTGATCAAATATTTTTTTGAGTGCTGGATAACTAAATGTCTAGTTGGTGATTGAATGGCAGATAAGTAAACGCTGAGGCTCAAAATTGGGCAATGACTTTTTGTGTGAATGCGCTTGGCGATATGGTGGTAGAAGGCCGTGGGCCATAGACTGGCAGTGGTCTTTACAATTGTGCATATCGCAAAAAAAGAAGGACTAGTCAGTAGCGTTCTGGTAAGTGGGTGCAGACCCTTCGGTGGGACGGGGGGTCACTTGTCGCCATAAGCTGCGGGCAAGATCTGCGGGGTCTCGCTTGCAGCCCTGTGCTATCCAGGCAGCAATAGCTTGTGCGACATCTGGCCATTGGATACGTACAGATTTTGGCCTCTCCTGCAACCAGGTGTGAATACTATTGGCATCTATGGAGCGTACGATCTTCGCCAGCTTTAGTTGTTCTAGTGCTTGGGCATTGGCTTCCTGTTCAAATTGATAGGCCAATGGTCGGCTTAGGATGGGTTTGCCTTGAGCCAGGGTCTCTGCCAGTAATTCAAAACCACTGTTACAGATTACTGCACGGGCATTGACCAAGTCCTGTTGGAATCCTAGTGTGGACGGCGACTTTATCTGGATATTGTTTGCCGTGGGCAGATTTTCTGGCACACCGTAAACAATAAATTGCCGTTCTACTTTGGCCAGTTCCTCCAGCATGGGTATTGGGTGTTCAAAGGGCAAGTAGACCAGAATGTAATCTTCTGTGTCACTCTCGGGTTTGGGTTGAGGGGGGACTATGGGCGGTAATATGGGGTTGCCAAAGTGATGCCAGTGCAAACCCAGGCTTTTTTTTGTGGGAGCAAAGATACGTAAAACGGTATGAAAAGGCCAGTTATACCTGGGCATGGGAATCGAGTGTAAAAAAGCGTATTGGTGACCGATACCCACACTTGGCTTTTTGTGCATTTTCGCCGCCCAGGCGGTGACAGGTTCATAGTCACTGATGATTAGGTCGTATTCGCTGACTGGCAGTTTGCGGACATCCTGGATTAATTGGCGCAATTTAGCCTGGGCAACCGTGGCCAAGCTTCTGAGGCGCCCCTCACTGTGGACAATGGTCATTCCCTCCCGCCACCAATAGTCGCCAAACAATTCCATGCCAAACAGGTTTTCCTTGGGTCTACCTGAAAACAGCCATTGGATTTCAAGTTCTGGGTATTGTTGCAATGCCTTTGCCAATGTGCGCGAACGGGCAATATGTCCATTGCCGGTGGCCTGAACGCCATAGAGTATTTTCATAAAAGGACGGCGCCAGTGGCTAATGCGACACATGAACCCAGAAGGGCACCGGCGAAAATATCAGAAGGGAAATGTACTCCCAAGCCTACACGGGCGGCGCCTACCCCGGTCGCCCAGATATAACCTAGTCCCCACATTGGGCTGACTTGTTGAGTCATAAATGTAATAAAAAGAAAGGCTGCAGAGGTATGTCCCGAGGGCAGGCTGAAACGGTCATGGGCGATAATAATCGGGCGCATACCGGGGATAGCCTGAGGTGGACGCCTGCGGCGGGTCGTATTTTTGATTGTCCAATAGAGAGAGCGCTCTACCGCCAAGCCAGAGCATGCGGCAATAAAAAGCTGAGTGGCGGCGTTGGAAATAATATAACTGAGGAGTACGGCGACGGTGAGCCAGCCATCTCCAGATTTGGATAGCCAAAGGTACCGTCTGCGTGAAGTGGGACGTGACGCCCGTTCCGTGAGATACAGAACCAGGGACACATCAATACTCTTCAAATTCATGGATAAGTCTCGCATGCCGCAAACTTAAAAATTGATTATTGCACGGAGTTGACCAAATGATGTCGTAATAGTGAAATCTCAAAATAGATGTTATTTACGCCTATATACCGCTTTAAAAAGCTTGGCAGAAAATTGATCCAGGATAGGTGAACAAGGCGCTAAGAAAGGAATGGCTGGAAAGAGAGTCGGAGCAGCTTTCCGCGGCTCCATGATTTGCCCGTTAGAAAAAAGCAGAAAGGTTTTGAGAATAGTGGCTAGGCCGATTTGATTTCGATCGTTCCAGAGCCGTGTAGATTCTCCACCAGCTTATGGCCGCAGAGTTTTGATGGCGTGAAATAGCCCCCTTCGCCCTGATAGTCGAGGAGATATTGCATGATTGCCAGGGAACCAGAGACGGTAACATCGTAGCCGTTGGCGGTGGTGAGTCGGCCAACTTTACGCTCACCGCGACGGTCATTGCGCACTTCTCCCCAAACCCAGGTTTTCTGGCCGGCACGACGCTCTTCACTGGGGCCTCGAACAGACTTGCTCACTTTTGCTTTCAGCCAGTTTTGTAGCCACTGGGTACGAAGCAGCCAACGAAATCCATTCAGGCGCTTTAGCTTCTTTGCCCTTGCAGGGCTCATGGGGATGTAGGCCTCAATGTTTTGAATACCGGTTGAGTGGAAGGCAGTGGAGATATCGCCCCAGGGAATTGCGACAGCAAACTTTTCACCTCGGCCAAAATCGATGCTGCGGGTAAGCTGCCCATGGCCAATGGTTTCGATTTTGCCATTGCGCCGAATGGCGCCTCCCATACCGAGGCTTTCGATAGAGGTCTTGGCTGTACCGGGGCTTAAACTCGACTCCGAGTCGAAGCCAAGCGCCAGGTGCGTGGCTGACGGCAGAGCCTTGTGTAATGCGGCAGCGAGGCAATCAGTAGGAATGACATCGAATCCCGCACCAGGGCAAAGTACGACTCCCTTGGCTTTGGCTTCATCATCAAGACGGTGTGCGGTCTCATAAACGGAAATTTCACCAGTGATATCCTGGTAGTGGGTACGAGTGTTGAGGCAGGCCCTCATCATGGATTCAGCGGTAGCAGAAAATGGACCGGCGCAGTGGATAACCAGATAAACGTCCCGTAAGCTGCGTTCTAAGACTTCCGTATTATCCAAGTCGATGGCCATGGCCGGGAGATTAAGGGCTTCTGCCAGAGGCTGTAATTTTTGAGCATTGCGACCAGCTAGAATGGGGCGATAACCCAGCGCTACAGCTTGGCGGGCAATCAGCTCACCAGTGTAACCATAGGCGCCATAGATCATAATATTCTTGTTGTTCACCGGTTTTCCTTGTGGGTTCGAGAGCGGGTTGTCCGAGAGGATCAAGCTTGTTTGTCAGGCGCCAAATTTTATCGATTAATATCGGCTTCTGTCTGACACGAGAGGTTATCCCTCTGGCATTAAATGGCGCAAGACAGGGATTGGAGACTGATTGGATTTATTTATTCTGGCGCTTTTTTTACGTGGGTGTTATCCATCATTTCGAAGGCTTTTTCGAGTTTAAAGCGGGGAAATGTTTTTCCATCCTCTGAGACTGTGTCGCTAAACATAGCGTAAGGCCTAGCCGAGGCAATATAGTTTCCGTAGAGAGCGCGATAGATCACCAGGAGCTCTTCTGTTTCGCTATGGATGGCAGTGTGCAGGACTTCGTAAAGATTTCCTTTGTAGTGGCGATAAAGGCCGGGTTTCATCAACAAATACCAAGTTAACTCAAATGGTGTGGAGACAGCTGTAGCTGCTCAATACGGCGGCCGTGGAGAATTGCTACACCGGAATAGCGATGTTCTCCAGTGGAAGTAAATTCAAACTCATAACTGCGTTGCAGGCTGATCTGGCCTCGACGGTCACGCTTTAAGCGGGTGCGTACCAGCACGACCGTATCGTCGAGAAGTTGCACTCCCAGTTGTTTGCAGTGATTGGCCGCAGCGCGCCTGACATGTTCTTTTGCTGCCATATTGGCCCAGATATACCAAGCCACGGTAGCTAATAGTAATAACCAAAGTAGATTGTCGGGTGAGTAGTACATTGTTCTACAGTTGCTATGATCGCGATCCGCAAGAATAACACTGAAGGAGAGGCGATGTCTGGCACCATAATGATCACCGGCTGTAATAGAGGCATAGGTCTGGAGTTGACTGCCCAGTTTGCCAAGGATGGATGGCGTGTATTCGCCTGTTGTAGAGATCTGAAAAAGGCCGATGAACTCAACGCCTTACAGGCTAAATACCCACTGATAGAGCCCATCCAGTTGGATGTAACCGACTATGAGCAAATGATTGCTCTCGGTAAGGCCTTGAAAGGCGAGCCTATCGATATCTTGCTCAATAATGCGGGATATTACGGCCCGAAAGGCACTGGTTTTGGCAAAGTGGACCGGGAAGAATGGCGCCGCGTATTGGAGTCCAACACTATTGCACCATACATGATGGCGGAAACTTTTTGCGATAACGTGACGGCCAGTGACTACAAGCTGATAGCCATGATGAGTAGCAAGGTGGGCAGTATCGCCGATAACCGCTCTGGCGGTGGTTATATTTATCGAAGCTCCAAAACAGCACTCAACCAGATCGTTAAAAGCTTGTCGATTGATCTCCATGATCGCGGAATCACAGTCATGGCATTGCACCCGGGCTGGGTAAAAACTGCGATGGGGGGGCCCGGTGCCCTGATTTCAACGGCACAAAGTGTGGCGGCCCTGAAGAAGCTGCTTACGCAAGCGGGTCAGGGTAAGAGTGGGCGATTTTATAATTACGATGGCAGTGAAATCCCCTGGTAATCCCCATATTCCCCCAATTGACCTCTGTTGATCACCTACTAAGAAAACGCCCTTTGGGTAGGTAGAACCACTCCCTGAATTTGCCGCATGTTTGTACCGATTGCAAGATTGGGCAAGGATGCGGAAGAAGTCTGCTACCCGCAAATTCAAAAGACGCGAGAAAATACACTCAATGGAGGGATGACTATAGCTCCTCCACTTATTGTTATCAGTAGTCAGCGTGGCGTAGAAAGCATTTAGGCAAGGAATTGCCAGTCATTAATGCGTGCAGCGGAGATTGAGAGAAAGTAATGAATAGCGTAACTGAAAGTCTCGAACATAGTAACGGGCAATCTCAGGAACGTCTTTTTACTGGGTTGCGGATTTTTCTGAGTGCCTCTTTGGCGATTGTGGCAGCCCAGCTTGTTGGTGTGCCCAGCTGGGTGGCGGCCCTGGGTGCTGTTACCTATTTTGCCAGAGGCGGCAGTTTGCGTTCCGGTGGCTATAACCTGGCCTGTGCAGTTACAGGACTTGGGCTAGGATTGGTCGCAATTGTGGGAACTGCAGGGTGGCAACTGGAACAACCATGGTTAGCTTTACCTATGGCCTTATTATTATCGGCCATTGGGGCCTGGGCAATGGGTTTGGTTACTGGGGTTGGCAATATTATTAGTTATGGGATTGGTATCTTGATCGCTTTCACAGCTCAGCAACCGATCTCTTTAGATGGCTATTTCCTGCTTATTACTGCTGCTGTACTTGGCGCGATAGTCGCGGGGTTGGTTGATTTTATCTGGCCGGGAAAACTCTTTATCTCTGGATCGACGAAAAGCAAATAACTTTTGGCTGTTGAAGAAAGAGAGAGTATTCCGGTTTCCCATTACATCTGTGAAAGAATTGACCTGAGGTATCGGTAATGTTGAAGAGCATCGTATTTACAGGGGCCTTTGTTTTTTTAACTGCACTGGCTTTCACTGAGCCCGAGGCTTCCGGTCCTGAAGCAGAGTCTGAACTGGAATACCTTTTATATTAGGTTTAGTGAGTGTGAAGGATCTCTGAATTATCCGTCAAAGTTATCAGAAATAACTGTTAGAAAGCACATGGGGGTGCAACATGGAAGCGACATATTGGCATGAGAAGTGGAAGAAAAATAATATAGCTTTCCACGAAGCCTCTGGAAATTCCTTACTGTCGGAGTTCTTTTCACAGCTTTCTCTCTCTAAAGGCGATAGGGTATTTGTTCCACTATGTGGCAAAACCCGTGATATCGCCTGGTTGCTCTCTGGAGGTTATCGAGTCGTCGGTGCCGAGCTGAGTGAAATGGCGGTAGAGCAACTATTTCAAGAGATGGATATAACCCCAGAAGTCGAGCAAATTGCCAACCTTAAGCGCTATAAGGCCAGTAATATTGATATTTATGTAGGGGATATTTTCGACCTGGATAAGGAAATACTACAGGAAGTTGATGGTATCTATGATCGTGCCGCCTTGGTGGCGTTGCCACAAGACATTCGCCCAGGGTATGCCCAGCACCTGATGGCGATGACAAAAGTGGCCCCTCAATTACTGATATCTTTTGAGTATGAGCAGTCTGAGTTAGCGGGTCCCCCCTTCTCCATCAGCTCTCAGGAGATTTTTGAGCGTTACAATGCGGATTACCACCTGAAGATGCTGGCCTCCAGGGATGTGCCAGGTGGCTTAAAAGGGCTGGTACCAGCGAGGGAAGTGGCTTGGCTGCTTACCAGGCGCTAGTCGCTTAGGGCTCACGAGGGCACAATGATGGTTAGCTGGGTAAATCAGGCAAAGCCATTGTGCCGGCAATAAGCGCTTCTTTTTTATGCTTGGGCCACCTCTTGATGGCGATTTCCAATTTCAGTGCAGAAGATTTATCCTGAGTTTTTACCTGATATTCAAGTGTGAGAGGCCCTTTACCGCGAAGGGCCTTGGCCGCTTTGGCCCCGCCACCACAGTGCTCGGCAAAGCGTCGTTGAATATCTTTAGTTATCCCCGTATAGAGGGTACCGCTGGAAGTGCGGATTAAATACAAAAACCAGGCATCCATTAAAATCTTGTCCGCAAGGGATTTTTCTCAGTTTCTTGTAGGTTAAAACGCATAGCTCAGTTAAAAAAGAGACTGCTGCTCGCCGGCTAGGGGTGGTGCATTAAATTGGCTGCTATCCAGGGATAGGCGCCGGTGATTTAACCCCAATTTCCTAATGGCGACAATAAACCGCTGCCGCAGTAACTGAGCGAAAACCCCTGTACCGGTTCTGCGTTGGGAAAAGTCACTTTGATAGTCCCGCCCACCGCGGCTCTGTTGTATCAGACTCATTACATGGTCGGCCCTTTGTGGGTAATGTAGTGATAGCCACTCACGGAAAAGTGGCGCCACCTCATGGGGTAGCCGCAGGAGGATATAGGCCGCCCTCTCGGCACCTGAATCCCGCCCGGCCTTCAAAATAGCTTCCAGCTCACAGTCATTAAGTGCGGGGATCATTGGAGCTGCAAGTACGGCCGTGGGTATCCCAGCCTTGCTCAATTGTTCGATAGTACGCAGGCGGGCAGAAGGCCCCGCTGTGCGAGGTTCCAATTTCCTTTTTAAATCCCTCTCCAGAGTAGTCACACTAATTGCCACCTGAGCAAGGTTGTCCTGTGCCATCTCAGCCAAGATGGGAAGATCCCGTAAAATCAGCTGGCTCTTGGTGACAATGGTGACCGGTTGTCGAAACTGCTGCATTACTGTAAGCAATGCCTGGGTTATGCCTTTCTCTTTCTCTAGAGGCTGATATGGGTCTGTATTCGCGCCTAGTGCTATGGGACTACAGGTGTAGCTTGGTTTGCGCAGCGTCTGCTCCAACAATACGGGCGCGTTAGCCTTAAAAAAGATCTTGCTTTCGAAGTCGAGCCCTGGGGAAAGATCCATATAGGCATGAGCTGGTCTCGCGTAGCAATAGACACAACCATGCTCACAGCCACGGTAAGGATTGATAGACTGAGTAAAGGGGATGTCGGGCGATTGATTGGTGGCGATAATCGACTTGGCCTTCTCTTCAATGGCGGTAGTCAGTAGTCGCTCCAGAGGCTCAGCCTCGGTTTGCCAACCATCGCTTTCCCGTGTACTGATGTGCTCGGCAAAACGACCATTGATATTACTGGCGGCTCCGCGCCCTTTATGTAAGGGCTGAGGATTGTTTGATTCTATCTTTTTCATCGGAACTAGGGTGCTGTATGTTTGTACAGTTTACGGTTTTGGTTCAGTACAAAGCAATGGCCAATCAATCTTTGTAATTGTCTATCCGCGGCTACTTAGTCAGCTCACTCAGGAGATGGAATCTACGAATGGCTCAGGTCCAACCTTTCAGGATTGATATACAAGAATCTCAGCTGGCTGATATGCACCGAAGGATACGGGAGGCACGTTGGCCTGAGGCAGAAACCGTAGATGGATGGGCGCAGGGAATCCCTTTGAATTATCTTAAGGATTTCTGTGATTATTGGCTAAATGACTATGACTGGTATGCCACTCAGCAGAGGCTGAATCAATATGACCAGTTCATAACAACCATTCACGACCTGGAAATTCATCTAATTCATGTCAAAAGCAGTCATAGAAGCGCCACGCCAATCGTAATAACCCATGGTTGGCCCAGTTCTTTTGTGGAATTTCTCAAAGTGATAGGGCCCCTGACTGAGCCGACTCAATATGGGGGGAGTGCTGAGGAGGCTTTCCATGTGGTATGCCCATCGCTCCCTGGTTTCGCTTTTTCGGGTAAGCCTGTAACGACGGGGTGGGGTATCCCAAGAATTGCCGCTGCCTGGGATACCCTAATGCATCGCCTGGGGTATCAATCGTACTTGGCTCAAGGGGGAGATTGGGGCCGGTCGGTGACCACTGAAATTGGCATACAGAATCTGGGCGCGTGCAGGGCTATTCATATCAATAATCCCAAGGAAGAGCCAACCGCTGAAGCCTTGCATTGGCCCAGTGAGGAAGAGAAAGAGGCTCTGGCCGGAATACGATTCTTCAATTGTTGGGATTCCGGTTTTGCCAAGGAACAGAGCACCCGCCCTCAAACACTGGGGTATAGTCTTGCGGATTCTCCCATAGGACAGGCTGCCTGGATATTAGAGAAGTTTCATTTATGGAGCAATTGCCAGGGAACTTTGGAGAGTATTTTTACCAGGAATGAATTACTAGACAATATCATGCTTTATTGGCTGACAAATACAGCGGCCTCTTCTGCGCGACTATTTTGGGAAAGCTTCGATGCCCCCTATGGCCCCGATCAGGAAAAGGTAGTGCAATTGCCTACTGGAGTCAGTATTTATCCTGGGGAGATGGTAAGAATACCCCGTTCTTGGGCTGAGGGGCGTTATAAGAACATTTGTTATTGGAATCATTTGAAACGGGGAGGGCACTTTTCGGCTTTTGAACAGCCCGAATTATATGTCGAGGAAATAAGGGCATGGAAGAGAAGCTTGCAGTAGAAGCTGGTAACTTCTCCCCATTAAGATAGCCCTCACCCTTCAAGGCGAGAGCCGGCCCCCCATAAAGTTCTCATCCATTGATAAGAGCCTCAGTGTTACGCAGACAGAAACTGGCATCACTTGGTCATATCAAAAATTGGTAGAGTTTCTCTACTAACTGGCTACAGATTATTTCCTCAGTTTCCAATACGAAAGGGTTTTATTGAGCTTAATGAATCTAATTGCCGAGATATCAATTATTCTGGGGCCAATTTGGGATTACGAGACACTTTCGGTCTCGGGGTTATACTTAGGTGGCATGGTTAGTCCGGGTCGCTCATCATCCCAAATCATATTGACTATTTTCCATGAATGCCCATCGTGATAAAGCTGAATGCTGTTTATCCCCCGCTTGATAAACTGGGTTTTATCACTATCTCTCCAGGCTTCGTAACTACTGAATGCGTGAGCGATATTGCCGAAAGACTCAATAATATTGTGAATTTCTACCTCATAAAAAGCGGCATCTCCAACCACCCTCTGAAAATTTTCAGGGTAATCCTGGATATCCATGACCAGCGCCTGGGGATTACCTTCACCATCTAAAGAGGTTCGAATGACTTTAGCGTAAGGTGTGAATAGCGATAATTGTTTTTTCCAGTCGCGCTTGAATCCTTCTGGGCCAGAAATTACTTGATACAATTCTGTAAGAAGCACTCTGATTTCACTATGAGATCTCATTTCTAACTCCCTCTAGGTTTTTTAGGGGCTACTACTGTTTTATTGTTTAACTTTTACCTGTAAAACATTTTGTATTATTTTCTGGCTCGGAAGGGAGCCAGGATAAGATTTTCCACCCTTCTTCAGTATTGGCCAATGTATAAGTACTGCATTGATAATCCAGAACCTGTTTTTCTGAGGTGTAGCGTTTAAGCAGTATTGTTGTAACTGACATATTCTCATTCTGAAAGAAAGACTTAAACTCAAGGATCTCAGAATTTTTATAACCTCGCTTGGCTAGACCATCACGTATTTTAGATAGTACTTCTTCTACTTGTGCTGAATCTTGTGGGGTTAAAATGTGTGGGCCAAAGATAAAGTGAGGTGATTCTGTGAAGAAGTGAGATGCGGAGCTTTTTATATTGTTCGAAGAAAATTCATTAATGAAGTCTGTGATATGTTCTTCGACTGTGGGCTCTGCGAGTGATTGAAAGCTGGTACACATGAGCAAGGTTGCTAGGAGAATAATTCTTTTCAACTTGATTTCCTTTAGTTAAATTGGGGTAACTCTCTTAGGGTTCGCCATTCTCAGTAACGCTTATTTATCGTGATTGCGTCCCAATAACAATCATTCTTTTAAGATGATAAATTAAATAATATTCGAGTGTAAATATGTCCTTGTTCTTAGCGATGTTTGGGTTTTCGCTCACTATGTCGATCACGCCAGGGCCTGTAAATATGGTAATCGTCTCATCTGGAGTGCAGTATGGTTTTGCTCGTACCATTCCATTTGTATCTGGGGCGACAATAGGATTTACCTTGCTGCTTGCCATGATCGGCTTTGGACTTTACCAGGTACTGGAGCGTTATCCACAGGTGTTGCAGTATCTTGCTATCGCTGGATCACTCTATGTCATCTATCTGGGGTACAAGATTGCCAGCGGGCCCACGGAAGAGATAGCTGTTTCTGAACGTACCCTGCCACGCTTCCATGAGGGGTTTCTTCTGCAATGGTTAAATCCAAAGGCATGGATTGCCTGTGTATCTGGTGTTGCCTTGTTTTCAAGCCCTCAGAGTAACAGTTTATTTTATTTTGTGGGGATTTATTTTTTTGTCTGTTATTTGTCATTAACCGCCTGGGCTCTTATGGGGGATAGAATCAGGCTGGTGTTAGGGACTGAAGTGAGAATTAAAATATTTAATAGAGTGATGGGGGCATTGTTAGCAACTTCCGCAATCTATCTGCTATACAGTCAATTTCTTGAAAAATAGCGCCTTACAGCTAAGGTGCTTGGCTTGACTGGTGAGCCGGATCTCTTGCGACCATATCGTTACATATATTCATTGATTGTAGTTTCTAACCCTGTGAGATTGATGTTCGCAATGACATAGGGAAGCCGGGAGGGAATATTGATTTATGATTAAGCCTTATATTATTTCTTTTCTATACTAATTGGCAGTAACCTCCCTTTAGGGGCGAGTCTGCTATGGAAAAAACAAAACCTTTTCGTAAGCTTGGGGCTCAGGAGGCTCTCTTTGTAGAGTTGACCGAGAGGTCTAAGGGTGCAGTACAACTGGTTGTCTTCTTCAGAGCATGCAAGTCTATAGGTGTTGAAGAGTTAATGGAGGGGATGGAATACCTACATAATCGTCATCTAATGCTCCGTTCTCGTGTGGAAAAAAAATCTTATGCTCAATGGTTCTGTGATGTAGGATTCCGAGATATTCCTACTGAGATTAAGAGCGATACATCTTCTTTTGATTATCAAGCAGAGTTTAACCGATTGGGAAATGAAATTCTTGAGTTAGATAAATATAGTTATCGTTTGACGATTTACACCGATAAGCATGGATGTGTCATGTGGGTTGCTCTTGTTGTAAGTCATGCTGCCATTGATGGACGTTCAGCATTAATTTTGATTCGTGATTTGGATAGGTTCTTGAGGGGGCAGCAAAAAAACCAGTTTTCCGCCTCCATAATGGATAAATCTATGGTGGAATATATTAGCTCAAGGCAGAGGCTTAAAAAGCCACAATTATCTGGTTACAACAATAATTGTAAAACCGTAAAATGGCCGGTTGAAAAGGCTGAACATGCTTCCTCTCGGAGTGGGTGCTCTATTTATCGGCTTCTCCCTAAAAAGCTGTACGATCATTTTTGTTTGCTTGCAAAACAGGAGAATGTTCAAACGACTTCAATCTATAGTGCTATTGCTGTCCTCGCTGCAAGATCGTTACCAAGCTTCCATCCCATGACAGAATTAATGTTACCTATTAATGCCCAATACTTGTGTAAATCTCAAATAGAACAAGATGTTGTAGGAGAGTGTACGACTACGATAACTTTATCCTTATCCGCAAAAGATACCAGCCTCGATTTGTTGAGTCTTGCACGGCTAATACAAAAAAAAGTTCGTTTATGTTTAAGGCGTAATAGTTTTTTTGAGCCTCCTTTGAAGCTCGATTATAGGCTCGTGGAGATAGAAGATCTGGCTGAGTATTATGCTTCTAAAAAAAACTATTTCCCGTCAGGTCTTTGTGTTTCTAATGTGGGGGATGTGTTTGGGTATACGGGTTTATTGGAATTCTTTGATTTTGGTTTGGTTATGACTGTTCAAACTCATGGGGCGCACCCAATAATGCTGGTGACTTACGCTCTAGGTGGGGAAGGTGTTTTTGTTTTTGGTTATTGTGAGCCACTTATCAGTAAGGAGAGTGCGCTTAAATATGTGAAAACTTACATGGAGTTAATTGCCGATATTTCCAATGGTTATGCTGTTGAATAAAGCTGCTTTAAAAGTATAGCAGTTCTTCCTAAGTTTATAGTTAATAGATACATTCCTGAATCCCCCAGTTTTTTACTCTCATTTGAGTTGTTTCCAGAGTATAAGGTTTCTCAAGTTTGCGGTGATTGCCGACAGTAGAGGTTAGATAGGCTATTGATTGTAGATGAATAAATTTAAGGGTTTACAGGTATATTGACTGCACCTTGGATATCGGTCTCTTTTTGTTTAAAGAATTTTAAATGAAAATACGTTTGGGCGTGTCGATATTAAGTAATCTATTTATTTTTCTATACTAATTAAATAGTCATCTTAACTTGTGATGTACATCTGTGCAGGATTGAAGCTATGCAATCAGAGCCATATTCACGAGAGTTAGGTGCGGTCGAGGCCTTGATGGTCGAGTTTGCCAGGGAGTGTCATGGTGGGACTCAAATTGTCTCCTTTATTAAGGTACTTCAACCATTAAATGTGAAGACTTTGCAAGACGGGCTGGCCTGGGTGCACCATTTGCATCCTATGTTGAGAGCAAGGGTTAAATTGGGGGCGAATTTCGAATGGCATTGTAATGTGGACTTTAGCTCAATCCCTTTAGAAATTTATGTGCTTGATCATGGTTTCAATTTTGAGTTGGAGTATGTGAGGCAGTCTAAAAAAATTATAGATATAGAAAAGTATACTTATATGATTACACTTTACATTGGTAATAACCAGTGTGTGGAATGGATTTCCTTAGTTGCAAATCATGCGGCTATTGACGGTAGATCAATAATGGTCTTGTTCTTTTATCTAGATTTATATTTGAATAAAGGTGGAAACCTAGAGCTAGAGCCGCTGCCATTATATAAGCCTATAGAGGAATATCTCAAGGAAGCGGGGTACAGTGGTGGTGATCATCTGCTTCTACCAGGTAAGGACTATCTTGCATGGCCGGTCGAGCAAACCGCAGACTTGGCCAGGCGTCAAAGTAGAGCAATCCTGCGTACTTTATGTTTCGATGATGTAGAAAAATTAGCCTTAATAATCAAAGAGAAAAAAATAGGTTTTACTGCGCTGTTCAGTGCTTTGGCAGTTATTTCATCTCAGCAGTTGGCCAATCATCGTCCATGGACAGAGATCGTATTGCCAATGGATGTACGTGGTCTGTGTAAACCAAAGATAGGTTTAAATGTTATTGGGGCCTTTACAGCGATAACAACTGTGGAAGTTTCACCGCACAATTCTGGTGTGGGAGTTTTGAACTTGGCCATAGAAATACAAAATAATTTGAATGAAAGATTTAATCCCAGCGAGTTGAAAGGCTTGATTTTTGAGTCTAGTTGCAGGCTAAAAGATATCATGCAAGCTGCAAATGAATACTCCCATAAAAGAGAGTCATTTCCAGCGGGCATTTGTGTTTCGAACCTAGGCAGTATGAGAGGATTGTGTGGTGAATTGAAACATTTTGATATAGCTGCTGGTATGCTTGTTCAAAATCATGGTCACTACCCTATGATGGTGATTGCCTATACTACCAATCAAAATGGGGTATTTGTTTTTGGGTATTGTGAGCCACTTATTAGTAAAAATAGTGCGATAGCTATGGCTGATCAGTATATGGAGTTATTGCAAGAGCTTGTTTGTTCCTCATGAGGTCTGAACTGATGAACCCTTGTTTGTTCAATTTTTAAATTGATATATTGCCGTTCATTTCCCCCCTTTCTCCTATACTGAATACTGATTGTGTAGCCTTTCTATACGACAACTTCCACCAATGTAGGGCTCAAACATGCACTTAGAGCCATTTTTTCTCGAGCGGCATTCCCAGGATACTAACTCTAAGAGGATGACTACTGGGTCGGATTTTGGGGGCCAAATTTCGCTTTCTAAGCGGGGGTGCATCAAACTTCTGAGCAGTACTAGTGCTGACTTTCTATTGAGTAATGTTGTTCGTCAGGGTGAGAGATCCTTGTGATGTGGTTCGGTTGCATGAATATTAGTCATGAACTTTATCGGCATTTTTGATGAGTTATCGACCCTAATAAATTGTGATTGCTAGGAATTTTTACAAGTTGATCAAAGTCATCAAATCATATGTAGCTAAGGCCTTGTGGTTATTTAGGAGTTTATTAATTAGCTGGCGGGAAAGAGTTAATTTCATAGTGCTTTATACAGATGATGGCACAAGGTTGTATCCTTCTGAGGAGATGGGTGATAGTACATTCCACTGGAGAGTAAACTTGTGAATGATGTGGTTGTCATTGTAGGGCAAGGGCTCTATTTGTCTGTGGCAGCAATTATTGGTTTGGGTATTTCCCGGATATTAAGAATTGATAATACACTAGGATGCTTATTGGCTGGTGTATTGGCTGCTTTTCTGTTACCGGTAATCGATTATGATACAGGGTTGAGGGCAACCAGCTTAAGGGAATTGGTTTTTTTTGTGATTTTGCCCGTTCTAATTTTTGAGTCTGCTTGGCAGCTGGAGCCAAGGATTTTAAAGCGCTGGATTGGTCCGATTCTATTATTTTCGACTCTAGGGTTAGTCATTTGTGCCTTCCTGATCGCAGCAATTACTTATTATGGAATTGGCCATCCGGCGGGATTTCCCTGGATAGCGGCATTGTTGACTGGTGCTATTCTGGCGGCTACCGATCCTGTAGCGGTAGTGAATAAGTTGCGACAAGAAAAAACTGGGGAAGATTTACTTTCTCTTGTTGAAGGGGAAAGCTTATTTAATGATGCCGCAGCGGTAGTCCTTTATTCTCTGGTCCTAGGGTTGGCCACTTACTCAATTGTACAGGGGACCGGAGTAAGCGCTGAGGCTCCATCGCTGAGTGTTAGTTCAGTAACGCTGTATTTCTGCATGATATTCTTTGGTGGCGTTGCCGTAGGCTTGATTTTGGGGTTGCTGACAACACTGGTTATTTTGTTCCTACGAACACCAAGTGCAGCATTAATGACTCTAGTGATTGTGGCTTTTGGTAGCTTTTACCTTGCGGAAAGCATTTTGCATGTATCTGGTATTATTTCTGTTATGACCTGTGCCATAGTGGCTAGAGCCTGCTTGCGAAAACAAAGGAAAACCTATCTGGTAGATGCAGAAACCACTTGGGAGTGGTTGGGGCTTCTCTTTACTTCAATTATCTTTGTGATCATGGGGTTGGTCATTACTTTCGAAATGTTTACCCATCAATGGTTGGCGATGTTAATTGCCACGGCCGCAGCACTGGGCGCTCGGGCCCTGTCGGTGGTGCTGGTAGCACCATTAACGCGCTTCGTAGGTCCGCCAATTCCAAAGTCTTGGCGACTGCTGATGAGTTGGGGAGGGTTGCGTGGAGTGATTGCTGTGGCCCTGGTACTTTCTCTTCCCGTTGAATTGCCCTACTGGTGGACTATCCAATCTATGGTTTTTGGTGTAGTACTTTTTTCCTTGCTAGTGCAAGGAACTACCAGCGGGCGTTTAATCAGAAAGCTGGATATCTAAAGCTTAACTACTGGATGTTTTCTGTCCGATTTTCAGGCAGGAGTAATCTGGGAAAAAGTTTGAGAGATATTTTTTATATTTCTGCTTAATTGTGTCGTGATTTGAGGTTTATCATTTGCTGTTGTGCTTTTCTATTTATGTTATGGCGGCTTTTAGTAAGAGCCTGCTTCAGGCAGGGATGATTTGAATGAGATAATCTGGTTGGCTGTAGTTTTCGGAGATTCAAGCATTGGTAAATGCCCAATGTCTTTGATCAGCTGTAGTTGGGAGTTAATAATTTCTCTTGATAGGATTGTGCCTGCGCTAGGATGAAGTATCCTATCCTTATCGCCCCAGGTAATTAAAGTAGGCTTGGAAAACCCCTTTAATCTTCCCTCTAGTGGAGATGAAAATTTGATACTTCCATCTTTTATCTGATGAATGTCTTTAAATATCTTTTGGTGCAGTGAAAAGTTATTTTCAGCTATTTTTGATAGCTCTGATATTGCAAAGCCTGGTATAAAAGGTCTTTTGTGGAAAACATTATCTAATAGCGATTCATACTCCTCTCTGTTCTTGGACAGAATAACAGGTAATTCATCGCGTAAAATTTGCTCAAACATTGGGCTGCTGGGTGAACTTTCCACTCCAAGAGGGTTTAAAAGCCATAAGCTATTTATCTTTTCTGGAAACTCTACAGCATAGTTTCCAGCTATGTATCCACCCATTGAATTGCCCGCAAGGTGAAAGTGCTCTAAACCCATTGCATTCACAAAGCTGTTCAGGCGTTGAGTTTGGGGTAGGACATCATAGTTTAAGTCTGGATCTTTAAAGCTCTCTCCAAATCCAGGTAAATCGGGTGCAATGATCTGAAAGTGTGGGGTTAAATATCTAGCTAAGCGAACCCAGTTATCTTTGTCAGCCCCGAAACCATGTAAGAGAACGAGCGGTGTACCTGACCCACCCTGCAAGTAACTAATTTCCCCCTCTTCAATTTCAATTTTTTTGAGCTTTAGGCCCGATATTTTTCTTTCAGCAAAAGTTCCAAGCGTGAAAAGTGTATGGGTAATGGAAGTTAAATTCATTGTATTAGTTATGTTGGTTGTAATTACTTAACTGAAAAGTCGATGTTGCCCAGTGGTTTGTTGGTCGTTCATTGATCAGCCCGTTTGATTGATATCCACATCGTTAGAAATTTTGAGTCAACGATTTAGTTGTTTGAAGTTTGTATAATCCTTCAATACTAACAGGGCTGTAAAGGCTATCAAATTGGAATGTATGATATGGACCTATTTTGGCACATAATATTTCCTCAAGAGAAGATGTTGGATTTCTGCTAACTTGCAGAGAAAGAATGCCGGGTTCAATAGATATGCTATGAGCATATTGCTAGGTTGCCATTGCCAGCCAGTGTTGTTTTTCGTGTCTAAAGCATTTAATTTCCAATCACTCTTTTTTAGATCAACATAATTGGATTGTCTAATGCTATCCATAACGCCACTGAGAGTAAGCTCAAAGAAAATAGCATTCCCTGTACTCTTTGGCTTCTTTCATTAGTAGCGAATTTTGCGAGTGCACTTCCGAATACAATCCAGCAGAGGTGTGTTGATAGATTAAGGATAGTCATTAGTGCGATTAGTAATAGGATGGTTGTGGTGGGTTCGTGCTGAAGGTTGGGCGCAAAGATAGAAAACATGGTAAATGTTATAATCCAGCCTTTAACGTTTAGAATTTGAATCAACATTCCATTCCATATTGAAATCTTCGGTGCTTCACCCTGGCTCAGTGGTGACTTAGGTTTGGCGAAATGATAAGCGAGATAGATTAAATAGATAACACCGCCAGCCTGAAGTACTCTTAAGGCAACAGGGTAGCTGGTTAACCAAGTCATTAAGCCAAAGCCAACTAAGAACCCTTTCACAATAAAAATAAAATCTATTCCGGCCATTAGTGGCAATGACCTGCGGATACCCAAGCTTGCACCGGCTGCAGCGAAGGTGATATTGGCAGGACCAGGGCTAAAGATAAGTGGAAACATAACAGCCATCCATGCGAGAACAAATTTCATACTCATAAGACGTACCTATGCCAAACATTCAGAAGTTACCAGTTGAGGGTTGTGGAAACAGTTTTACTGGCGGTGAGGGATGAGTCTATAGAGAGGAGCTATTACTATCTTGTATAAAATTGCGCTATATCGATTTTAGATAACGCCCAGGTGTAATACCAAAAGTCTTCTTGAAGTTTCTACTCATATGGCTTTGATCAAAGAAACCACACTCGGTTGCTACTGTGGCAGCATTTAGTCCTTGTTGTAGCAAAAGGCGGGCCTGGTGAACTTTGTAAAGAACCAAAAATTGATGGGGAGCTATACCATAGTGCTTGCTAAAGCAGCGGATTAATTGGTATTGGCTCATTTCCGTGAGCTGACATAGTTGCTCAAGTGTTACGTTGTATTGCCAATGTTCACACAAATAGTTGCGGATTTTTATTGCGGCTGAGATATCTTTTGTATTTCGAGGGCTGAGGTTCTGGTCGCCATGATTGGCGAATAGCTTGGTAAGCGCCAACGTTAAAAGGCTATCTACGGCAAGCGGTAAGTAAGTACCATTCAGGCTGCAGTGAAGTTGAAAGAGTAGCTTGAAAAGCTCAGGATCATGAATAATAGGGCCCTTAAGGAAAGGCATCGGGGTTTTACCAGGGCTACTATGTTGCCGCAATATTTGTGTAACCAGCTTTGTATCAAAATAAAACATCCGGTAATGCCAGCCTTGCTCGCTACCGCTGTAACCTGTATGTATTTCACCGGGGTTAATGGCGACAATGTTCCCCTGGGGGATGATATTACTTTGCCCGCGATAATCTAATTTCTCCGCGCCTGCCTGGATAATGCCAATGGCTAATTCATCGTGCCAATGTTTATTAAAGGCAAAACTGCGAAAATGCGCATGAAATAGTTCTATGCCACTGTGTTTTGGGCTACGCCAAATCGCCGAAAATTCCTTTTGCATCTATAGGTCTAATTCATCAGATCTTATTTATCAATACAGCTGTTTCAGCAGCGAGCATTACAAGATACAAAAAGAGGAAGAGCTGGGCAAAAAATTTTTTCAGTAGAGGGGAAAGCGGGAGGTAAGGCCGTGGAGTTATCCACGGCCAAGAGCAATAGTTATTGCCAGCTGAGGATCACTTTGCCGGACTCACCAGAGCCCATGGTGTCGAAGCCTTTCTGGAAATCGTCGATAGGGAACTGGTGGGTAATAATCGGGGTCAGGTCCAGACCGGATTGAATCAGGCTGGCCATCTTGTACCAGGTCTCGAACATTTCGCGGCCGTAGATCCCTTTTATGATCAAACCTTTGAAGATGACCTGGCTCCAGTCAATAGCCATTTCGCCGGCGGGAATACCGAGCATGGCGATCTTGCCACCGTGGTTCATTGCCTCGAGCATATCGCGGAAGGCAACGGGAACCCCGGACATCTCCAAGCCCACATCGAAGCCTTCGCTCATGCCCAATTCTGTCATCACATCTTTAAGGTTTTCCTTGGAGACATTCACGGCACGGGTGGCCCCCATCTTGCGGGCCAGATCCAGGCGATATTCGTTGATATCAGTGATGACCACATGGCGTGCGCCAACATGTTTGGCGACTGCTGCGGCCATAATGCCGATAGGACCGGCGCCGGTGATCAATACATCTTCGCCCACCAGATCGAAAGAGAGGGCGGTGTGTACGGCGTTACCGAGGGGGTCAAAAATGGAGGCCAGCTCATCGGAGATGTTGTCTGGAATTTTAAAAGCGTTTAATGCCGGAATAACCAAGTATTCGGCAAAAGCGCCCTGGCGGTCTACACCAACACCGTAAGTGTTGCGGCAAAGGTGGCGGCGGCCTGCGCGGCAGTTACGGCAGTGGCCACAGGTGATATGCCCTTCGCCGGAAACGCGGTCGCCCACTTCAAAACCGGCAACTTCCTGACCCATACCAACCACTTCACCCACATATTCGTGTCCCACTACCATGGGCACTGGGATGGTCTTTTGCGACCACTCATCCCAGTTATAAATATGCATGTCGGTGCCGCAGATGGCGGTTTTGTGAATTTTGATCAGCAGGTCGTTATGGCCCGGCTCGGGGATTTCCACATCGGTAAGCCAAATACCCACTTCAGACTTCAGTTTAGAAAGTGCTTTCATTGTCATTAAAACTACAAAAAGAAAGGCGCAGCACCATCTGGCAATAGGATTGATCCGTTGTTAGACAGCGCGGCGATTATTTGGGAATTAAATAATTTTCAGCTCGCGGCCCACTTCAATGAAGGCATCAATGCACTGATCGAGTTGCTCTTGAGTGTGTGCCGCAGACATCTGGGTGCGAATACGGGCTTGGCCTTTAGGTACTACAGGGTAGAAGAAGCCCACTACATAAATGCCGCGCTCCAGCATCTTGTCTGCCATTTTTTGAGCCAGAGCGGCATCGCCGATCATGACCGGAATAATTGGATGGTCGGCACCGGCCAGGGTGAAGCCAGCTTCGGACATGCGCTTGCGGAAATACGCAGAGTTTTCGCGTAACCGCTCCCGCAGTTCACCACCTTCCATTAGCATATCGAGCACTTTCAGGGAGGCAGTGACAATAGCTGGGGCTACTGAGTTGGAGAACAGGTAGGGGCGAGAGCGCTGGCGCAGCAGATCGATAATTTCCTTGCGGCCAGAGGTGAAACCGCCGGAAGCACCGCCCAGGGCCTTGCCCAGAGTGCCAGTAATAATATCGATACGATTGATGACGTCACAGTATTCGTGGGTGCCGCGGCCGTGTTCACCGAGGAAGCCTACCGCGTGGGAGTCGTCGACCATCACCAGGGCATTGTAGCGGTCAGCCAGATCGCAAATCGCTTTTAGGTCGGCGATTACACCATCCATGGAGAAGACACCATCGGTGGCGATCAGCTTGGTTTTGGCGCCTTCGGCGTCAGCTGCCTGTAGTTGTTTCTCCAACTCCGCCATATTGTTGTTGGCGTAGCGGTAGCGCTTGGCCTTACACAGACGAACGCCGTCAATAATTGAAGCGTGGTTCAGGGCATCGGAGATTATTGCATCCTCTGGACCCAGCAGGGTTTCGAAAAGGCCACCATTGGCATCAAAACAGGAGGTGTAGAGGATGGTGTCTTCGGTGTGTAGGAATTCTGACAGGCGCGATTCCAGTGCCTTGTGGATGTCCTGGGTACCACAGATAAAGCGCACTGAGGCCATACCGAAACCGTACTGGTCCAGGCCTTCTTTGGCGGCTTTGATCAGGTCCGGGTGATCGGCCAGGCCCAGGTAGTTATTGGCACAGAAGTTCAGTACCTGGGTGTCGTTGTTCACCTGTATCTCGGCGGCCTGCTGGGAGGTAATGATCCGCTCCCGCTTATAGAGGCCGTCGGCTTCAATTTGTTTTAGCTCGTTGCGCAGGTGCTCAAAGAATTGTTCTGGCTTGGACATGATATTGTTTTTAGCTCCTGTCGGGTGCTCGTGGCACTAGGTATCTGGCGCGAATCAAAATGGCGCCACTGGATTCTCGTTTATCCCGCCAGCTCGCAGGCCTTGTGGGCAGTGATTGGCTGCTCACTGGCACGGCAGCTGGTGGCGAATTTTAAAGCTTCTTCCGCGGTGTCGAACAGTAGTTGCCACAACAATTGCCGATCGGCCCGTCTCACGGCTCTCACCGCGGTGCGGCTGCGTTGGTTGGCAATTTGAATTTCTATAACGTCTTTACTGGATAACGGTGATTCGGACATGGTCCCTCCAAGGGTAAAACTTTGGAGGGCTGACGTGGAAGCGGCGAAAGGGTATTCGCTAATCCGGTTGGATTGCTCTTGTAGAGCCCCATCCTCCCCGCAGGCTTTGGTGTGCCAGCAGAGAGAGAACCACCTTGCCCCGGTCGGCAGGTTGGCGTTGGCGTCAGCCACTCTCGTGATGTGCGAGCAAAGATAGCGGGGAGGGGATTGGCAGTCAACTGCACCGCCCACGATTGCAGGCGGTGCAGAAGTTTATGCCGGCAGTTGCACGGATTTCAGTTCGATAAACTCGCCGAGGCCGGCCTCGCCAAATTCGCGCCCGTTGCCAGAGCGCTTGTAGCCGCCAAAGGGTGCGTCGTAATTAAACTCGCCGCCATTGACGAAACATAGGCCTGCCTCGATGCGGCGCACCAGAGGCATGGCGCTCTCTGCATCTTTTGCCCAAACACCGCTGGATAGGCCGTATTCGGTGTCATTAGCGATGGTAATTGCCTCATCCATATCCTTGTAAGGGATCAGGCAGGTCACAGGGCCAAAGATCTCTTCTCGGGCGATGCTCATATCGTTGTGTACATCGGCAAATACTGTGGGCTTCACATAAAAGCCCTTCTCCAGCCCAGAGGGCACCTCGGCGCCGCCAGTGACCAGGCGTGCACCCTCGTCGATACCCTTCTGGATATAGCCGCGCACTATCTCGCGCTGGCGCGCGGAAGAGAGTGGGCCCATAAAGGCATTTTCATTGGTGCCCATGGCGATGTCTTCGGCTACCTGGCGGGCGATTTCTACCGCTTCGTCATAGCGTTCGGCAGGTACCAGCATACGGGTGAGGGCGGTACAGGTCTGGCCACTGTTGATAAACACATCTTCACAGCCCCAACGCACGGCGGCTTCCAGATCTGCATCGGGGGTGATAATCAGAGGGGACTTACCACCTAATTCCTGGGTTACGCGCTTCACCGTGGGCGCAGCGGCCTTGGCCACTTCCACACCGGCGCGAGTGGAACCGGTGAAGGAGACCATATCGATACCGGGATGGGCAGAGAGTGCCGCACCCACTTCGGAGCCGGCACCGGGTACCAAGTTGAAGACGCCGGCGGGGACTCCTGCCTCTTCAATAATTTCCGCCATCACAAAATCTTGCAGCGGCGTGATCTCGGCGGGTTTGGTGATCATGGTGCAGCCGGCGGCCAGGGCCGGGGCCACTTTGCCCACAAACTGGTGCAGTGGGTAGTTCCAGGGAGTGATAAAACCACACACGCCCACGGGCTCGCGGAACAGTACGGAATGGCCGGCCTTCTCTGTTTTTTCCATTTCTGCGGTGCGCTCGGCGTAGTAGCGCATGGCATAGATAGGGCCATCCACATGCAACCAGCGGGTGATATGTTCGGGGCAGCCGAGTGTCTGGGACACGGCCTGAACCAGATCTTCCTTGCGTTTTTCCATACCGTCGGCAATGGCGTTGAGCAGTTCGCGGCGCATCTGTGCGGTGCTGTTGCGCCAGCTGTGGAAGGCTTGGCGCGCGGCTTCCACGGCGAGATCCACATCTTCGGCCGAGCCTTCGGCCACTTGGCAGATTAATTCTTCGGTGGCCGGGTTGATCACCGGGTGAGTCCCGGTACCCAGAGGCTCGCGCCATTCGCCGTTAATAAACAGCTTGCCCGTGGGCAGTTTGCTGAGATCTGTCATGTCACGCTTCCATTTGTTCTGCGCCTGAAGGCGCGCTGATTTCGATCAGGGTTGGGGTCTGGCGGCCCAGGGCATCGGCTACTGCTTGCGCCAATTGGCCGGGCTGGTCGATACGACAGCCCTCGGCGCCAAAGGCCTTGGCCAGGGCAACAAAATCCGGGGTGCTCAGGTTTACACCTTCCTGCGGCACTTCCGCCGCATCCATAAAGTCGCGGATTTCGCCGTAGCCGGCGTTATTCCATACCAGGATGGGCAGAGGTAAACGTTGCTCAACAGCCACCGCCAATTCGCCCAGGGTAAACATCAGGCCGCCATCGCCGATCAGGGCGATCACATCCCGCTCGCTAGAGAGCTTGGCGCCAACTGCCGCAGGCAGGGCGAAGCCCAGGGTGCCATAACCGGTAGTGCAGGTCACATGGCTACGCGGATGATATAGGGGCAGGGCGTGGTTAGTGTTATAGGCCAGCTGGGTGGAGTCTGTCACCAGGATACCGTTTTCCGGCAGGGCTTCGCGCAGGGCCTCAACCCAGGGGAAGCGTTGTTGGGAGCCATCCCACCATTCTTTGCGGCAGTCTTTTAGTAACTGGGCAACCTCTTTTTCAGAACGTCCGCCTGCTGTTGCATCGCGTTGGATCAGGGCGGCTTCCAATTGCTGCAGGCTCTCTTTGGCGTCAGCACAGATCGCCAGATCCGGTTGGGCGTTGCATACCAGCTGTGCAGCATCTATATCGATACGAATCAGTTTGCCGGAGAAGGCGTAATCGTCCCGCACCAGGTTGCGATCGGTTTCAGAGAGTTCGGTGCCCGCGGCCAGCACCACATCCGCATTCTCCACGCGGTTGCGTACACAATCGAAACTCAGGTTGGCACCGCCACACAGTGGATGGCGTTCATCTACAACGCCTTTGGCGGCCAGAGACAGAAATACCGGGGCAGCAATTTTTTCAGCAATTTGGGTAGCCGCTTCGCCGGCGCTCTGGGCACCGCCGCCGAGGAGGATGACCGGGCGCTGGGCGGATTGCAGCCATTCGGCGGCCGTGGCGATAGCAGCGCTATTTGCCGCCGGGGCCATAGCGGCTGGTGCAGCTTTGTAGTCTTCCAGCTGGCCGGGCATGGGAGCCGGGAACAGGTCGATGGGGATTTCGATATGCACAGGCCCCGGGCGGCTGGACTGTAGCAGCTGGAATGCCCGTGCCATCACCTCTGGTAATTGCTCAGCCTGGCTGAGCGTGTGCTGCCAGATACAGAAGCCGCGGCTGGCATCACTCTGTTGCGGCAGTTCATGCAGGCGGCCGCGGCCCATGCCCAGGTCTTCGCGGCGATTGATTGCGGAGATCACCAGCATGGGAATCGAATCGGAATAGGCTTGCGCCATGGCGGTGGCGGCGTTGGTGAGACCGGGGCCGGTGATCAGGAAGCAGACACCAATCTTGCCACTGGCACGGGCATAGCCATCCGCCATAAAGGCGGCACCCTGTTCGTGGCGCGGAGTGATATGCATCAGGTCACTGCCGGGCAGACCTCGGTACAGTTCGATGGTGTGGACACCGGGGATGCCGAAGACTTTTTCCACTTGGTAGTCGCGCAGCAGGCGCATGAGCACCTGGGCGCATGTGGGCGCAGAGGACATAGCCACCATTTTCCTTATTTGTGTAAAAATGCCGTGAGCCTAGCGGCCCACTAAAAAGCACGCAAGCGCCCGCAGAGTCTGCACCTGCGAGGGGAAATACGCAGGAAAATTGAGATTCGTCCCGTATCGCGACAGGAAACTTGGCCCCCGAGCCGTAAGATTCCTTGTGTAAAGGGAGTTGCGATACAAGAGGATTTGTCGCGTAGCTGGAATAAAAATCGCTTTGCTTCAGCTGGCTGGATATATTTTGAGCTTGAATAACTTAGGAAGTAGCACCATGGAAATCGATCAATGGCGTCGTGAATACCTGCTTGGCGGTTTGCGCCGTTCGGAGTTAAAAGCCACCCCGGTGGAGCAGTTTCGCGAATGGCTTGAGGAGGCTCTGGCGGCCAAACTTTCTGACCCTAGTGCCATGTGTCTGGCCACGGCCGATAGCAGCGGCCAGCCCTCCCAGCGCATTGTATTGCTAAAAGGTTTTGACGAGCGCGGCTTTGTTTTTTACACAAACCTGCAGAGTAAAAAAGCGCATGATATGGAGAAGAACCCGCAGGTATCCCTGCTGTTCCCCTGGCACAGCCTGGAGCGCCAGGTCATTGTTAGCGGCAATGTGGAGTCGGTGACGCGTGAGGATGCCGAGCAGTATTTCCAGTCCCGCCCACTGGAAAGCCAGCTGGCCTCCTGGGCCTCGCGCCAGAGCCAGCCACTGTCATCCCGTGAGGAACTGCAAAAACAGTTTGACCAAGAAAAGGCGCGCTTTGCAGATGGACAAGTGCCGCTGCCAGATTTTTGGGGCGGTTATCGGGTAGTG
The DNA here is from genome assembly GCF_052467705.1 of Microbulbifer mixtoriginis (SeqCode). Taxonomy (NCBI): domain Bacteria; kingdom Pseudomonadati; phylum Pseudomonadota; class Gammaproteobacteria; order Cellvibrionales; family Microbulbiferaceae; genus Microbulbifer; species Microbulbifer mixtoriginis (SeqCode). The sequence continues at coordinate 1,799,393 of NZ_CP174322.1, forward strand.
CCACACTCGGTGGAATTTTGGCAGGGTGGTGCCAATCGCCTGCACGACCGCTTTATTTATCGCGCCGATGATAGCGGTTTGTGGACGCTGGATCGTTTGTCTCCCTAATGGCTGCAGAATTTTAGCTAAAGTGTGGCGTGGAAAATTTGAGCGGGGTTATGACTCCGCTTTTTGCTTTGATTTTTATCATTTTACATTCAGGCAAAATAGAAAAGGGTAATGAATATTTGCCAAATTAAAAAAGCGTACCCATTAAAATGTCATTTTAAGGCTGCAGGTTAAATAGATGTTTTATTCTATAAATACTGCATTTATTAGTAGGGCGGGTCAGGCCTTTTTTTCGCCTTCGCGATTGAGAAAATCCAAGCCTTTGATGAGGGCCTCAACCCGGCTTTCTACAAAACAATCCTCGTCCATCCAATCCCGGATATGTAATTTCTCCAACCTGTCCAGTGTTGGCTCATTGGGGCAGTACAGATAGACTTTGCAGCCTAAACTAATGGCATCACGCATGGTATTTTCCAGTGCCAATGCCGCTGTTGTATCAATCATGGGTACTGTACTTAAATCCATAATGATGACTTTAAATTTACCCACTGCGGCTTGCTGTCGGGTAATGGCCTTGGATACCCCAAACAACATTGGGCCCGATAAAAAGAAAAACAGGATCTGTCCTTTTGACTGCCGCAGCATCTCCCGTTCCCGCCGATTGAGAGGGTCGCCTTCCTCGATACCGGAAATCGCTTTAACACTTTTTTCCTGAATACGGCTGAGCCGCTCAATGGTGATGATATTAACAAGGAATACACCAATGGCCACGGCGTAAATCAAGCCCACAAACACGGTCATCAACAGAACGCTGTACATAATAAAGGTTGGGAATATTGCCACCTGGTGATGGTGAACGCGTCGGATATAACTCCAGTCGAGAATATTAATGCCGACGAACACCGCGATACCGGCTAATACCGCCATAGGAATCGGCTGCGTTAGGGGGGCAAACCAGAGCACCACCAGCAGTAGAATCAGCGCACGCACTATACCGGCCAGAGGGGAACGTGCCCCTACCTGAATATTCACCACGGTCCCCATGGTGGAACCCGCGCCGGGCAGCCCGCCAAACAAACCGGATACGGTGTTGGCGATGCCCTGGCCGATCAATTCCCGGCTGGGGTTGTGCTCCCTGCGCGTCAGGCTGTCCGCTATCACCGCAGTTAACAGGGTATCGAGACAGCCCAGAGTGCCGAGCACCAACCCTTCAATCAGCATGGTGGACAACATATCAAAAGTGATGTCGGGTAAAATCAGGGAGGGCAAGCCGCTGGGTATTTCGCCGATACGCCGGATCTCTTCGTTGTCGAACAACACCATGGAAAGCAAGGTAATGGCGACTAGTGCCACCAGTTGGGGTGGAACCAGCTGTTTGAGTTTCTTTGGTAAAAAAAACAGCATTCCGAGGGTGAGTAAACCGAGGAAGAGTTCCCCATAGTGGGTATTTCTGACTAGCTCCGGCAATTCCTGAACGGTTTCCATCGGCCCGCCAGCAGGCGTAGGTTGGCCGAGGAGGGGGCCTATCTGCAGAATTACCAGAATAATACCCACCCCGGACATAAATCCTGAGACCACGCTGTAGGGCATCAAGACAATGTATTTGCCGAGCTTTAATGCCCCCAAAGCAATTTGAAAAATGCCCGCCATGATGACCACGGTAAAGGCCATTGCCAGTCCCTGGTCGGGGTGCTCTGCCATCATGGTGGTGATCACCGCAGCCATTACTACTGTCATGGCACCGGTCGGCTCAGAGATTAAGGTTCGGGTACCTCCAAACAAGGAGGCAAATAGCCCGATCAGAATGGCCCCCCACAGCCCCGCACTGGCTCCTGCCCCGGAAGCAACCCCAAACGCCAGTGCCATGGGTAGCGAAACTACGGCTGTAGTGACTCCACCAAAGAGATCCCCTTTGAGGTTCATTCCCTCAAATCTACCCGTCAACAAGGCCGCGCCTCTTCGTGGATTTCGAATGACTCTAAGGATATGGCAGTTATGTGGAACTGCCAGAAGGAGGATTGTTCTACGGCCAGTCTATTCGTGTGGTTTTTCAGCGCCTACCTTTCGTGTCCTTGCACTCTCTGGCTATTTTTGTGCAGGGACGCTTAGAATATTGCGCCAACCAGATTGCGGGAAATACCGTAAAAAAACCTGCTGGTACGACCGTGCATAATCAAGTTTTAGGGAAAATAGGTAGGGGGATTTATGGCCATTATTGGTATTGACCTGGGCACCACCAATAGCGCCTGTGGGGTTTTAACGGAAGATGGCGTGAAGCTGATACCCAATCGCCTGGGAGAGGCCTTGACCCCATCGGTGGTTGGTTTGGATGACACTGGCAAGCTAGTGGTGGGGAAAACCGCAAAAGAGCGCCTGATCAATCACAGTGATACCACCGTTGCCGCCTTTAAGCGCCTAATGGGCACCGATCATCAAGTCAAACTGGGTCGCCAGCAATTTACCGCTACTGAACTTTCCGCCTTGGTACTGCGCTCTCTCAAAGAGGATGCAGAGGCTTTCCTGGGGGAAGAGGTCAGCGAAGCGGTAATCAGTGTGCCCGCCTACTTTAACGATAACCAGCGCCAGGCGACAAAATTGGCTGGAGAGCTGGCAGGCCTCAAGGTAGAGCGCCTGATCAACGAGCCTACTGCTGCGGCAATTGCCTACGGCCTGCACGATAAGCGGGAGGGGAATTTCCTGGTGCTAGACCTGGGTGGTGGTACCTTCGATGTCTCCATCCTGGAATTCTTCGATGGCATTATGGAAGTACATGCCAGTGCCGGGGATAACTACCTGGGCGGTGAGGATTTTGTCGAAGCGATGATCGACAGCGTTCTGGAAGAATTTCAGCTGAAAAAATCTTCCCTGAAATCGCGCGAACTGCAGAATCTGTATATGCAGATGGAAACGGCCAAGCGCCGTATCAGCCAGCAAGCAGAGCAGTTACTTAAATTAAACCTCGGTGGACGCGAACTCGAATGGAAAGCGACTCCCGAATGGTTTGAGAAACTCAGCACTCCGTTGCTGCTGAGAGCCAAGCGCCCGATTGAGCGCACCATGCGCGATGCCGATTTGCCACCCGCTAAAATTGACGAAGTGGTATTGGTGGGCGGCTCCACCCGCCTGGCCCTGTTCCGCTCTATGGTGGGACGTATGTTTGGCCGCTTACCCTCCTGCCACCTGGACCCGGATACTGTTGTCGCCATGGGGGCGGCTATTCAAGCCGGGCTCAAGGAAAAAAACTCCGCGCTGGATGATATCGTCCTCACCGATGTATGCCCCTACACCCTGGGTACCGGCATAGTGAACGAAGATAGCCCGCAGCTGGGCAATTACTTCCTGCCGATTATTGAGCGCAACACCGTGGTACCTGTGAGTATCGTGCGTAGCGTCTGCACTGCCCGCGATGATCAGGACGAGGTCTGTATCGATATTTACCAGGGGGAAAATCGTCTGGTAAAGAAAAATGTCTATCTGGGCGAACTCACGGTGCCGGTACCCAAGAAACCCCGGGGCGAGGAAGTGGTGGAAGTGCGCTACAGCTACGATATGAACGGTTTGCTGGAAGTGGATGTCACTGTCATTTCCACCGGTAAAACATTTAATAAGTTAGTGGAATTTACGCCGGGCGCCCTGAATGAACAGGATAAAGCCCAAGCGTTGGAAAAACTGGCCAAGTTCAAGTTTCATCCCCGTGAAGATGAGGAAAACCGGGCGCTGCTCGCCCGTGGTGAACGCTTGTATGAAGCGAGCCTCGGCGAGCAGCGCGATTATATAGCTAAATTGCTCGCCAGCTTCGATCGGGTTTTGGATAAACAAAACCTGGTAGAGATTGGCAAGGCGCGTGCCGAACTCACTGAAATCTTCGATAAGCTCGACGGTGAGGACTGGATTTAATGAGCCCCTGGGAGATACTCGAACTAGCACCCTGTGATGATGCGCGAGCTATCAAGCGCGCCTATGCAAAAAAACTGAAGCAAACCCGCCCGGATGAAAAGCCCGAAGAGTTTCAGCAGTTACACAGTGCTTATAAATGGGCGCTGAAAGCCGCCGAGGAGCTTAAAGAAGAGAAAAAGGAAAGTGAGGAACCGCAAAATAACGAGGTGCTTGCGGAAGTTGCTAGTGCTGAGGGAGCTGCACTTTCCCCTGAGGCCGTGCAATTACAGGGACAGGCAGAGCCCGAGGTGCAACAAAATAGTGAGCCGAATCATCAAGACCACTCCCCAGTCTCATCAGAAGCTATTGAGCAACATCAATCAAAAGTCTCTCTTGACCTGAACCAAGCCCAGGATCAGGAAACTGGGAGTGAGAGACAACAGGAGACCTCTACAGAGAAACATGTGGAAGAGCAGCATTCTGAAGGTAAGAATGCACAAGAAGATAATGTGCAAGAAAATCCTATTGAAGAGGATGACACTGAACAAGACCCACAGCGAACACTGCGAATTGGCGAGTACCATCGGGTGTTGGAGCAAGTGGATAGGCTGCTGCAAGCGCCCAGTAAATTCAATGTAAAAGAAAATTGGCGTTTTCTCACCGAGACACCTTATATGCTCGATGAGGAATATAATTGGAATCTGGGCCTCTCAATCTTCGAACGTTTTGCCAGAATAAATTTGCAAGCTGGTGAGGGTGCCTCTCAGGATAAAAAGCAAACACTGGTTTCTAACAATATTCTTCAGTACAGCAATAGCTTGTTCGACTGGAATGGTAATGCCTCCTATTTATACGGCGCCTTGGAAGAGTCCCTTTGTGACGTAATTTTTAATTCTCTGCAAAGCGAAGAAGTTACTGTGGACCCCACCCAAGGGCTTAGAGGTGGGCGCAAGCTGATCCGGCAGAAAATCACTCAGCCGGAAGAAACCTACGATCAATACTACTTTGGCCACTTGCTGGCCCGGGGCGTTGCGGTCTTACTGGATGTATTGTTGCTGTACGTCGTGGTTGGCTTTATCGCCTCGATTGTGATGATGAAGGTATACGATATGCCAGAAGGCGCCGCCATAACCATGGCGCTGGGAATCTGTTGCCTGGCCTATCTGCTGATGGCCTGGATTGCAGAGAGCTCCCGCTTTCAGGCGACGCCCGGAAAATATCTGATGGGTTATAAGGTCACCAATAAAAAATTTGAGCGAATAGGCTATGGCCACGGCTTCTGGCGCCTACTGAGCTTCACTCTCACCCTACCGCTGGGAAAGATCGGTTGGTTGATTAACTGCTTCTTAGGTGGAAACCTGATGCACGACCGCCTCAGCTCAAGTCATGTTATCAATATGCGTAAATCCCGCGAGGAGTATTTGCGGAGATTGCGGGGGGAGGAGTGATGCCAGTCGTCTCAAAAGAGAATGCTGAGCACTACTCCTGGGGGGAGGGCTGCGATGGCTGGCACTTGGTAAGAACCGATTCTCTCAGTGTGATTCAGGAGAGAGTGCCTCCTGGTTGCTCAGAAGTTCGACACCTGCACCGGCAATCTGAACAGTTTTTCTTTGTACTAAAGGGCACGGCCACGATTGAATGTGGTGGCGAAGAGTATTCCCTCTCTCCCGGCCAGGGTTTGCATATAGCCGCTGGGATTCCTCATCAGTTGTTCAATAAGGCCTCTATAGATTTGGTTTTTATCGTTACTTCAACGCCGCCTAGCCATGGGGATCGGGTGGATTTGTAGGGCCAATGTATTAGTGCAATAAAGATTCGATTGCTGCTTGCCCATTTCTAAGCAGTTTTGCTTTTCTAGAGGTTATATGACATTTAAAGCAGATGTTCTTGCGGCTGCCAAGCTGAAGGCGGAAGAACTTGAAGATTGGAAGTTTGTATCTAAACGGTATCGATATCGCCCATCGAAATTTTGTGATCTATTAATAGATCCTTCGTGGAATTTTTGTGGTTCTCCTGCTTGGGTAACAGCCGTGCCTGATGCAGGTGTTTATATTAAAGAGGTGGAAGATATTTTATCTCATCTTTCAGGTTTTTCGCTGAGTCGAACTCCTACTTTTTCAAGGAGAATTAGAATAGATGACCTAAAGAGTCCTTTTAATCGAACAGTTTATGCTGAAGATTTCGAAAGTCGGGAGAAAGCTGTAGCGCAAGTTATGCGTGATCTGGATAATATAATCGAGTTTGGGCAGGCGTACTTAAGAAAGCAATATTGTCTAGACAGCAAAGAGTCATTTTACCTAAGTGTCCCTGAAGAGACGCGTGGTATCTGGGCTACATACTATTGTGTTGTGCGTGGATTGCTTGGAGATACGGATTATATAAAACGCGTGCTTCGCAGGGAAATTGATCCTGAGGGTCATCAAGAGCTAGAGCTTATTGGCAAGGTTTTGGATTATTTTTCCTGAAAATTAGTTGTAAGTCTGGGAGAGTTCACTTTTTGTAGTGGGTTGTTATTTTTTTGATATGTATTTTTTGGTGAATTTTCTTTTCTAGGCTTTTTTTGTGCGGCTGTAGATAACAGGTTTGAGGTTTAATATGAATGTTTTGTTAATAATTGGGGCTGTTGCTATATTGGTTGCACTTTACCGTGCAGCAACCAGTAAGAATATACCACAAAGCCCGGCGGCATGTGGTATAGCATTCTTTACCATTACTGCCGGTTTGGCCTCTTGGTTGTATCTATTATCTGCTATTCCTTTCAGCTCTCTGTACTTACTGGTGAGTATTATCTCATTACCCCTAATATTGTTATTGGGTGGCGTTATGGCTGCGCGTACAAGTGAGGATACTGCCTCAATGAATGCCAAAATTGTATTGGCTGTTGCGGCGGTCCCCTATTTGCTGGTTACCTTTATTGCTTTTATGAATTCTTCTGAATGGGCCATTATTTATGCACTAGTAATATATATTCCCTGTATTATTGGTGGGCGATATATTGGCAGTAAATATTTGCAAGTAAAATGATGTAGAGATGGGTGGCTATTGTGATGACAGGTTGGTAAGCGTAGTACCTATGGCACTAGTAATCCGTTACCAGGCTTATCTATTGATGGCCTGGATCGCAGAGAGCTCCCGCTTTCAGGCGGCCCCCGGTAAATGCTAGATGGATTTTAAGATTATCAACAACAAATTTGTGAATAGACTATGGCCACGGATTCTGGCAGCTACTGAGCATCTTCCTGTCGCTGGGCAAAATCGGCTGGTTGATTAATTGTTTCTTGGGTGGAAACCTAAAGCATGATCGTCTCGGCTCAAGCCAGGTTATCAACATACTAAAATCTGGTGAGTTCTAATTGCGCAGATTACGGGGAGATCATAAAAATTATGAAGGTGTAGATTTACAAGTGGGGTCTTTGATATATTTCCGCCTCTAAGACTATGATTTAAAAATTTTAAAGAGTGTTAATGGATGGGTAAGATTTTACATTCTGCCAAGTGGTTATTCAGTGGCTTAGTTTTACTGAGTGGGCAGGCTCTTTCTTTTGATGTAGGGAGATAGTCCTGTTGAGTATCTTGGTACTTATAAGGGATATGCTGTTGCCACTCTTACAGATGAAGGACCGAACCCTGACGGTTGTACAGCGCCTTACTGGCTGCCTACTTAAGCGGAAACAAGGTGACCTTTGGAGTTTATGACGGTAAAGATCGCTGTAAGGCTTGGAATGGAACGAATACTATTCCTGTTGCTTGTCGAATAGATATTCTACGTAAATAGTAATAATTTCGTAGAGTGATCATATGTGTTTAGATGGCGTGTGTTAGTACTTCAGGAGAGGCGATTCCAACATAGAATCATTCCTTTTTGAAGCTGTAACGTATTCTATGTAGTAACAATCGCTTCTTTAAATTGTAAGTTTATATAAGTGTTAATGTGTGGGTGAAATGAAATATCTGTTGGTTTTGGCTTTATCTTTGGTTTCCTCGGTAAGTGCAGCTGATTGGCATCAGGGGGAGTTAGAATATGTTGGGGTGGGTTATGATGGGGAGACAATAACCTTTTCTCAGGTTGGAGTTTCGAGAAATAATTGCACCTGTTACCCTGCGTGGCCAACAAGGAATTGTCTTGATAGAAGTCGTGATACCTTTGAGCAAGAATATGCTTTTTTATTGTCAGCAAAGGCTCGGGGGATAAGCGTGTCAGTGAATGTTGATGAAACCACCTGTAAGGTTATTGGAATGTACGAGAAGTAGAGTCAGTCTTAAGCAGTAATAAGTGGCTTTGGAGCTTATGATGGCAAAGACCACTGTAAGGCTTGGAGTGGGCGAATATTATTCCTGTTGCTTATCGAATAAAATTTTTGCGTGAATAGTAGTAGTCAGCCTAAGTGATCATCTGCATTTAAATGACGGTATGTGATCCCTACAAAAGAGGCGATGTAAATATAGCATCGCCTCTTTTTAGTGTTAAATAATCGGGATTAAATGTAGCGAGTGTTCGTGGCAGGTGGGTATCTTTATTTAAATGGGGTGCAAAGACTTCACTCTCTCCATATTTGAATGGAGATTAATTCAGCACGATTTCCTGCGCAGACATCAGATACATAGATTGCTACAGGTTTGTTTGCCATTTGCGCGGCCAAGGCAATGGATAATATTTGATCCATCATTGCGTTATTGTTCTTACTGACATATACACTACTTCCCCAGTTACAATTTGGTGCCGTGTCGCTATAGGTGATAACTCTATCGAAGTTGATTACAATTCCGTCTTTACTCCACCCGGTTTCAATCCATCTAATATAAAGTTTATTTTCCTGGTCTGACTTAGCGCCAGCTTGAGTAAAGCTAGAAAGTAACAGGAGGAATACTAAAGCTGTTGTCTTCATTGCTGATTTTAACCTTTATGTGTAAATAAATGTAGATGTGATAAATATATGTTAGTTGTAAGATATGGTTAGACTTGGAATAAAAAGTAGCCATTTGTTACTGTAAAGACCGTAACCTGGTAATAGATGGCTGCTTTTAGAGTTTCTTTAGTTTGAATACAAATAGACAGAACTTATCTTTGGATATTGATTAGACTGCCCGCCGCATCCACTTACCCAGAAATTTACCTTTTTGTTGGCCAATTGAGCGGCTAAAAGAGTTGAATGCAAAGCTTCATAGTTAGCGGTATCCGGTTGAAGTGCATAGTAACTACTATTGGGGCAGCTATCGGGGTTGTTTTTGCTTCCAGGTTGTGCGCCATCTAGAGCGGGTAGTCGAACCATCGTCCAGCCTCCATTGACATACATAACCTCAATGACACCAGTGTCAGTTGAACCACCAGCGGAAAAAGCAAGGCTAGGCAGGAGGAGTGAGAAAAAAGTAGATACTTTGACATAGGTTAAATCAGTTCTAGTCTTTAGGTAGTTACTTAGCTGTTGAACACAAAAGTTGTGCTTTCAGGGAAGAGTGGATTTTAACATCTTTTGAATAGATGGATTAGGGGTAACAGTGGGTTTTGAAACCATTCCTGCAGGTAATAGCAGGAATGTTTGTATTGGGGCGATAAATTTAGCATATGCTGACAATAGTGCAGATTACTGTAAGTCAGGGATGTCTGGGGTAACCGTATTTTCAAATGACACTTTGGTAAAGCCTCGAAGTGTGCTCAAGAACTATTTAAGTTGTACTGTACTGCTAGGGGCGAATAGGAGCGAACATTATCTTACCTGGCCAGACCATCCTGGATAATTCAGTAAAGATGTATGCGTGAATTCTTGCCAATTAAAAGGCTCAACATGCGGTAATGCTTAGAAATATAAAAGGAGATGACTCCTGTATTATTCGGTATACAAGGTCATATGCCGGCTAGGTTGAAATAATATGTCCATTGGGGGCTTGCGATTAGTGGCGCAGGGCTTCTTGCTGTATTATTTCATTAAAGTTATTCGGACCTCCAGTGATCTATGCAATCACTCAATTGGCATTCAAAAATCTTGTTTCACTCTATACCTTATTTTCACTTTTGCCAATTATGCGTTACTTCCCTGTGTTGTCCACGCTAACTCACAATCTTTTTCATAAGAAGGTGAATCTTTAGCTGGGGTAGGTTCCGCACGTAAAAAAACACGGTGTCACTTAAGGCAGTTTTGTCAGGCTGTGAATTTATTGAATCCCTTAATAGGACTGATCTGTTCTACTGAATCATTAAATTACCCAATGTTAATCCTTATTTATTCCTTGTGGCCTCCGTTCGTAGCAAAGTACAAGAGTAGACGCTTGACATTCAACAAAGTAGATATAGGATGCGCCATCCGGCAGTCTTTTGATGAGCGCTATTTCTCAGCCTCTATATAGAGGTGCACTCACTTGGTTGTCGTTGTTTGTGATTAGGTATTATAAGCCTAAATCCTTGGGGTGAAGAGTTTACGCTTGCTGAAAAAGGTAATGGAGTTATGCGGTTGTGGTTAAGGTTTAGCCTTTGGCTATTTTTGTTTGTTAGTGAAGTGGCAATAGCATCGCAGATTTTACCTGCGTCTCAGCATGCTGCAGAAATTAAGTTAATAACAAGCACTGAAGATAGTAGTATTGAAAATCTTATTATCAGGCCTCCTAACGATTCGGGGATTTCTGTTAACCGATTTTCTACTTTCTCCGTATCGAATAAATCACTAAAGATTCTTAATCTACCTGAACTCTCCGGATCAGCAAGCTTGCCAGCCAAGTTAATTGTTATCCAGTCTAACAATCTGTCTCTGGCTAATAATATTGAGTTGGTTGGAGAGCCTGCAGATGTTCTCTTCATTACAGATAGCAGTAGCTCCACAGTGTCTTGCTCTGGATGTAGTTTTGTCAACTTTCAACGTATCTCCCTAGCCGCTGGTACCCTCAGTAATAGTTTAACCGATAGCAACAGTAATATCGGTGAAATTAAACTTTTAGGAACGGTTAATGTTAACCAGCTTTCGGCTCCAGGTGCATTGTCAGTCGATGCCATGGCGCGTTATATGAGCCTCAATGGTGAAATTAATACACATCAGAGAGTCTCCTTAACATCTGGTGGGGATTATATTAGTGATACTTCGGGTCGCTTAACCACAGGTGGTGGGGCGGTTAACCTGTACTTGGGTAATTTTTCACTGGGCTATGAATCCCGAGAGATTACCAAGATTCCCTCTCAAGCAAAGCTTTCTTCTTACACAACCCTAAATGGCACTATTCGTTCCACCTCTGTTACGGCCACAATGGCTAATACTTGGTACAGAATTGCAACGAATATCGATACCAGTAGTAATCTTGTCTTCTCAACGAGCTATCAAGATACTCATGTGATTAATGAAGAGTCAATTCTGATACAAAGTTTTAGTTCGCCATTGATCATCAACAGTAAATTGGCATCTGATAACAGAGTTACTCTGCAGTCCTACGACAGCTTAATTTTAAGCAAGAGTGCAGAGATCAATGCTCATACTCTATCCGTGCTTGCAAAAAATCAGATTATTAGCGACGCGAATATATTAACCACCAAAGCAGAAATTGCCGCCAATGATGTGTTCAATAAGGGGCAAATAGAGGGGTTATCTGGGGTAGATATCTCTGTTGTTGATAATCTGCTTAATTCATTTGGTGGAATTATTCAGGGTAATCTGGTTAATTTAAAATCCGAAAAAGGTTTGATCCGCAATGGCTCCAGAACGCCATTCTTGAGCGAGTACAATCAATATAATAATTTGCTGAGCTGGGATATAAATAATATTAGCCCCACTGAGTTGGGTACCTTTTTCGCGCTAGGGTTAGATGCGAATGAAGCGCAAGGTAAGCAAAAAGCTGATACGCTTGCTGCCAATATCTTATCTAATAAACTGACTATTAATGCCAAAGCCTTTGAGAATATTAACCCCTACTATGTATATAAAGCACCAGGGGATAACTGGTCTACTGGTGTGCCATTAAATGCGGCACTGGCAAATCAGGTCTTGGTTTCTGCGGAAACTCAGCTCTTTATTAAGGCAGATAACTATGTAGTTAACTCCTCTGCGGTTATGCGCTTAAATCAACCAGGCGCTGTCTATATTGATACGAACCTACTAACTAATGAACGTTATCGCTCCCAAGTGCTTATTGAGCGTGAATCTGGAGAGTGGGAGGAGAATTTTTATTACTACTCTCCGCCGGGATTAATTCATACGATTGGCGACTTTAATCTCAAGGCAGATACAGGTTTTATCAATAACACCGCCTTCTTCGAGGTGTTTGGTAATGCCACGCTAGATACTCCTAAACTAAAAGAACTGGGCATAGCAATTTCCCAGGTTTCCTATACTACCTATACCACCGTTTACCAGACATGCTTGCAGGAGGGGCGAAATGGGGTTTGTAGTGAGCCGGGTGGCCCTAAAACCGTTGAGACAACTATTGTCCGTGTGAATCAGGATGAGAAAGAATCACTCTTTCATGTAGAGGGTAATTTCATTGGTCCTAAGACGACTGTGAATTTCTCTAAGCATGATCCCATTGCTTATTATCAAAATCTTGCAATTGCTGATTATAAATCACGGGAGTTCTACACACCCTACGGTGACAAACAGCAATATAATAAAAATGGAATTCCATTTTACAGCATATATACAAGTACTGCTCAAGATGAAATTAGAATCACTCAAACTAGCTGCACTGTAAATCGCCAGGATCCAGTTGATGATTCTTGTGTTTCAGGGGTGATTAAAAGTGAGTCAATTACAGATATCGTAATCGCTTATATGGAAAAAATTAAGAATGCCGTTTTGAGCTTTTTCGATCAAGAGTTTGACTGGTGGGACTAGGTTTTAGGGAAGTATGATAATGAATACAGAAAAAAATACAGCAAGATCTAGTTACACCAGGTGGCAGCGTCTCATAGCTTCCATGGTGACCTTCTTTTTCTCTATGCAGCTATGCATGCCTGCAATGGCTGGTGTTGCTGGGGTTATAGAATCTGCACTTATAGAAGCTGAGCTAAATGCCAATTATCTATTTCAGCGAGAAGATAACAATGAATACCAATTCAAGTCCGCTGACTATCTAGATACCAACGCCCATCAAACAGATGTAAATATAGAGAGCTTTTTTAAGCGCTTAAAAGAAAGCAGCAAGGAAAATCTACCTGCGCCCTTGATGATACCCATTGGGGTAGGTGATATTACGGTTATTCTGCCTCACTACCCATTAATTAAGCGGGTGGGGACAAACTTTGTCCAGAGTCGTTATATTCGTTCACAAGTCTATGCCCAGCTCGGTAGGAATCTGATTGATACGCAGGTCTACGGCACAGAACGTGAGCAAATTAGCAAGTTATATGATAATGCATATAACTATGCACTCGTTTCCGGGAAAATATTTGGCGAATTTCTTGGGCTGTCTGCCAGTCAGATTACTACCGATATGATTTGGCCAGAAGTGCGTTTTATCAATGGTGAGAATGTTCTAGTACCTATTCTTTATTTGAAGTCTTCCACCATAGATGCACAGAAAGTTACCGGCGATGAAAATGAATTTGGCGGTAGTCTTGTTGAGCTTGGTGGACTACAAATAGACAACACCGATGTTACCTTCCGCAGAGCAGCCTTCCTAAAGATTGCTGAGAACTTGGTTAACAATCAGGGTAATTTAATCGCCGAAGACGATCTAAAAATAGTTGCAGGTGGTTCCCTGCAAAATATTTCCGGATTGATTTCAAGCGGAGGGGATTTGATTATTGGTGCGCACTCAATTGAAAACCGCACCATTGTTCACCGTTATAACCTCGGAAAATTCCAGTCAGAACGTTTTGGGCCCATAGCAGAAATTAATGCTGAAGGCGATATCTACTTCAAAACCAGCTCAGATATTATATTGCAAGGATCTGTGGTTTCCGCAGGAGAATCCATACGATTCGATGCAGGTGGTGATATCTATATCGGTAGCCAGCAGATAACCAATCAACGCGATGGGTCTTCTGGTCGGATCTCTTATCGCAGCTCCTCAATTGCTCACTTGGCGTCTAAGCTTTCAGCCAGCGATACCATCGCACTGATAGCACAGGGAAATATTCTGATTGATGCCTCGGAGATTGTTAGCGATAGCGGCCACATTGAGATATTGGCTGGTCTCGGTATTACCATTGAGGACAACCTGGATGTCAGGGAATCCTACAGAAAAGGGAAATATGGTAAGCGCAAGATTGAAGAATCTGTTTATCAGACGGTAGCAATTCGCTCGCTGCTGGATGCTGGCAAAGGGGTTCGTTTACACACTGAATATGGCGATATCACTCTAAAAGCAACAGATATCACTTCAACGGAAGGCACCCGCGTTTCCGCGAAAAATGGTGCGGTCAATCTGTTGATGACCACTGAAACCGATCACTATAGCTATAGCTCGGTTAAGAAAGGCCTGTTTACCACTACTACAGAGCAGCGCGGCCACTATATTGAGACAGGTGTGCAAAACACCATTGTGGGCGGTTTTGCAGTAGAGGCCTTGAATGGTCTCACAGTGGAATATGAAGGAGATCCTAATTTAACTCTGGATGAGCAGATCCAAGTACTGAGTCAATTCGACGGTTTGGAGTGGATGGCGGAGGTGCGCCAAAACTTCCCGAATGCCGACTGGCAGGCAGTGGATTTAGCCTACGAAGAGTGGAATGAATCGAGTACCACACTAAGCGCTGCGGCGATGGCGGTTATCACCATTATTGTTGCTGTGTGTACCTATGGTGCAGGCGCCGGCATGATTGGTGCTGCGTCGGGGACTACTCAAGCGGCAATGGCAAATGCAGCTTTTACCACCATGGTTAATACAACAACCATGGCCACGGCTAATGCTACTGTAAATGGCGGAAGTATTGACGATATCCTCAAGGCAGGTTTTGAAGCCGTACATAGTGAAGAAGGGCTTAAGTCAATTGCTACTTCTGTTGTCACAGCTGGGGCACTGTCTGCATTGGACACTCAGTTTTTTAATGCCAAGGATCTGGTAACAGAGGGTTCAACTCTAGCGGAGATGCAAACCGTTCTCATAAACGGGGTAGAAAGCTCGGTACCAGTGTTGTCACTAACTGGGCAGGCGCTTCAAACTGTAATACATGCTACTGTGTCTGCAGGTATCCAGACGACCTTCAATGGCGGCAGCTTTGAAGAGCAGTTCATATCCTCCTTAGCTACGGATGCAATAAATAACATTGGTGAAAGCCTAACAGAAAATATAATTGGTAGTGATTTAAGTACTGCAGTTAAGTATATAGCTCGTGCTTCTACTGGCTGTCTGACTGGAGCTTTATCTTCGGAGCTTAACGATGCAGATGCTGAATCTGCCTGCCTGACCTCAGCCGGCGGAAGTATTGTTGAGCAACTGGTTAGCGAAGCATTTGATCCTCAGGTTGATCCTCTGGAAGCTAAACAGCAGGAATTGGCGGATTGGTTAGAAAAAAACATTAGTGGAGAGATTACATTACTGGATGATATTGATCTCCAAGATTATCTAAGCTCGGGGAATATTGGACCGGATGCCGTATTCTACATTTCTGAGTTTTCTAAAGTTCGAAGTGAGCTGACTCAATTAACACTTTTATCTACAAATATTTCTCGCTTGACGGCAGCTCTTGGAGCCTTTGTTGTTGGTGCAGGTGGAAGTGATATAAGTATTACTGATAGAAATGTATCCTTACAGGGTTGGGCCGATTTCAATCACTCTTCGAAAGAAATTAAAAATGCCCTGATCTTACATGAAGTTTTATCGCAGCAGCAATCTTTAAATACTTTGTTGAGTAATAGATACCCGGCATCTACCGCGGTAGATCTTGGACTGTTGGATGAGGGGTTGGTTAATAATCCAGAATTTGATCTTATTTCAGGTGAGCAGCTTTTATTCTTGACGGCACTCGAAGATTTTAAGCACTTATATGGCGAGGAAGTCGGGTATGTTGAGGGGCAGTTTGTAGGTTCAATAAACTTTCACAATCTAAGAAAAATAGCGTTTATAGAGGGTGTTGATGCTGCACTTGAGGTCTTTGAGGATGAATTAAATTATGCAATTGACACTCATAATATTGCAAATCATGAGGAGTTGCGCTGGTATTTAGAGTATTACCAGACTCAATTTGAAGAAATAAAGGAAGTGACTGATGTACTGGAATATTTTGGATTTGGGCTTATAGGGAAGGGACTGACTACTTCTGCGCGCGCCGTAGGAGAGATGAGCGCTTCAATAAATGGAATGCTTGATGCATTCTTCCATTTTGCTAAATCTAGAAAGATCCAGAAGCTACTTGATGGTGCTGAGTACCTTGATGAGGCTGCTAAGAGCACCTTACGGAATGATCTGTTTAATAATGATGAGTTGTTTGAGGCTCTGCGCGAAAAACCTGAACTTTTAAAAAGTTGGAAGGTTTTAAATGAGTTGGGCGACGAAGTGCCAGCTCTCTTGCGAGCTGATGCTGGCTTTGTCAAACAATTCGATGACTTTGTAAACTATCAGAGTTATGCAAACGATCATATATTTTCTGGGCATATAAAAGTTAAAGGAATAAACGAAGCAGGAGAGAATATCTATCAAGTTACAGGAATACATTCTGCTTTGGCTTTCTCTGATACAGTCAGAATTTCACCTGGGGCGGTAATAACCGATTTAGGGAATGGTTACTATATGGCGAAAGTGCAGGTTAAAATCGAAGGGCTGACAACCAACGATGGGTGGAAGGTAAAACCAAATCCTTCAACATTTTTCCCCGACTCTTGGAGTAAGGAGCGCATACAGGCGGAGATAACGTTAGCTAATTATTATAAAGTGCATGTATCAGATCGTTCTGATGGTACGTCATTTTATAAAGGTATGATGTCAGATGGCACCATGCTAGCTATATATATAAAAGGTGGTATTATTCAGTCTGCATATCCAAGCTTTTCAAAATAGAAAAATACTACAGAATGCCCGGCGGGTCAGTTGAACAATGGATAGACCCGCTGAGTTTTACAGTTAATATATTTTTGGATAATGAAATGATAGTTTGGTTGGGATAAAAGTAATATGTTTCCACTCTCCTTTTAGAATTTTTTTGGTGTAATTCATGAAAATCGTAGCGCCTTATTCCGTGGTCGGTGAGCTTAAGACCTCAAACAGAAGAATAGATATAGTCAAAATATATGATAGCTATAGTTTGTATCCTAAGCTGGATGAAGAGGAGGTCTTGGAGGGTTTTTTTCAGGTGTGGGCAGTCTCTCAAGGAATTAAAGAAGATGTATTGCCGGAAATAGATTCAGTTTTGTCTGGAGAAAAAAGATATACTGAACTCGGTGCTGAGATTTTTGGGTTGGCTTATATCGAGCACCAGAACACGAAGTTCATAAGCGACATGGGTTCTCCTGACCTAGAGTTGCCAACGCTGGAGTTTAAGGAACTGGTCGAGCAGTGGGTTGACTTTCTAGAGGCCCATGGCCGATAAGTTCTAAGTTTATACTAATTGGGCTGGTGTCAAGGGATTGACACTCATTGGCATTTGCATTGGTAAATGTTTCATCTACTCGCTTTAAGCCTAAAAGCATAAATAAAATAAGATTGCCCGCAGTATGTGTGGCTCTTTAGCTGTTTGCTAGTGAATAATTGGTTGAGACGAGAGATAATATTGGCTGGTTTACTAATTTAGATAGACATAGGTTGCCCTTGTGTCTGGCATAGAGGAGGCTTCTTAGAGTTATATCTCCCTGACTATTTTATAATATAAAACTTAAGATTATTTTTTTGAAAAATTCTTTGTGTTAAATGATGAAAGATTTTAGAAGACTGTTTGTTTTATTTATTTTATTTGTCCCTTTGTTGGGCAGAGCCGAATGGACTCCCTATGCAAAAATTTCCTATATGAAAGTCCACGATGCTGGAGTTGAAATCAGATTGCAAAATTTCACCAATACCAGCTCAGAAATAAACTGTAAAAGTAATGTGGATTTCCATCTTACTGTTGAGGATACAAAACTATTTGATACAAAGCTCTCATTCTTGCTGTCTGCGTATATGGCAAAGGAAACCGTTAGCTTTAGCTATTATGAATGCAATAGCACGGGTTCCAAAATACTGCTGTCTTCAGTTATGTTTCCTGAGTAGATAAAATAATGATGCTACCGTGTTCTCCGGTACATTTACCTTGCCCAGGATATAAT
Source organism: Microbulbifer mixtoriginis (SeqCode) (assembly GCF_052467705.1). Taxonomy (NCBI): domain Bacteria; kingdom Pseudomonadati; phylum Pseudomonadota; class Gammaproteobacteria; order Cellvibrionales; family Microbulbiferaceae; genus Microbulbifer; species Microbulbifer mixtoriginis (SeqCode). The sequence continues at coordinate 1,817,470 of NZ_CP174322.1, forward strand.
CGATCTGAATGATTCTGAGTTTGTTAGCGGTCGAGGCTTTGGGTTAGTAGGATGGGGCGATCTATTTTTATTTAATTTTGTTCCCTTGCGCATATAAACCGGCATTCAAAATATGAGAGATCTAGTTGAATGCCTGTTTGTTTAGTGGGTAGATTGTATTGCTTTAAGCTCGACCTACTTTAAAAATTTGAAAGGCAAATAGATAGCCATATATTTTTTATGGCATAACAGAGAGATTCCTCAAATCTGCAACATTGTGGTAGGTTGTACAGTCATCGCTACTCTTCAAAGTAACAGTCTGCTGGGCGGCGAGGGCGCTTAAAAGTAGGCTGAGATATATTTTGCCCTCTTCATTGGTACTATCATTAGCATCTTTGTTTATACCGTCAAACGCAAAGCTATAGCTTGTGTTGGTTGAGCAGGGAACCTCCCCCAAAGGTGTCCCCTGAACTTTAACAAAAATTCTACCTTGATACTGTGGGCCAGTATGAATCTGACTTAACTTTCCTGTAAAGACAAATTCGGCCAGGCTTGAAGTGGGTAAAACAATAAGTAGTAAGGCGAATAGTTTTTTCATCTTTAATGCTTGTGTGTGAGTGGTTTTTATTGCAATATAACTTTGGAATTATACTAAATTATTTGCCTCAGTAAAATATGTAGTTTTTGATATGCATGTCTTCTGGGGCTGGATATCTTCAATTTCTTATCCTGCCCTTTCGATATTTTTTTTAAGCTAAAAGATAAGGTTAAGTTAAGGGCTGCTCAAAAGGAGCAGTTTGTGAGCGCCATATTGCTGCAAGCTTTGCGACAAACTAACCGCACTTGGATCGGGTTGGTTGATAATTGATCTTGAAATTCTAGAGAAACAAGGTTGATAGCCAACCTATACGGTATTTGACAGGAATATTATAATGGCAAGCTGCTGACCAGCTGTTGTGAATTACTAATTTTTCGAGGTGTTGATGAAATCTTTAAAAGCTTTAGGCTTGGCTCTGATGCTCTTATCGGGTGATGTGCTGGCTCTAGGGGATGCTAACGAATCCACAGTGCGCTATATCGAGGTGTTTTCGAGTGCTTCCTCAAGAGATGGCGAAGTGGTCGTGAAGTTGGACGCTGAAACTGAGAGTTGTCATCAGTATTGGATAAAGTCGGAAGAGAGTGTAGGCCAAAAAAACTCAGTGGCTTCTATTTTGGCGTCACTCCATGCCAAATCTACAGTGCGGATTGTTGGTGATACTGACAGCCTTTGGAGTGGAAGCAGCGCCTTTAAGACCTGTGAGATTATTTCATTGCGTGTTCTGTAAAGGTTTTTGTAGTTTGAAAACTGGTAATGTCCTCTAGCTAGAGCAGCCCAACTTTTGCCTGGTACAATATTGGTAAGTAGCCGCTCTTAGGGGCGCGTTTGCCCGCTTTGCGATGTAAGAAGCTTGTGTTAGGTGGCCGTATTTATTATGCGGCCTTTTAAAATGATCCTATGATAGGAAGAGTAACCTCTAGTTGCTTGGCTCAAAACACTTTTTCAGTTCTCCTATCCCCCCTTATATTGGATTATCCCTACTCCACAAATAGTCCTTTTGCTGATGCCCTCTTGTGTAAATTCTTCCTCTGCCTTCAGTTGGGTCGTAATATCCTGACCTCATGAGCATTTCTCATGAGATGTCGCGATACAGTGAGAAGGTTAAGATTGGTAAAGAGAAATGGCGCTCTTCTTATATATGAAGCGAAGAATTCCTATTGAATGTTACTTTGCCCTGTCTTACCCCCATCTCGTCGCAAGGTTTGTACTTTTTGGTGTGTTTGTAATATAAGCTCCTTTATTGCGTTGGCTTTCTATGCATTTTATCGGGCCTTTGTGTTTGATAAAGAGGCATCTTATTAATGTTTTAAATCTTAAATCGGTGAACATATGTTAAATCCATTATGGTTAAGATTTCTCCCTGTCAGTTTTATTTTTGTTTTTTTGTCTGGTGGGGTATTTGCTAATCAAGTCAATTATAAAGGGGAGGTGCTAAGTAGTAGTGCAAAGCTGCACCTAGAGGTGTCTGGTAGTGACCCCTCTAAACCATTAATCCTATTTCTACATGGCGGCCCGGGAGATGTGGAGTTGGGGTTGGTTCCATTTCAGGTAACTGTTGGACGGGCGCTCGAAGAAAGGTATTTAGTGGCTTATCTGCATCAAAGAGGGGCCGGCAAGTCTCTTAAGGTGAGCGAAGACACATTAACGATAAAGAACAATATTCAAGATGTGCACAATGTGATTTCTTTTTTAAAAACGCACTATAAGAAAGATAAGGTTACCTTAGTTGGTCACTCTTGGGGCGGGGGGCTTGCAGCTCTCTATGCGAGTGAGCATCCTGAGACATTAGAGAGGTTGGTGTTTATCTCTTCCTTCCAGGATGCGCAGAAGCAGGCAGAAACCAGCTTAGAAGCAACTCTGAAATGGGCGGAAAGGGAAGGCAACCAATTAGCCATACAGGAGTTACAAAAATATCAAGACTCTCCCTCTGAGCATTATTTGCTGCTATCCAAGTGGGCGAGTCGAGCGAATGGTGGTATCGCGAACGGAGTTGATATTCGAGGTTTTTTAGCCGCTGAAAAAATTGATGAAGAGTTCCCTGGGTGGCAGGAGCGGCGTGGAAGCTTAGCCGACAAGATGAACGATGAGCTTCAGGCGATGAGCGTTAATGGAGCTATCGATCATTTACAGATACCAGCGCTATTCGTTGTCGGTGAGAATGATTCCATTACCACGCCTTTACAGGTAAAGGCAGATTATAAAAGGTATAAAGGGGGTAAATGTTTCTCGGTACTAAAAGATAGCCATCACTTGCCTTTTATGGACGCAGCAGAAAGTCTGGAGAAGACTATGTTGGTCTTTTTGGAGGCCGAGGAGTGTATTAGTGACGCGTATGAGTAATGGATAGCAAGACTGGCGAGTAGTTAGGGCCCTATAGCGTTTCTCTGCTAGAGGGCCGGCAGGTTCGGTTAAAACGAATACTTTCGTGGTAGCACTTTGCTTTTAAAAACCTGTTCTATCCCTTTATCGTAACCTGGATTAACTACGGTATCGTGGTTTTCACCCTTGATGACTCGCTTGCGTAGAGTCAAATTTTCATAATCTCGGGACTTGAGTCGCTGGGCTAGGTCCCTAAAATCTTGAACGCCGCAAACCTCTCCTTCTTCTAAGCAGATTTCCTCCCCACCAATAAACATATACACGCTTTTCGGTAAGTCAGTCTGGCGTTCAGCGTAAGCGAGTTCACTTTCTAGAATTTGCTTATCCGCCCACCAGATGCTGGGGCTGCCGATCACATAGCGGTCGAAGTTATCGGTGTGATTGAAGAGGGCGTGCAGGGCTAAGAGCCCGCCGAGGGAGTGGCCAGCCAGTGTTTCGTCACTTTCATCTCCCTTGAAAGAATTATTGATAAAAGGCTTGAGCTCGTTCTCCAAAAACGCCAGAAATTGGTTGGCGCCACCACCCAGAGTATTCCCCCTAATCTCTCCAGGTACTGGAGTAAAATCCGTTAAACGTAAGGTGAAGTTGGAACTGTCTAGAGGGTGTGAGATACCCACCAAAATCACTGGTGGTAGCTTGGTATTGCCTTGCTCATCGGGTACCTGTTCGTGGATCAGGTTCGGTGCCACCATAGGGAAATTCATATACCCGTCGGTCATATATATGACCGGATACCGGGTATTGTCTTCTGGGTTAAAGGAGAGCGGCAGTAGCACATCAATTACAAATCCACGCCCCAGTAAGTCGGAATGAAAGTTGTAAGAGAGAATGCCCTGGCGGGTAAATGTTGTGGGTTCAGCGGTGCCGGCTTGCACAAACTGAGTGGCCAAAACCATTAAGCCTATAAGCAATATTTTAATTATTTTCATCTTTATCCCTTAATGAGCCACGCTTAAGTGTGCTCAGCCGCGTCAGTGGGCGGTCAAGACTGACAAGCCTATCAGATCGGATACGAGACTAGCTACCTTGCGCTGTGTCAACAGTCGCAAAGATGAGTATATAAGTTGGAAAGGGAGTTGAGGGGCGCAGTTTGGCGGGTGGAGTGGCGCCAGGAATCTTCCCCTGGCGCTTCCACATCCTGTGAGGGAGGATTTGGTATCTAATAGTTGGAGCAAAGTGCCTGGGCCATACGCAGAGAGCCGACCTCGCCAGAGCGGCCGGCGAGTTTTGGTGGGACTATAAAAGAGCGGATATTGCCCTGGGATACCTGGGGGAAATAACCACCTGCCAGGTCGAGAAACTTATGGCGAATGCGTGGGAACAGGTGTGTTTGTTCCATAACGCCGCCACCGAGAATAATTCGTTCCGGTGAGTAGCAGCTAGTCAGGTTTATACACATGGTAGCTAGGTATTCCGCCTGTAGATCCCAGGCTGGATGGTCACTGTCCATACTCTGGCCGCGCAGGCCCCAGCGGTCTTCAATAGCGGGGCCGCAGGCAAGACCTTCCAGACAATTGCCATGGAATGGGCAGTGGCCTGGGTAGGGGTCTCTTCGTCGATCCTGTGGCATTAACATATGGCCGATTTCCGGGTGCATGGCGCCGTTGACCAGTTTGCTATCTACCATTACCCCGGCGCCGATACCGGTGCCGATGGTTACGTAGACAAAATTCTTTACACCCACAGCGGCGCCGCACAGGTGCTCTCCCAGCGCCGCGCCATTCACATCAGTGTCGAAAGCTACAGGAATAGAGAGTGCCCCCTGTAACTGACCGGCCAGGTTGGTATTGGACCATCCATTTTTAGGGGTGTTAGTGATAAACCCGTACTGGCTCGATTGCGGGTTCAAATCTACCGGACCGAAACTTGCGACACCCAGTGTGGAAATAGGGCCATGGCGTTGGGCGCCGGCCTGGAAAAATTCAATGACCTGAGCGAGGGTTTCTTCCGGTGTGGTGGTTGGGAAGCTAGTCCTCTCCCAGACATCATCGGGATTTGCGGCAATTGCACAATTAAATTTTGTGCCGCCGGCTTCTATGCCTCCAAGCAAGGTATTTACTGCGTTGCCTTGCACTTCCATCCTAATTCGCTCCACTGGCTGGGTATTCTATTTAAAGAAATATTTGGTCGGTTAATTTTAACAGGCTACTCCACTGGAGGAGTGACTGCAGTAAGTTTTTCGTTGAAGAAAAAGACCGGGTGCCAACGGGGAGGCTGGACACCCGGTGTTTGCAAGCGGCCCTAAACGGGCTGCAAACGACTTACTGGAGTAGGGAGGACAACGATCAAAAAGCGTAATTGAAGCTGACACTGGTGGAGCGGCCGCTGATGGCTCTGCCGCGAACAATATCTCCCGCCTCTGCGTAAGACTCTTCAACCTCAGTTACAACAAATTCATCAGTAAGGTTGTTTACGTTAAAGGAAACGGTGAGATCCTCAGTAACATAATAAGAGCCGAACAGATTTACCAAGACATAACCATCTTGTTTCAGCTGGTTGGAATCGGAAACGTAGTACTCAGTAGAGCCCTGCAGGCTGGCGCCGAAGGTTAGGCTGTCACCAAAATTATACTGCGGGGTAATGGTGTAAATGATATCTGCCTGACGACGGGGAGTATTGCCGACTACCGATGGGTTATTCGCATCTTTGCTGATTTCGGCATCCGTCCAGGTCAGGTTGCCGTTAACCGAGAAATCGCCATAAATATAGGAGCCTTCCAGCTCTATACCTTGTGCTTCATACTCGCGTACGAAAGTTAGGCCGCTGGTGATTTCCGCATTGGTTTCTTCGGTGACGGTATTGAAATAGGTGGCAAAAATATCAAAATCACCAGCGGTAAACTTGTAACCGATCTCTAGCTGGTCAACAGAATCAAAGCCATCGGTGGTGTTGCTGAGGCTGCCATCACTATTTAAAGCGCCGCTAATTTGCAGCAGGCGATCGGCAATTGCGCGGCCACCTTCACTGTAACGAGCAAAAACCGCCATGCTGTCATTGATTGCATAGTTGCCGCCAAGGGAGAAGGAGGTGTTATCTGCATCATAGTCGACTAGCTGAGTATTACCGTTGGCCATGGTGATAACGCCACCGGTAAAACCAAAGGCATCTGATGCGCTCGCATCTTCCACATCGCTGATAATGCCATCTCCGTTGATATCGTAATCGGTATCGCCACCACAGCAACTGGAAACCAGAGAGCCCTTTGCATTGACCATATCGTGGCGTGCACTGACGTCGAAGGTGAAGTCCCCAACATCGAAAGACACGTTCATATAAGGAGCGTAGGTCTCGTATTCCAGATCCCAGGCATAGGACAGGAAGCTTGCCGACCAGAGGCCATCATCGACTAGTAGGTCCCCGTTGGCATTCGCTGTGATAGTTAGATTCTGGGAGTCACTGCCATCCACGCTTTGGATTAGGGCATTCCAACTATTCCAGCTGGTTTTAATATTTTGCTTGGAATAGTAAAAGCCTGCGGAAACAACAATATTGTCATTAATGAGCTTGTCGACTTTGAAATCGTTGACGATCAAGCCCAGGTCATGGATTTTTGTATCAAACAACAGGTTCAAGTAGGCAAGTTCATCGACCTCTCCGCTATTAGCGTAGGTCACAGTGGTTCCTACACTACAGTCCACTGCAGAACCCTCTCCGCTAACAGCATTGGCACAGATCAGGTCTGCCATACTTTGTGCGGATTGTGGGCCGTAATTGCCAAAGGTGTCAGTAAATGGAGAGATAAAGCTACCGCTTATATCAGAAATTCTGAACTTGTCAGTAATGGTCCAGCCATTCTCAAATTCAAATTGACTCTCAAATCCATAGGCTTCTACCAGGGATTCAATACCGTCGCTGAGATCCCGATTTGCCGGGTTGCCATAGGCATCGAAAGTAGAAATATCGCGGTAATTGTCTGAGTGCAGGGTCTGGCTGCTGGCATCGAAGTTGGCTACAGTACCGAACTCTCCATTGCCTTTATAAGTTACCGGGCCGGGTAGGTAAGTGGTTACCCGATCGTCAAGGTGTTTGTAGTAAAGGCGCACATAGCCGTTGTCAAAATCTTTGGTGAGATTGGCCTTTAATTGGCCACCGGAATCGCCATCAAAGCCGGTTTCACGAACACCTTCCCCCTCGCGCAGGAAGCCGCCTACATAAAACCGCAGGGTATCGCTGAGGTGGTGCCCGTAGCCGAAGTTCAGGCGGGTTTCATCGTAATCTGCACCAAAGGAGAGGCCTATATTCCCGCCTTCCTCTTCTCCGGTCTTGCTGATCATGTTGATCACACCGCCGGGGGAGTTGCTGGCAAAGGTGGAGGCGGAGCCGCCGCGTACACTTTCAATGCGGGATAGGGAGGAATCGGCTCGAATAAAGTTGTCGGTATTGCCGAAATTGACATCGCCGTATTCGAGTACTGGCAGCCCATCCTCGTGGATCTGCATGTACTTGGAGCCACCAGTGGCAAGCGGAATTCCCCTGACCGTGATATTGGCATTGCCACCACCACCAGAAGATTCAGCGCGTATACCTGGCAGGCTGCGAAAAACTTCTGCGGTTGAGCGGGGGGCGTAGTTAGACAATTCTTCGGTATCTAGGGCGCTGACGGAAATGCTGGATTCCATTTTCGTTACGGGGCGTGCCGTAGCGGTAATGATGACTTCCTCAATCTCCAGCTGCTCTTGGGCGGTTACCGCAGTGCTAACACTGGATGCCACCGCTATCGCCAGGGCGATTGAACTTGGTTTAAAACCTCTGACCCATTTGCAATCGGCTTGAAAGTCTTCTGCCTTCACGACGCTCTCCTCAATCATCACTTATGGTTATTAGTTTTTGCTGGCGGCCCATTTAGGTTGGGCTCTTCTTTTTTCTTGATTCGCATGGCGGGATGGCCATTTTTTATTTATTAAACCACTGTGATTTAATGTGGGCAATAGAATTTTTCGGGAAATTTGCCTATTGATTTTAAGAGTGTAACTAAATCAATCAGTGAGAGTTACTCTTCAATGGAAGGAGCCCGGGTACTGCTTGGGTGCTGAAGAAAATTTGCTTGGTTTGTGGGGAGTTGGGCAAAGGGAAGGGTTTTTACTGAGATCTTGGGGATAAATATCTAAAGAAACTGCAATCAGTGGGAAGTTTTCAGCTATTGATTGCTTACAGGTTAGGTGAAGTCTTCGGCCCTGGTGGATATTTGGCAGGCGGCACGGCACCGGTACTTTCGCAAGATGCCGTTGGCCATCTATCGCTACTCTGCCAATTTTAGTTGTCCATTCGCAAGAAATTCGATCTTCTTGGGATCACAAATCCCGCCGATAAAATTGCCTTGTGCATCGGCGCGGTTAAAGGCGAGCAGATACCAGTGTTGGTCTGGCCCCTGTATCACCCGACCGGAATATAGGCTGCCCTGCTCGTCAGCACCGAGGAATCCATCACCAATAACGGTGTATGGCCCATTTAGGGCATCGGAGACAAAATACTTGGTGCCGGTAAGTGGTTTTCCGCTCATAGACTGGCGGTGGGCTTGGCTGTGAAACTGAGTGGAGACAGAGCAGAAGAGATAGTAGCGGCCCTGGATTTTTTCAATCTGCGGGACTTCCATTTCTCCATACCAGCCCGGTGCCAGTATGGGTTCTCCAACTTTCCAGTGCAGGAGGTCGGTGGAGCTGGCATAACCCACTGCGCCGCGCCCGTCGGGACTGCCTTGATTACAACGGGCAGTGACATACATATGATAAAGGGCTTGATCGGGATCTTTGACAATCCAAGGGTCGCGCCAGGAGGCATCATGCCAGTATTCCAGGTTTAGACCGTCATAAAACTTGGGGTCTAACTCCACCAGAGGATTTTCCGGACATTTTTGCCAGTTTAAAAGATCTTTGGAGGTAGCCAGGCAGGCCCGCTGAATAAGCCCTTTTTCTGAGTGTTTGGTACCCGTGTAAAACATGTACCAGGTGTCGCCCTCTTTATGTACGCAGCCGGTCCAGGTTGTGTAGGAGTCCGCAGCCTCATCGATGTCACCCTCTTGATATTGGGAGGGTTTTATCGCGTCTTGCGTTGGGGCCCAATGAATCAGGTCGGTGGAAATGGCGTGACCGATCGAGACATGCCAATGGCGTAGCTCTGGATCGCCGAGGGATTTATCCGCTTGTAGATAAAACATATGGTATTGATCGCCATCAACGGCGAACCAAAAATCCCAAACCCATTTGTCTTTTAGGTTAAATGCCATCTCGCTGGTCACCTCACTGTTATGATTATGTAAAACGAACCAATACGGTTTTAATGCCTAATTAGTTGAGCCTTGTTTTTCCGCTATATTTCAGGTTAAACCGGAACCCGCTCAGGAACTCCACCCTTCAACAGCACGGTCTTATCTGGTGCAAAATTGGAGTAAAAGGGCAGGATGGCACCGCCAATCGCGATGGCATCAATACCGATCTTACCGCTCATTATCTGGGGCTTGAAAACTCCGGACGGGGCGGCTTGCTGCATTCGCCTGGAGATGATTTCCACCAGCTCCTCCAGCAGGAATCGCGGGAGGTGCGCATCGATAATAACGGCCTCAAGGTCCAGTACGCTGACTGCGGAGAGAATGGCGTAAACCAGGGCATCAGCGCAGTCGTCCAGCCATTCCTGTATGAGTGGTCGGGCCTGATCCATCACCGACAATAAATCAGCAGAGTCATTGATATTAATTTGGTTGGCGCGCAGGTGTCGGCGCAAGCCAAATAGTGAGGCTCGATTAAGTAAGGTCTCGAAGGCCCCTTCGGGTTCTGGGGTGCTACTGAGCTTGGAGACAGGGACTGGCATGGTGGCTAGGTTGCCTGAGTTGCCATGTACACCAGTCTCCAGGCTGCTATTAAGCACCAGACCGCCGCCGATAAAAGTGCCAACGAATATGTAGAGAAAATCGGAAACTTCAGTGCCTTTACCGAATTGCAGCTCGGCGACTGCTGCAGCAGAGCAGTCATTTTCAAAAAAGACGGGTAGGTGGGTGCCTTTGGAAACCTCTTCTGCGAAGTTAATTTCTCGCCATTCGTTCGCCAGGGTATTGCTCATTTCCAATTCTTTTGTCCAGGCACCGATAAACCAGGGCATGGCGATACCAACGCCGACGAGCTTGGATTGGTCTTTTTTGACTAATTCTGCACTTAAATTTTCGATACCTGATTCTATATTTCTGAGTAGAAAGTCGGGCTCAGGGCATTCAAATTCCTGGCATATTTTCTTCAAAATATTGCCGCCAAAATCCATTAATAATAATTCAACATTACGCCGCCCGACTTTAATGCCTATGGAGTAAGCACCGGTGGGGTTGATGGTGTACATGATGGAGGGCTGGCCTTTGCCGCCAAGCCTGCGCCCCTCACGCATAACCATGCCAGTGCTCTCCAATTCATCCACGATGCGTGTAACGGCCTGAGGGGTGAGGTTGGTGAGGCGCGCCAGGTCAGACTTGGACGCAGTACCTGCTTTCCGCAGCGCGGTTAGCAAAACCCGTTCGTTATAGCGACGTAGGCCGCTGGAATTACTTCCCTTACCCATCTCTGTGCCCCTTTTGTAGAAAACGCGTATCCGAGAGTTTGATCTGAGACTATTTGTGACAAATAGGTCCATATAGGATTTTATTGCGTTTACCTAGCGTAAGCAATGAAAGTGAGATGAGCGGTTTTACCATAACTTGTTGATTTTAAAGTATTTTTTATATTTTTATGGTTTACTTTACTTAATTAAACCACTGTGATTTAATTTTTTGCAAGTTCCGCAAACCATAAAAAATACGCAGCTAGCGGTGAACGAGGAAGTTATGTCGGTCGATTTTGGTCTCCACCCCATCGATGCGATCATTTTGGTCGTCTATTTCGTTTTCACAATTGGCCTGGGGCTCTATCTCAGTCGTCGCCACGACACCGCTGAAGACTACTTCCTTGCTGGGCGAAAGATGGTTTGGCCGCTGATAGGGCTTTCACTGTTCGCTTCCAATATCTCCAGCACCACTCTGATTGGTTTGGCCGGCGATGCCTATAGCACTGGCATAGCAGTCTTCAACTATGAGTGGATGGCTGCTGTCATCCTGGTGTTTTTCGCGATTTTTTACCTGCCGACAATACTTCGTTCCCGCATCTACACCATGCCCGAGATGCTGGAGCGGCGCTTTAATCGCACCGCCAGGACTTACTTTTCCGGTCTGACAATTTTCCTGAATATCGTGGTGGATACCGCCGGCAGCCTCTATGCCGGAGGCTTAGTGATGAAGCTGATTTTTCCTGACATGCCGATGTCAGTGACCATTTCGATTTTGGCGGTGATCGCAGGCATTTACACGATTGCCGGCGGTTTGGCCGCGGTAATTTACACCGATACCATTCAGGCTCTATTACTGATTTTTGGCTCAATTCTGATCAGTATCTTCGCTCTGGATCGCGCTGGTGGTTGGGAGAATGTGGTTTCCCAGGTATCCGCCCATCAATTGAGTTTGATTCGTCCAATCGGAGATCCCAGTGTGCCTTGGCTGGGGTTGGTTACAGGAGTGGCCTTACTGGGGTTCTATTTCTGGTGTACCAACCAATTCATGGTACAGCGGGTGCTGAGCGCCAAAGATATTAACCACGGACGCTGGGGAGCGTTGTTTGCCGGTCTTCTGAAATTGCCGGTGCTGTTTATTATGGTTTTGCCCGGCACTATGGCGATTGTCCTATTCCCCGAGCTAGAACGGGCAGACATGGTTTATCCAACCTTGCTGTTTGAATTGTTACCTGTGGGCATTTTGGGATTGGTCTTGGCTGGTTTTGTTGCAGCGCTTATGTCTCAGATTGACTCCACGCTGAACTCTGCATCTACATTGGTGACGATGGATTTCGTGCGACAGCGTTTTCCCTCTTTGAACCAGCATCAGCTGATGCGCGTGGGGCAACTGGTCACCTTCATCTTTATGGTTCTGGCTGTGCTGTGGGCGCCGCAGATAGAGAATTTTGGTTCTCTGTTCCAATATCTGCAAAAAGTACTTTCCTATGCCGTACCCCCTGTTTTGGTTCTATTCCTAATTGGCTTTTTTTGGCAGGGAGCGACCTCCAAGGGCGCAATGACCACTTTGGTGTTGGGCACTGCCGGAGGAGTAACTCTATTCCTCGCTAATGAGGTGCTGGGTTGGACTAATTTACATTTCCTTTATATAGCGCCAATCCTCTTTGTTTTCTGCTCCATGGTGTTGGTGGCTTCCAGCTTGATAAGCCCGGCAAAGATTAGTGAGGAAGCTAGGCAGTTTGTTTGGTCTCGCAAAGACTTTGATGCGGAAACCGAGGCGCTGCGCAGTGAGCCCCTATGGCGCAATTATCGTGTACTTTCAGTATTACTGCTGATTACTACTGCCCTGGTGGTGGGCAGTTTCTGGTGATTGTTGAGTTTGTGTTCCAATGAATATAACCGATAAAAGCTATTCACTGATTTAAAAGACTCTCACACAGGATGGAACCCCTTAATAAGCAATTAAAGGAGGTGCGAAAAGAGAAAATACTTAGGTGGTAGAGGTAATGAGGTAACTAACAATGACGGACTGATAGCACAATTAATAAAAGGGTAATGCCATGAGGTATATCTTTACAGTGGTGATCGGGTTTTTTCTTTCTGCCCCAGTTTTAGCAGCTACCAATATATTGGATCTCTATTTTAATACCGCAGATAAAGGCGGAACCTTACGATATGATGAAATATTCTCCTATGGTAAGAGTGGTAATGGCAGTGACTTTGACATGTGTGATAGCTATTCCACCAAGCGTGTGCCGGGAGATAAAATAGCTGCTATTACCAGTTATAGCGGGGATGAACGCATCAAAGGCTTGAAGCTTGAATATCTATACGCTGATGATGACGAGGTGGGTAAAACGACTGGTTCAGGATTCCGCAAACTCCTTGGAGATATGGAATATATCCAGGGTTGGCGTTTTTATAAGAAACGCGATGGCAATATTTCTCGTATCCGTGTTTACTTAAAAGATATGTCAAATAACTCTACTAGAGAGATAACTTTTGGCAGTAATAATGGTTGGCATAAGTGGCAAGAGTATCAGCTAAGTATTGGTACCCGTTCAGTTGTGGGTTTTGCTGGTACCGCAGGAGATAGCAAGATTTGGAGTATTTACCCTTGTGTGGCTGACCGTTTTGATCTGGTTGAGAGTGGGGTTGAAATACACTGGGATCAAATTGTGGAAACCCCTGAGAATACAAAAACCTTCTTTGGTGAGAGATTGTTAGAGAATTTTTCTAGCGTAACTCAGAGTGATAGTACCGAAGTTTGGTATACAGATGGCAAGAGCGAAACTGATACTTGGACCAATACACTCGGCATCTCGGTGACTGCCGGCGTGAGCTTGACTGAGGGTTACAAGGTTGGAGTTCCGGGTACCGTTGAAAATAGTGGCTCGATCACGTTCAATTTTTCTGAAACTTTTTCAGCCTCAACTACGGTTGGAGAAACTTCGACGGTTAGTAATCAGAGAACCGTTAAGGAAGCGATGCCCGCGAGTGTACCCGCTTATAGCCTACTGGTGGCACGTATGATGGTAGAAAATAGCGAGGTGGAAATCCCTTATACCACTACTGTGACTAATCCCCATAACGGTGACGAATTCAATTTCACTGGTGTGATCAAAGGATCAAGTTATTCTAAATCTCGTAAACGCTGGGATGTGGTGGGTAAAGCTTTCCCAGACCGCTATGAAGTGTATGAAAGTTATTCTTGGGTTGTAGAGTATTATGGCCTGGAAAATGTCACGATAATCTCTGATCCCGTGATTTAAGTGCCGTAGGTTTATAATGAAGGTCAGAGTGGCCTGTATAAGATCCGCTTAAATATTATGCGGGTCTTATACATTGAATTTGGTGAAATACTTCTTTAAGAGTTGAGTGGATACATCCATGTATCCTTCCAGATAAAATATTGTTATTCCAAACATCGCTTAATGGCGCTTCAGTCCCTGATTATGACGGAATACAAGCGGATTCTATCTTCATAGCATCCATAGTAACTCAGATTTACTGGGGTCTTTGACATAAAAGCAGACAATAAAAAAGAGACTTTGGTGTCATAGATTTGAGATTCATCATTCACTAGTACAAATGTCCTAGTGTCAGAGCATGCCACTTCAGCACTGGTATTTTCAAATCCTTTTAATCGAACGTCTACTCCTTGGCTGTGAACTTTGAGATAGTCAATGCGCGCCTGTTCAGTCCAGGCGGCACTTGCTGAAAGTGATTGAAATAGAGCGATACCCAGAACGATTGATACAACTGTTTTCATCCGTTACTCCCTGGCATGTGTATCGCCAACAAAAGGGGTTGGCAAATTCCTAGACATAACCAGTGAAATAATAGCAAAAACAGGGCGGCTTATTGCGTTGTGCTATCCGGTAGGTTTTTACGTCGCCAGGGCTATTTTGATGAAGTATATGCCCTGGCGTAGATTTATGAGCAGCTGGATATTACGTGCTTATTCTTCGTAAATGATTCTCTCGGTTTCCTTGATGTGAAGCCGACGACGCTCTTGTTTTTCTCCTCGTATTCTGACTCGTTCACCAGATCTCATGCCCTTTTTTTTGATCTCCTTGGCATCTATAAAATAATACTGCCCTGTGTTTTCATCTTTGATGGAAAAGCGATGATCAATTTTTCCTGTCTTAAAATTTTCTGAAACCTCTTCTTCCAGTACTCCCGTTATAGTTTCCTGACCAGAGGCGGTGGGAATGAACAGTAAGGTCGAAATTATTGTGAGTAAGTATCTCATTGCTATTTCTCTCTTTAATTTGTATAGCTTACTGAAATGGTGGCAGTATTCATTTCATCACTTCTGGATTTAAACTCTATGGTGACTCCAGCAGCCGAATCTGTGAAGCTGCTGCCGGGCTCTTCAAGAGTGGCCACTTGGTTGGCGGTGTCATCTTTCAGATAATGTACAGTTACGGCCTTATCTTGCTGTGAACGAGGGTTTAGGATGGGGTGGGAAATATGATATTCCACGAAATAGTGATTTTCTCGATTGCTGCTACCGTTACTCTCCACCTTTATAATCTGTGGCATTGTTTTATTTAATTCGCCGGCGGTAAGTTCGATAGCCTGAATTTGAACCTCTGAAGCATTCCCCATACTTTTAGAAACAGATTTGGAATAGCCAGGGAAGCTGTTGTACCAACCCATAAAGTCCCTATGAGCGCTGCCAAATAAGCGTGACTGCCAGCTATTGCCCATGAAGGCTGCGGCAGCGCCATATTCACTTTCCCCTCGGTCGCTGGTATCCCCATCGTTGTTGTTATCATTGCCTGCATGGCCTAAACCAATGTTATGACCCAGTTCATGCCCCATAATTAGTTGATCGCTATCTGCAGTAACGATACTCCAGCGGCCATTGACCGCCGCGACCCCTGTACCAACTAACCCGGCATTGTAAGCGGCGGTTGGGAATATAAATACTCGATGGCGCCATGCGTTGAGGTCTACTGGGCGATTATTGGCATCGACAAAATTGCTTTCTACCCAGCGGCTTGCGTTATCTCTCCAAGTATAACCTCCATCGGAATATTGCCCATCCTGAGAGCTTGTGGCACGGTTCTGAGCATTTTGAACACTTAAAATCCCTCCGTTTTGATTGTCGGGGATGCTGTATATAAAGCAGTCAATAGAGCTTTCTTCTTTATTGTCCTCACCATAGCAATATTGTGCTAGAGAATTATTGCTGCTGAGATGGCGCTGGAACTTTAGCTGACCCAGTGAGTTTTCTTTGTAAGTGTTATCGAGGGAGTCGGTAGCGTTGAATGTCATATCCGCAAGCTGGGAGATGCTGACATCATCCGTTACGGCGGCATCGGAAAAATTCACCAATATAAAAACGATACTATTTTGGGTGGCTTCAATCGTTTGGATCGCAAAAGTTATGTTTAGCTGATCTCCGTTACTGAGAGAAAAAACGATAGTATCTTCTACCGAGGCGCCGCTGTTTAAATCGTTGGCATTGTTGTTCAGTTGGTATTCCCAATTGCCGCTGTCATATAGTTTGAAGTCACCATACTTTCCGGCATAAGTCCCAGACTGAAAGGTGGGGCTGGTACTATCGGTATCCTCTAATTGCAGTGTACCCTGTGCATATTCACTAGTTCCTACCACTAATGTACTTAGCGGAATGCTAGGATTGAATCTGTAGTCGCCAGTATCGGTGTTGCCCCCATCATTATCATTGTTGTTATCGGCATCTGTGCCGGTGTTAGATCCGCCATTTGTTTCATTATTAGGCTTATTATTATCAGAATTATTACTGCCTCCAGAGCCTCCACTACAAGCGGCCAGAATTACGGTTAATGTGAGAGCGCTAAACGTTTTAAGTGGACCAGGCATTGTTCCCCCAATTTATCTCTATAAGGTCATAGCCGGTGTTTAATGAGTTAAAAGATGGACTCCTATCAACTGGTACGGTTCCACCAATTGTGATTTAAAGAGTATTTTTTATTGATTTCGTCGCGGGAAGCTAAAAATTTTCACTTCTTATGTGCCTATTTTGTGGTTTGGTGAGCACAGGAGGGTTCCTAGAGGAACACTTCTGATGGCCTGAAGAGAGAGACTTTTTGCACTGGGTGACAGAGCGTTTAGATATAGAGCGTTATGGCCCACAGATCACTTTGGTTGCTGTTCAGAATTGATGATGGTGGCCTCATTACTGATCTGTGAATTGGCCAGCTTTATTCGTCACTCGCTAGCCATTACTAGCCGCTATCCACCATTTATCCCAACCATCTACGGCCTGTCCATTATGGAGACCACTCATCACTTGGGCTGGAGACAACTACTCGTGTTGCTAAATTACTTCTAACAAGTTGGAGGTGATGATGAAAAGGAATACTTTTTGGCTGCTGTTGATGTTGTCTTTGGTGGGTGAGCTCAATGCTCAGTCACTTACTCAGCAGTGGGAGTTGGCAATGGCTGTTAGCGCTAAGAATCAATCGAAAAGTGCCATCTTCGATTCTGGGTCAGGTTATGAGCGCCAAGCTAAATTACAAGGTGCGCTGCAGGTATCGGACTGGGAAGGACAGGTTTCCATGCTGCATGAAGCAGGTAGTGGCGCTGGTGAGGAATCAGAACTTGTTGTGGAAGAGTTATTTTGGCAGGGGGATAGGTTCGGGTGGGACCTGCTTGCAGGTAAGCGTCGCCTGGATTTTGGTGTTAGCTACGCTCACAGACCTTTGGATCTATTCCTGCCTATGGAGCGCAACCCGGTATCTCTGCGGGCTGATGAGGGCGTTGCCGTCGTATCAGCCAGCCGCTTCACAGAAAGTGGAGAGCTGAGCCTGATGTTGGTAGATGCTAATGCTAGTCAACTGATTAATGAAGAGCTTCCGAGAGGTTTGGCTGCACGTTGGTACCAGCTGAAAGGTGTGAGTGAATGGCAACTACTCGGTTATCTGGATGATCAGCGTGGCTTGAATATCGGCGCCAGCTGGGTTACGACCTGTGGGGAGTCATGGGAATTACATAGCGAAGGCCGTTACCAACAGCGTTATCGTCAATGGCTAAAGCCCGGTTCTCCAGGAGCTGGCACTTTACCCCGAGAGGGAGAACAGAGCGATGGCTGGCAGGCTCTGTTGGGCATGACCTGGACCCATAACGCAGGGCATACAATCATCGCTGAATACTGGTTTGATAGCAGGGCGTGGCATACTCGCGATTGGCAAAGGCTTGCAGACAATGCCAACTGGTATCGTGAACAGGGGGAAGTGTGGGATGCTACCAGATATGCTTCTGCTGCAGCTTTTTTAAGCGAAGCACGCAATCGACATAACCTGATGATGCACTGGAGCTTATCTAATCACAATTACAATCCCAAATTGGATATTTTATATTCCCCTGGCGATAGAGGCATGGTTTTGACTGCTGGTATTAACCATGAAATGAAGGGCGATTGGACTCTTGGCGCATCAATAAGGTATTTTGGCGGCGCTAAAAAATCGTATTTTACACAATTGCCTAATGAAACCCTTGTTACTTTGACTGCGAACATGAAGATATAAAAGGAATCATGGTGAAGTTACTCAGTGAATATTTACGTATATTGATTCTTTGTATTGTTGTGGCCCTAATCACTAAACAAGTGTGGGGAGGGAGTTACTCTCTCAATTTTGGTATATCCCTAACCTATGGCTTTGTTGCTTTTTCTACGCGCAAGCTTATGCTCCACCTAAAGCCCAATTGGCCACATGTACTCAAGTATGCAGTAACCATTTCGGCAACGACGGTGCTGGGTTCTATTAATGTTTGGTGGTGGGTCTCTGGCTTTGGAGTTTTTCCTGCGGTTAATGCCCTGATTTACTCACTAATTCTGGCAATCTTTTTGACGACTTTACTCTACCAGTTTTATCTTAATCGTGAACAGTCCCACAAGCTGGAGACTGAGCGCAAGGAAGCAGAGTTACTACAGGCCCAGCAACAAAAAACTCTGGTGCAAAGCCAGCTGAAAGTATTACAAAGTCAAATAGAACCTCACTTTCTGTTTAATACACTGGCCAATCTTAAGATGCTGATTAGGCACGACCCACAGAAGGCAGAGCTATTACTGGACAATTTTAGCGATCTCTTGCGCTTTAGTTTGAATAAATCGCGTTCTGACTATGTGTCCCTGAAAGATGAACTTCGCAGTCTTGAAAGCTATTTGGCTATTCAGCAAATCCGACTGGGTGAGCGCTTGCAGTATAGGGTCGAACTGGCAGAAACCGTTAACCCTTCAACGGAAGTTCCGCCCCTATTAATACAGCCATTGGTGGAAAATGCCATTTTCCATGGTATTGAACCTTCACAGAAAGGAGGGTTGGTCTGTCTCAGGGTGGCTACGAAAGCTAGTCAGTGGATCATAGAAGTGGAGGACAGTGGAATTGGTTTGCAGGCTGCAACCAATAAGTCAAAGTCAAACAAGCACAATGGTTTGGCTTTAAATAATATCAAGGAGCGTCTTGCCACTCTATACCAGGAAAAAGGCAAGCTGCAGATAAGTAGCAATCAACTGGGCGGGGTTACCGCTAGATTGGAGTTTCCATGCGCGCAATAATTGCCGATGATGAACCCTTGTTGCGTCATCATCTGGATAAAATGTTGGCTGATGTTTTTCCGGAACTTGTGGTAGTTGGTAAAGCAGCTGATGGTCAGGAGGCATTAACTCTTTGCCAGAAAGAACAGCCTGATGTCATTTTTCTCGATATCCGTATGCCGGGTTTGGACGGTATTGCGGTTGCTTCCGCGCTTAACAAGCTGGAAACCAAACCCGTAGTGGTCTTTATTACTGCCTATGATGAATATGCAGTAAATGCTTTTGAGCAGGAAGCCGTAGATTATTTGTTGAAGCCCATTGATGATGAGCGTCTTCAGTTAGCTTGCGAACGTATCAAGAAGCGTCTGGAAAGTAGAGCGGAAGAGCAGGCGCAAGTGAGTCCGAATATTGCGGCTTTATTGCAGCAACTCAATGTCGGTAAGCCGGAATATCTACGCTGGATCAGGGCTAGTAAGGGAGAGGATGTACACCTAATCTCCTGTGATGAAATTTCGGCTTTTGTCGCTGAGGACAAGTACACCACTGTTTACTCAGACCAGGGCCAGCATATTATACGCACACCGCTTAAGGAATTGATGATGCAGTTGGAGCCTGATCTTTTTTGGCAGATACACCGATCAACGATTGTTTGTATTAAGCGAATCGATAAGATTAACCGAGGGCTGACGGGCTCAGCTACGGTAATTATGGATGATGGGCAAAAGTTTTCTGTGAGCCGTAGGGCCGCAGCAATGTTTAAATCTATGTGAATGTATTTTTTGTTTGTTACATAGAGAGAATAAATTTAAGGTGGTAAGGCGGATTAATTATAACCGGTTCACAGTAAGCGCCGGTTCTTTATTGTCCTAACTAAGAATGACATGGAGTCAGGATGCAAGATTATTACTCTTCCACAGAATTAAGAGATTTTGCCAGTGCTTTATTCCAGCGTGTGGGGCTCGCTAAGGACAGGGCCGACATAATCGCTAATGTATTCTTGCAGGCAGACTTGCTCGGTTTTACCACCCATGGCTTGCACCGGGTTGTGAGCAATTTAGAGTGGTTACAAAGTGGTGAGTCCAAGCTTAGTGGTGAACCCAAAGTGTTGTCCGATAGGGGTAACTGTTTTAACTGGGATGCACAATTTTTACCTGGTCCCTGGGTGCTTAGCAAAGCCATTGAACAGGCGTTATCACGAGTATCTGAACAGGGTGTCGTTACCGCTATTATTCGCCGCAGCCAGCATATTGCCTGCCTAGCTGCCTATTTACCTCAGGTAATCGAAGCGGGTTATGTGGCGATCCTAACCTGTTCAACTCCGGGAGAAAATACTGTATCGCCTCAAGGGGGAATTGATCCATTGTTCTCTGCGAATCCCCTGGCATTTGCGGCTCCGGCCGGAGATTACCCTCTGTTGTTTGATGTGAGTATGTCTATCACAGCTGGTGCCCATGTGTCACGCGCAAAGCGAGAGGGTAGGAAAATGCCTTCAGCTTGCCTTAAAGATCATAATGGCAAGATTTCCGATGATCCCTCGGCGTTCAAAAATGGTGGCAGTATTTTACCGATTGGTGGTGCTGATCACGGTTACAAGGGGGCGGCACTAAGTGCGATGTTGGAGGTGTTGTCGATGGCACTTGGAGGCTATGGCCGTGACGATGATTCAGCCAAACACGATAAAGAGGCCAACTCGGTTTTCTTACAGATAATTGATCCCCAGGCTTTTGGGGCAAAAGCAGACTTTCTTCGTCAAACCATTGCTTTAAGTAACCTCTGGGAGCAAAACCGCAGTGATAGTGATGAGCCAGTAAGAGTGCCCGGCCAGCGTGCTTGGGCGAATCGAACACGGCAATTGCGTGATGGGGTAGAGTTATATCCCTCTATTATCAAGGATCTTCAGCCCTGGGCTGAAAAATTACAAGTCCCCCTTCCCTCTGTATTAACTAAGAGCTAATTTTTACAGACAAATTCATTCTCTTAGAGTGATCACTTTAGTTACAGCAAAAGCATCAGCTCAACACTACATTAAAGGCGAACCCCTTGGTGCGCCTGATAGTGTGTCGGTGGGGACGTTAAGAGGATGTAATAAAAAAGAGTGGCTCAAGGGCTGATATTTGTAAGGATGTTATGAGTGAGCATGGAAAGTTGATGGTGAACATCTTGCATAATCACCCTAGTGGGTCTTATACATAAAATGCTGAACCACCTAAGTTGGTACATATTGCGGGCTTATCTTCTACTTTCTAAAATTGTTGTTGAGCTGCTAAGAGGTTGTTTGCCTGATTCTTTGATTTATAGGGTCTTTGCATGAGGAATGTGTTGATTTTGGCTGTAGCTCTGTTGATTTTTCAAAAGTGGGATAAGATAGCGCTGTATTTTAATCCGCTTCCGGATTACGCCTCTCTGCGGCCGGGTGAGGTTATTCTCTACGCTACCGAATGGTGTGGCTATTGCCAGAAATCACGTGAATTGATGAGAGAGCACAATATACCATTTTATGAGTATGATATTGAGAAGTCCCAGCAGGGCAGGTCTCAGTATAATCGCCTAGGTGGCAAAGGTGTTCCTGTCTTGCTTATTAATGGAGAGGTAATTCATGGATATAATGCTAAAAAAATATTAAGTGCTTATTCAAAAACTCAGAGCACAAGCTTTTTGTGATTAAGGTTGAGAATGATAATAAAAAAATCGTTTCGTACAATAGCCCTTGCAATTACTATGGCTGTGGTATGTAGCTGTTTAGGATTCAGCTCTATAGCAGTTGCAAATACTATTAGCACCAAGCTGGAAAAGAAGGGAAATGGTAACTGGTTTGTTACCTTTGTGTCAGAAAAGCCAATAAAGAAGCTCGCCTTTAAAAGCTCTCCGGATAACTCAAGAAGCAAGCGTTGGATTCCTACTTCTAACGGGTATCAGTTTGAGTTTGTTGATGAGGAAGAGAGTTTAGTGCGTGAGGACGGCAGTGCCTTTACAGAAGCTACTTTTCATCTTACCCCAACTTATACGGCCCTCCCCAAGGAATATGCCCCTTTCTCCCCGTTTTCGGATGGAAGTTATTTATTGCATACGGGGAGATTTTTTTCCTGCGCAGATTCTTGCGAACCTAGCCTAAAGAAGTGGTATTTGACGATTGTTGCTCCCGAGTCTGACAATATTATCCTGCATGGCAGGATCTATCAGGGAAGTATTGAGTGGGCGGCTTTCGATGAAGGCAGCAAGGTCTATATTGGTCATGGAGAACCGATACAGAGTGATCACTTTGTAAGTGTGATCGATGAACTTCTACCAGAGAAGCTGCAACATCAGATGAGCACTCAGTTGCCTGAGTTGATGGATTTCTTTGCTGATAAAATGGGCACACTTGGCTATAGGCCCGCGTTGTTTGCTTCTTTTAGTTCTACAGACGATGGTCGACATGGTCATCAAGGTGGAACTCTGCCAGGCCAGATATTTATGCATTGGTATGGTAAGAAGTCTGTTGTTGAGGCAATTGATGTCGATGAATTGTTTTGGCTTTTTTCCCATGAAGTTGCCCATTTATATCAGAGAGAGGGCGCAGATGTTATAGATACAGCTGACTCCTGGCTTCATGAGGGAGCGGCTGATTATTTTGCCGGTTTGGCGTTCGAGAGTATCCTTTCTAAGGGTTATCTGTCACAGAAGATAAAGCAAGCAGAGCAGAAATGCCTTGCCAGCCTGGGGGAAAATCCGGTTTATCTGGATGCGTCACGTAAGAATCCACGCATTCACTATAATTGCGGTCTTCTGATTATAAATGCGATAGATACATACCTGAAAGAGCAGGGCTCTATTTCCATTTATGAATTATGGAATCTCTATTCTTCTAAGATTTCAACTGAATCACCGGCCGGGGCGGCTCAATTTCTGTTTGCAGCCAAGCCTTATCTACCGTCAGCAATGGTTAAAAATTTAGAAAAATTAAACACCCCTGGCTTCTCTGCTTTAAAATTTATTAGCAAGTTGGTAGCTGACAGTACCTAATAATCAATTTTTCAATACTAAGGTTTTCTTACAGATGGGTGAGTTTGGGCTTACCCTCTAAATATGTTGGACCTAATTTTTATATATGTGTTCGAGCTGATTTGAGAGGTCGCTTAGGGACAATATCAATTAACTGGTTCTGCTGTACCACCTACTAGGAAGTAACTTGCCAAAATAGTTTACGCCTCGCCATTTACCACTTATCTGTGGCTTCTAACTCCATTCAGCCCAAAGATTCCCCGTTTATCTCTCTCCTTCCCCTTTTGTCGCACGATCAAGACCCCCTCCATAACCAGCGCTAATCTGCTCCCAACCTAAACGCAAGGAGAGAAATCATGAAGAAGATTATTGCAGCGGCACTGATTCAACTGGGTATGTCTACTTCCGCTTTTGCCGCAGTGGATGCGCAGTTAGAAGGGCTATATAACAAGGCGGCGCAGCAGGGTGGGGATGCCATTGAAGTTTCTTACGAGGCTTTCAAAGTTGCCCAGCAGCAAGATCCCACAGACCCTGCAGCCCTATTCTACCTGGGTGCCAGTGAGACTCTGATGGCCAAGGAGAGTTGGTTGCCTTGGAAGAAGGTGAGCTATGCAGAAAATGGGATCGCCCGTATGGACAAAGCCCTATTGATGTTGGAGGAGCTTGAAAATCCTGGCCGCTCGGCTAGGGGGGTGCCCCGGGATTTGCTTTTTAAAGGGATTGCGGCCACCACTTTTACCAAGGTACCTGCTTTTTTCAATGCTTTTGATCGAGGATTTGAGCTCTATGGGGAGCTGATGAATGATCCGCGTCTGTCGCACATGCCGGTACAGGCAGTGAGTTGGATCTACTGTGGTGCCCTGGAGGCTGCGGATTTGGGTGAAAAGTCAGATCAGAAAAGTGAGTGGCAGGCAAAGGTCAATACAAGAGGGGCTCAGGCACTTTGTAAGCTGGATACTGAGTAGTAATTGGGATTGGAGAAAGACCGATGTTGCAGCTGACACATATAGAAAAGACCTATACAACAGGTGAAATAAAGCACCAGGCTTTGCGAGATGTCAACTTGGCCATTCGCCCCGGTACTATGGTGGCCCTCTGTGGGCCCTCAGGCTCCGGTAAAAGTACCATGCTAAATATCTGTGGCTTACTGGACCAAGATTATTCCGGTGTGGTGCATTTTGCCGGTGAATTAATGACCAGGGACTACCAGCAGGCAATGAAGATACGTCGCACTCAGATGGGGTTTATTTTTCAGAAATTTAATTTGGTTCCGGTGATGAGTGCCTTTGAAAATGTCGCCTACCCATTACAGCTCAATGGTGTGGATTCTGCAGAGGTTAAACAGCGGGTAATGCAGATGTTGGATTATGTGGGTTTGGCCGAGTTTGCCCGATATCGCCCCGACCGCCTCTCCGGCGGCCAACAACAACGGGTGGCGATAGCTCGAGCACTGGTGCACAAGCCCAAATTGGTGATAGCTGATGAGCCCACCGCTAGCTTGGATAGTGTAACGGCTCAGCAGATTATTGAATTAATGAAATACCTTGGCAGGGAACAGAAAACGGCCTTTATTGTGGCCAGCCACGATGATCGTATGACTCAGCACTGTGACAGAGTGATCAATTTACAAGACGGTGTGATTTTGCAGGAGGAAGCCCCATGCGTCGCTTAAAACTGGCAGTTTTGAATTTATTACGCAACCGCCGCCGCAGTCTTTTGACCGTCGCAATTGTCGCTATTGTGGTGATGGCTCTGATGACTTCAGGGGGCTTTGGTCTATACACTTATAAATCCCTGAAAGAAGGCGCGGCGCGCAGTCAGGGGCATCTGGTGTTTACCCAGCCGGGATATTTCAATAGCGATGAAGAGTATCCATTACAAAATGGCTTGGAAAATGCCGACGAATTGAGAAAGCGCTTATTGACCGATAGCCAGGTTAAGGCGGTACAACCACGTATCTATTTGAATGGCTTGATCTCCAATGGCGATAAGTCGACCATATTTTTGGGGCAGGGGATTTTGCCGAGCGAGTTTCGGGTAAAAGGGCCTTTCTTAAATATGACCGAAGGTGGCATTCTGAGTAAGAATGAAGATCCTACCGATCCGCAGATTATGCTGGCCAAGGATCTGGCCAGAAATCTGAATGTAAAAACCGGGGACTATATCACCCTGATGTCTACGACTGTAGATGGGGCGCTTAACGCACTGGATTTTAAAGTACAGGGTGTTTTTGGAACTGGTGTTCCTGACATGGATAAGCGTCAGGTGTATCTCTCGATAAATTCTGCTCAGTTTATTCTCGATAGTGAAAAAGTCAGCACCATGCACCTGTACGGCTATGAGCTGGAAGACACCGAAGTATTAAAGGCGCGTCTGGCTGAGCAGGCTCCCGAGTTGGAAATTACCACCTGGGAGGATCGCGCCTTCTTTTACCAAGGGGTGAAAAGTCTTTACGACCGAATTTTTGGTCTGATGGGCGTGATCATGGCAATGGTGATTTTTGTTTCTCTCTTCAACACCTTGGCGATGTCGGTTACAGAAAGAACCCGTGAGATCGGCACTCTTTCCGCATTGGGTACGTCCCGCGCCGAATTACTGCTGGGCTTTGTGTTGGAGGCATTGGTGTTGTCCCTGGTAGGAGCGATCGTGGGCATCTTGCTGGCAGCTGCGGTGAGTATGGGTTTGATGGTGTTTGAAGTCACCATGCCGCCCCCTCCCGGTAAAACCGAGAGCTATCCCCTGGTGGTGTATTTCTCAATGAATCTTGCTTGGATGATCTCGTTAGCAGTAGCGGCAATCTGTGTTCTGTCTTCCTTTATGGCAGCGCGCAAAGGTGTAAACAAACCGATAACAGAGGCATTGGTACATGTATAAGTTAGCGAAACTAAAAACTGCTTGGAAAGTTTTGGGCAGCGCTCTGGTAATAGCAATGGCTCCAATGGCATTGGCCAATTCACTAAATACCAATAGCGGGGCCAGCAACGAGATTATCTACACCACGCAGCAAGTGGATGGCATGCTTGCCAAAGCCGATTTTTACCGTCTGCAAGAAAATTCCGCGCGAGTAGTCACTGAGGTGCAGGTCTACAAAAATGGCGAGCTGGACAGTATGGGTAATTACCATGTGTACACCCGCCCACAGCGCAAATCTCTGGTGGTATTCAAAGGCAAGGGAGAGGAGGGCACCAAAATGTTAATGCTGCAGGATAACTATTGGATGCTGATGCCGCGCAGCCGCCGCCCTATACGGATTACACCCATGCAAAAATTGTTGGGGGGGGCATCGGTGGGGGATGTGGCCACACTTACCTGGAGTGAGGATTATCAGGGCGTTTATGCCGGGCAGGAGACATTACAGGATCAGCTGGTAAACCGTTTGAGCCTTACCGCTAAAACCAAAGGGGCCAGTTATCAGCGTATTAACTTGTGGGTGGATAGCAAAAGTAATTTTCCGGTAAAAGCCGAGCTTTACCTGAAATCCGGCAAGTTGGCTAAGATTGCGCACTTTACCTCAGGGCAAAGAGAGGGGCGGCAGGTAGTGGCGGAAATGCGGCTGCAGGATACGATCAATACTGGCACCGAGACGCGGGTTATTTATGAGAGTGTCCAGGCCCATGATTTGCCGGAAAAGTATTACAACCCGGCTTACCTAAGTCGCCAGTCAACTGCTGAGCTTTAACGAACTTTGTAGCCGCTATTAAGCGGCTGCAATAGCTTTCTGGTTAATGATTTCCTGGGGTGACTCCAATTCCTGGGAAAAAATGGCCTCAATAGCCTCAGCCTCGCGCAGGCGTTTAAGTTTCTCAAAAAATACCTGGGCCTCTGGAAACGCGAGCTTGAGATAGGCCAGCCACTGTTTGATCCGGTTGCCCAGATACTTGGCCGGGTAGACTTCCCGGGTAATTTGATAGTAACCCCAGAGTAACTCGACAATCTGCGGCCATGCCATCGGCTGATATTCTACTCCGGCGCAGAAGGCCTTGATTTGCAGCCCCAAATCAGGCCTTGCCAACAGGCTGCGGCCAAACATAAAGGCTTGGCAACCGGTTTGCTCGTGGCAGCGCTGAAATTCCGCCAGTGTCCAGATATCGCCATTGGCGACTACTGGAATCTGTAGTTTTTCCCGAATCTCACCGATATATTCCCAGTAGGCCGGAGGCTTGTAGCCATCGACTTTAGAGCGAGCGTGAACCGCCAACTCATTGGCTCCACCGGCGGCTGCGGCCAGGGCATTATCCATATAGGTAGAGCGGTCGTTGAACCCCAGGCGGATTTTCGCGGTGACAGGGATGTGATCCGGTACGGCCCGGCGCACAGCGCCGACAATCGCCTCTACCCGATGTGGGCTTTGCAGTAGGCAGGCGCCCCCATCGCTGTTATTGACCGACTTGGCTGGGCAACCAAAATTCAGATCGATCGCTTTTGCCCCCACTGCAACCGCTTTGGCGGCATTGATGCCCATGGCCTCAGGATTGCCGCCCAGTAGTTGCAAGCGTACCGGGACATCATTGGCCGTTTTGGCGCCCTCCAAGAGCTCCGGACACAGACGAGTAAAAACCCTGCGGGGTAGGCGGGTATCTGTAACACGCACAAATTCGGTTACACAGATATCGACTCCGCCAATCGTTGAAAGCAGTCTGCGCACATGGTGGTCGATAACACCTTCCATGGGGGCCTGGTAAATCTTCGGCTGCAGGGAAATTGTCTTATCGGTCATAAAGTTGGAAATAGGAAAAATTGGTGTGATGGTTGGCGCATATTCTATCAGCAAGTGATCGCTATTCCGTAACAATGATCATTCGGCTGGTAGTTTTAATAGGAGATTTGAACTCAAATTCGAGTGTGTTTGCACCAATAAGGGGCGCAATGAACCATGCGCCATCGTTGCCACTGAAACCATTAAGTGTTTGATTTTAAAAGCAACTTGTATTGATAATAGAAAATTGACTGCACTTCCATGCTGCAGAAAAACCCTCTGGCAGTAGATAGTATGGTTACTTGTCGGGGTGGAACCGCCAACTAGGTTGTATTTGCCCAGCTTGAAGACTAGATTGCCGGGCGTAAATGGGTTGCCAGCCAGGCAGGTTACCAATTAGATCACTGCGCTCAGTCGCAGAATTTTGGGGATTGCAGTTGGGGTGGCTTGGTGTTGGTCAAGCTGGGAATTGTGCGGAAGTTTAGCGTTGCTGTTTGGCAGTTTTTATAGGCGCCCAAGCATAGTGGCTGCTTAACAATAAACGGCCACAGGCCGAAGAATAATCGCCCGGATATTAACCTTTTATTATCCGAAGGCTTAGGGGGATACAGAGTGCAAGATACGCTACTTCAACAGGGGTTGGACATTACCCTGTTCGGTATGGGAATTGTTTTTACCTTCCTGCTGTTACTGGTGATAGGCACCGGTATCATGTCCCGAATTATTACTCGCCACTTTCCCGAAGCGGAGCCAGTCGCCACTCCGCCCGCTAGCGGTAACGATGACAATGCCCGCTTGCACGCCATTATCAAGGCGGCCATCGAACAACATCGAAAAAAACGTTAATCGCCAAATTTCGCTTCATTACAACATCCAATAATTTCTGCCGAGAGAGATAACCCATGACTGAGGTTAAAAAGCCATTGGGGATTACCGATGTAGTCCTGCGTGACGCCCACCAGTCACTATTCGCCACCCGCCTGCGACTGGACGATATGCTGCCGATTGCTGAAAAGCTCGATCAAGTCGGCTTTTGGTCGCTGGAATCTTGGGGGGGCGCCACCTTCGATGCCTGTATTCGCTATCTCGGCGAAGACCCCTGGGAGCGGATTCGCGAATTAAAAAAAGCCATGCCCAACACCCCGCAGCAAATGTTGTTCCGTGGGCAAAATATTCTGGGATATCGCCACTACGCCGATGATGTCGTGGAAAAATTTGTTGAGCGTGCTGCGGTCAACGGGGTGGATGTCTTCCGCGTATTCGATGCCATGAACGATATGCGCAACCTGAAGACGGCCCTGGCCGCGGTAAAAAAACAAGATAAGCACTCTCAGGGCACTATCTCTTATACCGTGAGCCCGGTACATACCATGGACTTGTGGGTAGAGCTGGGGCGCCAGATTGAGGATATGGGGGCGGACTCCATTGCCATTAAGGATATGGCCGGCCTATTGCGCCCCTACGAAGGCTACGAGTTGGTAAAGCGCCTTAAAACGGCGGTGGATATTCCCATCCATCTGCATTGCCATGCGACTACGGGTCTTTCTATTGCCACCGCGCTCAAATGTATCGAGGCGGGCGTCGACAATGTGGATGCCGCCATCAGCTCCATGTCCATGACCTATGGCCACAGCCCCACGGAAACACTGGTTGCCATGCTTGAAGGTACCGAGCGGGATACCGGTCTGGATATTAATCTGCTCGAAGAAATTGCTGCATATTTCCGCGAGGTGCGTAAAAAGTACGCGAAATTTGAAGGTTCCCTTAAAGGCGTGGACTCGCGTATTTTGGTGGCCCAAGTGCCCGGTGGCATGTTGACCAATATGGAAAACCAGCTGCGCGAGCAGGGCGCCGGTGAGCGACTGGATGAGGTACTCGAAGAGATTCCCCGCGTACGCCAGGATCTTGGTTATATCCCCCTGGTAACGCCCACCTCACAAATTGTAGGCACCCAGGCAGTATTAAATGTGCTGACCGGTGAGCGCTATAAATCTGTCTCTAAAGAAACGGCAGCCGTTTTGAAAGGGGAGTATGGCGCGACCCCTGCCGAAGTGAATCAGGAGTTGCAGGTGAAGGTATTGGAAGGCGCAGCGCCAGTGACCTGTCGCCCTGCGGATTTGATCGCTCCAGAGTTGGACAGGCTTACCTTGGAGTTACAGGAAAAAGCCGGGGCCGAGGACATTGCCCTGACCAATGGCGAAGGTGAGATTGACGATGTGCTCACCTATTCACTCTTCCCACAAATCGGCCTCAAGTTCCTGAAAAATCGCGGCAACGCCGATGCCTTTGAGCCAGTGCCTACTGGCAATGAAAACGCCGCAGTGAAAAATGACAACGGGGAAGAGGTGTATACGGTCACTGTGGAAGGCCAGAGCTACACCGTGACAGTGGCCGATGGTGGCGATCTGACCAATATTGCCCCGGTAGGTGCGGCCGCCCCTGCAGCCAGTCCAGCCAGCTCGGTTCCAGCCACTGGTGGTGAGCCGGTCAATGCGCCCCTAGCGGGCAATATCTTTAAGGTGATGGTGATGCCTGGTGACAAGGTCAGCGAGGGCCAGGCCATTATTGTGCTCGAAGCCATGAAGATGGAAACCGTAGTGAGTGCGCCGCGCAGTGGCAATGTTGCCAGCGTAGCGGTAAAAGAGGGCGATTCCGTGGCGGTGGGTGATGCCCTGCTGTCTATCGCATAGATTGGGGTAGGAGTCGCAAGTGGATAATTTACTCACGCTTTGGCAGTCCTCAGGCATCGCACAAATGATGCCGGGGCAGCTGGTCATGATCTTTGTTGGATTGGGGCTGCTGTTTCTGGCTATTCGCAAAAACTTTGAGCCACTGTTGCTGGTGCCAATTGGCTTCGGCGGTATCCTGGCCAATATTCCCGGAGCAGATCTGGCACTCTCTGCAGCAGAGACCGCATTGGCCCAGGGAAATGCAGCAGTTCTTGCCCAAATGGCCCAGATCTTGGGGTTGGATACTGTTGCCAGTCTCGAGGATTTAAAAGCTGCCCTGGGTGCTGCCCCGGCTGCGGTGCAGCTACAGGCCGCAGAGTTTGCCAGCGATGCTGGTTTCAGCAGCGGCATGCTGTATAACTTTTATTCTGTAGCTATTGCTTCGGGTGTAGCGCCGTTGGTGATTTTTATGGGAGTGGGGGCCATGACCGATTTTGGCCCGCTGCTCGCTAACCCGCGTACCCTGTTCCTGGGTGCGGCGGCACAGTTCGGTATCTTTGCCACTGTACTGGGTGCTGTCGGGCTCTCAGTTGCGGGGATTATGGACTTCTCCATCGCCGATGCCGCGGCCATTGGTATTATCGGCGGTGCAGATGGCCCTACAGCAATCTACGTTTCCAGCATTTTGGCCCCTGATTTGCTGGGTGCGATTGCGGTAGCAGCCTATTCCTATATGGCATTGGTGCCCATGATTCAGCCACCGATTATGCGTGCACTCACTACAGAGCAGGAGCGCAAAATCGAGATGGTGCAGCTGCGTCATGTAAGCAAGCGCGAGAAAATTACCTTCCCGCTGTTGCTGCTGATTCTGGTTGCCCTGTTCCTTCCCGCTGCAGCTCCGCTGTTGGGAATGTTCTGTTTCGGTAATCTGATGCGTGAGTGTGGTGTGGTGTCTCGCCTTTCGGATACTGCTCAGAATGCGTTGATCAATATCACCACGATTTTCCTAGGTCTCTCGGTCGGTTCGAAACTGGCTGCAGATAAATTCCTTGACCCCAAAACTCTGGGAATCCTCGCCCTGGGTATCGTGGCCTTTGCCATCGGTACTGCCGCAGGGGTATTGATGGCGAAACTGCTCAATGTATTCAGTAAGCACAAGGTAAACCCACTGATCGGTTCTGCCGGTGTATCTGCCGTGCCCATGGCTGCACGGGTATCCAATAAAGTGGGGCTCGAATCCAATCCGCACAACTTCCTGCTGATGCACGCTATGGGCCCGAATGTGGCTGGGGTTATTGGCTCTGCGGTTGCTGCGGGAGTCATGATCAGCATGGTACGCAGTTTAACCGGCAGCTGACTTGGCCCACAAAGCCATTCCTGATAAGGCGAACTTCGGTTCGCCTTTTTCTTTGATAAAATTTAAAGTGGAATATGGCTGTATTTGCAAGGTATTTGTCAGGAATATCTATTTACCTGTTTAATTTTCGATAGATAGGCAAACAAAATACGGCTCTCTAGCTCCCTGAATGCTTTTAAATGGCTTCTTACTACATATTCTCTCAAGAGCTGCGTGGGTAGTATTAATGGGTGCTCGACACGATTCATTTTGAGTTAAGGTTTTTTGCGCTATATTCCTTCCCGAATTTTGGCTTGTAATAAGAAATTTTACTGGAAGTAAGACCATGCGTAGTTTGCCGCTTTTAATTTCCCTTGCTCTATTCTCCTCTCCTGTACTGGCCCACGACAATCATCGCACCGCTGAAGATCTGCACGAGATTAAAAGAGAGATGGTAAAACTTCGCAAAGAAGTACATGCCCTGAAGGATGAAAATCAAGAGGCGGATGAAATGCGCAAACTCAAGAAAGAGGTTGTCAGGTTGCGCAAAGATATTCGCTCCATGCAGGATCTGATTGTGGACCTACAGGCCCTGGTAGAAGGTCAATCTAACAATGCCCAACCAGATGTCGTTCTCCATCCAGTAAAGGAACGCCCCAGATGGGCCTGCTATATGAAAGATATGCGGGCTGGCGGTATGCACTCCAAAGGCTTTTCTGAGGTAGAGGCCAAAGGCAAACTACTGGAAACCTGTTCTACACGAGGCGGTGTTTGTTTTGAAAATAGAATTACCTGTTCAGCTGAGTAATACTAGGTTCACTAGAACTTAAGAAGCTCGGGGAGAGATCTGGGCCATTTCAAAGGAAGCTTTACAGGCCAATGAAGTATACGTCGTTTTAAGGCCAAATTTCAGTGTAGGGTGGTGGCTATATATTTCTCTGTTTTAGGGTTAAAGGCTTTTTCGACCGCTAATAATGCTTACGTTAACTTATAAAGCAAGGCTGTAGTGCTTGATTAAATCAGGAGCGTGAGCTTTGATTTTATTGAATTCTTGGTTTATGTTTTTGGCTTAAAATTATAATTTTTTTGCGCCTGGTAAATTGGATAAATGATTTTTAGATACACCAGACTCTAGGTCTGGTGTATCTAAAATGTTAACTTTCAAATGTCTTATTGCCCCTCAACTGTAATCAACAACGTACCTGTAAAAGGCCCATCTTGTTGTCTCATATCCCATTCTGAGAATGGGATATCAATATCAAATCGTGCATTGTCATTAAAGCAATTACTTGCCTGTATTCCCTGCCCGGGCAGAGGTATACCAGCCATTACCTGTTGTGCTGGCCCACCAGTACTGTTGGCATAGGCTACATTGTACGAAATTGGTCCTGTGCCATTACTACTTTGTAAGAGAAAGGTTGGGTCTGAGCCCACATTAGCAAATGTGATGCTAAAACTACCAAAGCCACTTGCTGCAACACAGAAGGTATCTGATCCCATTGCATCGGTTCCGGGCGCTGGATCTGCAATAGTGACTGGATCTACATTCTCTATGATAATAAAATTAGAAAATGTCAAGGTGATCATGCTTGTTTCGCTATCCGTGGCTTGAGATAGCGCAGCGTTGGCTGCTCCCATAGCTAAGCAGGCTGTAGCAATGGAGAGGAACATTTTTGAACATTTGGTTTTCATATGTATCTTCCTTTGAAAAATTAGTGAAAATTGCGTTAAGCAATACCGGAAAAAGTTAACTGGGGATTAAATTTATTCGGCTACAACAGTTATTTGTAACATTCCTGTAAATGGGCTATCTGCATCTCTGCCATCCCATTGGGAGAAAGGGATTTCAATATCAAACTTTGCATTGTTGAAGCTAATGTCTGGGCAAGAAGTTGCTTGGATCATATTTCCCCCAATGGGTGCGTTGGGAGTGACAGGAACCCCTGGGCCTGGAGATGTGTCGTTTTTAAAAAACACTTCGTAATTAATTGGCGCGGTTCCAGCTACGGAGGGCATTAGTTGAAAGTCTCCTGTCGCGCTAGCAGGATTGGTGAAAGTAATGCTAAAGAAATTAAAGCCGACTCCGGCCACACAGAATGTGTCTTCAGCGAGAATGGGTTGAGGTGTGCCACTTGGTGGGGCCACTAAATCTAGATTGTCTACAAAAGCAATATCAATATTTTCTGTAAAAGTCAGCGTTATCATGCTGGTTTCGGAGTCTGTGGCTTGTGATAGTGCAAATGTCGGGGATATAAATGCGATGCCTGCAGCAACAATAGGGATCAGTGACTTAAGGGCAGTATTTTTCATGTTTAACTTCCATGTTAAAACAATAACGCCTATATGAAAGGTGCCAAAGCTAACTCTATGAGAGCAGTGAGTCAGTTGTTTTGGTTATAGAAATGATAGCTGTGAAAATATAAGCTGTGGTTTTATCTTTGTTTTTGGTCGTATTTTGGGAAAGGTTTACCATTGGGTGGGAGTTATTTCTTATTTCTTATTTCTTTTTGTATATTTTAATTTTCCATATTGAATGCGCTTTTCTTTTTCTCCGATTTTTACCTAGGGGGAGTGATTGCGTCTGTCCCTCTAAGGAGAGATTTCAGTAGGCATGTGAGAGGTTTTAATGCATGATTTTGAGGTGAAATCTATGTAATAAAAATTTATTGTCCGCTATTTGAAAATGATGGGGCCCTTGCTGATTGCCTAAGATTTAATGAACGCTAAATCCTAGCCAACGATAGAGGGCCGCTCAATCTGCATATATTTAATATGCGTTTATTCCGCTTCTACTGTAATTACCAGCATGCCCATAAATGGAGCATCACCGGCTCTGCCTTCCCATTCTGCTGGGGGAATTCTAACGTCAAATCTTGCATTATCATCTGCACAGTTATTGGCTTGGATGACATTGCCTTGTACGGGGACTCCGGCCGTAACCATGGTGCCTTGTCCCTGAGTACTATTTGAGAAGAAAACTTCATAGGCCATTGGGCTTGCACCGGTAACACTGGGCTGGAGGAAAAAGCTGGGGTCTGTGCCTGCATTAGCAAATGTGATACCAAAGCTGGTGAAGCTGCCAGTTCCTGCAACACAAAAAACATCCGATCCCGCTGCAAAATCTCCAGATCCAGCTGGGGGGGCTTGGATGGGTACATTATCTACGTTTGCTATTTGAATGGCGTCCATATAAGTCAAGGTGATCATGCTTTGTGCACTGTCAGTTGCTTGAGATAGTGCAGATGTCGCTGAACAGAGTGTCAGACTAAATAAAGCGGTTGATAAAAATGTCTTGGAGGTGAAAAGGTTCATCAGATACTTCCTTGCGTAGAAAACAGCAACACTTCTGTTGAGAAAAAACCAAAACACATGGCAAGCCTAGAAGCTTGTTGAGGTAGCCTTGGTCTAAAAATAATAGTTGTTAATCCAAGGAATAAGTTGAAAGGGGCGGTTTCTATGTTATGTTTGGAGGCAGTACCCTCCTGGTGCAAAATTATTTGTATGGGTTTATATCCTCAGTGTTTATACCTAATAACTTTGGTATTTATTCTGATTCCACAGTAATTAATAGCCTACCCCTAAATGGAGCCATGCCTGCCACAGGTTCCCACTCTGAAGCGGGGACTAAGACGTTGAAAAGCGCATTGTTATTTATGCAGTTGTTTGCTTGAAGTGTATTATTTGTGATAGGTACGCCAGGTAAAGC
This sequence comes from Microbulbifer mixtoriginis (SeqCode), assembly GCF_052467705.1. NCBI lineage: Bacteria > Pseudomonadati > Pseudomonadota > Gammaproteobacteria > Cellvibrionales > Microbulbiferaceae > Microbulbifer > Microbulbifer mixtoriginis (SeqCode). The sequence continues at coordinate 1,852,865 of NZ_CP174322.1, forward strand.
TGCAATTGGAGCCCCCCCCGAGGTGGCATTTTGGAAAAAGACTTGATAGTTCAATACTGCTCCTTGCCTACCTCGCAGAATAAATGGTGTTCCGGTGCCTGTGCCTAAGCCTGTAAATATAATGCTGAAGGCTGGGAATCCATCGCCGGCAACACAGAATAAATCTGTGCCCTGGGCGGGGGCCCCAGGAGTTGGGTTGAGATTTATATCGTCTACATCTTCTATTGTAATGAACTCATTGATTGCAAATGAGATTAAGCTCTGTCCGCTACCCTGAGCCTGCGAAAGAGAATGTGGGGATGAGGTAGCTATGAGAATAAATAAAATCGCTAGTATGACACTTTTTAGAGTGTGGAAACTCATTGGAAATTCCCTTTAGTAAGAGTAACGATATCACTGTTATATTGATAGAGAATAATAGATAAGCACAGGATTCAGTTAATGATATGCATATCTAGAGTTTTTACTGGTTGCTTTTTTAGAGTTTTGAATGGGTTGTTTTAAAATGGTGCTTTTGAGTTTTTTGGTGATTGCAGGTGGTTTTATTAATGTTATTCATGTGGGTCTGATCCAAGATTTTTTTGTGGTTAATGGTTGCATCAGGGATAGATCCTGATGCAACTAATGCCAACTGGTGAGAATTACTCTGCAGTTACCATTATCTGCAGCAGACCAGTAAATGGACCATCGGCCTCTCTGCCTGTCCATATTGGGCCAGGAATGACAATATCAAATTTCGCATTATCATCCGCAGCTGGGGTTGCGCAGACACTTGCTTGTAGAGCATTGCCTGGAATAGGTACAGCAGGCGTTACCATCAAGCCCGGTCCAGGAGTTAGGTCATTCTTAAAAAAAACATCATACATAATTGGCGGGGTCGCATTGGCGCTTTCCAGCAAAAAGTCTGGGCCAGTAGCAGCTGGGTTAAAAAACTCAATACTGAAAGTGCTAAAACCAGTGCCGGCGACACAGAAAAAATCTACCCCTACAGCAGGATCCCCAGGTGTAGGATCTGAAATGGTGACAGGGTCAACGAAAGCAATATCAATTGTTTCCGTAAAGGTCAGCGTGATCATGCTGGTTTCGAAGTCTGTGGCTTGGGATAGCGCCGATGAGGAGGAGCCAAGCGCTATCCCGGCAGCGACTATAGAAGCCAATAGTTTGGGAGTGAAAACCTTCATTTGAAACTTCCTTGTAAAAAACAATGACACTTTTATTAAAGCGCCAAAGCAATTTATGAGATTGATCTGGTTCAGAGTGCTCTGGCCTAGAAAATGATAGTCGTTAAGTTGGAAATATCCTGTAGGAAGCTTGCTGTAGTAGGTGATTCGGGAGGAATGTACTAATTATTGAGAAAGATTTCTTATTGCCTTTGTGCGCTAGATGGTTGATAGGTTTTAATCTTATTGCAATGTTGTTTTGTATGATTCTAATGGTGAGGTGAGGTGAGGTGAGGTGAGGTGAGGTGAGGTTAAATTAGGTCAGTTTCACAATGGGTCAAGCTATAGCCTAACAGATCAGAATCTGCAGGTTTGTCGTACGCTAGGCGTCGAGTTTTGTATTTTCAGAGGTGGCGTCCACTTGCAGATGCAATAAATTTGCTTCTGTTGGTGAGGCCGAAGTAAGGGAGCCTTCCAATGGAGTCGCCTCGCTATAGACCACCACCATCCACTTTGTACTCTTGCCCAGCTTAGTTTTTCCTGCTTCAGCTCTCTTTTTTGATGAAACAAAGTTGCCATATAAAAAGACTTATTCCCAGTTAAGCAGAACGCTTTGATCGAAGGGTCTGAGAAGCTTTCACCAAGCCCTCAATCAAGTGGCTTACTCTTCCCAAAACTGGAGTCTTCTCCAGAAAGTATTCAGAAAGGAAATCCCTTCAGCTTGCTCTTGAGTGCAAGGTCCACAAGACAACTTCAAGCCAAACATGTTTGTTGATGGGTTTACAGCTTTTAATGCTTCAATACTGATGAATGATCAGGCAGATGCGTAAAAGTCTGTTACTGTGAGTGATGTATCCGGAGTGGATGCTGGCTTGAGAGAAATGTAATTAGATTATTTTGTGGTTTTTCTCAAGGTGTTTCTGGCAGTTTTAGATAATTGTAAGAACATTCTTCCGTTGAGCTCACCTTTCTATTTGTTAATGGTTGCACCAGAAAGAGATCCTGATGCAACCATAAGTAACTGCTGAAATTATTCAGCAGTTACCGTTATCTCTAGTAATCCCATAAAAGGTCCATCCCCCTCTCTACCATTCCATTCCGGAAATGGAATCTCAACATCAAATTTTGCATTATCATCTGTGCTTGGAGCCGTGCAGGCACTTGCCTGTAGTATATTTCCTGGAATAGGCACATTGGGTGTGACAGGCATTCCAGGACCAGGGCTTAGATCATTCTTAAAAAATACATTGTACATAATAGGTGGAGTTGAATTGGCGCTGTTTAATAAAAAGTCTGGCCCTGTAGTGGTTGGGTTTTCAAAGTTAATGCTAAAGGTGCTAAAACCAGTACCGGCAACACAGAAGAAATCTACACCTACTGCCGGGTCTCCGGGTGTGGGGTCTGCAATGGTGATATTGTCAACAAAAGCAATATCAATCATTTCCATAAAAGTCAGCGTAATCATGCTGGTCTCAGAATCCGTAGCTTGAGAGAGCGCTGATGTTGAGGAACCAAGGGCTATCCCGACAGCGGCTATAGAGGCCATTACTTTGGGGGTGAAAACCTTCATTTGAAACTTCCTTGTATAAACAATAACACTTATATCAAAGCGCCAAAGCCGGTTGCGAGAGAGATATAGTCAGGGTGCTTTGGCTAAAAAATAATAGCCATAAAAAATAAAAGGTGGTATTTCCTTTGTGTTTTCAGAGTTAAATCGGGAGGTATGTACTATTGGCTGAGAGTGCTTTCCTATTTTTAAATGTGTTTGTTTGCCTGCTTAATGACTTTGGCTATGGGTTAGATATAGTGTTTAGGTAAGGTGACAAGCGGGTAGGAAAGGTTTACTAGCTTATAGGAGAGGTTTCTTATTCTTTTGAGCTTCTTGGGATAATTTAGAATGTGATGTATTTAAGAGACATTAATTGGTGTATTGAATTCAAAGAATCATTTATTTGGCGGTTCTTTACTGAAGTGCTGGTTTAGTAGTTGAGAGAGCGCCTCGCGACTGGCGGTGTGATTGTTCACGCTGGAACCATGCTTCTGGAAGTGCTCTGGAAAAAGCCGTACGACCTGTTGTTGTGACCACTCCAGGTGGAATTGTAAGCCGAGTACGTTTTTTGCGTATAGAAATGCCTGGTTCGGGCAGAGCGCAGAGCTGGCTAGGCGCTTAGCGTTTTTAGGGATGTCAAAAAAATAGCTGTGTGCTTGGAATACTTTGTTTAAGGTGAGGGCTTCAGGTGTTGTCCAGTGGATTTGGTGCCAACCTAGTTCTTCCTGCTTCATTGGCTTGATATCGGCACCTAGTGCATGAGCAAGAATTTGTGCGCCAAGGCAAATGCCCACAATGGGGACTTGCCGATTAATAATACTTTTTACCCAGTGTATTTCACCGGCAAGCCAAGGTAGTGAGATGTGATCTTTTACGTTCATCATCCCTCCTAAAATAATCACTCCACTAAAGCCCGTATCGGGTAATGTTGATATCTGTGGGTTGATAAGAATTGTCGGAATCTGGCGTTGACTCGCCCAATCTGCAATATATCCAGGCCCTTCATGTTCTTCATGCTGGATAATAAGAATTGGCTCTTGCATTTTATTGGAAGTCCTGTGTTTCCAAATAAACTTGTCGACGAAAAGTAATACCTGCTTCTTTGAGGCTTTCAGGCCAGTTTTTTTCTGAAATAGGAAGCTTGCTGCCAGTATCTATGGATTTAGGTGCAGTTGCTTTTGCTATAACTTCCACGATTTGGTCAAAACTTGGCGGGGAAGCTATTTCGTGAATAAGCAGACTCGTGTCGCCCAGATGCACCAGGCGGTAATGACCATTCTTCTTACGGGAGAGTGGTAGATCTAATAGCTTGTCGGTTACCGTGAAATCTATTGAGCTAAGCAGAATTTTGCCTTTTCGCTCAAAGTGGCCATTAAATACTTCGCCGCTAAAAAGGCCTAACTTACCGTTGCGCAAATGGTTTAAAGAGAAAACTTCAGGTTTGAGAGAGATAAGCGACGTGTTCTGGGCCAGATTCATCACTTCTTTTTTATTTTTAGATTCCAAAGCAAGAATAAGCTGATGTCCGTGGCGTTTGCCGTGAAGAGGCATATGCGATGCAATAAGCTGCCCGTTAGCCGAAAATAACGCCATTCCGTGAGTGCCAATGGAATCGTCTGCATAACTGACTGTGCAGGCCATGGTTAAGACAGCTGCGATAGTAATACTCCAGAGCTTATTAAGCGTGATCATAAATTATTCAGCTCCTGATCTTTACGGGTTAGCGGCAGGGTTTGCTATTAAGCTTCTGCTTACTTGGCAGTAAGCGATTCTAGACGTACATTAGTTACGAATCGATTCACTTTGGGTGGTTTTTGATTCCAATATGGAAATAGAAGATCTTGAAAAATTTCTTGTTATTGCCGCGACAGAAAACCTGCAACGCTCGGCAGATCGTTTAGATACTACGCCAGGGGCCTTAAGTAAGGTTTTACGTCGCCTGGAGACGGCGCTGAATACTCGCGTGTTCGACCGGGTAGGTAAGCAAATCCGACTAAATGATGCTGGTCGCCGGCTACAAGGTAAAGCGGCTGAGATCACTTCCATTGCACGCCAGGTGCACTTTGAACTGGGTGAGCTAGGAAAGTTTTCGGAGTGTCGGATAGCAGCTCCAGCAGTCTTGCAATTGACTTGGGCTGCTTTTATTCAAAGCAAGCTGGCAGAGGTCCAGCCAAAAGCCTGCCTTTCATTAACTTCCGCCTATGAATCCTTGGCCCTGAGAATGTTGGTTAGGGGAGAGGTGGATTTGGCCATGATTACCGGTGCGCTGTTGGGGCAGGTCCCCGCTCAGATAGCAACGCGTAAGCTGGGTACAGAAAGCTTGTGTGTTGTCGCGGGCCCCGGCCACCGATTGGTTTCTGGGGAGTGGGCAAATGCGGAAGTGCCAATCGAAGTTGTCCAGCAGTATCCCTTTGCGGCCCCTAGAATCTCTCCTTTCTGTGGCGAGGAAAGGGGTATTGGCAGTGACGGGTGGGGGGATAACTTACCTGCCCGCAAGGTCCAGGTTGTGGTAAATGATTACGGTGTATTGTGCGGCCTGGTAAAAACGGGACACTTTCTTGCTTTATTGCCAGAGGGGCTGGCAGAGGATATCGGTGGGGCAAAAATCGATGTTGCTGGCAACTTTACTGAGCCCAGAGAAGAGATTTTTATTGCCTGGCGAGGGGGAAGTGATGGTTGGTTAGAGGATTTGGCTCAGGCCCTCTCAGGAATTGAGGGGCTCAATTAGCGCCCCTCTTATTTGGCTTTATCAGGGGTTAACTTTTAGGGGTTAACTAGATGGTGCCTGGGGTGGGCAGGGCGTTCCCGCGGCTATCCAGCCTTTCAATGCCTCAACTAGCTTGCCGTGGGGGATATTGACGGGTTCTCGTTTACCCCCAGGGTTCCATCCCCATAAAGCTAGGGGGTTCTCACTCATAAACAGCATCAATTGCTCTGGGGAGCGGCCGCCATTGTCCTGGGGAGTGGTTAACAGCGCACAGATTTGGGCCGAGGACATACGAGACCAATTAAGGGTTATTGGAGCCATGGCCCAGCCGGGTGCACCGGGTGCGCCTGTCACAGGGTTGTTCTGGTCTGAGTGACAGTTACTGCAGCGCATTGTCCCCATCCCCATGTTTTCGGGTCCTCGCTCAACCCGGGGTACATGGGGGGAGCCCTGATTGATAAGTGGCAATTCCAGCTGGTGACAGTTTAAGCAGCGGGGGTGCAGGAGAACTTCGACAATCGTCTCCCAGTCTTGATGGCCAGTATTATCAACCTGGGAAGTTTGTGACTGGCTATCCTGACCGGTAGTGTCCTGTCGGTTTCCACATCCTGTAAATATCAGTAATAAAAGAAGACTTATTGTTATGTGGCGCAATAAGTCTACCTCTTGCCGCAGTTTCATTTAGCTGTTCCTCATTTCCTATGAGAATGCCCTGTACATCATTGTGGCAGATAGCGGGGGACTGTTAGGCAACTAAATGTACCTGGCAGTGATCGAAGTGACGGCTTAATGTGAGGTTCATTTGACCTTCTGGTCACGCCTATCCGTTGACACTCTCTTACACGTGGTAAGATAGGCCGGATATAAATGTTTGATTTAGATGACAGTGGAGCGCTATTTGGCGCTCAGAGGAGAGAATATGTCCTGGTTAGGGGCGGGTATCGGTGCCGGATTTGGTTTTATGTTTGGGGGCCCTATTGGTGCGGCCTTGGGTGCCTGGATAGGTAGCTCCTTTGGTTCAGGCCTCAAACGCCTGGGTAATGCCGCTGCGGTTCTGAATAGGGAAGGGGCCCAGAAAGTTTTTATCGTTACCCTGTTTTCCATGCTGGCGAAGATGGCTAAGGCGGATGGCCAAGTATCCAAAGCAGAAGTTCAGCTGATTGAGGATTTTATTCAGAATAATCTTCGTCTGGGCGCTGAGGATCGCAAGCATGCCATCAAGATTTTTGAGAATGCGAAAACGGATAAGTACAGCATTTACGATTACGCCAAACAGTATCGGATGTTGGTCCAGAATCAGGCGATGCGAGAAATGGTTTATCGCCTTCTATTTGCAGTGGCGTATGCTGATGGTGAATTACATGCTTCTGAAGAGGTAATTCTCAGGAAAATTACAGCGGACCTTGGTTTACATGAATCGCTTTTTGATGCCATGCAAAATCAATTTGGGCATGGGAGGGGAGGCAGTACTTCCGATCTTCAGCAGCATTACGCAGTGCTTGGTTGCACTGAGGAAACTAGCGATAAGGATTTAAAACTGGCCTATCGCCGCAAGGCTGCTGAGTATCACCCTGATAAGATCGCTTCCAAGGGGCTTCCAGAGGAGTTTATGCGCCACGCTGAAGATCAAATGAAGAGTATCACCGTTGCTTATGAAGCAATTGTTGATGCGCGAAAGAGTAAGGCAAAAGTTGTCAGTTAATCCTGGTGTGGTATCAGCGTATTAGAGCTTGCCAAACAGCTGGATAATCTGTTGGTAATTTAGCGGTTTGCCCTGGCTAGATATTACATAGGTTGATTGTTTAAGCGCAATTTTTGAATCTAAAACCCTGCATTATCATCTGGAACACTGCGAAGAGAGTTTATGAGTCTTGCAAAGCAAATTGAAGAAAAGTTAACTGCCAATTTCCATCCCCAATTTATTGAGGTTCAATGCGAAAGTCATTTGCATAATGTCCCGGCAGGATCTGAAATGCACTTTCGTGTGGTGCTTGTGAGTGAGGTTTTTGATTCCGTTCGGAAAGTCCAGCGTCATCAAAAGGTTTATGCGGCGCTTGCGAGTGAAATGGCTGGCCCGATCCACGCCCTTGCTCTTCATACTTATGCGCCGGATGAGTGGGATGGCGATGCTCCACAAAGTCCTGAATGCCAGGGTGGCAGCAAGAAAGGGTGAGTAGCAGCAGAGTTTAGCTAGCAAGCTCTAGAATTTTTTTGCAAATTTAACCTGCTATTTCTCGCAGGTTTTAGTGGCGCCCCTTCCTCAGAAGTACACTATGGATTGGGGCGTTTGAGATCAAAAAGTTGGCCGGGGTTCCACTGGGTTGAATAGCCTGAATCCCTTTCGCCAGTAAAGTCACAATTTCCCTATGTATCTGTTTGTTGTTTCTTATTTACCTTTTACTGGCTAATTAACCTCTGTGTGCGTCCAGTTGGATTTTACTTCTCCCGAAATATCATAACTTGGCGCTTTTCGGCGTCTCTGTCTTTTTCTTTGAGTGAGAATATTTCAGCTCCTGTTCAAAACAGGTTGTGGAATTCGAGGCAGTGCACGTTGTCCAAATTTGCAGTGCAGTAATAATGGGTGTCGTTGGTTTTCTTTTGGAAGCAATACCAATATGTGAATTTCAACGACAAAAGATATTTTGTGTGCCATAAAAACGTAGAATTATATTTGAGCGCCAACATTTGTTTGTTTTTTCTACATCTGTGATTTCGTGCGACTAGACTGACCATTGATTGGGCTGATTGCTGTTTGATCTGCTGAATATCAATGGAGTTACCACAAATGAAGATGACGCGTATTCTGATCCCCGTTATGACGCCCCTCGCCTTAGCAATCTCTAGTGTCGCTTCGGCAGGACCTGCTGGCTATGCCCCACCACCCCCTCCTCCTACTCAGGAGTTTAAGATACGGATTGGCGGTTCATACTGGTCACCAAACTCAGACAATGTAACCTTTGCTGATCGGTGGCTGCGCTTTTACGATGACGATGATTATGATGATGACTATCATCGTTTCCGTGATTGGGGTGCTTTCCGAACCAATCTTGATCCAGATGGCGAGTGGGGTTGGTTTATTAATGCTGAATGGAAGCCTATCGATCACTGGAGTGTTTCACTGAGTTACCAGCAAGGCGATCGCCATACTGGTGGTAGTCGTGATCCCTGGCTTTATCGTTTTTGGGATGATGACTGGGATGACGACATATTATTTGATCGTCGTCGTCGCGGTGATTTTGCTCGTTGGAAGCCCCAAACGACTGCTGCATACCTGAATTGGTATCCACTGGATCCCAGCTGTTTGGTGCAGCCTTATATTGGTATAGGTATTAACTATACCGACTTTAGTGATGAGCGCCTAAGAAATTGGGGCTTCTGGCATCGTAACGATGATGATGATCTGGTTTTTCGTGACTGGGATGGCCGTGTGAATTTTGGCGATAGCTGGGGTTATACATGGCAAATTGGTGTTGATTTCACCTTTGGTCACGATAGTAGCTGGCTGATCAATCTGGCAGCTATTTACTATGATGTCACTACCGATGTTGAAGTAGATACCTTCTATCGCAACTTCCGTGATGATGATGATGACTTCGGTCGCTTTTGGGAGCACAGATTCGGTGGCGACTACGAGTTTGATCCCTGGGTGTTCCAAATCGGTGTAGGCTATAAGTTTGATTTCAACTGGTAATCACTCTTATCCTTTGAAAAGGGGCGCGTTGCGCCCTTTTTTAATGGTTTTATAAATATTTGGAGGGTGAAGTTGAGGTCATTCTGAGTTGTGTTTAGCGACTTTAACCTAACCTTCTTCCGTACCTGCTGCATTTATTTTTTCTAAATTTGTCTCGGTATTTTCGAATTTTTCCTTTCCATTCATCCATTTTTTTACCTGATCCGCCCTTTTTCCTTTTTTCCTGGTAGTGCTCAATTTTATTGCTCCAGCTTTGGCACTGTTTCAGCGTCGCACTCTGGGCTAGAGCTATAGAAGATGTAGAGAGCGTAAGCAAGAAAAAAGGTAAGGCTGAAAATACTTTTATTTTTGTTTTTTTATTGGTTCTTTGAAACATATCTATCTCCTAAGATTGCTGGGCTTATGTTATTGCCGATACATCAAGGGAGGCTTGATTGTTTAGATGTGGAAGGAGTGCTTAAACGGTTAGAGGGCGGGTATCCGCCCCTAACTTTAATAATTAGCCATTGCTTGGGAAACTGTATTGTGCTCCCTCTCTCACCCCACTTGCAGGCCAGCGCTGGGTGATGGTCTTACGCTTGGTATAGAACCTTACAGAATCAGGTCCATAAGCGTGCAGGTCCCCAAATAAGGAGCGCTTCCAGCCGCCGAAGCTGTGGTGTGCAACAGGTACTGGTAAAGGTACATTGATGCCGACCATGCCTACTTTAATGTTGTCACTAAAGTAACGGGCAGCTTCCCCATCCCGAGTAAACAAACAAGTACCGTTACCGTACTCGTGAGCATCAATGATATTCATCGCTTCCTGCATGGTATCTACACGCATTACGCAGAGGACGGGACCAAAAATTTCACTGCGGTGTATCGTCATCTCCTCGGTAACACGATCAAATAGGCAGGCTCCCAGATAATTGCCATTTTCGTAGCCTGGAACCTTCATATTGCGGCCATCTACGACCAGCTCCGCGCCTTCTTCGATACCGGCACAGATTAAGCCTTCCACCTTGTTTAGGTGTGCTTGGCTAACCAAAGGTCCCATATCGTTTTGGTTGTTCATGCCATCGCCAATCTTTAGTTGGGCAATTTGCTCTTTAAGCTTTGCTACTAAAGTATTGGCTGTATCGTCGCCTACTGCGACGGCTACGGAAATTGCCATACAGCGCTCGCCACAGGAGCCGAAGGCAGCACCCATTAATGCGGCTACTGCGTTGTCCAAGTCGGCATCCGGCATCACGATGGCATGATTCTTTGCGCCGCCAAAGGCCTGAACTCTTTTACCGTGGGCAGTACCTGTGGTGTAGACATATTCTGCAATGGGAGTTGAGCCTACAAAGCTTACCGCCTGAATACGCTTGTCGGTTAGCAGTGTATCTACTGCCTCTTTGTCGCCGTTGACGACATTTAAAACCCCAGCTGGGATGCCAGCTTCGATACCCAGCTCGGCAATAAATAAGGCGCAAGAGGGGGTGCGTTCAGAAGGCTTTAAGATAAAGGTATTGCCGCAGGCAATCGCCATTGGCCACATCCATAGAGGCACCATGGCGGGAAAGTTAAATGGGGTGATTCCCGCACAGACGCCCAGAGGCTGGAATTCACTCCAGGAGTCAATCGCTGGACCTACATTCTTACTATGCTCGCCTTTGAGCATCTGTGGGGCAGAGCAGACATATTCAATGTTCTCGATGCCCCGCTGCAGTTCACCCATGGCATCATTGAGTACTTTGCCGTGTTCCAGAGTGATCAGCTCGCAGATCTTCTCCGCATTTTCTTCCAGCAGGTCGCGCAAGCGGTACATGATGCGTACACGCTTTGCTGTGGGTAGGTTGCGCCAGGCGGGGTAGGCAGCTTCTGCGGCAGAGATAGCTTCTTCAACGGTAGCTCTGCTGGCCAGCGCGACCTTGCCGATTATTTCATTAGTTGAGGGATTGGTTAGGTCTTGTAGGCGAGGGTACTGGGCCGAATCGTCGCTGGCAGATGGCTTGCCATTAATCAGGTGACCAATAACTTTCATGGTTTCCTCTCGTTGGGGATTTATACGTTATTTTTTACCTCTTTGTGCCTTTGTAACACAGGTAACCCCAGGTAGGAAAATTCATCAGTTGTTGCAGCCCGAAATAGAATGGACCTCTTGTACCACTTTAGTTTCTTACTAATTTAATGAGTTTTTGGTCCTTAATCATGTTTGGGGAAGCCCCTAAGTACGGCGAGAAAAGCATCGCCGAAACGTTCCAATTTGCTATCGCCAACACCGGAGACGGCCAAGAGTTCACTGTGGGTTTGCGGGTGTGCTTTAACCATTCCGCGCAAGGTGGCATCGTGAAAGACGACATAAGGCGGTACCCCGCGCTCTTCGGCCAGTTGTTTACGGCAGCTGCGAAGTGCCAGCCAGAGGGGCTCCTCTCCTGGCTCTAGATCTTCTAGAACTGCCGTATTTCGGGTTTGCGCGCGAGGGGCTTTCTTGGGGAGTTTGCGCAGTTGTAGTTTTTCCTCTCCGCGCAGTAATGGGCGGCAGTTTTCTGTGAGTTTGAGCCCCTGGAATTCACCTTCAACTTCCAAATAGCCTCTTACAATTAATTGGCGCACCACAGCCTTCCACTCACTGCCGCTGAAATCCTTGCCAATGCCGTGGGTAGTGAGTTGGTCATGATTGAACTTGCGAACCTTTTCATTATCTGAGCCGCGCAGCACGTCAATGACATGACTGGCACCAAAGCGTTGTCCTGTGCGGTAAACGCAGGAAATCAACTTGATAGCAGCTTCGCTGCCATCCCAGGTAGCGGGTGGCTCCAGGCAGATATCACAGTTGCCACAGGGTTGCTCGAGGGTTTCAGCAAAATAATGCAATAGTGCCTGACGTCTGCAGCTGGTCATTTCGCATAGCCCCAGCATGGCATTGAGGCGTGTGCGTTCATGGCGTTTGTGCTCTTCACTACCTTCGGAAGATTCCACCATTTGTCCGAGTTTGACTACATCTTCCAGGCCATAGAGCAGTAATGCTATAGAGGCTTCTCCATCGCGTCCCGCTCGCCCGGTTTCCTGATAATAGGCCTCGACGCTTTTGGGCAGGTCTAGATGCACAACGAAGCGCACATCCGGCTTGTCGATACCCATACCGAAAGCAATGGTTGCGACTACGATTACCCCTTCCTCGCGTAAAAAGCGACGCTGATGTTCTGCGCGGGTCTCCGCTGGCAGGCCCGCATGATAAGGCAGGGCGGTATAGCCCTGCTGGCTGAGCCATTCGGCGGTATTTTCCACTTTGGCGCGGGACAAACAGTACACGACGCCTGCTTGGCCTTCCTGTCCATTTTTTAGAAATTGCAGGAGCTGTCGTCGCTGGTTGTCCTTGGGCTCGATCCGGTATTGGATATTCGGCCGGTCGAAACTGCTCACAAAGTGTCGGGCGCTTTCCAAATCGAGGCGCTGGGCGATCTCCGCGCGGGTGCGCTTGTCGGCCGTGGCAGTCAGCGCTATGCGCGGTACTCTGGGGAACTGCTCGTGCAAACAGCTGAGTTGTAGGTAATCAGCGCGGAAGTCATGGCCCCATTGAGAGACACAGTGAGCCTCATCAATGGCAAACAATGAGAGTTCTACTCTCTGGAGAAGAGCCAAGGTTCTGGGTTGTAGCAGGCGTTCCGGGGCCAAATAGAGCAAGTCGAGTTCGCCGTAGAGCAACTGGTTCTCAATGGCCTGGGCCTCGTCATAGGAGATGGAGGAGTTGAGGTAGGCGGCTCGAATACCGGCTTCCTGCAGGGCTTCCACCTGGTCCTGCATCAGGGCAATTAGTGGAGAGATCACCACGCCGCAACCGGGCCTGGCCAAGGCAGGAATCTGGTAGCACAGAGATTTGCCGCCTCCGGTGGGCATAAGTACCAGGGCGTCATCGCCGGCCATTAGTGTATTGATTACCGCTTCCTGAGGATCGCGGAAGTGGGTATAGCCGAAGACGTGTTCGAGAATATGTTGTGGGGAATTCATGGCGGCGGAGTATACCGCGCGTAGCGACTTTGTGCGGTGGGTTTTAGGATGGGGTTGCCTTGAAATACCTTGCAATGGCAGCTTAGGAGTTGTGACTGAATTCACGGGTTATAATCACATCTCACCCCGCATCTCATCACAGCGATCGCCTAAGGATAGGTCTATGCGCACATTGATCGTGCTTTTTGTGTTGTGGTTGACAGTTCTGGCCGGGCTTTCCGGCTGTTCCTCTAGTGCTCCGCGTAGTTTTGCGCAATCTGTTGTAGCGGATACTCATCTGGGCTGGCGGCCAGCACCGGAGAATCAGTTAGTTTTCTCCCTGGCGACAGTTTCCGGTGTTGCGCAGGTTGAGCTGCAGCCGTTACCGGAGCAATTTACTCTGGTAACTTTGGAACTCCCCGGCATGCGCAATGTGGAGGGGATTCAATGGCAGGGTGAAGAGGGGGAATCCACCATGCTTTACGATGGGCAAGCCGGGCTTGATGGCGTCAGCTTGCAGAGTCGTGATCATGGCTTTCGGCTGCAGTTGCAGCTCTCCTCTATGGACTACTTGCGCAATGGTGGTGTGCTGACGGTGATAGACCGCAGGCGCTAACTTTATTGGACTGCGCTTTTTCTAAACCCCAGCCCTTCAGGCCGGATCAGGTAGAGTTGTTTCCAAAATTTTCCTGTTACCCAGAGCCCATTTCGCTTCTTATCCCAGGCGATCCCATTGGCAACCGTGTCAGGGTGTTTACGGACATCGGGATTTAACCGATTCAGGTCAACAGCACCGCGCACTTCTCCGCTTATGGGGTCTATGGCGATGATGCGGCTGTCTTGCCAGATATTGGCCCAGATCAGGCCCTCGGCGAATTCCAGCTCATTCAGATTCGACCAGACCTCCCCGGCGCCATGTACCTTGAGCTGGCGCTTGACTTCAAAAGTATCTGGATCGCGGTAGGTCAGTTTATTACTGCCATTACTCATAATCAGGGACTCGCCGTCACTGGTAAGGCCCCAACCCTCGCCGTTGTATTGCTTAACCTCCAAATGTTGTAGGTTGCTGGCATTGTAAATATGCAGCTCACCGGCTTTATAAGTCAGTAGGTAGAGCTTATCGCCCAGAACAGTAAGACCTTCGGCAAATAGTCTGCCCGGCAACCACTTTCGCCTTACAGGTTTTTCACTGGGGTCGGTATACTCGGCAAGCCAGGAACGACGGTAAAGGCCACTGCTTTCCCACCAGCGCTGGCCATCGAAATAAAGCCCCTGGGTGAAATGATTCCCACCACGTTGACGCTCCTCCAGAATGGAGAAGGGGGTTGCCTTCAATTGTGCTTGTGCTGCTATTGGCAGCAGGCAGGACAGGCAGGATAAGAGCAGCAGTATGTAGCTGCGGATAGTAAGTCGGTACATCAATTATTTATGACCAGAGTAAAAACCTTTGTCACCTTGACCCTTTTGGGTGGTTTGGCGGTAGTGCTGCCCATCGCAATCTTAGTACTTTTATTCCAGTGGCTGTTTGGCCAGGTCAGTGAAATTGTCGCCCCCGCCGTTACCTGGCTGGAAGCCCATACGGAGTTTAAGGATACCCTCGCCAGACTTGTGGTGATAGCACTGATTCTTGGGGGCTGTTTCTTGATTGGTCTATTGGTAAAGACCAGCATTGGTAACTGGCTACATCGCCATGTTGACCACTGGCTCGGTCGCCTGGCACCTGGGTATAGCACTATTAAAGATTTGGTTGTGCAATTTATTGGCGGTGGTGGTGAGGGGGTACTTTCCGGGCCTGTGGCTCGGGTGCGTATCCACGGTGCAGATAATCCGCTTGCGGTAACGGCGATTGTGACTTCTCAGCATGCCAATGGTGAGATGACGGTTTACGTGCCAACGGCTCCAGTACCCACTTCGGGTTTTGTTTTCCATGTGCCGGCGGAGTGTGTGGAAATACTGCCCGGTGTTAGCGTTGAGGCTGCCATGAAAACCATCGTGGCCTGTGGCGCCGGTAGCGCTAGCCTGCTGGCCCCACCGGGGAGGCCTCAGGCAGAGAAAGCTTAGGGAGGGGGCGTTTAAAAGCTTTGCGATAAGAGGAGCCTAAGCCCCACTCGACTAGCGATTTTTACCCAGGTTGCGGATGGCAAAGCGCGCTGGATGCAGGGCTTTCGCCAGATCTGCGCTAACAGGTAGAGGCCCGCCCATAATCCAGCTGGCGAGTACTTCGGCGGTTAGCGGTGCGTAGGTAAAACCGCGGGAGCCCAGGCCGCCCATTACATAGAGTCCCGCCTGATAATCTGAGTGCTCGGGGATGAATAATTTGCGGTTTTTACGCAAACTTGCGTAAGTGTTGTCCATGGATGCCCAGTCGGGAATTGGTCCGGCAACTGGCAAGTAATCCGGTGTAGCGGCGCGCAGTGCGGCGCGGCCATTGAAATCCTGGCTGGAGAATTCCTCGGCAAAGTGTGGCAGCAGTTCTGCCAGTGTCTGCAGGTTTTCCTTGTGTTCACTTTCACGTAACTCTGTGGCGGTTTCCTTGAGCTTGAAGGTGGCGCCGAAGCTTTGGCGCCCCTCGTGGGCCGGAGTGATATAGCCTTCACCACAGAGGGCAATTTTTAATTTTGCGGAGGTCTCTGTGGCGCGCACTCGGGAGACCTGGCCGCGTATTGGCCGCAGGGGCAGTGCTGCAGCCGGTGCAAAGCTGCGGATATCATTGGCCCCACAGAGAATGACCGCTTCAGTTTCTATTTCTTTGTCTTCGATACGCAGGAACCACTTGCCATATTGGCGCGTCAGTGTTTCTACTGTACTGCCCTGATATCGAGTGATGTTTCGGTGTTCCAGTAGCGCAGCACATACCTTTTGGGGTTCCAGCCAGCCTGCATTGGGGAAGTAGAGCCCGTCAAAAGGAAGATCTACGCCGGCGAGCTGACAGGCCTCCTCACGAGTAACTATTCTGGCCAGGTTTTGCCCTTGGTGTTCTGCCAGGCTAGCGGCGATCTGTTCCTGTAGCAGCTTTTCCCTATCACTCTGAGCCAGTTGCAAGAGGCCGTTAAAATGTGCGAGCTGCGGGCATTGTTGCTTGTAATATCGCTGGGCGAACATCAGGGCATGCAGGTTGAAGTCTCCATTTGGGCCCGGTTTGGGGGAGAGCTTGCCGTAGAGTATGCCCTGGTCGTTGCCGGAGCCGCCGCTGCCGGGGGCAGGTCCGCGCTCAATAATTTGTACTTGTACACCGCGCTCTGCGAGTGCTCTGGCAATGGTGGCGCCGGAAATACCGCCACCGATCACTGTGGCAGATTGCGGATGCTGTGCTTCGGTGCTGGGTAGGTGCCAGGGGGTGCTGTGCTGCTGGCAGTCGTGTAACTGCTCCAGGGTGCCGCACAGCATTTCCCGCTTGCTGCCAAACCCCGCTACTTTGCGCAGGGCGAAGCCCGCCTCTCGCAGTCCACGCTTAACCAGCCCTGCGCAGGTAAAGGTGGCGAAGGTAGCACCGGGGCAGCTCAGGTGGGACATATTGGTGAACAGCTCTTCTGTCCACATGTCCGGGTTCTTGGCCGGCGCAAAACCATCCAGGAACCAGGCGTCGATGTAGCGATCGCGATTCTCTTGATGTAAGCGCAGGCTATCCAAAGCCCGGCTGGCCTCCCCAATAATCAGAGTTAGTTTTACTGGGCCGAACTGTAGGCGGTGAATACCTTCGGCTAATAATGGTGGGTAGGCTTCAATCAGTGGCTGGGAGTAGGTCTGTAGTTGTGGCCACAGTGCTAGGGCACGCTGCAAATCCTGGGGGTGCAGGGGGAATTTCTCCACACTAACAAAGTGCAGCTGTGCACTTTTTGGAGCGGTTTTCTGCCATAGCTCCCAGGCGGCGAGAAAGTTTAAGCCGGTGCCAAAGCCGGTTTCGCCGATAGTAAAAGTGGCATTCTCGCGCAGGGTCTCCCAGCGTTCCGCCAGGGCATTTTGTTGCAGGAATACGTAGCGAGTTTCCTCCAGACCGGAAGCTGTGGAGAAATAGATATCGTCATAGGCGAGGGACAGGGGTTGACCGTCTTTGCGCCATTGGATGTCCGCGTGTTTGCCGGATTTGCTCACTTCACTACTATCCTTAGGCTCCGTCCTTAAGGCCGAATTCATGCATTACCTGGTCACACCAGCGGCCAATACGCTCTTCACTGAGGTCAAATTCATTCTCTTCATCGAGGGCGAGGCCGACAAATTGGCTGCCATCTTCGGTCAGTCCTTTGGATTCCTCAAATTCATAGCCTTCGGCAGGCCAGTAACCTACCGCGCGGGCGCCGCAGGCGAGCAGTTGGGCATGCAAATAGCCCAGGGCATCCTGGAACCACTGTGGATAGCCTTCTTGGTCCCCGAGCCCAAACAGAGCAAAAGTCTTACCGCTCAGATCGAGCTCGGCCAGGTCGTCCCAGATATTCTCCCAGTCTTCCTGGAGTTCACCGTAATCCCAGGTGGGAATGCCAAATAGGAGGAAGTCGTAGCTTTCGGCCAGGGCAATATCCGCTTCGGCTACGTTGTGTAGGTTGATCCACTGGGGGCCAATGTATTGGCGGATTTTTTCTGCAGCCATTTCGGTGTAGCAGGTGCTGGAACCGTAAAACAGGCCTATTGGAGCTTGGGAGCTTGGCATAACAAAAAATTCTTACTGCTGGTCTATGGCGCCGTTGAAGTCGAGCTGTCGCCAGGCTTCATAGATCACAATGGCGGCGGCGTTGGACAGGTTGATACTGCGGCTCTCGGCGCGCATAGGAATGCGCAGGGTGTTCTCTGGACCCACCATTTGTAGAAACTCCGCCGGCAGGCCGCGAGTTTCGGGGCCAAACACAATCGCATCGCCGTCTTGGTATTCCACCGAGGTATGGCTGTGACTGCCTTTAGTGGACAGGGCCAACACCCGCGAAGGTTTCTCATTATCGACAAAAGCCTGCCAGTCTGGGTGTCGAACCACGCGGCTGTATTCACTGTAATCAAGCCCGGCGCGGCGCAGGCGTTTGTCGTCCATATCGAAGCCAAGGGGTTCGATTAGGTGTAGCTCGGCGCCAGTATTGGCGCAAAGTCGAATAATATTGCCTGTGTTCGGGGCAATTTCCGGTTGGAATAGAACAATTTTGAACATTACTTGGCGGATGCCCTGGAGCGGTACTATCTAGCTTGAATGATTTGAGCCGGGCGGTGGGCCCGGCTCCGCATGGCAGCGGATTATTCCACAATTAGAGGGGAGTGGCGATCTCCTCGCAGTCGATCTCCACCCCCAGCTCATTGGCGATCTGGTCGAGTTCGTCGCGCAGGCCATCGAGATCCATATCTTCATCCACATTGATCTTGCACTCGGCAGTAAACAGAGGCTCGCCACTCCACGGAGTACTACTGTAAGTAGTTTCCAGCTGATCCATATTGATATGGTGGGCGCTGAGTGCGCGGGATATTTCCCGCACAATACCGGGGCGGTCGTTGCCTACCAGCTTCAATGTCAGTGTCTGTTGAGGCTTAGTGGAAACGGCGATCGCGTCTTCAACGATCAGGTTATAGCCATCCTGGGCGAGGCTAGTGAGGGCGACCTTTAAGCCTTGGGTTTTGTCACCGGGAACAGCAACGCGCAATATACCGGCAAATTTTCCGGCAAAATGGGCCATATGGCTGTCTTCCCAGTTGCCACCGTTATCCGCAATGACTGCAGAAAGCTTTTCCACAACACCGGGCTTATCGTTGCAGATCATGGAGATAACGAGATGCTGTTGCATATAGTGTTCCTTTGCTTCAGTGGAGACGTATCATTTGCATTGTAATAGGATCTCGTCGGATAACTCTATCGTCCAATCTCAAAGCCATTTTTCTTTTACCGGTAACAGGTAACTTAGCGAGGGACTGTCAATGAAGGTCATTGCCGATTTGTGCGTGATACCCATGGGTGTGGGGGTGTCTGTCAGTAGGTATGTTGCGGAGTGTGAAAAAGTACTGGCGGAAGTCGGACTGACACACCATCTACATGCCTATGGCACCAACATAGAAGGGGACTGGGATACGGTGATGGCTGCGGTAAAAACCTGCCATGAGCGAGTACACGCGATGGGCGCCGATCGCATCACTACCAGTCTGAAATTGGGAACCCGTATAGACCGGGACCAGTCATTACAGGATAAGATCGACAGTGTGCGATCGAAGCTGGATTAACGATAACAACACAGGAACGATTATGACGATCAATATCAAGAAATCTCTGCTCGCTATGGCCGGCGCTCTGGCCCTGGCTGGTGGCGCCCAGGCTGCCGACTTGAATTCTGTCATTCAGGGGGATCACCGCAGCAAAGAGTACGTTGCGCGAGACCAGTACCGTAACCCGGCAGAAACCCTGGAATTTTTGGGCATTAAGCCAGATATGACGGTAGTGGAGGTTACTCCTGGCGGCGGCTGGTATACAGAAATCCTAGGGCCCTACCTGGGCAATAAAGGCAAGCTCTATGCAGCGCACTTCCCCGAGGATAGTGAGTCTTCTTACTATCAACGTTCTTTGAAAAGCTTTAAAGACAAGCTAGCTGCTGACAAGAAGGCCTATAAGAATGTCGTAGTGACCGAGTTTTCACCGCAAACCGGCCGTGAGATAGCCCCAGCAGGCAGTGCCGATGCGGTGGTGACTTTCCGTAACGTACACAACTGGATGTACCGCGGTTATGAAGATAAGGCTTTTGCCAGCTTTTACAGCGCTCTGAAACCCGGCGGTGTTCTTGGTGTGGTTGAACATCGCGCCAAACCTGGTACCAGTAAAGAGGATATGGTCAAGAGTGGTTATGTGACTCAGGAGTATGTTATCGAAGCAGCCAAGAAGGCTGGTTTTGAGTTGGAAGAGAGCAGTGAGGTCAACGCCAACCCGAAAGATAGCGCCAAGCACCCGAAAGGTGTCTGGACTTTGCCACCCTCTCTCCGCTTGGGCGATGAGGACAAAGACAAGTACCTGGCCATCGGCGAGAGTGACCGCATGACTCTACGTTTCCGCAAGCCAAAATCCTAAGTTTTAACAACCATTTACCAATACAGGTAAACACCGGGAGCGGCGTTCGTCGCTCCCATCTCACCCGGATATGAAAGTTGTATGATCATTCCCTTTGCGCAGTTGGATCCCAACACTTTGCAGAACCTATTGGAAGAGTATGCTACCCGTGAGGGCACCGAGTATGGTGAGCGCGAGGTGGAACTACCGGAGAAGGTGGCTAGCCTGCGCCGTCAGTTGCAGTCCGGTGACGTGGTAATTTGGTTCGATCCCGGAGAGGAGACAGTCAATCTGGTGCTGGCCGAGGATCTGCCTACCGATGTCTGAATACCTTATTGATGTGCCCCAAGCACCTCAAGCGCGCTTTCTGTTTGCCCATGGTGCCGGTGCGCCCATGGACAGTGAATTTATGCAGACGTTGGCCACTGGGTTGTGTGAGCAGGGTATCGAAGTGGTGCGTTTCGAGTTTCCCTATATGGCCCAGCGCCGCAGCGGAGGTGGCAAGCGGCCGCCTAACACTATGTCGCAGTTACAGGAGAACTTTAACGCCCAGATTGAGCAGTTTGCCGGTGATTTACCCCTGTTTATTGGGGGCAAGTCGATGGGAGGGCGGGTAGCGAGCCTCCTGGCCAATGACAGCTATGCGCAGGGGGTGGTTGCCGGACTTATCTGCCTGGGGTATCCATTTCACCCCCAGGGCAAGCCGGAGAAGCTCCGCACTGAGCACCTGCTAGATTTTGCCTGCCCCACTTTGATTGTGCAGGGAGATCGCGATCCACTTGGCAGCCTTGCAGAGGTGAATACTTATGGATTGGCAGAGGCTATTGAGATTGAGTGGCTGGCCGATGGTGACCACGATTTTAAGCCCCGTCGCGCGAGTGGATTTACCCAAGCCCAACACTGGCAGATTGCGGTGGATAAAGTGGCGGGGTTTATGCAGCGGTTTCCAGGATCGTGACGCGTTCTTCCCCCACTAGCAGTGGGGCCAGCTGGGCCATTTGGGCGCGTCGCTCCTCGCTGGTGTACCAGTGTTGCCAATGCAGTTCTGACTGCCATTTAGACAGGGTAAAGCGGCGCAATGGATTGCCCTTTTCGATATAGGTTTGTCCCTCGATAAAACCGACGGTGCGGTAGGCACAGGTAAGGACTCTTCGTGCGGCCTCCTCGTAGCTGCTCTGCATCTCGGCGGCAATTTCCCGCTCAATCAATACATAGATCATCATCTCCCCACAATGCGATAGGGCCTAAATGGATTTTAGCGCGGCTGTCAGCGGAAGAGTCGGCAGCCAGTTTCTAGATGACGAAGTGCGCTAAATTGCGCACAATAAATACTATGAAGTTTGATCACACCCTCGATGCCCGCGGCCTGTTGTGCCCGGAACCCGTAATGATGCTGCACTCAGCGGTGAGAAATGTTGCCGATGGGGAAGTATTGAAAATGATGGCCACCGATCCCTCGACGCAGCGGGATGTGCCCAAGTTCTGCCAGTTTCTCGGCTATGAGCTGGTGCAGCACGCAGAGGAGAACGACGAGTTCGTGTATTGGATCAAGAAAGCGGAATAGTTGGTCAGATAGCGCCCCGGTCCCGCTTCGACGGCACCGGGGGCACACTCCCGAATAAGTTTTGTACTGACTCTATGGCCTGTTAACTCTTATGGCGCCGTTACTAGAGCGGCGATCGCGGCTAGTGCCTCAGGGTCCTCAGATTTGATCTTGTTGGCGATATGATGTTGGAAGAAGTAGCGAAAGCCTTCACTCTCCTGTGCTGGGTATAGACAGTGATCTCCCGGTAGTACCGGAGTGGTCTCAACGACATCGTGATCGATCAGCATACCGTGAATAACGCCGTCGGCGTGCAGCCTCCAGCTGATGACCTCGATCAGTGTCAGGTTCTCCCTGTCCTTATCCATAAACACCGCATGGGTGCCGATGGTATCGGGAATCTCCTGCAGAACTTCCTCGGGTTTGCTGCTCTCAAACTCAAAGTATTCCGCCGCAGTCTCCAACTCGACGACTTTGTGGATTGGGGGATGGTGGAAGATGTCTTCAATACCGGGATCGTAGTAGCCTTCGAAGCGTCCGTCCAAAGGGTCCTTGATATCTGGACAGGCCACTATGGTGTTTAACCAGGGAACGAGGCCAACGACCTCGCCATTCGCTTTAAGCCCCCAGCAGAGTATTTTTAAGCTGTATAGGTCTGTACCGCTGGAGTTGTTGGAGTAGAGCATTTCCAAGCCGTCTAGCTCCGGCGAAAGGCGAATAAAGCGCCTGTCCGCAGAAGTTTCGATCGGCTCGCCGGTGAAGAGGTCAACCACATTGTTGATGCTGTGGTCTGTCATGGAACACCTCCTGGCAGGGCCGGTTATATACCGTCTCCGATCAGATCAAGGTGCGACTGCCAAGGCCCTATCTCTGAAAGAAGACCGGGGCAGGAGGGTATTTGACTGCATTAGACCCCTCCTCGGGGAATACGCTGAAAAGGCAGGTGTTCAGCGGCCTCCCTGTGAGTAAAGGTATATGTTGATTTCCGGAAATACAACCGGCCCGCTAACGCCTGCAGAAACGGCGCGGCTTTGATCGAGGCGCTCCCGTTGATATAGTCCCCGCCTTTGCGGTATCCCGGAGAATATCTTGCCCGTCACTCACTTAGAAATGGCTCCAGTTTCTAATACTCCCCTAGCAGCCAGATCCACTGCCGAGCGTATTGTGGCGGTCTTCAATCGCTGTTTTTCCAGTCCAAAAGGGCTAAATACCCGACTTTGCGGCGGTTTTTCCGAACCTTACTATCGGCCCGCCGGGGGCCAGCAGGGCCATCATCAGGTCGAGTTCACTCTCGACTATGCGGCCAGCGCACTGCACGAGGTGGCCCATTGGTGTGTGGCCGGTGAGGCCCGCCGGCAGTTGCCCGACTATGGCTATTGGTATGCTCCAGATGGGCGCAGTGCCGAGCAACAAGCAGAATTCGAGTTGGTGGAGGTCAAACCCCAGGCGCTGGAATGGATTTTCGCCCGTGCCTGTGGCCTCCGTTTCCGTGTCAGTGCGGACAACTTGGAGAGTGGCCTTGGTCCCAGCACCAGTTTCAAAGAGGCTATTTGGCGCCAGGTTCAGCGCTATTGTGCGGAGGGGCCCAATGAGCGGGCGCGTACTTTCGCTCTTGCGCTCGCAGGGGCGTTTACTCAGCCAGATCCATTGAGCGGCGATGACTATAAGCTGCGGGAGCTGTCGTGAGCAGTTTTCTCGTCGACTCTTCTGTCTATATCTTTCGCTATTACTTCGCTTTGCCACCCAACTGGCAGAGTCGCAGTGGTTACGACACAGAAGCGGTCTACGGCTTCACCAATTTCCTGCTGGATCTTTTGGCGAGAAATCCACGTCATATCGCCTGCGCTTTCGATGAATCTCTCGGCAGTTGCTTCCGCAATACGCTTTACCCGGACTATAAATGCAGTCGCGCATTGCCAGATGAAGCCCTGGCCTTTCAGTTGGCGGCCTGCCGGGAGATGGCGGAAGCCCTGGGTATCGCCAGTTTCTCCAGTGAGCGTTATGAGGCGGACGATATTCTCGCCAGCTTGACGCGAAAACTGCGCAATCATGCCCCAATCATTGTGAGTCGGGATAAAGATCTGGGGCAGTTACTGGCTCGTGGAGCCTCCAGTCTTTGGGATTTTGCCGCAAACCAGCATATGGACAGCGCGGCCATCGAGCAGAAGTTTGGGGTAAAACCCGCGCAGATTGCCGACTACCTGGCGCTGGTGGGTGATAGCAGTGACGATATTCCCGGAGTACCCGGCATTGGGGCCAAGACTGCGGCGCGATTGCTGGGCGAGTTTGATGATGTCGAAGCGCTGTTGGCACAGCAAGAGAGAGTGACAACACTGCCCATTCGGGGTGCGAAAGGGCTCGCCCAGCGGCTGGAGGAATATTCCGACCAGCTGCGCTTGGCAAAACGCCTGGCAAGCCTGGTGGAGGATATCCCCCTTGGCATTAAGGTGAGTGATTTGCGTCCGCAACCTGTGGATGTTGAATTGGCCACGGCTCTGGCCAAGGAGTTCGGGATCGGCGGGCTGGCAGGAAAAATGGAGCGCACACTGTTGAGCGCTGAAGGAGAATCTACATGAGTGAAAGCCACGCACAGGGCGTTGGCCTCAAGATTGTTGCCGATGAGAATATACCGGCACTGGAGCAATATTTTGGCGATCTGGGTACGCTGGTACGCTATCCGGGCCGCACACTGACGCGCGAGCAATTGATTGATGCCGATATCCTACTGGTGCGCTCCGTCACACGAGTGAATCAGAGTCTGCTGGAAGGCACACCGGTACGTTTCGTGGGCAGCTGTACCATTGGCACCGATCATCTGGATACCGATTGGATGGAGCGCAATGGTATTTACTGGAGCGCCGCGCCGGGCTGCAATGCCAACTCCGTGGTTGAATATGTATTTTGTACTTTGGCCGCCCTAGACGTGGACTGGCGCGGGCGCAGCTTTGGCATTGTCGGTTGTGGCAATGTGGGAGGGCTGCTGCAGAAGCGCTTGCATGCCCTGGGTGCGAGCTGTGCTGTCTACGACCCCTGGCTGCCAGATAACCCCGACTTTGCCCCCCTTGAGCACGTACTGAGTCAGGACATTGTGTGCTTGCACGCCCCTCTGGTTAAAGATGGGCCCTTCCCCAGTTTGCATATGATCGGTGCCGAGCATTTGGCACAGATTCGCGACGGCGCTGTTTTGATTAGTGCCGGTCGCGGTGCGGTGGTGGACAATCGCGCGTTATTACAGGTGTTACAGCGGGCAAAGCGTTTTAAGACAGTGCTGGATGTCTGGGAGGGGGAGCCGGGAATCAACACTGAGCTGTTGGAGTTGGTGGACCTGGGTAGCCCGCATATTGCCGGCTATAGCCTGGATGGCAAGCTCACAGGCACCCGCATAATTCGCGAGGCGCTCTCCAATGCGCTGGATCTGGCTCAACCAGAAAACATTGGCGCCACCTGCGATACGCAAGCTGAAGTCTCTAGAAGGCAACTTGAGCCGGTGATTAGTGGGGCGGCGCCAATAGCGAATTTGTTATTGCAAATGTATGACCCACGCGAAGATGATGCGCGCCTGCGCGACGCGGCTCGAGGGGTAGAACCTATGGCCAAGGCTTTCGACCGCCTGCGCCGTGAATATCCCGAGCGTTTGGAGTTTTCCCATTACCGCGCCGCAGCGCAAGCCCTGGGTAAAAAAGAGAGAGAAGAGTTGGCAGTACTGGGGCTCATGTGCGATTAGAAAAACAAGTTAAGAAGCTGGGTTTGATTATCAATCCTTGGGCCGGTGTTGGCGGCCCAGCGGGACTTAAGGGCAGTGATGGAGCCGAGACAGTAGCGCAGGCCCTGGCGGCTGGTATTGAGCCACAATCCCACAAGCGCGCCGCGATTGCCCTGGAGGCCTTGCTACCGTTTCGGCAGCAGCTGGAGTTTTTGTGTTTTGCCGGTGATATGGGGGCGGATACGGCTAGTGCACTGGGCTTTGCCGTGCGTGAGGTGGGTGCAGCCGAGTCCACCCCGTCAACCCCCGAGGACACCGAGAGAGCGGCAATGGCGATCCGCGACGCCGGTGCCGACCTGATCGTCTTTATTGGCGGTGACGGCACTGCGCGCAATATGACCAACGTCCTGGGTGATCACTTTCCAGTACTGGGTATTCCCGCCGGTGTCAAAATGCACTCCGCTTGTTTCGCGATTTCCCCCAAGGCCGGTGGAGAAGTTTTGCGTAAATTACTGGCCGGTGAGCTGGTGGATTTGTGTGAGCGCGAGGTGCGTGATATCGATGAAAATAGCTTCCGCCAGGGGCGGGTGAGCACTCGCCACTACGGCGAGCTGCTGGTGCCCCAGGAGGGCCACTTCCTGCAGGCAGTAAAGAACGCCGGGCGCGAGGTGGAAGAGCTGGCTGTGGCGGATATCGCCGCGGAGATTGTCGAGGAACTAGAGCCGGATACCTTGTATATCGTCGGTCCCGGTTCAACTACCTTAGCTGTCTTGAGTGAATTGGGGTGTGACGGCACCCTGCTGGGGGTGGATCTGCTCTGTGATGGCGCCCTCTTGCAAAAAGATGTGAGCGCGCCGCAGATTGAGGCAGCGATTGCCGCACACAAGAGTGTGAAAAAAAATGGTCAGGTAAAAATTATTCTCACTGCCATCGGAGGCCAGGGCCATCTGATCGGCCGCGGTAACCAGCAATTCTCCCCCAGAGTCCTAAGTCAAGTGGGTCGTGAAAACCTGGTGGTTGTCGCCACCAAAACCAAAATAACCGAACTCGGCGGGCGCCCCCTGTTAGTGGATAGTGGTGACCCCGAACTGGATCGGCAGTGGAGCGGCTTTATCCGTGTGGTAACCGGCTACCGCGATGCGATCCTCTACCCCCTAAGCAATGGAGAAGTCTGAGTGTCTACCGATTGGCAAGTGTTGCTGCAGCAAGTAGAGCCCAAGTTAGTTCAGGGCGGCGGTGACAGCCGGCGTTTGTTTCACGGGCGTGGTCGCTGTTTTACAGGCCTGGAGCAGGTTTGTGTCGATAGTTTTTCCCCTGCATTACTGGTTACTTTTTTTGAGGAGTACGAGGGGGAAGGGGAGTTGTGCGAGAAGCTCTGGCAGATGGCCGAATCATACGGTTATCAGGGGGTGGCCGCGCAGCGTCGCTATCTCCCCGGTGCACCATTGGAGTGGTTGTGTGGCGAATCGGTGGCCGCACCAGTGGCGCAGCGCAACGGTCTGCAGTTTCCACTGACCTTTGATCGTCAGAATGTTGGCTTCTTTCTGGATATCGAACCCGGCCGCGCCTGGCTTGAAGCGCAGGTGCGGGAGCGCTCGGAGCGCGCACCGGTGAAGATGCTGAATTTGTTCGCGTTTACCTGTGCTTTTTCTGCTGTGGCTCGAGCCGCTGGGGATATTGAGATCGTCAATGTGGATGTGAATCGGGGCGTTTTGAATCGCGGCCGAGAAAACCACGAGGTGAATGGCCTGTCCCTGCGGGGCATTCAATTTTTACAATTCGATGCGCTGCGCCAGTTCAAGCGCTTCGATCGCCGGGGGCCCTTTGATCTTGCTATCGTAGACCCACCCACACGCCAGAAAGGCCGCTTCGATGTGAGTCACAACTACGAAAAACTGCTGCAACAACTGCCTGCCTGCCTCGCGGATGAGGCAGACCTGCTGATGGTGATCAACTCCCCGCGCCACAGCGAAGCGCACTTTCGCGAGTTGATACTTGGTGCCGATAGCGGCTATGAAGTGGTAGAGCGACTGGCGCAAAACCCGGATTTCCCCGATCGGGACCCGGATGCCGCCCTAAAAATGCTGCACGTTAAATATCGTCGTCAGAGTTAGCGATACTAAATAGCGGTGATGCCCAAACCACTCTATTTACAGTGCGGCAAACTCCCGCATCAGGCGCTCCACCAGCGCCTGTAACTTTGCAGAGGAACCATCGCGCACGGCGCTGTTGAGCAGCTGTGCGTTACTCTGGCCAGAATGTTCTTCCTTGTTGATCAACAGCAGAAATCCCCGGTGGCTCAGTACCACTTCCTCCGCAGCTTCCTGGCGCACCAGCTGGGAGAAGTGAATGTAACCGCTCTGTTTTAACCAGCTGAGGGCACCCAGGCACGCCAGGTGCCGTGGCGAGTGCAGGCCGAATTCGTCGGGGGTGTCTGGCCCGGCAATGTCCTCTACGTAAATGGTGGAGGGCAGGGGGAACTGGCCAAACAGTGCCAGCAGAATTCTGCCGGCATCGCGATAAAAGTCGTGGATATGTAAATCGTCCAACATCAGCGGGTATATCGCTCCAAAAAGTAACCCAGCCGTTCAATTGCGTGGGAGAGGTCGTCGGCGCGGGGCAGAAAGACAATACGCAGGTGATCGGGCGCGTCCCAATGGAAAGCGCTGCCCTGTACCAGCAGGATTTTCTCCTGGCGCAGGAATTCCAATACCAGCTGTTCATCACTATCGATTTTGTGGTGGTCCAGGTGCAGCCTGGGGAACAGGTAGATGGCACCACTAGGTTTGACACAGCTGACACCGGGAATGTCGTTGAGCATGCGGTAGGCCAGATCGCGTTGCTGGCGCAAGCGGCCGCCGGGCAGTATCAAGTCGTTAATGCTCTGATAGCCCCCCAGAGCGGTTTGCACGGCATACATGGCCGGTACATTGCCGCACAGGCGCATAGAGGCGAGTATCTCCATCCCTTCAATAAAGCCTTTGGCGCGATGCTTGATCCCGCTGATGATCATCCACCCGGAGCGGAAGCCGGCCAAGCGGTACGATTTGGACAAGCCATTGAAGCTCAGGCAGAGCACATCCGGGGCCAGTTTGGCCATGGGGGTGAACTCGGCGTCGTCATAGAGGATCTTGCTATAGATTTCATCGGCAAAAATCACCAGATTGTGGCTGCGCGCCACCTCTACAATCTCTTCCAGCAAAGCCTTGGGATAAATAGCCCCGGTGGGGTTGTTGGGGTTGATCACGACAATGCCGCGGGTGCGAGGCGTGATTTTTGCTTTTATGTCCTCAATATCGGGCAGCCAGCCGGATTCCTCGTCACAGCGGTAGAGTACCGGGTTGGCACCAGCGAGATTGGTAGCGGCCATCCATAGGGGGTAGTTGGGCATGGGCAGCAGCAGCTCATCGCCATTGTTGAGCAGTGCCTGGGTGGCCATGGAGATTAACTCGGAGACACCGTTGCCCAGATAGATGTCATCAATTTCAACTCCCTGGATACCCAGGGTCTGGCACTCCTGCATAATAGCTTTGCGCGCAGCGAATAGTCCCTTGGACTCCACATAGCCCTGGGCCTGGGAGAGATTGTGGATGACGTCCTGGATGATTTCATCGGGGGCGTTAAAGCCGAAGGGGGCGGGGTTGCCGATATTCAGCTTGAGGATACGGTGGCCTTCCTCCTCCATGCGATGGGCTTGCTCCATCACCGGGCCGCGAATCTCATAGCAGACGCCGTGCAGTTTTTCAGATTTATGAATGTCCTTCATGTTGGTGCGGCAGCCCTGTAGCTTGGCAGGAGCAGCCTCAGTCGCGAGCGAGCTGCGCGATAGGCGGGATGTCCACTGGCGGCGGTTACCGCTCCTGCGAGAACGATTAAAACGGAACGAGACAGTATGGCAAAAGCAAAAGACGATAACTACTGGCGAGATCAGCTGACAGATGAGGAGTTTGAGGTCTGTCGCAAAGGGGGGACAGAAGCGCCATTTAGCGGGGAATATTGGGATGTTTTTGACAAAGGTCTCTACCGCTGCCGCTGTTGTGGCGAGGTTTTGTTTGATGCGGGAGCAAAATTCCAGAGCTACTGTGGCTGGCCCAGCTTCGATGAGGAATTTAGCGTGGGGATTATTCGAGAGCTAGCCGATAATAGTTTTGGTATGGAACGTATCGAGATTCGCTGCAGTCAATGCGACAGTCATCTGGGGCATGTGTTCGATGATGGGCCTACTGAAACCGGCCTTCGATACTGTGTTAATTCCTTGTCAGTGAGGCTGGACCAGGAGTTCAACGAAGACGGCGAAGAGGAGGGCAAGTGAGGAGAGTACACTGGAGCCGCTGGCTACTCAGGGTGCAGTGGGGGCTACTCGGGATTATTGTGCTCGCAGGCTTGGCACTGCGGTTCGGATTGTTGCGCTTCGAATTGGTCTTCATGATATTTACCTACGCGGGTGGGGCGGCACTGACTGTCGCACTGGTGAGCTTATTGGTGTTTGTCTGGGGGTCGCGCAATCACAGGCCCCAGGCGCGCAGCAATGCCCTCTGGGCTGCGTTGCTGGGACTGCTGCCAGTAGCTGTGCCCCTCATTACGGTGGGCAAAGATAATTTCAATGCGCCAAAAATCCACGATATCACTACCGATACCCGCAACCCCCCGGCATACCAAGCAGTCCTCGACTTGCGTAAGCCTTGGGACAATAGTGCCGCATACGGCGGCGAGCCTGTGGCGAGCCAGCAGCGTGAAACCGATATCTATTCCGACATCTATCCACTGCATGTCCATATGTCTGTAGCCCGCACCACTGAGCTGGCGGCGGAGGTTGCCAAGAAGCTGGGCTGGAAGATTGTGTCTTACGAACCGGAGAAGGGGCATATCGAGGCAACCGACCGAACCCTGCTGTTAGGCTTTACCGACGACATAGTGGTGCGAGTACGGCCGGAAGATGATGGTGGCTCGCGGGTGGACGTGCGTTCCAGTTCCCGTGTGGGAGTCAGTGACCTAGGGGCCAACGCAAAGCGTATTCGTGAGTTTATTGAGGAGCTGCACCTGCGTGTACTCAGCGAGCAGTACGGAGAGCCCTCTGACGCCTAAATTATCTTCCCGCAACCGGCAGTGTTAGGTAAGTATCTGACAATAAAAGAAAAAAAATTCAATTCGGGTGTTGACAGTATCCCGAACGGTACATAGAATGCGCCCCACTTCTGACGCAGAGCTACACTTTAAAACGCAGCGAAACGACAGAAGGTTTCTGGGTCCCCATCGTCTAGAGGCCTAGGACACCGCCCTTTCACGGCGGTAACAGGGGTTCGACTCCCCTTGGGGATGCCACGCGGGAATAGCTCAGTTGGTAGAGCGCAACCTTGCCAAGGTTGAGGTCGCCGGTTCGAACCCGGTTTCCCGCTCCAAGTTTCCGCTTTGCGAGATGATCTCTAGTCAGCTCACAAAGCACGCCACCGAGAAATCAGTGGCATTGCCATGGGCAGCATGGCAGCACCGGACCATAAGGTCGAAGTGCAAGTTTCTGTCCCCATCGTCTAGAGGCCTAGGACACCGCCCTTTCACGGCGGTAACAGGGGTTCGACTCCCCTTGGGGATGCCAATACGACCCGGTAGCAATGCTACCGGGTCAAATTGCGGGAATAGCTCAGTTGGTAGAGCGCAACCTTGCCAAGGTTGAGGTCGCCGGTTCGAACCCGGTTTCCCGCTCCAATTTTATTTTTGGATGGATCTTTGGCCCCATTCAAAAGTAAAGTCACCGCGAGGTGGCAAAGCCATGGACAGCGTGGCAGCACGGGACCGAAGAGGTTGTAGTGCAAAGTTTCTGTCCCCATCGTCTAGAGGCCTAGGACACCGCCCTTTCACGGCGGTAACAGGGGTTCGACTCCCCTTGGGGATGCCAATACGGCCCGGCAGCAATGCTGCCGGGCCAACACAAAACGCGGGAATAGCTCAGTTGGTAGAGCGCAACCTTGCCAAGGTTGAGGTCGCCGGTTCGAACCCGGTTTCCCGCTCCAAAATAAAAAAGCCGCTCAATCGAGCGGCTTTTTTATTTTCCGATATATTGCTTCTAAGTTTATTACTTGCACTGGTATTGCCGGAGTGCGACTGTGCACCTGGAATTCCGCCTCCGCGGCTTTGGGCTTCCCTGTGTTTCCGCCGGTTGAAATTATTCGGGCAAGCACGTTGAATGGCGCCTTCAGCATAGGAATTCACAATGACCGCCGCGCTATCTATCCATAACCTGCAAAAAACCTACGAAGGCGGCTTCCAGGCCCTGAAAGGGATCAGCTTCGAAGTGCAGCCGGGGGACTTCTTTGCTCTGCTGGGCCCCAATGGTGCAGGTAAGTCCACCACTATTGGCATTATCTGCTCATTGGTGCGCAAGACTGCCGGTAGCGTGTCGATTTTTGGTGTCGATATCGACAGTGATTTTGCCGCTGCCAAGCGTCTTTTAGGCGTGGTGCCGCAGGAGTTCAATTTCAGTCAGTTTGAAAAAGTCTTCGATATTGTGGCTACTCAGGGGGGATTCTATGGAATGCCGCGCAAGTTGGCAGAGGAGCGCACAGAGCAATATCTGAAGCAGTTGGGACTTTGGGATAAGCGACACACTCAGGCGCGTATGCTGTCTGGGGGGATGAAGCGCCGCCTGATGATTGCACGGGCGCTGATTCACGAGCCAAAACTACTGATTCTGGATGAGCCTACTGCTGGGGTGGATATCGAGCTGCGTCGCTCCATGTGGAGCTTCCTGGAGGACATTAACGCTCGGGGTACCACCATTATTCTCACTACCCATTACCTGGAGGAGGCGGAGAGCCTGTGCCGCAATATCGCCATTATCGATAAGGGCGTTATCGTTGAGAATACCTCTATCAAGTCCCTGCTGAAGACTCTCAACCGCGAGACATTTATTCTCGACTGCAGCGAATACCTAAGTAAGGCACCGGAGCTTACCGGGTTTAAATGTTGCCTGTTGGATAATCATTCCCTGGAAATCACTGTAGAAAAAGGGCAGTCACTGACAGAGGTCTTTGTCGAGCTCAAGGCCCAGGGCGTTACCGTGACCAGTATGCGCAATCGTGCCAACCGCCTGGAAGAATTGTTTATTTCCATGTTGTCCGAGGAAAAAGAAGAGGGGTTGGATTCGTGAGCGGTAAGTTGACCTGGATATCCTTCAGCACCATTTTCCGCCGGGAGGTGCGCCGCTTTATGCGTATCTGGCCACAGACCCTGGTGCCGCCGGTGATCACCATGACGTTGTACTTTGTGATTTTTGGCTCTCTTATTGGCAGCCGTATCGGGGAAATGGGCGGATACCCTTATATGGAGTTTGTGGTGCCTGGGCTGATTATGATGTCAGTGATCACCAACTCCTATGGCAATGTCGTGTCCTCTTTTTACAGTGCTAAGTTTCAGCGTAGCGTTGAGGAGCTGTTGGTCTCGCCTACGCCAAATTGGGCGGTGATGGCTGGCTATGTACTGGGCGGTGTTGCGCGTGGCTTAGTTGTAGGCCTGATTGTCACTCTAGTAGCGATGTTTTTTACTTCTCTCAGAGTCGAACACCTGGGAGTCACCATCGCTATTGTGTTTCTCACATCGGCGCTATTCTCTCTGGCGGGTTTTATCAATGCGATTTATGCCAACAGCTTTGACGCCATATCGATTATTCCCACTTTTGTTTTGACCCCGCTTACCTATCTGGGTGGTGTTTTCTACTCCATCGATCTGTTGTCGCCCTTTTGGCAAGGATTGTCGAAATTGAACCCGATTCTCTATATGGTGAACTCCTTTCGCTATGGAATCCTGGGTGTTTCCGACATTAATGTGGCCTGGGCATTTGTTGGGGTCTTGGTTTTTATTGCGCTTCTCGCCAGCTGGGGACTTTACCTGATGAGTCACGGCAAGCGATTGAGGCACTGAGGTTGAGTATGAGCAGAGAAGATTGGCAGAACCTCCCGCTGGGTCGGGAAACCGTTTACGAATCCAGCTATAACCCAGAGCTACTGCACCCGATTCAGCGATCCATTTCCCGAGCCCAACTGGGGCTGTCCGTTGGCGCCCTGCCATTTTTTGGGGAAGATGAGTGGTGGGGGTTTGAGCTCTCCTGGCTCAATACCAGAGGCAAACCCCAAGTGGCGGTGGCGCGCTTCAGCTTTCCCGCGGAAAGCCCCTGTATGGTGGAGTCCAAGTCCTTCAAATTGTACTTAAACTCCTTTAACCAAAGCCGCTTTGATTCCTGGCAGCTGGTTCAGGATACCCTGGTGCGGGATCTAAGCGCTGCGGTGGGTATGGCTGTGGAAGTGACCCTGCTGGAGGTGGAAGATATCTCCCTGGATGTGCAGAGGCCGCAAGGGTTCTGTCTCGACCAGCTGGATATTGCCGTAGAGCAATACCAGCCGGACTCGACACTGCTGGCGCTGGAAGAGATTGGTGTGGAGGTTACTGAAACTCTCTACAGCCACTTGCTGCGCAGTAATTGCCCGGTTACCGGCCAGCCGGATTGGGCGACGGTAATGGTGGAATACAAGGGGCCGATGCTGCAGCGCGAAGCGCTATTGGCCTATATTATTTCCTTCCGTGAGCATCAGGATTTTCATGAACACTGCGTGGAGCGGATTTTTTGCGATCTGCAAAACCTTGCGGACTTTTCCGAGTTAACAGTTTGTGCCCGCTATACCCGCAGGGGAGGGCTGGATATCAACCCGCTGCGCTCCACCCGTATTGAGAAGCCTCTACCGCCGCGCTTCGCCCGTCAGTAAATTATTGCTAATACAGGTGATATTGGTCTCAGGTATTTCTGTGGCCAATATCGTCAAATCCCACAGCATTAAAACACTCCTGCCTTAAATCTTGTGTCACAAGTGGCGCTGTTCCCTCTTGGGCTAAGCTTTCCTGGATAGCTTTTTGGGTGCAGGTGTATTGGATGTAGCCTATCGATGGGCCTGTACAGTTACATTAGTGGCTATTCACTTTTCTTGGCTCGATAAAAAGTAAATAAGCTGCAATTGGTGTATCGCCAATGATTTACACAGATCCATAGGCCCCCTAGATATGGAAATCCAAACACAGTCTCCAGCGCTACCCGCTGTGCTTGTGGTTTTCATCCAAATTATTTCCTCCACTCCCGCCAATGCCCAGGTTTATGTTGAAGCCGATCAATTGATGAAGGTGATCGAAGCGCAGCAGCGCCAACTCGAGGCACAGGAAGCGCAAATCCGACAGCAAAAGGCTGATCTAGAGGCTTTGCGGCAACAGGTGGAGGAGCTGCGCAGGGCGAGGCCCCCAGAAAATTCCCCGGCTGCGCCAGTTCCGGCAGTACCAATGCCGTCAGTTCCTCCATCGAGAGAATACAGTGAGCCTGTGGATGGCGTTGCGCTCGATGATTTGCGCGATCAATTAGAGCTCATACGCAAAGATATCCCGCCTGGCTCCCTACCGCCCCCTCGGGCCAGGGGAGACCCAAAGCATCCGGAACAGACGGATATCGAAGAAATCATTTCCAGTGTACCGACCGACTGGCCGGGGTCTATCCCTGTGCTCGGCAGTCGCACTCGAATAAAAATTAATGGCTTCGCCGAACTGGATGCTAACTATGACACCGGCGCCATTGTCAGCCCGGCTGAGTTCACGACCAGTGCTATTGTCACCAGCAATAGAACTGCAGCGGAGGGTGAGGATGGTCAGACCAATGTTTCCGTTCAGGTATCGAGATTGGTGCTCAAGTCAAGAACGCCCTGGGGCGGCCGTTTAATCGAAAATGAATTTTCTATGGATTTCCTGCGGGATCCGACAGTCAGTGAGCCTCTGCTGCGTCTGCGCAAAGCATACGGCCAGGTCAGCGATATTTTGCTGGGCGGAGATTTACGGCTGGGCCTCGACTGGTCCACGTTCAGTAATTTAACCGCCTCACCAAACACCCTGGATTACGAAGGCCCCAACTCACTGTTAGCGCTCATGCGCCCAGTTGCACGTTGGAGCCGTAAATATGATCCAACTCTCACCCTGCAAGTCTCCCTGGATGCGCCAACTGATCGGGTTTTTCAGAATGCACTGGAAGTGTCTCGCTGGCCGGACTTTGTGGTAGCGGTTATTTCCCAAACAGACCGCATTAACTTTCAGGGCAGTTTTATCCTGCGGGACCTGCGTGGCAGTGGGGAGCCACAGTCTGCCGTTTCGGATACCGGATG
Organism: Microbulbifer mixtoriginis (SeqCode); assembly: GCF_052467705.1. NCBI lineage: Bacteria > Pseudomonadati > Pseudomonadota > Gammaproteobacteria > Cellvibrionales > Microbulbiferaceae > Microbulbifer > Microbulbifer mixtoriginis (SeqCode). Next base: position 1,888,356 of record NZ_CP174322.1, read on the forward strand.
GGGTATCAATTTAAGTGGCGTGATTGATATGCCCGGTAGGCTTGCGCCGGATTTTGCCTCCTACTCCTTTAGCTATGGCTATGGCTATGGAAGCCTTCTGGATGATGAGCCCCCCGACGCGAGCTATGACTTCGTCAATAATCGGTTGGAGGCAATTCCAACTCTGGGTTGGTATCTGGCTTATCAACACTGGTGGAGTCCGTGCCTCTATACCGTGGCAACCTATGGGCTGGTGCATCAGGACAATCTGGACTTCCAGCCGGGCTCCTCATTTTATCAAACCCAATACAGCAGTATTAATCTGACCTGGACCCCGACGCCGCATTGGCTGTTTGGCGTTGAGGCCCTTTATGGAACCAGGGAGGACAAAGATGGAGCCTATGGTTCAGTCTGGCGGACCCAGTTCACCAGCCGCATCTCGTTCTAGTGGTTTCAAATGTGCGATATCAATAATGTTGCGCTTTATTTTGCTATGCGGTTTTTTAACCTCCTGTAATTCACCGAGAACAGTGGTGACTGACACTTGGCATTCGCCGCTGGTTGCAGAGCGCTCGCTGGGAAAAACTTTGGTCCTGGCCTTTACCTTGGTTCCTCGCCCAATAGTTGGCATCTATGTGGAGAGTATTTGGGTGGAGCAGTTGGGCCGCTACGGCGTGAATGCCCTCTCATGGAGTGATGTTGCGGCCGATGGCAAGGTTCCCACGATGGGGGAGCTGGCTGATGTCCTGGCCGAATATCAATTTGACACGCTATTGGTGACACAGTTGATCAGCTTTAAACAACTGAACAGGAATGTTTCCAACTCTCAAGTGGCCATTGTCGAAACCCGTTTATATTTTGCGCCATCGGAAGAGGTGTATTGGTCCCTGGAATCTGAAAGTTTCCTGGCGAACTATATGATGGGGGAAATTCGCCGTCCTAGGGAGGGAGATGCCCTGGAATATGTGGAAACAGTTATTCAACAAATGATGAAGGATGGTGTTTTCTAGGCGCTGATGCCATCGTTTCATGGAGTTGGTCACCACAAACCATTTCCTACTGCGGGGTAGGTGAAGTTAAAACATAATTTGTTCAGCTATTCTGGTGAGAAGAGCCGTACGGAAGAGTGTGCTGAGCACCTGATGTGGTTTATGTGTACGGTGAATTTTTTGTGGCGGGTAATCTGATAGGAATGCCTGCTGAATCCTAAGGTCGGTAGGCATTGCAATGGATTGGAATACCGTGGCCCCTGTCAGGTTTGTGCAATACTGGGTTCGCTACTGGGGATGTATTGAGCACCGATCCTTCTGGTTAGTATTCCTTCTTTTCGCATTTCTTTTTCTTTTTTTGATTCCCTCTTCAAGCTCTGCCACTGAAAGTTTTCTGATGCCTTTGGGGCCCGTTGCCCATGAACAGAAAACCCATTTTTTCTGGGCGACAGCACTTACCATGGTAGCGGTGCTGCCCGTGTTTATTCTGGTGCCAGTCATTCTCTTTAAATATCGCCGTAAGAAGGGAAAAGGTATTTATGCGCCCAAGTGGGAATCTTACGGCCCTTTGGAAGTCGTCATGTGGGGTGTTCCCTTTATGGTGATTTTTGTTCTCTCTTTTATGCTTTGGCGCGCAACCATTGCTCTGGACCCCTATGAGGAAATAGAAGGCGTATTTCCTCCTGTCCAAGTGCAAGTGGTGGGACTGGACTGGAAGTGGTTGTTTATCTACCCAGACTTAAAAATTGCCACAGTGGGTGAACTGGTTGTTCCTGTACACACCCCGGTCTCCATGATTTTAACCAGCGATACCGTGATGCAGTCTTTTTGGATTGCGGCGTTAGCGGGGCAGATCTATGTGATGCCGGGCATGACCACACGACTCAATTTTATTGCGACTAAGAATGGTAAAACCCAGGGTGAAAACACCCAATATACCGGCAAGGGATTTACTGAGCAGAAATTTGATGTATTGATTAAGAGTGAAGAGGATTTTCAGGCCTGGGTGGCACAGGTCCGGGCTAGGGGGATTGAGCTGGATGCTCAGACCTATAATCGCCTGGCTGAAAGAAGTACCCGCAAAGAGATGCAAAAGCAGTTGGCCACGCCTCAAATGCCCAGCAATGCCCTCTATTTTACCATTGCCGATCCCGAGCTGTTTCAAAGCATTGTTATGCGATATCACTCGGGCAAGCCCCTTAGTATGGAAGAGCAACCCGGCACGGTGAAGTTTGGTCAGGGTGAGGATAAAACAGAGGGTGCGCAGCCATGAATATTACCGACTATGGCTGGCTGGGAAAGCTGGGCTGGGATTCTATCGTTTTTAGCAAGCTGTTTACCGATTTTTCGGTAAGTGAAGTGGTGGCCAGTACTGCTGGTGCCATTGTTGTTTTTGCCACCATCGCCATCCTCGCTCTACTGACCTGGTTTCGCGTATGGGGCACTTTATGGTCTGAATGGCTGACCAGCACAGACCATAAAAGAATTGGCATCATGTACATAGTCTTTGCGCTGGTGATGATGACCAGAGGACTGCTGGAAGGCATGGTGATGCGGGCACAGCAGGCTGCTGCCCCAGATGGTTTTCTCTACGCAGATCACTTCGCTCAGCTATTTAGCACCCACGGCACTATTATGATTTTCTTTGTTGCCGTGCCTTTTGTTGTGGGTCTGGTCAACTTTGTAATGCCATTACAGATTGGTGCCCGCGATGTTGCCTTCCCAGTACTTAACCAGATTAGTCTGGCGGTCACCGTGTCTTCTGGGATTCTGTTGATGGTCTCATTGGTGGTGGGAGAATTCTCTACTGGAGGCTGGTCTGCCTACCCGCCTTATACGGGGGCGGACTTTAATCCCGGCGTGGGACCAGACTACTGGGTGTGGGCGATTGTATTTTCCGGGGCCGGTACCACCCTTACGGGGATTAACTTTACCGTCACCATTTTAAAATGCCGTGCTGCGGGCATGAAATTTTTCCGTATGCCCATGTTTTGCTGGACGGTATTGTGTTCCTCCATCCTGATGATTTTTGCTATGCCGCCACTCAGTGTTGCGGCGTTAATGCTCGGTTTCGACCGCTATTTGGATTTTCACTTTTTCACCAATGATCTCGGTGGCAATATGATGAACTATGCCAATTTATTTTGGCTGTTCGGACACCCGGAGGTCTATTTGTTGGTACTGCCGGCCTACGGTATTTTTTCTGAGGTGTTCTCCACTTACTCCGCCAAGCGCCTATATGGCTACAAGTCATTGGTAATTGCCACCATGTCTATTGCCGTATTGAGCTTTACCGTGTGGCTTCATCACTTCTTTACCATGGGGCAGAGTCCCACCATCAATATTGTATTTGGTATCGCCACCATGCTGATCGCGGTGCCAACCGGGGTCAAAGTCTACGATTGGATGGCGACGATGTATCGCGGGCGAATTCGTTTTACCACTCCAATGATTTACGCCATCGGATTTTTGATTTTATTCGTGATCGGTGGATTGTCTGGAGTGATTCTGGCGAACCCCACGGTAGATTTCCAAGTACACAATACCCTGTTTTTGGTGGCGCACTTCCATAATGTGCTAATTCCAGGAGTGCTATTTGGTTTGCTGGCCGGATATAACTACTGGTTCCCCAAGGCGTTTGGTTTTCGCCTGGATGAGCGCTTGGGTAAGTGGTCGGCATATCTTTGGGTAGCCGGGTTTATGCTCACTTTCTTTCCCCTTTATGGTGCAGGATTACTGGGGATGCCAAGGCGCTCATTCAGCTATATGGATCTGACTTTCAAGCCCTACATGGTGGTGGCTTTTATCGGGGCCATGGTGGTGTTATGCGCATTGATCAGCCTGGTATTGCAGTTGCTGGTCAGTTTACGGGATCGCAAGAAAAATCGTGTTCCTGTGGGGGACCCTTGGGATGGGCGCTCTCTGGAATGGTCGATCCCAGCCCCTGCACCTTCCTACAATTTTGCGGAACTGCCGAGGGTAACGGACCGGGATGAATTTAATGAGGCTAAGGAGCAGGGGCGTGCTTATTTACCGCCAAAAGTCTATCGGGATATAGAGATGCCCAAGAATAACCCTTTGGGATTTATTCTATGCGCTCTGAGCGGCATCCTGATGTTTGCATTGGTCTGGTACATGTGGTGGTTGGCCCTGATTTCTGTTCTGGCCATTATCATTGTGGTGATCGCCTCTACCTTCCGCTGGGACAGTGAGCAAATTATTCCGGCGAGCCAGGTACAGCAGGATACGGAGAAATGGCTGACGCTAGTGAAAAATACCGAACCGGTGGGCAGGGATCTGGAAAATACTCCGCAAAACCATGGCTACGCTAAGTTGGAGCATTAGTTACCGATGAACGGGAATTCATCAGCGCTAAATAAGGGGATGAGAGAGAGCCCTGGAGCCATTCATAAAGACCCGGATATGGTGATCTTTGGATTCTGGGTTTTTATGATGAGCGACCTGATTTTTTTCGGGGTCGTTTTCGCTATCTATATCACCATGATTGGTGCGACCGCAGGCGGCCCTGGTCCCAGAGAGCTATTTGATTTCGGCAGTCTTTTTGCGCAGACCATGTTTCTACTCACCAGCAGTCTCACTGTGGGGATAGCCACTATCACCATGAAGCACCAGCGCAGCCAGGGCAGTTTCCTGTTTTGGGTGGTGGTGACTTTACTGTTGGGGCTGGGCTTCTTAACTCTTGAGTTGCTCGATTTCTCTGAAATGGCAGCCAAGGGAGGGACGCCCCAGCGCAGCGGATATCTATCAGCCTTCTTTGGTTTGGTGCCCCTACATGGTTTACATGTCAGCTTTGGCTGCCTGTGGATGCTGGTCATGATCGCACAGGTACTTACAGTGGGCATGACTGATTTGGTGAAGTTGCGCTTTTTACGGTTGGCGCTGTTCTGGCATTTCCTGGATTTGATTTGGATTGGGATTTTCTCAGTAGTTTATTTTGGTGGCTGGGTCTATGGCTGAAAAATCCGGTTTTTCCGCACATTTGCGCACCTATCTTACCGGGTATGTGCTGTCGGTTGTGTTTACGTTGGCTGCATTCTGGGCGGTACTGGCTCTGGGTAAGGAATACAAGAGTGTACTTATATTGGTAGGTTTGCTTGGGGTAGCCCAATTGGCGGTACAGCTCAAATGCTTCTTGAATGTTACAACGCAAAAGGAAGGGCGGGATAACCTGGCTCTGATCCTTTTTTCAACGCTGATTTTACTGATTATTGTCTTGGGGACTGCCTGGATAATGGGGAACCTGGCAATGAGAATGCATACCACAATGTGACGGGTCCCTAAGCTCAGATAATCACTTTGCTTTTAAGGCTGGTTGTGGCTTTTTCCAGGGATTGCAGTACTTTGACCTTGTCGTAGTTGCGAATCTTATCCAGGTCTAGGTGCATAGAAAAGCCTGGGGCGTGCTCCTCCAGGTAACTCTGCTGTCCGCCGAGATTCTTGCGCAAGTCGGTGACTTGGTAGACTTTAACCGGGGTGCTGATGCCCTTCACCGTAATATGCCCTTTGTCTCGGCACATAACAGTGTGCTTGATCATTGCCCAGGTCTCATGGCTAATCAGGATTTCCCCCGGCTGTGCCGCGCCTTCCAGGCGGGAAGCCAGGTTCACGTGGGTGCCCATTACTGTGTAAGACTGGTAGTTGGCTGTGCCGAAGATACCCACAGTGCAATAGCCAGTGTTAATGCCCATGCGCACCTGCAAAGGGCGTGAGATCCCTTTGTTGTACCACTCCTGCTTCATTTCCCGCACCCGCTTGCGCATCGCCAAAGCCATAGCCACACAGCGCAGGGCGTCGGATTTGGGGCCCTTACTTTCATCATCCCCAAAGACCACCATCACCGCATCGCCGATAAATTTGTCGATGGTGCCCCCATACTGGCCTGCGATTCGGGCCATCTCCGAGAGGTAGTTGTTGAGTAGGAGGGTAAAGGTTTCCGCTTCGAGCTCTTCGGTCAACTGGCTGAAATCTTTGATATCGGAAAAGAACACCGTAAGCAGCTTGCGCTGGGTAGTCAGTGCTTCTTCATCGCCGGTGGTTACGGAGCGCCACAGGCGTTGTGGCAAATACTTGGAGAGTTTGTAAGAGCGCACCTTGCTTACGCGCTGCTCTGTTGCCAGGGTGTGGTTGGCTTCCTTGAGCTTGCCAATCTGGCGGTGAGTAAAAAAGGCATAGGCACAGAGGTAGACCAGGATACCAATCAGGCTCATGGTGCTTATGGTGAGGTCGGCGTTAATCAATAATGCCGGCCTGTGCATCAGGTAACCCAGTACCACGCCGACTAAAAGGCCGGTGTTGTGCTCAAACCACTGGCGCCCCCCCCCCAGGGAAAGCGCATTGAGTTGAACCATCGTAATGAATAACAGAGATGGCAGCATGCTGAAATTAGCCAGGGCAACGGCAATGCCTACCAATACGGTATCGGAAAATCTCAGGATGCGACGGGTTTTATAAGCCTTCTTATCGCGGGATCTGTAGAGTATGAATTGAGCAAAAGTGCAATAAACCAGCATAAAAGCCGCTGCACCAACATTGAGCAGTTTGTCCGGTTGCCAAGAAGATGACCACTCGATTGCAGTTACCAGGGTTCCCGCAGCCGCAAAAAGAATTAGGCAGCGAAAATAAGTCGAGTAATGCGGGCTGATATTTCGCCCTTTGTTCCCCTCAAGCTGGTCCTGCATTTGTGGTTATCTTTTTGTCCGTTAAGCAGTAATAAACAAACCGCAGGCAGGCCACAGATTGGTCCCGGAAAGTTCTGGGAGCGAGTGGTTGCGCAGTGATTTACTGGGCGAAGTGTACTCCTACAAAAGCCAGATTGCTAAAAAACCGATGCCTGTACAGGGTTTTTATGTGGGGCGTACGTATGCGCTGCGCAGATGGGTTAGGGTACACTCAGCGCTCAGTCAGTAAATGGAGAGAACGATGGATGCCCTGACCGCCCTGCATAATAGAGTTTCAACGGGCAAGCTGGTCGAGCCTGCACCCAATGAGCAGCAGCGGCAAAATATCTTTCGCGCAGCACTGCGTGCAGCGGATCACGCCTGCCTACGCCCCTGGCGGTTTCTAATGGTAGAGGGCCAAGAGCGCGAGCGCCTTGGGGAAATATTTCTAAAAGCGGCTGAGCAGTCTGAAGGTGTTCCTCTAACTGAAGCTCAGCGTCAACGCACCTTGGTGATGCCCCTGCGCGCCCCCTTGATTATTGTGGCAATTACACGGTTACAGGAACACCCCAAGGTTCCCCATCTGGAGCAACATATGTCTACAGCAGGGGCGGTGCAGGCAATGCTCACAGCCGCTTATGCCGAGGGGGTGGGTGTTTACTGGCGCACCGGACCATTAGCCAATAATCCCCAGGTTGCCCAAGGTTTGGGTTTGGCTGAAAATGAACGTATTGATGGGTTTATCTACTGTGGAACCCCCGATAAAGCGGCACGCCAGGCACCGGATTTACAAGTGGATGATTTTTTTTCACAGTGGAAAGCAAATTAGTACTTGCACAACCGGAAACATTTGGGTAAAGTGCGCGCTCTCTCGATGAGACAGCAGCTATCTTCCTGATTTTCTTGAAGATTTTGCTAAAGAGAGAGCTCCTCTGAAAAGAGGATTACCCTCGCGGAGGGTGACAATTTGGTGAGGTGTCCGAGTGGCCGAAGGAGCACGCCTGGAAAGTGTGTATGTCGAAAGGCATCGAGGGTTCGAATCCCTCCCTCACCGCCATATTTTAAAGCCCGGCTGATGCCGGGCTTTTTCGTTTCAAGAATCTTCAGTTCCCTGTCAGGCCTCCGCTTTGCTCTTTAACAGGCAATTATTCAATGATGGCCGTAGATAGAGAGCAGCTCGGCTTCGACCTAGCATTATGTTCTGCTATTAAATCTTGATTTCCTGGCTTTTGCAGCCCACGGCTCATGGGTCTATTTGTCGCTGATGAGGATAGCTGCCCTCTTTAATCATTCGGTAAATGCTGTTGCGCTTATAACCTGTAGGTCCTTCGACTTTATGTTTGCGATGTATGCTGCGAGATTTTCTAGATATTAAGGTTGATGCCATTGCATATCCCTCACGATAGTAATTTTTCATTGATCACACCACAAATAAATGTAATTCCCTCTACATATTGCGCATTGGGGCAGCAAGCGAAGGTGCCAAGTATTTGGGTAATTGTTGTTCTCGTGGTATATCAATCGCTGACATGCTAGGCAATGTAGGTTGGCAAGTAATAAAGGTAGAGCACATGGAAAAGTAATAGAAACCGCTCCACGAGTTACGCCGGAAGATAGCACTGAACGTTCATATAGAGGCTGAAAGGGTTTATCTGGTAGAGATCCACAAATCAAAAAAGGTCCCGCTTATACAGTCCGCCTAAGAGCTTAAGCTAGTTCTCTTAGTGGCAGGCCAGGAGCAAGAAGTCGGTGCCCATCCTGAATACTTCCACGCTGGAAGGCCTGTGATATGCAACTGATATAGCGTTCAAACTCTACACCCGCACTGCAGTGATAATCCAGAAGCAGCAGTTTTTTGTTATCACCCTGGCGATTAAAGAATAGCCGGGGAATCACCAAGTTTGTATAGAGGTATTGTCGGACTTAAAGATGGCAGTTGTGGGGATTTAGCTGCTTTCCCTGAAGTTGGGAGGTAAGGTCAAAGGACTAAAACTTATATTTGGGGTACAATGGATTGTCTATTATTAGAGTCTGGTTCGCCCTTCTCTGGCTTGGTTCTTGAATCAATAGTATGCATTATCATTCCTGCTGGCATTTCAGAGAACCAGTTGGCGATCCTGTATGATTTGGATTTGTATAAGTTTTCGGATATATGCCAGTTATTCTCTTCCATTTTCCAAGCTAGAGCGGCAATAAGCAGTTTTCCTTCAATACCAAGTTTTGAGCCATAACCAGACACTACATACTCGGAGTTTTCGAGATCTAACTCTATGCTGTAGTTCGCGCTAACAACCCTGATGGTTATGTTAAGAAAGTCTGGGTTACTCTGAGATTTTTCCGTAATAAATCTTACTGATTGACTATCAACAGATAAATCTGCCTGTATGGATGCGTTAGATTCTTCTACTTGAAACTGCGCTCTATTTGTGAGTTGAACTAAGTCTGAGCGAGAAATATTTTCATTGGCTATTGAACGTTCGGATACGGATTTAAGCGAATTATAATTCGAATCCTCTAATACGTTATCCATGCTTTTATTGGCGGATGTATTACTTGAAGAAAATAAGTTAACTATTAATGCAAAAATTATCGGGTAGACCCTCATTGGTCCTCTCCATTTTTTGATTAGGCGGCGATGTAAAATTTAATGTGAGGCGAAGTTAATATGTCAAGCGGTAAACCTATGCTGGCAGTTAAATAAGCAATAAAAGTTAATGTGGTGCCATATTGGCAAGTAGAAAACCTTTGACTTTCTCTTTGGTAAGCGGTACATGAACCACATTGTTTAACTTGCTTTGACTGACTGGCATGATCCCCCCTCCATCAACTTCGGAGGGAAGCCCCATGAATCAGCAGCAGTGGCAAAGTCATGTCAGGCCCTACGAGAAAAGCTCTCAATCCAAGCGCGCCTATACTCGTAAGCACAGCCTAAACTACAGCCAGTTCCTCTACTGGTACCGCAAGCTATCCGAACAAACTTCGGTGTCTGATACCCCAGACTTTGTTCCCGTGGATATCAAGCCCTCTGTAGCCTCTGCGGGAAACCTGGGTATATTGGAGTTCCCAAATGGCATAAAGCTGGTGATCAATAGCCCGGTATTGTTGGCACAAATTCCTGGCCTTATGGACCTGTAAATACGATGTGGCTACCGTTTAACAGCAAAGTCTGGTTTTACCGTCAGCCGATCGATTTTCGCAAGCAGATTGATGGCATCGTACTCCTAGTGGCTGATACGTTACACAAAGATCCGACATCCAGTCATCTCTTTGTCTTTCGCAATAAAAAGGCAGATAAAATTCGTATGCTCTACTGGGAAGATAATGGATTCTGGCTCCTGTATAAGCGAAATGAACAGTCGAGGTTTATCTTTCCTGGCATTTCAAATGACGCAATAGAGTTATCGATTTCACAGCTACAGTGGCTGCTTTCCGGGTTGGATTTTACTCAGCAAGAAGAACCAGAAAAACTCTATTTTTCCCGCTTTTATTGATACGTATAGAGCCTGGGAAATAGTACCCCATGGTATAATCCACACATAAATTAACATCGGAAAACCCAATGGCTACCGATGATACGCTACAGTGCCAGGTTGAACAGCTTACATGTGAACTCAAACTCTCACTCCAACGGTGCGAGCAGTTTGAAAAGGCTTACAATCAGCTATTGTTTCAATTCAAACAACTGCAACGTTCTCTCTTTGGTCGGCGCTCTGAGCGATACGAAGACCCTGATGATCCCCAGGGATTGCTATTCGAAAGTTCAGAAGCTCGAGATGAAAGTTCCTTAGAGGAATATGATGCTGATGGCGACAAAGACCTGGACGATGTGGTTAGTATTGCGGCACACAAGCGTCATAAAAAAACAAAGAAGTCCTTTGCCGAACACTTACCAAGAATAGAGGTGGTAATTCCTGTCTCAGAGCAGGATAAAACCTGTGCATGTGGCTGCCAAAAGAATCTGGTTGATTACGAGCGCCATGAGCGCTTGAACTACATACCCCCCGTATATGAGGTGATTGTCGAGTTGAGGGAGAAGGTTGCCTGCCCCAAGGGCTGTGCAGACCAAATAGTTATAGCTCCCAAGCCAAAGCATATCCTACCCAAGGGTAAGTTTACCGAATCCGTTCTAGCCCACCTCATAGCCAGCAAGCTTGATGATCGACAGCCGTTCTATCACCTGGAAAAACAGTTTGAGACCCGTGCCGGCTTTAGCTTTCCACGTCAAACCATGGCTCGTACTGTTATCGATTGTGCTACGCCTCTACAACCACTGATCAATTTGCTAAAAGACGGCGTCATTGGCTACGATATTGGAGCTTTGGATGCCACATCATTGCAGGTTCTTAATGAACCTGGCCGGCCAGCAAGCCGAAAATCTTATGCCTACTGTTTCCGAGGTGGTCCTCCAGGAAAGGAAGCGATCCTCTATGAATATAATGCCGTTGATCACAAAGATTTTGTGAATGACTGGTTTGCCGGCTTTCGAGGCACGCTACATTGCGATGCTGATCCATTTTTTGAGTTGTTATTTGAACAGACAGCTGTAAACCCAAATCACTGCAATGCACATGCCCGGAGAAAATTTGAACCCATAGCGAGGGCGGCGCAAGGGGACGGGCTAGCAAAACGGGCAATGCAGTTTTATAAGAAGCTCTATCGGGTTGAGAGGAAAGCCAAAGAGAATCAGCTGACCATAAAGCAGCGACACAATTTGCGACAAGAGGAGTCCAGGCCGATTATGACTGCCTTTAAGTGCTGGCTGGATGAGCACTATCCGCAGGTGCTACCTAAATCCCCGCTGGGCAAGGCAATGAATTACTGCCTGAAGTATTGGAATGGGCTATGTGCATTCCTCAGCGATGGTCGCTTAGAAATCGACAACAATTTGACTGAACAGGAAATCAAACCCTTTGTCATGGCTCGAAAGAACTTCCTGTTTGCATCCTCGGTCAATGGCGCAAAAGCACTGTGCCTGCACTTCAGTTTGATTCGCACTGCTAAACACCACGGCCTTGACCCATACAAGTATTATGTGGAGGTGCTTAAGCAGATTCCTCACTGCCAATCCGTTGAGGATTATGAGGCACTGCTACCCTGGAATATCCAACTTGAGAAAGCTGGGATGGCCGCAGCCGCATGATATGGCGATGCTGCCCGCAAGAAGGCGGACGTCTGTTGAGTAGTCATATTTATCTGTTGATGGCGCAACCCTTTAAGCCTTCCATGACCAGGCATTCAGCGGTGCTATCCCAGTACTCTAAATACAACTCTCACCTACGACTTGGTAAGATCGCTTACGAAGTGGAGACTGTGCGTTACTACGATCAGGTGGACTCGTTGTCGGAACCTGTGCGGACCAGAGATAATTTACAACTTTATTCTGGAGCTCATTTAGAGTAATTACACTGCATTCGCCACTGCCGTTCATTGGGCATACTATAGGAAGATACTCGAAATCTGTTCGAACTCAAAGTGCAGCCAATTGAGAACCGCCTGGAAATCAATAAGCTGGTTGATGAACATATCCCCCATATTGAGGATCAAATGGGTCTGCAGGTACAACTTCGATAAAGTTTGAAGTAATTACGAAATCAATGTATCGACCTGGAAGCTGCAGGCAACTGTGAAGTCATGCGTGTGCTTAGCGATCTCGAATTCTGTGCTAAAACAGATTCCCAAGTTTGAAGGGTTAAATTTTCGGCAAGCTAATCTACTGAGATTCATGACTAAGATCTCTTATATTAAAATTCCCTAAGATGCTCCTGATTTTTTATAGGGAGGACGGTGATATTAAGCTAGTCATGAGGTGGAGTTAAGGGCAATAAGACCTTTCCAGTTAATCACAAATTTACCCAGCGAATAGATGAGCTTTTCTTTGATGATATCGATTTCTACAGGTTTAGAAGGTGCAAAGTTCTGCATACGTCTAGATGATGGAAATAAGCCCTTATCAATCAGATGCTGATAGCGCTTCAGAATGTTATCGCAATGAGGGAAGCTCAGCGTTACCGCCTAGCATAGGCTGCTGCTTCTCTTGCCCTTACCCTACATAGAGGCCGTATAGCCTTTTGTCGTCATTAGTAAGCGCTCGTGATCAATCTTTCCAGTTCGATCAAGTGCTGCTTTTTCAGCATCTTGAAGGTTTTTGCAGGGTAGAGCTTTTTCAAAGTGGGTTCAGATATCAAAAAATATTGAACGGCCCCTAGTAATTGGTAGATAAAGGCAAGCGGCTTTATATCTTGAAAGTGTCCCAGTTTCTGGTCCGCTTTCACCAGTCCTTCTAGATGATCGAGAACTGGTTTTAGAAACCACTGATGGGCGTGTTCAGAGCGCTCTTTATTATCTAACAGCTCTCGCATCAGAAGAAGAATAACGCGGTGGGTTCTTTTGTCGGGTGCTGCCAGTACGTTTAATAATTTCAACAGCTGTTCTCTGGGAGCTAGCTCATGCTCAATATTGGGGTCCAGGTTCTCAACCAGATAGGTAGCAGCGGATTCAAGTACCGCAGCATAGAGTTTTTCTTTGCTGGGGAAGTGGTGCAGCAGCCCTTGTTTGCTCATAGTCAGTTCTGCGGCGACATCATTGATGCTGGTTCCGTAAAAACCTCTCTCAGAAAAGAGAATTTCGGCCTTGAGCAGTAACTTTTCTCGTGTCTTCATTGAGCTTCAATATGGGCTGGGTTGACAGCTTGACACCTTACCGATTGGTAGGTAGCCTGTCAATAAACTTACCGGTTGGTAGGTTTTGATTGCCATAACGCAAGGGATGGAGATTATGGACAGACAAACAGAGCTCGATCTTATCCAGCAATGCTGGGGACTGATACAAGATAAAACGACAACCCTGGCGGATGAGACGGCCAGCGCTGATACACGGCGATACCGCAGTAAAGAGGTGTTCGAACTTGAGATGGCGCAGATTCACCGTCGTTGGCCATGGCCTCTGGTGCATACTTCTGAACTGATTGAAGCGAATAGCCTCAAAGCGGTCGAGACGCCACTCGGCTCTTTGATTGTCAGTCGCGATGCTTCAGGCCAATGGCATGCCTTCCACAACAGCTGTCGTCATCGCGGTGCCACACTACTAGCGGAGGGAGAAAGCCGGCAGGCAAAACGCATTAATTGTCCCTATCATGCCTGGTCATATACTACAGATGGCGGGTTGGCCTCGGTTCCTGGTAAGCAGCAGTGCTTTCCTGATCTTGATAAGTCAGACAATGGCCTGCTTGAACTGCCTGTTAAAGAAAAGCATGGGTTCATTTGGCTTTGCCCTGATGGGGCTTCGGCTCCAGACTTGGATGAAGCTCTGGAGGGTGTGTCGCAGCCGCTAGCGGCCTTGCAGCTAGATCAGCTCTCTGTGTTTGCGCAACATCGCAAGGTTTGGAACACGAACTGGAAAATAGTGGCAGAAGGCGGTATTGAAACCTACCATTTTTCCTATGCCCACCGCGAGAGTATTGGCCCTTATTTTTATAACAACACTGCGGTCATCGATGTCCTGGGGCCTCATCTACGGGTGGTAATGCCGACCAAGGCTTTAGCTACGGTGGTGGAGAAACCTGTCGAACAACAATCCCTGCGAGAATGCAGTCATACTCTGTATTCATTGTTTCCTACCTCGGCCTTGCTGATTCAGCATCAGCATATTGACTGGGTGCAGTTCAGGCCCCTGGCCGTTGATAAAACGGCCATCGCTATTACCACACTGGTTCCGACTGAGTTGCGGGATACCATGCGGGATCATTGGCAGCGTAACCATGATATTACTGTAGCGGTGTTGAATGAGGACTTTGAGCTAGGAGAGGGTGTTCAATGCTCCATGAATAACGGTGCGCTGGAGCGTATCAATTACGGCAGGAACGAATGGGCCCTAAAACGGATGAATGATTTTATTGACGATCTGTTAACGGAGAAATAGTAGGGCCATATAGCGTTTCAGAGAGTGTATTGTCTGGTTTTACAGCCATAAAGGCTGGTTTTTCAGAGTATCCCTAAATAGTTGATACTGTACTGTAGCCTGAAGTGTTCCAGGTTTGGGTAATTGAGTGAGTATATTTCTTGAGAAAACGTCGTATCATTTCCGCGATACTTTTTATTATTGGACTAATCATCGCTATATGGGCTTTCTTTGCGGAGCCAAATAGTTTCAGAATCCGAGAGCAGGCGATAACGATCGGCTCCTGGCCAGAAGCCTGTAATAACAAGAAGGTGGCCATCCTTGCAGATTTACATGTGGGCTCCCGAAACCTTCCCCCGTATAAAGGGACCGATAGCCTTCGGTGGTTAGTTGATGAAGTAAATGCGAGTTTGCCTGATTTGATTTTGTTACCAGGTGATTTTGTTATTCAAGGTGTTGCAGGTGGCTCTTTTGTTTCTCCCGAAGAGGTTGCCGAGATACTGGAGGAGTTGAAAGCGCCCATGGGCGTTTTCGCAGTGTTGGGAAATCACGACTGGTGGCTTGATGCCAAGCGGGTAGAGAAGGCATTCGCTGATTGAGGGATTACGGTACTCGAAGACCGATCAGCAAAGCTGAATAGTGGCGCTTGTAAATTACGCCTGGTGGGGATCAGTGATTTTTGGGAGGGGCCGCATGATATTGCACAAGCGATGGATGGCATTGATAGTTCTGAGAGCATTTTGGCTTTCACGCACAATCCCGATATATTTCCCGAATTACCGAAGCATATCTCACTGACTATTGCTGGGCATACCCACGGAGGACAGGTTTACCTGCCATTTATTGGGCGCCCGATAGTTCCCTCTCATTACGGGCAGCGATATGCGATTGGTCACATCGATGAAGATGGTAAAAATCTGTATGTAAGCCCAGGAGTAGGGACGAGTATTTTTCCCGTGCGATTCCTGGTTCCACCGGAAGTGACTCTTTTGTCGATAACTAGTGGTTAAATATCGATTAAATACCGCCTAAAGCCTGATGGATTTAGTTATCTTATTTGGCGGGAATAGAGTCGATGCCTTGCCATACAATCGTTGCGCTGCATAAGAATTAAAGGACTGGTTAAATGATTACCGTTAAACGCAAGGTGTTGTTCGGCGATTGCGATCCCGCAGGTATTGTATATACCCCAAGATATTCCGACTTTGCTCTGGAGGCAACTCATGATGCTATGGCAGTACTCCTTGAAGGGCCAGCTATTTCTAAAATGAAACAGCTGGGTTTTATGACGCCAGTGAGAGCATTCAATCTGGAGTTTCTGACCCCCGTGACCTGGGATCAGGAGCTAGACATCCAGGTTTCTGTTTCAGATATTGGTAATCACTCTTTTAGTTTCCAGCTGGAGGCGTTTTTAGAGGGTGGGGTACTGGCTTTTACCGCTCACTCCCTTTGTCAGAACTATATAGAAGCCCCATACTGGGATAAGTACGAAATTCCTTAGCTAAATGTCCAGAAATTCCCTGAATGCGGGGTTTTTTGTTCCAGTTTGGCGAGTTGAAAATTAAGTCAGTGCATATGGCTGTGTATATATACAGCTGTATATATTGACAGTGTATGTTGGCGGGGGTTACTATACCCATAGCTGCTCTGGTTTTCATGCAGCGACCGTTCATCCTTTCTTAAGCCGGCCCCCCAGCCGGTTTTTTTATGCCTAAAATTTGAGGCTGCCAATGTCCCCAAAAAACTACTTCACAGAGCCGGAGTTCGCCTGTTGTTGTTGTGGCAAAACCATTTCAAGATGAAACGCTCAATCGCCTGATTAAAGTCAGGGAGTGCCATGGCAAGCCAATAGTCATTAATTCCGGTTGCTGCTGCCCCGCACACAACGCCCGTGTTAATGCCACCATGACTCATGCTGCCGGGCAGGCTGTCGATGTGCAGGTGGCTTTAGGAAGAGCCTGCTGGTTAATCCAAATAGCCCAACAGGAAGACTTCACAGGTATAGGGTTAAAGTAGAAGGGGGTATTCAAAGGGCGATTCCTTCACCTGGATGACCTTGAATCTATGCCAGGCGAGCGCACCAGCCTTACAGAGTGGAGTTACGATCCACTAACAGCAATTTTTGATGCAGGCACAATGGCTATTGAGCGCAGTTGGCCTGACCCGGTTAAATGTGCTGGGGAAGTACAGAAGCTGGAGGAACTCAAGCAAAGGGGCAGCTTGGTAGAGCTAAATACTCAAATTCAATTGTTTCTCGGACAGCTGGAGGTCAACAAAGCCGAAGCTCAGCATAAAAGCATATTTGTCGCTGGCTGGCGTCTCTGGATTGGATGGGTTGGGGTTTGGCTTTCGCTTATCAGTTTGTTTTATATCCATTGCTGTGTTGGGTCTGGGCCCACTACAGTGCTAAGGGTTCAATACTTACAGGGGTGACTCCACCGCTAGTGCTAGAAACTGGTGCGCCGTTCTCGATGATAGCGGCCATGCTCGGAATGGGTGCCATGCGTTCATATGATAAAACGCATGGTGTTCAGACGGACAAACTATAGATAGTAATTTTTAAGGGTTGTCAGTTAATCAAGCTTCACTTTTTGGTTTATAGTTTTCCCAGATTTCAGGGTATCTTTCCCAAGGAGGGGCTTCAGGACTGAACGCGCTATCGGAGTTAGCGGCATCTTGATACCAAAACTGTATTCGTTTCATGAAATCTGTGTCATTCCTGTTTCTATAGATAAATCTAATTTCTGCATATGTAATTACACGGTTTTTTAAACCATTACCGAAGTCATACTGATACATTGTTTTTCTTTCAAATGGAAATTTTGCTTCTACTAAACCTTCACCTTGTCCTGGTTTGGTAATTACGGCATTCCAATCCATATCATAGTCTATTGCAAAATGTATGAAGTGATGGTGTTTTACTAAGAACTCGATTCCAGCTTTACTCTTTCTTCTGAACCTTTTGTTGTCTTCAGATTCCTCCCCTGTTTGGGGTGGCTCTGTACTGGAATCATCTGATACAACACATTTATATTTCTCTTTACTACGACAGAAATTATTAAAGTCTTCATTTAAGTAATTACAATCGTGTACAGCAGTGCCGGTTAGTAATTGATCAAGCCATGCGACCGTGTTTTTGCTGGCAAAATCCTGCATGGTTCTTTGCGTTAGCTGTTGAATTAGCCTCGCTCTACTTCCCGAAAACCCATAAAAAAAGTCTCCAGAACAGTATCTTCTCCATGGTTCAGCGAATGGCATAGTGACTCTCCTTGTAAAAGCACCACTAGGTGGCATGAGTAGACTTTTATACTAACTAAATAACCTTGCTCTAACATGAACAATCTACTTGGATATCGCTTGGCTGGTTTTAAGTTTTGGACATGAATTTTTAGATTTTGGACTTTTTTTAAAGCGAGGGCTGTCGAAATATGGGTACCAAAGACCTGTAATCGAAGCCTCTTTTGCTCTCAAAGCATACCTTCTATCAATCAAATTTCGTAGAAAATTAATTCTGCTTGATAAAGCCTATGACCCAAGCAGCAGAATGTTGGCATCTTAGCAAAAGCATATCTATTACCCAAATTGCCAGCATTATCTTATTGGTGGCTGGTTTTTTCATATAGGGTTCTGATGTTGAGAAAGGGATAACCGCCAACACCCAGGCAATTCAGCATGAATCAGCTATGCACGTTCTGGGGCAAAAACACATAGTCGAGTTTAAGGGCGACATTCAAACCAGGCTCCAGCGCATTGATAGCAAGCTGGAGCGGTTGATTGAGCAGGCCACAAAGCTCAGTGAGTTGGTTTTGGCTGACAAAGAGCTAGGCGAATTCTTTGAGGCAACACAGCAAACAATCAACAATTGGAAGAATAAGCATCCCGAACTTTTTGAGTCAAAAAAAGGGTAAGAATTTAGCTGATGCCAACTTAGCGGAGAGCCTCTTTCGAACTATAGCTATGAGACCGTAAAGAACATGCAGTACAACGGCAATTCTATCATTCAGGAATATACAGAGTGCTACCCTCCAGACGCTACAGCTTGTTTAGTCTGGCCTCACAATCATTCATTGGGTGGCTCAGTTCCAGAATGGGCAGGCTGGCAAATAGTACAAGCCGATTCCTGTGAGTGTGAAACTCCCAATAGATGTAGAGGCTACAGCAGGTTTGTTACCTCACCTGCTTACCTCAGTAGAGGTATTTGTCTTGGTTGGTAGCTTGAGGGATTAAAGAAATAAGTCTTGGCGTGGCATTGAGGGTCAGCGCATATTTTACGGTCACTCTTACTTACCACAATACTCTTCAAAATCATCTGAGGTGTTTGGAAAACCAGCTTTTTCTGCCAGCTCCCATGGGCGTTCACACGCGTTTGTTTTTGCGCACCAAAGGTAGCCAGCTGAAGCTATACATCCATGCTTATCCTTATCTGAGCCTACACCAGGGCTAGGATCTCCAGAATTTTCTGATGAACATCCCATTAAAAGTAGCATCAGAGTAAAGCTAGTAAGCTGCAAATATTTCAATATAAAAATCCTCGTTAAGTTAAAAATTGAGACACTGGTTAAATGTGTGTGGAAATCTAGGGTAAAGAAGTTTCTTATGATCATCAAATGATAGTTTTGTACTATTCCAGCCAATAGTAGCAGAAGTGTATCCAGATACCATTACGTGGCTGGATAAACGGCAATCTACTTCTGTTAGAGGAATGTCTTGTGTATGACTAAGTATGCAATAGTGGTTGTATGTTCGATGAGGATGTAGGGGTTGCACTTGGCTCTTGATTTGGATGCCGAGATTGTGTTGGATACTTTCTTTTTGCCCTTTACTGGCCGGCTGGTAAGCCTATATAAAGTTTTTTTATGACATTGATTTTCAGGCTCTTTCAAACTGATTGTTGGCCAGTAGTTGAACGCTTGTTCTTCTTGGGGTTTGGTTCTTTATAAGCCTTCTTCTTAAGGTTAAATAGAATAATGATCTTTTTCTTAAGTTAGGAAGTGGAGGTTTGTTGAGATTTTTTTTATAAGTTTATGGTTTTAAATATTTAAGTACGGTATTGCAATGGTTTTCTATTTCTGATTTCGTTGATGAATACTGATTGTTTTGATTGGGTGAATCTGTAAATTATTTTGTGCTTGTAATGCCCGTTTATTGGATTCTGGTTCTAGATAATAGCCGCTGAATGGGTTGTTATATTTGTAATTTGAATTTAAAAAATTTCATATGACTTATCTTTTAAATATCATTAGAGGCTCGCCTTTTACTTAATTTTATCCAGAACTGCTAATTTCTATTCAAGCAGATTAATATCTAATTAGAGTACTTTTGTTATTTCCAATTAGTCTTCTCGGAAGCGGGTAGTGATTTGAGCAGGTTAAATCTTGCTGAAAAGTTGATTGAGAGTCATTTGATTAGTGGAAAAATGGTTCCAGGGGAGGTTTTGCAGCTCAAAATTGATCAGGTCCTCAGTGAGGATGCCACGGGTACATTGGTCATGCTAGAGCTTGAGGCTCTGGGGGCTAGATCTGTAAAAGCTGAGCTTTGTGCGCAGTATGTAGATCATAACCTTCTAAAGGCAGACCACAGAAATGGGGATGATCATGTTTTCCTGGAGAGCGCCTGTCGAAAATTTGGACTTTGGTATTCGCGCCCCGGAAACGGAATTAGTCACCCTGTACATATGTCTTGTTTTGGAATTCCTGGCAAAACAATGCTTGGAGCTGATAGTCATACCTGTGCTGCAGGTTCACTTTCCATGCTGGCAATGGGCGCAGGGGGAATTGAGATTGCTTTGGCGATGATAGGGTGTCCACTCACCTTGGTCATGCCGAAAGTTTTAGGGGTGTATTTGGAGGGTAATCTGCAGTCATGGGTAAGTGCAAAAGATATTATTTTGGAGCTTTTACGTAGATACACCGCTAGTGGCTGTTGGAATAAGATTGTTGAATATCACGGACCCGGATTAAAAAACCTAACTGCTATGGATCGGCATGTTATTGCCAATATGGGGCATGAGATGGGGGCTATAACCAGTGTTTTCCCGGCTGATGATCAGGTTAGGTTTTTTCTTCGCCAGCAGTCTAGAGAGGAAGATTTTACGGAGCTGAGCGCTGATGAAGGTGCTACTTATGATGAAGAGGCCTTTATTGATCTGTCCGAGCTCGAGCCAATGATTGCTTGCCCTTCGCGACCAGATAAGGTGGTGAAAGTTAAAGAAGTTAGCGGCAGACCAGTCTCCCAGAGCTATATTGGGTCTTCTGCAAACCCCGGATTACGTGACTTCTCTATACCGGCATTAATAGTGAGTGGTCGTCATGTGCCAGATAATATGTCTTTCGATATAAACCCCTCCTCGCGCCAAGTGTTACATGGCCTGATCCAGAGCGGTGATCTCGAGAGGTTAATAGGGGCGGGTGCTAGCTTACATGATACCGGTTGTGGCGGTTGTATTGGGATGGGGCAGGCCCCAGCGAGTGGTCATAATAGCCTCAGAACGGTACCGCGCAACTTCCCTGGCCGCTCAGGAACCAAAGAGGACCAGGTTTATTTGTGCAGCCCAGAAACCGCTACTGTAAGTGCGCTCACTGGGAAAATTACAGACCCAAGAGAAATGGATATGGAATATCCCGTTTATGAAGAGCCGGAAATATTATTGGATATGCGACCGCTGATGGGGGCCCCGCAAGAAATTCCTGTAAAAGTGGAGTTAAAAAAAGGGCCCAACATTAAAAAGCTGCCAGTTATGGAGAAGATGCTTAGCGTGATTGATGGGCCGGTTATTTTGAAAGTAGAGGATAATGTCACTACGGATGACATTATTCCCGCTGGTGCTGAGGTATTGCCAATGTGGTCAAATATCCCAGAATTGAGTCGCCACACCTTTTCCAGAATTGATAATTCCTTTTATGAGCGAGCGAGAGAAATTGAAGAGGATCTATTTCTTGTAGCGGGGCACAATTTGGGGTATGGGTCTGGACGAGAACATGCGGCAATTACTTTGCGCTATTTAGGTGTTCGTTGCGTTATCGCTAAAAGTGTTACTTTGCCCTATAGGAAAAACCTTATTGATCACGGAGTATTGATATTGACCATGGGGAATGAGAGTGACTATCAGTTTTTTGGTGAGGGGGATAGGCTTCAGTTTTTTGATCTTGCGAGTCTCACTGGTGACAATACGTATTTGGAGCTTAAGAACCTTAGCCGGAATAAAACGATATGGTTAAGGAATGACTTATCTGAGAGGGAAGTTGAGGTAATTAAGTTTGGTGGAAGGATTAACTACATCAAGGGTGTTTTGGGTGGGGTAATGGAGGGTGGTGGAATATTTTAACTGCAACTTTAGGCTTTGTTGGAGGGTTGGCTTATCAGAAACTTGTATACATATTAGAATAAACGTTTAGAAGCGTTGTTGCTTTTTCGGGTTTTTTTTGATGTTTTTACGTCTTATATGCATGGTATTGATATTTGTAATTGTTGGTTGCAATGAGGGTACATTGCAATCGCCATCCGATTTGGTGGGGCCTAAAGAAGGGGAGGCCTCAGGGGATTGTGAAAGCAATCGGCATAAGTTGTTAGTCCGCCTTTCCCTGGCTCCAGTCAGGCTGGGCGGAGGAGATGGCTGCAAGGTGGTCTCTGGTTTGTGGATGGATCCCTATAGCGGCAAGTTTATCCAACAGGCTTCCGATCTGGATGTTGAGCCAGTTGTTCCTGAGTCGTGGGCTCTTCGTCATGGCGGTAGGGGCTGGAGTAGTAATCAACGTAGGGTCTTTGCTGAAGACCCGGCCATCACCTGGTTGGTTGGCAAAGGGCATGGCCTGATCCGGAATGGCCGAGGGCCTGATGAGTGGTTACCTCCTTATCAGCCCGCTCGAACCATTTATATGCAGCAGTTCAGGGCTATTGCTAGAAAGTACAGGCTCGCTCAGTAAAAATTGAGAGGTACCCTTCATAGCAAGCCACTTTTTGCTGGCTTGCTATGAAATAATTTCTTATGTTGCGTGTGATAATTTGCAATCAAATTATATTGCTTCAAGGTTGCTTGTTTTGCTATAGAATCCCTCTCTTATTTTTAAATTTCCAATATCCCATTTACTCTCTCGGTTGGCTATTTTTTTGCTAGTAGCTGGTTGCTGTATCCGAGTGATATTACGGCTATCAATAAAAGCCCCTTTGTGGTTCTCCAAGAATTCTGACATTAATGTCAGCCTAGTGATAAGGGACACCTTCTACCTTTGGCTAAAAGGCTAGATTCTGCGATTACTTGAACTTCTAGTGCGTTGGGGATTGTGGTAGTGGTTATTGAAGGCTGCATAATTGAAGATATTCTTGGTCCGTTAGGCATCATAAATTGGTAAAGTAATTCCTTAAATCAGTTTTTAGTTAGAGGAGGGGGCATGAATAGAATTGCAGGAGTTTCGGCCATAGGTATGGGGCTAATCTATATCGCTGCTTTTATATTTTTTGGTTTATTTTGGGCTTTCCCGTCCGCCGGAAGCCCTGCTGAAAAGATGAGGTTTTTGCAGGAAAGCCAATTACTTTTTAATATTGTATACACATTGATGTATTTAGTCTTTGCTGTTTTGTTGGGGTGTTTGGTAGTAGGTTTATATGAAGAGTTAAAAAATAAAAATGCTGGACCCACCATTTTGGCGTCGCTGTTTGGGGCAATCTGGGTGGGATTGGTGATTGCTAGCGGTATGATTGCCAATATTGGGCTTGCCTATGCCATTGGATTGATGGAGCTCAGTCCGGATAAGGCCTTTGAAGCTTGGGGTGTGATTTACCTGATGGTTGAAAGCCTGGGGGGTGGCAATGAGTTGGTGGGTGGCCTCTGGGTACTCATAATAAGTTCAGTCGCTTTGCGAGCGGGAGTGTTTTCAAGATACCTGAATCTAGTTGGCCTGCTCGTTGGTACTGCAGGTGTTGCCACTATTTATCCAGAGGAAATTTTTAAGGAAATATTTGGCGTAAGTCAGATCGTCTGGTTTATCTGGATTGGAATTTCCCTACTTGGGAAAGAGCAAGAGGGAAATGATTGGGAGGGAGCAGAGATAGTTAATAGGTAGCTGAGAGATCAAGAGAATTTTCCGACGGTTTTTTGAATGGCACGCCAAAAAATGAAAAAAGCGTCTATCCTTTCATTGGGTCAGGTAGTCTTTCACGAGGTGCCTTGGCTAGTGTTTCCGCTGTCATGGAGCTGGAGTGAGGCCTGTAAGGTAGTAACTCGCTATATTGCGCACAGCCCAAAGTGACCAGTCGGTGTCGGCTTGGTCTGCTCCTGGGAAGCGAGCGGATTGCATATTACCTGCTGTCAATTCACGGGGTAATGCCCCTGAAAACCTTGGAGATTTTATTGTGAAAAGCACGCATTACATCCTTCCCTTGGTAATTGCCAGTCTTGCTGCTTCTGCTGCCCTGGCAGACAAACACCCCAAGAAGCCAGCAAAGGACTGGACCTGTGCCGACTTCCTGGCTATTGACGATGAATTTAAGCCAAAGGCGGTGTACTGGGCTTCAGCTTACTCAAAGCGTGGTAAGGAAGAGGGTGACATGTTGGATATCGATGGCACTGAAAAGGTGACACCGATGATTATTACGGCTTGTACCAAGGCGCCGAAGGAGTCTTTTTGGGCCAAGTTTAAGGATGAATGGCATAAAATGGGGCGTCATCACGGCAAGGACAAGTCTGATAATAAGATGATGAATATGCAGGGTGGTAGCGGTACTAATAATACAGGTACCAGCCCGAATGGCACTACGAATCCAGGCACAACCCCCAATGGCACTAATGATGGCAGCGGTAACAATAATATGCAGAAGCAAAAGCAGAAACAGTAGCGCCTATCAGCTAACTAAGGTGATACAAGCCCGGCTCAGCCCGGGCTCTGCTTGTTTGGGAGAGGGGCTTGGGGAGGCCTCTAAGAAGCGTGCTGTTTTAAGGAGGAGCTGCTATTGTTGCCCGATAGTGCGTAACAAAGGGAGTTGAGTTATGACGAAGACGGCGAGGGAAGAGGCGAAGCGAGGCAGGAATATAAACCGCTCTGCTAGGATGTTTTGGGGTGGCCTTCTTCTGGCGGGGCTTTTTCTGGCGCTTTTTATGCATTCAGCTAAAGCACTGGTTTCATAAGCTGACAGAAGTGCTGAAGTAAAGCTGATGCGTTGCGGGGGAGTGATTAATGGCGCCCCCGGGTGGACTCGAACCACCAGTCCGGACTTAGGAGGTCCGTGGTTTATCCTGTTAACCGACGGGGGCAGATCGCAGTTGGTTGCGAAGGGCGGCCATTCTATCTGCTACGAGGACAAATGTCATGTCGTGTTTATCTTCTATGTCTATCTGAGAGTGTCCCCTTACTTTTCCAGAAACCGCTAAAAATTTGAACCTTGTCACTTGAAGTAACATGATAGCGACAGGGTTACTGCACTTCCCGCCGTATCTCTTCTCTTTCACTTTCGGCAATTCTTGGTAATTTTCTCAACTTATCTTGTTAGCTTTGTAACATTTAATGGGTTAATTCGCGGATGATTTTGCATGACGGAATTTTAAAATATTCTGAAGTAAACCTGTCATAGTTGTCTTGTAAATTTCTGCTTGACCAGGATTGTTTGGCATCGCTAATCTGCCAATGCACCGTAAAGTGCGATAAGGATGTTTCTGCTTTCACGGATCAAGATTATGGAGTTTCGTATGGGTGTTAACGTAAACGAAAAGCACATGGTTTTTGATGATGTGGATATTCCACAAATTGCAAATGAAGTACTAAGGCAAGCTACATCTCAGCCGCCACGGGATGCTCGTCGCATGGTTGAGGATAAACTGGAGGAAAGACGCTTAAGTCGGGAATTAATGGATTACGACTTTGATGCCTAGTTAAAAAATAATTAACCAATAGTCTTAGGATAGTGCGGTGTCTGCCGGGTTGATGTAGGAGATATAAGAGCGTTAACAGGGTTCACCGCACAATTAAATTTTTCGCCTTTGTACTCTTCCTTGTTAATGCTTGGTTTGCATTAGTACCAGCTAATCGAAGCCAGCTAGATCTACGTAATAAGTATCTCGCCTATTATCTTTCGTCTATTTCAATTGATAAAAATCAAGCGGCCAACAACCTGTCATTGAGCTTTACGCTGAGGGTTTTTGGTACTTTTAAACCATCTCTGGTCCTGATTTCTAAAATGGGAATTAATTTTTGGATTGGGTAGGAAGGGGGTGCCGGCCATAGGCCAGAACCCTCTGTGAAACATGAATGGTCAGAACAATTTACATTTGTGTAACCGTATCTTCCTTGTCTTCTTTTTTCTTGCCGCCAAACCAGCCCATCAGCTGCTTGAGTTTGTAAGAAAACTTTCCTCGCTTGGCTTTGCGTTCTTTATCGGCAGCGCTTACCAGCCAGGCAACTTGAATAACCAGGCGCTGTCCCTCAAAGGGGAGGTGGCCATGGAAGGAATTCTCGGCGCGCTTAAAAGCAGCAAGTGTTCCGTAAGAAGGGGGAACTTCTGGGGCGACGGTATCTTCGAAGTCGTCAATGCGCTTTAGAAAGCGTAAGCAGCCGTTGCCATCCAGCGTCCACTCAGGATTGAGGTAGAGTAAGGCTGTGGCAATTTTCGATTTGCCATCGGTGTGAATTCTGCCGTGACGCTTTTTCAGGGTGCGGCTGATAGATACATAGGTTGGATACTGGGAGAGTTTTTCTATTCCTAGATTATTCCCGATCGTATCGGCGAATTCTGGATGGGTAAATTCCTCAATCAGGGTATTGATGGAATCTCCACATTCATGCTTCTCGTAGGGGAGGTAACCGGCCCCCTTTAGGTGTGGAAAGTCCTTCAGGAAGGAGGGCATCATCTCCTTGGTTAAAACATCACGGGCAACAAAAAATGGGAAGGGTTGGCGATTGAGAAGGATATCGTCACCGCTTATGGCGCTGGTATCGAGCCAGCGACGGGTATCCACAGCAAGGCTAGTCATTATTGTGCGTCCTTACAGGCTGGTCCGGTGCCTCTATTCAGCACCGGGTTACATCAAAAGTTTCTGTTGATGTTGACTGCTGAGTCTCCCTCGAATCCCTATGAGGGTGGTACTGGGTACCAACTCACAACCCTCAGGAAAATATCAGAGCTTGGATGCGGGGCCAATACTGGCGTATAAAAACCCGCTGAATTCCTAAAGATTCTTGTTTGAGATCAAGTTAATGAGGTCAGGGGTGTTGAATATCATGCAATTAGCACAAGTGCCGGTATAATGCCGTTCAGATTTTCGTCAGAGCGGTTTTATCCAAGCAATGTCTGTGACCCCCAAGTCCCCAGCTGTATTGCAAGTGCGCGATCTCGCCTGTGAGCGAGATGGCCGGCGCTTGTTTGAGGGTCTTGATTTCTCGCTGGATGCCGGCGGGGCAATCCAGATCAAGGGAAGTAATGGTGCCGGTAAGACCACACTGTTACGTACCTTGATCGGCAGCACCAGTGATTTCAATGGGGAGATTCTCTGGCGCAATAGCCCCTTTCCCAAAGGACTGCGCGCTATGCGTGAGTCCCTTTTGTATATCGGCCACCGCGGTGGGGTTCGGGGAGGTCTTACTCCTCTGGAAAACCTTACTTGGTATGGGGCTACAGAGACTTCGGCGATGGAGGCTCTGGACAGGGTTGATCTATTCGGCTTTGAGGGTGCTCTTTGCAGCAGCTTATCGGCGGGCCAGAACCGCCGAGTGGCGCTGGCGCGACTCTTTCTTCCCCTGTCGCCCTGCCTGTGGATTCTTGATGAGCCTCTGACCGCTCTGGATGTCGCTGGTGTTGCGGCATTGGAAAAACAAATGGCTGACCATCTTGCATGTGGCGGCTCTCTCCTTCTGACCTCCCACCAGCCTCTCAACCTGCCTGGCTTGGACTTTGTCGATTTGTCTGATTATGCAGTTGAGGAATCTTTTAACGAAATGGGGGGAGAGCATGTCTTTAACTGATGTCCAACAACAGTCTGTTGGAGCACGCGCTACCCCAGGTTTTGTGGCGCTCTTTAAAATTGAAATGCTCCTGGCACTGCGCAAGCGAGCAGATATTGCCAACCCACTATTATTTTTTGTAACGGTTCTCGCTCTCTTACCATTGGGAGTGGGACCAGAGCCCGAACTGTTGGCGAAAATGGCGCCGGGAATGATTTGGGTGATGGCGCTGCTTGCCACCATGCTCTCTCAAGAGAGTTTGTTCCGTGGGGACTTTGAAGATGGCACTTTGGAGCAGTTAGCACTGTTGCCTCAGCCCCTGTATTTTGCCGTATTGGCTAAATCCCTGGTGCACTGGGTCGCAACGGGCCTGCCACTGGCATTTTTATCTCCGCTCCTGGCGTTGATGTTGAATTTGCCCTCTGAAGGGTATTTGTGTTTGTTTGTGTCGCTGTTTTTGGGGACCGCGAGCCTCAGTCTGATCGGCGCTATAGGTGCGGCGCTCACTGTGGCTCTGCGCCGCCCCGGGTTGTTGCTGGCGTTAATTGTTATGCCACTCTATGTGCCCGTGCTAATCTTCGGCACCGGCGCGGTGCAGGCGGCAATAGATGGCTATGCCTACAGCGCGCAGCTGGCGATTCTGGCCGCACTGTTGGCTGCTGCCGCAGCCCTGGCACCACTGGCGGCAGCGGGAGCAATACGTATCAGCCTGGATAATTGATTCGGAGGTCTTCTTGGCTTGGCAATGGTTTCACCGTTTGGGTTCACCGCGTTGGTTCTATCAAAAAACCACTGGGTGGTTGCCCTGGCTGGCATTGGCCAGCGTTGTTTTGTTGGTGACGGGTTCGGTATGGGGCCTGGGGTTTGCCCCTGAGGATGCCAAGCAGGGCAATAGCTACCGTATTATCTTTATCCATGTGCCGGCGGCCTTCCTGGCCCTGGCGGGCTATTACATTATGGCGATCAGCGGCGCCATAGGCCTTATCTGGAAGATGAAACTCTCCTTTGCGGTGATGC
Source organism: Microbulbifer mixtoriginis (SeqCode) (assembly GCF_052467705.1). Classification (NCBI taxonomy): domain Bacteria; kingdom Pseudomonadati; phylum Pseudomonadota; class Gammaproteobacteria; order Cellvibrionales; family Microbulbiferaceae; genus Microbulbifer; species Microbulbifer mixtoriginis (SeqCode). Next base: position 1,916,841 of record NZ_CP174322.1, read on the forward strand.
GCGCAGCGGCTCCAATTGGCGCGGTACTCACCTTTATATCCCTTTTTACTGGCGCGGTCTGGGGAAAGCCCACCTGGGGCACCTACTGGGTTTGGGATGCCAGGATTACCTCGATGTTGATCCTGCTGTTTCTTTATATCGGTGTGATGGCGCTGTCCCAAGCGGTTAGTCGCGAGCAGGTGGCGGACAAGGCCAGTGCGCTATTAGCCCTGGTCGGGACGGTGAATATCCCAATTATTTACAAATCGGTAGACTGGTGGTTCACCCTCCATCAGCCGGCAACTATCCGCCTGACAGAATCCAGCAGTATCGATCCCAGTATGTTTTACCCGCTGCTGGTAATGATTATCGGTTTCTATTGTACCTATGCCTGGACCCTGCTTATGCATACTCGCGCGTTGATCCTACGCCGCGAGATGAAAACCCAATGGGTACAGCAGGAATTAGCTGGGGAGAAGTAAAGTGCAGTTTCAATTTGCCAATTTTGCAGACTTTCTGGCGATGGATGGCCACGGCATTTATGTGTGGATTTCCTTTGCTGTTACTTTTGCGGCCCTCGCAGCCTTAGCCCTCTACCCGCAGTTGGCGCGGCGGCGTTTACAGCGGGAGTTGCTTAATCAGCAGCGCATTGCGCAGCGCCGGCGCAAGGCTAGGGCGCAGCAGGCAGATATGGAAGAGCCAGCCTAGCTGGTAATCGATAGGGTTTTTCGCCCGGTGGCTACTGCGGCCGGGCAGATAAGATCAAAAACTTATGGAGTTCACCTAAACAATGCATCCCGTACGCAAGCAACGTCTGATCCTGGTACTTGTTCTGGTCGCGCTTTCCAGTGCCGCCGTAGGTTTTGTCACCTATGCGATGCGAGAAAATATGGATTATTTCTATGCTCCCAGCGCATTTGCCGCAGGTGAGGTGCCTTTTGAGAAGCGCATCCGCGCCGGTGGTTGTGTCGTACCGGGCAGTGTTCAACGCGCGGAAGACAGCCTGGATGTTCAATTTGTTATTACCGATGGTGAGGCGGAATTGGCGGTCGTGTTTGATAAGATTCTGCCGGACCTATTTGCAGAAGGTGAAGCTGCAGTGATTAGCGGGCAGCTGATGCCCAGTGGCGTCTTGCGTGCCGATCAGGTATTAGCCAAGCACGATGAAAACTACACGCCTCCTGAAGTTGCGGAAAGCATGGTTTCCCACGAAGGCTGCACCGATGGAGCGAAAATATGATCCCTGAACTGGGCCATTTTGCGCTAGTAGTCGGCTTGCTGCTGTCTCTTGCGCTTTCGATATTGCCAATAGCTGGCAGTTATAGTGCGCGTCCCCTGTGGATGGAAGCCGCCAGGCCACTGGCCCTGGGCGTCTTTGCGTTTGTTTTTATCGCTTATGTCTGCCTGACGGTCGCTTTTATCCAGAGCGACTTCACCGTTAACTATGTAGCGCAGAACTCCAACAGTATTCTCCCGATTTACTATAAGGTCACCGCGGTATGGGGTGGTCACGAGGGCTCTATTCTGCTGTGGCTGTTGATCCAGGCAGGCTGGGCTGCGGCTGTGGCGCTATTTGGCCGCCAGTTGCCGCCGGAGCTGTTAGCGCGAGTGCTCTCAGTGCTGGGTGTGGTACTGATCGGCTTTTTCCTCTTTATTATATTGACGTCTAATCCCTTCGATCGCACTTTGCCATTCCCGCCGATGGAGGGCTCCGACCTGAATCCGCTGCTGCAGGATCCAGGGATGATTTTCCATCCGCCTCTATTGTATATGGGCTACGTGGGATTCTCTGTCGCCTTCGCTTTCGCCATTGCTGCGCTCTTGGGCGGGCATTTGGATGCGGTTTGGGCTCGTTGGGCCAGACCTTGGACGGTAGTCGCTTGGGCTTTCCTCACTCTTGGAATCGCTCTGGGTAGTTGGTGGGCCTATTACGAATTGGGCTGGGGCGGTTGGTGGTTCTGGGACCCCGTGGAGAATGCCTCGCTGATGCCCTGGTTGGTGGGCACCGCACTAATGCACTCATTGGCAGTCACGGAAAAGCGCGGCTTGTTTAAAAGCTGGACTATTCTGCTGGCAATTTTTGCATTCAGTTTAAGCTTGCTGGGTACCTTCCTGGTGCGCTCCGGGGTGATTACTTCTGTGCATGCTTTCGCCACTGACCCGTTGCGCGGTAGCTTTATCCTCGGATTCCTGGCGGTGGTTGTGGGGATCTCACTGCTGTTGTTTGCGCTGCGCGCGCCAGCAGTGAGTGCTCGCAGTGTATTTTCCTTCCGCTCATTGGAGACCTTCCTGCTCGGTAACAATATCCTGCTGATCTTGATTATGGCGGTGGTGCTGACTGGCACTTTATATCCGCTGGTGGCAGATGCCTTGAACCTGGGCAAAATCAGTGTTGGTCCTCCCTTCTTCAACCTGTTCTTTGTGCCCCTGATGGTGGTGCTTTGCCTGCTGCTGGGGATGGGGGTGCGTGCGAACTGGAAAGACAGCCGCTGGGACAAGCTTTTCAGCGCCTGGCGCCTGCCATTCCTGGCAGCCCTGGTGGTGGCTCTGGTTTGGCCTCTGGCCTTTGACCATTACCACTGGGGTGCGGTACTCGGCCTCTTTATTGGTGCCTGGGTATTTTGCGCGAGTCTTGCAGATATCGTTTCCAAAACCCGCAATGCCAAATCTTTTGTCGCCGGCCTTAAGCGTCAGCGCGCCAGTTACTACGGGATGCATCTTGCCCATGTAGGCTTGGCGGTGGCAGTGCTGGGGGTAGTGTTAACGACCGTATACAGCGTGGAAGAAGATTTGCGTATGGGTGCTGGCGATAGCCATCAGGTGGCTGGCTACGACTTTGATTTCGGTGGAGTACGCCTGGCACAAGGCCCAAATTACCGTGCTTTCGAGGGCGTGATCCACGTTAGCAAGAATGGCAAACCGGTTGCAGAGTTATACCCGCAGAAGCGCAATTATTTCTCTGGCGGCAACACGATGACCGAAGCGGCAATTGATACTGGCTTATTCCGTGATATTTACGTTGCCCTCGGCGAGCCATTGGACCGCAGTAATCCCAGTGGGGATTGGGCCGTGCGCCTGCAGTACAAGGCCTTTGTGGTGTGGATTTGGTTGGGTGCCTTGCTAATGGCTATTGGTGGTGGCATTGCCGTGGCGGATAAGCGTTACCGCAAAGCTAAGGCGGCGCGCGAGGCATCTCTCAGCGGTAATTTGGCGGCGGCCTAAGTTTCGGGAAGAATTAAATGTCGAGATTAAAACTCTTTTTACCCCTGATAATTTTTGTGGCCCTGGCGCTTTTGTTTTGGCGTGGTTTGTTTTTGAATCCCCAGGAAATGCCTTCGGCGCTGCTGAATAAGCCAGTGCCAGAGTTTTCCCTGGAAAAGGTTGCTGATAACAAGCAAGTCATGCAAAAAGGCGACCTGCCCAAGGGGCCGCACCTTCTCAATGTTTGGGCCACCTGGTGTGTGGCCTGCCGTGTTGAGCACCCCTACCTCAACGCCCTTGCAGAGCAGGGCGTACCTATTATTGGTGTTAACCTCAAGGATGATGATTCAGCGGCCATAAAATGGCTGGATAAATTTCACAACCCCTATCTCTTTAGCGTTGCCGACAGGGACGGGCGACTGGCCCTGGACCTGGGCGTCTTTGGTGCTCCAGAAACCTTCCTGGTGGATGCCGAGGGCACTATCCGTTGTAAACACGTTGGCATCGTGGACGATAAGGTGTGGCAAACTAAGCTACAGCCACTTTACGAAAAACTAAAAAGCCAGCACTGGGACGCATTTGCCGGTGACCTATCAGATTCCCTCATCTCCCGTTGTCAGTGAGACTGAAGAGAAGAAAAGCCGTTTTATCTGTTGGTTGGGACCAGTAACAGATAAAACGGCCTTTCAGCATCAACTCAAACAAATTCGCCAGCAGTACCCGGATGCCAGTCATCACTGCACGGCGTTGATTATCGGCAATCCCGCCAACCCCACTATGATGCAATCCGATGATGATGGTGAGCCCGGCGGAAGTGCAGGGCGCCCAATGCTGGAGCTGCTCCTCAAGCAGGGTGTTGGCAATGTGGGCGCTGTAGTGACCCGCTATTTTGGTGGAACCAAATTAGGGGTTGGCGGCCTGATGCGTGCCTATCGGGGATCGGTGGGTGCTGCTTTACAGGCTATGCCTTTGGAGAGCTTTGTGCCGTTACAGCAGGCTTCTGTATGCTGTGATTTTGCCCAGGAATCTCGCTTGCGTTTTCTGGTGGCCCGTCATCAAGGCAGTTGCGGCCAGGCGGATTATGCTAGCAAGGTAACAGTGTCTATTTCTTTACCGCAAGATCAATGGCAGTCCCTACGAGAGCTGCTGCTAGCGGAGGCATTTGAGTTTCAGGACTAATTTTTCCAGCTTGCTCGAGGTGTTTAAATAATCCCGTAGAAGCTGAGCTATTTGGGCTAGATGATACCTTGTTTGGCGAATTTTCCGATCTCTTCGGCTGAGTAACCCAATTCTTGTAAGATAGACTCATTATCTTCCCCCAAATGTGGAGCTCGCCGGAATTCTACCGTTTCATCTCCACAGTGTATTGATGGCGCCAGGATTTTGATCTCGTTGCCCGCATCGCTAGTCATGGAGCGAATTCTGCCGGTTTCCGCAACAAAAGGATTATTCAGGGCTTGCTCTACATCATAAATAGGAGCTGCAGGTACCCGCCCGGTTAGTATCTTGAGCCACTCTGTTGTAGTTTTTTTTGAGAAAATTTTGTCCAGCTCTGTCGTTAGGCTGTCGCGGTGTTTTAAGCGCGCTTTAAAGTCAACAAATCTTGGGTCTTGGCACAGCCCTGAGTGCCCTACGGCATTGCATAGCTCAACCCAGAATTTTTCCTTATTGCACATCAAGTAAATCCAGTCATCTTTGGTGGTGTATAGCTGGCAGGGGGTTAGGGAAAAGTGTGCAGAGCGAGGCGGTCTCTGTTGATTGTGACCGGCATTTAATTGCCACATGGCGACGTAACAGAGGTTATACAGCGCGTTATCAAATAAACTGACATCTATATCGCGGCCGCGACCCGTTTCCCGGGCGCTGAGGATGCCGGATACCAGGGCTAGAGCCATAGCCACTCCCGTAGATAAGTCCACCAAAGAGAGCCCACAGCGTGTAGGGGGGCTGTCGGGTTCTCCTGTTAATTTGAAATATCCCGCCTCTGCTTGCATGGGGTAATCATAACCGGGCCAGGTTGCTCTGCTTCCACTCCTGCCATAGGCCGTAAGGTGGGCACACACAATTCGTGGATTAATTTTTCTTAAGGCTTTGTAGGTGATGCCTAGCTTTTCTGGGACATCGCCGCGAAGGTTACAGCTAACTCCATCGGCAGTGGCAATAAGTTTTTGCAGTATCTGCTGTCCCTCCTCGGTTTTGAGGTTGAGTGACAGGCTTTTTTTATTGTGGTTAAACCCTTGGAAAAATAAGCTGGTGTTATCCTTGTTTTCCTCCTCCTCTTCGCCTTTTACAAAGTAAGGGCCAACTGTTCGGCCTACATCACCACCCTGAGAGACATCTTCCACCTTGATGATTTCCGCACCTAAATTGGCCAAATAGAGTGTGCCAAAAGGACCGGCACCATATTGCTCTACAGCAACTACGCGTACGCCTTTCAGGGGGAGCATAGAGTGACATTCCCGATGATTTCTATATTGATGAGTGCAAGTTTAGGTTAGATAAAAAGTGTATAGCGGGAAGGTTCTTTGCATAGGCAAGGTTATTGCTAAATCTAATGTACCTTTTATTTTAAGGCGGAGGTCGGCTGCTACTATGCATGGGTACAAGAACGGTCGGGGAATGGGTCCAATAAGTGAATACTACTGCCATGCATTTAAAGAAGAGCTTTCTTTGTCGCAGCATTTTATTTGTGCCTGCCAGCCGACCGGATAGATATCAAAAAGCCTTCACGAGTGGCGCAGATATAGCCTGTGTAGATTTAGAGGACGCCGTCGCCCCAAAGTTTAAAAATGCGGCGCGACAGAATGTAGCAGAATTTTTTCCACCGCCAGACACTCAATCGTCCTTGAGAGCGCTGCGTATCAATCAATTGTCATCAGAGGCGGGGTTAAGGGATGTTTTGTTACTGTTGGGGCAGGGGCCAAAACCAGATATTGTAATTCTCCCCAAAGTGGAATCTGCCGAAGAAATCACCTGGTTTAATGACTTGTTGGCGCCAGTTGAGCAATCAATCGGGCTTTTGCCGCTGGTTGAATCGGCAAAAGGCCTGCAGAACAGTTTGGATATTGCCAGTTCCGATAATGTACTGGCCATTGGTTTTGGTTTTGCAGACTTTTGCGCAGAAGTAGGGGCAGATATAAGCTGGGAATCTTTACGTTATGCTAGGGGGCGTATTCTACAGGCTGCGGCATACGCGAATATAGATGCTGTGGATGGCCCATATCTGGATCTAGAGGATCTTGAGGGTTTGTTACAGGAAACCCAAAATGTAGCCGCATTAGGTTTTCGAGGAAAAATAGTTTTGCATCCAAGGCAAATCGACCCTGTTCACCAAGGGCTTTCTCCCACAGAAGAAACTGTGCAAAGAGCGCGAAAAATCGTGCAGGCGTTTAAAGAGAACCCCAGTGGTGTAGTGGTGGTTGATGGGCGCATGGTGGATCTACCAGTGGTAGAACGGGCGAGAAAATTGGTTACCTTGGTAGATAGACAGTAATTCAAGCAAGACTACCGGTATTAATGCCTAAAACAGAGGGCTCTTATGGATCGATATCGTTTCCCCGCGTATATTTTTCTTGGTAATAATCGCTACCGGGAGCGTTATGGTTTGGATTTCGAGGATTTTAAGGTGGGGCAGGTTTTTCGTCACCGACCGGGGGTGACGATCAGTCAGCAAGATAATGTCGAAGAATGTGTGAATACTTTTAACCAGGCGATGATTCATTTTGATGAGTACTATGCCGAACACACCGAATTTAAAAGACCTCTCATTAATACTACTCTGATCGTTCAGCGCTTAATGGGTATGATTTGGAAAACTTACTACCGACGCAAGAGAATTGTTGAGTGGGGTAGTATTGATATGCTGGCTCCAGTATTTGGAGGTGATACTTTATATGCCGAGAGTGAAGTGCTGTTTGTCGGTGCCAATCTGAAAGATTCGGAGTCTGGCCTGATTGAGATTTTACTGAGCGGCTCCAATCAAAAACAACAAAAAACTTGTGAGATACGTTGTACCATGCTGCTTTATAAGCGAGAACATCTGCCATTTTCCGCAAAAAATTATTGATTACTATTTTGCTTGGGAGAGAGTTGTGAAGGATTCGTTGCATTTTCTCAGGGAGATTGAGCCAAATACCTATATCGAAACCTGTGGCGTTGACTTTGAAGATTTCGAAGAAGGGCAGGTATTCGAGCACCGGCCAGGCCATACTTTCTCTGAGGCTAGCTGCTTACGCTATGCGCGCCACTCTTTTGATTTGAGCCCTGGATATTCTGACCAACGCTACGCTCGTAGAGTTTATGGTGACAGAGTTAGAGTGCCTGAGACCTTTGTTTTGAGTGCAATGGCTTTGACAACCCGGACATTTGGTAAAGTGGTTGCCAACTTGAGCATGATAAATTGCAAAGTGGATGCGGTTTATGCTGGAGATACTTTATATTTGGAGTCGGAAGTATTGGGTAAGCGAAAATCCAAATCACGTCCCGATCAAGGTTTACTGCATGTTAGTTCCCGTGCTCTCAACCAACATGGTGCCTGCGTATGTTCTTTTGAGCGTAAGCTATTGATCTATCGACGCAATCTTGGGCCCTATGAAAGGGCTGGATATTAACTTCGATACAATCGAGATGCTCCAGATTCTTGTTCAAGAGCGCCTACAAGAATTCCTGATGTTCAACCAGTGTAATAATGCCCTCCCTGTGGGACCTATAGGTTCCTGAAAACAGCTGCCCTTTACTGACAGCGGTACACAGATCGCGCTTGATAGTTAATATTAATTTGTGGTTTTTACAGTCAATATGCACTATTTCGGCATCGAGAAAATCGAAGTATTGCTTAACAGTAGGGTAGAGTGCCTTAAATAAGCTCTCTTTAGTAGAAAAGGCAATGGTCATCCATTGTCGGAAGGGTAACCCGCTTTCACTAAGGAGAACTTCCTCTGCTCGGTTGATTATATGGCTTTTTATTTCATTCGCAGTGTTTATAGCGATTGTCGGCTCATAATCAATGCCTAGGGCCTGTGGCTTATTATTTACGGCACATATGGCAAGGTTATCCGCATGGGTGATAGAGCCTGAGATATCTGCGGGCCATAGAGGGCTTCGGTTGGGGCCAATGGGTATAGGTGTGTTCATAAGCCCAAAATAACTTAGTGCAAGGTGCGCACAATACCTGCCCGCAAGGAATTCGGCTTTGCGTTTTTTATAAGCGTGGGTGATTTCAGATGGAAATTGGATACCCAGCTTTGAAAACAAATCATCCTGATAATTGTCCTGATCGAATTGGCATTCTAGTACTAGGCCTGAAAAATTCAGGGGCTTAATAGGTGAAGCATCTGTAATAAATCCAAATTTATAGTTTAAAGGTGCTTCTTGCTTGGTGTGTAACATTACGGCTATTGGTGCTTGTGGCTGCTGCCTCTACCTGCTTGTAGAGTGAGTTTTACAAAGTAAATTTTTGTAAGACATTCTGCCATAGAGCAGTTGCCGATGCAGCTGTACTTGGCTGCACCGGGGCATGTTGTATGAATGACTATGCTCCAGAACTAAAAATCAGTAATTTTTATGGGAGCCGGATGCATCTAATTAAAAAAGCCAGTAAGGGCTATTTTTGGCGTAAATCTGCCACAATCGTTCCAAAACTCCGAGCCTCCTCCTCATGAGCGGTCTCCCTCCAGGGTTCTTGAATCGCATCCGCTATCCACTTTTGCATTGAAGGAAGATTGTGAATCAGCTCAATATACTGCTTCGCGGTTTTGCTAACAGGTAAATGATAGTTTTTGGCCCTAATTGTTACTGGAGCAAAGAAGGCGTCGACAGCGGTAAATTCCTCGCCAGCCAAAAATGGTCCGCCGAATCTCTGGATACCTTCATTCCATAACTCATCAATCCGCTTGATATCTTTTTGCAGGGGCTCTGAAATTTCATGCAGCTCAACGCTTAGGCCGCAGTTCATTGGGCAGATATTTCTCAGCGCAGAAAAACCAGAATGCATTTCTGCGGAAGCGCTGCGTGACCAGGCACGAGTTACTCGCTCACTCGGCCAGACCTGCGGGAAGTCTTCGGCAATGTACTCAGTAATCGCTAGGGAATCCCAAATCGTCACGTCTTCTGTTTTCAGACAGGGCACTTGTCCGGTTGGAGAGAAGCCGTGAAATTTTTCCCAACTGCCGCCTTCCTCAAAGGTAACCAGCTTTTCATTAAAAGGTATCTCCAAATGGTGCATCAACAACCAAGGTCTAAGAGACCAGGAGGAGTAGTTTTTATTTCCAATAAACAATTGATACATAAGCTTCCTCTATATGTAGTTTTGGTGTTGGAGACATGGTTGGACAGCGGTTTTTGGCTTCCATCATCGCCGGACGATATCTGATCAATATCACTGCCTGAGGAATAGTATCCTCATAATTGCTATCCGCTGCGATTGGCCTGAAGGCCAATTAGCGCTAACTTTGCGCCAATGACGTTTTCTTTGTGGTTTAGTCGGAACGTGCAAGGAATTTGGTTATTAGGAGTGGAGACCAGCATGACAGGAAAGGGGGAGACTTTACACGTAGACATATTGGCACACAGTGAGGTTGCACAGGTTGAATTGGGGTGTCCTACATAGAAAGGCGCTGGAGTCGGTGAGTTATCAGCCCAGCTGGTCGGTTTTGAAAGTTGCACCACTCTTCGTCACCACTTTCGCAGAGCCTTCGGGGTTTCAGCCAGTCAGTACCGCGGGAAGTTTTCTGCTGAAGTCGGGTTCTCTGGTGTTTTGGCGTTAGGGACAGCGATATACGTACTCCGGTATGGCTGGAGCAAGGCCTGGAAGTGGATGCCTTCGGCTGATACAACCTCGGGCGCGAACAGGTTATGATTCCTCCTCTATTGCCTGAACTCAGTACGGAAAACGAAGGATTTATGAGCAAACAGCGCGTATTGACCGGTATCACGACCACCGGTACTCCCCATCTGGGTAACTATGTTGGTGCGATTCGCCCGGCCATCGCCGCAAGCCAGGACGAGAACAACCAGTCTTTTTATTTCCTGGCGGATTATCATGCGTTGATTAAGTGCCAGGACCCGGAACAGGTGCATCAGTCCACCTTGGAGATTGCGGCAACCTGGCTGGCGCTGGGATTGAATACAGATAATGTGGTTTTTTATCGTCAGTCGGATATCCATGAAATCCCCGAGTTGACCTGGCTGCTTACCTGTATGACTGGTAAAGGCTTGATGAATCGCGCCCATGCCTATAAGGCCGCCGTGGATTCCAACCGTGCAGATGGCGAAGACTCCGATTTTGGCGTCACCATGGGGCTCTATAGCTACCCGATCCTAATGGCTGCAGACATATTGATGTTCAATGCCAACAAGGTGCCGGTGGGTAAAGACCAGGTGCAGCATATTGAGATGGCCCGCGATATCGCTCAGCGCTTCAATCATCACTATGGTGAGCATTTTGCCCTACCCGAGGCGGTAGTGGATGACCACGTGGCTGTTCTGCAGGGACTGGATGGCCGCAAGATGAGCAAGAGCTACGGCAATACCATCCCCTTATTCCTGCCTGAGAAAAAACTGAAAAAGCATATCAACAAGATCAAGACCAATCTCTTGGAACCGGGCGAGCCCAAAGACCCAGAGACTTCCACGGTTTTTCAAATTTGGCAGGCATTTGCTACTCAGGAGCAAACTGCTGAAATGCGCAAGGCCTTTGCAGAGGGCATTGCCTGGGGTGAGGCCAAGAAGCAGCTATTCGAACTGGTCAATGGCCAGATTGGCGAGGCGCGTGAACGCTATAATGCTCTGCTTGAGAACCCTTCCCAAATTGAAGAGGAGCTGGAGAAAGGCGCAGCCAAGGCCCGTGCCTACTCGGCACCGTTTATCGAGAAGTTGCGTCACGCGGTGGGTATTCGCAAGATTGGCCAGTAGTCATTTTTACAACGTGGGAAGCTACGGTTAAGAAGTTCTTCCCATGCCTTTCACTCTAATAATAAATAACGAAAGTACAGGGTTTCGATATGGAAAACGTTCAGGCAAGCCCCACTGGGGGCGATGATGCCAATAACAAAAATGGTTGGATCAACCGGGCTCTAAATTTTATTGAGGTCGTGGGTAATAAACTGCCCGACCCCGCGGTGCTCTTCCTGGTATTGATGGTGGCCATTTGGGTGCTGTCCTGGCTGCTATCTGGTGTGAATTTTGATACTTTGCATCCAGCCACGGGAGAAGCGATTCAGGTAACCAATCTTCTCTCCAGTAGTGAGCTGGCCCGCTTTCTCTCTAGTATGGTGACAACCTTTACTGGCTTTGCGCCTCTCGGCGTCGTGTTGGTGGCTATGTTGGGTGTGGGTGTCGCGGAACAGAGTGGCTTTATCAATGCAGTGCTGAAAAAGCTGCTGGCGATAACGCCACAGATGCTGCTTACCCCCATGTTGATTCTGGTGGCGATTGTCAGTCACACCGCAGTGGATGCCGGCTATGTGCTGGTGATTCCCTTAGGTGGTGTAATTTTCTATGCGGCCGGTCGTCATCCACTGGCGGGAATTGCCGCCGCTTTTGCCGGCGTGTCAGGTGGTTTCTCGGCGAACTTTGTGCCCTCGGCCATTGACCCCTTACTCCAGGGCTTTACTCAAACCGCGGCACAGATCGTTGATCCGGAGATGCAGGTCAACCCGCTTAACAACTGGTTCTTCACCTCTGCGTCCTGCCTGGTGGTGACCATGTTGGGCTGGTGGCTGACCGATAAGGTGATCGAACCCCGCTTGAAGAATGTTGCCATTGATGGCGATAAAGAAGATATGCCGGTAATGCAGGAGCTGGGCGCCCGCGAGAAGAAGGCGATGTACCTGGCGGTTACCGTAATGGTTGCCGGTATTGTTGGCCTTATCGCCTGGATGCTGCCAGAAACCTCTGCATTGCGCGATTCCCAGGGGCAGCTCGCCTCCTTTGCTGCGCCGGTGATGAAGTCTATTGTGCCGCTGATCTTCCTGTTGTTCATTATCCCGGGAGTCGTTTTTGGCTTTGCCGCAGGGACTTTCCATAAGAGTAAGGATGTAATCGATGCGATGTCCAAGACCATGGGTTCCATGGCCTATTACATCGTGATGGCCTTTTTCTGTGCGTTGTTTATTTCCGAATTTGCCCGCTCAGGCCTAGGTACTCTGTTGTCGATTGAGGGGGGTGGACTACTGGCGGCTATGAACCTACCGGGCCCGATCACCCTGATGGGGATTATTGTACTGGTGGCGTTCATCAATCTGTTTGTAGGGTCTGCCTCCGCCAAGTGGGCGTTGCTCTCCCCGATTTTTGTGCCCATGCTGATGCAGATTGGATTCTCTCCGGATCTGACTCAGGCGGCTTACCGGGTTGGTGACTCCTCCACTAATATCATTACGCCATTGATGCCTTACTTCCCGCTGGTAGTGGTTTATTGTCAGCGCTATGTGAAGAGTACAGGTATAGGTACTCTGGTATCTATTATGCTGCCTTATTCGGTGGTGTTCCTGATCTGCTGGACCCTGTTCCTCGTTCTTTACTGGAACCTGGGTATGCCATTGGGGCTGCAGGCGAGCTATACCTATCCGACACCTTAATGAGTGGTTGGCCCCAGAGTGTGTTTACCTGCTTTGGAGCCAAAACAATTCTCTATAAGAGGCGCCCCAATTCTGGGTGCCTCTTATCCCTCTCAGCTGCGGTTGAAAATTAACCTAACACCTGCCAGCCTGCTCTGCACGCTCCCGCCAAAATATAAAAATATTGGCTAATTTCTGCTCTTACAGATTGGCTGTATTAATCAGCTCCATCATGCCTAAGGTTCTCAACTTATCATTTTTGGGGTGTCAGTTAAGTTTCTACCCCGGTTTAGTCCTGTCTGTTTACGAGCCTTTGTCTGCTTGGTGAGTTGCACTAGTAAAAAAATGTTCTAATAATGTTGTAAGTGATAACGATTCCTATTAAGATCCGCGTCATCAAATGTCGGCAGCAGTAGCTGTGGCAACAAAAATCTTCCAATGATTGTTGAGGGATCCCCATGGGCACCGCTCGTTTCCAAGGTTTACGCCAAAACTCCTCTCCTGTTATCTCCGGCCTTAGCCGTTCTCTGTTGGCGCTGGCTGTTGCTGCAGGCAGTTCAACAGCTTTTGCTGCCGAAGATAAAAATGAAATTCTTGAAGAGGTTAACGTAACCGGCGAGCTCAACCTATCCCGCCAGACTTCTATTGGTAAGCAAGATATTCCGGTTGATGAAACACCGTTCTCTATCTCTCTGCGTGATAAAGACTTCTTCGATGTTACTGGCTCCAAATCTGTGCAGGATATCCTGCAGTACTCTGCTGGTGTGAATGGCGGCTTGTTTGGTGTTGATGCTCGCGGCGACTGGTCTACCGTGCGTGCTGTTGACCCAGTCATGTTTGTCGATGGACTAAAAACAACCTTCGGTAGTTATACCGGCTCACGTGCAAACCTCTACGCTTTTGAGCGCGTGGAAATTCTTAAAGGGCCGTCTTCAGTCCTTTATGGGCAGGGTTCTACTGGAGGTATCGTCAACTTGGTTTCCAAACGCCCCAAAGAGGAGTTTGGTGGTGAACTGATGGTGCAGGGCGGAGACTATGATCGTAAGGTAATTGCTGGAGATGTTACCGGAGCCCTGGATAGCGATGGAGAGTGGCTCTTCCGCGTAGTGGGTTATGCTCGTGATGCCGATGCTCAGGTTGATCATGTCGATGACGACAGCATTCTGTTTATGCCTTCCATTTCCTGGCGCCCCAGTGCGGATACCGAAATTACTTTCCTGGTGAACCATCAAGAAGAAAAGACAGGTACCACTGCGGCCTTCTTGCCTTGGGGCGGCACCATTGTTGATAACGTAAACGGTGAAATCCCGACCGATACCTTTATTAGTGAGCCAGGTTGGGATAAGTACAACACTGAACAAACCGCTTATAGCTTGTGGGTTGATCATCGTTTAAATGATAGCTGGGGCATCAATGCAGGCCTTCGTTATTCAAAAGGGGATGTCGACTACAACTCAATGTATGCTGACTACACTCCTGCACTGCGCTTACAAAAAGACCTTCGTGAAGTGTCGCGCACTGTCTATATGAAAGATGCGAAAAGCGATCTTTTGATTTTTGACCTGCGCTTATCAGGCGAGCTGACTACTGGTGCTTTTGAGCATCAAATTTCTGCAGGTATTGATAGCCAGAATGCAGAAATCGATAACAGCATTTTGAGAGTGCGTGGCCTCGGTGGCGACATTAATATTTTTGACCCGGTTTATGGTTCTGTACCAGAAGGACTGGAAGAGCGGGATAGAGAAAATACCGATGTCAATGCTGAGCAGGTAGGTATTTATTTCCAAGACCAAGTTAGCCTTGGTAACTTTATTTTTAACTTGGGCTTGCGTGAAGATAGATTATCATCGAGAACACAAAGTAATGTTGCTAAAAATGTAAGTGGCAAACAGAGAGAGACGGAACTCACTAAAAGATTTGGCTTAATGTATGCCTCCGACAGTGGTGTATCGCCTTATGTTAGCTATTCAGAATCTTTTGAAGCTGTTTTAGCCGATCCGAATAGCCAGGGTGGTACCTACGAGCCTGTTAAAGGGGAGCAAGTTGAAGCCGGTATTAAATACCAGCCAGAAGGTACTAATATCCTGATGACTGCTTCTGCTTTTGAGATTAAGCAGAAAAATCGCTTAACTTACGGTCTTGACGGATCTTTCCGACAAATCGGTGAGGCGCAGATTGATGGATTTGAGCTTGAGGCCAGTGGACAGTGGGGCAATCTGACACTGGTGGCTAATTACAGCCAGATGGATACTGAAGTGCTAGAAAGCAGCAATCCATTTGAGGTTGGCACTGAGATCGAGACTGTACCTGAGGAGCAATTCTCTCTCTGGGGCAACTATGACTTTAGTGAGTGGGTTCCCGGTCTAAGTGTTGGAGTAGGTGCTCGTCATGTTGGTGAGAGTTATACCGGTATTGATAAAGTACATGCACTGTATGTGGCTGTTGATGCAGAGAAAGCTGCCTATTACGATTATGTTTTCGCGGATTTCCCTACAGAAAATCCATCCTACACCTTATATGACGCAACCATCGGCTACACCCTGGAAAGCTGGAAATTCCAGCTGAATGTGAAAAACCTGACCGATGAAGTTCACACCACCTCTTGCTTGAGCCGTGGTGATTGCTTCTACGGCGAGCGTCGCTACGTGACTGCTGAGGCACGTTACACTTTCTAAGTTAGAGTAGACTGGGAGTTTGTCCGCAGGGGGAGTCTGTGGGCAAGCTCCCTTTTTTGCGTTTCACTATCGGGCGGGAGCGGAAATCTCCCAGTGTGATATTTATGCCGAGTTCCTTCTATTTTATTGCCGGACTGGCCACTATTTTTGCCATTGCCGGTATTTTTAGTCTCTATTCAGCCTGGCTGCGTAGCGGCTCCCAGCCGTTGCGCCGCTGGAGTGGCTGGGGCCTGCTGTTGTTATCGGCATTCGCTTGGAGTGCAGTGGTGGGGGTGGAATATGGTGTGAGTATTGCCACTCTCCTGGCCATGCTGGCCGCCCTGACCTTGCTCGCATTAAAAGGTGATTGGCCGAGCGGCCCCCCTCGGCAGGAAAAACAGAGAT
This sequence comes from Microbulbifer mixtoriginis (SeqCode), assembly GCF_052467705.1. Classification (NCBI taxonomy): domain Bacteria; kingdom Pseudomonadati; phylum Pseudomonadota; class Gammaproteobacteria; order Cellvibrionales; family Microbulbiferaceae; genus Microbulbifer; species Microbulbifer mixtoriginis (SeqCode). The sequence continues at coordinate 1,932,634 of NZ_CP174322.1, forward strand.
CGGGCGGGGCGGCATCCAATGAGGCCTTGCTGCAATTATGGCTGCGAGGTGTTTTACGTTTCCTGGCTATCGCATTGTTACCAACAGCCAGTGGTCTTTTGGCCGGCCTTCTTTATTTTGGTTTCACCGGGTTTGGTGAGAGTGCCCGTCTTGTAGGGGGCGCTTTTGTTGCCGTTATTGTTTGGACCCTGGCGATGGTTTGGTGTAGTGCGGATAAGAAACTGCTGCGCCCCAGTGCAGCGCTAGTAGTTTTTTCACTGGCGAGTGGCTTTGCCGTAATGCCAGCGGCGTAAGCTAATAATGATTTTGAGATCAAAGAGACCTCACTAGGAATTCAACGTGAAATTTTCTCTAAAGCCAACCCCTGCTTTTGTGCGTGATATGACTGACGGACATTCGGTTCTCGGTCTGGCCATCTCCACTCTGCTCTATATCGTTTGTGTCAGTGGAACACTTGCGGTTTTTTACAATGAATTTGAACGCTGGGAGCAGGCTTCAGAGCTGGAAAATCTCGATGTCAGCCCCTCTGTATATCAGCTTGCCACTGAACAGGCGGTTGCTCTGGCGAAAGAGCAAAACGAAGAATTTGAATCAGTAAAATTTACCATCCCCAACTCAGATATGCCCAGGTTGACTGTGGAAGTGGGTGATATTGAGCGTTATGTCGACGAGGATGGTTCTTTACTGGGTGAGGTTCAGCATGAGTGGACGCACTTCCTCGCCTATTTGCATTTTGCGCTAAATCTGCCCTTGGGGTTGGGGGTTCCTCTTGTAGGCTTGATCGGTGTATTGATGACCGCACTGATTATCTCTGGATTGTTGGCACACCCGAAAATCATTAAGGATGCTTTCTCTCTGCGCCTGGCGGGTTCAAAGCGTTTGCAGCAAGTGGACTTGCACAATCGACTGGGTGTCTGGGCTGCACCATTTCACCTGGCGATCGCTATTACCGGCGCTTTTATTGGGCTTTCGCAGGTTGCGGCTTTTGCAATTGCTGGTGTTTTCTTTGCTGGGGATACCGAGAAGGTTGAGCATATGTTATATCGCGAGCACCCGGTGATGAAAGAGAATGCCGCACAGGTGCCTCTTCCAGATTTTGCTGCGATTCTTGCACAAATGGAGCAGATCGCACCGGGTGAGGAACGTACTAAGCTTGAGGTTGCCTTCCCTGGCCGCGAGGGGCAGGTAGTGGAGGTTTGGACGCGGGTTCCCGAAAAGCTGGTTTGGGGAGAGCGCTACCACTTTAATGGGGATGGCAGCCTGATAGAAAAAGAGGGATGGTCTGAAGGTGATGCGGCCAAGCAAGTATACCTCTCCACATTCCGTCTGCACTTTGGGCATTTCTCCGGTTTCCCAGTAAAAATTGCCTATTTCTTACTGGGCATTGGCATGTGTGTGCTGGTGGTTTCAGGTATTAATATCTGGTTGGTGCGCAAGCGCCAGCGGGGTCAGCCAGCGGTGCGCCTTGAGCGTATTTGGATGGCTCAGGTCTGGGGAATCCCTTTTGCTATTGCATTCAGTGCTGTGACTTACCTGGCCTTTGCTATGCCTGCTGCTCAGGTATTCTGGCTGATCACAATCGTTTTAAGTGTGATAGCTGCTTTTATGGGGACTGTTGCCGGTTGGTCTATGTTGCTCCGCGGAGCTACCACCGCAGCCTGTATTCTGGCTGTGGTTGTTCACGCTTCCCTGTATGGGGCGGATTCCTTTGTGAGGGCCTCACTGGTTGCCAATGCTGTGTGGCTGCTGATTGCTGCAGGTATCGCGGCCTCCTGCCTCTATACCTGGGTGCGCCACCGGGATGGCGCCTTTGCTTCCACTGTTGGTGGGGCAGTTGGAAGTAACTAAGCTGGCATAGCCCGGTATCTACTCCGATGCCGGGCGCAACATTTCGATATGAGGTATACCGTCTTCCTCGTAAGGGGTGGAGACCTGCTCAAAGCCAAAATCTCCATAAAACTTACGTAGGTGCTCTTGGGCGGAAATACGAATCCCCAAGCCTGGATATTCATTCAGGGTTTGTTCTACTGCGCGGCTGATCAGTTCTTTGCCCAGCCCTGTGCCACGGCTAGACTCTGCGGTAAGCACACGGCCTATTGAAGGCTCGGAATATTTTTTGCCTGGAAATACCACTCGTAGGTAAGCCATCAATCGTGGGGATTGACTCTCCTTGTCCCAGCAGATTAGGTGCCAGGCTTCTTGATCTTTGCCATCTGCATCCTGATAAGGGCAATCCTGCTCTACCGTAAAAACTTCCTGGCGTGCCCGCAAGATTTCATAAAGCTGATCGATAGAGAGTTGTTGAAAGCTACACCATTGCCACTGCACTTGTATTGCCTCTTGGTTTACTGGGTTTGTATTTTTTATTAGGAGTAGATTGGATATTAAACCGGCAGGTAGGGTAAAAAAAGTCAGTATATAGTGGGCCTCTGATTTTTTTCACAAAGGCCCAGTGGCTGGTTGCTATTTTAATTGAGAGGGGCTTCCTGAGTACCCCTTGCAAAGGAGCCGTGCTCGAGATAATGGAGTACCTGCGCAATAACCTTTTTGTCCTTCATCATGAAGACATGGGTGACTGGCATTTCCAAGTGATCATTCATGCCTTCCAGCTTGGTACTGGCAACCGAGACTTTTCCGTCATCAGTCTCAGGGATTAGTCGTGACAGTATCAGGTTGATACTGCGAGTACCCGCAATAATACCCACATCAAAATTAGCGCTGCCTAGTTTATTGGGAATGCTCAGCTCGCCTGTACCTAGTTGTAGGCCGGCATCTCCAAAGGCAAATTCAAACCCTGGGAAACTACCGAGCTTATCCACCACCTCACTGCCCTTATTGGGAGGGCCCAGCATAACCACGCGGTTGAGGTTCTCAATCTTAACCTGGCTCAGATACTGGCGAACCAATATGCCCCCCATGGAGTGGGTAACAAAATTGATTTCGGTCTGTCCTGCGCAATGATCCAGTGCCGGGGCTATGGCCCTGCCGGCCAGTTCCTCAATGGGGAAGCGGGTAGAGGGGTAATCCACATTGACGGTCTTGTAGCCGGCGGCACTAATCGCTTGCTCCAGCTTTGTCATGGAACTATCCGATTTGGCCAGGCCGTGAAGCAATATTACACAGGCCGAGTGGGCGTTTACTGATAGTGCGCCCACGAATACAGACCCAAGGCATAGCGATAGGGTGAGAAAAAACTTCTTCATTGATTTTCTTTCAGCAGTGGCTCTCGTGGCTGCAGTATGCTGCGGGGCCTGTAAAAATCCAAGATGCTCGCTCAATGAGGAGGGGAGCATCATTGAATGAGTACCGCTTAGTCATCTAATACGTTGGCGCAGTAATTCGGCCATGCGTTCGGGTTTGTCCGGGGTGATGACCAGAGTTTTACCGGGGAAATATAAAACAACAGCTTTCTCTTGATCCGTGACGAAGGCCCGATAACGACCCAGTTGCTGGTTTTGGAAGAGCCCGATGTAGCCAAAGAGGCCGGAGTTGCCAAAGATGCGGACCGATCCTTGCATGGCTGTTGGGTCGACTTTGACCTCCTGCAAGCCTTCTAGGGAGATGGAGGTTCTCCAGCCTGGCCTTAGTATCTGCAGGCAGTCGTTGGCGAGGGTATAACCGCGGATGGCAAACACGGCACCTAGTAGCAAAATGACCGCTGGCAGGGCAATAGCAACGCTATAGAGGAGGGAAGGGCTTTGCTGGGATTTTGCTATCAGCACGAAGGGGATTGCCAAAAGTAGAAAAGCACTCAGTGCGCTGATTATTTTCAGTTGGCGGCTCCAGGGGGCTTGAAAAACAACAAGAGGCATAAATTACTCAATAAGTAATGGACAGTTTGAATGTCTCAATCATAGTGCTGATGGAATCGGCTTGGCAAAGTCGCAGTCTATGTAATTGGCCCTTTATAAAAGGAGAGGCTAAATAGATTTAGCGCGGCTTAGGTTTTCAAAAATAGATTTTGAGCAACATCGATTTTCACAATGGATTAACTATGGCGAATCGGATTGAAGAGCGAGATAGCACGTCAGCCCTTGTGGTAGAGGGTGGCGCTATGCGCGGAATTTTTGCAGCCGGAGTCTTAGATGCTTTTATCGAGGTGGATTTTTGCCCCTTTGACTTCGCTATTGGCGTTTCTGCGGGGTCAACCAACCTGATTGGCTACCTGGCGGGAGACCATGGCCGCAGCCGCCAGATTTTACTTGACCATGCTACGCGCGCGGACTTTATTGACTGGCGGCGCTATTTGCGAGGGGGGCACTTTTGCGATATCAGTTGGTTATGGCATGCCTCTTACAATGATGTCCCTCTGAATATTGAGCGCTATACGGAAAATGGCGTGCCTCTCTATGCGGTGACAACTAGCATCAACAGCGGGCAGCCCCATTACGTATGCGTCACGCCCGAGAATATGCATGAAGTGTTCCCTGCATCCTGCGCTATCCCCATGGCTTACCGGGAGTTCCCTCCTGTTGCTGGGGAACCAATGACCGACGGTGGCCTGGCTGACTCAATCCCGGTTATTCGAGCATACGAGCAGGGGGCGCGGGATATTACTGTGATTCTGTCTCGCCCACTGGGTTATAGAAAACCAGTGGGTTCAGCCCCTAAGTTCATCAAGCAGTTTTTCCACGATCATGCCCGCCTGTTTGAAGCGGTCTTGGAGCGCGGAGAGCGCTACAACCGCGCCTTAGACTTTATCCAGACGCCACCACCGGATTGCCGGGTGTCAGTGATAGCGCCTCCTGCGGACTTTCCCGTTAAGCGTTTCACTCAGGAGGTTGAGTTGCTGGAGAAAGGGTATCTGGTTGGCAGTGAGCTGGGTCGAAGCTTCCTGAGAAATGCAGGGGATAAGTTGCCGCCAATAGGACCTGACAGCCGGTAAAGGGTCACCACTAGGGTGGCAGCTGCATGTATGCCAGTAAGGCTGGGGGGGCGTGTTGGCTAGAGGCTTCACTGGAGTTTGCCCAGTATTGGCATTTACTTCTTCTTTGACCTGTAGGAGTCTTGTGTGAGGGGGGGAGAATGTTGCTAACCTAAGGAACCTTTGAATTTTCATAGTGTTTCTGCCGGCTTGAAGGGTTGACTGGCTCGGGTTTATTAAGTTGCCCCTTCTTGCCGTGATGGGATGAGTTGTAGGGCTATAAGGAGAATGGTTCTGTGACTCGTGGGATTCCAAGCAAAATTTTGAATAACAAACTTAAGGTAAAGGAGTAGATAATGAACGGAAAGTGCCTCTGCGGCGCTGTTGAGTTTCAGCTGGAAGAGCCGCTGCCCGGTCTCTATCAATGCCACTGCTCACTCTGCCGCAAGTTAAGTGGTTCCGCATCAGATACCGCATTATTCATCAGTCGTGAACAGTTTCGCTGGGTGCGTGGATTGGACAAAATTTCCTCTTATCGAAAACCTACCGGTTTCCGTTCTGACTTTTGTAGTGAATGTGGCAGCTCTGTTCCTCACCTGATGAGTAATACTACGCACTTTTGGGTGCCGGCTGGACTACTAGACGGAGAGTTTCGCGGTAAGGTGATGGCCCACTTACACGTTGATTCTAAAGCGTACTGGGATGAGATTGGTGGTCAGGCCGAGCATTTTGCGGAGATGCCTGAAATGGATGAGCTGAGTAGACTGCTGCACGAAGTGATCGAAAGAGAAGAGGGTGAGTTACTGGAAAGTTGAGGCGTAGCAAACTCTAAAAAGCCTCTAGGCAATTCTACTTTCCTCAATCTCTGTTGATTATTGGCGCATACAAAAAAGCCCCGCTCTTGCGAGCAGGGCTTTTTTGTATATGGCGGACCGGACGGGACTCGAACCCGCGACCTCCGGCGTGACAGGCCGGCATTCTAACCAACTGAACTACCGGTCCGCATTCCTGCTTCTCTTGATGGCTCTTGCCTGGCAAGAGTAAGAGAAGTGGTGGGTGGTACAGGGGTCGAACCTGTGACCTACGGCTTGTAAGGCCGTCGCTCTCCCAACTGAGCTAACCACCCCGTGTCAGGAGCTGCGTATCTTAATGATTTTTTATCTGTGGTAAATAGCTTTAACAAAAAAAATTAAATAAAAATTTATTTAGATCGAAAAATCATCAATTCTCAATTATTTTTTTTAATTTACCTTTTAGCTGAATGTTTTTCCGGCAGATAAAGAGCTGTTCTGTCTTTGCTGGTCGTCGGTAAAAAATAAATCTAAAGAATATTTCGGTGTGGACTGGCAGATTATTTCATCGGGTGAAGTGATTGATTTGTGTGGTCCACAAAGGAAGCTTTTGGTAAGAATTTACTTCGATGAGGTTTTCTGTAGCAGGCTGGCGACCACTCAGACTTGCGCCGTCCCTTTAACGGGTTGCCGGATATAGTTTCGAAATTTAATTAATTTTTTAACAAAAATTTCTTTGAGCTGCTTTTGGGATCGGAGCATATACAAAAAAGCCCCGCTCTTACGAGCAGGGCTTTTTTGTATATGGCGGACCGGACGGGACTCGAACCCGCGACCTCCGGCGTGACAGGCCGGCATTCTAACCAACTGAACTACCGGTCCGCATTCCTGCTTCTCTTGATGGCTCTTGCCTGGCAAGAATAAGAGAAGTGGTGGGTGGTACAGGGGTCGAACCTGTGACCTACGGCTTGTAAGGCCGTCGCTCTCCCAACTGAGCTAACCACCCCGTGTCAGGAGCTGCGTATCTTAATGATATTTTTTTAGCGGTCAACAACTACGGCAAAAAAATTCTAAAAACTTGATTTAGGATAAAAAAACATCAGTTAGGTGGTGGATTTTCTTCCAGAGTTTTATCCGCTGAATTTATTTTACTTAAAAATAACTTGCTGGTTTTTTATCCTGCTGACAATTAAATGGTACTGAAAGAAATCCGTTTCGGGTTGGGAATTGCTGGTTGCCTTGTTACTGGCGATTGAAATTGTGTGCACGTGAGGCTGGTAATAATGGTTGTGCGGGGGGGGATTTTTTACTGCCGTGTATTGTTGTTAATTGCTTGTGTTGCTGCAGGTGGGTGTTGGGTGTGGCGCAGGAGTTTGGGGGAAGGAGTTTTACAGGATGTTAATGTCTGCACATACAAAAAAGCCCTGCTCTTGCGAGCAGGGCTTTTTTGTATGTGGCGGACCGGACGGGACTCGAACCCGCGACCTCCGGCGTGACAGGCCGGCATTCTAACCAACTGAACTACCGGTCCGCATTCCTGCTTCTCTTGGTGGCTCTTGCCTGGCAAGAGTAAGAGAAGTGGTGGGTGGTACAGGGGTCGAACCTGTGACCTACGGCTTGTAAGGCCGTCGCTCTCCCAACTGAGCTAACCACCCCGTGTCAGGAGCTGCGTATCTTAATGATATTCTTTGCGGCGTCAACGCCTTTTTTGATTTTTTTTTTGTCTTTCAATGAGTTAAGGCGTTTAAGAACGAGATGGTGGGCGTGTCCGGCAAGTGGCGACACTGTTATAATCGCGTAAATTTCCAGGGTGTGAGCGTGGAGTAAGCCGTGAAACAGATGAGCTGGTTGGGGCAATTTCTACTTGCGTTTGGCCTCTTGTGCCTATCCGTAGTGGCACAGGCGGTGGTGGAGACGGAGAAGTTGTCCTCTCCGGAACTGGAGGCGCGCTACCGGGTGCTGATCGAAGAAATGCGTTGTCCAAAATGCCAGAACCAGAACCTGGCCGACTCGGATGCGTCGATTTCCGCAGATTTGCGGCGGGAAATTCGCCGGCTACTGGAAGAGGGTTTTACAGACAAAGAAATTACCGACTACATGGTGGCCCGCTATGGGGACTTTGTTCTCTACAGGCCCCCTGTACAGCGCAATACTCTGGCACTTTGGCTGGCTCCCGGCATCTTTGCCTTGGTGGGGCTACTGGCTTTGATTGTGATTGTGGTGCGTTCTCGCAGTGGCACTGGTGCCAGTCAGGACGATGACTCTGGAGAATTGACTGCAGAAGAGAGGCGCCGTCTGAAAAAACTGCTAGGTGATGACCTGGACGATTTGACTGACCCTGGGAAGAAGAGCAAATGACTGATATTTGGTTTGGTTTAGCGATCCTGTTATTGCTGTTGGCATTTATCTTCCTTTTACCGGGATTGCGTGGAGCCGGTGCCCGGCGTTCCGGTGGAGATAAGCGTGAAGCCCTGGCGCAGCTGTATCGAGAGCGCACGCGAGAGCTTCGCGCAGCGGTGCAAAGTGGCGCTATGGATGAGCGGCAATTTGCCCAGCTGGAAGCGGAGATGGCACGCGAATTATTGAGTGCCAAAGAAGAAGTGAATGCCGTAACCCCCTCGAGTAAAGGCTCCGGGTTGCTGATTGGTCTGGCCGTTCTTGTGCCTGCGATTGCAGTTGGGGCCTATGTCTTTTCTGAGCGCCCCCAGGAAGTATCTCTGTACCGTGAAATGTTGGCCAGTCAGCAGGGGCAAACAGACTCCTCAGCTGAAGAGCGCATCACTCAGCAGTTAAAGCAGCGGGCAGAAACTCACCCTGAGGATTTGAGTAGTCGCTTTGTTCTGGCTCAACGGCTTCTGGTCACTGGTGATATCGCCGGAGCGGTAGAGGCCTATCGCTATGTGCTGGCACGCGAACCCGAGGCAGTTATGGTTAAGGCCGAGCTGGCGCAAGCGTTATTTTTTGCGGGCGGCTCTAAAATAACGGATGAAATTCGCACTCTGGTCGATCAGGTGCTAGAGGCCCAGCCCAGCAATGGGACAGCATTAGGCTTGGCGGGAATTGCAGCCTATGAGGACAAGGATTACCGCAAGGCGCGTGATCATTGGCAGGGTGCCCTTGCGCAGCTGGCTCCAGGGTCTGCGGCGGCAGAGGCATTGGCGGCGGGTGTTGCCCGCGCCGAAAAGGCCCTGGGCGAAGATGGTAAAGATGGTGCGGTTGAGATAGTTCAAGCCGCTGTAGAGGAAAATGCTGGAGTTGAGGGTGAGGCCGCAGCGGAAATTCGAGTGCAAGTGAGCTTGGGTGACCAAGTTAAGGCAGATCCGTCAACGCCGGTGTTCATTTATGCCCGCAGTACTGATAGCCCAATGCCTTTGGCGATTGTTCGGCTAACCGCTGGCCAGTTACCAGCCGAAGTGGTGTTGGATGAATCCCGGGCTATGATGCCAGGGCGCTCCATTTCAACCGTAGATACGGTGCAATTGGTCGCACGCTTGGCTTTGCGTGGTGACGCGCGCCCCGCGGCGGGCGATTGGCAGGGCTCTATCAAGACCCTACCTAAATCCAGCTGGAGTGAGTCGCAGTCTATCGTTATTGACCGGGAGCTTTAGGCCCTATTCAAGCGGCAGGCTGCAGTGTTCAGGAGAGTGCTGCGGCCTGAGAACTATTTGGCGCCTGGGCGGTCACAGCCGCACTGGTAGAAATAGATTTTGTTTTGCCACTGGTGATGATTTTGTGCCGCTTGAAATGTTGGCATTGGGTACCAGTTAAAGCCATTGCGCGATCTTGACTTGACCACTGGCCATTCCGGCCGATAATCCGCGTGAAAAGATACTGTGAAAAGCCGCGCTGAAAGCCCCGGTGGCGCCATGTACAATTGAGTGCTTGGTGATCGGGCCGGCAAAGATAAAAATACCGAGTTTAAGAATACATGCGTCTGAAGTGCATCAAGCTTGCGGGTTTCAAATCCTTTGTTGACCCCACCACTGTTTATTTCCCGACAAACCTCAACTCGGTGGTTGGCCCTAACGGCTGTGGTAAATCGAATACGATCGATGCTGTGCGCTGGGTAATGGGTGAGTCGTCCGCAAAAAATCTGCGCGGCGACTCTATGACAGACGTTATCTTTAATGGCTCCAGTGGTCGTAAACCTGTAGGCCAGGCCTCTATTGAACTGGTATTTGATAATTCTGCCGGCAAATTAACTGGCGCCTACGCCGCATTCTCCGAAGTTTCGGTAAAACGTAAGGTCACGCGCGAAGGCCAGAATAACTATTACCTAAATGGGGAGAAGTGCCGTCGCCGCGATGTAACTGATCTGTTCCTGGGGACCGGTCTCGGTCCGCGTAGTTATGCGATTATCGAACAGGGCATGATTTCCAAGCTGATTGAGGCCAAGCCCGAGGAACTCAGGGTCTATATCGAAGAGGCTGCAGGCATTTCCAAATACAAGGAGCGGCGGCGGGATACGGAAAACCGTATGCGCCGTACTTCGGAAAACCTGGAGCGTCTCACCGACATTCGCGATGAACTGGATCGGCAATTGTCTCGCTTGGAGCGACAGTCCGCCGCGGCAGAAAAATACAGCCGCTTTAAAGAGGAAGAGCGCAGCCACAAGGCAAATTTGCAAGCCCTAAAATACCGCGAACTCAATGAGCAGGCTGTCGCCAAGCAGCAACAGATTGGCGAACTGGAGCTTACCGTTGAGGAGTTGGTAACCCGGCAGGTGAACTGTGATACCGGCATTGAGCAAAAGCGCGTTGGCTATCACGAGTTGTCCGATGGTTTTAATGAAGTGCAGGGGCGCTTCTACGCGGTGGGTGCGGACATTGCCCGCCTGGAGCAGAGTATCGCCCATGCCCGCGAGCGCTCCACTCGCCTGCATTCCGATTTGGCCCAGACCGAGCAGGAGTTCCGCGAAGCAGAGACCAACCTGGAAGTAGATCGCGAGAAGGCAGCCCAGTTTGAGGAAGAGCTAGAAGTAATTGTTCCAGATCTGGAAATGGTGCTCGCCGCAGAGGAAGATTCCGCCAACGGACTACTCGAAGCCGAAGAGCAGATGCGCAACTGGCAAAACGAGTGGGATCAGTTTAATCAGGGGGCTTCTGGCTCTCGCCAGAAAGCAGAGGTGCAGCAGTCTCGCATCCAACATCTGGAGACTTCCGGGCAGCGACTACTGGAGCGGATTAACAAGCTTACCGCAGAGCAGTCCAGCCTTCAGGTTTCCGAGGATGATGAGGAAACCCAACAGTTAAATGAACAGCTTGCCGAGCTGGAAATGCAGGTACAGGAGCGTCGCGAGGAAGCTGCCGAGCGGACAGAATCCCTGAAGGAAATACGCAGTCGCGAGCGGGAGCTGGCGACAGAGCTGGACCAGCTGCGCCTGCAGTTGCAAACCAGCCGGGGCCGCCAAGCTTCTCTTGAGGCGCTGCAACAGGCTGCGTTGGGGCAGGGCAAAGCGGTGGAAAATTGGCTGCAGCAGCAATCCCTGAGCGATCGCCCACGCCTGGCTGACCAAATTCAGGCACAAGCGGGCTGGGAAACAGCGGTGGAAACCGTTCTCGGTCAACAGTTACAGGCGGTCTGCGTCGAGCGGTTGGAAAGTCTGACTGAGAGCTTGGAGCAGCTGCAAAATGGCCAGGCTGTCTTTATCGATGGCACCGTGATGGGAGCAGCGACCGTTGGGCAGCTGCCCACGTTGGCAAGCGTTGTACAGGGGCCGTCCTCTCTTACCGGTCTGCTCGCCGGCATCTATACCGCAGACACTCTCAATGAAGCGCTGGCACAGCGCACTGGCCTGCAACCCCATGAGTCTATTGTGACACGGGATGGGCTCTGGCTGGGTCCTAACTGGTTGCGAGTGAGCCGTGCCAGCGATGCCGAGACTGGGGTGCTCGCCCGCAAGCAGGATCTGGAAACACTGTCCGCAGAGATATCCCTGTGCGAAGAGCAGATTGAGCAGTGCAGTGAGCAGCGTGAATCTCTGCGCGAACAAGTGACCGGTGTTGAGCGGGCGATTGAACAAGCCCGCAACGACTCCGAGCAGCTCGGGCGGCGCGAAGCCGAATTACGCAGCCAGCTCTCTGCCCGCCGCGCCCGCGTAGAGCAGATGAGTGAGCGCCGCAATAGCATCGAGCAGGAAATTTCCGAGGTGCGTGAGCAGCAGGAAATCGAAGGTGAGTCGCTTTCTGAGGCGCGCCTGATGCTGCAGGAAGCTGTGGAGGCCATGAGCGATGACACCGATCGTCGCGAAATGCTGATGGAGCGGCGCGAAGCCCTGCGCGAAGCCCTGGATGCCGCCAGACAGCGTGCTCGCGAGGACAAGGATCGCGCCCATGAGCTGGCTATGCGCGAACAGTCGGTGCGCACTCAGATGGTTTCTCTGGAGCGCACATTGCAAGTGATGGGTGAGCAGTTGGAGCGCTTGCGTAGCCGCCGAGCCCAGCTGCAGGAGCAGATGGCTGAAACCCAGGACCCCTCCCAGGATTTCCAAATGGAGCTGGAGGAGAAGCTGGGTGAGCGTATTGAGGTGGAAACGGAGCTGGCTGAAGCCCGCAAAAAACTCGAAGAGGTGGAGACGGGGCTGCGTGAACAGGAACAGGAGCGGCACAAAGTAGAGGCGGCTTTACAGGGGGTGCGTGCCCAGCTGGAGCAGGAACGTCTCTCCGCACAAACCCTCGAAGTGCAGCGCAACGGCCTGGTAGAACAGCTGCGCGAAGACGAACATGATTTGGATCAGCTGCTCGAACAGCTACCCGGGGACTTGACGATTCCCCAGGTGCAGGAAGATCTGGAGTTGGTAGCCGCGCGTATCTCACGTTTGGGCCCGATCAACCTCGCCGCTATTGATGAATACAAACAGGAGTCTGAGCGTAAACATTATTTGGATCGCCAGTATGGTGACCTGATGGAGGCGCTGGAGACTCTGGAAAATGCAATTAAGAAAATCGACAAAGAGACGAGAAGCCGCTTTAAGGAGACCTTCGATCAGGTCAATGCGGGCTTGCAGGAACTCTTCCCGAAAGTTTTTGGGGGCGGTAACGCCTATCTGGAGCTGACTGGCGAGGACCTGCTCGATACTGGGATCGCGATCATGGCGCGCCCGCCGGGCAAGCGCAACAGCACGATTCACTTACTCTCCGGTGGGGAAAAAGCGCTGACGGCAATCGCTCTGGTATTCTCTATTTTCCGCTTGAATCCAGCACCTTTCTGTATGCTGGACGAAGTGGATGCTCCTCTCGATGACGCTAACGTAGGTCGCTACGCACGAATGGTTAAAGAAATGTCAGAACACGTTCAGTTCATCTATATTACCCACAACAAGATTGCGATGGAGATGGCGGATCAGCTGTTAGGTGTGACCATGCATGAGCCGGGTGTCTCTCGCCTGGTATCGGTGAATGTAGAAGAAGCAGCTGAGCTGGCTTCTGCATAAGGCGTAAAAGGAGGAGCGCTTAAATGGATAACTGGCTGGTTACGATCCTCGTGGTAGTGCTGCTTGTAGTGGTGCTGGACGGCGTACGCCGCGCAATTTTACGGCAGAAAGCCGCGGTGAAGGTATCGCGGAATCTGTCCAAAGCGATGCAATCCGAAGTGGGGGGTGATGCGGACCCCCTTGTGCAGGAACCGGCTCGCCCGCCTGAAACAAGTGGGACCCCCGGAGATTCCCAGGAAGAGACAAAGCCGCGACCGGCAACCAGTGAATTGCCGGGTCAGGTGCGTGTTGTGCAGAGGCGTGCTATGGAAGATGCACTGCATGTGAACCGCCAAGTGCAGGAGAGCTTTATTTCCTCGCGCAAGCCCCTCGCAGGCAGTGCACCGCAGCGCAACGCCCATGAGCAGGGGGTGCTGGACCTGGAGGAGCAGGTGCCCACTTTGATGGACTCTGTGGGCGAGGAGCAGCGCTTTGAGCCGGCGCTGGATGAGTCTGAGAGCTTCAATGCGCTCACCGAAGAGAGGGCAGAGCCCATATCCCCGCGGGATGAGCCCCAAGCCCGCGAAGCCGATACGGTTGTGTCGCCAAGCAAAGAATCCGCTGTAGAAAAAAGCTCGGTCCGCGATGAAGTGCTGGTTATTAATGTGATGGCACCCGAAGGCGATTACTTTGAGGGCAACGATCTTCTGCGGGTAATGGTGGCCTCTGGTATGCGTTTTGGAGAGATGAATATCTTCCATTACCACGAGGGAGGCGGTGCCGATGGTGCGGTGATATTTAGCCTGGCCAATATTGTAGTGCCGGGTGTTTTTGACCTGGCACAAATGGAGGAGTTTGCCACCCCGGGGGTCAGTATGTTCCTGGCGTTGCCGATTGAGGGCGAGGCGATTCAGGCATTCAATCAAATGCTTTCCACCGCCTACAAAATTGCCGAGTTGCTCGGGGGCGAGTTGAAAGATGAAAATCGCAGTGTTTTCACTGCCCAGACTGCTGAGCACTATCGTCAGCGTGTCGTGGAGTATCAGCGTCGCAGGGCCCTGAGTAAGGCGCAAGGCTGATAACCTGCAACACTATTTGTTCGCATAGTTTTACAATTCTTACTTTGTAACAACGCGGCCCCAGGCCGCGGTTGAGCCTGAGGGCTTTTCCGCGAGCTGGGGCCGTTGTTGCATTTGAGTTTAATTTTTTTGATTTATTTTCACTCGAACTGTCGATGACCAAACAATCCATACCTCAGTCAATACGCGAGCGAGTAGAGGCTTTGCACGAGCTGCTCCTAAAAGCTAATTATCAATATTATGTGCTGGATAATCCGGAATTACCGGATGTGGAGTACGATCGCCGCCTAAGAGAGTTGCAGGATATAGAGCAACAATACCCAGAGTTGCTGAGCCCGGATTCGCCTACCCAACGGGTCGGCGCAGAGCCGCTATCCTCCTTTTCGGAAGTGCGCCACGAAGTGCCCATGCTTTCTCTGGATAATGCCTTTAGCGATGAGGAGCTGCTGGAATTTGATCGTCGGGTGAGAGACCGCCTGAATAGCAAGGGCGCAATCGAATATGCCTGTGAGCCTAAGTTGGATGGTATCGCTATCAGTCTGCTCTACCGCGATGGCATTTTGGAGCGTGCGGCGACCCGCGGAGATGGCACCACTGGCGAAGATATTACCCAGAATGTACGCACTGTGGGGTCGGTACCACTGCGTCTGCGTCAAGAGAAGGGGGTCACAGCGTATCCGACAGTACTGGAGGTGCGCGGTGAAATCTATATGCCCAAGGCGGGCTTTGCCGAGTTAAATCGCAAGGCTGCCGCCGCGGGCGAGAAGCTGTTCGTCAATCCTCGCAATGCGGCGGCAGGCAGTCTTAGACAGCTCGATTCCCGCATTACCGCGCAGCGCCCGCTTGAGCTTTGTGTCTATGGTACTGGGCTGGTCGAGGGGGCCTCTCTGCCGGAAGAGCATCTGGCAACGCTCGAGTTACTGGGGCAGTGGGGATTTCGGGTGAATAGCGAAATGCGTTTGGCGGCGGATATTCAGGCCTGCATCGAATACCACCGCGAGCTCGGCAATAAACGCGAGGGCTTACCCTACGATATCGATGGCATTGTGTTTAAGGTCAATAGTATCCCTCTGCAGCGCCGTTTGGGCTTTGTTGCCCGGGCGCCGCGCTGGGCCATGGCCTATAAATTTCCCGCTCAAGAAGAAATGACCGAGCTTCTGGATGTGGAGTTCCAGGTGGGACGCACTGGGGCAGTGACCCCAGTGGCACGCCTTAAGCCGGTGTTTGTGGGCGGGGTAACCGTCTCCAATGCGACTTTGCACAATCGCGATGAAATCCAGCGCCTCGGTGTGATGATCGGCGATACCGTGGTAATTCGCCGTGCTGGGGATGTGATTCCCCAGGTGGTTTCGGTTGTGGAGAGTAAGCGCCCGAAAGATGCCCGTGTAATTGAATTTCCAGCGCACTGCCCGGTGTGTGATTCGCCGGTAGAATCCACTCCCGGGGAAGCCGTTGCCCGTTGCAGTGGTGGTTTGATTTGTAGCGCTCAGCGTAAGCAGGCGATCAAGCACTTCGCTTCGCGTAAGGCGATGGATATCGATGGCCTGGGGGACAAATTAGTAGAGCAGTTGGTGGATGAGGGGCTGCTGCACTCGGTTTCCGGCCTCTACCACCTCGACCTCGAGCAGGTTGCCGGGCTCGAGCGCATGGGACAGAAATCTGCACAAAATCTACTCGATGCCTTGGAGCGCAGCAAAGATACAACCCTGCCCAAATTCCTTTATGCCCTGGGTATTCGCGAGGTGGGAGAGGCGACTGCGCGTAACCTAGCTCGCCATTTCGGCTCCCTGGAGGTATTGATGGCGGCCAGTGAAGAGGCACTACAGGAGGTGGAAGACGTGGGGCCCGTTGTTGCCCATTTTGTTGCCGAGTTCTTCCAGCAATCCCACGCCCAGGAGGAGATCGAAGCCTTGCGCCAAGCGGGTGTGCACTGGGTGGTGGAAGAAGTCGCAGCAGAGGAGCAACCCCTAGCGGGCCAGACCTGGGTGCTGACTGGAAAATTGGAAACGCTGTCACGCAGCGAGGCCAAGGATTACCTGCAACGTCTCGGTGCCAAGGTGGCTGGTAGTGTCTCTGCAAAAACGCACCATGTAGTGGCGGGCCCCGGTGCCGGTTCAAAATTGAACAAGGCACGGGAGTTGGACATTCCGGTGATGGATGAAGAGGGTCTGATGGATATGTTGCGCCAACGGGGATTTGAAATTTAATCTGTCGCTGCGGGCACTGTGAATTGGTGCTCGCGCCTCCCGTTAAATCTCACAAGTAATTTATAAAAAAATTGGCGATGATTATGGTAATGCCAATGATCACCCGTGGAGTTATGGCTTTCTGGTCGCTTCGCCGTTAAAGTGCATCTCCTAGATCTTTTTTGCCCTGGGTACCTGATGTCCGGTGGCGCTGCGGTAAGGAAAGGAATTAATGCTTCAGGGCGATCAGGAATCCATAGTCTACGGTTGTATCAAAGACAGCAATAGCCTTGCCGGAGGTAGCGAACGCCGTCGCATTAACCGCAATGCGGTACTCGCTCTGCCCAGTGCCGACGAGTGGCCCTTTCTCTGTCGCGATATGTTTTCTATTCCCACCATTAAAATGAAGCAATCCCAATACCAAACGGATGTGATCCACTTTGGTGCCTCCTATCGTGCGGTAGAGTATGAATGGGATATGTGGATTCAGAAGTTTGAGGAATTGTTGAGAAGCATGTACTGGGTGTCCGCCACTGTACACTTGGAAACCGAGCTTTCTGGAGTGCATTCCTTTAGTTGGGAGGCTGCTGGCCTCTATCATGAACCCGGAAGTGGTGACATGCAGGTACGCTGTGAATGGACCCAGGAGGGGCGGGTGAGTGTCTAACTTGGCAAGCTCACTCTGCGCCTCAATCCCCGGTATCTTGGGTCTTTTCTTTTAGCTCTTAATACTTCCTTCTTTCAGAGGCTTCCTCTGCCTAAGGCTTTTCGCGAGGCGTCAGTCACAGATTTTGGCGCTCACCTTCGGTTCGGCAACTATATTCCCTGGAACCCCCTTTCAGTGGGACTTTGGTCTGGTAAAGTGCTGTTTGCCACCCCGCCGCAGAATGTGGGGTTGGTGGGCTGTTCAGCCAGATGATAAGAATTGGCGTCGTAGGCGCCTTATCAGGAAGCAAAGATTATGATCAAAGTGAACTCTCTACTTTTCGCCAGTGCCTTGATGTTGTCGCCGCTGTTACAAGCTGCGGAACACGGCAGCAAGACCGAAGCTGCGGAAAAGGCCCCGCAGCAAACCAAGCTCTATATTATCTCCCCGAAAGATGGCGAGAAGGTGCCACAGACTTTCACTGTGAAATTTGGCCTGTCTGGCATGGGTGTGGCTCCGGCGGGTGTAGAGCGTGAAAATACCGGCCACCACCACCTGCTGATTGATGTGGATGATATGCCGGACCTGAGTAAACCCCTGCCCGCGACTGAAAATATCATTCACTTTGGTGGTGGTCAGACAGAGACACAAGTCACCTTGCCGCCCGGTAAACATACGCTACAACTGGTGCTGGGCAACTATATGCATGTGCCCCACAAGAATCCGGTGGTATCGAAAAAGATTACCGTTGTAGTCGAGTAGATCCCGGGCAATTCCACATTTCTGAACGGTGCACAGGAGTGCACCCTGAGGGACACAAATGGGCGATAAATTCCGCATTGAAAAGGACAGTCTCGGCGAAATCCAAGTGCCACAGGAGGCGCTTTACGGGGCACAGACCCAGCGTGCCGTAGAGAACTTCCCTGTCAGTGGCAAGCCCCTACCCGCTGAATTTCTCCGGGCCATAGTGCTGATTAAAAAGTCTGCTGCCGAGGCCAACAGGGATCTGGGCTTGCTGGATAAGGCGAGGGCGACAGCGATTATCGACGCCTGTGATCGACTTGGCGATGAGGAGTTTGCGCGCCATTTTCCTGTGGATATTTACCAAACTGGTTCCGGCACCAGTTCAAATATGAATGTGAACGAGGTGTTGGCGCACCTCGCTGCAGAGGGCAATGGCTTGTCTATTAGCCCCAATGATCATGTCAATATGAGTCAAAGCAGTAATGACGTGATTCCCACGGCGATACATGTATCGGCTCTGCTGGCAGTGCGCGACAAGTTGCTGCCGGCGTTGCGTAATCTTCATACCGGAATATGCAATAAGAGCGTCGAGCTGGAGAGCGTGGTCAAGACAGGCCGAACCCATCTGATGGATGCTGTTCCTATCACTATGGCGCAGGAGCTGAGTGGTTGGGCGGCACAGGTTGAAGCTGGTCGAGAGCGCATCCGTGGCTGTATGCCGCGCCTGGCACAGTTGGCCCAAGGCGGCACGGCGGTGGGTACTGGTCTCAATGCCCACGCTGACTTTGCCGAGCTTTTTGCGCAAAAGTTGAGTGCACACACTTCTCAGCAATTCCGCCCAGCGGAGAATTTTTTTGAGGCGATTTCCAGCCAGGATACTTCAGTGGAGCTGTCTGGGCAGCTCAAGGTTTTGGCTGTATCCATGATGAAGATTGCCAATGACTTGCGTTGGATGAACAGTGGTCCCTTGGCAGGTCTCAAGGAGATTGAGCTCAAAGCCCTGCAGCCGGGCAGCAGTATTATGCCCGGCAAGGTGAACCCGGTAATTGCTGAGTCTGCCGCAATGGTGGCGGCAAGGGTGATGGGTAACGACGCAACCATCACAGTGGCCGGACAAAGTGGCAATTTCCAGTTAAATGTAATGCTGCCCCTGGTGGCCAGCACATTGTTGGAGAGCGTTCACTTGCTCGCCAATGCCGCGCAGTTGCTGGCGGATCGGGCTATCGCAAGCTTTACCGTGAATCGCGCCCATATTGACGAAACCCTGGGGCGGAACCCTATCTTGGTTACCGCCCTGAATCCGGTCATCGGGTATCTGAAGGCCGCTGAAATAGCTAAAGCGGCCTATAAAAGTGGTCGTCCGGTGATGGATGTGGCGCTGGAGATGACGGATTTGGATCGCAAAACTCTTGAGGGACTGCTGGACCCGGCACATCTGGCGAAGGGAGGATTGGTGGGGGAGTAGCGACTCTTTAAATAGGGGGGGGGTTAGGCAAAGACCGCGATGCCCAGCATTATCAGGGTGACAATCAGTGTCATAAGTATCATCCAGCGGAAGAGGCTCAGCAGGGTAGCCTGATCTTCGGGTTCCAGCATTCTTCTGGGCATTTGCGCCTCCTGCGGCGTTGACAGATACCTGCCGATCCCTCACGATTCGACGCCGCGTCGGTAGCTGGGGAACATTTGATTAATTTCACAATGTTTCATGGGGGCTTTTTACAGGCTCTTAGGTGCCGACAATACAATGGTAGCGCCACAAGAAGTGGCTATCTCACCTGTTTTAAAAATCAATGTATCCAGATCACCATGGCCAATAAAAGTCGCCGCTCCTTTATTACCAGCGTGCTCGCCTGTGTCGCATTTGTTGCGGCGGCGATCTTTAGCTGGGACCTGCCTGTCAAGGATGTCCTTTATTACCTGGTCCTTTTGCTGTTAGCGCTGTTTGTCATTATTGCAGCTGCGTTGGGTTTTGGGGCCGTATTGAGCTGGTTACGCAGGCGAAAGTAGACAGATGGCGGCATCAGAAGAGGATATTCGTATACCCATTGCCTACCTGGAGCGATTGCTAGAGGAGGCGATACGCCACGGCTGCGACAAAGCCGAACTGCTCGAGTCGGTCGGTATTGATGAGCATGAGCTGGAGGGTGTGGCGGCATTTTCGGCGATAAAATACGGCCGTCTTTACCAGCGGGTTATGTGGCTGGCCCAAAATGAATGGTTTGGCATGCTCAGTGGCGGGCGAGTGCGTTCGGGCTCTTTCCGCTTGCTGTGTATGGCGGTGGTTAATTGCGCCACTCTGCGCCAGGCAATTACTTTGTGTGCCGAGTTTATGGAGATCTGTCGCGGCTTTAAAGTGAAGCCGGAGCTGCAGGATGGAGAAAATGGCCGCGTGCGGGTAGAAATCCACGGTATCAGCTCCCTGGAAAAAGGGGAGTTTGATCGGCTGTTGGCCGCCACTAGCCCCAGTGTGGTGCGCACTACCTTGGCAGTTTGGCACCGTTTCTACTGCTGGTTGGCAGGGCGTGAAATCCCGCTGGCACGTTTGCATTTTTCTTTCTCCTGTCCGGAAGAGTTTCGCAGCTTGGCTCAGAGCGAAGCGGGCGAACTGTCTTTTGAACAGCCATTCAATGCCCTCGAGTACGATGCACGTTATCTCGATTACCCGGTGGTGCAGAGCCCCCAGATGGTGGAGGATTTTATCCGCACCGCGCCTTATCATCTTGTGATTAGCGACGGCAGCGCCAACAGCATCAAAACCAAGGTTAAAACCATCCTCAACAGGGATGTCAGCGAGTCCATGCCCGCCGCCGAAGCTGTGGCAGAGCGGCTCAATATGTCGGTGACTACTCTGCGCCGCCGCCTGCAGCAAGAGGGCACTTCTTACCAGAAACTGAAAGATGAGTGCCGTATGGAAGCGGCATTCCATTACCTGAGTTGCCCGGATCTCTCCAATGGACAGATTGCCGAGATGCTCGGGTTTGATGAATCCAGTGCTTTTTTCCGCGCCTTTAAGAAGTGGACTGGGATCACGCCAGGCGAATACCGCCGCGGGGGTCGAGCCGCTGCTGGCCTGGATATTTGACTGGCCTGGTCACATTTTTTCGAATTCCCGCCTCGATTTGTCACCGCTTTGGACGGATTTCGCCATAGAGAGGGCTGTAGCCTTACTACTATGATGAACCAATCTTATTAATTAGTCACAAATATGACCGGGCAGTTTCTGGCTGGTCTTAACATAACCGAATTGAGGGTATCAGGATGACCGATATCAAAGTGCCACTGCGTGAAATGCGTTTCGTAATGCGCGAGATGCTGGACTCAGATAAGCATTACGAGTCTCTGGGTTTTGAGGAGGCCACTCCTGATGTCGTGGATGCCATCCTGGAAGAGGGTGCTAAGTTCTGTGAAAATGTACTGGCTCCGCTGAATCAGATCGGCGACCAACAGGGCTGTACCTGGAAAGACGGTGAAGTCACCACTCCAGAAGGCTTTAAAGAGGCCTATCAGCAGTTTGTAGAAGCCGGCTGGCCGGCGCTGCCCCACGATCCCGAATACGGCGGTCAGGGCCTGCCGCCCTCTCTGGGCACCATCATGAGTGAAATGGTGGGTATTGCTAACTGGTCTTGGGGTATGTACCCCGGTCTTTCCCATGGTGCCATGAACACCCTGGAAGAGCACGGTACCGACGAACAGAAGGCGGTTTATCTGACCAAGCTGGTTGAAGGCAGCTGGACCGGCACCATGTGTCTGACCGAGCCTCACTGTGGTACCGACCTGGGTATCCTGCGCACCAAGGCTGAGCCCAACGACGACGGTTCTTACGCGATTACCGGTACTAAGATCTTTATCTCCGCCGGTGAGCACGACATGACCGACAACATCGTGCATATCGTGCTGGCTCGCCTCCCAGATGCGCCGGCTGGCACCAAGGGGATCTCCCTGTTCATCGTGCCCAAGTTTATGCCTAACGCTGATGGCTCTATCGGTGAGCGCAACGGTGTTGTATGTGGTTCTCTGGAACACAAGATGGGTATTCACGGTAATGCCACCGCAGTACTGAACTTTGACGGTGCTAAAGGCTTCCTGATTGGTGAGCCCAACAAAGGTCTGAACTACATGTTCACCTTTATGAATACTGCGCGTCTGGGTACCGCTTTGCAGGGCCTTGCCCACTCCGAAATCGGCTTCCAGAAGTCCTTGGCTTACGCTAAAGATCGCCTGCAAATGCGCTCCCTGTCTGGCGTTAAGAACCCAGAGGGTCCCGCTGACCCAATTATCGTGCACCCTGATGTACGTCGCATGCTGATGACCCAAAAGGCCATCTCTGAAGGCAGCCGTATGTTGGTTGTTACTTGTGCGCAACTGGTTGACATCACTCATAAAGGTGATGAGGAAGCGAAGAAAGAAGCGGAAGATCTGCTGGCATTCCTAACGCCGATCGCTAAAGCATTCATTACCGAAGCCGGTCTTGAGTCTGCCAACCTGGGCCTGCAGTGCTTCGGTGGCCACGGCTACATTGCCGAGTGGGGCATGGAGCAGAATGTACGCGATGCGCGTATCTCCACCATCTACGAAGGTACCACTGGCGTTCAAGCACTCGACCTGCTGGGCCGTAAGGTATTGATGAGTCAGGGTGAGCTGCTGCGCCACTTCACCAAGAAAGTGCACAAGTTCTGCCAGGCGGAAATTGATAATGAAGCGCTTGCGCCTTTTGTTACCAAGCTGCAAGAGCTGAACAAGCAGTGGGGCGACCTGACTCTGCACGTAGGCGGTAAGGCCATGGAGAATGCGGACGAAGTTGGTGCGGCTTCCGTGGATTACCTGATGTTCTCCGGCTACACCGTGCTGGGTTACCTGTGGGCGCGTGCTGCTAAAGTAGCTAACGAGAAGTTAGCTGAAGGCACTGCTGAAGTAGATTTCTATCAAGCCAAGCTGAAGACTGCCCGTTTCTATTTCGAGCGCATCCTTCCGCGTACCTCCAGCCATGCTGAAACCATGCTTAGCGGTGCGGCCAACCTGATGGATCTGGACGCAGAACATTTCGCGTTCTAAATCCAACCTCAATAAAAAACCGTCGGTCTTCACCGGCGGTTTTTTTTACCGGCGCCGAAGTGGCCAATGACGGAGACATTCCGATGCAATTGCCGGATTCAGTTCAGGAGCGCCTGCGGCGCATAGCTTGTTTGCACCCACTTGCTCGGGTACAGTTCCGCCTGCCGGATGCCTGTGACTTTTATGTTTACGTAAAAGGAGCTCCGAATGATCTCGAAGTGGTTTCTGAGTTCGGGCAAACGGAAGAACCGGCGCTAATATTGGAAATGGCTAATCACACTTTGAATGCGATTTTGGCTGGCCATTTAAACGCTAGACATGCTTTTTTGTTGGGAGATGTCCAATACTCTGGAGATAGAGAATTGGCCGCTGCGTTGGCAGGTTTGTTTCCTGCGCAGGGTAAAGAGGACGATGGGTTTGGAGAGGCATGAATAAGCCTCTTTTTTATTGTCTCGCAACATACTACAAACAATAAATAAATTCTCGCTGGCTCCGAAAAATGGCAGGTTTCGTCTATAAGGGCGAGAGATGTGAGCAAGCGATAACAACAATCAGGAATGGGAGAAGAGAGTTGGACATTGATCGCGGCATTCTCGATGTATTTAAAGGCGCTTGCGCCAAATTTGGTGACCGACCGGCTTTCACCTGCCTGGGGCGAACTCTGACTGTCGGTGATATCGACACCTTGAGCGCGAAGTTCGCATCTTATTTGCAAAATCACACCAACTTGAAGCCCGGTGATCGCATCGCTATCCAGCTGCCCAATGTACTGCAGTACCCTGTAGTTGTATTTGGTGCTTTGCGAGCTGGACTTGTGGTCGTCAATACCAATCCGCTGTATACCCAGCGTGAATTAAAGCACCAGTTGAATGACTCCGGTGCCAAAGCATTGGTTGTACTGGCGAATATCGCTGATACCGCTTCGGCTGTTGTTGATGAAACTAGTGTTGAGAAAGTGATCGTTACTGAGATCGCAGACCTGCACAGCCCTTTAAAGCGGGTTCTGATCAACGGCGTTGCCAAGCACATCAAAAAAATGGTGCCGGAATTCTCTTTTGCCCAGCAGGTAAATTTCCGTGAGGTACTGGCTCTCGGTGCACAGAAGGGCAGTGAGGATGTTGAGCGCGCACCAGAAGATATCGCCGTGTTGCAATACACCGGTGGCACCACCGGTGTTGCCAAGGGTGCGATGCTGACCAACCGCAACCTGGTTGCCAATATGCAGCAGGTTCTTGAAGCGTTTGGTAGTGGTATGAAAGAGGGGGAGGAGTTCTATATTGCGCCGCTGCCGCTCTACCATATCTACGCTTTCACCATCCATTGCATGTGCCTGTTCTCCACCGGCAACCACTCTCTGCTGATTCCAAACCCGCGCGATATTCCCGGCTTTGTGAAAACCCTGAAAGGGCAGCGCTTTACCGGCTTTGTTGGCCTGAACACCCTGTTTAACGGCTTGATGCTGAATAAAGATTTTGCCGAATTGGATTTCAGCAAACTGCACTCCACGGCTTCTGGTGGTATGGCTCTGACCAGAGACACTGCCAAGCGCTGGGAAGATATGACCGGCTGTGTGGTTATGGAAGGCTACGGTATGACCGAGACTTCTCCGGTTGTTTCTTTTAAC
Source organism: Microbulbifer mixtoriginis (SeqCode) (assembly GCF_052467705.1). Taxonomy (NCBI): domain Bacteria; kingdom Pseudomonadati; phylum Pseudomonadota; class Gammaproteobacteria; order Cellvibrionales; family Microbulbiferaceae; genus Microbulbifer; species Microbulbifer mixtoriginis (SeqCode). The sequence goes on from NZ_CP174322.1 coordinate 1,957,031, forward strand.
CCCACCGAGGGCGTACAGCTGGGTACTGTGGGTATCCCGGTTCCGGGAACTGAAGTTAAAGTCGTGGATGAAAATGGCAACGATCTGCCGAATAACTCTCCCGGTGAGCTCTGTGTGCGTGGTCCCCAGGTAATGAAGGGATACTGGCAGCGCCCAGAAGCTACTGCCGATACCCTCGATAGTGAAGGTTGGTTGAACACCGGTGATATGGCGGTGATCCAGGATGATGGATACATCAAGATTGTGGATCGCAAGAAGGACATGATTATTGTGTCTGGCTTCAACGTATATCCCAACGAAATTGAAGATATCGTCAGTGCCCATCCAAAAGTGACCGAAGCCGCTGCAATTGGTATTCCCGATGAAAAAAGTGGTGAACAGGTGAAGCTTTTTGTTATCAAGGCTGACCCGTCTTTGACTGAGAAAGAAGTTATCGCTTTCTGTCGAGAGAATATGACGGCATACAAGGTGCCGAGAAAGGTTGAGTTCCGTGAAGATTTGCCAAAGACAAATGTCGGTAAAATCCTGCGTCGTGAACTGCGCGATGAAGAATTGAAGAAAAAGGATGCTATCGGCGCTTAGTTATAAGTTTATCCGGCAATTATTTGGCGGATAACTGCGACACAAGGATGTGTCGCCTGCGATAGCCGTTTCCTAAATCCCGCCCTCTAATAAGCCTGTTTAAATCTGCCATTCTCCGCTGGTCTCAACTGTTTCAATATATCTTCAGTTGCGACTAGAACACTTAAGTGCACACTTGAAAAAGTGCTCGGATCTTTCCGTTGTTAATACTTTCGTGACCAACTTTTTTTATTGTTAATTTCCTTATCTTTTTTTGGGAAAACCTAGTGAAGTTAAAGTGACCATTTATTAGTAGGCTGCCCTCACCCCGATGTGGTGTTGAAAAACATAGGTCTAATTGAAGGGGATCTCTATAACGCGTGACAATTATCTAGGATTTGCTTGGATATTTTTATCTTGTGTAGGGAGTGTTTAGCTTTTGTCCGATTGCCATGCCTCGCGATTAAAGTGACGGCAGGTGCTGCAAAACTGAATGAATCAATTTCCAAAGAGTTTACAGTGGTGGCAAGGCCGATGAGAAGGATATGGACTCTACGGCAGTAGCACTGATGGTATCACTGCCGTAGAGTGGCTGGAGAGAGGGTTACTTACGGGCTTCGGCACTCGCATCGCGAATTGCGCGGAACTCGTTGCCCTCATACCAGTTGGGCCAATCGCGGCTGTTGGCCAGTTTCAGGCCTAGTTTTAGGCCAAGCTGCAGGTCCATTGCCGAACCCTTCAAGTTCCAAGAGGGGTCGTATTCATCGCCAGGCTTGTGGTAATGCTGGCTAACATACTCAGCACCCTTTGCCTGGGCCCACTCGCGGCCATGCTCAAAGTTGTCGCTGCCGGAGTCGAAATACAGCATGGGCACGCCTTTCTTCGCCAGGCTGAAATGATCTGAACGATAGAAGTAGCCGCGCTCCGGGTGCTCTTCCGGGGCTAAATAGCGGCCTTGTCCTTTGGCGGATACCTCCAGCATTTGCTCCAGCTCACTGCTGCCATAACCGATTACAGTAATGTCGCGGGCTGGGCCCAATACGTTCATGGCATCAAAGTTAATGCCAGCAACGGTTTTCTCCAAAGGAGCGACAGGTTTTTCGGCGTAGTACTTGGAGCCAAGCAGGCCTGACTCTTCAGCCGTTACGGCAACGAACAGCAGCGAGCGCTCTGGGCGATCCAGCTTCACCGCCTCAGCGGCCATAGCGATTAAGCCAGCGGTACCGGTGGCATTATCGACGGCCCCGTTAAAGATCTGGTCTTCACCATCTGCATTTTTGTTAACGCCCAGGTGGTCCCAGTGCGCGGTGTAGACAATCACCTCGTCGGGGTGCTTGTTGCCCGAAAGCTTGGCAACCACGTTGCGAGAATTAGACTTCTGCAGGCTGTTTTTCAGTTGTACGCTGGCGGTTATCCCCAGAGCCTTGGGTTTGAAGCCCTGAGTTTTGGCTGCGTCCATTTCCTTTTGCAGATCGAGGCCGGCGGAGCGGAATAGCGTATTGGCGGCTTGATTGGTCATCCAAGCTTCAATAGCAACCCGGTCTGCATTCTTATTTTCGGCTTCGAGGCTGACTTGCGCACCGGACCAGGAGCCACTAACCACTTCCCATGGATAGCCCGCAGCACCTGTCTCATGAATGATAATCGCACCGTCAGCTCCTTGGCGGGCGGCTTCCTCGAACTTGTAGCTCCAGCGGCCGTAATAGGTCATGGCATTGCCATTGAACAAGGCCTTGTCCTGGGTCGCGTAACCGGGGTCATTCACCAAAATAACCGCAGTCTTGCCTTTCATATCCAATCCGGCGTAATCGTTCCAGTTATTCTCTGGAGCGACAATGCCGTAGCCCACAAATACCAACTCGCTGTTCTCCAGGGAGGAGCCTGCGGTCTGTCTTTGGGAGAAGGCCACCATATCGTCTATTGGTTGCAGGTTTTGCTCGAAACCATTGCCCTTGAATGTCAGGGGAGTGGTTTCAATTTCCATTTCCACGATAGGGACTTGCTGGAACCAGCTGGGTTTGCCGGCCGCATCCATTGCCCCTGGCTCCAGGCCCAGCGCCTTGAATTGCTCTGCCAGGTAATTCACGGTGAGTTCTTCACCCTTGGTAGCGGGAGCGCGCCCTTCAAACTTGTCGGAAGCAAGGATCGCAATGTGTTTGTGCAGGTCTGCAGCTATGGCATCGACCTGAGCCTGTTCGGCTTCACCGAGAGATAACTTGGCACCGTCAGCATGGTGGTGTTCAGCATGGGCTGCGTTGTGATCAGCCTCCGGCTTGGCCGCTTCAGTGGTGCTTTTGCCACAAGCGGTTAGTGCGCTGCCAACGGCAATGGTCAAACCGAGGCGACGCCAAAGAGTAGGGATTCGCATAATTATGTCCTGTGAGTCTTGCTCAGACACGGATTATGCACGATATAGAGCAAACTAACGACAATTCTTCGGTAGTCGGCTAGTCAAGCAGGCTGGTACCGCTGGAAGAGAAAAGGGAGAGCCCGCGCATACTAACGCGGGCTCTAAAGGATGTTTGTAAGTGAAGAGTTGGGCTGGGATTACTCGCTGCGCAGCCACTGGCCTTCAGTGGATTGGTCTTGATAGTTAATCCAGACCTTGTCGTAGCCCGTGGCTTCCTTCGCTGCTTTTAGGGCTTGGTTGTCTTTGCTGTTGGTGGGTACCTCAAAGACGTACTGGCTGCCAAGGGCTTGGCAGTTGGCGCTACCGTAAGCCCAGGGTCCGGTAGAGGCAGTGGCGACCCAGCTACCGTCGGTTACATTCTTGCAGGCGAAGCTGTATTGATTGCTGCAGTTGGCATCATTCCAACGCCCGTTGCCCCACTGCATTGCACAGTCTTCATTGTTGAGGTTATTGGGTTCGTTCTGATCCCAGGACCAGATTGCGGCGGCGATACGGCCGTCACTAGTATTCATATTGTCCAGGTTGATAATGTTATGCCCCTGGGCAAAGCCATTGCGTACATCGTTAGCGGTGATCCTCTCAATACCGCCATTGAAGATTTCTCCAATGGTGCCGATAGTGGTGCTGTCTTCCCAGACGCGACCAATCTCACCGAGGCCGGTAAATGCCATATTCTTCATGCTGTTATTACCCGAGCATCCGCCATCTTTCCATACGACAACCTGTTTTCCGGCAGCCAGTACCTGATTCTTGGTCAAGGTGCTTGGAATACTCTGGCAGCCGCCGCTGTAGTAGATTCTGTTGCCAAAGCGGCTAGTAATCTGGTCGTAAAGATCCTGGTGGCGTCCGTCGGAGTGGTCTTCGATGTATAGGATAATAACCTCATCCTGGTTGGCGCTGTCCTCAAGCCAGGCTTTCACCTCATTAAAGCCCTCGGTAGCATACTTGTCGTTCAGGCTGCACAGCCCATGGCAAAGCAGCAAGCGTTTGGGGTAGGAGAAGAGGTTCTCCATTTTTGCCGTCCAGTGGACGTCCAGTTCAATAAATCTTGCTCCCATTCGCAGTTGATCCTTAATGGAGTATTCCTGCTGGGGGTCTAGATAGCGGCAACCAACGGAGAAATTACAGGCTCGATAGACCTCTGAGTTGTAAGTATTGTGGGTACCGAGAATATTATTCTCACTCATTGGGGTGTGGTTATCGATTTTACGTTGCAGGTCCAAGGCTCTGCCTGTCCAGCTATTTTGAAAGTCGGAAACTGTGTCTGCCCATAGTGGTGAACAGATAAGCAGCGACAAAACGGCTGTAATCTGGATTGATTGCATGATATTGAGTTTCATTATTATTCTCCGGGGGCTTTCTGGACGGATAGCCTTTTCGTTCGTTTGGGGTTTTAAGATAAAGAGAGAGATTTTTTAATCTTTTATGTTCAATTATTTTGCGGAACCCTATTGGTACCTTTTTATTGTTTTCTTTTTTTACTATGGGCGGATTTTTCTGTCTAGCGAAAGTGGTGTGATTTAGCAGCTTTTGGGATGTTGGTTTGGTTTTGTTGGGGTTGCTTGGATAGAAAGTTCCAATATCCCATTGATAATGTTCTGTAGTGACCAGGCATTCCATTTTTGCGGGGTTTTTTAATACAAAAATACTCCAGTTAAGGGTCGCTATTGATGCCATAGGGCAAAGTTGTTGGCATGATAAACCCCTTATACCCACTTGCCTCGGAAGCTGTGTGATGGGTTGGTGGGTTTTTTTCTTTTTGGCTATTGCCATAAGCCATAGATGTTTGATCTGAACTTTTTGTTCCTTTTGCCTTTGGAAGGGGGTGGGGGCTCAGGATTTGAAGTTGCGATACTATTTCATTCAATTTTAAGTGGATTTATGGGGTGCCAATATTGAGCTATTTTGAATTAATAAAATCTATATTTTTTTAAGTTTTATATTGCTCTTTGGTCGCCCTCCAAGATAGCAGTACTTGCATATGATTAGTTGCTTTTGGGGGTGTTCTGCAAAGTGTACATCGGTTTGACTTGAGTTTAAGTGATTTCAGCTTTTATGCTTTTTTGTGTTCTTGTAAATGAGGTGTAAAATTTTATGTGTTACAAGAGGGAAAAGTATATTGCTCTCTAATTTAATGTTGGATAATTGCTGGTGCTAAAAATGATAAAAATAAATTGTTTGTTGATAAGTTTATTCTTTGGTTTTTCTGTTGCTGCCAATGCGTATCAGTCAGCGTATTGTGCCGATCCCATCCTGGAAGTAGATTTTGATGGAGTTGTGATTGCTGGTTCCAAGCAGAGACTAGTGAATGTTGCCCTCAGTGGGGAGCCGATGCGGGTGGGTTGGGATTTGGATTTCGATGGAGATAAACAATCAGATCTCACGCATTGGTCAGATGCACAATTTACCAGTGTGGTATCGGGAGAGGTGGCGACCAAGGTCCAGTCTGTACACCGACAAATTCCCAGACTTGAGGATGGAAAAATAGAGCTTTCCACAGATTTTGGGCAGTGGCATGGTCTGCTGGATAGTCGTGGGATTCTACTCGGGCGTTTTGAGCACTCCAAAAGAATAAATGAAGATCGCGTCCATTCAATCTGGTGCTTTACCGAGCCCACTCGTAAAACCTGGCAAATGGTGTTTCAACATGATCGCGCCGGTAACACTATCGAAGGTAAAAAGTCCCAGTTAGTGGATGCTGTGGAAGGAGGGTGGGCGATACGGCTTGGTAGGCTAGATTTGACAAAGGAAAAATTAGAAAAAGAAATTGCTGCAAACAAAGTAGCGGAACTAGTACCTATCTCAGTGCAAATTTCACCTGAGGGAGAAGTCATTGCGCAATTACCGCAAACTTTTCTTCCAAAGCATTTCCTGGATTCCAGTATCAACCAATATGCAAATAGTAAGGTTCTTTGGGGGGCTAAAGTTAGTACTGCAGGTGAGCTTGATTTAATTTGGGAGGATTTACACAGCGGGCAGATCTCTCGTCAACGGCGCAGCCAGATGGGGCTGGCTTGGTTTGTTGAGCGACCTGTAAAGTGAATTGCTGATAGGTTCAGTTTTATTTCGGAGTATGCCCCGGCTTATTGGGCCGGGGCTCAAGCTGATTTGAAATTACTTCAGGATTTTTAGGGTCTCGCGTATTGGGAACAAAATATCGCGGGCTAATTGCTGGCTGCGGGCTGGGGACCACCCCTCTACAGGGTCAGGCAGGTTGTCGTTATCCTTAAATGGCATTTCCAGGGTCAATGCCAGAGTGCGGAACTGATGACCGGCCCAGGCGGTGCCAATGGTAAGGTTGGCTTCGCCAGGTTTGTCCAGCTCATAACCGTGCTCGGTTTGAAAGTCGGGGCTGATAGCCTCGTAGGCCTGTTTAAAGGTTTCTTCCAGTTTTGCGTGGCGCTCGTCATAGCCGGGAATACCTTCACAGGCAGCAACGAAGTTATAGGGAAGTGCTTCGTCTCCATGAATATCTAAGAAGATATCCCCGCCGATTTCCAACATCTTTTCCCGAACGAGGAATACTTCCGGGCTGCGCTCCATGGTGGGATTGAGCCACTCGCGATTCAGGTTGGCACCAGCGGCATTGGTGCGCAGGTGGCCGCGAACGCTTCCGTCGGGGTTCATATTGGGGACTACGTAGAAAACGGTATCTGCCAGCAGTTTCTGGGCTTGAGGGTTGGCATCATCCAACAGCGCCTCAAGGAAGCCCTCTACAAACCACTCCGCCATGGTTTCTCCGGGGTGCTGGCGTGCAATCATCCATACCCGATGCTTGGCGGTTTCGGCATCTCCGATAGTGAGCATGGTCATATCGCGTTGGTCGAGGGTTTTGCCAAGGGTTTGGATTTTTACCCGCTCATTGCTCTGAGCCCAGGCCAGCAGATCCAGGTGGCGCTCCCAGGAGTAAGGTGCGAAGTAAGCCAGGTAAATACTGGGCTCATCCAGGGTTACGGTAAAGTCGAGAGTCTTGCCATCGTAATTGGCGCCGATGCGGAACCAATTCTGACGGTCATAGGAGGCGCACACCCGATAGTTTTCCCAGCCTTCCGGGTAGGCGGATTTACCTGCATTGACAATACTCAGTGGATAGCTTGCGCCCACCTCACCTTCTAGTCGAAAGTGAAACCACTGGTAGAAATCGGAGTTATTATCCTGGCGTATAGCCAGCTGAATAGGGCTGCTTTCAGCGTTGATCACTTCGATATTGCCGCTGTCAAAGGCACTGGTTATGTACATGTAGTGAGCTCCACTCTTGTTGTTGGGCGCAGGATACAGCTCTGGAGGGATTTTTTCAGGGGGAGAGTGGGGGAATTCGCCACTTGAGGGTGCAATTTTGCGCTTTCTGAAATTAAAAAAGCACGGTACCGAATTCGATACCGTGCTTTAGCCATTCCATGGCGGCACCCGCTACGACTACTGCTCCCTGAAATTTCCGGTGTCGGACCCCTGGCGACTGCTCACTGCCCGGCCTGATCACAAGTGCGTCAATCCACACTGTCAGAAATCGACTACATCTCCTTAACATCCCGCAACAAGTGCTGGTTAAAGTTTAGGCAGTTCGATTGGGCAATTGTTGTACGTTGGTGCAGATAGGCGTAAATTTGCTTATCTTTCACCCCGTCGATAATGAGTTGATTGAGAGCTGTAGGGGAGAAACACAAAAGCTTGGCGGAGCCCATTACAGGGGAAGTCTCCGCCTGGACAATATTATCAAAGTTAATAATAGAGGTAGGCCATGAATAGAAATCTAAAGCGTGGCATTGTATTCAGCGGTTTGCTGACCGTGGTGATCAATATGAGTGCTTGTGGTTACTTCCTGTATCCGGAGCGCAAAGGGCAGAGTGGTGGACGGGTTGACCCGGCTGTATTGATACTAGATGGGGCCGCACTGTTATTTGGCATCATCCCCGGTATTGTGGCTTTTGCGGTAGATATCACCAATGGCACCATTTATTTACCGCCAGGGAGTAGCTCTGTAATCGACCGTCACGTCAGTAGCCTGGATGGAGGCGAAGTGCGTCAGATAATCGACGAAGAGGGGCAGGCCTGGCTTGAGATGCCGATAGAAACTTTCACCTCGCAAGAGAAGACCCTGCAGAGCCTGGGGAAAACCTTATCTGATGTCACTGAAAGCCAGATCGATGCCAGTGATATCGTTTGGCTAGAGGACCCCGCAGCCTTACGGGCTGCAACTGCCACCCAGACCGCATCGCGCTAAGTTTTTTCGCTTTCTTTCCTTGAGTTATGGGACTACAAGTTGGCACTTGTAGTCCCTTTTTCCTGCGTCTCAATGAGCGCTGGTTCAATACAGACCTTCTAGCGCCAAAGGAACCACGCTGGCTGCCAGTAAAAGGCCCATGGTGATATTAAACAGTCTCAGGTGGTTGGGTTTGGTCAGAAAGCGCTTTAGCCCTATACCAAAGAACAGCCAAACAGCGACACAGGGACCGCCTATGGCTATAAAGGCTAGGGCGATCTGCAATATGTCTTTCCACACTTCGCCATTTGGGCTTGTGAATGCTGCTAGGGCACCTATGGCCATAATCCAGCCTTTGGGGTTGACCCACTGAAAGGCGATGGCCTGAAAAAATGAAAAGGGGTGGCGATCGCTGGCGGAGTCTATCTCGCGTGTTGAAGCGATCAGCCAGGCCAGATATAGCAGATAGCCAATGCCTACCCAGCGGATAATCTCGTGAAGTACTGGAAATTGGCTGAAGACCGAGCCGAGGCCCAACCCTACAGCAATGACCATTGCGGGAAACCCAAGCCAGATACCCAGCAAGTGTGGTAAGGAGCGGCTGGCGCCGTGATTTAATCCAGAGGACATGATCATTAAGTTATTGGGGCCAGGGGTGATACTGGTGGAAAAGACAAAAAGGGCAATGGGCAACAGCGTTTCTATCAAGGGGGCCTCAGGGTCCATTGTGGGCATCATGCTAAGATGCAGGCAAAACCAGAGAAGCACAAGTGAAATTGATCGACAGCCATTGTCATTTTGATTTTCAAATTTTCGAGACTGATCGGGCTCAGGTCTGGCAGCGCTGTGTCGCCAAGGGGATCAGTCAACTGATTATCCCCGGTGTTTGTAAATCCCAGTGGCAAAAGCTTGCGCTATTGGTTGACGATCAGCCCCATTGGCATGCGGCTGTTGGAGTCCATCCTTGGTGGGTGTCAAAAAACTGCCAGGAAGATGAAGAGTGTATCAAAGAGGTGCAACTGAACAGTGCACTAGCCGAGCATTTGCAGCAGTATCGCTGTATTGCTGTCGGAGAGTGTGGCCTGGATGCCGCTATAGCAACTCCGTTAGAAAAACAAATTGCTGTATTTAAAACACAGCTGGAAGTTGCCAGTGACTTACAGCTACCACTGATTTTACATGTGCATCGGGCGCACAACGAAGTACTTAAGCTATTGAAGCAATACCCTCTACCAAGGGGAGGAGTGGTACATGCATTTAGTGGTAGTGAGCAGATGGCTATGGACTACTGGAAAATGGGCTTTTATTTGGGCGTTGGTGGCACTATCACTTACAGTCGCGCGGCCAAAACCCGCAAGACCGTTACACGTATGCCGTTAGAGAGCCTGATACTGGAATCCGATGCACCCGATATGCCACTGTCAGGGCGGCAGGGGCAGCGAAATAGCCCTGAAAATCTGCCATTAATAGCCGCCGAATTAGCGGCGCTGCGCGGTATTTCTTTACAAGAAATTGCCAGCGCAACACGAAAAAATACTGAGATATTATTTGCCCTATGAGTTTTTCTGCAGAGCAATTCAAGAAGCAGTTTCCACTTTTTGCCCAGGAGGAAAATGCAGGATTAGTCTACCTGGATAATGCAGCTACCACGCAAAAACCGCTATCCGTTATTAATGCGATGCGGGATTACTATATTCACAGTAGTGCCAACACTCATAGATCTAGTCATCGATTAGCGCGCAGGTCTACTGAAATAGTCGAGCAGGTGCGCTATGAAACCAAGCAGTTTGTGAATGCCGCTAGTACCAAAGAAATCATTTTTTGTCGCGGTGCAACTGAGGCCCTGAATCTACTCGCCCATTGTCTTTGTAGTGAATTACAGCCTGGCGATGAGATAGTTATTTCCACCGCTGAACATCACGCGAATATCGTACCCTGGCAGATGATGGCCAAGCGCCATAATCTGATTCTGCGCTATGTGCCCCACTCTGCAGGAATTCCCCAGTTTGATCGACTGGGAGAGGTGTTGAACGATCGTACACGAGTGGTTTCTCTGACCGGTGGTTCCAACTCAATAGGTTTGCGTCCAGATCTCTCATTAATTCGAAAATTGTTACGATCTTGGCAACTTATGTGGATCGTGGATGGCGCTCAGTTGGCCGCTCATGAAGAAATTGATGTACAAAAAATTGGTTGTGATTTCTTTGTTTGTTCCGCACATAAGTTTTACGGCCCCAGTGGGATCGGTTTTCTCTACGGGCGCGAAACCCTTTTGGAGTCAATGCCCCCTTGGCACGGTGGGGGTGAGATGATCGCGGAAGTAGAATTCCAGCAGAGCCACTACGCCGAATTACCTCATAAATTTGAGGCGGGCACATCACCACTGGCTGCAATAGCCGGGCTGGGGGCGTCACTGGATTTCCTCTCCCGACAGGATCGTACCGCTATGGCCGAACATGAACAAAGACTGACACACTGGCTGCACCGGGAACTAAATGCATCCCCAAACTTTCGTTTGATCAGTCAAGCTAGTCACAACCTCGGAATAATTTCATTTGTGCCGCTCGAAGGCAGTGCTACGGATTTAATGCACTGGCTGGATGAGCGGGATATTGCCGTGCGGGTGGGGCATCACTGTGCGCAAATACTGGGGCGAACCAGTGGCAATCAGGTTACGGTGCGCGCCTCTATAGCGGCTTATAACACCGACGATGATATCAGGGCATTTCTGCAGGCGTTAGAGGACTATTGCGAGGTCCAACAGCTGGTCACATCTGGGGTAGAGGTTCACTCCAAAAGCTGGGTAAGAGATGATTTTTCCCTGTTGCAACTTGAGTGTCTGGCCTCTCATCAAAATTGGCAGGGGCGTTATCGTGAGCTATTGCAGTGGAGTAAAGTGGTTACCCGTAAGCCCGAGATCCGCAATCCGGAGAATCTCGTTCGTGGCTGTGAATCTGAGGCCTGGTTAGTACACAGGGAAATAGATGGGCGTCACTTCTTTGGACTCGACAGCGATAGCCGGGTGGTTAAGGGGCTCGGGGCACTGTTGCTTTCTCAGATAGATGGTTGCACTGCGGACGAGGTCCAAGCATTGGACCTGCCCCAACTATTTAATGAATTGGGGCTGAGTAAGCACTTGAGTCAGTCTCGCAGTAATGGGTTCTATGCTTTGATGCGCCGCGCATTACATCATATAGAGAGCGGCGCAGATCGGTCTTGATAAGGTTATACACCTGGGTTGGCAGGGCTGAGGCTTGCGACTCTACCGGGCGTTTTAGCTTTCAGGCCGAACAGTAATCGCAGCAAGGGCACCCTCCGAATGATAAATTCATGAATAGCGAGACACCCTATCACCGTTATTAAAAAGACCAGTAGGGGCTCGATAACCGGCCCCATGGAAAACGCTTTCAACTTAAAGAGCGCCGCAACGGTAATTGTCTGGTGCAGGATGTACCAGGGGTAAACTGCCTCTGTGGCATAGGGCAACCATGTAAACGGGCGGTTGAGGCAGTAGTGTCCCCAAGCTAATACTGTAAGTAGCCAGAACCAACGATTGGCATAAATCACTATCAGTTGAATTAAAGACTGCCCAGGAATTATATCCTCTTCCAATACCCGATCGAACAGCAGGAATAGGCAAAAACAAAGCGGAGCTGCAATCAGCAGGAAGAAGCGCAGGCGCACTAGCAGTTTCCATGGAGCCTCATTGCTGACAAGCAGGTAGCCGAATAGAAAGAAAGTGAAAAATTGTGCATGGGTATACCAATCACCAACAACGGCGTAGTTAATTCCACCAAAAAGCGGGAAGAGACAGAGGCCGTATAAAGTGAGGGGTAGCAGCGGCATGAATAGAAGCTGCCAGGCTCTAAAGCGAGATAGCCAGTTTCCTAGTCCTGGCCCGTAGGTATGCAGAAAATAAGATACTGGAATAATGGCTAGCGTGTAGCAGAGCAGGTAGGGTAAATACCAGAGGTGATTCCAGGTGAAGCCAACATGGCTACCTGCAAAGCTCTCGGCCGGCCAGGGTTGAAACGTAAAGTATTGCCAGAGGAAGCTTAGGTAACCTGGCTCTATGACGCCGTTGGAGAGCGCCTCATAGTAAGCTTGTGGTGGCACTATAACCAGTATGCCGAAGAGAAGTGGGATAAGTAGCTGTCGCAATCGCCTCAGCAGAAACCGAGCGCTCCCAAGCTTAGCCAGCAGAAAGTATGTTGCGGCCCCAGAGATCAGGAACAGCAATGGCATTCGCCACTGGTTAACTGCCAGCATCAGGATCTGCAAAGGTTCACTCTGGTAAGTGCTCTTTACATGCCAGCCCCATTCAGCCACATAGGCCATCCCCAGGTGATACAGAATGAGTAGGGCAAAAGCGAGCACGCGCAGGGCATCAATGTCATGGCGGCGATGAATGTTTTTTTGCATGGCGTCCTTCATTTGGATTTGAAACAAGTTTCGCTATGTTCCTTGGGAAAATACCCTGTCTGCTATGCAAAGGACGTGAGATGCATTGCTAAAGGTGTGAATGGTGGTTTTCAGGGATGAGTTGAAGCTATGCTACCGGCAAAAGTGCATGGGGATTGGAATAAATGACGGTACAAATGTACCTGGCGCGCAGGCGGCAATTTGAAATAGGGCTCTGCATTCTGTTCTTATTCGTACTATGGCTGGTGCAATTTACAGTAGTGTACCTGGAGCATCTCGGAGCGGAGTCCAGATTTAAGCCTTGGGAGTTTTTGGTTTGGGAGGGCACCAGTATTCTGGTTGTGGGGCTGTTGTTCCCATTGATTCTGATCTGGGATCGTCGCTTTCCCCTAAGTAAGGAAACACTTGCTCGACATTTATTTATACATCTACTGCTGACCCTGCCTTGGTCGCTTTTACATGTTGTTGCTATGGTGGCACTGCGTACGGCGATCTACTACCTCGAAGGTGGCTCCTACAATTTTGGACACTGGGGAATTGAATTTTTCTATGAGTACCTGAAAGATTTTCGTACTTATGGCTTTCTACTGGGGGCTGTTTATTTATATCGTTTTCTCCTACGCTGCATACAAGGTGAGTCACTAGAACCCCCGGATGAAGGGCGACCTAAAGACTCTATTGAGCGCCCGGAGCGCCTTTTAATAAAGAAGCTGGGTAAAGAATTTCTGGTGAATGTAAAAGATATCGAGTGGGTGGAAGCCGCTGGGAATTATGTAAATTTGCATTTGGGAGAAAGAATTTATCCCCTTCGCGATACCATGGCAAAGTTACTGGAACGTTTAGACCCAGATGACTTTGTGCGGGTGCACCGCTCTTATATTGTGCGTTTGGATTCCATTGCCGAGATAGTTCCCCTTGAAAGTGGGGATGCGCGTATTTGCTTAAAAGGTGGCCAACAAATCCCTGTAAGTCGTCGCTACAGGGATCTGCTCAGGACTCAGTTGAGGTCGGCTTAGCTTGTGCTTTTGGCCTGTAGAAGCCTTTCTATAGCTCGGGAAGCTGCCACAAAGCCAAAAGTGCCGGTAACCATGGTGGCTGCACCAAAGCCACCACTGCAATCTAATTTAACCCCATTCTGCATGGCGCTTTTCTGCTGGCAAACGTCACCATCGGGTTTCGGGTAAACCATCGACTCGCGGGAGAAAATGGCGTCCACACCGAACTGCCGTTTGCTGCTCTTTTGGAAATTGTGAAAACGATAGAGATGCTGACGCACCTTGGCCAGCATGGGGTCGTTGATGGTGCGACCGAGATCCGCACACTCAATGGCCTGTGGGGAGCGCTTACCACCGGCGGAGCCAACGGTGATCAGGCGCAATTTTCGCGCTTTGCAGTAGGCAACCAGCGAAGCTTTAACTCGCGCATTATCGATGGCGTCAATAACGATATCCAGAGAATCTCTATCGGGGTCGATCAGCTCGGCCAGATTGTCTGTGGCGATAAAGTCATCGATAGCGGTGACCTGAATCTCCGGGTTGATCTGCCTGAGTCGGTCGGCCATGACCTCGATCTTCATGTGTCCAACCGTTGAGGAGAGGGCGTGGCACTGGCGATTAGTGTTGGTGATACATATATCGTCGAGATCAATTAGTGTCAGGGCGCCTACACCACTTCGGGCAAGTGCCTCAGCGATCCAGGTACCCACACCGCCGATGCCGATAACTAATATATGGGCCCGATTCAATATCTCCAGGGCATGGTTACCATACAGGCGGGCGATGCCGCCAAAGCGTTGTAGGTATTGTTCAGACAGACTCATTGGGGCTCTTTTCCGATACTTCTTCCAGAAAGCGGTGCTTGTCTACCGCAGAGGGCAGTAAACAACTACTGCGCCGGCCAAACCAGCGGTAGCGATTGCGCGCTACCAAATCGTAGAGCCAATCCCGCACTGAGCGCGGAATGTAGCGCAAAACCACAAGATAACGCCAGTAGCCATCAAGGTTGGCTGAGATACGAAGGGCCGCCTCACTCTTATGGTATTGCTGGAAGCAATCTCCCTGTCGCTCTAATAGAATCACGCTCTCATAGGTTTTCAGGGGTAGCCCAAGCTTCCTCAAGTAGTGCTGGCCAGCCTGGGACTGTACTCGGCAGAGCGTGAAGCGACAATGAGGGTCGTACTTTATGAGCAGATGGCTCCAGCCGTTACAAAGGTTACACTGGCTGTCGAAGAGGACGATTTTTTCAGGAGGAGAGGGGGGCATGGGGGAAAATAGCGGCCCGGAGGCCGCCAATATCTTTAGTGAACGTGGCCGTGATCGATTTCTTCCGCGGTTGCGTCGCGCACTGAGATAACTTCGATCTCAAAGTGCAGCTCTACTCCGGCCAGAGGGTGGTTGCCGTTAATAGTAACTTCATCGCCATCAATATCGATAATTTCGACTTCAATGGGGTGGCCATCGGTGCTCTGGGCGTGGAAAGCCATGCCGACTTCGAGCTCTTCTACACCGGAAAAGGCGCTGCGGGGCATAGTTTGGATCAGCTCTGGGTTTTGCACGCCGTAACCTTCCTCAGGAGAGATCACCGCAGTGAACTTGTCCCCTGGTGCTTTTTCCAGCATTTCCCGCTCAAGGCCAGGAATAATATTGCCCACGCCCTGTAAGTACTTAAGCGGCTCCCCATTTGCGGAGGAGTCGATGACCGTTCCGTCAGCATCTTTCAGGGTGTAGTTGATTTCCACAACTGTGTGGTTGGCAATCTTCATGGATAGTCTCTGATTGAAGAGTGAGTGAATTAGCGCTTACCGCTGCGCTGGAAAACGGGAGGTAAAGGCTGTGAGGATGCAATTGTATTGAGAGGTTACATACGCCGCAACTTGTGCGGCGCAAGTGGGGGGTTAACAAGCGATGGAAAGGTCTTGCTCGCAGCCACCGTAAAGACTACTCGCTGTTTGTATAAGACTTGTACTAAGCTGCCATGGAAACCCCAGCTCTTCCAAGCGCGCTTCCAGATATTCGAGCAGGGCGTCAAACAGAGCTGGATTCAGGCCGCGAGCCAGGAAACTGGCGCGACTACTGCGATCAGGCTCGGGCTGTTCAGAAAAGGCGTGGTTTAGGAATTGTGCTTGGCGGCTTTGTTGTTTGCGATGATCACAGGTTTCGTAACTGGAAAGGTGGCGGCCTATGGTTTCGTAAAATTCATTGACTGTATGACAGACAAATTTAGCACCACCGACCTGTTCTAACAGGCTGTTCATATCTCTCCCCCCGGTGAGCAGTTGGTACTGAAATATAAAATTCCGCAGAGCCCAAAATATTGTGATAGAAAAAATGCACAGGATGCACTGGCTCATTAACGGTACAACATTAATTGCTCAGCAGCGTAAGTCATATTCTCTCGGACTGCCAACGTGCTTTAAGAAAATTGTCATTTTGTTCGACAGGTAGTAGTCCAGTTTGCCTTTATCTACGCCAAATAAAAAATTGCTTTTAAGATAGTGTTTTTTATCCCTTTATTCTGAGTTTTTTAGCGTAGATGTTAGACTGCACGCTTGAACTAAATAAAAAATTTGCAACTGATTGGATTAAATTATGGCAAGCATTTTTACTCAAATTTTGAATGGGGACTTACCGGGCCACTTTATCTGGAGGGATGAAAAAGCGATTGCAATCATGACCATTTCCCCCATTAAGCCGGGGCATTGCCTGGTAATCCCGGTTGAAGAAATTAACCACTGGGATGATGTTCCAGCCGAGCTTGCGGCACACTTAATGTTGGTTGCACAAAAAGTCGCCAAGGGACTAAAGGCAGTGTATTCACCCAAGCGTGTAGGTGTGATGATTGCAGGGCTGGAGGTACCGCACACCCATATACACCTGATTCCTGTCGATGAATTGACAGATTTTGATTTTTCCCAGCAAAAGAGTGCAACATCTGAGCAGTTGGCTATTGAGGCTGAGAAAATTCGTAGCGCACTCGTTCAGCAGGGCTGTTCGGAGGCAGAGTGTGTCAGAGGTTAATTTCTGAACGCAATTTATAGACTATTTGGTCACCCACGTTGTGCCTTCATAAATTTTCTGGAGGCACTGCATCCAATTCGTATACTCGGGTAGTCAAGTAATACGTAACAGTGATAATTACGAGAATTTTGCAATGGCAACCATGAAAAAAGCTTTTTTAGCCCCGCTGTTTGCTCTTTTGGCCTTTTTTGTCCTCAGCAGCGCCCAGGCTGAAGGAGATAAAAAAGAAACTAAAAGTTTCGATGTCAATGGCTTTACCCGGGTATCTCTACGAGGCAGTTCTCACGTTGAAGTGATTCAGGGGGATCATTTTGCCGTGAATGCCAGTGGTCCGGCTGAAGTTATGCCCCATGTCAAAGCGGAGGTGAAGGGCAACACTCTGGAGCTGTATGTGGATGACAACACTCAACACTGGTTTGGTGTGATTACCATTACCCGTGATAGGGACCAGAAGGTGCACTTCACGGTCACCATGCCAAAGGTTGAGGCATTAGAGGTAGCTGGTTCCGGGCAGGCCGTGGCAGAAACCTTAGAAAGTGAAACCATTGACCTTGGAGTCACGGGTTCTGGTACTGTGCGTGTTGCCAAGGCTGCGGCAGAAAATCTCAGTGCTTACGTGACAGGCTCTGGGGACTTGATTCTGGATAAGGCACTATCGGTCAACAGCGAGATTGCCATCAGCGGTTCCGGCGATATTTTCCTCGGAGGCATCACAGGAGAGAAGCTCTCAGCGGAAATCAGGGGCTCCGGTGATATGCGAGTCGGTGGCCGTGTAGCAGATGTCAATATTCGTATCATGGGATCTGGTGACTTTGTCGGCCGCAGCCTGCGCGCAGATAATGCCAGTGGCGCGGTCATGGGATCAGGGGATATCGTTCTAAAACGCCCGCAAAGTGATTCTTTTTCCGTTATGGGGTCTGGTGATGTTGCACTGGTAGACTAACCACTCTATTGATCTGCATAGTAGGCACTGCCACAGCGCAGTGCCCTCCTCATTAGGGCCAAACCTTCTTCGGCCCAGTTTTCTATTTTGGAAGTGAACTCCCCATGGAATCGCAGGCGACAGGGTCCGGGCAAGTGAGCCTGGAGTACCCTTTAGATCAAGCAGACAAACGCAGTAAGCGTCTCAAGGAAAAGTTGCGTCACTGGGGACGGGGTGCGCAGGAAAAATCTCATTGGTTGGCAGAGCGCCTTATGGACCGCCGTGTCTGTGTTGGAGTGACAGGTTTGAGTGGGGCTGGTAAATCGACTCTGCTTACCAGCCTTATCTACCAGTTGAGTCACCCCCAGAAAGCACAACTACCGGGCTTTGCCCCAGCGTTAAATGGAGACCTTTTGGGGGCGGAGTTAAAGCCCGCTCTCGATTCTGGTCTGCCAGTCTTTGACTATGAAGGCTGCTTGAGTGCTTTGATGTCGCATCCACCGAGATGGCCAAAAAGTACCCGAGATGTATCGGCAATGGAATTGCACATTCACTTGCGACGGCATCGTCGTTTAGGGGGGGGCGATTATAAAACCTTGATCCTGGAGCTGCGGGACTACCCAGGTGAATGGTTGATGGACTTGCCGATGCTGAGAATGGATTTTCGCGACTGGTGTCGCCATCAAGCCCATATTATTGCGAGCGATACGCGCGCGGGGCTGGCCCCGGGGCTGCTGACACGCTTGGCAGCGCTCTCCCCCGAGGCTGAGGCAAAGGAGTCAGAGCTGCAGGCATTGTGGCGGGAATATCGTCAATTTCTATTGGACTGCCGCGAAAAGCGAAAGCTCAGCTATCTGCAGCCTGGACGAGCATTGTTGGATGACGAGGATTATCAGCTATTACCTCTGCTGGATCTCAGAGGCTTTAGTGCCGATCAATTGAAACAGTTGCCTGATGGTAGTAATTATCAGGTTCTGCGTCGCCTTTATGAGGCTTATGTGGAGGGGAAGGTGGCCCCGTTTCTCGAGAGCCATTTTAAACACCTCGATCGGCAGCTGGTCCTGGTGGATATGATCGGCACCCTGTTTGCGGGTGAGCAGGCCTTGGAGGATATGCGCCTGGCTTTTACCCATATTGCCGATACTTTCCGCTATGGAGAGTCTGGGTTCTTGAGTAAGTTATGGCGTCCTAAGGTGAATCGCTTGCTCTTTGCCGCGACTAAGGTTGATCAGGTGCTTGCGGCTGATCACGATGCCTTGCGTCAGCTGCTTGGCCAGCAACTGCAGCAAACTTTTACCGGAGCGCGCCACCGTGGCTTGCCGATCTTTAGTGAAGCCATCGCTGCTGTGCGTTGTTCCCACGAGGATCAGCGTAATGGGCGGCGTATGCTGGTTGGATATGACCTGGATGGTCGCTATCTGGGTTTTGAGAATGCCGAGATATTCTCGCGCCTGCCCAGTGAAAAGAGTGGCTGGGGTCATTATACCGGGGCTGCTCCACCCCAGTTGCGTCCCCCGCAAGGTATGGACTCAGGTTCCATTCCTCATATCCGCGTCGATGCGCTTTTGAATTTGTTGCTTGGAGATAAAGTTTGATGGGTGATGAGAATAAACAGGCTCCTCGCCGGGTAACGCGGATAGAGTCCCTGCAGGAACCAGAAAGTGAAGCCCCTCACCGGGATACTACGCGTGTAGAAACCCTGCAAGAGGAAGGGGAGGACATTCCGAGATCTATTACCACGGGAGAATCACTACCCGATAGGATTGCCTTTTCTGAGTTGCGCCTGCCTGTTTTTCGCCTGAAATGGTTAAAGCCGGCACTGCTTTCAAGCGTAGCATTAATAGTGGCTGTACTCGCTTGGGAATTACGCCAGATGTATACCTGGGCGGCAGATAAGCACTGGAGCTTTGGTATTCTCGCGGGAGTGGTGATAGCGAGCCTTGCAGCGGCAATAGTCAGTTCCCTGTGGGAATTTTTCCGTGCTGGTCGGCCACTGCGCAAGCTGCAAAAAACACAGGCAATGGCGGCCGACATGCGAGAGTGTCGCAGCCATGAAGAAGCGGAATCTCTCCGTCGACAGTTGCAGCTGCATTTTTCAGGAAAACCTCAGGGTGTACTGCTCAACCGGGTACTGGATGAGGCGCCAGATTATTATGACAGTAGTGAGTTACTGCAGCACTTGGAAGTGACTTTTCTCGATGCACTCGACCAGGAGGCACAACGCCGCGTAGTTCGTCACGCAACAGCAACTGGGGCATTGGTAGGTCTCAGTCCTTTTGCCAGTATTGACATCCTTGTTGCCCTGCGCCAATCGTTACGAATGATTGATGATGTTGCACAAATTTATGGCATTCAACCTTCGCTTGTAGTGCGCTGGCGCCTTTTCAAGAAAGTACTTGCGCTGGTGGCTTATAGTGGTGCAAGTGAATATGCGATCAGCGAGATATGGCCAGATTTGGTCGGCGACAGTGTTGTTAGTACAGTTTCTACCCGTTTGGGGCAAGGTGTGGGCGCAAGTTTTTTTGTGGCGCGTATTGGACTTTCTGCGATGCAGAGCTGTAGACCCATCCCTTTTACTGAAAAACAGCGCCCGCGCCTAGGCGCATTGGTTAAACGCATTGGAATCGGGTTGAAAGAGCGGATGCCGGATGTTTTTTCTATGGTCGGGCTTGGCAGTCGGGCTGGCAGCTCCCCCGCTAAGCCCGCGACGAAGTTCACCAGAAAAAGCTGATTTCGTCGCTGCGACAAGGCTCGCAAGATACTGCGGGCCGAATGTTTTCAGGATGTAGTGACGGCCCTACTGGAACTGCTTTTTCATCAGCAGACGTGTATGGTGGCGATCCACCAATTCTGCCAGGGTGGCAAAGCGTCGTTTGATAAAGGGGGCGGGGTTGTTATTTCCAGCATCGTCCCGATATTCAACGCCTGAGCGGACATGTTGCAGTTCTCGAGTTAACTCGTTTATCGCCGAAAAAATATTTTGAGTATCGTCCTGGCTATGAAAAACGTAAGCGTTATTGGTATCCACCAAGTAGGCGTTACATTCATTTAGCCACTCAAGCCGCTGTTCAAGAAATCGAATTGTATTGCGGATACCGCCTTTATATTCTGGGTTGAAGTGCTCGTTTACATATTTGTCTAGGCTGCGCATGCCTGCCCCGACAAACTGCTCTACCACACTGCTGCAGTATTCTTTTGTGAGATAACTAGGATGGGTATTGGCATTGCTAAGGGAGCTTGAAATCAGCAAAGACAAAAGCCCCAAGGTTCGAAGGATGGCTAAAGAAGGAGAGTTCATTGTCTTGCCCATGGGTTACTCTTTCTAGTGGCTGTTATTCTATCCGCCAAACCTGCTCAGTTGTTCTAACACTTTGTTTGGCGAAGTATTTTTTGTGATAGTTGTCACATGAATATAGAAGCGACAAATAGGTGTCAACGGTTATTAAGTGCGGAGTGACAGCTCTGGCTCGAAAGGTGTGTTGTGGGGAAGTATCCCTTGCGTTGTAAGTTAGGTAATAAATTAAAGACAGAGGTTTGCTTTGGCTGAATATGAATTTGATCTATTTGTGATTGGGGCGGGCTCTGGTGGTGTACGAGCTTCGCGTATGGCTGCCGCCCAGGGAATGAAGGTGGCGGTGGCTGAAGATCGCTACATGGGGGGAACCTGCGTAAACGTCGGGTGTGTTCCCAAAAAATTATTCGTCTATGCCAGTGGATTTAATGAGGACTTCACCGATGCTAGAGCCTATGGTTGGAACAGTTCGCCGGCTGAATTTCACTGGCCAACATTGCGTGAAAATAATGCACGTGAAGTGTCCCGCCTCAACGATATTTATCGAAACCTATTAGCAAACTCAGATGTGACGGTCATTGACGGCCGTGCCAAAGTTACTGGCGCCAATCAGGTGATGGTGAATGGTCGCGAATACACGGCACAGAGAATTCTGGTAGCAACAGGAGGTTGGCCTTTTGTCCCAGATATTCCTGGGAAAGAATTCATCCTGACCTCCAACGAGGTGTTTTCTATGGAAGCCTTCCCCAATAGAGTACTGGTTGTTGGTGGGGGGTATATTGCCGTTGAGTTTGCTGGGATATTTGCTGGTTTAGGTGCTGAGACACACCTCTCTTACCGGCGTGATTTATTCCTACGTGGCTTTGATCGCGATATTCGCCATTTTGTCCGTGATGAGATGGTAAAAAAGAATATTGATTTGAAGTTTAACCATCAAGTGAGTGCCATTGAAAAGTTGCAAGATGGTAGTTTTTTAGTACATGTCGAGGACGGCTCCAGTTTAAATGTGGACATGGTCCTCTATGCAACAGGCAGAGTTGCCAATACTGAAGGACTCGGTTTGCAGGAGCAAGGGGTCGTGTTGCATCGCGATGGCACAATCTCAGTGGATGACAATTTCCGCACGAATGTCCATTCTATCTATGCCCTTGGGGATGTTACTGGTGAGCCACAGTTGACGCCTGTGGCCCTTGCGGAGGCGATGGCTCTAGTAAAGCACTGGCGCACTGGAACAACTGCGGAGATTGATTATAACAACATTCCCACCGCAGTATTTTGTCAGCCCAATATTGGAACTGTAGGGTTGTCAGAAGAAGAGGCCAGGGACTCCGGAGTTAGAGTTACCATTTACAAGTCAGAATTCAGACCAATGCGTCATACAGTAAGTGGGAATACCGAGCGCACCCTAATGAAGTTAGTGGTCGATGCCGATACCAATAAGGTGATTGGTGTTCATATGGTTGGTGATGATGCTGGTGAGATTATCCAGGGCTTGGCTGTTGCTTTGAAAGCGGGGGCTACCAAAAAAGTCTTTGATGAAACCATCGGAATTCACCCAACGGCAGCAGAAGAGTTCGTCACTATGCGTACACCAGTACAGTAAGGTGTTTATCTGGTAGTGGATACAATTTGTGGTGACTATCCTCGAGGCGCCTCTTGAGTATTTAGCTCTAAAATTGAGGGCTGCTAAAGAAAAATCTTAAAATCCCCCCGCTTTTAAAGCGGGGTTTAATGCAAAAACGGCGCTGGTGCGCCGTTTTTGCTCTCTTCTAGGATTCTTCCTCGACTTCATAAAGCGCCTGATGGCGCTGCGCTTTTTTGCGCTCGCTACGCTCTTTTAGGCAGCGTTCTGCGGAGGCAAATGTGTCATTCACCGCTCGGTGGATAGACTCATTTTCATTACTGATGGTCACGGGATTGCCACTAATGGCAAGTTCAAGGGAGGCTTTGTATTGCTTGCCTTTGCTTTTGTGTTGGTGGGGAGCTTCCAGAACTACACGACTATGTATGATGTCGCCACAATAACGTTCCAGTTTGTGTAACTTCTTAGATACCGTATTTGACAGGGCAGCAGATTTGTCGATATCGCGGAACACAATGTTATCGTTAGGCGCTGATTTCATGGATAAATACCTCCGGTTATAGGAAACCATGCAGGCCGCTTGTGCGGTTTGCTATTCAAAGAAGGTAGGGCGCCCTAATGGGAGGGGTCGAGTCCGCAGTTGAATCGCCGAGTCGCCGGTAGCGCAACGAATAATTGCTGTCTGAGCAGCTCTGGGTGTTTTACGTCCGGGTCGGGTTTCCGCTGTGTTCAGCGATCGTCTCCCTGTTACCCATAATGCTTCCGCTAAAAAAAAAATCAAGCGCTATCGCTTGAAAATGTCACATAAAATTCGGTGAAGCGTCATTAAGACGACTTTAGCACTTAGGTTTAAGGGGATTATTTATCAAATGGGGGCAAAGGGTGGACGAGAGGTCATTGCTCGCGAGCTCAGGCCTGCGTAAAATTGACAATGCTGCGACAGAGTAGATGAAGTTTTGAACAAAATTTAACCTCTGCGCTTTTATCTTACGAGTGTCGAAAAATCGAGAAACAGGTTCTGGACAATGGCGGTAAAGCGGTATTGCTCGCTCTTCTTGGCGGGCTTAGTAGTTTTTAGCGGAATGGCAGCGCAGGCGCAGTCAAACCTCACTGTGGAAAAAAACCGACTGGCGCGCCTGGAGCAGTCCCTGGAAAACAGGCAGGTTGAGCTGGAAGATATTGAGAATGAACTGCTTTCTTATGAGTATAAGCTCGAGCGTGCGCAGGAATCTCTCAACGAGCTTCGCAAAGAGTATGAGGCGAGCCGTGTCGAGCTCGAGGAGGCGCGTAGGCTCCATGAATCCAATGGCACCTCAGATTCTGAGCGTCGCCTGACCAAAGCCAAGCACGGCTTTGCAATGGCCGAGCGAGGAGTGGATAGCCGCAGCCGACGTTTAGAGTTTATCAAGGTGAACCACCAAGAGCTTTTGGCTAGGCTCGACGAAGAGAAAAAAGGCATTGCCGAGACCAAGGCCAAGGTTTCTGCCCAGCAGGATAAGATTAGCCAGGTGGTGGATTCTATGCTGGCCAAGGCAGAGGCTTCTGAGAGGCGTGCCGCTTTGGCAAGAAGTGCTAAAGCTGAAGCAGCAAAGCCAAAGCCTCCTAAGCTGAAGACAGCGGCGATTGAGAAACCCCAGAAACGACAGGTGCAACCTGAGCCGGTTCCGACTGTTAAGAGAGATATTGATCCCGAGTTGCTTGCCTATGTCAAGCGGGAACAGAAACGTCTGAGTCTTTTACTTTCCGATAAAGAGGGGGAAAACAAACAGACTTTCCGCAATTTGCTTCTGAAGCCATCTAGTGGGGGGCGTCAACCTTTTGAGTT
Organism: Microbulbifer mixtoriginis (SeqCode); assembly: GCF_052467705.1. Lineage (NCBI taxonomy): Bacteria > Pseudomonadati > Pseudomonadota > Gammaproteobacteria > Cellvibrionales > Microbulbiferaceae > Microbulbifer > Microbulbifer mixtoriginis (SeqCode). The sequence goes on from NZ_CP174322.1 coordinate 1,981,261, forward strand.
CCTGGGGAAGAACCAGTATCGTTTGGTGGCAACAGTTCATGCTGGTCGACAGACGTACAAAGTCAACACTTGGAAGTTCCGTCGTACCATACCTGCAGAAGATGATGGCGAACGCTATGTTTTTATTTTTGATGCTCGGCGCCTTTCACGTCCCCGCCTAGTGATGTATCCAGAATATGTCTTAGACGCTCTCAAATAGGAAGTCCCAGCCTCTCAAGAGGATGCAAAAAGCCCGCTCAGTGCGGGCTTTTTTATTCTACGCTTTAGTCATTTAGTAAGGGTACTTTGAGTAAGGAGTGGTAGTGGCTTTTTCCTGCCAGGGGAACACTCTCATAAAGAATGACATTTTCGACTAACACGGATGAGTTTAGGTTGCGCGGTGCAATATGCCGAAACCCCTCTTTATTGCGACTGCGCGCTAAGGTGATATGGGGTCGATATTCCTGACTTTCTGGTTCCATTCCAAGCTCGCCAATAAATTGCCGGCATTCCTCATGGAGTTCAGTTAAATTAGGATTTAGGGCTAATTCTACCGCAAGAATTTTGGAGTGCTGTTTTGGGAAAGGGGTTAAAGAACAAACCCTACTTTGAAAACTTCTTTTGCAGTGGGCAAACTCAATAAGTCCCTGCTTAAGCAGGGGGATTTTTTCTTTCGGAGTGCTCCCAAGAAAAGCCAAGGTCAGGTGCCAGTTATTGGGGGTTGTCCAGCGTATATGGTTGGTAGTTGTGTCTTTTAGCTGCTTTTGGCACTGAGTGGTTATCTCGTCTAGGAATGCTTGTGATGCCACATCAGGTTTAATACCAATAAATAACCTGCTAGTGGATTGATCTGACAAATTTTCTTCTCTTTGCATTTTTTCCCTTTGGGACCTTGAAATAAAACTTGTGGCCCATACCTATTGAGTACGGCTGGTAGCTTTGAGTGTGAAAGTGCCCCGTTAGCAATGCTCGTGCTTATTGGCGAGCAAAATTGAATATTGCTCTGAATTGAGGATATAACTATGCGTAATTTTGATTTTTCCCCTCTGTATCGATCTGCAATTGGTTTTGATCGTATGGCCAGTCTGCTGGATGCAATGAGCTCCAGTGAGCAAAAACAACCCTCATACCCTCCCTATGATATAGAACTTACTGGTGAAGATAGCTATAGAATTACTATGGCTGTGGCTGGGTTTGAGCAATCTGAACTCGATATTCAGGTTGAGCAAAATCGCTTAAGTGTGAGCGGTAAAAAACCAGAAGATATTGCACAAAGAAACTTTCTCCATCGAGGAATTGCTGCGAGAAATTTTGAGCGACGCTTCCAGCTAGCAGATCACGTCAAAGTGACTGATGCGAAGCTTGCCAACGGCCTGCTTCATATAGAGCTGGTTAGAGAAATACCTGAAGCGATGAAGCCTCGAAAAATCCAGATCAGTGAAGGCGCTTTACTGAATCATGAGCAGGCTGAAAACGTCACGGCGAAAAAAAAGCCTGACACGGTAGCTGCATAAGTTGACACTTTCTTGCCCCCTGTGCCGCTATCGCGCGGCACAACTCTATTATCGAGATAAATTTCGCAGTTATTACCAATGTAATAACTGCGAATTGGTGTTTGTACCCGCGGAATATCATTTGACTCCAGTTGAGGAGCATGCCTATTACAATCTGCATGAAAATTCTATGGAGGATGAAGGGTATCGCCGTTTCCTAAGCCGTTGTGCCAAGCCCTTATTGAAAGAGCTTTCTGTTACTAGTGTGGGGTTGGATTTTGGCTGTGGACCAGCGCCATTATTGGCGCGAATTTTAGAGGAGCAGGGTCATAAAGTTGAGTTGTTCGACCGTTATTACTTCCCTGAGCGTCGGGTTCAGGAAAAAAGCTACGACTTCATAGTGGCGACAGAAGTGGTGGAGCACTTGAGCGCGCCTGGCGATGAGTTGTCGGCTTTGTGGGCACGATTACGTGTTGGCGGTGTGCTGGCACTGATGACCAAGCTGGTTATTTCTCGAGAACGCTTTGCCAGCTGGCATTATATTCGCGACCCAACACATATTTCCTTCTTTTGTGTTGAAACCTTTCAATGGCTGTCGCGAAAATTAGGTGCGGAACTGCACTTTGCAGATAGTGATGTTATTTTCCTGAAGAAATCAGGTATTGACCCGGAATAGCTTGGCTCTGACGGTGGCCCGATATTCGCTTGGTGTAGTAGCAAGGAATTTTTTGAACAGTGCAGTGAAGTGCCCCATATCCTGGTAGCCAACTTTTTCGGCAATTTCATTCACGGATAGATTACTGGATTGCAGCAGTTCCCGAGCCATATCTACGCGAACATTTTGCAAATATTGTAGCGGTGTCTGTCCTGTAGCTAATTTAAAGCGGCGGTTGAAGGAGCGCACACTCATGTCGAACATTTGCGCCACCTCACTGAGGCGCACCTCGGTATTACAGTGCTCTTTTAGCCATGCCTGGGCCTGTACAATATCCTCGTCTGGATGTAGATGCACCGAACCTTCTGAGTAAGCAATTTCCTCAAATGGTCGGCGAATTTCATGGGAGAAGTTACGCTCCACATGACTGGCTACAGCGGCTCCATAGAGCTGGCGAATCATATGAACCGTGACATCTGCCAAGGCATTTACGCTGGCGGCACAAAAAAGTTTGTCAGCCTGAGTGATAAAATACTGGCGCTTCAATTTAACTTTTGGGTAGTCCGCGCTGAACTGGTCGAAATAGTGCCAGTGTGTAGTGGCGGGTTTGCCATCAAGGAGGCCTGCCTCGGCTAGAAAGCAAACTCCAGTACCCACGGCGTTGATCGCAGCTCCACCTTCGGCCTGGCTCCGTAGCCATCTTAAAAGCTTTCCACTGCGCTTCAGGGCTGGGCGGGGATTGCGCCAAAGCGCAGGAATGTAGATCAAGTCGCTGTCTGGTGCCTCTTCCAAAGACACGTCAGGTTGAAAGGTAAAGCCGCAGCGGGTTTTTACCGCTTGTCCATCTATGCTGGCTGTTACTAGGCGCAAGGGCTCTGCCAGCCTTTCCACTCGGGCGCGGCTTTCGGCACCGCGCAGCATTTCTAAGGGCAGAACTGTGCCGGTGGCCAGCATTTGATCAATCAGAAGAAAGGTAACCGTTCGCATTACATACTCAGGCGGGGTTGCGCCATTGGCCAAAACACTCAATTTTGCTGGCCAGTATGCCCATAACTGGACGGAATCGCCAGCCCCTACACTCCCAAATATCAAATTTGTAGTGTTTAGCTTGGCTGGAGGTCAGGATGCAGCGCCTTCCCGTAATTACCGCGTTCGGTGGTTTTAACCCTGCAGGACGCAGCTCCTTTCACCGGGGCTATGCCCGCATGGTGCTCGACAAACTCGGACAGAGGGAGCGGACTGATACGCTTTCTGATCTCGCCGCATTGATGGGGTTGCGTACAGGCGTCGAGGCCAAAGGCCCCCTCGAGTCAGCGCTGGAGGAAAAGGTTCTCAAGGGCACCTTGGTGCGAGAATTGGAAGCGCGAATCTACGATTATCACAGGTGTCATTTTCACCAGGCGGCGAATCTTTCAAATCCCGCTGGTATTTCTTTTGAGATTTCTACCCGCCAATTGCCCCATCCACTGCCAGAAGGATGGCAAGTGGAGACTATTGGTAGTGGTAGGGTTCGTGTGGCTACATCAAGTTTGTCAGTCATGCTGGATAGCTTTCGCGAGATCCCAGTGGGGGCGGCAGGACAGCTGCCCACAGGCTTTGAGCCTGGTGAGCTTTACAATTCCCGATTCCACCCGAGGGGATTGCAGTTGGCAGTGTTGGGGGCATCTGATGCTGTTCTCTCTATGGGGGTGGATTGGCAGGATGTTGTTGCTGCAGCTGGTCCCGGTAATATTTCTGTTTACGCCTCCTCAGCGATGAGTCAACTCGACCCTTATGGAAACGGAGGCTTGATGCAGTCCCGCTTGCGCGGTTCCAGGGTTAGCTCCAAGCAGTTGGCGCTTGGGCTGAATAGTATGCCGGCAGACTTTGTGAACGCCTATGTGCTGGGTAATGTTGGATCTACTGGGGCGGTTACCGGAGCTTGTGCGAGCTATTTATACAATTTGCGCGCAGGGGTAGAGGATATTCGCAGTGGTCGGGCCAGGGTGGCCGTTGTTGGTGCTACTGAAGCGCCATTGGTTCCCGAGATTGTTGATGGTTACTCAACCATGGGCGCGCTTGCTACCACTGAAAATCTGCGAAAGATTTCTTCGGGCGAAGTGGACTTCCGCCGCACTAGTCGCCCGTTTGGGGAGAATTGCGGCTTTACTTTGGGGGAGGGTACCCAGTGGGCCATCTTAATGGATGACGCTTTGGCTGTTGAACTAGGGGCGAGTGTCCACGGTGCGGTTACAGGGGTGTATATCAATGCTGATGGCTTCAAAAAGTCGATTTCCGCACCGGGGCCAGGTAATTATCTAACGATGGCCAGGGCGATGGCGGAGTCGAAAGCTATTGTCGGGGATGAAAGTCTGAAGAAGCGCAGTTTTGTTCAGGCCCATGGATCTAGCACACCGCAAAATCGCGTAACAGAGTCTGCGATTCTCGATCGCTTGGCTTCCGTTTTTGGTGTGCAGGAATGGCCGGTTTGTGCTGTTAAAGCTTATCTTGGGCACACGATAGCGGTGGCGAGTGGTGACCAGTTAATTTCGACCCTGGGAGTTTTTGATAGGGGAATTTTACCGGGTATCCTCACGATTGACAGAGTGGCAGATGATGTTCACCAGAATAACCTGCAGATCTCTTGTGAGCATGTGGAGAGAGATCCCGCTTCACTGGATCTCGCTTTCCTGAACTCTAAAGGTTTTGGGGGGAATAATGCGACTGCGGCTGTACTTTCTCCTCACTTGACCCGCTCAATGCTGGAAAAACGCTACGGGTCAAAAAAGATGCTTGCTCATCATAGAAAAAATGAGTCTGTCGTGGAGCATGCAGTAGCGTACGATGAAAAAGCCAGCAGAGGAGATTTACAAACTATCTACCGTTTTGGAGAGGGGCTGGTAGATGATGCTCAAATAGGTCTTTCTGTCGATAAGGTCTCATTTCCAGGGTTTCCTCCTGTAGAGCTTGATGTTGATAACCCCTTTACCGATATGGTTTAAAAGGCCCGTGCATCGGTAATGTATGATGCTTAAAATTTTTCCTGCCAATTAAGGGGGAAACCTCTTTTGGCAGTTGGCGGAGTGAGAGACTCAATGTCAGACATGGATGTTTGTAGTGAAGTTAGTGATGCCGGGGATCTTGGTGCCCGGCTGAAGCTGGTGCGAAAAATTTATGGGATTTCCCAGCGACAACTTGCGCGGCAAGCGGGCGTTACCAATGCCACTGTGTCTTTTATAGAGCAGGGTCGGGTTAGCCCATCTGTGGGATCGCTTGAGAAGATATTGAATAGTGTGCCCATGTCTCTAGCTGAGTTTTTCTCCCTGGAACTTGCCGAGCCAGAACAAATTTTTTTTCGCGCCAATGAAATGCCCGATATTGGTAATGGTCGGGTTTTCTGTCATATGCTCGGCGGCTCCCGCCAGGGTCGCGCCATGACAATCCTCCGTAAAGTGTTTCCCGCTGGGCAGGATACCGGTTCAGGCCAATTGCTACTCAATGGGGAGGTGGGGGGGATTGTTATTGCTGGAGAGCTGGAGGTTACAGCAGGATCAGAGTTTGCCCTGCTAGAGGAGGGGGATGGTTATTACTTAAATGCACGGCGCCCACATCGCTTCCGCAACCCCGGAAGTATTGACTGTGTGGTTTTCAGTGCCGTGGCTGCCACTCCCTCATCGAATATTCCCTGCGCTTCCCGTCCAAACGAGTCTTTCTATAAAGGGTGATTTACGCCACCGTGCTGAAAAGGTGGATTGATCCGCGATAGACTGACTCCGCCTGTGTAACCAGCCTGTGAGATATGGCTGGTCGTTTTCTGTACTTTGGCGCTCTTGGTGCCAGTTCTTTTGTAAGAAATAGTATTCAAACAATCGTTTGAATCTGGCTATACTACGGCTGACCATATTGGGCCAAAGTGTCACCGCACCCTGCGGGGCGGCCCTTGGTTGCAAAAAAATTCCGACCCCGGGTCCAGGATTGCGGCCCAGAATAAAAGAGGTCAATCAATGTTATTTAGTGGCAAAGCGCTCACGGTTCAGATGCTGGATAACGGCATCGCCGAGCTTAAATTCGACCTGCAAGGCGAATCCGTCAACAAGTTCAACCGCCAAACGGTTTCCGAATTCTCTCAGGCTCTGGATGCAATTGAAGCAGCAGATGGCATCAAAGGTGTGCTGCTGACCAGTGGCAAGAGCGTCTTTATTGTCGGTGCTGATATCACTGAGTTTGGCGGTGCTTTTTCTGCAGGCGCAGAGGGCGTTGCTGATCTGATGAATCAGAACAACGAAAATATCAACCGCCTGGAAGATCTGCCGGTACCGACTGCGGTGGCAATTAATGGCTACGCGCTCGGTGGTGGTTTTGAAGTGTGTCTTGGCTGTGACTTCCGCCTGATGGGCGAAGAGGCCAAAGTTGGCCTTCCGGAAGTTAAACTGGGCTTGATTCCGGGCTGGGGCGGCACCGTTCGCCTGCCGCGTGTAGTGGGTGTTGATGTTGCTGCTGAGTGGATTGCAGCAGGTAAAGAGCAGAAGCCTGCCGCCGCTCTGGAGGCTCACGCTGTTGATGCGGTGATCCCCGCTGACAAACTCAAAGATGCAGCGGTCAAGCTGCTTGAGCGCGCTATCAATGGCGAGCTGGACTACAAAGCCATTCGCGAACTCAAGAAATCTCCGATTCCCTTGAATGATACCGAAGCGCTGATGGCCTTCTTTACCACCAAGGCATTTGTGGGTCAGCAGGCGGGCAAAAACTACCCTTCTCCTGTAGCTGCGGTTGAGTCAATCGAGCAGGGCTACAAGCTGACTCGCGATGAAGCGCTGAAAATCGAGCAAGAGAAGTTTATTTTCTGCGCGCAGACTGGCACTGCGAAATCTTTGGTAGGGCTGTTCCTGGCTGACCAGGCAATCAGCAAGGTTGCCAAAGGTTGGGAGAAGAAAGCCGATAAGCCGATTGAGCGTGCGGCAGTATTGGGTGCTGGCATTATGGGTGGCGGTATCGCTTACCAGTCTGCCTACAAGGGCACTCCGATCAAGATGAAGGATATCGACCAGAAGGGTATCGACCTTGGTCTGAATGAGGCGAACAAGCTGCTGTCCAAGCTGGTTGATCGCAAGCGCCTGACCCCCGTTAAAATGGGTGAAGTGCTCAACCGTATCGAGCCTACCTTGAGCTACGACGGCTTCAACGATATCGATGTTGTTGTGGAAGCCGTGGTTGAAAATCCCAAGGTGAAGCACGCAGTATTGAAAGAAGTGGAAACCAAAGTAAGCGAAGACACTGTAATCGCTTCTAACACCTCCACTATTTCTATTAACCAGCTGGCTGAGCCACTCTCCCGCCCGGAAAATTTCCTCGGCATGCACTTCTTCAACCCAGTGCACAAAATGCCGCTGGTTGAGGTGATTCGCGGAGAGAAAACTTCCGACACAGCTGTGGCTCGCGTTGTTGCCTACGCAAACAAGATGGGCAAGAAAGCTATTGTTGTACGCGACTGTCCGGGATTCCTGGTTAACCGCGTTCTCTTCCCTTACTTTGCCGGTTTCTCCATGCTGGTGCGCGATGGCGCTGACTTCCAGGCCGTTGACAAGGTGATGGAGCGCTGGGGTTGGCCGATGGGGCCCGCTTACCTGATGGACGTTGTCGGAATCGATACCGGTGTTCACGCGGAAAGCGTAATGGCTGAAGGCTTCCCCGATCGCATGGGTAAAACCTTTACCGCTGCTTCCGACGTTATGTATGAAGCGGGTCGTTACGGCCAGAAGAACAACAAGGGCTTCTACAACTACGAGCAGGACAAAAAAGGTCGCCCGAAGAAAGTGGCTACCGAAGAGTCCTACGCGCTGCTTAAGCCGCACGTGGCTGAGCGTCGCGAGTTTGAAAAAGACGAAATTATCGAGCGCATGATGGTGCCTATGGCCACAGAGCTGGCTCGCTGCCTGGAAGAGGGTATCGTTGATTCCCCAGCTGAAGCCGATATGGCGCTGATCTACGGCATTGGCTTCCCTCCATTCCGCGGTGGAATCTTCGCGTGGCTGGACAGTATTGGCCTGGATGAGTTCGTGAAGATTGCCGATAAGTACGCCGATCTGGGTGAGCTATACAAGCCGACCGATCGCATGCGTGAAATGGCCGCAAGTGGCAAAACCTACTACGGCGACAAGTAAGGAGAATAGCGATGAGTTTAAATCCTAGAGATGCCGTAATCGTCGACTACGCGCGTACGGCCATGGGTCGCTCGAAGAATGGTGTATATCGCCATGTTCGCGCTGATGATATGTCCGCTGAGCTGCTGAAAAAGTTCATGCAGCGCAATGACAAGCTCGATCCTGCCGAGATCGATGACCTGATCTGGGGCTGTGTTATGCAGCGCGATGAGCAGGGCTTTAACGTAGCTCGCTTTATCCTGCTGCGCGCAGGTCTGCCACACACTATCCCGGCGCAAACCGTCAACCGCCTGTGCGGCTCCTCTATGTCCTCCCTGCATACTGCAGCTGCCAACATCCAGGCTGGCGTTGGCGATGTGTACGTTGTGGGTGGTGTTGAGCACATGGGTCACCTGAACATGATGGAGCATGTTAGCCCCAACCCAATGCTGGGTCGCTATATGGCTAAAGCTGCCGGCTCCATGGGTATGACCGCTGAATACCTGGCGATGATGCACGGTATCCAGCGTCAGCAGATGGATGAGTTCGGAGCGCGCTCTCACCATCGCGCCGCTGAGGCTACCAAGGCTGGCAAATTCAATCGCGAAATTATCGCTATTGAAGGCCATGACGATGACGGCGTACCTTTCCTGGTTGAGACGGACCAAACCATCCGTCCTGACACCACTGTGGAAGGTCTGGCTCAACTGAAGCCGGCATTCGACCCGAAGCACGGCCAGGTAACAGCTGGCACTTCCTCTCAGATCACCGACGGTGCTTCTGTGATGCTGGTAATGTCCGCTGAGCGTGCTCAGGCTTTGGGTATGACCCCTATTGCTCGCGTGAAGGAAATGGCGCTGGCCGGTGTTGACCCGTCCATTATGGGTTATGGCCCGGTGCCTTCCACCAAGAAGGCGCTCAAGAGAGCGGGTCTAACTGTCGGCGATATCGACAAGTTTGAGCTGAATGAGGCATTTGCAGCGCAGGCGCTGCCGGTGCTGAAGGACCTGGATCTGCTCGAGCAGATGGATGAGAAGGTCAACCTGTACGGCGGCGCTATCGCTCTTGGCCACCCCTTCGGTTGCTCAGGCGTTCGCATTACCGGTACCTTGTTGAGTGTTATGCAAAACGAGGGTGGAAGCCTTGGTGTATCCACCATGTGTATCGGCTTGGGGCAGGGAATCACCACGATTGTTGAGCGAGTTTAATCTCCCGCACCCCACAAAAGGCGCCTTTCTGGCGCCTTTTTTATTTTTTTCAGTAAAGTGTTGATGCCTTTAAAATGCTGTGGCACAATCTGCACCCCTTGTCGCGATGAGGTCTTAAAAAAGATCCAAACCCTATATATATCAATGGGTTAGCGGTAAGAGAGTTTCGGGGACGTGGTGAAATTGGTAGACACGCCAGATTTAGGTTCTGGTGCCGAAAGGTGTGGGAGTTCGAGTCTCCCCGTCCCCACCAAATCAAAAACCTTGAAGTCCGTGTGACTTACCCTGGAGGGGTGGGTGCGGGCTTCTTGTGTATTTGGCGGAAGCTCAAAATATTGTTTTGATGTTTCCCCATGAGGTTGCTGACTAAGTCTCGGTGACCCGGTATTCGTTGGCGCTGCGGCGCGATTAAAGAGATAGTCTCACGAGGATAAACATGCAGGTTTCCATCGAAACTACTTCCGGTCTGGAGCGTCGCTTAACGGTCAACTTGCCGGCGGAAGTCGTCGATAAAGAAGTGGACAAGCGCCTTCAGCAGGCGGCTAAGACTGTTCGTATAAACGGTTTCCGCAAAGGCAAGGTGCCGATGAAAGTTGTGCGTCAGCGCTTTGGTGCCGGCGTTCGCCAGGAAGTGCTCGGCGAGGTTATGAGCCGTTCCTTCTACGATGCGGTTCAGCAGGAAGAGGTTAAGCCTGCCGGTCAGCCAAGCATTGAGGCAAAGCAAACTGCAGCTGGCGAGAATCTGGAATACGTCGCCACTTTTGAAGTTTATCCAGAAGTAGAATTGGCCGACCTGGCTGAGGTTAGCGTTGAGCGTCCAGTTGCAGAAGTAACTGATGCGGATGTTAACAATATGGTTGATGTGCTGCGCAAACAGCAGTCTTCCTGGAAGGATACCAAGCGCAAGGCACAAAAAGGTGATCGTGTTGTGATCAACTTCTTGGGCCGTAAAGATGGCGAAGAGTTTGAAGGCGGTAAGGCCGAAGGTCACCAGTTGGTACTGGGCTCCGGCCAGATGATCCCCGGTTTTGAGGAAGGTATCCTCGGCATGAAGCCCGGTGAAGAGAAAGATCTGGACCTGACCTTCCCTGAGGACTACCAAGCTGAAGAGCTACGTGGTGCTGCGGTAACCTTCAATATTAAAGTTACCTCTTCTGAAAAGCCTGAGCTGCCCGAGCTGAATGAAGAATTCTTCGCGGCATATGGTGTTCAGGAGGGTGGAGAAGAGAAGTTCCGCGAAGAAGTTCGCGGTAACATGGAGCGTGAGCTGAAAAACGCAGCGCTGAACAAGGTTAAAACCCAGGTGATGGACCAGTTGTTTGAACAGCACCCGGTCGAATTGCCTTCTGCCCTGGTCGCAGGTGAGGTTAGCACTCTGCGTGGACAAATGGTTCAGCAGTTTGGTGGCCAGATCAAAGCTGAAGATGCTGAGCGTATGTTGCCGGACACTATGTTCGAAGAGCAGGCCAAGCGTCGTGTAGTTCTAGGTCTTGTTGTTGGTGAGATCGTTAAGAAAAACGAACTGTCTGTAGATGCAGACCTGGTGAAAGCTAAGGTTGAGGAACTGGCTTCTACCTACCAGCAACCGGAAGAAGTGGTTGAATACTACTACAATAACCGCGAGCTGCTCTCTGGAGTTGAATCGGTAGTTCTGGAAGATCAGGTTGTGGATTTTGTACTGAAGTCTGCAAAAGTCGAAGAAGTCAAAAGTACTTATGACGACGTGATCAAGCCGCAGAAGCAGGGTTAATTATCCCTTTATCTCCGAATGCATTGGCGCCCGCTTCAGTCGGGCGTCGTTGCATCTCCTTCCTTTTTACCGGCTGGCTTTATCCTGCCTGACCGGTTAAGCTCTGAAAACCTAATTTTCAGCACGGGCGCCTAGCGCTTGCATGCTGGCCTGCCGAACACGCCACAAAAGGAAGCAATGGTACCTATGGCACGAATCGATTATCCCCAAGCCTCAATTGACCCCTTAGCGACTGGTTTGGTGCCCATGGTGGTAGAACAAACTGCCAGGGGTGAGCGTTCCTTTGATATCTACTCACGTCTATTGAAGGAAAGGGTTATTTTCTTGGTTGGCCCCGTGGAAGACCACATGGCTAATCTGGTGGTTGCCCAGTTGCTGTTTCTCGAAGCAGAAAATCCTGATAAAGACATTCATCTGTATATCAACTCTCCCGGTGGATCTGTAACTGCAGGTATGTCCATTTATGACACCATGCAGTTTATCAAGCCGGATGTGAGCACCATGTGTATTGGTCAGGCTTGCAGCATGGGAGCCTTCTTGCTGACGGCGGGAGCGCCAGGTAAGCGGTTTGCCACCCCTAACTCCCGGGTGATGATCCATCAGCCCAGTGGTGGCGCTCAAGGACAGGCTAGCGATATTCATATTCATGCTCAGGAAATCCTCAAAATTCGTCATCGCCTGAATGAGTTGATGGCCCACCATTCTGGCCGTCCGGTCAGTGATATTGAGAGAGATACTGAGCGTGACCACTTCCTGAGTGCCGATGAGGCGAAGGAGTATGGTCTAGTGGATGATGTACTTTCCCGCCGTCAGGCTCTTGAAAAGTAACACTATCAACAAAAATATTTTGCTAAAGGCGTGAAGAGAGAACCTGAGTTCTTTCAAAGTCATTTCTCAGGCAGAGGGGGCTTGAAAAAAACGCCAAGAGACAGCATCTTGCTGTAATAGCTGAATTAAAGGCCCTGGTAGGCCAGTGACCACGGAGTATTTTGATGACCGACAAAAGCAGCGGAGAAGATAGCGGCAAATTGCTGTACTGCTCCTTCTGTGGCAAAAGCCAGCAGGAGGTGCGGAAGCTGATTGCTGGGCCGTCAGTCTTTATCTGCGATGAGTGTGTCGAGCTCTGCACCGATATCATTCGCGAAGAGGTCCAGGAGACTGCGGAGGGCCCGGAGGGGCGCCTACCCACGCCGCGTGAAATCACCGAGATTTTGGATCAGTACGTGATTGGCCAGGAGAGGGCCAAGCGTGTCCTGGCGGTTGCGGTTTACAACCACTATAAGCGCCTGCGTAGTAAAACTGGCGTTAAAGGCAAAGATGATGTTGAGCTGAGCAAGTCCAACATTCTTCTGGTGGGTCCAACTGGTAGCGGTAAAACCCTGCTGGCTGAAACCCTTGCGCGGCTGCTGAACGTGCCGTTTACCATCGCCGATGCCACCACTCTTACTGAGGCTGGCTATGTCGGTGAGGATGTAGAAAATATCATCCAAAAGCTGCTGCAAAAGTGTGATTACGATGTTGAGAAGGCCCAGCAGGGAATTGTCTACATCGATGAAATTGACAAAATTTCACGTAAATCCGATAACCCATCCATCACCCGGGACGTCTCTGGTGAGGGTGTGCAGCAGGCACTGCTAAAACTGATTGAGGGTACTGTGGCTTCCGTTCCCCCTCAGGGCGGTCGTAAGCACCCGCAGCAGGAATTCCTGCAAGTGGATACCTCTAACATCCTGTTCATCTGTGGCGGTGCCTTTGCGGGCCTTGACAAGGTGATTCGCGATCGCTCAGAGAAGGGGGGGATTGGGTTTAGCGCTGAAGTGAAGTCTAAGGATGGAACCAGTAACTTTGGTGAAATTCTGCGTGACCTTGAACCAGAAGACCTGGTTCGCTATGGTCTTATACCTGAGTTTGTTGGGCGCCTGCCGGTTACCGCGACCCTGGAGGAGCTCGATCGCGAGGCTCTGGTGCAAATTCTCACTGAGCCGCGCAATGCTCTGACCAAGCAGTATGCAAAACTCTTCGAAATGGAAGATGTAGAGCTGGACTTCCGTCCAGACGCCTTGGATGCTGTGGCTACTAAGGCTATGGAGCGCAAAACTGGTGCCCGGGGACTTCGCTCTATCATGGAGTCGGTGTTACTGGAAACTATGTATGATATTCCATCTTCTGATGATGTCGCTAAGGTCGTTATCGATGAGGCGGTGATAAAGGGGGAGTCGGCACCGCTGTTGGTTTACGAAAGTGAAAGCCAGCCGCAAAAGGCGGCGCCAGAAGAATAACTCCCCATATTAAAAAGCCCCACTTGTGGGGCTTTTTTTATAGCCATTTGTTATTCAAATCTATCTTTTCTACCTGTTTGACATGCTTAACTACCAGCGGCCAGCCAGTATTCAGTTGAATTCGGCACAAATTGGTCGCGAGATTAGACTTGTATTCCGGGCTCTCCCCCCCCATCTCTAGCAACTGACGGGCGGTGGCCCAAATTAAGCTGTCAATTTCAACAGCAGCATGATGCCGCGCCAAATACCCAGTGATAGGGCCGAGAGGAGTTCTATGGATCAGTCATCCGACACCAAGCTTGAATATCCGTTATTGCCATTGCGCGATGTTGTTGTTTACCCCCACATGGTGATTCCGCTGTTCGTCGGCAGGGAAAAATCCATTGAGGCTCTGGAAGAGGCCATGCGCAGGGATAAGCAAGTGCTACTCGTAGCCCAGAGGAGAGCATCGGAAGATGACCCTGGCGCCGAGGACATCTATCGCGTTGGTACTATTGCCAGTGTTCTGCAGCTTCTCAAGCTTCCAGATGGCACTGTGAAAGTGCTTGTGGAAGGGGGGGAGAGGGTCAATATCCTCGATGTTGCCGAGCACGATAATCACTTTGAGGCTACTGTCGAGCCTATAGAAACTACTGAGCTGTCCGAGGGAGAGGCTGAAGCCTTGGTGCGCTCGGTTATGTCTCAGTTCGAGCAGTATGTCTCCATCAGTAAGAAGGTCCCCAATGAGGTCATTACCTCGCTGTCTGGCATTGATGAGCCGGGGCGCTTGGCGGATACCATCTCCGCGCACATGTCCCTCGAGCTGGCTCAGAAACAAGAGCTGCTGGAAACCTCCAATGTCAAAGAGCGGCTGGAGCATTTGCTCGGTTTGATGGATTCCGAGATCGACCTGATACAGGTGGAGAAGCGTATTCGCGGCCGTGTTAAGAAGCAGATGGAAAAGAGTCAGCGTGAGTACTACCTCAATGAGCAGATGAAGGCGATTCAAAAAGAATTGGGCGAAATTACCGAAGAGCCCAATGAAATTGAGGAGCTGGAAAACAAGATTGCAGATTCAGGAATGTCTGCAGAGGCGGAAAAGAAAACCCGTGCCGAGCTGGCCAAGCTGAAAATGATGTCGCCCATGTCGGCAGAAGCATCGGTATTGCGTAGCTACATTGATTGGATGTTGAGCCTTCCTTGGAAAAAAGCTAGCCGCGTACGGCATGACCTGAAGAAAGCCGAAGAGATTCTCGAGAAGGAGCACTATGGCCTAGAAGAGGTGAAAGAGCGTATCCTCGAATATCTTGCTGTGCAAAAACGTGTCAAGAAAGTGAAGGGGCCGATCCTTTGTCTGGTCGGGCCTCCCGGGGTTGGTAAGACCTCACTCGGGCAGTCTATCGCTCGTGCGACTAACCGCCAGTATGTGCGTATGGCCCTTGGTGGCGTTCGTGATGAAGCAGAAATCCGCGGACATAGACGCACTTACATAGGCTCTCTACCAGGTAAGCTGGTGCAGAAAATATCCAAAGTCGGCGTTAAGAATCCGCTTTTCCTGCTCGATGAGGTCGACAAAATGGGTATGGATCAGCGTGGTGACCCTGCGTCGGCCCTGCTCGAAGTACTTGATCCGGAGCAAAACAAGACATTTAACGACCACTACCTGGAAGTGGATTATGACCTTTCGGATGTGATGTTTGTGTGCACCTCAAACTCCATGAACATCCCCGGTCCCTTGCTGGATCGCATGGAGGTTATTCGTATCCCCGGTTATACCGAGGATGAGAAGCTCAACATCGCTCAGCGCTACCTGGTACCCAAGCAGCGTAAAGCCAATGGGCTGAAAGAGGAAGAGCTGGAGCTTTCTGACCAGTCAATCCGGGATATCGTTCGTTACTACACTCGTGAAGCAGGTGTGCGGGGGCTCGACCGGGAAATTGCCAAAGTTTGCCGCAAGATTGTAACGGAGCATGTCCGTAATCCTTCGGACAAAAAAGCGATAGTGCAGCCTGAGGAACTGGAAGAGTTGTTGGGTGTGCGCAAGTTTGACTTTGGACGCGCCGAGGAAGAGAACAAGATCGGGATTGTTACCGGCCTAGCCTGGACAGAGGTGGGCGGTGAGCTTCTCAATATTGAGGCCTCTGCTGTTCCGGGTAAAGGGCGCATGATCAAGACCGGTTCTCTCGGCGATGTGATGCAGGAGTCTATTCAAGCTGCCTTGACAGTAGTGCGCTCGCGCTCCCAGGCGCTCGGTATTGGCCCTGATTTCCATGAAACAAGGGATATCCATATTCATGTTCCGGAAGGTGCAACGCCAAAAGATGGGCCCTCTGCGGGTATCGCCATGTGCACGGCACTGGTTTCCGTACTGACCAATATTCCAGTTCGTTCGGATGTGGCAATGACCGGAGAAATCACCCTGAGGGGAGAAGTTTTACGAATTGGAGGTCTGAAGGAAAAGTTATTGGCAGCGCATCGGGGCGGTATAAAAACTGTGCTGATTCCTGCGGATAACGAGCGAGACTTGAAGGATATTCCCGACAATATTCTTCAGGATCTGGTGGTAAAACCGGTTAAATGGATTGATCAGGTTCTTGAGTTGGCGCTTGAGCACAAACCCGAGTCTCTTACTGATGAGGAATATTCTGCTTTGCAAAAGCAGGCTGAAGAGCGCTCACAGAGATCCGTTCAAACCCATTAATCGCATTCGGGGTGACAACTGTCACCCCGTAACAATTTACAAGACCAAAATCTAACCACAAAATTGATTTTTGTTGCCTGAAGTTTGTCTTACCGGCCGGAAACCCGCATGGTTCCTTGACCCGCTACCGGGCAGTTGGTATAAAACGGGCCTTATTTGGCCGGCGCTAAAATTGCCGGTGGTTAGAAAGTTACGAGTAGGGATGCCTTGCCTGAGGGCATGCCCTAAACATATTTAAAAGAACAGAGGGATTAAGCGTGAATAAGTCCGAACTGATTGAAGCTATTGCTGAGTCTGCAGATATTCCTAAAGCTGCAGCTGGCCGTGCTTTGGACGCAATGGTTGACAGCATTACTGATGCGCTTAAAAAAGGCGATCAGGTTGCCTTGGTGGGCTTTGGTACTTTTGCAGTAAAAGAGCGTGCAGCCCGCACTGGCCGCAACCCACGCACTGGCGACCCGATTGAAATTGCAGCGGCAAAAATTCCTAACTTCAAGGCCGGTAAAGCCCTGAAAGACGCCGTAAACTAAGTTTCGGTGAACTTCGAAACCTTGTAAAAGTCGAAGTGCAAAGAGGCGTGTCAATTTCGATACGCCTTTTTTGTATCTGCTAACAGTTGAACAATTAGAGTGAAAATTCGGAGCTGAGCATGCTTCAGTCCATGCGCGATAACCTGAAGGGAACGGCAGCCATTATTGTTGCGGCATTCTTTGGGTTCATTATGGTCATTGGGGGAATCGATTTTTTTACCGGTGCCAGTGGTGGTGCCACCGACGCGGTCGCCGAGGTCAATGGTGAAAAAATCACTAATATGGATTTGCAGCGGGCCATACAAAACCGCCGCAGTATGATCATGAGCCAATACGGAGAGGATGTTCCGGCGGACTTGATCAGTGATGAGCAGCTGCGTGAACCGGTTTTACGCCAATTGATTTCCACTTCAGTCATGCGCCAGGCTGCTCAGGAGAGTGGTATGGTGATGAGTACCGCTGCGGTTAATAAGGCGATTACCGATATTCCGGCCTTCCAGGTCAACGGTACCTTTAACACCCAGCTATATCGTGATGCTTTACGCCGTATGGGGTATAGCACTGCTAGTTTCCCGCAAATTGTTGAGGGCGATCTGTCTTTGCAACAATATGCGGATAGCGTTACTGCCAGTGCCTTTACCACCAAGGAAGACGCTGAGCAGATAGTTGCAGCCTCTATGGAAGAGCGCGACTTTTCCTACGTTGTGTTGCCTGTGCAGGAGTTATTGGCCTCTACAGACGTTAGTGATGCTGAAGTTGAGCAGTATTACCAAGCCAACCAGAGTCAATACCAGCGGCCTGAGCAGGTAGCGGTTGAGTATATTGAGCTGACTCCGGAGGTTTTTGCCTCCAACATTGATATCTCTGAAGAGGATGTTCGCGCTCAATATGACCTGGAGCTTGCTAATTTTGGTTCTGATCTTCGCCGTCGTGCAGCGCATATTCTTTTAGAAGATGCAGATCAGGAAAAATTGAATGAAATTCAGGTGAAACTTGACGCCGGTGAAGATTTTGCTGAACTGGCCAAAAGTTACTCGGAGGATATTGGTTCCCGTGATGAAGGGGGAGACCTCGGCTTCACTACTGGCGATGTATTCCCGCAAGCTTTTGAAGAGGCCCTTGCTTCTCTGGAAGTTGGGCAGGTATCTGCTCCAGTTACCACTGATAGTGGCACTCATTTTATTAAGCTCTTAGAAGTGGAAGAGAGTGAGCCGCCGGTTTTTGAAGAGCGTAAGAGCGCTATTGAAAATCAGTTGCGTACTGCGGCAGCGGAAAGAGAGTTTCTGGATGCTCTGAGTCGCTTGGCAGATCTGGCTTACAATGCTGAAAGCTTGGCAGGCCCGGCTGAGGAATTAGGGGTATCCTTACAAACCAGCGGTCTTTTCTCTCGCTCAAATGGTAGTGGGGTACTGGCTAATGGCCAGGTAGTAGAGGCTGCTTTTTCTCCAGAGGTGATGGAGGACGGCAATACCTCTGATGTGCTGAATCTCAATAATGAGCATTCTGTCGTTTTGCGAGTGACTGACTCCAAGCCTGCAGGTATTTACCCGCTGGAAGAGGTGCGCGAGCAGATTGTTGACGTTCTGAAGCGTGACAAGGCGAGTGCTCAGCTTGCCCAAAAGGCGGAAAGCTTGAAAGAAAGTTTGGCAGCTGGCGGTGATTTTGCTGAGCTGGCCCAGGAGCAGGGCTTGACCCTGGAGGCTAGTGATAAGACTCGTCGAGGTGGTTTCGGTGAGCGCGCTGAGATCAATAGCAAGGCTTTCTCTATGCCTGTGCCTACGGCAGGTTCTGAGGAGTTGGCTGTTTTTGCTGTGAGCAACGGCAACCAGATTGTTTTGGCATTGCGTGATGTGCGTCCAGGAGACCTCTCCCAGCAGAGTAAGGAGCAGCGCCGAGCGTTGATGCAGCAGTTAGCATCAGTGAATGGTGGTGCAGAATTGGCTGCAATTCGCCGTTACCTGTCTGATCAGGCCAAAGTGGAGCTTAGTTCTACAGGCGAATAGCAGGTAAGCATGTATACGCCGGTCAATTTGGCCAATAAAAAACCCGGCTTTTGCCGGGTTTTTTATTGCGGTTAATACCGCTTGGAAAAAAGATTAGCTGTTATGTGCACTATCGACGAAGAGAGTTAAACGCTGGCCGGGTTGTAGATATTTCGACTTGGGAATTTTGTTCCATCGCAAAATATCGTCGATTTTGATACTGAACTTATTGGCAATTCGGTAGAGGGAGTCTCCACTTCTTACCTTGTATGAGAGTTTGCGAGTGGTACGGTTGCTGCTACCTGCCCCCCCATTGTAGGCAACCAGTGTCCGGCCTGGGCGAAGGGTGTCCCCTGGAGCCATGCTATTCCAATGAGCGAGCTCCTTGACGCTCACTTTCAGTTTGCGCGAGATGGCCCAAAGGCTGTCACCGGGTTGTACTGTGTAGCTCGACCTCTGCCCTTGGCCAGTAGCTTGGCGCTGTTTCACTCTCTGGTCTACGGTGTACGCATACTGGCCTCCTGGACCAGAGGCGCTAGGGATAAGTAGGGTTTTACCCGCGCGAATATTGTTGTTTCGCAGCTTGTTGGCTTCACGAATGGCTGAGATGGTTGTCTGATAGCGTCGCGCGATGGTAGAAAGCGTATCTCCGCGGGCGATAGTATAGCGCTCCCAGGTTACGCGTTGCTCTACGGGCAGTTCTTCCAAGGCCGACTCAAAGTGCTCTAGGCTTTCTACTGGGATAAGCAGGTGGTGATTGCCATTGGGGTCAGTGGCCCATCTGTTAAACCCGGGGTTGAGTAGATAAAGCTCATCCAACTCGATTTGAGCAAGCTCTGCGGCTTGGGAAAGATCTATCTGGCTGCCAACGTTGACGCGGGCATAGTAGGGTTCGTTAGCGACTTCGTGTAGAGGTACCTTGTAATGCTCTGGGCGGGATACCACCTCAGCAAGTGCTAGAAGCTGTGGTACATAGCGTTTTGTTTCGCGTGGTAACTTGATTTCCCAGAACGAAGTTCCTCGTCCTCTGCGGCGGTTGCGCTCTATTGCGCGACGCACAGTTCCTTCCCCAGCATTGTAAGCTGCTAGAGTAAGCTCCCAGTCGCCATCAAAACGCTCGAATAAGTATTTGAAGTATTTTACCGCTGCGCGGGTCGATTCATGTACATCTCGGCGTCCGTCATACCACCAATTTTGCTGGAGGCCGAAAGAGCGACCGGTGGCGGGGATAAATTGCCACATTCCGGAGGCTTGTGCATGAGAGTAAGCAAAGGGATCGTAGGCGCTCTCCACTATAGGTAATAAGGCGAGCTCAAGAGGCATATTTGCCTGCTCTAACTCCTCTGCAACATGAAAGATATAGCGGCGAGACCTCTCTGTAACCCGCGACATATAGCCTTCATTACGAGAGAAATAAGCGATGTAATCCTGCACCTTCGGATCTTCGGTGCGGTGATTGAGGCGAAATCCCCGGCGCAGGCGCTCCCAGATATCTGTAGGGGGCGGGGCTGCTTCCGTGGAAATAGGGGAAGATATCTCAAGGTTATTTGCAGGGCTGGTTTCTTGCGTCTGCTGACTTTCGCTATCGGGGGATGAGCCAGTCTCAGGTATTTGCGAGCAAGCTCCAACCGTAGCGGCCAGCAATGCTGCGGCAAAATTCTTGTGAACCATGTTTGATATCCGCGAGTAATTCTTTTAATTCCCACTCAGCTCGCGCGAAGGCGCTTATTTTTTGCTAACACTGAGCATTGGATCATAGCCTTCTGATTCTAATTAGTGGGAATAGTTTCGGTCAATGTAGATGGATAAAAAACAGACAGTATTTGAGGGCGCTAAGCTGCTGGTCGTGACTTATGGGGTTATGGCCACCTCTATTAGAAATGGTCTTTCCAGTCGCGAAGGCTGGAAAATATTTCAACTTCACTGAGCTCTTCGGGCGTTTCCCGCCCCAGATGATGGGCACCACTTTGAGCAACCTCTGGAAATTGGCAGCGTAAGAATGGGTTTGTTGCCAGTTCCTCGGAAATGCTGCTAGGCAGGGTCGGCTCGCCGGATTGCCGCAAGGTTTGGGTGTGGGCTAGTCGTTCACTAACCGCAGTATTTCCAGGTTCTACAGTATGGGCAAACCGGAGGTTACTGAGCGTGTATTCATGGGCACAGTAAACAAGGGTATGTTTTGGTAGTTTGGTTAGCATTTGTAGGGAATTGAGCATCTGCTTTGGGGTTCCCTCAAATATGCGGCCACAGCCGGCGGCAAAAAGTGTATCACCACAAAATAGATGAGGCTGCCGACTGCCGCTGGCAGATTCCTCTTTCAGAATTATCGCTAAGTGGTCCAGGGTGTGGCCGGGAATACCCCGGACTTCAGCTGGTAGTCCTAACAGTAAAAATATATCCCCGTCGGCAATTGGATTGGTTACTCCTTTGATGGATTCGGGGCCGAACACTGGGCATTCATAATGCTTGTGCAGTGTTTTGATGCCGCCTGTATGATCATAATGATGATGAGTAATTAAAATACCACTTAGGGGGGCTTCCCCTAAGGTCTTGATTACCGGCTCGGCTTCACCGGGATCGACGACCCAGTGCTCACCATCCTTCTCAAGATGCCAGATATAGTTGTCATTCAATGCGGGAATAGGGGTTACGGAGAGCATATTTGTTCTGCCTGCCAACTCAATGCCGGAACGATATCATGGATATTAACCGAAAGGTGTAGAGGAGTGTGCTTACCTAGCAGCAAGCTTTCTGTAGTGTCTCGTAAATGAATGATCGACATGATGTTAAACTGCATAGCATTTAGAGCTAACCACCACAAAGGATGGCTACGGGAGTGCAGGATAATCAATTTGATTTCTGCCTGGTTCTTAAGGAGAGTGAATGACTGATAAGTCCAGATCTCGTGAGTCGATAGAGTCATCGCTGTTGCGCAAAGCCAGTCCGGCCCTTTCTCACTGGTTTTCAAGCAGTCTAGGGCAGGAGATTCTTTCTCAGCAATTGGCGCTGACCCAGCCTTTGGTTGAAGGATTCTTTGGTTACCATCTATTGCAGGCGGGGGTTACTGATGCCGTAGATTTTGCCGCTTCTAGCCGTATTAATCATTGCTTTCGCTTGGCGGTTTGCCCGGAGCAGCAAGGGGCGGCTATTGTAGAGATGGAACACCTGCCACTCCCTTCTGAGTCAATTGATGTGGTCCTTTTACATCATTTGCTGGACTTTTCCACTCATCCCCATCAAATTTTACGTGAAGCGGCGCGAGTACTGATACCTGGCGGTCACATGCTGCTAATGGGATTCAATCCCTTTTCTTTGTTGGGTCTATCACGCCTGTTATTTTCACGTGGAGCCTATCAAAAAGGCAATCAATTGAGGGCAGCCAGGATTGCTGACTGGATGAATTTGCTGGATCTCCAGGCTGAACAGATGCATCGAGGCTTCTTCCGCCTGCCTTTACAGCAACGTGAGCTACTCGCTAAGTCGGCCTGGATGGAGAGGCTCGCTAATCGCCTGCGCTTGCCTTGGGGTGGCTTTTACATCATAGTCGCGCGCAAAGAAGTGGCGCGGGTGCGGACAATCAAGATAGATTGGCGCGCTGAGCGGAAGCCTGCCTTGGTAGCAACACCTACAAGTCCCCGTGTCGCTGCACGGGGAAAACATCAGAAGCGATAGCTCTGGGGGAGTCTCCAGAAGCTGATTTACTCCTATTTCTGGCACTGATTTTGAAGCAAATTACTATCTACACAGATGGCGCCTGTCGTGGCAACCCGGGTCCAGGTGGCTGGGGAGCTCTACTGGTTTACGGAGAGCATGAAAAAGAGTTATGTGGAGGGGAGTCCCATACCACCAATAACCGTATGGAGCTGATGGCTGCGATCAAGGCATTGGAAGCCCTGAAGCAGCCCTGTGAGGTTGAATTACATACCGATTCCCAATATCTAAGGCAGGGGATCACTGGTTGGATCAATAACTGGAAAAAGAATGGTTGGAAGACGGCGAGTAAAAAGCCAGTAAAAAATGCCGATCTCTGGCGTCAGTTGGATGAAGGTGTAGCCAGGCACCAGGTCGAGTGGCACTGGGTGAAGGGCCATGCTGGCCACCCTGGAAATGAGCGGGCTGACCAGTTAGCCAATCGTGGTATAGATGAGCTGTAATTCTGACGGGGAGTGAGTTATGCGCCAGGTTGTACTGGATACCGAAACTACCGGCCTAGATCCCAAGAATGGCCACCGAATTATTGAAATAGGCTGTGTGGAGCTTGAAAACCGTAAGCTTACAGGGCGTCATTATCATCAATATATCAACCCTCAGCGGCAGGTTGATGATGGGGCGATTGAAGTTCACGGTATCACCAACGAGTTCCTTGCGGATAAGCCCGTTTTTGCGCAGATCGCTGACGAATTTATGGCTTTCTGCGAGGGCGCTGAGCTCGTTATTCATAACGCCCCGTTTGATGTTGGCTTTATTAATGCCGAGCTAAAGTTGTTGGGCAGTCCACGCTGGCAGCATGTGAATGCTCATTGCAGTGTGTTGGATACTCTGGCCCTTGCGCGAGAAAAGCATCCTGGTCAAAAGAATAACCTGGATGCGTTGTGTAAACGTTATTTCGTCGATAATTCACAGCGAGATCTGCATGGCGCTCTGCTAGATGCGGAGATACTTGCCGACGTCTACCTGATGATGACTGGAGGCCAAACCGATTTGGGGTTGGCTCAGGGGGGCGATGGGCAAAGCTCTGAAGAGAGTGAGCAGGCAAAGGGGGAGAGTGTATCATCGGTAATTCGCAGGCTTCCGCAGAATCGGCCCTCTCTCAGGGTAATCCAGGCTTCGGGACATGAGCAGGAAGCGCACCTGTCTATGCTTGAGCTGTTGCAGAAATCTGCTGGGAAGCATTTCTGGTAAGCAATAAAAAAGCCCGCTAAGCGGGCTTTTTTATTGCTGGTTACTCTTCTTATCATTGGGCCATAGCTTTGGGGCTGCCGGCTAATACTGTGTATTTGCCGGCGAATTATTCTCTAGAGAGTGTAAACCACACAAAACAGAGCTACAGCACTGAGTACTAATGTATAGGGTAGTGCCATAATCACCATGCGGCCGTAGGATAGGCGGATGAGGGGCGCAAGGGCCGACGTCAGAAGAAATAGGAATGCCGCCTGGCCATTAGGTGTGGCAACACTCGGTAAGTTGGTGCCAGTATTGATGGCAATAGCTAGTTTGTCGAAGTGCTCCCGAGTTATATCGCCAGCAACGAGAGCCGATTTAACTTCATTGATATATACGGTGGCGACAAACACGTTATCACTGATCATGGATAGAATACCGTTGGCAACAAACAGTAAAGCCGGTTGTTGTTCAGGCTTTTGCGATAGTACGAAGTGAGTCACGGGTTCAAATAGATGTTGTTGATGTATGACTGCAACAATTGCGAAGAACACAACTAAAAGTGCAGTAAAAGGCAGCGCTTCTTCAAAGGCATGGCCGATACGAGCTTCTTGAACCACTCCATTAAAGGCCGTTAGCAATACAATAATCATCAGGCCAATCATGCCAACTTCTGCAACGTGGAAGGCCAGGGCGAATACTAGAACTAGTGCAACAATACCCTGTATCCAGAGCTCAGCAACCTGGGCGCTGGTACGTTTGCTTTCTTCTTCCTTGGAGAAGTTTACTAAAACTTCCCTAACCGCTAGGGGAAGCTGTACGCCGTAACCGAATACCTTGGTTTTTTCCAAGACTACGCAAGTTATTAGTCCGGCAAACAGGGTGGGGATGGTCACTGGAGCCATTTGTAGGAAAAACTGCACAAATTCCCATCCGGCTTTCTCGGCAATGAGGAGATTTTGCGGCTCGCCCACTAAGGTGCACACTCCGCCGAGTGCGGTGCCGACAGCGCCGTGCATGATCAGGCTGCGCAAGTAGGCCCGGAACTGATCTAAATCCTCACGGTGATACTCGACCACATGCTCATCGTTGGAGTGATCGTGACTGTGGTGGTGATGGGGTTGTTGTGATGCAACCCGGTGGTATACCGAATAAAAGCCAACAGCAACGGCAATCAAAACAGCTGTTACGGTAAGTGCATCCAAAAAGGCGGAAAGCACAGCTGCCACTGCACAGAATAATAGTGACAATAGGCTTTTAGAGTTTACATGAATTAGGATCTTGGTGAAGACAAATAGTAACAGGCTCTTCATAAAGTAGATGCCTGCCACCATAAACATTAGCAACAAGATAACTTCTATATTCTCTACTACCTCGTGGTAAACCGCATCAGTACTGGTCATGCCCATCAACACGGCTTCGATTGCAAGCAGTCCGCCTGGTTGCAATGGGTAGCATTTTAAAGCCATGGCCAGGGTAAAAATAAATTCCCCGATTAGCACCCAGCCGGTGATGAAGGGGCCGCTGACATAGAGTAGGAGAGGGTTTAAAAGTAGGAAGGCGGCGATGGTTAATTTGTACCAGTCCGGAGCCTCACCGAGAAAATTATCTGCAAAAGCCCGGCCAAAACCGCTTCCAGACGCGGTAATTGCATTGTTGTAGGTGTTCATCATTTACTTCCATGGTTTACCCAGTTAAGGGCCAAATTGGAGTGTTGGAATTGATTGGCGAATAGCAGTGATATGCCTACTCCCCTGTCTCTTCCCCTTGCGGCAAAGCTGTTAATTTTTGTACTGGTTGTTTTTTGTGCGCAAGAACAAAATGCGTACAGACGCAAATATCAAAATAGCAAACGCTACTGGGTTTTCCGGAAAATTCAAGTAATTTAGGGCTGTCTGCCTTATTGCCGGGGGTTTTGTCGAATATTCGGTGGAATTTGTCTGCGGAAAGGTGGACTCTTTTCGCTATTGGTATAAATTGCCGTTTATTAGGCCTACTCCACAGGAGTTGGTTGTTTTTTGTTCGGTTACAGGAAGAATGTAGTGGTGCAGGCAAAAAGTGAATTGCGCAAGATCAACATCACTTCTGTCAATGTAGTCAAGGACGAGCTGGTTGTTGCAATAGACAATGCCGCCGCTCACCTGGATAAATTTGCAGCAGATACCACCCAGAAACAGTCTTTGGAGCAGTGTGTCGCTGTTCTTAGGCAAGTGAGTGGAGTGCTGCAAATGGTGCAACTCCATGCGGGTGAATTGCTAGCGCAGGAAAAGATCGCCGCTTTGACCGAGGTGCTGGAGGGGCGCCAACAGCCTACAGAAGAGCTGATGGAAGCCTTGGGTACGGGTTTTTATGTGCTGGGTCGTTATCTTGACTTCGTGCAAAACCGAGCGATTGCGCGCCCAGAGCTGTTAATACCCTTTATTAACAATTTACGTGCGGCGCGTTCCGAGCCTCCTGTGCCAGAGAGTCACTTTTTTAGCTGTAATCTAAGTGCTTCGATACCTGGCCTGGGGGCTTCGGCGGTAATGTCCGAAGACCTTCGCAGTTTTGTGCGCAGATTTCGTCATATGTACCAAGTTGGTTTATTGGCGCTGTTGCGTGGAAAGCCTCGGGGCCCCGCTTTCACGATGATGGCGCGAGCACTAGAGCGTATTGCCAGTATTACCACAGGCCGCCCCAATGGGCGCCTATGGCTGGTAGCTGGAGCGGCACTTGGCGGCATGGCTGCGGCTGAAATGCGGATCAGCCGTTCGCGGGTGATGGTTTTCAGTATGTTTGACCGCTGGCTGCGTGCATTACAGAAAGAGTGTGATACGGCCCTGGATCAACCGGCTCCGCCAATTCTTTTAAAAGAATGTATCTATTGGCTGGCTCTTTCACGCCCTGATAAAAGTGGAGAGAAACTGCTTGAAGCTTTTTCTGCGGAGGAACTCGAATACACTGAGGATGAACTGGAAAGAGAGCGCGCAAGCCTCGGTGGCCCTGGTGCAACGGCTATTGCTGCAGTTGCGGGTGCCCTTGATGAAGAATTGTCTAGTGTGCGGAGAATGCTCGATGACATCGAGATGATTGGGGTATCGGGTATTGATGAAGATGATGGCCTGACTACTACCCTGCAAAAGGTTGCCGGCACCTTACAAATGCTCAATTTCAGGCGGATTGGGGAGAGCCTGCGTAATGCCATAGCCGAATACCAGAGCGCAGCAGGTGCTGGTGGCTCCGTTGCGGATGCAGCGTTGCAAAAGCTCACAGGCCAAGTGCTAATGGTAGATAGTACTGTGCGGGCGCTAAAGCAAAGCACCAGTATTGATCTTGATGAGTACGGTCATGCGGATATTGCATTTGAGTGCAGCCAGTTGGCCGAGGCCGAGGTGGCAGTACTTAAAGAGGCGGAAGCGGGCCTTGCCCTCATCAAGCGAGCGTTGGCGGCCTATGCAGACTCTGGTTTTGATCACGGGCATATCCGCAATGTCTCCACCACTTTAAATTCCGTTCGAGGGGGGCTGATTGTGCTCAACCTCCGCCGTGCCGCAGCCGTGGTTGAAGGTTTGCTGAACTTTGTTGAAAGCTCAGTGGATAGGCATGATGCGGCCCCTGAAGTGGAGCAGCAGCTGGATATTTTTGCCGATGCGATTATTAGCCTGGAATACTATCTAGGCGAAGTAAAGCTACATCGCCAGGCAGATGTTCAATCTCTGAATCTTGCAGTGGAGAGCTTGGCAGCGCTAGGTTGTCCTGTTGAAACGGCCTAACTTGAGAAAGGAGTCACTTTTTGGTTGATCGCTTTGAGCCTGCCGCAAATGTTTGGGAGGCTCCCGAGTTCTCCCAGCAAATTATTGTAGCGGAGGGCCTGGTTCTCTGTAGTGGAGACCGGTTCATTCACGAGGTGGATCAATTGCCACCTACTACTGCTATCTCAAGCCACTATCTCGGTGAGCTGGGAGGTCGCAGTTGCGGTGTTAGAGTACTTTCAGCTCAGTTTGAGATTCATGGGCATGACTGGCGTAACCTGCGTAGTCTGCTTACTTCGACAGAGGAGTATCTATTTGCTTTAGCTGGCCGAGCTCTGCAGGTGGCTTATTGGGATCGAGATCACCGCTTTTGCGGCCGCTGCGGCACAGAAACCCATTACCATTCTCTAGATCGGGCCAGGACCTGCCCAAATTGTCAGTTGACGGTTTACCCAAGAATTTCTCCTTGCGTAATCATGTTGGTTACCCGTGGGGAGGAGTGCCTACTCGCTCGCCATGCCAATCGAAGAAATATCACCTATACCGCACTGGCTGGATTTATTGAACCAGGTGAAAGTGCAGAGCAGGCTTTAAGGCGAGAAGTCCGAGAAGAAGTCGGACTTGAGGTGGGAAAACTGAGGTACGTCGGTAGCCAACCCTGGCCTTTTCCGGGGCAGTTGATGTTGGGATATCTGGCGGAATGGCAGGGGGGGGAGCTATGCCCCGATCCAAATGAGATTGAGGAGGCTCAGTGGTTCCACTATCGTTCGCTGCCAGCTATTCCGCCAGTGCAAACTTTATCTGGACAGTTGATTCAAACGTTTTCCAATTTATTGGCAGGCGGATTGAAGCTGTAGGCCTTCTGTTTTTAAGGAATTGGCAGAGAGGAGTTAAGTATCATCATGTATATCGTGATCACCTTCCTAATAGCGGTAGTGGCACTGTTCCTCGTCTTTTGGGGAGCGAGGGTGCTGTTGAGTGGCTCTTGGGTGATGGGTTTTTTGCGCGGCTCTGTAGGGCTGGTTTTCTTTGGTTTGGCCCTTTGGATCGTTTTGGTTGCTGCGGATGTATACAGTTATCGAAATCTAGGTAATGAGCATAGCGTTGGCGTTGTGTCATTTAAAAAGATCGCGGAGCAACAGTTTGAAGTGAAGTTTTCTGATGCCGATGGTATTTCGCAAAAATTTGAGCTGTATGGAGATCAGTGGCAATTGGATGCCCGCATGCTGAAGTGGCAAGGCCCTTTGATACGCTGGGGTATCGAGCCAGCTTATCGCCTGGATCGCCTGAGCGGTCGTTATCTTACCTTGCAAGACGAAAGAGTACGCGAACGCTCTGTGCATCAAATTGATGGCACCAATTATGGGGTTGATATTTGGCAGTTTGTACGAGGGTTTGATAAAAATCTTCCTTTCGTTGATGCCGTCTACGGGAGCGCAACCTTTTTGCCCATGGAGGATGGTGCAGTTTATGAGGTGCGTATCAGTCACAGCGGCTTGTTGGCGCGACCATTAAATCAGCAGGCGACCACTGCCTTGGATGGTTGGCAGTAGGGCGGCTAAATAATTTTTAATTTGCATGGCAGCAATCTGGAGTATAAGTGGAATTTTTAATTGAATACGGCCTGTTCTTGGCAAAAATAGTAACTGTTATCGTTGCCCTGATGGTGTTGATAGGTTTTATTTTTGCTAATCGAGAGCAGCTTAAAGAGAGGGTGCAGGGACACATCAGTGTTACTCGATTGAATGACCGCTACGAGCAGTTTAAAGAAACTCTGCTCGAAGCCGTTATGGAAAAACACGAGTTTAATCAGCGTAAAAAGCAGCTGGCAAAGGATAAGAAAGCTGAGGAAAAAGCCCTGGCTAAAAAACATAAAGCGGCGGCCAAAGAGAAAACCTCCAAAGAGGGCAATCTAGGCGGTGAGACGAAAGAGCCACAAGCTGATGCCCGTGAGGCAGAGAAAATCTCGGATTCGACAGATGGGCGCAAGCGTATTTTTGTCACCCACTTTAATGGCGACATCAAAGCCAGTGAGCTTTCGCGTTTGCGGGAGGAAATTACTGCAATTCTTCAAGTTGCAGAGGCTGGTGATGAGGTACTGCTCTGCTTGGAAAGCCCCGGAGGAATGGTGGCCAACTATGGTCTGGCCGCAAGCCAGTTGGCACGTGTACGTAGTGCGGGCATTCAGCTCACTATTGCAGTGGATAAAGTGGCGGCAAGTGGCGGTTATATGATGGCCTGCGTGGCAGACAGAATTCTTGCTGCACCTTTCGCAATGTTGGGCTCTATCGGTGTTTTGGCGCAGCTACCTAACTTTAATCGCTTGCTAAAGCGTCACGATGTGGATTATGAGCTTTTCACTGCGGGTGAGTTCAAGCGCACAGTAACCATGTTCGGAGAAAATACTGAAGAGGGACGTGAGAAATTCCAGAGTGATCTGGAGGAAATACATGTACTTTTCCAGCACTTTATCAGTGAGTACCGCCCCAACTTGGATGTTGCCAAGGTTGCAACAGGGGAAGTTTGGTTTGGGCAAAAGGCTCTGACAATGGGCCTTGTGGATGAGTTGAAAACATCTGATGAGTACCTGACAGATTGTGCTAAACATGCTGACCTATTTCAGGTGGAATACAAAGAGAAGAAAAATATCGCCAAGAAAATGGGGTTGGCTGCTGAGGCCGGGGTAGAGTCGGCCCTGACACGTCTATTCTCAAGATTGAGCGCATGGCGTCATCACGCCCAGTAAGAGATGTCGACAAGGGCAATTTATAGGGCAGTTTGTCATTAGGATAAAGCAGGCATGAATAGTTCTCAGGAAAGGGAGTTTCGGGCCATTAGGGTGGAAGAGGTGGCCGCAGGAAAATTTGATCAACTACTGGTGAAGCGACATCTCCGAGATTTGCCCAGTAACCCCTTGTTGCTTAGAGTTTCCTATTCCTCTCTGAACTACAAGGATGCTATGTCTGCATTTGGAAACCGCAGTATCACCAGAGAGTACCCGCACACTCCAGGGATTGATGCCGTAGGCTCGGTGCTCGAAGACCAAAGTGGTAAATTCACGCCAGGAACTGAACTCTTAGTCACAGGTTATGATTTAGGCATGAATACCCCCGGTGGCTTGGCGGAGGTTACTGCTGTTCCCTCTGAGTGGGCTCTACCGCTTCCTGAGGGGCTCAGCGCCAGGGAATCTATGGCGCTTGGTACTGCGGGGTTAACCGCTGCCCTCTGTGTGGACCGGCTATTGGAGGCTGGAGCCATGCCAGAAGATGGTGAAGTATTGGTCAGCGGTGCTACTGGCGGAGTCGGGTCAATTGCGGTGGCGCTGCTGGCAAAGTTGGGCTTTCGAGTAGCTGCGGTGACCGGGAAACTTGAAGCGGCAGACTTTCTCGCTGAATTGGGTGCTTGGAAGGTACTTGATCGAGATACTTTAGCGCCATTTGCCAACAAGGCCATGGCTAAACCCTTATGGGCTTGGGCTGTAGATACAGTAGGCGGGGAAACCCTTTTTAATGTGGTTAAATCCCTAGCATACGGTGGTGGTGTAGCGGCATGTGGTATGGCTTCGGGCGCACAGTTTCATGCAAATGTATTCCCTTTTATTTTGCGAGGTATCAGTCTGCTGGGCGTTGATAGTGTAGAGCTGCCAGTAGAAAAGAAAGCCGCGGTTTGGCAAAAGCTAGCTGGCCCATGGTATATCGGCGATAAGCTAAAACTTATTGCGGAAGATATATCACTTGAACAGGCACCGGAATTTCTGGCACGGTTACACCGAGGCCATGGCATCGGCCGCTATGTCGTTAATATGGCACTTTAGATCTCTTGAGTATTTCAGAGTTTATTTGGAGAAAAAATTACAGCTGAACAGGCGAATGACAGTCATCTGCCTCTTTATATAAGTAATGGTGTTTGTCTGTGCCTGTGCTTTTCAATAGCCTTATAGCCAGTAGCGTGATTTATAGCCTGTTTCTGTTGGAAGATGACAGTGTCTCAAGGTAACGAAAAGTCCCTGATTCCGGTGCAGAACAGCGCGTTAGTGCTCTCGGGTGGTGGCGCCCGTGCTGCTTATCAGGCCGGGGTTCTCAAAGCCCTAGCAGAAGTTGTGCCCGAAGATAACCCGCGCCCTTTTAAAATTATTTGCGGCACATCTGCTGGCGCTATGAATGCCATGATGCTGGCCGCTCACCCAGGTACATTTAAAGAAGCGATCGAGAGTATGTGCTCGGTGTGGATGAACCTGAGTGTGGAGCGGGTGTACCGCACTAGCTGGTTTAGCTTAATTAGTAATTTATTGTCTATTAGCCGTTCGCTGTTTAATCAGGGTGTTGGGAGAGAAAAACCTCTTGCACTTCTCGATAATTCCCCCTTGCGTCAGCTTTTGCTGGATGTAATTAATTTCGATAATATCCAAAAAAATATCGACGCAGGCCATCTACACGCAACTTGCATTAATGCGCTTTCATATAGTGAGGGCGAGTCGGTGAGCTTTTATCAAGCTGCGGATGGTGTGAGAGGTTGGCAGCGCTTTCGCCGGTTTGGAGTTTCCACCCGCTTGACGGTGGATCACCTGCTCGCCTCATCTGCAATCCCCGCAATTTTTCCTGCAGTAAAAATCGACGATATTTACTACTGCGATGGTGCAATTCGTCAAATGGCTCCCATCAGCCCGGCCTTACACCTTGGAGCTAAGCGTGTCTTTATCGTAGGTGTTTCCGATAACCGCTCTCCAGTTCACTGGGGTAGTCGGCGTAGCAATAATCAGGTTCATTCTCCCTCAATGGCCCAGATTACTGCTCAGTGGTTCAATGCTGCTTTTATTGATAGCTTGGAAGGGGATTTGGAACATTTGGATAGGGTTAATACCTTACTGGATTCTGTGGAAGAAGATAAATTTGCCGATCTCTCTCCTCTTCGGCCAGTAGAATCCGTGGTTATTGAACCATCGCAGAGTCTCGCCAGATTGGGAGGGAGAAAATTAAAGTATCTACCGCCGGCGTTGCGTTGGTTATTTCGCTCCACAGGTGCGACGCGGTCTGGAGGTGGAGTCTCCGCGGCAAGTTACTTGCTATTTGAGCGGCCCTATATTGAGGAGTTGATTGAGCTTGGCTACCAGGATGCAATGTGGGAGAAAGATAAATTGCGCTATTTCTTGAGGCCTCAGCCCAAGCTTGAGGTGGAGCGAAGAGGCCTCTTTGGTTCACGTAAAAAGAGTATCGAGGATCAGCTTGGGCAGGGAGATGTTTCGTCGTAATTTGGACTGCCTGCTAACGATTTGAATTAAGTGTGATTTCTATTTAGGAGATCTCGCTCAAACACAGTGTTTCTTGGTTTTCTAATTTTATTCCCTTTGCTTCAGTGGTTGAGTGCATCAGACCAGCCAAATGTCTGCAGAAGCTTCATGAACTTTCCTCGTGGTTCGGCCTGTAATACTAATAATTTTTGACTGGCTGGGTGCTGTAATTTTAATTTTACGGCATGTAGTAGCAGTCTCCCACAATTAAACTGCTGAGAAAAAAAATGGTTGTGGGAAGATTTTCCATATTTGGGGCAACCAATTAAGGGGTGGTGAATATGCTTGAAGTGTCTGCGGATTTGATGTCGGCGACCAGTTTTCAGCTGAATTTCTACCAGTGAATATCGGCTGGTGGGATAGCGATCCACCTCATAAGGTAGTTCTATGGTGGCGAGCCGCTGAAAGAGGGTGATGGCCTCCTGGCGGGGAAGCTCTGACTTGGGGCGTTTCCTCTGGTGTTTAAAGTCTGCTACCGGTGGGAGTGGGTAATCAATGGTCTCCTGTTCGGGGCAGTATCCGCGGCAAACAGCAAGATATTTCTTTAGGGAGCCCTTACCTTCCAGTTGATGTTGGAGTTGAGCGGCGACCGCACTGCTTTTGCCAAAAATAATAACTCCAGATGTAGGCTTATCTAGTCTGTGAACTGGGTATAAATGATAACCACTTAGATTGCGGAGGTGCTGCAGGAGGATACGTGTCTCGTGACGGTCTATCTCGGAACGGTGAACGAGCCAGCCTTCAGGCTTATAAGCGGCAAGCAGGTGTTCGTCCTCATAGATAATCTCTGGTTCACAACTCATGGTTTGATCTGATACAGGCTCATATGTCGGCTGCTTAGTGTATTGCCGAAACGTAGTGATTGCATATAAAAAATGCCTCAGTTAATTGGTTATTAATACCTGATAGTAACTTGTTGAGAAAAAATACTAAAAAGTAGTTTAAATTTAGGTTGACTTATTACGGCTAGGCAATAAAATTTGTCACATAGTTTGTTGTCGGCATGAGTTGCTTAAAGCTGGCATTTTTTATTAGTTATTTCTTGATTGACGTGGAACGCAGCCACGAAGGAGCCATGAAATGCGAAATGTGGATATTAACAACCTGTTTTTTTGATCGCTTTTCATGTGCATCTGCTTGAAAAGTGGTTGAGCTTTTCAAGCCAGAATTCTCTAGAGCCCTGGCATTTGCCGGGGCTTTTTTGTTTGGGGCTTTGGAGAGCTTTTAATGATTTATTGGATCAATCCAAGGACTCTATATGCCTGTAAAAATTGTGCTAAATAGAAATGCACAGCAAGGTAGTGTGCCGGTAAAAATATATACCGATGAAATCGAGCCGCAGGCCTTGCAGCAGCTAAAAAATATTGCTCAGTTACCAATCGTACACTCCCATGTTGCGGCAATGCCGGATGTACATTTAGGAAAAGGGGCAACCGTTGGTTCTGTGATCCCAACAGTAGATGCGGTAATCCCATCAGCGGTAGGGGTGGATATTGGCTGCGGAATGAATGCAGTGCGAACTTCGTTACATGCCCATCAGTTGCCTGACAACCTGAAAGCATTGCGGGAGGCCATTGAGGTGAAAGTACCCATTGGACAGGGTCGTCACAAGATGATCAGTGCCAGGGAATCTGCCTGCAAACTTTTAGCTCCCGGTGTGGATAGGTTGTTTGAAAAACATCCTGGGCTACTAAAAAGGCTGCATCAGCCACAGAAAACTTGGGTTACCCAGATGGGGACCCTGGGTGGCGGCAATCATTTTATTGAAATTTGTCTGGATGAAAATAATGCGGTTTGGGTGATGCTGCACTCAGGCAGTCGAGGTGTTGGCAATGCTATTGGACAGCACTTTATCCAGTTGGCTCGAAAGGATATGGCAGGACATATACGTAATCTGCCAGATAAAGATTTGGCTTACTTTTCCGAAGGTAACCACCATCTTGATGATTACATCGAGGCGGTAAGCTGGGCCCAGGAGTACGCTAGAGTTAATCGGGAGGAAATGATGAAGTTGGTTTTGAATTGTCTCAAAAATCATCTGCCAAAATTTACGCTCACCAGTGAGGCAATCAATTGTCATCACAATTATGTAGTGCGCGAACGCCATTTTGAGCAGGATGTTTTTATTACCCGTAAAGGGGCGATCAGTGCGAAAAAAGATCAGCTGGGAATTATTCCAGGCTCAATGGGAGTCAAGTCCTATATTGTGCGTGGACGTGGTATTGCCGAATCATTCCACTCATGCGCTCATGGAGCTGGCCGCAAAATGAGTCGTAGCGCAGCGCGCCAGAGGTTTACCAGGCAGGATCTTGAAGAGCAGACTAGGGGTGTTCAATGCCGTAAAGATAAGGGAGTGATTGATGAAATTCCGGCGGCCTATAAAGATATAGATCAAGTTATGGATAATCAGTCAGACCTTGTCGAAGTGGAGCATACCCTGCGTCAGGTAATATGTATTAAGGGGTAGACTTCTAGTTTGTAGCAGTTTTGAAAAGGAGTTATTTGATGTGGCATAAGCCGGTTACTTGGCTGAGACTAGCAGGAAAATACCTTGACTGTTGGTACTTGGCTGCCAAAATTTTCGATAAAGGAGAATGTATATGAAAAAAAATCCACCTAAGGGGAGTGGGAAAATTCGCAATTATATCGCGCGTAATCCACTTATGGGGAAGGGTGGTGCGCACGTTAAAGCAAAGTCAGGAAAACGTTTTTTAAATAAACAAAAAATGAGGAAGGAGGTGCGGGAGTGGAGGGGCTCCCGCGATACTTACTCTCTTGTAGTTGCAGTTCGTTTTATTTTGCCACTGACTCTTGCCGGTTTTTAGGTTCTGCCTTCTTCAGGCCATCCGGGGAGCGCTTCCAGGTACACCCACTTTTTTTTGTAGAGTTTGAACAGGGATACTTCATGAATTACATGTTCCTGCTCATTTTCTGAATACCACGCCTTAAACTCTACCACCGATCTCTTCAGGCCAGCTTTGCTTTTAATAACCTCCAGTCTCGTCCACTGGGTCTCCAGGTCCTCCTGGCGAAGATCCGGACAGGTGTCTGGATGCCAAGTTTTGCGCAGATAGGCCAGGTTTCCCATCGCATAAGCGCAATAACGGCTGCGCATTAGGTTCTCTGCAGTATTGGGATAGGCTTGCCCAGAGAGGAAGAGGTTGCAACAGCTCTGAAATTTCTTACCTGAGCCGCAGGGGCAGGCATGATCCGTCATAAGTAACTCCGTAATCGGGGGCGCTCACTTTCACTGGTTCGGTCAGCGCGTTTCGTAAACACTTTTTAACCTTGCTTGACGGTGACAGAGGGTAGCATAGCTTGATCTTTTGCTGGGGAGCGTTAAGATACCGACCAGCCGGTTGGTTTGTTAGGTAATCCCGGGAGGTCATGTGTCTAGAGTCGATAAATCTGCCATTGTCCGTGCTGCCGAAGAGGTGGTGCGAGAGAAGGGGGCACGCAAGCTCACTCTCGATGCAGTGGCTACCCAGTGCGGGTTAAGTAAGGGTGGTTTAATTCATCACTTCAGAACCAAACAGTCTCTTCTCAAAGCGATGTTGGAGGCAGCGATTGCCAGGGAAGATGCCAGTGCTGAAGCTTGCACCAAAGCTGGCGGCGATTTGTTGACCTCTCGGCTGAGTTCCATTTTTGAACTAATGGAAGATGATGAAGGCTTGCCCCGTTCATTGATTGCAGCAGTAGCCGAAGATCCGGCACTCCTGGAACCAGTTAAGGTTAAGGAGGCTGAATTGCGCAGTGAAATCTCCCAAACCTACAAAGACCCCGAGTTTGCACAGCTGTTGATTCTCGCAGCCCAAGGTATGTTCTTTGGGCGTGTGTTGGGTGTGGTGGAGCCAGAAGATCCGATGCTCACCCGTTTACGCGAACGTTTGTTGATGCTTTCTGCAGATCTCACCTGATTTTTTTCTTAAACACGCTTTTTGGATGACGAATATGAAATTGTCGGTAAGTTCTCGTGCCCCACTAGCCCTGCTTATGGCAGCGGTGGTCATTCTTGCGGGTTGCTCCGGCTCGGAGAAAGAAGAGCAGCGCGCTGAGCGGCTGTGGCCGGTGAAAGTAGCCACCGTTCAGAGCACCAATAAAGTGGCAGATCGCCAATTTGCAGGCAGGGTAAAAGCTGTGCAGAGCGTGGACCTTTCTTTTCAGGTTGGCGGTAAGCTCGATAAGCTAAATCTTCGAGAGGGCGAAATCATTCCTAAAGGCACTTTGATTGCCGAGCTTGACGATCGCGATTACCGGCGCCGGGTAAAGGAAGCTCGGGTAAATGTAGAGCTTCTGGAGAAAACATTGAATCGACAGCGCTCACTGGCAAGTTCGAAAGTGATTTCCCAGCAGCAGCTTGATGAAACTGAGAGTAACTTTGACCTTGCCAAAGTAACCCTGGAAAGAGCGGAACAGGATTTAGCTTATACCAAGCTGACAGTTCCCTTTGATGCGTTGGCAACACGGCAGCTTGTCGAGAATTACACTAACGTTCAGCCAGGCCAGCCCATTGTGCGCTTACAGAATATTTCTGAGGTGCGTATACAAATTTCTGTACCGGAAAAAATGTTGGCTACTGTCAACGAAGAGCAAATAAGCTCAGTGTTAGCGGAGTTTGAGTTTCTTCCGGGTGAGCAGTTTGCTTTGCAATACCGTGAACACCAAGCGGAAGCCGACAGTGTAACCCAGACCTACGCGGTGGAGCTGGGGATGCCGCGACCGCAGAATGTTCAGATCCTTCCTGGTATGACTGCCCGAGTGACGGTCAAAATGAAAGAGGGCAGCGGAGATTTTTGGATTCCTCTGGCGGCGGTGCAGAGTAATAGTGAGGGGAAACCCTATGTCTGGCAAATTAATGAAGATCAATCGGTTTCCAAGGTTCAGGTGGCTCTTGGCCGTACCAATGGTGAAGCCGTACAGATCACTAAGGGCTTGTCAGCAGCGATGAAGTTGGTAGCTGCGGGTGGTCAGCATCTCTATGACGGTGCAAAAGTTCGCAATTATGTACAGCACTAATTTTTTGCTTGAGAGCTCTGGCCCTGTAAACAGGGGGGAAATGTTGTGAAGATTTCTGACACATTTATCGAAAAGCCGGTTTATAGCTGGCTACTAATGTTGATTTGCCTGATCGGCGGACTCTGGGGGCTTTCGGATATTGGCCGCCTTGAAGACCCTGCCTTTACCATTAAAGAAGCGCGAGTGTATACCTTCTACCCCGGTGCCAGTGCACAAAGGGTGGAAGAAGAGGTTACGGAAAAGCTTGAGGTCGCTATCCAGCAAATGGGACAGTTGGATAAGGTTTCCTCTACCTCTAGTCCGGGAATGTCAGAAATCCGTGTAGAGATTAAGGATCAATACGCCTCCGCAGAACTGGCTCAGGTATGGGATGAGCTGCGTCGCAAAGTCAATGATGCCCAAAGTGACCTTCCCAGTGGGGCATATCCCTCGGTGGTCAATGATGACTTCGGTGAAGTTTACGGTATTTATTATGCGATTACCGGTGAAGGTTTTTCCCTGACCGAAATGCGTGAAATCACCAAAGCGATTCGTCGTGAACTGCTCGGTGTTGAGGGGGTGGCGAAAGTTTCCCGTTCTGGAATCATTGATGAAGTCGCCTATTTGGATATTGATGAGTCCCGACTCGCTCAGTTTGGATTCTCTCTCGATGATCTAGCCCAGGTTCTGCAATCGGAAAGCTCCACACAGAAAGTTGGAGAAATCGGTGGTCAGGATTTGCGCACCCGCATCGTAGTGGATAATCCTGCAAGTGACTTGGAAGCAATCCGTAATATTCTTGTGGGTGTACCTGGTTCAACGGCAATGTTGGCCATCAGAGATATCGCAGATATCTCCCTGGGTTATGATGAAAGCCCTAGCTTTATTGCCCGCTATGATGGAAATCAGGCTGTATTGCTTGGCATAGCGGGAGCTGAAAATACCAATATTGTTAATGTTGGTAAGGCTGTAGAGGCCAAGCTTGAGGAGATAAAACAGGCACTGCCGCTGGGGGTGGAAATTCACCCGGTTTATGCCCAGCACCAAGTGGTAGAAGAGAGTGTCGATGGCTTTCTGTTTAATCTCGTCTCTTCAGTTGTGATCGTTACCCTCGTACTCTGTGTATTTATGGGCTGGCGCTCTGGCGTGGTGGTGGGTACCGTGCTTGGTCTTACGGTTCTGGGTACCGTATTAATCATGAACCTGTTTGGTTTGAACCTGCAGAGGATTTCTCTTGGTGCCCTCATTATTGCCATGGGTATGTTGGTTGATAATGCTATCGTAGTTGCAGAAGGCATGTTGATGGGGGTTCAACGAAATGAGGAGCCCAAGAGCGCTGCCAGCCGGGTAGTGCGCCAAACATTCTGGCCGCTTTTGGGGGCCACTGTAATTGGTATTATGGCTTTCTCTGGTATTGGACTGTCTGATGATGCCACCGGTGAATTTCTCTTCTCTCTGTTTGCTGTGATTGGGATTTCATTGCTGCTCAGCTGGATTCTCGCTGTAACTGTAACGCCCTATTTGGGGTATCACCTGTTCAAACCCGGTAAGAATTCAGATTCTGAAGACCCCTATAATGGTCGTTTTTACAACATGTATTCCGGAGCCTTAGCAGGAGCATTAAGGCATCGTGGCCTCACCATCGGCTTACTCGTTGCCGTTACATTAGTAAGCTATTTTGCTTTTGGGTTTGTAAAGCAGGGATTCTTCCCCAACTCCAATGCACCGCTGTTCTATGTGAATTACTTCTTGCCACAGGGCAGTGATATCAACCGTACTGATAAGGCTCTTCAACAGGCAACAAAGTATTTTAAAGAGCAGGATGAGGTGGTTTCGGTAACGGCTGTCGCTGGTCGGGGAGCCGATCGCTTTATGCTCACTTATGCTCCTGAACCGCCCAACGCTTCCTATGGTCAGCTAATTGTTCGCACTGAGAATCGCGAGCAGATCGCTCAACTGATAGAGAGGGCAAAGGCGCAGTTACGTGAAGAGCAGCCTGAAGCATTGATTACCTTTAAGCGCCTGGTGTTTGGCCCTGGTGGTGGTGCCGATGTGGAAGTGCGAATTTCTGGTCAGGATTTTCAGACCTTGCGTGCGCTTGCCGTAGATGTTGAGCAACAGTTTCGTGAGAAGGGCCTGGAAGATATTCGCCATGATTGGCGCAGTAGAGAGCCGACTATCCATGCCCACCTTGATGATGAGCGTGCTCGCGTAGCTGGTGTCACGAATACAGATATTAGCCGGATGATTCAATTTGCCTCTGCCGGTTATACCGTGGGTGATTTTGAGAGCGGGGATCGTATAATCCCTATTATTGCGCGAATGCCGGAAGGGGATAGGAACCAAGTGGGTTCCCTGGAGGATCGTTTGGTCTGGAGCCCTAACGAGCAAGGGTATATTCCGGCGGGACAGTTGATCACGGATTTTGAGGTTACTGCAGATGAGGGCCTGATCCAAAGGCGTGATAGGGTTCCGACCATCACTATCAGTGCCGATGCTCCGGAAGGCGTTACTGCTATGGCCGCGTTTGGGAGAATTCGCCCCTGGGTAGAAAGTATGCAGTTACCACCAGGCTTTAAAGTGGAATTTGGTGGTGAGTATGAAAGCTCTACCGATGCACAGAAGTCTCTGGGTAAAGGCTTGCCACTTGGCTTCCTAATCATGATCCTGGTATCGATCTTGTTGTTCGGTACTGTACGTGAGCCCGTAATTATCTGGCTGGTAGTTCCCATGTGTTTGGTGGGCGTAGTTGTAGGCTTGTTGGCGACGGGGCTGCCTTTCGGATTTATGTCACTTCTTGGTGTATTGAGTTTATCCGGAATGCTGATTAAAAACGCTGTGGTTTTGGTCGATGAGATCGAAGTGCAAACACATGCGGGCCTGCCCAGACTCACTGCTATTCAGCGTGCTAGCGTAAGTCGCTTGCGTCCGGTCTTCCTTGCAGCTGTGACCACTATTTTAGGAATGTCGCCACTGCTATTTGATGCTTTCTTTGCGGATATGGCGGTAACCATTATGGGGGGGCTGGGTTTTGCCACTGTGCTTACGCTGATTGCTATCCCTGTTTTCTACGCGGTCTTCCACAAGGTTAAGCCTAATGAGGTGGAAGGTAATCTAGATGAGGTGAATTTAAAGTCGCAGCCAGCCCCTGCTAAAGAGATTGTCTCTGTATAGTGCGATGAGCCTGCGTTGATGGTGGGTAATTCGAGATCCTGCGCAATGCCTTTTTGAGTATTGCGTGGGATCATCCTTCCTTTCCCTGGTACTCGTGGTTTCTAACTGCCTCCGTAGCGCCGGTTCATACACTTATCTTTTCCTTTCGCTGTTTGTAGGTAATTAATGGTTTCGTTTTACCTCAGTTTGAACCGGTACATACAATCCCGATCAGTTTTCTAGTAATCTAAAGATCTGATTTGATTGGTAGTTGATGTATGAGTGTTCGGTCAATTTCAAGATTTTGTGTGTGCTTCTTTTTATTTTCTTTCAGTTTTTCTGCTCTGGCGATTAGTTATGAGAGATCAGAGTGGTTACCCAAGTGGTCTGACACAGATAGGGATTGCCAAGATACCCGACATGAGCTGTTGATACGGTACTCCCTTTCGCCAGTTACTTATACTCGCGCCAACGGCTGTAAGGTGGATACTGGGTTGTGGCTAGATCCTTATACTGGCAATTTTTACAGCAAAGCTTCTGATCTGGATGTGGAGCATATTGTGCCCCTTAAGTGGGCCCATGATCACGGAGGAGCTGGGTGGAGCCGCGCAAAGAAAAGGCGCTTTGCTGAGGATATCGATAATCTCTGGTTGGTGGATGATGGCCGCAATCAAAGTAAAGGGCACAAAGGGCCAGATGAGTGGATGCCACCCTATGCGCCCGTCGGTAAAATATATGTTCAGCGATTTATTTCTATCGTAGAGAAATATGGACTGAGCCTGAGTCGAGATGAATCTCGCAAACTACGCACAATAGCGAGTGAGGGCTAGCCAGTCTAAATGCCAACTGGCACATTGAGTGGGGAGTGTCGTCCCGGTGGTACAATTTCGGGCAGGACTTTGCCTCTAATTGGAAGCATGGATAGTTATGCGGGACTCCTCTAAGTTGTTGGTCGAATATTTCAGACGCTGCTATCAGGCGGATAGTCATGATTTATCACTGAGTAATATTGCCCGGCTTGCGGGTAATCGCCGGGTATTTTTCAGAGAGCGGGACTTTTTAGCCAGTGGAGAGTTGCCCAGAGTGCCATTGGTGGGGACCTCGGCTACTAAGCTCGTAGAGCTAACGGATGCTTACCGAAAAGAGCGGAGTTTAATCTATTCGGTGTTCTTTATCTCTGGTGAACTCCCGAGCCAGCTAGGACTTAGTTCCAAGCGTCAATTGTGTGCCCCGCTACTGTATTTTTCTGCCCGTCTTTGTTCTGACGAAGAGTATTTTGTGGAGGTCAACACGGCTGATCTCCATATCAACCTTCCACTGCTGCGCTTGATCCTTAAGCCGGATATAGACTCGAGAGTGACAGATAGCTTCCCTATACCGAGCTTTCCGTTGGATAGTACCCAGGTGGCAGCCATGGGTCGCTGGCTGGAACAAAATAGTCGGTTAACCGGTATTGAAGAGATTAGTCGCTGGCCGAATCTACAGACGGTTGATTGTGATGAGTTGGGTAGGGCTCCAGCTCTGGCAATAAGCAGTGCCTGCGCCCTCATTCTGGCTGATAGGTCGCGGGGATCGCGCGGTGTTCTTCATGAGCTGAAACTTCTAGGCCGAGAACGAAACTTTTCTGCTCCATTAAATTTGGCCCTCGGGGAGGAGGTTGTTGATTTCCGGCAAAGTGACAGTGAGCCGGAGATGTTGCCGGGACTTTTGAGTGAGGCTCAGGAAAGGGCTTTGCGAAATGCTGCGAAGATGCCCTTGAGTCTGGTTTCCGGCCCGCCAGGCACCGGTAAGAGTTTTACCATTGCCGCAATGGCGATTGACCAAATGCTGCATGGCAATACTGTTTTGGTAGTTTCTAAAACCCCCCAGGCCATAGATGTTGTGCGGCTGAAGTTGCGTGAGACCTATGACTTACAGGAAGGGTATGTACATGCAGGTGAAAAGGGTTTTATACCCAGCCTGAAATTTCATTTGGATTCTTTGCTCAAAGAGGGGGTTGCAGCTCCCGAGGTGAGCGCTACCAACCAAAAGCGTGGTCTTAAAGTAATACTCAAATCAATGCGTAAAGCTGAGCGCCGTTTTAATGGGGCGTTAAGTGCCGCTCAGAAACTCGGTTCCGAAGGTTTTGGTGCTTGGTTGCTGGCATTGAGATTGCGCATTTTAGGTCGGCAACTGGATACGGAATCACTATGGGAATTCCAGGAGGTAATCGGGACCTTGCGTAAAAATTTTGAGCGGCATGCGTCTCAATTTATTAATGCTTATCGAAAAGAGGCCCTTCTTAATCTTTTAAAGCATGAAAGAAGGCATTTATCGGCTTTCAATCAGGCTCTCAGGGCTAGAACCTCCAAAACGCAAGCAGAGCGTTTTGCTCAAACGAATATGCAGGTTGTTTTACAGGCGTACCCAATTTGGCTTGTGAGCCTGGATGAGCTAAATGAAGTATTGCCTCTCTCCCGCGAGCTCTTTGATCTAGTTATCTTTGATGAGTCCACCCAGTGTGATATCGCCAGCGCCCTACCAGCATTACACCGAGCAAAACGTGCGGTTGTCGTCGGGGATGGCAAGCAGCTGCGTCACGTCTCCTTTTTATCTGTGGCGCAACAACAACAATTGTGGGAAGACCTAGGCAGCCCTGAAGAATTACCTATGAAGTTGAGTTACCGGGACCAGTCCTTGTTGGATATTGTCTCTGACTCCCTGGGTAGTCAACAGGCCGTTACCTTACTGGATGAACACTATCGCAGTCAGCCGGAGTTAATTGCTTTTAGCAATAACGCTTTTTATACAGATCGACTCAAGGTAATGCAGGCTAGACCGGTAGCCTCCAGTGAAAGGACTTTAACTCTGCATTACTTGGAGGGAAAGCGAGCAAAAAATGGCAGAAATCGGCTGGAAAAGGATTGGATACTTGAGCAGCTGCGTGAACATACTCATCGCTATGCCGACTCACCACTCAAGCCAACGGTTGGAATTCTTTCTCCTTTCAGGGAGCAGGCGGATTATCTGGCATCCGAAGTGGATAAGGCCTTCCCGACAGATGTGCTGCGCAGTTTCTCCGTCTTGGTTGCAACCCCTTACGGATTTCAGGGAGAGGAGCGGGACCTGATGCTCTTGTCTTTTTCTGTAGACAATCAGTCTCTGCGTGCAGCGACTTATCTTAATCGTGCCGACATGTTTAATGTTGCTGTGACCCGGGCTAAAGAGAGGCAGTTGGTGGCTTATTCCATCAGCCCAGAATCTCTGTCACCTGAGCACTTGCTGCGGCGCTATGTTGATTTTGAACATGAGGCGGGCCTAAGTACTCCACAAAAAGTCTTTCCCTGCGAGTTTGCTGAAGAGGTGAGTGCGAGCCTACGGATGGCGGAGGTCAGACATTGGGTTGCATTCCCTATCGCCGGCCAGCGTATTGACGTGGTCTGCGAATACCACGGCCGAGTCCTGGGGGTGGATTTGATCGGTTTTCCTGGGGAGTATCGGTATCACTTTACTACCCAGACTTATAAAGTGTTGCACAGGGCGGGGGTTACTGTTTTGCCATTACCCTATGCCAGCTGGAAGCGTGACCCAGAGAGCTGC
Source organism: Microbulbifer mixtoriginis (SeqCode) (assembly GCF_052467705.1). Classification (NCBI taxonomy): domain Bacteria; kingdom Pseudomonadati; phylum Pseudomonadota; class Gammaproteobacteria; order Cellvibrionales; family Microbulbiferaceae; genus Microbulbifer; species Microbulbifer mixtoriginis (SeqCode). The sequence continues at coordinate 2,025,559 of NZ_CP174322.1, forward strand.
CTTAGACGTATTCTTGCGGTTTTGAAGAGGGATCACCTTTAGGGTAGTGGGGGCTCACTCTTAGAAGTGGATACACAAAATGAAAGTTGCGCCGGGGCTGCTAGGCTTTATAGGAGTTCAGCTTGCAGTTTAGCCGAGTACGCCTATGAAATTGTGGTTATTAATACCCTGCTTTTGGGTGACTGCCGTAGCAGCTGTGGATGTGATATTTGTGGATGCCCAGCAGCAACAGGGGGTGCGAAGCCCGACCTTAAGCTTTTGTCAGGCGCGATTCTATGAGGAGGATGACGGCCGCCTTTACTGTAACTGGGCAGTCAATTTTCGCTATGCCTGTTTTGTATGGTGGCCAACCAATAAAATAATACCGGCAGGAGCCAAACTCTCTGAACCAGAGGTTGTCGGTAAGTGTGGTAACGGTGAGCCGGTTTATAAGCTCCATCACTACTAGCTATTCAGCGGGCCTGGTTGCTAGATTTTATAGCATGCTCTGTCTTCGAGTTTAGCGATTTACTTCCTATTGGTACTGCGTGATAGAGCATGTTAGCTTCTCTATTGTTCGGTATTGAGTCCTTGATCTTGCAGTTCTCGCGCTTGCTTAAGGATTTCAGGCATGGCGCTGTCTTCCACCGATAAGGCATCAATGATGGCTGCCAGTAGATCTGCAGAAAACATGCATTTGCTCACCTTGCTGCGCAGGTTTTCCGTGGTCATTGAAATCCCTCTTTCGGCCAGGGCCTGGGCGAGATCCCCGTAACGCATACCCCGCAAAGCCATAGATGCGCGCACATAGCGGGCGATAGCCTGTTTGTACGGAGCCAGTGCTTGCTGGTTACTGAGGCTTTGCTTGTGGTCCATGGGCTCGACTCCGTTACAGTTGATGTCACTTATGTGGTAAATATTATCTTTGTGTGTATTATTTGCAACATAAGTTTGAAATAAGTTATTGACCGCCTTTTTTTTGATGCTATATTTGTGACTAATATTCCACAGCGAGGGAGTCGAGATGACCTGGAACCATGAGAATCTACGCCATTTGGCGGAAAGCCACACCGGATGGGTGGTGGAATCTGAGGGAGAGTGCCTCAGTATTTCCAATGACGAAGGAGTCGATGCATTCGTTTATGTCGGTGAGAAGCAGATCGTTGTCGAGAGCATCTTGTTCCCGGTCAGCCAGGTAGCCGACGTGGTCGCCCTTAATGAGTTGATTCTCCAGACTCATCAACTGGTTCCCCTGACGTCGATCGCCATCACCATGATTGGCGGTGAGCGTTACTATGTCGCTTTTGGCGCTTTGTCTGTGTCCAGTAAGGACGAAGTGGTAATTGAAGAAGTTGAAACCCTGTTCTCCAATGTGGGTGACTTCCTGGATTTATATGCTGATCATTTTGAAATGGAGGGTGTAGCATGAGCCTGAGAAAAATTTGGACTGCCTTGAAAGGCGCGGTCAATGAAGGAACTGAAGCCGTTGCGGACAGCCAGTCTATCCGTATCCTCGATCAAGAACTGCGGGAGGCAAAGGCCGAATTGAAAGCTTGTGATGAGAACCTGACTAAAATCATGGCCAAGCGTAAGCTGGCAGAAAGTAAGGTAGAGTCTCTAAAAGCCGATATTGAGACTTACAGCAACCACGCAATCAGTGCCAGCGAGAAAGGTGATGATAGCCTGGCTTTGGAGTGTGCCGAGCGTGTTACTGAGCTGGAAGCTCAACTCGAAACGGAACAGAGCCTCTTGGATGGCTTCATCAACTCTGAGCGTACCCTGAAAGGGAATATCTCCAAGGCGAAAATTAATGTCCGCCGTATGGAGCAGCAGATTGACCAGATCAAGGCCACCGAATCTGTACAAAAGGCCCAAGTAGCCGTTTCCTCCCGCCATATGGGGGCTAACAGCAAAATCAAAACGGCCCTGGACAGCCTTGATCGTATCAAGACCAAGCAACAGGAGCGTGCTGCGGAGCTGGAAGCTGCTGAAGAGCTGGCAACAGAGGAAAGTGGCTCTGGTCTGGACGCCAAGCTGAAGGCGGCGGGCATTAAGCCCGGTGGCCAGGTCAGCGGCAGCGACAAGCTGGCCCAGCTACTGGCGAGCCGCCAAAAGGCCTGATCCAGTGCTACTTTATCGAGTGCGGCGCCTTCTGGCGTCGCTTTTTGTTAAGGCCAATATACTAACCATTCTTGTCGGCGTGCTGGGTTATGTAATGGGGAGTTACCTATTACTCAGTGCTGCAGGGGAGCATGAGATTGTTGACCCCGCCAACTTTATATATTGGCTGATAGTGACTGCTTCCACAGTAGGCTATGGCGATTTCTCGCCGGTAACGCCCGCAGGTAAAGTGGTTGTGGCAACCTGGGTGATCCCCTTTGGATTGAGTCTATTCGCTTTGGTGCTTACCAAGGTGGGCTTTGTAATTTCAGAGTTTGTGCATAGAGGAAAGAGAGGGTTGCGCATGACAAACCATGTAAATCATACGGTTATAATTGGCTGGAATGGAACGCGAACCCTTCGTTTGATAGAGCTGCTGTTATCGAAAACCAATGGTACAGCAACAGATATCGTGCTTTGTGTCGAGGCCGACATCGAGAATCCCATGCCGGGTAAAATTGATTTTGTCCGGGTTGAATCCTTTTCCCATATTGAGAGCATGCAGCGCGCCGCACTTGTCGATGCCGCGCGAATCATTATCGATAATCCCCTGGATGATGTCACGCTCACCACAGCTTTGTTCTGTGACAAACTCAGTCCCAATAGCCATAAAACAGCCTATTTCCAGGATGAAAATGTCGGTGAGCTATTGCGCTCACACTGCCCGAATATTGAATGCATCCCCTCAGTAGCGGTGGAATTACTGGCTAAATCCTCCCTGGACCCCGGTTCTGCCAGATTACACCGGCAGCTTCTGGATAGCACTTATGGAATGACTCAGTACAGTATTGAGTATCAGGGTGAACGGCCATTGTTATTTTCTGCTCTGTTTGATCATTTTAAAAAGAATTTGTCCGCAACCTTGATTGCGGTACGTCGTCAGGGAATAGTTAAAATTGATGTAAACCCCGCGTTGACCGATGAGGTGAACAGGGGGGATATGCTCTATTACATTTCTGCTAAGCGGCTTACAGAAAAGCGCTGCTTCGATATAAAAATGAATGAAGGAGAGGGGACAGGTACGTGTTTACCAAGCTGATTGACAAACTCAAAGGTAAAGATATTCCAAAGGTGAAAACCCCGGAAATTATGGGATTGCGACTCGGCGCAAGTTTTGAACTGGACCCATTGGCTATTCGCCTGATACTGGATGAACTCACGATTGAATCCTGTTCTCCAACGCAGATTATCAAAGCCGCCGGAATTGTAGAGCTCGATGGAGCCTGGGTTTATCGGTTTTATACTGATGACGATGCCTGGCTACAGGTTGTGGCAGAAGGCGGTCAAAGTGATGAGCATGTAGTAGACGTAAAGCTGTTTCACTTTTACGATACCCTCGATGTCGCCAATCAGCAGGTTTGGGACAGGCTTCTAAAGCAGGAAATCGGTGCAGCTAATTACCAATTGCAGGACCGTAACTATCAGAGAGTCTGGACTGCTACAGGTGATTATCACAACCCGGTGCATATGGCCGAGAAGACCTATGACGCCGATGGGGACTATTCCCTCACCGACCAATTCACCATGCTTTTTGAACGCGATTTGTCCGATCAGCGTACCGAATCCCTGTTCCTTTCAGCGGAAGAGAAAGAGGAGGACGCTGGTTACCTGAGTCGCAGCCTGGTGATTAGTACCGGTATAACTTTGACACCATCACAGCTGACTATTCACGGATAATAAGGAGATGTATTAATGGACCAGCCCTACGATTTGATGACTGGTATCCTCCATTTTGCGGCCTATTTTGGCCTGTCACTGGTATTTTTAATCGCGTTTAAATTTCTTTATGCACTAGTGACACCCCATGACGAATGGAAGTTAATCCGTGAAGACAAAAACGCAGCCGCTGCCATTGGATTTGGTGGTGCGGTGCTGGGTTTTGCCATTGCTGTTGGCGGCGCTGCCAGTAACTCTGTTTCCATTATTGACTTTGCCACTTGGGCAGTGGTTGCTCTAATCGCTCAGCTTATTGCCTTTGCGATTATTCGTTTTGGCTTTATGCCACGTATTGTTGAGCGCATTGAAGACGGTGAAGTCAGCGCGGGTATTATGCTGGCAGCTACCACTATTTCTGTTGGTGTCCTCAACGCGGCTTGCATGAGCTATTAAGCGGAGGTGAGGATGAAGCGTAGTAAAAATATTAATCTTGCGCGGATGCGCAAGGGCAGGGGGGCAAGTTTTGTTTTACGCCCCCTGGCTCTGGGTATCACCGTGGCTCTGGTGGGCTGCTCCTCCGATGAAGAGGTTAAGGTGGTGTCCTCTGTCGAGGACTGTGTGAATAATACACAGCTTGATGAAGCCCAATGTGAGGCGGCCTACCAGAAGGCCCTCGCGGAAGCTGAGCGGACTGGGCCCAAATATGCCAATTTGTCCCAGTGTGAGACGGAGTTCGGTAGTTGTCGCGAGAGTAGCAGCGGTTTTTGGATGCCACTGATGACCGGTTTTATGGTCGCCTCTATATTGAATGATAATGACCGGCGCTATCACTCCTACGGTCATTACAACCCGGTATACCGTTATTCTGCCTCCGGCTCCCGCTATTATGATCGCCTGATGACCGCTGATGGTCAGGTTATCGGTCGCTACGGTAAAAACTCCTATACCGTAGATAAAACTGCGATGGATCCCAAGCCCAAGGTTACCAAGACGGTTTCACGCGGGGGCTTTGGAGCGGTCGCTTCAGCCAAATCCAACTGGGGTGGCGGACGCTCTAGTAGCAGTCGCTCCCGAAGCTGGGGGGGCTGATTGGTGCTGAGGTTGCCGATCGGTGAGCGCCCGCGCTGGAAAGAGCGGGCGCAGGAGTTTGGTTTCCATTTTCACACCATGTATGGGGAGCCATACTGGGATGAAACTGCTTACTATCAGTTCACTTTGGAACAGATAGAGCAGGATATTGAGGACCCCACCGAAGAAATCCACGCAATGTGCCTGGATGTTGTCGCTAAGGTGCTTGAGGATGAGGCGTTGTTAAGGCGCTTCCGCATACCGGAGCAGCACTGGGATTTTGTCCGCGCTTCCTGGAAAAATGGTGACCCCAGCCTTTATTCTCGCTTGGATTTTGCCTATTCGGGGCAGGGTCCGGCCAAACTTTATGAGAATAACGCCGACACGCCTACCAGCCTATATGAAACGGGATTTTGGCAGTGGCTTTGGTTGCAGGATAATGTAGATAGGCGGGCACTTCCCCTCCAGTCTGATCAATTTAACAGCCTGCAGGAAAAGCTGGTTAATCGCTTTCGCGACGTACAATTCCTGACCCCTGGTCGAGAACTACATTTTGCCTGTTGCAAAGATACGGTAGAAGACCGCGGTACGGTTCAATATTTGCAAGATTGTGCCAGTGAAGCCGGCATCACTAATCATTTTGTATTTATCGAAGATATTGGTTGTGATGCGCAGGGAGATTTTACCGATTTAGACGATCAGGTAATTACCTGGATGTTCAAACTGTACCCTTGGGAGTTTATGTTCCGCGAGGAATTTGGCTCTTTGTTGGGGGGCAATAACGTACGTTGGTTGGAACCACCCTGGAAGGCGATATTATCCAATAAAGCACTCCTGCCCATGTTGTGGAAGTTGTTTCCCGGGCACCCCAACTTACTACCTTCATTTTTCGAAGATGAGCTGGATAAAGCTGACGGCTATTCGGAGCTGGTTAAGAAGCCCATTTTCTCCCGTGAGGGTGCCAATATTTCAGTAGTACGCGGAGAAGATGTGCAATCGCTTTCGGATGGGCCCTATGGAGAAGAGGGCTTTATCTATCAGGCTATGCATCCACTGCCGAAGTTTGGTCAGAGTTTTACCCTGGTGGGTAGCTGGCTAGTGGATGATATGGCTGCGGGTATTTCAATTCGCGAGGATAGTAATCTTATAACTCAGGATATGAGTCGCTACCTTCCGCATATTATCCTTTAAAATACTTGCCAGAGTAATTTCCCTGGCAAGTATTCGTGCAAGTGTGCCAATTTCTTAAAGTAAGTGGCTTTTTTGCTTTAAGACACAAGTCATTTTAGATATTCAAGGCACTGTTGTTATCAGTTGCCCACTTAAAATCAATTCCTCAATTTTGTTGCTGAGCCTATCGTAAGTAAAAGGTTTTTGGATACAGTCGAGAACCCCATCTTTGATAACTTCTTGGACTTTGCTATCGACACTAAACCCGGTTGAAAGCAATGCTTTCACCTCCGGGTTGATGCGCTGCAGAAAGGCGAATAGTTCCTGGCCATCCATTCCGGGCATAATCATATCGAGAATCACCAGGTCTACCTGTTCGTAATGCTGTCGGTAATAGGTGATCGCCTGTTCCGCCGAAGCGAAAGTGGTTACGCTGTGACCATTCATTTCAAAGAGTGTTTTCGAATAGCTGCGGACAATGGCTTCATCGTCCACCACCATAATACGAAGTTGGCGTTTGGCAGATTGCGGTACAGTTTGTTTTTGCTGTCTACTTACTTTTGCTTCGGCAATCGGCAGGTACAAATTAAAGGTGCTGCCCTCTCCCTCAATGCTATGGCATTGTATGGCCCCCTTATGCAAATGGATGGTGCCATGCACTGCGGCGAGACCCAGTCCGGCACCCCGGCCGCATTCCTTAGTGGTGAAGAAAGGCTCAAAAATTCTGCGGCGCACTTCAGGGGGCATACCTGTACCATTATCGCGAATGGTGATTAACAGGTAATGACCAGGTTGCACTTCAAAATCTGCGATAGTAGTAATTTTTTCAAAGGTAATATTGCTACTACTAAAACGCAGAGTGCCTCCACTCGGCATGGCATCCTTGGCGTTGATGCCGATATTTAATAATGCACTTTTCAACTGGGCGGGATCGCCGACTACATGAGGCCGGCCAGCTTCTAGTTGCTGTTCAACGCGAATACGCCGATCAATGGTGCGCTCAAGCATGGCACAGATATCGCGGGTTATTTCATGGGTATTGCAATCTTTCAGTTGATAGTTACCTTTGCGAGCAAAGGTAAGCAGCTGCTTAGTCAGCTCAGCGGCATGGCGGGCAGTAGTGAGTATATGATTAGTGTATTCGCTGATACGGGGATCTTCCGCTATCTGCTGGATAACCTCGGCATAACCACTGATTCCATGAATCATATTGTTGAAGTCATGTGCGATGCCGCCGGCTAGCTCGCCAATAGCCTGCATTTTTTGCGCTTGGCGTAACTCCTCCTCCAGCAGGCGCTGTTTGGTGATATCGGTTCCAATACTGAGTATGCCTGTTGGGCAGCCACTTTCATCTGAAAGGATTTTATTAGTCCAGGCAATCCAAACCCTCTTGCCAGACTTGGTGATGTTCTCGTTAATGTTGTAGCGATGTTCTTGTGGATTATCGCAAACATGTTGAATGAGTTGACGTAGATCCCGGCCGCTGGACTCGCAGGCGGGCACTATGGTGCCGATCAGATGCCGCCCAATAATTTCGGCTTCAGAGTAGCCAAAAAGTTGTTGAGCATACTCATTAAAAGAGGTGATTCGCCCGTGCCTGTCGCAGCGCATAATGATGGAATTCGCATGCTCAACCAGTTCGCGATAGCGCTCTTCACTTTTACGTAAAGCCTCATAGACTTGCTGGGAATCCCGGCTTTGGCTACTGGTGACATAAGTGGATGTGGGGAATACCGGCAAGCTGTTTTCCTTGATCACCTATTCTCCTCCGGAATAATTATTGAGTATTTTTTCACCAGAAACTGCATCATGTGGAAACAAAAAAGTATATAGGGAACCTGGGGCCTTTTAAGGGCTGGTTTGCAGTCTTTGCTGACATGCCGACATTTATAAACCCTTTTGTAATTGTGTGTTTATTCAAATGTGATGGGTATCCACTTGCAGAGCAGACGAGTTTCTCGTTAATTCTTTGGGGCTTTTCTTCTCAGAAGCGAACTTTTCTTCTCTAAGTAGTGGCTAAGGTCAGACAAACTGATAGCATTCACCGCCATCTTCAAAACCATTGGATGAATAACTATGCAGCTGCATTCTCGAGTTTTCGGGCGCGGCATCGCGGCTTTGCTTTGTGCCTCGCTGTTGGTGTCTGCCTGCGGAGAGAAGAAAGCCGGGAGTGAGCAGAGATCTCTGGATTTTGCTCGCCTGGATGCTTTCCCTTCAACTTATTCTGTTACTCAGTCCCGGCCGGTGCTGATTCAGGATGCCACTTTGCTTACTGGGACTGGGGAGCAATTAGAGAACACAGACCTATTATTGAAAGGCGGAAAGATTGCAAAGATCGGTCAAGATCTTGAGGCTCCCAAGGACGCCTTGGTTGTCGATGGCAAAGGTAAGTGGGTGACCCCCGGAATTATCGATGTGCACTCTCACCTGGGAGATTATCCCGCCCCCTCTATTGAGTCCTCTCAGGATGGCAATGAGATGACATCCCCCAACACCGCGCAGGTATGGGCGGAACACTCTGTATGGACACAGGATCCCCAGTTCCCCTTAGCCCTGGCTGGCGGTGTGACCACATTGCAGATCCTACCGGGCTCTGCCAACTTGTTCGGTGGCCGCAGTGTAACCCTCAAAAATGTACCGGGTCGCAGCGTACAGGACATGAAATTTCCCGGTGCGCCCTACGGTCTGAAGATGGCCTGTGGCGAGAACCCTAAGCGTGTTTATGGTGGTAAAGGTACTTCCCCTTCAACCCGCATGGGTAATGTAGCTGGCTACCGCAATGCCTGGATTGAGGCCAGCAATTATAAGAAGAAGTGGGAGGAATATGTAGAGAAGGGTGGAGATGAACCAGAGCGAGACCTTGGCCTAGAGACCCTGGCAGGCGTTCTGAACGGCGATATCCTGGTACACAATCACTGTTATCGCGGAGAGGAAATGGCGGTGATGATGGATGTTGCCAAGGAGTTCGATTTCCAGATCTCTACGTTCCACCACGCAGTAGAAGCATACAAAGTCGCCGACCTGCTGGCGGAGAACAATGTATGTGCTGCGATGTGGGCTGACTGGTGGGGCTTTAAGCACGAAGCCTTCGATATGACAGAGGCAAATATTGCTATCGTCGATCAGGCCAAGGCCTGTGCGATGATTCACTCGGATTCCGGTGTGGGCGTTCAGCACCTGAATGAAGAAGTTGCTAAAGCGATGACTGCAGGTCAGCGCGCAGGTTTCGATATTCAGCCAAAGGATGCTGTGACCTGGATGACCATGAACCCCGCTAAGGCACTGGGTATCGATAAGCAAACCGGCAGCCTTGAGAAGGGTAAGATGGCCGATGTTGTTATTTGGTCTGGCAACCCGTTCAGTGTTTATACCCATGTTGATCAGGTCTTTATCGATGGGGAGCTGATGTACGATCGCTCCGATAAAAAGCGCCAACCGCGCAGTGATTTTGAGCTTGGTATTCTCAATGCAGAGGGAGAGCGACTGTGAAAAAAATAGCTGTATTCTATGCGCTGGCCCTGGGGGTTTTGACAGCAGGGGCTCAGGCGCAAAGTATCCTGATTAAGGGCGGCAAGGTACACACCCTGGCTGATATGGGCACACTGGAATCTGCCGATGTGCTGGTAGTGGACGGTAAAGTGGAGCAGGTGGCTCCCTCGCTGAATATGCCTGCCGATCGGGTAATTGATGCGAAAGGCAAGGTGGTGACTCCTGGAGTTATTGCACCCATTTCTGAATTGGGACTGGTGGAGATCAGCGCAGCCAGTGGCACCAACGACCATGCGGTAACTGGTGAGAGTATCGGCAGCGCCTTCAATCCTGTACCCGCATACAACCCCAAATCTACATTGATCCCTTTTAACCGGGCTGGTGGTGTTACCAGCGCTGTGGTGTTTCCAGCTATCAGTACTTGGGATAGCGCTGCGGTAGAGGCCCAGAGAGTGTTTGCCGGACGTGGCTTTGCTATCAAACTCAATGGTGAGTTCGATAGTGTCGAGGCGGAAGATGTTGCCCAGAAGGCTTATTTGGGTGAGGCCGGTGCTCAACTGGCCGGTGGTAGCCGTGCAAACGCCTATGCGAAAATTGAGAATGCCTTGAATGAGGCTAAGGAGTACCGTGACAATCGTGCAGCGATTCGTCTGGGAGAGTGGCGAGAGCTGAATTATAGTCTTGCGGATCTCGAGGCCTTACAGCCGGTGATTAATGGAACGGAACCGCTATTAATTACAGCTAATCGTGCCAGCGATATCCTTGCGGCTATTGAGTTGGCTAAGACTTACAATGTAAAGCTGGTGCTGCTGGGGGCGGCTGAAGGTTGGATGGTGGCGGAGCAGCTGGCCCAAGCTCAGGTGCCTGTCGTGATTGATGCGATTAACAACCTGCCCATTTCTTTCTCCAGCCTTGGCGCCCGCCTGGATAATGCTGCTTTGTTAACCAAAGCTGGTGTGAAAGTTGCCATTAGTGGTCCCGACTACGCTTCTACCCACAATGTATACCTCTCACGTCAGTCTGCTGGTAATGCTGTTGCCCACGGGTTGTCCCACGAGGAGGCTCTGAAGTCTATCAGTACAAATGTGGCAGATATCTTTAGCCTTAGTGGCGGTACCCTGGAGAAAGGGGCCGATGCTGATATTGTAGTTTGGAGCGGTGATCCACTGGAAGTAACCAGCTACCCTGAACAGGTACTGATTGAGGGGGAGCCCCAATCTTTGGTTACTCGTTCAACCCGCCTGCGCGATCGTCATCTTAAGCCGAGCAAGGGGCACGACTTTGGCTATCGCAATTAACTAGTGCTTAGTTTGTGAGCAGATGAAGAGCGGGCAAAGCCCGCTCTTTTTTTGTGTGACGAAAAATGAACAAAAAGGTCCAGCCACTTGTTTAGCATTGGTGTGGTGAGCTGTGTGGTGATAGAGATATATTTACATCTCGTATTAATAAGAAAAAGGAAAATGCCATGGTAAATATTACAGCGCTGTATGCCAGCCTCTGTGCAATCCTCATTATCTACTTGGCAGGCCGGGTCGTTCAATTTCGTCGCACTAAGCGAGTAGGTATTGGCACTGGCGAGGATCGTCATAATGAGATTCGTGTGCGCGTGCACGCGAATGCGGTTGAATATACCCCCATCGCATTATTGCTCTTGTTGCTTGCGGAGCTAGGGGGCTTATCTGCACTGTGGTTGCATGTCTTTGGAATCGCCTTTTTTCTATCCCGCATTTTCCACGCTTATGGCCTGACAGCGGGTAAGGGAGGTACCCATGCCGGACGCTTTTGGGGCACATTAATCAGTTGGCTGGTGATATTAATACTCGCAGTGATCAATATTGTGATATCGATAAGATCTCTGTAAAAGCGCTTGTCGCAATAGAGGATTTTTTAGGTGATCTGGAACGATTAACGATCTTTATGCGGTGAGAGGCTTCAGCTAAATACTGAAGCCCAGCAAAAAAGCCCGGTTGAACCGGGCAGAGTACAGGGATGAAACTTTAAATTACTACCAGAAAATTTCTTCTGGCAGTTTTACTGGTTTGCAGCAAAGGGAGTAACGGTCTCGTCGGAGGACTCTTCACCGCTCTCATCTTCTTCCAGCAGAACTTCTGGTTTGCCTTTGCAGGCTTTGGCCAGGGCATCGCGACGCTTGGCCAGCAACAGGCCGATCTCTTCGCTCACCTGCTCATCAATACCTTCAATACTGCGCTCAATGAGCGTGGTAATGTTGGCTGCAAGCTCCAGCATCTTATCGTGTTCTTCAGCATCTTTTTTGTTGTCGAACATTGCTCCGTCTCGATCGCATTTCCAAACAGCTACTACGGCCATGATATGCCTCCCAATTGCCTTTAAGACATTCCAGTTTGCTTGTATGGCTATACGGTAACTGTATAAATATTCAGTGTCAATGGTGGTTGGAACTGAAGTGGCGGAGGTTTCGTTGCGCTCAAGAGAGTTGCTATTGCGATGATTCGTCTTTAGGAAGCTGTCGTAACTGTCATAATGCGCCACTGCAGCCGGATGTACTCCCCCCAGGCATCCAGGCTGCAACCTCCGCACTGTGCAGGCCCGTTTGCGGGCCTGTTTTTTTTGGGGTGCCTAATCATCATTCTTGCGGGGGTAAGTTTCGATTTTGGCACGCCTGTACGGAGATGGTGCTTAGGTCCTACCCACTAAATAGTGAATACCAAACGTGCGGCCAAGCCAATCAGGAGCAGACCAAACAGCTGCTGGATGCGGTGGCCGAGGTGCTTGCTAACCAGTTGACGTTTGCGGCTGGCATGAACTGCCAGGGCAACGATGCAATACCAGAGTGTATCGACTCCTGAAACCATGGCAGCCATTCCGAGCTTGGTTGTGAGAGCCTGCTGCTCAGATACGAACTGGCTGAATAGGGCAGTAAAGAATACCGCGATCTTGGGATTAAAGAAGGCCACCCCGAAACCTTGTACGATCGAGCGGCGAACACTCATGTGGGGGGCTTCCAACTGGGTCGTTCCCGAGCCGGGAGCCGGGGCTCGGAAGGCCTTCCAGCCCAGGTATACCAACATGGCTGCACCGGCCCATTGCAGAATACTGAATAGTAGTGGAGAGCTGGTAATCAGTACTGCGAGGCCAAAGGCTGTCAGCGCAGCGTAAACGGCAACGCCCGCGCCGTGCGCAATGGCGCTGGCGAGGCCCTGCCGAAGACCGGAGGCGGAACAGCGCATTACGATAAGCAGGCTAGGGCCTGGTGACATTGCGCCTAGGGCACAGATACCTGCAAGTGATAACCATCCGAGTAAATCCATTATTTAAAGCCGCCCCCTTGTGCCAGCCAGTGCTTTTCTTCTTCAGTGGAATTGCGGCCTAAGGCCGCATTGCGATGCGGATAGCGGCCAAACTGCTCGATAATCGCCTGGTGGGCCAGGGCGTATCGATAGTGGGTGGCGAGATAAGGGGCGATGGACTCATCATCCCCGTACTGCTTCTGCAACTGGGCGAAGTATGCCACGGAGCGCTGTTGGATAGCGGAGTTTTCACTGTGCTCAAGTGGCATGCCGACAAAAATCTGCTGAAACAGCCCAAGTTTTTGCTCATCTGCCCTCTGTAGAATCGACTCGGTGATATCGAGAGCCAGTGGGTCCCCCTCAAAGGCCAGAGGGTTACCGCGGTGGATATTGCGGGCGAATTGATCGCATAACAGCAACAGGGCCAGCTCGCCCTCCAGACTTTGGCGCCAGTGATCCAACTTTCCCCCAAGGGCCATATTGGTGATCCCGGTAAAGTCTTCAGCCATTTGCTTGTCCAGCTTTGGGTCTGCCGAAAACCACCGCTTCTGCCGTTCAGGTGTAGGGCGGTAATTTAAAGCGGGATCACCAAACCAAAAGATCAGTATTTCCTTAATACCGGTCATCTACGAGTTCCCCAATGGTTACAGGCCGATTATTGCGACTTTTGTACTTATTGGTCCAGTAGCCATAGGAAGAAGTCCTCTCACAAAGTGTTTAAAAAAATATTTTTGCGCCTGCATCCAAAATCAATTCTGGCTCCGTCATAGAGGTGTACAAGGAAAAGCGATCTGGAGGTCACAATGTTTACTGCGGGATCATTTAAGAAGGTACAATTTTGCGCCGTACTGATTTTGGCGCTTGGCGGCATGCAGGCCGGAGCGGCGGAGCTGGGATTCTCGGTGGATGATATTCATCGTCAGCTCACTGAGAAAACAGACCTGCACTTTATGCAAAAGCTCAATGAATGTAAGTCAGGCAGTGAGGTTGAAGGCAGCGGGCTTCCCTACTCGGTGCGGATTGCGGAGGAGAGGGCTCCCCAAGGCGCCACCCCCGGACCTTACAGCCGAGGCCGCATAACAGTGATGTAGCGTGCAGGGCTTCCCCGGGCCGACGGTTAAACAGTACAAGAAAGACAACGATTAGAGAGTAACTAATGAGAGCGAGAAATTCACAATCCCTGCGGGTAGCTACCTACTGGTTGGCGGCGCTGGCAGCTACTTTTGCCGCGATGGGCAGCTGGGCACAGGATGACAGCAGCACAATACCCAACCCGCCAAAGCCGCCGGCAATGGAAAGTGAGGCATCTAAGCCAGATACGCGTGTACGCATCATGCGTGATGAGGAGGGTGTGCTCACCATCAAAACCCAGGGAGAGGACGGCGAGCGCAGTGAGGTCCAGGTGGACTTGGGAGCTGAGTTCGGAGGCCCTCTGAGCCAGCGCATTATCGAGAAACTGGAGCGCAAGGGGATTCTCGATGAGCGGGGGCAGGTGGCTGAAGAGGCTCTAGATAGTGTGCCAGACAATGTGCAGATTGGCCTGTCAAAAAGATATGACTCTTCACTTAAAGGCTGGGAAGAGTCTCAATCAGATTCTGGTTTCCACCAAGTGGTGACCTTACCTATTCTGGCCTTACTTTGTGTGTTCGGTATGCCGGTGTTGATAGTGTGGCTGGTCACTCGCAATAGCTACAGGAAGAAACAGCTGGTGATGGAAAATATCAATAACATGGTGGCCGATGGTCGGGATGTGCCGCCTGAGATGTTGGATATGCTGGAAGATAGCAGCCCTAAGAATACTGGGGACAGAGGGATTACTCTAATCGCAGTGGGTGCTGCAGTGTTTATCTGGCTCACTTCCCTTGCAGGATTTGGGGTAGGTAGTCTGGGCTTGATCCCACTGTTTATCGGCCTGGCCCGCTTTATCAACTGGAAGCTCGATACTAAGCAGGCGTAGGGACCGAAATATGGACCTCAATGATGAGGATTTGATCAGGCGCACCGTCAAAGACGGGGACCAGCGGGCATATGCCCAGCTGGTGCGTCGCTATCAATCCCAGCTGCGATTCTCGCTCCGCAAGCTGTGTGATGGCGATCAGGGCCTGGCCGATGATATGGCGCAAGAGGCCTTTATTAAGGCCTATAAGGCGCTGCCGGCATTTCGGGGAGATGCCCGCTTTAGCACCTGGTTGTACCGGATCGCCTACAATCTCGTCATGAGCCACAAACGCAAGAACGCTCCAGAAGTGGATCAGGAGGCGGTCGATCGGGCCCAGGCGGAAGAGTCGGTTGAAGAGTCTCAGCGCCTGGGGATGGCCCGGGACCTGAACTCCGCAATGGACTCTTTAAGCGATGCCCAACGCCAGGCGATACACTTGTGTATGCAGCGGGGCTTCTCCCATGAGGAAGCGGCAAGTATTATGAAGTTGCCGCTAGGTACGGTAAAATCCCATGTCAACCGCGCGCGAGCAAAGCTACAGAGCTTGTTGCAGCCGTGGCGCGAGGAGGTGGTCAATGGTTAACTTTGAACAGCGCAACACAAAGGGTGGCGCCTTGGGCGATTTAACTATAGAGGGCAAAGACCCACAATTTGATGCTTGGCTGGCAGAGCAGCTGCAGTTCGATGAGCCCTACCTGGACGATGACGGTTTCTGCGAGAGCGTCATGGCAAAATTGCCAATGCCCTCCAAGAAGAACGAACGTCGCGCCAGTCGTGTTCAATACATCGCTGTGCTGGCGGCTTCGGGTATTGTTGCCTGGCAATTTCCTTTTGGCGAAGTGCTTAACGAAGCCGCTCGCCAGTCTATCAGTCTTTATAGTTTGGTTGGTGTGGGAATGCTTTCCTCGCTGGTAGTGATGGCCGGTGGTATCTTTGCCGCTCGTCGCTGATCATCTTGTAGCGGGGAAGCACACTACACAAAATCTGTGCCGCCTCTAATGATGCATTAGAGGCAGACTATTATGCCTTATACCCCCGGGCTTCTATGGGCTTGGAGATTCCTCTCTTCAAAAGCCCGATGTCTTTTATAACTTAATGCCCCGATTTACTGAGCAGCGCTAATGCATTCAGCATTGAGTTGACTTGAACGCTATATTTTCTAAGCACCTTGATTGGCTGGTGTGGAGATATGGCGGTGCACCACATGTCACGATTTTTCCAATTTGATAAAGCAGAAAGTCGCTCGAACAGTATCACGAACTTCCTTGCCATCGAGAAGAGTGCCACCACACTTAATATGGCAGTGGGCAAAGCCTGTTTAACGCCCTGCGGTAATATTTAATTCTTCTAATTCAAACAGTGATGGAGCCTTAAAGGGTGGCTGCCATTCATCAAAGCTCTCCATAGGCTTTACTGGCCATTTTTTCTTAAATTTTATGTTGGCTGGCATGGATGAATTAGGTTGGAACTTGTGGCTCTTAAAAGGCGGCAAGCGAAAGCTATGATTTTTCTCTGAATCGAAATTCTAGATTACATCTTTAAGAATTCTCTCTATTGAAAGCTATAGCTCCATCAAGTTGCAGTGTATTTCTGAGTCTTTATATTTAAATAAATTGCTCAGTACTATGTATGATAAATAGGATTCTTGTGGCGGGTGACGGTATGCGTTTTCCGTGAGATTATTCTGTCAGGAATATAATTGACTCGCTTTATTCGCAGAGCCATGGGCTTGGATCTTGGAGGCTGGCTCTGATAACTATCCGATTCGCGCTGCTGACTTTAATTAATTATCAAGTATATATTCCAGTAGCCGCTGGATTGCGGACTTGTCAAGACAAGTCCGCTTTTTAGATTCACTCAAATGGTTTTAGGCGCTCCATAAGAAGCTTGCGGATGTCTTTCATTGATTTTTCTGCAGTATCACCAGCAGAGTTCATCGCGATTAGAAAAATTATGTTGTGCTTTGGCATGATACGTGCGTCGGTGAGCCAATAGCCGTTACTTCCGGTGTGTGTAAGCAGCAATAACTCTGGATCGTACAATGCCCCCCAGCCCAGTGCGTAATGACCATTTACGGGTGAGTGCAGTTTGCGATAAGTTTCGGACTTCAGTAATTTACCGCGGCCATGTACGCCATTGAGTTGGTCCTCTGCGAAGAGAATCCAATCTTTAAGAGAAATATTGATTGTGCCGGCGGGGCCGAGCGCTTGAGGATTATCACTTTGTATGTCAGCGGGATCGAGTGGTACGAGCTTGCCCCACCAGGTTTTTTTATGACCACGCGGTTGGTCCAACTTGCCAGAGGATCCGGGCGCTGCAAATCCTGCATTCTTTATGCCGAGCGGAGTAAAGATCTGTTCCTTGATGAGATCCTCCCAAGTCTTGCCTGTTCGTGCCTCGGCGATGGCACCCGCGATAATGTAACCGAGATTGGAGTATTTAAATGAACCAGTTGCGGATGTAGGTGGCATTGCAAGGTAACTGCGTGCAACCGCAATACGTTGCGCCCGAATACTGGGTACTGACTCGATTAAGTCTTCAAATTGAGGAAGTTCATTATCGTCGGTCAGAGGTGGTAAGCCTGCGGTATGACTGAGCAATTGCGTGATCGTAATATTGCGGTAAGCGGGGTCCATATTTTTTGCGAAAGCCGGAAAAGAATCAGCGAGTGTATCCTCAAATCGCATGATACCTTGCTCAACTAAGCGTGCGATCATTGTTGCAGTTAGCGCCTTGGTATTCGATCCAATATGCCAACTATCGTCGATAGTGACTGGTTCCATATGACCATGCGCACGAAAACCGTCTGCAGCTATAGCAGCGGTCTTGCCATCGATTTGAATCAGCGCGGCGACGGCTGGAAGATCGTTTTTGTCACGTGCTGTGGTAAGTGTCTGTTCGAGAAATGTCTGCAACGCTTCGTCCGCACGTACAGCAATGGTTACTGCTAAGAGTGCGATTGTAAGAAAAATCTTTGACAGAATTTTTGTGTGCCGACTATGCATCATGATAAGCCTGTATTAAAAGTAACTTGAAAACTGAGTCAGATCTTAGTTACCGCTAAAAGTGGTACGAAATTTCGAGGTTATTGGTGTACTACTTCGATTTCTGACTAGATCGTTTTGTTTAAGTTCCTAAAAAGCATGTAATTGTGAGGGGGAAATCCTATGCAGAAAATTATTGGCGGTAATTTAAACCGTAATCATGATATTTGTAACCTTCCAATACCAAGAAGCTGCTTGTGCAAAGCTTGTAAAAGAGGTTGAGAGTATAAATAGGATAAAAAGCATTTGATAGAGTGTCTTTTAAAAATAATATCAAATAATTTATTTAAGTCATGCGTTTATAAAATTATTGGAAATAGTAAGTTGTTGATGGTCTGCTATATCTAAATCAAATAAGCCGCAGTAGGAAATACCTGCGTACAACTTTAAGAATCTTCTAGAATTTTTCTTATTGATAGATTTTGAGAGTGAGGAAGCCGGATGTTTGTAAAAGCCAGCTGCCCGAAGGCAGCACTATGGAGTAATTGCTCAGCCTAAGCCCAGTTCTTGCTCAATCTGGGCTTTGCGCCAAACGGAATAGTGAGAAGGCAGTTTTGCATCTTTGGTGTTATCAGCAATGATGGCACGTTTCATACTGGGCCAGGATAAAACGGCTAAAATTTTCGGAGCGATCACCTGAAAGACCTTGGGCGGCCCCATCAGAGTTTTCAGTTTCTGGATCAGCGGAAGCCAAGAGGCGGGAACTACTTGCTCGGCGATTGCCCAGGATGCTTGGGGTTCACTACCCAACTGTTTGGTAAGGGATTCGTAGCGCAGGGTTGCTGCACGCAGCGCTGCTTGAGGGGGTGCCACTAATACAGTACGAGCTCTCCGCTCGGCGCAAAGAAGGCAAATTTCTCTGGGGAGACTACTGAGTTCAGCAAGCTTAGGGTTAATCGCCCAGCCGTTGGCATTAATATGGCACTGACAAATTGAGCAGGAATACCTCGGGGGTTCAGTGGTGAATAGTGCAGTCACTTTTTGTGGGCGTTCACCGTTGCGCCAGAAGAGTGGGTATTTTTCAAAAATTGCACCGGCAAAGTATCGTGCGTAAATTAACCAATCGATAGCGGTAACATTACCAAAGCGGTCTTTGTGCAGTAAATCTGGAATATCCAAACTATAAAGGTGGCGCAAGCAGTGCGGACAAGGCTTTAGGTTGTCTCGCGGAAAGGACTTTTGTACGGCGGCGAAGTCGCTGCTCGCCCAGAGAGGCCCTTGGTAATTACTTACTGAAGGGCATTTGGGAGAAATATGGACCTGCCCAAAAGAATCTTCCTGTGTTGAGGGTGAATACTCAAGACCAAATACAAATACTGGGATGCCCCGGTAGCGCCAACCGCAAGAAAGTATATCGAGGTCTGAATAGTCCAGCTGAATACCTAAACGAATGGCGCTCGCCAAGCTATTTCGACTCGGCTTGCAAATAGTTAAAGGCTTCTGTTCGGGATTGAGAAGATTTTGAGAGCTTTGCCTTTGACGCTTATGAATAGGCTGCAAGTCGGTTAGTTTCACAGGGCCTCCTCAAGAATCTGCAAAATGTGGCTTTCAGAGTCTCGCACTACTCGGAATGCTACGCGACGAGAGCGATCTGGATCCTCAATACCATTGTTATTGAGGACTGGGCGGGCGGATGAATAACCTACGGCTGCAACTTTTGCACGTACTAAAACGGCTTGATTTGGGGGTAGTAGCGAGTGGGCATATTGCATTACCGCCCGTGACCGCTGCTGAGAAAGACGTAAGTTATGAAAATACCCCTCCTCTGGCGCCGACTGCTCACCCCACTCAGAACTTGTGTGACCTTCAATTTGTATTGCAGCAATGGAATTCATATAGGGGGTCAGTGCAGCAATATAGCGGGGCACAAATGAGGACATAATTTCACGCGCATTGTCACTCAAAGTAAAATCCCCAGTCTTGAACAGCGCATCACTATTGTTAAAAGAGATAGCTAGGGTCTGTTTATCCAGAGAGGCTCCCCAGCGAGTAAGGTCGCGGGAGAATTCCTGTTGCAAAGTTTGATAAATCGCCAGCTGTGTATCGCGATAGGACTCGGCAAGTTCTCGAATTTTGGCTCGTTCATCTATTAGGGAACGCATCACGAAGACGGCAATACAGAGAAAGACCATCATTAGGCCGGCCATCATGTCAGATAGGCTGATCCATTGGCTTTCACTGGATTCACTGTTGGAGTGAGCGCTCTCAAACATGCTCCTCTCCGGCGGCCTGTTTCACTTGATTGTCAATTCTTTTCATTTGCTGGATTAACTGGCGAAAATCCCGTGAAAACTCACCGCTCAAGGTACCTAGGGCATCACCCATCGCAGCCATTACACTCTCAACTTCGCTATGTAAACGTTGATCCAGTAACTCATACTGGCGCTTGATGCTTACGTCTGCATTGGTCAAATCACGAGTGATCACTTGGGATAATTCAGTAATCATCTGTTGATGGGTCTTGGCAATAAGCTGTGCAAGCTCAACCATTGATTCACGATGGCTGTTTGCAGTCTCTTGTATAATGTTGGAAAAATGGTTGGGGTCGATATTATTCAGGACATCGGCAAGAGCAACGACCTTATTCGTCCTCTGTTCAAAGACTTTCGCCTGGGTTTCACTCAGGGATATTAGATGTTGAACTTGAGTGCCTAACTGCTGATTCGCTTTTTCGATTCCCTGGGTAATCGACTCAAACTTGGGTGCGATATCCGGAATAGATTTTTGTAGTATTTCAATGGATGCCTGCTGTTCATTAAGCATGACAGAGATTTGTTCGGAGTGAGTGCGCTGCTGTTCAACCAGCGAAGGAATAACGTTAAAGATTTTCGGTAATTCAGTAATACGTTGATGTAACTGTAGAAGATTCTCCTGCGCACCGTTAATTTCAATCAGTAGAGATGTAGTTTGCTCACGGTAGATTGCAGCAAGCTCGGCGTGTTGCTCATGCTGATCGATTAATGCTTGCAAGGCAGGGGATACGGCCTCCAGCTGCTGAATAAACTGCTGTAAGTTATCACCCATTTGTGCGTTCAGCCCCTGATTAAACTTCTCCACAACTGAAGTTAGTGACTGCAGAACCTCTTCACTAATACTGTGTTGAAACTTTGCCAAATCCTGGCGCTGGTGATTGATCGCTTGCAAAATATCATCTGCAGTGGCTTTGGCTGGCTGATCTTTGCTGAATATTTGGAAGATAGTGCGCAAGACCAATGAGAGGAAAAGGCCTAAGATGCTAGTCATAAAGGCGGTTTCCAGACCTTGCATAAGTTCTGAAATTGAGGTGTCGATATCAGCAAGGTCAAAACCATAGATACCAAGAATAATACCGATAAAGGTACCCAGAATTCCAAGAGCGGTCAGTAGAGAAGGCGTTTCTTTTACGAAGCGTGGAAACTTGCCAAATGGGTAAAGGGTCAAGGCTATAGTGCCAAGGGCAAGCATAACTATAAGAAAGGTGTCTGTTACCTGCTCAGGAGATAACTTAGTCAACCAGTGGTAGAAAAACTGGGTCATTATTGATCCTTTACAACTTTCTGCATTGTTATTTCGTGATAAAAGGGCCCGTTGGGTATTCTTCCAGTGCCCTGACTTAGAACTTTCATTTGTGGTAGTGCTTTCACTACATCGGTAATAGTGCGGAACTTTGCCTGCTTATTTCCAGCTGCTTGGATATAGGTTCCAACAAGGCCTGATGGCTGAATCTCGAAAACACCACAATTAACCGGAAGTCGCTCTTGCTTGAACAACAGAAAATGCATCACAGCGCCATTGCTGAGATACTGATATAGCGCATGGGTGATTAACTGAATTTGTTCAGTGGAAAAGAAATTCAGAAGATCCCAGAGTAAAATACAATCCAGGTTTTCAGGCAGGGTGGCCTGTCGTAATGCTGCCTGTACCGCGCTATCAAAGGGTACCTTGCGGCTACATTGCCAGAGAATTGCAGAATAGAGATCGGAAATAAATAGTTCACCCACTTCTCGCTGGAGGTGCTGCATATTCCTACCAGCTTTTTTCCCTACATCCAGAGCTTTACTGACGGGAGAGCGCTTGGCGTGCATTAATGCTTGATCAAGTGCTGTCAAAGGGATTTCGGTAAGGCTTGTTTGTCTAAAAGCGGAAATTGCAGCTGAGGTTCCCCCCGCACGTATAGCGTTTTGTGACTTTACATTACCGTATTCAAACATCAGCTCAATAAGGTCTTTACGCATGCCTTTTCTATGCAGGAGAGAGGAGCGCAGAGAAAAGTTACCCATGGTTTTCATCAGATTGAGCGAAGAGTATCGGTATGTAGGTAATGGCTCCGGCAGTGCTAGGGGGGATGAGTTAAAAGTGAAGCCGGACAAACGCTTGAAGTCAGCGGGGGCTTTAGGCATTGTGCCGGTGTACAGCATTGTGTGGAAGACAGTGCCAGCTTTTAAGTGAGGTCGGATTTCCTCAATTAATTGGGCAATAAGCTCGGGTTCCATAAAGTTGAACAGGTCCCAGCAGAGCACGACATCAAGTTTTACCCGTTGTGGCTTTCTGGTCAGGTGTTCAGTTAACTTTATAGTTCGTGTCTGCAGGTCAAATGAGTGGATTTCAAGTAGCAGGCTACGTAAATCCTCAATAAATGTCTGGCAGGACAGTTCCAAAAAGGTTTGTGTAGTGCCAAATGAGAGGCACCCCAAATCCAGTACTTTACCACCTGGTTGAACCACCTCGTCCACCAAGGCGGCAATACCAAACGAATGATGCTGCAACATACTTTCACACCAAAAGCTAGAGCCCCGGCAATAGCCGGGGCTCGTATGGAGGATTAACTGAGGAAGTTAACTCAGCTCTCCACTGTTTCCTCTTCAGTCTCCTTGGTACCGAACAGATAGTCGCTGGTATCGGATAGACGGGATGAATCACTCGCAGTTGAGCTGCTAGAAGTGTAGGAGGCGTTGTTCTGGGAGCGGTTTGCTGGCTTGTCTTCCGTTGCCGGCAGATCTGGGTGCACCAATCGGTCTGAGAATTCCTTGTGGCGTTCTTTCATTTCGGAGTCGGTATCTACCATATCCATAGAGCCACGGAACTTACCACCGTCGTCGAGTTTGATTCGAGGGGCAATCAGGTTGCCGTTTACCTGGGCAGTATTTCTGATCTCAATTAACTCATCGGCAAGTGCGTCGCCGTCCAGTGTGCCTTCAACAACAATATTTTTTGCATGGATGTTTGCAGTAACTGCACCGCCGGTACCAACAGAAAGGTTGTGACCAACCATAATTACAGTACCGTCTACGGTGCCTTCTACATGAAGATCTTCGGTGCCAATCAGCTCACCGCGAAAATTGATACCCTCACCAAGCACTGATTTGGCGCCTGAATTCGAGAGAGATGATTGCTGTTCACCAGCGCTCATGCCTGCTAGAAAAGGTGTGGAGTCATTACTTTTGTCAGTGCTCATCTAAATAAATCTCTTCGTTGTGGAAAAAGTCAGCGTTAAAACTCTTGTAGCCAGGCCCTCGGCTGAAGTCTTATCCGTAAGCCAGGTAATACATTGAGTCGAAAAATTACGAAAGCTCAATGCGGGAACCGTAATCTCTCGATGGCAAAAGATATATGTTCATTTTTTCACAGAAACATGGATATCATTACGCAAATATTTTCTACTATTAAGCCATCTTTATCTCTTATCCATGCTCTTGGCATTGGAGAATTTGGCTGAATACACATTTCATTCAGCAAGAAAAAGTACGTACATATGGTTTCACCTGTACATAAATCTCTGGTAGATTTTTCATACCTACTCTTAGTAGCTTCAACTTTTTCACAGGCGGTTTGTGCCAGGCTAGAAAATTAATTTAGGCCAGTATGGGAGCATGACAACAGTGAGCACACCAAGTAATTTACAAAACTGAACCCGCAACTTTTAACTGTACAAAAATAGTCCTACTACCTAATTCTAGTGACGATGAATTGCTGGGATTGCTCGACATAACGTCACATTCTTACATTTACATTAAGGTGTAATTTGTAAGTAAATATTTACTTTTTGTTGTGGAGGGCATACTGCTTATTATCTGCTGATGGGTATTGAGTTCTACTGGGCATACATCAATATAGATTGAGTTGTTACTACCTTACAGCGCGAAAGCCACCGTAAAACGGCTCGGCAATCAATCAAGCTGACCTCGACTTGAATGGGCTGAATTTAGCACGGATTCCACGTTAAAAGTGTGACATAGAGCACTTTTTCCCAGCCCTGACCTGGCTTGCAGTTGCTTTGGTGTTCTAAGTGCAGCAGCGTCCGTGCCATATGCTATTAAGGAGTGTATTGCTGGGTAGGTAATATGAAGCGTGGAACAATTCCTCATGTATTATGAGCTGACAAAGATGATCTTATGAATCTAAACCACAAAATACGGATAGTGTCTATGCGTAAATGGGGAAAGCCTAAACGAAAGTTTCCGGAAATAAAAATTCCAGCTAGAAAACACTTTCTGGTCGGTAATATTTCGCTCATTGGGTGCGCTGTACATAAAATCTGGACTCTTTTTTGTGGTTATTAAATAATGATCGATTTGGAAAAAGGTTATTCCTTAATTAATGACATCTTTCCGGAAGGCCCGCTTGAGGTTCTTCAAAATGAGTTTGCAGATTTAAAGCTCGCTAGGGGGACGGGAGGCATACGCAATGTAGAGAAAAAGTATAGCTCTATAGCGGCCTTGGCTACATCGGACCTGATTGTAAATTTAGCGCAGAAGTACTTAATTCAGCGCCCTCGATTGGTAAGGGGTATCCTATTTGATAAAAATGAAAAATGTAACTGGCTTGTTACTTGGCATCAGGATAAGACTGTAGCGGTCTCTTCAAAATTTACTAAGTCTGGATGGGGCCCCTGGAGTGTTAAGGATAGCGTTCACCATGTGCAGCCTCCACTACATGTTCTTAAGCAAATGATTACGATCCGTATTCATCTGGATGACACTGATACTAATAATGGCTGCTTAAAGCTTATTCCTGGCAGCCATCAACATGGAATTTTGAAGAAAGATGAAATATATCAATATGTTAAAGAACATAATCCAGTTGCCTGTGAGGCAAAATCCGGTTCTGCACTAATTATGTATCCTCATATTCTTCATGCTTCAGATAGAGCTTTATTCCCTAGGCGTCGCAGAGTGATACACTTGGAATATAGTTGCTATGAGTTGCCAGCTGGGGTTACTTGGGCATAGTGCAACTAGATTCAGTTTTCAGTAATGATGTACGAGTTAACGCCCATTACACTACCTTGCTATCAATTAAGATGTTCGTGCTGTATGTTACGATCGAAATTAAAGCATGAAAGGTCGTGTGGCGTTACCTGTCGTGGCGCGGTCCACTGCTTTTGCTTTCTTCTTGAGATCGGGTAAAAAATATAATAATTTACATGATGTTCAGGTGTTCTGAAGGGTTGGTCGGCGATCATGTTTTCCTAAATAAGTCGATGATATTTTAGTTGTTTCGGCTAATTTAAGGGCGGTTTAAGTGTTGGAAATTACTGTTGACTGCTTATCAATTTGTTGTTTAGGCCTTTCCTGTTGTTGTGTTTTTTTGTCTTGGATTTGATCTTTTCTTATTTGAAAATTTAAGATTTGTTTTTTTTTGGTTTCTCTGTTTGGCGACTTTTCGTCTGTTAAAATCATCTGCGGTCAGATAAGGGGTTAGTTTATTTGATTGAATGGAGGGTTTTACCTTCTAAATATAAGAATGATCATATTGAAAATGGTGAAAAATGAATAATCAAATAATAAGGCTTTTAGCTTGCTGGGTGTTCCTTTTGGGCTCTATTCAGGCTAAGGCATTTGAGCCAAAATCAGATTTATCGGTGAGCTTGGAGCGTGTCCGCTACTGTCAAAACTTTTGGTGTACCCAGCAAGCTACTCAATCTGAGTATCTAGCTTGGGAGCAAGAAGGTGTCAGTAATACTCATCAATTATACACTCAGATTGCAAGAGTGCGGCAGCCAGAACGAGAAGATGTGCGAAATTTGGTGTTTATTGCAGCTGGGCAACAGCCTCCGGGATACGGTTCTGAAAGTGCGGTAACAGGACAAGGGGATAACTTTAAAAGAAACTGTGGTATCTCAGAAGAATCCTGTTCTAGAAGCATAGATGGCCGCTCGCTTGCCCGGCAGGTTTTAGATTCAGAGTATTTTCCAGCAGATGACACCTTCTTTGCCGTAGCTTTTGATGCACAATTTAACTATATGGTGAATAGTAGTGAGAAATCGCGTATAGAAAGTGCCTACCTTAATTGGTTAAAGTCAAAAGCTTATGTATCAAACCTAGAAACCATCTACTTGGCGGGATCATCCAGAGGGGGCTGTTTAGCAATGCGCTTGGCAAAGGCTCTGCGTAATGATCCGGACTTTCGTAGCATTCGAACTATTGTTCATAGTTTTGATGGAGTCTGTAAATGGGATCAGAATGAAATGGGAGTAACTTCTTCTTTTTTTCGCAACCCCGAAAACTCAACTTATTTGAGCTACTATACTGATCTCAATGCTCAGTTCCCCTATAAAGACAATTTATACATCCGTCAACTGGCAGGCGGTGACGAAGTTATCGAATTTACAGGGGTGCACTCTTTTGTCTATGCAGCAGAAGATATCAATCTAGGTTGGTATGCTCAAAGTTGGGTCAATTTGGATCATATTACTATTGATCGAGATATGTACCCAGCTGTGAGAGATCAAACCGTGGTACCCTTTTTAAAGCATTTAGAAGAAGTTTTTTAATTCGTTACTTTGATTTTAATTAATCTAAAATTCAATATTTGCATGTCTAATTGATTGAGTGTTAGGGCTGCTGTTAAGCAGCCCTCATTAACTAGTTAAGCTTTTATTCTGTGGAGTTCCAATAAGTAAGTGATTAACTGTACTAACGCCGGGTAGTGGGTCAGTTGCTGAGCCAATAAATGATAGTTTAATATAGCCAGCCTGTTCTGAAGGAAATTCCTACGTAAACGAATAGAGCGGAGAGAAGTGTTACTGGAATTATATGATAAGCGAGAGGTTTTAGGTTTCTGGTGGAAAGATGCGGAATAATCCTGAGTCTTGCGTCAATAGCAAGAAGGAATGTACAGCCCAATATGATTAGCTTATATGAAATAAGTCTCGAAACCGGATTCGAGAAGTTAAACCACTGGGATATATCGGGCAAGAGATTGAAAGCTAGATAGATGCCAGAAATAATCTGTACAAGAAGGGCAGGGATGCCAATTTTTTCATAGCTGCTTTCGAACCTTGAGATAAATTCAATATCCTGACTTCTTAGGGCGGAAGGGAGGATTGTACATGCCAGCACCAGATGCCCCCCAGTCCAAATAGTTGCACCTAGCAAATGCAAAAAAAGTACTACCTCGTACATCTTTATCCCTTTTCTGGTCCTTTTAAGCACTATATCTATAAATGCGATTAGTGCCCACTAATTTCTTAGGTTGGTAAGCTGAATATTGTTGACGTGTCACTTGTGAGATTGTTTCAATTAATATGAGATGGTGATTGATATAAATCAAGAGGATACACTGGATCAGATGGTATTAGTTTACTGCCTCCTAATTAAACAGTGCCGAGATCCTATGTATTTTGTGTATTAGTACTTGAAAAATTCTCACCCCCACTTTACTCGATAATTACCTTAACCTGGCTCGGGTCCTTATCTATTGCTAGAGGCTCTTAATTCAATGCTAATAGATTTTTAATGTTAAAAATGAAGCCGGTTTAAGCTCGATAAATTACTTAAGTTTTTTAGTGAGTCTGATCGGCCCGCAAAGATATGTGTTGCGAGGACTACTTACTGTAGGGCTACTTGTAATGAGTCAAAACTAAGAAATCCTTACTTGGCTCCCAATAGTTGATAAATGATGCCTAAAAAAGGAAAAAGTCAATTGTTCGCAATTTGGAAACTCCAGGTACTCAATATAGAAACAATAATGTTTAACCTAGTTCACAAAATAGAAAAAGAATGTTCTTATAATTTTGTTCCAAAATAAGTGTGATTGAATCTGTAGAGAACAATATGAACAAGCTCTCTAAGCTTCTTATGGTTACTGTTTTGTCCGTTTTCATAGTTGCCTGTAGCGGTGGTGGTTCTAGTGACAGCAAAAACAATAATCCAGAGGTAACTAACAATGGTGGTAATGCTGGGCCCAACCCAGGTCCAGGCTCAGATCCAGGCTCAGATCCAGGCTCAGATCCAGGCTCAGATCCAGGCTCAGATCCAGACCCAAATCATGGGGTCATTAGTGGTGGGGAAGGTTACGTTAGTGAAGATAATGTAAAGTCTGCTACTGGCATACTGATTGATAGTACAAACCCAAATAGAATTTTTGAGGAAGTTAATGAGTGGGGGAAATACGGTCGCCTGCAAGTTCTCTCAGATGGCACCTGGACATATACTTTGGATAGTAATCTTTCCGATCCACTAGGTGCTAATGAGCTTGCTACAGATGAGTTTTCAATTGCTGTGGGAGCTGGAGATAACTTTACAGTGATTGTTATCGAAGTAACAGGTGCTGATGATGCCTATACTTTCGAACCAGACTCGCCCCTGGCGACATTAATTGTAGGGAGCAGGGAAAGTGCCAATGGCATTTTGTCGCTGCATGATGTGGATGGTAATGCGCCGAGCTTTTCAGAGAAAAATATAGAAAGCACTTATGGTAATTTTAACATTGCCAGTAGTGGTGATTGGGAATATATCCTTAATGATAAGGCGGATAGTATAAAAAGTGGTGACTCAGTAAAAGATACTATTAATTTCCAGTTAACAGATGGTGCTCAACAATCTGTTACATTTTCTATAGTAACTAAAGACCCCAATGGGTCTGGCTCTTTTGAGCTTTCACTGGATCAAAAACGGGCAATGCTCGATAGGCATAATCATTTTCGTCAGCGGTGTGCCAGTGGTCAATCTGGAGAAGGAGAAGGACCTAAAACTGCCGGAAATATGCAAACTCTTTTTTGGGATGATGCCTTGGCTAAGATGGCGAAGGAGCGGGCATCGGCCTGCTTCTATGGACATCTAGGCGACTCTGCAGGTATTAGAGATTCTTTTGATAAAGTAAAAAGTGAAGTATCTTTTGTGTTGCCCGAGGGTTACGTTGAAATTGGTGAGAATGTAGCCATTTATTTTATCAACCCCCCAGCATCTCAATATGATGGCGAGCAATGGGCTGGAGCAGTTCAGGCTTGGTATGATGAGAGCTATGCTTATAATTGGGAGACTGGGCAATGTCACGATGACACCTGTGGGCACTGGGCTCAAGTTTGCTATGGGGAAACTCGTTATGTTGGATGTGCGGTTCAAGAGTGTGATAGGATCAATGGTGTTGATAATCCTGCATATAATGATGGCGCACATGTCGCAGTCTGTAATTATTTCCCCGCAGTCGATAAGTCTGTGTTGCCTTTTGTAGATAATTTTGGGTTTGAAAACTGCAGAACTTGCCTCAATTATGATATGCCTTTTTGTGCAGATAATATGTGCACTGGCGGAATAGCAAAAAATTGGAATGCATCAGGTAAAACCGACAAAAATATTGATCAGTGTACTGATGGCTTAGGCAGAGATATTGTACCTTGCAAGTATGGAGATCATCCTCCACCCGCTAAGGTTAGTGGCTTTAAATATAGGATAGATGGAATGCAAGTGTTTCTCTCCTGGAATCACACTATTGAAAATGGTGGTGTGCTCCATTACGAGTTATCACGTGATGACGACTTGCTTTTAAAAACACGAGAACCTTCATACAAAGATTCAGATTCAGATTTAGAGTTGGGGAAAAACTACCGCTATAAAGTCATTGCGGTGGATCATTCTGGTAGAAAAAGCCAAGAGCCCGCCTTCCTTGATGTTACGATAAGTAATAATTAGGTGCTTTATAAGCAGATTTTAAATACGACTAATGAGTTAATGGAAGGGAAATACGGATATGTCCATCGAAAAGGCCATTATCGACACTGCTGCTAATAAAGCATAATCAAACAGGCTGCCCCTAGTAAATTTGCACGCTAATATAGTACCTGGTATGGATTTCCTAACTGCCAATAGCCTATTCTAGATAGGTGCAATTCGCTTTTGTGGGGCGCAACCTAAAATAAATAGGTTTTCTAACCTCAATAATAAATAGTTGGATTTTATTTTGAAAAAAATATTATATATCTTCGTGGCTGTTCTTTTAAGTTTAAATGCCTATGCTAGCAATGGAAAAGTGCTTGTTGTCGTTTCAGCAGCTGACCATTTGACCCTAAGAAATGGTGGTGTAGTCGAATCTGGGTATTTTGTGAGTGAGCTATCAGAAACCTTGAGGCAGCTGGAAGCTAATGGGTATGAATTTGATATTGCCACACCAAAAGGGAAAACTCCTGTAATTGATGGTTTTGGCTTGCAAATGTATTTTTATAAAGCATCAGTGGTATCAAATTGGCCTCAGTATGCTTTAAACCCTAAGATAAAAGCCGAGGAGGAGCGCTTAAAAGATATCGCTACAGCAACGAAATATTTCGGTAGGCTCAAGTTTGCTAATCGTTACGCAAATGACGAAGTATCTGCTTTTCTAGATGATGTTGAATACATAATGGAGCAGCAGCAACTTACTGAAAAACCTTTGCTCTCGCTGGAGTCATTGACACAATCAAAATCTTTAGAAAAATATGATGGAATCTATATCCCGGGAGGTCATGCGCCAAAAATAGATCTTCTGTTTAGCGAAGAGCTGGGTAGTATCTTAACATATTTCCATGAAACCCAAAAGCCGACTGCTATAATTTGCCATGCTCCGATAGTGTTGTTGACAGCAATGGAAGGTATCTATAATCCATTTATCCCCTTAAGTGAAGAACAAAAAAATAACTTCATTTACAAAGGATACAACATTACACTGGGTAACAAGTCTGAAGAGTTAATTCTTGAGAACTTTCTTTATTTAAAAGGCAGTCGCCTAGAGTATTACGTTGCAGAAAAAGCAAGAGAGGCTGGCCTTAAAGTAAGTAATTTTCGTGTACCCTCAATGTCGCAAGTAATCGAAGACAGAGAGCTGGTCACTGGAGCGAATCCGTCCTCGGTTTATTCTCTGGCGGATAAATTTATTTATAAGTTGCAAAAAAGGCAGTAGCTTAGCCAGTAAGCGCAGTTCATTAGCATAGGAGGAATCACGATGTACCTAAAGTGGAGTGATCTCCTTTAAAACGTTTCTGAGTAATTTCTTAACTTGAAGGTTACAGATGTTAAGCGCAACTCTTGTGGGTGGACATTGCCTAGCAAGACCTAATAACTGTAGCCTTCAAGACCTGTCCTCTGGGATAAGGCTGCTACATACAAACCTGCCTGATTTCAAGGAAAAATTATTTCTTTAGAAAGAGCTCATCCCGGCCGGAATTTCCTGAAATTGATTTACGACAGCTTGGTATTTTCTTTCTGTTCGGAAGTAGATAATTTTTCGTATCATTATCATCCATTTAAGTATTATAAAAAGCTACAAAGCCTCAAAGTTGCCGGGTTGCTAAGAAGTGATTCCTTTCGGTTATTTTATTAGATCTTAAACTTGAAACCTAGATAATAAGTCACTTTGTTATCCCCGCAATTCGAATTATAAAGCCCGCAGCTATTGTTTTGTAAATTTTGTAAAGGGCTGCGACCATTCCGATGACTACCATTTGCAGCCTTTGCGACCCGTAAAGACATTGCGGAATTATGAGCGGACCTCCTTGATCTTCAATCTTTCTAATGTCGCTTTTAATAAGTTTAATTCTATTTAATGGCGCAAGTCTGCAGATGAATTCCTGACAGGTTGATTTATTGTTCGTTAATTAGAAACCGGTTGTTGTGAAATTTGAAACAATAATCTATCGTCAGTTTCTTACTTTAAAAGATTCAATCCGTTTTATTTTTATGTATATTGTTGCTTTTGTACCAATATTATTTTTAATAGTAGGATGAAATTATTTATTTTCTGTTTTGTTTGTGAGGTTTGAGCTGGTCGGATTAAATTAATATCATTTTTGCGCCATTTAGGGTCTCTTTAGTTTTTATATCCTTTGCATCTGAGTTTAGAGTTTATTTTTTGGGGAATGTATTGCTTTATTGGTAATTAACATTGCCATTGATTGTTTTAATTTTGTGTTAAGGGTGGGAGATCTTGCTCGGCATATCCTTTTATCAAAAAAATTAAATTTTGGATTTAGTTATGAATTTTAAGAGAGCCGGCCTGTATATCGTGTATATCATGCTCCTATCTAGCTTAATCATGCCAACATACGCTCATGCAGGCATATGGGATAATTTCACAAGCTGGATTGCTGAAATCTGGGATAAAGTTGAAGAGAGTGCTGAAGAAACTATCGAAGATGTAGTCACTACAGTAGAAGATGCCGCAACTGCCTCTGTAGGATTCTTAGTAGACACTGGTGAATGGCTATATGATGGCCTGACAAATTCAGTTGAGGGGTCACTTGATTTTTTCTTTGGGGTAGCTGATAACTCAGTTACCGCACTAAACTATTTTGGTCTTGATGTCGATATATCTGATTGGTTTAGCACGGGGCCCCGAAACTCTGAAGATGGCGCACAGCCGTGGACTTTAGCAGACTACGATACTGGATCATACCCAGCCTATCTAGCAGCCTTCCGTGAGCGCCAGGCGGCCTATATAGAGCGAGTTTTCGATTCAGCGAGAGAGGAGCCAAATAATGACCACATGGTTCTCAGGGCTTATCTCGGTTTGCCCTTGGATAGGGCAGCATTGGCTCAGCGATTAACAGAACTTTTCACTCCGGGTAAGCATGCTTATAAAAATCCAGACATGCAGTTGATTCTATATATTCGTGTGTTGGCGGAGAGTGATGAGTACGATGACTTGATTCTAAATGAAATTAATAAGCTCCCTTATTGGCAGGACGAAGACACCGAGCGAGTACGTGTGTATACCTCTGAAAATCATGTGCTTATGTGGCTTTCCACTAGCTGGTTGTTATGGGAAATGGAGGGATGGAATATTGGGGGCGGGCCACAGAAAATCAAAGAGCGCCTTATACGTTATTTAGAAGTTAAAAAACGTTATGGTGTTTATGAGTCTACTTCAAATACCTATAGTGGATTTTCGATATCCGCGCTATTAAATCTTTACGACTATGCCAAGGATCAGGAGATTAAGGAGCTAGCCGGGGAGGTCGCATTAATATTTCTCAATGATATAGCTATGGTGACAAATGATCTTGGCGCTGCAACGGCTGCAGATTCAAGGTCCTATGGGGGGAGTTATGGAGGAGTAAACACTATGAAAAATAGCTTCTCAGAGTATATGGCTTTAGTCACCGGCATGGGTCCACAGGCATTTACCGCTGGTAACCATATAGATATATTTGCCATGACTAGCCTTGATGCTAGCAGTGTTGCTTATAATCGTCTGGAAAAACTAAATGGCGAGGTCAATATCAGCTATTACTCAGGCCACCCCATCACTGAGGTGGATTCGGTATGGGCAGGTCTAGATTTGCAAGATAAGATTATTTTTTCCCAATCTGCTGGTGCCTATGCTCATCCTGAACTGACTGATGAAATGTTGGAATACTACCTGACGCCTGTTGCCGGATTAAATTTCTTCTTTGAAGATATTATCGTGGAATCTAATCTAGCAGACGATTTGGTTGATATGTCTGGAGTCCTGCTTACGGAGACCAGTGCGCCTTTTACTACCAGTTCTGTAATTTCAGAAAAAACCTTGGATCTCTATCGCCATGGTGTAGTGCAGTTGAGCTCTTACCAAGATTACCATGCGGGCAATGCCGGTTGGCAACAACAGCCTTGGGTTGCCACAACCGGCACGCTTCAGGTTACCACGCGTTCAGGAGCGGGAAATGGTGGTTGGAAAGCTGGTGGCCAGAATATGATGAATACGAACTTGCCCTATATTAAGCAAAACAAGAATGTGGCTCTGGTATTGTACAAGCCGGCTATGGAGTTGCGCTTTATGGATGGCGTAGGTAACGCCACGGATTTTCTACCGATTGATGACTTTGTTACGGAATCAGTTAATTTAACTTGGCCAGCTGATAAGTTTGATGAAACATCCAGCTTCAATAACTGGTTATTTGCAAGAGAA
Source organism: Microbulbifer mixtoriginis (SeqCode) (assembly GCF_052467705.1). Classification (NCBI taxonomy): domain Bacteria; kingdom Pseudomonadati; phylum Pseudomonadota; class Gammaproteobacteria; order Cellvibrionales; family Microbulbiferaceae; genus Microbulbifer; species Microbulbifer mixtoriginis (SeqCode). The sequence continues at coordinate 2,059,449 of NZ_CP174322.1, forward strand.
GGGGAAGGTTACGTAGCTGTCTATCGTCATTGCCAGGATACAAAAACCTTTATAGATCACGGAAAAACTATACAGATTTACAGCTGCAATGACGATGAGCAGGTTTGGGCAACCGTTGTTGGTAATACTCAGACTCATGGAGATTTTAGTAATTTTATATTCACAGTTTCACAAGCCAAGATCCAGAGCAAGTGGCATTGGAGTTGGGCAGAAAAGCGACATGTATGGGAAACTACTCTTGAGGTAGACGGAAAAACACTGGGTTACAGCTGGGAAGCCAATGTCGATGATTTAACCGATCAGGAAATGTGGAATCTGGCGGGTGCCAATAGCTCATCTACCATAGAAACGGCATCTGTGCGCGGTTACCAGGTAAATGATGTAACTAGTAATTTGACTCCTACAGGCCAAGGTAACTGTGAAAGCTCCAATGATATTCTTCTACATCAAAATGTGAGCTACCATGGTTCTGATCCAATTATTTCACGAATATCGGAAGACGCTAACGGCGAGTGCTTTCTGCTGAATGTGGAGGAGCAATCTTTGGATACTGAAACTGACCACGGCGGTGAGCAAATCGATGTGGTGCATTTTCAGAATCGACGTTTTGTTGGAGGGGAAGCGGATAAAGTCTATGCCGTAGACCATGAGTGGACCACAGTTCAGCTGGATTTTAGCTATACCAACCCTGTGGTATTCACTTCTGTCATTGGTATCGCCGGTCCCGACCCTATTACGACTGAAATTCGCAATATAACCTCCAATAGTTTTGAGGTTCGGGTAGCAGAATTTTCATGGAATGATGGTGTTCACTTGCCTGAAACTCTGCATTATGTGGTGATGGAAGCGGGCACTTATACAACAGCTAATGGCGCTGAAATTCATGTGAATGCTGTATTGCTGGGAGATAATCTAACTGGTACCCCTGAGTTTCAAACCGTAGGTATTGATTTACAGGATTACCTCCTAGTGAGCCAAGTGCAAGGCAAGAATATGAATGAAACAATTGGTACTCGTATCAAGGATAAACAAACAGGTTCTTTTGACATTAGTTTAATGGTGCAAGAGGCCCACAAAGAAAAAGGAGAAAATCTGAAAGCCGTAGTGGGTTATATAGCTATTGGTAAACCCGCGGTTAAATCTATGAAAATTGCTTTAAGGGGCCACCATGGTAAATATTTGACCGCAACTAATAATGGTGGTAGTGGGCAAACAGTCAATGCCAATGCTTCAACAATCGGAAGCCATGAGACTATTATTCTCAGCGGTAATAGCAACCAGCAGGGCTGCTTTGTCAATGGTGACGATGTGTGGCTGCAAACCACCGATGGTTATTATTATGGTGCCCAAGAATGGGGAGCACTTGATGTAGCCGTTTCTGCCAGATATAGCTGGGAAACATTTAAATTAATTAATCATACGGACAGAACAGGCTGTTTGGAGGATGGTGATCGGATCTCCTTGTTCAATGTCCGACATGGTAACTATATTGTTGCTGAAGAAAACGGTGGTGCAAATGCAAATCGCAAGAATCTTGACATATGGGAGATGTTTACTGTACATAACTTGATCATTCATTAAGCAATACGAAATGGGCACCTCAACTTGATGTGGTGGGGTGCCTTAATTGATTATGAAGAATCTCTCTCTGGGTTGGATTTTTGCACTCAAACTAAACGAGCCCTTCATATAGGAGGGCTTACTTGAGTAAGAATTCCTATACGAGGACAGCTAGTCTGAACTTATGAATTTCTTAATTTCCAAACTTGAATGCCGACTACACCTTGTATTGGTATGGAAGGTAAGGCTTCCACTTCTCCATTTTCATTAAGGATATTTCGGAGCTTATCTTTACCTATGAAAGCCGGATAGCTGCAGGTGATGGCACCTTCGGTGACTGGAGGCAGTGTGAAGCTGGCGAACTGAACTAACTACTGATTTAATTGGGTATGTTAAGAAATTTCTGCATACCAGGGTTAATAGGCATTTATACGGTAAGGCTGTCGATCTTTGATCAATCTTAAGACCGACGCCTTTACTAACTGCAACAATACTCTTCTTTATACTTGACTCCTGAGAGTCTGAATAAAAAGTAATACTTAAAAGCTTGTTTGTTTCCATTCATTCACAGCATTCAGGGAAAATTTCTGACCAGTGTCACTACTGTTGCACTTATAAATTTGAAGTTGTTCTCCATTATCGGCACTTGCCCCTGGTGTATCAATACAGTATTGCCAATCTTTGTCGCGATTTTGAATAATACCGCTTTCCTGTACCTGCCATTTTTCTGAATTGCCACCATCGCAATCCCACAGGTGCATTTTATCACCATTGTCTGCAGAACCTGAGTTGTAGTCGACACAGTATTTATTGTTGCCTTTAGGTCTTAACTGTCCCTCAGCGGTGTAGACAAACTGCTGTTCGTTGCTCGAGTTGCAGTTGGCCAAGGTCAGGTTGGAGCCATTGCCATAGCCTTGAGAAACATTCATACAGAGATTTGGGTTTTGAATGGACTGGATACGAAAATAACCAGGTAGGCTTTTTCGCACACCGACAAAGGGAATAGCTTGGCCGGTATAGCTGGGCGTGTCATTGACGGTATTTGGGTCCATGCCAATAGCGCTAGCGCCGTGTGCAACAGCGATATAGGAATAGCCAAAATCTGTATTGCTGAAGTCGCCAGAGCTGCTCCATAAATGCATCAATTGTTTACTGTTGGCCGCTTCATTGGCTGTTATTTGGTAGTGATCACCGGCTTTTACATTACCGCAAAATATCTTCTGGGAGCTGCTGGAATCCATGGAGTCGATATTGCCAGAAAACTCTTCAGGATCGGCAGTATCTACATCAGGGCAGAGGAAGGCATGTAATGGGTAGTTATCCAGTGCCGATTCCATACGATTATTGACGTTGCCACTCTGGCCACCGGTAAACATGACCAGGACTTTCTTATTCTGCGATTGCAGCTCGCCCAAAGTAGGCCAACCTATATTCTTTAGGGTGTTTCGATAGTTGGAGGAGGGGGAGCTTGCCTGTAGATGTGCTAGTAAGTCCTGGTAGCTGAATTGCAAATCGCCTAAGTGTTGCTTGATATATTGATCCAACACATAGATCTCATCGGCATACCAGGCAGCGAACCAATTACTGTCTGGCTTCATATCAATATATAGCATTAGCGGTGCATTGAGTTCGTTGTTATCAAGCCATGCCTTGATGTCGTCAAGGCAATGAACCAGTCGATCATTGTCACCATTACTACGACACATATGATTGCCGATATCACTCTGGCCGTGGGCTACATAGGGCCCATGATTACTGCCCTGCCAGGGACCGTGGTCAACGACATCCAGCTCCAACGAGCGAAAGCCCTTATCCAGCCAATCCGTAAGAGTTTCTTCAGTTGCAAGGCGCTCATAACTGTTGTGAGGTTGGAGGTAGTAGAGTTGGTCGATACGGTGATCATCTTGAGGGGGCTCCGCTGTTAATTGCGGTGTAGAAGCGATGCTTGCTTGTGGGCTTGCACAAAAAAATAAGAGTAGGGGAAATAAAAATGAAAAACTAACTTTATTTGGCATAAGGATATCCATTTTGACTGTTATTATAAGGTTGCCCTAACTGATAGGGCGGCAATATTAGTATGGGTGTGTGAAAATGATATGACATCTAATATGGTGTTATATTTTTATGAGGTTGACCATGATTTTCGATTTTTATTTAAAAGCATTATTCTAGAGCACAGACTGTGCGTTTGGATTCTTCAGCGACTAGTGGGTTAAATTTAGCAAGCCTGCTCTCTCGAGGCGTTAATAAATAAAGAGCGCCTGCACTGATTGAAATGGTTTGTAGATCTTTTACAAAGGTGTACACGGAGGAGAGTGTAACCAGGCTTGAAGTGGTAAGGCTGTGTCTTGACTTAAGGCTTCTTTTTTAATCTTTTCTCTACCTGCTTTTTCTCCCACTCAGGCCCAAACAATGTAAAAGGTTTAAAAGTTCTCAAAGCGTGGGAGGCGATTCCGATGCCCCAACCAAGGGCTGCCCAGAGAGACCAAAGGTACTCTGGGGTGAGGGTTAAATTAGCTATTAAAAGTCCAGCAATCACTATCAAATAAGTAATTAGGTGTTGGTAAAAGCCTTTGAGCTTTCTTACATGCTCGATGGCTTCCTTCTCTCTTGCAGAAGTTGCTTTCTCAGGCTGCATTTTTTGATCTCAGTGATAGATACTGCGGTGGTTATATTTTATTGCTTATGTGCAGAATATTAACCACTGCGCGCTGTGGTGGGCAAGTGTAAAGGCTGGGATAACAGTTGAGTTTTGTTAAGAATGTTATGACTGGATATTCATGCAAGCCAAAGCCCGGAGAAGCCGGGCTCTGGTTTATTTAAATAGACTATACAGTGCTATCGGGCTGTTTTTCGGGGTGAGCATCAATAAAGGCCGTTAATTCGTTACAGGCCTGGGTGATCTTTTGTATTTTGGGGTACTGATTCATATCCATACCAAAACGCTCGGCGTTATACACCTGCGGCAGTAAGCAGCACTCAAAAAGCCCGGGGGTGTCACCAGCGGCAAAAGGCGCGGGTTCTAGCTGCTTCTCCAGGGCGGCAAATCCCAAGTGAATCCAGTGCTGAATCCACTGAATTTTCTGCTCTTCAGTCACTTTGAATTCAGAAATCAGATATTTGAGCACGCGGAGGTTTTGCAGGGGTTGGATATCACTGGCAATGCTTTGTGCCAGGGCTCGAACATGGGCGCGGGCCTCGGCATCTTTGGGTAAGAGCGCTGGCTCTGGGTGAGTTTCTTCCAACCACTCCAAAATAGCCATAGATTGAGTGAGGCTGATGTCCCCGTCATTGAGCGTTGGCAGAAGCCCCTGGGGGTTTAGCTGGCGATACTCCTCGCTGTGTTGATCGCCTTTCACTAGATTGACTGGGAGATAGTTATAGCTCAGGCCTTTTAAATTAAGCCCAATACGCACTCGGTAGCTTGCGGAGGAGCGGAAGTATCCGTAAAGGTCCATTCTCTTTCCTTTATTGTCAGTCATTATGGTGGCGGCTGGGAAAGCTGCCGATTTATTTATTAATTCTTTCCCCTGTTACTGTGGCGTTTTCCAGGAGTTCACGTAATCCTCAAACTCTATCGCCTCGGCATCCGGCAGTATATCCCATGGGGTGCGGCTATCGATCATGACCGCCACTTCATCGGTTGCCTTGCGAGCATGTTTTGCGCCGGTGGCAAATGCCTTTGGATGGGGCCCGTGGGTGAATCCCATGGGGTGCAATGTGAGCATGCCGGGGTGAATATTATCTCGGCTGAAAAAATTACCACGGTGGTAAAAGATAAGCTCATCGTAATCGTCATTACTGTGAAAAAACGGCACTTTTAGAGCGCCGGGATCACTCTCAATGGGGCGCGGCACAAAAGTGGCTACGACAAAGCCCGGGCCCACAAAAGTGGTGTGCGCAGAGGGGGGCAGATGGTAGCGATGACTCATTACTGGGCGAATATCTCTCCAGTTGATTCTTACAGCGAGGTTGTCACCGGTCCAACCAGTGGCATCTAGCGGGTTAAATGGGTAGGTGATCTTGGAGAGTTGTTGGCGTGCCTTCACCACTACCTGCCACTGGGTGTCTCCCTGTTGGGCGAGAAAGGCTTCGTCGATGCTCGGCACATCCAGGATTGCCTCGTCAAAGATAGCATTGGGGCCGAGAACCCCCTTCTCTGGGAGCTGGAAATGCCCACCGCTTGCCTCGATCAGCAGTAATTCCAGGGGCTCGTTTTCGGTGGGGGAGAGTCTCCACATGGTCCCGCGCGGTAGGAGTATATAGTCACCATCGCGGATACTCAGCCGGCCAAAATCACAGAACAGCTTCCCACTGCCGTTATGGACGAAGAGAAGTTGGTCGCCATCGGCATTGCGTATTAAATGGTCCATGGGTTCCCGGCAAATCCATAGGCCCACCAAGCTATTTTCATTGCGCAGAAGGGGTTTCTGGTCCCAGGGGCTATCGCCTGAATGTTGCAGTTTGGTGCTATCGAAGGCGTGTGGTCGCAGTGGGCCTGTGAATTGGCTCCAGCCTGTGGGGGGATGGCTATGGTAGAAATGCGTACAGGGGCCAAAAAAGCCCTCCTTGCCCATTTCCCTCTCAAAGGTATTGGCCGGGAAATCTGCATGGGCCTGTCGGCTGGTCTTCCCTTCAACGCGGGGAAAGCGAATCCACTTGTTCATGGGCGGCCTCGCATCTTGCTCGCAGGGCGGCTGGCGGAACATTGATCAACTCGATGGACTGCCACGCATGTTTTTTGCGTTTAACCGGCAGACTGGTAACAAAAATGGCGCTGAAAACCCTATACTGTGCGACCAATTTTGTCCGGTGCTCCAGGATGTTGCTGCGCAACATTCGCGCGCGCAGTGGTTACAATTGAAACCAATGTTAGTTAAATTGGACATCTGGTACAACCGGGGTTCGAAGATAGGCAGGTGTGAGAGCAGCCATGACCAATGACCACAATTCGCCGGATGCGGCGGTAAAGCAGGATGAGTTGCGCCTGGAGAAGTTCTTGCCATATCGCCTTTCGGTGCTCTCGAACCGCGTGAGTAACGCCATCTCTCAAGCGTATGGTGCGCGCTTCCATCTCACCATTCCCGCCTGGCGGGTGATGGCCATTCTCGGGCGCTTTCCCGATCTTTCCGCCGCTGAGCTGGTGGAGCAGACAGCCATGGATAAAGTGGCCATTAGCCGCGCTGTTTCCTCTCTACTTAAGAATGATTACATCACTCGCAGTGAAGACCCTGCGGATCGCCGTCGTCAGGTGTTGAACCTGTCTGAGCTGGGGAGTGAGGTGTATGCGCGCATAGTGCCGCTCGCGCAGCAGTATGAAAATGATTTGATTGCCTCGCTCTCCTCTGAGGAGCGGGAGCAACTGGATGGCATTATCGAAAAACTGATGGTTCGCGCTAAGGAGTGGTCCGAGCGCGGCTTGATAGACCAATAAATAGGATAAATAAAGGAGTTTTCAAATGTTTGAGCATTTAAGCAGCCTACCGCCAGACCCAATTCTCGGCCTGCTGGCCAGCTACCGTGCGGATGAAAACCCCAGCAAAATTGACCTTGGGGTAGGGGTCTACAAGGATGAGGCCGGCCACACTGCCGTTTTACAGGCGGTAAAAGAGGCAGAGACTCGCTTACTGCAAAGCGAGGAAACCAAAGCCTATATTGGCCCTGCGGGTACCCCAGGGTTCAATTCGGTGATGCAGGAGCTGATACTGGGCGCTGGCCATCCGGCCATGATTGGAGGCCGAGTGCGCTCAGCGCAAACCCCCGGTGGATGTGGAGCCCTGCGCGCTCTGGCAGAGCTGATCAATCGCGCCAAGGCTGGGGCCACGGTTTGGGTGAGCGATCCTACCTGGGCGAACCATGTTCCGCTTCTTGGTAACGCTGGCCTCAACATCAAGAGTTACCCTTATTACGACCGCGCTACCAGCAGCTTGCAGTTCGACAAAATGGTGGAGACCCTAAAGAACGTGGGTGAGGGTGATGTGGTTCTGTTCCACGCCTGCTGCCACAACCCCTGTGGTGCGGATCTTTCTCGCGAGCAGTGGAAAGTACTGGCTGAAATGGCGCAAAAACAGGGCTTCACCCCATTTATCGATATGGCCTACCAGGGCTTTGGCGAAAGCTTGGAAGACGATGCCTATGGTCTGCGCCTGATGGCTGAATCTGTGCCCGAGATGTTAGTGGCAGCCTCCTGTTCTAAAAACTTCGGCCTCTACCGTGAGCGTGTAGGCCTGGCGATGGTGATCTATGCCAACGGTGAGAGCGCTGATAAAGGCCATAGCCAGATGCTGAGTGCCATTCGTGGGAACTATTCCATGCCACCTTCCCACGGTGCAGCGATTGTGGAATCTATCCTTACAGATGCAGGCCTTAAAGCGAACTGGGAAGCGGAATTGACCGAGATGCGTGAACGTATCAACGGGCTACGCGCCGGTTTGGTAGAAGGCTTGGCCGCTGCCGGAGCTGCTGGTGATTTCGGCTTTATACGCCAGCAGAAAGGCATGTTCTCCTTCCTGGGCATTAGTCCAGAGCAGGTGCAGCAGCTGCAGAAGGACTATTCCATCTATATGGTGGACTCCAGCCGCATCAGTATTGCCGGTTTGAGCTCCAACAATATGGAATACTTCTGCAAGGCAGTTGCCAGCGTGCTGTAAATTCGGCACATTTGGGGGTGAGCGTATTGCTCACCCTTAAGTTTTACCCAAAGAAGTAAGAGTGAAAGATGGAAGTTGAGCTAGGAGTCCCAGTGTCTGAATCCCCCACCCAAATCTGGACCCCGCAGAGCTGGCGAAACTTCACCGCACACCAACAGCCCAAATACACCTCTACCGATGATGTTGCCCAGGTTGCCAAACAGTTAGCTGGCCACCCACCTTTGGTATTTGCTGCCGAAGCGCGTGAACTGCGCCGTCAATTGGCCCTGGTAGCGGAGGGTAAGGCGTTTTTGTTACAGGGCGGCGACTGTGCCGAATCTTTTGCCGATTTCAACGCAAACCGCATTCGCGATACATTTAAAGTGCTGCTGCAAATGGCTGTAGTACTGACGTTTGCAGGTAATTTACCCGTAGTAAAAGTGGCTCGGATGGCAGGCCAGTATGCCAAGCCCCGATCTGCCGATACTGAAACAATTAATGGTGTTGAGCTGCCAAGTTACCGTGGAGATATTATCAACGGTATCGACTTTACTGCGGAAGCTCGCCAGCCAGATCCTCAGCGTATGGTCACTGCCTATAACCAGTCGGCGGCGACTCTCAACCTGCTGCGCGCCTTCGCCCAGGGCGGCCTGGCTGATTTACACCAGGTGCACGGTTGGAACCTGAGCTTTCTTAAGAACAATCCGCAGCGTGAAAAATACGCACTCTTAGCCGAGCGCCTGCAAGAAGCGCTGGAATTTATGGCGGTGTGCGGCGTTACCTCAGAAAATACTCCCGCAATTCGAGAGACGGTGCTTTACACTTCACACGAAGCACTATTACTGGAATACGAGCAGGCGCTCACTCGCACCGATAGCCTCACCGGTAAATGGTATGACTGTTCTGCGCATATGCTCTGGATTGGGGAGCGAACTCGCCAGCTGGATGGTGCCCATGTGGAATTCCTCTCCGGGGTTTGCAATCCTATCGGCGTAAAAGTCGGCCCCAATATGCAGCCTGATGAGCTGCTGCGCTTGATCGATAAGCTCAATCCTGAGAATGAAGCTGGCCGCCTTACCTTAATTACCCGTATGGGAGCAGATATCCTCGCCGATAAGCTGCCCGCACTGGTGCGTGCAGTGCAAGCAGAGGGGCGCTCTGTGGTCTGGAGTACCGACCCCATGCATGGCAACACGGTAAAAGCTGGCAATGGCTACAAAACCCGCGATTTCGATAAAGTTTTACGAGAGATCCGCGACTTCTTCTCGGTACATTGGTCCGAAGGCAGTCACCCCGGCGGTATTCACCTGGAAATGACCGGTGAACATGTTACCGAGTGCACCGGTGGCGCCTGGAAAATTTCCGAAGCGGATCTTGCCAGCTGCTATCGCACCCAATGCGACCCAAGACTGAATGCCGACCAAGTGCTGGAGCTGGCTTTCTGCGTATCTGAATGGCTGCGTGCAGGGCGAATTGCCTAACGGCTTAATATAAATACTAATACATTAAAACCCCTTGCTCTGAGATCGTTAATTGGGCAAGGGGTTTTTCTTTACTGGAAATAAAGCTGAGAGTTCAAAGTCGGGAGCTAAGAAATGGCCCCCTGCTTGAGTGCCAGTTAATAGTTCCAGCGTTCAATAACTTCAAATTTGAAACCTACCTCCAATTCATGACCAAAACAGAACAGAGATTTCGATCGTCGTGACCGTTATTTCTGAGTATTTGTAGATTGATGATGAAAGCCTAATGAAATCAACGGGTTGGATGCGGCGAGAAATCTGTGATAGTGGTCATGATGACCATTTTTCCATTTGTGAAGATGGTGCCACTTGATTGTATCTAGTTGATTTTTGAGGGGAAGTTAGAGCCATGGCGGGAATTTGCATCTGAAATAGTAATCAAGATAATAGTGGTCGTGATGATCACTATATAAATGTTATTGGTCGCTCGCTCCAGTTTTGTAGGGGTTCAATTAAGAATAGCAGGTGATTGTTAGCGTGCTGTATAAATAAACAGTGTTGGCGGAAAAGCCCATAGTCAACGGTTCGACCTTCGTGTAAGCTTCGAAGCTTCAGCGACGCTCGCATAACGAAGTTGATGCGGACGGCGCAGCCACTTCGAAGCAAGGCCGCGAACCTAGTGCTGCTAATTTCTCTTTCCGAATCGTGGTAGACAATAAGAAGAAAGGTATTTGTAGTGAATTTGTACAGAGTACCACGAGCAACAAATAACAACCCGATGATGCGGAAACCTAAAAGTTGTCATTCCCTTTGCTTGCGCAAAGGCACTGCCAACTTTCTTAACGGTTCCGCATATCTATTTTCGTTATATTGTATTTTAGGTGGTGCTCAATTTGGTTATTTTGATATCTATTGCTTTTTTAGTGATTCCATTTCTCAGTATTTTTTTATGGCTTGTTCTAGAAATTAATGACTCCAAAAGAATCTATAGGGTTGCACTTGGAGCTTTATCAATTATCTCTGTTGCGTACTTTTCAGTCAGTGTAAAGAAAAAAGAAATTGTCGCGCTTCAAAAGCAGCAAGAAATGCTGGTTGAGAAACGAAAGCGGGCTGATGAGAAGTAGCTGATTTTTGAAATTGAGCCGGTGTGATTATGATCTCTGTACAATGCTTGAGCTTTATACTGCAAATTCGCTGCACTTTCGTGGAGTGCCATTAAGCAAGGGGATTCGGTTGGGAAAGTATGATATTTTCCCTGTAGATTTATCGGGGAGTGGCCAGCCAAAGGTGGCTCGCAGAGAGTATATAGGTCGTTCAGTACTCGCCAGCTATAACCAGGCCAGGCAAGATCGCCCAGCCGATGGCCGGGCTGGACAGCCTACGCTCCGCTTCGGCTGCCCCTGCTGGCAACGTTAAATGTACTCGAAGATGAATGGCATTGACCTAAAGCCCGCAGCAATACTGATTACTTTTTGCCTTCTATTTGGTTTGGGTATCCAGTACTTCACGGGATTCTACTGGCTAACAGCAATGTTACTGGTAATGATCGCTGTTTTGATTAATGGGCTCATCATCTTCAACGAAGATCTTGATGAAGGGGGGTTCGATCATTACGTAGGAGTGACTGATACACCTGAAGCCAAAGCTGAACAAAGTAAAGCCAATAAAATCCAAGCGGCAATAATAATTCTACTTATCATAGGTGCATGGTGGTCTTACATTTAACAAATCAATTAACTACGCGCCTTCGGCGCCCGACAGCTTACACTCCGCTTCGCTGCGTTTCAGCTGCGGGTTATTGAGGCGTTATGTGTAATACATGAAAAAGATCTCTAAGTGGTGTGTAAGGTTTGGTTGGATATTTATTGCATATTCAGGGTTGGCTTTTATGAGCAATTTCTTGCCGGTAGATTTTTGGATAACAATAAGTAATTTCTTTACAGGCGAGGATAGTCACACTTACTATAAAGTTGTAGCTACAGAGGGTGGCCAAAACTATGTATTGGCTACATTAATTTTAGGGGCTGGCTTAGTTGTTTTAGGTAAGGTTATTGCCGCTAAATCAAAAACATAACAAGCAGCAGCACGAACGCCCTGCAAAAAAGGCCGGGCTGGACGGCCTACACGCCGCTTCGCTCTGTTTCGGCCGCCCGTGTGCTGGGCGTTAACTGTAAAGTCATGATATTAGAAACCTCACTAATAGAAATATTAAAAAGCTTAGATGAGCTACCTTGGGATCATCAGCTTTACCTCTCTAGCGGCGGCATTAGTTCTTTAGAGTCAATGGCATTGGTGTTAAGTGACGATGATGAGATCGAGAGAGATTCTGAAGATGAGCCTCTGTATGCGACTGAAAGGCAATATCAGTACTATCTTGGCATTCAGGATCTCCAGGGGATTAAAGACAACTTGCAATCACAATCACCTATTGAATCTATAGAGGAGCTGGTTGCTGCAATTAATTTTTACCATGAGAACGATGCATTTATTTGCATCAACAGTTAACAAGTGCCGGCACAATCGCGCACTTCGTGCGCTGGACTCGCAACAAGTTGCTCGCCTGTGCGGCAGACGTTATAAGTCATGTTGAGAAAATGCCCAAAATGTAATGGAAAAACTGTAAAGGTAAAGATGTTATCTTTCTCAAGTAGAATGCATTGTGATAAATGCTTTTTCCAGTATGAATATACAGCCTTATCTAAGAGGGTAATAGCATTCGGATGGGCGTTTATACCTGTCTTTGCTATTTCCTTGGGGTTGAGATTTGAAAGTTTACTGGTTTTTGGCTCCTTACTACTAGCGGGTCCGTTTTTAGCTGAGTTTATTTTTGCAAAATACTGCCCACTAAAGCCAGTTAGTGCTAGAGCGTTAAGGAAGAAGCATCGTGGCAAAAGCTTATAACAAACTACGGCACAATCGCCCGCAAAAAGCGCGGGCTGGACTCGCTACACTACGTTTCGCTCGCCTGTGCGCAGAGCGTTATATTTCTTCAGCAATCGGAGTCTGAGATGTCTGATTTAGATTGGTTTGTATATGAAACGACACGAATCAGGAGAGTTGTTCAAACTTATTTAGAGCTTTTCATTGACAAACACTCTGTCGAAACTTTGACAAATACAGCAAGTGAAGTTTTCGCAATTATCCAACGGTCAATGCACGATGAAATTTTGATTTCAATCTCAAGGCTGTATGAGGGGAAAGAACAGCTTTCTCAGTACTCTCTTGTGTCAAAATACAAAGAGGTTCTTACTGATTCATTGGAAGAGTTGAAGTTACAAACAGGAGAGCTTTTCGAAAAGCTTGATCTCAAAGATTACCGGAACTCAAAAGTAGCTCATAACAGCAGAGAAGTTTATCCATTTAATGGTAAAATTATAAAACACAATATTGATTCAGAGACACTTATCTCTCTTCTTGAAACATCACAAAAGCTAATTATCGGCATTAAACTTGAGTTAGGTGAAAATAGTCTGCCTATGATGATTAATGAAAAGTATGAGGGCAAAGGGAGTAAGTTGGTTCAAAAACTCTGTGAAATATAACAAGTCGTTGGTAGGGACTGCTAACGCTGCGCGTTAGTTCCCTCGCTTCGCTCGGCGGCCCCACAACTCAATCGTTAGCCATAAGGTTGTCTTAGAATGAAGATACTCATAATATTTTTATTGCTGTTTAAAGCTCAGTTGGCGTTCGGTTGCTACTGCGTAGATGCTCCGCTTGAGGAGAGATATTTGGAGTCTGACTATGTTTATCTCGGTCAGGTTCAGTCTTCAAGGCTTGGTGAAAATGGCGTAGTCACAAACGAATTAGTTGTATTAGAAAAAATTAAAGGCGTAGCGGATACCAAAACTGTCAAAAATACATTGTTTTCCGAAGATATGTGTGCGTCTCACATGGTGGTAGGATACAAGTATGTAGTTTTTGGGAAAACTGGTTCAATTCCAGAAATTAGTTCCTGTTCAAACACTCGCTCGCTCGGGGATATCGGTAAAGAGGGACTGGCGCAGCTCCAAGAAATGGCTAACAAGTGACTATGGTCCTTTGTCAAGTATTTAAGCCATTTTTTCATCCCAGTAAGTGTTGTTTTTTACCATCGTATTAGAATGGTAAGTTGCTTCCTCATACATGCGATAAGGGCTACTTTCTTTGGTTTACCAGCAGCGACCAGGCGCTCATACATTGGCTTTAATTTAGGGTGGCATTGTATTGCCGACATCATAGAAACAAACAAAACTGTGCGTACACGATGTCGCCCACCTCGAATATAGCGCTTACCCTGGAAGCTGCCGCTATCACGATTCATCGGGGCGATACCCACAAGTGCAGCGATTTCTTTACGGTTCAATTTTCCTAGCTCAGGAAGTTCGCTCATTAGCGTGTAAGCCAGTACATTGCCGACTCCTTTAGCACTTAATAGGAAATCGCGTTTTTGTCGCCACTCGGCAACACTGTTAACAAGTTTATCAAGTTGCTTATCGACCCCTTCTAGCTCTTTCTTGATGGCTTTTAAGATAGCTTGAATGGGCTTGTGAACAGATTTGGGCATTCTCTTGAGACGATTCTTTTGCATTGTACTCATCTCTAAGCACTGGTTCCTGACCGTCAGTAAGTCACTAATATTTCTAAGTTTTTCTGGTTTGATTGATGACAATCTTGGCTTCATTGCTTCACCAAAATGTGCGATATCAATTGCATCTAGCTTATCTGTTTTGGCGAGTCGCCCCGCTGACTTTGCAAAGTTTCTTACTTGTAAAGGATTGCAAACAACTATCGGCAGTCCCCCTTTATAAGCAGCACAGACAAATTCTAATTCTAGCCTTCCTGTGGACTCGATCAATACTCTTTCAGGTTTAAGAGGTTGTAGTTGTTTAATGGCATCCTTAATACCATTTTTATCATTGGTAACACTAAAGAATTGGCCAGTAGGTCTCACATAAATATCGAGTTGTTTACTGCTGGTATCGATACCGACATTGATCTCTTGAGGTTCCATAAGATAAGCTATCTCCGCCTTGCTATTCGGGCTCGAGGCCCACATGACTATTCGAGTTATGCCTAGTGAGTGCTTATCACGTTCATACTTGTTATCGGTCTTTTACGAACCGGCCAGGCAGCGAACTGTGATAAACAAGGCCTTCGGTGGCCGCCGAAGGTGGGTCTCAATTTACCCGTTAGCGAAAAGGATTTTCAACATCAGAATCGGGCAAGAACAACCATACAAGGCCAGGCACAATCGCCCCTTCGGGGCTGGACCTCCGCACTGCGTGCTCCGGCCTGTGCTAACAGCGTTATTGTGGCGGTCATTTTTTAGGTAGTTTGAAGTTGCTGCAAGCACCAATCTCTTTCTGAGCACATTTCTCCGGAGAGTTTCCCTGCAAGTTGGCACCGCAGTTCCGCTCAAGTGCCTTCGTTTTAAGCCAACAATTTCTGCAAGCTAGCAGCAGCATTGTGGAGTGCCAGTCAGTTAGTTAATTGGTGGGGAAAGTATGGTATTTTCCCAGTAAATTTATCGGGCAGTAGCCAGCCAAAGGTGGCTGGCAAAGAGCAAGTAGGTTGTTCAGAGCGCGCCAGCTATAACCAGGCCAGGCAAGCTCGCCCAGCCGGAGGCTGGGCTGGACAGCCTACGCTCTGCTTCGGCTGCCCTTGCTGGCAACGTTATAAGGATCTAGCTTGAGAGCTTTAATATATACATTGGTTCTTTTATCGATGTCTGTAGATGTCACAGCTCGTACGATCGTCACCGTGCCAGACCGAAAGGTCGAGATCTTAGAGAATTTTTCAGTTATCAATAAATTGGTCACACCTAGATACATTGACGTATCTGAGCATGAGGGCGGTGATGTTGTCATAGATGTTACTGCTGGTATAGATGGGAACTCAGTGACAAGTGCGAGTATAGAACTGTATTCAGGGGACCGACTAATAACTCAATTCTCGGAAGGTGTGTCCACAATTCAACACGCCCCAGGACTGGAAAAAAGGTTTATAGGTGTTCGTGTGAATAAGTCTATTGTTACAAAAATGGTTGTTAGGCTATATGCCAAAGGTAGTGTGGACTATTTATTCACCTTGCCATTAAAATCCTTATAACAAGGCGCTGCAGTGCGTTCCGGCCTGCGGCCTACACCGGACGTGCTACGCACGCCGCTTAGCTTGGCGTTTAGGTATCAGAGATTGTATGAAGAAAATATCTGGAACAACATTCTATTTTAAGAAGCTTTTCCCAAGTATATGGTTTGGGTTTCTTACATTATTTTTGCTCACCTCGTTAATAGCTGGGGCAGCCAAAGAGTCATTGATGTTTTTGGTCATGCCAGTGTTCATGGCTGCCTTTGGCTTTTTCTTCTTCAAAAATCTACTCTGGGATCTAGCTGACGAAGTCTATGATGATGGTGATTCATTACTCTTCCGAAAAGGAGGGAAGGAGCAAAAAGTTCTTCTCAAAGATATTGTTAACATTAGCTACAACCAAATGAGCTCACCAGAAAGGATTATTTTACATGTCCGTTCAGGTGGTGCCATAGGCAAAGAGCTGGCGTTTAACCCCCCAATGAGGCTAAACCCATTTTCAAAAAATCCCATTGTAACTGAGTTAATCGAGAGGGTAGATCGTGCCAGAAACACCTAACAAATTGCTGAAATTTGTTCCGGGCGCACAAATCGCGCCCTCCACCGGACAGCCTACACTATGTTCCGGCTGCCGTTTAGTAAGACGTTATGTACTGAAATGAAATTCTTAGCACTGTCACTACTTCTAGCAATTTCGGTAACAGCTATTGCTGATGAAATGAGTCAATATCAGCCACTGGTGTATGAGAACGGCATTGGAATCAGGGCCGCTCCAGAACTTCTAAACAGAGAACATCTGGACAATGTCGTTCACGTGCTCAGCTACTATCGTGTTAAGTGCAGAAGGGTAGCCTCACTGAAATTGCTCATAGATAGTAGTATTACTCATGAAACGCAGTGGAACTTCACAACCAAAGCAAATGACGCACAGTGGTTGAAGGAGCATCCGATCGAGCTGGGTGCCAAGTGTACATAACAATCACGGGCAGTGAAGCTGGCCCTCCGGGCCTCCGCGGGACGGCTTACCTTATGCACGTTTTGCGCGGGTCGCTGCGCTCCCATTTTCGCGCAAACCGCACATAAGGTAAGCCGCCCCTGCCGTGGGCGTTATGTATCTTGAGCTATGACAGAAAAAAATAAAGAAGTATTAAAAAAAGCTGATCACGCATTTGCAATGGCTGTAGGTGTAGTACTTTCCGTATTTTCATTAATTTTGGTTCCACTATTCTTCCAAGAAAACGCCAAAGAAATGGAAGTGACTATTTGCTGTGTGGCTACAACATACACAGTGCGTGGCTCAGGTACTCTACTTGTCGAGGCTCACTTGAAAAACGGAAAAAAGGTATTTGTTCATTGGAGTAATGATTTTCCGATTAAGCAAGGGGGTGTCGCACTGGTAAATAAACAACGACCTGTATTGGGTGGTAATGAGGTGTACACCATGCGGGGGTACAAATAATACATAACAAGTGACTATGGTCCTTTGTCAAGTATTTAAGCCATTTTTTCATCCCAGTAAGTGTTGTTTTTTACCATCGTATTTAGAATGGTAAGTTGCTTCCTCATACATGCGATAAGGGCTACTTTCTTTGGTTTACCAGCAGCGACCAGGCGCTCATACATTGGCTTTAATTTAGGGTGGCATTGTATTGCCGACATCATAGAAACAAACAAAACCGTGCGTACACGATGTCGCCCACCTCGAATATAGCGCTTACCCTGGAAGCTGCCGCTATCACGATTCATCGGGGCGATACCCACAAGTGCCGCAATCTCTTTGCGGTTCAACTTGCCCAGCTCAGGAAGTTCGCTCATTAGCGTGTAAGCCAGTACATTGCCGACTCCTTTAGCGCTTAATAAGAGATCGCGTTTTTGTCGCCACTCGGCAACACTATTAACAAGTTTATCAAGTTGCTTATCGACTCCTTCTAGCTCTTTCTTGATGGCTTTTAAGATAGCCTGAATGGGCCTGTGAACAGACTTGGGCATTCTCTTGAGGCGATTCTTTTGCATTGTGCTCATCTCTAAGCACTGGTTCCTGACCGTCAGCAAATCACTAATATTTCTTAGTTTTTCTGGTTTGATTGATGACAATCTTGGCTTCATAGCTTCACCAAAATGTGCGATATCAATTGCATCCAGCTTATCTGTTTTGGCAAGCCGTCCCGCTGACTTTGCAAAGTTTCTTACTTGCGCAGGATTGCAAACAACTATCGGCAGTCCCGCTTTATGAGCAGCACAAACGAATTCTAATTCTAGTCTTCCTGTGGACTCAATTAATACTCTTTGCGGTTTAAGCGGTTGTAGTTGTTTAATGGCGTCTTTAATACCCTCTTTGTTATTGCTAACACTAAAGAACTGGCCAGTAGGTCTCACATAAATATCGAGTTGTTTACTGCTGGTATCGACACCGACATTGATCTCTTGAGGTTCCATAAGATAAGCTATCTCCGCCTTGCTATTCGGGCTCGAGGCCCACATGACTATTCGAGTTATGCCTAGTGAGTGTCTGTCACGTTCATACTTGTTAACGGTCTTTATGAACCGGCGCAGCAACGAACTGTGACAAACAAGGCCTTCGGTGGCCGCCGAAGGTGGGTCTCAATTTACCCGTTAGCGAAAAGGATTTTCAACATCAGAATCGGACAAGAACAACCATACAAGTGGCGGCAATACGCAGCCTTTGGCTGCCGGACTCAGCACTATGTGCTTTGCTGTTGCGCCAGGAGTTATCTGGCGTGAAGTTGAACCAGTGGGGCATTAATCGACCGAGACTCAAATGAAACTCGACAGCGGGATCCGATTAGAAAGCGACGGCGAGCAAGCTGACTTGTATGCACTCGACGAAATCAACACAGCGCTGGCGCCGATCGGCGCCCGGATTTGGGGGCAGGATTGGTCGGGCCTCTCCAATGACCTTAAGGCCTTTTTGGCCGATCTCAAACCTTCGACGGAGCGTGTCACGGAAGTGATGCCACACTTTCTGCTATCCCGTGAACGTCTACTGGAAATCATCGTCCAGGCGGGACGCGAGCCCCATATTCCCGGAGGCGGAGAGCTGACCACACTGGACGAGACCCATGGCGTTTCCTATCCGCAACTGTATGTCGCACAGGAAGGGGAGGACTTTTCGCGTTTTGACCGAATGCATGTGAACATTAGCGCTGACGGGACGCCTGTCGATGACGTGGTACAACTTCTCTGCGGCAGCGGTTTGGTTGTGCACTTCCGTATTCCTTCGGGCGAGACGTTCAAAGTATATCTTGCCTGCCCCACGCCCGATGCTGGCTGGCTTTTAACTTTTGATTGCGCCACCCCATTTATCGGCAGCTTTAGCGGCGCTTCGGCTGGGGCCAAAGCCGTCACCCAAGTCATCGGCCCGGCACGCTGGAGAATGGAGTATCTTGAATAAAGATGTCTGCGCAGCTAACGGACGCGTTCAATCAATGGAAAATGGCAACAGCCAGATAACAACGCGTTGCACCGGAATAAGGGCGTCGTCCTTCCTCCAGCTACCCAACCAAACGAACGCCCTTACCTGGTGAACGCCACCGTTATGTTTTCGAGAGAGTATGGACGCACATAAAATTCAAGCGTTGAGGAAAAAGTATTCCTCGGCATTAATGTCAAATCATAAATGGCGTAAGCTTTTTACGGTCATGGCAGAGCATGGCTCGGATTTCTCCGGTATTGAGTATCGCGTTACTGATACAGAGAATATCCTTTATGGTCATGCACCATCGTTGCAGCAAGTCTGGGAGTCAGCAATCGATGATCCGGTTGAAGGTGCTGGAGGACCTGTCGAGTATAAGCATATCGAGTCCATACTAATTCCATATGCCTATTCATATCGGGCATATGATAATGCTCCACTACAGGAGCGTCCGCTAAATATCGAAGCGTTCCTTGCGGCTCTAGATAGAATCGGTAGCTTTCGAATAACAGAGACCGAAGGCGGTATCGTAGTTCATGGCTATAAAACATAACAAGGCTATCAAAAAACGTTCCGGCCAAAAAGCGGCCTCCACTGGACGCGCTAACGCGCGCCTTTTATAGTGGCGTTATGTTTACCGGAGTCGGAAAGAACAATGAAATACGTTAAAGAATACTGGGATGAAAGCAGAGGTGATGACTTCGATCACTGGGGAGAAACTTGGTATTACTTTGAAATCAATGAATCTGATAACTACGCCAATAGACAAATATGTGTTTATACAATTGGTAATTCTCTGAAATATGATAGGGGTGACTGTATTGATGATGAGTATGGCTTTCTTTGTGATCAACCTATCGAGCTAAATGAAAGCACTATTGAAATTAGCCAAAAAGAATTTGAGGAAGTTTGGCAAAAAAATCAGGCAAAGTCGATGGAGCTAGTCAGTGGTAAGGCGTGACATCAGACATAACAAACGCAGGTTGTCGGAAAACCTTTTCACTCCTTCGTCGCTACAAGTTTTCCGCAACTGCGAGCGTAAAGTTTTATATGAAACCATTTAATCCATTTCACATATCATACCTATTCATAATGCCTCTATTACTATACATAATAGGGGTATATACTTTCTACAGCCCTCATTTTGAGGCTTTTGCGGGTATGTATATAGTAGTACCTCAAATGTTGGGTGTGTTTATTGTAATACCTATAGGTATATTTTTTTATTGTTCGGTTTTTGTAAAAAAATCTAGATGGTAAAACAAAAAAATAGGTTTATAAAAGCTGGAATAATAATCTTAATATTACAGCTTTGTTATTTTGTCATGGTTAATAACGGCTATTATCTTACGGTATAGTTTGTCTTATATTTTTTAAATTTTTTGTAGTTGATGGTTGTTTGATATAGCTACACTTAACAAATCAATCAACGGTCGCCTTCGGCTGGACAGCCAAACCTTCGGTTTGTCTGCCCGTCATTGAGGCGTTATGTTTCACGAGGTAGTAAGTGAGCAAAGAGTACACTGAAAACCTGGAAGAGATCGCAACCTATGGCTTCGATGCGATCGATCCTGATGAAAAGGTAGAGGTTAATTTGAAAGACCTGATGTATGTGTTCACTACCTTACAGGAATATCAAAGGTTCTTTCATCAGCCATCACACTACCAAACGATGGAAGATGTTGAGAAGTTTCTGGGTTCTGTGAATGACCAGGCTGCCTTTAAATTGCTTCATACCTCAATCCACGAAAAAATGCGTTACATGCTCCCAGAGCACATTGAAGAAAAATACGGAGAGGGTGACTTTGATTCACCAAAGCTACCCTTCTACTACGATGAATCAAGGTAAAAACATAACAAAGCAAGGCACAATGGACCTACGCACTGCGTGCTCCGGCCTGTGCTGGCGGCGTTAAGTGTTATATGAACCCATGGAATACATAGTAATTTTGGTGTCCGCCATGTCAGGGATGATCAAGTTTACAATTCGTAAAAACGGCAATCAGCCTATTTATAGTGATATGGTTTGGCTTAGTACCAAAAAGTGCACAAGGTAAGCTGCCCCTGCCGGCGGCGTTATGTACCAAGAGAATTATGAAAATGATGAATACAATTGCAGAACTATTACTTTTGCTTCTCCCACTTTCTGTGAAAGCTGAAATGCTATGGAAATCTGAAGAGATTACATTTGAAATGAAGGAAGTTCATCCACTACTGAGTGTCGGCTTAATTTTAGAGCTTAACCAGGCTCTAGAATCTGGAGAAACAGGCTGGAAGCAATCTAGAATTGATGTCCCAGAAAGCTGAAATAACGCAAAGCTAGAAATGAAGCAGGGCACAATATTTATCACTGTTGGTGAGCGCGTATAATATCTTAACTCAAGCAGCAAAGGTGAACTTAGTTTTGCAATCTTAGATGTTGGTAACAAAACAGACTCTCAGCTGGAGAGTATTTGGCTAATGTATGCAGTTAGCGCATAATAAATTAGAGCAGCACCGCCCACTGCGAGGACTGGGCAGTTTTCCGTAGCTTTGATGCTGTAAATCTGCCGCTGTTTGAGGCGTTATCTGTAAATGGACTTCATGGCATATTTGATTCTAGGCATATTCGTAGTAGTGGTCTTTGCACCATTAGTAATTCCATGGGGAAAGAAATTACTAGCCTATTGCTTGGCTGCATGGTTTTTCTTATGGATTATGTTCTTTATACAGATCGAGCGTGAAAGTGATCCTATCTATGATGCTGGTATTGTAAGTGATAACGTTGCACTGGGGCTGTCAGTATTAATATTTATCATAGTCATCGCTATTCGTAGCTTACTTCAATTTATTTGGTCAAAAATCCTTGCAAAACGTAATCATAAATAATAAGAAAGTGAACTTTGCGCTTACGGTGTCAGCCATTCAAAAGCGTGGCTTCGCCACTGGTTGCTGGTTATTTGGACGTTACTCTTGAGTTGAGAATGAAGAGAATTTTTTTATTAATCCTTGTTGGTATTTTAGGTACTTTATCTTCAGGAGTTATCACGTCATGCTTGCGCTCATTTGAAAGTAACTCTGTAAAGTTTAAGGAAGTGCCTCAAAGTGGGGGTCCATTGGTCAAGTTAGTAGCTACTTTTCCATATGAAGTCGAAGGCTGGCCACTTAAATGGGTATCGTTTTCGTATTCCTTGGATACAGGAAGGCACCTTATTCGGACCAATCTAAAGTACAAGCCTCATAAAAACGGCTTAATTTCAACAGTAACGTACAGCCAGGAACATTCTGAAGCAGTAACGCTCTCAACTCTCTCTCAGGACCCGAAAGGTAATTGCGGAAAAAAGGCGGTGTACAGTGGTTCTAGCCCAGCATAACAATTACAGGCAGCTAGGCTACGGCTCTTCGGGCCTCCGCGGGACGTCTTATCTCATGCATGTTTTACGTGGTCGTTTCGCTCCCATTTTCATACAAAAAGTGTATAAGGTAAGCCGCCCCTGCTTTGGGCGTTAAGCGTCAATTATGACTGAACAAGAATTTATAGAATCAATTGACTTTAGCTTTCCATACAATGACAAAGAGAAAGCTATTGAGCTGATCTTACAAGGAAGAACCATATCAGCAAATGCTACGTTTATGGTTCTTCACGAAATAGTTCGTTCGCCTAGTGAAGTCAATAAGGTGACTAAAGAGACACTTTTTAACCATTGGAGCAAAGGGTTCTCTCATGAACTTCTGCCTCAGGTGAAAGAGGCTGCGTCAGCACTTCTAGCAAACGAAGAACTACCCGTTGAGCGTGCTATAGAGCTAATGGCAAAAATAAAGAATCATACGGGTGAGTATTGCGCTCTTAGTATTGTCTACTTTTCGTGCGATGATACAGAGGGTAAAGCAGACGAAAAATACAATCAGATAGTTGAACAATGGCAAAGCGCTTAACAGGCAAAGGCAGCATCGGCCTCCGGTCTGGACGCGCCAAAGCGCGTTGCTGCTTTGGGCGTTAGCTGCCATTTAGCATTTACTTTTTTTCGGAGAATTGAAATGGATTGGAACAATATTTTTACGTTTATTGCTGTGGCAACATTGCTCGTGATTTCTCCTGGGCCTAATGGATTCCTCATAACGAAAACGGTTCCTTTGTCAGGGCATCGAGCTGGTCTAGCCAATATCGCGGGGTTCGTGGCTGCTTTCTATGTACATGGTACGCTGTCCATATTTGGCATATCTATTCTCTTGGTGCAATCTGCAAACACCTTTCTTGTTTTTAAAATGCTGGGCGCAACATATTTAATTTGGTTGGGGTTAAAATCGCTTAGAAATGCTATAAGTAAAAGCACAGCTGAAAATAACTTAGAGGCAGTATTGCAAATAAAGCCAACATCTATAAAAGGGGCTTTTTTTGAAGGCTTTTTAACTAATACTCTTAACCCTAAAGTATCAATCTTCTATCTCGCTGCTTTTCCGCAATTTATTCCCGTAGATGGCAGTGCTTTCAGTGCATACTCTCTTGTTACTGCACACTCACTGGTTAATGTTGTATGGTTTTCGGCTATGGTCTTCACTTTAACCAAGGTAAAAAATACTACCAGCCACCCTAAATTCAAAACTTGGTTAAACTCTATTACGGGTGTTGTATTTATTGGATTTGGCACTAAATTGGCCTTGGCGAAGAGCAGCTAACAAACCAAGTAAGCGGGAAAATTATACGTGGGCTCCCGTCACTCCGTTCTGTATTATGGCCCACTTGTTATTGCCCCATCTTGGGGTGTTAGATATACATAAAATCATGGCGACTCTATCAAAAACTAAAGCAAGCTTGAGGGTTATCGGAGATGAATTATTACCTGAAGAAATCAGTGAGTTATTAGGCAGTGAGCCTACAGCGAAGATGATTAAAGGTGAGCCATTTTCGTGGATGCGTAGTGGAAAACCACGCATAGCAAGGTCTGGAATGTGGCGTATTGAAGCTAATGAAAAAGTGCCAGGTGATTTAGATTCTCAAATATTCGAAATTCTAAATAAGTTAACTCATGATCTGGAATTTTGGAAAAAACTCTCAGAGAAATATAGGTTAGATTTATTTTGTGGTTTCTTCATGGAGCGCTCGATGGAAGGTATAAGTATAAGTTCAGAAGCGCTGCTTGCGTTGGGGCAGCGTGGAGTTGAAGTAGATTTTGATATGTATGGTCCTGATGATTAAAATGTTTAACAAGCGCCAGCACAACCGGCCACTTCGTGTCTTGGATCTCCAAATCGCTGTGCAGCTTTCCCGCCTGTCCAGCAGGCGATAGGTGATCATGAGTACAGAAGGAATAGCCTTAGTCAGCTACATCTTATTTTTAATATCTGGTATCACCGCGTTGGCAGTTGGGTCCATTGCTTTTTTCTATAGCTTGGAGGTGAACAAGAATATGAAGGAAGGAAGAAGGTGGGGCGCGATAATGCCGTTTGCAGTTTTTATGCCTTCGTTTTTTCTCGTGCTGCGAGCGTTATGTATAAAACTTACCCATGGAAAAGAATCTTTACCTGATGAAATCCAATAAAGAAGATTGGAGAGCGATCACATTTGCTTTTTACTCCCTAGTACATAATGACCTAAGAGATTGGGAAAAACTTCCAGATGAATTGAAAAATAGTGAGATTGGAGGTTTATGTCAGAAATATATTGATACTAAAGATATCCGGTATTTAATAGAGGCAGGTGAAATGCTTGCAGGTAAAAACTGGTATACAGCTCTCGGAAGAACATTTTGAGCTTTAAAATAACATGAAAAAAGAGTTGATACTCAAGGATTGTTTAGCATTGCAAAATCAAGTGTGATTGTGTCGCCTTATGTCTACACATAAAGAAAAAATGCTTCCGATCTAGGTTGAGCTAAGTGCCTCTGGTGGAGGCATTTAATTTAAAACGGTCCATCTCAGTATTCTAGGGCAGACGTCGCTTTACAAAGAGTATGTGTTAGGCTGTTTTATCAAGAGTGTAGTAAAAGCAAAGTGTCCCATTTGCACGAAAATAAGGGGGTTGAATTTTGTGATGCGCCAGTTCAGTAATTTCTCAAGTGAAAAACCAAAGAGTTTGGCCTTGGTAAAATTGTCTCTTTTACTGTTTAAAAATTCGACAAAACTAATAAGATGCTGAGAGCTAGGATATGGTTTACTTGGGTTCAAAATTTGAGGTAATATGAGAAATTTCGTATAACCTGAATAAAGGTGGTATCTACATTAAAATAGCTCTCCCTAAGCTTGCTAGGTGATCTGTTGATGTTTTAAGTTGGTGATCGCTAGATATAATTTTTATTACATTTTGTTCGTGACTTTCTTGGTGAAGTTTTAAAAGGTTGAAATTGTATGGGAGGGTGTTGGATGAAAGTGTTTTCTTTTGGGTATTAATTTTTATTGATGGATATAGAAAATTGAAGGTAAAAAGCAGTCGAGGAATACTTCTCAGTATTGCAGCTATGCTCTGTATAGCTGGTATGGATGCAACCGGTAAACTACTTGTTCAAACCTATCCTATTGTGCAAATTATGGCTGTTCGATTTGCAATTTTTTTTATTGTTGTAATGCTCATAGCTTCACTCAAAGGTGATCTCAAGCAAGTTCGAAGTAATATTTGGGGTACTCAAGTTTTAAGGTCGCTTTTACTTGTGGTTGAGGTTACGGTATTTATACTTGCCTTTAGCATGATGCCATTAGCTGATGTCCATGCTATCGCTGCAATGGCCCCATTGTTCGCCATACTAATGGCTGGATGGTTTCTTGGGGAGAAGGTAGACCGAAGAAGCTGGATTGCCGTTGTTATTGGCTTTATAGGTGCTTTGATTATCATTCGCCCTGGATTGGGTGTTATGAGCTGGTATGTTGTCATGCCGATCAGTGGAGCTATTTTATGGGCATCCTATCAAGTCCTTTCTCGCAGCGTCAGCCAATTTGATAGTTCCGCTACAACAGTCTTTTATACGGCCCTTATAGGTCTCATTGTATTTGGCGGACTTGCTCCCTTTAACTGGGTAGAGCCGACGTCGATTGGCTGGCAACTATTAATACTTAATGGGCTGCTTGGTGCAATGGGTCATTATTTGTTGATTAAAGCTCTTACCTATGCTCAGGCTTCAACTTTGCAGCCTTTTAGCTATACTTTGTTGTTTTGGGCTATTGTAATAGGCTTTATTTTATTTGACGAACTGCCAGATGAGCTCACACTGATTGGCGCAGCTATTGTGTTGAGTGCGGGGATATATGCTTCGGATGCTGGGCGAGGAATGAGTGCTTCTTTTTTGGATGAAGCTAAAAAGAGGCTTCGTAGCATTCGGACTACGTCAAAAACAATGAATTGAACTTTGCCCAGTCAAAGTGTGGATTCCTTTAAGTTGGCCACATTATCTTTTAAGTATTTTTCTAATTTATTTTTAACTATAAAGAGTATTGAAGTATGTGGCCGTTAAGTCAGTGTGATGCAGTTATCTCATTGTAAATTATAAGGAAGCTTTGGCTTGCTTAATAATAAGAGTTTGAGCCTGAAAAATTAATGGTTAACTGATTCTTATTTTTTGTAAGAAATAGCCTGTTTAAATTGGTTAATAATGTGAGGCGTTACATTGCAATGACTCTCAATTAAAAGTGCGCCCTGCCTGATCATCTTCTTATTTTTCAAATAAATTTATGCTTACAATTCTACATGCTCCAATTACCATCTATAAATATTTTAATCTCTGTAATTGTTGCCTCTGAAGGTGAAATATGACTGAGAATAAGTATCAAGAATATTGTGGATTACCTTAACGTATTAAGATTTGTGTAAGATATCTGAAAGTGAATGATATCTTTTATGGTTCCCATAAGTCTGCAATAGAAGATTCGTAGCAGCATAAATTGTACCAATCCGTGAAGGATACTTATAGAAGTTTCAGGAGGCCCGCTTCACGATTATAATTAGTTCCTTCACGCAAGAAAGGGGGCTCCCCCCCCGGCTAGGCATCAACGAAGATTACTTCACCAGTTATAAATCCATCGACTGAACGTTCAAAAGCTTTTCCGACCAGGTGCCCCGGTACGGGCTCAAAGCCTGGCATCATATCACCGTAGACATCCCAGGCTTCTTCCAATACCGTCGGATTAACAGCATTGATTCGAATTCCCCTGGGGAGTTCATAAGCAACACATTTAACAAAGGTATCAATTGCTCCACTGGTTGTTGCATCCGCAATTGCCATGGGGATTGGCTTGATGTTTAGAATGCCGGATATTAGCGTAAAGGATCCTTTATCGGCGATATACTCTTGACCGATTCTTACAAGATTGATTTGTCCCATCATCTTGCTCATTACTGTTGTCATCCACTGTTGCTCAGTCATATCGACAAAGTTTGCGTATTCACAGAAACCAACGGTGTTTACGACAGCATCGAAGTCACCCACTGTCTCAAACAGTCGTCTGATAGACTCTTCATCAGTAATATCAACCTGATGGTCACATCCCTTGCCCGAACGACTTGCTGTGATAACCCTGTGGCTGCTTAACCCTGTTAAAGCGGCCTGTCCCATTTTACCTTGTGCGCCAATGAGGATAACGTTTTTCACTCTAAGTACCTGTTTTATATGAAGAATTTGCTATTTTCCGCAATGCGATGCTGCTCAATTACTAGGAGAATGCTAGTTTTAATGTGATACAATGTTAAACAGTATTTATTTGTAAGAGATACAAGTGTGAATCAAATAAATCGATTGGAGGTCAAGCAGCTCCGAATATTCCAGGCATTAATATCTGAAAGAAGTGTATCTCGTGTCGCAAGTCAGGTCGGCCTTACTCAGCAAGCTGTTAGTGAACATTTAAAAAAGTTGAGAGATATTTTTAGTGATGAACTTTTTCTCCGGAAAAGCAATGGACTAATTCCAACGCCGACAGCAATAAACTTAGGGAAAAAGGTTGATGCGATCCTCCAAGGGTTAGATAAATTGTTGGAGCCAGCAGTTTTTGAGCCATCTAAAATAGCACAAACCTATACCATCGCTGCGACAGATTATTCCCAGCAAGTGGTGCTTCCCAGCTTATTGCCTAAACTCAGAGCGTTAGCTCCCAACTTGAAAGTGGTAATACGGGATATTGCTACAGACAGACTGGAAGAGTTAATGAGTGAAGCCAAGGTGGATTTAATCGTTGCAGATTCGGATATAAATTCTGAGCTGTACTCCTCTATCACGTTATTTACTGATTACTATGTCTGCGTTACGGCAAAGAGTTCGCCTCTGGTAAAGAAGAAGCTAGGTTTGGAGGAAATAGCTTCCGAGCCGCATCTTATGGCATCTCCGCTTAAGTCTGGTGCGGCAGGAATTATTGATGGTTGGTTTGCAAGGCACCGTTTGCGTAGAAATGTTGTTATGTCTACGCCATGTTTTACCACGGTTCCACAATATCTCAAGAAAACAGATATGCTTGCTTTTTTACCTAATCGGGTAGCAAGTGATTCAAACCTTGCCATTCTTAATCTGAAAAACAAGCCTGTAGAGTTTGATGTTATAGCCGCATGGCACCCTCGTTCAGATCATGATGCTTTACATAATTGGGTTGTAAACTTGTTGAGAGAGAGTGTCTAGTTTACTTTAGTTGATATTAAAGTACATAAAGGTGCGAGAGGGGTGTAGGGGGTTCAGGAGGTGCTGAGTAAATGAGATCTTTAGAAACGCAATTTTATCAGAAAAATAAATGACTTTTGATTTTTGTTCGTGCAATAAAAAGTTGAACAGGAGAGGCGCGGCGGAGAGGGTGGCGTAGAAATATATCAAGCCCTTAAATGTAGAGATTTTAATAGAGCATGAGATTTTGTTATTCCTGTTGTGATGCCACGGTTTAGCTCTGTGGGTGAGCATACCGATTGTGATATTGAGGAGATGTATATCATTTTTAAAGCTAAAGGCACTTTGATTATCGAGGGCGAGAAGACGCGAGCTTCCGCTGAAGGTATAATTTTAAATAAAATAGCTGGAACCCATGGATTAGTTAATGACTTATCGAAAGAGGTGGAATTGTTAATTATTCAAGCCAGTTTGAAGTGATGCCAGCTTAGTAAGTCAGTTAATTTGACGGTAGAAAGTTACCAGGCTTTAATGCCCCAATTTTCATTGGGGTGACGATTTAACAACGTGATTGGGAGTGGGGAAGAGTGTTGAAAATGCGAAACTTCTTAAGAATGGTAATTATCGGGATTGGTTTATCTGTGGTTGATGTGGCTGCAGAAGAAGTCGAGATAGATAAAGACCTCACTATTTATTATGAACAATCGGGGAGTGGTGATACTGCCATTATTTTTATTCCTGGCTGGATGATGTCGGCAGACGTTTTTGAGCATCAACTTGCCCACTTTAAAGATTCTAAAAAGTACCGCGCGCTGGCATATGATCCCCGTGGGCAGGGCAAATCATCAAAGCCTGTCGAGGGGCACACCTATCAACAACATGCTAGAGACCTGGCTAAGTTAATAGAGACATTGGATATAGACAAGGTGATCTTGGCAGGTTGGTCATATGGCGTAACGGAGCAATTGGCCTATTTGAATCAGTTTGGTTCCGATAAACTGAAAGCGATGATCATGATTGATACTGGACCAGATATAGCGGGAGCAAGCCGTGATGAGTGGGTTTGGTATCTAAATGATGATTCGGACGGCTATTCACGCTCATTTACTGTGGGCATTATAGAAGATCGAGATAATGTAATTAGTGAATTTGTGAAATGGATGCTTGAAAACCCTTCAAAGGAAAATGTTGCCTGGGTTACCCAAATTGCTAATCAGACCTCTAGTAGTGTCGCTTCAATTACCAACGCGACCGGGTTTTACCTGGACTATAGTGATGATCTTGTAGCATTGGAAGGTAAATTGCCCCTACTGTATGTCGTGAGAGAGGAAGTTAAAAGTGTTGCGGATAAATGGATCAAGGCCAATACACCATCAGCCACTGCTGTTTATATGGGGAAACACATGATGTTTTGGGAGAGACCTAGAGAGTTTAATCAGGTGCTCGATCAGTTTCTTTCTGCCATGGAGAATGATAAATAATATATAAGCCCCTGCTTTACTTACCTTGTATTTAGAGTGGTTTCGTGTCGATAAACACAGAGGATCAGGAAAATCTGGTTCTCTGTATTTTTGTTTCAAAAGTTAAAGTGCTCCCCAATGGGGAATGATTTGTAAAGCGCATATTATGTCTAGAAAAATATTATCCTTAAAGGTAAAAAGAAATACGGAGCCTAAAAAGGTTGATAAAAAGCAAGAGGATACTTCTGATCCAAAGAGGCGGTTCTTAAATGGCGTAGCTATTAATCCATCTGAGCCTATTCGCCTTGAGTCAGGTTCTCAGCAACTTACGATACGGGCGATGGATCTGATTACACCAATTGGCAAGGGACAACGAGGCTTGATTGTGGCTCCACCGGGCTGTGGCAAAACCACTATCCTCAAGCATATCTGCCAAGCCGTGGGGAAGGCTTACCCCGAAATAAAGCTGTACGCTTTGCTGATTGATGAAAGGCCAGAGGAGGTTACTGACTTTAAGCGAAGTGTACCGGCGGAAGTTTATGCTTCCTCTTCTGATCATAGCTATAAAGAGCATGTGTGGGTAGCTAATGAACTCCTTGATAGGGCCTGTAAGGAAGCCGGTGAAGGCCAGGATGTAATGATTGTGGTTGACTCGTTGACAAGGCTATCACGGGTGCATAATGCGCAGCAGAGTGGTAGGGGACGTACAATGTCAGGTGGGATAGATGCCAGGGCTATGGAGATACCCAGAAAGCTGTTTGGCGCTGCGAGAAAGATTGAAGATGGTGGATCACTTACGATTCTGGCAACGATACTCATGGATACCGGAAGCCGAATGGACCAGGTGATATTTGAGGAGTTTAAGGGTACGGGAAATATGGAGGTAGTATTGTCAAAGGAAGTTGCGAGACAGCGAATTTTCCCTGCCTTGGATATTGCTAAAAGCAGTACTCGCCGTGAGGAAATCCTGTATAACTCGAAAGATATTGCAACTATAAGAGCTTTACGAAGAACGCTTGCCAGCCTCAAGACTGTAGACGGCACTAAAAAACTTATTGAACTCCTTAAAAAGTACCCGACTAATGCGGAGTTACTTGGCCACTAATTTTGGTTAAGTTTAAGGGGAGTATTTAGCCGCTTAACATATTAGGGGTTAGTTACTGAAAACCCGAGACCTTATTATGACAGCTGTTAGTCAGTTGAGGCTTCACACTTTAATTCTGTGGTGTGTTTTTGCAGGATGCTCTTCAATAGCTTCTCCCTCTAGTATTTCACTACCAGTTTGGTAGCGCATTGTCATCTGGCCAGTTGCAAGCAGGGTTCCTACACTGTCATAAACTTCGGTATAGGAATAAAAGATTTTATGCCCCGAGCTGGTCAACTTACCTATGGCGGTTAACTGGTTGGTTTTGGCTCGACCGGTGAAATTGGTTGTTAATGAAAGCGTGAGGGACTTACGCCGACGATTTGGGTATGGGCAGTAGAGACCACAGTAGGAACCGGCAATATCAATTAACGTTGTAATAAATCCCCCATGGGGTACTCCGTGGCTATTCAAATGCTCAGGAAGTACGGTTACGCTGATCACTACACGGCCTTCCTGCCACTCATCAATTTTCACACCCAAATGATCATTAAACGGTGGTTGTTTTTTATTTTGCCAGCTCATTTCGACTTACCTTTTGGGAAATTAGTTAGGAACAGGGTGCGTTCGGGCAGCCTGCTGGGTGGAGAAATACACTGTGAGCAGGCCTGCTGTGACCACTATACAAATTCCTATCAGCGCAATTGTGTTAGGTAGATGTTGCCATATCAGCCAGCCAAAAATGCCCGCAATAACCACTCCAAAATAGCTGATTGGTGAAACTACACTGGGTTTTGCATAACTATAAGCTTTGGTATAGAGCCATATCGCTAATAAAACAGAAACCCCATTAAAAGCCAGGTAGGGAATAGTCCAGCTAGGTATTGATTGCCAGTAGTAGATACCCAGGGGAAGGCTGCACATAAATGAGATAAGGACATAGTAAAACAAAATAAGACTCGACTTATCAGTGTGTGACAAAATACGTGTGCCCACCATAGAGGCAGCTAGAGTAATACCTGACAGTAAGCCGAAGGCGTGGCCACTGCTGATACCATGGATATCAGGTTGAAGAATCAGTGCGATACCAAGTAGCCCAAGCACAATGGGTAGCCAGCTTGTGGCGGGAATCTGTGCACGCGCCCAAAGCCAAGCTACAAGCGGAACAAAAATAGGGGCGGCATTGCGCAGTAAGCCTGCCTCCATCAATGAAATACGGCTGAGTGCATAAAAGTAGGAAAAGAAGCAGAGCCAGCCTGCAAAGCCGCGCAGTAAATGGGTTTTCCAGTGTTGTGTTATGAGCTTTTGGGGTGACTGGCGCACCAGCCAGGGAATAAGTAATAGTAAGCAGATGCTGTATTGGCTGAGCACTATTAAAGGTACTGGTACGGCGGGTGATATCCATTTACTGGCTGCGGCGGCTGTACTGGCAACCATAGCGGTGGCCAGTGCGTAACCTATGCCTTTCCAATTGTTTCTCTTAACCCTGGCTTGGATCGCTTTGTGGTGATCTGGCGGTTCTGGTGACTGTTCGAGCTGCAGCTCATTAAGACGCATTTGGCTCGGTCGTAGTTTCGATTCTATTAACGTATCAGGCCTTATCATTGTGTTGCCAACTAAAAATCTCTCAACTTTGGCAAAAAGGGTAACCGGTACTTTTACCGGTTACCCTTGAGAAGCGAATACTATCGCTGATCGTCTGCCCAGTCCGTAAATGTTTTACCTTCTTTTGCCAGTTGGACGAGCAATGGTGCAGGAGTCCAGTTGGCTTCGCCATGTAGGTCACGGAATGTGCAAATAGTATCGTAGATCTTTTTCAAGCCTATGCTATCTGCGTAAAACATGGGGCCGCCACGATGGGGGGGGAAACCATAGCCATAAACATACACAACATCAATATCACTGGGACGTTGGGCTATTCCATCTTCCAGAATCCTGGCTCCCTCATTAATTAGAGAGAAAGTAAGGCGATTAAGAATTTCTTTATCAGAGATTTCTCGCCGCTCTATCCCGTACGCTTTGGCTTGAGCCTCTATCATTGCTTGGACTTCGGGGTCACTGGTACGAGCGCGAGTTTCTGGGTCATAGCGGTAATAACCGGCTCCACTCTTTTGGCCCAGGCGTCCCATCTCTACTAAAGCATCCGCAATGCAGTAGGTTTTGGGGTCGCCTTTTTCTGCTTCGCTCAGGCCCTCGCGGGCCTTGTGGCCAATATCGAGACCGGCCAAATCTCCAACCGCTATGGGCCCCATGGCCATGCCCCAGGATTGCATTACGGTATCTATTTGCTCCGGGGTGGCTCCTTCTATCAAACAGAGTTGCGCTTCACGGGCATAGGGCCGCAGCATCCGGTTGCCAATAAACCCATAACAATTTCCGGCTAGGACGGGAACTTTCTTGATAGTTTTTGCCAACCGCATTGCGGTAGCGATAACATCGTCGGCGCTCTTTGAGCCACGAATGACTTCTAGAAGTTTCATAACATTGGCGGGGCTGAAAAAGTGTAAGCCGATAATATTTTCTGGCCGATTGGTAGCAGCGGCGATCTGGTCGATATCCTGGTAGGAAGTGTTTGTTGCGAGAATGGTGCCGGGTTTACAGTATTGGTCCAGCTTGGAAAAAATTTCCTTTTTAAGCGTTACATTCTCAAACACAGCTTCGATAACGAGGTCTACCTCTACCAGGTCGGAGTAGTCAGTGGTGCCCTGGATTAGTGAGAGACAGTGTGCTTTTTGGGGCTCTGTAATCTTCCCCTTTTTCATACTGATATTGTAATTCTTGTCGATTACTGCCCGGCCACGTTCTACGGCAGCTTGATCGATATCTAGCAGCTTGACTGGGATACCGGCATTGGCAAAATTCATGGCGATACCTCCCCCCATCGTGCCGCCCCCAATAATGCCGACACTGTTTATTTCTCTGATAGGGGTATCTTTGGAGAGACCCTGAACTTTTGTCGCACGTCGCTCGGCAAAGAACATATGCCTCAGGGCGGCGGACTGACTTGAGAGCAGACATTCGATAAATAGATCCAGCTCTTTAGCCAGCCCTTTATCGAATGGCAGCTTCACTGCTGCCTCCACACAGGAGACAATATTCTGTGGGGCCAGTTGACCAGGTGCTCTTTTTTCCAGTCGCTGGCGGAAATCCTCGAACAGGCCCTCTGGAATACTGGCAGGATCTATTGTGATGTCCCGGACTCTGCGTGGTGGGGCTTTCTGGTCAATTAGCTCGCGAGCAAAGGCGAGGGCCCCTTCGAATAGATCATCATCAACCACGTGATCGATCAGCTTCATGCTTTTGGCTTTCGCGGCCGGGATTGGGGCACCCTTGGTGATCATTTCTAATGCAGCCGCAACGCCGGCCAGACGTGGCGTGCGCTGAGTACCACCGGCCCCAGGCAATAACCCCAATTTAACTTCAGGCAGGCCGACTTTGGCAGATGCCAGGGCACAGCGATAGTGACAAGCCAGTGCCACCTCAAAGCCCCCGCCCAATGCGGTACCGTGAATAGCGGCAATCACCGGTTTACGAGAGTTTTCGATTTCTGTAATCACCTCAGATAAGGCAGGTGCCTGTGGTGGCTTACTAAATTCTGTGATGTCTGCACCAGCAATAAAAGTGCGGCCTTCACATATCAAAACCAGTGCCTGAGAGGCATCTTCCTGGGCACTCTTGATCGCTCCCCATATGCCTTCGCGCAGCCCGTGGGAAAGCGCGTTGACAGGGGGGTTGTTAAGTCGAATAACACCAATATCGCCAATAAGTTCATAATTTACGGTAGACATTGTTATCTCCAGATCTTAAATGACTATTAGATTGTTTCTCCTAGAGGGTCTCGCCGGTTTTTATATACGCTCAATAATCACTGCGATTCCCTGGCCAATACCAATACACATGGTGGCTAACCCATAGCGTCCGCCGCTACGCTCCAGCTGGCGTAATGCTGTGAGTAGAATGCGGGCTCCGCTGGCGCCGAGCGGATGCCCAACTGCAATTGCACCACCATTGGGGTTAACCCTGGAGTCCTCGTAATCAATCTCGAGCAATTTCAGGCAGCCCATGGCCTGTACAGCAAATGCCTCGTTAAACTCCATGACATCCATATCTGCCAGGCTCAAGCCTGCACGAGCCAATGCCTTACGGGTAGCCGGGACCGGGCCTAAACCCATTACTCTTGGCTCCACTCCCGCAATAGCACTGGCGAGAATACGTGCGCGGGGCTTGAGATCGACGGCCTGGCCGGCTTCCTGGCTGCCAATAATGAGTGCTGCGGCACCATCGTTGATTCCGGAAGCATTTCCGGCAGTCACTACGCCGTCTTCAAACAATGGGCGTAGTGTTTGTAGACGCTCCAGGCTAGTATCGGGGCGGGGATGTTCATCAGTATCGATAAGGCGAGGTGGTTGCTTTCTGCCCTGTGGCACCTCGATAGGGATAATTTCATCAATAAAAAAGCCATCAATACGCGCGCTTTCATATTTTGCTTGTGAAGCTAGTGCAAAGATATCGCACTCTTCCCGCTGAATATTCAGGTCTGCGGCAATATTGTCTGCAGTTTGCGGCATGGTATGGCTGCCAAATTCTGCAACAATATCGGGATTGGTGAAGCGCGGACCCAAAGTGGTATCCGCCAGTTGCTGGGTGCGATCGAAAGGGCTGCTTGCTTTGGAAAGGACCAAAGGGGCACGGCTCATGGATTCAACACCACCGGCAATGAACAAATCACCTTCCGAGGCCCTGATGCAACGTGCTGCATCGGCAACGGCAGATAAGCCAGAACCACATAGGCGGTTTACCGTAATACCACCGGTGGAGATTGGCAGTCCTGCAATTAGCACGGCAAAGCGGGCGATATTACGACTGTCCTCACCGGCCTGATTGGTATTTCCGGCAATCACATCCTCAAATTGCTTGTGATCGAAATTATTACGTTCAACCAGGGCTTTAATGACATGCGCGAGCATATTGTCTGGCCTGATACTGGAAAGGCTACCTCCATGGCGACCAAAAGCACTTCGGCCGCCATCATAGATATAAGCTTGTGGCATTGTCAGTTTTCCCAATGATTGATTATTGTTTTGTGAGCAGTAGTAAATGTCCGCGCTTAATCAAACTCCAGCGCTACCGGAATGTTTTCCAATGCCTCCTCTGCTACCGTTTTAGCTGAAGGTTTTTCCAGACGAACTTTTGCAACCTGGCCCAGGGCACTATCAAAACGGGCAGAAAACTCTGCAGATATATTTTTTTCCTGAAGTGCTTGACCAATAACATATTCGGTAGCGCGATTACGCAAAGCGGGTTTGAATACCTTGGCTACAGCGGTTAGGGGGATTTCATCAATGATCTCGATCCGCTTGGGTATCGCTGCACGTTCAGAAATCTGGGTGCGGCAGTAGTCGATAAGCTGCTCTTCCGTGGGAGGATTTTCGGACGGATATAGAGTGACATAGGCCACCGGAACCTCACCGGCATAGGCATCGGGCTGGCCAACGGCAACGGCCATAGCCACGGCGGGGTGACGGCTTAGCGGTTCTTCAATCAAGGCTGGATCTATATTGTGGCCGCCACGAATGATTAAATCCTTGGCTCGCCCGGTCAGATAAAGATTGCCATCGCCATCGACATATCCCATATCGCCAGTATTAAACCAGCTGTGGTCAACCCAAGCCTTGGCGTTATCCTCTTCGGAGAGATAGCCTGAAAAAATATGTGGCCCCCGTGCAAGTACAATACCGACTTCACCGGTGTTACAGGTTCTCACTAGCCGGTTTCCATCCACTTCGGCAATTTTCATTTCCATATAGGGGAGGCGGCGGCCGACGCTGCCCTCGGGTGCTTGCATATCTGTTGGGGGGCGGGCCAGCAGGCAGCTGGACTCTGTCATGCCATAGCCGTTACTTACCGTCACATTGAATTTTTCCTCAAACGCACTCTTAAGCGCTGCGGGTAAAGGCGAGGCCCCGCAGCCAACATCTGTCAGGCAGCTGATGTCATTGTCGCCCACAGGGATTTGCATCAAGATGCCGAGAATAGTGGGCACGGCGCCAAAGCCCTGTACACGGAAGCGGGCGACGTGATGCCACCAGTTGGGGAGCACATTGGGGGAGCGAAAACCTGAGGGGGTCATTATAACAATCGTGCGGCCGGCGAGCAGAGTGCCTATGCCGGCGACCACAGTGCCGAAAATGTGAAACAGAGGAAGGCCACTGAGGGTAGCAAATCGCCCCTTACTGGATGTCGTGTCCACACTCAGCTGTGCGACAAACGCAATATTGCTGTGGGTCAGGCGTGCAATTTTAGGCCGCCCGGTTGTTCCTCCGGTGTGGAAGTAACTGGCAATTTCATCGCCTTGAATAGTTCTCCCACTAATTAAATGGTCATTTGGCTGTTGGGCAATAGCCAATACAAAATTCTCTACCTTAATGCCGGAAGGTATGGATAGGGTGCTAACCGGTTTTTTACTGATTAGCAGCAGTGCCTTCAAGGTTGGAACCTGCTTAATGACCTGCGCAACCTTTTCCCAAATCTCCTCACTGAGATCCTGCCCAAGGCTGACTAATACCTTGGCTTTGGTGGCATTCATGATCTCGGCGATATGCTCCGGTTCCAGCAACGGATTGATAGGGCTGGCGATTCCCGCGGCTTGTCCACCCCAGAGTGCAAAATGTGTTTCAGGAAGGTTGGGTAATAGTAATGAAACGGTATCTGTCGAATTAACTCCGAGAGAATGGAGTAGATTGGCGGTTTGGTGAACTTTTTCGGATAGCTGCGAGTAGCTCACAGTCACACTTTCTTCATCTGGTACAGCGGTGGGAAGAAATTCGATGGCTGCATCTTGTTGGTAAAGACGGGCGGCCTGCCGAATTAAATCGTAGGTGTTTTCCCAGGGATAACGTTGTAACAAAGGTACTTTTTCATATTCCTGGATTTCTGCAAGAGATTGCAGCATGGGACTGCCAGTGGAAGTGGACGTGATAGACATGGGGGCTTCTCTCACTATGGTTATTATGTTGGTGACAATATCAAAAGTGAAAAGAGCATTCCACTCTGCGGAATTCAATGGTAATGTTTTGTGCGTCGAGTAGTTATTTAAAAGCTAATTGGTGGGAATTGGCGGATAAATATTTACACCAGCTATATATAAATGCCACTAAGTAGAAAGTTGCGTCAATAGAGTTGGCTCGATAATTGAGGACCTACTTGCGTGAGTCGGAAAAAGTCAAAATAGCGATGCTCAGATATCAATATCAGCCTGAAATTGTTTGTAGATAGGTTTACTTAAGACAAAGAGTGGAGCTCGCCGAGCCAGATCGAAAGTGAATTTATTCCGCTTGTATAAGGGAACTTCCGAATTTAGTACATGTTGATTGTGCAAGTTGGTGAAGGAAGTTAGCTGAAAAATCTCTGCCAATTGCACCCATATAAACAGGAGCAAGCGAATGAATATAGATTTTTCCCCCGAAGAATTAGCTTTTCAGCAGGAAGTTAAGCAATTCCTGCAAGAGAAGCTTCCGGCGGATATCAGTGAGAGGACTCTGGATGAAATTCCCCTGGGAAAAGAGGACTATGAACGCTGGCAAAAGATCCTGTACGAACAGGGTTGGGCTGCGACTAACTGGCCAGTTGAATATGGGGGTACCGGTTGGACGCCAACACAAAAATACATATGGGCCAATGAGTGTGCCAACTTCGGCGCGCCAGATGTAATTCCTTTCGGCTTTAAAATGGTTGCACCGGTTATCTTCACTTATGGTAGTGAAGAGCAAAAACAGCGGTTTTTACCAGATATTTTGGCAAGTAATGTTTGGTGGTGCCAAGGGTATTCGGAGCCAAATGCGGGCTCTGATTTGGCGTCGTTAAAAACCACAGCAGTGCGAGACGGTGATGAGTATATCGTTAATGGCACCAAAACCTGGACTACTCTGGGACACTGGGCCGATTGGATTTTCTGCCTGGTTCGTACCGGAGGCCCCGAAGTCAAAAACCAGGCCGCAATTACTTTCCTATTAATTGAAATGAACCACCCGGGCATTACTGTATCGCCCATTATGACTTTGGGCGGTCATCATGAAGTGAATGAAGTGCATTTTGATAATGTACGGGTACCAGTGGCCAACCGTATTGGAGAGGAAGGTCACGGCTGGACCTATGCCAAGGTACTGTTGACCCATGAACGCACGGGCATTGCACGGGTTGCCACTTCCAAAAAACGTTTACAGACTTTAAAAAAACTGGCAGGTGATACTTGTGATGGTGACGTCAGCCTCCTGGAAAATCCAGCCTTTGCGCAAAAGCTCGCAGAAGTTGAAATAGATCTTTTAGCTTTGGAGTTTACTGAGCTAAGAGCACTTGCGGCAGTGAGTACCGGTAATGCACCGGGGCCGGAATCCTCCATTTTAAAAATTAAAGGAACTGAAATCGCCCAACTTATTGATGAACTTTACATGGAAACTGCGGGTTACTACGGAATGCCATTTGTCCGGGAACAATTTAAAAGCAGATTTGATGGCGAGCATGTAGGCCCTGGAGTTATTACCAGCAGTGTGCCCCGTTACTTAAATAACCGTAAATCCTCGATTTATGGTGGCAGTAACGAAATTCAGAAAAATATTATCAGCAAGTGGGTACTTGGCCTGTAAACGCGACGTTTAATGAGGATTGGAACCATGGATTTTTCCTATAGTGAAGAGCAGCAGATGCTACAAAGTAGTGTGAGCAAATTTATTCAACAGGATTATGACTTTGATCGTCGCAGTAAGTTAATAGACAGTGATACTGGGTTTAGTGAAGATAACTGGAAGTTATTTGCTGAGCTGGGCTGGCTAATGGTTCCATTTAATGCAGAAGACGGTGGTTTGGGTGGCTCTGCTGTTGATCTGATGGTAGTGATGGAAGAGTTTGGTCGTGGCCTGGTAGTGGAACCCTTCCTGGCCAGTGCAGTTTTAAGTGGTGGACTAATAGCAAGCGGTGCCAATGAGGCGCAGAAGCGAGAGCTAATTAGCTTGTTGATGGAAGGCCAGTTGCAGCTGGCATTTGCATTTGCTGAGCCCCAGAGCCGTTTCAATCTGTCTGATATTGCCACTAAAGCTATAAGGAGAGGAGACAGCTACGTAGTGAATGGCCACAAAGCCGTTGTTTTGAACGGCTCAGCCGCAGATAAACTATTGGTGGCAGTACGTACTGGCGGCGGCCAACATGATTGTGAAGGTATCACTTTATTATTGATAGATGCCAACTCTGAGGGTATTCATCGCCAGGGATATGCCACTGTGGATGGGCACCGTGCGGCTGAGGTAAAGTTTAATAACGTGATGGTCCCTGTGGCAAACCGAGTTGGGGAAGAGGGAGCAGCTTTACCTGTAATCGAACAGACAATTGACCGGGCCACACTGGCGCTGTGTGCCGAGGCAGTAGGGGCCATGGAGAAAATTTATAAAAAGACCGTGGAATATACAAAGACCCGGGAGCAGTTTGGCGTTCCCATTGGTAAGTTCCAGGCCTTGCAACACCGGATGGTGGATATGTTTACCGAATATGAACAGGCCCGCTCTATTCTATTAATGGCAGCGTTACAGTTGGATGTGAATAATGGCGTTGCCCCTAAGGCAATTTCTGCAGCAAAAAGCCGCATTGGAAAAGCTGCCCGGTTAGTAGGCCAGGAAGCAATTCAGTTACATGGCGGTATAGGGGTTACAGAGGAGTTGGATGTGAGCCATTATTTTAAACGCTTAACCACAATCCAGTATTTCTTCGGTAGTACAGATTATCATACTCGCCGATTTGCCGGGCACTAGCGAGGCAGGCAGCCGTGAGGTGATGAGTTATCCCCCAGGTTGGTCGCATTGCGCTACTAACCTGGGGTTAAGCTATCTAGTAGCGGATCAGCATGGCCTCTATATTGCCGACCATATTTTTCAATAAGGGGGCGACTTCTTCTTCCAGGAATTCTGGACTCAGGCGGTAAGCAGGTCCGCCCGCATTAAATGTATAAATGCGCCCCTGGCTTAATTGTAGGGGGACAGCAATACCATTAACATCGCGGTTCCAGTCGCCAAAGGAGCTACAAAAGCCGCGCTGCTTATAGCTTTCTACCGCTTCTTCAATTCCAACCTTGATTTTAGGCCAGCGCTCGCTATTTCTTTTCTCCAGGTGCCCATAAAAGTACTCGCGCTCCTCTTGAGGTAGCGCTGCCAGGAAAGCCCTTCCTGAACCACTGGTAGCTAAAGAAACACGGTTACCTATTTCGTAGCGAAAAGTCGTAACATTAGCGGCTGCACAAAACTCGACAAATATCATGTCGAGCCGATCACGGTCAGACAGCCCTACAGCAGTTCCTGTGGAGTTTGCAAGGTCTTGCATTAGGGGTTTGGCAACCTGCCGAATAGCCAGATTGGAGACGAAAGAGTAACCCAGCGCTAGTACGCCGCTACCTAATTGGTACTTTTCCAGTCGGTCTGAGTAGGTCAAATAGCCTAATTTTGTCAGAGTATAGGTTAACCGTGAAATACTGGAGCGAGGCAAGCCTGTGCGTTGGGCGATTTCAAGGTTACC
Organism: Microbulbifer mixtoriginis (SeqCode); assembly: GCF_052467705.1. Lineage (NCBI taxonomy): Bacteria > Pseudomonadati > Pseudomonadota > Gammaproteobacteria > Cellvibrionales > Microbulbiferaceae > Microbulbifer > Microbulbifer mixtoriginis (SeqCode). The sequence goes on from NZ_CP174322.1 coordinate 2,101,243, forward strand.
CAGAAAGCCATCACCGGGCTGAAATGCCCGCAGAACATCCAGTCCTCGGGCGAGGGCTTCAATAAACTTGCGATCGGGTTCTGCGCTTTTCTTTCTTGGGAGATCACTCAGCGGAGCCATGGTCTTAAATCCTGCTTCTATAATAGCAAGTATACAAATTTTACTCCTGGATCTGAAGTTAGATACTTAGCCTTAAAGAGAAATTTAGGCCTGTGAAGGGTGTTTGGAAAATAATGAGCAGTAACGTAAATTGTGGTTGTACTTGGGGGGCAACTGTGAGTCCCGGGCAAGAGTGTTCTTTAAAGCAGATATGGTTTAATTGTATTTTTTGCGGAATACCTATATATACATTCTATTTATCGTATTTTGCATAGTTGCTGCTTGTTTCAAAGATGAAATTAGTGTTTGAATCCGTTGCCAGTGAACTTTTCCAGGTTTGAGCTCATTTAAAAAAGAATTTTAGATATGATAATAAGGCTTCTCATTAGTATCACAATGGCTTTGATTGTCGTTAGTAACTGTTATGCCATAGATGATAATGTTGGAAAAGAAATAAAATCAGCTCTGGAAGAGCTGTCTAATAGCAACCGCTTAATTGGCTCACATTTTGTTGCGGTAGTTGATAAGAACGGGCTTGATTTCTTTTATGCCTATTCTGAAGGTGGCCCTCAAGTTACAGAGAGCACGCCTTTCTTAATCGCAAGTCACACAAAGTCTTTTACCAGTACTTTGATGGCTATCCTGCATAACTCGGGCAAGTTAGATTTAGATAAACCCATATCATCTTATAAGCTCCAACTGGGGCTTGAGGGAAAAGTTGACACCAATAAAATCAGTGTTAGGGATTTACTTACCCATACGTCTGGATTTACAAGTGTTCAACATACCTTTAAGTCAGCTTTTTTAGGTTATTTCGGTCCAGAGGAGCTGGTACATTCATTAAGTGAAAATCTACTTATAGCGCCAGATTACAACTTTAGGTATTCAAATACGGGCCCGATAGTCGCCTCGATGATTGCAGAGAATGTCACTGGAAAAGCTTGGGGAGAGCTTATAGAGAAGTATATAACTAAGCCTCTGGATATGAATTCGACTACGAATAAGGTATCCAAAGTGGATAATTTTCTTCCATCTATTATCACCTCCAGTGATGGTAATATCTTCACTTCAGGACATTTCAAGTCTGATCAAACGATGCACCCCTCAGGAGGCTTGGTTTCTACTGTAAGTGATTTGGCGACATGGCTTCAGGTAAATATAAGTAAAGATAGGTCAAATGTATCTAAGATTAATATTTTTGATGAGCTTCATGAAAAGCAGGTAGATCAATCAAAAACCTATTTCACCTATAAGAGAACAGGCTACACCTTGGGGTGGGATCTGGCAGAGTATAATGAAGAGACTCTTTTAACTCGGTTTGGAAATTATGGTGGATATAGCATCCATGTATCATTTATACCAAAAAGAGAGATAGGTGTAATTGCATTTACCAATCAGGATGCGGCTTATATGTTACCCCATGTAATAGCTAATTATACTTATAACTCAATTTTAAATAAAGCAAATAGAGATACGCTGTTTGAGCAGGAGATGAATCGACTGAAGAAATCTGTTCGAGGCGAGCTATTGGAAGCGCCAGATCCTGCCTTGGTTGTGAGCGCCGAAAATTTCCCAAGAAACTTGCTTGGTATCTATGTGAATAGTAATGGCTGGCCGGAGCAAAAACTCTATATTGAGGGTGATAAAATAATGGTTAGTTGGGGAGGGCTCAGTGGACCATTGCTAAAAACTGGGGACGTATATAAGGTGCATTTAGGAGCGCTCCAAAGAGATCTTTCATTTCATTTTCAGGGTAAGGGCGTTGTAATGTCTCAGAATGGATCAGTCAAGTTTATTAAAATATAAGCTGGGTGCTAAAGAGGTGTTCCATGAAAGAAAATACAGATTTTTTTGTCAGTAAATCCTTGGCCTCCTGGGATGAGGCTGGGCCTGTTCACTGGGAATTCAGCAAGCGGCTACTTGAGAAAGTCTCCGAGTCTAATTTTAATGCCTTAGAACAAGACTTTGATGGCATGTTGGATGAGTTTGATCTTTCCGGAAAGTCAGTGGTTCAAATTTGCTGCAATAATGCGAAAGATTTAATCTCCATCAAAAAGAAAGGTGCCGGGCTCTGTGTGGGGATTGATGGATCCCAAGCTTTTGTCGATCAAGCTCGGCTTTTGGTAAATGCCTCAAGGTGTTCGGATGTAGAAATCGTATGTTCTAACATCTATGAGTTGCCTGATGAGTATATCGGCCGTTTTGACTTTGCGGTTATCACCATTGGCGTACTGAACTGGATGCCGGACCTGAAGCGGTTTATGAGTATCTGTGCTTCGCTGCTGAAGCCGGGTGGTTATCTTTTAATGGAAGAAATACATCCGGTTCTAAATATGTATGAGGAAGGTAATCCCTCACACATTGCCATGTCTTATTTCAATCGCGAGCCGCAAAAGGATGATCAAGGTTTGGGCTATTTGGATGGTAGAAAATATCAGGCTAAAGAAAATTATAATTTTCATCACACCTTGTCAGATATTTTGATGGCGGCAATTGAAAGTAATCTATCTCTACAGAAGTTTGTTGAACTCGGGAAGAATGTGGGTAATTGGTGTGGAGATTTGGAAAGCTCTAAATGTGTTCCGCCAATGGCAATGCTGGCTTGTTGGAAAAAGGACTTATAGATTTTGACGTTCACCAAGGTCCTAAGCTATAGAGCCAGTAGAAATAGGCTAAGAAAAGAGGCCTGCCATTAAAGTTGAGTCTTAAATTCCTTAATTTTCGTATTTACACGAACAATATTTCTTCCGGCGGTGAGAACTCAATGTTTTAGCGGGCGTGCCACTGTTGTCTACTTGATGTTCTGTAGATTTCTTGGGCAGCAGCACCCGTATTGAGATCGCCTAACTTACTTTATTGAGAGGCTAAATGAGCCACATTGGCTAATTATTCGAATGATTTATAAGTTCAAATGAAATCACTTAATAAATCGTTATCAAGATAAAGTATACTCTTTATGTCCATGGTGGCGCCGGTAGTCCAAAGGGGGAGGTTGTCGCACAAATCACTCACTTAGCCGCAGTTTCAGACTGCTGAGACGGTAGAATTGGCCGGCATAGGCCAAGAGAGGGTAGAATCCCGCTCTTAAAACTATTAAAAGACCCTTTTTTACGAGGAGATAGCAAATGCGTCAGACAATGATCGCACTAGCCGTAGCCGCATCCCTGGCGGTTGTGGGCGGTTGTGGTGAAAAGGCAAAACAGGCTGAGGTAGCTAAAGACACTGTGAAAGCCGAAGAGTCCATGGCTGTAACTCCAGAGCACGCCAGTAACAAGCTGCTGGCAGAGTGGACTGGTCCCTTTGGTGGTGTACCTGCGTTTGACAAGATGAAGCTGGAAGATCTCAAGCCCGCAATTGAAAAAGGTATTGAGATAAGCCTTACCGAGCTAGGTGCGATCGCTTCAGATTCCGCTGAACCAACCTTTGCTAACACCATTGTGCCGATGGAGCGCAGTGGCGCCGAGCTAAGCCGCGCAACGGCTTACTATGGAATCTGGGCTGCGAATATGTCTTCACCAGAGTTCCGCAAAGTTCAGCAAGAGCTGGCACCGATCTGGGCTGATTACGAGTCCAAAATTTATCAGAACAAAGACTTGTTTAAGCGCATCAAGGCGATCTACGATCAGCGCAACGCGATGGACCTGGATGCTGAACAGAAGCGTGTGGTTGAGCTGATCTATACCCAGTTCTCTACCAATGGTGCCACCCTGGAAGGTAAGGCCAAGGAGCGCTATGCGGAAATCAACAAGCGCCTGGCTGAACTTTATACCAAGTTCTCCAACAATGTACTGGCAGATGAGGAAGGCTACGATATCTTCCTGAGCAAAGATCAGTTGAGCGGCCTGCCGGAATCCTTCGTTGCAGCGGCGGCAGCACTGGCGGAAGAGAAGGGCGAGAAGGGTAAGTACGCAATAACCAATTCCCGCTCCTCTATGGATCCATTCCTGACTTACTCCGATGATCGCGAGCTGCGCAAGCAAGTATGGACCAACTACTACAGCCGTGGGGACAATGGCGATGAGCACGATAACAACGCCATCATCGCTGAAATCCTGAAGCTGCGTGATGAGCGCGTAGGCCTGCAGGGCTTCGATAACTACGCTGAATGGCGCCTGCAAGACCGTATGGCTAAAAATCCTGAGCGGGCCATGGACCTGATGGAAGCGGTATGGCCCGCAGCAGTTGCCCGCGTAAAAGAAGAAGTAGCTGATATGCAGGCGGTGGCGGATGCCGAGAAAGCCAATATCACTATTGAGCCCTGGGACTACCGTTACTACGCCGAGAAGGTTCGCAAGGCCAAGTACGACCTGAACTCCGATGAAGTGAAGCAGTACCTGCAGCTAGATAACCTGCGTGAAGCCATGTTCTACGTAGCTGGTGAGTTGTTCAACTTCAAATTCACCCCGGTGAAAGAAGGTTCCGTACCGGTATTCCACGAAGATGTTAAAGTCTGGGAAGTCACTGACAAGACCAGTGGCGACCATATCGGCCTCTGGTACCTGGACCCATTTGCCCGTGCTGGCAAGCGTTCCGGTGCCTGGGCAACCATGTATCGTGACCACTCCACCTTTGATGGCAAGAAGAACGTCTTGTCTTCTAACAACTCAAACTTTATCAAGGGCGCGCCGGGTGAACCTGTGCTGGTGAGCTGGGACGATGCCGAGACCTTCTTCCACGAGTTTGGCCACGCGCTGCACTTCCTTGCTTCCAACGTGACTTACCCGACCCTGAACAGCGGTGTTCGCGACTACACCGAGTTCCAATCCCAGCTGCTGGAGCGTTGGTTGTCTACCGATGCGGTTATCGATAACTATCTGGTGCACTACAAGACTGGTGAGCCTATTCCTGCGGATCTGGTGAAGAAGATTAAGAAAGCCGCCAAGTTCAACTCTGGTTTTGCCACCACTGAGTACCTGGCCTCTGCGCTGATTGATATGAAGTTCCACACTGCTGATCCAGAGGGTATCGACCCAGATAAGTTTGAGCGTGAAACTCTGGATAAGCTGGGCATGCCGAAAGAGCTGGTCATGCGTCACCGCACCCCGCACTTTGGCCATATCTTCTCTGGTGAAGGTTATGCAGCTAGCTACTACGGTTACATGTGGGCCGACGTGCTGACTTCCGACGCCTCTGAGGCCTTCTCCGAGTCTAAAGGTGGCTTCTACGACAAAGAGGTAGCAGCCAAGTTGGTGAAACACCTGTTTGCACCGCGTAATGCTGTAGACCCCGCTGATGCTTATCGTGCTTTCCGTGGTCGTGATGCCAATATCGAAGCGTTGATGCGCGATCGTGGCTTCCCGATCCCGGAGAAGAAAGAGAGTACGGTTGCCTCCAAGAACTAGTTTATTGATTTAATAAATTGTTCATGAAAAAGCCGCATCTTTGGATGCGGCTTTTTTTATTTAAGTGGTCTTTGAGTTAAGAAGTGCTCGAGAATAAAAATTCATTAACCATATGTTTGCGGCATATGCAATCTGCATTGTAAAAATTTCCTATTCAATATTGGTCTCGTGATCCCCTCATTGGCTGGTAAGTAGATACCCAGAAATTATTTCTAGGACGAATTTTCAATACTGGGCAAGGTCTTCATTTCTAAAAGTAAGTCCCTAGCTATATCTGCTGCCCTCTATTTTTAGCGGAATCAGATAGCTGGGTCTTATGTTCCATTTCTGATTGGTCGTTGTTTTTTTGTTTTGTTATTTGTTAAAAAAATTTAACTAAAAATATTAGGTTGCTTGTTGAAGTGTTCTTCTCTTTTTCTGCCCTTGTGCTTATAAATTAGCAATAAATATCCTATCGACCTTAAATTTCAACGGCTGTATTCTTGCCCGCGTCGACATGCCCATTGATATTTTATTATTTTGACTTATATCAATTGGTTTTGTCGCCTTTCAAAATCTTAAACACCAGATTAGGTTACAAATCCGTGAATTTTCAGAGAAGGAACATGAAAATGAAAAAGTTAACCGGTGCAGTGCTGGGGGTTACCACAAGCTTGGCCTTATTAAGTCAATTGACACTGGCATCAAGCCAGGCAGTGGCTAATAGTATTCCAAACTTTACCGAGAATGAATTTGCACAACTGGAAGAGCAATTCTCCTCAAGGAAGGTGATGGTTGATGGCAAACTCTATCAGTTAACTGGGGATATGCTGGAGCTGGTTCCACAGGAATCCGGGCAGGTCAGTATAATGTCAGCCTTTGAGTTGTCAGCAAATAAGTGGCCTGAAGGTGTTGTCTATTATGATTTTCATGAAGACGTAACAGAAGAAAACCGTCAGCGATTCGTTGATGCTACCAAGGTCTGGGAAGAGGTCGCAGATTTACATTTTAAATTGCGCAAAGACCAAACCAATTATATCTACGTGCGAAATGGCAGTGAAAATCGATCTATGGTTGGAATGTCTGGTGGCGGGCAGTTTTTCAGTATGAAAGACTGGAGTATGAAATATATTATTGTTCATGAGCTGGGTCATGCTATCGGCATGAGACATGAGCAGCAGCGTTCTGACCGGGATCAATATGTGATGATCCTGGAAGACAATATAAAGCCAGCGTATATCTACAATTTTGATGTTCGCCAATCACACAACTATAGCGAATACGACTTCCTGTCAGTCATGCACTACCCCTCCCGCGCATATAGTGCTAATGGGGGTGCGACAATTGTCCCCAAAAAAGGCTATGAGAAATATGATGGCATTGTAGGGCAGCGCGTTGACCTCGGAGCTGGTGATCAGGTAGGGGCGGCTTCTCACTATGGTACTGTGAATATCAACATTCCTGATCCGGCATTTAAATCTTATTTGCTTGCTTACTTTGATGCCGATAATAATGGTGAAATAAGTAGTTTAGAGGCGGCGAAGGTTGAGAAAATTCATACCCCTGGAAACGGTGAAATTCAATCTTTGCAAGGTATACATCTTTTTCGATATCTAAAATATCTTACTGTTGCTAGTGAAAATTTAACCGAGGTTCCTGAGTTGCCCAAGCGCTTGGAGTCTATGAATTTCTCTGGCAACCATTTGGATTCCGTTCAATTTGAGTGGGTAATGGATAAGCCTTTCCTAAAAGAGGTAGATTTCACCAATAATTTATTGGATGTTTATTCCTGTGAAATGCTCACTTTTATCAATGGTGTGATCGAGGGCGGTAATATCCAATACAGCCCGGTTAAGGGTGGTGAAACATTTATTTGTGATGAAGAGGCGGAGCGAACACTTATTTCTGGCAAACCAAGGGTCGACTTACGGGGGAAAGATGGCAAGCTATTTCACATTGATGTCCCTGAAAATGCTCAAAAACTGACTATTCAAACAGAAGAGTCGGAAATAGGCGGTGAGATGAATGTATATGTGGCTCATAACCGCCTACCCGATACCACAGATTTTGACTACAAGTCTGAAAATGCCGGTAATATCGAAAACATACAGATCATCTCGCCTCAGTCAGGCCGTTGGCATGTATTGCTCACACCGGTAGAGCGTTCATTTGAAGGCGTGGATCTAACCGCGACTCTGGATTTGGGAGGTGAGCCTGGCAACCAGCTAGTCAACCTTCAGGAAATAGGTGGGTTGGCTGCCAGCAAGGGGGAGGCCTTGTATTTCACCATGAACGTTCCCCAAAATGCTAAAGATCTACAGTTTGCCATGAATGGCGGCAGTGGTGATGCAGATCTCTATGTGCGTTTTGGTGAGAAGCCAACGGAATCTGTCTACGACTATCGTCCCTATATAAGTGGTAATGACGAAACTGCTTCAATTGCTAATCCGAAAGCGGGTGTGTGGCATATTATGCTATTGGGCTATGCGGATTTTGAGCAAGTCACTTTAATGGGCTCCTTCAAAACGTCTACCCCAGAAGAGTTTCTCGTAGCTGGTGAGACCATCGCCGACTTGGGTGGCAAAGCGGGTGATGCGCTCACTTTTAAAATTCAAGTGCCAGAGGGTGTAGCCAAGCTCTCTATTGCCACCGGACCTTCATTTATCGCTTCTCTTGGTGATGCAGATTTGTATATAAAGTACAATGAGGAGGCTTCTGTGAGCAATGCGGATTTCACTTCAGAAAACTGGACCAGTCATGAGTCTATAAATGTGAGTGCGCCTCAAGCAGGCGTCTGGTATGTCACCGTTTATGGCTACACTGATTTTGAAAATCTCTGGTTAAGTGTTGATTATTAACGGCTAGGTAATTTATTGATTTTGGGTGATGGGTTGATTTAAATTTAAATCAACCCATTGCCTGCTTTGCTTTTAAAAAATTGATCAATTGCAATATTTTGTGTGTGCTTGATTCAGTGAAAGCGACTTGGGGAAGGTTGGGTCATACTTTATTGGCGATATTGGTTGAAACTACTTAGGGCTTCATCCTAGGAGGGGTTAAAGCTCAGTTGATCTCTCACTTCCATAAGTGCAAAGCCCATAAGGTTAAGGCCTGCCCAGGTTCTTGGGTCTTGTATTGTCGAGCTATCCTGCGCTTGACCTACCCCCCAAATTTTATCAACGGGGCTAGCCTCCACCAGGATCCTATCTTTTGTATTGAGCAGAAATCTCTTCAGGTCATTATTTTGGGAAAACTTAGCAAGGTTTCCATTAACGACAATCTCAAATCGTTTTTTTATCCAGATGTCATGGCTAAAACCAACAACCTGCCGGCCTAACTCCTTGGCTTTACCAGGGTGATCTGAGGTTAGAATCTTTTCACAGGCCTTGTGGTCCTTAAAAAGTTTGGCCTTGTGGTACATCATGTAGTGTTCAGCGGTAATAAAATGATACCCATCTTCCTCGAATTTGGTGTCATACCACTGGCTAAGACAGCTCTTTGAGATCTGGTTATCTATTTCTTGATGCTCCCAAAAAAAGACATACTTAACTGTATTTCCGTTATCTACGAAGTCGATAAGTTGATCTCTTGACCTTATATTCATTTTTTATCCATTTAAAGTTTGTTTTGATGTAAAACTCTTTGTTCGGAGAGTTTGTTACTGAAAAGCTATAGATCCACTTTTAATGGAACATTATAGATATAATTGGGGCCGCTGGAGCTCCAGATCACATACTTTTAGTATGAGTTTAGACAAGTATCTGAGGATTTATGCAGGGAATATAACTCTTAGCTAATTATAATAATTGCTGAGATTCTTTCTCTCCTTCAATCCAAGTCTGCAAAACCTATATCTGCCAGATTTCTTGTGAGTCAATTTCAACAATTCATAACTCGAAAGATAAAATCGGCAAACTTTCTGGGCGGTAGGTCGCCTATGATCTCTTCCTGATGGCAGGCATAGGCTGCATTCAGGGGAAATGCATATAAAAAGCCTCAGAGCCATTACTTCTATGGTACGCCAGCCTCTACTGGGGGTACTCAGGTGGTCAAGACGGGTTGCTATTGTATGGAGGCAATCAGGGTGAGCTGCAGGAAGCGGATAATATCTCCACCTCAACCACCTGCGCTGGCCATATCCTTACTGACTTTTCTTTTTATCCAGGGTCTCAAGAACCTTGAGTACGATGTGGTTGGCTCTACAGCCAATTTCATGTTCGTTTGCCTGAAAATTGTTATCAATGGCCAGCTTTAGTAGCGATAACAGTTTTCTCTCTGGGTAGAGCTGCAACCCTTTCTCCTATCAGTAGTCGTGATAGTATTCCAGAAGCGCCTCGCCACGCCTGCCCAGGGCACCATCGGTAGATAATTTAATACTGCGTATGTAGTGTTGCGCATCAAAGTTGATACTAAGAATTTTGTTCTTAAATAATATTTTTTAGAAAATAGATTGCTAAAATGAATCTTAAATATAGGAAAAGTTACTAAGGGGCAATTTTTTGACTTGGCTAGTAGTTTGTTTTGCCATTTGAGTGCAGCACAAAGCTAGTATGAGCGCTCAGATCCACTGAAGGTCAACATGGTTAGATGAAAGGAAATAAGCTCAGGTCTTTCGTGTCATTATTTTAAGTCCGATATCATCATAATTACATCGCACTTCTTACTTGCATGTCACTTGCGGTTAAATGTTGACGCTTATTGTTATGTTGTGGCGTGACACATCATTAATGTTTCCAAGGTGGCTAACTAAGGTATTTATTCGCATCGTATTTTAGCACGCTGGGCGAGAATATGTAAATAAGCTCCCTAATGTTGTGAATTTTTTGAGGATTTTACATATTCTTATTTGGCATGGTTGAAAAGTATTTGTAAATGGCGACAATATTTTGTGATTGAAATAAAATTTTTTTTTAGATTAATATAAAGCCGAATAAAATGAAAAAAATAATTTACTTTCCCTTGCTAGCTCTTTCTCTGGCTGCAAATGCTGAATTCTATGATCCTATTGATGTGGATACTTTTATAGTATCAGATACCTATAAAAAATTGAGATTACAAAGAGATTTCAATTTAAAGACTCCATTTTCGCAGCAAAGTTTTTGGGGGTCGCACAATACTTACAATACTTACTCTCATAATTACCCATGGCCTAACCAGGGTATCAGTATATATGATCAGTTGCGAATGGGGGCTCAATTCATTGAACTTGATTTGAGTTACGAAAGGAGTGGAATTCGACTATGCCATGCAGTTTGTGGGACTGTTGATCAGAGTTTGAGCGATGGCCTTTTAGAAGTAAAAAATTTTCTTGATAACCCGTCTTTTAAGAATCAAGTTGTTATTATCTACTTGGAAGATAGAAATAATAATGTAGGTTATAGTGATAACGCAAGTGCTGAGCTGTTGGATACAATTAACAATACGATTGGAGATTATGTCTATAAAAGCAATGGCATTGGTAGTATTCCGAAGAATTTAACTCCGCAAAATGTTTTGGCTCAAGGCAAACGCGTGGTTATTTATAAAGATCGTGATGTTAGTGTTAACGGTACATTAAATAACATGCTGTTTACTGGCTTGGGGCATATTGGTAGGAGTGCAGAATCAATTGCTAATGATTTTATTCCTCCCCAGAACCCATGGGAGAGTTTTAAGGATTTTGACTTCGATAAAATCCAAAATATTCACAGAAGTAACCAAGCTAATCTAGTTAATCTTGACCATATTGGTGGAGAGTACAATGACCTTGCCGCAATGGTTTGGAGTTGGGATCCGCTAATGAGAGGAAATGCAACTGGTGATAGTTACTTGAGGGCTATTGCTTCTGATGGTGTTTACCTCAATTCTGGCTGGAATGTCAGTGGTAATACATCTGAAAAGGCGCGATTTGCTTGTACAGATGGGAATACCTGGAGGATTACAGCTGGGGAGAACACATTTAATACAGGCGAGACGACCTGTCAGAATGAATTTAATGAGGGATATCACTTTGCGTATCCGAGAAACGCCTATGAAAATCAGCAATTAATAAATGCAATTACGGAATTGTTTCCCGATAGTACTTCTCTGATTGTTTATGACAACCAGCATAAGACTGGCGAGTCAAAGGTCATCAATGTTGAGGGTAGTTTTGGAGGAACCATAAATTTGAGTGAAGACTGGCATGACCGAATAAGCTCTCTGGTGGTTCCGAGTTGCTGTTACATAACAGCATGGACTGAAGAAGATCAAGGTGGGATTCCACAATTTTTCTACGGAGGAACATATAATACCATTTCGAATGGTTTTGATAATGCAATCAAGAGTTTTGCCATTTCTGAGAGGGGGCCTAGCGATCCCTACCGTCCGCCGGTAAAAGTGTGGTTAGCATTGACTGTGGGGGACAATCAAACTACCACTACTACCACACAGGCTTTTTGCGGCCAATCTGAATTGCCAGTATCAGATAGCCTGCCAGCAGATCATACAAATTTTTACAATGGTGAAACTCTGCTAGCCACTAATAAGGCTCGCCTTGAATTTAGTGGTGGGGAATTGAATTACTATGTGTGTGAAAAAAGAGTATGGACTTCTCCCAATTGGAGGCCTACTAATGACTCTCCAAGGGTGGTTTTCCAGGGGGACGGACACCTTGTAATTTATGGTTCATTAGAGGGTGGATTCCATCATCCCGTTTGGGGGTCGGGGACACATGGTAAAGGTGTTACCGCGCTTCGTATAGACGAAAACTGTAAGCTTGTATTTGAGGATTCTAGCGGCGTAGTTAAAAAAATATTAGTTGATGGGTCATCTAACTGTTCCAAATGATCGGCAACGAGTCGCTCTTAATTGCAATGATAAGATTGAGGGTCCTTGTTGCTTCAATTTAATCGAATAAATCTTAGTGCAAGAATATCTTCTATAAGGTTGAAACATATTTTCCTTGCTTTAGATAAAAACTGATAAATCTGCAGCTTATCGATGCACAACTTAGATCGCTCAGACTAGTCTGAGCGATCTGTTTGTGAAAAAGTAAATAGGGAGCTAGCAAGTCCTTGTAACTATTTACTATGAACTAAGATCTGCCCTTTAATACGATATCTGTAGAGTCGCGCCTTTAAATTTATGGATCCGAATCCTGCAGTGGATATTCGTTGACCACTCAGGGCAGGAGAAGTGTAGACAAACCTATAAAAACGTATTCTGGTATACCCTTTTCCCCTCAACCCAGGTCTCCATTACTTTTACTTTCCAGATTTCCTGAGGGTCAATCTTAAAGATATTTTTATCCAATAAAATAAAGTCTGCAAATTTCCCTGCTTCAAGGCTGCCAATCATTTTCTCTTGGTGGCCGGCATAGGCTGCATCCAGGGTAAATGCGCGTAGGGCTTGCTCCAGCGTCATTGCTTCTTTGGTGCGCCAGCCTTTGCTAGGGTTACCCTGGCGGTCGCGGCGGGTGGTTGCGGCATGAAGGCCAAACAAAGGGTTAGCGGGTTCAACCGGGAAGTCGGAGCCAGCGGCTATTGGTGTGCCCTGGTTGAGAAGTGTTTGCCAGGCGTAGGCGCCGATCAGGCGTTTATCACCAAGGCGGTCACCCGCCATATTTTTGTCGCTAGTGGCGTGGGTGGGCTGCATGGAGGCAATCAGGTTGAGCTGTGCGAAGCGGGGAATATCCTTCACCTCTATAACCTGTGCGTGCTCTACGCGGTGGCGATACTCTTGCTGGCTTTTCTTTTTATCCAGGGCCTCAAGATGGTTGAGTACGATATGATTGGCTCTATCGCCAATCGCATGTACGTTCACCTGGAAGTTGTTATCCGTGGCCAGTTTCAGTAGCGATAACATTTTGCTCTCTGGGTAGAGCAGCAACCCCTTCTCCTGTGGGCGGTCGTGATAGGGTTCCAGAAGCGCTGCGCCACGGCTGCCCAAGGCACCATCGGCAGATAATTTAATGCTGCGCATATAAAGTCGCGTTTCTGGGCTGCCGATATGGCCAGCCTTCAGTAACTTAACATAGTTGTGGCTGTCCACCGATAACATTGGATAAACCCGCATAGGAATGGCGTTTTCCTTGGCCAATTCTCGGTAGGCAGTGAGGGTTTGTTCGTTGATACCCGCATCGTGCACACTGGTCAATCCCAGAGAAAGCGCCGTAGTAAAGGCGTTTTGCAGGGACTTTTTTTCCTGGGCTAGGGTGGGGGAAGGTACTGCCTGTTGTAGCAGGCTCATGGCGTTGTCAATTAAGATCCCAGTGGGTTCCCCTTCGCTATCCCGCAGAATCTCTCCGCCCTCAGGGGCCTGCGTGCTCTTATCGATACCGGCAAGATGCAGGGCTTTGGAGTTTGCCCAGCCTGCGTGGCCATCTACCCGACGCAACCAGATGGGATGATCAATCTCCAGAGCGTCCAGTTGCTCTCGACTGGGGAATTGTTTACCGGGCCAGGTGACTTGGTTCCAACCGCGGCCAAGCAGCCACTGGCCTGGTTCCAGTCTCTCGGCTTGGTGTTTTATCGCCGCAAGGGAATCCTCCAGAGAGTGGTCGCGCAGATCCAGTAACTCATTAAGTTGCCCAAGGCCCAGCATATGTCCGTGAGCATCAATCAGGCCGGGCAATAAGGTCTTGCCCTTGGCATCTATCCGTTCAGCATCTGAATACTTTTCATCCAGCTCAGTAAAATTACCAGTCTCCAGCACCTTGCCCTGGTCGAAGGCCATGGCATTGAACTGAATTAACGCTTTATCCGTGGTTTGGTATCCTGAAAAGTTATGGATGAGTGTCACTGCCTGGGAGCTGATAGAAGTGGCGGCAAGTAGTGTCGCCGCCAAAGTTTGGGCTAGACGCATATTGGAATGCCTTGTTGTTTTCGTTATTGGCCATTCTATGGTGGCTTCATGCCCCCTGAAAAGTAGATTAAATGGCTACTGGGTTAATGAGTGTGGGAGTAGGGGGCTTCTTACTGATCGGGTTCTATACGAAGTAAATGGCCCTGGGGTCCATCGGTGATGATGTAGAGATTGCCGTCTGCTCCGATTTCAGCGTCTCGAACCCGCTCACCGATGACAATTCTTCTCTCAATATTCAGCGGATCCCCTTGCGGATTGATTACCCTCAGGTCTTGGGTGACCAAACCAGCGGAAAGGAGGTGACCACGCCACTGTGGAAATGCTGTGCCGGTATAAATGGTGAGGCCGCCGGGGGCATGGGTATCAATCCAGGCAAGGAACGGAGAGGTAAATTCCGGGCTGGCAATTTTGAAAGAGATATTGGATCCATCCCGATAATCCCTACCAAAGGTCACCCTGGGCCAACCGTAGTTAGCGCCCTTTTGGACTTGGTTTAATTCGTCTCCAGCTGCAGGACCGTGCTCTGAGGACCAGATAACCTGGCTTTCAGGGTCGATAGCAAGCCCCTGAGGGTTGCGGTGACCAAAACTCCAAATCTCTGGGAGGGCGCCTTTGGTATTTACAAAGGGGTTGTCATCAGGTACTGAACCATCAGGGCTAATACGGATTATTGAACCAAAGTGTGTTTGTAGATTTTGTCCCTGCTCACGGGCAAAGATGTCGAGAAAATCCTGTGGGGGGTTGCCGCCGTCCCCAATACTGGCCAGCAGGGTACCGTCAGGGAGAAAGGCAAATCTCGAACCAAAATGTGCGCTATTCTTTTTACCCTGAGCTGCCTTGAATATCTCTTGAAAGTCCACCAGCTGGCCACCTTGCCACCTTCCCCTACCAATAGTTAGGCGGTTACTTTCAGTATTGCCACTAGCGTAACTGAAATAAAGTAGCTGGTCTTTGTCAAAGTTTGGGCTGGCAATTACATCCAGAAGCCCTCCTTGCCCCTCAAAGAAAACCTGCGCTGGAAAATCAATAGCTTCGGAAAGGGTATTGTTGCTTATGGTGCGTAACTTACCATCTCGCTGAGTGATGATTAGAGCGCCATCAGGGAGCAAGGCTATACCCCATGGATATGGAATAGGGCCTGTCACCTTACTAATCTTAATTTTGTCTATCACGGGGATCGCGCCCCGGGAAAGAAAAGTATCAGCAGAGCTTACACCAGAGATGATTGTGCAAGTGAACGCTAATAATGTTGTATAAAAAGAAATCCTTCTCACTTTAGGCGATCCCTGGGGTAGGTGGGTGTGCCGAACAGTATAACAATAGGGCTATTGACAACAATATCGATTTGCCCAGTGCAATGAGCACTACGCATTGCATGAAGAGTCTCTTCCTTAGTGGTACCTAGTCTATACTGAACTATTTTTTATTTTGTAAAAATTCAATAGTGAAATAATCAACCATTTCAGCCTATCAGCTAAAAGTAGTAGGAGAATAGTTTACTCAAAATTTTTTAGGTTTTCCGCTTTCTACTTATATCGAGATTGTGATAATGGTAGTGAAATTAGTTGATGTGGCGCCAAAATACTTTTGACTTGTGGGAGTAGACGGGTGTCAATGAATAGCAGATAACGGGGGGGGAATAGCAGCTCTTTTGGTGAAAAAAATAGCTAAGGGGGGGAGTTGTTCAGGATATGTAATTGGAATTTATAGGCTTTATGGTTAAGCGGTATTTTAATTGAGCGTGGTATGTAATACCTATGTTAATGCTATGGCCTTCATTTTCTGGGGTTTAAGATCTACATTGACAGGCCTTAATAGTCAAGCAGGCTATAGCAACTCTTAAAGAGTTCTTCTCAAGGAAATCTGATGTTTCAGCGGATTCTACCCCAGCCTCATTGAGGCTAAACAAAGAAGTTAAATCCTTTCATTGGTGAATAGCTGTTACTCAGGCGACTAATAATTTAGTTTTTCGCAGGATAATAAGCCATATCTACTAGTTAGGGTTGTTATTTGTTGAGATAGAAATAACGTGTTAAGCAGCTCTTTATGTTTTTATTTCAAACAAAACTATTTTAATACTTTTGTCTTAGTGGCGATTGTTGTGTTTAGCAGTTGCTTTTATATTCGCCACTTGCCTTACCCCAAGCCCGAACCTTTTGGCAACTGCTGATCGAGATTCACCAAAGTGCAAAGCTTGTAAAATCTCACGATTACGTGCCTGAATGTCGATTTGTCGTGATGTGGGTAAGGTGAGATAGGTACCGCCATAGATGTCACTAAGGGTTTGCAAGGATTGGATGGGTAGTATATCTATCAGCTTGCTTCTCTCTGGATATTTAGGGATATAAACATCCTGCCCTCCAAAAGAAGCTATCAGTATAAGCATATCGCTATAGCCAATTAGCTCGATAAGCTCTTGCATCAGATCTGGTAGCTTCTTGTGATCAATCTCCACACTATAAAAGCGGTTTTGGTTCCCTTGCTGCATTTTGTCATCCTTGTCAGATATAACATGCAACGAGAGTACGATTAACGATATACCCTGGCGTAGAGTGAAATGGTTCCCAATGCGTTATGGTGTGGCTTTGTGCTCTTTTGATTTTTTTAGGGATGGATGAAAGTGAAAAAAGATTTTATGATGAAAGGAAAGGTAGTATTTACAAGTTGTGGGAAAAAGTAACACCGGAGTTTGCAGTATCCGGGGTTGAATTTTGATTTTTTGATCTTTGTAGATATTTAGGAAATATATGTGGGCCCAAAGGCATTGACCTGCTAGCCGATAGCCAAATACTTTAATTCATCGTTCTATGGTGGCTCGTTGTTAATGATGAATGTTGACATTTTCAATAAATGTCAATGATTTAATACTTCTTGGTTGGGTGGGATTAATCATTGGTTGATCTCTACTTGAACTTTTCTTCTTTTAAGGGGCGTTCTATGAAGCAAGCCCTCTTGAAATAATTGTCTGGGAGAGGAGCTGATAAAAGTTAGTAGCCGCTTAAAACCATGTAGATATAACTATCAGAGGGGTATTGTTTGCCCATACTCCTAGGAGTCAATCCTTTGATGCTTTATGCTCTTTAGCCGTAATTTATAGGTAGTGCGATACTAAAAGATGAGAGAGAATGTTCACTTTAGAGAATAGTTGTTAGTTTATTGGGTGTGGGGTGGCATTCAAGAGTTGAAAACACATGCCTCATACCCTTCTATCATTCTATTGGAAGAGAAGTCTATATAGGTGTTTGAGGCTTCTTTGCTCCCTATCTTCTTTGCGAGACAGGCTTTACTTTACAGCTTATGAGGATGCTCTATTTGTCTTTATTTGATTAAAAGAGGTAAATAGAAAGTAAGAGTTTAAAAATTTATTTTTGAATTGTGATGTAATTCACTTGCTGTGTAAGTGAATTACATTGATGTGTAGAGTTTAAATCTTAAAAATTGGCTCCATGTAGGACTGTAATAATGCTTGTGGGGTGTTGTTGCTCTAAGAATTTTGTAGTTTTTTTCTTAGAGGAGTCAGTGTTTTTAATAAATTTTTTTAAACTGGCTGAAATTATTTTGTAATTAGGAGGGTGGTTGTCTGGATATGATAGGTCGCAATGTATGGTAATGTTTGATGTAAGTGCGCCCAGCGGATGGCCAGGCGCTATTTTCCTACTGAGTGTCAGGTCTGTTGTACAAGGTGTCTTCAGGTTCTAGCAACTTTTCGCTGTTTAAATTCCTGGCTGCATTGGGGGCAAAAAATAACTCTGCGCAAACCCATATTGCTCCAATGCCTGGTATGGCAACGATCAACATACGACGGGGTAGCCCAGAACTGCGAAGGCGTTTGCTGCATACTGTTAGCGAAACCCAGATTATGCTTAGTTGAACCGGGACACTGACTACCGCCATAAATATTTCTGCAGTTTTCCAAATTCCATCGCTGAAATTAAAATTGCCATATTCCAATATTAGCCCAGTAATAAACTGAATGCAGAGCACCGGTATTATAAAAAGCAGCCAGAACTGTCGCCGCGTTACGTTACCATCAAAGTTGAAATAAAAATCCAGATAGTCTTGATCCCTCATGAGCATTTCCTCATCTGATTGTCAGAGCTTATATGGTGTGGTTCCGAGGTGATGTATTATCATCGGGAATTGCTTCACTGTTTTTCTTAAGGCTCTCAAGTTGGGATCGATAAACGGCTTCTCTCTGAAATATTTTGCGAACATAATGGCGGGTTTCTGTGCCGCGGCAATAGCCATATTTTACCATTGGACTATTGTAGAACTCTGCTTTTTGCAAGAGTACGATGTAATCTTCAACTCCTTTGCTTTTGGTGGTTGAGAACCATTGGTTAGGGTTCATTCCATCCTGCAGTGCTAGTCGGCGGGCATCTAAGACGTGTCCTGCACCTGCGTTATAGGAAGCAAAAGTAAAGGCCATGGCATCCCGTTTCGGTAAATTCATCCAACGTTGATATTGGTTCAGATTGTACTTGGAGCCACCTTGGATATTTTGTGCCGGGTTAAAGTTATCCTTTACTCCCATTTCATTGGCAGTTTCAGGCATTAACTGCATTAGCCCCTGTGCCCCGGCGCGGGATATGGCATTGGGCCTAAAGTTGGATTCTATAGATGCTTGTGCGGCAAGCCATACCCAATCGAAAGGTTCAATTGCATAGCGTTTAAAGAGCTTGTCCCAGGGGCTTAGCGTGCTGTTGGATAGGATATATTCTTGTTGGTAGCCTATTCTTAGCTTGTTCGGTTGGCTCAGAAATTTCTGGAGTATTGTCTGGGCCTCTGCACTTTTCAGCCAACTGTTGAGGTCGTCGAGGAGAGAGGTATCATTATCCTTAGTTAAAGCAAAAGCAACCTTTCGATTTTCCCCAAATACCAGCGAGGTATCTAAGTTATTTCTGTAACCATTACTTCCATTCACGATGTGTTCATCGGCGATAGTGAAATCTATTTCCCCCATGCTAACGGCATCAATGAGCTCAAGAATTGATACTGCTTTATCCGCAAAACCAATTCTGATTGCTGTCATGTTTTTTCCGCTTCCGGGATAGGTCAGGGGAATTTCTTGAGATAGGGCTTTCTCCTCTATCTCATCAAGATAGGCGCTATCTTGATGAATAGTGAGTGTTTTTCCTTTTAGATCCTTGAATACTGCTAAGGCTTTTTTTTTGCGCTGTACGAGTACCTCCCGTGTTTCAAATAATGTGTGACTAAACGTTATTTGTTTTTCCCGTTTGCGGGTGTGTGTAAGATCTGCAGCTGCTATATCTACGTTTCCTTCTTTCACTAAAGTTATAATTTTGTTAATCGATGACGCTTTTTTGAATTCAATATTTACGCCCAGGTGCTCTGCATAAGCTTGTAGTAAATCGCATTCCAGCCCGGCAGGTTGACCACGATGATAATAACAGCCCACCCCATCCATTCGTGTAGCTACAGTTAACGTATCTATTGCCAGGATACTGTTGAGTCGATTCTTCGGGATCTTGCAGGCATAGATAATGACTCCTGAGAGGATCATTGCTGAGAGAAGGAAAATCCAACTTTTATTGAATGACTTCATGATAGCTCCTTGACTTGGTTTAAATCTTGGAGCCTATCGATGTCTCGCTAAGCCAAAAGGAGGAAGCAATTCCCGATTAACTGGTTATAAATCGCGGTTTAGAGTGATCGGGCTACATACCTAGCAACCCTCTAAGAGAAGGAAAAAACATGTCTGATGAAACTGATAGCAACTTGGAAGGAATTGATCCCTCGCCTTACCGGGATCGGCTCGACCCCAAAGTATCTGATGAAACCACTTCAAGTGCTGCGAAAAGCCTAAATCTAGATGGATTGCGTGATCTGTCTGCACTTTCCAAATTACAGGTACGTGAATTTACTCATACCAGTTCTACCCAGATGCAGGCCACATCCAATGCCATGACACAAATGGCTGCGGCTGGCGCCACTGCGGTAAATGCTATTTTGGGTAATGGTAGTAAAGGGGAGGGGCAGAAAGATACTGCACAGCTATCTAATCGCTGATGGAGAAAAGTTTCCCGATTATCAGTGATTGGGATTTTCCGTACAGTGATATAGCCCAATAACTGGGTTGATTAATTAACTGATTGAAAGGAAAAAATTATGTCTGATGAAACCAATACTGTAGACGGTATTCAACCTTCCCCTTATCGCGATCGTGTTGACCCTAAAGTGTCTGACCAGACAACCAGTTCTTCAGCACAAAGCCTGAATCTGGATGGTCTACGTGACCTGTCTGCGCTCTCCAAGCTACAGGTTCGTGAGTTTACTCACACAGGTGCAACACAAATGCAAGCAACCTCCAATGCTATGACGCAAATGGCGGCGGCAGGTGCAAAGGCCGTAAATTACATCATGGATGGTGGTAAGTAAGGTTTTTGACCTTCAAGGGGTAGCGGTTTATCGCTACCCCTTAATAAAAGGAGCAAGTTATGAGAGATACTTTCCGAGATCGCCTGGCGACTAAAGTGGTTGATCAGATGGCAACTTCTTCAGCACTTAGCCTTCATCTAGATGGTCTGCGCGATTTGTCTGCACTATCTAAACTACAAGTACGTGAATTTACCCATACCGGCGCAACTCAAATGCAAGCAACAGCAAATTCAATCCTGCAAATGTCGGCAGTTGGGGCGCGCACATTTAAAGATACCTTCTAATTTACTGTCTGAAAGGATGAACAGATGGCAAAGGATGATGATACACCAACGCTTAGGGAGCTCTCCGCAGGGAAGGGGAGGCTGATTGATGTGATGTCTAGTGCTTACTTGCAGCGTTCCATCAATAGCGCTGTGGAAACTACGCTGCAAGATCAAGTTAATGCGCGCAACCAGCGTATGTTGTTGATGACTAAGCAGCTAAATAAAATAGTTGATTTGTAATTTTATGAAAGACGAGGGGGGGGCGGCAAAAGAAGGGAAGCGTATGTCTTCCTCTTTTTTGGTTCAAAGTGCAGCCGATCATGTAAGGGATACAGCCTTGCAAACCTCTACAGTTGCCGGGAAAGCTTTTCAGAAATGGTTGACCCAACCATTCAACCTCATCTTCCTGCTGATAATCATCGTTGCACATATACAGTTGATCGTGGCTGTGATTCAGAGTTTCTTGATGCTGTTGCTTTCGATGTTCATGCGTTAAGGATTTCAACTTATGCCTAATACAAAACCTACAAGAGAAAGTTACCTCCCCCCGGATTTTGAAGAGCAGCTGGATAAACTGATTAGCAGTCAAGGCACTGATGTTGACTTGGGTGAAGAACTACAGCAGTCAATCATGGCTATCTGCCGAGAAGTTAACGATGCATTGACAAAATCCTTTTCGGATATATCAACTACAGGCTTTGAGATGGATGACCAAATAAAGGGGCAAGGAGAAGATAATGAGCAATCAGACTAAAAATACTTTTCAGCCGGATGTGAGTAATATTTCCAAGCAAATTGTGAGAAACGCGGTAGAGCTACAAGGAATTCACATTTTACAAGGAAAATCTGACTCGTTAAGGGATGAAAGGCTTAGTAATATCATGTTAAAAAATAGTGTGATGATGAAGTGGCTTCAGAATCCATCCAATACCAGCTATAAGGAAGTATTAAGTGGTATAGGTGTCAACTCACTAAAAGACGATGTCAGAGAAGCTTATCAGTATGCTCTTGAGATGGTCCATCAAAAGAGTGATAAACGTTAACATAGCGCTCCAGCTGATTTTTAGTGACTAAAGGGCAATAACTCGTGGGGTTTCCTGGAGAGACCGGGGAGAGAAAACACAGCAAGGAGCTTGCTGCAATGCAGCCAGATTATGATTTTGCGGTTTTTATCGGCCGCTTCCAGCCATTTCATTTCGGCCATTTGGCTGTGATTTAAGGTCGCTTATAAGAAACCAAATTTTTATATATTGAGATAATTCTAGTTCTCTAGAAAAAATCTTCAGAAATTTAGATGGGCGACGATTGATTGGATAGAGGGCTTGGTTAATCTTTTTTTCTACACCGCTCGTTAGCGGCTTCTCCAATGCTTGATCTATTCACCATGAAATAAATGTATATGTAATCAGGCTAAGGATTAAGATACAAAGTAAATGCCAAGAGTATACAAAAAGGAGAAACATAAAGACAAAAAACCTTTCTAGTTAGCCCTAGACTTCTGCTAGCTATGTCAATGTAGCTTATTGAACCCTCTGTAATTTTTTAAGATAGGAATTAATGATGCCAGTAACACAACTTAGCCAATTACCCCATGCTCGCGCAATTTGGAGTGCAATAGATCAGTACAATATTTATGTGGTCGCCACAATGAGCGATTCGTTCGCACAAATAGAGGACACTGGAGCCGACTTTCAAATGCCACCTCCAATACTTATGTATCATGAAGGAGACATGTGTGCACTTCTTATAATGGGAGAAAGGCATGGCGCACAATCTCAGGATATAAGAGCAGCTGCAAAAAATACTGCAACTGCAATTTTAAATGTTCCCGACATGATGGTAGCAGTTGAAGAACCTATTGAAGTTAATGATAGACTCTATTCCAATGCTGGGGCTCAGAAACAATTATCATTAATTGGTGATCAAAACCTACTTACATACGACCCCTCTTTGAGAGGTGCAATTAGCGCTGAGCTTGCTGATCAAGGCTATCGTCTAAATACTGATGCTCAGCCCTACCGTTTTTCTGCAGAACAAGGAAGGCGTTATGATCCTAGATATGGACAAAATGGAAATGCGCCAAAGATAAACACCCAAATGGCCACTTCTTTAAGCACCTATGCTAACACGGGGGCACTCATAGCTTATCCAGTTGGACCCGACCATCTAAGGTTTGGGCCCGATGCCTACGTCAGAAATGAGAATGAAACTTTACAAGGTCAACTCCTAGCAAAAAATTGGACGGTACTTGAAATTTCAGAACCTCCTCGTGGCGGTAACGGTAACGGTAACGGTAACGGTAACGCTCAAAATTAACAGATAAATAAACATATCAAATTATTAATCTGTTGTAGTTCAGACTTGATCTGACAGTCACCGATTTTTCAGAAGGTGCTCTGTCAGGTCAAATTCAGTTTACGAGCTCCTCCTTCCAGATACTTTTACCCTCTTCAAGGGTTGCTATCGGTGTGTGACCACAACACTTTTTACCCTGATGAGTTCGATCATTATTGTAATATACGAGCCATTCGTCCAGATCCTTTTGTAGGTCTTCTATTGATCCATAGATCTTTCGTCGCAACGATGGTTGGTAGAACTCTTGTAATATAGTTTTATGGAAGCGCTCACGATGGACAGCTGTTGGTCGATCAGGATTTTGAGGCCGTCCGCTTACTGGCAGAAATGCCCACACAGGAGGGGATGCTGGCAACAGCTATCTGAGCTCTTCTTATTACATCGCGTTCAAGAGCCGGTTTATACCGGCTTTACCATTCATTGGCGACTGATAGCCCAACCTTATAGAGATCTTCTGCCAAGGTGTGAATTTCTTCCGATAAAGAGATTTGCTGGGCCCATTCCTCAGGTATTCCAGAAACTCCGTAGTAAGCTCCGGCTATTTGTCCGCAAATGGCTGCTGTTGTATCAGCATCGTTGCCAATATTGGCTGCCAAAAGAATGGCTTCCCGAAAACTATTGGTATTGAAAAAACACCAAAGCGCCGATTTTAGGGACTCGATAACGTAACCACTTCCGGTTAACTCTTCATAGTGCTGGTCTAGAAATTGCCCACTGGCAATGGTTTTTACTTTTTCATTAGTTGGAGTTTGTTCGATAGAGGCGAGAAGCTCATTTTTATTGATGCCAATAAATATGGAAAGTATAAGATTACAGAGGAGTCGGCAGCTTTCGATGCATTCGTCCGAGCCATGAGTGGTTCTGGAGCTTTCCCCTGCGAAATAAATGGCATCCGAAGTTGTTGAAGAAAAAAATATGGGAATTGGCGCTAAGCGCATGAGTGAACCATTACCTGACGAGCGAGTAGATGTTGAACCACTAAAAGGATCACCTGTTTGCAGATATCGATTTAATGCGGATAAAACTGTTGAACCAATATCGAAGCACTCACCCGTAGAGCTCATATACCCATATTGGTACCAGTTACAGTAACGATTCATCTGATCAGTCGCACTGAAGCCTTTTTTCTGGAGTAAACTGTGGGCCAGGCAGAGCGCCATGGAGGTATCATCGGTCCATTGCCCCTTTTTTAATCCAAATGGGCCTCCACCTTCCATGTCTGATAAAGGAGTGAATTCCCCTTTGTACTTAAACTCCAACGTGGTGCCCACAGCATCACCGCATGCGAGTCCGACTAAACAGCCTTTTACCTTGTCTAGCGTTTCAATATTCACCTATAAAATCCTTCTTATACCTGCTTGAGAGTGATTGCTAAATAAAGTTAGGGACAATGGGGCAGGGCTATTGCTCCAGATTCCGCACGAAAGTATGTTTCCCTGAACCTGGCCGCAAACTGTACAACGCGGCCGGGCGACCTCGCTCAGTACGTTTTTCACCGGTATCTATCAGAAGATCTGCCTGCTCAACCCTTCTGCGAAAGGACTTTTTCTGCAGTGGCTTGCCGATAATGACTTCGTGCACCTGTTGAAGCTCGGGTAGAGTGAATTTCTTTGGCAGTGCGTAGGCTGGGATAATACTGTAAAGAGCCTTTTGAATAGACGCTCATGTGCCTTATTAATAATTTTGAGATGATCAAAGGCCAAGTTCATTTTCTTAACTTTTTCGATAGGCAGCCAGGCGACATCGGAGATGGTTTCTAATTCGCTTTCACAGGCCTGATGAGCGATCAGAGCCGTGTAACAAATGGTTACAGACCAGCCCCGCTGATCTCTGGAGCCGCCACCAAAGGTAGCTAGCTGCTCAACAAAAGGGGGAACAACTCCGGTTTACTCCTTGAGCTTTCGGGTGACCGTATCCTCTAGGGTCTTATCTTCGCTCTCGGAAATGAAACCGCCCGGCAGCGCCCATTTTCCCTGTTCGGGATGATTGGAGCGCTCTACCAGCAAAACTTTGAGTTGACTATCTTGATAAGTAAACAAGACGGCATCTACGGTAACTAGAGGGGCTTCAAAGTTGCCCTTGTCGTAGGCGGAAAGGAATTCTTTCTCGTTCATTGCCTCACTAAGAGTCAGTTGGTCACTTATGGTAGCTGCCTAATCCTGCGTGCTCAAGGGGGTTAGTGGGGTAAATAAATTCTTCTTGTCAATTGAATAGAGCAAAATGAGAGGAGAGATATGTCACGCTGGTTGATAATTACTGGATTGGTCCTGATAGTCGTTGGTATAGCGCTGCATTTTGCCCCCTGGCTATTTAACTGGTTTGGCCGGTTGCCGGGGGATATTCGTATTGAATCTAGCCGCACTCGTTTTTATTTTCCAATTGTCTCGATGATTATTGTCAGCCTGATATTAAGCCTCTTAGTTAATTTTTTCCGCAGATAAATATTCTATTGATGCAGCAGAATAAAAAAAGGCCGCATGGGGGCGGCCGCAAGGGACTTATAGGAGAGTATGAGAAAAGGAGGGTGCGTTCTCCGCTAGTCAAAAAAAGGTCGTCCGTGACCTACCTGATTCAGCCTCTGAAATTGCGCAAAAGCGCAAAGTGATTTGTATTTCAGGGGCTTTGCTGGCCGTGACCAGCGACGACGCTTCCTTGCGTCGTATCAATCCGGCTATCCACAAATTAGCCGGATTAATAACTTAGAAATCGTACTTAATGGATGCAGAGAAAGTACGGCCCGGAGCAGAGTTTACGTAGATATCACTGTCTTCATCCCAGCCAGCAACATTTAGGTAGGGCACATACTCCTTGTCGAGCAGGTTGTTGACGGCCAGGTTGAGAGACATCTGCTCCATCAGCTGGTAGCCCAGTGTCCAATCTACAGAGCCATAGCCTGGAGTCCCTGTTTCGCCTTCATTGACATGTTCCATGCGGTCTGCCCAGCGCACTAGTACTTGGCTGGAAAGTTGTGCGCCTGTGTAGCTGGCACCAACGACACCGGAAAGCGGGCTGATACTGGTGAGGTATTCGCCGGTGGTATCGTTTTCACCGCGTTGATAGCTGGCATTAGCAAATAGCTCGAACGCTGGAGATAGGTACCAATTTGCGCTCAGCTCCACTCCTTTGATCGTCACTGAGTCTATGTTTTGGTATTGGTATTGCTCAAACACGTGCGAGAAACTGCCATCGTTGTTGAAGAAAGTTTCGCTGTCTATGAGTTCAGTTTGGAGGAAGTCATCATACTCGGTAGTGAAGGCGGCAGCGCTGAAGGCAATGGGGCCCAGGTGTCCACGCAAGCCTAGTTCGAAAGAGTCGCTGGTTTCTGGAGACAGATCATCAGCCGGTAATACCTCGTAAGCATAAGTAGAAGTTGGCTGTTTATAGTGCTCGATATATGCC
The DNA here is from genome assembly GCF_052467705.1 of Microbulbifer mixtoriginis (SeqCode). Taxonomy (NCBI): domain Bacteria; kingdom Pseudomonadati; phylum Pseudomonadota; class Gammaproteobacteria; order Cellvibrionales; family Microbulbiferaceae; genus Microbulbifer; species Microbulbifer mixtoriginis (SeqCode). The sequence goes on from NZ_CP174322.1 coordinate 2,127,905, forward strand.
AGATCGTAGGCTGGTACTTTGAAACCCTGGCCGTATTGGATGAAGGCAGACAAGCGAGAGTTGATTTTGTAGAGGGCTCCCAGATTGAAGGAGAGGTTGCTCTCCTCAATCGTGGCAAAAGGAGTACCGTCAGTTTTTTCTGCACCATCGGGGTCCATTTCGTACCAATCGTAGCGTACCCCTGGGGTTACAATCAGCTGTCCATTGGCAAAAGTCATTTCATCGTTCAGGAATAATCCCGCACGGGAGACTGCATTTTCTGGGAACTTTTCTGTTGGGATATTCATTGTGGAAGTACCAGCCACTTCGCGGTACTGGAGTAGGGTACGGCGGCTTTCGGTTTTTTCCAGGTCTAGGCCGTATCCCAGCGTGTGGGTCTCGCTCAGAGTCTTGCTTGCATTGGAGAGGAAGCCAATAGTATCTTGGCTATAAAGACCAGTTTCCCACATATCACGGATTTCAAAAACTCCAAACATAGGGGCATTGATGTCCAGCTGGCCATACTGTTCATCTTGCTGTTCGGATTCGTTTTTATACAGGCTAATATTCAGCTGGTCATAGACTGCACTGGGAGTCTCGCTGTGGTAACGCAGTTGGTAAGCGCGGACCTCTTTATCGGAGATTGATTTTTCCTTGACGACGCTGTAGCCGTAATCGGCCAGCCCGCGGAAGTAGTGAAGCAGGCCGTCGGCGCTGTCGCCGGTGCTTTCCTGATTCCAGTGATCAATGCTGAAACTGATAAAGTCCTCACCACCAAGGTTGTACTTGGCCTTGTAAAGCAGGCTCTTTGACTCAATTTCGAAGGGGGCCTGGCTTTCGTCGAAATTTTGTTGCTCCTCTCCATCGCGGAAGGTGGTATGCAGTAGTTGTTCAAAGTTGCCGGTGCGCAGAGCCAGGGTAGGGGAGATGTGTGATTGAGTGGTAATACCAGTGTATCCGGTTTTGATCGCACCGCCGAATTGCTCTCCGTCCTCTAAGTAGTCGCTGGCATCTTTGGTGGTGAATACCACGATGCCGGCAAGCGCGTCAGAACCGTATAAAGAAGACGCAGCGCCCTTGGCCACCTCTACCTGTTTCAGGGTATCTATTTCAATAAAGCCGCGGCCCACGATGTCATTTTTACCATTGGCTCCATAGCCTTCGTTAACCCGCATACCGTCTTTGATAATCAGTACCCGGTCGCCACCCATGCCGCGTACCAGGATATTTTGTGCACTGCCGGCGGCGCCTGTTACTTCAACTCCGGGCTCGTATTGGAACAGCTGATTCATATCGTTCAGCTGAAGCTGTTCGATGTCCTCATTGGTGACAACAGAAACACTTCCTGTGACATCTTTCAGCGGCTTTTCCGCGCGGCCGCTGACCACAATCAGTTCCAGGTCGCTGTTGGCCGCTGAACCTGAAGTTTCGGCATGCAGGTTAGCGACGGAAGCCAGGCCCAGTATGGCCGCTGCAATTGGGCGAAGTTTCATGGTGTTGTCCTTGAGGTAATTTCTGTACTTCTGCTCTTGTTGGTCGGCAGTGGTTGGTTGCTCACCACTGGCGCCGATTGAGGGGGGATTATAGGGATGATTTTCTTAATGTAAAGCTAAATGCGAATCACTATCAATTAGATTAAATTTGACGTTGATAGGGAGTTCCGTTAGTTTCCGCGGCCATTAATACAGAACGAAAGTGCTGGGCTGAGGAGACTTGCAATGAATATTTCGATAATTGAGAACCTGATGGCCGATGTGGCTGATTTGTTTATGGCCCCAGTATTACTGGCGATTCTGGTTCTTTTTATCTACGCACTTTACGCAACGGGACGCTTTATCTCTCTATGGCTGCTGCGACGCCGCAATGCTGGCACCTACAGCTTGGCCTTAAAGCAAGGTCGGAAAGAGGAGCTGCCAGGCTTTCAGGTGCACAACTATTACGTGCGACACCCTTTGGCATGTGATGACGAGTTGGAAGTTTTTGCACTGAAAAAGTTGGAGATGCTGCGTATGGCTACACGCATTGCCCCCATGTTGGGCTTGATCGCCACCATGATCCCGATGGGGCCGGCGTTGCGAGCCTTGGCCGATGGCAATATCCAGGGGATCAGTGAAAACCTGATTATCGCTTTTGCTGCTGTGATCTGGGGCCTCGCAATTTCTACCCTGACCTTCTGGCCGGCCTCGGTAAAGAAGCGTTGGTTTGCTGCTGAGCTAATTAACATTCGCAAATTGAAGGAGGCTGTTTAATGCGCTTCCTGGATGAAGATGAAGAGCTCAACCCGATTTTGAGTGCGGTTAACTTGATTGATGTCTTTCTGGTGATTATTGCCGCACTGCTTATCGCTATCGCACAAAACCCGCTAAACGTGTTTTCCAATGAAAAGGTCACAGTCATCAAAAATGCCGGTGAGCCCAATATGGAAGTCATCGTAAAAGATGGGGAAGAAATTAAGCAGTACAAATCCACTGGTGAAATTGGTTCCGGAGAGGGCACTCGCGCTGGTGTTGCTTACCAGATGGCAGACGGCAGCCTGGTCTATGTACCGGAAGGAAAAGAAGAGTCTGCAAAAGACAAGGCTGTAGGGGGTAAATAGTCATGTTGAAGAAGGTTTGTATGCAATTGGCATGCTTCGTCGTAATAGCCTTCACTACGATGATGGTGCAGGCTAATGATAAACCCAAAGTTTTGCTGATGATGTCCAGCCATACCGCGAAAGCCAAGGGGGAGCTGTTATCTGATTTGGCTGCGGACCAGCCGTTTACCCTGGAGATATTTAACAGCAAAGGGAAGAGTGAAGAGCAAATAGCGCAGGCCTGGGGTTCCTCCAGCCTGGTGATGCTTGACGGTATCAATCCGGCACTCTCCCAATTTATGTTTGGAAAATACCAACCTCTGCTAACCCAGTACACCAAAGTGCCGGTGGTTTCCCTGGGGGATGCCGATAACGCCTCCATGAACCAGGGGCTGACTGCTGAACAGCACCAATCCATCGCTGCGTATTTCAATAATGCTGGGCGTCAGAACTACCGGCATTTGATGCAGTTCCTCTCCGCCAAAGTCTTTGGCCTCTCTGAGCAGCCTGTAGTCGACCCAATTATTGTGCCTAAAGTGGGTTTTTATCATCCGCGTCTGCCAAGCCTGGTGACTGACAGCGAAGGGGATTTCTTTAATTGGCTGCAGGTATCCGAAGAGCAGCCGGTTATAGGTCTGGCTATCCATCGCTCAGTCGTGGATTACGAGCAGCAGCAGGTTGTAGATGCCATCTTGGCTGGCCTGGAAGAAAAAGGTGCTAAGGCTTTTGCCTTTTTCTTTGAAGGTGAGGATCTGCCGCTTTCCTATCCGGATTTACTTCAAGACGAAGCGGGGCAAACACGTGTTGATCTGATGATCAATTACCGCTCACTCCATTATGTGAGTAAACGTCGCGCGGAGTTCGAAAAGTTGGGTGTCCCGGTGATTCATGCCCTGAACTATACCGAGGGCAGTGAAGCGGATTATCTTGCCGATAATAGTGGGGTCTCTCCTTCGTTAACTCCATTCTTCCTGGTGATGCCTGAAGACACCGGTAGTATCGATCCGGTAATTGTTGCCGCAAGTGAAGGTGGCAATAAGGTTGTAATGACAGACCAGCTCGATGCGTTGGTGGAACGCGCCTGGAGTCATGCCTCTCTTGGCTACAAAAAAAACAACCAGAAAAAAGTGGCTACCTTTATCTGGAACTACCCTCCCGGTGAGAAGAATATTGGTGCGGCCTTCCTCGATGTCCCTTCTTCTATTGAGTCTATCGCCAAAGCCATGGCGGAGCGTGGCTATCAAATAGAACAGCAGGACTCCAAGACCCTGATTGCCTGGGCGGGCCAATTGCTACGCCCTTATTATCGCCGTGAAGACAGCGTGGCACTGATTGATAAAGGTTTGGCGGACTGGATGCCACTTTCCACCTATGTCGATTGGTTTAATCGTTTGCCGGCCTCTGTGCGTGATCCCATTGTGGAGCGGTGGGGTAAGCCGGAAGATAACGTCATGTTGGCAGACCATAATGGTGAGCGGGCGTTTGTGATCCCACGTATGACATTGGGTAACCTGATTGTCCTGCCGCAGGGGGTGCGCGCGGATAATGCCAAAGATCACGCCTCCCTCTATCACGATATGAAAACGCCGGTAAACCATGCCTACCTGGCGGTTTATCTCTACGCGCGCAAAACTTTCGGGGCCGATGCCTATATTCACTTGGGAACACATGGTTCCCAGGAATGGTTAACCGGTAAGGAGCGCGGGCTCTCTGTGTTCGACGCCCCAAATTTGGCTCTGGGTAATATCCCGGTATTTTATCCCTACATTATTGATAATGTAGGCGAAGCTATGCAGGCCAAGCGTCGCGGACGTGCGACGATGATCAGCCATTTAACACCAGGCTTCGCTAAAGCGGGTCTTTATGCCGAAGTGGCAGAACTCTCTGAGTTGATTGGTAATTACTTGATTCTGGAAGAAGGGCAAACCCGGCTGAATACCCAGGAGCGTATTATCACCCTGGCGGACAAGCTGAATATGCTCAAGGATCTGGAAATCAGCGCTGAAACCTTGCAAGCTGATTTCGATGGCCATCTCAGTCGTCTTCAGGACCACTTGGCCCAACTGGCTGAAATGAGCCAACCACTGGGTATCCATCGTTTTGGTCAGCTGCCCAAGTCAGAGCATCTCACCAGCACCATGCTGCAAATGCTGGGTGAAAACTATATTTCAGCTGCTGGCCAATATGAGAAGGAGCAGGGCCTGGCTTTGCCGGCGGAGCAGCTGCTGGATGAACGCAATGTAGTCGCCTTAGAAGCACAGCCGGGTTATCAGCTGTTAAATGCCTACCTGGCTGGCCACCAATTGCCGGAACTTTCTGAAGAGCTGCAAAATCACCTGCAGCAGGGTCGGGAGTATGCCGATAACTTTGCCGGTATCGCCGAGCTACAAAACTTGATGTTGGCGCTCGACGGTGAGTACATTCCGGTGAGCTATGGGGGTGACCCTATTCGTAACCCGCAGGCAGTGCCTACCGGTCGCAACCTGATTGGATTCAACCCGGCTAAGGTGCCATCCAAGGAGGCTTATGAGGCCGGTGTTCAACTGATGGAGCAGACCATTGCCGACTATCGGGAAAAACATGGCCGTTTCCCGGATAAGCTGGCATTTTCCCTTTGGTCCCTGGAGACGATGCGTCACCAGGGTGCGTTGGAAGCGCAAATACTGCATGCGCTGGGTCTCAAGCCCAAATGGAATCAGCAGGGCAATGTTACTGGAACTGAGGTGATTCCCTATTCAGAGCTAAAGCGCCCTCGTATCGATGTGGTGATCTCTGCTACGGGCCTTTACCGCGATGCTTTCCCTAATGTGATGCTGTGGCTGGCGGAAGCCATCGATAAAGTGGCGCAGATGAAGGAGGAGAACAACTTTGTTTATCGCCACAGCCAGGCCTTATTAAAGCAACTAAAGGAAGAAGGCAGTTCCGAAGAAGATGCCCGCTATCTTTCCTCTGTACGCATTTTCTCCAATGAAAGTGGCAATTACGGTACCGGCTTGAATGGTGCCAGCCTGGCTTCCGACAGCTGGGAGACAGACGACAAGCTGGCCGATCTGTATATGCGCCGCATGGGGTTTGCCTATGGCAAGGATGAGTCCCGTTGGAGCGAGGACCAGCGCAATGTTGCACTTTATAGCAAGGTGCTTTCCGGTACCGATGGAGTGATATTCTCGCGCTCCACCAATCTCTACGCAATGATGACTAATGACGACCCTTTCCAGTATTTTGGTGGTATGGGGCTTGCGGTGCGCAATCTCGACGGTAAGACACCCGAAATGTATGTCTCCAACTTGCGTCGCAAGGACAACATTAAAACCCAGACCCTGGGAGAATTTGTCAATCAGGAAATGCGTAGCCGTTATTTCCATCCCCGTTGGATTGAGGCGATGCAGGAATCCGGCTATGCCGGCGCAACGGCAATCCTGGATCGCGTGAACAACATGTGGGGCTGGGAGGTGATGACTCCGGAAACCATCCGCGACGACCAATGGCAGGAGATGTTTGAGGTCTACGTGGAGGATAAATACCAAATGGATATGCGTGAGTTCTTTGAGGAGCACAATGCGGAAGCCCTGGCACAAATGCTGGAGCGTATGCTGGAGGCTGTGCGCAAAGGCTACTGGCCTGCCGATGCAGAAACGCTAAGGAAAATGGTGGAGACTTACACCGAGCTCGCCAACCAGCACGACGTAGCAACAGACAATGAGAAATTTACTGACTTTGTGAATCAGCAGGCCCTTGGATTTGGTCTTGCCCCGCTTGTGAGTGGCCAGACGGTAGATAATGTCGCTGCCAGCGCTCCCGCGTCTCAGCAAGTTAGTGGGCAGAAACTAGAAGAAGTAAAAGAGCCCGCAGCTCAGGATAAGCCCCGGGACTTCTTGTGGTTATTACTGTTGGCAATTGTTATCACTGGATTTATTAGCGTATTTTTTGAGCGCTTTTTTGAGGGGGGAGGGCTGCGAGTGACCCATGTCTAGGCATTGGGGGTTACCCGTGGCGATAAAAGCCAATCCTAAAGTCACTTTTTGATCAGTTAAGGCCAGCAATTCTTACCAGCGTTGCTGGCTTTTTCTTTTTTGGCAGAAAAAATTTTAAGCTAATGTTGTTGTCATTTTTCAGGAACCTGTCGATATTTTTTCGTATCCAGCAGGTAAAGTCAGAGAACACTCACAGGCTACCCATTCAGGGATGACATTTTTGTGAAATAATTCTGAAAAATTAATTGCGTGGAAATTAGCATTAAGCGTCTCAGCATAGTGGTCCATGTTAGGAAAGGTTAAGTCTCGGTTTTGCTGTAGCTCATTAAGTAATCAGCACCATTGAGATTTTTTCTGAACTAGCATAAATATTTTGCAGTGAGAAGCTAATGAGAAAAATAATTCCACTGATTGCTCTCCTTTGTGCGGGAGGGTATTTTTTCTGGGCAAAGAGTCAAACAGATAGCCCACAACCGATTACTGAAAAACCAGTCTCACCTCCCTCCAAGAAAATTGTTCCAACTGAAACTAAATCTACAGAAGAAGTGGTAGAGATGCCTTCCGCCCAAGAGCAAGAGGCGAACCCTGATAGTGCCTTGATGTGGGCAGAATCGGATGTCGCAAGGCAGGTTTTACATGAGTCAGGACGCTTGCCGCTTGATTTAAATGGAGAGACATATCTTGAGATTGATGTAGAGGCTCTGAAGAATTTATCTATTGGAGACTATGTTGATATAGAAATGCCTGGGGTGAAGGGAAATTACGATGCTCAGGTGGATAAAGTCCAGGAGCATGCCAGTGGGAATAAAAGTGTACAAATGAACCTGCCTGGTTATGGTAGCGTGTATTTTGTAAATTTCACAATTGGCAAAAACTCGGTATATGGTAATTTAACATTGCCTTCAGGCTCATACTCCCTAGAGGCGCAGGGAAATTATGCCTGGGTGGCTTCGAAAAAAGATTTAACCAGGAGTCACTTGGAGGAAGAGGTAAAATTAAAGTAAGAATTTATCTAATGTTGGGGTAGGAGTTATCTTACCTGGCTAGCAGCAAAGGGAGTGCTGCTTGAAGTGCCTGTTACTGCCAGAAGCGATTGCTTTTACAGGTGGAAAAGAGAGTAGGGAGTAATCTATTTTCCAGTTAAGGCGAGTGCATTTTGTGATTTGATCAGTTTGACCAAAGATGTAACCGGTTTCATTGATTGGATCACAAAGATTGGGGTAAATAATTTAATAATAAAAGGAACTGCTATGAAGCTAAGAAACAGTTTGGCTGCCGCAATAACGGCTCTTACCATCTCTGGGGCGGCAAGTGCGGAGACGATAAAAATTGCGGTTTGGTATACCGACCCTGCGGCTCAGTATACTGGTGATATTTCCGTAATGGTTGATAATCTGATCAGTACTTCTAACCGTATCTACGAGAATAATGGCCTGGATATTCAGCTGGAATTGGTAGACTCAAGAGAGTATTCCAAGGAGGACCTCCTCATTAATGGAGACAACCTCAATGAATTTTCTGGCTTAACTGAGTACTTTGCCGAGGATAGTACGCCGACCTACGCTGAAATTACGCAAGTTGCTCCCGGCCCAGTTGGGGTGCAGCGTCAACTTTTTGAAGCCGACATGGTTGCTCTGTTAGGCAAGGGCGAAGAAGTTTGGGAAGATGGACGCTTTCTTGGTACCCGCTGTGGAGTAGCCTGGGGTGGAATAGGTAGTAACGGTGTAATGGATCCTAGTGCCAAGCGCTTGGCCTATAGTTTGACCGCAGTTGATTGTGGGGGTACTGATCTTACATTTATTCATGAGCTGGGCCACAACATGGGGCTGACTCATTCTCGCCAACAAGGTGATACCAGTGGTTATGTTTACCGTTGGGGACTTGGTTACGGTGTAAATAACAGTTTCTCCACTATTATGGCGTATCCATCTGCATTTGGAAGCGCTGAAAGACTAGATACATTTTCTGATCCAGGCAAAATCTGCAACGGGTTACCGTGTGGCGAGAGAAATCGGGCTGATGCTCATAGAGCATTGGAGCCGATTATTGATGATGTAGCTGGCTATTATTAATCTACTTTTACTCTCTTGATCTATTGAGAAGTTATTGACCGTTAACTCCATTGTTTTGGGGAGGGCTTTGCCCTCCCTTTTTTTGTTCTTTAACTTTTTGGTTGACTTGTTCTACAGGTGTCTTTTTTATCTTTTGGTGTAATTTATCGCATCCTTTTTTTTGGTTATAGCTTTATAACCATTTAAGCTCTTCAAGTGGATGAACTTCTCAATATTTTTAAGGACTTATACTTGTTGGTTGCGATGAGGTTTGCAGTTTTTTATGATTTTGTTGTCGGCTGCAGTTGCGATCATTTTTTATTTTTCTTATCTGTGAAGTGTTTTCAAAAAAATATTTTGAGGTCCTGATACCATTCTTCGTCTGAGTCTGGGCGATAGCGAGAATGTCTGGAAGTAACCTTTTCTGGTTGATATTGCGAGAAAAAAATTTTCTTCTGAAGCTTTGGGGGTTTCGGGAGTGTTATTTTAATAAATGAATGTTGGGGTGCTGAGCTGTGAAGAAGTTGATATTTCCTATTTTGGTGATCTTGCTAGGGGCTGGATATTATTTTTGGTCTAAAGGGCAGTCTAATACTGAAAGACAGGTCGCAAAAATTCCAGAGCCTAAACTGGCTATTGATAGGTTTCCTGTAGAAGACTCTTTGGATGAAGTTGTTGAAGGTGAGGCATCTGCAGTGGATGAGCCTCTGGAAGAAGTTGAAAATATTCTTTGGGAAGAGTCAGAGTTAGCTAAGCAGGTACTTCATGAAAATGGTCGCCTACCAAAAGATCTCAAGGGTGAAACTTATCTTGAGCTTAATGTGGATATGTTAAGGAATTTAGAGATAGGCGAATATGTTGATATGGATCTTCCTGGAGTGGAAGGTGACTACGATGCTCAAGTTGGAAGTATTCAACAGCACGCGAGTGGAAACAAAAGCTTGGAATTAAACTTTCCGGGGCATGCACGCCTCTTTGGGGCCACAATAACGCTAGGAAAGGATGTGGTTTATGCTCAGCTGAACCTGCCATCGGGCTCTTACACTATGGAGGCACAAGATGGTTTTGCATGGATTGCGCCTAATGGGGCTTTAATTCAGGGTCATGTAGAAAACGGTGATCTACGTAGAAAGCCATCGTCCCAAGGGAAGAAGTTAGAAGGCGGCGATCTTTTAGTTGAAGATGAGCTGTAAAGAATCTAAAGATGAGAGATGCATAGTTTCAAATCTTTAGGTCGACAAGGGATGTGTCTATATGTAACCCGTAAATATTAAGAGTTTATTTTCTCGATAGGTTGGAAAAAAAGGATAGTTTCTTTGCGGGTTAGGGTGCAAAAGCATGTCATGTTGGCAGTTGATCAATTTTTGCAGCTGCCAAAAAAGTACATGCATTAATTATATAAAAAAGGAAGACTACAATGAGTCTCAAAAAAAGTTTAGCTGCTGCCGTTGCAGCTGCTGCAGTTTCCGGTTTTGCACAGGCTGAAACTGTTGATGTAGGCATCGTATATACAGATCAAGCGGCAGCTTATACTGGCGATATTTCTGCAAAAATTGATCAGTATATTGCTTATGCCAATAATTCTTTTAAAAATAACCTTGTTGATATTCAGCTAAACTTGGTAGGTACAGCGAGAACCTCCACAGATCGCCGCCCTACAGAAAGTGACATCGATACTATCACCGCCAGTAGCAGCTACCAGAACTGGCGTGCTTCAAAAAAAGCGGACATGATCATTTTGTTGGGCATGGCCGAAACTGATGGTCGTTATACCACTTGTGGTATCGCCTGGGTTGGTCAAGGTAGCAATGGCACAATGTATGCTTCTACCCGTGATCAAGCTTATAGCATCACTGCCGTAGACTGTGGCTACAACACTTTCGTTCATGAGCTTGGCCACAATATGGGCCTGAGTCACTCTACTGCTCAGCAGGGTACTCCTGGCGTGTACTCCTATGGTTATGGCCATGGTGTACAAAATAGGTTTACCACGATTATGGCTTATCCACATGTATTCGGTACTACAACCCAGTTTGATATTTTCTCAGATCCGGATTGGGTAGCCTGTGATGGTTTACCTTGTGGTGAAAGAAGAAATGGTGTTGATATCTCCAACGCGTACCGCGCAATTGGCCCGATCGTAGATGATATTGCAGGTTATTACTAATAGCTCGCTGTATCTATATGATCAAAGCAAGCCGTCATTTTATATTTAGTGGCAGAAGCTTGCACCTCTAGTCTTCGACTAGAAAAAAGCCGGGGAAAACCCCGGCTTTTTTATTTGACGACTGTTAGTCGCTAAAATTGCGCGGATACAACTTAAGCTATGTATGTCCGAGCCAGGCGAGCTTATAACTTATTGAAAAAAGCGAATACTGAGTGGGTAGCGCCAAAAAACGCCCTCATTGGCTCGGATGGCCCCAATAAGAATAAAAACTACATTGATTAAAGCGAGCACGATCAACCCCAAAAGACCTACGCCGAGAACGATAAGAATAGTGCTCACAATAGAGTAAATAAACAGGCTGATCATCCAGTTGAAGATCATCTTTCCATGCCTGTCAATCTCTGGAACCTGATCTTTTGTGGTTGCCCACATAATGACTGGTAATACAAAGCCTGCACCAGGAATAATAATCCAGGCCAGTTGACTCAGGTGTAGGAGCATTAGAAACGTATTTCTATCTAGTCCCCATGGTTTATAACTATCCATTAATGCCTTCTCTTGCAATTTTACGTTTCATGTAAACTTTAATATGGATGAATTTCACCCGGCTAGCGTTCAGTTGCTAAGCGAGCGGCAAGGCCGAGGAAGATAGCCCCCAGGATGCCCTCCGAATGTCGAGTAAATGCGGCGGGCTGTTTAAATACGTGTCCCAACCTGCTAAATGAAAGAGAAAATATTGTATTGACTATGAGGGCTGTGGTACTGAGCAGAATGCCAAGAAGTAATATTTGGGGCATAAGGGGCTCTGTACTTGTGGTGAACTGCGGTAAGAATAAGCTAAAAAATAAAAGCGCCTTCGGATTCATTAAATTATTAATCAGGCCTCTACTGAGGAGCTGCCAAGGAGTTAGCCTTTCTGTTACAGGTTGAGTGTTCTGAACAGAGAGGTTGGCGCGCCAGCTACGCAATAGATTAAATCCAAGCCAGGCAAGATAGAGGGCTCCGACAGTTTTTACAACTATGGCGACCAATGGCATGGCCTGCATTATTTGGCCGAGGCCAAATGCGACGAGTAGCGTTTGAATAAGTCCTGCAATGAAAATCCCCAAACCGATTAAAAATCCAGCTAAAAAACCTCTTGTGGCGGAGTAGGTCGATATCAACACTAAATCTGGACCTGGTGAGATGGCCAATAGGGCAGATGCACCAAGGAAGGCGGTCAAAATATGAATCTCGGGCACAAAGAAAGCTCCTAGGGGACTTGTAGCTGGGGGATTATAACCCTGGGGTCACTACTTCCCCTGAAAAGTAATGTCATGTTATGAGGAAATCCAAATTGTACTTTTGCTTCAGATGATGCAGCGTAGTTATCTGGAGAGGAGGGTTATTGGGGAGATAATCGGAGTCTTGGGTTTAAGTCAGAAAATGAGCCTTTACTAAGAGTATTTATTTGTGGGTCTCTTGGATGTAAAGGGGTATTCACCTTCTTCGAAAGCAGGCAAGGGTTGATAGTGTAACCTTAAGTCTGTTTGGCTCTTCGCACAATCAACCCCGCCTCTGCTTCTCAGTAGGCCCCTACTGCTCCTGTATCATTTCCACTGGGCCATGATCATCACAGTGATCACCGTGTACATGATGCAGGTGTCCGTCTACCAGGTAATCGAAGTGATCTCCATGGGGAATACGTTCGTGTCCGCAGTTTTCCCCATGGACATGAGTGGCGTGTGTGCTGGTAGTGATAGGATTGCAGCTCGCGGGATTTCTGCTGCTGACTTCCAGCACGTGCTCATCGTAGTGGCCATGGTGGGGATGGTGTAGATGGCCATTGTGCAAATAACAAACATGGTCTCCATGCCGTATAGCGGCATGCCCGCAGTGGGGGCCGTGCTTATGGGAGTGGTTGTCCGCCTGATGACATGAAGAACTGGTCATTTTGAGCCCTCAATGGTGGCACTGAACTTCTAAATGCATCCTTGTCAGCTACAACAAGGATTCCTTCCGTACATTCGCATAATTCTACTTTAGAAACGCATTGACCCCTTTCAAAGCAATAAATACGTCTTAGGGTCTGTGGCAGCGTCTGCTCACTTCACCGGGAGGATGTCTGGCGGAATCTTACTTCCTTAGCAAATATGACCAAATACAGGAAATGGCCACAAATTACCCTGTCACCCGCATTGCAATCGATTGCAATCCTGCTTTATAGTTGTTCCAAAGTGTCGTCTCACAGGACGGGTACATAAATTGCAATCGTTTGCATTGGCGTGTACCAGACACATCTCAAAATCCAATAAGAATGACGATGAGAGGGAAGTTTTAATGAAGAAGAATCCTCTAGCGCTGGCTATACCTCTTGGGGCCATGCAGCTGGGCTTCTGGGGCTATGCCACAGCTCAGGAAGCCGCTTCACCATTGGCGTCTGAAGATAGGGTGATTGAGGAAGTGATCACCACGGGAACCCCAGGTGGTGCCGGTATAAAAAAGCTGGATGCGAGCTTTTCAATCACAACCCTGAGTGACGATGAAATCGGTAAAGCTTCCCCGTCTAGTACTGCAGATTTGCTGAAGTCTATCCCAGGTCTTTGGGTTGAAAGCTCTGGCGGGGTATCTGGCGCAAACATTGATGTACGGGGATTTCCGGGCGGCAGTGACGCGCCGTTTGTTACGGTCTCTATGAATGGCTTGCCACTTTACCCGGCACCGACTCTTTCTTTCATGGAAAACTCTTCTCTATTCCGGGTGGATGAGACTATCCAGCGCGTAGAAGGCCTGCGCGGTGGCCCTAACCCGGTTTACTCTAACGGCCAGCCGGGCCTCACGACCAATTTCATTTTGAAAGAGGGGACCGAAGAGACCGAGGGTCGCTTTAAATACACCACTTCGGACTATGACCTTCAAAGGGCTGATGCCCTTCTGACCGGGAAGCTCAGCGAAGATGTGTACTACATGATGGGTGGGTATGTGAGTTCTTCTCCCGGTATTCGCGATGCCGGTTTTGATGCGGAAGAAGGTCACCAGTTCACCTTGCACCTGACTAAAGAGATGGACAACGGCAAAGCCGGTTTCTACGTACGAGATACTAAAGATACTGGCACCTGGTATCTGCCAAATGCTTCCTTCCTGGCAACTGACTACACCCAAGTGGGTCCCAGCAATCGCAAGGTTTCAGTACCCATTTCCCAGGCCGACGGAAATGGTGGCTCTGAAACGCGCTGGGAAACTTTTGATATGGGAGAAGGCCGTGGTTGGGACGGCAGCGTAGCTGGTGCCTACCTTGAGCTGGACCTGGGCAATGGTTGGAGTCTTACTGAGCGTTTTGGTTTGACCAGCGGTAATGCCGATACTTTAGGCTTTGTTCCCAATGGTCGTCCTGTATTACCCAGTGAGTTGCGATACGACGATGGTACAAGCGTGACTTCAGCTACTACCGTGTCTGGGGCTGAGGTCAGTAATGATACTTTGTTGCAGCAATTCGGTGCTTGGGTAGTACGAAAAGATATTGAGGCAACGACCAACGATATCAGCCTAGCCAAAGAGTGGGATGACTTTAAGGTAACCGCAGGCTATTACACTTCTAGTTGGGAAGTTGATGAGTGGTGGAGTCTTGGAAACCAAGCGTACTATGTGCTTGGCCATGATGGTGAGCAAGTTGCTGGCGATATTTCTTGTGATGATAAAGAACTCGACCCAGTTCTCTGTTGGAGCCATGATCTTGAAGCGGTAGGTGATGCCCGAGAAAACGCATTCTACATTGCAGGTGAGTTTTACCTGGGCGATTTCACTTTTGATTTGGGTGTGCGCTCTGCAAATCGTGAAACAAACTACTCAGTAGATGAAGGTGTTCGTGATGGTATTTTTAACACCTATAAGGCGGATGAAGAGGGTACTGCCTATACAGCTGCAGTAGATTGGGCCTTCGCTGAGAACATGGGGGCTTTCTTCCGTATAAATTCAGGCTTCAAATTTGCGGACTTTGATAATTATCGCGAGTTTGGCGAGAGCTTCCGTGCGGGTTCCGATCTGATTATCGATATCGACCAATATGAGCTGGGCTACAAGCTGCAGGATCAAGACTACTCGCTGTTTGCCACCCTTTTCTACAATGAAACCCAGGGAATGCCTGATTGCATTATTGGTAGCACCACATGCGCCCGCCTGGAAACAGAGGCGTTGGGTCTTGAGCTGGATGGCAAGGCCCACTGGGGTGACTTCACTTTGGGCCTGAATGCAACTTTGCAGAAGCCAGAAATCACCAGTGGTGACTTTAAAGGCAATCAAGTGATGCGCCAGCCCGAGTACCAAGTACGCCTAAGCCAGAACTACGATTTCACGATCAACAATATTGATATGGCAGTGTTTGGTGGCGTAAGCCGAGTAGGTGATCGTTTCAATGACAGTAAAAACTCGGTGACGCTGCCGGGTTATACCAAGGTTGATTTTGGAGCAGTGGCTTACTTAAGCGATATTACCGTTCAGCTTGCACTGGATAACCTCACCGATGAGGAGGGCATTACCGAGGGAGATCCAAGGGATCCTCAGGCAACCAATGTTCGTTATATCCTGCCGCGCAATATCAAGTTAAGCATCGCTTACGACTTCTAGTTTAACTCAAACCTCTCCCGCAGGTTTTCTGAGCTTTGCCGCACAATTCCTATTGTGCGGCTTTTTTATGCCTGCCTTCTTGCCACTTGTCTATAAAATGCCTGGATTGGTCGAACTTTCAGCATTATTAAGATTGATTATTGTCCCTAGCAATTATTGAGACTCTTATAAAGTAAATATTATAGTGATTTCCCTGGCATAGTTTTTCTGGGATAGTGCCTGTAGATGTTGCTGGATAAATTGGTAAGTTGTACGAGTTGTTCTTTCGGCAGGCATATTGTTCAGTTAAATATGCAGCATTAAGAACTACGTCTGTGTCGGGTAAATAGTGTTATTTGATTTAGGTGAATGAGGGATAGGAGTTACTGGTTTGATAATAGTTTGGGTGCCGATACTCACCGTAGATATTATGTAAGCTATAAATTCCAAGGAAGATTATGAAAATTTATACCGCATTTCTTCTCAGTGTTCTTTGTTGCTCAGTTTGGGCGCATGATGAGCATAAATATGAGTTTGTTACCATTGGAGGGAATGCAATATCCTATCTTTGTAAAGAGGAGGGTGAGGGGAAAAAAGTAGTATTGATGGTTTCAGGTATGGGGTTAGATGCCCATAGTACCTATAAAAATACCTTTCATAAATTCTCTTCTAATGATTTTATGCTTTGTATCTACGATCGGCCTGGAGCTGGAAAAAGTATGCATGCTGTTCCAAAAGTTAGATTGATGGATGCGCTTTCTGCTGAGCTTGAGGCCTTCGTGGAGTTTAAAAAATGGGATTCCGTAGTTCTTGTGGCCCACTCATTTGGTGGTTTAGTAGTAAGGGCATTTGCAAGTGAAAACCCCAGTAGGGTGTCTGCCCTTCTATTTGTGGATTCCGCCCATGAATCCTGGTACGGAAACCTGAAGTCTTCTTTATCCAAGGAGGGCTGGGCAACGATGCAGTGGATTATGGCGTGGGAAAAGGAAAAGCATTCCTTCGAAGATTTTGCAGAGTCTGCATCAAAACCAGAGCGTTATAAGTTAAAGAAAGAGATTCCAATCACGGTTATGAGTAGAGGGTTGCCACATACCGCAATTCGTCAGACTAAAATGAGTTATGCAGATGTAGATGCTTATAACAGGACTTGGGATCAGTCGCAAATTGAACTCACCAAGATTAGTGACAACGCCAAGCATGTAATTATGAAATACTCCTCGCATCTGTACGATGAAACCGATCCGTGGATTGTACTTGAAGAGCTGAATCAACTTTTATCTAAAGTTAAGGCTTCCCCAGAAGAAGGCCTGGGACGTAGGACATCAAACTAAAGTTTGATGCTATTAAAGAATCCCGGGCTCAATTTTGGTGAGAATTTTTATTTTTAAATGTGCTCAGGGTTGATCTGGTAATGTGCTGCCCCTAAATAGGGTAATTTTCAAATTAAGCCTGAACCAATAGGTGGGGCGGTTTTCATGGTGCGGGCTTAATAAGTAGTGCCCACTTGCAATGACCTGCCAAAGAGTACCTGTGATCAAGATGTAAACTGGGTCAAAATAATGTGAATCGCGACTCAGTCCTAAAGAGTTAAGCCTGTATTCCTCTGTTGGCACTTCCTGTCTCAGGTGAATGGTTTAGTTGTACGTCAACTTTTCTTGGCTATTAAATCCAATTGCCTCGGTTTAATTAAAAAAGAAGCCTAGTCATCAACTTAGATTACACTTCTATAGCACCAGAACACTATTTTCTGTAAAGATCCCAATTTCAGTTCAATAAGAGGGTTGCATGTCTATTGATCTTATCGATGCACAGGTTTCATCTACAGGGCAGTTTGAGATCCTATCCAAGTATGAAATTAATCGGCTTAGTAGCGAGAGCCGTGGTTCACAATACCAAACCTTTAGAAACTGCTCACTAGCGGTACTAAATAGTGGCGGTTTTATGGATGATGGTAAGGAGCTTCTGGAAACCTTTGCTAATTTTGATATCTCTGTTGTCCCCACAGAACGCAGTATAAAACTACAGCTTAGAAACGCCCCGGCCAGTGCTTTTGTTGATGGAAAAATTATCAGTGGTATTGCAGAGCATTTGTTTGCGGTATTGAGAGATATTATTTATGTAAATAGTGAAATTACCGGCAGTAAGTTACATGACTTAACATCTTCTCAGGGTATTACCGATGCGGTTTTTCATATTATGAGAAATGCCGGTACCTTCGATAGAGTCCGCACGCCTAGGCTAGTAGTATGCTGGGGAGGGCACTCAATCTTATCTGAAGAGTACGATTACACTAAGCAGGTCGGTTATGAGTTGGCTCTGCGCCACCTTGATATTTGTACCGGTTGTGGGCCGGGAGCAATGAAGGGGCCAATGAAAGGTGCCACAATAGGCCATGCCAAGCAGCGCGATCGCCATGGCCAGTACCTTGGTGTTACCGAACCCGGTATTATTGCTGCAGAGGCACCAAATGCAATCGTCAATCAACTGGTTATTCTCCCAGATATTGAAAAACGTTTAGAAGCTTTTGTGCGTACAGGCCATGGCATTGTGGTTTTCCCAGGGGGGGCAGGTACTGCTGAGGAGATCATCTATCTCCTGGGGATACTCCTACACGAAGAAAATAAGGATCAACCATTCCCTGTTATCTTCACCGGCCCACCTAGTGCAACGGAATATTTTGTTCGTATTGATGAATTTATCGCCTCAACTTTGGGTAAGGAAGCTCGTTCAAGATACCAAATTATTATTGATAACCCACAGGAAGTGGCTAGACAAATGTCGGTAGGCATACAAGAGGTCAAGTCCTTCCGCAAAGCAACGGATGACGCCTACTATTTTAACTGGAAGTTAAAAGTCGCTAACGAATTTCAGCAGCCGTTTATACCAACTCATGAAAGTATGCTGAACCTCGCCTTACATAAAAGCCAAGAACCTTATCTATTAGCCGCCAACCTGCGACGTGCATTCTCTGGCGTCGTATCTGGTAATGTGAAAAATGAAGGGATTCGGATGGTTGAGGAGTATGGACCTTATGAGCTGCGTGGTGATTCGAGCATTATGCGCAGCATTGATATTATGCTGGAGTCTTTTGTGAAACAGCAGAGAATGAAGCTGCCGGGTAAAGAGTATGTTCCCTGCTATAAGGTAATTTCCAAGTAGTTTCAGAGTTTTC
Source organism: Microbulbifer mixtoriginis (SeqCode) (assembly GCF_052467705.1). NCBI lineage: Bacteria > Pseudomonadati > Pseudomonadota > Gammaproteobacteria > Cellvibrionales > Microbulbiferaceae > Microbulbifer > Microbulbifer mixtoriginis (SeqCode). The sequence continues at coordinate 2,146,404 of NZ_CP174322.1, forward strand.
TATCATAAATAGTAATGTGCAAAGGAATGCTAGGTGGGGTAAGGCTCTTTACAATGCTGCCCTCTATTTAAGAAGGCCTCTGGAAAAATAATTATTATGTACAGAAAAAATTACACTCCCCTTGTGAGTTTGCTGTGTAACCTAGGTATAAGAAGATTTTTATTTTGACCGGTTAGCTGTTAATAAGGGTTTATATGAAAGACCATAACTATTACAACAAGATTTGCGAAGGTAAACTTCCAGGGCTTCTCGGGATTGAACTTGTGAAAGTTGCTGAGGGCGAGATCCATGCAGAGATGAGAATTTTGGAGTCTCATCTGGCACCTAATGACTACTTGCATGCTGGTAGCGTCGTTTCTTTGGCCGATACGGCCTGTGGCATTGGTTGCTTGGCGAAATTACCAGAAAAGGCTTCTGGCTTTACTACTGTTGAACTGAAGTCGAATCATCTGGGAACAGTTCGGGATGGGGTTGTTCTTTGTGCTGCAACACCTGTTCATAAGGGGCGGACCACTCAGGTATGGGATGCTTCTGTAGTTTGTAAGAGTACGGGTAAAAAGTTAGCATTGTTTCGCTGCACGCAATTGATTTTATACCCGTGACTGAGGATTGCCCCTAGCTTGAACAGCAGTACTTATTTGCAGGGGCTCCTTATGGAAGTTATATTCTTACCATATTGGGAGGATGATCGATCAGAGTCACTCTTCCCTTGCCTTATAAGAATAACCCGCTGGTGCTTTTCTAATGCTTCGTCCATTTCTACTTGCTCTAATATTTCTCTCTTTAGTTTTTCCCGTTCTCGCAGAAGAAAAGGCATCTGACCAGTTAGATAGTTGGCGATTGGTGAGCTTTAAAAATGAGCCGTTATTGAATTTACATCTATATTTGTATGAATTGGCAAGAGATAAAAATCTATATGCGGCTCTAAAGAAGGAGGAGGGCATTGTTGCTGATCACTTGTACCTCTTCGAGAGGGCGATCAATGATTATATTACACATGGGGCTGAACAAAATATTAATATTATTCGGTCTAGCGGGGAAGTGGCAGATCTGACAGCCCTGCTTTTACCAGGTGCTCCTGTCGATTCTGAATCAGTTAATAATAACTTATATGTTCATTTGCAGGAGCTTTCCACTCTTTATAATGAGCAAATGTGGGGTTTGCATAGAGAGAGTAACTTTAGGTGGTATCTAAGTTTACGGGAGAAGCTGGATGTGTATGGTGACCCAATTGCTAGCCGGCTCGAAGACCTCTTTGGTGAAAAACTGCTAGTAAATGCGCATACAGTAAATATTGTCTATAAGCCTGGTATGCGACAGGGAGCTACCACTTCAGGAAGAAGTTCTCAAACCATTATCAATAGTACCTATTCAGATTACTCAGGCTGGCTTGCATTAGAAATGTTTTTTCATGAGTTAACACATGCTAACAGTGTGAATCGCAAAAGCAAACTTCAAGGGATAATCAGCAGTGAGTTTGATAAATATGACTTAAAGGCTCATAAACATATTTGGCATCCAATTCAATTTTATACAGTTGGTGAAGTTGTTAGAAGAGTTATTTCAGAGGAAGAGCCAAATTTCACAGATTACGCAACACTGAACGGTTTATATGTTGGGCGCTGGAATTATAAATCCCTTCTTGATAAGTATTGGATGCCTTACTTGAATGGTTTGGTTTCAATGGACGAGGCGATAGCTAATATTGCCAAAAATCTGTCAAAAGAAAAACGTGAGAATTAAGTGCCTCTTTGGTTGGGATCAATTTTAAGGTTATTGTTAATTTCATTATGGGTTTTAAAGGAATAGTCATGCAGCCTATCAAATTATCTGAACACCCTGAAGGGGGGAGATTTCTTGAAGTGTTCAGGTCCAATGCAGTGGTGACCAATAACAAAGGGCAGAGAAGATCAGCGCTCACTCACATTTATTTTTCATTAGATAAAGGCGAGGTAAGCCGATTTCATAAAGTGCAATCGGATGAGGTGTGGAATTTATATCAAGGCGCAGGACTCTATCTTTATACTTGGAATGACTTGGATAAGAATGTTCAGAGGATGGAAATTTCGTCCAATAATAATACGTTTTGTCAGGTTGTTCCAGCTGGAACTTGGCAGGCAGCTGAACCTATTGGAAAGACAGTCTTGGTAGGCTGCTCCGTTGGGCCAGGATTTGAATTTGCTGATTTTAGTCTGATTGATCCACAATCGATTGAGGCTAAAAAGTTAATCTCCATAAATTCCGACATGTTGAAGTTTATTTAGTTTTAGATGGGTGGTTGTTCTCATGCAAATGAAGGGGTAAAAGGGGTATCTATAGCATTGTAGGCCATATATTCCTTACTATATTTGGGGGTTGATTGTTGGTTTGGGGTTTATAAGTCTGGGGAAATGGGGGTGGTAATTTTGCTCTATCACACAGTGAATTCTTAGGACAGGCCAGATACTTATTCTGTTTTTTATTTCTTCGAGTAGACGTATTTTCCAAATATGCGATATAGGGTGATTTATCCCCAACCTATTGATTGGTGGCCCTTCCTTTCATATCTCATTTTTGTTGGGTTGGTTTTTGGAAGTAACCTTAGTGCGTGTTAAATATACTGCAGCAGTAAAGCTTAGCTTTAGGGAGAAACTGTTAGTAGTCACTATGGTGTAAACTACCTCTTTACAATATTAGAAAGCAAGTAACGCTGAATAGAAGGAGAGCAATCTTTCTATTCAGCTTGAATATTGATTTTGCAACAGCTCTTACATTTAACTGATTGAAGCTGCGTGGATAGCAGAAAGAAAAAAGTCTTTAGGGGCGAACTCCGACAGGCTACCGACAATAAAATCAGCTTCTCTCAGGGAATTTTCACTCCCCACCCCAACAGCAGTCATTCCCTTGGCGGCTTTGATCGCAGCGACTCCAGCAGCAGCATCCTCAAAGGCAACACAGAGTTCAGGTTCAACTTGTAGGCCTTGCGCTGCTGCGAGGAAAATATCCGGGCAGGGTTTAGGTGCGGACTGTTCTGGATCGGCAATTGTTGAGAAGTAATGTGATATCTCCAATGCTTGCAAAACGGCCGGCGCATTCTTACTGGCTGATGCCAGGGCAATGGGGATTTGTTTCTCGTTTAACCAGGCGAGAAGCTCCCCAGCACCGGGCAGTAGATCTTTTGGAGATAAGCTGCGAATCAGTTTCTGATAATAACTATTCTTTCTGCTAGCTAGATCGATCTTTTCCTTTTCACTAAACTGATCGCTCTCTTCCCCAAGAATCACTTCCAGTGAGGCCATACGCTCCAGCCCCTTAAGCCTTTCACTGGTATCTTCAGCCCATGGGCGTTTGAGTTCTTGGGCCAGTTGGTGCCAGGCTTTCAGGTGTAGTCGTGCGGTATCAGCGAGTACACCATCCAGATCAAAAATTGCTGCACGATAGATCACTGTGTTACCTCCACTGGTGGTGCTATCTCAAATGTTTGGGTTTCGCCTGCTGCGAGAAATACGGGTTTATGGACGTGATGAAGGTTGATGGGCTCGCCAGTTATCAGGGTATAGCTGGCATTACTGCAATTGATGTCCACTTCCAGGGTGCGACCACGGAATTGCAGGCGGAACCGATAACCTTCCATACCCTCGGGTACAAACGGGGCGAAGCGCAATTCGGTACCACGCAGGCGCATACCGGCAAAGCCCTGCACCATGCACATCCAGGTGCCGCCCATACAGGCAGTATGGATACCGTGCTGGGTATTATTGTGGTGATTGTCCAGGTCCATTCGTGCTACTTGCTGGAAGTAGTCGAGCGCTTTTTCCGGGTATCCCACCTCGCTGGCAATAATGCTGTGGATGCAGGCGGATAGGGTAGAATCGTGCGTAGTGAGTGGTTCGTAAAAGTCGAAGTCGCGGCGTTTTTGTTCAATGGAAAACTCGGAACTTTCGAGCAATAGTCCCAAGACTACATCTGCCTGCTTGCAAACCTGGTGTCGATAAATTACCAGTGGATGGTAGTGCAGTAGCAGGGGGTAATGATTTGCCGGTGTTTGCTCAAAGTCCCACACTGGCTTGTCGAGGAAGCCATCATCCTGCGGGTGAATACCTTGGGATTGGTCGTAGGGGAGGTACATGGCCTTTGCGGCTTTTGCCCAAAGCATGGGTTCCTGTGGGCCCAGTTGTATACGTTGGGCCAAGGCCAGGCACGCTTCTGGATCAAAGGATTGCAGCCACTGGTATACCTCTGCAGCATACTCCAAATGCGCACGGGCCATCAGGTTGGTATAGAAGTTGTTATCTACCAACGCGGTATATTCATCCGGGCCAGTGACTTCATTAATACAAAATTGGTTGTTGCGGCGAGGATTGAAGTGGCCGATTTCCATCCATAGGCGGGCCCCCTCAATAACCAGCTCCGCCCCTTTTTCCCGCAGAAACTCCGTATCACCAGTGACTCGGCTGTAGTGGCGCACTGCATAGGCGATATCCGCATTGATATGAAACTGGGCGGTGCCGGCAGGGTAGTATGCAGAGCACTCCTCCCCGCCAATGGTGCGCCAGGGAAAGAGGGCGCCCTTGCTGATCGCCAGCTCTCGGGCACGGGCGCGGGCCGCATCCAGGATTGAGTGGCGATACTCCAGCAGGTGGCGGGCCATATTGGGCTGGGTGTAGAGAAAAAACGGCAATACATAGATTTCGGTATCCCAGAAGTAATGGCCGTCGTAACCATCTCCCGAGAGCCCTTTAGCAGCGATATTCGTACGTCCATCCCTGCCAAGGGATTGGAATAGGTGGAAAAGATTAAATCGAATACCTTGCTGTAGACTGTCGTTACCAAGTACCTGGATATCGGATTCTTGCCAGAATTTATCCATCTCTAAGCGTTGGGCCTTGGCATATTCGGCAAAACTTTTATTGGCGCTGAGTTCAAGGTATTTGCGCAATGGTCCAGCTTCAATCGGCTCAGCACTTTGCTCTGCGAAGTAGGCTAGGTATTTGGTCAAGCACAGGGGCTTGCCCCGCTGGGCATTGCAGCGATATTCGGTGGCTACTCGGTTTTCATGACGTAGATTGGTCACGGTGTGACCCGCACTAGCCTGCAAGCGGTGTATGGCTGCGCAGCGAACCTCATAGCCGCTACTTCTGACTGAGAGCGATAGTGCCAAGTAGTCACCATCAGCGACGTTATCCAGCCATTGGATATCCTCCTGATTGATGGGGGAAGCCAGACGTGGATCGTCGCTGTGCTCGGCTTGATCGAGATTGCCATCGAGCCCCGTCAACAGGCTTATTTCCCCATCAAAATCCAGTGGAGTGACTTCAACATGGATGAGCACTAGGTGTTTTTCAGTTAGGCAGATTTGGCGCTGGGTTTTGAGCCTGAGAGTTTTCCCATGAGGCGAACGCCAGGTGAGGCTGCGCGCAAGGGTTGCGCTGGCCATATCCAAGTGACGCTCGTACTCAAGTAGTGCACCCTCCGCGAGGCTGAAACGCTCCCCATCAATCCAGATTTGAATACCCTTGCCGTCCGGTACCGTTAGCATGCGCTGATTATTGCGGGCGTAGCCGTAAGCGGCCTCGCCGTAGCGAATAGGTTCACTGGCATAGACCCCATTGAGGTAACAGCCATCAGAAAAGGGCTCGGGATCAAAGCCTTCCTCAAAGGTGCCTCTCAGGCCAATAAAGCCATTGCCCAGGGAGAATAGGGTGGCGTTAAGAGGGTAGTCATCCGCTTGAAACTCTCTTTCCAGCAGGCCCCAGGGGTGAATTTCAAGCTTATGTTGTTGTTCTTTCTTCATACCACTTACACAGAAACTGATGGTTAGGTGCTTTGCCAAAGTAATTAGTGCTTTGGGCAACTGCCTGCAGTCTATCGCTTGTACACATTGAAATGCAATCGATTGCATTTCGGAGGTAAAAAATCTCCTTGCACGGTAACTATGTGCTATTTGTGAGTATAAATATCCATTAACTTATTGATAATAAAGAATTTATTGGCATTGTTGTTATCTAGTAACCCGCTTGTCTGACCGGCGATCGCGGAATGGTCTCTGTTTGGCAGCTTGAAATATTGCAAACGATTGCAATTCTTTTGTGGTAAGTCATACTGCTGAGTTCTGGGGGCGTGAAAATTTACAGTCATCAACCCACACTAAGAGATCGAAAAATGTACAATAACAGGCTGGTACGGCTGTACGCCTGAGCCATAGACCGATAAAGATTTCCTTATGAACAATCAGCGCATACTGCTTTCCCTATTCGCCATCTACTTTGTATTCGCCATTCTCTTGAACAGTGTCGGCACTGTGATACTGCAGGTGATTAATACTTACGGCGTGAGTAAATCTGCAGCCAGTGTATTGGAGGGCTTTAAGGATATCCCCATCGGCATCGTATCTTTTCTGGTGGCTTCGCAACTGCCGCGTTTCGGATTTAAGCGCGCCATGCTGATGGGGCTCGCTATTGTTACCGGGGCTTGTATTGCCATGCCCCTATTGCCAGGTTTCTGGACAGCAAAGCTACTGTTCCTTTCCGTGGGAGTCGCATTTGCCTTGGTGAAGGTCGCGGTTTATTCAACTGTGGGCCTGTTAACCCGTGGTCCAAATGAACATGCGAGTATGGTGAATACCCTGGAGGGGGTATTTATGGTGGGGGTTCTTGGTGGGTATTGGCTGTTTAGTGCCTTTATCGACTCTGCAAATCCAGGTTCCACAGCTTGGTTGAGTGTGTATTGGGTGCTGGCCGCGATTTGTCTGTTTGCCTTTATTTTATTGTCGCTGACAAAAATGGATGAGTCGGGTACCCGGGTTGAGGGCACCAGTCCACGGCAGGATTTCTGGGCAATGATAAAACTGATGGCCAAGCCCCTGGTTTATATTTATGTAATTTCCGTTTTTATCTATGTGTTGATCGAACAGGGTATCGGCAGCTGGTTGCCCACGTTTAACAATGAAATTTTGAAGCTACCAGCGGCGATGAGCGTCCAGGCTGCCAGTATTTTTGCCGCAGGGCTCGCCTTGGGCCGCTTGGGGGCAGGGGCTATTATGCGGCGTTTACACTGGTATCCAGTGCTGAATGTCTGCCTGCTGGCAATGGCATTACTGGTGGTACTGACTCTTCCGCTATCCAGTGATGTGCAGGCCAACCCGGATATCAACTGGTTTAATGCGCCGATTGCGGCCTTTATTCTGCCTCTGATTGGCCTGTTTATGGCTCCCATTTATCCGGCAATCAACTCGGTGATGCTGAGTTCACTACCGACCCATCAGCATTCGGCGATGACCGGGCTATTGGTGATTTTTTCTGCACTGGGGGGCACTACCGGTTCCCTGATTACGGGTTCGGTTTTTGAAGCCTTTGATGGCCAAGTGGCCTTTTACTTATCACTGGTGCCGATCTCGGTAATTCTAGTCAGCTTGTTCTTTTTCCGTAGGGCAGTGGAAGGGCGAGAAATTGGGGCCTCAGCTAGGCTGGCGGTTTGAGCTATCAGGGTTCATTTTACAAACTCTTGTAGCACGCCTAAGATGGCGTATTTCCCGCGAACAAGGTGAAGTACGCATGCCTAAGGATTCCTCCTCTCCCGTCTCCATGTCCGATATTGCACGGCTGGCGGGAGTTTCTGAATCCACTGTTTCCCGCGCGCTGAATAACAACCCGCTAATCAATGAAAAGACTCGGGAGCGTATTCAGCAAATCGCGCGTAGTATGAATTACAAAATCAACGAGAGTGCACGCAATCTGCGTTTAAAACGCAGCCATACCATTTCTGTCGTCATCAATACCGGCAGCGCCGGAGGCCAGACTTTTTCCGACCCCTTTATGTTGGACATGATTGGCGCGATTGCCGATCGCTTGGCCGAGCACCGATATGATCTACTGTTTTCAAATCGTATCGTTACAAGTGACGATTGGCATGCCTACTTAATGGGGTCTCGCCGCGCCGATGGGGTAATTGTGATTGGCCAAGGGGTGGACGACAGCCCCCTGCGTGAACTACAACGCCAGGGCGATCCGTTGGTAGTATGGGGAGGTACTACCAAACCAGATCTCGATTACTGCATTGTAAGTAGTGACAATCAGATGGGAGGGCGCCAGGCCACCGAGCACCTACTCAAGCTGGGCCGTCGTAACATCCTCTTTCTTGGTGATACTGCGCACCCCGAGATTTACGGTCGCTACGAGGGTTATAGGGTCGCGCTTACCGCAGAGGGGCTGGGTAATAGCGAGCGTCAAATTCAGGTTTCTTTCTCCAGTGAAAGCGGTTATCAATCCATTGCAGACTTGCTAAAAACCGAGGGGTTGAGCTTCGATGCGATTTTCGCCGCAAGTGACAGCATTGCAATGGGAGCCATCAAGGCTTTGCAGAGCCAGGGTTACAAGGTTCCCGACGATATTGCAGTAGTTGGATTTGATGATATCCCCATCGCGCCTTTCTATACGCCCCCACTAACGACTGTGCGACAGAATATCCAGCGCGGCGGTGAGCTGATGGTGGAGAAGATGATGCAGTTGATCGGTGATAAGACAGCAGAGCCAGCAGTGCTGCCAACCGAACTGGTGGTACGCTCTTCCTGTGGCGCTAACCCTGATTTCCAACCGATCCAGGAATATAGTCAGTAATCAATCTTGGCAGCTCCCCCTGGAGTTGCCTGATGCGTTCTTGGACTTCTTCTGGTTTCTCCAGGCACGCCAATCTTCTACCGAGTCCGTTGCTCTACGACCTAATAAGCCAAACTGTCAAAGCAATGGTCTTTGCTCTGATGAAAGAGCGCGCTCGGTAGAACTCAATGGCAGATTCCAATACTTCCAAAAGTAAAGAGAGGTTGTTGGCGCTGATTGGCCTCAGCTTCGCTGTATTTTTGGTGGCAAATGATCTAACCATATTCCCCGCCGCCATCCCCACCATTGAGCAAGAGTTTAATTCTGACATTACAAGAGCCCAGTGGATTATCAACGGCTACATCCTCGTATTTGGTGTTCTGATTATCACGGGTGGACGCTTGGCTGATATTTATGGGCGACGACGCATTTTTTTTATAGGTGCAGGTTTTTTTGCCTTCTTTTCGCTGCTTGCCGCTTTATCCATGGATATTTGGATGTTGCTAGTGTCCAGGGCCTTGATGGGAATTGGTGGGGCACTGATGTGGCCGGCAATATTGGGGATGGTCTATGAACTCATACCAAAAGAGCGCGCGGGCCTGGCCGGCGGCCTGATCATGGGAGTGTGTGGAATCTCTGACTCCTTTGCCCCAATGTTAGGAGGCTTTTTAACCGAGTTTGCGAGTTGGCGATGGATATTTCTTCTCGATGTTATAGTCGCTGCATTAGTGTGTTTAGGGTGCTGGAAAACAGTCGCTGATGATAAACCAGAGAAGATTGAAGAGCATATTGACTACTTGGGAGTGACGACACTCTCTATTTCTTTGTTTAGCTTGTTAATGGCCTTGGATCTTGTCGTAGAGCTGGGCTTTAAAAGTCCGATAGTCGTCCTCTTATTTATCATTAGCGTGTTTTTTCTAGGGAGCTTTACTGCTGTTGAGCGTAATGCCGGTAGTGATGCACTAATTCCCAAAGATGTTATGAGTAACAGGCGTTTCTTTGCGGCATGTGTAGTGACCTTATTGCTTTCTGTAGTCTTCTTTTCTGCGCTTGTATATATTCCACAGTTTCTCACCAAAGTGCGGGGTTATTCCCCAACATTGGCCGGTATTGGGCTGATGCCGATGATGATGGCCTACGGCTTGGTTTCCTATATATCCGGTAGGCTTTACGAAAAAATAGGAGCCAAGGTGATCATAGCGATAGGCTCGGTATTTATCAGTGCAGCAATGTTTATGCTCTCCCATATACAAGTAAATACCAGCTTCCGAGAGTTGATACCAGGCCTATTGGTGCTTGGTGCCGGGGTTGGTTTTTTCTTTTCGACGGTGACTACAGTTGCAGTGACCATTGTTGCCCGCAACCGATCGAGTCTGGCTGGCGGGATTATCTATATGTTCCAGATTGCCGGCGGTGCATTGGGCTTGGGAATGAATACCACCATAATTGCCTTAGCCCCAGATCTGTCAACCGGTATAGACCGAGCTTTCACGATTAATGCCTACTTAGCACTCATCGGTCTGGTGGTATCAGTTTTGTTTATTGAAGGGGAGCCTTGTAGGGTAGGGAGTACAAAATAAAATTTCTAAAAGAATAGTAACTCCATTTATTATCAGAAAACCTAAAAACTCCTTTTTTCTAATAATCAATATTTTCTGGATATTTACACCAGCATTAATCTTTTTTGGGGACAATATGTCTCTAGGAGGAATCACTCTTAGGTAAGCAGTCTTTATAGAGTTGGTTGTGTAGGGTGAGAGTGTACGAAGGGTTGATATGGAGGGAAATTGCTAAATTTTAGAGCTTGTTTCTAAGGATATTTTAAATCTTAGTCCGTATTATTTTCTTTGTAACTACCAAGAGTTCGCCCACCATGCGGTAATCAGTCAACATTATAATTCCTCTAAATGCTTCCTGTTTAGTCAGGAAGTGGCAAGAAACACAGAGGGCGGATTAGTCTATGAGTATAGGGATGTTACAGAATTACTCCCAGGAAACCTTGGGAGCTAAGATCTGTATCGATAATAGTTGGCCTTTTTTTCTGCGCGCCTTGGATTCTATACCAAATAAAAAATTTTGTAACACTATCGATTATGGCGCTGCAGATGGTGGTACTTCTATGGAGTTATGGGGGCGAGTATTTAAAAAACTCGGTGATAAAACGATATGCCATATCGCTAATGATTTACCATCCAGTAATCTGTTAACACTCGCTGATAATCTAAACGAATTAAGAGCTAAGTTTGAAAATCTAGTGGTCTTTATACAACCCAGTAGCTTTTATAGTCATGTGGCCCCCCAGGCTTCAATCAATATTGCTCTGGCGGCTACCACAATGCACTGGCTATCTAAAATACCTGGCACTTTTATAGAGCACATACACGCAAACAAGGTGCGTGGCTTGCGGCGCGAACCCTTTAGAGCGCAGTCCGTGAATGATTTTGATTCACTGCTTGAGGCGAGAGCCTGGGAGTTTGAAGTGGGTGGTCAGTTTGTCCTTGTGGATTTGGCTCAGGATGATAGCGGCCATTTGCTGGGCAATAACGCAAAAGATAAAGACATGTTCGACACGCTGTATGATATTTGGTTGCAGCTGTATAAAGCTGGAGAAGTATCGAAAAGTGCCTTTGAAGGGGCAGTCTTTCAAAATTATTATCGCACAGATGAAGATATTTGGCAGGTTTTAAATATGTCTCATCATAAGAAAAACTGGATCGTGCATGAAGTGTCAATACAAATGACACCATGCCCATATCGCAGTCAGTTTGATTTGGATGGAAATGCTTCAGCCTTTTCCGAGGGGCTGATGAAAACTATACGGAGTTGGAGTGAGCGAACATTTCATACATCAATTGTTGAACATGGAGGAAGTTCAACTGCGATTAAAAAGTTATATGATGAGTTGCAAGAACGTATTTTTAATAGCCCTGATAAATATAGTATGGATTATGTTCATCACTATATTCGTTTGGAGCGTCGCTAATACGGTGGATCTATCATGAGCGTAGATTTACTTTCGATTGAAATGTCATGCGGAACACTCCACTTCGCTTGCGCTAAAAGAAGTTCGCTGCCAGCGAATGGTGGCTTGAGAGTATTAGAGTATCAAAAGGATGAATATGCTGCTGATGAAGCTTGTCAGTTAGCAGAGCGAATGCAGATTAAGCACCAAACTTATCATACAGGATTTAGGGGTGGGAAAATTGTTGCAAATGTCAACAGCATATGGCAAGGATCCATTGATGAAATTATTAACATAGCAGCATCAGAGCTCAATAAAAGAAAAGGGGATATGTTCACCGGCGCAGACCTTAACTTTGGAAACACGCAAGTGATGCGTCTAGCTGCGAAAACCCAATATGTGTTAGCGGCATTAGGTTCGAAGATGCATTATGCAGAAGCTACGGCATCAGGTGCTTTAGGTGCTATTGCAGCGGGAAAATCTGCACTTAATATACCAAGGGCAAGGGTTCTAGTGCATGGTGCAGGAGCTGTTGGGAGCAGAATCGTTAAAAGGTTGGTAAAAATGGGAGAGCTGGTATCTGTTTATGATCATATCTTGGAGCGGGGGAATATTTCAGGTGCCGTAAATTCTGAAAATATAGAAAATTGGATTTTACAGGACTGGGATATTATTGTTCTCGCATCAGCCTCCCGGATAATTGATGTGGCTTTGGCCAGGAATCTAAAAGCTAGAGTGTTAGTTTGTGTGGCTAACTTACCTTTTGCAACTGTCGCTCAACAAATATTGGAAGAAAAAGGCACGATAGTATTTGATGAAGGGCTTTCTAGTGCCGGTGCAGTGATGGCTGATTCTATTGAGTTTTACAATCCAGAGGTTTGGCGATCTGTGAGTCCACGGCAAGTGTATCATTTTATATTTAGTAGAATTTCTGAAGCTTGCTTTAAAAAATTGGAATCCGGGTACCCCCATCTTAGTTATTTAGGAAGACAGTTTGTTGGCTACGGTTAGAGCGTTAAGATGACAAGCTACTATGATGTGATAATCATTGGTGCGGGTATGGCAGGGCTGAGTTCGGCTTATGCGTTACGTAAATCTGTGGGTTCCATTCTAGTATGTGACCAATTCCAGATTGGAAATACTTTTGGTAGTAGCTCCGGTAGTACGAGAATGTTCAGAGCGATGTACTCCAATCCATATTACTGCCAAGCTGCAAAATATTCTAATGTACTTTGGGAATCTCAGGAAAAACATTATGGTAAAAAACTTAGAGTATCCCATGGCCTGTTATTTTATGGTGAAGACTGGGGGGAGGAAACCATTGAAGGGAGTATCTGTGCGGCTAAACAAGTCATGCAGAGGCAATCAATACCTTTTGAAGAGTTGACTGCAAAGGAAATTAGTGCGCGCTGGCCACTGCGCACCAAGCCAGGCTGGCAAGGGCTATTTGAGCCAGCAGCAGGCGCTGTGTTATCCGGCGAGTCCTTAAGTTTTTGGAAAAATGAAGTGATTCGTTGTGGCCATAAAATTAGGTTAGGAACCAAAGTGGTTTCGGTCTCTGATGGTACTGATGTAAATGTCCTACTTGAGGATGGTACTAAAGCTTCATCCAAGCGTTGTATTATAGCAGCAGGCCCTTGGTCTAGATATTTCCTTGAACTATTTGGGTATCAGGTACAGCTTCAGATTTGGCCAATGTTATGGGCGTACTATACGATTGAAAGAGATCGTATGGATACCTATCCACAGTGGTTCTGTTTTCAGGAAAAAGCAAAGAATGATCCTGATCAAGGGCTTTACTATGGGTTTCCTTGTATGGGGGATAAGAAGAACGGCACAGGTTTGATCAAAATAGGTATTGATTGGGCACCAGATAAGTTAAAAAGGTCAGATTACACTCACTCTGCGAATATGACGATTCCTACAGAGTTACTGCAAATTCTAGACGATTTTGTATTTTCTTATATAGAAGGTGTTAGGTCCCGCTCAGAGGCGCACTTATGTCCTTATACAATGAGTACAGACGTAGGGTTTGTATTAGACCGCTTGAGCAAAAATATTTTTATCTTTAGCCATGGTTCAGGTCAAGCCTTTAAGTTTGCCCCAGTGATTGGAGAGAATTTAAAGCGCCTAGTTTTGGATGAGACACCTTTGTTTGATTTGTCACCCTGGTCTGTAAAAAGAGCCGCTTTGCAAGTTTGAAGTGCTAAGGGGTATGACAATCAATTAAGATGGGTGCTAAATGTTCGTGTAAATGTTTTTATTTTTAAGTTGAAATATTTTCCGATTGAGTTATTGATTGATTGGTTGGTTATGTGTCCATAATTTTCTTATTAAAATCCAAGACAATTTGTGGTTTGTCAGTAAATACTCCATCCACACCCTGTGAGGAAAGTAGTACTAAGTCGTCGGGGTTGTTTACAGTGAAAATATAGTTTTTTAACCCTCGATGTTTGGCATCATTAAGTAAATCTTTGTGGAGGAAGTCCAAAGCAGTATGTAGTGAATAAGCTTTCAAAGGGGCTGTACATGCGGCTAGGTCGAGGGGAATCCCAACTATTATTACACCGCGGCGAACTTCTGGTAGTAGGCGTAGGCATTCATATAATTGTAATTGATTAAATGAAGATACTATATATTGATCAAAAGTAGCCCCCCTATCTGTAACAAATGTACGAATCTCTTGTGCCAATAGTGTCGCACAATTAGGGCCTTTGAGTTCTATGTTTAATTGAGCCTTGTCACCTATTAAGTCTAAGACTTCTTGTAGCGTTGGAATCTTACTGCCGCAAGGTAGAGGCATAGCTCTAAGAGTTTCTGGTTGCATGTCTGTAATAATTGTATTCCCAGGTTGCAAACGACCTAGGCGCCTGTCATGAGTAACAAGAAGTTGACCGCCAATATTCCATATATCAATTTCTACTCCTCCAACCTTCAAATCCAGTGCTTCGCCAATTGCCTGTAGCGTGTTTTCACTAAACAAGCCTTGGTAACCTCGGTGAGCAAAGCAGAAGAGGGTGCCTAATGCCATTTTCAGAAAATCCAAGTAGTTGATATAAATAAATGATTTATAAGGTGTATTCTAGAAGATTGTGTTGTTATTAATACTAATCGATAGTGGTTTGTAAGTGTTAATGAGTGGTTCTCTCAAATAGTAATGTGTTTCCTTGGCTAATTTGGCTGAGTCTTAATAGGACACTGTTATGGGTTGAATTATAAATCCCTGTGGGGCTTACCATTTAACAGTGGCGTGAAATATTGTGATACAATTATCTTTATGGCATAAATAATAATTGGCTATATTTAACTCTATCTTAAAGATAGTGTATTTGATAGGTTTTATGGCTCGGGTGTGTTATTCGCTTCTATGATTTATAGGTTATAGGTTATAGGTTATAGGTTTGGTATTTTAAATGTGGAATTATAATGTCACGAATATTGGTTGCAGGTGGCGCCGGCTTCTTAGGGGCTCATCTATGTGAAAAATTATTGGGAGAGGGGCATGATGTCTACTGCGCTGATAATTTACACACGGGGGTAAAGCACAATATAAAACATCTGTTATCGAATTCATGTTTCAATTTTATTCAGCATGATGTAACAAACGCATTATATGTTGATGTTGATGAAATTTATAATCTGGCTTGCCCAGCTTCGCCAATTCATTACCAGGTTGATCCAGTACAGACGCTAAAGGTTAATATTAATGGCGCAATCAACATGCTTGACCTTTCAAAGCGAGTTAACGCCAAAATACTCCAGGCTTCATCGAGCGAAGTTTATGGAGACCCTGAAGTGCATCCTCAGTCTGAGCAGTACTGGGGAAAGGTAGATCCGGTTTGTATGCGTTCATGTTATATTGAAGGGAAACGGTGTGTTGAAACTCTGTTTTTCAGTTACTTCCGTCAATATGGATTACAAATTAAAGTAGGTAGGATTTTCAATACATACGGACCAAGAATGCACCCAAATGATGGGCGCGTAATAAGTAACTTCATCGTTCAGGCGCTTAAGGGTGATGATATAACCATATATGGTACGGGCCAACAAACACGAAGCTTTTGCTACGTTGATGACTTAGTTGAAGGATTGATTCGCTTGATGGGGGCTCCAGCAAACATAACGGGACCCATCAATCTGGGAAATCCATCTGAGATTACTATTAGTCAGCTGGCTCAGCGTATACTTTCATTAACGGGGTCATCTTCAAAATTGATCTACCTACCATTACCTAGAGATGATCCTCGTCAGCGTAAACCAGTTATTGATCAGGCAAAATCTTTACTTAATTGGGAGCCCAGAGTAAAGCTAAACGATGGACTTAAACAAACCATTATTTACTTTGAGAAGCTGCTTTGTATAAGAGGGAGCTCTGGGTTATTGAAAAATTAATTTCAAAGCCTTAAGCATTGAAGTTGGCAATATTGATTGATAGGTTAATACACATTAACTTCCTATCCGTTCATTCTGGTGAAAATAAAATGCTTTTGCATTTTGCCAAAGAACTTGGTTAGCTCCCGTTTCATCCAGAGTATTTTTAATTAATGTGACATCCTCATCTCGAAAAGGACGCGGTGCTCTAGTAGACGGTAAATCTGAACCGAACATAAGGCAGCTAGGGTTAGCCTGATAAAGATCTTTAATGGCGTTAGATGGATTGAAGTCCAGGCGCCCAAATCCTGTTGCTTTCACTCGTACACCTTTTTCGGCAAGAGATAGCAGCAACTTGAGCCCAGATTGACTCAATCCCAGGTGATCAATAGACACGCTGGGTAGGGTTAGTAAGGTGTTTTCTAGAGGGGCCAAGTTGGCTGAATCTACATAGAGTTCTACATGCCAATTGGCCAGATCATAGACTCTTTGTGCGAAATCCTTGATAGTTGCTGCAGAGATTGAATCCCCACGCTTTAGATTGAATCTTACAGCACGGACGCCATGTTCATTGAGCGCCAATATCTTTTCATCTCTGGTATCTGGCGGAAGCTGGATCACTCCTACAAAATTCTTCCCTAGGTTTTTTAGAGCATCCATTAGGTAGGTGTGATCATTTCGCTGAAAAGACCCAGAAATAACTGCACCACCGAGAAGGTCGTAATTTTTTACCCGGTCCAAATAGTCGCTGGTGGTAAAGAAATCAGGTGTAAATCCTTGATTTGAAAAAAGAGGAAAACCAGGGGTAATAATGTGAAAATGACTGTCGAAAATAGCAGTTCTATCTGTAGGCATAATAAATAACATCTAAAGACTTTGGGTTGAGTGACTTTCTAAAAGTAATGCGCTCACAAAAAATTAATACTAAAAGGGTCAGATAGGCCAAACTTTCTAGAACGATTTTTTATTTCGTGCTGTAAAAATAAGTGCCGGGAAGGATACCATGACAGAAACTAGGACTCCCCTGACAAAAACCCAATTTTGGGGTTTGGTAGCACTCAGTCTAGCGGTATTTCTTATTGCAAATGACTTCACAGCTTTCTCTGTAGCGATTCCTGCAATGGAGAAGGAGTTTAACTCTGATATCACTACGGCTCAGTGGGTAATAAACGGATATACCCTGGTTTTTGGCGTTCTAATCATCTCCGGAGGGCGCTTGGCCGATATGTTTGGGCGCCGACGTATCTTCTTTATCGGCACTGCAATCTTTGTCTTTTTTTCTCTTCTTGGTGGACTGGCTGTAGACATGTGGATGCTCCTAATATCTCGGGCACTAATGGGTATTGGAGGCGCAATGATGTGGCCGGCCATTCTGGGGATGATCTATGGATTAATGCCGGAGGATCGTTCAGGCTTGGCGGGTGGCCTAATTATGACAGTCTGCGGAGCATCCAATGCCATTGGGCCAATGTTGGGAGGAATACTAACTGATTTAGCTAGTTGGCGCTGGATCTTTTTTATTAACATCCCCATTGCGATTCTGGCTTGCCTAGTTTGTTGGAAGGTGATCGCCGATGACAGTCCGGATAAAGTTGATGAAAAAATAGATTATGCAGGAGTAACGACTCTGTCTATCTCTTTGTTTGGTTTGCTCGTTGCGCTGGATTTGGCGGTAGACTTTGGCTTTAAAAGCCCCTGGATAGTCTCTTTATTTGCAGTTTTCTTGATATTTTTGGGGCTTTTTATCATCGTAGAACGCAATGCTGGCAAGAATGCCTTAATCCCTGAAGATGTAGCCACAAATAATAAGTTCTTTGCGGCGGGCATGGCAACATTACTACTCTCTGTGGTCTTTTTTGCAGCATTGCTCTATATCCCTCAGTTTCTTACCAAAGTTAGGGGTTACTCAGCAGCATTTTCTGGAATAGGGTTGTTACCAATGATGGCGGTATTTGGCATAGTTTCCTATATATCTGGCAGTTTGTATGAAAAGCTTGGAGCTAAAGTGATTGTTTCTGCCGGTACCATTTGTATGTGTATCGGAATGTTTATGCTTTCGCACATGACTGCCAATACCACCTATCCGGTGCTTATTCCCGGCTTGATGATTCTGGGTGCTGGCGTTGGACTCTTCTATTCCACAATAACGACTGCGGCGATAACGGTAGTCGATCCATCCCGATCAAGTCTAGCTGGAGCAATACTTTATATGTATCAAATAGCCGGTGGGGCATTAGGATTAGGAATGAATACCACCATCGTTGCTATGGCTCCAGATCTTCCCACAGGTATTGATAGAGCTTTTACAGTCAATGCCTACCTTGCCTTGGCAGGCTTTGTAGTGTGTGTTTTATTTGTAACAGGTAAAGATGTGAAAGTAGATTATGAAGAAGAGGGGATTTTGTGAAGCTCTTTAGAGAATATATAAGGTGCTCTAACTTAAGTTATTAGGGAGCCCATAGATTCTCAGTGATCACTCTTCAATGATTGAAAGCTATTTAATCAATAGAAACATCTTTGGTAAATAAAAAGCATGTAAAATCAGATCTAAAGTAAGCCATTCTATGATGTTTAATAGTCTACAATCATCTAGGTAATTGTTTAGCGCCGAATAGAAAAACAATTTTTCAGTCAAATCGATTGTATTAATGCTGAGAATAATTTGCTGATGTTGAGAGAATGTCTATGAATTATACTTTTATACAAAAGTTATCTGCAGAATTGATTGGTACCTTCATTCTCGCTGCAGCGGTATTAACCTCACTAACCCCAAGCAACCCTTTTCCCATAGCGACACCTATTGCTGCGGGGCTTGCATTGGGCTTATGCGTTTATCTCCTTGGGGGTATTTCTGGCTGTCATATCAACCCAGCAATTTCTTTTTCCATGTTAATTTCCAAGAAGATTAGCTTTAGAGACTTTCTGGGTTATGTAATTGTTCAAGTTTGTGGAGGAGTTTTGGCGTTACTGATGGTAACCATGTATGTGCCATTGGGGCAGGAAGGTTGGCTGGTTTCTCATAAAGCCTCTGTTTTTAGCGGTATTGGTGAAGCATTGGGAACTGCTTTCTTTAGTTTTGGGGTTATGTCTACGACATATAATAAAGATATAAGTAAGGCCATCTCAGGGATTGTTGTGGGTGGCTCACTACTGCTAGGGTTGATTGTATCCCACAACGCTTCATACGGAATTTTAAACCCGGCTGTGGCTTTGGCAACAAAGGCCTGGAGCTGGGATTATTTATTCATGCCCTTTGTTGGTGGAACTGTAGGAGCATTGATTAGTTATTTACTATTTAGGCCCAGTAAACATACTTAGTAGCATTGTAGAATCACCCTTTTTAAGTATAAGTTTGATTTTTACTGTAAATAGATTTCTTCCCTTGGAAGGATTCATAAAATTTCAAATGTGAGTCGTAAGAAAAGGTATCTAGCCTTGTTTTATAATCCTTTATCCAATTAACCAGCATATTTAGATTTGAATCTTGAGCTTCTTTAGAGTCATACTTATGCGGTTCCCATGGCCTAGACTTGGCATTGTGTATACATTGCTCAATGTTAAGATCCATAAATATGATTTCAGTGGCTTGGTCAGCCAGAATTTCTAATAAATCTGTATAACACCCCTCTACCACCCAGTTTTCATGTTTCTCAAGAAAGTCAATGACCTTCAATTGAGATTTATCTAGAGGCATTCTTTGAGGGGGAGAGGTTGGCAGCCATGCCAAAGTGTCTAAATCTAAATGTGCAAGTCCTAACTTCTGGGAAAGATGCTTTGCTAGAGTGGATTTTCCTGAGGCTGAATTGCCAAATATTAACACCTTGCTCAATGATGTATCCTATAAAATAGTTGAAGAGAATTAGTTAATAACTCTTCCTATTGATTTTAAGAGCAGAAATAGTAGCAAAGAACGATGTATGTGCCTAGCTTGTCTCGATGCTAAGGTTGACCAATATTACTATTTCTGCGCTTTGAATAGATATTTTCTTGTGATGTAAAATAGCCGATAATTATATTCTACCCCATAATAACTTTCGCCATATTCAGATGCGGATGCTGTGGATTATACTTAATTCCGTTGTTCGGTGAAAAACCGTAATGCTCTGCCAGCGCTGTTACAAGCACGTAAGTATAGAAGTCGCCTATGGATGTATCGCCACTGAATTTGCCAGCAGCATCTAAGAGTTTCTGCTTGTTTTCTGATAATTCTAGGCCGGTTTTATAAAAATTTTTAAGATCTCGTATATCGCTATACATCCACGCGACAATAATTGTATTTCCTACTGCTGTTGGTGCAAAAAGACCAATGATATTTGAAGCAATAGCCAGAAAATCACGACGGACAGCTCTATAGTGTTCGCTCCAACTGGTATCCACCGCCCCAAGATTTTGTTTTAGACTTTTAAGTGCAAGTATAGTGGCCACAATTCCATTGATCTTTGAGGGGATATCATGGATGGATGAGGCTAAAGAAGAAGTTGAAATGCCAAGGTTAATTTTTCTGTCTTTTTTGAGAGCATTATTTTTCTCAATTTTCTTGTCAATATTGTTTGTAAGGTGTGCTGTGGAACAAAGTCTTTGATAATCTACAACCGTTAACAAAAATCTGTTTTTCATCGAGTCAAGCTGTGAGATTTCACTAGCTGGCACTTTAGAAGTTAAGTATTCCCTGAGAAAGGAGTGAATAGCCAAAATACAACTAATTTCACTGTTAAGGTGATTCCAATATATCTGACCTTCTATAGAACGATCGCGGCCAGCAACGTAGTTGTTGCTGACATCTCTCTTGATAATTTTACCCCATACATCATAGCCGGTAGAGCAAAATTTAATCATTTGCTGGATTTTTAAGTCGGTGAAAATATCTGGAGTCATATGCAATCCCTTGATGAAATTAAATGTTCAGTATTTTCTCATTATTATTAGTTCTTCAAGCGTAAGAAAATTACTTAACCAAAAGGTATAGCTAGACAGGTTGTGAGTAAAATTTGATATAAACCATATTTTGAAGAGGCTGTATACCAAATGCCTTTACCTATAGCTACCCGTTACAAACCGAGCGAATACTAGCATACTCACTTCTCAAGCAAATTACCTCTTGGCACACTGACTTTAAGGGTTGGATTACTGGCTTGAGATGAAAGAATCTGAAAAGAGCCAGCTATGAACACTTACACCTAATTGGCACCAATGTGCACACTGCAGTGGGACTTCAATATCTGTACTGATGTTTTAGTTAGTCTCTTTATGAGGCAATGATAAAGTGGAATGTACCAGATATGGAAAGTTTGGCACCTTATGAATCTTATCATATGTCGGTCTGATACCCGTGCAGGGTATGATTTGAACGATGTTTCATTGAGTTGCAGCACTGCAAGCGCAGCATTCTTTTCATAGCGATAGTACAAATAATACGATATAGCTGATCCTTTTGGATCTTTCAGGGTTCGAAATGCTTTATTGGATTAATATCGGTTTAACCTAAAGTTAACAGTTTACTTAACTTAGTAAATCAAACCCAGAGCTCTGTCGATTGACCAATATGCACTAACTACTCCAACTGGATAAATAATGTAGCTTGACGGCGCCAAGGTATATTTATAAACAAATGAAACGCTCCATCTTGAAAAGGTCCACTTGATCAGGAAAATTGAAACAATCAAGACTAAAACAAAGAGTATTTGCCCAAGCTCTACACCTATATTAAAGCTAAATAAAGCGATGATTTTCTGACTTTGTGGAAGGCCTAATTCTGTTAATGCGCTGGCAAACCCAAACCCATGTAACAACCCAAATCCACCAGCTACAATAGCAGGATAACGCCAGGTCAAAGTGTTTTTATTACCTCGCTCAATGGCGTATACAATTTCTGCGGCTAGAAACATAATGCTTAATGGAATCAAAACTTCTACAACATCAATTCTAATGGAGAATAGATTTAAACTTGCGAGCCCCAATGTGAGGGAGTGTCCTAATGTAAATCCACTAATAGCGACTAAAATACTCTTAAGACCTTGGGCAATAAATACTAAACATAATACAAAAAGCAAGTGATCATAGCCCTCTAGTATATGTAGAAATCCAGCTTCGATATACTGTTTAACGCACTCCCAAATGGTTAATTTATAAGGCAAGTCTATTACTAAGATCTTTGGGCCATTAAAGATGTTGATTGTATCACCCTTAAGTTTTTTATATTGAATTAAGCTTGATAAGGCAGGGTTAGCAATTGGGTATGAGATTTTTAATTTAAGGGTGTTCTCTGCTCCTTTAAAATCTTGCAGGTGGGGGGCTTGACATAGATAGCTCTTAACATGGCGCCCAGAAAAATCTAATGTAGTTGAGTGCCTTTGGCAAAAATTTCCTGTCAAGCTTACTTCAGGCTCAGTACCAGGCTGCATAACTGGCGGTGTTTTCCAGCGAAGGATGTATCTGCTTTCCGAGATCTCTTTTAATTCAATGTAAAGCGGTCTTCCATCATGCGCAAAACTTAGATTATTAAAGATTGTAACTAATAAAGAAATTATAATGGTTGTAATGGTCTTGTAGAGACTTCTATTTAGCATAGGTTGTGTCCATAGGCACATAAGGTAAGGAGTTGTCCCACTCAACTCTATACTCAGCCAGCAATTCTTTAAATTTCATTTTTTTATTCATTTCCAATTTTTCTCGTCGATAATCCTCTAGAACTAAGGGGTAGGCCTCGCTAAGGCTGGGTAGGCGACTTTTTTTGTGATCGCTAACCAATATCAGGTGTAGACCATAGGGGGACTCAAGCGGGCCAGACCAGGTGTTTAAGGGCAGGCGGAAAACATTCTGCGCCAAAGTATTTCCGAGATGGCTAGCTACTAGTTGAGAAGTTCGTTCTACATAGTTTCGATGGAAAAGAAACCTATCCCCATAGAGGGAAGATTTTTCAAAAGGGATTGATTGTTTTAAAAGTTGATCCAAAGTCTGCTTGGCGGTCTCCTTTAAATTTTCTTTAGAGTAATGCCTCGCATCAAAGAAAACATGGGTGAAAGTAATTGATGCTTCGATGCGATATTTTTCTTGATTAAGTTGAAAGTAATTTTTCAAATCTTCATCAGTAATACTTATCTTACTAGAAAAGCCTCCAGTTACGTAGTCCAGCTTTTGAATAAGTCGTCTTCGTATAATTTGATCATGCTCCTGTAAACCTAGATTGATCGCTTCTCGATAAAGTATTTCTTCCCTAATATAATCATCAATCAAGTTGAATTTTTCAGTTTGAGTTAGGCTTTGCCAATAACGTCTAGCAAATGTTTGGTTGAATGTTTTTTTCTGAAATTGGAGGTGCTCAATTATCTTGTCTTCGTTTATAAGTAGGGTGTATTCTTGATTGAATCTATTATCTTTGTTTGGAAATTCTGCAGCGATGAATAGTATTAATGCGACAATGAAAAAGTGTAGCAGGGGTTCTTTTCTTAGTTCTTCAAACTTCCACTGCATTTAATGTCCTCCATTGATATTTATAGAGAGTTTCTATTCTTCATCAGAATGGATTAACGAAATTAACCATCAGGCTTCTTTAGTTATCGGGTTTATTAAAGATATTAGGGGGTATACCAGATAGGAGAAGTGTAAGCACGCTCCTGGAGAACCGCGGGCCCTTCAGGTGGTATCTGAATACTTCCATCATTAACTTCTTTTGAGGCTACGGCATCGTAGAGTGAATGGCGTGGAGTAGGGATCTGCAATACTCGAACATAGTAAAAAGCGCGTGCATTTACATCAAAATCTGGGTCTTGCCATAAAGTGGATAATTCAATAGAACCAATCTTATTGGTATATTGTCCTGTTTCTCGATTTACTGTATCACCTACGGAATCTAATTTCCCTTGGTTGTTAAGAGTACGTTCCCCAGACCAAGCAACATTGAATATTTTTTCATGGCTTTTTCCTGTCGTATCTAACCAGGATTTAACAACTTGGATTCTATCCAGATTTGCTCCTTTGGGATCTTTAACCGCACGTATGAGCAGCTGAATTGGTTTGTTAGCTTCTTGTGGTTTGGTCAAATCTCCTCCCATAGGTACGCCATGGATGTATCCCAATTCGGCGATATTTTCAGCATCGATGGCGTGCTTAGGGAAGTTCCAGCCGGCAAAGACACGTACCTGTATTCTAGGTCCGGTAGTGGCATACACTTCACGGCGTTTAAACGCAGCGAAAAGGCTCTCTCTTGTATTTTCTTCTGCCCAAGCGGCAGCGAGTCCAGAAGCAGACATATTCCAGCCAGTAGCCTTGGTCCCGCCAATGACAGTGTTGGTACGCTTGCTAGTTGGTATGGAATCATGGGCAAATTTACCCCAGAAATTGTTCTCCTCTGCAGTAGACATACCAGTATGTGAATCCGTGGACCCTATAAAACCCAACTTATAAGGGTTTGCACCAATTTTATCCTGTATCTCCAGGCCAGTACGCAAGGCGGATCTAATGAAGTCACCTTTAGCAATACGGTAAGCCTCTGGATCAGCTTGTAAGTAAAATGGATAATTTTCGAAATCGGCGAAGGGATCTCGCGGTGAAAGTTTTGAATGGGTTTCTGAATCCCCCTTAATTTGTGTTATTTCGACTAAGGGCTCCCAGCGCATACGTGTGCGCGCATACTGTGTATCAATTGGCTCACCGCGCAGTGTGGTTTCTGCGAACATGTAGCCTTTGGAAACATTGGAGTTATGAGGAATGGCAATAAATTCACTGCCAGTTCGTTGAGAAGTCTCATCCAACCAGTACCATAAATCCTCTGGATATTGGCTCTGGTCAGACCCAAAAGGAAGATACTGCTTAGCCTTTTCTGCACCATCCGGGGACACCACGACCCGGTGTAAATTAGCCCCGGTTGGTGTTGAACTCCATTCCCAGCCTATAAAGCTGGTGAAGGTACCTGGGTTATTGTGACGCTCTGCGGCGTCGATTATATCGTTCCAGGCGTTTGTCCGGGTTTTATTCAAATCTCCAAGCACTGGTTCCGGGGGCTGGTTAGCTGGATCCTGGACAGGGTCAAGGTAGGCTTCCGAGTCTAGTGCTTTAGCTGGCAGCAGCTCATTGAAAATATCCATACCCTCATTGATCGATACCTTATAGCGAATATGCTGCTTGGCAAACCAGCGCATCATCGACTGATAAAAGGACATTTCGCTATCGAGCTCATCTGTTTCATTAACCACTGCCCTCATAACACCCAATCCTTCAGCATGATCCGATACCACTAGAAAATCCAGAGGTGTATCGATACGTACTTTTGCATGGGTATAAGGGTGAATGACCGGTTGCCCCTTTGCCCAGCGGTAAGCGGTATCCGGGGTTGCCGAATAATTTTGGCTTAAGAAGGCATCAAATGAGTATGAGGTATGAAGGTGCATATCTCCCCAAAAAAGCTGAGTCGGCTCATTGGCAATAGCAACATGATGCACAGTGACTACTGCCAGCCCGGTAAGATACACAACTTTTTTTATAAGATTTTTCATGTTTTTAATCGTTATAGTTGTTTAGCTTTTTTAAAGCATAGACTCACTTAACACGCCAAGATTGTTAGGATAATCTTGACAGGCAAGGAAATGAGTCAGTGGATGCTAATCGATTGGCTTATAGGTTTCTTTGCCGATAAGGCCAATCTCTTGACTAATTAGGACATATGTGTAAATGGCTGAGTATGGACACACGACCATTGCAACCTGGGTATTACCCATTATTGAGACCTTGAAACCATATTGTTCTGCCCAAGAAATCCTACGGTTTGCAGAAATTGACCCAAAATGTATTGAGGATGCAAATCAAAGAATACCTCTAGATAATATGAAAAAACTATGGGAATTCGCCGAAGCTATCTCAGGTGATGATTGTATTGGATTGCAAGTTACTAAGTACGTCAAACATACAAATCTTCACGCTCTAAGTTATGCTCACTTGTCGAGTAGCTCCATTAGAGAAAGTTTATTGAGGTCAGCACGATTTTCAGAGGTGGTCACCACCGCAATGAGAATTAATATACATGATGAAAAGAAGCAAGTTATAGTATCTTGGAAAAAAGTCGATGACTTTATTTATGAGCCAAGTATTCATGCTATAGATGCCTTTATGGCATTGCTAATAAAGTCCATTGGGAAGATATGCCCAGATGTCCATCAACACTTAATATCTATTAATCTACGGAGACCGAGACCTTCCGTTCTTAAATACCATCAACGGATGTATAGGTGTCCAATCAATTTTTCGGCTAATGCTTGTGAGATTAGATTTAAGCAAGAGTTTGTTGACCGGAAGCTCTCTTCAGGAAACAATGAGTTAGTTAGCATTAATGAACAGGCCCTGATAAGTTATTTAGAGCGATTGCGGAAGAGTGACATAGTCAGTATGACTAATAGAGTGCTTATTGACCTGATGCCCTCAGGAGATTTTTCACAAGAGGCAGTGGCCAGGGAACTTGCTATTAGTTGTCGTAGCCTACATAGAAAACTCAAAGAAAAAAATTCCAGTTATCAGATCATTCTGGATAAAATACGTAAATATCAAGCGGTTCAATACCTTAAACAACATGAGCTTCCTATCACTTTAATTGCCTATAAACTAGGTTTCTGTGATACTAGTAGCTTCTCTCGAAGCTTCAAAAAATGGACTGGACAATCACCGCGCGAATTCCGGAATAATTGTAGTGAAAATGTCTCGATTGAAATTGGTATAGACTGAGAGCGAGTATGATCTTCCAAAGAGACAGCAGCTATATTTGAATTTTTTAT
The DNA here is from genome assembly GCF_052467705.1 of Microbulbifer mixtoriginis (SeqCode). NCBI lineage: Bacteria > Pseudomonadati > Pseudomonadota > Gammaproteobacteria > Cellvibrionales > Microbulbiferaceae > Microbulbifer > Microbulbifer mixtoriginis (SeqCode). Next base: position 2,173,070 of record NZ_CP174322.1, read on the forward strand.
ATGTGAGACTAATTGAGTCCAAATATTCCTTTGTTTGGTGTCGGTGACCTTGACCTTCTTGAGACTCCTATAGATAGGCCTTTGCATATTGAGCTATTCAGACCATTCCATTCTCTGCGACCTTTGTTGTGCAAATATGGTGTGAATATCTATTACTTTATGGGCAGCTCGTCGGTTATCTGGGATATTAAGCTCGTATTTCTTGTCGCCTATTACCGTATCTTTGGTAGTTCGATGGGTTTCTTAGCTTTAGGGCTTACGTCCTGGACGATACAATATGTAGGATGGTACAGCACTGACAGGCTCTTTGGAGGATAGTTGGAATCATATCATCTACTATTTACTAGAGTAGGGTGGCTAAATTTATGGCCATAAAATTTTAGGCTTATATATGATTTGATACTGTGCTAACAATCAGTAGCATACAGTAACTATGATGAAGTATGCCCCATACTGTTGTCTCAGCCGTTAGAGGCTAATTGTCAAGGGGCGGTCTTAGTAACGTGCTATTTGTGGATACTTTACGCTGGCTATAGATAGCCTCTATACATCTTAGAATTTGTCTATTTTCTATATGTCGAGTACACACATCACTGTTAAGCCACTTATAAAAAACTTGATGTTTAATATTCAAATTTCTACACAAGTTCCTGACACCAAAGTCCCCCCCCCCGATTATAAACAGCGAATACAAATCTTTTAGTTTTTTATCTTTCAGGTGCGCTTCCCGCTTTTTAAGGAAATTATTATCCTTATGTGACTTCTTAATCTGCTTTATTAGGCGCTTTATTTCTTTACCATCAGTCTAAGATTAAAATTTCATTGTTATCGTCCTACTTATTCTACAACTGAGCTTCTCGACCACCTTGCTTTCTCTACTCTCCTGTGGCCATCTAAACATCATACTGTATGCAGGCCAATGATATTGGTGATAGTGGTCGTTTCTACTTTCAGTTGATTAGTGAAAGCTACTGCTCTAACTTTGAACTCTGTTGAGTATTCAATAATACTTTTTCGCTCAGTATTTTCGGTATTTTCGCCTACCTCAACTAAATGATAGATCTCTACTCAATAAGAGATAGTTTCAAGCATTCTGTGCAGCGTAGTAGAGTGATTTTCAAAGTCCCTGTTATATGTTTTACTCATTAATTACACAGAACCCATTACCAAAAGGGTCTGAACAATACGCAATAGAACCCCATTCACCACTTTCACCGCCTTCATGCTTCCCGCCTAGCTTAAGAACTCGATCAACTATTTCATCTACGTTCTCTGTTAGAAAGTCAATATGGATGGGGGTCCAATGACGAGAATAATTTCGTTTGGCTGACTCCGTGGGAGCTGAAATTGATCCCGCTTCTTTCTCTTGCAGATAAATATCACAATTTTCAACAGAAATTACAGACATACTACCTTGATCTCTTAGTTTTTTACAGCCAAGAGCTTCAATATAAAAATTTTCAGCTTGTTTAAGGTTAGAAACATCAATACTGACAGAAAGCTTTATCATAATATATCCTCTAAAATTAATTTTGGACAAATAACACTAAGAAAGAAGGCATAAAGCATAAAGGCTGTGCGAAAATGGCGGAGCTGCTCCACGTTTGAATCCCAACCCCAAAGCAGCGGTGTGAACATCATTACTTTGCTATGTACCATTACCTCTAAGCTGATTACGAATAACCATCAACGCAAAACCAAGGAGGTTTAATCCTCTCCATTCATTAGGGTTCTGGCATCTATCATCGTCTTCTGCCAGACCTATCCCCCAGATCTTATCTACTGGACTCGCCTCAACAAGAATTTTATCGCCTGTATTCAGAGGGAATTCCTTGAGCTTATCATTATTCTTGAATTTGCAGAAATTCACACGAACAACAATATCAAAGCGTTCTTTGTCCCTTATATCTTGATCGAATCCAGCTACTTTGCGACCTATCGCCTTTGCTGCACCTGCTTCTTTGACTTTAAGAAGTTCTGCTGCTGCAGAGTTGTCTCCAAGCAACCTTTAAACTTAGCAAATGTCTCTCGGGTTTTCTCGATTGTTCGCATCTTTCTAATCGTGCGAGGATGTGGCAACCGCCCTCGCCATCGATAGTAACCCAATCTGGAGACTTTTAAATGTCGACACATCAAGCTAACCGGAATTGACCCTACATGCTCTTGTATCAGTGTGTACTTTACTCTTGGTGGTTCGCAAAGTACGCAGCTGCCTTTTTAGAAATACAACCTCCGGACGAGCTTCATGCAGTTCCTTTTTGAGCTTGCGAACTTCAGCGCTTTCCTGTTTGGAATAGTCGATGCCGTCTGAACTATTGAACTGCTTATCAGACAGTCAATTAAATTGACGACGCCAGTTGTAGATCTGCTGTGCGCTGACGCCTAACTCTCGTGCCACAGAAGCTGTTATTGCTCCAGCTTTTTCTGCTCACTTAACTGCCTCTCTGCGGAACTCCTCCGTGTTAGGCCTAAACCTAACTATACGGGGTGTCTACTAAGCTTGGGTGAGTCTTAAATATAACGCCAAGCTAAATGGACTGAAAAGCCGCAAGGCTTTTTGTGTCCATTTTGAACGTCTTGTTATATGTTTTTATTAGCATGTAGGGTCTCTACATAGTATTCAAGTGGTTTATTGGGCGACACTAAATCTATGATTGTAAAAGGTAGTAGGAGTATATGACTATAATGTTTTTCATTAACTGAATAGGTATTAGAATGATGGAGCTCTCCGTTTTTATATAGGTCAAATTTATATATGAAGAGGTCTTTATTTTCTCCCCAAGTTGGGATGAGGCCTAAGCTCAGCGCACTAATAAAAGAATCGCCACCTGCACCTCCGTGCCAATATTTGATATCTATATCAAGGTGGTAATTGCTCTTAGCTTGGGCTGTGTGTACTGGGACGAAGTCTAGCCTAACGCTAGTATTTAGGGATTCTTTGGTTTTTTCAAGAATATCATTCCTAGTCCATACTTTTGTATTTTCACTGATACTAATTGAATAAGAGTGTATTTTTATGGGAGATTCATTGGTTGCTTGCTTCACTACGGGTTCTAACTGGTAGGTGGTGCAGCCAGAGACAACCAGAATCAATATGAAAAAATAACCTTTAAATTTCATGAGATGCTTCCATACATATAACGCCCCGCATAACCGGCAGACCGTGCAAAGCGTGGGCTGTTCGGCGGAAGCCACGTAGTGGCTGGAGCGAAGTTGATGTGCTTGTATGGTTGTTCTTGTCCGATTCTGATGTTGAAAATCCTTTTCGCTAACGGGTAAATTGAGACCCACCTTCGGCGGCCACCGAAGGCCTTGTTTGTCACAGTTCGTTGCTGCGCCGGTTCATAAAGACCGTTAACAAGTATGAACGTGACAGACACTCACTAGGCATAACTCGAATAGTCATGTGGGCCTCGAGCCCGAATAGCAAGGCGGAGATAGCTTATCTTATGGAACCTCAAGAGATCAATGTCGGTGTCGATACCAGCAGTAAACAACTCGATATTTATGTGAGACCTACTGGCCAGTTCTTTAGTGTTAGCAATAACAAAGAGGGTATTAAAGACGCCATTAAACAACTACAACCGCTTAAACCGCAAAGAGTATTAATTGAGTCCACAGGAAGACTAGAATTAGAATTCGTTTGTGCTGCTCATAAAGCGGGACTGCCGATAGTTGTTTGCAATCCTGCGCAAGTAAGAAACTTTGCAAAGTCAGCGGGACGGCTTGCCAAAACAGATAAGCTGGATGCAATTGATATCGCACATTTTGGTGAAGCTATGAAGCCAAGATTGTCATCAATCAAACCAGAAAAACTAAGAAATATTAGTGATTTGCTGACGGTCAGGAACCAGTGCTTAGAGATGAGCACAATGCAAAAGAATCGCCTCAAGAGAATGCCCAAGTCTGTTCACAGGCCCATTCAGGCTATCTTAAAAGCCATCAAGAAAGAGCTAGAAGGAGTCGATAAGCAACTTGATAAACTTGTTAATAGTGTTGCCGAGTGGCGACAAAAACGCGATCTCTTATTAAGCGCTAAAGGAGTCGGCAATGTACTGGCTTACACGCTAATGAGCGAACTTCCTGAGCTGGGCAAGTTGAACCGCAAAGAGATTGCGGCACTTGTGGGTATCGCCCCGATGAATCGTGATAGCGGCAGCTTCCAGGGTAAGCGCTATATTCGAGGTGGGCGACATCGTGTACGCACGGTTTTGTTTGTTTCTATGATGTCGGCAATACAATGCCACCCTAAATTAAAGCCAATGTATGAGCGCCTGGTCGCTGCTGGTAAACCAAAGAAAGTAGCCCTTATCGCATGTATGAGGAAGCAACTTACCATTCTAAATACGATGGTAAAAAACAACACTTACTGGGATGAAAAAATGGCTTAAATACTTGACAAAGGACCATAGTCACTTGTTATGAGTTTCTACCTTGGGCCCATAGGCTTGATAGTCTGAGGTCTGGAAACTACTTTCTTTGGAGCAATAGAACTTTTAGAGCATTTTGGGCAACGAAAATCTTCTATATTTTCTTTGTAACCTGCTGACAACATTATTTGAGGAGGAAATGTACACTTGCAGAGGTTATATCCCAAAGCTTGAGCAATCTGAGCTTCTGCCAATTTCGATGCTTTTTCAGCTTCGTTAAGCCCCTTATCAATTAGATCTTTATCTTTCGAATTAGGCAGAGCATCTTTAGTTTTTTTGGCAAGTCCAATGGCATCTGAGAGTAATGACAAACCAACCTTTACACTCTCCATTGCGCCGTTAACTTCATCCATAAATTCACCTTTTTGATTCATAACAGTGTATTCAAAAGCAGCTGTATTATATCCCCATTCATATATCCCAACACCATAAGCTACCGGCCTAGCGAAAAAAACCAGAAAATTCAGTCTTTAAGACATAATTAGTACGAACGTCAAAATGTGGATATAAGAAGCTGCATAGTTACCTTGTTATTTCGTGGCTTTTGATTTTAGGATAATCGAGCGAACAGCGCCGTAGCTACATTGTTTTAAGCATTATTGCCATTTAACAGTGACATTTGTGGGTTTGGCTAAATAGGGTGGGCTGTGAGGTGGGGAGGGGGTGGTAGGTGATTGTGATTTTGAAGTAAAAAGAGCGGGCTTTGCCCGCTCTCTCAGCTCTGAAGGCTTACTGCCCCAAGCTAAACAGTTGCGTATTACCACCAGTGGCAACGGTATTGATGGTTTTGGTTTTCTCGGTGGCAAAGCGGAACAGGTAGTGGGGGCCGCCGGCTTTGAAGCCGGTGCCGGAGAGGCCTTGGCCGCCGAAGGGGTTTACACCTACCACTGCGCCTACCATATCGCGGTTTACGTAGCAGTTGCCCACGTTCACACGCTTGAATACCGCGTCGGCGCGGCCTTCGATGCGGGAGTGCAGGCCGAAAGTGAGGCCGTAGCCGGTGGCGTTGATACGGCGGATCACGTCTTCCAGTTCTTCGGCTTTAAAGCGCACTACGTGCAGGAAGGGGCCGAAGACTTCGCGCTTGAGCAGGGAGAAATCTTCAATTTCTACCACTTGCGGGCCGAAGAAGGTGCCTGTTTTGGGCTTCTTGTTTTTATCGAAGGCGAATAGCGGTTTGGCTTCTTTGGCCATACGCTCGCGATGAGCTTCCAGCAAGCCCAGGGCTTTTTCGTCGATTACTGGGCCGATATCGGTTTCCAGTTTACTGGGGTCGCCAAGGGTCAATTCTTCACAAGCGCCTTTGAGCATATTGAGCAGGTTATCTGCAATCACGTCCTGCACACACAGAATACGCAGGGCGGAGCAGCGTTGGCCGGCACTCAGGAAGGCGGATTGAATTACATCGTCTACTACTTGCTCGGGCAGGGCAGTGGAGTCTACGACCATGACATTCTGGCCGCCGGTTTCGGCGATCAGCGGCACGATCGGGCCCTCTTTAGCGGCCAACTGTTGGTTGATCAGGCGCGCAGTTTCGGTGGAGCCGGTAAAGGCTACGCCGCCCAGGCGCGGATCTTCGATCAGCAGTTTACCCACGGCGGCGCCGGTACCGGTAATCAGGTGCAGTACCTTGGGGGGAACGCCGGCGTCGAGCATGATACGCACGGCGTGCGCGGCGATGATTGGGGTTTGCTCGGCGGGCTTGGCCAGTACGGCATTACCGGCGGCGAGGGCGGCAACCACTTGGCCGGTAAAGATGGCCAGGGGGAAGTTCCAGGGGCTAATGGCCACAAATACGCCGCGGCCGCCAAGGAACAGTTGGTTCTTTTCACCGGTAGGGCCGGGCAGCTCGGTGGGCTCAGCAAAGTGTTGGCGCGCGGCATTGGCGTAATAGCGGCAGAAGTCTACCGCTTCGCGCACTTCACTAATGCCGTCGTTGAGAGTTCGGCCCGCTTCCAGGCAGATAATGGCTGCCAGTTCGTTGGTTTTCTTCTCATAGAAGTCGGCGATACGATCGAGAATCTCAGCGCGGCTGTTGCCACCCTGTCGGTCCCAGTCGATCTGCGCTTCGGTGGCGGAGGCGTAGGCTAGCTCAATTAAATGTTTGTCGGTATTGGCGGTATGGCCGATTACTTCGCCGCTGGCTGGGTTGTAAACCGGCTCTTCAGACTTGCCCATTACGCCATCAACAATAGGGCCACCGAGGAAGTGCTTGCCCTGTTGTTTTTGTACCTCTTCCAGCAGGGGTTCTACTGCGAGTGGGTCGGTCAGTTCGATGCCGTGTGAATTTTTCCGTGGCAGGGCCTCTGCGCCCATATAAATATTCTCCGGTACAGGAATTTGCGGGTGGCGGAGTGGGTTGCAGGCTTCGCTTAAATCGAGGGTATCCTGCACCAGTGCTTCAATGGGTGTGTCTTCATCCATAAAGCGGTTCACAAAGGAGCTGTTGGCGCCGTTCTCCAACAGGCGACGCACCAGGTAGGGCAGCAGGTCGCGGTGGGCACCCACGGGGGCGTAAACCCGCACGGGTACACGCTTGCCGTGTACGGCTTCGATCTGTGCGTAGAGCAGGTGACCCATGCCGTGCAGGCGTTGGAATTCAAAATTGGTGCGCTCGCCGGCCATTTCCAAAATCAGGCCCACGGTATAGGCGTTGTGGGTGGCGAACTGCGGGTAAATCGCTTCTTCCGCGTCCAGCAGTTTTTTTGCACACACTTGGTAGGACAAGTCGGTGTGGCATTTGCGCGTGTACACCGGGTAATCGCTCAAGCCCATTTGTTGGGCGTGCTTGATTTCGCTATCCCAGTAAGCGCCTTTAACCAGGCGCACCATCAGCTTGCGGCCGGTGTCGCGGCCCAGGGCGATCAACCAGTCGGCCACATGGGGGGCACGCTTCTGGTAGGCCTGCAAAACAAAGCCGAGGCCCTGCCAATCTTTCAGTTCCGGGTCGCGGGCCAGAGCTTCAAAAATATCCAGGGAAATATCCAGGCGCTCGGCCTCTTCCGCATCGATATTCAGGCCCATATCGTATTTGGCGGCGGCCACACACAGGCGCTTTACCTGCGGCAGCAGTTCGCCCATTACACGCTCGCGCTGCAATACGCTGTAGCGGGGGTGCAGGGCGGAGAGTTTGATAGAGATGCCGTTGGCCTCGACAACATCGCGCTTACTATTGTCTTTGCCGATAGCTTCGATGGCCATCATATAGGCGTCGTAATAGCGCTGGGCGTCGGCCATGGTGCGCGCACCTTCGCCGAGCATATCGAAGGAGAAGCGGGTGCCGGGCAGGTTTTCCTTGGGGCCGCGCTTCAGGGCTTCTTCGATGGTGCGGCCCAATACATATTGGCCGCCCATAATTTTCATGGCCTGCATCATAGAAGTGCGCACCATGGGTTCGCCGATGCGGCTGATCAGGCGCTTCATCCAATGAGAGGGGCGCTCGGTGATATCCGGGTCCAGCTCGACCACGCTGCCGGTGAGCATCAGCCCCCAGGTAGATGCGTTCACGAACAGAGAATCTGACTGGCCACGATGGCTGGACCAGTTGCCGGAATGCACTTTCTCGGCAATCAGTTTGTCGGCAGTATCAGCATCGGGAACCCTGAGGAGGGATTCCGCTAAGCACATCAGTGCCACGCCTTCTTTATTGGAAAGGCCGAACTGCTGCAGGAAGGCATCAAGTGTGCCGCGCTTGCTGCGCTGCTGGCGCGAGTGGCGCACCAGCTCGCGCGAGGTGTTCAGAATTTTCTTGCGCAGGGCGTCACTGGGGCGGGGGGCGGCCAGGAGCTCGCTAACACATTGGTTTTCGTCGGCGTGCAAATACTCGTGTGCCCGCTCTCGGGCATTCTGGAGATCTCCGGCGAAGTTTGTCGACATATCGTCTCCCAAGCTCTATATCTAGGGTCAGAATAAAAGACCGGATTATGTGCGAAAGTGCTTAGAATTAATCGCCATTTTGGCGACGGTTGTGGTTAAATATCACGCCTAAATGCGTGATTGCCAGTAGGGTATTTTGTAATGTCTCGACAGTTGGAAGATCTGGATCGTATCGATCGCCAAATACTGCGGATTCTTCAACGGCACGGCCGCCTGCCAAACGTAGAGTTGGCGCGCCGTGTGAACCTCAGTCCCACCCCCTGCCTGGAGCGGGTCAAGCGCCTCGAGCGAGAGGGCTTTATCCGTGATTATGTGGCGTTGCTGGACCCTCTCAAGGTTCATGCCGGCTTGGTGGTATACATCCAGGTGACGTTGAATAACACCGCTACCGAGGCCCTGGAGGCCTTTAACCAGCATGTGGCAGGCCTTGAGGAAGTGCAGGAATGTCATATGGTGGCCGGCGGCTTTGATTATCTTGTGAAGATTCGCATTAAGGATATGCTGGGTTACCGCCGTTTTCTCGGTGAGAAGCTGGCCTCGGTACCGGGTGTACGGGAAACCCACACCTATGTGGTGATGGAGGAAGTAAAAACAGATACTGCTGTGGCGGTACCTGATCCAGAGCCTAAAGGTAAAACTACCAGGCGCTAGGCCTGCGTTTGAACGGTCAAGGATGGCCGAAACGCTCACCACTTGGCAGATAATAAACAAACAAGGTTGCCGAGACGGTGGGGGAGAGAGCACTCTTAGGTATCTTTCCGGGATAAGCTCGAACAGGGCTACACACCTAAACACTTCCCAGCACCGCAAACCTTTCTATTGATTGCAGATTTCCCAGGGGAAAATGGCGAATTGGCAACCAATGTCTGCCAGGATTTTATTATCCTCAACATTATGAGTGAGCGGTGCCCTGTGCCGCCCATCCAACCGCGATAACGATAAAGTAGGTACTGTATGGATTTTTCACTGAGCGAAGAGCAGCAGATGATTCAGGATGCGGCGCGTCAGTTTGCCGAGAGCGAACTGAAGCCCATCGCCGCAGAGCTCGATAAAACCGGTAACCGCGAGTTGATGCTGGCCAAGCTGAAAGCCTTGGCTGAACTGGGTTTTATGGGGATCAATATCGATCCCAACTACGGTGGCACCGGTGCCGGCACCATAGCTTTCAGCCTGGCGATTACCGAGCTCGCCCGCGGCTGCAGTTCCACGGCTACGACCACTTCTGTTACCAATATGGTGGCCGAGGTCATCCAGGCCGTCGGCAATGAAGAGCAGCGACAAAAGTATTTACCCAAGATTTGCAGCGGTGAATATGCCGCGGGTTCTTTTTGCCTGACAGAGCCGGGGTCAGGTTCCGATGCCGCAGCCATGCGCACCCGCGCCGTGAAAGACGGTGACGAATATGTGCTCAGTGGCAGCAAACTGTTTATCAGCAGTGCTGAGTTCGCTGGCATTTTTGTAGTTTGGGCAGTAACCGATCCCGAGGCGGCCAAAGGCAAAGGCATTAGTTGCTTCCTGGTGGAGGCTGGCACACCGGGTCTGATTATCGGTAAGGCCGAGGAGAAGATGGGGCAGAAGGCATCTGTCACCAATGAAGTCTCCTTCGACAATTGCAGAATCCCCGCCGCCAATCTGTTGGGTGCAGAGAACCGCGGTTTCCGCATTGCCGCCGGCGAGTTGGCCGGTGGGCGCATTGGTATCGGCTCACTAGCGCTGGGCATCGGTCTTGAGGCATTGGACTGCGCTCGCAGTTATATGCACGAGCGCGAGCAATTCGGCAAGAAGTTGGCGCAATTCCAGGGTTTGCAGTGGCAACTGGCTGATAAATATACCGAGTTGGAAGGTGCTCGTTTGCTGTTGTTACAAGCCGCATGGCAAAAAGATGCCGGTCAGGCATTCGGCCCTGCGGCCTCTATGGGCAAGCTGTTTGCCAGTGAAAAAGCCAATGAAGCCTGCTACCTGGCCCTACAAATTCACGGTGGGGTGGGTTATACCCGCGAGTATCCGCTGGAGCGTATGAGCCGCGATGTACGCATTACCACTATTTACGAGGGAACCAGCGAAATACAACGCCTGATTATCGCCCGGCATCTACTCGATGTGCGTTGATGGATTTATGTAGCCAGTGACTTGTGGCCCTGGGGAGGTGGACTATTTCCGACTTGCCCAGTGCCCCTGGAGCCGCACCTTATAGTGTCCCAGCCAGGACACCCTGGCTGGCCCCGCTCTTCATAGCGGGGCTAGTGACTAACGACCTTCCTCTGCCAGCCTATAATCCTTCCTATTCTCTACAGAAGAGCCTCTTCTTCCACTTTGCTCTCAACCATTATTTTTTACTAATCGGCAGATCCACTACAGGGTTTGGCGCAATTTAATATCGGGTGAGAAAAATGAAAAAAAACCGAGGTGCTATTGCTAGAAATGGCGCTCTGATCTTATTTTTTTTGTTATTCATTCCCAGTTTACTGTTGGCGTACGAGCCAAAGCCTGCCAGCGTAATTACAAAAAAAGCAAATCAGGCGGTACTGAAAGAGTTGCCCTTTGCCAATCGAGAGGATTTTGCCAATGTAAAAAGGGGATTTATTGCCCCACTTTTGAATGACGGTATTATCAAAAATGAAAAAGGTGATCAGGTATGGAACCTGCAGGTCTTCCAATTCGCCAATGACCAACAAGCCCCTGCCACAGCTAACCCCAGTCTCTGGCGCCAGCTTCAGTTAATCTCTCAGGGCGGTCTCTATGAAGTGATACCGCGAATTTACCAGGTGCGCAGTGCGGACCTCTCCAATATCACTTTTATTGAGGGGGATACTGGGGTCATTGTTATGGACCCCTTAATCTCTACGGAAACCGCAAAAGCCGGGTTGGATTTATATCGTGAGCATCGGGGGCATAAACCGATAGTGGCAGTAATTTATACTCACAGCCATGTCGATCATTACGGCGGTGTGCGTGGGGTTGTTAATGAAGAGGAAGTAAAATCTGGCAGGGTGAAAGTGATCGCACCCAAAGATTTTTTAATTGAGGCGGTCAGTGAAAATGTGTTTGCCGGTAATCATATGGCGCGCCGTGCCAGTTTTATGTATGGCAACCTTATACCCAAAGGCCCAATGGGTACTCTGGGATCGGGCTTGGGGCTGGAAACGTCCACAGGTACGGTCACTCTGATTGAGCCTACCGATACGATCAGTAAAACTGGTGAAACAAGAAAAATTGATGGCCTCACGTTTGAGTTTTTGATGGCACCGGGCTCCGAGGCCCCAGCAGAAATGCACTTTTATATTCCCGAATTAAAGGCGCTTACTGCTGCGGAGAATGCCACTCACACACTGCACAACCTTTACACCCTGCGCGGCGCCAAGGTGCGCAATGCCCGAGCCTGGTCCCGCTATCTCAATGAGACACTTCAGCGTTGGGGGGGGCAGGCGGAAGTCCTCTTTGCTCCACACCACTGGCCCACCTGGGGGCCGGAGAAGGTCGTCAACCATTTGAAAAAGCAGCGCGACCTGTATAAGTACCTCAATGACCAGACCCTGCGATTGGCCAATCATGGCTATAACATGGTCCAGACTGCCGAGTTAATGCAGCTACCCCCAGAGCTTTCCCAATACTGGGCCAATCGTGGATATTATGGCAGTGTCAATCACGATACCCGAGCGGTCTGGAATTATTACCTTGGGTTCTTCGATGGAAATCCAGCGCGGCTCTATCCAATGCCACCCACGGCGGCGGGAAAAAAATACGTTCAATATATGGGGGGGGCGGCCAATCTCATAAAGCAAGCCAAGAAAGATTATGAGGCTGGAGAATACCGTTGGGTGGCGGAGGTGCTGGACAAGCTGGTTTCCGCTGAACCCAACAACCGTGCTGCCCGTGACCTGCTGGCGAATGCGCTGGAACAGATGGGTTACCAACAAGAGAATGGTACCTGGAGGAACTTTTTTTTAAGTGGTGCCAGGGAATTGCGTGATGGTATAGAGCGATTGCCAGTGCCATTAACTGCCAGTGCCGATACCATCCGCAGTATGCCTACGGTGCTTATTTTTGATTATCTGGGAATTCGATTAAATGGGCCCAAGGCCACCGGGAAGCAGATTGCTATTAATATTAGTTTGCCGGACATACAAGAAGCATACTCTCTTGTGCTTGAGAATGCTGTGCTCAACTACGGCCCCCCAATAGAAAAGCCCCAAAGCTTCGTTACTATTAATCGCAATGATCTCAACGATATTATCCTGGGCGCATCCTCTATACAGGAAAAACTGAATGAAGGTGCGGTGAAAATTGATGGGGATGTGGGGCAATTAAAGGTATTGCTTTCCCTTATGGATAAATTTGATTTTTGGTGGAATCTGGTTACTCCAGAACCAATGAATATAAATACTCCAGCGGAACAGCCTTAACCATTTTTCTCTGGCTAATATTAGAAATTATGGGGTTTCATTTTCGTTGGTAACTATAAGTCGGAATGCTTATGAAAAAGGGCACTTTGGCGGAAATGCTTAAAGGATTTGGCTCTATAGAGGAGGTTGCTGGTGGGTTTGAAATAACAAGTCTGCAATCCCTGCGGGTATGGGCGATGGTGGCACTGGTAATGCTTCATAAAGTATTTGTTCTGCCATGGCAAGGGAAAAAGAAAAAACGATTGCTTGATGATCTGGATTCACTTAAAAACCTGACTGTAACTATTTCTCGAGATAAGCTGGATAGGCCAAAGGAGGGGGGCTGCTTTCTCAATGAAAAAGATTTAGACTTTTTTGAGAAGAATGGTTATCTGCCTCCGTTTCAGGTTATTTCTAAAAGTGAGGCAGAGCAACTTAGGGGTGAACTACTGGACGAGTTTTCATGTGATTTTCATGGGAAAAATTACATGAGCGAAAAAGTTAAAGACATTGCTGAAAGGCACGGTCAGTGGTCGATAGAGGTGGCCGGGCTTTATCAGGCATTGAGAATAAAGTCACTAAGAGCACTATTTCGCAGGCCGCAAATAACAGAGCGCCTAGCTAGCTTGTTGGGTGATGAAGTTATGTGTTGGCGGAGCCAAATGTTTCATAAGTTCCCTGGTGCAAGGGGGACGATATGGCATCAAAATGCTACTTTCCGAGAGACAGGGAAGTATGCCAAGTTACAGCCAAGCCAGAAGATGGACCCAGCTGTTATCCAGTTGAACGCCTGGGTGGCGCTTACAGACTGCACGGAGAAAAATGGTTGTTTGCGTATATTGCCAGGGTCAATGGGCGACGCTCGGATGGATTATCTCTATAGTTATGTTCAGGACAATCAAATCTTTTACTTGTCATTGCTGCCATTTTCTATTTCTCATTTATATGCGTTGCTCAAGATAGCACTCTATGGAACTATTTTTGTTAAGAGCACTCTACTTTTTCGTACAGCAGTTGAGCTGTTAGGTGAGGACTACTTTGATAAGTTTAAAGTTGTCGACCTCCATATGAAGGCTGGTGAATGCCTGATTTTTTCCTCCTTGAATATGCACGCTTCATACCCAAACACCAGTAATGATGATTCACGGTTTTCTGTTGTGGCTCGCTGTACACCAAATCATGTTAGGGTGGCTCCATCAGGAGTTGATGTGTATTCAACGGCAGAAGGGTTAGTTGAATACAAGCTTCCAGACGTACCCAATTTTCAAGTATATGGGACAGATAGTTATGGCTACAATAAAGTAATGGACGACTAAGTTTTCATTCTTGAATTTTGTATAAACCTTCGTTTATTAGCTTCACTAAAAACCTTGCTACTCCACATAATACTGGGGCATCGCTTAACGATCCTCTCTTGTTTAATGGGTGGCCATATCTTCTGTTATGCCAGTGTTAGCTGTTTCTTTTTCTAAGTTTGCGGAAGCCTTTTTTGATTGAAAGGTAAGATAAGCATCCTTAATAGGCTCCTGTAGTAAAATTTTGTAATCTTGTTCGTAATTATTCAGAAGGCGCCACGGATATTTATTACCCTGGCGGGGAAGTGCATGATTTCCTCTTCTGACATAACCGGAACTCAGGCTACTCATCACAGAGTTGTTTTCAGCGCAGGCCTCGTTATCTTCCGCCAAACAAATCTCATACTGATGTTCATCCATATAATTGATTAAACGGCAGATGTAGCGGGCAGAGATATCTGCTTTTAGGGTCCAGGGGGCATTAGTATACCCAAACACCCAAGACATATTGGGGACACCTTCCAAGAGCACAGCTTTATAAGTGAGCTTCTCACTGATGGGTACTTTCTTGCCATCAATACTCAGCTGCATGCCTCCGAGCACTTGGATATTTAATCCGGTAGCTGTAATAATGATATCCGCCTCGATCTGTTGCCCTGATTCCAACTCGATACCCTGTTTGTCAATGGCCTTTATCTCCCCGGTTTCTACTGAGGCTTTGTCTGATTTTATTGCTGCAAAGAAATCATCATCGGGCACTGCGCAAATACGTTGATCCCAGGGGCTGTAGCTCGGTGTGAAGTGACGCATATCAAAGTCGTTGGGTAGGCTTTTGCGAACCCCCCGCAGGAACAGTTTGCGCATAAAATGTGGCCAGCGTTTAGAAGCCTTAAAGAGCCAGCGTTGTATTTTTATATTTCGCCAGCGCGCAAAATTAAACACCCAGGATTTTGGTAGAAACTTTAGTAACAGTGCCGAGAGTTTATCGAACGCGGGTACGGAAATAACATAACTAGGAGAGCGCTGTAACATGGTGACATGCTTGGCTTGATCAGCCAGGGCGGGTACCAGGGTAATAGCGGTGGCACCACTGCCAATCACAACAATTTTTTTGTTTTGGTAATCCAGTTCTTCCGGCCAGTGCTGGGGGTGGATGTAGTCACCCTGAAACTGTTCGGCACCAGGAATTTTTGGGAGATATCCCTGGGAGTGATCGTAATACCCGGTACATGAGATTAAAAACTTGCAGCTGTAGTAACAGGGTTTGCCGCTCTGAGTATTGCTTCCCTGCAGAATCCATAGTTCTTTTTGGCTATCCCAGTTGGCGCTGAGGAGGTCGACATTAAAGTGAATATCTCTACTAACTGCATACTCGTCTGCAGTATCAATGAGGTATTGGCGGATAGAGGGTCCATCAGCCAGTACTTTCAGTCCCGGCCATGGGCGGAAGTCAAAGCCAAAGGTGAACATATCTGAATCCGAACGAATACCTGGGTAGCGGAATAAATCCCAGGTGCCTCCGATTTGAGAGCGACGCTCTAGGATGGCAATTTTCTTGGAGGGGCATTCGCGGCGCAGGTGGCAGGCGGCTCCGATACCGGAAAGCCCGGCTCCAATAATTAGCACATCAAAGTGAAGTGGTTGCAAAATCATCATCCTTCTTGTGTCTTTAGACGCAATAGACTGCGTAGATGTGGAGCCTTTTTATTGCTACATTGCGACAAAAAATTATCTTGAGGCGTCAGCTGGCGCCCTGGAGGAGCAATGGGTAGTTTGATACGAGCCAGTGTGCTTACGGGGTATAGCGAACTGGCATCGGAGCTTGGAGGAGATGCCCGCACATTTCTTACGGAATTTAGTCTTCCTGAGGATATTGTCATATCGGATAGCCGCTTGCTGTCACACTTGGATGTAGCGCGCTTGCTGGAGCTAACCGCCGAGCGGTTACAGTGCGCTGACTTTGCCCTTCGTCTGGCAGTAAGACAGGGGGTCGATCGATTGGGGGGGATTGCGGTGATAGCCTGCAACTCCACTTCGGCCAGAGAGGCGATTCTGGCGGTGGCTAGGTTTATGTCATTACACAGCCCCGCTATTCACTTGCGGATTGAATCGGTCCCTGGTGGTACTTTTGAGCGCCTGGTATTCGATCAACTCGATCCGGCTTTATCGTGCTTTCACCAGATCCATGAGCAAACCTTGGGGAATGCGCTGGTGATGTTGCAAATGCTGATGGGCGCGAATGTGGCACCGCAGCGAGTTCTGTTGCCACATGCCGCTCTGACCGATCCCGCCGATTACTTTGAATACTTTTCCTGCCCGGTGGAATTCCTTTCCGGTTACTGCGCCATGGAGTACCCGGCACAGCAGCTGGATACTCCGCTCGCTTGTGCCGATCCAGTTACCAAACGGTTGGCCATCAATTATTTAGAGCAGCAGTCAGTTTCTGCCGATGCCTCTTTGAGTACACAGGTTAGGGAATTGATGCGGCAATTGCTGCCTACTGGCCAGTATCAGGTGGGGGTGGTCGCGGCCCACTTAAGCCTACACCCACGTACTCTGCAGAGACGTCTGGCAGGTGAGGGTTTGCGCTTTGATGCCTTGTTGGACCTGGTGCGCAGGGAGATGGCTGCGGAGTACTTGGCAAATACCGAGCTGGCTCTGGGACAGATTACCGGGCTGCTGGGATATGCGGAGCAGAGCACTTTTCAGCGCGCTTGTCGGCGGTGGTTTTCGGATACGCCGCGTAACTACCGTCGCCGGCTGGCCCCTGCCGATCAATAGTCTGTGGGCTCAACCTCTCCTGGGCGCCAGGTCTTCTCCAGCCAGGGCCCCAGGGGGCCATAGAGTCGCAATATCACAAAAAACCCCTTGCCCGGCACTGTCTCCAGCCAGTTGTGTTCGAAGCCCTTGGGGGCTTGGGGACCAAAGTAGATATCGTAAGAGCCGTCGGAATTTTGTTTGATCCCTTTGCTCTGGCTGCTTACCGAGGGGAATTTCTGGCTTGTCTTGAGCTGTGAGCGGGTCTGGCTGTCGTAGATATTAACGGCCCAGAAAGCGTTGACAGGCACCTCCGGCGGTAAGTGCAGTTTGTACTTCTTGGCGCCATCGAAGGGCTCCTTATTTTCATCGACAAAGGCGATGGCGTAATCAGAGCCCTTGCCGGGCTCAAGAGCAATCATTGCCGGACTTACCCCAGTGTAGGGGTAGAAATAGCTGACCCGTGCATCGCTATTGATGGTTTTGCCATCGGGGCCATTAAAGAAAATATTCTTGCCGGGAAATGCCATTACCCAGGCGCTGTCGGTGCCGGGGTAGATCTTGATATCGGCAAGGGATTTGTCGGTGCGGGGATACCAGACGATAGAGCGGGCGATGCCATTGCCGATGGCAACAGCATCGGTAAGGATCTTGGTCATGCGTTCATCGGGGCTAAACGCTTTGCCTTTTTCGATACCAATAGAGGCAAACAGGCCGCGGGTTTCCGGGTTCAGCATGCCAATCCATTCGTACTGAATGACTTCATTGAGGTGTTTATAAAATTTGTAGTTGTTGGGATGAATGGTATTGAAGGCCTTGCCCGAAGCGCTAATGAACACCATCGGCGGGGGGGTTCCCTTTCTGGAGAGGGGGTAAATCCTGAGGTGGTCTTTGACACTTTGGGCGGCGGCTTCCAATGGCTGTTCCCCAGGTGAGCGCATAAATACCCATACTCGAAAAGAGCGAGGGTAGACGGGAAAATACCCAAAGGGCAGATTGCCTTTGTAGTCTGGCGGAAGAACCAGATATTTACCGCCGCGCCCTTTATCTGGCCCGGAGCGACCAATGTCCTCCACATAGCGGAACCAGGCATCATTAAATGCTCCCGAAACCCCTGGTGGTGAATGCAGCACAGTGGGGCCATCGCGCTTGAGATCCAGAAAGGCGAGGGTGTAAATCGTCGATGTGTTTCCGGTTAGAAATAGAGATTCAGAATTCATCAGCCGATCAAAGATTAAAACCTCATTGGCGGCTTTAGCTCCCAGCTCACGAGCGCCTTTCATTAATCCGTGCACCGAGGCCCCTTGAATGCCTTTTAAGAAGCTATCTACTGCACGCATATGATCCAGGTAGTCGTAGAGTTTCTCTGCCGTATCGGGATAAGGGGCGCCATCGCGAAACTTGAGCAGCCCAATGCTGCTTTCTACTTTATCTGGTGTACTGATGGATTCTACAGACTCCCTACTCACATCAGCGCTTAGGTTAGGATGCAATAGCGCAGTGAGGATTAATGGAGTGAGAAAAATCATCCGCGAGGTTATGTTGGATTTTTGCGGCTGGTGGGTGAGCGGCAATGGCCAACTGTTCAATCTCAATTCCTCTTTGATTTTCTATGACAGCTCATAAGACTGATGCAGTAAAAACTCGGGCTGCAAATCACATAAATCATCTTTATCGTTTACAACTTCTGTAGCGAGATGCATTGACCGGAATGCGGTTCAAAAAACTATCGACGCAAGCACATCCTGGGAAACATTTAGTGACTGATGGTTCAGGTTTTTGCGTCGGCTAGAAGCCTATAAATCGGCTTCTGCTTTGCCTATATTGTTTCCAGTGAAACTATTTGTGCCGCATGAAATTAAAGGCCAAGTGAATCCCGCAAGACTCTTCATGATCAAAACCAAGCGTTGGTCTGATTATATTAGCCGCTACTTCTAAAAGCCTTTTTTGGCTTAATTTTCCACCAATTCTTGTTAAGGGTTTGGCCATTAGCCTGATGGAAGTGTCGCCAATAACTCCTCAAAGAACGCACTGGAATGGTTGTGTTGGTTTTGAGCTCGTGGTACCTGATGTATTTAATGCCGAGAAGCACAGTAAATAATTTTTTTGTTAGATGTTTAATGTAACAAAAGGTCAACAACTTAAAGATATAATGTCAATTTTAAAGGTTTAGGTTGTTCATGTGGCTATTGGGAGTGGCGAGATACTTTAGAGATAAACCCCATTAATAATGGAAATAATTTGCACATTAATAACTGATTTGCGGAATTCAAGGTGTCACTAAAAAATAGTTTCCCTTTGCTGCTCACCAATAAAATTATTTTTCTGCTGAATGTCCTGTTCAATAATAATCAAAAGTCAACATAAAAAAAATTTAGGAAATTATGACTTTCCTGAACTGCATGAGCTGGAATGAAAACTTCATCACAGGATTTCAAGATAATGCTTGTCATTATGGAGAGCTCACTTTATAAAATGATCGTGCCATCTAGGTAGCTCCAGTTTCTTTTTTGGGGGGAAGTCGGGAGCTATAGAATAATTTTTAAAAAAAATATTTGGACTAATGATGTTCTCGCTTGCCGACCTGTTCGATAGGGTTATTAGTGGCTTCTGGAGTGGAAGCCTTGAAAATCTGACTGGGGAAAACTTATCAAATCAATGCTGTGAGAGGGCTCTGTCTCTTTTGCAGTTGGCCGATACTCCGTTGGTCCATGGAGACAGGCTGGTAATCAGAGCGCAAAACGATATTCCTACAGTGGCAACAATGTTGGCGGCCTGGCACCTCGGTTTGGTGGTGGTTCCCGTCAAGGGTGATGCCTCACAATCCGCAGTGAGTGCAATAGCAAGCGACTGCAATGCCAAGGCCATTGTGGAAGATGAAAAAGTTATTTCGCTGGCTACTTATCGATCGCAGCAGCGATTATTTGAACTCAGCACACCTGTCAGGGTGACAGGTGTTGACCTGGCCCTCATTATCTATACCTCGGGAAGTACCGGTAAGCCAAAGGGCATAATGCTCACCCACCAGAATGTGCTTACTTCTCTGGATTCACTCTCGCAGTATCTTCGCTTGGCTGAGACGGATCGCATACTCTGCCTTTCACCATTGTCATTTGATTACGGTTTATACCAGGTGTTGTTTGCCCTCAAAACGGGGTGCTCAACAATTCTTTACGATAAAACGTTCAACCCTCTTCATGCTTTGAAAGTAATATCTGATCAGAAAATTTCAGTGTTACCCATTGTTCCGGCGATGGGGGCTGCCTTGGCGAAAATTTTGACACTGGTAAAACCTGATCTTTCTGTACTTCGCGCTTTAACCAATACTGGTGGGCACCTACCTGAGTATGTCATTCGCACTTGGAAAGAATATTGTCCGGCGCTCGATGTTTTCTCAATGTATGGTCTCACTGAGTGTAAAAGGGCCCTTTATCTGGAACCGGAACTTTGGGAGCAGAAGATGGGGTCTGTGGGTAAGCCTATTCCCGGCCTAGATGCTCGAATTTTTCTGATGGATGCCGGTACCAACGCCTATAGAGAGGCCGAGGCCAATGAAATTGGTGAGCTTTTCGTGCGTGGCTCCGGAGTTATGCAGGCATATTACGATCCCTGTGCTCAAGGGGGGGCACAAATCTTTAATGGTCTGTACCGGGATGATAACTGGCTTGCTACTGGCGATTTATTTAGTCGGGACCAGGAGGGTTTCTATTACTTCAGGGGGCGCTCCAAGGATCTGATCAAGCAAGCAGGTTTTTGCCTTTTCCCCAAAGATTTGGAAGCCGTAATTGATACATGCCCGTTGGTACACCTCAGTGTAGTGCTCGGTTCTTTAGATAAGTTTCAAAATGAGGTTGCGGTTTGTGTAGTTGAACTGCAGGAAAACACGCCCGAAAATCAACAGCAGCTCAAAGTGTGGTTGAAAGAGAATCTGGATGCTGATTACACTCCGAGGGAAGTGCGATTTGTTGAATCAATCGACCTAACAGCAAACGGCAAAATAGATAAGAAAAAACTTGAACAAGAGCTTCAAGCATGAGTTTTCTCAGTTGGAAATACTGAGATTATTTGGTCGGCGGGCAGCGTACTAGCTTATTAACAAATAATATTTTAGACCGGTAAGTCGTAAATACGGCTGAAATATTTGTGCCCTATATAAGAATGAATTTAAATTTATCCTGGTGATTTCATGAAAGCTTCATTGGAAAAGCTCGTTGCCCAGCTGAGCCAGCAAAGGCAACACTTTTCAACACCGTGCTATGTCTACTCCCTAAAAGATATTGCCGATAACTACCAAAAACTGAAAGGCCGCCTGGGAACATCTCTCATATATTCCCTAAAGGCGAATAGCTGCCTTGATCTTGTCGTACGTAGTGGTCATGTTTTTGAAGATGGAGTTGAAATTGCCTCTGTGGGGGAGTTGAATCTTCTCCCTCGAGGTGAAAGCCCTCGCTATATCAATAACCCTTCCGCAGATAAAAGTTTCCTCAGAGCGGCAATTGCAAGTAAGTGCACACTGGTGATCGATAATCTATCCCAGTTAGAAATCGTTAAGGAGTTTCAGGGGAAGCGTCCGATTAATCCGCTGATACTTCGTTTGAACCCCAGCACCTTGGATCAATTTGAGAAGGCTCCGGTAACCACGAGAAGAGACCACTTTGGCTTTGGTTGGAGTGATGTTGAAACGGCCTTGGCATTCTGTAAAAAACATGAGTTGAAAGTTGCTGGATTCCATGTGTTCCGAGGATCCTATAATTTCGCAAAGCTCGCTTTTAATACTGCGCAAGCAGCTTTGCAAATAGTTGAGAAATTTGAGAGGGAGCTCGGCTATGCCATTGATTTAGTTAACCTTGGCGGTGGCTTTGATCTGAATTGGGAAAGTATTGATTTTAATTTTGAACAATATAGGGAGTTACTTGGTGAATTTCCCTCTCACATAAAAATCGCCCACGAAAGTGGGCGTGCTCTGGTTGCCAGTGCGGGATATTTTGTAACTCAGATTCGCTACGTGAAATCGATAGAAGGGCAGCAGTATGGAATCTGTGATGGCGGCATGGCGCAGAACTTTCTTTTAGCGAAAACGGAAAGTACTTTTAAACGCTTCAGTCAGCCACTGATATTGCGTGGCGATGAAATATTGGAATTTGAGAGCAGTACAGAGAGCTGTTTGCTGGTAGGTACTTCCTGTAACAAGGAAGATGTGATCGGTGAAATAAAAGGCGGGCCTGTACAGCCTGGCGACCTGGCTGTTTTCAGTAATTGCGGAGCCTATAACGCGAGCTATACCGTTGCTCCATTCCTGAGTTTACCTTCTGCTAAATCCTACCTCATGGAGTAACTTATGGACCTGCAATCTATTGCCGGCAGCTTTGTAATCAATCAGCTTTCTTCCATTTCTCCAGTGCCAGCTTCACTGCAAGGGCTTCTTGAGGAGGCCTGTGTGCGTCTGTTCGACGCTTCAATGATCATTGAAGACCCTCTGACAGAGCCTGCCCCTCTTCGAGAGCCATCGGTCAAGCAGCCACTAGAACAATTTGAACAAACTTTTGTTATTGATCAAATTATTGACAAGGTGCGCGATGAGGGGTTGGCCCACCATTTCCATGAAATGATAGGACTGTTTGGTTCCATCATGATGAGTCTGACGGCGACTGAAGATCAGCTGGCTCAAGTGAATAACTGGGTGGAGCAGGGGATTTTTGGTCACTTCTTGATGACAGACCCCGGTGGCCCAAGCCTGCAGAGCTGGAAGACTGAGATACAGGATGATGATGGTGTTTTGCAGCTTAATATCAATAAAATTCATGGTATAGAGGCACAAAAGCTAGGGTTTGCCATGGTTGTTGCCAAACAGGCAGCAAGGCCATTCCCAGTTACATTGATGCTGCCTCCTGAACTCTGTGCTGAATTGAAGCAGTCATCTGTTGGTGAGCCCTTCCTGGATGGCAAGCTGCAACTGGGGAACTGCCGTGGTCGTGTCCCAGTTACTAAAGAGATGCTGCTTAGCAAAGGTGGTCTAGGGAGTGTTAATCGCTTCCTGACACTTGTGCGTCCCCGTTTTGTGAAGTCTCTGATGCACTTTGTGCTTTGGTTACGAGATCAAGGGGAGGTTGAGTTGTCTGTTGCGGATCAGGAGATTGTCGAGTATCTGATTTATCTCTGTAATGAGCAAACCTCGGCCACCATCTTCTCAATGCATAGTGTGAATAGAGTGCTGGCAACAAAATTTGCCAGTAACGAATTACTTTTGCACTTGGTATCTTCGGGTAAGGTACAAAGCAAAACTCGCCAGCGGGATTTGCTGGCGTTTACCAAGATGGAAGGAAGTTCCTACCGCTGCTTTTTCGAGATTTATAGTAAGGCGAAAGGGCATCGGCTATGAGCTTATACCTGAAGTCAGCGGCATTTACCCCCATAGAAAATATTACTTTTGCAGAGAGTGGAGGCTTGCAAGAAGCCTTCGCACAAATCGGTGAAATTATATCTGAACAGAGTGCTCGTGTAACAGAGGTTATTCCAGAGGAGGTAAGGGCTGAGATTAACCGACACTTTCTTTGTTCAACCATGATTGAGCTACCTTTTACGACTGGGGCCGTTAATACGGACGATTTAAACTCTCTGAAAAATCGACCAAGTATTCCTGTGACCAGTTTTGTGAACACTTATGAGTGTGCATCCTGGGGTTACAGCCTGCGCTATTACTTGCGACAAAATCCCGCTGTACGTTATGTGCTAGTCAGTATTCTGGATGCCAATGTGCTGGATTTAAGCTTTTGGCAGAGTAATGAAAATTGGGGCAAGAGCGGCTTTGGTTTATGCACATTGCTCTTGGAAGTCGACTCATTCAGAGTGGAAGATATTGCAGCCGGTTGTGCGGTTACCTATAACACAACACCAGAGTTTGCAACAATTATCAGAAAGATGGCCAGTGCTGGGAAGGATCTAACTTTATCTTTGCCATTTTTCCCAGAAAACATACGACAAATATTTACCCGTTTACTCAGTAGTTTCCAGCAGCTTCCCGATCTTCATGAAAGGTGGGGGCACTGTTTTGGAAGTGATCCCTGGTTAAACATTATTAGCCACGGAGTTGAGGGTAGATTCCAAGAGGAAGAGAAGCTATTGGTATGTTCTATTGCTCTCAATGGCTATTACTGTACGGCTGAAGTTAGGGTTGACCAGGGTAGCACTTTTTACTTGGCGGAGGCGGTATGAGTAAAGTGATAGAGCTTTCCAGTAGGTTACTGCGCAATCCCTATCCGCAAACCCCTAAACTCTGCGCAGCCCAGACATTGCCCTTGAAAGGTGAATCTGATTTTCTAGCAATTTCTCAGTTACCGGTGGGTACAACTCCAGTACTTTTAAGCTTTGCTGAGCACTATCAACTCTTGGTTGAGCTATTGGAGTGCTTGGATCAATCTGGGGTTCTGATCGAAACAATCTTGATGAGAATGCAGATGCCTGCTGGTGGAAGAATGCCAAAAGTATTTCTACATGAGCGCGTCTTAATGTTGCAGGATATTCAGGCTGAGGAATATATCTTACAAAGGGAGGGCAAACCGTATCTGGTTATTGAGGATAACTTGGTACGACACCCTCTGGAAGCAGGCAATAATAGTATTCACATCAGGATATCTGCTACAGAGAACTGTGAAAAATTAGTTTCTTTATACTCTGAAAAATTATTGGAATTAGGTTTTGGTGCCATTGAAATAATGGCCAGGGAAGGAACCGCATAAAATGTATATAAGAAGCCTCTGGGTTGATCATAAAGGGGAAACAGAGCAACTGTTGAACTCCCTAAACCATTACCTTTCGGGATTGGATTATATCCCAGAGCTTGTATATATCGTTTCAGCCGGCGAGGCTAATGTGTTACTGGAGCGGCCGGTTGTTGAGTTTCTAGTTCAGCTGGAAGAGGCTGGGCATAACATTCAATTTGTAGGTAGTGCATGTACCAGTTTTCATGCTGCGCTTTTAAGTTATTCCAAACGTCATGAAGAAGACGCCCTAGTTATAAATTTAGAGCTGGGTAAAGAGCGGCAGCAGGAATGCCTGGATGCCCTGGGTATAGGAATAAAGCCTGGGCAGGACGGTTTGGATGTGATTACAGGAGTGGCAGTTTCCTGGTTATGTAGGCATTACCACGAACGGAGTTTATGCCAAATTTCCAGTTGTGATATTTTATCGCAAGCGCCATCACTCAATGGGGCGCCTGAGCTGGTGCAAAACCTCAAGAAATTAATGGCGACTGATCTGGACAATTCCTGCCGTGTAGTGTCCTTTGATATTCAATCTCGCTGGGCGAAAGGATTGCTGAAAGGCTTTTCTCATGAGGATAAAACTCATTGGCTGCCTAGTGTTGAGCTTGATGGGCTTCACTATCTTAGTATTAAGCCTCTTGCGGAGATTGATAAATATTGTTTGAGAGACGAAATTGAAGGTCTCTGGATAATCACTCTTGGTGGCGGTGGTAGGGCTGGTTGCCTCCGGGTACACAGAACCCCACAAGCAAATGGACAGCTGCTTTCCCGTCTGGTGAACACAGAGACCGTTTCTCTTGAAGAGGCTTATCAGGGTTTTAATGCAGCACAAAGTCTCGAAGATGCATACGGCCAGGATCACCTTCCTCATGTTCGCGGTGCCATGATATATCCCCAGAAAAAATACCGGGGAAGACATAATCAAATATTTCACTGGGTGCTGGGTTCCGGCAGCTGGCGGTCACTCTTGGAAAATCAAGGAGCCAAACATGGGTAGAAATATCTATAAGTCTGATTTGCGGGAATTTAAATTTCTTATTGAAGACCAGTTTCATCAGGCCAAAACACTATTTGAGCACCCACGCTATAGTGATTGCTCTGCTGAAATCGTAGATGATGTTCTGCAGCGTGCGAAAAAATTTGCTACCGAGGTATTGGGACCAGGTTATCAAGAGGCTGATGAACAAAGTTGCCACTTGGTTGATGGCAAGGTACAGCTGCCTTCCTCTTTTCCGGAGATGTGGAGTCGTTTTAAAGAGGAATGGGGAGACTTATCTTCTAGCAGTGGCGGTCAGGTAACCGATCTTCCGCCCTTTATAATGCAAATGCTGTTAGAAATGTTTATGGGGGCCAACCCCAGCTTTATGACCTATGGTGGTTTTTGTTTGCCATCTTCTACCCTGGTAGAAAAATATGGTTCAGAAATTCAAAAAGCACTATTTAAAGACAAATTGGCTACTTCTGAGTGGACTTCTTGCCTTTGTTTGACTGAGCCACAGGCTGGCAGTGATGTTTCCCTGGTCGATACCAAGGCCGCCCGGCAAGCAGACGGTACCTATTTACTCACCGGTGAAAAGTACCTAATCAGTGCTGGTATGCACGACCTAACAGATAATACCTTGTACTTTGTGATGGGTAGAGGGGAGAAGAGTGGCTCGGGAACCTATGGCTTGTCTTGCTTTATCGTACCCAAATACTGGGTTGAAGAAGATGGCAGCCTAGGAGAGTTTAATCATGTTGAATGTATCTCCCTTGCTGACAAAATGGGTTTTAAAGGTTGTGCCAATACTCACCTTACCTTCGGCAAGAATGGCCAATGCCGTGCATATTTACTAGGTGATCGGGAAAATGTTGGATTATTGCAGTTCTTGACCCTGATGAATCAGGCAAGAATTAGCACAGGGGTTTATGCCCTGGGAATGGCTTCCTCGGCTTACTACAACGCTCTAGCCTATGCCAGTAAACGCATTCAGGGTAAACGTTTTCATGAAAGCTTCAGCGCTACGGCCAGTAGGGTCAATATTGTTGAGCATGTAGATGTGCAGCGCATGTTACTGGAAATGAAATCCAAGGTTGAGGGCTGCAGGGCCTTGATCGCCAAGCTGACCCTATCTGAAAGCTTACTCAAGACATTCGAGGGGGATGAGGCTAAGAAAACTGAGGCTACCTATCATCAGGGGCTGGTAAACCTGCTGACTCCCGTGGTGAAAGCCTATATCAGTGATCAGGCATGGCGCATTTGTGAACTGGCCATTCAGACCTGTGGTGGCCAGGGTTACCTGAAAGAATTGGGTATTGAGCAGTATGCTCGGGATATCAAGGTACTCGCCATTTGGGAAGGAACTAATTATATCCAGAGCCAGGATCTTATCCGAGATAAGTTAGGGCTGGGCAACTCCAGCAAGCTGTTTCAAATTTATATGAGTGAGTTTGAATCATTTATTAATAGAGCGGGTGATTTCCCCAATTTCAAAACCGAATTTAGCCGCCTTCAAGAATCCTTTGAGCACTTGGAGACTGTCCTGAAAACCGTACATGTGTGGGTCAGGACCAAAGAGATGTTCAAAATTCCGGCTTACAGTACTCGTATTCTGCACATGATGGGGGACATTACTCTTGCCTGGTTGTTGCTAGAAGCTGCCTGTAGTGCATCAAGTCGCCTGAGTAAAGGAGAGGGGGATAAAGCTTTCTACGAGTCGAAGGTCACTAGCGCTAAATTCTTTATCAGGAATGAATTACCCAGAACCAAGATGGTGATGGACATTATTCAGGATCATGATTCATTTTGTCAGGTTGACTCTCCCGTATGGGATTCTCTTCTCACTGGGGTGGAATCGCTGTGATGAATGCTTTCGATCAAATACAAAAAGAATATGACGTTGTCATCATTGGTGGTGGCTGGGCAGGGTTGACTCTGGCTCGGCAAATTAGACGCGGTGGCCAGGATGTTTCAATTTTGGTTGTAGAAGCCAGTGATAGTTTCCGTGCAAAAGTGGGGGAAGCTACTGTTGAGATGACCGGCCATTACTTTATGAAGCAGTTGGGCTTGGTTAATTATCTCTATAGGAACCACCTTCCGAAAAACGGTTTGCGCTTTTTCTTTGATAAACCTGATCACAGCTTGTCTCTAACCGAAATGAGTGAGCACGGAACTACTAGTATTCCGCCTCATCCAGCTTTCCAGCTGGACAGAGCTCGCTTGGAGGCGGACCTGGTTGAAATGAACCGGGAAGATGATATTCAAGTTCTGATGGGTGTGAAAGCCAAGGGCCTCAGCATTGAGTCTGACGATAACCGTCATTCTGTTCAGCTGTCTGTGGCTGATTGCAACACTGAGATTGCAGCCCGCTGGTTGGTGGATTGTAGTGGGCGCAATCGCTTTGCAAAGAAACATAAAAAGTTAACACGCCAGGAGAATGTACCCGAGCACTTCTCTTCCTGGGGACGCTTCAAGAATATCCGGGATATTGACTCCATGGGAGATGAATCTTGGAGAAAACGGGCTTTTGGCCGTTTCTTATCTACCAATCATTTTTCCGGAGATGGCTATTGGGTGTGGTTTATTCCACTGAGTGGTGGCTACACCAGTGTCGGAATTGTCGGTGAAAAGGATAAGTTTGAAAAACCACCCACCAAGCGTGAAAGCTTCCTGGAATTCCTGATGAATTATCAGGCAATTTCAGAATTGTTAGATGGCGCTGAGCTGGTGGATTTTGAAGCTTGGGGGCAGCTTGCCTATCGTGCGGATGAATTTATTTTCCCCGATCGTTGGGCCACCTCTGGTTTTGCCTCTATGTTTCTTGATCCCCTGTTCAGTGGTGGTGGCGATATGATCGCTTTATTTAATGATCATATCTGTAAATATATCCTGATGGATCTCGCTGAACCTGATAGAGACAAAGCCCAGAATATACTGAATCAGGAGCTAGCCATTGCGAATCAGACCGTAAAAGAGTTTTATCAAGGCCTCTATGCTCATGTGGCCAATGTATACCCGGTTATTGATTCTGCTGAGCTCTGCTCACCTCTGTTGGCATACAACACTGCTGCTTATTTTCTTGAAATCGCCTGGGACTATATGTCAGGCAGCTACCTGGATCAGGAGTACTGGCAGCGTAAAAGTTACCTGCGCCGAGGTTATATGGCATTGGAGCTTATATTGCAGAGGCAGTTGATAGATACCGCGAAAGTTCTTAAATCGGAAGATCGTTATTATCGTAGGAATGATGAAGGATTTTTTGAGTCTGGAGCGGATCATTACAAGTATTTTGTCTACCTGATGGGCACTGCTGGTCGGGATGGTTGGCGCATTGATTTAAGGGTAAAGCTGTGGGTTGAGATATTTCTCAAGGTGATTGAGGCCAAATTAGATTTCCCTGGGCTAGCTAACAAAATGGTAGTTCAGCAAAGTATATTGTTGCCGGATTTATTGGGGAGGCCCAATTTAAGCACTGCCGACAAGGGGTGGTTGCTGGAGAAAATTTCTGAAAAATTCTCAGAAATACTCTCAGATGAGGCGGAGCGCCCTGTTCAAGTTAGAGTGACGGAAGACTCTTTCCATACGGAAGCGCTGGAAATTAAGGATTCTTCGGGAGAGCTAACTATAGATGAGCTTGACAAGCTCGCTAAAAAAGCCAAATCGCTCTGGTCTCAAAATCAGGAATACATTGCGATGCCAGGTATGGTACCGGTTTTCTTGGCGTTTGCACGTAGCCAACCCGACAGCATTATGGATTCTGTAATTGATCAGAGAAAAGCTATGGGAATGGATCAACAAGCCTCAGAAAGTCCTGTAGTGGAGGCGGTGTGATTCAAGAGTTTTTCAAAGCGCGTGATAGTAAGAATCTGGCATTTCGCTGGCTGCCAGCAGAAGATACAGAGACCGCGCTCATATGTATGCACGGCAGCACTTTTAGCAGTCAGTGGTATTTAATGTTTGGGCGAATGCTACACAAACAGGGAATGTCCATTTGCTTACCGGATTGGCGAGGGCATGGGAAAAGTGAGGGGCGTCCTGGAGATCTGGATTATCCGAACCAATTACAGGATGATCTGCAGGATCTGATAGCGCACCTCAAGGAGAGAGGAGTTCGCCGTTTTGTACTCGGTGGGCATAGCGCCGGCTCTCTTGCCTCTCTGAGATACCTCGGAATATATGGTACCAAGGACATCGTGGGTTTTTTTGCTATAGCACCACCGCTAACCCAGGCAGAAGAAACTCGAAAGTATGATATTGCCACTTCAGGACTTGAGTACTTTATCCGCTATTTTCGTAAACGGCGACACAGCAGACCAATGGCGGGCCCAGAGCAGCAAAATTTGCCCAAAATAAATCTTTGGAAATATTGGCTGGCGATGCTTATTCCTGCATTCAGGCGGATGCCTGTTTTAAGCTTCCCTCCAGTAGGTTCAGCTGCTGGTAATCAGGGTAGGGTACTTGATTGTAGCTTCAACTTACTTAGTGCTTACACTATTAAGAGATATACCGATCTATTCGCCAGTATTGATATCCCGTGTCATATCACCGTGGGCCAGTACGATGAAGTAGTCGATGCACATACCTTATATACGGTAATGAATTGGTATATCTCACCTAAAGTAGAATCCTATTTAACTGAGATTCCGAATGCTACCCATATGTCAGCTATCTCAGCTTCGGCTAAACCGATCTCCAGCTGGCTCGATAAGGTGGTAGAGAGGCGATTGGAGGCTGCTTTGTGAAACAAATGGTTTATGATATTTCTGGGGTAAAGCCTGTAACACTAGCAGTGGGTGCGGAGTTCTCTGTGTTGGACTTATACCCCGATAAATATAAAAAATTATTGAGCACATCAGAGGTTAAGCATAAGGGTGTTATCCAGAGAAGTGATCGCAATTGCTTTCACATTAAAGTTGCAGATTTGTTCAATTTGCCCCTGTATTACTTTACCCTGAATGAGCAACTGTTCATCAGTGCGAAATTGTCCTCATTTTTGGCCGTAGGTGCAGATAAAGTCGATCTGAACTATTTGGTTGAGCTTGAATATTTCGGTTTTCCTACTGAAAGAAAAAGCCTGCTGGAAAATGTCAGAATGATTTTTCCGGGTGATGAGGTGACGATCACAGCTGAGTCATTAATCTGGCTGGATGATACTCTTGCTACAGAACCTAATTTGAAGGCTGCTTTGGTAAAGCCTCAAAGCAGAGGGGAGGCCTTATACAATCTTCTCCCCATGGTGGCTTCACAATTATTTACACCTTTCGATCATGTGTTCTTTGCTCAAGTGTTTGAGCAAGTAGAAGCTTGTGAAGAGCTTTTGTGCGAAATTAGTAAAAATAGCCTGCCGCGAAAATTTGGGTTTAATCGTCAAAGGTCAGATATCTTTAAAGCGGCGCACAAGTCCAGAAAGGTTGAAGGTATTGATCTGAAAAACTATGTTAGAGAGATTAATGATCAGCTTGAATTGAGCTGGGAAGCTTCTGGTAAGGAACAGGATAGGGATGTCTACCTGGCAGAGTATTTGTATCATCCTTTTATTCTTTTTCATCTGAATATTCTGGCTGCAGAGTTAGGTAAGGAGGTCAGGCTTGTCGACGAGAGTAATTTGAAAGAAAAGGGTGGCCTGAATCAAATTTTCTCTTTGGATGACAGCCCTATAGTTAATGTTTATGAGTCTTTTCAGAGGGTGTTTTTTTACGGAAACCGATGGCTTTCACGCATCTGGTTTTTTATACCCCCTATGATTAGCGCCAAGATTATTAAGCGGCAACAGAAATACTCTGAAGGTGAGCAGCATGTATGTATATATGCTTTGACCCTAGATTATTTGTTGCGATTCTATCCCTTGAAAGTTGGTAATGTAACTGGAGATTAGGTATGTCTACAGCAGTCGTAGAGAGCAAAGTACAGGAACTCTGTGAGCAGATCGCTCTTATGCTGAATGTTGATTCTGTTGATGCGGATACCCCTATTGCTGAGTTGGGTGTGGATTCACTCAATATTGTTGAAGTGATATTGATTTGTGAACAGCTTTATCCTGGTGTGATGAGCCCAGAAAATCTGGTTTTTGATGAGCACACTACCCTAAAGGAAATGGATACACAGTTGCTCGAAAATTCAGCTGAGATTTAAATCTTTTTTAGGGGGTAGCCCATGTTTAAGAAAATGCTAACAATATTAATAAGTAGTCTTCTGATTGGTAACATTATTGCCTGGTTTTCAGGGGCTGCTCCCATTGACTTCAAAAAGATAGACTATAGCAAAACTGAATTTGAACAATTGGAGTTTCTGACAGCTGAGCTGGATCAGAATCAATCTGACCCTGAATTAATGTTGCAACTTGGGCAGCTGTACAGCTACCACAATGAAATAGATAGAGCGGATAATTTACTGGCTACCGCCTACCAACAAGATCCTGAAAATATGCTGATTAAAGCAGCCTATTTTTCCAATGAAGGTAAGTTGGCTGGTGCCATGTTCGATCCGGCCATGGGGTTATATAAACTTTATCGTCTGCGTCAAGCGATGAATCAAGTGGATGAAGCGGCGCTACAAGCTAGCTCTGACTTTAATGTGCGACTGGTTCGGCTGCTCACTTTTTCTTTTGTTGGTGAAGTTAGCGGTCACTTTGACAGAGTGTTTGAAGATGAAGACTGGTTCATAGCTCTGATAGAAAAAGATAAAGATGCTTTACCTGGGGAAGTCAAACAACTTGTGTATCTGGCTCTCGCTAATGCCTACAGGATTAAAGGGTTGGATAATAGTAATGAACTTAATATAGCTCTGGATTATTACCAGAAAGCAGAAAGTTTGGCTGAATGTCCTTCTACCATGCTGGATGCCTGTGAGCAGTTGAGTCAAATGGTTATTACTTTGGGCGAAGCCTAATGTTGGTTGAATTGCGCAATGTATCTAAACGCTATGCCATGGGTGATATCTGGGTAGACGCCCTAAAAGATATCACTCTTTCCTTGGGAAAAGGCGAATTTCTCGCTGTGAAGGGGCCTAGCGGTAGTGGTAAGAGTACTTTGCTTAATATTTTGTCGGCTCTTGATCAGTGCGATTCCGGCACTGTTCAGGTTGGCGGTGTCAATATCGGTAAATTGGGAGAGCACAAGCGTTCAAAATTCCGAAACCGGCACATTGGCATTGTATTTCAGTCCTTTAATTTGATACCAGTGCTTACTGCCCTGGAAAATGTGATGTATCCACTGACTCTCAGGGGAGTGAAGGATGCCAAAGCAAGGGCTCTGCAGGCACTGAAAGATGTAGGCCTTGAAAAGCAGGCTGGGCAAAGACCAACCCAGTTATCGGGGGGGCAGATGCAGCGGGTAGCTATAGCCAGGGCGATTGTCACACGGCCTGATATTGTATTAGCAGATGAGCCTACGGCAAATCTGGACTCGAAAACCTCAGAAACGATCATGGCGCTGATACAGAAGTTGAATAGAGAGCAGGGCATAACCTTTGTTATTTCAACACATGACGATTATGTAACTAGCCTGGCATCCAGAGTGATTACTATTTTAGATGGAGAGTTAGTGAGTGATCGCCTTAGTGGTGACGTTCTGGCCAATGGGTATGATAAATCCAGTATTACAAGTTCGGGGGTTGAGGTATGAAAATACTTAGCACACAGGATTTTCTGAAGGTACTTACAGTTTTCTTTTTTCTGTTTGTCAGCCTTCCAAAGGTGATTGCTAAGGAGTACACACCCCCTTCAGAGATCCCCTCTTCTAACCTCGAGAGAGTTCGCCTGGTTGAAGATTTAAATGAAGAATCCACACCAGAACAAAAGAAAATTGCGTATTTGGCCGAATTGGCATTGCTGACTTCCTCAGGGGATACACGAGTTGAACAAGTGGAATCCCTGGAACAAAAAATGACCAAATTGAAGAGCACGCTGAACAATGATCCAGAGTTGAGTGCCGCTCTAGGATCGGCAATTTCCTTTCGATCTAGTTTCTATCTCGATCAATTAGCAAAGCTATCCTTATTTTCAAGGCGGGGAAATCGCATGATGGATAGGGCAGTAAAGCAGGCTCCTTTCAATCTTGGGGCAAGATTGCAGAGGGGCATCAGCTGCGCAAATATGCCGGCCTTCTTGAAACGGGCCCGCTATGCAGTAGAAGACCTGGAGTTAGTTCAACAAAAAATTGGTGGTAAGTACGGTGATGAGTTCCAGGCATTTGTCGACTACTACCTTGCACAGGCCTATGAACGTAATGATCAGGCAGATAAAGCCAGAGAACTCTGGACAAGGTTGACAGCTTCAGAAACCGAATGGGCGAAAAAATCTCGCCTGGCCCTGGAGAAACTTTAGTTATGACTCTGGGTTGGAAGGTAGCGCTGTTAAATATTCTTAGAAACGGTCGACGCAGTATAATCACCCTTGCGGCGGTTATTTTTGGCTGTACCAGCTTGATTGTGTTCGGTGGTTTTGTTCAGTCCATGTACGATGGCATGCGTGAAAGCATGATTCGATCGCAGCTAGGGCATATCCAGATTTATGCCGATGGCTACAACCAATATGGTAAAGCCGAGCCAGAAAAGTACCTGATTCCCTCTGCCAGCTTAGAGCAGATTACCCAGCTAATTGAAGAGAAGAGCCAGGCTTTGGTTGTTGCACCGCGACTGAATTTTAATGGTCTTCTGAGTGATGGGAAGCAGTCAATTGCAATATCGGGTATTGGTATCGATGCTGAAAAAGAGGTACTACTTTCCTCTGCAATCCATATTGTAGAAGGTGAAGATCTATTTCCTGAGGATGTTGCTGCTGCGCATTTGGGAGAGGGGTTGTTCAACTCCCTGGACGCTCAGGTAGGGGACTACCTAACATTGCTTGCAAGCACCCAGGATGGAGCAATAAATGCGGTAGATATTCAGATAGCCGGTGTGGTGACCACTGGCGTGAAGGAATTGGATGATCGCTTACTCAGAGTCAATTTGCCACTTGCGCAGGAATTACTTTATACCTCGGATCTAACCCGGCTGGTTGTATTGCTTGAAGAAACTGAACAAACCGATCTAGCTGTAGACACCTTGCGTAAGGCATTTAAGCAACAGAATCTAGGGCTGGAATTAAGAAGCTGGTGGGACTTGGCGGCTTATTATCATCAGGTTGTTGGCCTATTTAATGGAGTGTTTGGTTTTATCACCGTAATTGTCCTGGTGATTGTAGCTCTAAGCATATCCAATACCATGTTGATGGCTGTGAT
Organism: Microbulbifer mixtoriginis (SeqCode); assembly: GCF_052467705.1. Lineage (NCBI taxonomy): Bacteria > Pseudomonadati > Pseudomonadota > Gammaproteobacteria > Cellvibrionales > Microbulbiferaceae > Microbulbifer > Microbulbifer mixtoriginis (SeqCode). The sequence goes on from NZ_CP174322.1 coordinate 2,207,767, forward strand.
GGAGCGCACCCGAGAGATCGGGACGATTCGAGCCATGGGCGGGACACCTACGCAGGTAGTCGGCTTAATTCTTTTAGAATCTGTTTTTTTAGGTATTATCGGTAGCGTCTTAGGATTGCTTATCGGAATTCTTGCGGCAAAGGGCATTACTTATGCCGAATGGATGATGCCGCGGCCGCCGGGCAGTACTCAGGATTACCCGATAAGGGTATTTGTGGTTAATGAGATTCTTATCAAAACCTTTGCCTTGGGTTTTTTGGTCTCCTTAATTTCTAGTGTTTATCCAGCAGTAAAAGCTTCCAGAATACCGGTAGTGAATGCGTTGAGATTCACTTGACGGTAATGCAATAGGTTTATAGGTGTAGGGTAAAAAGATGAAAAGAAGCCGTTTTATTTTTTTTGTTGGGTTTTTATTCTCCCTAGTCGTGCCAGCAGTGGCTGAGGTAACGGCTGAATCCCTGGTGAATCGATTAGATGAAGTTAGGGGGTATAAGGATCAAGGATTTGTTTTTAATATTACTAATATAAGCTATAAGAAAGATAAAGAACCTCGAACTAATACGCTTAGTGTTAAAGTGTTTAACGATAAGTCTTTGATTCACTTTGAATCTCCCGCCCGTGAAAAGGGGAGGGCCATGTTAAAGGAAGGTAACAATATGTGGCTCTATATTCCCGGAACTCGCCGAGTTATTCGTATTGCACCGTCTCAGCGACTGATCGGGGAAACCAGTAATGGAGATGTCGTTGGGACTAATTTCTCCAGAGACTATCGTGCAGAAATTATTGGAGAAGAAACCCTCGAAGGGCAGGGTTATTGGTTGCTAGAGTTAACTTCAGTGGCTTCCGGTGTGGCTTATGCAAAAGTGAAAGTGTGGATGGGAAAGTCAGAAGGAAACCAACCCTTTAAGAGCGAATTCTATTCCCGGTCAGATCGCCTACTGAAAACAGCTTTTTACAAAGAATATAAAACCTTTGGCGATGAATTGAAATTACATAAGCTCCTTCTCGTGGATGCCCTGTTGCAGGAAAACTATACCTGGATGAAATTCGATGATTACCGTCTCAAGGAATTGGATCAGGCTATTTTCCAGAAGGCCTCATTGGGTAAACTGAATTAATATAGAAAGACCATGGCGATGCCAAATTTAACCCAGCATAAACTGGCCATAATTTTAAGTGTCTCTGCCTCAGCTGCTTTAGCTAGTGAACAAGAGTATAAAGACCCTTTCTCTAATGAGCTCTCTGAAAGTTCCAAATCACAAGATCTTTCATCCAGTAATAGGGAAAGTGGTTATTATTGGAATTATGATATTTCCGCTATTACCTATCAGCAGCAGAATAGCGTGCGGGAAGACCAGTATTTTAACCCTGGAAATCTACAATTTGGTGAAAGAGAATCTTTGCTAGCACTGGATTTCAGTAGTCAGTTTTTATCGGGGCCACACTTTTCTACTTTTACTCGCCTAGCCTTTATTCAAGACTATAAGGTGGATGACGGTGGCGCCTCTTCAGAAGAGTTCAATGCCTACTTATTGGAGGGCTACTTATCTTCGTACATATCTAACCGGAGACTGGGTATTAATATTGGCAGGATCAAACCTCAGTGGAGTAATGGTTACAATTGGTCCCCTGCCAACTTACTCAAGCCTGTCTATGACCGACCAAATCTGGATACAGATGATCTGACTCAACAACAGGGTTGGGATATGGCGCATCTGGATCTTCGCTACGGTGACTGGAACGCGGGTATCTACATTGCTGAAGTGGAAGATAATCTGGATCGGAAGCTGGACCATCCGTTTGCTGACCACGAGTATCAATATGCATTGGTTCTGAATAGGGAGGGAGATCTGGATACCAGGTTGGTAGTACACCAGTTGGACGGTGGAGAACTGAATACGGCCCTGGGTTTGAGTGCATTGGCACGTGATAATATTACTCTACGATTTGAAGGGGCCTGGGAACAGCAACGCGAGCTGCCAGTGGCTAGTGATATCTCCTATGGAGGTCTACAGGATCACGGTTACCTAAAAGCAGTGCTAGGTGCTCAGATGAGCCTTAAAGGCGGCTGGGATATTACGGCAGAATATCTATACAACGAACATGGGTATGAGTCAGAAGAGTGGGACCAGGTTATCGAACAAGTGGATCTTGCCAAGCAAGGTTTACAGTCCGTTCAAGCGCCAGCTGCCTTTAATTTCCTGATTGATAGCTATGAGCTGTTATCGGTGGGACAGTTGCGTCGAGAGTATTTGTTTTTTATGTGGGGTAACACCCGGATTGAACGTAAGTTTCAGTATCGTCAGAGTATTCAATATAACATTGATGATCAGAGCCAGTATCATAACTTGGAATTAATCCAAAATTGGACAGAGCATTTCAGCACTCGACTTCAGGCCCAAGTGTTTAGTGGCTGTGAGAGTTGTGAGTTTGGTCTAATTCCGAATGAGCACTTGCTCCGCTTAAGTTTCTATTACGATTTTTAGTAATCTACTAACTGTTTATCTTCAACTAAAACAGTAAGAGGCTTTTGGGATTACTTATTGCTTCCAGCAAGGAAGTTTTCATATTTTTTTGCCTTCTCCAGGTTGCCGGATTCCCGATTAATGGAGATTAAAGCCCGAAGGATATCTATTGAGGAAGGGAATTGCTCAAGCCCCTTCTCAAGCGTTGCCAGGGCTTGTGTAGAGTTGCCAGCGGAGTGTAGTGCGATCGCATAGACATATATATAGCGGTTATCAGTTTGTGTAGACTCAGCGGCCAGTTTGAGATAACCGATAGCCTCTGAGTAGCGTTTCTGTCGTATTAATGATAGCCCTAAGGAGTGTTGTATTGCTGCCTTCCTCTCTGCTTTATCCAGGGCATTTCGCAGCACTTCTTCTGCACTTTTCTCTTTTCCCTTTATTCGATAAAGGTCTGCCAGATTGATGTATGCAGCTGTGTAATAGGGCGCTTTACTTATAGCTCGATGATAGAATACTTCTGCTTGCTGAGAGTTATCTCTCTGTTGATGTAGCCCCGCCAAGTTGGATAAGGATTCTGGTCGATCACTGTTAAACAATTCTGAGGTTATATATTCCTGAAGTGCCAGAGAAAATTGCTGGCGAACCTGAGCAGGGTAATTTCCCAGGGGTAAGGTTGCTAGAGCATTGGCGGCCAAAGAGCGGGTGACGCGTTCTCGCTCGTAGAGTAGAGGTATTCCCAAGGCAGGTCGTAATTGCTCCGGTATTCTATCTAATGACTGTGCCAGTGCCAGACTGAGTAGTGGTTCATCGCTTTGTGCTATGGATTGCAATAATTGTACAGAATCGCGGCTGAGGTATTCCGCCAGAAAGGTTATAGCGGTTGCTCTAGCGATTGCTGGCTGTTCTCGGTCTAGGATCAATTTACTTAATTTCTTCTCTGCATCCCATGCTCCTGTAAGGCCTGCGTGTAGAGCCTCGCCAAAGTGGTTTGTCTCTGCTGGGCCAAATCGCTTGCGCAGAACTTCAGCAGCCCACTGATTGCTTTGATTCTTATGGCAATTGATACAGGCATTTGGTGTTTTTAATTGATCTGAAAGGTCTGGACGGGGGATGCGAAAACTGTGATCGCGGCGGCTATCTACCTGCATAAAGTTCTTTGCTGGCATATGACAATTGATACATCGCGATCCGGGGCTGTTTATTGGGTGAAGATGATGATCGGTTTGAGCGAACTTCTCAGATAGATGGCACTGGGCACAAACCCCGTCGCCACTGCTACGTAACTGTAAACTATGGGGCTCATGACAATTGCTACAGGTGACGCCTGCACTATACATTTTACTTTGTAAAAAAGAGCCATAGACATAGACCTCTTCGTTAATTTGACCATCCGCATGATAGAGAGGTGGTTGTAGCAGGGCGAGGTTATAGTGATCCAAAAATTTACTCCCAGCAGTTGCGCCAGGTGAGAATGTCGCGCGCCTGGAATGGCATTGTGCACAAGTTTGTATTTCTTTGGCGAGCTTGGTTGATTTGCTTGAGGCTATGCCAGTTTCAAGGTTCATTTTCCACTGGTTTGTATTTAGCCTCTGTAATTCATGAGTAAAGCCAAAATTTTGAAGGCTCTGTTGTTGATTCTGAGCCCATTTAAGATGCTTGGAGGCGGGCCCATGACAGGATTCACAAGCGATATTTATCTCAGACCAACTGGTTTGAAATGTATCAGTTTGAAGATCGTAATTTTTTTGTAGATTAGTAGAATGGCAATCCGCACACATAAAGTTCCAGTTTTGATTAATGCCACTCCAGTGTAGGTAGTCTGTATGTTCGATCTTTTCATTAGGGTATAAATGGAACCAGCGTTGACCACCATCTACTGCTGGGCGGTTATCCCAAGCGATACTGAGTGCCTGTAGCCTCCCGCCGGGAAATTGAATCAAGTATTGCTGGAGAGGAGTTACCCCAAAAGTGTATGAAATGGGGAATTTTTCTAGAACACCTTCAGTTCCTTCGGTCTCGACAAAAAAATTTCCTTTGCGCTTGTAAAAGGTTGTAGTTACTCCGCCGTGGTCAAAGGTGGTTCCATCGAAGTTGCCGAGAACAGTGTCTTCACTGGCTGGCATCATGGCTTGCGCGTGATGGGAGTCTTTCCAGGCAGTGCTTTCTTTTTGGTGACAGTTTTGGCAGGAGGCTGAACCGATAAATGTTGCGTGTTCTTTCTCCGAATGACTTATCTGATGGGTAGTGGTTAAGATAGATTCGTTTTCATCAGTTTTATCCATTTCGGACTTTTCATTCTTATGCCCGCCACATCCAGCTAGTGGTAATAGAACGAGAACAATAAAAATCCTGTGAATTTTTCCAGCTATATTTATCATATATTTAGTTTTATTGACTTTTCTGTTGGATTGATCTGGCTTTGACAAGCCAAGATTAGTTCATTGTGTGCCACTTCAAGCAATCCATGTTTACTTGAGTCTCTTAACCCAATGGCTTTCTCTCAAAGAAAATTGACAGTTTTTTGCTTGCTGCTTCTGATAAATATTTTCCAATCCAGTCCAGGTGTGAGTGCAGATCTTCCATCATGGAATAATACGTCAACAAAATCTGACATCATAAGTTTTGTAAAAAAAGTGACGCGAGAAGGCAGTTCCGACTTTGTTCCTCCAGAGCTTCGTATTGCTGTATTCGATAACGATGGCACTTTGTGGGCGGAGAAGCCTGCTTACGTTCAGTTACTTTTTGCGATAGATGAGATTAAGCGATTGGCACCTGAGCACCCGAAGTGGCAGAAGGAGCAACCTTTTGCCTCCATTCTAAAAGAAGATTTTCATAGCTTATTGACCCTTGGCAAAGCGGATAGGTTAAAAATAATCAGTACTACTCAAACAGGTATGACAGATACGGAATTTAATAGGGTTGTAAATTCCTGGCTTACTGCCGCCAAAAACCCCCTTACGGGAAAGCCTTATCGAAATATGGTTTATCAGCCGATGCATGAATTGCTGGAGTACTTGCGCGCAAATGGTTTTAAAACCTATATATCTTCAGGTGGTGGAGTTGATTTCATTAGGGCACTCTCAATGAGCTTCTACGGCATCCCGCCGGAACAGGTAATTGGTAGCCGTTTTAAATTACGGTATGAAGATGATGATGGTCATCCTCAAATCATTACAACGGATAAACTTGACTTCGTGAATGATGGTGTAGGCAAGGCTATTGGCATAAGCCAGGTTATTGGGATCCGTCCAATTTTTGTTACTGGAAATTCAGACGGTGATTTACAGATGTTGGAGTGGTCTACTTCCGGTAAAGGGCCTCGTTTTGGCATGTTAATTCACCATACCGATAGTAAGAGGGAGTGGTCTTATGATAGTGGCTCTAAGGTAGGGCACCTGGATAAGGCTCTAAAAGCTGCCAAGCTCTATGGGTGGACGGTTGTAGATATGGCAAAAGACTGGGCAGTGGTTTTTCCTCAGTCTAAAGTCACCACACCTGAAAAGGAAATATCTGAAACACCGGTTGAAGATGGTGGTTAACATCCATCTTTCATGCCTTTGAATTCATTGCCGCAAAACCTTCTCTAATGAACGCTTTAAACAAGTTTGTCTAATCTTGTTGTATTACCCTCCCTAAAAAGCGTGAATTTACACCTATTGGCACCAGTAATTTTTAAAAGGTTTTTGTTGTCAATAGAGGTTTATTTGTCGCTATATGCACTCTCTATAGATGTTAAATGATTTATGAGACCCAATATGTTTTCATCCACTCTGGTATTCCGTCGATTGTTCATGGGTGCAATTGTATTGTGTTTTTTGCAATGGCACGTTATTGCTCAGCCTCAGCCTCAGCCTCAGCCTCAGCCTCAGCCTCAGCCTCAGCCTCAGTTGGAGGAGCAGGGGCAAACTCAAGCCCCACCGGAGCTTCAAGTACAGGATACCCCGCTTACAAAGCCCAATATCCTGGTGATTTGGGGGGATGATATCGGTATTTGGAATATCAGTTTTAATAGCCGAGGCATGATGGGTTATGCCACGCCCAACATTGATCGATTGGCTGTTGAGGGGCTGTCATTTACCGATTACTACGGCCAGCAATCTTGTACGGCCGGAAGGGCCGCTTTCCTGGCAGGTAATGTGCCAGTGCGTACTGGAATGACCAAAGTAGGGCTCCCAGGAGCCAAGGAAGGCTGGCAAAAGAGTGATGTGACAATTGCCACGGTTATGAAAAGCCTCGGTTATGTTACCGGTCAGTTTGGTAAGAATCACCAGGGTGACCGGAATGAACATCTGCCCACTAACCATGGGTTTGATGAGTTTTTCGGAAATCTCTATCATCTCAATGCTGAAGAAGAGCCAGAGAATCGCGATTACCCCAAAAATCCTGAATTCCGCAAAAAGTTTGGCCCACGCGGAGTGATCAAGTCTTATGCGGGTGGCTCTATTGAGGACACAGGCCCGCTCACTAAAAAACGCATGGAGACAATTGATGATGAAACTTTAGCTGCAGCTATTGACTTTATAGAGCGTGCTCATCAGGCCGGAAAGCCTTTCTTTGTCTGGTGGAATGCTACTCGGATGCATTTTCGTACTCATGTGCGAGAGGAGCATAAAAATCTGGCTGGACCGAACAGCAACGAGTATATGGATGGCATGGTAGAGCATGACATTCTGGTGGGAAAATTACTGAGTTTACTCGATCGTCTGAAAATTGCTGACAATACGATTGTGTTTTATTCCACCGATAATGGACCACACTTCAATACCTGGCCTGACGCGGCCACAACTCCCTTTCGCAGTGAAAAGAACTCCAACTGGGAGGGGGCTTATCGGGTACCGGCTTTTGTTCGCTGGCCTGGAAAATTCCCAGCTGGCACTACCCTGACGGGCATCGTTTCCCATGAAGACTGGCTGCCAACACTGGCTGCCGCCGGCGGAAACCCTAATATCAAAGAGCAACTAAAGCAGGGGGTGGAATTGAACGGTCGCCGCTACCGCAACTATGTCGACGGTTATAACATGTTGGATTACTTTTCTGGTAAGGCCAAGTTGTCACCACGAAAGGAATTTATATATGTTAATGATGATGGTCAAATAGTCGCTATGCGTTACGAGCCATGGAAAGCCATTTTCCTGGAGAATCGTGGTAAAGGTTTTGAAGTCTGGCGCGAACCTTTTACTGAACTGCGTATTCCTTTACTGTTTAATTTACGTCAGGATCCTTTCGAAAAAGCACAACATAGCTCCAATACCTATAATGATTGGTTTATTGATCGTGCATTTGTATTGGTTCCTATGCAGCAGCTCGCTGCCAAGTTCCTGAGCACCATGAAGGAATACCCCCCCAGTCAAGTTCCCGGCTCTTTCAATTTGGAAAAAGTACAAAAACAGCTAGAGGCTGGAGCTTCGGGTAGTAACTGAATTTTCATAGGGCGCTAAATTAGGTCACAGGGCATGAAAAGGTGATGAATTACTCTCTAAATAGAGAAGGAGGGTAGGAAGCTCAGGTCTATAGTAATCGCTTTAAGTCAGGTAAAGCACATAGATGATTTTTCCTGGATACACTTTGATGCGTAGCAACAAGCTGTTGTAATTAACAACGCTCTGGTTTGATACAAATTGTCATTCAGGTTTAGGGGTGTCAATTATAGTTGCTGTGGTTTTAAAGGTAACCTAATGATTTTGCCCTTAATCTAAAACAAGGCGTTTCCCCAAAGTTTGAATAGTGTTCAATTCTTAAAGTTAAAAAGTTATTTTAAGTTATCTTTCCCCTTGTTTTCGGTTCTATCGTACCTTATTTGCCTGATCAAAAGTTAAATTAGCTTACTTCCTTTATATGCCTGTATAGTGTCTAAGGTGCCTTATCGGCGTCTCTGTACATGAAATTTACAAATGGAATTTGGTGATATGTATCAATTTATAATATTGATCGCTTCAGCGGCTCTTTGGTTACCCTTACAATCAAAGGGCGCTGATAGTGCTCCACAACAAGCAAAACTTTTGTTTGAGCAGGCTGTTTCCTCAGATACTGTTCCTGGTATTAGCGTGGCCGTTGGCGATACTAATGGCACTCAGTGGGCTAAAGGATTTGGGTATTCAGATCTTGAGTCTAAAGTTCCTATGACCAAAAAAACAAAACTCCGTATTGGAAGCGTTTCTAAGGTGATTACTGCGGCTGCTTTGATGCGTCTGGTAGAGCAGGGAGTTTTAAATTTGGATTCAGAGGTAAGACTGTTGGTGCCAGACTGGCCTGAAACCCACCCAGCGATAAGCTTGCGCCAGTTAACCAATCACACCTCTGGAATTCGTGACTACATTATTCCGCATGAGTTTCTCTCGAATGTGCAATACAACAACACTTTAGAAGCTTTGAATATTTTTAAAAATGACCCTTTGCTTTTTGTTCCCGGTTCGGATCAGAGTTATTCTACTTATAATTGGACTCTTCTGAGTGCGGCAATGGAGTCAGCAAAAGGGGAAACCTTTAAGGAGATAGTTAGTACTGAAGTTTTTGAACCTCTAGGATTGAAGAGAACTACCTTTGATGATGCGGCACCAATTATCCCAAGTAGACAGGGCGCTTATTCTTTTTTTACAGGTGTGCTTATAAATTCTCCAGAGGTGAATAGTAGCTATAAGTATGCTGGCGGTGGAATATTATCCACGCCAAAAGATGTGGTGAAATTTGCGCTTTCTCATCTGAAGCCTGGTTTTCTGCAGGAGGAATCCATTTCTGAGCTATTTACTAACTCTAAACTTTCAGATGGAACAGAAACCAATATTGGTATTGGTTGGTTTCTTGGGGGGCAAGATTTCTTAGCTGGATATAACTCGGAAGAGTATGCGGATATAAGGCGTATTCTCCAAGTACACCCTAATTTGCTATACCACACGGGGCTAAGTATAGGAAGTACAAGTGTGCTTATACTTTGTCCTGAACACCAGCGGGCAGTGACTGTTATAAAGAATGTGGACTTGGAATCCAGTGCGGATCTGGTTGCCCTTGCTCTAAAGACCCTAGATCTCTTTCATAGTAATGAGCAAGTAAAATAGAAGACTCAACTCTCTGCGTGTACCTTAAGCTGGCCTCGTAGTCTCTGGATTGCGAGGTATCCCCGATCCTGAGTTGAAATTAATTGCTGGTTACCCAGCATTGTATTTATATACAGTATTTGATAGGTTTGTAGTAGATTGAGTGCTGACCTGTGGAGAGTTTGAGTTTAAGAATGAATTTTTAGTCATTGCTACCCTGCATCTTTTAGCTCTGCAGTTATTGCATTCCATTGAGGGATGGTTCTATCTAATGCCTTTTTGTCTTCTGTAGAGTTGTTTTAAGTTTGATTGATTTTCTAAATGTACCAATTGGAGGGTTTTATGCCACATGTAACAATTACAACAGTTAAAGAGCTAGTTGATGAGCGTGTGAAGAAGGAGTTGCTGCAAAAAATCAGTGATATTATGGTGGAGGTCGAAGGCGGCGGAGATGAGAGTTTTAGGCAGCATGTGTGGGTTTCTTTAGACTTGGTTGAGGCAGAAAACTGGTCGTTAGGTGGGCAAATCTTAACGAAAGAGGTTGCCTTGCAAATCAAAAAGAAAGCAGATTCCTGTAGAGCGTTGTAGAGTATTTCCTCCTGATACTTTTATCCTGCGCTTAAAATAAGCTTAATGTGATAAATAGGATGGTACTGCCCACAGCATATTTTTAATTCCTGACTGTAGATTATTGGAAATGGGATTAGTGAGATGATCAAAGCGATAGATATCGGTATTCCTAATGCCCTCGCTTTCAGGGTATCTGATTCAATTACAGAAAGTGATGTTTCCGAGACTTTGGCTCAAGCAAAGTTGCTTGGTGAGAAGTATAAGAGGATCACTATCTATGAGGAAATTGAGTCATTTAAGGGGCTTGAGTTCTCGGCAGTGCTAGAAAAATTGAAATACTTGGTTAATGTTGGTATTTCTAATATCTCTGCGGCAGCCATTCTGACGGATAAGCAATGGCTACAAAAGATTGTGAAGGTTGAAGATAAGATATTTAGGAATATAGATATCCAGTGCTTCTCTTTGGAACAGCGTGACGAGGCGGTTCAATTTCTCAACCGTTACAGGCCAGAAAAACTCGATTAACTCAGCAAGAGGTAGTTGTGGAATTTTTCTTCGGTTTGGGGCTCAAAGCAAAGAAATTACTACAGGGAAGGAGCTACCCTTAGTAAGGTGAACCCCTTTAGTTGTTCATCCATGCACTTAGCTGTGTATTGGAATACAAGTAACATCAATAATTGATAAAAATGAGGTAGTTATGGTCGTTGAACAAATTCCCGGCTTTGATCTGGTGGGGCTCTGCGCAAGAACAAAGAATGAGAATGAGGCGGATGCCTCTACTGCGCAAATAGCTCCCCTGTGGGAGAAGTTTAGTACCGAGGCAGCTCCCAAGTTTACGGGGGCTCCCCAGATTTATGGGGTTTATACCAACTATGAGTCAGACCATAGCGGGTTGTTTGATATCTATGCTTGCTCAGATCTGCTTTCAACAGATATGTCCGAAGATTTCAAGCCGATACATGTGCAATCGGGTAAGTATCTGGTGTTTTCCGCCCAGGGGGAAATGCCGCAGACGGTTATCGACATATGGGGTGAGATATGGAATTACTTTTCTTCACCGGATTGTCCTCACCAAAGAGCCTACACCACAGACTTTGAACATTACCTGAGCCCAAATGAGATAAGAGTTGCCATTTCAATCAAATAGTGGCCTTGGGGGTTCCTAAGAAGACTGTGCCTACAGGTTTAGGGCCCCTCTATCTTGCTTCCCTTCTTCAAAGAGCTTTTTCCGAAAGGCTTTCTGATGGTTGAAAAATGATCGCCTGCTTTACCAAAACTTCAAAACGCCCAGATAGACAGCATGGTCACTATGGACATGTCTCAGCGCCAAAATAGACAGTACTACTATTGCTGTCTCGGTTCGCTTGTGCATTAGGTGCTGGTTGGTGACATCCTATTTCCCACCTCTTCGATACTTTGTCTTTGCAGGTACCAATTCTTCCTCCTTCAAGTTTTCTAACCACATTTTCCTAACTTCCTCTTGAGAATTCCCATGAAACTATGGGGCTAGGAGGGAAATACAGGTGGGCAGCACACTTCTCCTTACAGGCTTCGCAGTTGTTTATTTCTTACTCTCGTTGTTCCTGGAGTCGTTTAGTCTCAGCCCTGAGAGCATCGGAAAAAAGCAAGCTAGCATGATTAAAAGGCACTTATCCTGATCCCAAGGTGCAGAGGGTAGGCCTTGTTAAAGTCCATAACACTAGATAGTCTTTAAGCCCCCTTGGACTGGCGGGTCTGTGCAAATTAGTGGCTCCCTTTGCATTATTCAGTAAGGTTGGAAGCTTTTTTGCGCAATATGTCTCGTCTATCACCGCATTGAAAAAGCAGGTTTATGAGCAACAACGAAAAGCGTCCCTTATATATCCCGCATGCTGGCCCCTCTCTACTGGAAATGCCACTGCTAAACAAAGGCAGTGCATTTACCCTAGAGGAAAGGCTCGAGTTTAATCTGGCGGGTCTCTTGCCGACCAATGTAGAGACTATTGAGGAACAGGCTCGACGGGCCTATTACCAGTACCAACAGTGTAAGACTGGCCTGGATAAGCATATCTTTTTGCGTGGTATACAGGACGATAATGAAACGTTGTTCTTTTACCTGATTGAGCATCATATTGATGAAATGCTGCCGATCATCTATACGCCTACCGTTGGGGCGGCCTGTGAGGAATTCTCTAATATTTATCGCAACCATCGAGGTCTGTTTGTTTCCTACCCAGACCGAGAATACATAGATGATATCTTGCGCAGTGCCACTAAGGAAAACGTCAAGGTTATCGTCGTTACCGATGGTGAGCGTATCCTCGGTCTTGGCGACCAGGGTATTGGCGGCATGGGGATTCCCATTGGTAAATTATCTCTATACACCGCCTGTGGTGGTATCAGCCCAGCTTACACACTTCCGGTCACTTTGGATGTTGGCACCAATAACCGCACTCTGCTCAGCGATCCTATGTATATGGGTTGGCGCCATGAGCGTATCTCTCAGAAGGAGTACGATGAGTTTTTAGAGCAGTTTATCGAGGCGGTGAAGCGTCGCTGGCCCAAGGTTTTGGTGCAGTTTGAAGACTTTGCCCAGACGAATGCCATGCCGTTACTGCAACGCTATAGGGATCAAATCTGCTGTTTCAATGACGATATCCAGGGTACCGCCGCTGTTACCCTGGGCACTATTTTGGCTGCTTGTAAAACCTGGCAGGAGCCCTTAACAGCCCAGCGGGTTTTGATTGTGGGTGCTGGTTCTGCCGGTTGCGGAATTGCTGAGCAGGTGGTGTCCGCCATGGTACAGGCGGGGCTTAGTGATACGGATGCGCGCTCGCGTATTTTTATGTTTGATCGCTATGGATTGGTCACCTCGGATATGAAGGGGCTGCATGACTTCCAGGCGGCGCTGGCTCAGTCACCGGATATCTTCGATGGGGCGCCCGAGTCAGACCTGCAAAGTCTGATCAGTAAGGTGAAGCCGAGTATTCTTATTGGCGTATCCGGGCAGGGTGGGTTGTTTAACCAACAAGTAATTGAGGCGTTACAAGCTGGCCATGAGCGCCCACTGGTGATGCCGCTTTCAAACCCCACCTCCCGCGCGGAGGCGACTCCTACGGAAATATATACCTGGACTAAGGGAGAGGCGCTGGTGGCTACCGGTAGTCCTTTTGCTGCCGTGGAAATTGATGGACGCCACCACCCGGTTGCTCAGTGCAACAATGTGTATATTTTCCCTGGTATTGGTCTTGGGGTGATCGCAGCCAACGCCACGCGGGTTACCGATGGCATGTTGATGGCAGCTTCCAACGCCCTGGCGGAGCAGGCACCAGTGGTGAAGCAGGGGGAGGGCGCGCTGCTGCCGCACTTGGATGATATTCGTGAGGTGAGCATTGATATCGCCAGAGCTGTAGCTGCTCAGGCACAGCTTGATGGAGTTGCCCCCAAAGTGAGCCACGAGCAGTTAGAGAGGTCTCTCAAGCGCAACTTCTGGCACGCAAACTATCGCAGTTATCGACGCCGTTCCTTCTAATCACCCTTAATAAATCTAAGCCGGGTATTTTTTACCCGGCTTTCTTTCCTTAAGCCAACTGCTCCCCAGAGTAGAAAACTTCCGGCCTGCGCAGCACAAGATAATCCTCCCATTGAAATCCGTTGCTTAGGAACTCGATCGCCGCCCTTACGCCGGACAGGAACAGGTGTTCGCAGTGTTCTCCTGGCATGGCGAAATCCAACCAGTGGGGATGCTCGCCGTTGGTCATAGGTTCTATAGCGATCTCTTTCACCAGCGTGTGGTATTCCGCATTTAGGCTGGCCCGCACATGGTTGTCGAGCATGTTACGGCAGGTATTGATTAGCCCCATGGCAAAGCGCCCCACCTTGTCAGACTTGGGTTGATAGTGGTCCACTTCCAGCTTAATGCCAAAAGTGGGTAGTTTGGGGGTACCGACTGGCTTGTGGAAGATATCAAAGGGGAAGTTGGATACCAGGCCACCATCCACAAACTGAATTTCTTTAGGAAAACCATTTTTAAAGAACAGCCTGGGGTCACCAATTCCCTTAATACTGCGCCAGTTCTCGGCCACTGAACTGCATTCATCCAGCTGGGGAATATTCTTCACTGTATAGGGTTTGAAAAAGCCCGGCACAGACATGGAAGCCCGTACGAATTCGGCGGGATTTATCGCATCCGGGTTGCTAAAGTAGAGTGGGGCCTTTGCCGGAAAAACAGCCCGTGTCTCAGTGGTAATATCCGCTGCTACCAGCGCCACTTCTGCAGCGCCCACCTGATGATCTGGTTCTCCCCGATAATGGAGAGTGGGAAACTGGTTGATACGCTGCTTAAGTTGCGCGGTATTGGTAATGCCCAGCTGGCGTAACTCTTCTTGCAACCATTGGCTAAAAGCGTCGCCAGGATTGAGGCCCTTATCTCGCAATAGCTGTTTGCAGGTACGCAGGGAGTCGAATGGGTGTAAGGCCAGGCTACTAAACAGCCCTTTGCCTTTGAGCAGGCGCTGCACCGTTTTACGCGCAAAGCGCTCACCATCTTCAAAGCTGGCAAAGTCCGCCTTAGCCATAATATCCAGTAACTTTGCACTCTTAAGTGAGCTCGGCGTACCGGCAGCGGCTAAAAATAGTGCATTGATGGCACCTGCAGAAGTACCTGCAACCTTGCGAAAGCGAATACCGGCCTTCTCAAGGATGTAGGTGTAGCCCACCAGGGCAATCCCTAGCATGCCACCGCCTTCCATCACCAGGTCGACATACTGGAGGCCGTTAGAGTCCTGCACATCACTAAATGACTTGCCTTCGATCGATGTACGCGAATTTTGCCAAAGGGTATCGGCTTCGGAGATGGCGCTGGTCACCCACGCTGTGTTACTCATATGATTTTTCCCTGAGGTGGCAGTAGGTTCCATACGAAAGTTGAAATGATTATTGGCTAAAAGAATGGGGCAGGGTATCACCCAGAATCAGATTCGCCTTAGCATCCAGTTTGTTTTTCGTGCCTTCCCACTTGGGCATCACTAGATCCAGTAAGCGGTAAAATCTCTAAGGCAGTGCTTTTACTAAATGAGGATACAAAGGTGGGCGTGCACGGATACGGTTTTCGTTGCTACGGTGGCCTTCATCGATAGGCGCAATCAGGTCTGCACTGAAGGTGAAGTAATCCGGTGATTCGATTTGAGATCCGGCTGGAAGCACAGCGCCTTGTCCCTTGCCTGTAGTACCATAGTCAAGGGCTTGCCAAAATCTGCGGTATGCCAATGTATGCCACCCACCTTCGCTGCCAAGCTGCGCAATAAGCTCTATTAGCCGTACAGTGCCAAATACCTGCCAGTAACGTACAGCGATCCTACTGTTTTTATCGTTGAGTCGAGTACGGTAGCGGGATCACCTTCAGCAGCTGTTGGAGCGACGGTTAGCTGATCAACAGTAGATCATTGGATCATTGTCACCCAGGACCAGCTCTCTGCAGGCAGTGCTTTGTTCCGTGCTGGGCTGCACACTATGTCAGTTAAGTGGTCTATAGATTTTTGTGAAAGTGGCCAATTTTCACCAGCAAAATGAAAGGTCCACTGGCGCCAGCTCTTGGTGCAGTATTTACGAGAGCACACCCGGCTCAGATTTCTATTGCGGGCTTCGTGACTTCGGAGTGAGACAGAAACTTAATCCTGACTGTATAGTATGGCCAGCGCGGGGATCTTCACTGCGTATTCTTTTCGTAGTTTCGGTACGGCTATGTAATCAATTCCACGATAATAGATATCTCCAAAAGGAAATCTGTTTCTTATTGAGATAAAATTTTTTCTGGGCTGTTGAGAAACTGAGAAAGCGCTATTGCCAGTCCGCTACTAACGAGCTTGTGTTATAGGTGATATAGGTTAGAGGCCTGTGAGGTTGCAGGCTTGTTTAAAGTAGTGGGCAAGTTGTTGTTTCTACTATCCAGTGGTTTTGGGGCTGGGTAGACTTTGGTGTGAGTGACTGTGCGTAGTTTCCGAGTACTAATGTCACGGCTAGAGCATTAAACTTGTTATTAATGCGCCACACCCTAAAAATGCGAGAGGTTCACTTTTTGGGTTGGGCTGCCAAATAGCTAGTGAATAATTAATATTATCCACTAGCTGAAATTACTGACTACTAAATTGATACACCCATATTGTCTTTAGTGCCGACACAATATCCAAATATTTCGTGGAAATAGAGGCTTTTACATTCAAAGTTGGATGCGATATGGAAAGTGTCATTTGGGAATTTAGGATCGTAGAGTCCCAGGTTGCTTTCGGTTCCCACACAGTAGATATCACCTCTTGGGTCACCGGGCCTAAAGGCAATCCAGTCCAGTTTCCAGCCGCCCAGATCACCCTGATCATCCCACTTGTTGTCAATGGGGTTCCATTTGCCTACGTTACCTTTTTCACCAACACACCACATTTCTCCGGAGTTATCGAAGGCAATCATTTTTAGGTCCCAGGGCTTTTCAATGTCCGGTTCCTCCCATGCTCCAGTGGTGGTATTCCACTTGGCAAGATTACCTTTAGTTCCAACGCTCCACATTGCATTTGACTTGTCAAATGCAATCATTTTGGAATCCCAGGATTGGTTGTACTCTTTTTTGTCAACGAGGCCAAAAGTTCTTGAATTCCACTTTCCGATGTTATTCGAAGTTCCCACACACCACAGGTTATCTTCTCTATCAAAAGTGACCATATTTAAGTGCCACGTTGAGAGGAATCCTCTGTCTTTAAAGTTCATTTCCATGATTAATCTCCTTTGGGTTTTTGGATCGGGGCTTTCTAGTGCTTCGGGGTACCAAAATCTGAAGACTTAAAGTGAATTCATTGAATAATTAATAAACCAGCTGGAGCCTTGGTAACATTTTTGTTGGCAGTTTTCAGGAAAAAGTATGCGTAGCCTTTTGAAAGGATAAGTTTTTTATTTACGCTTAGTACTTTCCAGTAAAGACTTACCATGTGCCGGCTTATTTATTTTCTATTCGCCGGGTACGGTCTATTCAATGGCGGCTATTGCTGCAAAAAGTGAGATTGAGGCCTTGTGGCTGGTTATATTTCTGTCCACTGAAGGGTAGAATTGGCCACTCGGCTTGATAAAAACCTCCTAATCAGTTGTTTCAAACGATCTTAAAGCAAAGGTCTGTAATTTAATATCCTCTCCCGCTAAAAGGGCGGGGATTCCTACAGGTGGTTGGTGCCATCTTGGAAATGGTCTTCCAATAGAAGAAAAGTTAGAAAAATAAAATAATTGCGGGATCCCTAGATGTCGGGGATGGTGATTCAGCTGCCGGATGGCGTCAAGGGCATTTATACCCTTCTATCCTGAGCGTGATGCAGCGGCTTAGGCTGTGGGAGTCACTACCGGATAACTCGTGTTGGCGACAGACTCTCCTTGATTGTTTTCTGCGCTGCTGTGGTGGGCCTTCGGTATGGCTGGGGTAGCTAATCTATAGAGAGTCCTGTTCGCGGAAGGACTGTTGAGGCGCTAATGACGCCAGAGCAGTGGCTGGGGCTTGTTAGCAGGGAGAGGAGGTCAAATATGATTCGGCTTAGTGCATGTATCTTGGCGAGCCTGGTTCTGGGATTATGTGGGAGTTTGAGCCTGGCCGAGACGGAGCAAAATAAAGGAAGGTATCTCGGGGCCTTTAATGACCCGGTGGCTTATTGCCGAGTCGTGGTCAATGCCGATAGCCCGGAAGAACCCTATATAGGCCCGGCAAAACCGCAGGTAGTGTTATCGGGTATTTACCAGGCGGCTGGTATTTCTGCCGGTGCTCCGAGGG
Source organism: Microbulbifer mixtoriginis (SeqCode) (assembly GCF_052467705.1). NCBI lineage: Bacteria > Pseudomonadati > Pseudomonadota > Gammaproteobacteria > Cellvibrionales > Microbulbiferaceae > Microbulbifer > Microbulbifer mixtoriginis (SeqCode). The sequence continues at coordinate 2,225,610 of NZ_CP174322.1, forward strand.
ATTGGGTTGCGGGGGGTACTTTTTGGCGTTGTATGCATGGCGGAGTCTATGCGTGTTTTGTCGGCGCCAATCTTCCCTGTGAAGAAAAGGCGGACACTTCGAAGGAGCCAAGTGAGGCAATTGCCGCTTACTGTAAGAGCAACCCTGCGTCGGAATCTATACCAGCCGTTGTGACTGGACGGGTGACTATCTATGCATGGCACTGTGAGAATGGCGTTCCAGAAATTACCCGCCAGGCGCTACAGGTTGATGAGCGGGGTTATATTGCTAATTATTGGTATCGGATGGATCGATCAGGATAAAGAGTAATTTTCGCGAAAGTGGTTTGCCTTATGGTAATGGAGGGCTTCTGCTACTGAGGTGTGAAAACATAATGCCGCTGTGAAATGCGGGCAAACTATTTTGGGTTTAGCGCACTTAGTGTTAGTGTCGGATAAGGCCCTAGGGGAGGGGGTTGCTCCCCCGCTGCTTTTGTGGCCTCTAAAATCTGCAAATTTTCCCCTTTAGGCCTGCTCGTTATCCAGTTTTTTCGCGAGCTTGTGCCCTTCATCAGAGTCCCCAAGTTTCCAATAACTGGAAATGTAAATATGGGTTTTGGGGATTTCTTTATCCTGCTTAAAAAATTTCCGTAACTGCCGCATGCTACTAAATTCGCAGGCGGCCCAGATGGCGGCTTGGCCTGGAAGCCAGGGCAGTGCCTGAATTTTAGGGAGGAGAAGTTCGCCGGAAGGGAGGGAATTTACCATCCAGTGTAGCTGCAGCTTTTTTGGGTGTTTCAGTGGCTGAATATCCGATTCGCTTGAAACTTCTATCACAGCATATCCGCTGGCCTCATCAGGTAGTTGGGCCAGGTTAACACTGATGGCGGGTAGTGCGGTCATATCGCCAGCGAGTAAAAACCAGTCGGCCTCGGGGTTGACCAGCTTCTTGGGGCCTGGTCCTCTTATCAAAATAGAGTCTCCGGGTTGTGCATTGGCCGCCCAATTTGAGGCTGGCCCTTCATGTTCATGCAAAGCGAAGTCGATATCGATTTCTGTCTGCCGTTGGTGCCTGATGGTATAGCTTCTCATCAGTGGGCGTTCACCTTCACCCTGGGGGAAAATCAGTTTTATATAGGCGCTTTCCTGGTCGCAGGGGAAGGATTCCAACTCTTCGCCACCCAGAGTGATACGTAACATGTGTTCTGATATTTTGGTGGAGCGCAAAACGACCAGCTCTCGTGTGCGTTTTTCAGCCATAGTATTGAGGCTCCTTAATCTGAAGTAGGATGTTCGGTCAGGTTCTCGATCATAACGCTGGCGATATGGGCAAACGCCTTGAGTTCTTTTTCGCTCAGGTTGTGAGTCATTACAGCGATAACCTCTGTTTCCAGGTTATGCACTTTTTCAAGAATCTTTTTTCCTGATGTTGTGGGAGCAAGGAACTGACTGCGGCGGTCATTAGGGTTGTCTGTTTTTTTGATAAGTTTGGATTGAACCAACTCATTAAGTACCCGTGTAATCTGGGCCTTATCTTGATTCATTCGCAGTGCAATTGACCGTGCGGTACTCTGCGGATACTTGCAAATTCCCTTGAGCACGCGAATATGATTTACCGGAAGGTCAATTCTTTGCTCCTGAATGCTGATCCGCAGCTGCTTTTTGTAAGCGTGGATCAGCTGGTGCAAGGTTTCGTTGACTGAGTAGCTCACAGGGTTGTCGCGTTAACTTGATTGATATTATCAACTTTATTTTAGGCGGTTGATTGTGTCAACTAAATCGAAGGGTATTGTTTTGGGGCGAAAGAAGCTTTTCGTCGAGGGAGAAATTATTGTGTGAGCTTTGCAGAAACTTTCGCCTTTGGGCGCAAAGTATTGAAAGCTAAAAAGCCGATTAAAGGGGAGGGGGAGCCCCTCCCCAAGAGCGAAAGGAGTCGCGCTTACCAGGTTAAGCTGATATCGGTTCCATCAAACTTTACGTCTGAGTCATACACATATTTCAATGTGCCCTTCCAGAAGGAGCCGTGCCACTCCCAGTCGGCATCGTAGCTGACCTCATTGAGCACCTTTTGACTAAAGGCTTCAAAGCTGCCATAGCGCTCCTCGCTACCCATAATCACTACCCAGGTTTGTTCGTTCCAGTCGCAGCTGACGGTATTGGAGTCGCCGTTACCGCAGGGATAGCGCACGGCGATATAGCCGTCGTCTTCCTTGCCGAATTTCCAGTTACCGCTGCGCTTCTCCTCCTCGAAACCTTCGGGCCACTGCAATGCCACGTTGGAGCCGCCGGAATGGAACAGTTCAATTGCCGGATAGGGGTTGTATTGGATTACAGCAACATTGTTCACCTGCTTAATCTTGGGATGGTGATCGTTTTGCATGGTGCTGTTGCCATCGCCAACCTTCGCCCAGACCGATTGGGTGCCGGTAGTGGCAATCCAGGGCGTTTGCTGATAGCCCTGGCGACCACCCCAGTAATTCTGAATGGAGTGCATCATCACACCGCCATCCTTATACATGGAAAAGTTAGCACCAGAGAGCACGGAGCTGCGGCTGAATACCGCTCCGGCCTTGGCGGCAGCAGGGGCGGCAGCTTCTGAAAGCCCCAGGAACTGGTCGAAGGCCTTCAGTCCTTCATAGCCTTCAAGCTGATATTTACTGACGAACCAAGCGGTATCGGCAGCTACATCCGGGTGGAAATAAGCCCCCTGACTCCAATAGAAAGGCACGCGCTCTTCGCGGGGGAAGTCAGCATAAATATCGTTTTTGGCATCGCCGAGAGAGTGGCCTACCGAGTAATTCATATTCAGGTCTTTACCGAAATACTTGAAGATGTCATCGGTAATTTCCAGGCCAGAGGTGGCCAGCATTACACCTGCGGGGCTCGGTGTTCTCACTGATTCCTTACCGAGACCCGTTAGCAGGTAAATGATGCGGTTGATGTTGCCGCCGGAACCGTTCCTGCGGTAGCCGTCATTACTGCGGCCTGCGGCTGAGAAAAGGATGCCCTGGTCGTTAGTGACCAGTAGTATGTCCTGCAGCAGGCGTTGCGCAGCGCCCGTGGCCAGCTCGCGAATTTCTGCATCTTCAGAAAAATCGACGAGGTTAAGTAGCGCAGATAGGGTGTAGGGGTAATAGACCGGGGAGTAAAACTCATAGAAACCATACTGGTTTTTTACTTCCAGGTATCGCTTTAAGCGCTTGTAAGTTCTGTCGTCTTCAAATGCACCGTACTTTTCCTGTAGAAGATACTGGGCAGAAGTGTACATAATCATATGGTTTTCAGAGGCGAAGACGTGATCCCCAGTGCCGCCTTCCTTAAACCAGAATTGATACCCGTCCAAAGCAGCAAAGAGTTCATCTTTGATTTCTGGGCGGAAAAACAGGATACGGATGAGTCTGGTAAGGGTGAAGTCTGAATTCTTCTTGCCGCCATTGCGCAGGACATCCAAATTCTTATTCAGCGCCTCCCAATTGAGCTCATCGCCGGTGTATGCCTGTAAGACGACAGCGGTATCATTAGTGGAAGAAACGCCCTCTTCAATATATTGCAGCTGCCTATCTTGATAGGCGCTCTCATCAAAAGACTGCGCATTGACACTGGCTGAATGTATCGCCAATCCTAAAAAAATCGGGTACAGCATTCCTACTACTGGTACTTTCATCAGTACTTGTTCCTATATTGATTTTGATTTCTGGTGTTAAACACCATAAATGTACCACTTGTGTATTACAGGAATTTATTGGATTAAACGATAGGTATTTTCTCTCGCTGAAGGTTGCCGATTCGATCAGTTGGGTCCCTTGGTTCTCACTTTTAAAATATATTTTTGTTCAGGTTTCTTTTGGGTCTGATTGTTTATTTTTTATGTCTTAAAAGTGAATTTTAGTGTTTGTTAATTGGTACGGTATGGTATTAAAAATAAGTTTGCTATTTGCTTAGGGAGTAGATGGTCTATTACAGATTGGTGGGTTTTGTAGTCTTTTGAGGGCTGTGCAGAAGGGCTCGAATAAAAGGCGTTGAACGGTTGCTGCTTTTTGCTGCCGTAAAAATTTGTAGTGGTGGTGTTGGTCTGTTGATAAGGAGATTGGCTTGGAGGTCTCTAATTTATTCAGGCGTGAAATCTTGGCGCGGATTTGAGTTTGCTACTTTAAAGTCAGCGTTTAAGGTTTAGGCTTCTACAGGTTCTGGGGCAAAAAATGAAAAAACTACTAATTTTCTTTGCGGCCGGTTGTTTGGGTGCTGTGGCAAATAGCGTTGTGGTCTGGTTGTTTGGGGATTTTGGAATAACCCCATCTCTCGGTGTATCTATCACCCCTACATTATCTGCTGAATGGCTATATCCCAGAGTGGTATGGGGTGGCATTTGGGGTCTGTTTTTTATTCTTCCTTTCCTACCATCAAAGCTGTTGTTGAAAGGAAGCATCTTGAGCCTACTCCCCACGGCGTTCCAGCTTTTTGTTGTTTTTCCTGTGATGGCCGGTAAAGGTATGGCAGGGCTTGAGCTGGGGGCGCTTACCCCAATTTTTGTAGTATTTTTTAATTGGATCTGGGGGATTGTTACCGCGCTCACCATAAAGTGGGCTGAGTAATTCGGCTTGGTTCCTTTTTTGATCGGTTTACATTAACAGGATTCTTTTGGCGGCTTTCAAGCCCCGGCTGGTCGTTGTTGAAAGCCCCTCCAGCCAGTGATCAATAATGCGGTAAGCAAGTTCGTGTCTTTGCGGGCCGCTTCTACTCTCAGTTAATTCCCCTAGAACCCAGTGATTGTGTGCTATCCAGGTATCCCGAGCGATAGATCGAATTTGTGGGTCTGCCTCGCAGAATAGGGGCAGCGCCGTACTGAGATTGCTGGATTGTTGTAAGGTCTCCCTGCTAATAGGTGGTTGCCCTTGGGCTTTCCACCAGTCTCGGGCGCCTTCGGGGTCGTGTCCAAAACGTTGTTTGAAAGATTGGGTGAATGGGCTGAGGAAGGGCCAGTTGCTCCCTTTTACTATCCGCTCAACGATTTCTCTGGTGGTTGCCCGGTCGCCAAATTTCTCCGGATCGTAGAGCACACGGTCTTTAGCTGCGGCATGTATTGGGCTGGTGGCATCGGCGGTAATCTGGGTATTTGCCGGCAGGGCAGCTGCGGCAATCGGCAGCAGTGATGGAGCACCGAGTCCGAGGCAGTGGAATCTTTGCAAGGGTATGTTGCGATCCTGGTAGCCATCTGTAATGCCTTTAAGCACTTGTGCCAAGCGCACATAACGGCGTGGTACAGGCCTATCCAGTTTGAAAGAGGCTCGGTTGAGCACAAAGAAGTCTGTCGCATTTAAATCCCCGCAAATACTGGCCAGCCCTATGGCAGCTGAATGCACCCCGCTTTGTGCGGCCAGCCGACCGGCGTCCCGGCCGGTGTTGTAATCCATTGCGCTCAGTACTGCATAAACAGTCAAGCCTTGGCTTAGTGGGTGTTCAGCGATTTTTTCCCATAGTCTCAGGCTCTGACGATTGCGCGCGGCGATACGCTCTGGTCGCCAGCCGGTAATTTCCCGCTCCAGGTCCAAAGCCACCAGGCAGGTAGTGGCGAAGTCCTCCTGAGCGATCAGGTGGGTGGGGTGCATTAACAGCTGGCGCTGCAGCAGGAGATTGGTATCAATGCTATTTGAACGCTCATTACAGTTGGCCAGTACTCTCTCCGCCAGTGTATCTGCCAATATGCGCAAATCTTTTGGGACTTCATTGCCGCGGGGCAGTTGACCCAGTTGACGGCGCAGAGCTTTTACCCGCAGGGTTACTTGTCGGGCTTCTTCAGAGAACTGCGAGATGACCGCATCAATCAGTTGTTTGGTGCCGTTATCGGCAAACAGGGGCAACCCTCTACGGCGTACTTCTGCCGCCATTTGCAGATTGGGATTGGTAATCCGGTGGGCAGATAGCAGGTAGCCTTCGGCGGTAATCATATGGTTGGCAAAGGCATCCAGTGTCTGCCGGCGTAAATTGGCGATAAATCGCATGGTGGTCATTTGCCAGCAAAAGTCTCCTCAAATCAGCGCGTGGGAGCAGGCTTTGTATTCATCGAGTAGTGCGTGGGCTACTTCCAACTCAATTTCGAGCTCCAGGGCTATCTGCTCGAACAGGTCCCAGGCAGCGAGCACGTCTGGGTGAGTTTCAATGCACTCGGATACTGCGTGATCCATTGGCTCTATGGGAAAATCCATTTCATCCTTTTGATGTAAGTTGGGCAGGCTGGGTATCGCTGTCTCCAGGCATTCGCTGCGCACTGCCTCTTTGGCGGCGTGCCACTCCGCTTTTGCCAGCTGTGCCATCGCCAGAAGTACATCTAATTCCGCAATCTGGTCGTGGACTCTGTCCAGTTCTGTCATGCATCCATCATCTGGTGGCATAGTAGCCCTCCTAAGGACGAATTAGGGGCGTAAATAGTAGCTCTCCGGCCCCCAAGGTGGCCTCAGAGTGCTCATCAACTTGGTGGGCACCAAGAGACCAGTAGAGATTGGCGTTGCTACGCCAGGGCTGGAACCAACGGTTGGCGAGCCTTATAAAGCTCACTTCGAAGCTGGACTTACCAATCTCGACCAGGGCCAGGGAATCGACCTCAACGGCGGGTTTACCATCGAACAGGCTTGAGTGATGTCTATAAGTGCCACTGAGTCGGCAGAAAGCGCCTGGACAAATACCGGCATGTGGTAGGTGAGCAAAGCGCACCACGGCATTTGCCTCGGCATTACTGGAGGGATCTTTCAACATCAGGTGGCTTAATAGCATGCCGCCCTCCTGAGGTGGGGAGGTGACCTCTTCGACAAAGCCCCTGATTTCAACAAACTCTCCCTCTGGAGTGGCTTCTAGCTTCGACAGTTCTATATTTTTACCGTTGGGAAGCGTTGTCGAAAAAGGCATGGTGTAGATATTTTTCTGAAGGTTTTTGATCTCTCTATCGGAATTAAGCCCCTCGCAACCAAGCGCAAGTCGATAACAGGCAGCCTGGCTAGCGATGGCGATGCGGGTGAGAAAGTGCGCATCCACCGCGAGATCGCCAAGCCTCTCCGCCAAGCCGCCACTACCACGTCGCAATAATTCAGTAATTGTGTTGTGTATTACAGCTTGAGCGCTTGCGAACTGGGGGAGCTTGCTCTCAATATCTCCGGCCAGAAACAAGCACGCCTGTTTGATTTCCACTGATTTTCCAAGAAGTAGGGCGCTGTAAATACGCTTGTGACCACTTTTAAGTAGGCTGGAAAATACTTTTATAATCGTTTTAATGGAATGTATATTGCGCTTGGAAAAGTCGGTACTAGCTGCTTCAGTATCTAGAGCAATATTGAATTGGGCATGTGTTAGCGCGAGTAGCCCTCGACTTAGGCACATGATGACAGCATCTGCAGCACTATTTAATCTCAGGGCCATTGAAGATGTATTTTCTGGAAAATAAGCCTTTAATAGGTCTATATTTTTTATCTCCCCATTAGCTAATCTGGCCATGGATTCCTGCAGGTTAATTCTCTCGTCCAGGCCTGCAATTTTTTTGCGTAAACGCGTGAGAGTCTGTTCTGAGAGCTTATTACCGGCTAATTCTTCTGCTTTAACGAGAATCTTATTTAACCGATCTTCGGGGTCCATGCTGCGAATTCGCTGCTTGAGGTTTTCAGACCATTGGTTTCGACTCTCACCAATAGCAATGCCACGCAGCACAAACAGAAACTCTAAACCCATACGGTGATGCAGAGTGTGCAGATAGTTGGTGCTTTCTAAGTGGCCTTGAAGATTGCGATACTCACCATAGCCCAACCCTATACAGAGCCGTGCCTGTTGATCTAGTTCTTTCCATGAGTGAGATAATATCGATTGTTGAAGAGTCAGGGCCTCGCGAAAGAGTTTCAATAATTCAGTAGGCTGTTTGTTAAAGGCAGGGAGTAAATCAAACTGGGCACGCTTTAAAGTATCTTTGAGAGGGTAGGGGCTTTCATTGGCCATTGGCATCAGTGTCTCCTGGATGCGATGGGTGGCTCAATATTTACCATTGGCGAAATTGCAACCTTTTCTATTTGGCATGTTATTAAGCATAGTAAATTGTTGGGCGGACATACTTTCGGAGGCTTATTTGCTTTGATGCTTACTTGGGGTTGGGGTTGGGGTTGGGGTTGGGGTTGGGGTTGGGGTTGGGGTTAATATAAAGATAGGTCGGTCTGATTTAGTTTAAAATTTTAGGTTTTCAGGGGGAGTATTTTAAACACCCTTTAATTCAACGATTTTATTGGATTGAAAAATGGGTGCGGTATTTATAGTTCTATAGGTCAGAGCAAATGAGTTTCCCGTCAGACATACTGTTGAGAACTCTATCCCTTATTTCAATTTTTACTGGCTATTAAGTTGCTCATTGCGCTGGGTTTGGCGCTCTATATTTGAGATGTGAATATAAATATATTTCTATTTTCGATTCATTATAAAGGGTGGCATATTGGTTACAGTTAAAGCTTGCTATATTGGGCTGCGCCTAAATCAAGGTGTTTCTTGGAGATCTCAGGTTTCATCTTAAATATTCATTAAGAGAGAAATAAATATGTCACAGGTAAGTGATGACGTAGATTTGGTGGCGGAGAAAAGTTCCAGTCCAGTGGTGGTGAAACTTTCATTAGCAAAAGCTTTCAAGCATAGTGCTCCATCTATTCGCGAAACTCAGAATACGTACAAGCAGAATGTAGTTGCAATAAACACTCTGGTGACTAGCGTTTTGTCCTCAAGCTTGCCTACCTTAAATCAAAATCCACCGGATTGGAGTGAGTTTGTAGCGGCCTATACACAGGCCAATACTGATGCGCTTGATTGGGTGAATAATGTACTGGCCAGGCTTCTGGATGTGCCCAGTGAGGTGCAAAGTTACAACGGTATTATCAGTCAGTTGTTGCAGGATGCTTTAACCCAGGCAAATACACTCAATAGTGACCCAGGTAATACATCGGCTCTTAATATATTGAAGAACGACCTGGATTCAATCACCTCTCAACTGGGTATTGTTTCGACCTTTATCAGTGGCGCAGTTCAGGCAATTCAAGGGTTTCAGGATAAATTGCCTGATATGGCGACTCAATTGCAGTCAATTGCCGATAAGTCTGTTCAGGATGCACAGGCCGATGAACAGCAAATTGCTGATTTAAAGAAAGAAATAAAAAATCTTCAGGCAGATATCAAATCACTGACAACAAGCATTGTTGCTCTTGGTATTGCAGATGCTACGGCTATTTCTTTGGGTACTGTCGCTTCTATAGTAGCCTTCCCTGAAGGCCTGCTGACCTGGTTTGTTATGGGGCCAGTGGCTGCAGTGGCAAGTACCTTTATTGCACTGGATGCTGCCAAAATTGTTGCAGACCAAAAGAGCATCAAGGCTAAGCAAGCAGAAATGAATCTGGTAACTGCAGATGTATCAACTCTTCAGATGTTGTCGCAAAGCTTTGGGCAGCTCGCTGAGGAGACCCAGCAGGTTGAAGATAATTTGCAGGCTGTATTGCAAGAGTGGCAAACTCTTGAAAGTGATGTATCTGGCGCCATTAGTGACATTCAGACAGCCATTTCTGACGAGGAGGGCGCTAACTTCTCGGCCGTAATCAATGACCTCAATGATGCGATCACTGAATGGGATGATGCCTATTCCCAGGCGGGCAGCTTGTATCTTGAGCTTAATGTGAATGATGCAGATCTAACAATTGGCATGAGCTCAGATCAGGTTCAGTCTGCTTTTGCCAGTGGCAATGCGGTTGGAGTAATTCAGTACTACAACAGCCTCTAGAAATAGATAACGCAATATTTATTCAAAGGCTTATTTCGAGGGAAATAAGCCTTTTTTATTTATCAATTAAAAAATCTATCTATTTTTCCTGCTGTTATGCTTAGGGTTATGAGGAGTTGGCCTCTACTCTTCGTAGCGGATTTCAGTAATAAAATAGGTCTGCCATTTTTCCCCCTGACGAATATCTATCTCATCGTCGAGTCTGCGCCCTAGCAATGAACGAGCTACGGGAGAATCCATAGAGATCAGGCCGGCTTTTACATCAAATTCATCTGGGCCAACGATTCTGTAGCTTATGACTACACCTTCTTCATCTTCCAACGTGACCCAGGCACCGAAGAAGACTTTTTCACGGTCTTCAGGCACTTGATCTACTACGGTGATTTCCTCCAGGCGTTTGGTCAAAAAACGCACACGGCTGTCTATTTCACGCAGGCGCTTTTTACCGTAGATATAGTCGGCATTTTCCGAGCGATCGCCCAGCTTAGCGGCATCACTTACCGCCTGGGTGACTCTGGGGCGCTCCTCCTCCCATAGATGCTTAACTTCGGCGCGCATACGTTGCGCGCCCTCCGCAGTGATATAGCGGGAGCCGCGCGGGCGCGGTGGTCTCCATCTTCCCATGGTATTAATGGCTTCCTCTAAAGGTTTGGGATGATTGATTACAGATTCTCAATGGTAATTCCGGGGCCGGCTTCAGCCAGGGGAAAATTGAAAATACGGCTGTAAAATTCCAGCTCTCCCTCCAGGGCCATTTTGATGCTATCTCCACTACGGAAGCCGTGCCCTTCATTGGCAAAGGTGATATGGGCAACCGGAATACCGCGCTCTTTCAGGGCTCTCACCATAGTTTCCGCCTGGTTTGGTGGTACTACCTTGTCTTCCAAACCTTGGAAGAAAATCACCGGGCAGCTCAGTTGCTCCACATGATGAATAGGAGAGCGTTGCTGATAGGTTGCTTCGGCGGATGGCCAGGGGCCGACTAATTTGTCCAGGTAGCGGGATTCAAACTTGTGAGTGTCTTTAGCGAGACTGCTCAATTCGCCGATACCATAATGACTGGCCCCGGCTTTGAAAGTATTGTGAAAAGTCAGTGCTGCTAACACGGTATAACCACCTGCGCTGCCACCCTTGATCAGCAGCCGCTCCGGATCGGCCAAACCCTGATTGACCAGGTATTCGGCGCCTGCACAGACATCTTCCACATCATAGATGCCCCACTTATCGGTAAGGCGGTCGCGGTACTCGCGGCCATAACCGGTGCTACCGGAATAATTCACATCCAGAATGGCGAAGCCGCGGCTGGTCCAGTACTGTACTTTCAAATTGAGGCCGGCAGAGGTGGCTCCAGTGGGGCCGCCATGGCTAAAAACAATAAGCGGGGGGTTTTCGCCCTCTGGTGCCTTGAAGTCCGGGTTGTGCGGGGGATAGTAAAAACCGTGTACCTCTCGCTCATCGACATAGAAAGTAATGGCCTGGGCGCTGGAGAAGAGTTCGGCAGCCAGTGAGCGTTTGTTACTGCTGGCGATTGTCTCAAGGGCCTCACTTGCCAGATCAAAAGTGATTATTGCAGGGAAGCTGTCTCTTGCGGCGGCAATCATAATCGCTTTGCCATTTTCACAGCGCAGGCTCTCAATATCACAGTAGGGCTGCTGGATCAGCTGGTGTTCCCCAGTAAGGGTATTTACGCAGGCCAAATACCAAAGACCATTCTCGGTGTAAGTACAGAGAATTTCCTCAGTACTGATAAAGCCATAAGTGGACATTCCGAACACCCACTGCGGTGTGGCGAATTCAGCCTCTTTTTTCCAAAGCGGGGTATCTTGTCCCAGCTTGTATAAATTCCACCAGTTGTTGCGGTCGGAGACATAGTAAAGCTCCCCCAATGGCGACCACTGGGGTTGGAATATGGATTCGTTATTTCCGCCGGCCACTTGAGTGATCTCAATGGCCTCTCCTTGCTCACTCAGAGTGGCCAGGCACAGTTCGGTGCCATCCCAAGGCAGGTTGGGGTGATGCCAGCGCAAGAAGCTCAACAGGTCTCCGCTGGTGTTCAAGGTGGGGTTTGAGTAGAAGTCTGCGCCTTCAACCAAAACCCTTGGGGGGCTAGTCAGCGGAGACTGTAGGTCGATGGCGATAATTCGTGCACGTGCTTCCTGTCCCTGAGCGTGGCCGCTGTCGTCTTCTTCAATACAAATCAAACGATTTCTTTTTGTGTCGAGGTGCAGGTCTGCATAGCGGGATTCGTTTTCTGGAGTAATAGCCTCAGGCAGGTCGCTACCGATCTCCATCCGGTAAATACGCTGATCTTCCGCAAGTACAAAGTACAGGGTGTCGCCGTGGACTAGGTAGCTACCACCGCCATATTCGTGCGCCTTGGAGCGAATACTTAGCGGGGTGGGGGTGAGATCGCGCCGGCCATTTTGCGGGCAATACTGCACCAGAACATTACGCCCCTTTTCTGAAGGACGCGACTCTAACCAGTAGTAACGCCCATCCACCAAGCTGGCTTCCGCCAGGCGAACACTGCCTTCAACCAATAATTCTGCGTTGATTGCAGATTTCCAGCTGCCATAAGGGGTGGAGTTTGTTATGGAGTGATCACTCATCGGATACCGGTTTCCTAAATTAGATTTTTTTGCATTCTGCCGGGCCTGTTTTAGCGATACAAGGTGCCTTTTTACGGGTTAAAGCCTGTGTTAGTCTTTGATGACCAAGCAAGCGCTTGGTGGCGGGGTTTGATACCTCCTTCATTAACCCCAAAGTATGGATGCGGCTCAGGGTATTTCGCGCACGGATGAGGCGCAGGTACTGAGAGCATGACAATCAGCGGAATTCGGCAAAGCCTAGTGTGCCGAACCTAAAGCGGCCCAAATAAAGATAATTCAGGAGAGCCTGCGATGTCCGATGAAGTGGTAATCACCTGCGCCCTAACCGGGGTGCTCACCAATCCGCAACAACACCCGGTTCCGGTAACGCCGGAACAAATGGCAAACTCAGCCCGCGAAGCCTTTGATGCCGGGGCTTCGGTAATGCATGTACATTTTCGGGCTCAAGAGCCGGGCAAGGGGCATCTTCCCAGCTGGGAACCGCAAGTGGCGTTGGAAATTGCCGACGCAATTCGGGCTAAGTGCCCCGGAGTTATTTTAAATTTTTCCACCGGCACTATCGGTCGGGACCAGCGCGGACCTCTCGAGTGTGTGCGCGCAGGTAAGCCGGAAATCGCCGCCTGCAATGCGGGCAGCTTGAATTACTTAAAAGCCCGTTCCAACGGCACCTGGGCCTGGCCGCCGATGGTGTTCGATAATCCGGTAGACAAGGTGGAGGAACTGCTGGCGGTATGTCGTGAAACGGGTACCAGGCCAGAGTTTGAGTGCTTTGATGTAGGTATTGTCCGCTCCGTTGGTATGTATGCCGATGTGGGTATGGTCGATAAGCCCAACTATAACCTGGTGATGGGGGTGGCTTCTGGTATGCCAGCGGATCCCGAGCTGTTGGAGTTGCTGCCTAAATATATGCGTACAGATAGCTTGTGGCAGAGTACTGTGATTGGGCGCGAGGAAATCTGGCCGGTGCACCGCAAGACCGCGGAGCTGGGCGGCCATTTACGCTCTGGAGTAGAGGACACTTTCTATTTGCCCGGTGGCGAGCGCACCTCTGGTAATGGCCAGTTGATTGAGGCTTTGGCCGTGATCGCAGAAGAGAGTGGTCGTAAGGTGGTGTCTCCAGAGCGGGCGCGGGAAATCTTCTGCTAATTCTTTTCAGTGCATAGACCAGTGGGCCCTCAGTGTCACTGGTCTACCTCTCAGAGCCCACCTTCTGTCGATTTTTCCCCATTTTATGCCTGCTCTATCTTGCTTGGGCGCCAAGAGCCGAGAATCCTTTTCGCCTCCCTTTCCAGCTGGTCTGGATTTTTTAAGCGCCGTAGAACCAAGTGATTCTTACTTTTCCTGCAAAAGGTCCGCTTGGTTACCTACCCGTTAGCACTGTAGCGGCTGCTAGTCTTTAGTGGGGATAGCCGTTTCCAGCGGTTGATCTATGCATAAATATAGGCTGTGCCAGGGAGCGGTGGATGCAAGAGTTGTTGGACCGAATAATCAAGGCGATTGATTGGGCCAACCGGCTTTTGTGGGGGGGGATTGAAGGGCAGTGGTGGCTCGGTGTCCTCATTATCGCTTTGCTGCCAATTGGCCTTTACTTCTCCATTCGCAGTCGCTTTATTCAATTCCGCCACTTTGGTCATATGGCGATGGTAATGGTGCGCGGTATTCATAAGGATCATCCGGGCTCAATTTCCGCGTTTCAGGCGTTTGCCACCAGTGCCGCAGCACGGATTGGTACCGGTAGTTTGGCGGGTGTTGCCGTGGCAATTACTGCTGGGGGCCCTGGGTCGGTTTTTTGGATGTGGATGGTGGCTTGGCTCGGTATGGCCACCAGCATGGTCGAAAATACCCTCGCGCAAGTCTATAAAGAGAAAGGTGAGCAACCTGGGACCTTCCGTGGAGGACCGGCTTACTACATCAAAAAAGGCTTAGGCCCTAACTGGAAGTGGCTTTCAGTAAGTTTTTCCATCTTCTTACTGATGTGCTACGGCTTTGTCTTCAACTCCATTCAATCGAACGCTATGGCCACGGCCCTAAACGATGCCTGGGAAATCAACCCCATGCTGGTCGGGATTGTGGTAGCTGTGATTGCGGGCATTATTGTGTTTGGTGGTATCCGCTCTATCGCGCGATTTGCCGGAGTGGTGGTGCCTTTTATGGCTATCGCCTATTTAACAGTGGCGTTTATGGTTTTGCTGATGAACTTGGGGGAGTTGCCCAAGATTCTGGGTATGATATTAAGGAATGCTTTTGGACTGGAACAGGCTGGCGCAGGAGCCCTGGGGGCGGTAGTTTCCAATGGAATAAAGCGTGGGCTATTTGCCAATGAGGCGGGGCTTGGCTCTTCACCGAATGTGGGTGCAGCAGCGGATGTTAAGCATCCACTGGTGCAGGGCTATGTGCAAATGGCTTCCGTTTTTCTAGATACCATTGTTATCTGTACCTGTACCGCGGCAATTATTTTAGTTGCCGATGTGTATATGGTGGGCAATGTAGAGGGAGTTAAATTAGCTCAGGACTCTCTGTCTAGCGTGGTGGGTTCCTGGGGAAGTGGTTTCGTGGCGTTTGCACTGCTGTTTTTTGCCTTTACTTCGATTATTGGTAATTACTATTACGGTGAAACCAATATTTTTTATCTTTACCATACTCCCACTTCTATATTTTGTTATCGGATAATTTTTTTAATTTTTATCCTGTTTGGCGCCTGGGTTTCTTACAGTGGAAGTACTGAGAATTTTACCTTGCTCTGGCGCATGGCAGATGTGGCGATGGGATTTATGGCCTCTACCAATATATTGGCTATTACCTTGCTCTCCGGTGTCGCTTTCAAAGTGCTGGGAGACTATGAAGCACAGCTTAATCAAGGAATTAAGGAGCCGGTGTTTGATGCGAGAAAATACGATATTAAAGGGATTGATCACACAGTATGGGATCGGAATTGAGCTCGCTGCCCACTGAGCTGTGAGCACTGGCTTTGTGGGCAAATTAAATAAAAAGTTGTATTAGAGAGAAGGCTTTTGAATTGCCAGATAAAAAATAAAGGCAATCTGCACCATGGCCAAAAGAGCCGCAATGATGCGTGTAGGTTGAGGCATGGATTGGCGCAGTGCGAAGAATCCGGCAATCACATAACCGAATACCAGTGCAACCTTTACCGCAAGCCAATGAAAGACAGCCGGATTCCAGCTGCCGATAACAACCAGCGCTACAGCCGCAGATAACAGCAGAGTATCATTGGCATGGGGCATCCAGCGAAGGAAGGTTTTTCTCCAGTGAGGCTTTCCTGAGAACTCCAACCCCATTCGCAACAGAAAAAGAGAGAGGCTAAGTACTGCGGCTGTGATATGGGTATGCTTAATCAGTGTGTAGGTAAACATCTATAAAGCTAAAGGGTTATTTGAAAATAGATTTCTCAGTCATGGTGAAAAGGCCACCAAGTTAACTAAGAGTGCAACGAGAACCGCTGCTGATGATAGCGGCTCATCGTGATTCTGTACATCAAAAAGACAGAAGGGTAAGTCCACTAACGTATTAATGTTAGTGGACGATGATTTTCCGGTTAATTGCAGTTCTCTAATTAGAGTTGCTAAATGTGACACTTCCTTGTGCAGTCGATTGCTGTATTAGTTTAAGTTACCAATGCGTCCGTACTTCATCCTGCGTGCAACATTGTGCTCGGCACGAATCATGTTCTCATTGATAGCCAAAAGGTCATTGGGCACATTATTCTGATCATCACTCAAGCCCACCGTAGCTATCTCTTCTTTCAACTCCATGGAGCCACCAACCCAAATCCAGCCGGAGGTTCTAGTAGTGATCATATTGTTAAGGTTGGATACCGTTGTGTTGTTATACGCGATATTGTTACCACCATTAGTAATTCTTGCCATTAACAAACCATTGCCTTGCTGGCGCAATACATTATTCATGGGGTTTTGTCTTTGATCGGCAAGATAGGTGGAATTGGTGGCTCCTGAAAGGTACAAGCCACGATTACAGCGATCAGCATGTACCAGTTCGTGGCCCAGAGCTATGTAGCTGGGGCAATTGCCCATGGTTACGGTTCCGGCATTGGTAAGGTTGGCCGTCTGCAGGGCATTATTGTTCCACATAACCACACCACTGGCACCGGTGCTCATCACTTTTGCCATAAAACCCTGGTCTGCACTCACCAGGGGGATATAACTCTTGAAGCCACTCCAAATTTGATCTTTTATCCATTTGTCGGGTCTGAACCCCAGCGCATTATTCTCGGTGATTCGCGTATCGTGCCGGCTGTTAATCAGGCGTCGAACGAGTGTTGTGCTGTTGGCCCTTAAGCCAGCAGCAGTCAGAATACCGACACCTTCAGTCACTCGTACTACATTGCGGCCGCCCGTGCGGTATTTTTCAGTTGTGTAGACAAGTGCTGTGCCGACGCCTCCTAATAGAGTGTTAAGCGCTGTTCTTACCTGGGTGATAAATGTGTTGTTCGTTGAGTCAATACAAAGTCCCATTGTTATTCTCCTTGTACTTCTTGGTAAAACTGAAATAAGCGTTGTTGCATGGTGAAACTGGGAATAAAAATTCTCGGCGTGGAGCTATCTTTTGAAAAATTGAAGAGGAAGGACTTGCTAGCTACGGAGCAGGGGGCAATGTGCTGAAATAGAGTAGATAATCTTAAATGCCCAGGAGCCCTGCTACTTAGGGTGGGAGAACAGCTCTGCTTTAGGAGCAGAAGAGATAGCCTAGCCAGCACATCCATTGATTATTGACCAAGTGAAAGACTTATTTGGCACTTATTCGAACCTTACTAATATTTTCTTTCAGTTGCCATACTTTCATAAAAATATTTTTAATGATCAAACAATTTTGTTTAATTTTACTGTCTCGATATTTTCAGTGCTGTGACTGATAGGGGCGAAGTGATTCAAGTAGACTTTTTATAGAAGAGTACTTCTCTGCGTAAGTAATTGAACCCTATCCATATTCAATATTTATCAGTTAATGATGGGTGGACAAGCGGCTCAATGTTGACATTTGGATAAGTTGCTGGTGAGTTGCTCTCCGGTGATGTTATCTAAGACTCACCTCTATTTCTTTTTAGTCTTGGAGTGTTTGTTGCGTTCCTGATGCCGGATAGTGTGAGAGTCTGAGGAGATAAAGAGTAAAGGGGTAACAGGCTTTTATTAAATTTGAAAAAAAATCAACCGAGTAGATGCTGGGTGTCAAAGATATTTGTTTGAGAGACCAGTGAGCTTTTGTAAAGCAACTTGCTTTCAATAGATACTTTGACTTTACGATTCAGTCCTGTTCCTATCGCACCATTACAGTTAGCCTACATCTGTTTGGTGGATATTCTTGAACTCTCTCTCATGGTGAGTAGACTGAACAATTCGAAATGGCCTGTAAATACGAGTGTTACTCGAGAGGCAGTGAGAGAAATTGTTTACGGCTTAGTGAAAGCTATTTTTCTTAAAGGATATGTCGATATGCTAAAGGCAGAGTATCGTGAGCGCGGCCCTGTGCCGCAGGATGTGATTGAGGCGGTTCCGTTTAATGAGCCGGAACTGGAAGAGGGGCAGGTATTACTGGAAATGCTGGCTACACCTATCAACCCCTCAGATGTACTCACGCTGACCGGTGAATATGGCATGTTACCGCCTCTGCCTGCCATTGGCGGGAACGAAGGTGTTGCCAAGGTAGTTAAGCAGGGTCCGAATGTGTCAGGCCTTGATATTGGCCAAACTGTTCTGTTGCCCGTTGGCAGTGGCACCTGGGCCACGCACATGGTGGCAAATGCTAAGGGACTTATCCCTCTGCCGAATGAGGTAGACCCCATACAACTATCCATGATTACCATTAATCCCCCAACGGCCTATCTCCTACTCAGTGAGTTCGTCGATCTGAAAGAGGGAGACTGGGTGATTCAAAACGCAGCAAACTCTGCGGTAGGAACTTATCTGACAAGTCTGGCAAAAATTCGTGGTCTGAAGGTAGTCAATGTAGTTCGCAGACCCTCACTGATCGAGCCAATGCTGGAAGCCGGTGCCGATGTGGTGCTGGTGGATGGTGATCAGGAAGGGGAGAGCCTAGCCAAGAGGGTTAAAGCTGCAACCGCAGGTGCTGAGATTCGCTTGGGTATAGATGCCGTTGGGGGAATGGCTACTGCTAGGCTAGGTGAAGCCCTTAGCGAGGGTGCCACACTGGTCAACTATGGTGCCCTGAGCGGTGAACCATGTCTGCTTGCTCCAGGGGTGATTATCTTTAAGGATATTACTGTACGCGGATTCTGGCTGGCCAAGTGGTTTGCTAATGCTTCACCTGAGCGGCAGCAGGAAGTTTTTGGAACCATTACGAGCCTAGTTGCCCAGGGTAAGCTTTCTGCACCAATTCATGCAACTTATCCCCTTAGCGATGTGAAGGAAGCCGTTAAAGTTGCTGCGGCAGGTGAGCGTAACGGTAAAGTTCTTTTGGTTGGTAATTTAAAAATTCAATAAATTCATATTTATTATTGATTGTCTATCAACTATGTAAGATCCATTCGTTATAGGGTGGATCTTTTTGATATTAATCACCACTAGCTTCCCGTATCTTGAGTGGAACACATCCCCCGCTAAATACAGCTTTTCTTTTCGGCTAATTATCTAGATTTAAATAAGTTCTAAGTACGCCTATCCTATAAGTTAGGTCTATTATGGGTCTGTAAACAGAACTTTTAATTGGTTAATATTTTGAAGCTCTAATTTTAGGGTTGTTATTTGATGTTAAATAAGTAAACAAATAAATAAAATAAACAATAAAGTCACGATAGTGGCGAGGGTATATCATGATAAGAAAAAAACAAATGATCAAATCATCCCTTTATGGGCGGTTAGTAATTCTCATGCTGGGCCTTTTTCTAGTTCCGGATGTCAAGTCGACAACAACTCAGGGTGTTATACAATTGTCCCTGCAAGAACAGTTAGATAAAGATGTGCCTTTCAACCATTCGCAATGGGTGGGTACCCACAACTCTTATAATGCGCGGGAATGGGACAGTGCCTACTGGGCGGATCCCAATCAGGATATTTCAATCTATGATCAGTTAAAATCCGGTGTGCGTGAGCTTACTTTAGATGTCGGAGATTACGGAACATTTTTTGGGGAGAATCAGCTGCGGTTATGTCATGGTGTCTGCTTTGGTGGTGAAAAAAAGTTTCGCCGTGGGCTGGAAAGTATTGTTCGTTGGTTGGAAGAGGGGAATGCTCAGTCAGTCATCTTGTTGAAACTTGAAATAAATTCTGATCATTATGGCCAGATAGCCAGTCAGTTGAGAGCTGAGTTAGGAAGCTATCTTTATGAGGCGAGTTTCTCTGGAGGGGGATCTAATCGTTGTGCCGGCCTACCTGTGGATTCCTTGAGTAAGCAGAATGTGTTGGATTCTGGAAAAAATATAGTCGTTGTAAATACGGATCTAATCTGTCCACAATCAGGGAGCTTTAGGTCTGTGGTACATCTCGGTCTGCAATATCAGGGGTTCTACAAAGACAAATTTAGTAAACCCACAGATCCCAATACTTGTGAGTTAATGACAACCTCGGCAAGCAAGCAAATGACGCGGTTACACGATCCAAGCACTCTTTATGGCATTGGTAGTGGTGGTAAAGGGCCGCAAGACAAAGAAATCACTGAGTCTAATGTAAAAAGCTATCTTTCCTGTGGGCTCAATATATTTGAAATGTTCTGGTTCAATGGCGATGGTAGTGCGGGGCATCTTGAGCCCGAAGACCTACTCTGGTCTTGGGAAAGTACGGAGCCGAACAACTGGAATGGCAATGAGCATTGCGCTATTTCAAAGGCGAACGGTCGTTTTAATGATGTGGCGTGCTCCAAAAGCTACCGCTTTGCTTGCCGTGATGAAGGTGAATGGAAGATTACTGCTGCTGATGCGGACTGGTCTCAGGGAGAAGTGGCTTGTAAATATGAGTATCCGGGATCAGTTTTTGATGTTCCATTCAATGGCTATGACAATGCACGCCTTATGAGTGCCAAGATCGGAGCTGGGGCTTCCACAGTTTGGCTAGCGTATCACGATCTAAATCAGGAAGGCCTTTGGCAAAAGGGTGTGAACAAACAATAGAATAATACTGCTGCTTCACATAGGAGGAAATCAAGGAGAGAGGTGGCCTTAATGATGAAGTAATATTTACCAAGTATTCTCGCAATTGTTGGGGGCTGGGTTTATCGCTTGTTCTTTGCCGAGAAAAGTGCAACACAGCCCCGAATTTCTATTGAATATTCTGAGAATCTGCTTTGCAGGAAATTTTCCAGATCTTTCTGGCTGTCTAGGGTGTTAGAGAATATTCCTTTCTTGTTGTAGAAGGTCATTAATCGTTTGGCGATTGCACTTTTGTGAACACCTTCATGTAAAATTGTAGAGCCAAAGATAGTGCCATGATCTGAGAGTAGTTTATTAAGATAATCTATGGCAATAAGCTTTTCTGATAGTCTCCCCGGTAAGCAGTGGAATAAATAATTAACAGAAATGGAATCAAATGGCTCTATATCATTAGGCATTTCACCCAGTACGTTTGTGCGAAATAGAATAGGTTTGTATCTTGCAACACGCTTTGCTGAGATATCCAAGCAGTTCTGGTTTAAATCCATAAGTGCCAATCTGATATGAGGTGAGGGGAAATGACATTTATCCATAAAATAGCCGGTGCCGACACCCACGTCCAAGTGGTTGACGCTTACATTTTCATCAAACTGCTGAAGAATTGTTGGGGTAGGGCAGCGCCAAATAAAGCGATTTGATAAAAATAACACCCAAAAATCATATAGCCATAACAGTGTCTTGGAATATGCGGCTTGGCCCTTCCAGACTTCTTTACTTATTCTCATGATACTCTCCAAGCTACTGGGGTGGCCGATAGCTGATAAGGTTGCTCCTGATTGAGGATGTAAGCGTCTATCGTGGGAAACCCGCCTGAACCTTTTAATTGATCTCCTGAGTTTAATTATATGAATCGTACATTTGTGGCCTTTAAGGTCAGTATCCTTGCCTCGGTTTATGTCTGCGCCATCTATTGATGGATTGGTTGGACACAGTGGGATATAGCAAAACATGAAGATGTTGGTATGAAATGCTAATGGATTAATAGGTCATATCAAGGGAAAACCGATCAGTTACTCCAGGCATAAGTAGCTACAGATTAAAAGAGTGGGGAAAATGAAGGTGAGCGATTATACGACAAACCAGCGCCGGTTATTGGCCGGCGCTGGTGACATATGGCGTTAAGCTTGGGTAGTGAGGTACTTCAGAATATCGATAACTTGTGCAGGGCTCTGGGCCCAGGCTTGGGCTGAACCATCGACTTCTTTCAAGGCGTGAACCAGGGATTCATCGTGTAGGGTGATATAAGGCTTTCCCAGAGCTGCACAGTAACCGGCATCGAATGCGGCGTTCCACTGCTTATATTTTTCTCCAAAGCGAATGATCGCCAGGTCGCAGTTCTCAATAGAGTGTTTGATTCGGACGGCATTGACCTTGGCCGATTTATGATCACGCCAAAAAGAGTTGGGCTCTTCACCAAGACCGTCACCCGCCGCATCACTGGCATCGTGATCAGTCACTGCGGATGAAAAGGTGATATCTAACCCTAGATTTTTGCAACCCTCTATAATTTGGGTTCTCCAGTTAGAATGAATTTCACCGGAAAGGTACACTTTTAGCTTCATGGGGCCGCCTCTTGGGATAATAAGCACTATGTATCGTATAGCTGTGGCTTATTTTACATGATGCTGCAGTGGATAGGAAAAGACACGGTATTGGCTGCAGCCTCTACAGTGAATGTAGGGCTGGCCCTAAGGCCAGCACATTGAGCTTAACTTTAAAGTTAGAGTTTTTGCTTGATAAAGGTTACTTTATCTGGCGTTTTACCAGCTGGTAGCCGGGTAGAATGCATTTGGCGGAGTAACCAGTTCCCATCTACCTTCGCTAGGACGGCACTCTCCAGCCAGATAACATCCTCGCTTTTGTTTTTCTGGGTAAAGTTGGCTTTGTTCCAATAATTGACAGTCAGTAATTCGCCTTGCTGCTCGTAGTTGATGATGCTGAAGTAATTCGTTCGGGTGTAACCAGCGGGCTTAACTACATTAACAAGATCCTCTATGGTCCAGATCTCCCCATGTTCTAAAAGGATGAATGAATCAGTAACCGTACTTCTCATTGCCTGATGATCAAAATTTGACATGGCGGCAAAAAGTTTGTCGATGGTGTTAAAAGCTTCAGGCCTCTTGTCGGCATAGCAGCTGGCGGTGACGAAGAGGAGTAGCAAGCCGAAGAAAGTTCTGGTCATAATGTGTATCTCCCTATACTCATGCATTTTGATGGAAACCTGTGCAGGTCTGCAGTGATTATATCTTTGCAAAGCAATGGCCGGTCAATACTGATCTTATGTGGTTGGTATCTTGAGCTGTATTATTTAGGAAGGCTTCACCCATAAAGGCTCCCCTTTAATTCCTGTTATGTTTATTTGGGGGCTCGGCAGGGCTTTTGCCGGGTTGATGAGGTGGGCTTACTAAGGAGCTACTAATCCGGCCGGGATGCAGCTAACTCTAATATCGCCTGGCATTGAGATTCGATGGTGCTTGAGTCACAAGAGGCCTTTTTTGCACTCCATTGCAGTGCATGCCAAAGCACACATAGATATTTATAGATAAGCCGCCAATGGTAAAGGCGCTGCCTGTCATCTCCATTTGGTGGGCGATGGAGATAATTGACCAGTAGCTGTTGTTGCTCCGCAGGGGAAAATTGGTGCTCCTCCACCAAAGCGGCAAGGTCATAAAATCGATCTCCCATGGAAGCATATTCCCAGTCGATTGCGATTAGCTCCCCGTTGGTACTTTCGATCAGGTTTTCTTTGGTTAGGTCATTATGACAGAGACCGGGAGTATCATTTGCAGCCTTTAAAGCGCTAATACTGCTGGATAGTTCGCGGTGTAATTGTTTAAGGCGTGGATAGAAATCAGCTCGAGTATTAATCGATGACCAATAGCGGTCTATTTTCTGATCAATATCCAGGTGGTTCTTAACCGGCGGGAGAGAGTGAATGCTATTAAGTCGTTTGGCAAGCCGCTTCAAAGAGCTGGGGCCCTCTTTGTGCCAGGGCTTACCTTGAATAAACCTTGTTACCAAATAGTGATATTGAGGGTCACAATAGACAAGGGGAGCACAGAGCCCGGCGCGAGTGGCCTGGTTGAGGACTTGGGCCTCTGTTGCCCGGTCGAGATCCAGTGCTTGGCTAAGTGGGGAGTTATGGCGAATAACCAGGAGCTCTTCCCCTGATGAAACTAAATAGGTTCGATTGGTCTGCCCACCTGCCAAGGTCCGTATAAACCTAGGCCTGGACTGGCTCCACTGATGCCAGTCGCAGGGAATGATGTCGCTTAGGCTTTGGCTCATAGGTATAGAGAGGGCGAATTGCTACTGTAAAGCGGCGGAGGCTTGTCTTCCCGTTAAAGAGGTTAGCCCGGGCTGCTCGGCCTGATTTTGCTTATTGTAGATGGATCTCCACTGGAAAAAACCAATAACAACCAATACCACGTAGAGCAAAAAGAGGAGCGCAGTCAGGTAGAGCCCTCTATCCAGGTAAAGGTAGATGGAGGCCCCATCCACTACAATCCAGTAGATCCAGTTCTCCAAAACTTTGCGGGTCACCATGTAGGTGGTCACCACAGCTCCCAAAGTGGTGAAAGAATCGAGATAGGGTAGGGCGGCACTGGTAAAGTTATCTAGTAGATAACCGAATACCAGGGTTAGCAGGAAAACACCACTAATCACTATCAAGTGGGTTTGCAGTGGCCAGCGATGAATTCTTAAGTCTTTGTTTTTATCCTCGTGATGACGCCATTGCCACCAGCCAAAAATCGCCATGCCCAGGTAGAACACTTGCAGTGCTGATTCCATTAGCAGGCTGACATCCCAAAATAAAACTAAATAGATTGCCGTGCTGATAAAGGCAGCATACCAGCAGCTGATTTTCTCGCGCATCGCCAATAACAGGTAAGCAAGGGCGAGAACAACAGCTGCCACTTCCCAAAGAGACATGGCTTCAATTGAGGTGCGCAGAATTTCTAGGAACTCTGAGTTAAGCATGGGGTTTGGCCGGGGCTAGGTCGCCATCAATAAATTTACAAACAAAAATAGCGCGTCCAAATTGCTCATAGGATTTGCGCATTTCTATTTTGAGAACATCCATTAGCAAATCATATTCGCCAAATACCTGAGTGCTCATAGTGTTAGTGATTACTCTCAGGCCTGAATGGCTATTCAGGCGTTCAATAAAGGCTCGAATACTGGGTATGTACTCATCTTTAAGAGGGTACATGCTGATTTCTGCGGAGAGCTGCATAGCTTTTCTCATTATTCACCGAGATCCAGGGGGTAACTATCCTTGGCTCTTATCTATCCAACCCGATTAAGTCCGTGAATTATCAGATAGCTATGTATCTGATAATTCACGGGCGTTAACCATTGGCTATTTGCTAAAATACAAGGTGTCCTATTAGAAAGTATAAGTACCGGTTATCCCGGCAATACGTGGTTCACCCTGTTGATAATAAGCCTCTGAGGTATAGCCATTAACTGGGTTATTTCCGAAATAAAAGCCTCTGGTATAGTAATCCTCACCTGTCAGGTTTCTACCCCATAGAGAGACTTCCCAATTATCAAGCCGATAGGTGAGGCGGGCGTTAACCAATTCGTAGGCCGTGGATTTTTCATTGTGGCTATTAGAGAAGTAAAACTCATCCTTGCCTTCCAATTCCAGACGCAGTACCCAGTGGGTAGTGAGATCAATCTCGGTGCCAGTGAAGAACTGATAGCTTGGCGCATGAGCGACATCACGCCCATCCAGATTTACCGATAGTACCGTGCCGGTTTCTTTATCCTTCTCTGTATCTACGTGTGTACTGCTTATAAAGTTTTCAAACTCGGCGTTTAGCCAGCCTGCAGAAGCGAAGAGGCGCACAGTATCCGTGGCTTGGAAATTTATTTCCGCCTCAAAGCCGTAAGTTTCACCACCTGCTGCATTACCCAGGTATTCCCTAAACTTTTTACTTTCTGGATTAAAGAGTGATTGTTTGGCTTGAACATCGCTGCGGTCTTGGTAGAAAGCTGCTAGCTGCGCCTGTAGGCGGTTATCCAGCCAGTTGCCTTTGGCGCCGAGTTCGTAGTTAAGCAAATGCTCTGTATCGAACTCGAACATCTCCCTGTAAGTTTCTTCATTACCCGCGAACTCTGCGATGATAGCACCGTTCACACCCCCTGCCTTATAGCCGCGTGAAACGGTGGCGTACAGTAGCGTGTCTTCAGAATAATGATATTCCAGGGTTATATTTCCACCCCACAAATCCTCATTGCTATCTGCCTTAGTGGAATAGGAATCAGAATAATCCGCGCTGCGTTTTTCCAAGCGAAGCCCGGTAATCAGGTTGAGAGCGTCGGTTAGTGTGGTGCTCAGCTGTCCGTAAACAGCGCTGTTTTTGGTATCAAACTCACTGCTAAAAAAACTGTATTCCGTGATTGTGCCTTTAGTTTTTCCTGAAGTCTGCAGGAGGTCTTCTTGCTCATTACGATGATAAACCCCCAGTGCCCAGCTAGTGCGCCCCGTAAAGAGTTTGGAGCTTTCAGTGGAGAGCAGGCGTAAATCCAGGCTGGCGTTGTCTTTGTCCCGCTGGTAATTGTCAGTTTGGCTGTATTCCAAAGGGTGAAATCCGATATAGCTCCAGTCCTCATCGTATCCGTATTCGGTATCGGAATTGGCATGGCTTAGGGTGGCTTCAAGAGTGAAATTCTCGTTACCAGACCACTGCCCAGTTAAAGCGCCAGCCCAGCTTTCCTGCTGGTCCCGACCGGGCTTGTCGGAGAGGGTCTTGCGGGTATTGTATAGAGAGAAGGCATCGTA
Source organism: Microbulbifer mixtoriginis (SeqCode) (assembly GCF_052467705.1). Classification (NCBI taxonomy): domain Bacteria; kingdom Pseudomonadati; phylum Pseudomonadota; class Gammaproteobacteria; order Cellvibrionales; family Microbulbiferaceae; genus Microbulbifer; species Microbulbifer mixtoriginis (SeqCode). The sequence goes on from NZ_CP174322.1 coordinate 2,251,906, forward strand.
GCCGTTATCGGCGTCAAGGTAGAAAAGGGTGAAGTCGAGCTTTAAATCGTCACTGGGAGAATAGGCCAGCTTACCGCGCAGTACGGATTCATCAATATTGTTCGTGTCATCGCGGCCCAGATATTGATTTTCCATGTAGCCGTCGGACTTTCGCTCGCTGGCGGCTATACGGTAGCCAAGCTGCTCATTCAGGCTGCCGCTGCCAATGGCGGTAAGGCTGCGACCACCGTATTCACTCAACTCGGCGGAGACTTTGCCCGTTGTTTCTGAAGTGGGCGCGGCACTGCGCATATTGACCAGGCCTGCTAGGGCATTGGCGCCATACAAGGTGCCTTGCGGGCCTCGTAGAATCTCGACTTGTTCTATGTCCAGGGTGTTGGCGGCCAGGCCAAGGCCTGTGAAGTCGATACCATCAATAACCAAGCCGACTGAAGGGTTTACTGGGTCGATAAATTGGCTGCGTTCACCGATACCGCGAACCTGGATAAAGCGCCCCCGTGAGGCGCCCGTAGAAAAATTGACATTAGGTGCCATGTTCAGGAGTTGGTCCAGGCTTCCAGCTCCGCGCGCCTCAATACTGCTGGTGCCGATTACACTGACACTGCCGGGTAGATCTAGTAGGTTGGTATCACGTAATTGAGCTGTCACTACCACTTCCTCAAGCCCGTCCTCCATGGGCTTAGCGGCCATTGCTAGCCCAGCGGACAGGCCAGCCACAAGGCCGATAGATTGAGCAATCGGGCGGATTGTGAACAGTTTTTTCATGGTTCTCTCTCGAATCAACACTAATGAAAGAGACCCGGAGAGCGACGAGGGGAGGGCTTTGGCACGCCTACCTATTCCTACGCCGGTATTAACCGGATCAGGTTCAAGGGTTTGCTTAAGGTGATCTTTTTGATCCCTTTGCATCTCAGGCCTTGGCCACCCCTTAGGTTTTTGCGGGCGCGATGATAGCAGATGTTTTGCCTTTTATGGGCAGGAAGGCGTTTTTGAGTGAGATTGGACCGCCTGGCTATGGGGGGCAGAAGTATTGGTATTGAAGGATATCCAATATAATTTTAGTTTTCGGTTGCCAGGCTGTGGCTAGATTTAGGTGTTGGAGTAACAGTGAAAAATTGTCCTGGTTGTAATGAGAAGCCTATCTCTCTGATTGGCTGGTGTAGTGGTCTCAACTCGATAAAATGTGTCTGTAAAAGCTGCGGTTTGAATTTGTCAGCAAATTTTGTCACTTGGCTTGTAATGTTTGTCATTGTTGTAATGATGGGTGCAGTTGCTTATACCGCATTAGTTCACTTCGATGTGCATTTTAAGCAGGACCGCTGGTTGCTGATTGGTTTGATCTCTATCCCTGTGCTTATCGGATCGTTGCTGGGGTATTTGGTTGGTGGCTACAAGGTGCAGAAAAGGGGCGGTAGGTAGAGTAGGGTATATGCAAGTATTCATCGTGTGGTGACTTCCTACGTTGAAGGGGCTAATAGTGGCATTTCAAAGGCAGTGTCACTCTCTTGAATAGTAACTTTTGTCCATTGCCCATGGTAGATTGGTAGAGAGAAATTGATGGAATTGGTAGTACAAGAAAAATTAAAAGCACTTGAAGCTGAGAAAGGTATAGAAATTTTATATGCCTGTGAGTCTGGTAGTCGGGCGTGGGGCTTTGAGTCGCCGGATAGTGATTGGGATGTACGTTTTATTTACAAGCGAGATCTTAACCACTATTTGACACTTGGGACTCCTAGAGATGTTGTAGAAGTGCCTTTCGATAAGACCTTGGGGGATGAGCTTGACCTTGTTGGCTGGGATATCAATAAAACCCTGGGACTGTTAAGGGGCAGCAATCCGACATTAATCGAGTGGCTGTTTTCACCAAAAGTGTATTTCAAACGGCAAGAGGTTTTGGATGAACTTCGGAGCCTGGCACTCAAGTGTTGGCAGCCGCGGGCCTTAGCGCATCACTATATCAGCATGGGGTTTAACTGTTATACAAAATTTGTGCAAGAAAAGGACGCTGGTGTTAAGGAAATTAAGGTTAAAAAGCTGTTATATGTAATACGCTCAATTCTGAATGCGCTTTATATAAAAAGATTTCTGTCAATCCCTCCAGTCAACTTTATGCAAATGTGCGAAGAATTACTAGAGGATGATCAAGAGGAATGGCTATTCAAGCTGATAGTCAATTTGATTGAGCAGAAAAAGGGGGTGGATGAAGGCAGGTTGGTGGTTCTGGATGGTCAGCTTGATAGCTGGATTAATGCCAAGCTGGATCGCGGAGTGGCTAACTCAATTGAAGAGCGACCTAAATTAGATTTACAAAGTTTTGATAAGGTTTTTCATTGGGTGCTTGGTGTAAATCTTAAGTAATATTTCTTTAAAGCTTGGGGCCTGGCTGATTCAGCTTGGATAGTGGGTATTTTATTCTCGGCTTCTCAGCTCTATTTTTTTCAAGCTTAAGTTAGTTCATTTTCCAAAAAATCAACAAAGACTTTTGTTTTTGCTGGCATAGCTCTGCCGCTTGGAATTAGGTCGCTTACCGGTGGTCCTGGCACTACTTTTTCAGGGAGCAGTTGAACAATTTTACCATTCCGTATGGATGTAAATGGATTGGTTAAACCTCCTGTAGTTTTCTCAGTAGATATTGCTTGTATTGTAAATGCAACTCAAGCATCAAGTTTTCTTCTTTCTATTTCACGGGAGGCGAGCTTTTATCATGACTCCCTTTTAAATAATGGTTTAAAAATTTCTGGGTACCATTACATGGGTCTTACAGGTGAAGGGTAATTTCCACCTTGAGGCATTTTTAAACTCATAGTATTCATTAGCAGTTCATGCTGCTTTCCATATTCTTTCAGTGAACTTTAGGGAGATCCCCTGTTTCAACTTTATTCACCGGATGGAAGGAAGCATCTTATGACTGAGGCAGAGAAAAGGCAGAGAGCAAGAAGTCGCTGGAGACATTTGCGTTCTACATTGAAAACGCTGGGGCTTTTAGGTCGCTCAAGGGGGGCAAAAATGGTAGCCACTCCTTATTGGCCGGAAGTTCATCATCCCAACCACCAGGCGACCCATGGCCGTAATGGCAATGTCCGCTATCTCTCCGACCGGGATAGGCAGAAACATCTGGCCACATTTACAGGAAACATGCTGGTTATTCCTCCGCAAAGAAGGTTTGAGCTGGGTATCCTGCAAAACACTGCGGGCAACATAATTTATGTTGTGGATTCACAGCGTAATTTCTATGTCGGAAGAAAAAATTTAGGTCATTTCCATCATTCCTCATTTCTGGCTGGTGGCTCGGTGTTGGGTGCAGGAACCATTGTGCTGGGTGCTGGTTATCAAATACTTGAGGTCAATAACCACAGTGGCCACTACAGGCCAGGTGCCCGGGAATTGAAGCGGGTGGCGCTTGCTATTAGTACGCTCGGTGGGGATTTGAATCAGATACCATTTCGTGTATCGGGGGCTGGGCCCGATGTTGTTTATGGTAATGGGTTAGCACTTCTCGATGCGGCGATCTAGCTGGTTTGGTTGGTGCTTAATAGTGGGGAAGCTGGAAAGGGCTTGGGTCGACCTCGGTTTTCTGTATATGAGATTTGTGAGGGGGTTCAGGCAAGGTATTTAATTGGGAAATAGAAGAGGACAATGCCGGGGTAGAAGCAGTGTGCCCTTGCCAATGTGGACAGGGGCACACTCTGTCGAGTATCGACCTTAGAAGCGTCTGCGGAACATTGGCAGAGGTTGATCTACACCGGACTGATAGCTGTCCCCAAAATCCTGTAGGGATTCTTTCAGGCTGGTGAGGGATTGGTTGCCTTCAAAAGCGTAGGCGTTAAAGCCACAGCGTTGCAGGTAAGTGAGCTGGTCGCGCATAAAGCCACCCACCGCACGCAGCTCCCCTTTAAAGCCAAAGCGCTCGCGCAGCATGCGGCCGGCGGTAAAGCCGCGGCCATCGGCAAATGCCGGGAAGTTAACTGCGATCAACGGAAAATTATTTGCCTCGTTGCCGATAAGCTCAGCACCTTCGTCGCTGTCTATCCAGACCCCCACTTCTGCACTGCGTTCTGCCAGGGCCTCCCGATGGGCTAACCACTGGCGCAGCGGTAGGATCAGCTTGCCGGAGGGCAGGGTATTTGGATCAATGGTTTCCTCTTCCTCCAGTTGAGGTAGTAGCTGCCAATCATTGGCGCTGACCTCACCATTGAGAATTAGCTCGGAGGGGTTGCCCGGCTGTGGGCCCAGCTTAACTGGCTTTGGCATAGACTCTCTCCTTGAAGGGCTGCAGGCCGATGCGGTTATAGGTGTCGATAAAGGGCTCTTCTGTCTGGCGCTGTTCGATGTAGAGATCGAGGATCTTGCCGATTACCCCGGTAACTTCTGCGCGAGAGAAGCTGGGGCCCAGTACCTTGGCCAGACTGGCTTCGTTGGAAGCACTGCCGCCCAGTTGTATCTGGTAGAACTCCTCGCCTTTCTTGTCCACACCGAGGATGCCGATATGGCCCACATGGTGGTGACCACAGGCATTCATGCAGCCGGAAATGTTCAGATTCAGATCGCCCAGGTCGTAGAGGTAATCCATATCGTCGAATTGGCGCTGAATGGCTTCGGCGACTGGGATCGACTTGGCGTTGGCCAGGGAGCAGTAGTCGCCGCCGGGACAGCAAATCATATCGGTGAGAGTGCCAATATTGGGTGTGGCAAAGCCGTGTTTGCGCGCCTGTTGCCACAGCTCGTACAGTTGGCCCTGTTCCACATCGGCCAAAACCACGTTTTGGTCGTGGGTGGCACGGGCTTCGCCGAAACTGTAAGCATCGGCCAGATCGGCGATGGCCTCAAGCTGGCTGTCGGTGACATCACCGGGGGGCACACCCGTTGGCTTGGTGGAGAGCTTGATAGCGCGGTAACCCGGTACTCGGTGAGGGTAAGTATTGCGCTCCAGCCAGCGCGCAAAAGCCTTGTCGCTATCAGCCTGCTGCTGCAGGGCCGCCTCGCTGGCTGCACCATCAAAGCTCTTGTAGTCAGGCTCGGTAAAGAAGGACTTGGCCCACTGCAGAGCTTCTGGGGTCAATTTCTCAACCCCATCTTTAATGTACTGCCACTCTTCTTCCACACGGCGGCCAAATTCTTCGGGGCCCAGGGCTTTCACCAGAATCTTGATGCGCGCCTTGTATTTGTTATCGCGACGGCCCAGCTGGTTGTATACCCGTACAATCGCTTCCAAGTAGGAAAGCAGATCTTCCTCCGGCAGGAAATCGCGGATGGTTTCGGCGATAACCGGTGTACGGCCCTGGCCGCCACCGACAAGCACCTGGAAGCCAATCTCTTCGCCGCGCTTCACAATCTGCACACCGATATCGTGTACGCGAATTGCAGCGCGGTCCTGCTCGGAACCGCTAACCGCGATTTTGAACTTGCGCGGCAGGAAGGCGAATTCTGGGTGGAAGGTAGACCACTGGCGAATCAGTTCGCAGTAGGGGCGCGGATCGGCAATTTCGTCGAGAGCGATGCCCGCATAGGGGTCAGAGGTGGTGTTGCGGATACAGTTGCCGCTGGTTTGAACTGCGTGCATTTCCACTTCGGCCAGCTCGGCCAGAATAGCGGGTACATCTTCCAGTTGGGGCCAGTTGTACTGCAGGTTCTGGCGCGTGGTGAAGTGCGCGTACCCTTTGTCGTAGTCCCGGCTGACGCGCGCGAGACGGCGCAGCTGGCTGCTGTTGAGCAGGCCGTAGGGCACGGCGATGCGCAACATGGGGGCCAGTCGCTGAATATAGAGGCCATTTTGCAGGCGCAGTGGCAGGAATTGTTCCTCACTCAACTCGCCGGCGAGGTAACGTTCCGTCTGGCCGCGGAACTGGGCAACGCGATCATTGATGATGGCGCGATCCCGGTCGTCGTATCGATACATAACAGCTTGATTCCATTGCCTTTGTGCGCGGATGGTGGAGAGAGGGGCAAGCCCCGGATGGTTCTCCGCTGGCGCCTAACATACCAGTACGCTTATGCAATAAATAACAATATTTTCCGCTATGTCTGTAACCAACAGTTATAAGCAGCTCGCTGTTAAGTTGTTGGCTTGCTGAATTGCAGGGAAGTGCTTTCCCTTTCCACTGATCACAATTGATTGCGGCCGTCTCTGTTGAGTATAGAGACATCACTTTTCTGGAAGGTGGCTAGGGTGTCTCGCGTGAAGCCCAAGGATACCACTGGGGGTGAGTGTGCAGGGGTACCCACCTCGATAGTCTTTGATAATGGGCATTTGCTATAGAAGCCGTTGACAATAAGTTTCTATGGGGGGGGCACTCACATATGCCGGTTTTGGATTACTGTGAATCTAATCTTGTTAGCCAGGAAGCTATGATGGCGCCTCACTGGGGATCACATTGCAAGTGGTTCTATAGCGTATTCACTGTGAAAGTAATCCCATCCTCTCTGGCAGGGAGAGAATTAATATGAAATTGACGCAGCTGAGTCGCGCTTGTAAGAGCGTAAATTATGAGTATATCTTCGCCCTGATTTGAATTTCCAGCACACGCGGGCACCTTAACAATGCATGCCAAACCGGGGTGCTGTATGAGGGTTACTCATGGGATTCTTGCAAGGTAGTATGCTGAAAATACTCGCTCTTGATTACTTTGTTTTTGTTGGTGCTCCCTGTTTCTCAGGCCATGTACAAAGCGTGGCTGATCAGCATTTGGTGAGGGCTTTAGAGGAGGGGAAGCCTTTATTAGCTGTATATTTGGTGGAGAGGGTTCAACCACGGTTGGAACTGACTCTGATTCGGTGGGGCTCTTTCAGGCTCACCGTTGTTACCAAAGAAATTCAGTTTAGAGAATTCTTAAAAAGACTCGAAGCTGGCATTGAGGCCCCTCCTGGCATTCGGCCGCAAAGGAAAGGTTGTGAAGAACTCGCCCGAGCCCTCTCGGTCTGGCTTCTCCATAACACGTCAGCCTTTACTTCCTTCAGTATTTCTTTCCAGTTCTTGCTTGTGTTATTAGCACCTACGTTTTAATCACGGTTTCCGCTAATCCGCTATTGTTGCAATATTGGGGTTTACCCGGTTGGTCGTTTTTGTCAGTCCAGCTCAAAGAGCCCTCCATATCAAGTTATCATCAGTATTTTTCGTTGAAGAATTCTTTTTACTGTTTTCATTTTATGAAATCAACAATAGTTTTGGATCACTGGAGTTGAGGTCTTCAACTGAAAAAACCTTTCACTATTATTCGAGACTAAAAACTCTACAGGTGTGGGAAGGGGCAGGCTTTCCTTGGGGGATGTTTTTTAGCTGGAGTATGGCGGAGACACATAGAAAGTGTGGAGGTACCCATAACTAGACAATTTGTCTTCGTGCTATTTAAAACGTTTTTGCAGTGGGGCTTACCCGGTTATCTAAATAGCTTGTAGTTAACCGGGTAAGCCCTGATGAATAAGCTATGCAGATACGTTTTGTGTGTTTGTATTAAGCCTCGAATCATTCGTAGCCTAACAAGGTTGGCGAGGGGATTCTGGCACTTGAAAAAGTAACCTAATAGTTGGATATATTCACCTCCCTTATCTGACGTTTATGACATAAATGCTCACATTAATAATCATTCTTGGATTAATGTTGACGCGTAAGTATACTGGCGCGCCCTATTCCTGGCTGTATAGCTGGGGGGAGGGTTTAGCCATAAAAACGAAAAGGGAATTTCCGCTGTGTTCAAGGGTTGTGGTTCGCTGTCTCATACCAGGCTGACGGGGTTATTTCTTCTGATGAGCTCGTCGATAAAAGGTTTGATATCAATTTTTAACCTTTTCCCAATACTTTTGTTGGGTATGGTGGCTTCCAGTTATGCTGACGCAAGTGTTAAAGCCTATGCATATGGTGATGGATCGATCAATATAGATTGGCCGGGCTCATATGCAGATGTATCAATCATTGAGTATAAGAACGGTGTTTGGCAAAGATCGATCAAGGTCACTGGGATAAAGGGCAACTACCGAGTTACTGGGCGAACCGATGGCATGTGGAAATATGTTGTCTCTGGTGAGAATGTAGGAGGTCCAGGAGGTGGTGGATGTAACCCCATATGTCCATTTGCTTTTTTAGAAAAAATCAAAAGAAACCCTTTGTTTTTCCTGGCACCCTCTGCATATGCCGCTAAATATTTAGGTTCGGTAGAGGTGGAGATGCTCAGGAACCCCGGCGTTCCCGGAGGCATTAGTCTTGCGAGTAGAGACACTGATGGTAGCTATTCCATCAGTTGGGGTACAGCCAGTGGGAGCGTAGATTATTACGAACTCCAAGAACGAAAAGACTCGGGTTCTTGGTCCTCTATTCACAGTTCCTCTTCCAAAAGTAAGAATTTAAACGGTAAATTGACTGCAGACTATGAATATCGAGTTAGAGCCTGTAATCGTAGCGCCTACAGCTCTAAAACGGCATGTTTTAACTTTAACCCAGTTAAAAAAATTACTGTTATCCGTACTCCAGGTTCAATTTCGGTTCCCGCTTCAAGCACCAATGGTAGTGTCAGTATTTCTTGGAGCTCTGTTTCGGGGGCTGATAAGTATGTTTTGCAGGAACAAAAGAATAATGGTTCCTGGAACGAGATTTACAGCGGAACTTCGATCAGCCGTAATTTTAGTGGGAGAGGGACGGGAACTTATCGCTATCGAGTTGCCGCTGTCGAAGGCACTTCAGTAGGATCTTTTAAAACCTCCTCTACTGTCACAGTATCCAGAGCTCCGGGTATACCTGGAAACCTAGCCGTACCAGCCAGTAGCAGTGGCAACTATGCTGTGAGCTGGAGTGCGGTTTCTGGGGCGGCCAGGTATATATTGGAGCAGTCAGGTGACGCCTCTGGTAGCTGGAGCTTGACTGGCACTAGCAAGTCCTTTAGTCAAAGTAAGAACAGTAGTTACTCGTATCGCGTAAGGGCCTGTAAAACTTATAGCGGTGTTGAATCTTGTAGTAGCTGGACAGGAAAGAAGAGTGTCAGTGTAAAATTTCCTGACCTGATGGTACAGTCGGTTACTAAGGGTGGAAGGGTTACCCTGCTGTTTAATGGAAACTGGCAAGATGCAGAGCGTTGCACATTAAAGCGTGGAAATACTAATGTTAGCAGTAAAATATTCGACCCTGGCGCTACCTTTACAGAGACACTTTCTAAAAGTGGTACTTATGACTACCATTACGCCTGCGATGAATGCTTACAAGGTAATTTTCCGAAGTGCTCAGAGCCAAATCCTGTTGCAAAAGTATCGGTATTAGCCACAGTCATTATTGCACCTGATAAACCTGCTCTTACTAGCGTCAGCGCAAAATCGTACACCGGTTCTGTCAGTTTGAGTTCCAATAGCTCCGGTCCAATAGATTCGGTGCACTGGCAGAAGCGTAAAGCAAATAGTAGCTGGCCTGCGGATAATAGCTACAGCACAGCAACTCGCAGTACCTTTACTGTCACCGGTCTCGCCGATGGCAGCTGGGAACTTCGCACTAAAAACTGCAATTCTTCCGGCTGCAGCGCAAGCTGGAGCACACCTGTTGGGGTTTCTGTCCGGAACCAACCGGTACCCACGGCCCCGACGCTGGATGCCATAGGGAATAGTGCTACAGGTTCTCTTAATCTGAACTGGAGCGATCGCTCTAGCCAGCAGGTTTACAAGTACAAACTTTACGAGAACGGCAAGCTCCTTAAAGAGCTGACTACCAGCTCTACCAAGCCCGCGCCCCTCACCGGTACCACACTCAAGCGTGATGACGGCAGCTATAGTTACCACCTGATAGCTTGTAATTTGCGTACCTGTTCCACGGCTGGCAATGCCCAATCTGTCATCGTCGCCAAAACCCCAGGTGCGCCCAAATCTCCCAACCTATCGGCAAGTTTCTCGCGTTCCGGTGAGGTTGATCTCACTTGGGGAAGTGCCAGCGGCGCGATCGTGCGCTATGAAATTATTGCCGGTAGCGCATCTTCGGCGGGGGGGTCGGTAAGTTGGAGTAAAGCCGCCCCAATTAAGCACACAGATCTCAAGCATTTGAGCAAATCACTGTCGCTGGATAACGGCTTCTTCGCCTATCAGGTCCGTGCCTGCAACCAGGTATCGAGTTTTAGTAGCTGCTCAAATACGGTTGCAACGGATATCGTCCAGGTTGACCAAACTCCGCCACCGGTAACGGTGGAGGTGCCTCCCAATAAGGCCACAGTACTGTCTATTACCGACCCTCGAGTGTTGGCCTCCGATCGTGTCGGCATATTGCCGGGGGAATTCCGCGTGACTGAATCTGGTGCGGCGACTTATACCATTCCGCTCCAGGTGGGTCCTTCATCCGGTGGCAGTACACCGGCGCTCAGTGTGACATACAGCAGTTCCGGTAATAACGGCCCTCTAGGGGTTGGTTGGGGGATCAGTGGGCTGTCCGTCATCACTGCCTGTCGTAGAACGTTTGAAGAAGACGGTACCAATGGCAGTGCCTTTGATCGGTTCTGTTTGGATGGCCAACGTTTGAAACTTGTGTCTGGTCAGTATGGCAGTCTCGGCAGTGAGTACCGTACAAGTGTGGATAGCTTCGTGCGTGTACGCTTGGTCTCGAGTGCCACTGGCACCGGTCAGGGCTTTGAAGTGTACCGTAAGGATGGTTCTGTCTCTTATTACGGTATGAACGCAGATGCGCAGCAGGAGAAGAGCTGGTATTTAAATACCCAAGAAGACAGTGTTGGTAACCGTATTGAATACAATTACCTGAAAGACACCGTACTCGGTGAACACCTGATTGAAGCGGTCGATTATTCCGCGAACGGTCACGATGCAGCGTTGAATCGGATTCAATTCCACTACGATACGAACCGCAGCGATAAACGTTATGGCTACCTCTTCGGGCAGAAGACCGCCGCTACCCGCCGACTCACCGCCATTACTTCCAGTGCGGACTCGGTGGAATTGCGCCGCTACAACTTCAGCTACCAGAAAAGTGCTACGGGACGTTTGCTCCTCGAAGAAGTTGAGGAGTGTGTCCAGGGTAACTGTCGCAGACCCACGGTATTTACCTATGCCCAATCGGCTGGATCAGGCATGGTGAGTACTGCTGCTAATCCTAATATTTTCCACTCAGGTTATGAAGGCGGTAAATACGGAGATGTCAATGGCGATGGGCTCACAGACCTGGTATTTATCCGTTACGACGGCAGTCATGGAAAACGCTATATTCGTGTTGCCTTGGGCACAGCCGGGGGTGAATTATCACTGCAATCGGGACAGATGCGAATCCGTGCCAATGAGCGTAGGGAATGGCACTTGCTGGATTACAACAATGATGGCAAAGATGATTTACTACATGCGCCGATAGACGATGGCGGCACACACTGGGCCGTGAATTTATCCAATGGTAGCGGGTTTAGCAGTGCTGATAGCCCCACGACAATCAGCTATCAAAAGGATCAGCTGGGCCAGATGCACGACTTTAATGCCGATGGTTTGCCGGATTTTCTTAAATTTACTTCGGCCGTCGGTCTCCACTCAGTTAGCGACGCGCCCACCATGAAAATCCGCGAGCTACAGCGCAGTAACAATGGAACGCTTTCTTTCAAAAATTCTGAGGTTACTCGCACTCTATCGCTGCCTTCTGTTAGTGCCCCGGGGGGCTTACCCTTGGGATTATTCAAGCGCACTACCTTGGTAAAATTACGCGATACGGATATGGTGGGCGATTTCAATGGGGACGGTATTGCCGATCTCACCGCGATTATGCAGACGGATTGGATTTGTACAGAGGCGGCGAGTGATTGTAACAACCTAAGCCATGTAACTGACAATCACTTTGTTGTGCTGATGTCCGAGAGTGATAACCTCCATGAGGCGGTATTCAAGCGTGAACTCAATGGAGAGGTGGTTGACGCCGAACACCGAATAACAGATTTAAATGGCGATGGCTTACCCGACCTTTTGTTCCGCCCCAATGCAAACTGGGATTGGGGGGTACTGCACTTTAATGGAGAAAAATTTGTCTCCGCAGGTTTCCTGCCTAAGCAAGTAGATGAAGATATCCAGTTGTATGACTGGGATATGGATGGCCTGGTGGACATTCTCTACCCCAATGCCAACGACAAAGAAAACAATGAATACCAGTACCTCTATGTACTGCCCAATCAAGCCAATGGCTTTGGCAGTCCTATCGATACTGGCCTGTTGTTCGGCGCGGATGCCAATGATCACAGTCACTTGGTGATGGATGTGACCGGTGATGGTCGCCCTGAAATTGTTGAGAACTGTGCGAACCGCGATGAGCAGGAAAACCACTGCGATGATATGCGCACCCGCTCAGGCTTCTTTAGTGGTCCGGGCCTTACAGACAAGTATGTACGTGTGTTCAAGCCCAAGCATACTGATAAACCGGTGGATATGCTTGAGTCGGTAGAGAATGGCTTCGGGGTAAAAACAGAAATCCGTTACGCGCGCCTTAATGATGACAGTGCGAATGTTTACACCCGTAAGAAAGGCTCCTTTAAGCTGAACTACGGACGCGGCTCGCCGGTATTTGATTTGTACTCACCGATGTACGTGGTGCAAAAAGTAATCTCCGATGCACCGGCGGCCAATGACAATAACAATACGGTCGAGGCCCATTACCACTACGCCGGCGCGCGTATGCAGAGTGGTGGGCGAGGTTTCCTCGGTTTTGAGTCGGTCACTACTTATGACCCGCAAAATGAGGTGAAGACCACTACCCACTACCGTCAGGATTATCCCTTCATCGGTATGCCCTCACAGACGGCCAAGGTGATTGAGTCCAATGCCAGTAATATCAAAACCCCGGCTACCTGTGAGGGTAGTGGGCTCACCCTGATCAGCTGCTCTATTAACACCTTGGAATCCATAGCACCGGTATCGGGCAAAACGGTAATGCCCTATATCAGTCAGGCAGAGGATAAATCCTACAGCCTGAGCGGGAGTTATCTGGGTAAGGTGGTAACAACCACCAACTACACCGCAGCCAATGATATTCAATATGGCAATGTCAGCTCGGTAACGGTGAAGCACTATGATGCTTCTAATAACTTAGTGCAGAGCAAAACCACAAGTAATGCCTACGACAATGTGGTGAACAGTGATCGCTGGCACTTGGCGCGCTTGCGTGAGAGTAGTGTTACTACTCAGAGGTATGGAGCCCTGGCGGCACCGCAAATCCAGCGAACCGCGCATTTCGATTACGATAACCTGACTGGCCTATTAACCGATGAGTGGGTAGCTAAAGGTAGCGCACAAGAGTTGCATACCCATTATGAACACGACCGCTTCGGCAATCGTATTACATCCACGGTAACCAATGCACGGGGCGAAAGCCGTACCGGTCGCACGGGTTTTGACGGCTATGGCCGCTACGCATTAAATCGGGTGAACGGACTTAAACAGACCGCCGAACAAGCTCTGGAGATGGACCCCTTCGGCCAGCCACAGCGCGTGCTGGATATCAGCGGTGTGGAAACGCATTACGCCTATTCCCCATTCGGCAATCGCTATTTTGAACACCACGAGACCGGCAGCCATGCTACTACCTTGAGCACACTCTGTGCTGATAGCGGCGGCTGCCCTACAATAGCCGGAGTGCCGTCTCACTTTAAAGTGACCACTAGCGGGATAGAGCAGGCCAAGAGCGTAACGTACCACGATCGCCTGGGCCGAGAGATTCGCAAACAAACTCAGGATTTTCTGGGTAATTCAGTGTTTGTCGATACCCAGTACGATGCGCAGTCCCGCGTTAAAAGGGTCTCCGAACCTTATAGCAGCGGCGGCTCTCCACGATGGACTACATATTCCTACGATATTCTTGGGCGCACCACCAGCGTGGATGCTCCCAGTGGCCAGTGCGATAGTACGATTACCTTTAATGGTCTGACGGAAACTATTAAGAACTGTGCTCAGCAAGCCAAGGTAACCCAGAAGAATGTCCTCGGTGAGTTGGCTCAGGTTACCGATAATATCGGCGGTAAACTGCAATACAGCTACTATGCCGATGGCAATCTCAAACAGGTGCGCACCCTAAACAGCGGCGGCGGTGAAACATCAGTAACTTTTATTGAGTACGATAATCTCGGCCGCAAGACCCGTATGGTAGATCCGGATAAGGGCACCTGGACTTACGGTTACACAGGATTTGGTGAGCTGGCCTGGCAGAAGGACGCCAAGGGGCAGGGCACCGCCATGAGCTATGATGCCCTCGGCCGCATGGTGACTCGCGCAGACTACACCAGCTTCGACAGTAACAGCCAAACGGGCACCCTGCAGAACTTCAGCCGCTGGTACTATGACCAGGACCCCGGTTGTGATTCCAAATACCGTTTCGATGGAAAGCTGGTCGCTGTAGCCCAGGCACCTGTCGCTATTGCTGCAGGCTGCAATGCCAATATGGAGGATGTCAGCTACCTCAAGTTGCTGCACTACGATATCTACGGTCGTCTGGGCGAGACCACCACTGTGCTCGGCGTACTGGATGGCGAAGGGGACTTTTATGAAAAAGTTACCTACGACCAATACAGCCGCGTCAGCCGCAGCTTCGATGCCAGTAACCAGCAAGTAGGTAAGGATAATAAAGACTATTTGCGCGGTGTGGAAACGGTATACAACCCATTTGGTTTTAAAGTGGGTGTGCGTGATGTAACCGCCCCCGCAGATAGTGGTTATTATTACCGGGTTAAACGCATGAACCTGCGCGGCCAGGTGGAACAAGTCCTGCTTGGCAACGGTCTCACCACCACCTATGCCTACGATCCACAACATCACCGCCTCACCAGTATCCTCACGGATATCAATCCCGGTGTGGGTCAAGTGCAGAACCTGCATTACGACTGGAATGCAATCGGCAACCTGCTCTCTAAAACCGATCTCAGTGGTGATGGTAGCTACCGTAAGGACCTGCAGGAACGTTTTGAGTACGACGGCCTCAACCGCCTGCGCTATGCGCGCCTCTATCAAGCCGGCAGTCAAGCTGCCACCCAGGAGGTTCGCTATGATGATGCCGGTAATATCACCTATAAAACGGGCGTTGGTAGTTATGAGTACAATGGCCCACGCCCCCATGCGGTAACCAAAGCCGGTAATACCAGCTATCACTACGATGACAACGGCAACATGAGCAGCGACTCGGGCAGCCGTACGCTGGACTACACCATCTTTGATAAACCCAGCCTGATCACTAAGGGCAGTCACGATACACGCTTTACCTACGGCCCGGATCGCAGCCGCTTCAAGCGTGTGGACGATAATGGCAAAGGCACTGTGACCACCTTGCAGATCGGCAGCGTTGAGAAAGTGATTGAGCGCAGTGCCTCCGGTGCTCATATCAAGAGCTTCTATCGCCGTAATATCGCAGGCGTTGCTATCGAGCGTGTCGAGCTGAATGCAACGGATAATATTGCCGGTACTAGCACCCAGTATTTACACAAAGACCTGCAGGGTTCCCTGGATGTGATTACCGATAGCACCGGTCAGGTTGCCAAAGATACTGCGGGCAACAAGCTGGTTTACAGCTTTGATGCCTGGGGCAAACGCCGCAATGCACTGAGCTGGGAACAAATTGCCGGCGCGCCTGCAAATACGGTTAGCGCCCTCAGTGTGGGAGCCTTTAATCACCTGAGTAGCAACCGCGGTTATACCGGTCATGAAATGCTGGATGAGGTGGGCCTAATCCATATGAATGGACGAGTCTACGACCCAACCCTGGCCCGTTTTGTCTCTGCGGACCCAATGATTGATGGGGTCACCTCGGTTCAGGGCTACAACCGCTACGCCTATGTGCACAATAATCCGCTGACTTATACGGATCCATCTGGGTACAGTTCCTGGAATAAGTTTAGAGATGCTTTCATTAATAGCCGCGATATTCATCGCTATATGGCCGGCAAGCCATTCTTGAATGCAATTGCACAAGTTGCCATTTGTGTAGCTTCTAATGCTGGTTGTCCGGCGGCATTAGCCATGTACAACGCAAATCAAACCTATCAACTAACAGGAGATATAGGGTTAGCTTTCCGCAATGGTGTCTTTGCAGCAGTTTCAGCGGCAGCCTTCTCCGGCATGCCCAGAGGATGGAGTCCGACTAATATTGCAATCCGTGGAGTAACCGGAGGTATATTGGCAAAACTGGGTGGTGGAAAATTTGCGCACGGTTTTGTCTCGGCGGGAGTTGGTGGTGGATTTGGGAAAAATACGCATGTAGCCGTTAAGATGGTGGTTTCAGGGCTGGTATCTGAGGCCACTGGTGGCAAGTTTATTAATGGGGCGGCGACTGCTGCTTTCAGCCATTTCCTTGGTTCTGCTATGGAAGATTCCGATGCTTGTTGGTCTTCAAGTCCTGATGGTTTTTGTTTCGCAACCAATGGTGACCATCGGCGATTTATGGAAGAGGGCCCAGTAATTGCTGCACAAGAGGGTGGAAAAGGATGGCTTTTTGATAAAAAAGGAGAAGAGTTATTCATGAGGTGGTTAGGCGGTTCAGGGGAAACTCTTATTACCAATGGTGGTAGCTGGGGTAAGTATATGAAAGCGAACCAGTTCTTAACCAACCAAATTAACCTAGCCTTGTATGGTGATGCGGCGAACAGATTAAGTTCAGGCTTTGTGAACCTTACAGTCCACGGAGAAATACAAAACGGGTATTCGACTGGATATGAAATGTTGCATGGCACTCACCGTGGTTTAGGAGACTTATCCATAATTGGATTTGCTGAGCTGTTGTCATCGGGTGGATATGCTTACAATGTTACCGTTACTTGGAACGATAGAATTGATCCTAACCCAATCTACTTAGGCGATAGGGTTAGGGCTGGTATTTTAAATACGATATTTAGCCCTGCAGATTACGATGTTCATATTAGTTGGCAACATTCAAGGGATACAAGATACTCCGGAGGAAATTGATGTGTTAAGAATGAAAAATAATATTCTTTTTTTTATTATCTTTATGCAGTTGGTTGCTGGTTGTAAGCAAGTAGTTGCTAGTGGAAAGGCAATAACAGAATTTGGAGAATATGCACTTGATAGTGGTTTGCAGCTAAAGGTTGAAAATGTTTCAGGTATAGTTAAATACCGGCTTGTGAATAATGGTGGTGAAACACTTATCCTGTCTAAAGATAGAGCTAGCGTATATCAGCGTTGGGTGATTGTTTGGGATGGAAACCGTTTGTGGTTTTCTAGCAGTGATATCGGGGGGGTTGTTTGGATTAAAAAAGTAGACGGAGGTTATAGTTCTACCGAGTATTATAAAAATTCAGTGCTTCTGAAAGAGGCTCCTCAAGTTATTAAGGAGTTTGATGGCTAATTTGCACAGAAGGGTGCCGATCCTGATGTCAGAGGATACTCACTGGATCCAATGAAATAATTGGAGTCAGAGAAAATAGACCTTTCAGTTTAGCTGAATAATTAGGGTCAGAGTAAATTATTGACTCCAAAAGAAACTTTCTATCTAGTTGAGTAATTCTTCAAGAACACCGGCAGAGAAATCTGCCGGTGTTTTGCTATTAGCGTATATCACCCTGACCGAGTCCAATACCAGGTCTTGTACTTGAACTTTATAACACTGTCCAAAACCGGCCTCAGTGGCGATGGTAGTTACAGCAAGGACCTACGGGAACGTTTTGAGTACGACGGCCTCAACCGCCTGCGCTATGCGCGCCCCTATCAAACTGGTAGTCAAACTGCTACCCAGGAGGTTCGCTATGATGATGCCGGTAATATCACCTATAAAACGGGCGTTGGTGGCTATGAGTACAGTGGCCCACGCCCCCATGCACTAACCAAAGCCGGTAATAACAGTGGAGAACTAAGATTGTGTCACTATCGAAAACTAAATTAATTTTCTTGTGCTACCTCTTTCTAGCTTCTTGCATGTCACTAAATGTGATACCTATCAGCGAAAAGCCAAATTTGCAAATGCTGAATAGGGGGGTAGAGTGGAAGCTTCGAAGAACTATTTCACCGAAAATGCTTTACCCTAAAACTGAGTTTGATAAAGGCCAAGAAGGTTGGGTGCTTGTTCGAGGAGATATAAGTAAGCAAGGAATTGCGAATAATCTTAATGTGGTAGATTTCAGCCCGAGCGCCGCATTTAATTCAGCTGCAATAAGGTATCTAAGGGGCTCCCAGTTTGAACCCTATAAGCAGAAAGGTAAGGCCTCTATTCTTAAGGATTATTACTTTCTAATAATTTTTGAGTTAGGTGAAGAGCATCCTAGATATAAAGGATAGAGAGGAAAGCTAGATATTTATTTTGTCCCTAGTGATAAAGAGGAGAATGAATTCCCTACGCTTAAATAACACTTTCTATCTAATGGAACCACTACTCAATAGCCCCGGCAAAGTACTTGCTGGGGCTCTGCTTTTAAGCTGTATCCCCTTTTCGAACTCAGTAATATGTTTTGAGTTTCATAATCTTGCCGAAAACCGATCTTTGTGGCGATCACAGCTATAGCTAGGACTTGCTAAAGAGCACTGAAGAGAATGGCTTCAATTGCCTGTGCCAAGCATGCCTCTATCAGACCAGTATTCAAACTGTTACCCAAGAGATGCGCTACTATGGTGCCAGCAATACCAGCTATCAGTGCGACAACAGCGGCAGCATGAGTGGCGACTTGGGCAGCCGTAAGCGGTATTTGATAAACCCAGCCTAGTCACTTAGGGCAGCCACGATACGCGCTTCACCTACGGCCCGGACCGCGGCCGCTTCAAGCGCGTGGACGACAACGGCAAAGGCACTGTGACCACCTTGCAGATCGGCAGTGTAGTGAAAGTGATCGAGCGTAGCACCTGCTGTGCAACTATCAAGAGTTTCTTTCGCCGTAATATCACAGGGATTGCTATCAAGTGTATCGAGCTGAATGTATCCGATGAAGCCGCCAGTACATAGAATGAACGCAAAGATCTCCAAGGATCTTTGAATCTCATCAACGATAGTAATGGGCTGGTAGACAAAGATACTGCTGGTAACAAACTAGTTTAAAGATTTGATGGCCCAAATGGGTACCAGAATACACTGATTAGGAAGTTGAAAAGATTTAATTTTCGTATTTATGAAGATGAACAGCTTCACTCTGTATAACAACTCCCTTATCTCCCATATTGAGATTGCTCATGTTTGTTTGAGTAAAGATTACACATAAGAATCAAGGCTGTGTAATTTGGATTGAGGCGAAAACTTAAATTAACTTCATAAAAGGAAATGTTATGCCATTACCAAAAGATATAAAGGAGATGGGAGCTGCTGTTCACCCTGTTGGTGATTTTGATTTGCACTATCAAAATCCAAAGCCCCATGAAAATGGTAGCCGTTCTATTTTGACGATGAATGTATCGGTATATCTTGAGCTTGGTTATCAGTCTAAGCACGATAAAATAGTGCATGGATATTGCAGTAAAAACGATATACAACAAAGAAATACTGATGGCAGCCAGATTTATTATAAGGATAATCCTAGTGCGGATAAGGTGCTGAGTACCTTTTACAAAGCGCGTGCAGAGACTGCTGCAGTGATAGTAAAAGATTACTTTGTTGGTCAGTGGTTAAATGGAAAGACACTTCAAGAAAATAAGAAGATGTTCCCCTCTGTGCAAAGAGATGAGCAAGACGATGGTTATCACTATGATGTTACATGTTACTACACTCCGGATACTACCTATGTAGTATTTCATTGTCATCCACCGAAAGATATCAGGGTCGCACTCTAACTATCCTTAAGTGAATTGCAGCCTTAAGTAATGAAGTTCTGCCGTTAAAAATTATGAAATAGATAATGTGGCCTTCAAGGGGATGGTTCTCTTGGGGGCTATATTGTGAATATTTCTAAAGTATTGTATAGCATTTTACAGGTGTGCAATTTATAGATGATATTAGTCGTTTTGTGAGTTTTTGCAGATGAAGTTGTAATAGTTGGTATTCGTGAGTGTCGTAAGGGTCGCTCAGCTGATATCTTGAAGTTGTACTTTTAATATGAGCTGTATTTCTGTAAGCCTTGCCCTCTGCATTTTAGGTGTTTATTGGTGCCGCTTTTGGTGTTTAGGTATTCCGCCCAAATGTTGATGGGATGGGACTTATGCCGGTAAAGGCTTTGGCTTAGGGGTGGGGGCTAATTACGCTCTTTTAGAGTGGTAATTAATTTTCTGCGTAAGCATGATTTGTATGATCTGAAATTAAATTGATGTGGATCAAGGCGTTTAATTAATGAGTGTTTTTTGTTGATTTTTATGAATATTTTTGGTGGCTAAATAGGGTTTCTAAATCTGAACGATGGTTTCAATTGGAATATAAAGACAGTTTGTGCATTTTAGTAAGGCGCATAATTTCCCTTTGAAAAGCTTATACGATAGACTCCGCGACTTGTTTTTGAGGTGGAAGCCTCGTGGTTAATTACATCGGAGTTCAGTGTGTCCAGGGATTGGAAGGCTATTTTTAGCATTTTTATATTTGTATTTTTTTACTTTTCTTTCTCTGGTCTTGCCTTGGCTGGAGTCATATCCGGAACAGCCAATAGTTCCACGGGAACTGTCAAGCTTACTTACTCTAAGATTTCTCCTGCCTCAAAGGCTGAGTTTAGAATTTATAAGAGTGGTTCGCTCTATCGAACCTATAGCGTAAGTCCTAGCGGAGGAACAAAGACTTATAACTTAGGGACTGGAACTTATCGTTTTGATTTGTGGGCTGGGAATGAATGTCTACAATGGGGTCGCAATGGGCACTGCTATGAACCGGGTTTTTTCTTTAAAAGAGGTAGCCATACGGTCAAGGTAAGTATTGCTGGATCAGGCGCTGTTACTTTACCTAAAACTAGCAAAACTGGCGGGTTTAAGGTTAGTTGGGGTAAAGCATCAAAAACTCCAAGTAAGTACATATTGTGGGAGCGAAAGAACGGAGGAGCCTGGAGTGATATTTACTCCGGTGGGGGGCTTTCAAAGACATTGGCTGGTCGATCAACGGGTAAATATGAATATAGAGTGCAAGCATGCTTTACTGCGTGTAGCAGCTATGTGTACTCTCAGGCAATAACCGTTGCTAGAACACCGAGCTCGGTTACTGTCCCCTCTAAAAGTACAAATGGGAGTGTTGCAATCTCGTGGAATACGGGTTCTGGTGCGTCAAAATATATACTGCAAGAGAAGAAAAACAGCGGCTCATGGGTCGAAGTATATAAGGGAAATCTAACTAAAAAGACGCTGACAGGTAGGGGAACCGGTATCTATAGCTATCGGGTTGCCGTGATTCAAGGGAGTTTGACAAGCTCGTATAAAACTTCATCAAATGTCACTGTTTCCCGGGCTCCAGGTGTTCCGAAGAATCTTGTTGTTCCCGGTAATGATTCTAATGGAGTTTACAAGGTCAGCTGGGACTCGGTATCTGGTGCCTCTAGGTATAAAGTTGAACAGACGGGTGATGCTACAGGGAACTGGAGCCAAACAGGATTAAGTAAAACATTTACGAAAACAAAAAACGGTAGTTATTCCTATCGTGTGAGGGCGTGTAAAACATATAATAAGGTTGAGTCCTGTAGTGGATGGACAAGCAAAAAGACAATTAATCTAAAGTTACCCAACATTGCATTGCAGTCAGTATCCAAGTCTGGAAAGGTGATTTTAGTTTTTAATACTGATTGGCCAAGGGCCGAGCGTTGTGAGTTAAAGCGAGATAATGTCAAAGTTAGCAGTGCTAAATTCAGTTCTGGGGCAATATTTTCTGAGACTTTGAGTGCTAGTGGGACCTACAGCTATCGATATTCATGCCAAACGTGTTTATTAGGTAGCTTTCCTAACTGCCCGGAGCCTGATTTTGCAGGCTATGCATCCGTTTCAGCTACGGTAGTCATTGTTCCCAATAAGGCTACTCTCTCGATAAAAAATAATAAATCTTACAATGGTAATGCCAGTTTAAAATCCCATAGTACTGGGCCGATCAGCTCCGTACGTTGGCAGAGGCGAAAAAAAGGCACTGCTTGGCCCTCTGATAGCTCTTACAGCACAGCTGTAGCAGTAGATTTTACTGCTACAGGTTTAACAGATGGAAGCTGGGAGTTCCGTAGTAAAAACTGTAACTCTTCAGGTTGCAGCGATAGTTGGAGCGCTACAGCAGGCATTACTGTTTGGAATCAGCCTCTTCCGTCTGCCCCAGTTTTGGACTCTATAGCCAATAGCTCTAACGGCAGTATAAGTTTGAATTGGAGTGATCGCTCCAATGAGTTTGTATATCAGTACAAAATTTATGAAGGCGGTAAATTTTTAAAAACTGTTTCTACTAGTTCCACTTCTCCATCCAAGGTTACAGGTACACAATTGAAGCGGAATGATGGTGTTTATAAATATCATCTTGTAGCTTGTAATTTGAGGGGGTGTTCGGGAACGGGTAACTCTAAGTCTGTTATTGTGGCTAAAAAGCCGGGTAAGCCTAGTGGTTTAAATTTATCTCCGCTTTTCTCCCGAACGGGAAGTGTTGACCTGAATTGGGGAAGTAGCAGTGGCAACTTGGTTCGCTATGAAATTTTTTCAGGTACAGCCACTTCCGTGGATGGAACTATTTCTTGGAATAACTCTACAGTAATCAAACATACAAACCTGGATAATCTGTCTAAGTCTTTTAGTCTTGATGGTGGATTCTTTGCTTATAAAATCCGTGCTTGTAATCAGGTTTCCAGTTTTTCTAGTTGCTCTGCTACAGCAGTAACAGAAGTTGTGCAGGTAGAGCTTTCATCTCCTCCTGTTTCCGTAGATACACCACCACACAAGGCTACTGCCCTAGCGAATACTGATCCCGCGGTATTGGCCTCAGATCGTGTAGGTATTGTGCCTGGAGAGTTTCGTGTCAGTGAGTCTGGTGCGGCCACCTATAGCCTACCGATTCCAGTTGGCCCCTCATCGGGCAGTAGTGTGCCCAGTGTTAGTGTTAGCTATAGTAGTTCTGGGGGGCATGGTCCATTGGGTATTGGTTGGGGCATTAGTGGGCTCTCAGCAATAACCGCCTGTCGAAAATCTTTTGAAGAAGATGGAGTGAATGGCAGCCAGTTTGATAGATTCTGTCTCGATGGCCTGCGCCTAAAGTTAGTCTCATCTGGCCAATACGGTGGTGTTGGCACTCAATATAGAACATCCCTGGATTCTTTTGTCAGGGTCAAGGTGGTATCGACTGGCGTCGGTAGTAAAAAAGGCTTTGAGGTCTATCGTAAGGATGGGTCCATTTCTTACTATGGCCTAACAGATGATTCTCAGAGTACCAATGCCTGGTATATCAACAAGCAAGCAGACAGTGTCGGCAATCGAATTGAATACTCCTATCTTAAAGATAGTAATGTTGGCGAACACCTCATTGAGTACATAGATTATTCGGGTGGAAGTAATGATATTCTCGTTAACCGAATAGAGTTTAACTACGATACTAATCGTTCAGATAAACGCTATGGCTATCGTTTTGGACAAAAGTCCGCTTCGACGAGACGATTGACCTCAATCATCTCTACGGCAGAGTCCGAGGAAATACGGCGCTATAAGTTTTCCTATAAAAAGAGTGGGACAGGTCGATTATTGCTCGAAGAAGTAGAGGAATGTGTAAAGAGTAATTGTCGTAAACCAACGGTATTTACCTATTCAAAGTCTGATGGTGCTGGTCTGGTTAAAGGGCTTGCGAATCCCAATA
The DNA here is from genome assembly GCF_052467705.1 of Microbulbifer mixtoriginis (SeqCode). NCBI lineage: Bacteria > Pseudomonadati > Pseudomonadota > Gammaproteobacteria > Cellvibrionales > Microbulbiferaceae > Microbulbifer > Microbulbifer mixtoriginis (SeqCode). Next base: position 2,275,535 of record NZ_CP174322.1, read on the forward strand.
TTTTTCACTCTGGGTTTGAAGGTGGTAAATATGGCGATGTAAATGGTGATGGACTTACAGACTTTGTATTTATTCGCTACGACGGTAGTCATGGAAAACGCTATATTCGAGTTGCTTTAGGCACAAAGCAAGGGTCGCTTGCCATTCAGCCCGGGCAAATGCGAATTCGTTCCAATGAGCGTGAGGAATGGCACCTCTTAGATTACAACAATGATGGTAAAGATGATTTACTGCATGCGCCAATTTCCGACAGTTCTACATATTGGGAAGTCAATTACTCTAATGGATCTGGGTTTAGTGTAACTGATACTCCTACAGCAATTACTTTCCAAAAAGGTCAGTTGGGTAAAATGCATGATTTTAATGCAGATGGTTTGCCCGACTATATCTATTTTACTGGGGGTAACGCTGATCATTTCAGGAGTCAATCACCTAACCTTAAAATCAGGGAGCTGCAGCGCAGCAGCTCGGGCAAGTTATCATTCAAAAATAGTGAAGTAGTAAGAAGTTTGTCTCTTCCCAGTTCTACCCCGCCTGGGGGAAGAACTGGCTTATACATAAATCGAACTAATGTGAATGTGCGCGATAAAGATATCGTGGCTGATTTCAATGGTGACGGAATTGCAGACTTAACTGCGATTGTGTCAACTAACTGGCGTTGTACCGAGCCATCTATCGATTGTTATAATGATATTACTTCAAGGACCGATTATCATTTTGTTGTGTTGATGTCCAATGTTAATGGTGGGCATTCTACTGTTTTTTCAAGGCAAATATTTAATAGTGGTGGGTCCACTGAGCACATGGTAAGTGATCTCAATGGTGATGGCTTACCTGATTTACTCTTTAGGGTCAGCAATAAAAGTGCCTGGAGTGTTTATCACTTTAATGGGGTTAAATTTATAACCGCAAAAGCTCTACCAGCCATCGTAGATGACAATATTCAGTTATATGACTGGGATATGGATGGTCTGGTCGACATTCTTTACCCGAACGCTAACGATAAAATAAATAACGAATACCAGTATTTATATGTGCTCCCCAATAAATCAAATGGCTTTGGTACAGGAGTCAAGACTGGGTTAATACTTGGCGTAGATAAGAGTGACCACAGTCACTATATTATGGATGTGACTGGGGATGGTCGCCCTGAAATCGTTGAAAAATGCGCTAACCGTGATGAAAAAGAAAACCACTGTGATGATATGCGCACCCGCTCAGGGTTCTTTAGTGGTTCTGGTTTTACAGATAAGTATGTCCGTATCCTCAAACCTAAGCATGGTAATAAACCAGTTGATATTCTTGAATCTGTTGAGAATGGTTTCGGCGTTAGAACAGAAATTCAATATGCACGCCTAAATGACGACAGTGCTAATATTTATAATCGCAAGAAGGGCTCCTTCAAGCTAAATTATGGGCGCGGTTCACCCGTTTTTGACTTGTATTCACCGATGTACGTGGTGAAGAAAGTGATTTCTGATGCACCGGCGGCGAATGACAATAACAATACTGTAGAGGCTCATTACCACTATGCAGGTGCGCGTATGCAGAGTGGTGGACGCGGTTTCCTCGGTTTCGAGTCGGTTACCACTTATGACCCTCAAAACAAGGTGAAGATAACAACCCGGTATCGCCAAGACTACCCTTACATAGGGATGCCTTCACAAACGGCTAAGGTAATAGAGCCCAATTCCAGCAATATCAAAACTCCGGCTTCCTGTAGTGAATCCAGCCTTAAGCTGATTAGCTGTTCTATTAATACGCTTAAATCGGTTGAGCCGGTATCCGGTAAAACAGTAATGCCCTATATCAGCCAAGCGCAGGATAAGTCCTATAGCTTGGATGGACATTATCTGGGCAAGGTGGTGACTACCACTAATTACACGGCTGATGTTGATATCAAGTATGGCAATGTCAGCTCTGTGGTGGTTAAAAATTATGATGCTTCAAATAACCTTGTTCAGAGCAAAACCACAAGTAACAAATATAATAATGTGGTTAGCAGCAGCCGCTGGCATTTGGCGCGACTGAATGAGAGCAGCGTCACTACTCAGAGGCAAGGTAGCTTGGCTGCACCACAGATCAAGCGCACTGTACATTTTGGTTATGACGCCCAGACCGGCCTTTTAACTGATGAATGGGTAGCCAAAGGTAGCGTAGAAGAATTGCACACCCGTTACGAACACGATCGCTTTGGTAATCGTATTGCAGCTACTGTGACCGATGCGCTTGGTGAAAGCCGTACTAGCCATACGGGTTATGACAGCTATGGGCGCTTTCCGACCAGTAAGACTAATGCGCTTAGTCAAACGGTAGAGCAGTATTTGGGAATGGATGCCTTTGGCCAACCAAGTAAAGTATTTGATATTAGTGGGGTGGCCACCACTTATGCCTACTCTCAATTTGGTAATCGCTACTTTGAGCATCATGAGACAGGTAGTCATAGCACGACCCTGAGTACATTCTGCGCTGACAGCGGTGGCTGCCCTACGGTCGCTGGTATACCGGCGCATTTTAAGGTGACTACTACCGGTATCGATAAAACAAAAACGGTAATGTACCACGATCGTCTGGGCCGGGAGATCCGCAAACAAACTCAGGACTTTCATGGTAAATCTGTATTTGTAGATACCCAGTACGATGTGCAGTCCCGTGTTAAAAAGATTTCCGATCCCTATAAAAGCGGCAGCTCTCCGCGTTGGACCTCTTACTCCTACGATATTCTAGGGCGCACCACCAAAGTGGATGCACCCAGTGGCCAATGTGATAGCACCATTATCTACAATGGTCTGAGAGAAACTACTAAAAATTGTGCACAGCAAACTAAGGTTACCCAGAAAAATGTGCTCGGTGAGCTGGCCCAAGTCACTGATAACATCGGAGGAAAACTTAAGTATGAATATTTTGCTGATGGCAACCTCCGACATGTTCGTGTATTGAATAGCGGAGGCGGCGAAACTTCAGTAACCAGTATTGAATACGATAATCTGGGTCGTAAGAAACACTTGGTAGATCCGGATAAGGGCACATGGACCTACGGCTATAACGGTTTTGGCGAGTTGGCTTGGCAGAAGGATGCCAAGGGGCAGGGTACCACCATGACCTATGATGCCCTTGGCCGTATGGTGACTCGAGCCGATTACACTAGTTTCAATTCCAGTAGCCAAACAGGCAAGCTACAGAACTTTAGCCGTTGGTACTACGACCAGGATCCTGGTTGTAATTCCAAATACCGATTCGATGGCAAACTGGTGGCCGTAGCCCAAGCTTCCGTAGTTATTAACGGTAGCTGCAATACAAATATGGAGGACATTAGCTTCCTTAAGCTAATGCACTACGATATTTACGGTCGCCTGGGTGAAACTACGACGGTGCTGGGTGTACTTGATGGCGAAGGGGATTTTTATGAGAAGGTCACCTATGACAAATACAGCCGTATCAAGCGTAGCTTTGACGCCAGTAATCAGCAGGTAGCTCGCCAACAAAATTACCTATATGGCATGGAAACTGTTTATAACAGCTATGGGTATAAGGTGGGTGTGCGGGATGTGAAGGCTCCTGCCGGGCAGGGTTACTACTACCGTGTGAAGCGCATGAACCTGCGCGGACAGGTAGAAGAAGTATTGTTGGGTAATGGCCTCACAACCACTTATGAGTATCACCCACAGCACTATCGCCTCACCAGTATCCTCACAGATATTAATCCTGGGGTAGGTCAAGTGCAGAATCTGCATTACGACTGGAATGCTATCGGCAACCTTTTGTCTAAAACCGATCTCAGTGGAGATGGTAGTTACAGCAAGGATCTACAGGAAAGTTTTGAGTACGATGGCCTGAACCGCCTGCGCTATGCACGGCTCTATAGTGGCGGTAGCGAAGCTAGCGTGCAGGAAGTGCGTTACAACGATGCCGGAAACATCAGATTTAAAAGTGGGGTTGGAAATTATAGTTACGATAGTGCTCGACCTCATGCTGTGACAAAAGCTGGAAGCCTTAGTTATGAATACGATGAAAATGGCAACATGGTACGAGGTTCAAATAACCGCATAAGGGAATATACGGTATTTGATAAGCCAAGTTTACTCACCAAAGATAGTCATAAAACCCGCCTTTATTATGGTCCCGACCGTAGTCGCTTCAAGCGTGTGGACGACAATGGCAAAGGTACTGTGACTACCTTGCAGATCGGCAGCGTCGAGAAAGTGATTGAGCGCAGTACTTCCGGTGCCCATATAAAGAGCTTCTATCGCCGCAATATTGCGGGGGTTGCTGTTGAGCGAGTACAACTAAATGCGTCGGATGAAATTGCCGGTACTAGCACTCAGTATTTGCACAAAGACCTACAGGGCTCCCTGGATGTCATTACTGATAGTAAGGGGCAGGTTGCAGAAGATGCTGCAGGTAACAAGTTGCTATACAGCTTTGATGCCTGGGGCAAACGCCGCAACCCGTTGAGCTGGGAGCGTATTGGTTCTGGCCCCTCGAATACGGTTAAGACTTTAAACGTTGGTGCTTTTAATCATTTAAGTAGTAATCGTGGTTACACAGGTCATGAAATGATGGATGAGGTGGGCCTTATTCATATGAATGGTCGGGTGTACGATCCCAACCTGTCACGCTTCTTAACAGCGGATCCGATCATTGATGGTATTACTTCGGTCCAGGGCTACAATCGTTATGCCTATGTGCACAATAATCCGCTGACTTATACGGATCCTTCTGGGTATAGTTCCTGGAATAAGTGGAGAGACTCTGTAGTAAAGCCAGTGGTCGCAGTTGTGATCGCAATCTATACCGGTGGCCAAGCCTTAGCAGCACTGAATACTGCTCAGGGATTAACTGCGGCTGCAGCTGCCTCTGCAGCTCAGGGAATGACAGCCAATGCATTTATGTATTTAACTGCAGCTAACAGTGCAATGGCATCTGCAGTTGGTTGGGCTGCAATTGGTGGTGCGATTGCAGGTGGTCTTAATGGTGGAGCAAGGGGGGCGTTTGTCGGAGCCTTTACCTCTGTTGCCTCCTTGGGAATTGGTCAGGCATTTCAAGCTGGGCGCTCTATAGGTCATACTGCAGCAAACATTACTTCTCATGCATTAATGGGTGGTGTTGGTGCGACCCTTGGAGGAGGGAAGTTTGCTCATGGCTTCCTCAGTGCGGGCTTTAATGGAATCGCCAAGCTTGGGGTGTCCATGATACCGGGAGAGGGCTTTAGTCCTTTGCGAGTATCAGCAATGGCTGTTGTCGGTGGAACAATTTCTAATGCAACGGGTGGTAAATTTGTGAATGGAGCTGTAACTGGAGCTATTCAGCAGGCCTTCAATGGGGAGTTTAGCCGTGATAACCACAGGTTTTGGAAGATAAAATTAGAAAAATCTTTGATGGTGGATGGAGAAATACCTAAGTCTTGTAGTTGGATGGCAGTTTGTAATGCTACATTTTTAGAAGATTCACTTCATGTTGAGCCGGATGGAAGTATTGGGCCTTTATCAGATGGAGAAAATACTAAGTTAGGGGTTTTTGCCTGTGGAATCAGTTCTTGTTCCTCTGAGGCAGAGATTGAGGTTCATTTCTTGAGAGCAATGGTTACAAAGTTCCAAATTGAAAGAAAGGGAGTAAATCCGTCCTTAGTACTTTATGGGCAAAATGATGTGAGGATTTCGTTGAATCAAACAGGTGTAAGATATGAACCCTTTGTTGTGACAGATTTTAATTATCATAAGTTCAATCATTTTAGCGGTCAGCTTGGGTTGGGAGATATGTTGAATGAACTTGCGAATGACTAAACTTGCAATTTTTCTCTGGGTGATCTCGATTTCTTTTTCTTGCGAAGGGCAAGTGATAGATCGGGAAAGTAAATATGAAAATTTGGAGTTGTCGACTTGCCATAAAATTGGCTGTTTGTTTCGCACTACTCCTGCTGATATGGCGGGTTCATATCTTTGGGTTGAATCTTTTTTTCCTATGCGGATAGATGGTGTAGGTAAATTAAATCGTATATATGTTGGTCAGGGGGTTGGAGATATTGAGGTTTTGAGGGTGCCTATCGAAGGGTATATTTCTGGTAGTGATAAATCCCAGTATATTTCGGGTTTTAGAGTAAAAAAGAATAGTTTAAAGCAAGTTTTCATGGTGGTTGTTTATGGAGCTGAAGATGGCCATGCAAAGCAGTTTAAGATCGAAGGTTTTCAATCTTTACTTTAACTATGTATAAGGGCTATATGTTAATAAGGGCGGGTCAGATAAGATTGATTCGTAGTAAAGTTGAATTCTGGTTTTAACCAATTTCCTGAGCTGTTCTTTTAGAGCCCTTTCAGGTTAGTCTGAGAGGGCTCTTTTATCTGTGTTCGACTTTGCTTGAATCTGATGCCAAGATTATATATGAGGAGGTTGTTTTGCTCATGCCGGCATCTAGCTTGCCACCAAAGGGCTAATCGGAAATGTTGTCTAAAAATCAGTGCTGGTAGCTAAGAGTATTTTGGTTCAGATTTTAGATGTACCCCCTGGATGAGCCAAGTTAATCTGAGTGATATATTGATATATATTGGAGGTCTGATATGGATTTCCAAATAGGGTATACGCAGCATTTCCGATTTAGATGATTTTTGGTTTAGTATGGAAATTGTCGGTGCGTTGGCGAATATAGTTAGCGCCCTCAGCGTGGGAGCCTGTAATCACCCTAATTGCAATCGCATTAATATCGGTCATTAAACGCGGGGTAAGACAGGCCTTGTCCCTATAAATGGACAGATCTACGATCCAACCCCGGCCTACCTTGCAACTGCGGACTCAATTTGCTCTACTTGATATGCCGCTGCCTGCGGCTCACCTACTTTGAATAACAATAATGTGTAATCGGAGAAATTCGATGAAGGAAGAAGTAGCTGTTACCCCGGAAGAAGACAATTTCGCAGATGCCATCGCCGCTGTAGCTCTGGTCGCTATCTTTGTTGCAACCTGTATTTTCTGGGTTGCTACCCGCTGACCCATATGTTGTCCCGACCCGGAGCCGAGCCGTACCGGGTACTTCTCCATAAATCTCCCTTTATGACCCACAGCAATATCTTCCCTGGGGCTATTTGCTAGGGCTGAAATCTATTTATGCAGTAATTTTTGTAATCAAGCGGGCGAGGAGCCCGCTTATGATGAGAGAATTCTAGCTGGGGGAGAGTTTTAGCCCATATTGCCCAGTACGGTCTTTACGATCAGTATCAGGGTTAAGACAAACAAAATGGTGAAGACAATTCCGGCGACAACAAAGTGCATCATGCTACCGCTTTGAAAGTCCTTCTCTCGGTTCTTGTTGCTCTGAACTCCAATGGCCCCTGCCAAAGTGCTTAGTACAATCTGGCCTAGTCCGGGCTTCCTTGCTCGTTTCTTATTATTTTCCTGCATGGGGGGATCCTCACTCTTCGAGATTTGGGCGCAGCCAGCGCTCCAGTTCCTGTTCACTAATTCCTTTGCGCTTGGCCAGGCTTTGCAGCTGGTCCCGACCGATTTTACCGACATTAAAGTATTTGGCCTGTGGGTGGGCGAAGTACCAGCCGCTGACTGCGGCCGCTGGCATCATGGCGAAATGCTCGGTCAGGCTGACCCCGGCATTTTCTTCGGCGTTCAATAAACTGAACAAAGTCGCCTTTTCTGAGTGGTCCGGGCAGGCGGGATAGCCGGGCGCCGGGCGGATACCCTGATAGGCTTCTTTGATTAGCTGCTCATTGCTCAACTCTTCATCTGCCGCATAGCCCCAGTATTCCTTGCGTACTTGGCGGTGCAGGGTTTCAGCAAAGGATTCTGCCAGTCGGTCCGCCAGGGCCTTCACCATAATTGCGTTATAGTCATCGTGCTTGGCTTCGTAGCTCTGTGCCAGCTCGTCGGCGCCGATGCCAGTGGTAACTGCGAAGCCGCCGACATAATCGATATAGCCGGAATCCAGAGGCGCGACAAAGTCTGCCAGTGAACGGCACAGACCATCGCCGCCCATCTTTTGTACCTGTTGGCGAATATGATGTAAACGCGCCAGTTCATCACTGCGCGCTTCATCCTTGTACACGATGATATCGTCGCCGATGCTATTGGCGGGCCACAAACCGAACACAGCGCGGGCGTGCAGCTGCTTTTTGGCAATCATCTCTTTCAGCAGGCGCTGGGCATTGTGGTAGAGATCGCTGGCAGCCTCGCCGACCACTTCATCCTTGAGGATAGCCGGATACTTGCCCGCCAGATCCCAGGATAAAAAGAAGGGTGTCCAATCAAGCGTATCGAGGAGGTTTTCCAGGGGAAAATCTTCGATAACGGTAATTCCCAGTTTTTTGGGTTTTACAGGTTGGTAATTTTGCCAGTCGAATTCAGGGGCGTTATCTCGGGCTTCCGCATAGGTCAGTCGGGTGTCGTTGCGCTTTCTATTGGCGGTGCGGGTGCGCACCTTCTCATATTCCGCGCGGACCTTTTCAACAAAGGCGGGGCGCAGTTCTTCGGAAATCAAGCTGCTGGCCACCCCCACAGCGCGCGAGGCATCGGCCACATACACTACCTGATTGCGATTGAATTGGGGATCAATCTTTACTGCGGTGTGTGCCTTGGAAGTGGTGGCACCGCCAATCAGCAGGGGGATATCGAACTTCTGGCGTTCCATTTCTGCGGCGACATGCACCATCTCATCAAGGGAGGGGGTGATTAAACCGGATAGGCCGATAATGTCACAATTCTTTTCCCGGGCGGTTTGCAGAATAGTTTCTGCGGCCACCATCACGCCGAGGTCGATTACCTCGTAATTGTTACAGGCCAGCACCACCCCGACGATATTCTTGCCGATATCGTGCACATCGCCTTTTACCGTGGCCATAAGGATACGGCCGTTGGGCCGGCTGTCCTCGGTTTTTTCCGCTTCGATAAACGGTTGTAAATAGGCGACGGCCTGCTTCATCACCCGTGCCGATTTCACCACCTGGGGCAGGAACATCTTGCCCTCGCCAAATAGGTCGCCAACGATATTCATACCGTCCATCAGCGGACCTTCGATCACATCCAGGGGGCGGCTGCTATTGGCGCGGGCCTCTTCGGTGTCTGCCTCGATATAGTTGTTGATTCCTTTTACTAAGGAGTGCGCCAGACGTTCTTTGACCGGCAGCTCACGCCAGCTCAGGTCTTCCTTGCGCGTTGTGCCGCCGCCTTCACCCATATATTTGGGGGCGATATCCAGTAGGGCTTCGGTGGCTTCGTCATTGCGATTGAGGATGACGTCTTCCACCTTTTCCCGCAGTTCTTCAGGCAGCTCGTCATAGACCGCCAGCTGACCGGCGTTGACAATGCCCATATTCAGGCCGGCCTTGATGGCGTGGAATAGGAATACCGAGTGGATGGCCTCACGCACTGGGTTGTTGCCGCGGAAAGAGAAGGAAACGTTAGAGACACCACCGCTGATTTGAGCACCCGGTAGGTTCTCACGAATCCAACGGCAGGCCTCAATAAAGTCCACCGCGTAGTTGTTGTGCTCCTCAATACCAGTGGCGACAGCGAAAATATTGGGATCGAAAATAATATCGGTGGGGTCGAAACCGACTTCCTCTACCAATACTTCATAACTGCGCTTACAGATTTCGATTTTGCGCTCAAAGGTATCCGCCTGACCCTGCTCATCAAAGGCCATCACCACTACGGCGGCACCATAGCGCAGGCACAGTTGCGCCTTCTCAATAAACTCCTCTTTGCCTTCCTTGAGGCTGATGGAGTTCACGATGGGTTTACCTTGGATGCACTGCAACCCGGCCTCAATCACCTCCCATTTGGAGGAGTCCACCATAAAGGGCACCTTAGCGATGTCGGGCTCGGTGGCGGCCAGGTTGAGAAAACGGCGCATGGCGGCGTGTGCATCGAGCATCGCCTCATCCATATTGAAATCAATCACCTGCGCGCCATCTTCCACCTGAGCGGCGGCGACCTGCAGGGCGGTATCGTAATCCTCTTCAAGAATCAGTCGCTTGAAACGGGCGGAGCCGGTCACATTACAGCGCTCGCCCACATTGACGAAGAGGGCGCTTTCGTCGGCCACAAAAGGCTCCAAACCGGAAAGGCGTAAAGCCGGTTTGATCTCGGGCAACTGGCGTGGAGGGATATCGGATACCGCCTCTGCAATGGCGCGGATGTGTTCTGGAGTGGTGCCGCAGCAGCCGCCGAGAATATTGATAAAGCCACTGCGGGCAAACTCCGCCACAATCGCCGCGGTTTGCTCCGGGGTTTCGTCGTATTCGCCAAACTCATTGGGCAGGCCGGCATTGGGGTGCGCGGAAACATAAGTGGCACAGGCGCCAGATAAAGCCTCTACATAGGGGCGCAGTTCGGTGGCCCCTAGGGCACAGTTAAGGCCAACGGAGATGGGCTTGGCGTGTGCGATGGAGTAGTAAAACGCCTCGGTAGTCTGGCCGGAGAGGGTGCGGCCGGAGGCGTCAGTGATGGTGCCGGAGATCATAATCGGCAACTCGAAGCCCAGCTCCTCAAACAGCTGCTGCATGGCGTAAATGGCCGCCTTGGCATTGAGCGTGTCGAAGATGGTTTCAATCAGGATCAGGTCACTGCCGCCCTCTATTAGGGCGCGGCCGGCTTCCACATAATTGTGTACCAGCTCATTGAAAGTCACATTGCGCGCACCCGGGTCGTTGACATCTGGGGAAATACTGGCGGTACGTGAGGTAGGGCCAATCACCCCGGCCACCCAGCGGGGGCGCTCTGGGGTGGAGAGGGCATCCGCCGCGCGGCGGGCCACTTCTGCTGAGGTTCGATTCAGCTCTACTACAAGATGTTCCATGTCGTAATCAGACTGGGACAGCTCAGTCGCATTAAAAGTATTGGTCTCGATAATATCGGCGCCAGCTTCCAGGTATTGCCGGTGGATCTGTTCGATCAGGTAGGGACGAGTAATGCTTAATAGGTCGTTATTGCCTTTCAGATCCTTATGGAAATCGGCAAAGCGAGCGCCGCGGTAATCCTCTTCCTGCAACTTTTCCCGCTGGATCATGGTTCCCATAGCGCCGTCGAGAATCAGGATGCGCTGAGCGAGCGCGGCTTTGAGTTGCTCCAGGCGTTGATTGCGGGACAGCGCAGACATTGACCAATCCTTAATTGTCTATGGCGGGAAAGGCATCAATCTTAGCACACGGATACTTGTCAACAGGGGCTAAATTGATGGATAAAAAATACCACGACACAATAACCGGTAATTTTTTACTAACGGCGTGCAATTTCTATCTATAGTTTGGCCTTCAGCAGACATAAAAACTCAGGAGAGGGCCTGGCTCGCCAATGGTACAAAAGGTTGTACCAAGCGAAAGTCTGGCTCAGTGAAGGAGATACATCGTGCAATCAATGGATAAGAACCGCCGGGTTGTATTGGCTTCCCGGCCCGAAGGGGCACCGAGCGAAGACAATTTTAGTATTGAGGAGTTGGGGGTGCCCGAACCTGCTCGGGGTGAGGTGTTGTTACGAACGGTTTTTCTTTCCCTGGACCCCTATATGCGCGGCCGTATGAGTGATGCCAAATCGTACGCAGAGCCGGTACCCCTGGGGGGCGTTATGGTGGGTGGCACAGTAAGCCGGGTGCTTGTGTCACACCTGGATGATTTCGAAGAGGGAGACTGGGTACTGGGTTATTGCGGATGGCAAGATTATGCAATCTCAGATGGTGAAGGGTTGGTGAATCTTGGTAAAAATCCCAGCCATCCCTCCTATGCACTCGGTGTTTTGGGTATGCCGGGTATTACCGCCTATTACGGGCTGCTGGAAATTGGCCAGCCAAAAGCAGGGGATACTCTGGTTGTCGCTGCAGCTACTGGCCCTGTGGGCTCCACTGTAGGGCAGATTGGTAAAATTCAGGGATGCCGGGTAGTTGGTATTGCCGGTGGAGCAGAAAAATGCCGCTACGCGGTAGAGGAGTTGGGCTTTGATATCTGTCTCAACCACCGAGCAGAGGAGTTTCCCGAGCAGTTGGAGGAGGCCTGTCCAGACGGTGTGGATGTGTATTTCGAAAATGTGGGCGGAGATGTATTTGATGCGGTTTTACCGCTTCTCAATGACTTTGCCCGGGTTCCCGTGTGTGGGCTGGTTGCTCACTACAACGCTACGTCATTGCCTGAGGGTCCGGATCGCCTGAGCTTGTTGATGCGTGAAATCCTTACCAAGCGCCTTAAAATCCAAGGATTTATTATTTTTGATCAATATGAGCGCTTCGGCGATTTTATTATTGGTTTGAGTCACTGGGTTGGCGAGGGTCGCATCAAATACCGTGAGGATCTGGTTGAGGGGTTGGAAAAAGCGCCCCGCGCCCTGATGGGGTTATTACAGGGGGAGAATTTTGGCAAAGTCGTGGTGCGCTTGGGTACCGACGATTAATTGCAGAACTGAATCAATAACAGGCACCAGGGAGGTCGCCGATGAAAATTTTAATGGTTTTGACTTCACACGATAAGCTGGGCAATACCGGTAAGAAGACTGGTTTTTGGCTGGAGGAATTTGCCGCGCCTTACTACGTCTTCAAAGATGCCGGGGCGCAAGTCACACTGGTTTCCCCCAAGGGCGGGCAACCACCGCTAGACCCCAAAAGTGATGAACCAGATTTCCAGACCGATGCCACCCTGCGTTTCCGCCAGGATCCGGCAGCCCAGCAAGCGCTTGCCAATACGGGCAAGCTTGCCAATGTGCAGGAGGCGGATTTCGATGCTGTTTTTTATCCCGGTGGTCACGGCCCCCTTTGGGATCTGGCAGAGGATAAGGATTCCATTTCCCTGATTGAAGCGTTCTATGGGGCTGATAAGCCGGTAGGTGCAGTGTGTCATGCACCGGCCATTTTTCGCCATACCCGGCGCAAAGGCGGCCATCCCTTGGTTTCCGGCAAGAGTGTCACCGGCTTTAGTAACTCCGAGGAGGAGGCGGTGGGATTGGTGGATGTTGTGCCCTTTTTGGTGGAGGATATGCTTAAGGATCGCGGAGGTAACTACTCCAGCGAAGACGATTGGGCACCCTATGTGGTCGTGGATGGCAAGCTGGTCACTGGTCAGAACCCCGCTTCTTCGGAGGATGTGGCACAAACCCTGATGGGAATGATCCCCGTTTGAGCCATTTTTTTGGGGGGTGTCCGGAGCTGTCACCCTCCCGAAAAACACACCGGTTTCACTTGGGCGTTTCTGAGAGTAAAATACCCGACAAAGAAGCTCGGTTATTTGAGAAGGCTTATGTCAGAACTGAATGTCACCATCACTGAATCCGCGCAGGAGTACCTGAAGGAACTGCTGGCCAAGCAGGACTGCGAGGGAATCGCGATTCGTATGTTTGTCTCCAATCCAGGTACTCCCAGTGCCGAAACTTGCATTGCCTACTGTCGCCCCGGCGAGGAGGAGGCAGAAGATGTGGTGATGGAGATGAACGGCCTCAAGGCCTACTTTGAAGGCCGCAGTGTGCCTTACCTGGACGATGCCAGGGTTGACTACTCCTCCGATAAAATGGGTGGCCAGCTCACCATTCGCGCGCCCAACTCGCGAATGCCGAAGATCACCGATGACAGCCCAATAGAAGACCGTATTAACTATGTACTCTTCAATGAGGTAAACCCCGGGCTGGCGGCTCACGGGGGGCAGGTGAGCCTGGTGGAGGTCACAGAGGATAAATTTGCCGTGTTGAAGTTTGGCGGCGGCTGCCAGGGTTGTGGCATGGTGGATATGACCTTGAAAGAAGGTGTTGAGAAAACTCTAAAAGAGAAAATCCCCGAACTGGCCGGTGTTAAAGATATTACCGATCACACTGATAAGTCTCAGGCTTATTACTAATAGTTGGGCCCGTATGCTCTTCCCAGAGAGAATTAAAAGGCGAAGTAATACTTCGCCTTTTTTCTTGCTTATCTGAACTGGTTAGTTCCTTTCTTATGATTTTGCCTCCCTTCTTACCTGTCGCTGCACTCCTTATTAACTTCTGAAGGCGCCTGGGCCGCCCCGGACTTTGCCTGCCCCGTATATATTTTAAAGACCTCTTGGATTTGTAGCTGGGGTGGTATCCACGCTCAAAAGGGGTGTATGGCGCCTTGTGGGCGCTCTGACTTCAGTGGCTATAGCGGGCAGGCCGGGATAGAGTTCTATGTTCGATCAGGTGGTATTCGCCGGTGGAGGAGTGCGCTGTACCTGGCAGATTGGGTTTTGGCAGTCTGTTGCAGACAGGATTCAACTTAGACCCAAGGTGGTGAGTGCCGTCTCAGCCGGCGCTCTGGTTTCCAGCCTGATATTGATGGGCAAGTCCTTGGATGCAGTAGAGTATTTTGCCGAGGCCTTCGAGGAAAATCCCAGTAATGTTCACTGGGGCAATCTCTTTCGTAAAGACCCGCTATTTCCCCATCACCACATCTACCGTAATGGCATGAACCGACTGTTTGAGGGTGGTTTTGAACGCCTGCGAGAGGCTGCGGAAATGCGAATAGCAGTTAGCCATTCGCCGGGCTGGTTAAATGGCTCTTTAGCACTAATTATCGGAGTTGGTATTGATTACTCCGATACCTTTCTCACTCGTTCTCTGCACCCAAACACCGCCAAGCGCCTTGGTTATCGACAGTCTTTTTACTCGGTAAGAGGCTGTAACAATGTGGGAGACCTGCAAAAACTGATCCTCTCTTCCTCTTGCACGCCACCTTTTACGCCCAGACAACAGGACGGGGGTAGAGAGGTTCTGGATGGCGGTATCGTAGATAGCGTGCCGGTAGGCGGGCTCAAGCCGGGGCCTAGTCAGGTACTGATTCTGTTAACCCGCAATTACCCCCAGTACCCAAATCATTTCAGTTGCCAAAAGGGTGAGCAACTCTGGACCTATGTGCAGCCGAGCCGGCCCTTGCCGGTGAGCGTCTGGGATTTTTCCAATCCACAGAGTGTGTGGCAGGCCTTTGATGCGGGTTATGCCGATGGAGAGGCATTCCTGGCGGCATATTCTCCCGAGGGGAGCGCCAAGTGAAGAATTGGGTTATTGCTAGGTGGAGCAATTAAAGGGTGTTTGATCAGGTGGTATTTGCCGGTGGGGGTGGCCGCTGTACTTGGCAAATTGGGTTTTGGGAAGTGATTGCCGACCAGATAAAGCTCAAACCGAGAGTGCTCACAGGGGTTTCTGCGGGGGCCATGATTGCAGGTTTGATATTGATTGGTAGAGCAACTGCTTCGGTGGATTACTTCTCATCGGTATTCAATGCGAATCCTCGCAATGTGTATTGGAGAAACCTTTTGGGTAAGGCGCCAGTGTTTCCCCATTATGAAATCTATAGGGAAGGTATCCAAGAGCTATTTAGCGACCGCTTTAAAGACTTGAAATCCGCCGCGGAACTCAGGGTTGCTGTTTCCCGGCCACCCAATTGGCTGCCAGCATCAGTGGCATTGGCTGTTGGAGGGGCAATTTATTATTCCAACAAATATTTGCACCGCAAAATGCATCCAAAAGCGGCGCGGCGGTTGGGTTACAAACAGGATTTTTTCTGCGCTCAAGAATGTACTGATATCGGAGAATTTACGCAGCTGATCCTGAGTTCATCGTGCACACCACCATTTACGCCAAGGCTGAGCTTGGCGGGGAAAAAAGTTTTGGATGGCGGGGTAGTGGACAATGTACCGGTTGAGGGCATTGACCCTGGTGAAGGGCGAGTCCTTATTTTACTGACCCGTCGCTATCGGGGCTTTCCCGATTGGTTTACCCAGTCTCAAGGCAGGCAATTGTGGACTTATGTGCAGCCATCACAGTCGCCCCCCATTAGTGTTTGGGATTTCACCAACCCTGAAGGCTTGATCAATGCTTATGAAATAGGGCGCCGCGATGGACGTATATTTATGCAGAACATGTTGGCTGAGCGGGGTTTTTATACGGGGTCGCAGAAAAAGTAACCCGGTATTTTAACCGTCATAAACAGTTGCCAAGAGATGATTGCTACAGATTAGATTTATTCAGCGGGGGAAGTTCGGTAAGTGCCGGCTCAGGAAGAGCGGTACAGTGGTAATAGGGAGCTTTTCAATGTTTGATCAGGTAGTTTTTGCCGGCGGTGGCGGCCGTTGTATCTGGCAGATTGGTTTTTGGGAATCTGTATCTGGTGAAATCAATCTATCCCCCAGAGTGGTGAGTGCTGTGTCGGCGGGTGGTCTTGTGGCGGGCTTACTGCTGATCGACAGGGGCCCGGAGGCGGTGGACTATGTTCGCTCAGTTTTTAGTACCAATCGCAAAAATATCTATTGGGGTAATTTATTTAGGCAGGAGGCGGTTTTTCCTCAATACGCTATCTGCCGCGATGGGATTCGGCAGCTGTTCGAAAACGGGCCTCAGGCCCTGCAGAGTGTGGCTGAGCTGCGTCTGGCGGTTAGCCACCCGCCCGCCTGGATGTACGGCCCTTTGGCGCTAACTTTTGGTGCAGTTATTTATTATGCCGACAAGGGATTTACCCGCAATCTGCACTCCACGGCAGCTACTAAACTTGGCTTCCGCCAGAATTTTTACCGCGCTCAAGATTGTAAGAATATGGATGAACTGGAACATCTAATTCTGAGTTCCTCTTGCACCCCCCCATTTACTCCAAGGCTCCATCTGAATGGCAGGGAAATTCTGGATGGCGGAATCGTGGACAATGTGCCGGTTGGCGGATTGGATAGCAAAGAAGGCAGGGTGTTAATTCTGCTAACCAGTCGCTTCCGTGATTTCCCTGACTGTTTCACCCAGCGTCAAGGTGAACAGCTATGGACCTATGTGCAGCCCTCCAAAACGTTGCCGATTAAAGTGTGGGATTTCACTAACCCGGAAGCGGTTAACAGGACTTTGGAGATAGGTCGAGCTGATGGTAAGGCCGTATTGAGAAGGCTTAGAGAGGGCTCACCCCTTAGTGATGACCTAATCGCGCTTTAAGTTAATTTTGCTGATTAATTTTAAAAGTTGGGTGGCTCCGCGTGGGAGTAAAGGGGGCTGCTTTCTTGGTGGAAATGCCAGGGATGGCAGTGCTGAGGCCTCTGGTTGCACTAGCCTGCTGAATCCATTAGCTTATGCAATTAGTTGCATATAAGCTTTGTGCGGCGGTGCCCTAAGTGGAGAGCGGCTTTAGGCTTTACAAGGGCAGTTTGTCCATTGAACAGGAAAGGATGCATGTTTGATCAGGTTGTATTTGCAGGTGGCGGCGGTCGCTGTACCTGGCAGATTGGCTTTTGGGAGTCTGTTGCCACAGAAATCGGGCTTTCTCCAAGGCGGGTAACCGCAGTTTCTGCTGGGGGGCTGATGGCAAGCCTGATCTTGATGGGGCGTATTGAGGCGGGTAGGGAGCACTTCTGGTCGGCTTTTGCCGCCAACCGCAAGAACGCTTATTGGGGCAACGTGCTAAAGAAAGAGCGGGTGTTTCCCCAGTACGGTATTTACCGCAATGCCATGCTGGAGTTATTTCGCGATGGCCTTGAGCCACTGAGTGCGGCCGCAGATCTGCAGATTGGTGTTGTACACCCGCCGCGCCTTTTGCCTGCTGGGTTGGCGTTTGGGGTGGGGGCTTTGGCCTATTATACCGATAAGCACTTATTGCGCAGTCTTCATCCAAAAATAGCTCTAGGCCTGGGTTTCAAGCAGAACTTTTACCGCGCACAGGATTGCCAGAGTGTGGAAGAGTTGGTGGAGCTCATTCTTTGCTCATCCTGTACGCCGCCTTTTACACCGCGTTTGCGTCGTGCAGGAGATCCCGTGCTCGATGGTGGAGTCGTGGACAATATCCCCGTGGCTGGGCTGGATAGTGAGGCGGGACGGGTGTTGATTCTGCTCAGCCGCTGCTACCCCCGTTACCCAAACCGCTTTACCAGGCGCCGCGGAGAGCAACTTTGGACCTATGTGCAGCCCTCGCGGCCGCCTTATCTCAGCGTTTGGGACTACACCAACCCTGAGTTGGCACAAAAGACTTACGAGCTCGGCCGTACCGATGGCCGGGAGTTTTTACAAAAACACATGCTTGAACAGGAGATGCTCGATGAGCAATACCAATAACCCAATAGCGGAGTCAATCGCCCTGTGGCACGAGATGGTTGCGGAGCGGGACCTCAGTCGCCTGCCCACTATCGTTGCGGAGGATGCGGTATTCCGCTCACCGGCGTTCTTTAAGCCTTACCACAGCTCTGCGGCGGTCTGCCTGATCCTCAATACAGTGATGCAGGTATTTGAAAGCTTTGAATACGAACGCAGCTTCACCACCGAGTCAGGCCGCGATTTGGCTTTGGAGTTTAAGGCCAGCATCGGTGACAAGAGCCTTAAAGGGCTGGATATCATTCGCTTTGATGAGAATGGCAAGATTGTAGAGTTTGAGGTGATGATACGTCCCCTCAACGCCCTGCAGAAACTGGCGGAAGAGATGTCCGGCCGCTTGTCCCAGTATGTGACTCAGTACAAGGACTCCCAGCCGGCCTGATTCCCAATTTCCACCCGTCCAGTTGGCGATGGGTGGAGATTTAGGCGCCATGAAAGTGAGGTTTACGCTTATTCCTCGGTTTCGAGGGAATCGAAATACTCAAAAACGTCGATGCCATCCATATAAGCACCATCGAAGCCTGCATCTACGATCTTGAAGATATAGGAGCTGTTGTTGCCATAGATAATGTCCTGCCAGCCGGCTTTCCAGTACTCCACGTAATAGTTGCCCGATTCATTGGGGACTTCGTCCAGTAGCCAGGCCGGCGGATTGGTGGACCAAGAGTTTTGCCAGTAGTAGCGGTTACTCTGGGCCATGCCAATATTGACATAGGCCATCAGCAGGCGATCTCCGCCATTGTTCTTCTTTTTTAATTGCTTGATCTGCTCTTCGGTATAGGGCTGGTTATCCTTAAAGAATAAGTCGATGATCAGCAGGTCGTAGTCGGTTTCGGATAACCTGTCCACGAATTCCTGGGGTGTGGAGAAGCCTGTAGTATTGGTGATATTAAGGAAATTTTTGATATCTTCCAGCTTATCAATGTCGTCATTGTTCACATTGAAAGGTTTTTCCGGGTAGGAAGGAATATCGTCCAGAAGCGTATCGTCGGCAGCGAAGGAGACGTAGCCGGCGTTTTCGTTCTTCTCGTAAGACTCGTCAATATTGCGTTCGCTATTGGCAAAATCGGTCACCAGGATTTCACGGCCTTTCTCTTTGGCCAGGTTGAGATAGTCCTGCAGGCGCTTGCTTTCAGTTTCGCTGGTGGGTTGGTCTACATTACCGTTCTGCCCAAAGAAGACCGCCTCCTGGGCGATACCATCGGTAGAGTTTACATAGGCGTCATCTACCGGGCCATTGGTCCTGGTATTGGTGGTGATCAGCTCAATACCGTTTTGCGGAACGATAATAAAGTCTCGCTCAAGGCCCTTTGCATACTTGCTGATATCTTCCACAAACAGGCGCATTTCTTCATCGTAATCGATATTTACGGGAATAATGATGTCGGGTAAATCATCACTACAGCCAAGAAAGAGTAGTGGGCTGAAAAATAGCGCTAGCTTCCTATGCAAGGTCGTTCTCCAACTAGGTGTAATAGTTAAGCTTAGATGTTTTGTCTGTTAGTAATCTATTGGCAGAAAAGTACAGATATTGTTCCCCATTGGCAAACGCCAACTTAAATTGCTGCAATCTAGTGGGGGATTGCTGAATGCGGACTTAATAGGGCTGAAAAACTTGATTTGGGGCTCTTAGGAGCCCCTGGGGTTATCCATTCTCTTTTTAGTCTTGTTGGTGGCGACCGCGGTACGGGGGTCATCTGGCCAGTAGTGCTTCTGATATTTGATACGCAACTCCTTTTTGACCTCTTCGTAGGTGTTTGCCCAAAAATTAGCCAGATCGCGAGTGATCTGTACCGGGCGACGAGCAGGGGAGAGCAGGTGAATCATTAGCGGGTATCCCCCACGCAAAACTGCGGGGGTTTGTGCCAGGCCGAAGAGTTCCTGTAAGCGCACAGCCAGGATTGGTGGAGATGCTTCGTAATTGATAGCAATGCGTGAGCCGCTAGGTACGGTGTAGTGGCTGGGAGCCAGCTCATCAACCTGCTGATTATGGGCCCAGTCGAGTTGTGCGCGCAGAATATTGAGCAGGTCCAGCTGCTTGAGCTGCTCAAACTTATGGAAGCCATGTAGATGCGGTAATAGCCAGCGCTCAAGGTCCTGCAACAGCGTATCATCACTCCAGTCGGGCAGCGGAGTGCTTTCCAGTGGTGACTTGCCACTTTCCTCCTTTCGCAAAAACGCCACCCGCGCGCGAAATTGTAGGGCTTCTTTACTCCAAGGCAGTAGAGAAAGCCCTTTTTGGCGAATGGCATCGAGTAGTGCCCGGCTCAATAACTCTGATGGAACATCTCTGACGACTTGCTGCTGCAGCACCAGTTTGCCCAGTGTGACCTGCTCCAGCGCTTCGGCACGCCCGGCGGTATCATCCCAGCGAATAGTGGTATTTTGCTCGATTTGGTCGGCAAAACAGCGCTGTAAGGCGTTTTTTGAAATTGGAGCGGCTAGCTGTATTCTCGCATCGCGCCCCAGTCCATCCAATTCGGCAATCACAAGGAAGTCGCTGAGAGCCAGGGCGTCTTCGTGCGAGAAATGTGCGCCTCGGCCGCTGCAAAGCAGGTAGCGGCGTGCACTATCTTGGCGGCTTTTGGCAATTCTATCCGGATAGGCGAGCCCCAATAGCACCCCGACTCTATCGGCCTGGTCAATACTATCGCTGTTACGAGGTTCTTGCGGCTTGAAATCCTTTAATTGCCCCTGCCAAGTGTTGGCCTGCTGGCGAATACGTTGCACCGCACCGCGGTCGATATTTTGCCCCTTAGAATGGGCCTGTAGTGCTTCGATACGTTTGCTGATGTCTCTATCCCAGCGTGCTTCTCCCCGGAAGATATCCCTCTCTGACAGTAGCGCCGCGAGTAGGCAGGCCTGTTGTGATAGATGCCAGTCGAGGCTGCGAAGCATCATATGGGCGAGGCGTGGATGGCAACCCAGGGTGAGCATGGCGCTGCCGTGTGGAGTGATGCGCAAGTCTTGGTCTAGTGCGCCCAGTTGCTTTAATAGTGCCTGGGCTTGGGCTAGAGGACCTGTGGGGGGAAGGTCCAGCCAGCTCAGGTCGGTGGGATCACTGACTCCCCACTGGGCTAATTCCAGCGCCAGGGGGGCCAAATCGCTGCGTATTATTTCGGGGGTGTTTTTACTGCTGAGGCTGCGTTGGCGGCCCTCGCTCCACAGTCGCAGGCAGAACCCTTCGCTGAGGCGCCCGGCGCGGCCGCTGCGCTGGGTGGCAGAGGCTTGTGAGATTCGGCAGGTCTCCAGCCGATTCATACCGCTGTTAGGATCGAAGCGAGACTCTCGCATTAAGCCGGAATCAACAACTATGCGGATTCCCTCAATCGTCAGGCTGGTTTCTGCCACATTGGTTGCTAGCACCACTTTGCGTTGATCAGGAGCGGCCGGAGCGATGGCCTGATCCTGCTGTTCGCGGGTCAAGTCTCCATAAAGTGGGGTGAGAATAATGCTATCTGGTTTGAGATCATCCGCAGAGGCGAGTTGTTCGCGCAGTAACTCCTCCACCTTGCGAATCTCGGAAACTCCCGGAAGAAATGCGAGTACACTGCCTGACTCTTTGCGAAGTGCTTCGAGAATCTTGCGACTCATGAGCGTGGGCATAGAGCGGTGATCATCGGGCTCCTCCCGCTGGCCAAGGTAATCGATATGTACGGGGAAGCTGCGCCCCTCACTACTGACCACTGGCGCACCGCCGAGCACCCTGGCTACCGCCTCGGTTTCCAGGGTTGCAGACATTACCAATAGTTTCAGGTCTTCGCGCAGATATTCCTGGGATTGCAGGCACAGTGCCAGGGATAAGTCGGCTTGAAGACTGCGCTCGTGAAACTCATCAAAAATAACCAGCGAGGTTTCTGACAGTTCCGGATCAGACTGCAGCAGCCGGGTAAGAATACCTTCGGTAACAACCAGGATACGGGTTTTCGCACTTCGCCGCCGTTCCCCGCGTACCTGGTAACCCACAGTCTCGCCTAGCTTCTCTCCGAGATGGGCAGCCATACGTGCCGCAGCCGTGCGCGCAGCCAGGCGACGAGGCTCCAACATAATGATATTGCGTTGCCCCAACCAATCGGTTTCGAGCAGGGCCAAGGGAACAACGGTAGTCTTGCCTGCGCCAGGAGGAGCTTGCAGTACCACATTGTTGTGTATTTCCAGTGCTTTGAATAACTCTGGTAGGGCGGAATAAATTGGTAACTCTGGCATAGCAGAGAATTATAGAGGATTAAGGGGTGTGAGTGTATGGGGCTATTGTACTCCTACAAAGTAGTAATTATTTGGCACTGAGTACTATTTGTAACTGATGACTACTTATAATGCCCCATCTTTGCTAAGAAACTGAGTGGTATTTCTGAAAAGTAAACTAGCCAGTAACCCAGTGAGAGATAAGCAGAGAAAAGCGATCATTAACGCATGAAATCCAGAGTGAAATGATGCTTGTCCCCACTCCAAAACTTGAGAATGTAGCGAAGAATCTGGGAAAACTCTTGTTATTTTTTTAAGAGGTTGAGCTCCAGTTATAAAGGGGAGAACATCCAGCATATTAACTTGGTGCTCATTGGAGAGAGTTTCTTTTGAGAGCTTTGTGAAAGTTCGGACACTGACAGTGCTTACTATTATTCCTGTGAATGATATTCCTGCAGCATACCAGAGGTAGGTGTTAGAGATGAACAGCCCATAAGCTGCTCCCTTTTCATTTTTTGGGGCACTTTGAACTGCTGCAAGATTGGTTGAGGAGTACATTATTCCAGCAGTAATGCCCATAAAAACCATGCCGAATATGAGGTAATGCCAGGACAGTTTATCTGGCATCAGTATTAGTGATAGAGCAGCTGTTAGGCAGGTAAATTGGGCAAAGACGATGGAGGGGATGGGGTTGAATTTATTATTGAATATTCCAGCTGCAATTGAGGAAAAACATAAGAATATTGTCATTGTGAGAATGATGAGGCCAACCTTGGCAGCTTCATAGCCAAGTATATTCTCTAGGTATAAAGGTAAAATAAATAGGAAAGAGCCAAATATCATTTGAAAGCATGCGCGAGTTATAAGTAATCCTTGGAAAAGTTTGTTTTGGAGTAGGTTCAGGTTTATCAATGGTTGGGATAGGGTTCTCTGCCAAAGGAAAACAAAAACTAAGATAACTAAAGAGGATGCAAGAGGTAGAATAAACTGAAAGCTGGCTATTCCTTTGTGAGGTTCAAGGTTAAGTGAAAGTAATATTAGGAGGTAGGCAGCTAGAATAAGAAATCCTGATTTGTAATGAATATATATTTTTTTGTTTTGAGTATCTCTTTTTGCGAAAATTTGCAAGATGGTGAGACATAGCAAGCATACAGGAATATTAATTAAAAAGGCCCATCTCCAACCCAGGTGGGTGACAATAAAGCCGCCTAGAATCGGGCCTATTGACTGAGCTGTAGCGGTAAAGATCACCAGTAGGCCAACGGCTAGGCCTTGTTCAGACTTTTGAAAGTGGCTTTCCGCTAGAACAAAAATCATGCCGAAAGAGGCTGCCATGCCAGATCCTTGTATAAACCTGCCGGCGATTATGGTCTCAAGGTTGGGTGCTGCACTGGCAATTACTGATCCTAGAAGAAAAATGGTTATGCCCAGCATGAGGGTGTTTTTATGACCAAATCGATCTCCAAACTTACCCGTAGTAATGATTAGCCCGCCCATGGCAATAAGATAAATATTGTTAACCCACTGCAGCTGATATATTTTTGCGGAAAAATTTTCTCCTATAGTAGGGATCGCAAGGTTGATCACGGTGACATCAATATTGATGATCATTAGGCCAAGTCCAAGGCCGCCTAGTACCCACCATCGATGTTGATAAGGAAGTTCCGTTTGCTTACTCATGCCGTCCAATTAATCATGACTTTAGGGGAAGTGAGGGGATCTTTTTAGCTTGTAAGTAAAATATCTCAATAAATGAAGATGTATCTGCTATCAGAATTTTGGAGTGTCTTTAGTTTCTCTAGAATCTCATTATGTATGGTAATTGAATGCTTGATATTAAAAGTTATAGCTTTGTTATAGGGGAGCTATTACTTATTGGGTTGGACTGTAACAATATATGACAGTGATGTTCATTATTTGCTTGTCTACTTGAACCTATAAAATTTCAGGGGGCATCCGTTGTTGATTAAGTTGATCTGAAATCTGAGTGGAGAAGGGTATGGGGCTAAATTTAAGGCGTGTAGTAACAGGGCATGATAATTCTGGTAGACCTATTGTGGTTCTAGATGACAGCGGTGAACATATATCTAGCTGGCGCTCGCATATGGAACAGCAACAATTCTGGACGACAGTTGAGCTGCCCGTAGAGATTGACTCGGAGAATAGTGATAAGGGCGCACGTGAGGTTGGCACTGTGATACCTGGTGGCTCAATCTTCAAGGTGGTGGAGTTTGGTCCTGGGGTAACTCCTCGTATACATCGTACAGATAGCGTGGATTATGCAATTGTACTCTCTGGAGAGATCGACATGGAGATGGGGGAGGATACGGTAATCCACTTATCGGAAGGTGATGCTTTAATTCAGCGAGCTACCGTTCATAACTGGGTCAATCGGGGAGATAAACCCTGCAGAATTGCGTTCGTATTAATCAGTGCCCAGGGCGATACTGCTATCGGTTAGCGACGGACTGTTAAAAGCTAGTGGAGAAGGATATGCCACCCATGAGTTAAGTGAAGAATTATTGATTGTGAGCCTATCGGAGCAGGTTTGCTTTTCATTAGAAAGACATCTCTCAGGGCATCAAGCAGTGTAAATATTCAACACTGAAACTGGGCTAAATTTGGGGCTTGGAGAGAATAGGTTCATCAATATCCTCAGTGTGCCCCAGTGCAGCTTCAATTCCGGCATGTACTCCGAGAGCCGCTGTCTCTCTCGACATACTGGGGGTGCCGATGTTTTCTGCCAGCGCGGCTACTTGAGGTAATTGAGGAAGGTGTATCCAGCCTGCGCGAATATCCAGCTGATTGGTAATAATATAGTGAAGTACCCCGTACATCAGGTGGTTACAGCAGAAGGTGGCGGCAGTGTCGGAAATATCTGCGGGAGCGCCGGCATTGCGCATGGCTTTTACCATGGCGCGAAGCGGTAGATTACTGCGATAGGCCACTGGGCCATTGGGTATGGTGGGCTCATCCTGCATCTCCACCCCGCGGTTATCTTTAAGGCGGTAGCGTGTTGAGTCATTATAGTTTTGTGCGATTCTCTCTACAGTGATAACTGCACGGCCGGCATATTCACCGAGCATCATCACTATTTGTGGGCGAAGTTCGTTAATAGCCCTCGTGACGATCTCGATACATTCGAAAAAATTGTTTGGTACAAGTAGACCGCAGACTTCAGCGCTGCCAATACGGGTGCCATCCAGTACACGCATCACGGATTCGGCCGGGTTGATTGGTGTATGGCCAAAGGGTTCAAATCCAGTAACAAGAACTTTTGTCATGGCAGTTTATTGTTGATAGTAATTCGATGAGATCCGTATCTAACTAAATCCCCCGAATTCACATTTGCCAGATCCGGGGTTTTTAGCTCCTGGGGTTTACTGGATCAGCCCCAGCTCCTCAAGGAAAGAGTATTTATCCCAATCCACCCAGCTTTCTACCATCTTTCCACCTTCGTAGCGATCAGTATGGGTGCCTGTCCAGCTGCTGGTTTTATTGGTGGCCTCATACTGCATGAATTTACCTGTGTGAGTGGCCGTTACGCGCCAACGGGTACATACATAATCACCCTCTGCAACTTGCAGTAAAATCTCCATTTTTACGTCGGAGAAGCTATTGTGAAACTCCTTCACTAAGTCTTGCCACTCTTCCAGCGTTTCTGTTGAGGTACCTCCAGAGGCATCTGGCATTTGGTGATTTTTGTAATTGGCAGATAAATAATCTGAGGCTTCATGTGGGGTATTGTCCCCCCAGAGCTCAAGTAACTTTTTAGAAGTTGCTTTATGGTTGGCGGACATAGTGCTCTCCAAGATTGTGGATGGCGACATTTGTGTTGTTAGGCAGGGCAAGCATAGTGTAGAGAAGGAAAAATGCCCTATTGAGGCTGCTAGAAATTTTCCTTTTACACGGCTATTCGACCAGTCTTCCGATTGTGTATTGTTTTGATATTGTTCGACAAAGGTTTCAGAAAGGTTCAATCAACAAGAAAGGGGCCTTGCGGCCCCTTTAGTTTGCTTCGCAAACTCTATTGATAGGTCATCAGTTACTAATCCTGTTAGCGGTAGTTGCTGATGCACTGATTGTATTCGCGGATGTAGATCTTACCACCATTCGCATGGTTACGGTTCGCCTTGTCTGCCGCGAAATTCATGCAGCCTCTTACTTGGTCTTGAGTCAGACCGTAGTAGCGAGGCGTAGGCGCACGCCAATAGTAGTTAGGTCGAGAACCGCGCCAGTAATAACGAGGCTGAGAACCGCGCCAGTAGTAACGGGGCTGAGAACCGCGCCAATACATATTTCTGGGCTGCTCATATTGACGGATAGCAGTGGGCGGATTTACTGGGTAAAAATAACGGCCTTGTTCATTAAAGGCATAAAAGGTATTTCCGCTTTGATAGTAAGTCTTGCCGAGTATTTGTACTGGTGAAGAGCCGGCAGGTAGCTGAGCGAGACGCTCTTGGGCTACACCGTACCCCGCAAGAGAGAACAGTAAGATCATTGAAAATAAATAGCGCATAACGTTTTCTCCTTCTCCCAACTTGGCAACAAGTCTACTCAAATGTGTGTTGTGTCCCAATGCGCTCTATTGGAAGTTTCGGTTGCTTCACCACTAGTTTTAAAGACTACAACGAAATAAAGGAAAATAAACCAATAGTAAAGTTTTCTGATATATTCTTGGGGTGCAAAAATTGCTCTAATTGATGATGTTTTTAGGGAATTTAAATTCTACTCCATGGCAAAGGTAACAACAGGGCAGGTAAAAGAGTTATCAGTTGGGGGGATATGAAGTTGACTGTCTTTTGGTCGTCTAGCGCTGAAAAGGGCTTCGCCATGAGATGAATGTATTTTTTTATTTTCAGTTGCGTGGCTGTGGGGGGGTGAATTCTGTGATTATTAATGATACCTGTTGTGTTTAACCCATATAAGGTCACTATTGGGGCCTACTTTGCTGGAGGTGCGGATGTCTCCAGGGAGTGATGTTTGCCATGCAGAGCTGGGTTGGCTAGTGGCTGGATAGGGTATTTACTAGGTTTTATTGCTACATCGGTTGACTTGGTGGGATTGTTGCTTTGTATTTGGCTGGTTTTGCTAGTTCTTAATCTTTTATCATAGTGTATCAAAGCGTATTGTTGAGCGCAGATGAAAAGTCACTCAGTCTAGCTATTGGTCGCACGCAAAAGATGTAAGGGTTTAAAAAGTTTTCTGAATTAAGCTCCTTATTTGCTATGGGTTTGGTAATAGTCTACGGGTGTTTTCTAAACACATATTGTATTCGCGTATATAGACTTTGCCGCCCTTAGCAGGATTGGCATTAGCCTTGTCTGCTGCCATATTCATACAGCCTGCAATTTGTCCTCGAGTCAGCCGCGGCCCTGGCTCCGGACGAGTAGAACGAAAAGATAGGTTTCTTGGGCGTTCATATTGGCGAATAGCGGTAGGAGGATCTACCGGATAGAAGTAACGTCCCTTTTCACTAAATGCATAGAAGTTATTGCCACTTTGGTAGTAAGTTTTTCCGAGAATTTGTAGTGGCTGGGCGTCAGCTGGAAGTTGTGCGAGTCGCTCTTGAGCAGTGCTGAAATTGGCAATGGATAATAACAATAGTACCAAAAATAAAAAATGCATTCTGCGACCTCCCTCGCGCAACCTAGCAGAATTTTACTTTAGTCAAATGTAAGTCCCAATGTGTGTTTTAGGGCTCCTATCTGCTGTGAGAAAGATAATTTTAATGCGATTTATAAAGACATTTTCACTTTTCTACAAAAATTGAGCAAATTAATCTATAGGGAGGCGGCATATGGGGAGCAAAGGTCTAAATTCGAAAGCTTTTGGTTTCACAATCTGTCTGCTAGCGCTTCACCCTGAGTATCACCAAGCCAGCTGGGTTTATGTAAAAGGTATAGGTTTGTCGTTGAGATAAAGAGAGGTTGTGACAGGTGTGGCTTTGGCTACCGTTTGTAGCGACATACAGGCTTGCCGGCAGCAGTGGGCAAACTCCACGAGTTTTTCCTCGGTCTCATCACTTTCTATAATCAAGTGAATCTCCACCCGGTCACCCTGGCCAAATACCTTTTCGGGTTGAATTCCACCAAAGTTAAGAGTGGTTGAAAATTCGGTCTTTTGTTCAAGCCTTACCTGCTTAAGTTGAATATTAGAGAGTTGTGCCAGCATCTCTACATGAGACATCATGCAGAGTGCCAACCCTGCAGAAAAGTACATGATGGGTGATGGAGCGCTACCCCGGCCTCCAACCGCAGTTCCTTCATCACATATCAGCTCCCAAGTTCCTCCATTAGGCACATTCGAGAAAATAGTTGCCTTCTTTAGGTGATGTCCTTGGGGCATTTGTTCCACATTGATATGGGCATGAAATCTTAAAAGCTCCCCCTGTTTCACTTTGTCCAGGTGAGGTGGGGGAAATGTATCTTGCTCAGCGTCATCATTAAGCTTACGAACAATGGTTGTCGAGGACATATCCCATTCTACGGATTCCATAGTGGGTACCTCTTAATGGTTGTGGGTTGGCTTTGAAAGTGCCAGATACTGAAAAGAGTATATAAATGTAGGTAGTTTAGAGTTTCTGCTGAGGGCTCCCCAATTGCTGGGGGAAAATCAGGCTGTTTAAATGTGAGGTTTTTCGCAGAGCCTTTAGGAATTATGGTATTTGTCTAATGATCTTAGTCAAGCAGTGCTAGGCCTGTCCGTTGTTCTAACTCATAAGCATAGCGTTGAGCTTCTTTTAATTGCTGGTAGGACCTTGCCGTAATGCCCTCATTAAAAGTCGCGTATTTGAAAATAAGCACTACCTGATAGCTGGTATGGCCACTTCTGCTCTCTTTAGAGTGGCGAGAGTAGGAAACTATTTTAATACCTTTGAAAATCGTGAGAGGCTTTTCTTCTGTCCAGTTGTGCCAGAGAATTCGATTTTGAGACACGTATTGCCTAGTTTCAAAATCAATATAGTGATCTTTCTTGAACGAAAAAGTGATTACGGCGAGAAGGCAAAGTAGGGTGGTGGCAATCCAGGAGAATACAGAGCCAGTATCTAGGGCAAAGCTCAGGCTCACAAAGAGCCATATCAGAACAAAACCACCCAGTATATAGGTAAGTATTTTATTAGACTGCAGTTCCATTTAGCTGCTTCTATTCGAAAAGATTTATTCTTGATCAATATTTATACAGGTTTGGTTCCCTGCCTATCTGGAAAGCCGGGGGAAAACCGCTTCCTATACCCTGTTTACTGAGGGGAGGGTACTCCTACGGCGTCCCATTGTCAGCCTTTCTGAGGCTTTTGGTGGTTAGGAGATATCTAAACTCGCCATGAGGGCGCTTGGGAGGGGCTGGCAGCCAGTATTAGAAATAAATAGCTGCCAGTTAGAGAAATGGGGGGGCACAGTCCCCTATAAAGTCACATACTTAGGAGGTTCTACTCTTCAGTGGCTCTCGCAATTGTTCGGCCATACCCAGTAATAGGGACTCGGTAGTTTCCCAATCGATACACTTGTCGGTAACAGAGACGCCGTATTCCAGGTCATTCAGATTGGCGGGAATCTTCTGATTACCGGCTTTCAGATTACTCTCCACCATAATGCCAATAATTGATTGATTACCATCAAGAATCTGGTGAGTCACGTTATCTACCACCAGGGGCTGTAATTCGTGATTTTTATTGGAGTTGGCGTGGCTGCAGTCGACCATGATATTGGGGGTAATACCGGCGCTACGCAGTTCCTGTTCACACATGGCAACACTGACCGAATCGTAATTTGGTTTTTCATTACCGCCGCGAAGCACAACATGGCCATAAGGGTTGCCGGAGGTATGAATAATGGCAACCTGACCGCGCTTGTTGATACCGAGGAATCTGTGGGGATTAGCGACAGATTGCAAGGCATTAATCGCTACTTCTAATCCGCCATCGGTACCATTCTTAAAGCCCACAGCAGAGGAGAGGCCGCTGGCCATTTCCCGGTGGGTTTGGGATTCGGTAGTACGTGCGCCAATGGCTGACCAGGAAATCAGATCTTGCAGGTATTGGGGAGAGATTGGATCCAGTGCTTCTGTTGCGGTGGGCAGTCCCAGTTCGGCGACATCTAAAAGTAGCTTGCGGCCGATATGAAGGCCTTCCTCAATCTTGAAGGAATCATTCAAGTGGGGATCGTTGATCAGGCCCTTCCAACCAACTGTGGTGCGGGGCTTTTCGAAATAGACTCGCATTACTATCAGCAGGGTATCGGAAACCTTATCTGCCACCGCTTTCAGGCGCTTGGCATAATCCATTGCAGCGTCCACATCGTGAACGGAGCAAGGTCCGATAACCACCATCAAGCGGTGGTCTTTACGATCGAGGATATCACGCACGGCGCTGCGCCCTTTGGCGACGGTCGCTTCGGCTGCATCGCTAATGGGTAGCTCTGCTTTCAGCATCTCCGGGCTGATCAGGACTTCCTGGGAGACGACATTCAGGTCGTCGAACTGCTGTGTAGTCATAGCGTCTTCTGATTACTCTGTTCCTTAGTGCCGCTCTGCACCTGCAGGCGGATGACTTATCCTACTGTGCCGCAAAGAATAGGGCGAGGGTTTCATTTGCAACCAAATATCTGGCCTGATTTTGGGATGTGCATTTGTATTTTTCCTATGACAGTTTGGCACTTCAGGAGCGTTTAGAGGAAGTCGCTTAGGAGAGTTTTGGCGTGGAAGAAGTGATGATTTGGAGCTTCATCAGTTGAGTACAAGCCTACCTATGAGTACCCAGTGATTAAGAGGTGATCAATGGGCCTTCCTTTCAGAGTTGTTCATGTTGAAAGGAGCTAGCTAATGATGAGCCACTCATTATGTGAGAAGCTCAGTTTTACAGAGGTAAGAAAAGCAATCCAAGTAACCACCTTGATAGATCTAATGCCAACTGCTTAGATGGCTTAACTCAGGGTAAAAAATTGAGTCTGTAGCTGAAACGACTTATATATCCTGTGCGGGAGAGTTCAGAAGTACCCCCCTGAATATGAGGGGCAGTATTCATGAAGTAAGCTGATTTCCCCGGACTGCACCTTGTGTCAACAAAGTACTAGGAAAGCTGAAGATGAAGAGGGATTGATCTCTAAGGCTTAGATGACCTTATATATTGCGCTCATCCCTGAGCTTTACATTTATAGGCTTTTCAAGTCTGTTGATGTTGCAAAGAAATCGTTAGTTACTCAAGAAGCGCCAATAAATAAAGTAAAAGCTAAAACCTATCATTAGGCACAGGCAGGCATAAGTGTAAATTAAGTACCACCCTTTTAAGTGATACTCTCTTGGTACCCATTTCCCGTTCATAACAAGAATGTTGAGTAAGGCAAAGATTGGAGCACAAACGAAAGATAAAGTAGTTACAAAGTCGATAAGGTTTTTTAACTGATCAGCAAATAGGGAGATAATAAACCAGCTTATAAGGCTTAGTGTAATAAGGGTGGATACGTAGACTCTATTTTCTGGAATCTTGATACTATTCGATGATCTCAAGGCACTTCGCCAAACTTGAGGAAAGCCATCGGAGACTGCAAAGGTGGTTGAGAAAAGCGCGACAAAACAGATAATACTGATTGTTAAATGGCTCCAGTCACCAAGGGATTCGGTATAAATATTGATTAGCTGACCAGCAAATATGCCTGCAGATTGGGATAATTCAATATCTTTCCCAAACATTACTAGTGCACCTAACCATACAAATACAATCGCTAATAACAAACTGGTGAAATAGCCAACCTTAAAGTCAAATATGAGAGATTTCCTGGCAAACCCTCTATCTGGTTTTTCCTTTATCCTTCGTTCCGACCAAATAGAGTGCCAAACAGAAACTTCAATCGAAGTTGGCATCCAGCCGACTAAGGCGACAACAAATGCGATGCTCACAGCTGGTGCTATATCGGCTGTTAAATGGGATTTAGAGGGAAGAAGTCCATATTGACTTATTGCAGCAATGAGTGTGATCAAGCTGGCAATAGCCAGTATGAGGACCATCCACTTTAAGCTTTCATTCAGCCATTTAAATTGGCCAGCAATCAATATTGCACAGGTAATGACCAGAATGATGGCAGACCACTCTGAAACATTTAGGATATCGCCAAATAAATTGAGCGCTAAAGCAGCTGTGACAATCGTAACTGCAGCTTGAACAAAGAACATTGTTAGAAATGTGAGAGCCATATAACTATAAAAACCCACTCGACTGTGTTTTTTATAGCCTTCCAATAAACTCTCGCCGGTGACAGCTGCATACTCTGGACCGATTTTGAAAAAAGGGTATTTGACTAAATGAGCTAGGAAAATAAAACCAATCAAAGCGAAAGCGTAATCTGCTCCTGCGCGAGTTGACTGCACGATATGAGACACGCCAATACTGCTTGCGGCCCAAATAATTCCAGGGCCTAGGTTTGAGAAAGTGCGTTTAAATACATCCATTAAATCAGAACTGCTCGGAATGATGTTGCTCAAAATAGCTCTTAGCCACATCGATAAAGGTTTTAACCTTCAAGGAAAGCTCGCAGCGATGAGGGTAGAGCGCAAAAATAGTCAGTGGCTTTATTGTGAATTTAGGTAAAATCTCAGTGAGTTGGCCAGAGTCGACATAAGATTTGACAGAGTAAAAAGGCGCTTGGATTACTCCTTGTCCTTCAGCAGCTGCCTCATTCAATAGCCTCCCATTGTTAGATTGCCAGGCCCAGGGGAGTTTGATTTTTTTTATCTCTTCTTTGTCTTGAAATAGCCAGTGATCCCCTCGTATGCTGTGGTTAAAGAAAAGTAACTGATGCTTCTTTAATGATTCCATGTTTTCAGGGAGCCCATTCTTCTCAATGTAATAATCACTTGCCCAGAGTGCTAGCTTAGTTTTCGCGATAGATTGGACGATATAGCTAGAGTCGGGTAGTTCTGGTGCGATTCTAAAAACGAGATCGATTTTATTGTCGAGTAAATCGAGTGGGTCATTGCTGAGGTGAAAATCCAGGAATACCTGAGGGTATAGCCTGCGGTAATTGGCAATCAATCCTGAAAAATATTGACTGCCTAGCTCTATGCTGGTCGATATCGATAGCCTGCCTCTGGGCTCTTGATTATATTCTGACATCGCCTGGTCGACGGAGTGGAGTTTTTTTAGTATTGGTGAAATTTGTTTATAGTAATCATCGCCCGCTTCGGTTATTGATACTTTGCGTGTATTGCGCATCACCAACAGGCAGCCCAGTTCCTCTTCTAACTGCTTGATGTACTTACCAACCATTGCTGCGGAAATGCCGAGTTCGCGAGCAGCAGCTGCAAAGTTTTGTTTTTCGCATACCAAACAGTATGCCTCAAGGGCGTGTAACTTGTTCATTGACTCCCCTGATGGCTAGTCTTCTTCTCTTCTTACGGTGGGCGTAAACTGGAGTATACCGATAAGTATAATAAACCAATAGTTTATACACTATAAACTTAAATGATATTTAAAGTGCATCCCAAATGACGCAAAATTTTGATTTTAGGTTAAAACTCCCCACAGTCTTCTTTTAGATAAGTACATGAAAATAAAACAAATTTTTATTCTAGTGGCTCTATACATTGCTACCAACGGCGTTGTATTCGCAGAGGAAAGTAAGCTAGAGCAAGTCTTGCTCATTAACGCCAATATAGTGGACGTTAAATCACTCAAAATTGATGAAAGACAGTCGATTCTTATTGAAGGCGATAAGATCAAGAGAATTTCTTCAACGAATAAGCTCTCCAAAGTGAGGGGGGCTAGTGTTGTCGATTTAAAAGGGAAGTTTGTGATCCCCGGCCTGATAGATGCGCATGTCCACCATGCAACAGATCCGGATAGCTGGGATAAATTGTCAATCACTACTGAGCGACTTCGATACCTGCTTCGTGGTGGTGTCACTTCTGTGAGAGATATGGGCGGTGATGCGCGAGCCTTGGCCTACTTAAGACGTCAAGCAGAGGTCGACGCCATCGCTTCGCCAGACATCTACTTTTCAGTCATTATTGGTGGGGAATCCTTCTTCTCGGATCCGAGAACCATTGCCTCAGCTAAAGGGCGTACACCAGGCCACACAACATGGATGAGAGCGGTAGATCATAATTCAGATATGGACTCAGTAATGCTCCAGGCCATAGGCGCTGGTGCAACAGGCATCAAGATATATGCAGATGTTGAGGCCGAGACAGTGCCATTGCTTGCAAATGCAGCCAAAAGACATGGTTTAAAAGTCTGGTCGCATGCTTATATTGGCCCCTCCAAACCTTTGGATATTGTCAATGCTGGTGTTGAGACTATTTCACATGCCTCTGATATGTCAGCTCAGTTAGTTGATAACTTCAAGGCGTGGCGCAGGAAAACTGCTGAATTCGATGATTCAACTTGGGAAAAAATGCTACAAAAAGATAGCTATTTAGATCTTTTTGATGCTATGAAAGAGAAAGGGACAATATTAGATGCGACGCTTACAGTATTTGAAAGAAGAAATAACTTAAACGAAAAATACAGGCAGCTTGATCAGCTCAGTACACAAATGACACAATTTGCCTATCAAAGCGGCATTACCATTGCTGCTGGCACGGATGCATTTAGTGACCTTGAAAATGACACTACACCGATGATTCATCATGAGCTAAAGCTGCTCGTAGATGAAATCGGCATGACACCTCTCGAGGCAATTCAAGCTGCAACTTTAAATGCTGCGAAAGTGATAGGGATAGAAGGTTCTGTCGGTAGTATTGAAGAGGGAAAGAAAGCAAACATGGTTGTGCTTTCAGAAAGTCCCGAAACAAATATTGAAAATAGCCAGGCGATAGCTCATGTAGTAAAGAACGGTCGTTTTATTTTTATTGGTGACGATCCACAGTTGCCTTTCTCTTCTTCACGTGAAATGAATGGAACCATTTGGTTATCCGGGCAAATCGGTAATCATCCTTCAACTTTAACCTTGGCAGGTGAAAGTCTGGAAGCTCAGATGCATCAAACAATGAAGAATATTGGCCAAGTTCTTGAGAGCAAAAACCTGGGCTTTGACGATGTAGTAAAGTGTACTTTGATGCTCGCTGATATTGATGATTGGCCAGCGGCGAACAACGTCTACATCCAGTACTTCAGTGGGAAAAAACCAGCGAGGAGTGCTTTTGCAGCGAGCGGCCTGGCACTTGATGCCAAAGCTGAAGTGGAATGTATTGCTTCACGAAGCACTGATTAATTCTGGAGTGGGGATCTTATGAGCGATATAAATAGAAGAGCACTAATTAAATCTCTAGTATCAGGTGGCGTTGGTTCATATTTGGCTATTAACTCGGGTATATTAAATGCTTTTTCTGGGGGTAATGCAGGAAAATCAACGTGGAATTCATATGGTTCATCGATTGTAATTGATGGTCTCAGCGTAGCATTCTCGCTCAGGGAGCCAATCTCTGAAGAAGCCCTGGGAATATTCAAGAGCTCGGGTATTAGTGCCTTGAATATGACAGTTCCCTATCCAGGTGATGACTATT
This sequence comes from Microbulbifer mixtoriginis (SeqCode), assembly GCF_052467705.1. Classification (NCBI taxonomy): domain Bacteria; kingdom Pseudomonadati; phylum Pseudomonadota; class Gammaproteobacteria; order Cellvibrionales; family Microbulbiferaceae; genus Microbulbifer; species Microbulbifer mixtoriginis (SeqCode). The sequence continues at coordinate 2,311,256 of NZ_CP174322.1, forward strand.
CGGAGACTTTAAAGAAGGTTGAAAAAGCCAAGTCCATCATCGAGCAGAATTCAAACTACTTGCGCTTAATTCAATCCGCATCAGATATCCTGAAAGCGAAGCAGGAGAGTAAGCTCGGTATCATAATGGGATTCCAATCAACTGAAATGTTTGATGAGTCACTTTCAGGTATTTCAGAATTCGCCAAAATGGGCGTTAAGATAATGCAGGTATCCTATAATGGTCCTTCTATCCTTGGCAGCGGTGGTCTCGTTAAGGAGGATTCAGGGATAACTTCCCTTGGCAAGAAAGCCATAGAAATAATGGAGGCGGAGAAAGTTCTGATCGACCTCTCGCATTCAGGAAAGAAGACAGTTTCCAGTGCTATCCGTCAATCAAAAAGACCGGTTGTGATCTCTCATACTGGCTGCAACGCAATTTACGACCACCCTAGAAATAATGACGATACAGAATTAAAAGCTGCTGCAGACACCGGTGGCTTGGTTGGAGTCTACTTAATGCCATTTTTGGAAGGTGGCGAGCATGAAATAAAGGCCGATGTGGTAATAGAACATATACTGCATGCCTATAAAGTATGCGGTGAAGATCATGTTGCCATAGGTAGTGACCAAGGCGTAGTGCCGGTCAATGATGGTCCTGAGTATCGAGAAAGTATTCGTAAGGAAGTTGAGCGTCGTATTGCGGCTGGAATTTCGGCGCCCGGCGAAACACCAAATCGTCCACCCTTTATTCCGGAATTAAACTCCGAGAGACGGATGGAACTTATTGCCTATAAGTTAAGCCAAAAAGGAATTCCTGATCGAGTGGTAGAAAAAATAATTGGTAAAAATTGGTTGCGTGTTTTTGCTACCGTATGGAATTAAAGGAAGGTGAGATTCAATGGTTAAATATATAAAGTTTGATGATGTTCTATCTCGACTGGTTGTTTGTGTTACGCTTCTCTTTTCCCCTTTGCTTTTTGCTGAAGAGCTTAGCACTTACTCAGAATTTCCAAAAGATTCAAAGACTGAAGTAATTCCTTTTCCGATCGAATTTGCCTCAGATATCACCTTGAATGGTATTGAAGAGCTTGTGTTTCTGCCTGGCATGTATAAACAAGAAAAAGAAGATTTTTTTAGTTATGCTTTTTCTTGGACCCACAAGCCAGAGAAGAAACAAGTTTTTGGAAAGTTCGAAATCCAGAATTTTATAGCCGCCTACTATAGGGGGTTGTACAAAGCTGTCACTGAAGGCAAAGAGTATGACCCTGCTATTACAATGGAGTGGGTTGATGGCAAGTATACTGGCCAGATAAAGTGGATTGAGCCATTTGTAACTAAAAAAGAACAGACCCTCTACTTTAAAGGGGATCAAGTTAACTGTAAAAAAACGAGTGAGCTTCGGTGGTACTTTATTGTTTCTCCACAGAATTCCTCTCATCCTGTATGGAGAGAACTTCAGTCGATAAAGCCCAAAAGCTGTTAGTGACAAAAATCAAATGTTATCAATCCTTATAAAGTATTTTATTTTAGAGGAAATCATAGAAAGCGCACAGCTTATACTCATCTGATTTTTAGAAATTTTTTTGGTCTTTTAGGTGAATAGGCCCTAAGTGTTTCTCTGCTTTGGGCCAGCTCCGTTCGTCATAAACAATGACTTGGCTGTCTGGGGTAGTAACCTAGCCGGCGATTTATTAGTATCCGACTATCAGTAAATTCCTTCTTATATAAAGTATCTCTTACCTTTAAAGAATCTACACTACTGTCAGCATTCAAAGGCTGAGGGATGGCTATATATACCTTTACGAGAAACGCATCTGGTTGGGCTTATAACATGGTTCGATTGTTCTAACAGCAATAGTCGAGTAGATTTTTTTCTCCAGGTCTTAATGCAAAAGCTAAAGTAATAGTTAGGCGTTGCTTTCAAAGCCCTTTTGATTGCTATTCATAGCAAGTCGATATGGTTTAAAGACCATTTGAAGCGCGGGGAAAAGAACGAGATGAATATTATTGTTATGGGCGCCGGAGCCCTCGGAAGCTACTTTGGCGGCCACCTGGCGAGGGCAGAACACAAAGTGCTCTTTATTGCTCGAGGGAGGCAGCTGAAGGCACTTAAAGAGCGTGGTTTAACGGTGCTGCCACTTGAAGAAGAGCCCTTTACTATCCAGGTTGATGCTGCGGAGACTACGACTTCGGTGGGGGGAGTGGATCTAATCCTATTCTGCGTTAAGACCTACGATACCGAAGCAGCTATAAAGCTTATCGCCCGTGCTGTAGGTGAAGACACAAAGGTGCTTACCCTGCAGAATGGTGTCGACTCCTTGGATTCCCTGAACGAAGCCTTTGGGCGAAAAGCTATTCTGGGCGGTATCTCATGGACTAATGTGGCGATCGAAGAGCCTGGAGTTGTGCGGCAAAGATATCCCGGCCCACTTGTCTTTGGTGATCCAAATGCAACTGGCTCAAAGCGCACCCAAGTGCTTAAAGATACATTTCTACAAGCTGGGGTTGTCGCTGAGGTCAGTGATGATATCACTCGGGCTATTTGGGAGAAGTTCCTGTTCATCTGTGCGGTGAATGGAATGACAGCACTCACACGATTGCCTGTGGGTACGCTCCTAGCCTGCCATGCCTCTCGCGAGTTATTTGTTGACATTATGTGTGAGGTTTATTCCTTAGCGCGGCGAAGTGGAATAGAGCTTTCGGAGGATACGGTTGAGCGTACAATTAGGCATATGGAGAAGGAGTTGCCTCCTGGAGTACTCAATAAGACTCTTGGTTCGATGTACTTCGACATAGCATCTGGAAGGCGCCTAGAGCTTGAGTCTCTAAATGGTGCAGTTGTGCAAAGAGGGAAGCAGCTGAAGGTAGCAACACCGGTTAACAGTTTTGTCTACGGGGCATTGAAGCCCTGGGCCAATGGCGAGCCTATGCGCAATGGGGTATAACAAGTTGAGCAAACACCCCGTATATAGCGCCTGATTCAAACGTTTGCTCCCATTTCCTTGATCAGTGTACACAAATAAGCCGTTGCTGAGTCGGATTCGGGGTTGCTCCATAAAAACACAATCATGGAGTTCTTGGGTTAATGGTTTGGAGTAGTCGATAACTCCCGTTTAACCAGATACCGCCAATGTGGTCATGTAGTGACCTATCTTGCCCTCCCCATTACAACCATGCCTCAATGGTCTCGCGTATCCGGAATCCCCTGGAGCTACCGGATCAGTGTGATGTCATTATCGAAAACGATTGTTATAGTAATAATATTAGCTGGAGGGGCCAGAGACTGTGTTCCTCACCTAGAAGGTGGCTTCAGCACGGACCATAGATAGCAGGCAGCAGGTAAATGAAGGGGAGGCATCCCCACTGAGTAAAGGCACGCTCGTAACAACTAGAGGACTAGGTTCTGAGAAATAGAGAAGAAGCATTTCAGCTATTGGACAATCTGGATGCGCCCCAGCATCTCATTAATCACGTTACATTAGTTGGTGAAGCGGCCGATCTCCTGATTAAAAAGTTTATCGAAATGAAAGTGAATTTCGATCCGGATTTTGTCCGTGTTGGTGTAGTGATACATGATATTGGAAAAATTATACATACCAATGAAATGTATGGCCCAGGATCACAGCATGAACCTGAAGGTGAAAGGATATTACTATCAAAAGGTTTTACACCAGCAATCGCTCGATGCTGTCTTTCTCATGCCCGTTGGAGTGATATGGAATGTACGATAGAAGAGCTAGCGATAGCGCTCTCAGACAAGTTGTGGAAAGGTAAGCGCGTAGAGGAGCTTGAGCTCCAAATAATAGACCGAATATCACATATCTTAGATGTGGAACGTTGGGATATCTTCTCCGAATTAGATTTATGCTTTGAGAGTATTGCTAGTGAAGGCCTTAAGCGGTTACAGCGGAGTGTCACTAGTGGATAGATTATTCGAGATTCCTCTGAGTAAAATGGTACGTTTTTTCTAATAAGAAGCATTCAAAATTGACGTCACTTTATTAAGAAACTCCAAGATTATAAATTAACAGCCAATTGATTTATCTCTTTCCTTAAATCCTGATATGGTTACCGGGAAAAATGATGCACGTGTTGGCAGAAGCCAGTGATTATCTACTCCTTGATCTGCTTTTGTAGGATGTGGAAACCGAAGCTAACAGATCAAGGGGGTATTGTCGACTGGATTATTTTGAGTAGTCTTAAGCCATGATAGCCGAATTACTGTGAACCTTACTTAAAACATAGAAGTTTTTGGGTTTATTTTTGGTTGGGCTTTGAACTCATTTATAATTGGCACCGTATTCTTTAGACTCGATAGTGAGTTGAAATATAACTTGCATCAAGTGTGAGGGTGAAATGATATTCGTATTAAAGAAAGATTATGAATAAGGTGCTGGGCACCAAGGGAAGATTGTAATGTGCAGCAAAGGAAAGTTGGCTGGTTGGGCGTTATCAATATATGCTTTTCTATCACTTATAATATATATTTTTGGTTTTGTTGTTTTCTATTTTTTCTTTTTTAGTGAATTTCCTGAGTTGTTATCGTGGGCATTCATAGTTCTTTTAGTGTTATTGATGTCTATCAATTCTATTGGTCTGGCAGCAGGTATAAAGTTGATCCAAGAGGATAGAGGGGCATACAAAATAGCTATCCCTTATTCAATATTCTGCTTACTCAATTTCCCTGTCGGCACAGTGGTCGGCTTTTTCTGTCTGTGGGTATATTATGAGAAGGACGGTTAAGTCATGGTGGGTAGATATTTCGTAACCAGCCTCTCTGTGGTGAAGAATCTATGTATTCTTATGTTGAGTGCTTAATAATGTTGGCCACATTTATGGAGTCATGATATGAAGATGAACTATGTGGTTCTCGGTAGCAATGATCTGGAGGCATCAATAAGGTTTTACAATTCACTTTTTGAAGATATGGGATTTGAGTAACTATTCTCTAATGAAAGGATGACTTTTTGGCGATACAAAGAGTTTACATTTTCGGTGGCAGAGCCCTTTGATGTGGAAGAAGCTACGAATGGAAATGGAACAATGATTGGATTTAATAATGAATCAAAGAAAGAGGTGATAAGACTATATGGTAAAGCGGTTGAATTGGGTGGCACCTGTGCGGGTAAACCAGCTCAGCGGGGCTTGAAATTTGCCGCATATGTAAGAGATTTAGATGGGAACAAAATATGTTTTTTTGAATAGGATTTATGTTATTTCAATGAGGTGGGTGATTTTTAACTTTAGATTGTCTGCTTTTGGTGTAATAGTTTATAGAGTTATAACTATCAATTGATAGAGTTTGATAGGAAGTGTCTTAAAAAGAAGAGTAATGCACAGTGGCCTGATGGCAGCTTTTGTTAAAGCTTAAGTCTACTAAAATTGTTTTGTATTGTCATCAAAAGGGAATGTAGGCAAGTTCTATGCTATTGAAATTTAGAATGTCATGGAAAGAGCTGTATGAATAACTTCAGGGTTTCCGAGCTGGATTGGTTGAGAGTCATATTGATTTTGGCGGTATTCCTACACCATGTATTAATGCCATTTAATGGGGATGAATGGCATATCATGAATGCGGAGTCTAGCAAGCTGCTTGATGATGTTATGGTATATTTTGAGCAATTCAGGCTGCCAACACTATTTTTTATTGCTGGTGTAGGAAGTGTATTGTTGCTCCGTAAAGTCTATCCATCTCAGTTTTTACGAGATAAATTTTTTAGATTGTTTATTCCTTTGCTTGTAGGGGTGTTACTTGTTGTGCCGCCTCAGAATTATATTGAGGATATTGATCAATATGGTTCATTTTTGCAGGCCTTCCCTCAGCTTACACTTAAGTTTGATTCAAACCATCTATGGTTTATTGAATACTTGGTCTTCTTTTCATTGCTGCAGTACCGTTTTATTTTTTTCTAAGGTCACATGGTCAAGTTCATTTAAAGGATTTGTTGAGTGGTTGTCGGAGACATCAAGTGGTCTATTTGGATTAGTTTTGGTATTGATTGTAATCAGAGTGGGGCTGAAATTATATTTTCCTGATAATGGTCATGGCATAGGCAATTTGTCTTCCACTTTGTTTTATCTTTATTTCTTTTTTGTCGGTATGTTTTTCATACAATCTCGGAAGATTTGGGCATCATTAAAGAAGTATCGGAAGGTAAACTTTGTGTGGTTACTGGTCAGCTCATTAATTTTTTATGCTTATTGCTATTCTCCGGACTTAAGTGAGTATTTGTCGTTGCAAGCTCGTTGGTCAATTTGGTGGTTTGTAGGTTGTTTAGTCGCCTGGTCAGCGTTATTGACCCTGTTAGGTTATGCTCAACGCCACCTAGCAAGCGCCCCTAAATGGCTAAAATTTAGTAATGAATTGATATATCCATTTTACATTTTTCACCAAACGGTCATCGTTGTGCTTGGTTACTTTGTAATTTGCTTGTCAATGTCTTTGACGTATAAAGCTATGGTACTAGCTGTTGGTTCTTTTTTGATAACTACAGCTATATGCTTGTTAGTTGTATATCCATTCAATGTAACTCGTAGACTCTTTGGGCTTAAGCCTAGAAGAAGTAACGTAAGTGATGATATTGTTTGCAATAAAACAATTCACGGGACTGTCAGGTAATAGTAGTGTAAGTATGAGAATTGTAGTTTCTAACTGATAAGGCAAGGTTGTTATAAAAAGTAAATGGAGTACCGTGATGAGCTTTTCTAACTTTATTAGAAGAGCGGTAACATAATAATTCATAGGGCTACTTTGGTTGAGGACACCTGTCTCTAATCAGCAATTTTTAGCACCTAGTATTGTAGGTGAGACGTATGTTTTAATTTTTTGGATGTCACTGGTTCTGAGGGTTAGTATTAAAATCTTAACTTCCCACTAATGACAAAGCTGTAAGTGGACTCTGCGATGAGGGGGGGTACTGGAGGAGTGTGGTGGTCTTTTAGACGGTAGATGTACTTAAATGGAAAAGAGTAGCAAAGAAACTCTTGCAAGTTTAATTGGACTACGGAGTTTGCCTGGCCATGAATGGTAATCCTCACTACAGCAGAACAGCTCAATATATCTGGTACAAAAATCTAACCTAGAAGATGGCAAGTAAGACTATAGTATCAATTTTACTTCAGAGTAAACCCGGACTACTCAACGTCTCACCCTATCATATATTGATTCGGAAAATTGCTCTTCTTAAATTGATAGTTTTGATTAAGTAAACTGTAAAGATAGCAGTTACTTAAAGTGAAAATTGGAATAATTTTTTAATAAAAAATAAAATCAATGTTATATTCTATTTTTGAGAAGCTTCTTTGTGCAAATTCGTTACAAAAGGATAGGGGTAAAATGAAAAGATTAATACTTGGCATATTTCTACTGATGTTGAATTTAAATGTGTCTTTTGCTGATGTGATAGAGGATAGGCAGAGGCGTTACAAAGAAATTTTGGTGGAAAACGTTAAAATAGATGAGCCTGGTGTCGCCGTTATTGTCAGTAAAAAAGGAAAGGTGATTTTCCAGGGAGCTCATGGCCTCGCAAATCTAGAGCACAATATACCTTTGACAGCTAATAGTGTATTTCGCTTGGGTTCTATCACTAAACAGTTTACTGCAGCAGCAATAATGATGTTGCAGGAACAAGGTAAGCTTTCACTAACGGATAATATTCATAAATATGCACCTGATTTTCCAACTGAAGGGAGTGATGTAACCATTGAGCATCTTTTAACTCACACTTCTGGTATTGCTAATTACACTGAAGATGAGGAGATTTTTGCTAAAGAAATACGGTTGCCGACAACCATTGACGATATGCTAATTCGATTTGCCAAGCACCCGATGAAATTTAAGCCAGGCGAGCAGATGCGTTATTCGAATACGGGTTATGTTCTTTTGGGAAAAATTATTGAGGTTGCTAGTGGGCAATCATATGCTGATTTTATCGATGAAAATATTTTTAAGAAAGTCGGTATGAAATCTAGCTACTATGGTGGTTCCAAAGTTATCCCAAATAGGGCTAATGGTTATGATACATCACCTGATGGCGTAGTTAATGCTACGTATATCGATATGATGTGGCCCCATGCTGCTGGAGCACTTTTATCTACTGTGACAGATCTGGATATATGGTTCAAAGCTTTACGAGATGGCGAGGTACTTTCCAAAGAAAGTTATCAGAAAATGATTGAACCGTTCAAGTTGAATGATGATTCTATGTCAAATTATGGCTATGGGTTGGGCATCGGAAAACTTAATGAATATGACATGGTAGCACACAGTGGTGGTATACCAGGTTTTACTACTGATGCATTTTATATTCCATCTGAAGATTTGTACATTGCCGCCTTAAGTAATCTAAGTAGCCGTAACCCAAGTTTAATTAGTAAGTTATTAGCAGCTGAAGTTCTTGATATACCTGTGCCGAAGTTTAAATCAGTCGAATTAGATGAAAGTAAAGTTAAAGGGCTTCTGGGTAGCTATAAGATTGATGAAAATTCCGTTAGGACATTATCTTTGGAAGATGGAATTTTTTATTCTCAACGAAGTGGTGGTCCAAAATACGAAATTATTCCAATGTCTGAGAATAGTTTCTATTTCGAGAATACTTTGACCTATATGGTTATTGAGCAGGATAAAAATGGTAAGCAGGTCATGAGTTTCTATAATGATCTCGCCGTAAAGCCCCAGCAGGCAGTCAAGTTGTAGAAATATTTTACCCCCTCTTAAAAGAAGGATAGAGAGGGGGTAAATTGCCGTCATCAGGTATAAGGATAATATGAAAGTTGACTTAATCTTTCTTTATCGTATTCATGTGTAATCAAATATGGGAAAGCTTCTTATGGATAATGCTCCCACTGCTACGATAGGTATATTCTTAATGCCTATTCTAATAATAGGGGGGTAATCCCAGAAACTCATGAAGATTCTTGTAGTTTTGTTTCGCACAGTAGAATTAAAGTAGAAGGCTCGACAGAAGTCGCTTGGGCAATCAACTGAAATGGCTTGGATAAATTAAAAGAAATGTCGGAATCACCCTGTAAAAAATCAAAGAGTAATATCATCATATTCAGTAACCATATCTGAAGAATTTGTAATTCAATCTACTAATTGAGAATTATGAAAATACACCATTTAGAAATTGTTACTCTAAATGTAGATAAAGTATGTGCAGCATACGAAGCTGCTCATAATGTCTGATTTGATGATGCTGATGAACTTCTCGGTGGAGCTCGAACATGTAGCTTAAAAGATGGCAGTATCGTCGATGTGCTTCGACCTTTACGAGAGTCAGAAGAGCTCGTAGTTCGCCCATATTGGCTTGTTGAGGACATAGAAAAAGCCATAAGCTTTATTAAAGCTCAAGGGGCAAAGATTGCGGTTCCACCATTAGAGATACCTGGTAAAGGGATATTCGCTATTTATATCAATGGCGCTGTTGATCATGGATTTTGGCAAGTTTGACAAGGGTAATTTTATTAGCCATCGAGTAATAGCTCAAAAATTGTCTTGATTTTATTACGATGATTGAAGCTAGGTTCACTCTCTACAAGCCCTACAATCGATCAATTTTTGATCTCCATATAAATCATCTTTGTGGTAGATGAGAAGGAATTTAGGGGACGTGGATTCTCTCTCTAACAATTAGTTTAATTCTTATCTTAACTCAATAATCTATATGCAAGTATTCCGCTAGAGAATGATTAAAGTATCTCTGGCTCAGCTGGCTTCAGATTTAAGCATGTGATCAAAGCATTGGGTCGACGGTTCGGTACTTAATCTAATTATGAAGCCTGGCCTGAGTAGAATAATTTTTACAAGATCGCCATATATCCCTGCTTAGACAAGTAATACAGTTAAATACGCATTTTGGGTGCATGTAAATTTTAATAAGGAAGCCTTTAACTACAGTTTAATCTGGCAAATTTGGGGTGACTAAAAGACCTTGGTTTCAAATGGTTCTTTTTTATATGTTATAATGGATTTAGATTTTAGGTTTAAATATGCGCCAGTTGAAGGGCTTTACGTTTTACGTTGGGCTTTTCATTGTTCTGAGTATTTTTCATTAAAACATTATATTTTAAGGTTAAATCTATGTCGAAAGTTAAAGTAGAGTGGAAAGTTATTTTACTCTCCGCTTTCGCTGGGGCTTTCTTAACGGGTATATCCCAATATTTACTTTTAAATGCTTCATATGATAATGATATTAAAAAGGCAAAATTATTGGTAAGGCAAGAGCTCCTTATGAAAGAGCTAGAAGAGCGTAAAAAAGCATATAAAGGTATAAGAAAAGCTGTCCTGGAGTTTCATAACGCCAGGTCTGAAAGAGATATGCTGGTTGCTGGAGTTAAAATAAATGCTCTTAAGCCATATTTTGAAAGGGTATATAGATCTCAAGCAAGTGTTGAAGCTTGGCGGGAAAAAATGATGGAAAAAATTAAAAATAAAGATAAAGAAGCCTCTGACGATTTTTTTGAAGAGATGGAGGCGGCTTTTCATGCAGATTTAAAAAGAATTGAAAGTCAAATACTTGAATAACCTTTAATAAGCACATCCGTAAATTAAATTCCCTATGCTTCTGAATCCTGATTTTGAAGACGTAAGCTAATGATGTAGCTTTTTAATGAGAGATTTAACTTAAACCTGTAACTCTAAATTAAATATAAAATGTGATCAGTAAAATACTGATTTATACACCCTTAAATGAGCATGGCTTTTCATACTTCATTTCGACGGCTTTTTGTTCACGATATTGACCGAGTAGTGAGATTCCTATTCCGGCCATGATAATAATTCCTCCAATAATTTGAGCAAAGTTTGGAATCTCTTGAAGGATAACGAAGGCGAAGAAAGTGCCTGCTACGGGGGTGATGGCGGTAGCGATAGAGATGTCGGCAGAGCTGGCCCCTCCTTGGAGCCCTTTAAACCAGGTGATCTGCCCAAAAACAATAATGACCGCCCCATATACAAGCATCCACACCCAGAGGAATGGGGAAAGGAGGTCGTTAAAGTGGTTGGCTCCAAATACAGAGAGGACAATGACGGAGAAGAGGATCACACCTGCAAGCATGCGGAAAACTGAAAAGACGCCAATAGGGACGCGATCAAGCAGTTTCCGACTGACCTGAACGGCAATGACGCCTAAGAGTGTTGCTACAGCGGTTAAAATTTCTCCAGCTTTGGGGAGGGTTTCTAGGAATTGGTTCATTGCTGGATTTCCAAGATTCAGCATTTTCATGCTCATTGGATCTTCCATCGGAGGTTGATGTAGCACAAAAATTGCAATAACACCAACCGTTACCACAAGGGCGCCCACTATTGAGAACCCTGTTGGCTTCTCCCGGAACATTAAAAAAGCAAATAAGAGTCCTAAGGGAGCATCTAAAGTTGCGATTAAAACGACATTAGTCACCTCTGTGATCATTAGAGCAATAAAAAAGAAAGCTGGGGCAAGAACACCAGACATCAAGATGAGCACAAACATGTAAAACCAGTCTTTGAAAGGGTACTGTTTTAAGATGCTGAGGCGCCAATCTTTCCTATAGATTATCAAAAGGGTGATACCCGCCAAGAGATTTCCTGCGAACAAGAGGTTGCAAAAAGAGATGGGATTGTTTCCATTAATGAGATGATGGGCACCGAGCTCCCCAATTTTCGCAACAACAGAGTTGGAAGCGGCAAAGATAAGAATCGAAATCCATAGCCAAAATCGGGTACTTTTTACGGTGTGCTGATTTTCCATTTTCAATCCCCTGAGTGCTATGGCAAGCTTAAGCGGATTTACCTAGCCCTTTGCCAACTACGACTTATCTGATAGTGAAGGTGGGTCATTCTAATCTGGATTAGTTTAGACTAAATCTCATAATCGGCTGCCTAAAAGCAGTTAAAATTAATCTATATATCCACGTCAGAGTGATTTTTCTGGTCAATGTTTGAGGCAATGTTACACACTTTCCACCTGCGCTCAGTAAAATATTCGAATTTAGTTCGGAAAACATGATTGTGAAATCTGATTGGGCGGATGGATTTTATAGGCGTAATTTCATCTCTTATGCTGCATCGTCAAACAGTCAAGAGATGGATATTTTTTACGAGCTGAAAGTTTTTATGACTTAGTGACGCTAATGGATGAAGCTGGGTGTTCGATTGCCTAAGATGGTAGATCTCTTCTAGGTGGATAGGGTGAGGTCTAGGGCTTGGAAGTCCATAACTACTTGATCGTTTTTCACTTCCTGCACTGTGACTGAGACACTGTAAATAATTCTTATTTTTGGACGGTTTAGCGCTAATGGTTAAACGGCTCGTTTTCTGCTAACACTCAAGATCAAGGTAAGTATTCTAAGCTGGGGAAGCTTGGTAATAAATGGTGCCTGTAGTCTCATCATGGTGAACATAAAGGTAGAGAGTATCGAGTTGTGAAAGGTGGGTGTTAGGTTCCCAGTGATTAGGGAATTCTTCCAGAGTAATGAATATATTTTACTCTTTTATCTCGAACCAACTTGGTTAGCTGGTTCTTCATGCTTCGTTTAACTTTCTTCTTCAGTCAATAGCCTTGGTAGTTTATACTTTGCTGGTGGGTAGCCAATGGTTACTTCGACTGTATCTTTGTGAAAGGAGTGCTAGATATCAAGCCGTTTCATCTATCGTTCGTTGTTCCAGACTTAGAAAAGGCAAGGGAGTTCTACGTAAATCTACTTGGCTGTACTGTAGGCCGAGATACAGGAGAATGGATTGATGTAATATTCTATGAGCATCAGATTACTATACATCAAGAAAAGGATGGAATGGTAGCCAAGCCTATAGATCACTTTGGCCCATTACTTGAGAAAAAACAGTGGAGTGAAGTATTAGCTTTACTCAAAGACAGTTCGATTCCATTTGTACTGGAACCACTAGTGAGAGGCGAGGACTCTGAAAATGAAGCTGGTAAATTTGTAGTTAAAGATCCGGCGGGCAATTTGCTTGAGTTTAAGTACTACAATAATTATTCAGGCACTGTAGCTGGTAATGATAAATAAAAAAGACAGATAGTAGCTATAGTTGTGTATTACTTAGCAAGTTAGTTCGACAATCCAGGCTTGATGCATCTTGCAGTCTAATCAAGTTCAACCTATTTATCTTTACTGAAAATCAATTCGGGGTGTTTCCCGATCGGGAAGCATTGTGAGCGATGCCTGGTGCCTGGTGCCTGGCGGCGGAGTAGGTGATGGGCTTTTAATGGGGAAGGTGGGCAATAGGCTTTTAAAGCTTGGGGGTCTCTTCCATTTATTCAGGGTGCTCGAATTTCATATTAAAGGATGTAAAATTGGCTGGTTGATTTTTAATTTTTCTAAGTATTCTTTTTAGCTGTTAGTCTAGATGAATTGTACTTCTGTTTTGTCGGTGTCTAGGGGTATATGTTTTCAATAGGGTTGCCAGATTCGGATTAAGATTGAAGAAATAACTGTACTAACTATGACAGCAGTCCAACTTCTTTAATTGTGGTCATTAATGCCTAGCTTATCAGCGATTAGGTAATCTAAGCTAAATCGACCAGGGCCTGTAGTTATTAACCATACAAATAAAATAATATATAAAACTTGGGGTAGGTAAATAAACCAGCTTAGCCAATCCAATGGCCCTATGCCTTTGGGGATGACATGCTCAATTTCAACAGTGGTGATAGCCACAATCATTACGACAATTAGTATAATCGCAACAATTGAAGAAAAAAGCCCTGCTATTAATAGTAAGCCACCAAAAAATTCTACAGAAGCTAAAAATATAGCCATAAGTTCATGAAAGGGCACTCCTATTTCTTTCATTAAATTTATTAGGTCTGCATGTCTCTCAGGTACAAATAGCTTGTTATACCCAGATACTGAGAAGAATAACCCCAATGACACACGTGCTACCAAGATAGGTATCCATTCCCAATTATGAGCACCAACAAGTATTTTCTTCGTCAGTGGAGAATCTTGTGTAAACATAAGCGCCTTCTTATATGGCTGTATACTAACTGTCAGTTTTAATTTTAAATGCTTCGTATGCTTTTAAAGTCTTCCCTGCAGTCTGTGCCAAATGTTGGAGTATTTCCATTCTCACCTTTTTCACTCTTACCTATAGGTGTGTATATTTTAACATCTTTTTTACTGAGAGCTTTCTGCAAGTAAGTAACCAGCTCAGTCATTAATGTTGTGTCGTTAATAAATTATTTTTATTTGGGTATTAAGCATGGCTAAAATAGCTGGTGCAGACGCAAATTGCCTTACTCGTTATACACCGAATCGGCATGATTGCGCATATCCTAAATGCCAGCGACCTATCTTGACTGCGCACTCAATTTCGGAGGCGAAAGCTAGAGAGATATTAAAAAACACGACAAATGCAATACAATCCGCAATGCTTTCACCATCTTAGCCTATTCAAATGTCAGGGCAAATTAAATCGATGATTGACCTTTTCCGCGCCATATGACGTGTTTGTGGTTAGGTAGCCCACAGAGCTCCTTATCCAATGGGAGCTTTGGTGCTATTTCTAATTTTTGCCGGGACTCACTCATGGTCAAGTGTGGAGATGGATCAGAATATCCTATAGCCCTTTTGAAATCGTGGTGAATAAAAAATCGGTCAGGAACAGGAAGCAGTGAGTAGCTATATCAAGGGAAGAGATTTTAATGGGGAGAAATGTACAAATGAAAAATGCCACCTGGCTTAATTCAAGAATTTATAAGAAGCTCGGACAAAAACAAGAGCAAAAAAGCATACTCTTTCTTCTTTAAAGATTTGCCCCTTTTGCCTCCTCTTCTGTAACCGAAATATTATCCCCAGTTGTTATTCTTTACCGTTTCGGTATTTTTGACCAATCTCTTTCTTTTCTACCGGTGCTCAAACTGCGGTGGGCATTCCTTGATGATTTCGCTTGGAAAGTGGCTTAAAGCCGGAAGGTAAGGTTGGGGCCTGGGTTGTGTTCTTTGTATAGTAGGTATGATAAATTATTGTAAATATAAAGATGCATAATATAGAACAGCTATTTTCGAATTAACTGTTAACCTCTTTAAGAGATCATAAATTGAATATTAAAATTCGAAATGAAAGTGGTGGAGATGCTGAGACAATCCACCGAGTTACAGCCCTAGCATTTCGGGATGCTCCACATACTGATCACACTGAGCAGTTTATTGTGGAGGGTCTTCGCAAGGCAGGTGCATTATCTTTATCTCTGGTGGCTGAGTCAGATGGAGAAATTGTAGGTCACGTTGCCATTTCACCAGTAAACATTTCTGATAACTCGACCAACTGGTTTGGACTTGGGCCGATCTCAGTATTGCCAGAGTATCAAGGAAGGGGAGTTGGCTCGAAACTTATGGAGAAAGCTCTTGCAGACCTTAAAGAAAAGGGGGCAGAGGGTTGTGTAGTACTTGGGGACCCTAATTACTATGGGCGCTTTGGCTTCAAGGTGATCGATGGATTGGTTTTGTCAGGGGTTCCAGCTGAGTACTTCCTGGCACTGTCATTTGGTAGCAGTTTTCCACAGGGAGAGGTTGCGTACCACGAGGCATTCTCGGTACAAGGTTAAGAATCGGCTACATAGCGACTGACTTTCTACCGTTTTGCGGCTCTGGGCCGACGCGTGGCCTGAGTCAAGCACGGTTTATACACCGTTATTTGCTCGGGGTTGTCTCTATAGAGATTATTAAGGCTCTTTTGGGGCCTCCTTCCTTGGAGAATCTACTTTCAACGCTTCCCATTGCCTGCTTTTCGCTCGTTTCCGATACGTACATTGATCTCTTCTTCGGTTGATAGTCTTGGCGATTTATATTCTTATTTGGCGGGTGTCTAGGTTTGCCATTCGAGCTTTTCTACAAAGTCGAATTTACGAGTCGTGAACCTCTACAGCCAAATCCGCGTAATGAAGTCCACGATTATCAGCTCGACTAACCTTAGATCCGTGGCAACCACATGCCCATCGTAGCGGCAAAAATACCAATGGCCATAAACACAGTCAGAGGTATCAGGGTACTGACAAAAGCAATCTGAGTACCTTGTGCGGTTCCACGCTTTTGACAGTGAAAATACCATTCCAGCATGGCCAGCGGGAGCAGGTATTGGCCGAAGCCCAGTGCATACAGGAATGGCCCGGTAAAAGATTCCCAGTCGACCCCCCAGCCGCCGGTGAGCATTGCCCAGCCCATCAAGGCTACACGAAAGAACCACACCGCACTGGCAGCCATAAATAGGCGTAAGGCCCAGCGACGGTGCTCAGCAAAGCGTCTGGCCATCGCGGTACGCACCGCCAGAAAGGCAAACACCAAAATTAGTATGCCGTCCATGGTGATACTAATCTGTGATACCAGATTACCAATAGTGTGCCGCGTCCAGGTCATGTAGAGCCCCGCAATACTGGCGATGACGGCAGTCAGCAGATAGCTGCGTCCCAACCAGCGATGGAAGTTGGGGGCATGCCGTCGCACCGAAGGGATCAGCTGCAGGGGCCCACCGCCGATTACAATTGCGGCCAATAGCACGTGGCTCACCGAAGCCAGGTTGCCCCATGTATCTCCCTCGCGGAAGCCTGCCGGAAGGTGCAGTCCTTTCAAGCCGTGCACTCCCGATTCAGCAATGGGTGGGTAGAAGACGGCCAGGATATAGGCAAAGAAGATCGCATGGCCGATGGCCGCGATGCAGAACCAGGTTTTTACCGACAGGTAAACGGCCCGCCGGGTGTCGAATGATCGCGGCAGTGTTTGGCTGAGTACAGCGTCGTTCATGGGGTCTCTCCAGGCGTTTATGGTGCGTGCTTGGGCTGAATGTGCCTGCCGAGCATGTTCGGTTTTTTCAGGCACACGCACATCGGCCACAGGCAGGAATCTGACCTCCCCCAAAAGGTGGAGATGCGACTGCTCCCGCCTCCCCCGAAAGCCCCATGACAGCTGGTTGTGCCTGGTTTAGCATGCGGAAATGAAATCGTCGTCCCTAAATACACCTGCGCCGAATCCGCTCAACACCAGCTCGGAACTACCCAAGCTTCCGGTGTGGCAGCCCTTTCGCGGGCCATTCGAACGCTGGCCGCACCTGACTGATCTGCTCATCGCCTTGCTCATGTTTTTGCTGACGCTACTGATGTGGTCGCGCGACGAGGCGCGGGAAGTGCTGGCCATGCAAAATCTGGGGGATGTTATTGCTTTCCAGTGTGCGTTCATTGGCTCCTTCGCTCTGTTGTGGCGTCGCACACACCCCTGGCAGGTACAGGCCGTTATTCTCGGCGCAACAATATTGCTGGAACTGGGTTTACCGGCGGATGGCATCGTTGCCATGGCGGTTTCGCTGTATAGCCTTGGCCGCTACGAGGCCAATACCCGAGCCAGCTTTATCGGAGTCATCGCAACGCTGGTTTTTGTGGCGTTTGATCAGGGGATTCCGGTTCAGCCAACTGCGGCAGGCACGGTAACGGTGATGCTGGTATGGGCGTTGTGGTATATCGGTCGCCGGCTGCGTTTTCGCGGCGAATATCTGCGCTTGTTGGAAGAGAGGGCCAAGTATTTGGAGCGCGAACGCAATGCCGAATCCGAGCGTGCGGTAGCGGCCGAGCGCTCCCGAATCGCCCGCGAGATGCATGATGTGGTGGCACATCAGGTGAGCCTTATGACCGTGCAAGCCGGTGCAGCCAGGGCCATCAGCCGCAATAACCCGCAAGCCGCCAGTGAGGCCATGGCTTCGGTGGAGGCTGCTGGCCGTCAGGCCATGACAGAAATGCGCCATTTACTTGGCGTACTGCGCCCGGCCAATAGCGACACCGCGCTCACGCCGCAACCGGGTCTCAATGATTTACCAGCTCTGATTGAAAAGGTCCGGCAGGTGTTAAGCGAGGTCGACTACGAAACCCACGGCATGTTGGAGAATATACCTACCAGCGTCGCTCTCACCGCCTATCGTATCGTTCAGGAATCTCTCACTAATGTCATCAAGCACGTTGGAGCCGCTGCGCGGGTTCAAGTGAGCCTGCGCGTAGACCATGAGACTCTAATGATTCGTGTAGCCGATGATGGCAACACCACTGGCGACCGGCCCATGGTGGAAACAACTATTGACGAGCAGCCTGGCGGTGGGCACGGCATTGCAGGCATGCGCGAGCGCGCGGAATTGCACGGCGGCCATCTGTATGCGGGCGCGGTCGATGGTGGTGGTTTTGAGGTATATGCACAACTACCCACAGGAATGGTGAAAACATAATGTTGCGAGTGATGGTGGTGGACGACCAGGCTTTGGTACGGTGTGGTTTTGCGCTGATCCTGAACAATGAGCCCGATATTGAGGTGGTCGCCGAGGCGGGTACCGGCATTGAGGCAGTTGAAGCCGCACGAGCGCATCAGCCGGATATCATCCTGATGGATATCCGCATGCCGGAGATGGACGGGCTGGAAGCCACGGCACGCATCCTGGAAGCTAGTGATGCAACTTGCCGTGTCATTATTTTGACCACGTTCGATCCCGATGAATACGTGTTTCGTGCGTTGAGGGCAGGGGCCAGTGGCTTTGTGCTCAAGGATATTCCCCCGGAGGCACTGGTGCAGGCAGTACGAACCGTAGCAGAGGGCGGTGCCATGCTTGCACCGGGCATCACTCAGCGCCTGATCAGCCAGTTCGCACAGAAATTGGGGGCAGGGCGCAACCTGTCAGAACGCCTGGAGCGCCTCACTACTCGCGAGCGTGAGGTACTGGAGGCCATCGCCGCTGGCAAGAGCAATGCCGAGATTGCCGAGGCTCTGTTTATTGGCCCCGCCACTGTGAAAACCCACGTTTCCAGCTTGCTCTCCAAGCTGGGGTTACGCGATCGTGCACAGGCGGTCGTGTTCGCTTACGAATGTGGCTTGGCCACCGTAGGGGAGCGCGATGTCGGTTTCTAGGTCAACACGCGCTTTGCAACGCAATGCACTGTATCGGCTTGCTGCCATCGGCGCAGTAATTCTGGGGCTGTTCCTCACCCTCGGAGCTCAAGGCCACTTTACTGCCGTTTGGCCACTGGTAACCAGCGACGGAATGGGTTTATCCCGTCGCTTGCTGTTGATGTTGCCCGGCATGATGCTTGCCGGCACCGCGGTGTTGAACTTCCTGCTCTGCAAACCACTCTGGCAAGAACGTGGTTACGGCCTTAACGTTACACTTGCGGGCAATCTGCTTGCTATGAGCTATTTGCTCTACCTGTTGTTACGCGGCGTACCCAATCACCCTATTGGCGTTTTCCTCGCATTGGAGATGTCTTTTGTACTGCTGCTCGTAGTAACAAGGGCGGGACTGGTCTGGCCTGCGGTAGCAGAAGCGCCGGTTGAGAAGGGCATGCAGTAATGTATACGCTCGGGGATTGCACTAGCTACCCGGCACCTTAAACCCCAAGCTTGTTATTAACTTGCTAGCTTCTTTCTGAAGTCAGACAAATCGATTTCTCTTTGTACTTTTGAAGCCCTGACCGGGTCGTTTTTGGAAAACAACTTCACCCGTCTAAATGATTTTGATCGCCACCAAAACTTTCAAAGTAAAACACCTGTCCGCTAGTATTATCACGAAGTGACTCGGAAAGAATCTTCCCGGTAAGTGCATTGCTTTTTCTCCGAAGCTCGATCGATAGCTTCCCGCATAAGCTTTGCTGAAACAAAATCTACCTGCTTGATGATTAATGTTTAGATCAGTAGATCCTTGTTCAGGCTTCTATCAAAATCTTTCCTTAAATATGTATACACGTTACAGAAGGCTTCTTGATCCACTGTATCTTTTTGTGTGATCAGGTTGATGAGCTTTGGAATTAGGGAGAAGCATGATATATAGATGCTGCTTTTGAATTACCAGTTAAATGCCAAGAGGAAAGTGTGCATAAATCAAGCAAAATCTTATTAGCTTTTTTAGCCCTACTTGCTCCCGGTATAGCCTACGCTAATGCTGGTGTACCGATGTTATTTTTGGCTATGCCAGCATTTCTGGTTTCGTTTGTACCGATCATAGCCATAGAAACACTTTATATATCAAAGGGCATGACGCTTCCTCTCGTCCAATCTTTGAAAACAGTAAGTATTTCTAATGTAGCTTCAACAATTATAGGTATTCCTCTTACTTGGCTTCTTCTTGTTTTGATTCAACTAGTTACTGGTGGCGGTGGAGCCTACGGAATTGATTCACTCATGGGTAAAATACTAGCGGTTACTTGGCAGGCGCCATGGCTAATACCATATGAGGAAGACCTAAACTGGATGATCCCAGCTGCAGGATTGATATTATTGATCCCTTTCTTCTTTGCGTCATGGTGGTCAGAGTATTTTATTTCGCAAAAGCTAAACAAAACGCTACCCCCAGTAAGTGTCAAGATTAAGGTGCGTAATGCCAACCTGATCACTTACTCTTTGTTAGCCGTTTGGCCCATCGGATTTTGGGTGTTAAGCAGTGCAGCTAAGTAAGCATTTAACAAACGTGACAATTAGGTTGTTCACAAGTACATGTCTATTGCGGGGTCATTATAATTTATGAGTATGCCTGGATACCTTGAAGAAAACCGAAAGAGGCTTATAAACCTCTTGGCAAAAATCCAAAACTCGGATTGTCCAGAGGGATGGGAGCGTGTAGGTGGTATCGCGATTAGGGGCTTTATTGGCTTCGGCTTCTCTAAGGAAAAAAGTAATTTAGCACTTATCGTATCAACCTCTGGCAGATCGCTTATTAACTGTGACTCGGCTGAAAAAGTAGCTCGAGATTATGAAGAATTTGTAGGAATTGATGATTCGGGAATATTTTGTGAGGGGATAGGAGAGTTATCTGAGGAGCGTATCTTGATTGCCGGCCAAAATGGTGGAGGACTTCCCAGTAGTACATGTATTGGAGAATCTTTGATATGTTATTCTCCTAATTGGCCACAACATGATTTGTACTTTTGCGACCCATCTGCTGACCCTCTATCTGAGAGGTTCCAAGACGGCTGCATAAAGCTAAGAACTGATTTTATTGAAGCTTTTGGGTTTTCGTGGTGTGGAGATTACTTCGCAGTTGCCAGCAACTGCGATTTCGATATTTGGAAAAGGAAGTGATTCATAACAAAATTGCAAAGGAAAGCGTATCAAAGCTGTGCCAGACCTCAAACAGTTGTGTTATGTTTTTAGAATATAGAATATTCTCATGATTAATGCAAAAGACAACCCTGTAGAATGGCCATTGATGCTAATGGAGCTAGGCGAGATTAAGGAGCAAATTGAGCCACTTGCAAACCAAATGAAAAATGATGGTTTAATTGACGATGAAGATTTTAAGGTGCAAATATTTCATACCATATCTCATCTGAATAGATTGTGGAATGGTAGAAATCAGGTTGGTGAAATCGGTCAAGATTTGCACAGTGAGTTATCTAAAACACCAGCCGACTTCATTCCGCTTGGTTAAAAAGCATAACCAGTCTATGCATCAGCCCACAGACAATACAGTTATTGACTTAGGTATTGGTGTGATAACTGTATCTTACTGCCTAATAAAGTTATACCTTCTATCAAGGAGATTTGACTGGAGTTTTCTACCTTGAAGAGTTTGTTCTCAACGCCTTCCAGTATTTACTTTTTGTTTTTTGTGTGCGCACATAGATCTCTTTCTGACGGATAAGGAGGGATTTGTGGGTGTGTGGTAGTGGAAGATGGGTTCCTATCTAAATCACTACAAGATGAGGGTAAAGGTAGTTTTGACAGTTACGTTCCGCTCTGAATATCAGAATTCAAGAGCAGCTCCTTCTATTTTTCTGGAGAGAAACATAACTCTTGATTTTTAAACTCTTTTTCAAAAAAATTAGAATAAAAAAGTGCAAAATTATAGAGATGCGTGAAATATAGATGCTACTTTTTGGATAACTGCTAGCCGCATTTGTTTATATGAAAGCACCTATGAGCTGAATTAAGCGAAGTAAAAACTTTCATTCTATAGAAATTGTAGTAGCAAATCTATTGGTAACCATAAGAACAACGATGTTGTTGACTACGATTTTCGGTCAGTCTTCGGCCGCTATTGGGACACAATTCCAGCTGGCAAGTAAAGAATCCCCGGAGCTTGGAAAAGAAATTCCAACGTTATGTGTCAAGCACTCGAGGCCATATAAGTTGAAGCGCTTAGCCACTTCTTGCTTGTTATCGCAGTCAAGCAAGGCAAGAAGGAAAGTAAATGGAGGCACCCATTAGTTTGAGCGATCTTTACATATTAGTTTTGTTTGACTTTTAGTCAGTCAGATGGTTGCATTTGTTTGCCCTGATGTACATATAATATGAGACTCGCACTAAAAGGAAATTTCTTATGGCAACAGTATTTATTTGGAATAACAATTTAGTTTCGTCGAAGGTCGGCAGAGGGCACGAAGTTATTGGTCATGCATCACTTAATATTGTGGATGAGTGGGTGAATTATGGGGTTAATAATGACACATTTTATGTTAGCTGGTGGCCTGCCCAAGGCGGTGGGGGACTCGCGGGTGATTCGTTTCTGGAGGACATTCGAGATGAAGAGGGATATGCACCCGATCATGTTATTAGAATTCCTAAAAACAAGCTCGATACATTAAGTATGCTTGCTAAGTGGCAAGAGATTCGAAATAAACCGGGTGCATCTTATAAGTTTGTGAAAAAAAACTGTTCAACGATAGCCTCCAGAGTACTAAAAGCCGGTTCAAATAAAGGCGGTTCATCACGACACAAGCCTGTTTGGACGCCTCTTTGTGTAAAACGACTTGCATATGCTATGGGCGGTGTTGATATGAACTGGGTTGAGTTTGTCATGGAGCTAAAAGGGTCAATATCAGCGGAATCCCTGGAGCAACTGAAAACAGTTAAAAGAAGAAGTTCTCGTCATGGGCATGCACTTGCAGCGCCACCACGGTTTAATAAGGGAAATGATACCGGGAAAATAGACCCCAATTCGCTATTCAACATCTAATAAAAAACGCCCATTCTTATTGTCACGATAAATATTTTTATCTAAGGCAAAGCAAATGGGCGTCCACCAATCGTAGCCAATGAACAAATGCACAAATTGAGAAAAGAAGTACCGTGAGTTGCCTCCTTATCCCGATTAGTGTGATAGGCAAAGCTTGGTAAAGTTAAACCTCTATAGAGAAGACACCGGTGGGCTTCCTTCCTTGCAGTATCTGCCATCAACGCCTTCCCTTATCCACTTTTCGTTCCTTTTCAATGCACACATAGATTTCTTCGTGGTGGACGTGTAGGGAGTTGGGAGCGTGGATGTCTACCTTTACTTGATTGTCTTTTACTTTCAGTACTTTTATTGAGATTTATGTTCCAATGCGTAGCTTATCGTTTAAGAGGGTGTCCGTCGTTGATGGGTAAGATCAGTATCGGTATTGAGCTAAATAGATAGTAAAAGCATGTATCTGACCCCCCGTCGGGTGATTCGGGCGTTGTGTATCTTAACTGGTCCTACATTTCATCTAAAATAGAAAGTGGAGAAGACCTTTAACGATTGTGTTCAGTAACTTGAAACGAGCTATGCAGCCTATCGAACCAATAGTTGAATACATAGGTATATATCACGATGTAAATCACCATGACTATCTCAAGCATAAATGCTTCTAGGATAGTCAGATTAAAGCTCCAGGCGATTACTGGCAACGTCAGTACCAACATACCCCCCTCAAACAATAACGCATGTATGGCTCTAACGATAAATGTCTTTTCTGGGTTTTTACGTATATTCAATAAGTACCAGTCAAAGGCGTGATTGAAAATCATATTCCAGACCAACGCAAATAGTGATAGTCCAGCTGCAATTGCCAACGACTGGTGTACCTCCAAATCAAACATTGGTACCACTAGTAAGCCACCCGTGAGCAGCAGGAAAAACTCGTAGGAAACTGCCTGCACTAAACGATTCTTCAATGAATAAGTCATCAACCATACTCACTCTGCTTGAGAAAATATGCTTGAATGATATATAGTTAATTTAGATGGAAAAAATTGGATACCATACGTTAAATAGATAGATTGAGTGAATGGCAGTTTCTATTGAACAACTGGAAGCATTTGTAGCTACTGAGCAGGCTGGCTCGTTCTCAGCGGCTGCACGTAAATGTGGAAAGGCACAGTCGGTAATCAGCTCACTGGTATCGAACCTGGAGGTTGACTTGGGAGTCAATCTATTTGATCGAAGTCAACGATACCCGCGATTGACGGACGCTGGTGAGTCACTGCTGGAACGCGCACGGAATCTTATCGAGCAACGTGAGCGATTGATGGCGATCGCACAGGGGTTGTCTCTGGATGTCGAGGCCCGGTTGACGTTGGCTATTGCCCAGCATGTTCGTATTAAAAACCTGGGTGGACTCTTTCAAGAGTTTGAGACCAAATATCCGAATGTTCAAATTACGCTCAGAGCGGGAAGTGTTCAGGATGTACAGACCTGGGTTGAAGGGGATATAGCCCAACTCGGGATTATCACACAACTGGATGAAGTGCCCGCTGGATGCGATTTCAGGGCCCTGGGCCATCTGAAGCTTACAGGCATCGCCTGCGTTGATCACCCGATTGCGAGACTCACTGAAGTTACCTGGGAAGACCTGAAACAATACCGACAAATCTTATTGCAGGAGTTTGAGATATCCAGCCAAACTCGCTGGCTGGTGTCTCCCGACGTGTGGAGTGTGTCACGTGTCGATGATGCACTTGACCTTGTCGAGGCTAATTTGGGCTGGGCAGTATTGCCACTACACGTGGTTGCGAAGGGGATAGCGGCGAAAAAACTGATACAGCTTCCCCTAGTATTTGAGCAGGAGAAAGAGCTGTCACACGGTGTAGATATTATCTGGTCCAGTAAGCGTCCACTGGGTCCCGCAGCCACTGATTTGATGAAGTGGCTGAGCACAGAGGACGCAATACTGAACAAGGATCAGTCGCTATGAAGCGTTTGACAGATCTCGGGCAAAATCTGTGATAGTTGTATCTGGTTTACCTAACACCTGCCAAGTTTTTTGACTCACTGGTTGCTCCTTTAGCTGTTCTACGTAAGTCAGCATATGCTCCATGAATACTGCCTGTTCTTCGGGCAGTCCCATTTCTGCAATGGCGGCGATAGGGAGGAGGACAATTTCTGTTCCCGGAGAATAGCCCTCGACAAACTTCTTGGCTGCTTCAGGCAAAGACATCCCCTCAGTACCCTGAACCGAAAAACTCTGGTTGTAAGCCATCTCATTCCCGATAGCATTACCGATCATCTCTGCCAGATCTGTTGTATTGGTGTAATAGATAGGGTGAACATGATTACCGATGATAGCAAATTGATCGTTCTCAATGAATGTAGGAAAAGTATCTAGGAAGAACGAACAGAAGAAGAAAGTGTAATCAATGCCAGAATTTTTAATGGCCTCTATGCCTGGTTTACGGATTATATTGGTCTCATACTCTAGGCCCTTATCTGCTAATTCCGGATGTAGATAATCAATACCTGCAATCTGCATAATGTGCTGCACACCAGTGACCTTTGCAGCCTCAACGATATTAATCACTCCTTCACGTTCAGTGTGAAAGGGTAAGCTAGGGTCAAGTGACGTAGTATTCAGGGTAATATAAAGCGTTTTGGTACCAACCAGTGCCGAGACCAAGCTCTCTTTGTCCGAGACATCTGCTTCGAGAAGCTGGATACCCTCCGGGAGGATAGTGCGGGCGCTAATTACGTCCCTCACGATCGCAGTTACCTTTACACCTTTTTGATCCAGTTTTCGTGCTACCTGACGACCTAAATGACCTGTGGCGCCAATAATCGTAATAGTTTTCTGCATGATTCAACCTTTAAAGTAATGAATGAAGTAGCCCATACATTGCCTAAGGTCTAAAAAATCTTACAGTTATGTACCATCTATCAAACAGATACTACGAAAGCTTTCACTGCATAAACGTATCTAAGCGACCGACAGGTTTTAGGGGGTAATTAACTTAAAGTCGGCCATGACTGACTACTCTTTAGTCTAAATACTAAAATATCGTCTGCATCAAATTTGAAATTTGCGATTTCGCCTTCTGATTAAATGATCACCTAATTTGGGTGGCGGGTGTCATCGGGTATTGGTATTCAGTTTATTTTGCTCATCCATTTATTATTAATGTATAGCAAGTATTCCATTCGCTATAGGTTTCTTTACCACATAGCAAGTCTCTTAGAATAACTAGCGTCCATTTATCGCCAAATACATCCAGTCCGTTCACGATAGGGCAATCGGAACGCATAAATTGATCGTCAGGGCTCGTACACGCACACTTATACAGAAAAAATGAAATGGTAGATTAGTAACTTCAATTTCGTAAGTAATGGTAGAAATTCATGCCCAAAACATCAGGAGAGTGTTTGTACCGTTTTATTAGTTATAATTGCTCCGAAGAGACTGTAATGGCTGGACACGGCCATTGTACAGATTGTCAGAAAGTTAGTGCCGCAGGACACATTGCCGATATTGCTGTTCCTCACGGAATTTAATCATCAACGGTGATATTGCGATTCATGAGAAGCAGGCGGATAGTAGAAATACAGTAAGGAGGGGTTTTTGTCCTCGCTGTGGTTCGCATAATTATGCAGAAAACAGTGGTATGCCGTGGTTAGAATTTGTCCATGCCGGAAGTCTTCATGATTTGGAGCAATTCAACCCTACGATGATCGTATATGAAAGTAGCGGCGAACCTTGGGATTATATGGACCCAGATTTACAAAAGATTGAAAAAGTGCCAAAGATGTGATTGTAGCCACTCGGGCCAGAGGCCTACAAGACAGTTCGAGCTATGTCTAGTGGGTGCTTATTACGTTCCTGCTTTTTTGAGATTGTTATTAAGCGGCGTTTTATACAACGTTTGAAGATTTGTATTTCTACGAGTAAGCCTGCATAAGATGCCATAAATGATTTACCCCTCGAGAGAATCAGCCAATGAGAAATTTAGCCATATTGATATTTCAAACTCTTGACGGTGTAATGCAAGCACCCAGTATACCCGAGGAAGATTTTTCAGGCGGCTTCCGTCATGGAGGTTGGGCAAAGGATTGTTGGGATGACGTTATGGAACAAGTTTCAAAGGAGGCAATGAAGGAACCGTATGACCTGCTATTAGGCCGTAATACATATAATTTATTTGCCTCAAATTTTGCCAGTGCTGAACCTGATAACCCAGTAGCAGACAAACTAAATCGGGCAAAAAAATATGTGGTGACATCAGGTACTGATGACCTAGCATGGAATAATTCCTTTAAACTAAAGAGCTCTAATGCAGCTGTAGAGGTCGCAAAAATTAAAGAAATAGATGGGCCCCTGTTACAGGTTCACGGTAGTTGGCAATTAGTGCAGTTACTTCTTAAGCATAACTTGGTAGATGAGCTTAGACTTTGGACCTTTCCGGTAGTTGTTGGTGAAGGAAAACGCTTATTTGAAAGCGGTGAAATTTCGTCGAAATACAAACTTATAAAATTTGCGACGTGTCCTTCAGGAGCCTTTATGCACTTCTATCAATCACTAGATCGCAGTGCAGTATGAAATTTTACTTAGATAGACACTCACTCGTATAGTCTCTGATGCAAGGCAATATATTTCTTTTCGGGTTGAGTAATTTTCGCGGTTAACGCAAAAGTGAATCCACAGAGTGACCAGTGATGCAAATGGCACTCGACGAGATTAAAGAGCATATTGAGCTATTTACAAACCAAATACAAAATGATGGTTTAATCGAGGATGAAGATTTTAGGTAGAATATTTCATACCATACCCCACCTGAATAGATTGTAAATGGCAGAAATCAGACTGGTAAAATCGATCAAGATTTACACAATGAGTTGTCTGAAACCCCAATCGATTTCATCCCTTTAGGTTAAAAGGCATAACCGGTCAATACATCAGCCGGTAAATAATGCAGTTACTGACTTAGGTGTTTGTGCGATATCGGTATCTTACTGTCAAATACAGTTTTATCTTCTATTGATAAGACTCGGCTGGAGTTTCCTTCCTTGAAGAGTTTGTTCTCAACACCTTCCAGTGTCTAGTTCTTGTTCTTTTTTACGCTCACGTAGATCTCTTCTTAATGGACAGGGAGAGATTTGCGGGTGTGTATGTGTACCAGTACCCATGCTGTAAGAGTGAAGCCTTTAGAAGAGAGGCCTGGGAATTTGTTCTTTGGGGAGAAATAAAAGAGTGTGTAGGGATGGAAAGTGGCTTCTTGGTCCTCTTTATTTTAGTGTATGACCAGGCTGATAAGCTTTGGAATGATAGAAAAGCGTGATATATAGATATAGTTTCTGAATTAATTGAAAAGGTATTTGATAGTGTGGCTCTAAAATTGTTGCCTGGTAAGCGCAAAGCCATACGGATCTTCAAAAGGGATTTAAGACGTAAATTATCAAATAATTGGGGTAATAAGAGAAAGTATTTAGCCTCTGAGGTGGCTAATAGTGTTCAAAGCCATTATCCCAAATTCTCTAAGTATCAAATGTACGCAATCAACAAGCAGCTCTTATTCCCTTGCTAGACAAAGAGCTGGGAGAACAAGTTGGAGCGGCCATCGTATGTGTAGACAAGGCGCCAAGCCTACAAGGATTGCGCGACTTCTTAACCGAGAGGGGCCTGGCCAACCTTAAGCTACCAGAGCAGCTTTATGTGTTACCGGTTACCGCAGTCGGTAAAGTTGACAAAAGAAGTTTCTGGAATTCAACTCTTAGCGCCTGTTTTAATAGTCAAGTTGTCGATTTTAATTGGCTAAAAATTAGTAATTGTATTCATCAGAGGTTCAGAAATTAGTGAAAATAATACTATCGATATAGAGCTGTACGGCAGACTTTTACTCAATCAAGTAACATTCAAGAAAGGAAGCTTTGGCATGGAATATCGTCATAGAAAATCAGTATTTGCTCAACCTCTCCTCTTATTCATGCTATTAATCTCCAACAATGGAAATGCTGTAGATACTAATGCTTCAGCGATTCATCTTGATAGTCCGGGAGTATACAAAGAGGTATTTAAACCAGGTAAGAAGCATACTATTGATCGTATGATTAAAAAGTATATGCTGGACTACAAAGTTCCAGGCATGGCCGTAGCTATAGTTACCAATCCAGAAAAGCCTGTTATATGGTCTAAAGGCTACGGTGTAAAAAGTCTTGAAAATAATGAAAGGGTTACCAGGAATACTTCATTTTGGCTGGCATCCATCAGTAAGGTAGTTATGGGTACTGCTATGGCCATAGCGCAGGAGGACGGCTATCTCTATTTAGATCAGGAAATTCAAAACTTACTGGGTGAAGATGGCTTTAACATTGACAATCCAGACTCCTTACCTATCACCATTCGAGACCTTGTAACTCACAGCTCGGGAATTAAAGACAGTCTGGCTTACCGGTGCAGCTACTATATCGATCATGGCGACGGTACTCATACAAAGTTGTTCAACTTAATAGAGCCTGGATTCTGTCCAGATAGCAGTCCAATTACACTGGATGGATTTCTCGGTGCCTATTTGGACAGTGATGGGGAATTTTACGATTCCAGTAGTAACTTCACGGGCTTACCACCCGGACAAGACTACAAATACTCAAATATCGCCGCAGCATTAGCTGGCTACTCAGTGGAACTTAGCACAGGCTTAACTCTGGCTGATTATGCAGAGCAAGAGATTTTTACCCCTCTTGGTATGCACAATACCAGCTGGAGTTTCTCCAAGTTAAACCAGAGCAACCTGGCAAGCCCTCATACCACAGTTGATAACACCCTATCTTCAATTCCATTTTATGAACTCGCAACCTGGCCAGATGGTGGCCTACGGAGTAGTGCATTTGATATGGCGAGATTTTTAGCCGCAGTAATGAACGAAGGAGTGTTAGCTTCACGAAAATCTGGCATCAAGATCCTCGAGGCAGAATCAGTTAATCAAATGCTGACGCCTTACCAGAATGGTTTTGGGGTCTTCTGGTATTCTGACTGGCTTTGGAATTATGGGGGTAAAGACCATATTCTAATCGGTCACAACGGAGCTGAGCTTGGATATTTTTCCTACCTAGTGTTCAATCCAAAGGATAACGTTGGAGTAATCTTATTGGCTAACACTGATCGTGGAGATAAGACAGAGAGTATTGAAAAATTAATTAAAGACCTCTTTGAGGCGACTCAAGGACGGTAACAACCTGTTTCGGGGCTCTAAATATTTCTAAGGGGGAATAAAATCCTCCCTTAGAAATACGACGTTGACTTATGTCATTGCAAAGTGCATGGCGCTTAAAAGTGTAGGAAACACCTGTCTGCCGGATATCATGGTATTTCTAGTCAAACTCAGCATGTTCAAACACGTTTACATCGTAATCGCTATCTTGCCAATATTGTGCAGTGTATATTCAGCACTCATATACAGGGAGTCAGTAAGATAATAGCGAAAGCCCGCACCTACGTGAAAATAACTTTTACTGAGCTTTTTCGACCTTTGGAAACTACCACCCGAATAAGCTTTATCAATAGTATAAGACCAATCCAGCTGACCAAAGCTATAGCCACCGAGCAATTACATACAAGCTCTGTTACAGTTTCTGGACAACTCTAATACTCTTTTAATAGAGAACAGATCCAGATCATACCCTTTAGTGATATTGTACAGTTCTACAACTAAAACCTCTCCGCCAGTAAGTGATCTTACCAGATCGTAGGTAAGGGTTGTATTTAGAGTACTGGGATGGCATCGCTGAATGCCAAGTCATGGAAGGCTCAAAGGGCTGTGTCATCATATCAAACAAAGATGGAATAATTTTAGGCTCTAGAGAGTACGAGATTGCTTCAGAGGGTATTAAGGAAACCTGTCAATATGGCCATAGTTTCTATGGCTGGGCAGTGGTTGAACGAATTGAGGAAGTTCATGGGGCAGTTTACATTTTTGTGGATCAAGCATTAGCATTAATTTTTACAGCTGAATCATTGGAGTTAATAAATTTCAAAGTTAAATTTTTAGATGCAATAAACAAGCATATGTAACACGCCCAAGATACATTTAGGCCAGAATATGATCTCTGTTTTTTTCAATAAAGATCCCTTTTCCATCAATATATCGTTTGAAAGCGTCTTTGGCCTGAGTTCCCCAATGGTGGAGTAGCGCGAAGGAGAAGAAAGTTAGGTATAAACCTCGGTTAACGGCCTAGTCTATATGGCATTGAAGCCTTGGATCTATCTCTGGCCCGTACCCAACCTCGTGCGTCATTACCAGATACGTTGAACGCACGCTCACACTGGTTGAGGGGGCTGGAGAGAGGTTTAGCTGCCAAATGATCTAGATACGTCAGAGAATCTTATAAATCTCATATCTCTGCTTGAGGTAATATTTCTAGAATAAATGAAATACCGTTACTATAAAGGGTACTATTGGAGCAAGAGTAAAGAACATAGGCCTCTTGCGGCACATTTTGAATACATCCAGGTAGACTTGCAGTCGGGAGTTTGCGTTATAAGGCTTTGCATGGGACCTATTCAGCCAAACCGGCTATTCACTAAGCCCAATAATACTATCAGTATCAACGTGCATCTTTATTTCGCAATACTATTGAGTAGCCCTTTAATCGGCGTATCTACATTGGTGACTTGGTGATTCATTTATCGTAGTCTTGACTGACAACTGATTAGCACCAAATTCACTTTGAGCTAATCAGAAGTTCCCTAGGATTTGAAATGGAACTATAGCCAAACGAAACTGTGACACATAATAATTAAGGCGATGGCAATCCTATGTTAAGTTTTGAATTTAATACTACAAAATCGATTATAAACGGCCCTGGCGGGTTAAATAAAATTAGTGAGATATGTGACCAACTAAATATAACTAAGTTGTTAGTGGTCACTGATCAAGGTATTGTAAATTGTGGTTTGGTTGAGAGACTGAAGGAGCAATTACATAGTAAATTCGCGACCATTATCTTTGATGGAGTTAGTGCTGATCCTAAAGAGCAGATCGTATTGTCGGCAGTAGCCTTAGCAAAGCAGCATAATGTTGATGGTGTAATTGGATTTGGTGGTGGCAGTTCAATGGATACCGCTAAAGTGGTTGCTGTAATGATGGATTCTCACCAACCTCTAGAACAGCTATATGGGCTTGAACGAGTTCAAGGAGTTCGCGTACCTTTGGTTTTAATACCTACCACTGCTGGCACCGGTTCAGAAGTAACACCCATCGCGGTTTTAACAACAGGGGAAACCACCAAAGATGGCATCGTCGCTAAACAATTATTACCAGATGTTGCCTTATTAGATGCACAATTAACTCTAGGGTTACCAGCTCATGTGACTGCTGCAACTGGCATTGATGCTATGGTGCATGCCATAGAGGCATATACGTCTAAGCATAAAAAAAATGCCTATTCAGATATGCTAGCTAAGCAGGCGTTGTTATTGCTATCAAGAAATATAGAACAGGCCACACATCATGGCGAGGACATAGAAGCAAGACAAAATATGTTATTGGGTGCCTGCCTTGCAGGTCAAGCTTTTGCCAATGCACCAGTTGCCGCTGTACATGCTCTAGCATATCCATTAGGGGGGCATTTTCATGTACCTCATGGATTGGGTAACTCGTTAGTATTACCACATGTAATGCGCTTTAATCAGAGTGATACAGCCAAGCTCTATAGTGAATTGGCGCCATATATTTGTGAACACATAAATACGTCTCAATCAGATCAAAAAGTGTGTTCTGATCTCATTGTCTTTATTGAGCAGCTAATTGAACGATTAAAATTACCCCGGACCTTAAAGCAATTAGATATTGGCGAGCACCATTTAGAGATACTCGCCACAGATGCAATGCTACAAACTCGCTTACTAATCAATAATCCGAAACCGCTGTCTCATGATGATGCACTCTTGATTTATCAGGCTGCTTATGAGGAGGCTTTGTGAGTAAGCAGGCTGTGTTACGTACAGATTATTTTTATTTTGAAGAGTTAACTACCAGATGGATGGATAATGATGTGTATGGGCATGTAAATAATGTAGTTTACTACTCATACTTTGACACAATTGTGAACAACTTTTTGATTAATAAGGCTGACTTAGATATTAAAACCAGTGAGAACATTGGTTACATAGTCAAATCTGATTGTAATTATTTGGCCAGTATTTCTTACCCTGAAAAAATACTTGGTGCTTTTAGGGTTAATAGAATAGGCAATTCTTCGGTGGAATATGGTGTTGCGATTTTTAAAGAAAATCAAGAAAATGCATGTGCACATGGCTCTATGACGCATGTCTTTGTTAATCGTCATACCGAACAGCCGACAAAAATTTCTGGTCAATTGCTCAAGGCGTTACAAAGTGCATCATTTGGTGCTGGTTAACTTTTTAGTCGATAGGGTTGGGGGTTATACTTTTTAATTGGTTGGTGTCCAGGATTACTCTTTACACTGATGGCCTATTTTCGTTCAGCCCGTTATGAAGATGAATGGGAAAAGGTAACTGATAAAATTAGAGTATACAGATTGCAGTAACGCTAACTATGTCTTGAACTCAGTTGATCGTCCCAGATAGTGTTGGTTTTTCACTTATAGAGGGGGCTGCTTTCTGATACATATGAAGGTAACTATAGAGCTGCGACATTGGCTATCTTTGAGATAGTGTGCCCTCAGAGATACCACTATGAGGATAATGGGGAGGAGGTGTGGGTGGGGCCTCTCCATCGTGAATCTGCTCCCACTGCCTTTCAGTGCCTACTTTTTGTTTTACTTTGATACGCGTATAGATCTTTTCACGATAGGCGGGGAGGGATTTGGGGGCGCGGATGCCATTTCCTTTCACTTCCAGCACTATTGCTGAGACGTATGTACCAGCTTGTAGATTTTCATCGGTTTGGGGTTGTGGACGTGATCAGTAAAAGGCGGGGGGCTAGTCAATTGGTAATTGGGGGTTCGCTTCAAGCTACTGAGTTACCTAATTGGATTCGCTATGACTCTAATGGCAATAGGGATCGGGTTTGCGGTTGGCTGTGGCTCGTCGTTAAGCATTGAAGTAATATCGCTTACCAACATCGGATTGAAACTTATGGAGTGAGTCAATGGGTCTAAATGTTTTGAGCTTTACACGGGATGATGCCATAGGGCACGCAAAACTACACAAGCGTGCCAATCAAGTCTATATGAAGAGATTTGATGTGGATGTGGTGCTTAGGAAAGGAAAGCTTGATAATCCGCAGATCGATAAGGTTAGGTATCGTGAGGACCATCGGCCAATGATGGTGAAAAACAACAGAACGGGTGAAGAAAGGCCCAAGCGAAACGATATCGTAACCTACCGGATGCCAGGCTCTTCAGAGCCGTATATTTTGGCTAAATCGGGTGGGGTATCACTTTTCGATGGTATCAGTAGCAAAGTTCCATTTAGAGAGGGAAAGGATGCTTGGTGGATAATTACCAAAGATGCGAGATTGGAACCAGGGTTGATTATTGCAAAAGATATGTTTCCCGATGCAGAAGGCAATACCCACTACTCGATTGAAGCGGAAATCGACATGCCTGTTTCCGAGTATTTTGAAAAGCTTGCCGCCTTAAAAAAATATATGAGAGTTAAGTGATGTCTTATAACTACAAAGATTTGAACTATATACGAGAAGCCCTTGCTTGCTACGAAGAAAAATTATGTGATGTTGATATTAATGAATGTGATGATGAAGAAGCTGAAGAGCTTCAAGAAGATATTCTATACATGGGGCGTTTGAGGGCGCTGACCGATAGAATGATTGACGAGTGGGAGAATAGGGGCCCCACTTTAACCTCAGTCTGAAGATCGGGACATAAAGTAAAAAGGTTAAAGTAGTTAAGGCCTCCCTTATGTAGGGAGGTCGTATTGAGCTAATTATTTAGACAAATATAGGTACAGGTTGCATCTGCCTTCAACTGCCTAACCTAGGTTTTTGTTTCATGAAGAGATTTATACTCCTGGCATGCAAACTTCTATTGATAACCGCTGTATTTATACTGCTGCTGTTAGTGTCATTTCTAACTACTACGCTATTGGTGCAAGGAGATCAACACCCAGAAAGCTGGGTGATAAATGTCTATGATATTTCTGCTATGGCGATAGTAATTGCCCTTTATATTGCCGTAATGGTATATACGTTCAGAAGATTTATTAAGGCAGAAAAGCGCCTCAGGGAGTAGAAGTGTAGTGATGTGATTAGCTTTCGCTGTGTGTCCAAAAGAATTTACGCTTAGGCTTAAGGTAGATTGACCTTTATATATGATGTAGATTGTGGAGATTCGTTTGAAATTTAAAGTAGTAACCTCTAAAGCTGACTATAATAATTATTGTGATTATGTGGTATGTAGTCGTTTGAAATCTCATACATGGATATCGATTCTTAAGAACCTAGTTGTCTGGTTGGCTATCGGTTTAGTTTTTATGTCTTGTGTTCAGTTTGAGAGTGGGAAAATTGAGCTGCGTCCGTTCATGTTAGTTATGGTTATATCACTTGCGTTTCTTTTTTATGTTGCTCTTAGTAGGTTGTTGGCTGTAAAAATAGGCGAGTGTTTTACACCAAATAAAGATGGAATAATATTAGGCTCTAAAGAGTATGAGATTACTCCAGAGGGTATTAAAGAAACTTGTCAACATGGCCATAGTTTCTATAGTTGGGCAGTGGTTGAGCAGGTAGAGGAAGTTAATGGGGCAGTTTATGTTTTTTTGGATCAAGCACTAGCTTTGATTTTTACAGCTGAATCATTAGAGCAAATTGATTTTAAAGATGATCTTTTAGATACATTAAAAATGCATACATAATACACCCAAGATACATTTAGGCCAGAATGTGGTATCTGGCCTTTTTAAGAAAAATACTATTTGCCGGCTAACAACTGATCATGTGAAGAAGTATAGATTATGAGCCGAATAATAGTTTAGGATATCTGTGCCCGCATGAAAGGTTAGAAATATTTGCTTCTGAATTTTCAGGTAGGGTAGAGATGCTTGACCCATTTAATTCTGAGACATGCTTGCTTCCTGCTGATTCTTAAGACGTGGGTGGGTATCCCTATTGGAGGCGTTTGGTGAGGGTGCTTTGCGGGTGGGGAACGATCGCCATGGGGCAGAATACGGAAGTGTGGTTGCCAGTCATCCCGAGTCGGTGTTTAACTATAGCTCGTTGAAGTTACATCTTTTTATATATTTTCTATGCCAATTTTCTAACCTGGTTGCTATTGCTCTGCCAGGTACTCTATTTACTGGGTGTCCAGAGTTTTTTGTCCTTGATATTGTCTCGCGAATGTCAACATTTATCATGAGGAAGTATGATGCTCTGGACACTTCGCCTCTCTGTGAGAGTTATATAATTAATCGAGATAGATCGTGAAAAATGTTCTTAAAGGTTTGTTAATGTCAACGGCACTGGTCACCACGGGCTTTTTCCTGGGTTGGTGGGCAAATTCTCCAAGTTATGACCTGCTCTGTTCTAGCCCCTCCGTTTATGTTTTGAGTCAGGATGTCACGGCTCAAGGTATTAGCATCGCAGCCGGCACGGAGGTCGATCTTCGCTCATGTGAGTACGCAAGCAGGTTTACGGTCAGTTTGTATGCGGAAAAGGGCTCTAGAGAAGAGTTGTTTCAATTTAAAAATAGTGCTCCAAATATAGGTAACCACGGTGCCAGCCAATATCCTATTGAAGAGCATTAGTAAATGTATAATCAGGCAGAGCTTTGTATATATTTTACACGATCGCTACGTTCCTATCTTCATACGAAAAATCCACAAAGTAAGCTTCGACTGATGGTGACGTTAGTACCATTTTCAGAACTTGATACATCCCTATCTGATAGAGGATGGTCTAGAAAAAGATAGGGGTTCTATTGTGGGCTCCTTCCCTTGAGAATCTGCTCCCAATGCCTTCCTTTCGATACGCACATGGATCCCTTTATGATGGGCTGAGAGTGATTTGGGTGCGTGGATGCCTGCTTTTCACTTCCAATACAGCAACTAGGACGTTTGTTCTAGTTTGAAGGCTGTCGCCGGTTCGGTGCTTTATGGTCAACCTATTTGTTTCCTAATGGTATGCAAGCCGTGGGTGGGTATTCCTTGTTGGGATAGTTTGGCAAGTGAAGCTTTGCGGGTGTGGAACGGCTGTAGCGGTACAGGATAGGGAAGGATCGGGGGAGTCTTCCTGGGTTGGTATTTCATTATAACCTGTTGAATTTAAATCATTTTTGTAGGACTAATGTCAATTTTCTAATCTGACTTCTTCTCTGTTTGCCATTTTATTTGGTGGGTGTCCATAATTGTTTTTCGCCACTTCACTTGGTGGGTATCTAAAGTTGCCTGTAGATTCAAACTATCGAAACATACCATATTTTTTAATGCTTATACATTTGATTAGCTGGCTCATAATGTTTAGTTAAATTTTTCTCTTCAGATGTGAGTCTTAGAGGGTTACAATTATATTTTGCAGACATCCGGACATAAACTGCATCCTCGTATTTGAGAGGCAAGCTAAAAGGAAGTGTTTACTGGTTGTATCTGCCTTTTGTAGAAGCGCCACACTACCTTTTCAGTGAAGCAATTTGTTAAGTTAGCTAAATTTAGTGTGATTAATATTTGATAAGTATAAAGGATTAATCTTGAAAATTAATTTGTGGAATATATTAAGTACCACCTTGGCCGTTCTCAGTATTGGCCTGGCAATATTTTTTCACTTAGCAAATAAAAAAGAGCGTGAGCCTGCATTTTTGCCTACTAAAGGCTTACAAATATATGCTACTCGCTCCGACGTAAAGTCCTCCAAGTATAAAATGAGTCAGATTACAGATGAAGGTGAAAAAGCACTTGTAGGTAATGTATATGTACAAGAGTTGGCCTTTTGGAATAAAGGCAGTATGGCTATCGAGGAGGAAGATATTCTTGATCCTCTTGGATTTCAATTCCCTGAAGGTCATGAAGTGATTGATGCTTTTATATCTGAGTCTACAAGAGAAAATATTGTTAGACCTGAGGTTCAGTTTGAAGGGAGAAATGTTAATTTTTCTTTTGATATTCTTGAGAGAGATGAAGGATTTAAAGTCCAAGTAGTGTTCAATGGTGAGGAGTATGAAAAGCCAATTATTATTGGTGATATCAAAGGTGTTGATAAAATAGTCAGCAAGGAAGAGCTTACTAAAGACAATCTATTTTATGGGGTGGCAGTAGTTTTGCTTTATACCGTGGGGGTATTGGTGTTAGGGGTTTTAGTTGTGTTATTAGGACATTTTTTTGATTTTGCTCTTAGAAAATCACTCCCAGAGAAAGAAAAATTGATTAAGAAACAATTGGAAAAAGTTGGATTAGGATTTCTGATTGGGATATTTGGCACCCTTGTGCTACTTGTGGCGATGATAAAGGTAATTGAAGTAGCTGAGGAAGAAACGAATAATAGTGTTCCAGAAATGGAATTGGTTTCGTATAGCAAGTCACTCAAATCTTGACAGTAAGCATACTGCTAATTGAAGCTTTAGTTCGATAATCAAAGTTTGATCCTTGTCTGATGGAGGGTGCATTAGATTGGAGCCTTCTTCCTTGGAAAATCTGCCTCCTCTCCATTGCTTACTTGTTGTTCTCTTTTGATGCCCAGATAGATCATCTCCATGATTAGAGTGAGAGGGGGGTGGCGCGTGGGTGCCGACCTTTGCTCTATTAACTTTTACTTCCAATATCGTTATTGAGATATTCGTGCCAATTACTTGGTTTTCATCTGTTCGCGCTTTAGGATCTATATGATTACGTATCTGCTGATACTCAAGCTGTGAGTAGGCTCCTATCCAAATTGCTGCAAGATGTAAGTTAAGGTGGTTTTGGCAATTATGTCTTGCTTTGTATATCTGACTTTAAGAACGACTTCTCCTATCTTGAGGAACCTATAACACTGTGATTCATAAAGCTTTGTTAAATAATATAGAACAACAAAAGTATGGATTGGAGAAATGGAGTCCTGCAGCATTCTTTGAGCATAAGTTTAGCTAAAGGCAGCTTCATAAACTTCTGCATTTTTTTGTGTGTTGAGCTTCCAAGCTTTGGGATTCTCGAGAAGCGTGATATATAGATAGATCTTTTAAGTTAATTGTTGGGTGCCGAGCTGGTTCTGACGATGCAACAAGCAAAAAGGATGTAATACCTAATGTCGGATAGAGTTGCCGATAGCACGATTAAGGGATTTTTATATCAATTTAATAAAACTATTCTTGAGATAGTTAAGGCGGATGATGAGGATGTAATTACTGTCGAGGGTATGGTTGAAGACGTTGATATTCTGTCTGCAGGTGGAGAGTTGAAAGCGATTCAATGCAAATACCATGAGTCTAAAGAGAAATTCATGCCAAGCCTGATATTCAAGCCTCTGCTCCAAATGGCTGAAGCGTTTGATAAGAATCCAGCGGCAAAGATTAAATACACAATTTTTATTTACGTGCCGAACGAAGATTATGGGGAGAGGGATATTGATCTTTCAGTGCTAAATTCTGCTCTGGCTACTAGAGATAAATCTCTATCCAAAATCGCATCTAGGATCTCAGAAAAAATTGATAAGGATGAATTCTTAAGTGGCATAAGGATTATTTTCGGCCCTTCATTGGATGAAATAGAAAGTGATGTGAAGGCTGGTCTGGAATTGTTAGGAATCCAAGGCAGTGATGTTAATACGTTATTGTACCCAAATTCGATAGCAAAAATCGCTAAATTGTCGAGTGTTAAGTGTGGAATAGATAGGCAGATAACTAAGTCTGATTTATATAAGTACCTCTCAAATGCGACATATACAGCAATATCTAAATGGACGCTGGCACTAAGAAATCGGGGTGAAATACTCAAGCATATCAAGCAGCAGCTCTCTAGTTCTTTCTCTCAAAATAGTCGAGACAGATATTTTTATATTAATAAAAATGAAATCGGTGATTACGAAGAAAAGGTCGTTGTGTTTTTGGGGAATTATATCAATAAATATTATTCAAAGCCTAGCCATCAAAAGGTGCCAACATTTATTGTTAATGATGATTTTGAGGCTGTAAGAAATATTGAATCTCGACTATTTAAAAAAGGAATAAAGGCAAATACTGGACTGGTTGGAAACACTTTCGAAGCGGATTATTTTTACAAAGATCCCATACAAAAAATTGTCAATAATAAGATTGAAGAGCGTGAGTTCGACTTTAGATTGCTAGCGATGAAATCTGAGCAAGAGGCAATAAATCATCGAAAAGGTGACGACTTGTACTTGGTTAGTAGTGAGACCCCAAATAATATTGAGTTGACTGATGTGAATTTCTACCAAGTAGGTACAAGTAGCTTTAGTGAATTGGAGTATGTTATAGGGATAAGGAATAGTTATGAGTAAAGTGGGACACGTATTGTCAAGCTCTTCAGACAAGATATCAGTTAGAGTTGGTGACCTTAAGACGCTTGAAGAGAACAAGGTAAATTTACAAGTTGGAAAATTTCTTAAAATTGAAGATGGTAATCATAATTATGCTGTTGCGATTATAAATAACTTAACGGCGCAGAATGCAGAGAAAGATGGTGCTGTTGAGTGGAGCTTTGTAATAGAGGCGTCGCCAATCGGCGCTCTAATAAATAATGACGGTATCCTTGAGTTCAAAAGAGGAATTCAGGTGTTACCAGTCCCTACGGAGATTGCGCATACCTTTGGTACGGAAGACCTTTCCATCATATTTTCAGGTGAAGGTGATTTTGGGTTTGAGGTTGGTAGTCTGTCAGGCAACCCTACCGTGCCATTTTGCATCAATGGTGATAGATTTTTTGGCAAACATATCGGGGTGGTAGGATCTACTGGCTCTGGTAAGTCATGTGTTGTTTCTAGCCTGATTCAAAATGCAGTCGGCATCGTTGATGCAAAAAATTCCAACATGGA
Source organism: Microbulbifer mixtoriginis (SeqCode) (assembly GCF_052467705.1). Lineage (NCBI taxonomy): Bacteria > Pseudomonadati > Pseudomonadota > Gammaproteobacteria > Cellvibrionales > Microbulbiferaceae > Microbulbifer > Microbulbifer mixtoriginis (SeqCode). The sequence goes on from NZ_CP174322.1 coordinate 2,352,087, forward strand.
TAACCAAAAAAATTCGCATGTTATAATTTTTGATGTTCACTCAGAATATTCTTCAGCCTTCACTGTTGATGATAGCGAGAAATTTAGCCTCAATAAACTCGATGTTGATAACATAAGGCTCCCTTATTGGCTCATGAATGCTGAAGAGTTGGAGTCTGTTTTCATTGAGAGTAATGAGAAAAACTCACACAATCAAGTGTCCCAGTTTAAACAGGCAGTTATTTTAAATAAAGAAAAGCATAATCCTGGTTTAGATAAAGTCACATATGACTCTCCTGTATTTTTTAGTATAGAAGAAGTTTATAACTATATTTGCAACAAGAATAATTTAACTGTCTATGAAAAAAACTCACAAAAGTATTTTGCAACCCTTGATGAAGAAATCGAGTTTAATGAAGAGCGTCTATGGCAGAAGATTGACTTTGTATCATCAACAGGGAATGCGAAACATAAGGTGCTTGAGGCAAAGGTTTCTAAGGATGGTGGCTTTAATGGTGAGTTTGATCGATTTATTTCACGTTTAGAGACCAAGTTAAATGACAAGAGGTTGACCTTTTTGCTTAAGCCGATTAAAGGAGATGGTACAGCGTTTAAAACAAAGGATTTTGGTGTAATAATTAAACAGTTTTTAGGATATATCGATAAGTCAAATGTTACTGTTGTTGACTTGAGTGGTATACCGTTCGAAGTTTTGAGTATAACTGTAAGTCTTATATCTCGGTTAATGTTTGATTTTGCTTTTCATTATTCGAAAATTAGACATGCTGAAAATCAAACCAACGATATTCCTTTTCTGGTTATATGTGAGGAAGCGCATAACTATATACCAAAATCAGGCGGTACCGAATTTAAGGCTTCTAAGAAGTCGATTGAAAGAATTGCAAAAGAAGGGCGTAAATATGGTCTAAGTCTAATGGTTGTGAGTCAGCGCCCCTCAGAGGTGTCAGAAACGATATTCTCTCAGTGCAATAATTTTATCGCAATGCGACTTACAAATAGGGTAGATCAGAATTATATCAAAGCTTTGTTACCTGATAGCTCAAATAGTCTGATAGATTTGTTGCCATCGCTCAATCAGGGTGAGGCATTTATCGTTGGTGATGCTGTAATTATTCCAAGTTTAGTCCAGCTGCCAAAGCCAAACCCTGAGCCTAAATCTGCAAGTATCAATACTTATAAGGAATGGGCTGAAAGTTGGAAAGAAATTACATTTGATAAAATAGTAGAACGATGGAGAAATGAAGGTTAGGTTGATGTACCTAACAGTTTTATGAAAATGTATATTTAACTAGGTCTCTTTTGTATGCTGATAGTAAATCCCTTTTTAAAAAACACTTCTAAAGGTGGGTGTCTGAGCAAGATATTAGATGTCTTATGTCATGGGGTGCAAATTATTATAAGGCGTTTTAGCTCTGGTTTAAGTGTGCTTTACAAGTGTGAAAATGATAGTTCTTAAGTTTGCTCTGTCATTGGCATAGTTGAACTGTTAGAGAATTGGCATAGAGGCAAGATTGATTCGAGAGTATGGGACTATTTTTAATCTTGCAAGATCGAAAGTCCAGATTTGAAAGAAATACGACTACTGTATTCATCTCTAAATATTTTGGGTTCCCCCTTTTTGATACAACCGGGTAAGCATAACAAGTCACTAAAATAGAAGAGAAAGAGGATCTAAATTAGCCTCGTTTTGTGTATGGAAAATTACGTAAAATTCTGTTTCAAACAAATGGAAGTGTATTTTTCTGATAGGTTTTCCACAGTACTTCCGGCAAGTCAAAAATGCGAATGTTAGAGCGATATGTGAAGCTTGATATTTTACAGCGTGATAAAGTTTGACTGCTGGAGGGAATGTCGGACTGTAGCCTCCTTCCTTGGAGAACCTTTCCTCAACGCCTTCCGTTGCTTATTTTTCGTTCTCTCTCGATGCGCACATAGATCTCTTCACGATGGACGGGGAGGGATTTGGGGGCGCGGATGCCTATCTTTACTTGATTTCCCTTCACTTCCAGCACTGTGATCGAGACATTCGTTCCAATTCTTAGATTCTCGCCGGTTCGGCGCTTTAGGATCAGCATGTTTGTTTCCTAGCGATACTTAACCTGTGGGTGGGCATTCCTTGGTGTGGAAGCTTGGGAAGTGATGCCTGGAGGTAGAGTGGGGTGGGGCGCGGGGGCGGTGGGCGCAGAATAGGAAAAGGCGGGCGCTAGGCTCCCAGAGCTTGGGGAGTCGCTCCAAGCTGCTGATTGTGCTCCATTTTATTGAAGACGAGCGGGTCTCTAGCGTACTATGCATATAGCCATCTTGATACTAAGGTTATCAATTTGGTTAGCTGGCCCCTGGTGTTGCAGCACCTTGGGTCAGCGCCCTTTCTTTACTCTTACATCACGTACCCTTCTCCTATTGGTCGGGTTTTAGAAATTTTGTTGGTGATAGGGTTAAGTGGAACTTGTATTAATGTAGCCACCTTACTAATTGATATCAGCCGATTTTACTTAGTCTTGATACTGAATAAAACTTTATTAATTCCAGTAGGGCAATTTGAACGCCTTTATTTTGTTGAGTAATTGCATTGGAAGTTCAATTTCCTCGGTTGTTTTCTAAGTGTTTGGTATTTGGTGTTATCTCTTGCTTTCTTCGATAGGTTTGGCGGGTTATACTTTATAATTGGTTGGTGCCTAGGGTTGCACCTTGCATTATGAATTTATAAAAAGAATCATTGTTTAATGAGACGATCAGTGCATCCTTATGCAGTTTTTGACCACAAAAGGCAGGTTGTTGGAAGGTTCTTAGGTATTGTTTCTTTTGTTGCAAGCCCAATTTTAGGTAACGCAATAGTTGGGCTTTCAGAGCTTACAGATTTACAGTTTATTGGCTCATTCGTCATTACGTCTAGCTTAATCTATTTGGCTCTAGATAAACTATTTGATCATTTAGTTTGGAAATTGGAATTTGTTGGAAAGTTGCTTTCTATTCCAAATTTTTCAGGTCAATGGTCTGTGAAAGGAAAAACTATAACTGATTCTGGAAGCATCGGGTATGAATGGGATGCACAGTTAAACATTTTTCAAACATGGAATGAAATTTCTATTCAGCTAACGACATCCCAAAGCCAAAGCTATAGCTATACAGCAACGGCTTCAAAACTGCCTGATGAATCATGGCAGCTCTCTTATAGCTATAGTAATCAACCAAATCTTGAACAAGAGCATGATTTGAGCTTTCACAGAGGTTTTTGTGAGCTTGTCTTTGATTTGAAATCAGGGGTGGCGAATGGGACCTATTTCAATTCTCATGGCCGACGAACTCGGGGAAATATGGAGCTAAAGAGAGATCAAGGGAAATAATATGAATTATGATACTAAGCTAGGTAACTTGAACTCAAGGCGCTCCTTGCCTCAGCTTTTACAGAAAGCACATGCGCTTGATGGAGGGGTACCTCAATCGATTCAAGAAAGTTATTCCATATTAAATGAGAGCAGTGTAATAAAATATGTACTTGGCTCAATGCAGCCCGTAAATCAACGATATACTGAAATTTGCTTTGAGGAGGGAGATAGAGTAGCTAGCTCTCTTAAGCAAAGCTTGAAACAAAATGGAATCAATTCCTTTCATGAATTTCAAGGGTCAGTTCCATTAGATATCCATATTAAGGGTGCAAGTGATGTGGATGTGTTGCTGATACATAGCTATCTAACATGGGAGCGACCTACTGCGTCTCATAAATCGTATACACCTTCTAGCGAGGGTATATCGATGATTACAAGGATGCATGAGCTTAGAATTCAGTCAGAGCGTATATTAAAAAGTTATTTTCCAGCTGTTTATGTTGACGTAACAGGTGCAAAGTCTATTGCAATGGAAGGCGGTTCATTACAGCGAAAGATTGACATTGTACCGTCACACTGGCATGACACTTTGGATTATCAACATAGTAATGAAATTAAAGACAGAGAAGTAAGAATATACAATAAAGATAAACGAGAGACTTTTGGGAATTGGCCGTTCAAGCATATTCACCAAATTAACCAAAGAGATAGAATTTATTCAGGTAATCTCAAAAAAGTTTGTAGGCTACTAAAAAATATAAAGGCAGATGCATCCTCAAGTAGAGTTAAGTTTCTAAAAAACCTTAGCAGTTATGATATTGCTAGTTTGGCTTATCATATGGATCGTCACCTTAGTATGCCAAGTTACTACGATCTAGGTTTGTTGGGGAGGGTTAATGATTTTATGATTGAAATTTGCTCAAATGATTGTGAATTAGGTAAGCAGTTTCTAACTCCAGATGGTAGCCGTCTTATTTTGGATAATATGGAGCGGCAAGCAGGTGCTATGGCGCTGACTCTAGAGATAAACTCTGTCTATAAAGATCTATTACAAGACATTGCCCCGGGGCTAAATGAAAGTGTGGGTAGGAAGCACTTAAACACTAGACCGGTGTATATTTGAGTTTGTAAGAAATGTAGTGGTCAAGTCTAATTGGGCAACTCTCTAAGTATATTTCTCAAATACTAAAGGAGTTATCGTTGTATGGATTCATCATTAGTTGTAGTAAGAGATATGGGCTCTCTCCTGATATAGCCCCCTCCCTTGCTGAATAGAGAAGAGATTTCCAGTTAACTTAACTAATTCGCCCCACCTTTACTCGCAGATTGCTGGTAGTGGCTGCCACAACCTCTGCAGCCCTAGAAATCGAATCTTCCATTTAGGCATGGGCCCACGAGTCTTTCTTGAACTCCGACCCGACTGCACCTTTTAGTATCATACTTCACTTCGTCTACCAGCTTAGCGAATTGCCCGTAAGCATTAGTACATCACGACTAAGCCATGGCCGCTCTAATCTAACTCTACCAACCTCTGCATCAACGGAAAATACAGCGCACACCGAATATTCCGCTCCCCCCGCGCATAAAAGAGCTTGCGATAATTCTCCAGCTGATTCCGATACTGCTCCAGCTGAGCCGCAATAAACTCTTCCTGGCTTTCCTCACCACTGGGCTCTGCGGTTTTGTAGTCGACAATCCAGCGGGTACCTTCGTTATCGATAAAGGTACGGTCCACAATGGAGCGCCGTAACTGTCGGCCGCCGCTGTGGAGTTCAAGCTCGCAGGCCGATTCCCTTAATGATCCATCCAATAACCAACGGCCGATGGGGCAGCTGAGGCTGTTGCGTACGGCGATTTCCACTTTCTCGGCGGCGCGGTCCAGGCTGGTGGCGGATAGCCCCAATTGTTTCAGGCGCAGTTGCCATAGGGGGCGTTGGGCTTCCAGCTTGCTGGGTGTCCAGTTGTTGATATTGGTTTCGGCAATGGTGGCGAGGGTTTCGTGGGCTACGGTGCCGGCGTGTTTCAACCAGCGCAGGGCTACCTGGCCCAGTTCGGGAATATTGTCTTCTTCCTCTGTTTTGGGTTGGTAGTCTGGCATGCGGTATTGGGCCAGCCATTCCTGCCGGGGCATGGCCTGGGGTTGCCATTGGTTGGGCAGGCGTAACAGGTAGTCGTGATCTCCGCTGGCTTCGTCCTGGTTTAGCAGGGGTTCTTCTGCTTCCAACCAGTGACACCAGTCGCTTTCCTGATGGTGCAAAACACTGGGCCAAATGCCGGCGAGTAGGGCGGCGCTGCCGGGGGCTTTTAGGTGGCCCTTCTTTTCATCCCGGTTGATGCAGGCTAAAAGATGCAGCGAGCGGATGGCGCGGGTGCAACCTACATACAGCAGTCGGGTGCCTTCCAGACGTTCGCGTTCGCTGTTGTCGTGCTTCAGGTATTCAAAAACCGGGTCGCGGCCGTCGCGCGCATTTTTGGGGGCGAGCAGGAAGCGGCTTTCACCTTCGCGGCTGAGCCATTCGCTCCAGCGCAGTAGTTGGTCGCTGCCGGGTTTGCCGCCTTGGTCCAGGCCTGGGATCAGTACGTGCTCGAACTCCAGCCCTTTGGATTTGTGAATGGTCATTACCTGCACTTTGGCATCCTGGGCGGGGCGGGCGTAGAGCTGTTCCAGGGCCAGGGTGAACTGTTGCCAGTCGGTAATGGCGCCGCCGGTATCGAAGGCTTCTAATAATTGCAGAAAATCCTGCACATTATTCAGATCAGATTTTTGCGCAACGGTGGCGGGGCCGCCCAGTTCCAGCCAGAGGCCTTCAATCCAGGTGCGCAGGGGTTTGCGGCCGCGCTGTTGCCAGGCGTGCAGCAGTTTGGGAGCCACTTGGGCCAGGCGTGTGCGCCCTTCATCGCTGAGCAGGGCGATATCTTCCACTTCCTGCAAGGCCATTAATAATGGGCGCGCGCTGGTGTCGGTTACGGTGATATCCCCATTGCCCCAGTTGGCCAGGGTGTAAAGGTCTGGCAGTTGCAGTCCGCACCAGGGGGCGCGAAGTACGGCCAGCCAACTGATCCGGTCGCTGGGGTCGAGAAGGGCGCGGGTGAGGCTGAGTAAATCCAGCACCACCATTTTACTGGCGAGTGGCGCCAGCTCTGGAGCCTGGAAGGCGATATTGGCGGCGCTTAGGGCTGGCAAAATCTTTTGTAGATGTTTTTTCTTGCGCACCAGAATAGCGATGCGGCTCTCCGGATCTTGCGCTTGTAATTGCTGCACCAGTTCAACCGCTTGAGTGGCTTCGCGGTTGCGGTCTTCATCATCGATGCAGCCGTAGAAATTCACTGAGGGCTCGGCCCATTTGCTGCCTTTAAACGCTTCGGATTGCAGATAGCGCACAGCGCCGCGACCGATATTGTCCGCTTGCGGAAAAGCCCTTTGGAAAGTCTCGTTGACCCAGTTCACTACCGCACTTTCGGAGCGAAAATTTACCTGGAGGTCGAGGGCTTCCAGGGGCACTTCACCGATACCGCGTTCGCGCGCATCCAGGAAAATACCCACGTTGGCATTGCGGAAGCCGTAACAGGACTGCATGCCGTCGCCGACAATAAATAGGGTGCGGCCGTCTCCCTGCTGCCAGCCGGTAGTGAGTTTTTCCAGCAGTTGTAGCTGGGTGTGGGAGGTGTCCTGGAACTCGTCCACCAGAATATGCTGGGTTTGCAGGTCCAGTTTCAGGGCCAGGTCTGTGGGGTTATCGCTATCGCCCAGGGCGATCAATGCGGCTTGGGCCACTTCGGTATAGTCGGTGGCGCCCAGCTGCTGGAAGACCAGCTTTAATTCTGCGACCAATTTGGGCAGTACCTGGGCGAGCCCTTGCAGCAGTTGCCACTGGCTCTGTTGCAGTCCGCTGGGAAGCTTGCCCACTTCCCGCAGTGCGGAGAGTAGCGGTTCGTTGCCGGCCAGTTCTGCCAGCAGGTCTTTCATGCGCTGTTTGTATTCTTCGGCGATGGGGCGTTCGGGATCTTTTTTATCCGGCAGGCCAAAACCGAGTTTTTTATTGATGCCGCCGCCTTTGCGCAGATCACCAGTGGTGGTGAGGAGCAGGCTGCCGAGGGCGAGCCAGGCGGGCAGGCCGCTGCTGTCTGTGCTGGGGAAATCGTCCAGTTCGGCGAAGAGGCACAGGCCATGGCTGGGGTTTTCCTTTTGTAGATTGCTGCCTGCATAACTGGCCAGCTCCAGCAGTTCCCCGGCATAACTGCCGAGGGCTGTGGTGAGGTCTTGCAGCTTTTCTGCTACCAGTTCGTCGATAACAAAATGGAAATAATCCTGGGCGCCATCGAAGTTAACGCTCAAAAGTGGGCCGAGCCATTGCTCGCGCTTGTCCAACAAAATACGCAGCAGCTTATTGAGCTGGCCCAGGTCGTTGTCCAGGTGGAGCAGCAGTTGCTGTAGGTCTGCGTCTGGGGTTTCGCCATCGAGGTGTTTGAGCAGGTTTACCACCGCTAGTTCAAAGGCAATTTGGGTGCGCTCCAGGGGTTCACCCGGCGCGCCCAGGCCGCTCTCGATTGGCAGTTGGCTGGCAAGGCTGCGGCAGAGGCCGTCGATGGTTTGAATACGCAGGCGCTGGGGTGTTTGCAGTAGCTCCCATTCCAGTTCGCGATTCCGCTCCAGCAGGGCGCGGGCTAAATCCCAGGTGATGGCATCGTGGGGGTTATCTGGCCGGGCTTGGTCGCGGGCGCTGTGTAGGGCGTCGATCAGGCGCTCGCGCATTTCACCGGCGGCTTTGCGGGTGAAGGTAATGGCCAGCACTTCTTCCGGTTGCTGGCAGGCGGCGAGCAACTTTAATACGCGCTGGGTGAGCAGGCCGGTTTTACCGGAGCCCGCTGGGGCAGACACGGCAAAGCTGCGACTGATATCCAGGGCTTGGCTGCGGGCGTCAGCATCGATGGGGCGGCGCAGGGCGGGAGTGGTCACGACTTCGTTCATTCGGTTATTTGCTCCCTTTCCGGCCAGCGGTTTAGGGGCCAGAGTTCACTGTTGTTATCGGTGGGGCGATCAAAGGCGAGGGTGGCTACACCACTGCGATATTCGGTGGCGAGGGATTCCAGGCTGTAGCGCCAGTGCTCCACCAGATTGCTCCAGGTACCGTAGGGGGATTCCTTTTCCGTATCGCCCACGGCTTTAATGCCGGTAATGGGGTGCTCCAGGTCTCCACAGCCATTCCATTTGCAGTCGCCGTTGCGCACCTGGCCGAAGGCGATGGCGTGGGCCTCCGGTTGGAATAGGGCGTAGAGCGGCAGCTGGGGTTCGCGGATGCGCTGGGTAAGCCAGTCGCGAATACTGGGAATACCAGTTTTGTAATCGATTACCAGTTGCTCGCCGCTGGCGAGTTGGTCCAGCCTGTCCAGGCGCAGGTTAAAGTGCAGCCCGCCGATTTCCACGGCTTGTTCCCATTCGACTTTTTCTACGGAGAAATTGGGCCTGTCCAGTTCGACGGACAGCCATTGTTGCAGCAGGCGCTCCAGGCGCTGCTTTTCCATGGCCCAAAATCCGATCGGCAGGTGATTGTATTTTTTGCGCACACTGCCGAGGGAGCGCTCCACCGCGCGTTCGATTTGCGCTTGGCGTTGCTCGTCGTCCATGGCTTGCAGTTGTGCGAGGGTGCCGCACTGTTGCCAGAATTCCGCCAGCACCTGGTGCACCACATTGCCGCGCTCGGCGGGGCCGAGGCCGATATCCGGCTGGGTAAAACTGCTGGCGCCGAGGCGGAAGCGCAATTGCGCATTTAACGGGGACAGGGCCTGAGCCTTGAGCACCGAGGCACCACCGCGCACCCGTTCGCATTCGGCGGGGGTGAGAGGCGGTAGCTTTTTGTCTTCGATTTTTTCCAGCTGGCAGGCTTGCGCCAGTTGGCTGTAGTGATTGTGCAGGGCGCCTTCGGCAAAGTGCTGGGCTTGTTGCGGGCTTTCAAACAAGCTGCTCAGGCCTTGCTGAACGCCGTCTTCTTCACAGGTATAACTCACGACAATATCGCCGCTGGCATTGAGCAGGTCGGCGGTGAGTTCGCGGGCCAGTTCCAATTCCCGCTCGGCGCTGGCGCGGGGCATCTTCCAGTGCTTTTGCCATTGAATCGGCAGCAGCGGATTGGGTGCGGGTGCCGGCGGCCACTGCTGTTGGCCAAAGCCAACCAGGCGCAGGTGATCGAAAGCGAGGCCGCCGGCTTCCAGTACCCCGAGAATTTGCAGGGGGCCATCGCGGGTTTCCGCTTGGAAGGGGGTGCGGCTGGCAATCTGACGCAGCAATTGCTGGGCCTGGGTGAGGGTAAGGTTGCCACCGCAGGCGCTGAGTGCGGCGAACTCTTCCAGGATGGATTCCCATTGCATCAGCTGCTGGTATTCCTGGCTGTCCGGGTTGCGGCTGCCGGGCCAATTTAATGCGCTAAGGGTTTCGGAAAAGCGCGCGGCCCAAATTTCAGCGGGGGCTCGCTGCCATCGCCGGGCGCGTTCGGCCATTTGTTCCAGTTGGCGGGGCAGTTGCGGCGATTCCAAGTGGAGGACTTCTGCGGTGCGCTCGGCCCAGTAGCGCAGGGTTGCGCCGTCGATACGGCGCAGCTCCAGTTTTTGTAAACGGCGGAATAGGGCACTGCGCAGCCAGGTTTCACTGTCGTCACCCCAGAAGGGGCTGAACAGGATATTTTGCAATTGGGGGTAATCCCATTCGTCTTGCAGTAGCGATAGCAATTGTAAGGCGGCGCTGCCGACCGGTGTCTGCGCCAGGGGCGTACCGGCGGAGAAGTTAAACGGCAGTGTGTAGCGCGGTTGCTGCGGGTCCAGATATTGGGGTTCGAGCACACGGGAAAATACCGCTTCCACCTGGGCGCGGCACTGGCCCAGATTATTCACCACTATGCCAACGCTGTGGCCGGGGTTTTCGGCGAGCTTTTGCCCGGCCCAAAGGGCTGCCTGATAGAGTTCTTCATCCAAATCGGCGCAGGCGGCTACGGATAATTCACTCTGCTGGGTGAGTCCCGGTCTTTCAATAACGGCTGTTGCACCTGCGTGAATCAGGGCATTGGCGAGGGGCGAAATCTGGGCAAAGCCGGCGGTATCAATTTGCGCGATGGGTTCCAGAATGCCTTCCTGGAATGCGCGCAGGATCAATTGATCGCGCTGGTCGGGTGTGATGGCGCTGTGGGCCTGAAGTTCAGTGGCAAAGGCCTTGATCATGGCGCATAGCGGCAGTTCGTCGCTGCGCATAGAGAGTGCGAACTGCTCTAGTAAGGGAGTTAGCGCTTCATCTATTTGCGAGAGATCGGAAATCAGCTGCCATTGGAGTAGCTGCGCCAGGGCGCTATCGGCATCCCGGCACAACTGCTGGCTGTTGAGCAGTTGCCGGTCCAGGGATTCATCCAGGGCGCGCTGCCAGAGTAATTGCCGTTGCTCGCGATTCAATACCTGCTGCAAGGCGGGCTGCCAGTTGCGCTGTTGCAGTTGGAACCAGAGTTTGTCCAGCCAGCTGCGCAGGGATTCCACCGGCGGCGGCATCCAGCAGGCACCGGGCGACTGCTGCCCGGCAAACACCTGTTGGCAGCGGTTGCGCAAACGGTTGTTGGGGGTGAGCAGCAGTCCTCCGGGAGGCAGCTGCGCAAATATTTCGAGAGCGGGAAATGCCGGCTTCAGCATGAATTCGGGTACCGGTTAGGGCTTGTTATTCGGGGAACGGTCGCGGTTTGTGACGGAGCTGTCAACTCTGTTGCGTGGTTCTCATCATGTAATGGCTTGTTGTTAGGGGTTGGGTGCGAGGGGTTCGGCAACTGGGGCGAACTCGCTGAAGGCCCGTTCTATATTGCCGGTTAGGTCAACCGTGCTGGTGATCAGGCGGCCAGTATTTGGGGCGTCCGGCAGCATCAGCTCAAGTTCTTCCAGCCACCAGCGCACTCGCCGGGCGATGGCTTCACCGGAATCCAGCCATTGGATTGAGCGGGGGGCAAACTGGTCCAGTTCTTCCCGCAGCAGGGGAAAGTGAGTGCAGGCCAATACGGCAATATCCACCTGATCGCCGCCGGCGGTGTGGAATACGCGGTGTAATACCGGCTCCAAATCTTCTGCGGTGATGGCTTCGCCGCGCAGTTTGCTTTCCGCCAGATGCACCAACTCCGGTGCGGGCACATTAATTACCCGGTTGCCGTTGGCAAATTGCTCGATCAGTTCGCGGGTGTAGCGGCGGTTTACGGTGCCTTCGGTGGCAATCAGGGCAATAGTGCGGGAACGGCTGGCGGCAGCGGCGGGTTTCACCGCGGGCACAACGCCCACTACGGGTTTCTTCAGGGATTCGCGCAGTTGGGGCAAGGCCAGGGTGCTGGCAGTATTGCAGCCCACCACTAAAATATCGGCCCCGCAGTGTTCCATCATGGCCTGGGCCTGCTGGACGATGCGGGGGCGCAGCTCCTCTTCGCTTTTATTGCCGTAGGGGTAAAAGCCGTTGTCCACACCCAGGTGCAAGGTCAGGCCCGGCATCAGGCGGCGGATCTCCCGCGCAATGCTGATGGCGCCCACGCCGGAATCAAAGATCAGGGCGCTGGGAGCTGAGCTATCTGGGTGGGCGCTGTGTTTGTGCATGCGTTCTGGAGTACCAACATCGAAACCAATCCTCCAAGAATACCCTAAAACCCTTTGTAAGTTACTGCTGCGCCACGGATCTCAATGGGCCGCATTGGGGTTAAGAGTACTTTCCCTGGCCAAGCTGTTAGAATGGCCGCCTCGCCCACGGCTAGTAGTGGGTATGTCGATTGCGGGCGCTTGGTCTGAGCAGAAGCCTGCTTCACACTTCTATTCCGGGTCTGGGAGTACCTCTATATGCCAGCGTTCCCGCTGCAATTAAAAGCCGATCACGTGCTATTGGCGGCTGTCGCCTTGTTGATTTTGCTGGGGCTCGCTTTCTGGGTGGGCCGTTCTGCTGGGCGCAGACGAATCCTGCAAGCGCAAACAGCACAGCAGGAGGCGGTAGCAGCTCAGAGAGAAACCTTAGCGGCGCAGCAAGTCATACAGGCACGCCTGGATACCAGCCGTGAGCGGGAAACTCAGCTGGGTGAAGAGGTGGATACTTTGCGTGGTGAGCTGGCGGCTAAGTTACAACAGCTTACCCGCAGCCAGGTGCTGGTAGAAAAAGGAGAGCAGGCCCTGGCAGAGCAGCGCAAGCTGATGGAGCAGATGCGCGTTGCTATGGGGGAACAGTTCGAGAATCTGGCCAACCGGATTTTCGAGGAGAAGCAACAGAGCTTCGTGCGCCGCAGTGAAGACAGCTTGCGCAAAAGTCTCGATCCGCTGGAGCGCCAGCTGGGGGATTTCCGCAAGCGGGTGGAGCATGTCTACGATCGCGAAAATGCTGAGCGCAACAGCCTGCTGGGGCAGATCAAAGCCCTGCGCGAGCAAACCCAACGCATCAGCGATGAGGCCCTGAACCTGACTTCGGCCCTGAAGGGAGATCGCAAGATCCAGGGTAACTGGGGTGAAGTGGTGCTCGAACGCTTGCTGGAAGAATCCGGCCTGCAGAAGGGACGCGAATACGAGACCCAGGTAACCCTCACCAGTGATGGCCGCAGGCGCCAGCCAGATGTAATTGTGCGCCTGCCGGAAAACAAAGACCTGATTATCGATTCCAAGGTCTCTTTGGTGGATTACGAGCGCTATAGCTCGGCGGAAACCGATGAGGAGCGCACCCAAGCCCTGAAACAGCATGTGAATTCCCTGCGCGCCCATATCACCGGCCTTAACAAGAAAGCCTACGAGCAGCTGGAGGGTGTGCGCACCCTGGATTTCGTCTTTATTTTCGTGCCCATTGAGGCTGCGTATATGTTGGCGATGCAGGCGGACCCGGACCTGTTCCGTTTCGCTTATGAGAAGCAAATTGTCCTGGTGAGCCCCACCAGCCTGATGGCGACCCTGCGCACCGTCGAGAATATCTGGCGCTACGAGAAACAAAACAAGAACGCGGAAAAAATCGCCGACGAGGCCGGTAAGCTGCACGACCAGTTTGCTATGGTGCTGGAGTCACTGGACGCTTTGGGTGATCGCCTGCGCCAGGCCGATGACGCTTATCAACAGACTTACAAGCGACTGGCGACAGGCCGCGGTAATGCGGTGAAACGTATTGATAGTCTGCGTAAGTTGGGTGCCAAGACCCGCAAACAAATTTCTGCAGACTTGCGCGATAAAGCCGAAGAGTCAGCGCTCAAATCACTTCCCCAGGCTGAACTGGCACTGGACGAATAAATAACGATGGAAAATCTGGCTTTTGCTCTGCTGGTTACCGGCCCGATCTTTTTAATGATCGTCGGTGGTTATCTGCTCACACGGCAGGGCATGCTGCATCAGCCATTTATTAATGATGCTACTGCATTGGTTTTCAATGTAATGCTGCCGGCGCTGCTATTTAACAGTATCTATAGTTCCACCGTGCAACCATCCAAAGAAATCCCCTTGATCACCGCAGCAGTTTTGGGGACTTTCGCTATATTGCCGTTCTCCTGGTTACTGGCCAGACCAATAGCAGTGAAAGATAGAAGCGCGTTTATCCAAGGCGCCTTCCGCGGCAACGTAGCTATTGTTGGCCTCGCTTGGGTGGAAAAAGCCTTTGGCACCGTTGGGGTATCTCACTCCGCTGTGCTGGTGGCAGCACTTACCATCCAATTCAATGTATTCGCGGTGATCCTGTTCGTTTTTTACGATAAGGACAAAAAGTTTGGCCTGGGTATGTTACTGGCTGAGCTGGGTAAGAATCCGCTCATCATCGCCGTAATTCTGGCCATTCTTTTTAGGGTAGCGAGTATTCAGTTGCCAGAAGTGGTGCTCGATACGATTCAAATTCTGGCCTCTGCCAGTCTGCCTATGGGGCTAATTTGTATAGGCGCCAGCATGAAGTTTGGCCAGCTGTTGCGCAGCTCCCCAACGGCCTTAATGTCTTCATTTCTGAAACTAGTGGCTGTGCCGGCGCTCACAGTAGCTATTGGCTGGGGTATGGGGCTGAGCCCACAATATCTCGGCTACCTGTTGCTGATTACCGGCTCACCCTGTGCGATATCGGCATTTGTTATGGCCCACTCCATGGGTGGTAACAGCCAGCTGGCGGCCAATATTGTTGGTCTCAGCACTTTGCTTTCTGTTGTATCTGCCAGCATTGGGCTGGCTTTGCTTAAGGTGTATATCTAATGACGGGATTTCCCATCTGGTTGCTGGTTATTGCGGCTTTAATTATCTTCACCCTCGCCGTTATTGCCGGCTACTACCTGCGCAAGCTCTCCGCAGCGCAAAAAAAACAGGCCGAACAACTAGCTGAATTGGAGCAGGCCGCACAAGAGCAGCGCCAAAGAGTGAACGATAGCATTCAGATTATTGCGCGTTCGCTACTGGATGATGGAGTAGGGCTTACTGAAGCTTCCATTCGTATCCGCGTACTTCTGGATGCGCTTCAGGTGGAAGATAGTGTGCGAGAAGAGTTTGTCGCTTTCTACACCATTGCAGAAAAAACCAGCCATATTCCAATTCTAAAAGAATGGAAAGCACTCCCGCGCAAAGAACAATTCCAGTATGAGTTGGAGATGGCGCAGGTGGAAGCGGACTATAAAGATTTCGCCCTAGATGCAGCTAAGCGTATTTTGGGTCGTACTTTTTGAACTCAAAAACTGACAAATGATTCATTATTTAAAAGTACTCAGCGAGCAGAAATCTGCTCGTTGAGATTAGGCGAAGCCTTTCCCTTCAAGCTATTCTTAATTTCCTCTCGGATTAATTTTTTATTAAATCTCATATTTGTGAAAATATATCCCAATTAACTCATCTGCTATTAAGTGTAAACGCCAGCTTAGATATGTTTCCTTGTTTTTATAAGTTGACATATAGCCTGCTTTTTAGCCTAATCCGCTCAAGGTATCCAAAGCCAAAACCAGCTTCGTCTGTTTGCAGCACTTGGAAGTGGGCTAACTCATTGATTTTTAATAAAATTAGCAGTTTTATCTAAAGTAAAGAAAGCGAATATGTAAAGAGCCGGTGTTATCTCTATGCCAGGTGACTCTATCGTCAATAGCTTTCATTTGCTGAGGGGGTTTCCTTTTTAGCTTCTGTGTATCTTCCGGTCCAGGAATGCAAAGGAGAGTGAATTTTTAAATTTACCAATAGAGCTTTGATATGAGCAGGTTGTGTGTATTTATATTGGTTTTATTTGGGGGTAGTCCAGTCTTACTTTCCGCAAAAGAGAGTTGTGAAGAAAAGCTGGAGATTGCGTCAAAAGTTTGCGTGCAAGTGGCAGAAAATGCTTATAGTGAAATGCTTGAAATAACGCTAACCCCTGGTTTTGATGCGCTAAATAATTTGGAGGTTTATCATGCGGGGGGCGTAGAATCCCTTTTAAATAGCTATGATTTGCGTATTGATTTCGCCGTGATAGGTGCTAGTAAAATGCTGAATATGAAAATTTCTGAGGATGATAAATATCATTTGCACACTTTTCTATCACGAGCAAAATATTATCGAGAAAAATACCCTAGCACTGCAGTTGATACAAAGTACTCACTAGAGGCAAAGGAGGTTCTTGGTAAATATATTCCTCCAGAAAAGGATTTGGATAAAGAAAGGCGGAAAAAAATTATTCTTGATAGACTCCGCGAGTTGATCGGTAGGGATCGTGTTGAGTAACGTTAACTATTGCCAGCAGTTAAGTAGAGGCTCCGATATTTTTGCTGGAAACCTTATATATGTTTTGTGGTAGGTCCACTCCTATTTGCGCGCATGAAGTATCCAGGGCTGGCTGCTGCTGCCAACGACTCTAGGGGTATAAATTGATGGTTTTTAAATTTGTACAGCTACTTATTCCGGTGCTCATGATTTTGTTTGGGTTTTTCCAGACATTCATTTATCTGAAGCTACGTAAAACATTCAGTAATTGGCCTGTGGTAGTTGGAGAAATAACGCACTCCAGATTATTGAATCAATTGGATCTCAATGGAAAGAATGTAACTGAAGCAATAATTGCATTCAATTATAAATTTAAAGGGAAGATGTACAAATCTGAAATGCCAGTCTTGCGGGGTTATGATCTGTTTCCAAGTTTAGAGTATGAAACCTACCTTACCAAGAAATACCGACCAGGGGATGTTGTTGAGGTTAGGGTAAATCCAAAGGTAAATGAGTTTGCATGCTTGGAAGTGGCGCCATTCAGCCGGCTAAGTGCCATTTTGGTGCCGTTAATGCCAATTCTGGGTATTGCTTTAATTGTTTTATTGAAAAATAATTATTTTTCAGAGTTATATGAATATTTGTTATTGCAGTATGATCTGGCTATGTATAAAGCACAAAATATCTAAAAAGACATTACATCATGACTTCCTTGGCGGAAACTTTTTTTGGATGCTGCGTTTAGACCTCAAGGGCTGTTGAATTTTATCGGTGCCTGGGATTGGTGTTATGCGTAAATTGATATGAGTGCTCTATTTTATCTGAGGTAGGAGGTTTTCTTAAAATTTTTAAATCAGTGAAGTGTGCATTCCATTGAATGGGAATCTGGAGGTATTGTAAAGAGTGTGTTAGGAAGCTTATTGTGCAATATTTATTGTCCAGCGGGTGTCTTCAGTAATAGAGTATAAGTTGCTCAAAACATTCTGGCCGCCCTTTATTAGTGTATTATGATTGCTGCAGAATTAACAATGAAAGAAGTTGAAAATTACACCATTCAAGAATTACAAGAAGCCATCGATGGAATGGATCAGGAAAAGTATCCGGAAAAATATATTGAGATTCAATCTGAACTATCCAGGAAAAAGGTGAAGGTTCAAGAGCTGAATGATCGGATAGTGAAATTGTCTGGGGTAACGCCTTTGCAAAGAGCGATGGATGAAGGTCAAAACACATTTACTTTCAAACGTTGCTTTTTAGCATGCTGTTGCAGTATTGGGCTGTTATGGTTGCTTCTTGGCATTCTAGGATTTTTTGGTTTTGGAACAATCATCGCAAATGGTGAGCAAGTACACGGTATTAGTGCATTGGTTTCCGCAGTGCTTGGTGGTGGTATTAGCTGCCTAATCTTTGGTTTTATGGTTTGGCTGGGTGAGAAGGTCCTTCGAATTTTCGAAGGCGCATGATGTAATTCGCAAGTGAAATGATTTATCATTAAGTTCGAATAATAAAGACCAAAGTGGAAATGAAAAATACATTTTACCTGGCTGCCATTTTTGTGATGGAAGGCGCTGGTAAACTATATTGGGTTCAGTTTCCCTTATATAAGCGGCTATCTTGATTAATCTTCACTGAGTTAGAAGTTCTGGGTAAGTTATCCAAAATCGGAATATCAATATTTGTTGTTGATATTATCTGGTGCGCAGACCTACTGGGGCCGGGCAGTCAAGTTCTGGTTAACGTTTATAATTTATTTGGGTGAAAAGTAGTGAAGATAGAAGCAAGACAAATGTTTCAGTCAAATGGGTTGATTGATGATCTTGTCCTATATGCGAATTCAGGGGATTACTTACGGCTCGCTGATATTGTTGGAATAGCTATTGGTTCAAATAAGCCAATGCTCATGATGTCTGAGTCAGAAATATCAATCGAGATTATTTGTGATGAAACAAAAGAGGAGCTTTTTACGGCTCTTCAGAACAAGGCTAACGACTACTTCTCAATGGATGATTGGAATAGCCGGAATATTTTAAGAGTATACGGAAGTGGTGATATCCTTGCTAACTTTCAGCAGTTTCTGGTCAAACTATCTGGGCGAGGTCCCGGGTACAGTTATATCAGTGAATACTCAGAAGACTATAGTTACTCGCGCTATTCACCTGAGTGGAGGCTTCATGTTGAATCCTGCTGATAAGTTAATAAATATCGTCACCCGATAGCCGCACTCTATGTTGTTAGTTCCCAGCTATGGGCGCCTGAGGTTTTAAGTACAAATTAGATTATGAATGATATTTTATTTGGGGTGATTTTATTTGGACTTCTTGTCTTAGGTCTGGTTGGAATCATTTTTTTGATTCCATTGTGGGTAAAGGTATCAACCGAGTCAGAACGAGATCCCGATCATCTTTACAGTATTTTCTGGGAGGAGGCCGGCTCCCAAGGACATAAAATTACATCAGCTACAGGATGCCTTTTACCCTTTGTTTTTTTGTCTAATCCTAATTTCAGTATTGAGGGGCTGGTTTTATGTTTTGTTGTTTCGGTGGTTTGCGGGCTATATCACTCTTCTGTTTATAGGGATTACGCGGTAATTACCGGAAAAATGAAAGTGGCTGGTGTGGCAGCTCTATGTATGCTTGCTGCCGTTAGCTTTATGGTAAGGTATCAAGCGTTATCAGGCTTTTATATTATCTTCTGTGTCATTTCAATAGGTGAAGTTTGGGGCGTTTATGCTGTCTACAGGCGCGCTTACCTAATTCGATTAGAAAGGGTGGTATGGAGAGTGAAAAACCAGGCTAAGTCGCCTCTTGTAAGCTGAGCCCATATAAATTCTACTAGTAGGCGAAGTGGTGTAACCTATATCTGGCTAAGAGGCCGCAGGAGTATAATATAGACAGCTTAAGCGACTGTCATTACATCTTTATTAGGCTGGGTGGTTATCATTTATGATACAGAGGTCTATAAATGGTGATGTTTCACGTTTCATAAGGGGCTGCCCTATATGAGCATAAAACCGTCAAAAATTTTACTGATAAATATATTGATTACTTGTGCATTTTATGTGGCTGGTTTTGTCGCATTAGGCAGCTCGTATCCAACTATCGATTCTAGTGGTGAGCAAATAGTCCATTGGTTTTTAAATAATGGATCGAATGCTCGATTTTATGCTTGGACAGCCGCTTTCTTTTCTCTTGGCCTCGCTATCTTTGGTGGGCAGGTTTCAGCTCTGTTACCAAAGCCGAGTAGGTATATCTTTCTGGCAGGTGTACTAGGGTTTGCCATCACTGCCCAGGTACAGGCTTGGCTATGGGCAGGATTGGCACTGCATCCTGAAGGATTAGAGCCTGCAGTTGCTCGCACACTCTTTGACATATCTTCTTATTGGGGACCTTTGGTGAATGGGTCAACAACTTCGATGGCGGTAGCTTTCCTTGTTGTAGGGTTTGATAAATATGTTGAGATCCCGCGTTGGCTTACATGGCTCAGTATCATTTTCTTTGTAGAGCAGGCAATTGAGACGATTACTGTATTCGGTCACAAAGGCTTTATAGCCCCGGGGGGAACTATGAATGTTTATCTAGGAGGCCTTATAGGGTTTCTATGGATTGCAGGGGTTGTACGTTGGGCGATACCACGCATCAATCAGTCCTCTTAATATAAAATTAGTAATCGCAGCTTTATTTCGCTTATGTGCTGCACTAGGAATACCTGATGCGAATTTTCAGCATTGGGCTGTATGAAATTTCAGGCAATGTAAGGGCTGAATCTAAAAGATTAGGGAAGAAACTTAGCGGGGGGGTTCCTTTGGTATCTATGAAAACCTTCTCTGCCGTAAAAATTCTACTCTAAACTAATTGGTCAGGGTTCTATAGATTTCTTCATATTTACATTATCAGATTTCGATTGCTACATTCGTTTGAGAGCTGCAATCTGTTATGGTGACTAATGGATAAGGTATGGCAAGGCATAAACACTAATAGGTTGTAGAGACCTTTGGTTTTCAATGAGAAAGTAATGCTACTTACCTGTCGCCCCAGTTACGGATATTAGAGGCTCAGGAGTAAAATGACACCAGCAATTTCTATGGCCAAGAAGGCTAAAATCTCTCATAAAGTACATGAATACACGCATGATTCATCGAGTGAATCATACGGATTGGAGGCTGCTGAAAAATTGGGGGTGCCCGAGTCTAGGGTCTTCAAAACACTAGTTGTTAGCCTGGAAAACAAAGAGCTGGCCGTTGGGATAATTCCTGTTTCATCAATGCTCAGTATGAAGCTCTTAGCAAAATCTGCTGGCGCTAAGAAAGCCACAATGGCTCCAAAATCAGATGTAGAAAGATCAACTGGTTATGTGTTAGGAGGTGTTAGCCCATTAGGTCAAAAAAGGCGACTTAAAACCATCATTGATTCTTCGGCTAGAAATAACGCTACGATTTATATTAGTGCGGGCCGCAGGGGGCTTGAAATAGAGCTGGCTCCTGATGACTTAGCAAGTCTTGTCAGCGGAGTTTTTTCTGAAATATGTCAGTAATTCCATATCTAATTGTATTGAGTGATTAAATTAGTAGGGGGGGGTGATTATGATCAAAATACAAACTTTCAAGGGATAAACTTAGCAGTTCCATACGTTTGAAACTACACAAGGGATGTGCTGGTAATGGGGGTTGATACACCATTGCGAACAATAAAGCTGAAAATACTATGAAAGCTATCGAATATCTAAAATTTAGCGAGGTTAATCCGCACAAAATTCTGCCTATATTAAATGGCCATAAGACAAGAAAGCATTTGATTGAGCATGAGATATTTACACTTAAAACAGTAACAGAATGGATCCATTCAAAAATAGAGGTAGATAAAGAAGCAGGTTGTAGAGTTAGAGCCATTATTGTTGATGATGAATTAGCTGGTTGGTGTGGGATTCAACAAGAATGTGGAAAGTATGAGATCGCGATTGTCATTGATGACCAGTTTTGGGGGGTAGGTAGAATAGTGTTTCAAGATCTAATGAGGTGGGCGCGGGAGCTTAATCATGATGAGGTATTAGTCAACTTCCATCACACTCGTCCTATTTATAAGTTCTTGGAGAAAATCGCTGAGGATATTTATGAATCTGAAATATATGGCAGTAAATTTACAACGTATAAAATTAAGTTGAAATAACATTGTTCAAAAATCAATGTTGATAGACACTAGAAAATTTAGTATTCAGGATGATTCGAACGTTCATTGCTACAGACTTTCCAAGAATCTTGGAGATCTATACTCTCTCTAAGTTAGATGAGCTTAGATTTGAAGCTGTGGAATTTGAGTTTCTACCGTTGGAAAAAGATGCGAAGAGGCTGTCAGCGCTAAGGGAGTCAGATATTTACGTCTACGAAGATGAAACAATTCTTGGCTATGGCGCAATGTTCCAGCAAGAAATTCGAGCTCTGTTTGTATGCCCGAGTGCCAGAGGGGAAGGGGTAGGGAAGTCGATACTTGAGTTTCTGCTAACAAAGATCAGTGGCCAAGCTAAGTTGTTCGTTGCAAAATCTAATTGGCCTGCAATCAAGTTTTATCAAAAGGTTGGATTTGAAACAACTACAGAGTTCACTGCTGAATACAATGGTACGCCGGTGCAGGCTATCGAAATGGTTTGTTCAAATAAGAAGTGTTAGCATCTTGATGCTTAATACTCCGACCCTACAGGGCTCCCAGAGGTTGCCCTAGCTTTACCAGGCGCTGGGCTAGCTCTTTCTAAGGAATCAAATATGACTGGTAGGCTTAATTATTTGGGATTGGCGGGAATACTTACTCTGATCATTACAGGGTTGCATGTTGGTTGTATTCTGTTTGGTGCGGAATGGTATCGATTTTTAGGTGCCGGAGAGGCAATGGCTCAAATGGCTGAAGCTGGAGATTCTTATCCTACAATAGTTACAGGGATTATTGTGAGTGTTTTGCTAGTTTGGTCTGCGTATGCTTTTTCCGGGGCTGGCCATATACTCAGACTCCCATTATTACGCACAGGGCTTACACTTATATCTCTAGTGTTGCTTGTGAGGGCGCTCGGTTTTTACTTTATAATGCCGGCTTTTCCAGATAACTCATTAACCTTTTGGCTTGTTAGTTCAGCATTGTGCTTTACTTTAGGTGTAACCTACTTGCTAGGCTTGCTTCAGTCATGGGAGCGTTTATCCAGCGAGGCCTAACCAAGCTGTCAAGAATTGTTACTAAAAATACAACAGTAAGAACCTAAAGCATCGCTTAATTTGCATGATCCTTTTGATCAAAATAGAAGTAGTTTCTAGAAGTTTTATATTAATATCTGATGTAGCCAACATAACTTTGTCATCTCAAAGAAGAGGATATATGGGGTTGGATGTATCTCTAAAAGAGCAACTCATACCCTGATTTTTTAAGTTCTTTGTTAACGAGTCTACGTAATTTGGCTGTGCACCTGCGGTTAGCCCTCTGGTTATATAAGCGGGATATCGTTCGTAGAGAAGGGAGTCTGCGGCTACCAATGCCGTCGATAACCACAAAATGGCTATTAATCTCATTCCATACAATATTAACCGTACGTAAGTCACGAACGACAATAAAGGTCTGCTCTAACCATTTTATTAGGTCAATAAGGCCGTCAATATGCTTCTGGTTGAACTCCTGACTGGTGATCAATTTATGAAGAGTATCAGCTAACTCTCCAGTACGTTTTTTAACGGCTCTTACAGTAATCCCCAGCCCTAAGTTAGTATCCACAAATCCTTTAAATTCTTGTACAAAGTGCGTATCTTTTACCTTACCTTCGCGCAAATAGATGTGCTCGGAAACCTCCTTTATGTATGGCCAATAGTAAGTAAGTCGGCGTAGCCGAGTGGAGATGGAAAACTTGTAATCCATTGTTCTTCTAAACTGATCACTGATTACTTTAATAAGGAGATCATCTGATTCCGGGTGAGGAAATACTAGCTTCTCATTTCCCTTTGCGATGGCTTGGTCTAACCTTAACTGCATATCCATAGTGCTTGCTCAAGAAAACTAGTTTTTTTTATTTTGTATTCCACTTTGAGGCTTGGTAGCTGATCAAAGGGAATGACTACTTAATTATAGTTAATATTTACTTTTTCTCTTGCGAAATGTTAGTTGAGAGAAAATGGGTTTAACTGCTGTGCTGATACTGGCTGTAAATTCTAGTGGACTTTATTTGTATAGGTACGGTGGTTTAGCAATTGGTAGTTAGGGAGTGAGTAGATGTATTTTTCTGGAGACTAAGAGAGTCTCTGAATAATTTCTTGATACCTCTGGCCTTTAAATCAAGATGTGGCTTTGCAGGGGTGTCTAAACCTTTCAAACAGTCGCAATGCTGAGTATGAATGGCTCTGCAAGCACCGTAAGGGCTGGCCATGGAGGCCACTGGTGCTGCGTGCACGAAAAATAACCGAAAAATCTGATTTGAGAAAGTAATAGAGTGCGCTATGCAGCTCGTTTGAAGGAATGTGTTTTTATAAATTGAATTGAGGTTATATGTGTGCTGAGGGTGCTATTTTTTGGAAAGCTGCCGTTAATGGCTATGTGGGCATACCTATTGCCGGTGAAGAATAGAAGTATTTTCTTTAGGTTTAATGAAATCTGATAATGCTCGATTTTTTTAAAGATTAACTTATGCTCTTTATCATTTACTGCGATGATTTTCTATCTTAAATTTTCAAACACGTGAAACAGTCTAACCGAAGCCTAATGACTATTTCTCTCCACTATTGACTCTATCAACCAAAAGAGTCATATGTTTTATCTTTGGGGTTTATCTATCAATACCCTCGCTTCGCCGATACTTCGTATTTGGGGTGTTGAAACTCATTTTATTTCAGTGCTTACTATAAAACAGAAAATTGAAGTTTTCTTTTTAGAAGCCTTTTTAGTTAATTTTATGTTGCGGTCTTATAAGAATGATTAATGTAAAGAGAGCGGGTTTAGGTGCATTGGTAGTTTCATCGGTTCTTATGGGGTGCTCTGTTGCCGATAATAAGACTGGTGTGACTGATAAGAAAACCGTTGACGATTCGGTGTTACTCTATAGCTTAGCGGATCAGTATGCCGAAGTATATTTAGAAAATTTCCAACCATATGCTTACTTCTCCGATATGGAGCTGGAGAGACACAACCTTTTCTTAAGTAACTCCCCCGCGAACTCTGCCTCTCTAGCGGCCTCTGAGGACAAAATTCTCAGTAAATTGGCTGAAATAGATTTGAACGGGCTAAAAAGTGATCAAGAGAAAGTGTTCTACTTCAAGCTGAAAGAGCGATTGGAGTCGAATGTTGGCTTAAGGGTCTGTAAGACTGAACTCTGGTCTGTTGATCATATGTTTGGCCCCCATATCATACTTGGATTTTTGACGGAGGTTCAGCCGGTTGAAACTGCCCAAGACAGGGCAGATGCGATTGAGCGTTGGCTTGACGCGGCTCGTTACTATGAGCAAGAAATAGCCAATCTCCGCCGTGGGTTGGAGCAAGGCTACTCCGCACCTCAGAGTGTGGTTAAGAGAGTCATTCAGCAAGTTGATGGTTTGACCCAAGTACCCATTGATGAGCATCCTTTCCTGGGTTTAGCGAAGAAAGCTAAGGACCCGGAATTTGAGGCAGCATTTAAACAGGTACTTTCAGATCACGTTATCCCCTCAATGGTGAATTATAAGAATTTTCTAGAATCCACCTATTTACCTGAAGCCAGAGCCGAGCTTGGCATCCATGCGATTCCAAATGGCCGTGAATGCTATATGGCTCAGTATCGTTCTTATACGACATTGCAGAGAACACCAGAAGAAGTTTTTGAGTTGGGTTTAAGTGCTGTCAACGCAAACAAGAGCGAAGTGGTTCGCTTAGGCAAGGAGTTCTATCAAGTAGATTCCTATTCTGAGGCAGTGGCAAGGGCCAGTGAAGATAAAACTCAGAAATTTAACAGCGCTGATGAAATGCATCAGTTTTTTGAGCGCTTGGTCGATAAGTCTAGAGATTTAACCGTAGACTTTTTCCATGAAATGCCTTTGATCGAAATGGAAGTGAAGGCCATCCCTGAACATGAGCAGGGTTCTGGTCGCAGTGCACACTATATTCCGGGCACTAAGGAGCGAAAGGCAAGATTTGGATATGACCCGACAACCTATCAGGATGAGTCATACGCTTCTGCAGAGAAGGTAACTATCCATGAAGGATACCCGGGCCATCATATGCAAATTGCTCTCGTTCAAGAGCAGGAAAAGTTTCATAAAATAGAAGATGCCTTGTCTAACTCTGCTTTTGCTGAAGGTTGGGGCAGGTACTCTGAACATCTAGCGGAAGAAGCTGGGATGTATCAGTACGGGTCCACCAAAATCCTTAGGCGTGCTTGGCCTGCCCGAGGTATGGTAGCGGATAGCGCAATGCATGTACTCGGTTGGAGTGATGAAAAAGTTGCGGAGTTTTTGCAGGATTCTGGCGCTTCATTTGCGAAAGGCCCGAGTACTCTAATGGACCGAATGGCAGTAATGCCCGCCCAGCTTACCTCTTATGATTCTGGTGCCCTCGAGATTTTCGCCTTGCGAGAACTGATGCAGAATGAACTGGGTGAGGACTTCGATATTAAGGACTTCCATGAGATTATTCTGAGAAATGGCAATGTCCCTATGGCCGTACTGAGTGAACAGGTAAGGGACTTTATCGAAAAAAAGAAGAAAGGTTAATTTAGGATCTTTACTAACTCAGTCCCACACCCATGCGGGACTGAGTTATAAATAGGCTTAGCAAGAGGCTTTTATCCTGCTCCTCTAAATTCCCATCTGCCTGGAAGCCAGATCCCGCATTATTTCTTCAGATCCGCCACCAATCGCATTCACCCGCACTTCACGATAGATACGCTCAATCCGACTGCCACGCATATAGCCTGCGCCACCTAACACCTGCATCGCTTCCCGGGCGCAGAATTCAAGGGTTTCTGTGGCTTGGACTTTGAGTAGAGCGATATCGGCTACCTTGAGCTGATGCTGTTGCTCCGCCCAGGCGCAGAGGTCCAGATAGGCTTGGGTGGCATTGATGCGTTGAAGCATCTGGGCAAACTTGTGTCGAATCACCTGGTGATTGGCGAGGCGCTTTCCGAAAGTTTGGCGCTCTTGGGCCCACTCAATGGCATCTTGCAAACAGACCCGGCTGAATTCTACACAAGAGGCGGCAATGCCCAGGCGCTCGCGATTGAAGTTGTGCACTATGGGTAAGAAACCTTGGTTCTCACCGCCAATTAGATTGCTCGCGGGCACGCGCACCTGATCAAAAAAGATACTGGCCGTATCAGAGCACCACCAGCCCTGCTTTTTATCGAGTAGCTGCCGGCTTACCCCTTTGGCATCCGCAGGGATTAAGAGCAGGGAGATACCGCCGAAGCCTTCTTCACCAGTGCGCACGGCAGCAGTAAACCAGTTAGCGCGCATGCCGCCAGTGATATAGGTCTTTTCGCCGGTAACGATATAGCCATCCCCATCACGCTCTGCGCGGCACTGGAGATTGGCTACATCGGAGCCTGCGCCTGGTTCGGTAATTGCCAGGGAAATATGCTTATCACCACGTAATACCGAGGGAATAACCTGATCTTTTAGGGCCTCGCTGCCATAGTGCAGTAATGGGGGCAGGGCAATGCCGTGGACCATTAGGCTGGCGTAGAGGCCACCAGCGCCGGGGCGGGCTAACTCCTCTGCGGCAACAATCATATGGAAGACATCGGTTTCGATGCCGCCGTAGTTTTCCGGATAACTCATCTGCAGAAGGCCAACTTCTGCCGCTTTTTTCCAAAGTTCAGCGGGCAGTTGGCCGTCTTCGTCCCATTGTGTGATGTGGGGAGTAATCTCACGGTCGACAAAGCGGCGTAACTGGGTGCGCCATTCCTGATGGCCTTCGTCATAAAAGGGGCTTGCCATACGGGAGGCATCAATATCGTACATGCTGATCTCCTTTAGGAAGTAGCGTCACTGGGAATTTTGGCGGTTTCCGTGGGAGCAGCTTCGATTTGAACTAACAGCTGGCCACCGCGTACCTGGTCTCCTTCACAGGCGCCCAGTTTAATTACGGTACCGTCACGGTCTGCGCGCAGGGCGTGCTCCATTTTCATGGCCTCCATTAAGGCGATAGTGTCTCCCCGCTGAACTCTTTGATTGGGCTCAACCAATACCTGCACCAGGCAACCGTCCATAGGAGCGGTGATGCGGCCACTGCCTTCGTTAAGGCTCGATTTGGCTGGGGCGTGGGTGATATCGACAAAATGAAATTGCCTGCCGTCTAACAGGAGATGCAGATTGCTTTGGTTGGCTAGGAGCAGTCTCTTTTGGCTAACGCCATCCAGCAGGAGTTCAGCACTGTAAACTCCACTTTCTTTTTGTGATTTCTCAAAATGGACCCACTGAATCAGGAACTGCTGGTTGCCTACTGAGATTTGATAAGAATTATCTACTAACGCCAGCAGCTCACAGTTTAGAGTTTGCCCTGAAATTTCCAGTCGGTAGTTGGTCGGCACGCTGTTGTCGCCACTGCGCCAGTCACTGCGGCCGCTGCGTCGATCCTGAGGGTTGGCTTGGTGCAAGTGATTCAGTAATGCGGCTTGGGCTGCAACTACTGCTGGAACCGCTTCTGCGGATGTCAGCGTGCTGTTTTGGTCGAGAAAACTGGTATCGGCATCGCCAGCGATAAACCGTGATTCGGCCAGGATCTTCTGCAGGAAATGGATATTGTTTTTAGGGCCGATAAATTCTAGCTGGCTTAGGGATTGGGTTAGCTTGCGCCGAGCTTCTTCTCGATCCTGTCCCCAGGCAATTAATTTGCCGAGCATAGGGTCGTAAAATGGCGTAATTTCGCAGCCACTTTTCAAGGCGTGGTCGATACGGATTCCTTGCCCCTTTGGCGCCTTCCAGTGGAGCACTTTTCCGGCCTGGGGCAGGAATTGTTGTTCCGGATCTTCGGCATACAGGCGGACTTCAATGGCGTGGCCATGCTGGGTGACTTGCTGCTGGGAAACGCATAGGGCTTCGCCGCGTGCTACTGCCAGTTGCCAAGCTACCAGGTCAAAACCGGTTACCATTTCTGTTACCGGGTGCTCTACTTGCAAGCGGGTGTTCATTTCCAGGAAATAGAATTCGTCGTTGGGGCAGAGTAGAAACTCTACGGTGCCCGCGCCTAGATAACCGCAGGCTCGCGCGGCGTCGACCGCGGCTTGCCCCATTCTTTCCCGCAGCTGGGTGTCGACCGCTGGGGAAGGGCACTCTTCGACCACTTTTTGATGGCGTCGTTGTACGGAGCAATCTCGCTCCCCCAGGTGAATACAGTTGCCATGACGATCCGCAAATACCTGGATTTCGATATGGCGAGCGTTGACCAGTGCCTTTTCCAGAATTAATTCGTCGCTGCCGAATGCACTCATGGATTCACTGCGGGCGGCGCGCAACTGGGAGGCCAGTTCCCTGTCTCCGTGAGCCAGGCGCATGCCGCGCCCACCACCGCCTGCGGCGGCTTTGATCATTAACGGGAAGCCAATGCGCCGTGCCTCGGCGATCAGGGTGTCGTCGTCCTGGGCACCCTGGAAGCCGGGAATACAGGGTACGCCGGCAGCGGCAACAAACTCCTTGGCTTTGCGTTTGTTGCCCATTAGTTCTATGACTTCGGCACTCGGGCCAACAAAACTCAGTCCATTTTCTTCGCAAGCGCTGGCAAATTCCGCATTCTCAGCGAGAAAGCCGTAGCCGGGGTGGACGGCGGTGGCTCCGGATTTTTTAGCCGCGTCGAGAATTTTCTGGATATCCAGATAGGACTCCGCCGAAGTCTGCCCTCCAATGGCGACGGCGATATCGGCAGTCTGTGCGTGAAGTGCATCGCAGTCCGCATCGCTGTAGACGGCGACTGTGCGATAGCCCTCCGCCCGGGCAGTACGCATAATTCGCAGTGCGATCTCGCCGCGGTTGGCGATTAACAGGGTCTCTGTTGTCGACATCAGTGCTGCCACTCCGGTGATCGTTTTTCCAGAAATGCACGGGCGCCTTCGCGCCCTTCATGGCCTTGAATTGCGCGGGAAAACTGTTGTGCAGCGCCGTCGAGTAGTTGGCCGAGGGCAGTCTCATCGCTCACCCGCGCTGCATCCAGCAAGATCTGCTTGGTCGTTGCCAGGGCGCCGGGAGCGCAGGCATTGATCGCGCCCAGGTGTTCCTGCAGCGCGCCTTCGAGGGCCTCGGAATTATCGAGTAACTGGTGGATTAACCCAATTTCCAATGCCTGCTGTGCATTGACTTTGGCTCCGCTGAGGGCCAGGCGTCGGGCCTGGGAGAGGCCGACCCGTGCCACGACAAAGGGAGCAATTTGTGCAGGCGGTAAACCCAGGCGGGTTTCTGGCAGGGCAAAGCGGCAACTGCGATCGGCGATGGCAATATCGGCACTGCAAGCGAGCCCGAAACCACCGCCCATTACGGCACCTTCCAATACCGCAATGACCACCAGGGGGGTGCGATTAAATCGCTCCATCAATTCGCCGAAACGGCGGTTGAGGTGGAAGAACGCATCGCTATTACCATTACTCGCGCCCTGTTGCGCATTGAGCATATCGGCAATATCACCACCGGCGCAGAAATGGTGTTCTGCGCCCCGCAGTACCAACGCTCGCACCTGCGGATCTTCTTCCGCTTCTGCGAGCTTTTGCAGAAGCTCATCTACCATTTGCAAACTGATGGCGTTGCGCTGTTGTGGCCGGTTTAGGGTGAGATGGCAGGCGATGCCGATGGTCTCATTAATAATTGTCTGCATAGCCTGACCTTATGCGTTGGGTTTACGCTTGCCGGGCAGTATGCCCATCAGCTTACAGATAATGCCGAGCATTACTTCATCGGCACCGCCACCGATAGCGGTGAGGCGGCTATCCCGGTAAGCGCGGTTGATAACGGTTTCCTCGATATAGCCCATGCCACCCCAGAACTGCAGGCACTGATCGGGAATAGAGCGGGACAGGCGGCCAGCCTTGAGCTTGGCCATAGAGGCGAGGGTAGTGACATCTTCACCGGCTACATAGGCTTCCACGGCACGCCAGGTTATTGAGCGCAGGCATTCCACCTCGGTCTGCATTTCCGCGAGGGCAAAGTGAATGGTTTGATTGTCGATCAATGGTGCTTTAAAGGCCTGACGTTCGCGCACATAGTCGATGGTGCTGCTCACGCAGTTTTCCAGGCCCTTTAAATTAAGTGCGGCGCCGGCGAGGCGCTCTTCCTGGAATTGCAGCATCTGCAGCAGGAAGCCGGCACCCTCATCGCCGATGCGGAAATGTTTGGGCACTCGCACATTGTCAAAAAAGATAGGGGCGGTTTCTGATGAGCGCATGCCCAGTTTGTCGAGCTTTTCGCCGATGCGTACCCCTGGCGTTTTTGCCGGAATAATGATTAGGGATTTGTTGCTGTGGGCTTTGCCCTCACTGGTATTCACCAGGGTGCAGAAAAAGTCTGCGCAGGGGGCGTTGGTGATCCACATCTTGCTGCCGTTGATCACATAGTCGTCGCCATCGCTTTTGGCAGTGGTTTTAATTGAGGCAACATCGGAACCGGCGCCGGGTTCGGATACGGCGATTGCGCCGATCATCTCTCCGTTCACGGCGGGAATCAGGAACTGCTCTTTGAGATCCTGGCTGCCGAAGTTGGCCAGGGCAGGGGTACACATGGAAGTCTGTACCGAAATCGACAGAGGCACGCCCCCACAGTGGGCTCCGCCCAGCTCCTCCAGGAAAACGGTTTCATAACTGAAGTCGAGACCTAGGCCACCGAAGTCTGTGGACTTGCTGATACCTAGCAGGCCCAGACCGGCCAGTTGTTGGAAAATTTCGCGGATGGGAAAGCGGCCGGCCTTTTCCCATTCGGCCACGTTGGGATTGATTTCCTGCTGTACAAAGTTTTGTACGGTGCGCTGCAGTTCCCGGTGTTGATCGCTAAATATCATTATTATTTTCCCTGCCTTGAAGTGTGAACCCGGTGATGGTGTAAATGAGCAACTGCACTTCCTTGTTGCCCAGTTTTTTCGAATTAAAACCTAGCTACGCCAAAGGTATTTTTGTTGAGTTTGCTCTGTTCGGCCTCATTGCAAACTTCTAACAACATACCTAAAAGTTTGCGCGTATCGCGGGGATCGATAATGCCGTCATCCCAGAGGCGCGCACTGCAGGCGAGAGCATCGGAATTGCCCTGCATAAATGCGCTGGTGTCGTTTTCCAATTTGTTTAATACCGCCTCATTCACATTGCCGCTGCGTTGCATTTTCTGCTCGGTGACGATGCGCATTACCTTGCCGGCCTGGGCTGCGCCCATCACTGCGGTGCGGGAATTGGGCCAGGCAAAAATAAAGCGGGGATCGAATCCGCGACCGCACATGGCGTAGTTGCCGGCCCCATAGGAGCCGCCTACGACAATGCTGAGTTTTGGTACGCTGGCATTGGCCACGGCCTGAATCATTTTGGCGCCGTGCTTGATGATGCCGTTGCGCTCCACCTCGGTACCCACCATAAACCCGGTGGTGTTATGCAAAAACAGCAGTGGCGTGCCACTCTGTTCGCACAACTGAATAAACTGCGCGGCCTTGTTGGCGCCCTTGGGGGTGATCGGGCCATTATTCCCAATAATTCCCACAGGGAAGCCTTCGATACGAATATGGCCGCACACGGTTTGTCGATCGAATTCCGGCTTAAAATCCAGCATGGCGGAGCCGTCGGCGATACGAGCCAGTATTTCGCGCACGTCGTAAGGCTTTTTACTGTCTGCTGGAATCAGGCCGAGCAGGTCGTCGATAGGGTGTAGTGGGTCCCGGTAATCTATTTGTACTGAGTTTTTAATGGGTGAGGGTAGGGCGGCAACAATCTCTCTTGCTATGCGAATACCATCGGCGTCGTTCTCTGCTAAGTAATCGCCACTGCCGGATTCGGTACAGTGCATTTCCGCCCCGCCGAGGCTTTCCGCATCGGCAATTTCACCGGTGGCTGCTTTTAGTAGCGGCGGCCCAGCCAGGTACATGCCGGTTTGCCCTCGCACCATAACGACATAATCTGACAGGCCCGGCTGGTAGGCGCCGCCGGCAGTAGCGCCGCCGTGTACCACGGTTACTTGCGGAATACCGGCGGCGGACATTCGCGCCTGGTTGGCAAAACCCCGCCCACCGGGAGCAAAAGTGTCGCTGGCGTACATCAGGTTGGCGCCACCACTTTGCGCCAGGGCGACTACCGGCAAATGATTTTCCAGAGCGATCCGCTGCATTCGCAGGGCTTTATCCATCCCGGCTGGTGAGATGGTGCCGCCTTTTACGGCATAGTTATCAACCCGCACCATACAGCGTCGACCACTGATTTGACCGATGCCGCAAATGGCACCGCCACCTGCACCGGTACCGTCCTGGTCGTCAAACAATTTATAGCCGGCGAGGGAGCACAGTTCGACAAAAGGGGCGCCGGGGTCGAGGAGCAAATTAAGGCGCTCCCGTGGCAGCAGCCAGCCCCGTTCACGATAGCGGGCAGCCTTACTTTTTTCAGCTTGAACCGGACGTTGCTCAGCTTCACGAAACTGGTTGATCTGCTCGAGCATGGCAGCTTGGTTGTCATTGAATTCTGCCGAGCGGTTGTCGAGCTGGGAATCAATCGGCTGCATTAGAGCTTGCCCTCCGCTTCCAACTCTTCCACAACTTGAGGCCGGCGTTTGCGATGGAATCCGTTAAAGCGTTTAGAGTTGTTCGCGGCTTGTGGCTGCCAAAGAGGAGAGTGGTGCTTGAGGCTGGAGCCACCATCGATACGCAGCGTTTGTCCGGTGATATAGCTGGCCGCATCGGAAAGTAGGAAGCACACGGCCCCGCTAACTTCCGCTTCCTCTCCCAATCGGTAGAGGGGGATACTGTTACGGAAGCCCGGTAGTAGCTCGCGCAGGAATTTGGGGTCGTAAGTATCAAAGCCGCTGGAAAGAATATAGCCTGGCGCCACGGCGTTAACTCGAACGCCAAATGGCGCCCACTCCAATGCAGCGGTTTCGGTAATATTTTCCATGCCTGCGCGAGCGGCACCGGAGTGGCCCATCATTGGCATGCCGCCGGCGTTATCTGCGGTGATATTTACGATACTGCCGCCATGTTGTTTCATCGACTGCACAAAAACTTCGCGGGACATTAAGAATCCACCGAGCAGGTTACTGCGTACAACAGCATCGAAGCCTTTTGTGTTGATCTGCTCAAGGGGGGAGGGGAACTGGCCACCGGCATTGTTCACCAGCCCATGAATTTGGCCTCGGGCCTGGACAATTTGCCCAACCGTTTCCTGGACACCCTCTTCATCGCGAATATCCAGGCTGAACAAACTGCACTCACCACCATCGTTATTGATTTCACCGGCAACCCTTTCCAGCTTGTCCAATTTGCGCCCAATCAATACAACATGGGCGCCGAGGCTGGCCAGTTCGTGTGCGATACAACGGCCAATACCACTGCCGCCGCCGGTGACGATATAGGTTTGCTCGCTAAAGCTGCCTGAACGCAGCTGGCTTTGATAGCGCATGAAAGTTTCCTTTTCTTGGGCCTTTAAGGCCTATTCAGTTTTTATTGTTCTTGTTGGCGCTTGCGCCTGCGTGTGGGAAAACGCAGAATAGCTCAACGCTACCAAGCAAGCGCTTGGTATTCAAGAGTTGGCGCCTTTTTGATTGTGTGATTGTTAGGTTGCCGATTAGTCTGCAAAACAAAGCAAAAAAGAAAGCAAAGAATTGGGAGTGTTTCGTGCAAGAGGGCGCACAAGTGGTGGTAGAGGTGCAAGGTGCTATGTCGCCACAGCAACTGATTGGAACCCTGGTAAAGGCAGGAGAGCTTACAGACCCGGCCTCCCCGCGGGGGCGATTGCTCAATGCTGCCGCGCGCCTGTTTGAGCAAAAGGGCTTTTCACGTACTACTGTGCGAGACCTGGCGGCGGAAGTGGGCATTCTGTCTGGCAGTATTTTTCATCACTTCTCCAGCAAAGAGCAGATTCTCTGCGAGGTGATGAAGGAGGTAACTATTTTCGCCAGTGCTCGTATGCGTAGTGCGGTGGAGCAGGCCGCGTCACCTCAGGAAAGACTGCGGGCCTGTATTCAGTCTGAGCTTGAGGCGATTCACGAGCGGGCGGTGCCGGGCTTTTCCATCTTGGTAATGGAGTGGCGTAGTTTGTCAGATAAAAGCCAGAAAGAGGTGTTGTTGCTGCGCGATGAGTACGAGCAAATATGGCTGGATGCGATTAATTCCGCCCGTTGCCCAGGTGGGGATGCTACAGTGGTGCGCCGACTTATGGTTGGTGCATTGAGCCATACCTACAGCTGGTTTAAAGCTAGGGAAAATGGATTGACCATTCCCGAGCTCGCCGATCGGGCCTATCAAATCTTCGCGCCCAAATCCTAAGCGTTAACAATACGAGTTACTGGCAGGGTGCCGTTAAAACTGTGCACTTTGCCACCTTTCCTGCCAATTTCTCTCTTTTGAAGAATTTCCTGAGAACTGGTGCGCACCTGTTTTTCTCCGAATCTTTTACCCTGCGCGCAAGATGATAAGAATGTGACAATAAGTGTCACTTGGTGACGGGAGAAGGGAATGGCGGGCCAGGATTTATACCAGGTGGTTTCCACGGGAAGGACACTCCACGCCAAAGAAGCAGGGGCTGTGACTCGGGATATCGCCAAACTATTTTCGGTTCCTGAGGCCCAGGCTCGCAGATTACTGTTAAAAGGCTGGGTGATTAAAGACAGCCTGGCATCGTCACAGGCCCTGGAGTACAGGGCCAAGCTGCACAAGATCGGTCTTCGTGCCGAGGTTTGCCCTGCGGGAAAGTTCGATAACCAACAGCTGATTGCAAAAATCAAAGTGGCCCAACGGCGCAAGGCCAATGCAGCAGAAAAGATGCCGACAAGTACGGCCTCGGCAGATGCATCCAAGGCTGGGACTACACGAGCGCAAGAGGTAGAGAAACCACTTTCGGTGAGCAATGCCAAAGGAAGCGTTGCCCCCCCTATAGATTCCGAAAAGATCAAACCACAGGCAACAGAGCCTGAAGCCAATGAAAAGAGGCGGTTCTTCAGCAATAGAAAAGCGCAGCTGGCTACAGTGGGTTGGCGGGTGCTTTTTGGATTACTCCCTGCTTTAACGGTACCCACAATTTTTATCGGCTTGGCAGCTCTGTGTCTCTATGGTGCCGGTGCACTGCTCTGGCAAACTCCCTTGGCAGTTTGGCAGGGGGAATTAACTGGGGGCACTTTACTTATCAGTCTAGGGGGGGCGGCAGTCTTTATTTTTTTATTGTTGCTGGTCGCTTTGCCTTATTTTTGCTTCCCTCGAGAAATGCGCCCAAGGCCTGGCGAAGTCCCTCTGAAGCAAGCGGACAACAAAGATTTATTGCCCTTACTTGAGCAATTGTCTAGTGCAACGAAACTGCCCAGGGTGCAGGAGCTAATAGTCAGTCCAGACGCTCGTATTTATTGCGAGCCCAGGTTTTCTGAGGTGATGCGTCAGCAATTGCGGTTAAACCTGGGCCTGGCCAGTGTGGCTTCCCTTAGTGGCCGCGATACCCTGGCGTTAGTGGCACGTAGCCTTGGCCTTTTTCAGGGAAAACTCAATGGGCTATTGGCCTGGCTGGTGTTAGATGGCGTTAGGCGCTTGGAGCTGATGCAGTGGGCACTGGAAAATGATCGAAGTGTGCTGTACCGAAGCGGGGAACCGGGTCCGCTGAAATCCTTGCATCAATTACTGGCAACTTGTGGCCACTTTCTATTGCCATTGATTGAGCGGCTAGAAAATCTGCACCGTATTGTCACTCGGGGCAGCGCACGCTATCTGGAATGCCGGGCTGATTTCTGGGCTGCCGACTTGATTGGCAGTGGGGCTTTTGCCGAATTTGCCGAGAACTGGCATCGCCTGGTGCATGCCGACCTAATGGTTGCCGAGACCGCCCGCGAGGCCTCGGCAGTGGGACAGTGCTTTGAAAATATCCCTGCTGCTGTAGCCTGGACACTGAACAATCTGGATGAGGAAACCAGTAATACCATTGAGCTTGCGATGGCTCAGGCCAGTGATCCCTGGGATGTTTTTGAGGCGGCGGATCTACAGCGTATTGAGGTGGTTCAAAAGCGCAATATTAGTGGGCGTCTACAACGGGAGCTTGGCTGCACGGAGCTTTTTGCCGATTTTCCCAAGTTGGCCAGTGAGGTCAGCGGGGAGGCTGGCGCGTCGGACTGTCAGGTTGTGGAGAATCGCCGATTACTTTGTGCCAGTCGCGAAGCGGAGGAGGCGTTACAGATCCTGGATGTTTATTTTAACCGTCTGCCGCCGCTCAACCTGCTGCCACTACGCAGGCCTGCGACTCAGGAAATGCAGGCGATGGATTTACAGGCCAGTATCAATTGGCTAAGGAGCAAGCTCATTGAGCTGCGTGAACTCCGGGAACAACGTGAGAGCACACGTCAGCTTATGGTGTCGGTGCAACTTGGCGCGGCGCTGATTCGGGCCAAGGTGCGTATCGAGCCACAGGAATACTCTCTGAATAGCGCAAGCCTCGCAGCGGCGCAGGAAGCATCGGCGTTAAAGCGATCTGAGTTGGAGGAAATCGAGCGTCAGCTGCAGAAGATCTACTCGGTGTTTTACCAACGGTTGTGTTTGGCTTTAGTCGCTATGCCGGCACGGGAGCGCCAGCAGGCAAGGGGAATGCTTAGCCAGTTGGCTGCCTACGACGCTTTGGCTACACACCTTGAGCGCCTTGCGGGGTACAGCACCAGTCTCTCTGTATTCTCACGCCGCTTATCCCCAGGTCTTGCCGAGCGGGAATTGGTACAGAAATACCTGGCCCTCTCTGCTCGGGAGCTGGATGCGACCTTTGCCACAGTGGAGTCTTCTGAGCTATTAAAAGCCCAGGGTTTGGATAGCGCACTTTGTATTAAGGCAAAACGCGAGCCATTGCAACAGCTACCGCAGCGCCACCAGGAGGCGTTGGCCGTGGTGCGTACTATGGAGTCCCGCTGTAACTATGCAAGTACGGTAATTCTGGAGCGCTATCAAATCCAGCTGGCGGCCCTGCTGCAACGTTGTCTGCACAGAGAAGGGCAGCTGGAAGTGAATCCTTTACGTCTCCTGCAAGCGGTTTAGAGCCTGTTGGTATTCAATGAGTTGTCGCCAGGCTCTATCCGCCGGCAAGCTTCACTTTGTAGTTTTTGGATTCCAATAACGCTTTGATTTCCGCGCGCTTATCGCCCTGGATTTCGATCACACCGTCTTTCAGGGCACCACCGCAGCCACAGCGTTTTTTCAATTCCGCCAGTAGTAACTTCAGCTCACCATCGGTGCCGTCCACGCCACGCACACAGGTAACCCCTTTGCCCTTGCGCCCTTTAGTCTCTCTTTGGATGCGCACAATCCCATCACCCTGGTGACGCTTCTCTGCTGCGGGCTCTTCTTTGATACGACCGCGGTCGGTGGAATAAACGAGACGGTTCTCCTTGGCCATGGTTGGGCGCTCTCCAAAAAATTGTTGCACAGGGTAACTGGGGCGCGATTGTGCCCGAGGCGTGGGGGAAGTCAAAGAGGTCGCGTCCGAATATCTGGATGAGGGTGGAATAGGGGGCGACCCACCAGCCCCCAGCAGGTAAAATTTGAGCGCAAATCCTTGGTAGCTGGTAGAAGAGGTTGATCCATGGCGTTGACTGGACGTCGCAAACTGCTCAATGAAGTGATCTTTGGCACCGAGACGCCCGCAGGGCGCAACTTTGATGTGTTTTTGATCTGGGCAATTTTAATTAGTGTGGCACTGGTACTGCTGGCTTCAATTGGACCAATAGCTGACCGTTACGGCACGCTCCTGATCACATTGGAATGGCTTTTTACCGGGCTGTTTACCCTGGAATATGCCGCCCGTATCTATTGTTCAGTAAACAGGCGCAAGTATATTTTCAGTTTCTACGGTGTTGTTGATCTGCTGGCAATTCTGCCCAGCTATCTGGCTCTTCTGTATACCGGTGCAACCTACCTGTTGGTAATCCGTTTGCTACGGGTGTTGAGAATCTTCAGGATATTGAAGCTGGTGCGTTATTTACAGGATGCCAACCTGCTACTGCGGGCCCTGGGTTTGGCCCGGCGAAAGATCCTGGTGTTTTATTCCAGCGTACTAGTGATGTGCGTCATCTTCGGCTCATTGATGTTTGTGGTAGAGGGGCCGGAAAATGGATTTACCAGCATCCCCACCAGTGTTTATTGGGCCATTGTAACGATTACCACGGTTGGCTACGGGGATATCTCTCCGCATACGCCACTGGGTCAGGCGATAGCGGCCATGACCATGTTGATTGGTTATTCAATTATCGCTGTACCCACCGGAATTTTGACTGCAGAGCTGGCCGGTGAGATGCATCGCGAACGCAAGCATCACCGCTGCAACAACTGCGGGCGCAGTGTCCATGATCCAGATGCTGAGTTTTGCAAGTTTTGTGGTTACCGGCTCGAGCCGTCTTTACAAGTGGAAGAGGTTTGATTTGATTGCGGGTGCCTCACAGAGGCTCCCGCTAACCCTAATTTTTGCGGATTACCATTCGTCGGGTACACGTACCGCGACTACGTTGGCCTTAGCGCAGAGGCGCCCGTCACTGCTGAGTTCACAGTGCAGGATAGTTTTCTTGGGGCCGCGCTCGACAATGGTGGCTTCCAAGAGTACTGGTAGATCAATAGCGGCGGGAGCCAGGTATTTTATGTCCAGCTTGCCGGTGGCGAACCAGATCTTGTCTCCGCTACCTATCTTGCGACCAGCCTGCAGATAGCCATCGGCGATAGCGGTACACACAGTGTGGCAATCGATGACTGTGGCGATAATGCCACCGTTCAAATATTGAGCGGGCCCTGCATTGTGGTAAGGGCTGGGAGTGAATAGACAGCGGGACTTATCCGGCTCTACCCAATAGCTTTTAATACGCAGGCCTTGGTCGTTGTCTGGCCCGCAGCCAAAACAGTGGTTGCCTTGAATCTGATCCTGAATGGCGATTTGCTCAGTCATAACTATCCCTCGCTGTGGACGCGCATAGTAACGATTTGCGCCAGGGAGGGGAAGAAACTAACCTTGCGGACCTGCAATAGAGTTACCCAAATTATTTGGACCTAGATACATGGAAATATACGGCTTTTGCGCTCCCGGTTTTGAAGCCCTGTTCGAGGCTTTCGCCAAGAATTTTCGCGAGTGTGGAGATACCGGTGCCGCCTTCGCGGTGCGCCAGCATGGCGAGTTGATCTGCTCCCTGTGGGCGGGCAGCGCCGATCGGGATGGGGAGCAACCCTTTACCGAAGAGACTCTGGTCAACGTGTTTTCATCCAGTAAGGGTGTACTGGCACTGCTGGCTATGCAGCAAGTGCAGGCTGGCAAACTGGATCTGGATCGCCCGGTTGCAGACTATTGGCCGGAATTTGCACAGCACAAAGAATCTGTCACCGCGCGACAATTACTTAGCCATCGCAGTGGTTTGGTCGCTTTTCGCGAGCGGGTTAAAGACAGTCTTATTTACGATTGGCAAGCGGCCTGCGATGCGGTTGCCGAAACAGCCCCCTGGTGGGAGCCGGGTAGTGAACAGGGGTATGCGCCTTTTCTCTACGGCTGGAGCCTGGGCGGCCTGATCGAACGGGTTGCTGAAAAACCTCTGTTGGAACTTTATCGGGAAATGCTAGCCAAACCCCTCAATCTCGATGGCGGCTTTGGTGCGCTGGGGCATAGTTCAAGCCGAATTGCCGATGTGAGCCCATTGAAACAGCCATTGCCGGAGTTGCGTGAGAATGCCATTGGCCGGGCAATTAAAGAGGATCGCAAAGGCCCCGTGGCCATGGCGTTTAGCAACCCCGTTAGCTTGATGATGGGCACCAATAGCCCCGAGTGGCGCGGTGCCCTGATTCCTGCAGCCAATGGCCATTTCAGTGCGCGGGATCTTGCCGCAGTTTACGGGGACCTGGCGGGGGGAAATCCAATTACCCTGGGGCAAAAATGGGTCGATGAGGCTTCCCGAGAGCAGAGCCGTGGGCGGGATAAAGTATTGCAGGCCGAGGTGAGTTTTGGCTGTGGCTTTATCCGTAGTACTCAGGCGGCCGATCTGCGTTTTGGTGGAAAGCAAGGTTTCGGTCACCCTGGTGCTGGGGGCAGCGTCGGCTTTGCCGATCCGGAGCAGGGACTGGGGGTGGGTTATATCACTACACGACTGGGGCAGAGCCTGTTTATGGATCGGCGCGCGGTTAGTTTGGTCGAGACTCTGTACGGATTATTGAAATGACAGAAGACGTTTTAAAACTGATGGAGCGAATCGACGAGCTGGAGACTCGCTTGGCTTTTCAGGAAGATACGATTTCTCAATTGAATGATGTCATTGCGCGCCAAGATGCGGATATTCGCTCTGTAGTAGCAAGAATGCGTGAGCTTGGGGAGAAGTACAGCGCGCTGACCTTTGAAATGCAGGCTGGCGGCAAGCCAGTCGACGAAAAACCCCCTCATTACTGAGGAACATTAAAAGTAGGGGAATAAAGTAGGCGGGCACGCCACTTGATTGCCTTAATAATATGCTGGCGCAGAAATACAAATTTGCTGGCTTTGATGAAATTTATGTCGACAGGCATCGCCAAAATTTATTGAAAATAACTCGATGTCACTTCGGCGCTGCCTTAAGTATTAAAGCGTCTAAAAAAGTTTGTATTGTATCGTCTTTGCTATTGACAAACTTTTCCACACTCAATAGTGGGCTAACTGGCGCTCTAGTATTTATCGGCCCAGCTGGTACATAATTTCTTGCGTCGCCTATAACTCGTTGTTTTTAAAGAGAAAACTAGAGAGTTTAAAAAATAAACAAATCGCTGTAAGCGAGAGTCAATGCCGCCTGGCGGGGACCTTCGTTTATTAATGCACAAAGTTATCCACAGAAGCTGTGGAAGAAGTTTGCAGCGTTTACTTTTTGTGCAGCAACTTAGTGCGAAAGTGCCGCAAGCTGGAAATTCGATGCTTGCAATGGGGACTGGTCAATAGAACTGGTAATGGCTTCGCCGTAATCTTCACATAATTTGGTTGGGTTGATTCAGCCGCCGGTCAGCTTTTAGCTGGATAATGCCGGCACTGTGATGGAGCACTGGGTTCAGTGCGTCCCGATACCCATTTATTAAAAGTGCGTTAGGAGAACCAATAATGAAACATTGGGTAGCAATTCTCGCTATGGGCTCACTGGTAGGCTGTTCCACCCTGGATCCCTACACCGGTGAAAGCAAAACCAGTAATGCCGCCAAGGGGGCCGGAATAGGTGCCGTAGCAGGTGCTATTGTCGGCGTGGCAACAGCGAGTAAGAAAGACCGCAAGAAGGGAGCTCTGACTGGTGCTCTGGGCGGTGCCGCGATTGGTGGTGGTATCGGTTACTACATGGATCGCCAGGAAATGGCTTTGCGCCAGCGTCTGGAAGGCAGTGGTGTGAGAGTCCAACGTGAAGGGGACAACATTCGCCTGATCATGCCGGGCAACATCACTTTTGGTTCCAATCGCTCAGATATTCGCACGGATTTCTATGACACGCTCGAATCCGTAACGGTAGTTTTGCAGGAGTTTAATAAGACCGCCATCCGCGTGAGTGGCCATACCGACAGTACTGGTTCCGACGTGTATAACCAGTCCCTGAGTGAACAGCGGGCTAACTCTGTGGCGAGCTTCTTCAGCCATAACGGCGTTTCTTCCGGCCGCGTACAGGCTGTTGGTTATGGTGAGCGCTATCCGCTGGCCAGCAATAGTTCTGAGTCTGGCCGTCAGGCCAACCGTCGTGTTGAGTTGGAGTTACTGCCTCTGTAAACACTTTGTGCAGCGTATAAACTGCTGCACTGTCAATCACTGCGTCTCGATAACCCCAAGCCCAGGTGGAAGTCTTGTACGCAGTGAAGTTACTTTTCTTTTTTAGCTAATAAAATTCCAGTTGAAACCTTTCCCTCTGTATAAATTCTCTCCTTTCGATTTCTATTAGACACTGAGTTGCACAAGGTTCTAGCGGACACCCCGGACGTTTTTTACACCCATATAAGTTTTGCTCCGACAAATGATTCCGGTGCATAGCTGAAGGTTAAAAAACCCGGCGATTGGCTGGTTGGCTGTGCTATCTCTACATCTACTAATAAGTAAATAGTGGAGCAAAGCCGTGAGTCATCGCCTGTTCAAATGGAAATCCATATGGGTCTTTGCCTTGGTGCTAGTGGCCATCCAGGTTTTTGCCTGGCAGGAGGAAATGGCGGAATCCAGCACTAACCTGGAGGTCCGATTTGGCGCGGCTGCCGTAGTGGCACAGGTGGAGGTCATAGGTATTCACCGGGATGTAGACAGCGCGCTGTCGGAGCCGGGTGTCACGGCGATTTCAGGTTATGTCTATTCCGCGGTGCCAGGCCAGGTCTGGAAAGGTATTGTGGCGGACCAAATTACCTTTCGCCTGGGATTGGAATATTGCGACAAGAAGCTTGAAAAGGGCGAGCGCTATCTGATTTTTGCCAGGCTCGATAGCTACGGCAGGTTGCAGTTGCAGAGCTGTGATTCCGCGGTTGTTGAATCGGAGGCTGAGGCACTGTTGGCTGAGCTCAATGAATTCAGCTCCCAAGGCTGATTTCTCCAAAAGGCCACACTCA
This sequence comes from Microbulbifer mixtoriginis (SeqCode), assembly GCF_052467705.1. Taxonomy (NCBI): domain Bacteria; kingdom Pseudomonadati; phylum Pseudomonadota; class Gammaproteobacteria; order Cellvibrionales; family Microbulbiferaceae; genus Microbulbifer; species Microbulbifer mixtoriginis (SeqCode). The sequence continues at coordinate 2,394,721 of NZ_CP174322.1, forward strand.
TTAGAATATTCGGTTGTAAGTCGCGGGCCAGTTACAGCAATCCAGACTCTTCTGCGTAACCCCCGTGCCTTGAAGAACCCTCATGCCGGGTTATTCTTATCATTATTGGCGCCACCTTCTTTGGCCGATTGAAGTTGAACTTCCTTTGCTTCGGCGTCAAGAGGCTGCAAGGCCAGCGATTATCGCGCGGAAGTAGGTTCCCAGAACCCTGGGGGCTGGCCAAGCAAGAGCGCAATTCTTGTAACTGCCTGGGGTCGAGAGGTCGATATATGAAGAAGCTATTGATTCCACTGATCATCCTGCTGCTGATCATCGGATACTTTATGTCGCGTAGCGGCGAACATAAGGCCAAGGAAGCCTACGATTCGATGAACACTCCCAATAGTGAGCAGATGAATGACAGTTCCAAGCCACCTGGCAGCGGAAGTGATTCAACTACTCCCAACAGTACTACCACGCCACCAGACGGTATGGGTAACCCCGATGCACAGATGCCACAGGGCTCTGGGCAGACAGATCCAACACCGCCTGGGGGGAATGGCTCCAGCAGTGGGGAAGGCCCGGATACTATGGGGGCTGGATCGGGGGCTGGATCGACAGGGGATGCTGGCGCCGCGGGTGCTCTTCGTGGGCGTCCTGGTGAGCCTGGCGCAGAAGGGGACTCTGCAGATACGCCCAATGCAGGTTCAGATACCCCAGCGGGCAGCGTAGCGGAAGATGCCGCCAATGAGGCCCAGAAAGCTGTGGAAGGTGCAGACAATATGGATAGCACTACACCGGATGGCGATAGTGAGATGGATCAGGGCGTGGACAACAACGAAGACCAGCCCTAGTAAAAGGATTATTAGATACTCAGTTAATAAGGAGATATTGCGGGCCACCTATTGAGGCGGCCCGCAACCTGTGCAAAATGATCGAACATAAATGGCTACAGGGACATACCGTTTTACAGGTTCGGCCGCGTGGAAAATTTACCGCAGAGGATTTTCATCAGCTGGCAGAAAAAATAGATCCGATTATTCGCGAGCAGGGCAGGATAGAGGGTTTACTGATTGACGCTGAAGATTTTGCCGGCTGGGAAAATTTTGTCGCGATGGTCTCGCATTTTCGCTTTGTACATAATCACGAGAAGCATATCCAGAGGATTGCGGTGGTGTCAGACAACCCGGTTCTGAAATTTATGCCGCACCTGGTTTGCCATTTTATCAGTGCGGAGGTTCGGCCTTTCCCCCTAAATGATTATCCTGAAGCCCTGGCATGGTTAAAAAATCCGGGTTAGCATCGCGCACCGTTTAACTGTTATATGGAGTGCCGGTGAGTCCAGTCTTGGCCATTATTGCGACGACTTCCGCAGACCTGCCCAACGCCCAGGAATTATCCAGTCAACTCAACCTTCCCTGTTTGGGTGTTGCTTCCCCCAGCGAAATTAATGAGGTTCCCCAAGTATTAGCTTGTGGAGAGCAGTTGCAACTCTGTGCGACCGGGCGCAAAGCACCGGGGCCAGTTTCTGTTGATTTCGTTGGTGGGGCTTTGGCGCACCGACGCAAATATGGTGGGGGTAAAGCCCAGCCGGTTGCCAAGGCCGTGGGTTTGCGCCCTGGTTTTTACCCTCGCGTGTTGGATGCCACTGCCGGGTTGGGACGTGATGCTTTTGTGTTGGCGACTCTGGGCTGCGAAGTGAAGATGCTTGAGCGCAATCCGGTTGTACGCTTGCTCCTTCAGGATGGTTTGCGGCGATTGCAAGAGGCTGCCACTGCCGACCCGGAATTGGCCGCCATTGTTGGGCTTTTATCTCTGGCCGATGATGTTGCACCGGCCGCAGACTGGCTGGCCCAGCAGAGTGAGGAATCTTGGCCGATTGTTTATCTGGACCCCATGTTTCCGCCCCGGGGCAAAAGTGCCAAGGTAAAAAAAGAGATGGTGGCTTTTCATCATCTGGTTGGAGAGGACCTGGATGCGGACGATCTGCTAGAGCCAGCACTCAGGGCCTGTTATTACCGCACTGTGGTCAAACGGCCCAAGCTGGCACCATATCTTGCAGATAAAAAGCCAATGCTTTCTTTTGAAGGGAAGTCAGGGCGTTTCGATATTTACACCAAGCACGGTGTGCCGGGGTAATAGGCGGATTTTAAATAGAGTTGGCACCTACTAGTATTTTTGGATTTTCTACACCTTAAGTCATTGTCTAGCTTATCTACACTGGCAGATAGTCATTCGCTAAGTGCCTAATCCGATAGAGTGGAGGGGTAGCTGTGAGGCGTAACATCGACGAATCGCAGCAGCCAGATATATCCAACCGTAAAATATTCTCTGCCAGCGCTCTAGGCTTTCTCACCGCGGCAACGATCGTAACCAGCCTTCGCAATTTGCCCATGATGGCGCAGGAGGAGATGACGATGTTTTTCTACATCGGCATTTCCGCCCTTTTATTTTTGATTCCGGCAGGACTGGTGGCAGCCGAACTGGGCAGTGCTTTCTCCGACCGCACTGGCGGTGTTTATACCTGGGTGGGAGAGGCTTTTACGCCCAAGATGGGTTTTGTCGCTATTTGGTTGCAATGGGTGGAGTGTGTGGTCTGGTATCCCACCGAGTTGGGGTTTGCCGCAGCCGCTATTGCTTATGCGCTCGGAGAGCAGAATCTCGCCAGTAATACCTACTATATCGGCGGCTTCTGTATAGTTGCCTACCTTATCGCCACTGCTGTCGCCCTTTCGGGAACCAGGTTTCTGGTGGTAGTCACCAAGTATGGATTCCTGGTGGGCACACTAATGCCTTGTTTGATTCTTATTGCCTTGGCAGTGGGCTGGGTGGTGATGGGAAACCCCTTGGGCTGGGAAACCGCTACCGACCCGGCTGTAGCCGTAAGGGAAGATGGGCAAGTACATCCGCGCTGGTTTCCCCATATTACCGGTCTCGGTGCTGTAGCCTTTCTTGGAGGGATACTGCTCTCTTTCGCTGGAATTGAGGCCCAGGCCAGCCATGTCTCAGAAATGCCCAACGCCCGCCGTGGTTATCCGGTTGTTATTGGCATTGCCGCTGTCGTTTCTTTTCTGATCTTTACGCTTGGGGCGCTCGCCATTTCTGCCATCCTTCCCTATCAACAGATATCTATAGAAACCGGGTTATTCACAGCGTTTGGTCAGGGGTTTTCCGAGTTGCTGGGTATCGGTTGGCCGGTTCAGGTTCTGGCGGGATTAATTGCTTACGGTGCCCTCGGGGGAGCCCTGGCTTGGTTAGCCGGTCCCAGCAGAGCACTATTGGCCACCGCCCAGGATGGCATGCTGCCCCCCTGGTTTCAGCGGGAAAATGCTCGCGGCGTACAGAAAAATATCCTTTACGCCCAATGCTTGATTGTCTTGCTCATCTCATCGATTTATATCCTGGTGGATAATGTATCGACCGCCTTTGTTTTGATCTCGGTTATGGCGATAAGCCTGTATATCATTATGTACTTAATGATGTTTGCTGCGGTTATCCGTTTGCGCTACACCCAGCCAGACCTTCCCAGGGGTTTTAAAATTCCCGGTGGAATCACCGGCGTTTGGATTACTGCAGGCACTGGCATGGCCGCAGTTTCTTTTGCGCTGTTGGTGTCCTTTTTTCCTCCTCAGCAGCTGTCAGTGAGTGACCCCAGACTGTATGTAGCTTTGGTCTTTTCTGGGATTGTTATTACGGTGACTATTCCGCTATTTATTTTCTACTGGCGTAAGCCATCCTGGCGTAAAGAGGGTGGGCATAAGCAGCAATCTTTTTCAGACATTAACGAGTGACAAGGAGGTCGGTCGTGAAGCAAAAGTCGCCATTCGATATGTTTTTCGATGAATACAATGAGGATATCCCCGAGGATCATTTCCCCAGGGGGAGTATCTCTGCGCATGCGGCGGAAGCGATTGTTACCAGTGAGACCTGGTCTGATGCCAAGCCGGCCATGAATCTTTCTTCTTTTGTCACTACATTTACCGAGCCAGAAGCTTTCGATGTCGCTAAAAAACATTACCTGAAAAATTATATCGACCACGATATGTATCCGCAGTTATTTGCTATGGAAGCGCGTATGGTGCGCTGGCTGCATCAACTGTGGAATGGCCCTAAAGGAGTGGAGCCCTATGGCGCTGCAACTATAGGTTCCTCCGAGGCTTGTATGTTGGCGGGATTGGCCCATAAATGGAACTGGCGCAAAAAGAGAGAGAAGGCCGGCAGGGAGGCTTCCAAGCCAAACCTGGTTACCGGGGCCAATGTTCAAATTGTCTGGGAAAAATTTATGCGCTATTTCGATGTGGAGCCGCGCATAGCAGCCCTAAAGCCTGGGCATTACCGCTTTAATAGCGAGCATCTGGATGAGCTGGTAGATGAAAATACCATCGCGGTGGTGGCGATTGCCGGGCAGACTTTCACTGGAGAAGACGACGCCTTTCGCGCTATCCATAATTGGTTAGACCGCTACCAGCAGAAAACAGGTCATGATATCCCAATGCATATTGATGGTGCCTCTGGGGGATTTGTGAACCCGTTCTTATACCCCAACTACCACTGGGATTTTCGCCTGCCGCGGGTGAAATCTATTAATGCGTCGGGGCATAAGTTTGGCTTGGTGCCACCGGGGCTGGGCTGGGTGATTTTTCGCGAGCGTTCCGTATTTGATGAAGATCTGATGTTTTATGTCAATTACCTGGGGGGAGAGATGCCCACGGCTACTTTGAACTTCAGCAGGAATGCATCACCGGTTGCCTATCAATACTACAACTTTATTCGTCTTGGTTTTGAAGGTTATAGAGATATTATGCAGCACACTTTGGCGAATGCGCAGCTATTACGCCATCGTTTAGTAAAAAGTGGCTACTTCGAAATTATGAATAAAACCCAGCGTATACCTGTAGTGTCAATGACCCTGAATTCTAAATATACCAATTTCAATGAATACGATATATCTGACAAGGTACGTGAACGCGGCTGGGTGCTATCCGCCTATTCCATGCCGCCTAATGCTCAATCGGTAAATTGCTTGCGTATTGTAGTGCGCCCACACCTTAATCTGAATGCGATTGAAGGCCTTGCCGAGGATATTATCCATGCGTGTGAGTGGCTAGAGCAGCATGGGGGGAATGCCACCCCACCGAAATTGCATGATCCTCATAAGGTAGCGGCGAGTAAATGTTAAGAATTTGAGATATCTCTGTAATGAATGTTTAAATAATCGATGAGTAAAAAAGTAGAGCGACTTAAATTGTTCTGCAGAGAAGATTGAATTCAAGGGTAAACCCTGTGGAAAGGTGTGTGCTGAACAGCGACTTGCAGGAACCGGAAGGCCCGGTCTGTTTGCCTGACGGCCAGATATTCGTTGCTGAAATGTCGAGCGCACGGAATTGTGTTAGTCGCATTGATATACATGGAGGATATCGCCAGGTCGGCCATCCCGGCTGGCGGCCCAATGGAATGGCGATCGATGGCGATAGCAATTTTTGGATAGCGGGAGGCGGGGGGAAAAAGCTGGTACGCATGAGGCCCGATGGAACAGTCCTCAATACTTATGAGGGGCCTGCAGGTCGCACCTATCTTTGGCCCAATGACCTGGTATTTAGTCAAAATGGTTTGCTGTATATGACGGACTCTGGCATTGACCCGGATAGCTTCGTTGAGGGGCAGGCAATCCGGCCTGACTTCCGAAAGTGTGATTATGATGGGCGGGTATTTGAAATTGACCCTAGTAATGGCCGCGTATTGCGCTTAGTAGATACGGGTTTGTTATTCCCAAATGGCATTGCATTTGATGCCGATGACTTACTGTATGTGGCAGAAACCCTAACAGGAAATATCTATCGCTACGATCTAAGCTCCTCAGCCCTCGGTGCCCCTGAGCTATTTGGCAATGTTAACCTGGGATCACCAGAAGAATTTATTGGGCCTGATGGAATGGCTTTTGGTGATGATGGCCGGCTTTACTGTGCCGTATTTGGTCAGGGTGATGTGAGTGTTTTAGATCACGATGGGAGGGTGGCTGAGCGCATTCCGACTTGCGGGAAGCGCCCCACCAATATCGCTTTTTGTGAAGATCAAAAGGGTGGGGCAGTGGTGACAGTTTTAGATGCTGGTTGTTTGGAATGGCTGGGCCTGTCCTGCCGAGGTAGAGAACTCTATCGTCCTAAGATACAAGATTTGTCTAGGGGACAATAAATTTTAATAATGAAACAGTGGGGTTGATTGGTCTTAGCTGCTAAATTTCCTTGGTCAATGTGACTGCCCTTCACATTTGAGTCTTGCTCAGGGTCAATAGCCTGTGATTCTCTCATTTCTTCTCGAAGGTTATCGATTCACCTGAGTGGGCTTTGTATAACCATTTCAAAAATTTTATTTTCTTATTTTAAATTGGTGTGCTGTTTTCTGTTGTCCCCATTATTTAGTTTCTTGTTGCTTGTTTGGGTGATGCAGGATGTGCAGGCTATTAAAAATGTGACTGTCTAGTGTTTATGAGTCGTGATTTTTTTGAGTGTGGCTGTATAAATATTTGAACTTTTTTTGCACATTTTGATGCATTTTTTTTAAAACTATTTTCCTATTTATTGCGTTGATTTGGTTGTTTTTATCTTTATCGCCATCTTATTGAAATTGCTTCCCGTTTTTTATTGACCGAAAAGTCAAAATAAATTTCAAGTCAGATTTTTGGTTTGTTTAAAAAATGTGCGACCTCTATACTCCGCGCTTCCTCGGGAGCAGTGTATTTAAAGGGGTGTGCTGTGACCTGAGGATGCTTATTTTTAAGAGGTTTTAGTTAGAAAATAATACTTCTAAAGCGTAGTTATAAGGTATAAGTCTCCATTTTTTGCCTTGATAGATTGAATCCCTGTTGATGTCTTTGTAGAGATATTTATGCGTATTTCGTTGTTTTTTCTGTTGGCTTTTTGTGCCGCTTTCTCTTCTAAAGTAGTTGCAGCTACGGGGATTCAAAAAAATGGATATACCATTTATCAGGGTGATATCGACGATGATGGCCGTGAAGACTTATACTTTGAGTATAATCGCCCATTAGTTCTTTTACATGGAGATATAGTTACCCCTCTGGTAATGCCGCAGTTACCTAATTTTGTCTTGTACTTAAACAAGGACAAGGAAAGTTATGAAGATCCGGTAGAGACGACTCTTACCGATTTGGAAGTTGCCAATCTTCAAAAATTAGAAAAAAACCTTTCCTTATTTGGCGATTTTAATGGTGACGGTGCAACAGATTTGCTCCTTCTTTCCTCTATGCCTCTGATTATTCATGCACAGGGAAATGGCTTGCCAGCGCTTATTCAAACTCTCTCCACCGATAACAGTGATGACACAATAGCTTATGCGGCAGCAATCCTCGCCAGTGTAGGGGCCGACTCTATTGTGATACAGGATAAAAATGAAGATGGCAGAGAAGATATCACTGCGGGGGACTTTGTTTTTCATGCAGACGAATCCGGTGCTTTTGGTGAATATTCCACTCCAGTCACTATCCAATCGCCCAATATGGCTGGTGCTTCTGGTGGTCAATTCCGGGTCAATGAATCCGGTGCCGCAACCTACTCCTTCCCAATCGCAACTGCCGCAGGTACAGCGGGAGTTGTACCAGAAATTTCACTGAACTATAGCAGTGGTGGTGGCAACGGCCTGGTTGGTAAAGGTTGGGCTATCGGTGGCCTTTCTGGGGTTTCCCGCTGCCGCCAGACATTATCAATTGATGGTAATGTTCGGCCTATTAGCTGGACCGAATCCGATCGATTCTGCTTAGATGGTCAGCGCCTAATACAGGTTAGTGGATCTCAATATGGCGCAGTTGGTGCAATATATAAAACTGAGATGGATTCTTTTGCCACAGTCACATCAATAGGTGGCAGCCTTGGTAAGCCGTCTTATTTTAAGGTGGAGCGCAAAGATGGATCAATCAGTTACTATGGTAATAGCAGTGATTCTAAGCAGCTTGCAGGGAGCAATGTACTCACTTGGGCCCAGAGTCGTTTTGAGGATAGTGTTGGTAACCCAATCGAGTTTTTATATGAAGGTGATTCGGAGTCAGGGCACCGAGTACGGTCTATCCGCTATGCTTATGGTTCGGGTTCCTATGAAGCGGAAGTAGAATTTTTCTATGAAGATCGCCCTGAGCACCTTCGAGGCTATACCGCAGGCTATGAACTTAAAACTACTAAGCGCCTGGATAAAATCACCTCCAGCTCTAATGGTAAAGTAATTCGTGAGTACAATCTGGGGTATAACCCAGTCTTACCCTTTGTGCCCAGTGAAAAATATAATGATCGAACTTCCTTACTGACATCCTTACAGGAATGTGTAGGTTCTAGTTGCCTTCCCGCGATCAGCTTCGAATGGTTACAGGCGCCGTGGTACCAATTTGGAGAGAAGTCAGAAGCTATCGATTTCTCACCCACAAAGCACCGTTTTCTATCTGATTATAAATATGCAGATTTTGATGGCGATGGTAAGCAGGATATCGTTTGGATCGAAGGGTACGCTGATGACGGCAGCGATACGGATATTCGTGTTAAATATGCCCTTTCATATGGCTCAGTTTTTTTAAAACAGAACTTCACTGGCGGCGTGTTTACTTCTGAATACTTTACCGGTGCCAATGTTGGTGAGGGGTTCGCTATCCGGGTATTGGATATTAACGGTGATGGCCGCCATGATCTGGCCATATATGATCCACGCTCTAATTATAATTACCCTGCTGGGGTCTGGCTTGTCTACCCGAGTCGTTACGATACCGAGAGCAAGCGCTGGAAATTAGATTCCAGACCAATTAATACCCACAGAACCAATAAAGATGCAATCTTTGCCGACTTTAACGGTGATGGCCTGGCAGATTATATTTCTGTTAGCTACAGCAGCAGTTCTGGAGCAAAAGTTAATGTTCGCTTAATGGAGCCTGCGGACAAACCGCTTTCCTCTATTCGATACTATGAATTTAGTGATGAATACACCAGTTATCCACTGAATATTTCTGGCGCGGCCAGCATGAAGGCTAGCGGACGTGTGCCAGATACCCTGGGGGATTTTAATGGTGATGGCGCCATGGATATCCTGGTGGCAACTTCAGCTGGGTTTGAAGCTGCGGTATTTGATCAAGAGACAAAGGAGTTCCGCTCTATTGGTGTGCTCTCGACGACGAATACTTCAAAAAGCCCTATTGCGATAGATATTAATAGTGATGGCCTCACGGATATTGCCTACCCTGGAAATTCCGGTAGTTTTTATAGCAAGCTCAGCACTGGCACAGGCTTTAAGGATCTGGGGTACCTTGGAAGCAGTAGGGGCTCTTTTGTAGACCTGAATAACGATGGTTATCAGGATTTTATCTGGCCGGTTTCTTCTCCCTGGAATGATGTGAAAGTTCGCTACTTTGATCAAAATACTGGCGAATTTATTGACTCTTCCGATAGCAGACCTTTTGACCATCTCTCTGACTGCTCAGGTAGTGCTACCTATTGTGGCACTATAGCTTCTAATGACATGATATGGTTTGCGGACACGAATGGCGATGGAGAGGCCGATTATCACCGCTATGATGCCTCTAGTGGTATCGTTTACACCCGCCTGGATAATACCCGCGATTCTCAATATAAGAATATTCCGCGCAATGTAATTAATAAGATTGACAATGGTCTTGGTAATATTACCAATATCACTTATCAAAATATGCGGCGCGATGAGATTTACACCCGCTTGGATGTAGAAACGGAAGGCAGTAGCGCTGCTTTCTATACCGCACTCAATGGCGATTGGGATTTACCTGCGGATAGCCATACTTTAGGTAAAGATAAGCCGGTATTGGATATTCTGAGTCCCATGTACCTGGTTGCTAAGGTGGAGAGTTCTGCTCCTGCTGCCGCCGCCTCACCAGGTTCTGTAGACCAATCCGCCCTTAGTTCAGTGTCCTACCACTACCATCAGATGAAACTCCAGGCCGCTGGCCGGGGTATGTTGGGTTTCCAGAAAATCAGCACTACCGATAACCAAACCGGCGTAGTGACGGAAACCACCTACCGCCAGGACTTCCCCTTTGTAGGCATGCCGCTAAAGACCGAAACCCGCACTGCCGAAGGGCAATTGCTAAGCCGGGCGAGCAACAATTGGCGTCTACAGGGCTGGAATGGTAGCGGGAAACCACTGCCGCCTTATCAACCTTATATTTATCAAGCGGTGGAAGAAACTTTTGACCTGAAGGATGCCGGTAGCACCCAGGGAGAACTGCTGCAAAGCGTTACCACCACAAACAGCTACGATGCCTATGGCAATGCGCTCAGTATCGACGTTGTCACAAAAGACGGCATCTCCGGCGACCAGTTTGTTAAGAAAACGGAAAATACCTATGGCAGCAGTGTCTGGGAAAAAGAAAAGGGTCGCCTAACTGCAGCAAAGGTGACCAGTACTCGCCCGGGTATGCCCAGCCATGTCCGCGAATCAGCCTTTACTTATTATGCATCGGGTGTGCTCAACGGCCTTTTAAAAACCGAGGTTATTGAGCCTAATAAGCCAGAATACAAGCAGACTACCGCTTATGAGTATGACAATTTTGGCAACGTTAATAAGAAGACGGTAACTGCTCCCGGCGAAGCCGCTCGTAGTGCAAGAACGGTGTATGACCTTTCCGGCCGCTATGTGTTTGAAAGCTACAATGCCCTCGATCACCTAACCGAAAGGGTGGTTTCCCGCAATCACTTTGGCGCACCGCTGGAAGTGAAGGGGATGAATGGGCTGGAAACCGGGTTTGCCTACGATAAGTTCGGCCGTGAAACCATCAGTCAGAGTAATACCGGCGCGGATAAACTGACGGACTATGAGCGCTGTGTTATCGCCTGTCCGGCCGGTGCACAATATATGGTGACCACTCATAGCAGTACCGGTAGCTGGAGTAGGGAATACTTCGACGCACTGGGGCGCTCTATACGGACTGAAACCAAGGGCTTCAACAGTAAAATCTATACCGATAAAGAATACGATAACCTGGGCCGCGTGAAGTTTGCCAGTGAGCCTTATTTCTCTGGTGATACCCGCCTATGGTCCAAAATGGAGTATGACCTGCTCGGCCGCCCAAGCCGTGTCACTGCGCCTGATGACTCTGTGTCCAGTATGACTTATAGCGGCCTAAAGACGATCACCACCAATGATAAAGGCCAGCAAAAAACTGAGATCAAAAATGTGGCTGGTGAGTTGGTAGAAGTCATCGATGCGATCGATGGCCGCCTCACCTACGAATATGACAGTCAGGGTAATCTGCATAAAGCCAAATCCTGGGGTAAAACCAATGCTTCCGGTGCTCATATCGACGAAGGCGATGGTCTTAGTTATCCCATTGTGGTCACAATCGAATATGACGACCTTGGCCGCAAAGTCCGTATGGACGATCCCGATAAGGGAGAGTGGCACTACGAATATACCGGCTTTGGTGAGCTGAAAAAGCAAACCAATGCAAATGGCCACACCGTAGAGTTAACCTACGACCAATTGGGCAGACAGTCCACGCGTATCGAAAAGTCTAAAGGCGCTAGTGCCCCCACTAGCGATGTTATCTGGTTGTATGACACTGCCACTAATGGTTTAGGCCAAGTGGAAATGATAACGGACAGTGTCTCCGGTTATGAGGCCTTGTATCAGTATGACCAGGTAGGCCGAAATCATATCCAGGCGGTGGATTTTGATGGGGCTGGTGCGCAACCTTCTTATATCACCACTACAAAATTTGATGGCCATGGCCGTGTTGAATACAACTACGATGCTTTAGCCAAAATGCTTGATGACAATAAGTCTGGTACTCAGAATTTCTACAATGCCTATGGATACCTCTACAAGGTGGTAGATCTGGCCACAGGGGACCTGATTCAAGAGGTGAAAGCCCAGACTGCTCGCGGCCAACTGAAAGAGCAGCTATTGGGTAACGGCGCAACGTCTAATTTTACTTACGAAGCTGCCAGTGGCCGCCTAACAAGCCAGACCTCTACGGTATTGGGAACCTTTGGTATTCAAAACATCAGCTACCAGTGGGATACCCTCGGCAATCTCACCAGCCGTCACAACCAGAGCGGAAGCAAGGATCTGCGTGAGAGCTTCTGCTATGACAAGCTCAACCGTTTGATTAAAACCCACATAGGTAGCAGCAACGTCAACTGTACTGGACTAAGTACGTCTGAACAGGATATCCGCTACAACGCCATCGGTAATATCACTTACAAAGCCGGCGTAGGGGACTATATCTACGGTGAAAATGGCGCCGGCCCCCATGCGGTGACAACCGCTGGAGGCGTTAGCTATAACTATGACCTCAATGGCAATATGACCTCCGATGGTTTTGACGGTGGCCGCACTATTAGCTACACCACCTTCGATAAAGCCTCCCTGATTAAAAAGGGAAATAACACCACTGAGTTCCTCTATGGCCCCAGCCACAGTCGCTATTACCGCAAGGATACCAATAGCAGTAATGGCGAGGTGACAGAGACCTGGTATATCGGCGGTATCGAGCGTATCCAGAAGTCCAGCAAGCCCAATGAGATTGAGTGGAAGCGTCACCTGGTGGGTACGGCGGTCTATACCGTAAAAACTGACAAGGAATTCAAGGTACTCTCGACCGATAAGCTGTTCCTCTACAAGGACCACCTGGGTTCCATGGACCTGATTACCGATAAAACCGGTAAGGTGGTGCAGGAAATGTCCTTCGATGCCTGGGGGCAGCGCCGCAACAGTGCCAATTGGAATGCGTTATCCCTGACTGCACTTTCAAACTTCGATCACAGCCGTACCACCCGTGGTTACACCGGCCATGAAATGCTGGATGAGGTGGGGCTGATTCATATGAATGGCCGTATCTACGATCCGCGTTTGGGGCGCTTTATGCAGGCGGACCTCATTATTGATGGTGAGCTAAATACCCAAGGTTATAACCGGTATAGTTACGGGAAAAATAGTCCCCTTAGCGGCGTTGATCCAAGTGGTTACGGATTTTTCTCCGAGGTATTTGATGACATCTTAGGTATTACTGAGAGCTCAATTCTTAATGCTGTTGCCCAAGCTGCTGCTTGTTATTATGGTGGCCCAGCGGGTTGTGCTGCCTACGCAGCGGCATCTGCTAAAGGACATGGAGCATCTTGGGGGGATGCATTTAAAGCAGGAGCTATAGCTTATGTTTCGGCCTACGCATTTGGAGAAATTGGTGCAGGTTATGAGGCAGGTGCCATTTCCTTGGGTGAAGCAGCTTTCTATACTGGGTTAGTGAGCGGCACAATGAATGTTTTACAGGGTGGAAAATTTGGGCATGGTTTTGTTTCAGCTGGAGTATCTACTGCTGCCGGCCCATTAGTAGGGAATATTGGTAATAGTGCTGGGAAATTTGTTGTTGGTGCAGTAGTTGGTGGCACAGTTACCAAATTAACAGGTGGTAAGTTTGCAAATGGAGCGGTGACTACTGCGTTCCAGGCTGTTATTGCTGCCGCAGTCTCCGGAAGTCGGAATCGTCCTGGATTTACTGAGGGCGGTGTGGAGGTTGATTACAGTCAACTTGAAACGGTGGAAGATTACCAATTGGTCGATGACCACCTGAGTTCTTTGAATGGGGACTTATCTGTAAATCAGAGTTCACTTGCGTTAGCGCGGACTGAGATTGGTTTCAGGTATACCAGATTGGGGCTCACTTCCTCTTCAATAACTTCCAGTGAAGTTGCTTGGGGAGCATTTAATCATCACTTTTATCGAGATCAGCGAAAGATTGCTATTGGTGGCGCAGGTATTCTCTGTGGTGGTTTTTTCTCAGCCTGTACTACTGCATTAAATTATTATGGTTATGCTCAGCTGGGAAAATCCACTTATGATTTTGCTACTGCCCCTTCTGTGGGGAATGGGTATCGCTTTGGTGTAAGTGTTACTAGGGAAATTTTTACAGCAATGGCCCATCAGGGTGCGCCAGCGCCAATCAAGCCTATTATTTGGTTTAATGCAGCTGTTGGTGAGGCGGCGGGGAAGGTTCCAGTTGAATAATGAAAGAAAAGTCCGGGAAATTATTTTAATTTTCAGTACTGCTTTGGCCCTCGTTCCTGCTTGGGTTGTAGGGTTGGTGGGATTTGAAGTTGATATATTTTTTCGAGCAGTATTTATCTCTTTTGCTCTGATTTTAGGGCTTAAGGTGTACGATATACTTGGTGTATATGAGTTTAAGAAAAGATCTATGAAATATGGGTTTATATTTTCTGCTGCTATTTCAATTATTTTATATCAATTCTTGAGGGATGGATTTGGCGGGCTTACAGGGAGGGAGTGGTTTGTTGTGGTTTCATTTTTTCCATTAATTGTTGTTTTGCTTATTGAGAGGATGGTTTCTCAAGGGGGCTAGATGGGGGTGTGCTTGGGGTGGGGTACGGAATCGCCATGAAATCATTTCTTAGTGGTTTTTAGAGGCGTATTTGTGTTGTTGATACGTTCTCATACTTTTCAAATATGGATTTTGCCCTGAGGTTTTATTGGGTGCTAGGTGATTTTACTGTTTAAGTGATGGTGTAAGGTGTTAATAGTGAGTGGGTTAAATAAATATTTGATTTTGGGAATACTTTTTTTAAGTGTTTCGGCTGTCGCCTATGAAGGTCCATTTATTTCTGATGGCACTCCTTGGGCTAGGCTGGCATCTAATGGTACTTTTGCAATTTACCCTATGCCTACTGCCGCTAGCTGTTTTGACGATAAAGTCAGTGTTGTCAATACAGAGGACCCGGAGATGAAAGGTATGGTTATGTCTTTAGTGCTTGCTGCACAAATGTCTAACAGAAACGTTAAAATGTGGGTGGAAAAATATGATTCCACTACGCCTCAGCGCTGTAAATTAGCATTTATAGAGATTAATTGATTGTATGCTAGTGCATGCCGTTATGGGGGCTGGTTTATGTCTGCGAATAAAGTCTGGTTCTAGATTCTAAGTAATTACTCTTTTTTTGGTTTATGGGAGTTGTCAATGAAAAGCATATATAGAATTTTATTTTTGGGGTTTTTCTTCTTAAGCGTTTATGCATCAGCAGCGGAAGGCCCTTTTTATTCTGATGGTACCCCTTGGGTTAGAGTGTCATCCAATGGAGATTTTGTCATTTATCGTATGCCCTCTTCGGCAGGCTGCTATGGCGATAAAATTAGTGTGGGCAAGCTGGAAGATCCCGATATGCGAAAAATGACTCTATCTTTGGTGACCGCTGCCCAGATGTCAGAGAGAAGGGTTAAAGTATGGGTGAATTATGTTGGTTCTACTGCGCCGCAGCGTTGTACGCTGGCATTCATTGAGGTGGAGTAATAGATAGATTCCCCTGCCTGCAGTGGGCTGTCTTTTGTTAGTGGTGGTGGAAAAGTATCAGCCATCTTCATGTTGGGTTTTGCTTTCATGTTTTTGATGGGGAGCCCTAAGGGTTATTTATGAAAAAAATTATTTGTGTCTTTTTATTGTCTTTTGTTGCTCAGGCTTCTTTGGCGGATACTTCCACTCCGTTAATTACTATTAAAGCTATTGGTACCGGCTGGGGATCAAGTGACCTTTTTATTGAGTCCAATGAAAATGTCATTGTGGAAGATTGTTCAAATGTAAGGTTGAAGGTAAGTTCAACTAACCCTATGTTTAACCATATCCTCTCTATAGCACTCTCCGCTTACCATACCAAATCGAAAGTAACCCTTAGGGTGAAAGGCTGTGATGGAACCGATATGAATGCAGTGGCGATCAAGATTACAGATTAATCCTTTAAGTCCTAAGGCTTATGGGTGTGGGTTAAATAGAATCTTGTGTGGTTAGGATTTGTTGTTGAGTCGAATGATAGTGTCGGAAGTTTTTGTGAAAAAATTTATTTGCGTTTTTTTGTTGTTTTTGATTTCTCAAGTTGCTATGGCGGATACAACTACGCCTCCAATCACCATTAAAAGTGTTGGGATAGGTTGGGGCTTGGCCGAGCTCTATATCGAGTCTAATGAAAATGTCATAGTGGAAGACTGTGCTTCTGCAAGATTGAAGGTCAGTTTAACTAACCCAATGTTTGATCATATTCTCTCCATAGCACTTTCCGCTTATCACACCAACTCGAAGGTGACCCTTAGGGTGAAAGGCTGTGATGGCAGCGATATGAATGCTGTCTCTATTAGAGTGTCCGAAGACGTTTAAGGTTTGTGGTAATGATAGATGCAAAGGCAGTGGTAAAGACTAGCTCTGTTGCCAGCTGCCTATAAGATAGGTAAGTCAATGAATTCTAATGGCCCGATCAAGTTTATCAAGAATTTATAATGTGGCTTTCCCTATAAGCGCTAGGCGTTACTCCACCCCAACGTTTAAAAGCTTTTCCAAACGCACTCTCATCCGTGTACCCAAGCGCTACAGCGATTTCCAGGTTGGTTTTTTCCCCCTCTCTTAACCACTGCTTTGCATAATAGCTGCGTACCTCATCCTGTAATACACGGAAGCTAAGCTGTTCTTCTTGTAATTTTCGCGCTAGGTGCCTTGGGCTAAGGCAAAGGCGCTGTGCGACTTGCTCACGTGTTAAGTTTGGAGCTTGCTGCAGCAATAGGGTTACTTTCCGGTACAGGGATTTCTTTGTAAGCGCCTGTAGGAGGGCTTCTGCCTTTGGCTTTAAGCAGGCCTCCACTTCTTTATCTGCGGCGATTAATGGCAGCGACAGATCTTTAGTGGGAAATTGGATTGCCGACACCTCTGCATTGAACTCTACGGGTATTTGTAACAGTGCCTGATAGCGTTGCTGCAGGGCAAGGCTAGGCGCAGGGTAAGCGAGTAGTAGTTTAAGGGGCTGAAACTTCCCGCCAGTTAAAATTCGGGTTTGCGCAATACAAGCAGCGAGCACCGTTTCTACTCGGATTTGCGCAAAATTCAGGAAGTTGGGGTGATAGCAGAGGTTTACCGAGAATGCATCGCGTCGCAGTTCAAAGTGCCCACCTTCGCCCAGCAGTGGGTGGTAACTAATCAATTGCTCTATCGCCTCTCCCAAATCTTTTTGCGTCATCAGCAGGTAACCCACTAGGCCGATTTGGTTGGCCTGCATGGCAAGCCCGAGCTTAATACCCAGTAGAGTGTCGGGGTAGCTATTGATTACCGACTCCCACAGCCGCTCCTGCAGATGAATAGAGATGCGTTCCTTCTGGTGTATTTGGGACAGGATTTTATTGGTTTCCCCCGGTATAGGGAGATCCATGCTGGCTAGAGCCTCTAGTAAAGCTTTGGTATAGCTCAGATTAACGCTTCTGGTGTCGGTCAAATCCATTATGAATGTCCCAAAATAACCAGTACCTGCCCGATAATGACGATCCTTAGGGTGTTTGTCACGATATATTCCTTCTGACACATCTCTTAAACAAGTCATCAGGGAGGGGCAACTACCGTGAAACCTTACGCCGTAATTGGTGCCGGCCCTATGGGGCTTTGCACCGTTCGAAATTTACTCAAGCATGGTATTCCCTGTATCGGCTTTGAGTTGCACGGTGATGTGGGTGGCTTATGGGATATTGATAACCCCACCAGCACTATGTATGAGTCGGCCCACCTTATTTCCTCCAAGAAAATGACTGAATTCGCTGAGTTTCCGATGGGGGAGAGTGTTGCTGACTACCCAAGCCATCGGGAGATGCGGGATTACTTTTGCTCCTATGCGAGAGAATTTGGCCTTTACGGCCATTACGAGTTCGATACAGAAGTTTTGAGATGCGAGCGCAGTGGAGAAAACTGGCTGATTACCACTCGTAGAAAGTGGCAGGAAAGAACTCGGGAGTTTAGCGGATTACTCATTGCCAGCGGCACTTTGCACCACCCCAATCAACCCGCACTTCCAGGCCAATTTAGCGGGGAGTTGTTACATTCTGCACAATACCAGTCCTCTGAAATCTTTGCTGGAAAAAGAGTCCTGTTGATTGGTTGTGGCAACAGTGGAGCCGATATTGCTGTAGACGCAGTCCATAAAGCGAAAAGCGTTGATATCAGCCTGCGCCGAGGCTATTACTTTCTGCCGAAGTACATAGCCGGTAAGCCTATCGATCAGCTGGGCGGCAAGCTTCGGTTACCGCTCTTTGTTAAGCGGCGCCTTACAAAAGCGCTGGTCAAATTTTCTTTAGGCAGCCCATCTCAATATGGTTTGCCAGAGCCCAATTACCGACTCTTTGAATCCCACCCGGTAGTCAACTCCTTATTGCTGTATCATATTGGCCATGGCGATATCAACCCCAGGTCTGATATCAAATCGGTGCATGGGAATAAGGTGAAGTTCTCAGAGGGTGGATGTGGAGAATATGACCTGATCGTACAGGCCACCGGTTACAAGTTGCACTATCCGTTTATCGATAGCAGTGAACTGAACTGGAGTGGTTATGCACCGAGCCTGTATCTGAATGTATTTCATCCTGAATCCGATAACCTATTTATGATGGGTATGGTGGAGGCGGCTGGATTGGGATGGGAAGGGCGTAACAAGCAAGCAGAGCTTGTTGCCCTTTATATTCGCCAGCTAATTTCTGGTGCACCGTCTGCTAATAGATTTAGGAAAATCATCCAGCAGAGATCGGCAAATCGTGTAAACGGCGGTATGCGTTATCTGGATCTTGAGCGCATGGCGTATTACGTACATAAAGAGGCCTATTTAAAGGCACTCAGAACGCATAAGGCAGATTTACAAAAAGACCTGCTACCGCGAAAGGAGGTTTTTCATACAAATAGATCAGAAGCGACTTCCTGACAGGAGCCTCAGAATGAACAAACGGGTTTTAATTACCGGGGCGGCGGGATATATCGGTCATCAGCTTGGGGAGCAATTGAGTAAGACTTTCCCTGTGATCGGGGTGGATATTCGAACTAGAGCCGCGAGTTTTCCCATTCTGGCGCGGGATATTTGCGATAAAGACCTTGGCCAGTTTATTCAGGCGGAATCTATAACCCATGTGATTCATCTAGCGTCGGTAATGGCTGCGGGTCGTGATCATGCCGCTGAATACCGTATAGATGTGGAAGGCACAAGGAATATATTAGAGGCCTGTCTCTACGCTGGGGTTGAACATATCACTGTGACAAGTAGCGGCGCCGCCTATGGTTATTATCCGGATAATCCACCCAGGCTCGAAGAGCATCATCCCTTGAGGGGGAATCCTGAATTTGGCTACTCCAATAACAAGCGTAAAGTAGAGGAGTTGCTGGCAGAATACCGTGAGCGGTATCCGTATCTCAAACAGCTGGTTTTTCGCGTGTCTTCTGTGTTGGGTGCAAAGACCAATAACAAAATCAGCGCACTTTTTAGCCGAAAAGTACTTCTGGATCCCGGTGGGCACAATTCCCCCTTTGTTTTTATCTGGGACCAGGATGTGATCCGCGCACTTACGTTTGGTGTGAGTACTGGGGCGAGTGGCATATTCAATCTAACCGGTGATGGCAGTCTTAGCCCCAGGGAAATAGCTCAGACTCTGTATAAGCCACTGGTAAGGCCACCAGTCTGGCTGATAAAAGCGGTTCTCTGGCTGGGTTACAGCCTCCACTTAACAGATACCCACCCAGACCATGTAGCCTTTTTGCAATACAGACCGGTATTGGATAACCGCCGCTTGAAAGAAGAGTTGGGCTTTATACCGGAGAAGACTTCCAGAGAAGTCTTCCGCCTGTTTGCAGAAAAATCTCTCGGTATGGTAGCGCTCTCCAGTAAATCGCCCTTGCTTGTGGAGGAAAGTTGAAATGGTCACAAGTCAGTCGGAAAATTTACAGAAGACTTTTGTGATTACAGGGGCTGCCGAAGGCTTGGGTTGGGCGATTACCCTGTGCCTTGCAAAAAAATATAGAGCTGAATTTGTTCTGGTCGATATTTCCACCGAAAAACTTCGCCAAAGAGAGGCCCAGCTTAGGGCTCTCGATGTTCGGGTCAGAATATATACCGTTGATCTATCAAATTATTTGGCCGTAGAGGAGCTGGTTGAATCCTTACGGAATGAGTACTTGAGAGTTGACCTGTTGGTAAACAATGCCGGCATTACGCATCGAAGTCTCTCTTCACAAACGTCCAGCGCGGTTATTCGCAAGGTGATGGTGGTGAATTACCATGCACCGGTAGAGCTTACTCAAGGCTTGTTTGCGGGGCTAAAAGCGGCCTCTGGCTGTGTGGTAAATATCAGTTCAATGGCTGGATGGATGCCGGTATTGGGGCGCGCGGGCTATTGTGCAGCCAAGAGTGCATTGCACCAGTATTTTGAGGTGTTCCGTGAGGAAGTGCGGAACGATGGAGTTAGTGTATTAATGGTTTACCCAAGTTTCCTGGCTACAGCGATTGAGCAAAACGCTCTAGCTGGAGATGGTGGGCAGGCCAGGCACCAAAGGAGCACCGTGGGAGCGGTGCGTAGCCCTGAGTGGATGGCCAATCAGATTTTGACGGCATTGGAAAAGGGCAGGGAGCGTTGGTTTCCAAAAGATATAAGCCTGATTGGAGCCTACTTGTACAGGCTGGCCCCGACGACCTTTCTCAAACAGTTAAGAAGGCGCTTTCGTATGGAGCTAGGTACCACTCCCTAAGGTACAACTCCCTAGTGGGAGCACTCTAGGACGCTGAGTGAACTATAGCTTAGGAGGAAAATCTTTAAAGTAGGCCATTTATAATACAGCTATTGAGTTATCTGCTTCATTCCTTCCCTTAATTTCTATTTTTATAGACAAGAGTTAGCTTTAGGTGCTACTATCCTGATAGCTGGTATAAACGCCCAGTTTTTATTTTAGTTCAACTCGTAGTTTTAGTCATAATCCTTCGTTCTGTCTCTTTTAAATTCTCAGTTTTTGCCCGCTCGACCAACAGGTCAACTATGATCAATTTATTTTCTCAGGATATTTATTATGTCTAACACAACGACTGGTACTGTTAAGTGGTTTGATGAAGCCAAGGGTTTTGGTTTTATTGCACAAAAATCCGGCCCCGATGTTTTTGCACACTTCAGCAATATTGCCAGCAGTGGCTTTAAAACATTGCAGGAAGGGCAAGCTGTAGAATTTACAGTGACCCAGGGTGCCAAGGGCCCTCAGGCAGAAAATATTATTTGCCTTTAATTTTTAAGTCTTATTGCTTTTTAGTGATGGCTTGTTTATCGCCCTTTCGAGTTTTGCTCGTAAGGGCGATATCGTATAAATTGTATATATAGTTTATTCTATTTCTTCAAGTAGCCAATCAAGAAACACACTAACCTGCTTGTTATTTATATTACGGCCTGGGATTACTGCGTAATATGAAAGCCCTTCAGCCTTTTGCTTTATAGCTGTGCTTTTATACGGCAACAACCATCTGTTCTGTAAGGCATTCTGAATTAGTAGGGAACTGACTAAAGCAATCCCCTGGCTAGCCAATGCGGCTTGTATGACATGATACTCCTGATCATATTGACGAATGGTAAGGTTTTTATTGAAGTCGCCAAGTAAGGATTTCCAACTGAATGGGGTTAAAGATTGGTTGATCCATTTGGTTTCTAATAGCTGCGCCTGCTCGAGGTCGGTTATGTTTGCTAAGTAGTTCCGCGTAGCATACATACCCACTGATTCAGTAATAAGCCTTGTACTATTTTTGGCTTTTGGATCAAATTCACCGTAGCGAATAGCTACATCAATGTGTCGGTCGCGCTCAATATCATCTATCTGTTCACCGGTCGAAATGGATATCTCGATACCAGGATGCTTCTGATAAAAGCGCTCCAGGTGGGGAACCAGCCACAGAGCCGCAAAAGATGAAGTTGTACTGACAGCAATCACACGATTTGAGTTAGCGATTTCACCTATTGCTGCGGCAAGTTGCTGAAAGGCTCGTGAAGTTGTTTCTGCGAGTAGCCTTCCTTCTTCTGTTAATTGTATTGCGCGGGTTTTACGCTCAAACAGCTGGCTGCCTAGCGTTTCTTCCAGGCTTTTTATCTGATGGGATACTGCTGTAGGGGTAATAAAGAGTTCCTCCGCAGCTTTCTTGAAGCTACCGAGCCTCGCAGCCGCATCAAAAACCTTTAAGGAATTGAGGGAGGGTAGGTTTGGATACATGGACTACTCTTCCTTATAGATGAAATTAATTCATCTGTAAGGAAGAATATCTCATTTGTCAAGAGTGCTTGTAGGCTGCACTATCGCTGGACCAAATGATGAATTTTCCGAGGTCTAGTAGATGAAAACCCTTCTTCATATTGAAGCCAGCGCCCAGATTTTTGGGGCTATTCAGGTGCCGGAGGAGTATAGGGACATACCAAAACACTCCTCTATCTCCAAGGCCGTTGCCGCAAGTTTTGTGAAGCGTTGGCTTGGGCTAAGACCAAAAGATAAACTCATCTATAGGGATGTTGGCCAGACCCCGCCAGGATTCATTACCCAGGACTGGATTGCCTCTGTATTCACTCCAGAAGATCAGCGCAGTGAAGAGCAAAAATCGTTGGTTACATTATCGGATACTTTGATCAATGAACTCGACCAGGCGGATGTCATAGTAATGTCCTCCCCAATGTATAACTACGGTATGCCGGCGGCTTTAAAAGCCTGGTTCGACCAGGTGATACGTATTAACAAGACCTTCACCTTTGACTTGGCCCGTGGAGACTATCCACTTGTGCCCATTATGTCGGGGAAGGTTCTGGTGCTAATTACTTCTGCCGGAGAGTTTGGCTTTGCAGAGGGGGGAATACGCGAGAACATGAATCACTTGGGTCCTCATATCAGGACATTGAGCCATTACCTGGGGGTCGATCAAGTCCATGAGATCAACGTTGAATATCAGGAGTTTGAGGATGAGCGGCATCGAAATTCGGTAAACCAGGCCTTGTTGCAAAGTCAGTCATTGGCCGAAGAGCTTGCGACTAAACTCAAAAGTCAACTTACTCACTCTCATTCAACGCAGCCCAAAGCGCTCGCCCTAAGAAAGCAAAGTATTGCTCAAATACAAGATTGAACTGCTGGCGCTGGGTCCTATCGGGAAGAGGCCAAGCAAGGCCTCTTTACTGACCTTTAAGCCCGCCATCAGAAGAGTCATAAAAAGAAGATGTCCTTGGCCGACCATCGATTCTATTTCGTCCCCCAAGTTTTTTAGCTCTATGAAATAAACTTCAGGGTTTGGTCAATCGCTTGCTCAGTATTACAGCGTTGCACCTCTAAATGATGAACGCCACTGTTGTGAAGCTTCTCCTGAATTTGAGCTAGCTCCTCATCACTGGTGAGGTGAGGATGTCTGGTAAGGCGTACTTGCATTGCTGTTCCCGCCTCGACGAGTAGCTCTACACATTGCCAGGGAGCTGTACCGCTACCATCCACCCCAGTAATGGCAGGGTAATTTTCCGGCAACGCTTTTATATCGAGCCCAACCCAGTCCAAACTGGGGATCAAGCGACTCAGTTTTCGAGGGTAGATCCCGGCGGTATGTAAACCTATCTTAAACCCCAGGCTTCGGGCTTGGGCAATGGCTGCTTCCAGTGCCCCCTGGGCAGTTGGCTCTCCGCCAGAAAATACCACCGCATCCAGCAGTCCTTGCCGGCTGGCGAGGAACCCCAATATCTGGTCCCAGTCGTAGGCACTGGGCGCGCGGGCCGGCAACAGATCACCATTATGGCAGTAGCGGCAACGCCAGGGGCACCCCTGGCAAAAGACCACCGCGGCCAATTCACCAGGGAAGTCGATAGCGGTAAATGGTGTAAAACCGCCAATGCGCAGCTTTTCAGCCATAGCTATTTGCCATTACCTGCAACAAAAAAGCGGCGCTCCCTGTGTTCCGATTGTTTGCCTGGATTCCAGAAGGAGACAGGGCGGTGATAGCCCATCACCCGACTCCAGACTTCACAGCGGGTACGGTTTTCATTTTTGAGTGGTGAGGTTGGTTTATTCATGATGTCTCTCTTTGGTGGTTGGTTTTAATCGCTGCAGCAAGATTGCTCACGAGCGAGCAGAGCCTCATCGCAGCGGGGACAGAATTCGTGTTCGCCGCTCAGGTAGCCGTGTACTGGGCATATAGAAAAGCTGGGAGTTACTGTGATATAGGGCAGCCGATAATTTTTCAGGGCGCGCTGTAATAAGCGGCGGCAGCTATCGGCATCTGGCAGTTGTTCACCCAGGTATAGGTGCAGCACAGTGCCGCCCGTATAACGGGATTGTAGGGATTCCTGCCGGGCCAACGCTTCGAAAGGGTCATCGGTAAAGCCGACTGGTAGCTGGGATGAGTTGGTATAGTAAGGTGCTTCCGTGCTGCCAGCCTGAATAATATCCTCATAGCGCTTTTGGTCTTCGCGGGCAAAACGGTAAGTAGTTCCCTCAGCGGGTGTTGCTTCGAGATTATAGAGGTGGCCGGTTTGTTCCTGGAACTCTGTCATTCGCAAACGAATATGGTCGAGCAACTGCTCGGCCAGTTGTTTACCAGGCTCTGTGACGATACTTTCACGGTCTTCGCTAAAGTTTCGTAGCATTTCATTAATGCCATTAACGCCAATGGTGGAGAAATGATTACGCAAAGTGCCAAGATAGCGACGTGTATAGGGAAACAGGCCGGCATCCATATGCCGCTGAATCACTTTACGTTTCACTTCCAGGGAATCCCGTGCAAGTAGCAGTAGTTTATCTAACTGGGCGAGCAGGAGGTCCCAGTCCCCCTTATACAAATAGCCCAGGCGTGCACAGTTGATCGTTACTACACCGAGCGAGCCGGTTTGTTCGGCGGAGCCGAATAATCCATTGCCCCGTTTAAGTAGCTCTCGCAGGTCCAACTGTAGGCGACAGCACATGGAGCGCACCATGTTTGGACTGAGATCTGAGTTAATAAAGTTTTGGAAGTAGGGCAGTCCATAGCGGGCTGTCATGGCAAATAGCCGCTCCGCATTCTCGCTCTCCCAGGGAAAGTCCTCACTGATATTGTAAGTTGGAATTGGGAAAGTAAAGACCCTGCCGCGCGCGTCCCCCTCGCTCATCACCTCAATATAGGCGCGGTTTATCAGGTCCATTTCCACCTGCAGGTCACCATAAGTGAATGGCATTTCTTTGCCGGCAATCACCGGCACCTGCTCTCGCAAGTCTTGAGGACAAACCCAATCGAAAGTGAGGTTGGTAAAGGGGGTCTGGGTGCCCCAGCGGGATGGCACGTTCAGGTTAAAAATCAGCTCTTGCATACACTGGCGCACACTGGCGTAATCCAGCTGATCCTTGCGTACAAAGGGTGCGAGATAAGTATCGAAGGAGCTAAATGCCTGGGCTCCAGCCCATTCGTTTTGCAATGTGCCAAGAAAGTTAACGATCTGCCCAACTGCACTGGTCAAGTGGGCGGGCGGTGCAGACTCCACTTTGCCGGGAACCCCATTCAACCCCTCGTGCAGCAGGGTGCGAAGTGACCAGC
This sequence comes from Microbulbifer mixtoriginis (SeqCode), assembly GCF_052467705.1. Classification (NCBI taxonomy): domain Bacteria; kingdom Pseudomonadati; phylum Pseudomonadota; class Gammaproteobacteria; order Cellvibrionales; family Microbulbiferaceae; genus Microbulbifer; species Microbulbifer mixtoriginis (SeqCode). The sequence goes on from NZ_CP174322.1 coordinate 2,420,064, forward strand.
CTGCGCAATAGCCGGCCAACATATCCAGGTCATGGATGTGTAAATCGCCATCCCGGTGGGCTGCACCAATCTCCGGGGAATAGACATGATTTAGCCAGTAATTGGCAATCATTTTACCGGCACTATTTAAAATCAGGCCGCCGAGGGAGTAGCCCTGGTTGGCATTGGCAGCGACACGCCAGTCCGCCTGCTCCAGATATTCTTCAATGGAAGCCCCAACATCTACCAGAGTTTGTCGGTCATTGCGTATGCGCGCATGTCGCTCACGATAGGCGATATAGGCCCGAGCAGTATCTATATAATCGCAATTGATTAATATTTGCTCGGCGATATTTTGGATTTCCTCAATATCGACTGGTGTCACAGCATCAAAGCGATGATTAATCACCTTCAAGATGCCCTGGGTTAGCCAATCAACTTCATCTTCACCAAATTCACCAGTTACTTGTCCTGCGCGTATCAACGCCGAAGTAATTCGTTGAGAATCAAAGGCCACAGCGCGACCATCCCGCTTTCGCACCAGAAAACTGCTTAGGTTTTGAGTAGGAGATAACGCACTGTCAATTTCTGGGGTAGAGGTACTGGTCATGGGCTTTCCTTCACAGATTTGAGGGAAGGTTATAGAAGTGCAAGAGAGGAGCGCTTGATCTGGATCACTATATATGGTGTCTACTGATAACTTTTAGCACATTATATTGTATCCACTGGCTGGGGTGCCTAGCTGAAAAATATTGTGTCTTCAAGATGTCGGCACTGGGGTAATGGGGGTAAGGGTATAGGATTTTCAGGTAGTTCGTATAAGAAACAATCTATTTGGTACTTGGCGCTAGATATCGATATGTCATTGATATTTTCATATCAAGTGATTGGCACTATTAGAAAATGATTAGAATGCAGAGCCTTTGCTCTTTCTGAGGGGCTTTAAGGATGTTATTTTTATGTCAATATTTTATTTGGCTTCATTTTTTCAAAAACCAAATATGATAATTATGCGAGTTTTCTTGGAGGGGGTAGTAGATATGCCTGGTTGTGATTTGGGGAGTGTCAGTGAAATTTGGTGATGCGGTTAGACGTGTGGCTTTAGCCTTCATTCGAGAAAAACAGTTACCCGAAAGTGTTTGGTATGGAGATCGTATCGATTTCACATTTACCTCATTGTTTTGGGGAGCGCTTTTGCTTTCAGCCTCAATTGTACTTTCCCCATTAATTTGGTTACTTCTCCAGCCCGTGCTTTATTTTATGTCCCAGGATATATCTAATCCTGTGGAGAGATGGCTCTGGCTTCTTCTGCTAGTTGTATTTATGGTAATTGTTAGGGTGCTTGATAGCTTTGTTCGGAAGGCAGATAGGAAACTTAGAATTTCATATGATGACTTGGGTTTGGGAGAAAAATTGATCTATTGGTTGGCTTCATTAGCTGCATTCAGTTGGATGTTTTCTCCTGGATTGGTAACAACTATGGATAGACTGTTTACAATGTTATTATGTATGTGGTATGTCTTTTTTTGTTCTATTCTTGCCGGTATGTTTTAGAGAAGTAGTAGCGATCAGCTATGTTCACTAGCTGCCTTGGTTGTTAAGGAATGGAGAATTGGAGCTAAAATAATTAGGGTCAGAGTAAAATATTTACACCAAATTATACTTTTCCATTAAGTGGATGAGCAGAATTCCCAGTTGCCGCCCACAGCTTGCTAGCCCCATCCAGCAGCTGAAAAACCTTTATCTTTGCAGCGGCTAAAGAAAGCAACTCAAAAATAAAAATAAAAATAAACCTCCACTAATTGACCTCAGTGAGAAAAAGATCGTTCTCCTGATTCTATTGGCCATCTCTTGTTTGTTACAGATAGGAAGCGGAACGGCGAGAGAGCAGGTGTTGCTGAAGCCTGGGTTGCTGCGTGAGAAATAAAAAATCGCTCAAAAATAACTGCTTTAGATTGATCCAGGCTTAGCAGAAAATGGCAGAAAGAAAGCCTCGACAATCTCAAAAGCCGCACCCCAGTGCTTTCGCACCTTTATACAGGCCAAGCCCACAGCCTCTGTTAATCCCGGCGGTTGCCTAAGGCAAGTTTCACCGATATATCTGAAAAAGAGCTTGTGCCCAAAGGGAAATTCTATTCGATGAAATTTAAACCTGGATATCTATAGATTGGAGAGCTGAAGTCCAAACCATATTTTGTTTTTGCATGCACTTTCGTGGAACCGATCATGAGGAGAAAGAGGGGGCTATTAATAAAGAGTGATACTTATTCCAATGATAGTTGAATCATACTCCAAACTATCCCCTTTTCCTTATGAGCCAATCCGATTTGAAATTTCCTTCAAACGAATAACCTGCTGAACATAGAGTGGTAACGCAGATACCTTCCCAATAAAGTCGAAAACGTACATTAATAAGGCAACGATCAATCCATAGTTAACCAGGCCCCCATCGATTGCTGCTATGGGAGCGTAAACAAACAAAGCGACTATGCCAGCCCACAATATAAAGTAGGTGCCTGTTTCCAGGTCGCTCAATTCAATATTCCACTGCATAAGGCGCCGGAAGTGGGCTTTCGCGTGCTCAACATTTGGCTGTTTAATCGCATCAACCTGATATTCCAGTTCATTATTATAAGATTCATTCAGTTGGTAATTGGTATTTCCGATTACGGAATAGATCAGGGTAATCAAAGCTAGGAGAGCCAGGCAAGCGAGAAAGATATTGAAGTTGATGGCGCTAATAATAATGAGTAACCCCACCGTGCCAATAGTAACGGTAATAATTTCCGGTAGGCTGTTTTCAAAAAACTCGACAATTTCAGTTAACAAACTGGAGCGCGCAGTAATAGTCGATACAGACTGTTTCTTTGCTTTTTCACGGGCTACCATTTCCGAAGTAACTACTTGATAAATATGTGCGTAGACTCTGGTATCGTAAAATCTTCGGGCGCTTCCTATAAGAATAGAAATGCTACCTAAGGTTGCCAAAAGATAGATGCCATTGTAGGACTGTTCTAATAGACTATTGATAGCCCAGCCGATGGCAAGTGGAAAAAGTAGTTCGAGGAGTGTTTCAATAACGACTAGCGATAGGGTCAAGGATACTCGCCACTTAAATCGGGTAAAAATCGAAAGTAAAGAATGTTTGTGCTTGCCTTTCGTATAATCATCATCTGTTGATTTTGAAACAGTGGTAACTGGCTGAGTCATTTAACAACACTCTCAATGCTTAACGAGCAACGCCATTGCAAAATGTGTGAAACGCTAAATCGGCCAGCGTATCATGATCTATGGATTCTGCATTTTTTGTTAGCCAGGATGTATAAAGCAGCCCCTCTACCAGGTTTACCACCCAGGAAGTAGGAAGTTTCTTGGACAGGCTGCCTTCAGATTTTGCGTATTCCACCAATGTCGCGATTTCACTCTCTTGTTTCTCATAGATAGTGGTGAGCTCTGGGTCATCTTCATCAAAGTCTCCCAACTTCATTAAAAACTCCATTTCGGCCGACAGCGGAAAAATCGCTTTGAACATCAGGTGGAAAGCTTGCAGAGCGGATTCAGCCTCGCTTTCCAAGTGTTCGGTGGCTTTATCAAATGCCTCCAGGCAGTGAATCGCAACCGCCTTAATCAGCTTTTCTCTCGTGTCATAAAGGCGGTAAAGGGTAGTGCGCCCAACTCCGGCCGCCCGGGCAATATCGCTAAAGGATGCCTCCCTATTTTTGCTCAGGAGTTCCATACTCGCCTTCATGATCGCAGTTTGTGACTTCTGAATACGCGCATCTAGGTGATCAGCCATGGAGTTATTACCTGAACTTTATGGAACATACTTGTATCATAATCTGCTATTAGTTATGGTTCAAGTGTGTTCCATAAAATGTAAGTTGCCTAGGCATGATGAAAATGGCGGGAATCTGGTTAAAGCGGCGGGCTGCAGGTATTGTTGCCACCAGCTTGCTGGTCTTGGTGGGGCTATGGCTTATGGCTGAGCAGCAGCCTGCAGCCATGGTGGAGAAGTCCAAAGAGTCTGGCCTTACTGTTACTGTCGTGGAGGCAGTGCCGGCGGATGCTCAGCTTGAAGTCAAAACAACAGGCATAACACAACCCCGCTGGGCGACTGAGGTTATCGCATCAGTGAGCGGGCGTGTCACCCATATTGCTAACCACGCAATGCCGGGCAGCCTCATTAGGAAAGGTGAAATACTGGCGTCGCTACAGGATACTTTTTACCAGGCTGAACTCCGTGCTGCTCAAGCCAGAGTGTCAGAGGCTGAACTCAACTTGGCCGAAATACTCATGCGTCAATACGTGGCAAAACGCGGGGATAAAGCGAAGTCATCATTTGGCCGACTGGAGCCGCATGTCAAAGCCGCAGAGGCAAATCGAGAAGCGGCGAGGGGAGCTCTCGCATCCTCCCAGCAGAGGTTGGCTGATACACAAATTAAAGCGCCTTTTGACTCGGTGGTTATTGCCGATTTAATCCATCCTGGTCAATGGATAAATGAGGGGGATGTACTCTTTCGAGTAGCAGCCAGTGACTACCTGGATGTCAAAGTTGAGCTTTCCGAGCAGACTTGGCAGCGCTTAAACGGCCTTCAGCAAGGCCCCTACAAAATCACAATAGAGGCGCCTGATGGACAACAATGGCAGGCCTCGGTCCGTTACCTAAACCCAATCATGGATGCGGACACCCGTCAGCGCAGCCTTATGCTGCAGGTGGCTAACCCCTTTCAGCGCGAGACCCCTTTGCTTGCTGATCAACAGGTCGATGTAGTGTTTGGAGGCAACATACAGAGCTATGTTGTCAGTGCACCAGCATCGGTTCTTACAGAAGATGGGAAAGTATGGAGCGTTTCTGAACAATCCCTACTTTTGGAAGAGATAGAACTACTGGATATGCGGCCGGATTCGGTTCTATTTCGTTACAAGAATCGGCCCCACCAGAATCGTCAGCTTGTTCGCTTTCCTTTGACCAACTTTTTAGAAGGTCAAGCGGTTGCAATGACTATCCACTAAGGCCTGCATATGAAAACACTCACACGTTGGTTTCTGGATAACCCGGTTGCCGCTAACCTGCTCATGGTATTCATTTTAGCTGCAGGCTTGCTGACCTTTCAAAATCTGCGGGTGGAAAGCTTTCCACAAATTCCACCTACAGAAGTCGAAATCTCCGTTGTCTACCCCGGCGGTACTGCCCGCCAGGTCGATGAGAGTATTACACAGCGTATTGAGGAAGCTATTAGTGGTGTTGCGGGAATAAAGCGCATAACCAGCCAATCAAGCCAAGGTTACGCTTTATTGGTAGTGAAAAAAAATACTAATGTGAACCTGGATCGTTTGATTGAAGATATTCGCAATCAAGTTGAAAGTATCGAAGGGTTTCCCGTATTGGCGGAACGGCCGCGTATTTATCGCAGTGAATATACGAATCTTGCGGCGTTTGTCATGGTCTACGGTGGTGACAATAATGATTCGCTTCAACAGGTATCCTCACGAGTAGAGCGAGCGCTTAAGAAGCATCCTGCTATTTCCAAAGTGACATACCTGGGGAAAAGAAAGCAACTACTGGCTATAGAGCCAGACCTCAGGAAGCTTCAACGCTACGGTTTATCTCTTGAAAACCTAACGGAACGTATTCGCCAGTGGTCAGTGGAATATCGCAGTGGTGAATTAAGAACGGCCAATGGCAATATTGTGCTGCAGGGCAGTTCCCTGGCTGACAACTTGGCGGAGCTTAGGAATATTCCCATTATCACTAAATCGACGGCACGAGTGAGACTCAGTGATATCGCTACGGTTAAGCGAGATTATGAGCAAACCGACAGTATTGTTCGATATCAGGGGCAACCAGCAATCGCACTGATGGTATCCACCAGCCAAAAAGACAACCTGTTTCATATCCATGAAGCCACACAATCAGTATTAGAATCATTGGAATCGACATTACCCAAGAACCTGCAGTTGGATGTAATGGCTGATATGTCTCCCTATATTTCCGAGCAATTAGACTTGCTAAGTTCCAACGCCTTGCAGGGATTATTAATCGTCTTATTGCTATTGGTGCTTTTTTTAGATACGCGGCTGGCCTTTTGGGTTGCCTTAGGTATTCCCATATCCCTGGCTGGTGCGATTACATTGATGGGTTTTCCTTCCCTGGATTACAGCATCAACGATATCACTATATTCGGTATGATTTTGGTACTGGGGATATTGGTAGATGATGCCGTTGTGGTCGGTGAAAGTATTCACCAGGCGAGACAAAATACAACTGACACGAAAGAGGCTGCCTGGAAAGGGGTTGAAGCCGTAGCCGTGCCCACAGTTTTTGGCGTATTGACTACAATTGCGGCCTTCTCACCGATGTTATGGATTGAAAATGAATTGGCAAAAGTCTTATCAGGATTCTCTGCTGTAGTGATATTTGCATTGATATTTTCATTAATTGAGAGCAAATTTATATTACCCGTGCATTTAAGCTATCCAAAAACGCATACTCAAACTAGTGGCACAATAAAACGATGGATTGAGATTGCCAGAGAGAAATGTAACCGTTTATTAAATCAATTTTCGGATAAGATATATACTCCGCTTTTGTCATTGAGCCTGGCAAACCGGAAAACAAGTATCAGTCTATTTGTCACCTTTTTGCTGCTGGCCTATGGCGCTATGTTCAAGGGACATATCGCTTCAGTATTCTTTCCCGAAATTCCAGGACGCTATGCCACGGTTAAAGTCACTATGCAGCATGGAGTTGCAAATACTTTAGCGGAACGCAACACCGATCAACTTGAACAGGCCATCAAGCGCACCGCAAATAGATTGCAACAGGAGTATGAACTTCCGGAGTCACCTGTTAGCAAGTATATCGTGTCAAAGGACGGCACCAAGACCATAGAGTTGACAGCGGAATTAACACATGATGCTCTGGCCAGAGTAGAGAGCAACCGCTTTTTAGAGGAGCTGCGGCTGCAAACAGGTATCCTGGAGGGAAGCTATGCAGTGAAGTTTAGCCTTACGGAAGAGCCGGCGGGGGATACTGCCATTGCGGTTTCTGCCAGCAATCGAGATCAGGCGAAACAAGTGGCTGGCCGCCTCAAGGCTCTACTCGCAGAGTTACCCGGTGTGAACGATGTCTACGATGATAGCCAACTAGCCAAAAGACAGCTGAAAATTACGGTCAATGAGCGGGGAGCCAGCCTGGGAATTGATCAAAGTAACCTGGCAGTGCTGATAGGGGGAGCATTCGGCCAGATTGAGATACATAGGCTGTTGGATAAAGGGGAAGAGACATTGGTATTGGCTCGCTTACCTCAAATTCAGACTAAAACAATCGAGCAGTTAAAAGCCACTCCCATTAACCTGGGTAACAACAGCTACGTAACCTTAGGTGAAATCGCCCAGCTGAAGTATGAGCGGGAACCGGAGGTAATTTATCGGCGAGATCGCGATGAAGTGGTCAGCATCTACTGGCGTCAGAATCGCTCTGTCAGTTCACCGGAAAAAAACTGGGAGCGATTAAAAGAAGAGCTGGTGCCAGAACTGGAGCGCCTTTATCCGGGTGTCCAAATTAAAGCCGTTGGTGAATTTGCCGAAATAGTAGAAGTACAGGCTGGATTTAAAAAGTCCATGTTGCTGACGCTTTTACTTATCTACGTTTTGTTGGCGATACCATTAAAATCCTATTGGCAACCAGTGATTATTATGTCGGTGATTCCAATGGGCTTTGCGGGGGCAATTATTGGACACGGCCTACTGGGCTTCCCAGTAAGCTTATTATCCTTATTTGGAATGATGGCAATGACTGGGGTAGTGATTAACGATTCCCTAGTATTAATGAGCCGATTTAATCAGCTCTACGCGCAGGGTGTGCCAGTAAAAACAGCGCTACTTCAGGCTGGGAAAAGTCGCGTAAGGGCAATTTTCTTAACTACGGTGACTACTATCTGTGGGTTGCTACCCTTATTAGCCGAAACCAGCGAGCAAGCCCAATATTTAAAGCCAGCGGCTATATCCTTAGTGTTCGGGGAGCTATTTGCTACACCGATTACTCTAATACTGATCCCTTTGTTGCTTTCTTTTAAGCAGAGCAAACTTGCTTTGAAAAGCGATAGTGCTTCTTATCCTGGACAGGTCTCGCTTAGGTGACTTAAGCTGTAAGGTTAAGCTGATGAGTGGACGTTTAGGAGCGAGCGCCGGCTAGACGTTCATTTATTTGATGCTAAAGCCTCCAGTTTTTTGCGGAAGCAGGTGCTCGGCTGTCATCAATAAGCAATTCGGGAGTGCTCATACTGAATAATATCACCCATTTTTAATAGAGCTTTATGAGTGTAGAGCACACTTCTAACGCAATTTGTATATAGGTGACAAATATCGTCAGAAAGGCACCGATATAGGCAGGCTTTAGTTTCTTCATTTTTTTAAATGCGACACAGAAAATTATTCACGAAAAAATAAAATTCTTTTCGTATTTTCATTTCGTGACTCATTGGAACTTAACTCTTAATCCTTACCTAACACACAAATCAAAAAATAAGATTTCAGGCGATTATGGACAAGTTATTTAGCAAAAATTTACTGGTGCTGGCATTAACTGCAGCTTTGGCTGCGTGTAGCGGCGGAGGGGGCGGTTCTTCAGACTCTGAACCTGAGACACCAGCTGTGGGTGATGGTGGCAGTAATAATGGTGGTGATCAGGGTGGCGATAACCAAGGAGGTGATAGTGGTTCCGGCGATACTGGGAGCGATACGCCCCTTCCCGATAATGATCCCTCAACGGTAACGGTTGGAGATGTTTCTACTTCCGATCTGGGGTTTGCCACTATAACTGCTACAGATATCACCCTGCCTGATGCAATGGTAAACGCCCAAGAAGTTTACCAGCTTGCACACTATATTGGCCGAACAGATAGTGAGCAAGATGAAGAAAATATCGACATCCCTATTCGTAGCTATACGGCAACTTGCGCTACGGATACTGATAAGCCGCGGATGTTCGTGTCCACTACATTATCAGAAGGGTTAAAAGCTTCTGATCCAACATACGGTTCTGTTTACGAGCTGCAGTATAACCCTGAAACCTCAAGTTTCGATCAAACGGGTAATACCACGATCCTTAAGCAGTGCTATGAAACCCATGGTATTACTGCAAGTGCAGACTGCTCTAGAGTCGCTGTTTTATGCAACACCGAATATAAAGCAAGTGAGCGTTACGATGTTCAGAAAGACCTTGTAGAGGAGTATGGTACTACTTGGATGAAGATTGAGGACAATCTCGACGCTGTTGCTGGTACTGATAATGAGAAAAAGTACAATGATCAGATTTGGTTAATGGAGTGGGATAATAAGCCCTTATCTGAGAAGCCTGATGCTTACGTAGTTAATAAAATGCACGGTGGCACTCACTTAGGTGCTCAAGAGCTACTGTATGTTGAAAATGATAGTAAAGGGCGTACAAATTATGCATTCTCAGTCACTGCACGAGTACTTGTCAGTGGCTCTCACTATTCAGCTGGACTGACTGTTATTGAGCGAGATGATTGGTCTTTGAACATGTCCGGAAGTGATAATAGGGGTTGGGACTGGGCATGTGGACATGGGCATGTGCTTAATATCCGGGCTTTCTATAATCCTGGGAATGAAATGTTTGGAGCGCTTTGTACCAGTGACGGAAATAAATACCATCCCTCACCTGGTTTGAAAGCGATCGCTATTAAAATGGAAGATAGCGACTCTTTTGAGGGTACTTATAATCACGTAGTCCCTACTACAAGTGCGATGATCTCCAATGGGGGAGGGCACACAGTTGTTCCAGTGGATGCGAACACGAATCTCTCAGTGGTTGTTTCGCCGAAGTACATCGAAGATGAGAATATGAATATGTTCTTACAGGATGTACTTGGTATAGATACTAGTGGCGATGGCCCCTTTGATGACCAATGTGCGGCTGAAGATTATAAAAATTGCTTCTTTGCATATCTTGAAGATAACTACTATGGTGGCGATTACCCGCTGATTGCTAGGCAAGGGCTCTATTCTGGCGGCGCCTTGGATAAATCATCCTTAACTCGCGTAGGCATTGCAAAAGTTGATGGCCGAGGCGATATAGAGGGAAATGGGATCAATTGGTTGGCGGAAGATTCCGACTGCCAAATTAGTGACCCCCAGCTCGTCGACCTGAAGAACGGCCGCTACCTGTTTGGTTATGCACAGTTCCAGTGTATTTCCGATAACCTTCCCTACAATCGCAGTTACAACAAGAAAGGCGAGGCTATGCGTATGTTGGTACCTAAAGCCTACTATGTGATGGAGATTGACGCAGACCTCAATGTACTTGAAGGGCCAGTAAAACTCACCGATTATGGATGGGGTGGATTGGATGAGCCGATGTATCTAGGTAACGGCAAAGTGGCCTGGAACTATATCAAGAATCCTACCTTTGAGAATTATATCGGCGGTCAGCAAAACGTGTGGCAAGCGATTGTTTACCACTCTAAAAGTGTGAACTAATCCAGCTATTCATCTTTATACGGGGGTAGGCTTGCCTACCCTCGCAATTTCTGATGCTTATAATTGCACCGCTTTAGTGAGTTTAAAATAATTAAAGGCTCAAGTCTTATCTATTCAATGTGATTTTAACTTTCCACTGCAGTCTTAGTATTACATCTTTCAACTACATCATAGATTTTTTTAGATAGCTCTTTAAGCATATTAATTTGAGGCCTTTCTGCATTCCTGTTGGTGAGAATGACAAGTGCAAGCCCTGTTTCAGGAGCAACATAAGCGGCCGTGTATACCCCAATATTGCCACCCCAATGGCTTAAATAGGAGCGCTTTTTGTAGTTATAGCTATTCCATGCAACAAGTTGACTTTCCAGATGGTCTGGAATGCCACTCATGGAGCGCTCAGCAAACATCTCTTGAAGCACCTTTTGGGAGGAAATAGTCTCCCTCATAAATACACCTGAATTAGCAACCGCACCGAAGAATTTTGTCAAATCTGATACTGTTGAGCGCAACATTCCTGCCGGATATCCGGGAGTACTACTTTGTGCAACTGCGACAAGCTGGCCATCAGAAAGGGTTTGATAAGGCGTTGCGACTTCTAACCCAGACGTATCTGCTATAGTCCAGAAAGTATGATCCATTCCCAGTGGCCCAAAGAAGTTTTTCTGAGTCCAATCTTTTAAATTCAATCCAGATTGTTGCTCGGCCCAGTTGCCCAACAAGTTGTAGCCCATATTGCTGTAGCTCCATTGCTCCCCGGGCGGGGATTTCAGGAAAGACTTATCTGCTGAATAATATTTGCCACTCTCTAGAAGGACATCTTCCAGCAGCTCGGAAAGCTTCATTGCTGAATCTTGCCCGGGTGTTCTGAAATCCACCTCATAATACATACCATCCTGTATGCTGGATGTATGTGTAAGCAATTGGAGTAGGGTGATTCCCTTTGAGGGGTGATGGGGGTTCGCTAGGAGAGAGCCTGGTTCAAGGGCCACAGAACTTTCTAGTTCGAGCAAGTGCTTATCAGCAATCTCCATTACCGCCAAAGCTGTGATTGGCTTGGTTACAGAGGCTATCTGGAAAATAGTGGAGGGAGTAACCGGTGTTTTGTGTAACTTGTCAGCAAAGCCAAAACCTTCTTCATACACCAACTCTCCGTTTAACGCTGCTCCTATCGCTACTCCCGGTATATCGGCCTCAACTCTAAGAGCTTCAATATCCTTTGAAAGATCTTGTAACTGTACAGAGCAGTTTGTTTGAGCTAGCGCTCCCCAAGACTGTAAGAAAAGAGTGAAGATGATCCATTTTGTCCGCATTGCTATCCTCCATAAATATATTTATAAACATGTTTATAAATATATTTGAAGGTTATGGTAGAATCAAGCATCAATACTCTGCTGATGAGCCCCAAATTAATTTGAAAGATGGATGAGAGTTGTCTTTTATGAGCCCTGAGAATTACTTTATTGGCAAGACTGCGGAGACTATCTCTACTCTTATCACCAAGCAGTGCGAGATAATTCTCACGAGAAATGGTGTGCAAGTTCCGGTTAAATCTTGTTCAATCATCGTGACTTTGCATCGATTGGATGGATTGTCATTGAATGAAATTGCTCGTGAGACAGACTCCTCCCCTCAGCTGATTAAGCAGAAACTTCCGAAGTTACTTAAGCTCTCACTCATTAAGCATGAAGATGACTCAAGTGATAAGCGAAGGAGGCTTTTCTTTCTGACAGATAAAGGAAAGCTGCAGGTAGAGAAAATACTTGAAACATTTCAGGAGTTAGAGCGTTCACTGGATAGGCTCAATAAACATCTGGGGTTCAGCCTTCCCGAAAAGCTCGAGGAAATAAAACGGGCACTTACTGAAGTTCCACTTCATTCAGATGGCGAGCATTCTATTAAACAATAATTTGCCTTTGAGGAAGGTGAATTATGGAGTAATAACACCTTTGCTCAATAATGCTCATGGTCTATGAAGCTACTAAGAGAGTGCGGAGTAAACAACTGATAGGGGACATGAGACATTCCAACAATACCGTGGTTCTAAGGTTCCAATTGAATAGTTCTCGATAGTGATCCTGCCTTAATGACAAGAGATGAGCATGTTTAGGGTGTGCATTTTTGAAAGGGCAAGCTTGCCGAGGCCAAACCCAGCCCCGGCATAAAGAAACCCATCAGCAGTTAACGGCGTTAACGGCCAACCCGCCCAGAGAAGTCTCTTTGTATTTGCTCTGCATATCGATACCGGTCTGGCGCATGGTTTCGATCACGCTATCTAGCGGTACGATATGGGAGCCGTCACCGCGTAGGGCCAGGCGTGCGCCGTTGATGGCTTTTACCGCGCCCATGGTGTTGCGTTCGATACAGGGCACTTGCACCAGGCCGCCGATGGGATCGCAGGTGAGGCCCAGGTTGTGCTCCATGCCAATCTCGGCAGCGTTTTCGATTTGCTGATTACTGCCGCCTTCCACGGCGGCCAGGCCTGCGGAGGCCATTGAGCAGGCTACGCCGATCTCACCCTGGCAGCCCACTTCGGCGGCGGAGATAGAGGCATTTTTCTTAAATAGCATGCCGATGGCGCCGGCAGTGAGCATAAATTTCACCACCTGCTCTTTGAGTTCTCCGTGCACTTTCGGGTCGTGCACAAATTCCACGTAATAGGCGATCACTGCGGGAATAACACCGGCGGCCCCATTGGTTGGGGCGGTAACGATACGTCCGCGAGCAGCATTTTCTTCATTGACGGCAAGCGCGAACAAACTCACCCAGTCGAGGATGGCGAGGCCGCGATTGCGTTCTTCCGCTGTTTGTTTGCTCAACTCCTGATAGAGCTCGGCGGCTCGGCGGCGTACCTTCAGGCCGCCGGGCAGAATTCCTTTTTGTTGGCAGCCCCGCTCTATGGAGGCTTTCATCACTTTCCAGATATTCCACAGGCGGTCCTTGACTTCCTGCTCGCTGCGAAATGCTTTTTCGTTTTCCATGGCCAACTCGGCAATGGTCCAGTCGTGCTGATCGCAGATCTTCATCAGCTGTTCGGCACTACTGAAATCGTAGGGCAGCAGCGTGGCAATTTCTTCTTTGTGAGCGAAGTCTTCCTCTGAGAGAACAAAGCCGCCGCCGATGGAAAAATAACTGCGCTCGAATAGCAGTTCTTCGCCGCAATAGGCTTGGCAGGTCATGCCATTGGAGTGTTGCGGTAGGAACTCTTCCATATGGAAGAGCAGGTCGCGATCGCGAACAAATTCTATTTTGTGGTCACCATTAAGTGTCAGTGCTTGTTCGCTGTGAATGGCGGCCATCTTTTCATCGATACTATCGACATTGATGGTATCGGGGGTTTGGCCAAGCAGTCCCATCAGTACCGCCATATCGGTGCCGTGGCCGATTCCGGTCAGGGCCAGGGAACCGTAAAGGTGTACTTGAATACGGTCGGTTCTTGCGAGTTGGTCGCGGTCGCGCAGGTCCTGAACAAATTGGCGGGCGGCGACCATTGGGCCCACCGTATGGGAGCTAGAGGGGCCTACGCCAATTTTAAACAGTTCAAATACGCTAATACTCATATAAATTCTCTGCGCTGGGCCGCAGACAGTCGCGGCCTTCCCTTAAGGATATAGTTGCACCATTTGGGGGCGCACTTTGCCCTACAAGGCGCAACAATCAAGATGGCAGTCGCTATTCCGTACAAAATTCTATTTGTTACGGCTTTTGCGGAATTTATGAGTTTCCAGATTGTGGCTGTGAAACAAGCTATGGCGCTTCCGCGACCAAAACAGCCCGTTTGGGCGCGGGGTGACCTTCTACTGTTTTGTCCGGTGATTGCGGATCGAGAAAGTCGGCCAGTGATTCAAAGTGCATCCAGTCGGTGCGCCGCTGTTCCTCCAGGCTGGTGATATTCAAGTCTACTGTCCTAGGATTGCGAAAACCGCACTTTCGTAGCCAACTTTCCAGGGTGGCGCAGCTGGGAAAGAACCATACATTGCGCATTTTAGCGTAGCGGCCCTCTGGTACCAGGCAATCCCCGAGCCCGCCATCAATCACTAAGGTCTCCAGCACCAGTTGTCCACCAGGGCGCAGGGTCTCACGCAACTCGCGCAGGTGGTCCATCGGCGAGCGGCGGTGGTAGAGCACACCCATTGAAAAGGTGGTATCGAAGGCGCGCAGATTTGCGGGCAGGGCTTCGATGCCGAGTGGCAGCAGGTCTACCGGCTGTTCGTCGCCGAGATATTTTTTCAGGGCGTAAAACTGCGCGACGAATTTTGCCGAGGGATCTATGCCGATCACCCGCCGGGCCCCAGCGCCATAGGCGCGCCAACAGTGGTAGCCGTTGCCGCAGCCAACATCCAGTACCAGTCTGTTTTCCATAGGCGCGAGGTGCGGCAGCACCCGGTCCCACTTCCAATCGGAGCGCCACTCGGTATCGATAGGCAGGCCAAATATTTCCCAGGGGCCTTTGCGCCAGGGGTGTAGTTTTCTCAGTTCCTGTTCTAGTCGCTGCAATTGCTGAGGCGAGGCGTCGCTGGCCTTGCCGATACGCACGCTATTGCTGAGCTCGATGCTGGAGGGAGCGATATTCGGTAGGGCTTCGACAGCTGCGCGCCAGTCGGGCAGGTCGCCCCAGCGATGAGGGCTAAGGTTTTCGGCTACCTGTTGAGGAAGCTGAGCCAGCCAGCTGCGCAGCTCTGGGATATGTTGCAAGCCTTGGTAGAGTTGGGTGTAGTCAATCACGGGTAGTTACTTGTCGGGGCTGCCTTTGATGGCGATCAGGGAGGCAAAGTTAAAACATTGGAACCAGACATCGACGCTAGTGAAGCCGACGCTCTTAAGACGAGAGCGGTGGGTGTCTAAGGTCTCTGGAATCAGCACATTTTCTAAAGCGGAACGTTTCTGTGCAATTTCCAGTGCGCTGTAGCCATTGGCGGCCTTGAAAGAGTGGTGTAACTCAATCATCAGTTCATTGTGGTCTTTATCGGCGAAGTCCACTTTCTCGGAAATAATCAGGATGCCGCCGGGGCGCAGTCCCTGCTGGATTTTGCGCAGGATTTCCTCGCGCTCCTCAACCGGAATAAATTGCAGGGTGAAATTCAGTACCACAACGGAGGCGTTTTCAATCGCTACGTTTTGTAGGTTGTCGCAAATGAGTTGCACGGGTACTTCACCGCTATCCGCTTCGAGTACAGTGCGCGCCTGGGATACCATCGCTTCGGAATTATCTACGGCAATGATTTCGCAGTCTGCTGCGGGAATACGGTGGCGCATGGCCAGGGTGGCGGCACACAGTGAGCTGCCCAGGTCATAACAACGGCTGCCCGCTTGGGCATAGCGTTCCGCGAGGGTGCCGATCATGGCCACGATGGTGGTGTAGCCGGGCACGGAGCGCTTGATCATGTCTGGGAAGACTTGCACCACCTGCCGATCAAATTCAAAGCCGGCCACCTGGCCCAGTGGGTTTGCGTAGATATTATCTTGTTTGCTCATCGGGACTTCGCTTAGGGATCACGGCATGGATCCAGGAGAAATGATTACTGCCGAGTACTATTTATTTGCAAGCGGGTAAAACCGGCGCCCCGGCAGCTAATACTGCCGGGGGCCTGCCTCAATTACAGTTTTTCTTCTTGCAGGTTGAGCTTCGCAGCCGCTTCACTGCCCTGGGGGCCGGTGACAATCGCGGTGCTGGCTTTGGACGGTTCCAGGTAAGTGGCACCAACGCGCTGCAGGTCTTGCAAAGTAACTTCGGTTACCCGCTTGCGGAACTGTTGGCGTACTTCGTGGCTGCGTCCATAGAGGCCTGAGTGGAAGTTCTTTTTGGCCTCACCGGCGGGGGAGCCGGGTTTATCCAGGCCGCCGATCACACCGAGGATCGATTCCTCCACTTGCTCTTCTTTGTGCTTGCCTTCGGCCAACCACTGCAGAGAGGCATCGAAGTCTTCTAGAGTTTCTCCCATACGCGGATCGCGATATGAGTAAAAGCGGAACACCCCGATATTACTGTCGTGTCCGGCACCACCGCCGTAGGCGCCGCCCTGTTCGCGAATCGTGCGGTGCAGGAAGCCATTGCGCAGGAAACCGCTCAATACGGACAGCGGTGCGGCATCCGGGTGCGACATGGGTACGGTGGCGTAAGCTTTGGAGCAGAAATTCACCTGGCTGTTGGCCACCCAGAGCTCCTGTACCCGTCTGCGCTCGAAAGGCGCGTCCGGATTGGCCGCAGCCGTGCTGGATGAAGAGATAAGTGGTGCCAGTGCTTGGCTGAAGTCACTGAGTTTTTCCTCTTCGCCAATAAGCAAGAACTGGCGCGGGGCGGCGAGGATTTTGTTGTGGATTGCCTGGAAGTGCGCAGAAAGTTGCTGCAGGCCATCTTTCTCATCGAGCCCTTTGACCATGGCTCTCAGGTTGCGCAGGCCAAGCAGTCCACCGCTGGCGTGGCTCTCCCAGGCTGCGCGATTGTAGCCAGCACTGGCGGCTGCCATGGCGAGGGCATGGCCGTTGCCGACAACACCCTGTTCGCGGCGCGCAAGGGTCTGTTGCAATAACTCTTTGATGCGGGCGTGCTCATCGAAGCGCACTTGCGCCATCGTGGCCTGCATCAGCTCGGTCAGTTCACCTTGGTTTCGAGAGAGTGCCTTGCCGGAGAGAATAAAGTGGCCGGACAAGTGATCCAGGTTGTCGATGGCGGTGCGGCTGCTGGTGAAACCGTGCAGGGCACCGGCGACACGGGTCTGCCACTGCTGGACTTCCAGGTAGTCTTTATCGGCGAGGCCAACCTCACTCAATACCTGGCAGTAGTAGGGCAGTAGCGCCTTTTCCTCTTCGCTAAATTCGGGCAGGGCGCACACCATTTGTTGGTAAACCAGACCATTGGTGCCAGCGCTGTAGCGGGTGAGTTTTTGTTCGCCGATCTCAGTGATTTCACCCTCGACATCGGGCATTTCTGCGGGAATATCTTCTACCCCCACTTTGGGCAGGATGGAGGCATCGTCTTCGCGATTCTGGCGGTCCGTGAGGGCCTTGGCAGTTTCGACTATTTGCGCTTTTTCCTGCTCGCTAAGGCGCGCTTTGATCTGTGCCAACTGCGCCTTTTCCGCCTGCTCTTTACGCCCGGCCAGTTTATCGTCCGGGCTCATTACCAGGCGCACGCGGTGCTGGTTTTCCAGTAGGAGTTCGCGCGCTTTATTGGCGATAAACATCGGGTCTTTGATCTGATCGCGCAATTTTTCCAGGGTAGCGTCGATATTCAGCAGGCCAACCGCATCACCGCGGTGAGTGGCGCCGGTGAGTGCGGTAAGGATTAGCTGCAGGCCATAGGGGTAGCCGTCACCACCGATTTCGCGCTGTTGCAGTTCCAACTGATGCAGACTGGCAGCTACTTGCTCGTAGGGGATGCCTTTCTCGGCGACTTCTTCCAATACGGCGAGCACTTGTTTTTCCAGCTCGTCGGCGCGCTCGCGCTCGCTGCCTTCAATGCCACAGACAAATACCAGCTCCCGCTGGGAATCGTCCAGCCCGATAAGGGGGGAGGGGGAGGTGCCGAGGTCAGTGGTCTCGAGCAGTTTCATCAGTGGGGAGGCGCTGTTATCCAGCAGCACGCCGGCGAGCAGGTGTGCAGTGAGGGCTTCTTCCAGATCGGTAACGTCGCCGAGTAGCCAGCTCAGAACGATATGGGTTTTTTCTTCCAGTGCTTCACCACTAAGCGGGTAGTGCTCTTCCACCTTGAGCGGGGCGTGATAGCGGTCTTCGCGGCCCACTTCGATCGTCTTGTCCAGCTTCTCAAATTTGTGCAGCGCTTTTTCTTCGAAAGCTGCCTGGTGTTCGGCGGCGGAAATATCGCCGAAAGTCATAAAAATGGCGTTGCTGGGGTGGTAGTGACTGCGGTAGAAATCTACCAATTCCTCATAACTGAGTTTGGGGATATCTGTAGGCTCGCCACCGGAGTTGAAGTGGTAAGTCGTGGTGGGGAACAGATATTTACTCAGGGTGTGCCAAAGCTGCGAGCTGACCGAACTCATGGCGCCCTTCATTTCATTGAACACCACGCCTTTGTATACCAGCTCGCTGCTGGTGTTTTCGGTTTCGGCGAATTCCAGGCGGTGCCCTTCCTGGGCAAAATCCAGTGGGTCCAGTGTGGCGAAAAATACCGCATCCAGGTAGACATCGAGAAGGTTATTGAAATCCTTGCGATTCTGGCTGGCAAAGGGGTAGGCGGTCCAGTCTGAGCTGGTGAAGGCATTCATAAAGGTGTTGAGTGAACGCCGAATCATCATAAAGAAAGGGTCACGCACCGGGTATTTGTCACTGCCGCACAGTGCGGTGTGCTCAAGAATATGGGCCACACCGGTGGAATCGTGAGGCACAGTGCGCAGTGCCACCAGGAAAACATTTTCCGCGTTGTCTGCGGCAATGTGCAGGTGTTGGGCACCGGTGGTGGTGTGGCGGTATTCCTCGACACGTACGCCGAGGGAATCGATATCTGCGCTGGTAACCAGTTCAAATGCAGGATGTGAGTTGTTCAAAAGACAGCTCCCTGGAGTTATAGAAAATTTTCTGGCCGGCCTCTGCTGCCGGCGAAAGGGCGCTATTCTACCGCTTGCACACACCGGAAAGACAGTGTTGACAAGGATGTCAGCAAGGCGAAGACTTCACCTACTGAAGCCCCGGCATAAATGTAGACGAACAGGGAGATAGAGGTTGTCCTGGTTGGATATCGCCAGCGTCACTGGCTTTTTAATCACATGGGTCGGTTACACCGTCTTTGCACGCAAGAAAGCCAAAGAGACTTGGTGTCTCACATCATCATTACAGTGGTACCGGGTGGAGTGGATGCTGCGCATGCTCGATCGGGATATGCGCATGGCAGATACCGCAATCCTCAGTAACCTGGAACGGGTGATTGGTTTTTTTGCCTCCACTAGTATTTTAATTTTGGCAGGCCTGGTGACTGCCTTGACGGCGAACAAAGCTGCCATCGAAGTGCTTACCAGCTTGCCTTTTGCCGAGCCTACCACGGTTGAGCAGTTTGAACTGAAAGTGATGCTGCTTATCCTGATTTTTATTTTCGCCTTTTTCAATTTCACCTGGTCCCTGCGCCAATACTCGTTTGCCAATGTGTTGATTGGAGCCGCACCTCCGCCGGAAGCGGGTGAACTGTCGGAGGATGAGCGCCTTCGTTTTGCTATCAGCACCGCTAAGGTGATCGACCACGCCGGGCACAGTTATAACTACGGCCTGCGCTCCTATTACTTCTCCATGTCGGTGCTGGGCTGGTTTATCCATCCGCTGCTGTTTATTGCCGGTTACCTTTTTGTGGTTTGTGTCTTGTATCGGCGGGAATTTATGTCCCGCGCACTCAACTCGATTTTGGCGGCGCGGGAGGGCGGCCTGGAGCGCCAGCAGAGGAAGAAGTTCAGTGGAAAATAGTGAAATTGTGGCGGCTTTTGACAGGGTGGCCAAGCTACGGGGCTGGGAGCAACTACATACTGCAAAGAATCTGGGGGTGGCACTTTCGGTAGAGGTGGCCGAGTTGAATCGGCATTTTCAATGGTGCGAAGACGCGGATATTCATTCGCTGATGCGGAGTGAGAATGCTAGAGAAGTTGCTGCAGAGCTGGCGGATATCCAAATGTACCTGTGTAAGTTGGCAGAGGTGCTGGGGGTGAATATGGATTTAGCGCTGCGCAATAAGATTGCGGAAAATGAGCGCCGCGCGAGAGAAGTTGTAGATGGTGGGGCTCCATGAGTGAGGCAGGTTTCAGTGACAGGAACTTTGACGACCTGGCGCATCGATTTCGCGATCGTATTTATGGCGGCCTCAAGGGGGATATCCGTCTGGCGGTGTTGAATCGGGATTTAGCTGCGATCGTCAGCCGGGAGTCGCGCACCTTAAAAATCGTGGATGCAGGTGGTGGCCAGGGGCACTTTGCCATGGACCTGGCGGCTGCGGGGCATCAGGTGTACTTGGCAGATATTTCGGCGCAAATGCTGGAGCACGCTGCCGCTGAAGTTGAGGCGAGACATTTACAAAAGCGGGTAACCCTTTTGCATAAGCCCCTACAGGCGTTGGCACAGATGAAAGCGTTGCAGGGCGCGGACCTTGTGATTTGCCATGCAGTGCTTGAATGGCTGGAGGAGCCGCGCTTGGCCTTACAGCAGCTACACCGTTTGCTCAAGCCGGGTGGCCATTTGTCCCTCACTTTTTACAATCGGCGCGCGCTGGAGTTTCGCTTGTTGCAGCGCGGCAGTTTTCGCCAGCTGGAGCGCAATATCGATGAAGACTATTGGGGTGGGCACCCCGGGAGCCTGACACCACAAAACCCACTGCTATTGGAGTGGGTGAGTGATTGGCTGCAGGAGGCCGGTTTTGAGGTGACCTGCCACAGCGGTATTCGTTGCTTTCACGATTTTATGACGCCTGCTATTCGTGACAAGTTACCCGCTGCGGCAATTGTACAAAAAGAATTGGAGTATTCTCAGACCGACCCTTATCGCCAGTTGGCGCGCTATGTTCACCTCTTGTGTCGTGTACCAGAATAACCTTGCCCTGATAAAGAGTCGCGATCAGAGCGTATTCAGCAGCAGTTCTTTGGCGGCATTTACTCGTGAGGCTAGATAGTCGTTGCCGCCGCGATCCGGGTGTAGTTTTTGAATAAGCTTGCGGTGAGCGCCGATAATTTCATCGCGTCCGGCATTGGCGCCAACGCCTAGAATTCGTCGCGCTTCGTGTTCACTCAGAGGCGGCCCTTGGTCGGCCTGGGCGGCTTTTTGTTCCTGATGGGGTTCCTGTTCTTGTTGTTGGTTTTGATTTTGTCGATTGCGCGCATAACGCTCGAACAAGGGGGCCAGCCAGGGCATTAAACGAGTGAGTTGATTGAGCAGGCGGCCCAGCACCGGTAGGATCAGCAGAACCATGGCACCGACCCAGTGCAGCCTTCCGCTGACGGCTAGTAACACTACGATGACTGCTGCACCCAGTAGGGTGATAAAGAAAATCTGCTTGCGCCTATCGCCTTTAGAGCTGGACTTGATTTTCTGCCAGGCATACCAGATGCCGAGTAAGATCAGTATTAGAAGAATTAAACGTGCCAATGGCGGCTCCTTAGGTTCTGCACTTGCCAAGTTTGTGCCCAGGGCTTAAATATCTTTTCGATCCCATGGATTGTCAGGTTAACATGGCTCGCCTCAAGCCTTTCCAATCTCTGGGCGGAATGAGGGCTTGTGGCTATCCTGTTTGAAGAAAATTTCAGCACTTGAGATAACAGTATGCAATACGACAAATTCCAGATCCCGGATGCGGATCAGATTTTGCCCGGCCGACCACAGCCGATGGAAATCACCGGTATCCATCATGTCAACGGCAACTCAATCCAGGAACCATTCCCCGAAGGCATGGAAGTCGCAATCTTTGGTATGGGATGTTTCTGGGGTGCGGAGAAACAGTTTTGGGACATTGACGGTGTCTATGCCACTGCGGTGGGCTACTCGGATGGTGCCACCGAGAATCCAAATTACGATGAGGTATGTAGTGGGCGTACCGGGCATGCCGAAGTCGTTAAGGTAGTGTTTGACCCCAACAAGGTCAGCTACTCGGAATTACTAAAAACTTTTTGGGATATGCATGATCCCACCCAGGGAATGCGCCAGGGCAATGATATCGGTTCCCAATACCGCTCCTGTATTTTCTGCACTCACGAGGGGCAAAAGAAAGAAGCGGAAGCGAGTAAAGAAGCGGTGCAAGCAGCCTTGAACGAAAAGCAGCGCGGTGAGATTACTACCGAAATCAGTATGGCCCAGCCATTTTATTACGCCGAGGAATACCACCAGCAGTATATGGCGAAAAATAAAGAGGCCATCTGTCCAATATTGCGCAACCCCATGTACGATTGAGTCAGATCCGTTCGGCCAGAGGGGCGGTAACCACCGCCCCTTAATCCTGCCTGCCCAATAATCTCATTTTATTTCTTACTCAGCTTTTTCATGGTCTGTCATGTCAGCTCATGGTGCGTTTATTGAGGGTGCTGTTTTCCGCTTTATTTCCCTTGCCGTTGATGCGCGCACCAGTCACTCCAGCTGCCGGGATAGAGCAGGGAGTCCCGGCGTCCGGCAAGTTGTTGGGCAAAATAGTTCACACAAGCTGTCACCCCGGAGCCGCAGTAATTCAGAATAGGGCGTCCATCGGAGCGAGCGTCCCATAGTGCTTGGAGTGCTGCAGTTGACTTCACTTTACCTGCATCATCGGTCATTTCGCGCCAGGGTTGGTTAATCGCACTGGGAATATGGCCGGCAATAGGGTCTATGGGTTCGTGTTTTCCGGCGAAGCGATCCTCATCGCGGGCATCGATCAGCTGCCAGGGTGCATTGCCCAGGGAGGCCTTGAGGGTTTCGTAGTGCACCAGCAGGTTATCTTTGGGGTTTGCTTTGAAATTACCCTCTGGTGTGGTGGCGGGTTCACGGGTCTCTAGCGATAGGCCGGCATCGAGCCAAGCCCGCAGGCCCCCATTAAGAACCTTAATATTGGTGTGGCCAAAGAAGAAAAACAGGAACCAAGCCCGTGCGGCAAAGCCCAGGCGATTATCATCGTAGACAACGACTGGCGTATCGGCGTTGATCCCCAGTTTGCGGGCGAACTGTTGGAACTGGGCGTTGCTGGGCATAGGATGGCGCCCACCTAATTGATGGGTAGGGGCCGATAAGTCCCTATGCAGGCTGGCATAGTGGGCTCCGGGAATATGCCCCGCTGCATACGCCAGGGCGCCACTCTCCTTATCGGCGAGGTCATAGCGACAATCCAGAATCCCTACGGTTTTGTTAGCGATTAATTCCTGTAAGTCTTCCACCTCAATAAGCGAAGCGCTGCGAACTCTGTCCATGCTGTTTCCTGCTGTCGTTCAAAGACACCAATTGATTAAGGGCTGCTTTCTGGGGCCTGTACTCCGCTGAAAGGAGCCTCTGTCTGTTTATCTTGGTTCTGCCCCTGCTGTTCTTCCTGGATCTGATCGGCCAGCTCCTGCTGGCGGCAGGTTTTGGTGGGCTCGGTCTGGTCGCTTGTCGGGTTATCGAGAAAGCGTGCTGCCGCTTTTTCGGCACAGCTGCTGGCGGAAATAATATCGTGAGCCAGTTGAGGGAAGAGCAGCCACTGGTGATTGGGTAGTGCCTTGCGCGCTACATCTACATCTTCGGCTGATAAAACAGGATCTAGGCCGCCGTGTAGCACCATAACCGGCGCGGGAGTGGCGATGGGTTGTGATTCCAGCAGTGGTGCGGCGGGGATCGCCCAGATTCGGCATTGTAGTTGCAGCAGTTTCAGGTCTGAGCGCACGGCGCCACCGAGGATGCCGGTGTCTTCGGCGCTCTCGCGGGCCTCGTCGAAATCGACAAAGGGGGCTTCCTCATAGCAGAAATGGCTGACTCCGGCGGCATCGCCGAAGTAGGGGTCCAATACGATCTCCATAAAGTGCCCTATGGCCTTTTGTGCGGGCTTCAGACCTTTATCGCCACTGTTTTCCAGGCCCTCAATGAGTTTTGGTAATTCACTGTAAAAGTTCTCGTTGTATAGGGCCTGGAACAGTACCCGCAGCAAGCGTTGGCCAGTGAGTACAAAGGGATAGGGCTGGTTGGAATAGCGGTGTTTGATGGAGATCGTACGTGGCTCTTCATCCAGGGTTTGCACCAGATTTTCCAGGCGGCGGCGCAAGTCTGGGTAGCGGCTGTTGCATTTCGCATCTTCAATACAGTGCTTGAGGCCGCGCTCGTAAGCTGCCAGTGAATCTTGTGCCAACTGTTGGGTGTAGACAATATTAGGAAAGACGGCGCTGTTGAGTACCAAGGCGCGGGTTGAATCGGGGAAATCCCGCGCATAGGTGAGGGCATAGCGAGAGGAGTAGGAAACGCCGTAGAGGTCGAGTTTATCGATTTTTAACCGCTTGCGGAGTTCATCTACATCCCGCGCAATCACCGAGCTGTTGTATTGCGCCATATCTGCGCCCTTGCTCAGGCGGCTATAGCAGCGCTCCATACTGAAGGCGAAGACACGCGCTTCTTCTTCCGGGGAGAGATTGCGCTGGAAAGCTGTCTGCGCATCTTCGATAAATTCGCTGCAGGTAAGGCGCGGCCTTGCCATGCCGGTGCCGCGCGGGTCTATCACAATCAGGTCGCGCCCATCCTCTACAGTCATGGCGGCGTAATTCAACCATAGCCAATCGCTGGCGTTTTCTGGTTCCAGGCCCATGCTGGCACCGGGGCCACCCGCCCCGAGATGCAGCAGCGGGGCCTTGTTTGGCGCTGGATTTTTGGCGCGAAAGCGTATGACCGGGAAGCGGATTTTGCGCCTTTCTGGATGGGCGTAATCCTCCGGTACTTCCATCATGAAGCACTGAGTGGCGGGCCAGCTGTCGTCTGTTTTGAACCAGCAGGATCTGGGGTATAGGTGGGTATAACTTCTGGGCTTTTTCGCTGCGGGGGAAGTTGTCCCCTGTTCAGACCGATCACAGGCACTCATCAGCAGGCCGATCAAAATGATGGAGGCGGTCAGTGGGCGGAAGTTTCGCACTAAGAGTATTCCTGTGGGCCGAAAAAGTTCTGGGTTTTGTAAATTGAGCCGCTCAATGATTGCCAAATCGGGCAATGGGAGCGGATAGATTCCATCGCAAGGCCGCTAAGCGAATTGACAAGGTCACCACTACAGCGATGGCAATCACCAGATCCCCCGGCAACTTACCACTGGCATCCAAGGCAACTAATACAGCGGCGCCGGTAAGAGCTGCTGTGGCATAGATCTCCCGGCGCAATAGCAATGGGATATCGCCGGAAAGTACATCGCGAATTACTCCTCCGAAGGTGGCGGTCATCATGCCCATTACGATCGCAATAGTGGCGGAATAGCCAAGTTCTAAACCTTTCTGCGTGCCGATTACTACAAACACCGAGAGGCCGATAGCGTCTGCCACCATCAGCAGACGCATGGGTACCTGTAGATAGCGTATCAGGTAAAAACTAATTACACCGGTCGCGACAGCAATCCACAAATAGTAGGTGTCCTGCAGCCAAAATACGGGGATATTGAGGATGATGTCCCGGATGGTGCCCCCTCCCGTAGAGGTAACGCAGGCGAGCACTACTGCGCCAAATAAATCCATCTGCTTGTGACCTGCAGCGAGTACGCCACTAAAGGCAAAGACTGCGATACCGATCATATCGAACCAATGCAGCAGCTCATCCATATCATCATTACATCCTGGAATTGGCGGGCAGGGGAGAATAGCACTTCTATTTAAGCAAAGGGAATCGTCTACTTTACCGCTGGAGAGAAGTGTGAGGTCGTGCAGAGTGGGGCATTAGAGCAATTCCGTTAGCGGTTGCTATGTTTGGCAAAGCGGGGAGTTGTTTTCTTCCGCTCCAAAAATTTTTACCCCCCTATAAACGCTAAAAAGAGAGCCTGCTGAAGTGGCAGCGAAACGGGCAGAAGCACAGGATGGATAACTCTTAACATGCCAATTCATAGCATTTTAAAAGCACTGGCTTGTGTATTCATCATTGGTATGGCCTATCCGATTGTTAAGTTGGCTCTCAGTGATGTTCCCCCTTTGATGCTCACGGCGATGAGATATGCCTTGGCGTCTATTCCATTTGTTTGGTTTTTCCCTTTTCCAAAAACCTCAGTATGGAATGTTGTCCTGATCGGCGTATTTTTACAGCTTCTTACTACTGGACTGGTTTACTTGGCGATGCGCACTGATGCGCAGGCAGGAATTGCCTCGCTGCTGGTGCAGTCACAAGTGATTTTCACCTTAATTTTCAGTATCTGCTTTTTTGCGGAAAAAATAAGTTGGCAGCAGCTTGTGGGTCTGTTGATCGCGGCTGCTGGCTTTACATTGTTTTTCATTGATGCCGATAAGGGAGGGGCCACAACACAGAAAGGATTTTTGCTCTTGATGGGCTCGGGTATGGCTTGGGCCATTGCTAATCTGGCTTTGAAAAGAATGCGGGGAGTAAATTTATTCCATCTGATGGTCTGGGCATCGCTGGTGCCGCCAATTCCTCTATTCGTATTGTCCTATTTCTTGGAAACTCGAAAGCCCGTTCAGCATTTACTGGAGGCCTCGCCAATAGCCTGGGGTGCGATCCTCTATCAAAGTCTATTCCTTACGTTGCTTGCTTATGTTTGGTGGGGGGACTTGATTAGGCGTTATTCAGCTGCTTTTGTTGCCCCCTTTGGGCTTCTGGTACCGGTATTTGGTTTGATGGGATCCTGGGTGATTTTAGGCGAATCGATGGATGCGATGGAGTGGGGTGCATCTCTATTGGTTTTTATCGGAATTGCTTTTTGTGTGATTAATGTGCAGGCGATAGAGGCACAGGCCAGGTAATAGCAGTGCGCTAAAAGGGAGAAAAGTTTACTGCGAGCGCGCCACCCGCGTATGCCGCGGGTGGCGCCCGGTGAGGCGTTAGACGAACGCCTGTAGGCCGGTTTGGGCACGGCCCAGAATCAGGGCGTGAACATCGTGGGTGCCCTCGTAAGTATTTACCGCTTCCAGGTTCATCACATGGCGAATCACGTGAAACTCGTCGGAGATACCATTGCCGCCGTGCATATCGCGGGAAATGCGGGCGATATCCAGGGCCTTGCCGCAGTTATTGCGTTTCACTAGGGAGATCATGGTGGGGTCGAACTGCTTGTTCTCATCCATGATGCGGCCAACGCGCAGGGAAGCCTGCAGCCCCAGGGTGATTTCGGTTTGCATGTCGGCCAGCTTCTTCTGGAACAGCTGGGTTTGAGCCAGTGGGCGGTTGAACTGCTTGCGGTCCAGGCCGTACTGGCGCGCTGCGTGCCAGCAGAACTCACCGGCACCCATGGCGCCCCAGGAAATACCGTAGCGGGCGCGGTTCAGACAGCCGAAGGGGCCGCGCAGCCCGCCAATTTCGGGGAATTTGTTTTCTTCGGGTACGAAGACATTGTCCATCACGATCTCGCCGGTGATAGAGGCGCGCAGGGAGAACTTGCCCTCGATCTTCGGCGCGCTCAGGCCTTCCATACCCTTCTCTAGTACGAAACCGCGAATGATGTCTTCGTCATCTTTGGCCCAAACCACGAATACATCGGCAATGGGGCTGTTGGTGATCCACATCTTGGCGCCGCTGATACGGTAGCCGCCGTCTACTTTTTTGGCGCGGGTTTTCATACCGCCGGGATCGGAACCTGCATCCGGCTCGGTCAGGCCAAAACAGCCAACCCACTCTCCGCTGGCCAGTTTGGGCAGGTACTTCTGTTTCTGCTCTTCGCTGCCGTAGGCGTAGATCGGGTGCATTACCAGGCTGGATTGCACGCTCATTGCGGAGCGGTAGCCAGAGTCCACCCGCTCGACTTCGCGGGCTACCAGGCCGTAGGAAACGTAGTTGAGACCGGCACAGCCGTAGCCTTCGATGGTGGAGCCCAGCAGGCCCAGCTCGCCCATTTCGCTCATGATTTCACGGTCGAAAATCTCGTGGCGGTTGGCCTCCAAGACCCTCGGCATCAGCTTGTTCTGACAGTATTCGCGTGCGGCATCGCGCACCATGCGTTCTTCGTCGGTCAACTGCTGGTCCAGCAGCAGGATATCGTCCCAGTGGGCGAGTGGCTGATGTTTACTCATGGCTAGTCTCTTCTACTTCTTCCGTTATTAATCGGCACTGGGGTTTGTCGCCAATCCGGCAAAAAGTTGCCGAATCTTGAAAGGGACATTGGCAAGCATCCCGCGGCAAAACCCAGTGACCATTCAGTTTATTGTGGCGCATCATACCTAAGTAGCTGCGATGGGGCACTCCTAACAGCAGGAAAATTTAGACAGGTTTGAGCATGGCTGTGTAAACAAGGGTAAAACGCCTTGCGAGCTATTTTTGTCGGAAGATAATGGGCGCAATAATTCTCTGTTTTTCCTGTTTTTAAAAACTTTTCCGGTGATTTTTCTTGGGCTTTTACCGTGTTTTGGCAATTTGTGTTCCACTGCTGGCCAGCTGTTCCTCTCAGCCCCTTGAGACTGTCGAGCCGCAGGATATTTTGTCTCTGCCGCAGACATTCAGCGCCTCGGGTACTGAGGCGGCCGATGTCCGGTGGTGGCGAGGGTTTGAAGATCCTCAGCTCGACCAGCTGATAGAACTGTCTCTGCGGGATAATCCCAGCTTGCAGGCCAGCTATTGGCGCCTGCGCCAAGCTGCGGCGGCGGCCCGTGGAGCCCGTTCAGGGCTGTTCCCTCGAGTGACTGCCCAGATAGAAAATACCGAGCAGCGCTACTCCTCTGGGGAATTTACCGACCCTTCCAACGAGGGTAACAGCTGGAGTACCCGTATCGCTGCCAGTTATGAGCTGGATCTCTGGGGACGCGTGCGCGCCGGAGCCAGCGCGGCTGAGGCAGGGCTTCAGGCCCAGCAGCAAAATCTACAGAGCGCCGCTCTGAGCCTTGCGGCGGAAGTCTCCTCAACCTGGTTGCAGCTGTGCGAACAGTGGGGGCAGCACAACTTACTGCTGCAGCAGCTGGAAATTAATCGGAAGTCTCTCAGGGTGCTGGAGTCGCGTTTTGCACGCGGGGTCAGCGACGCCGCCGATGTGCTGCAGCAGCGCCAGTTGGTGCAGCGCTCTGAGCAGGAGCTGGAACAGACAGGCGCCGATATTGAAGTGCTGAAGGTGCAACTGGCCACTTTACTGGGCATCAATCCGGATCAGTTGACTGGATATATCCACAAAGAGGCGAGTCTGCCGTTTTTGCCGGCCCTGCCTGATACAGGCATCCCATCGCAACTGTTGCTACGGCGCCCAGATGTACGGGAAGCCCAGCGCAAGCTGGTGCAGGATTACCACCTGGCTGATCAGGCCTGGGCGGACAGGCTGCCCGTACTGAGTCTATCCGCTGTGGCCAGTAACGGTACCAGCCTCATCAGTGATATTACCGAGAACTGGCTGTTGGCTATCGCCGCCTCCCTGGAAGGGGTGATCTTCGATGGCGGTGCGCTCAGTTCCGCAAGGCAGCAACAGGATGCGGCTTTGCAGGAACGTTGGGCGCTATATCGAGAAACCGTGAACCAGGCACTGTCAGAAGTCGAGCAGGCCCTGATTCGCGAGGGTGCCTTGAATCGGGAACTCGAACATCTGCGAGAACGAAAGCGTTTATCCGACCTGATCGTGCAGCGGCGCAACCGTGCCTATACACGCGGTGCTGTCGATTTTCTCAATCTGCTGACGGCTACCACCGAACAGCAGAGCCTGGCTCGTGAGGTGTTGTCTGCCGAACGCCAGCTGCTGCAAAACCGAGTCACATTATATCGCGCACTGTCCGGGGGGCTGCCGCAGCAAGATCTGCCCGAACCGGAGCCCGCAGACCTGGAGTTGTACTTGGAGGGAAATAGTTGATGTTAAAGAAGTTCAATCCGCGCTCGCTCATACCTGTGGCTTTACTGGTGTTGGCAGCTGTGATTGCCGCCTGGATGCTGGGGGAGAAACCCACAGTCTCTCGCGGTGAGCGCAAGATGCCACCGCCGGCTGTGGATGTGGCTGTGGCGGAGCAGGGGAGTTTCCCCATGACTTTAAGCGCCCTGGGAAAAGTGACCGCGCGCGAATTGGCGGAGTTGCAGCCTTTGGTAGACGGGCAGGTAGAGTGGCTCGACTACGATCTGGGGCCGGGCGCGGTTCTACCCAAAGGTAAAGTGCTGCTGCGTATTGATTCTGAACCCTACCAATTGGCCCTGAAATCCGCTCAGAGCACCCTCGCCGGCCGGCGTGCGGAGTTACAGCAGGAGTTGGGGCAGCAGCAGGTGGCACAGGAAGAGTACGAACTACTCGGCACTGCTCTGGGAGAGGCCGACCGCGCACTGGTATTGCGTGAACCCCAGAAAGCTGCGGCCGAAGCAGCCGTGCAGTCGGCGGAGGTCGAGGTGGCTCTGGCACAGCGCAATCTGCGCCTGACCGAAGTGCGTGCCCCTTTTGACGCATTAGTGGTGGCGCGTAATGTGGATGTAGGGGATCGAGTATCCCCCGGGATTAATCTCTACAGTTTGGCCAGCGCTAGCCGCTTCCAGATTGCTGTTGAGGTACCTGCTAGCCAATTACACCGTTTAGACAGTGGCGATGTGGAAGTCCGCATTTATGGCAGTCAGTGGCCCGCCGGCAGTTTCCGCCAGGGAGAGTTTGTTCGGGTGATACCGGTGCTTGAGGAGCAGGGGCGGCTGGCACGCGTACTGGTGGAATTGAAAGACCCTCTCTCTGTATTGGACCCCTCTCAGCCGCAGCTTTTGCTGAATGATTTGGCCAGGGTGGAAATTGTCTCTCGAGCTGAGGAGGCGCTGGTGCGAATCCCCCTCACGGCTCTGCAAGATGACAATCTGGTCTGGGTAGTGCGCGACAATCGTACCAGTATTCAGCCGGTTGAGGTTGCCTATACCAGCGGCGATTTTGCAGTGCTCGATAAGGGGCTAAACGGTGGCGAAACCCTGGTTACGACTCGTCTGATCACTGTTACCGAAGGTATGCCGGTGCGGATTGCCGCAGGCCCCCGTTCGGTAAAGGAACTGCCCGCCGATGCTGCTGCTTCAGCCAGTGAGGCCCCGGGTGCCGGAGCGCGACGTCGTGAAACTGGGGGTGACAATGACTAAAGGCAAAAAAAGTGATGCGACCATTGATACCCGCCAGGGCGCTATCGCCTGGATGGCGCGCAACCATGTAACCGCCAACCTGTTAATGCTGGTCCTGATTGTGGGCGGGCTGGTTTTCTCCCTGGTGGTGAAGAAAGAGGTTTTTCCTGAGTTCAGTCTGGATAGGGTGACGGTTTCCATTTCTTATCCCGGCGCCAGTCCGGAAGAGGTGGAGCGTGGTGTATTGGTGGCCGCCGAACAGGCGGTACAGGGTATTGTCGGCATTAAAGAGATGCGCGGTGCGGCCAACGAGGGTAGCGCTTCACTGATTCTGGAACTTGAGGGCGATGCGGATGCCAATCTGGTTTTTCAGAATATTCAGCAGGCCATTGATTCGGTGACCACGTTCCCCGGTGATATCGAACGTCCACAGGTGAGTCTGGCCGAGCGCAAGCGCGATGTATTGGACCTGGTCCTGCATGGCAATCTGGATGATCGCAGTTTGCGCGCCCTGGCCATGCAGGTGTACGACAAACTGGAGGCGCACAGCGGTATCACCCAGTTGGAGGCCCAGGGCGTTCGAGATCTGGAAGTGGCCGTTGAGATACGTCGCGACGATTTGCGGCGCTATGGCCTGACTCTGACAGAAGTTGCCCAGGTGGTAAAAAACGCGGCGGTAGATATTCCCTCCGGCAGTGTTAAATCCAATGCCGGCGAAATCCTGGTTCGGGTTACCGAGCGGCGTGATTGGGCGCGCGAGTTCGGCAATGTTGTGGTCACCCGTGGCAGTGGCGGCGGCCCGGTGTATCTGCGTGATATCGCCAATATCAGCGATGCCCTCGAGGACGAGGCGCGCAATATGGTGTTTAACGGGGAGCCCGCCGTCAGTATCAAAATCTACCGCGTAGGTGAGCAGACACCGATGAGTGTCAGCGAGGCGGCGCGGGAAGTGATCGAAGAGGTCAGAGCCAGCCTGCCGCCAGGAGTGACGCTGACCATTCGCGATGACGACTCGGAGATCTTTAAAGAGCGCCTCTCTCTGCTGTTGAAGAACGGATTTATCGGCCTGCTGCTGGTATTTGTGGTACTCGGTGCCTTCCTGGAATTGCGTCTGGCATTTTGGGTGACCCTCGGTATTCCCACCAGTTTCCTCGGTTCACTGCTGTTTCTGCCTGGGCTGGATATCTCAATTAGCATGGTGAGTATGTTCGCCTTTATTATCGCCCTGGGTATTGTGGTGGATGATGCCATTATCGCGGGGGAAAATATTCACGAATGGCGGCAGAAAGGTTATAGCAATTTAGAGGCGGCTATTGCCGGTGCTCGCCAGGTAGCGGTACCACTGACCTTTGCCATCCTCACCAATATCGTCGCCTTCATTCCTTTAATGGAACTGCCCGGGTTTATGGGCAAGATTTTTGGCGTAATTCCTTTCGTGGTGGGTTCGGTATTTATCATCTCCTGGGTGGAGGCGCTGTTTATTTTGCCGGCGCACCTGGCCCATTCACGTCGGGGTTATAAGAGCCGGCGGGCCCGCCGTTTCGCCGCTCGACAAAAATTGTTGGCTCGTGGTCTGGACCGTTTTGTACAGAGGCGTTTCCGGCCCTTCTTAAATCTTTGTGTAGCGCACCGCTACAGCACCATTGCCATCGCTATTGCCATCTTGTTGGTGATGGCGGGCTATGCGGCCAGTGGGCGTATGGGCTTCACCTTAATGCCGCGAGTGGAGCGGGATTCCGGACGCTTCGCGGTAACTTTCCCTACCGGTACCCCTCAACAGCAGTTGGAGAAAGCCAGGGCGCAGATTATTGATGCGGCCGATAGAGTGCTCGAACAATATGATCGGGATCAGGTTTTCCTCGGTAGTCGTGGCCTGATCGGGGATGATGCGATTCAGGTGGATGCCTATTTTGTTGCGGCGGATCAGCGCAGTTTTTCTACCGGGGAGTTTGTACGTCAGTGGCGAAGGGAGGTAGGGCCGATAGCCGGTTCTCTCAGCGCAATTACTGCATCCGATCGCGGTGGGCCCGGTGCCGGTTCCTCTCTCACTGTAGAGCTCCGCCACACGGATACGGACATACTGGAACAGGCCGCATTACGCTTGGCTGGTGAGCTGGAGAAATTCCCCAATGTCAGCGACATCGATGCAGGTATTTCTCTTGGTAAAACCCAGCTCGACTTGACCCTGACGGAAACGGCCAAAAGCTTGGGCGTTTCTGCGGAGGAAATTGGCCGCCAGCTGCGTGCCTCCCTCTATGGGGCCGAAGCCTTGCGTCAACAGCGCGGGCGCGACCAGGTGAAGGTGATGGTGCGCCTGCCGGAAACTGAGCGGGTTACGATGGACGATATACACAATATGATGATCCGCGCCGGCAATGGCCAGTGGCTGCCACTTCTCGACCTGGTCGAAATTGAGCAGGGGCGGGCCTACGCCAAAATCAATCGTCGCGAAGGGCGTAGGGTGACCACGGTTACTGCTAATGTGGAGCCCAGCGATCAGGCGGCACTGGTGATTAACGAGCTGAATATCAGTGTGATGCCGCAACTGAAAGCGGAATTTCCCGGCCTTGGTATCTCCTATGAGGGACGTCAGGCGGATGAGCGTGAGGGACTCGCCTCATTGGGGATGACATTTATGCTGGCGATGGCGGTGCTTTACCTGTTGCTGGCGATTCCGCTGAAGAGCTATATACAGCCATTAATTGTGATGATTGCCATTCCCTTCGGTGTGATCGGCGCATTGCTCGGCCATTTGGGGATGGGCTATGGCCTCAGTATGGTGAGCCTGCTGGGTATGGTGGCGCTCGCCGGGGTGGTTATTAACGATACCCTGGTGATGATCGAATACAGCAACCGCTTGCGCAATGAGGGTGCTGATCTTGAAACTGCAATTAAGCGCGCAGCGGCGCGCCGTTTTCGCCCAATTGTGCTGACTACGGTTACCACTTTCTGTGGCCTGATGCCGATGATTTTTGAAACCTCGGTGCAGGCGCGCTTTATGATTCCTATGGCAATTTCCCTCGGCTACGGAATCCTCGCAGCTACAGCTATTTCTCTTTTGTTGGTTCCTTGCCTTTACCTGATGTTCGGAAAGGATATTCCCTTGTTGTTGGAGAAGGCGAAAGTAGCGATTAAATCCCTAGTCAGGCCTGCGCAGGTTTAATCCCTGCGCAGTTCGTCTTTGGTGGCGATAGGGTTGGGAAAATTCATCACCACGATATAAGAGGACACCAGGAAGGTCAGGATGGCGGTGGCCTGTATCAGGTGCGAGGCTTCGCTGCCGATTAGGTTCTGGCTAAAGGCGAGTAGGGCGATCAGTAGGGAGAATTCACTGATTTGCCCCAGGCGGAAGCCGATATCCCAGGCCAATATTTTGAGTTCGCTGTGTCCACCGAGTAGATAGCGGAATACCACCGGCTTGGCTAGCAGCACCACCACGGCAGTTACCAGTGCAGGAACCAGAATTTCCGGCAGCATTGACAGCTTGAACTGGGCGCCAAGGCTGAAGAAAAACAGGATCAAAAAGAAATCCCGCAGGGGCTTCAAGTTGAGGGCTATGTACTGGGAAATCCGGCTGGCGGCGAGGGTGATGCCGGCGATAAATGCGCCGATCTCCCGCGACAGTCCCAGCGTTTCTGCCAGTTCCGCCATGCCCATGCACCAGCCCAGCGCCATCAAAAACACATACTCGTGAAAGCGGTCGAAACGGCTAAACAGTGGCAGCAACAGGTATTTCACCACTACCCAAGCAAACGCTACTAATAAGGGCAGGGCTCCGAAAGATAGGGCTACTTGTCCCAGATGCATATCCCCACTGCTGTCACTGAGCAGAATCATCAAGCACACGATGGCGACAAAATCCTGAAACAGTAACAGGCCCACCATCAACTCCCCCAGCTTCTTGTGGTGTAGTACCGTGGTAGGCAATAACTTGATACCGATAATGGTGCTGGAAAACATCAAGGCCATACCGATCACCCAGCTCTCCATGGTGGTAAAGCCAAACAGCTGACCGATAGAAAAACCAATACCCAGGAAGATGGCGCAACTGATAATGCCAACAAAAGTGGCTTTGCGCAGCACCGAGACCAATGCCTGGGGCTGCATATCCAGCCCCAGCAGGAACAGCAGGAAAATGATGCCCACGTTGGACATATCTGAGAGCAGGCGCAGATTATCGATGACCGCAAGCCCAGATGGTCCCAGCAGTACACCCAGGGCGATATAGGCAACTAATAAGGGTTGGCGGCCGAAGAGTGCCAGGGTGGCGACTATCGCGGCGCCACTAAAAATGAGAAAAAAGGATTGGAAGAGGGAGCTGTCCGCCACAAGTCATCCTTGAAAGTGAGCGAGGTCTCATCATTATCCACAGATGGGCGAACAGCTAAACCCTTATCACTCCTGGTTTTCTGAGGGAATGGGCAGCTCAGTGGTGCTTTTGATCTGCTCCAGGGCGAAATTCGAAATGATATCGCTGATGCCTACGTGCCTGATCAACTCCTTGTAAAAGCGGTCATAGGCAGAAATATCGCTCACTACCACCCGCAGCAGGTAGTCGTAGTCCCCAGCCATTCGGTAACAATCCACCACCTCCGGTAGTTGTTCTACATGCTTTGAGAAGGCTTCTGCCCACTCGGGGGTATGCTGGTCGGTTTTTACCTGGGCGAACACCGAAACTGGCAGGCCCAGAATTTCCGCATTGAGCAGGGCGACCTTGCGGCGGATGATGCCGCTTTTTTCCAGCTTCTGTACCCGGCGCCAGCAAGGGGTCTTTGTGAGTCCCACACGCTCCGCCAGCTCCTCAATAGAAAGGCTGACGTCCGATTGCAGAATAGCGAGCAGGTGTCTATCAATCGCGTCAAGTGAGGACATAGTGCTACAGCGCTCCCTTGGCCTAGGGTCTTGTGTCCCTGTATCGAAGTAGAAGCCCTCACTGGCATTGCCCTGGCGGTGGTTTGATGTTCTGGGTGGTTAGAAGGCTGGCAGGTAGTTTGCCTCTTCCTTTTCCACCTGACGTAACGATAGGCTCATGGGAATTGCGCCGGTAGTGGAATTTTCCCCAAGTGCAACTTCAATGAGAGCACTTTGTGCAAATAGGAAGTGGATGCGGGTATTGAAAGGATATGGGAGAGAGAGTGCCGGGCGCTGTGGTAGCGCCCGGCAGATAACTTTTAGGCGGCATTCTTCGGCGGGAAGCGGGGCTCGAACAAACCAAGCTCAATGGCTTCGCGCACCATGGCCATCAGGTCAATTTCGGTAAGCTCCTGCAGCTGCTGCAAATTGTTCAGTACATAATAAACCGGCTGCACAATGTCGATACGATAAGGCGTGCGCAGTGCGTCGATGGCGCTGAAGTCGAAGCGCTCTGGTTCATTACTCAGTGCATAGAGGGTTTCCTTGGGAGAGGAAAGGATACCGCCTCCGTAAATACGCAGGCCGTCTTCGGTGCTGAGCAGACCGAACTCCACGGTGAACCAGTAGAGTCTCGCCAGATAAGCACGCTCTTTAGGGGAGGCTTTTAGACCTAACTGGCCATATTTCTCGGTAAAGTTGGCGAAGGCCGGGTTGGTCAGCATGGCGCAGTGGCCAAAAATTTCGTGGAAGATATCCGGTTCCTGTAGGTAGTCGAATTCCTCAGGGGTGCGAATAAAAGTGGCAACAGGGAATTTGCGATCGGCGAGCAGGCCAAAAAAGGTTTCAAAGCCGATCAGAGCGGGTACACGTGCCACTTCCCAGCCAGTCTCCCGGCGCAGTACAGAGGAGATTTCCTCAAGCTGGGGGATGCGATCTCGGGGCAGGTCGAGCAGCTCAAGGCCGTGCATATACTCATCACAAGCGCGACCGGGCAATACCTCCAGCTGGCGCTCTATCAGGCGCTGCCAGGTTTGATGTTCCAGCTCGGTGTACTCAATAAAGCCCTCGGCGTTGGGCTCTCGGGCCACGTACTGGGTGCTCTTCTTGGCTGCTTCTTTTTTCATGATTTTGTCTCCTGCGGCCTGCCAGTCTCTCCAAGTGTTGAAGGCTAGTGGCCCTGCCGCTGAATCCTTGTTGTTATGTGTCTCCTCTATTTTTAGTCAGAGGCCTGCCTTTAGGGGAGGCTTAGCGTGGAGGTATTGCGCCCTCCAATACAAACCTCTTACACTTTTTGTAAAGAAAACTTTACAGGTGGGCTGGTGAGAGTCGAAATAACCTGCGCTAATCGTGTCGGTATTTTGCATGAAATTATGCAAATATTCGGCGAATATCGGATCAATGTAACCTCTGGGGAGCTGGGGGGGGACAGTGGAGATAAGGTCTACCTGTTGGCGCCAGGTATGCTCACAACCCAGTACCAGGCTATTGAGAAGTCTCTCTACCGTGTTCCCGGTGTCCAAAGGGTCAGGCGCATCTCGTTGCTACCCTTGGAACGGCGATATTTTGAGCTGGATACCCTCTTACAGCACGTGACCGATCCAGTGCTCAGCGTGGACCATGCCGGCCGGGTTATTGCCGCTAACGTTGCTGCTGCGCGCGCCTTCGGGGTCAGTCTCGATCGGGTACCGGGTTTACAGTTACAGCGTTTTCTACCGTTGATGCAAGTGGCCGAGCTGCTGAGAGATTTTGCGGTGCCCCGTTTTGGGCTCCCGGTTGTGGTGCGGGGTCAGAATTTCCGAGTGGACTGGTCACCGATAGCCTTAGATAACACTGGTGATGTGGACTCTTTGGCCGGTGCCGTGTTGCGTATGCAACCTGCGGAGAAAAGTGAGTTTGCTGCAGGACTTCCACGCCCTGTGGCGCTGTGGGATTTTGATTTACGCCGGGAGACTTGCCTGCAACTGCAGGACCTCTCTGAATTGAATTCTCCTTTGCTGGTTTGTGGCGAGGCGGGGACCGGTAAAACTACTTTTGCCTGTGCGGTGCATTATTTATCACCCGCTGCTGCCCGTGCAGATTGCCACCGTATTGTGCCCCAGAATGGGAAAATGGAAATCCCCAGGCATCTGCGCTCAACTGGAACCTTAATTTTGGAGGATCTTCATCAGCTGGATGGCGAGGCCCAGCTGACAATCGCCCGCCGTTTGCGCTGCCTGCCACCTTCAATACGCTTAGTGGCCACTTGTTCCGAGCCTCGGTCATTGGTGCCGGCTCTAGCTCAGCACTTTAGTGCGCTCTCCTTGGTCTTGCCTCCTTTGCGCAATATGCGACCGGGGCTACCACGATTTGCTGAAACGCTCTTGCGACAGGAGTTCCCCGATCAGGAGGCGCCTGTTTTGGCGTTGGAGGTGCTCGAACTGATTCGCCGTCATGACTGGCCGCAAAACTTTAATGGTTTACGTGACTACCTGGCAGCTGCCCTGGGCAGCTGTAAACGTCGTGGCGCCAGCACAATAGATATTGAGGACCTTCCGGACTTAACCGTGCCGGCGAGTTTACCCTGGCGGGAATGGGGCAGGGGGCTCAGCTACAAAGAGATGATGGAGCAGCTGGAGCGATCATTACTCAGTGAATTGTTGGTGGGGCGCTCCTCTACTAGAGAGCTAGCCAAGGAGTTGGGCATTTCCCATACCGCTGTGGCCAACAAGCTGCGTAAATACGGCCTGTCGGCCCACAAAAAATAGGCGAGTTCAGCGTTCAATACGCCCCAACAGCATATCCTTAAACATCACAAAGTCCCCCATAAAACTATAAAAGGGGTACTTAAAAGTGGCAGGACGATTGTGTTCAAAAAAGAAATGCCCAATCCAGGCAAAACCATAACCAGCCAGCGGTGTAGCGGCAAACCACAGCATACTGCCTGTGCTGATCGCTGCGATCACGGTGGCAAAAACGAGGCTGGTACCAATAAAGTGCAATCGTCGGCAGGTTAGATTGCTGTGCTCTTGCAGGTAGAATGGGTAAAAGTCGCGGAAAGATTCGAATTTTTGGGCTTCTATAGCAGCCATGCTATGCCTCCTTATTTTTATTGCTCCCGCAGTGTAAGGCCAATTCAATAGTCTTCCAAGCTGGGCGCATATCGGGAATATCTGTTAGTCTGCCGCAAAAATTTTCGGGGATACACCCCGTATTAGTGAAACGAGGAAGTTATGGCAGGACCGCTCGCGCATCTCAAAGTACTCGATCTCAGTCGTATTCTTGCAGGCCCCTGGGCCGGACAGGTTTTCGCCGATTTTGGCGCCGAAGTGATTAAGGTGGAGCGCCCTGAGCGCGGCGATGACACTCGTCACTGGGGCCCTCCCTACCTCAAAGACGCCGAGGGCAATGACACCGCCGATGCTGCGTATTACCTGAGCGCCAACCGCGGCAAGAAATCGGTCACTGTAGATATCACCACGGAAGCCGGCCAGGACTTGATTAAACAACTGGCTGCCCGCTGCGATATTCTTCTGGAGAACTACAAGGTAGGTGGCCTAAAAAAATACGGCCTGGATTATGACGCTATCAAGGCCATTAATCCTGGAGTGATTTATTGTTCCATTACCGGCTTCGGTCAAACCGGCCCCTATAAAAACCGCGCCGGCTACGATGCCATGATTCAGGGGATGGGCGGATTGATGAGTATCACTGGTGTGCCCGAAGG
The DNA here is from genome assembly GCF_052467705.1 of Microbulbifer mixtoriginis (SeqCode). NCBI lineage: Bacteria > Pseudomonadati > Pseudomonadota > Gammaproteobacteria > Cellvibrionales > Microbulbiferaceae > Microbulbifer > Microbulbifer mixtoriginis (SeqCode). The sequence continues at coordinate 2,459,683 of NZ_CP174322.1, forward strand.
GCAACCAGGTGCCGGGCCGCAAAAAGTGGGGGTGGCCGTTGCCGACCTGATGACGGGCATGTATGCGGTTTCCTCGGTGCTCGCCGCTGTAGTGCACCGCCAGCAGACGGGAGTGGGGCAGCATATCGATCTGGCCCTGCTGGATACCCAAGTGTCCTGGCTTGCTAATCAGGCCCAGAACTACCTCACCTCGGGCAAAAGTCCCGAGCGCCAGGGCACAGGCCACCCCAATATCGTGCCTTACCAGGCTGTGCCCTCGCAAGACGGCTATTTTATGTTGGCGGTTGGCAACGACGACCAGTTCAAGCGTTTCTGTAAGATCGCGGGTATAGAACAGCTTGCAGAAAATCCCGCTTATGTCAGTAATTCCTCACGGGTAATAGCCCGCGATGAGCTGATCCCTCAAATTGAGAATGCCACCCGCAAGCAGAACTCTGCCTGGTGGTTGGAAAAACTCAGCGAAGCCCATGTGCCTTGCGGACCGATCAATACTCTCGAAGAGGTCTTTGCCGATCCACAGGTGCAAGCGCGAGGTATGGTGGTGGAGCAGGATCACCCGCAAGCCGGCAAAGTAAAAACTGTTCGCAACCCGGTACTCTTTTCCGAATCTGCCCTCGATTACCAGCAGGCTCCACCGGTATTGGGTGAGCACACCGAAGAAGTGCTGCGCGAGTTACTGGGAAAAGATGAGCAGCAAATTGACCAACTGCGCCGCAACGGCGTCGTGTAGTTAATGCCTGGGCCCGGCAAACATATTTTGCCGGGCTTAAATCACAATATTGAGTCAGATTTAACTGGGGAGGCAAGGAAGCCCGGCTCTTAAGACATGCTGTGAATAGATCGTGATTGGCTCGTAAACGGTTTATTTTTTGCCTATATCTTATAAAGGAAATAGCACAGGGAAGCGTTATGCAATTGGACCATTTCAATATCACTGCACCTTGGAGTCAGCTGCTGCAGGTGCGGGACTTCTATACAAAAGTCCTTGGCCTCACAGAGGGAGAGCGACCAAACCTTAAAAACAACGGATTCTGGCTCTACGGTAATGGCAAACCGATTGTCCATCTCATGGAGGGAGAAGTCTCTGAACAACAGGCTACAAAGCCCTATTTGGACCATATGGCTTTCCTTACCGAGGATCTTCAGCCGATAAAACAACAGTTGGATTCGATGGGTGTTGCCAGCGAGCAGAGGGATGTACCGGGCCGTAATCTAAGGCAGTTGGTATTTTTTGATCCGGTGGGGATCAAGGTGGAAGTGAATGCGTTGGTTTAGATGGTTAAAGACCCGCTAAAAGGCTTTATGTTGCTGATCTGAGATGTTTAATCTGACATTGGAAGAGCTTATCAGTAGTTATCATCAGTCGGCTGGGAGCAACAGGTTTGTCAACGTTGTTGTCGCTCAGCATGATCAATTGGTAATTTATAGAGCTGTTGGTTTTAGACTTTTCCAATTCTGGATAAAGAGTATAGATATGGAAGTGACTTTGAAGGAGTATTGTAAAATAAATCCAGCAAAGCCACTCACTTCCACTTTTAGAGTATTAGGGTTTAACTAAAACTATTGGTGGTTGCGGTAAGCTTCTTCGAGCAGATGCTGGAGGGGGAGTTCCGCAGTGGGGAATTCGTTGCCGCGCTCGTCTTTTGAGAGTACATGAATGAAGTGTTCATCCCCTTCAGGACCAGAAGTGGTAGATATGTTGAGTTTGTATGGCGCAGCAAATTTAGCTTCATTGTTAGCCATAGGGATCGGGATATATAGCTTTGCTTCCCCGTTTCCAAACCATAGTGAATCAATAACGATGACACTCTCATGGTTGTTGTTTGGGTTCGCCGCTATCTTGTCGTTTAGTGATAATCTGAGTCTGTTCCCGTCGAGAGTAAGAATTTTAATATCAGTGACTTTTCCTGGGGTTACATCAACCAAGCGACCTCCGACATGAAATAATGGCTGTCCTTGGTTTCCTGGTTGATTTGCACCGATAAAACTCTCTGCTTCGGATACAAAGCCGTCAATGTAAATATTCTGATCGCTAGAATTTTGAAAATCTACGCCATGCACTTCAATGTTGAGTTGGCGGTATACCCAGGTGTTGCCAACTGTGGCCCGGTGTAATCCATTAGTGGAGTTGAAATTCCTTACGGATAGTTTGGACGCATTGGGGAAGTTTACATCTAGCGAGGTTATCACAGCGGGAGATGAAGGGTCTGCCTGATCAATGGTCAGTGTTGCAGAGTTGGCTCCATTTAAGTCGAGGCCTGGATACTGTAATGAGGCATTAGATGAAGTAATATCTTGAATTTCGTATTTGAAGGTTTTTGCTTGTGCTTCAAAGGCAAGGAACGCTGCAGAAATAGCTGCTACTAAGGCATATTTAGGAAACATATCAATCTACTGCTTAATAATTGTGTTTTTTTACCAAGTGATGCTGAAGGTCTAAATAGTGAGGTTGTTGGCCTGCCCACTTGATGTGTTAAATGTCACACTTTGAAATAGTGTCTCTTGAAAAAAAGAGCCTTAAATCTTGAAGTGTGAAATAAGTTGTGAGAATTTCCAGTTTTTTCAAGCGATTGATCGCCTGAGGTAAAATATCTGAATTAATTTATCCCTCCGTGATTAAAATTATCCGATAATTCGTGGAGAGCTTACAGTACGGTTTTAAATAAGTAAATAAAGCTGGCTTCAAGGTGTGCACTGTATTTGGTACTGTAATTCCATATTTGTTAGTCTTTTGCTCTTTTAAGGTTCAATTATGATTAGATGAGCTTGAGTGAATATGTTTCGTTATTTTGGCAGAGTAGAAGGTGTATGAATATTCATGCGAGTGAGTTTGCTTTTACGGTGAGTGGGTTTAGGTAGGGCCTAGCAATGTGGCTACTATGAGCCCCGTCCGTGTTGGCTCGCTTTTGGGTTTACGCTGTTTCGATGGACCTTCCATTACTCAGAGAGGTTTTTAAGAAATGGCCGAGATGGATCCAGTTAGAATGGTAAAAGTTGGCGCACCTGGCTACCCAGAAGTTGATTTTTAAATCACTGGCGGCGTTATTACTTTGGCATGGTAAGTAGCTAAGATTTTTCTTTGCAACTGTTCTATCACCAGCAATCTTTTTCATGTTTGGTATAGATGCCTATAAAAAACCGTCAAAACCATATATGTAGGGTTAGTCCACGCTACTAGTATCTTGATACCCTCTATGCCCTTCACAGGTAAGGCAATCCTACTTCCAACCACTTCTCATTCGCACATTTACCACTTCATCTGTACTATATCCGCGTTAAAAACAGCATGCAGTGTGACTGAGTCAATAATTCAGTTCACGCTGTCAGGATTGATAAGGAAAATAATGATGAAGCGTATTCCTGAGCCATTCCGGATTAAGATGGTTGAGCCGATCAAAATGACCACTTTGGCCGATAGAGAGAAGGCTCTGGCGGAAGCTGGTTTGAACCCTTTCTTGCTGCGCAGTGATGATGTCTATATTGATCTGCTAACAGATTCTGGCACTGGGGCCATGAGCGATAACCAGTGGGCCGGTTTGATGTTGGGGGATGAGTCTTACGCAGGTAGCCGCAACTATTACAACTTGTGCCAAGCAGTGGAGCACTTTTTTGGTTATAAATTAACCGTTCCCGCCCACCAGGGCCGTGGTGCTGAACAGATCCTGTTTCCCGCTCTGATTGAGCGTATGCGCCAGGTACGTGGTGGTACTACACCAGTCTTTATCTCCAACTATCACTTCGATACCACCGCGGGCCATATTGAGTTGAATGGTGGCAAAGCGGTTAATGTGTTGGACAAGCGGGCCTTTGATACCTTAACGGCTTATGACTGGAAAGGTAATTTTGACCTGGATCTTTTGGTCGAGACCATTAAGGAGCATGGGGCGAATAATATTTGTGCAATTATCACCACGGTAACTTGCAATAGCTCGGGTGGCCAGCCAGTTTCCATGGCGAATATGCGCGCAGTATATGAGATTGCCGCGAAATACGATATTCCAGTAGTGATCGATTCGGCACGTTACTGTGAGAACGCCTACTTTATCAAGCAGCGCGAAGAAGGTTATCAGGACAAGTCGATCCTGGAGATTATTCGCGAGATGTATCAATACGGCGATATGCTGACCATGTCTGCCAAGAAAGATCCGATGGTGAATATTGGTGGCCTATGTTGTATCCGTGATCATGAGGAGCTTTTCCAGGCGGTGCGTACCCGCTGCGTACCCATGGAGGGCTTTGTAACCTACGGGGGCATGGCGGGGCGTGATATGGAAGCATTGGCGCGGGGTCTTTATGAGGCCGCCGATGAAAATTTCCTGCAATACCGCATCAGCCAAGTAGCCTACTTAGGTGAGCGTTTGCGCGAGGGTGGGGTGCCCATTCAGTCTCCAACAGGTGGCCATGCGGTGTTTGTCGATGCGGCTAAGATTCTGCCGCATATCCCACCAGAACAATTCCCCGCACAAGTTTTAACTAACGCGCTGTATCTGGAAGCGGGTATCCGTGCGGTGGAAATTGGCTCCTTATTGTTGGGGCGTGACCCGGAAACCGGTGAACAGAAGAAGGCGGATTTGGAATTGATGCGCCTGACGATTCCGCGTCGTGTATATACCAATGATCATATGGACTATATCGCTGATGCGATTATAGAGCTGCAGAATCGAGCACATGAATTGAAGGGGCTGACCTTTGAATATGAGCCGCCAGTGTTGCGACACTTTACGGCTAGATTTAAGTCTCTGTAAGTAATGGATGGCTCAGGAAATTTCTTTTAGTTTTTTCTGCTGGGTCATTTACCTCCCTAAAAGGGCCCTTCGTGGGCCTTTTTTTTCTGAAGTTCTGATCTGCTACCACGCGCTGGCTTTTTCTTTCCCTGTCCGTTGGCGATAAATGTACCCAGGTGCTAAAGGCTGCTCCCCAGTTTTCTAATGAGCCAAGGGCTCCTGGAGTGACGGGGCAGTCTGGCAGTACTGTTTGTGTGAGTGCTTCGGAGAGCCCCTTTAGTTTGTGACTTATTAGTCTGGTTTTCATCTTGTATTCCCGGCAAATATCCAATTTAATTAATCAGGCGATTAATTAAATTGGATATCAAGTTGACTAACACCACACCCAGTCGTGGCCGTGGACGGCCCAGGGACCCAGAGCGTGAAAGGCAGGTACGCGAGTCCCTGATGCAATCTGCCCATAGACTTCTTCGTGAGAAAGCGTTTCGTGATATCTCAATTCGCGAGATCGCTCAGGGTGCTGGGGTAAATTCCGCCATGATCAGCTATCACTTTGACGGTAAAGAAGGGCTGATTATCGAGGTTATACGCGGTCAGTTTATGCAGAGTGGCCCGGCATTTCTCACTATGAGTCTGGGGGATAAGGAGCCCCGTCTAGAAACCCTGAGGGATGCAATGGCTCGTATTATCCGCCTTTATATCCGTGAGCCCTGGATACCCCGTTTTATTGTGGGGGAGGTGGCCTCCAAGCCTGGTCGAATGCGCGATTTATTCACCGATAGACTGGCATCTGTACTGGGCCCTATGTTGCGGGAGCTCTTACAAGCACTTCAATACGCCGGCCACCTACGTCCAGATTTAGATATTAATCTTATGCCGATTTCTTTTGTCAGTTTGGTTGCATTCCCCTTTATCGCGGGGGATCCCTTCAAGGAGATTTTCTCTTTTAGGTTGGATGAAGAAACCAGCGATAAGTGGATTGACCACACCGTTAAGTTGCTGCTCCATGGAGTGGCCAACAACGCTATAGCCGAGTAACAGTCGAATATTGGGAGATTGGTGGTGATGAAAAAGGTCCAACTACAGAAACTGATGAATCGCCGCCTGGTGCTTCCTATTCTTGTTGCCGTTGGTATTTCTCTTTCAATGGCATTGGTCATGAGTAAGAGCCCGCCCAACCACGATGTGCAGGATGCATTGATCACCCCGGTGAATGTTGTGTTGGTGCAAGAGCTGCCGCTACGTGCCCAAGCAGTAGCTTACGGTGAAGTGAAACCCAGCACCTTTCTTGAAGCCAATGCTGAGGTGAGTGGTCGGATAGTCTACACGGCGCCGGAGTTAGAGAGTGGAAATATTATTCCTGCCGGCACCCTGGTATTGAAAATTGATGACACTAGCTACCAATTAAACTTGGCGCGGGCTGAAAGTGATTTGGCAGCTAACCGTGCTAATTTGCAGGAACTCAAGGTGGAGGAGGTCAATAGCCAACGCTCTTTGGAGATTGCCGAACGTACGTTGAAGCTGGGTGAGAAAGAGTTAGAGCGCAAGCAAACGTTAGTGGCCAAGGGCACGGTTTCTCGCTCAAGTGTGGATGTCGAAGAGCAAAATGTGCTGCGCCTGCGTCAGGAAGTGCAAAACCAAACCAGTCAGCTCTCCTTATTTCCAACACGCCGCAAGGTAATCGAGGCCCAGATTGCGCGCTCTGAGGCTCAAGTGCGGGATAGTAAATACAGTCTGGAGCGTACCCAGGTAACCTTACCCTTCGATGCGCGTATTGGTGAGGTCCATGTAGAGGAAAATCAATATGTGGCAGGCAATGCGCGCTTATTCGATGCCAGTGGTCTGGATCAGGTGGAAATTGCCGCTGAGCTTCCCATGCTTCATGTGGCGCCACTGTTGCGTAATCTCAGACCAGGCAGTGACCTTGTGCCAGCGCCAGAAGAGCTTCCCAAAATACTATTGGGCTTGGAGGCGCGCATCACTCTGGTTGGTGGGCCTGGAGACAATGAGTGGAAGGGCCAGGTCGTACGTCTGGGAGGGGCCCTCGATAGTACCAGTCGTACGCTTTCAGTAGTGGTTGCCGTAGACGATCCCTATGGCGAAGCCCTCGCCGGAAAAAAGCCGCCGCTGTTTCGAGGCATGTATGCTCGTGTGGAATTAATAGCACCCTCCGCTCCTGCCCTAGCCATTCCCCGCCGGGCCTTGCATGAGGGTAGGGTGTATCTGGTGGAGGATGGCAAGTTACGCCTGCGGCAAGTGCAGGTGGATTACCATCAGGGCGATATTACGGTAATTCGTGCAGGCCTGTTGCCCGGTGAGCAGGTTATTGTCACCGATGTGATACCGGCGATTGATGGTATGGACGTGTCTGTGAGCAGCGGCCAGCAGGCCGTGGTAGTGAATACTGGAGGTACACTGCAGTGATTCGTTTTTTTGCCGCACACCCCACCGCAGCGAACCTGTTAATGGTTGCACTCATGTTGAGCGGACTGTTTGTCCTACCCAGTATGAAGCGCGAAACCATGCCGGAAATCGATAAATTCGAAGTGCAGGTTTCCGTCCCCTATGCCGGTGCCGCCGCTGCTGAGGTCGAAGACAGTATTTGCCTTCCTTTGGAGGAGGCCACTGACGGTATCAGCTTTATTGATGAACGCCTGTGTGAAGCTAAGGATAATCTCGGGCTGATGACTCTGAAAATGCAGGAAGCTGGAGATATGAACCAGTTTGTTGCGGATGTGGAGTCTGCGGTTGATAGCATTGATTCGCTGCCAGCAGAGAGCGAGCGCCCGGTAGTCAAGGAAATGGGGCGCACTCAAGGCGTTGTCAGTATTGCTATCAGTGCCGATCTGCCATTGCCACAATTGAATCAATTGGCGGAACACTATCGCCGCGAATTACTGCGTGACCCAGCCATCCCTATAGTGCGTATCTCGGGCTTCTCAGATCATCAGCTGCAGATCGAAATATCCGATTACAACCTGCGCCAGTACGGGCTCAGTGTGATGGAGTTGGCCAATATTATTGATCAGCAAGCCATTGATATGCCTGCCGGCAAGGTATCCACACCTGATCGTGAATATCAGCTGCGTTTTACTGAAGAGCGCCGTAACGTAGAAGAGTTGGAAAATCTTGTAGTCCTTAAAGGCGAAGATGGTGCCGAAGTGCGCCTTGGCGATATCGCGAAAATTTATGATGGCTTTGAGCTGGCGGAGGACAAGATTATTTTCGATGGTCATCGCGCAGCCTTGCTCAATGTAGAAAAAAACAGTGTGGATGATAGCCTGCGTGTACTGGAAGCTGTGCGTGCTTTTGTCGATCGTGAAAGTGCGAAGTTGCCCGAGGGGATCAAGCTAACCCTTACCCAAGACAGCGCCTCCATCGTTGCCGATCGATTGCAAATGATTATCTCCAATGCCTGGCAGGGCCTGATTCTAGTTGCCCTAGCGCTATATCTTTTCTTTAGTGGTCGCTATGTATTCTGGGTAGTGATGGGACTGCCGGTATCCTTTCTAGGCTCCTTTGCCCTGATCACCGCCATGGGCGTATCCATCAATATGATCAGCTTGGTAGGTTTACTAATTGCTATCGGTATTTTGATGGACGATGCCATAGTACTTTCAGAAAGTATTGCCAGCGAACATCGCGATGGTCGCTCCCCGTTAGAGGCTGTAGTGAATGGGACCAAGCGAGTTGCCCGTGGAGTCCTGTCTTCTTTTGCAACCACAGTGATGGTATTTGGTGGGCTGATCTTCATTAAAGGGGATATGGGGCAGGTGCTTAAAGTGCTGCCGATTGTCCTGATTTCAGTATTAATTGTTAGCTTGTTAGAAGCCTTCTTAATTTTGCCTGCACACTTGCGCCATGCGCTTGAACACAAAAGCCGAACACCCGCTTGGAAGAAGGCTTTTGCCAAACGCTTTGAAGGCTGGCGTGAGAGTGTGGGGCGTGCGGCAGATTGGGCCGTTAAATACCGTTACGCCTTTGTTGGTGGGGTGCTCGGTCTATTCTTTCTGACTGTAAGTTTGTTGCCGGCTGGGATTGTGAAGTTTCAGGGTTTTCCAACTTTGGAGGGCGATTTGCTGCAAGCTCGCATTCTAATGCCTCAGGGTACCTCCTTGCAGGATATGGAAAAACTGGTCGATAAACAGTTAGATGCTCTTGATTTAGTAGCCGCTGAATTTTCTGAAAGGGAAAGCGCTCCTCTCGTCAATCACGCAAGTGTAACCTTTGGTGTCAATGGTGATGCCTTTGAAACTGGACCCCATGTGGCAACGATTAATGTCGACTTACTGGCAGCGGAAGGGCGTAATACCAGTTTGGATGAATTGCGCCATGCTTGGCGTGAGGCTGCAGGTGAAACGCCTGGTGCGATCGCGATTCTCTATAAAGAACCAGCCTTAGGTCCCGCGGGCCGTGCTATTCACTTACGCCTCAGCGGACTGGAGCTGGATCAGCTGAAAGAGGTTTCTATTCGCTTGCAGAATTGGCTGCGAGGATACGACGGTGTAGTGAATGTGGTGGATGACCTACGTCCAGGCAAGCCGCAATTAAACATAAAAATGCGTGAGGGTGCCTACGCATCTGGCCTGGATGCCAGTAATGTTGCCAACCAGTTACGCGCGGCTTATCAAGGAATGGAGATTGATGAGATTCAGTACCGGGGAGAAACCTATGAGATCCAAGTGCGTATGGATGCGGATTCCCGTGGAGCCCTGAGCCGTTTTGATGAACTGGTCATTATCCATCCTGTTACCAAGCAGCGCGTCCCTTTGATTGCCATTGCCGATGTTGAGATGAATCGCGATTACGCACGGATTCAGCGAATAGATGGTGAACGAGTAGTAAGTGTATTTGCCGACGTCTTCACTGAGAAAGCTAATGCGGGCCAGGTGCTTGGGGATACCCAAGAGAAATTCCTCGCTGAACTTAAAAAAGAATTTCCCGGTCTTCGTGTCGATATGCAGGGAGAGATTAAGAACAGTGAAGTCACAGGTAAGTCCATCGGCAGCGCCTTGTTGGTCGGTGCTATTGGTATCTACCTGATATTATCTTTACAATTTCGCAGCTATGTAGAGCCCTTAATTGTATTGGTCGCCATTCCACTAGCGTTGATCGGCGTTATCTGGGGCCATCTAATTATGGGGCAGAATATGTCTATGCCAAGTATGATGGGCTTTGTCTCTCTTGCCGGTATTGTGGTGAATGACTCCATCCTATTGGTGGAATTTGTAAAACGGCGTGTACGCGAGGGTATGGATGTTCATAGCGCTGCAAGCCAAGCCAGTCGCGACCGCTTCCGCGCAATCTTCTTGACTTCCCTTACAACGATCGCTGGTCTTTTGCCCCTACTGTTTGAAACAAGCTTACAAGCCCAGGTGTTGGTACCTCTGGTAACCAGCATTGTATTTGGAATCAGTAGCTCAACGGTGTTGATCCTTTTGGTGCTGCCGGCGCTTTATGGAATTTTGGAGGACTTTGGGTTTACGGAAAACCTGGAGGAGGGAGACACGGCAGGTTCGCATCAGAAAGAAACACTTGTTGTAGCCTAGTTAATCCTAGACTTGAAGAAAGTCGTATGATCTTTCATGCGGCTTTCTTAATCGACTTTGCGCTTGGTGGGTCTAGGCGTTCGACCAGTTTTATTATTTTTACCGCTTGAACCCATATTGAAGTGTAGTGAGCAGTCTCGGTATGAGTCATGCTGACCTATTCAGCTTGATAAGAAGATGCATTGGATTGTCAGTGAAGCTGTCGTTGGAGTGGCTGGAAAGCAGAATATGAATATAAGTACCTATACACTCTCTGCAGGTTCTGCAGCGGTTTTCTGATTGAATTTGAATCCGGACTCCCTGGCAAAGTGGTTAACTAAGGTTTATCCAAAAATTCCTGTGCGTTTTTGCTAATGTTTGATTTATAGCTAGGCCTCCCAGACTATCCACTCTTTCTAGCCTAATTCCACTTAATTACTAGATGACGGCTTACGAATCTTCGTACTTGGTTGTTATCAATTTTGGTTTAGTTCCCACCATTTATTGCTGAGCAAAAAATCATCGGGGGATGAAGACCGGTAGAGCCATCTATTATTTGACGGCGTGCGACTCTTGTCGCATACTTGCCCTCGGTGTAGCGAAAATGCGATTAACGTCGCGAGAAGAAAATAAATGAGAGAAGCCAAACCCTCCCCCTCAGAGCTTACTTTGCTAAAGGCACTCTGGAAGCAGAGTCCACTAAGTGCAAGAGAATTGCATGAAGAGGTGAAATCAGAACTCTGCTGGTCCTATTCATCCACCAGGAAAACATTGGATAGAATGCGGGATAAGTCTTTTGTGATTCAGTCTGAAGTACACGGTATTCAAGTCTATAAGGCAGCTCTTGAAAAGGTCGAAACACTTGCACAATATGCCACAGACTTCGCCTCACGGGTTCTTGAGCTGGATGGTCCGCTTCCTATAGCTATGTTTGCTAACAGTAAATTAATGAATGATCAAGACCTGGAAGAGCTACAGGAAATGTTGAATGCCTGGCCTGAAGCAAACTGAATCGGGGAGGCTGTGAGATTATATGCAGGAATTACTATCCTCGTTGTCATTCTTTACGCCCAATCTTTTTGTTACATCCATATTTTCCGTAATTTGGGCATGCTTCATTTATATCACTGTAAGAGCAATAACCTCTCTGGCCAGTTTTAAGTCTAGGCGTGTTACTAGCTGGCGTAGCTTTTGGGTGTGTGTTTTATGTGTGATTAGTCTGCCATTTTTTCTTGCGCAATTTTTGGGTTTCTTTTCAACGGGCTTGGTACCTGAGTTTAGATATGATCTTACGCCTCCAGAGGCGGCTTTTAATTATACAGTAATTGAAAGTGCTCAGCTGGAGAATAAAACACTAACTTTGAATTATATCGACATTCTAACGGGCTCCTGGATGATTTTGTATCTTGGTGGGGTATTACTGAGCCTGATAATAATGTTTAGAAGGCATAGTCGATTGGTTAAAATGCTGGATATTGCTAATGAGGTGGACCTCAAGCGACAAGTTGTCAGTAATCTGCTAACCAGTAAACAGTCTGATTACCTGTCTAAAAAGAATGTAAAACTAATTATTACAAAGGCCCAGTGCTCACCTTTCGTTTTTGGTTTGCTTAACTTGAGGCTCGTTTTGCCTAGTTATCTAATGTCGATGGATGCCAAGGAAAGACAATTAATTATGGAGCACGAATTAACCCATATAAGAAGGCGAGACCCTTTGCTTATCATGGTTGCCCATGTTTTGGTGAGTTTTTTATGGTTCATTCCATTTGTTAGGTGGGCTAAAGAGCAAATGTTATGGGCTATTGAGCTATCCTGCGACCGAGAAGTATTAAAATCCTCCGAAATAGGAAGTGGAAGAGTATATGCCCAGGCAATGCTACGAACATTACAGCAGTGCTCTGGGCAAACCAGCTGTAAGGGTGTTGCTGCCTTTTCAGTATTTGAAGAGGCTAATCAGTTAACTTTTTTTAAAAAGAGAGTGGTGAATATCAGGGAGGCTGCTTGTGAAAGTTCTGAGCTTAATAGATTGGTTTCAGGGATCTTTAGAGGAGCACTTGTATTTTTTACCATATTTCTAATATTTTTTGGAGTTTTTGTAAATTCTAGCTTTTCAATCGCTAGCTCTAAAAAAGAAACATGGATAGCCCCGGTTGAAGGTGCACGTATAAGCAGTCAATTTGGAGGTTTAGAGGAGTTCAGAAGGAAACCTCACCTTGGTACGGATTTCGCAGTTCCGCTGGGTTCGCCAATAGTTTCTGTTACTAGTGGAATTGTTGTTGTTTCAACTGATCACTACAAACATAGAAATTACGGAAAGATAATTATAGTTGATCATGGAGATAATACACAGACACTTTACTCGCATTTAGATTCTCGGGAGGTGAGGGTTGGTGAAAATGTGAAAGCCGGACAAAAGATTGGAACAGTTGGTGTTACCGGGAAAGTAACAGGTCCTCATCTTCATTTTGAGTTGATTGAGCAAGGTGAAAGAGTTGATCCGGAACATTTGCTTGCATTGTGGTTTGGTTGAGATATGAAAGCGTGTCTAGTTGGAAATGCTGATTCTGAAAGAATACCGTTTTCTTTTGGCAGTATTACTCTTAAATTGATTTATATTCTAATGATGGTACTGCTATACCCAAAGGTACTTCAGGCAAAGTCTTTTGATCAGAAAGAGAGTATCTTTAAGCTTAATGAAGATGTTCTGTCTATATTTTATTCGGCAAAAACGGATAGGTTCTATTTGAGGGTGGAAAATACTCAAATTGATGAGTCTGAAATGGGTGGTGTATCCCTTGTTACCAATAAATATGACCGAATAAAGTCCGTATCGCTTGCTAAAAATCAGGGTTTGTTATCCTTGCTTATTGAAAACTCCGTTGGTCATAAGGATGCATATAGAGTCATACAGCTTTTATCTGAGCACTTTGATGTCAATGCAATACCAGTGGGGAAGGTTTTTCAGTTAACTTTTGATGAGCAATCACGGTTTCAAAGTATTGGGGTGAAATTGGCATTTGCTGAGAGTCTAGAGATTAAGAAATCTAGTCAAAAACTCATCGTTTTCAAGAAGAAAAACCCAACAACTTTGCAAAAACATTATGTTGAAGGTGAGATTGCAGGTAGCTTATATAAGTCTGGTCTACAGCTTGGTCTGAATAATGCGATACTGACTAAGCTGAATGAAATTTTAAGTTACGAGATAGATTTTCAGCGTGAGATTCGTTCAGGTGATCGCTTTTCCATCTTTTATAGTACTTTGCGGGATGATATAGAGGGTGATGAAGTTTTCAATGCAATACATGTTGCTAAGATTTCTCTAGAAAGTGATTCCGTTTCCCTTTATCGCTATGAAGATCGTGAGTCAGGCGTTGTTGATTACTTGGACCCTAGTGGAAAAAGCTCAAGAAGCTTCCTTATGAAGACTCCGCTAAAGAATGCACGTCTATCATCATATTACGGCAGACGTAAACATCCAGTATTGGGGTATACAAGAATGCATAATGGCCTTGATTTTGGTGCTCCATCAGGTACACCAATACTTGCCGCTGGAGATGGCACTATAGAAAGGGCCTCTTACTTTGGTAGCTTTGGAAATTATATTCGCATTGCCCATAAATCGGGCATTCAAACTATTTATGCGCACCTTAAAGGTTATGCCAAGGGTATCAAGGCCGGTATGAAAGTGAAGCAAGGGCAGGTGATAGGTTATCTTGGGGCTACAGGTAGGGTTAAGGGGCGGCATTTACATTATGAAATTCATAAAAATGGTAAAGCAATAGATCCACTTAGATTGGATCTTCCTACTTCTGATCGTTTAACAGGAAAAAGTTTGGAGCGCTTTTATGAATTTGTTGAGGCGGTAGATGAAACCTTAAGGGTCTACAAGGCACTTAAAAACTGAAAAATTATTTATTTATTTATTTGTTTGTTTGAGCTAGGGGCCCAGTATAAATGATAGAGCATTTTTTCTATCTTACGTGGATGGCAGAGCTTGAGCTTAGCTGTACTGCATGTTTGGTTTCGATAGTGATCGTTTATTAATAATGAGAGTAGGAAAGCAGAGGACTGAGATTTACCTTTGAGTGAGATAATGGTCTCGGTTGGATATAAAAATCTAAATTCCTTACTTGTTGCCAAGTAATTTTTTATTTTCGCTTCTGTGCCGCATGTCTCTCATATACCTGTGGTAATTGATGCTTTTATGATCTGATTGCTATTTGGGTAGGCAAAGGTTTTTAGGGTGCAAAAGTAAACTCTGAGGAGTAGGGTGTGTATAAGTTAAAACATATTGTAGTCGTGTTATTCCTATGTTCCGTTCCTGCGCTGGCTGAAGAACTTGTTGTTCCCAAGCCTGGAGCTTTTGAGCTAGATAATTCTGAGGTTTTTACAATTCATTCAAAAATATTAGGGCGAAAATATGATTTATACATTAAAACGCCTGCTGGCTATTATGATGATTCTCAGAGTGATCAAACTTATCCCACCCTTTATCTAAATGATGGCCCTTATACTTTCAAAGTCGCTGCAGGTGTGACACATCTGAAAAGTATGAATAAGGCGATTGTAATCGGTATCTCTTTTGCGCAAGGGGAGCTGGGACAGTTTAGTCGAGTACGGGATCTTACCCCGGTGGTTGATAAAAGTTGGAGGCGCTACAAGACCGGCGGTGCTCCAGAATATCTTAGGTTTATTGAGGGAGAGGTTATCCCGTTTGTAGAGAAAAATTATCGAGCAAACCCAGTAAAAAGAATCTTGGCTGGCCAGTCTTTAGGGGGGTCATTTGGTGCCTGGGTATTGTTGAATAAGCCGGATCTGTTTTCCAGTTATATTCTCACTAGTCCATCGCTTTGGTATAAAAATGAAATGATTTTTGATATTGAGGAGGCGTATTCAAAAAGGAATAAATCATTAAGTGCAAATATTTACCTTGCAACAGGTGCTCTGGAGACTAAAGAAAACGGGAGGATGAATCATGACATGGTGGGCGGTCACAAGGCCTTTGTTGGGCGTTTGCGTTCACGAAATTATCAGGGTATGTCTCTCAATGATGAGGTGGTAAGCGGGGCTGATCACTATTCAACCTTTCCAATTGGCTTGGCAAAAGGTTTAAGGTGGCTTTATCAGGATCAGTGGAAGATGCACTAATGCATCACGACATTGAATTTAGGTAAGCTCTTTGATCATCTGCTCATAGTAAATAGGTGAAACCTAAGTAGTGGAGGGTACCTTGGTGTGTATATGAAGCTAGTCTTTTTATAGCATTTCGGTATACCAAATCTTAGGTGTACCTATGACTTCAGCCTCTTTTCGGGAGTCATGTAACTCGTTACTGTTCACGAATGCTTCAGCTTTCTCCTTGGAGGTGAATTCATGAATCACGGTCACATTATTGGGGCTGCCTATTTCTTGATACACTGATGTATTTGTACTGCCCATTCGCTTTAAAATTGGCATGAAGTCTATAAGGACTCCCTGCCATTTATCAAAATCTTTCACTGAGGCCTGCATAAAGAGGTAAACCATTAGATATTCCTCAAGCAGTGGTTATTAGGGGGCGTCTGGACTAACTATAGCATCGAACACTTCTCTTCGATGTGGTCAGTTAGAGGCCCGGCAAAAGAGAACAGAACTCGCCTAACTCTTCGCCGGGTTATAGATGCAGGTGCCTTGATAAAGAATTTATCTTATAGCCAGATATTAGTTCATCACTCCAAGCTTACAGCCCTTGTTTTTGATCTTGACCCATTTGCTCATAAAGTTAACTGGTGATGTGTAGGCTTCATAGATTACCGCTTGTCCCCAGGGAGTTACTGCACCTTGCATAGGTTTTGAATAGGAGAAGGCCCCCATTACCCAGGCACTCTTGGTAACGCAGTCTCCACTTGTGGGAAAGCTGGAGGTAAGAGTTGGGTTGTGGTTATAAACAAGATTGGTGGCGTTCAAGAGCTGTTGGGCTCTATTTACAACAGTTGCTACTTCGGTATTTGTAGCAGGGTGTACATAGATAGTGATGTCATTTGCTGAGCTTGGGTAGAACATAACATCATTTACAGTCCCATGGGTTTCACCAGTGGCAGAGTTTTGTGCCCAGGTTTGCCAGCTGCTGTCGCAGACTTCGTCCCAGCTCTGTAATCCGTTGGCGTCCACAACAAATGGTGATACATGTCCACCGCCTATGGTCTTCTTAAAATTACTAAATGACGTTAGGGTTTTACCTGCTTGTATCATTACACCTATACAACGCATATTGGCTTGAGGTACTCCCAGAGCGGTGCTCAGATCGGCGAGCATGTCATTGCAACTGGTAGCAGTAGTGCGGCTCCGGACTTGATTGGGCATAACGTATTCTCCTTCAATATAGGGGGTTGTTTCTATTGGGTTCTTTTCAAGGTGGTTTTTTAAGGCAAAACGAATTGATGTTGATTTAAATCCGTAGTTATTTTCAAAAGGAATGTTTAAGTGGCCACTTCTTTAGCATTACTTACAGTTAAGGTAAATTAAAAGAGAGTGGATTAAATAAAATCTTCTGGGAAAAGCCTTTTTTAATTTTTGCTTACAGTATTATTTAGTAAGTCTGTAGGCAATAAAGACCTTCGATTGTTATTGGTTTGCTTGTTTGTGTCTAATAGCACTAAATGGCTTTATCGGCTCTTTTGAAAAGAGTTATTGCTTTCAGAGACATTTCTTTCAGAAGTTCGATAAAACGTGTTACTGTCATATTTCTTTCAGGGGAAATGTAATATTGCCCAGGGCCTTGTTCAGTAATTCTTAGACCGTTTGGAGGGGTTGTTCCGGCAGGGAAGCGACAGACCCATCCGATGAGCGTTGATTGATTAATGCTCTCTTGGTCGAAGATTCTTATTCCTTTTCCGTTTGCAATAACGATGCTGATATTATTTAGAAAGGTAGTATCCAGATTAGATATCAGCATATTGACATCCTCCTCTCTGGAATAACCAAATTTTGGTAAGGAATTGGAGTCAATATAGATTTCTCTGAGGGACATCTCTTTCTCCCTTTTAAAACCAATTTGGTCATTGGTCAATAGCTGTTGATAGTTGCTAATTCAGAAGCTTTTTATCTTCTCTGCTTTTTTGAAAGCAGAAGTGTTTTTTTTAATTTTTTTGCTTCTTGACTTGAATCATAACTGTGGCTTGGTGTTTGGCGCAACAAGTACGATTGTTTAACTGTTATATTTTATAAAATTCGATAATTGGCGAGTGTAAAGTTCACACTAGTTCACATTTTGTCGCCTTTTGTAACTCCGGGGGAGTTCAACCCGCAAGTTAATCAAAAATTCCAGTTTATGAGGATAATGGCTTTGATAGAGGTGTTGTTGGAGAAGGTTCTCTTGGGGTTGGGATTGGAGTTCTGGGTGGCGAAAAGGCTTAGTTTGTTATAACTCATTGTGCTGACATTTTGCGATGCTCGTTTTAAAACGAGATTTTACTGGTTGCTTAAAAATATGTTCTAGATAGGCTTGAAAAGCTTTAGAGTTAAATAATTAGTATTGGTTTTTTAGAATGTATCTGTTTCATCCCTTAGCGTGCGTCGTGCAGCCTTTAAAACATTAGAGCGAATAACTAATATGGATAAGAAGAAAACGCCGGAGAAAAAAAATCATCTAGCAGGCATTGACCGAAGAACTTTTACCAAGCGCGCCCTTCAAATGGGCTTGGCCGCAGGTGCTGTTGCTTCTGGGTTTGGCTCTGCATTTTCGGGTAGTTCAAATCAGTTTTATGATATTTATGATTACGTAATTGTTGGTTCTGGTGCGGGAGGGGGTCCATTAGCGGCAAACTTGGCAAAGGCGGGCTTTTCGGTATTGGTGCTTGAGGCGGGGGCCAATGACCCTAGTGATGACATACATAATATTCCCGCTTGGCACCCTTTTGCGTCAGAAGACCGCAAGCTGAGCTGGGATTTCTTTATTAAGCATTACGCGGATTTTAATCAACAACAGCTGGATGATAAGTATATTCCAGGTAAAGGTGTTTTATATCCGCGGGCTAGTACTATAGGGGGCTGTACGACACACCATGCGCTGATTACTGTCTATCCCCATAACAATGACTTTGACCGTATTGCTCAAGCGACAGGAGATAGTTCTTGGGGCAGCAGCAATATGCGGCGATATTTTGAGCGGCTTGAGCGATGCCAATATGTTTCCCGTCCAATATTTTCGAATCCCTCTCGCCATGGTTTTGATGGATGGCTTCCTACTAATAGAGGTAATCCGGCTTTGCTGTTGGAAGACCCGGCAATATTAAAAATCGTCAAGGCAGCATTGGCGAAATACGGACTGGAGGGGGCCCTTGAACAGATTATTTCTGGAAACCTACGCTTAGATATCAATCACTGGGATGTGGCCTCAGGAGAGGAGGGGCCTTTTATTGCCCCGATGGCTGCAGATAGCAGAAGTCGTCGCAAGAGCGTACGGGAGCACCTTTTGGATACCCAGAGTCGCTATCCAAACCTGTTACATATTCGCACCAATGCGCTGGCAACAAGGGTGATGTTTGAAGGTAAAACGGCTATTGGGGTGGAGTTTATGGAGGGGGCGAACCTCTATAAGGCTGACCCTTATCACGATGATACCGGCTCCATTGGTACTATGCGGCAGGTGAGGGCGAGTAGGGAGGTGATTCTTTCGGGAGGGGCATTCAATAGTCCTCAGCTGCTGAAATTATCCGGAGTGGGTCCAAGCCAAGAGCTTTTTCAGCACGGAATTGATCAGATAGTTGACTTGCCGGGTGTAGGTGAAAACCTGCAGGATCGCTACGAAGTCGGCATTGTTAGTGAGATGACTGAGGATTTGGCCCTTCTCAAGGATTGTACCTGGGGCGAGCAGGGTGACCCCTGCCTGAATCGATATCGCTACGGTTGGCTGAATAAAGGCCCCTACAGTGGTAATGGTCCAGTACTATCTTTGGTGAAGCGCTCCCACCCCGACCTACCAGATCCTGATTTGTTTATTTTTGGAGCGCCCTCTGATTTCCACGGTTATTACCCCGGTTATTCTCAGGCGCTAAGGGATTACAAAGATCGCTTCTCCTGGATCGTACTTAAAGGTCATACTAATAATACGGCAGGGCGGGTAACTTTGCGCTCTGCCAATCCGCAGGACACCCCAGAGATTAATTTTCACTATTTTGATGAGGGTAGTGGTGATTATGAAAAAGACTTACAGGCCGTAGTGGAGGGTGTAAAAATATCCCGGGATATTATGTCGGCCCCTATCGTTGGCCAGCAGGTTGCCAGGGAGTTATTGCCCGGTGGAGATGTGCAGACCGATGAGCAAATCGGTCAGTTTGTTAAAAATCAGGCATGGGGTCACCACGCTTCCTGTTCCAATAAAATGGGGCCAGCCAGTGATCCAATGGCAGTAGTGGATAGTAAATTCCGGGTACATGGCACCAATAATTTACGAGTGGTGGATGCTTCGGTATTTCCACGTATTCCGGGCTTCTTTATCGTGGTGCCGGTGTATATGATTAGTGAAAAAGCTAGCGATGATATTATTGCGGCGGCAACGGGCCAGATTGCCTGATAGGGCCTTGCTAAACCCAGGTTGAAAAAGAAAAAGCCCCGCAGAGCGGGGCTTTTTAATTAGAACGAGATGTTCTTTGGTGTGCGCGGGAAGGGGATAACATCGCGGATGTTACCCATGCCAGTTACGTAAGACACGATGCGATCGAAGCCCAGACCAAAGCCTGCGTGAGGCACTGTGCCGTAGCGGCGCAGGTCGCGATACCAGTCGAGGTGATCTTTGGGGATGTTCATTTCATCCATGCGTTCGTCGAGCTTCTCAAGGCGTTCTTCACGCTGGGCACCGCCGATAATTTCTCCGATACCCGGTGCCAGTACATCCATGGCGGCTACAGTTTTACCGTCATCGTTCATACGCATATAGAAGGCTTTGATATCCTTCGGATAGTTCAGAACAATCACTGGCTTCTTGAAGTGTTTCTCAGCCAGGTAGCGTTCGTGCTCAGAGGCCAAGTCTATACCCCAAGAGACGGGGAATTCGAACTTCTCTTTACAGTTTTCCAGGATTTCGATGGCATCGGAGTAGTTGATGCGAGCGAAATCATTCTCGATGATGTTCTCCAGGCGGCTGATGGCCTCTTTATCGATGCGCTGGGCGAAGAAGGCCATATCGTCGGCACGTTCTTCCAGTACGGCTTTGAAGATGTACTTCAGCATTTGCTCAGATAGATCAGCGATATCGGCCAGATCGGCAAAAGCCACTTCCGGCTCTACCATCCAGAACTCGGCTAGGTGGCGAGTGGTGTTGGAGTTCTCCGCACGGAAGGTGGGGCCAAAGGTGTAAACCTTGGATAGGGCCAGACAGTAGCTCTCAACATTCAGCTGGCCAGATACGGTAAGGAAGCTCTCCTCGCCAAAAAAGTCCTTGCTGTAATCGATAGCGCCCTGCTCGTTGCGTGGCAGGTTTTCCATATCCAGAGTGCTAACCCGGAACATTTCTCCGGCGCCTTCACAGTCAGAGGCGGTGAGAATGGGCGTGTGTACGTAGTTAAAGCCGTTCTCGTGGTAGAAGCGATGAATCGCCTGAGCGATACAGTTGCGAACTCGAGCCACCGCGCCGCTGACATTAGTACGGACGCGTAGATGCGCGTGTTCGCGCAGGTGCTCCATGGTGTGGCGTTTGGGGGACATTGGGTAGGTGTCCGGGTCTTCTACCCAGCCGACCACTTGAACTTCAGAAGCTAACAACTCGATCGATTGGCCCTTGCCTTCTGAAGGCTTGACGGTTCCAACAATATCCACTGCACAGCCTGTGGTCAGGCGCTGTACTTCAGATTGGTAATTGTGCAGATGATTCTCGGCAATGACCTGAATAGGGTCAAAGCAACTGCCGTCGTGTACTGCCAGGAAAGAAAGACCGGCTTTGGAGTCGCGACGGGTTCTGATCCAGCCCTGTACGCGAACTTCTTCGCCCTCACGGCCGGTGGATTTTAATAGGCTATCTACGGATTCGACTTTTACTGTCATTTTCTATCGGTTTCTCGCTAGTCCTGAAGGTGGTGTTCTGCCGACTTGCCTAAAAGCTGACCACGCCACCAAGGTGAAGTTACGGCGGGCATATTGACCTGTTGCTGAGGGGAAATCCAGTCCCTTGGCAATTTGGAAGCTTGCCGGGAGAGCGGGCCTATTTGGGTGGCGCCATTGAAAAGCATCAAGATTGTGTGGGTAAAGTACTTGGCGGCTTGCGGGAAGGAGGGAGTGGGGCCTGGATTCGATACCTGCCCCAAAATCGCACGGGCCTAGCCGCGCGGCTTCTTCACCGTGTGCAGTACTGTGTCTCGCTCAAAGAAGACATAGAAGTCGTTGTATTCCCAGCGGGTGATAGCGGGCTCGCCGACGGGGCCCATAATACTGAGGGGCTCACCAAGGCGCGTGCTGATATCGTTTTTCTTCATGCCGCGAGCTTCACCAAAGGACAGCTCTGCGCCCTGGGAGCCCACAGGAATCTCCAGGGTTTTTGCCTGGGCGCCAAATGCCAAAAGAAGTGCCACGGTACCAGCGATCTGGGCCACTCCGTTGCGATTTCTGCTGAACATTTATTGTTCTCCGATTTAGGTGTTCGAATACGCCGGGCCATTAAAACAGAAAAAATGCCAAAACACTTGGACTTCTTCACGTTTTTATACCGAAGAAGGCGCCTTGTAGGGGAAAAAGGTCCGGGGAAGGAGGGTATGTGTGTGCTAGGCTGACCATTGGGCTTAGTCCTGTGGGCGGGCATGGATGCGACTCTCAAAAACCTTCTCAGTTCTGGGGCTATTGCTTGGCGCTATTCTCTTTGCTCTCTCTCTTACGCCCTCTCTGATTCCACGCACTGCCCTCATGCAAGGTGTTCTCGCCGGAACCTCCTTTACTTTTGGCTATGTGATCGGCTTGTTTATGCACTGGCTGTGGAATTACTTTGAGCTTCCCGACATTCCTCTCGGTCCTGGGGTGCGCAGAGTGCTTAAACGCTTAGCGCTGGTTGCCTGCATATGTCTGATCATTATTTTTCTTTGGCAGGGGGCGCACTGGCAGAACTCGGTGCGGGCCTTGATGGGTATGCAGCCGGTTACCGGGATCGGGCCCTTTACCGTGGGGTCCGTGGCCCTGCTGGTCTTTCTCTCATTCTGGGTGATGGGTAAAGGGTTTCGCCGAGTCATTCATGCTGTTACCAAGTATCTATCCGTGCATATTCCTGAAAGGGTGGCTTTGCTCATTGGGTTGCTGGTAGCAGTGGCACTTTACTGGGGCATTCTAAATGGGGTGCTCCTGAAGGTAGGGGTGCATATTGTCTCGGTCATTTGGGAAAAACATGATCAGGCAATTGCAGAAGGGCTGAAGGCACCTGAGGACCCCAACAAGGTTGGCGGTGCGGACTCTCTATTAACTTGGAAAAGTGTCGGGCATCAGGGGCGTCGCTTTTTAACCCTTGGCCCCTCTGTGGAGGATATCCGTGAGGTTGCCGGGTTAGGCAAAGAGCCGATAAGGGTCTTTGTGGGTTTGCGGGCTGCAGAAACTCCATTGCAAAGAGCCTTCCTGGCACTTGCTGAACTAAAGCGCCTCAATGCATTCGATAGAGAGATATTGCTAATTGCGACACCCACTGGCGAAGGCTGGTTAGATCCTGGGGCTATAAACTCCCTGGAATTTCTTTATCGAGGGGATGTGGCTACCGTTGCTACCCAATACTCCTTTTTGCCAAGCCCAATTGCATTATTAACAGATAATCAATATGGGCTGGATTCCGCCAGGGCTTTGTTTAAGGTGATCTACGAATACTGGGAGGAACTGCCAGTTGAAACTCGCCCAAGGCTGTACCTCTTTGGCTTGAGTCTCGGTGCTCAGTTATCAGAAGCCTCCTTTGATTTTTATGACATTATTGATGATCCTATCGATGGCGTACTCTGGGCAGGGCCGCCATTTGGCACAGGCATCTGGCGCATCATCACGGATAGTCGCGACCCCGGAACCCCAGCCTGGTTACCGCAGTTTAAGGGGGGAGAGGTTGTTCGTTTTGGTAATCAATATGGCGGTTATTTAGGGCAGGAACCCTGGGGAAGCTTTCGAATCGCCTTTTTGCAGCACGCCAGTGATCCAATAGTCTTTTTTGATCTGCGTTGGATGTTTCAAATGCCGGATTGGTTGGAGCGCCCACGAGGGCCGGATGTCTCTCCAGACCTCTACTGGTTTCCTATAGTGACCATGCTGCAACTACTGGCAGACCTAAACTTGGGGATTGCGCCACTGGGGTTCGGGCACCGCTATGCACCTGAAGGGTATGTCCTCGCCTGGATGGCGTTAACCGAGCCGCCCGACTGGAGTGACGAGGAGTTAAAGCGCCTACGGGAAAAGCTCAGAACTTATCCAGTGCGTTGAGTGCGGTCTGCCGTAAGAAGGTACTCTTTCAAGATCAAAAACATTTCTGGCTGTTTATTGGGTTACATGGGGCTGTTCAGTGAGAAGTTGGCGCAAGCCATTTTGATCTGGGGCTCAAGCTTATCGGCGGCATGAATGCAAAAATTAACCGCTTTCTCAATTTCAGGTTTACTGTTGGGCGCGATATGCTTCGCTCTGAGCCTCACTCCTTCTCTGATTCCTCGCAATGCCTATGTGCAGGGTATTCTTTCCGGTTTTTCATTCACCGTTGGATATTCACTGTCTGTGCTGGTCCGCTATGTTTGGAAGTATTTGGGGGTTCCCGATATCCCGCTAGACCATCGGCAGCGACAAATACTGAGGGGGCTGATAATTATTTTGGGTGTCAGCCTTATTTTAGTTTTTCTTAGGCAGGGGACGGAGTGGCAGAATTCAGTGCGCTCATTGATGGGCATGCCGGCAATTTCTGGCGTCGCCCCAATTACGATTGGTGTTGTTGCGCTCTGCGTATTCCTGCTCTTTAGATGGGCAGGTAAAGGCTTTCTCAGGGTGGTTTTGCGCGTATCTGCCCGTTTAGAAAAGACCATCCCTCCAAGGGTGGCAGCCCTTACTGGGCTGCTTGTCGCGTTGTTGCTTTATTGGAGTGTGTTGAATGGAGTGTTGTTGCAGTCGGGCCTCTATGCAGTCTCACTTATCTATGAAAAGCTGGATCTGATTGTTGTTGCGAACTTGCCGCCTCCGCAAGATCCCAGCAAGTCAGGTGGAGCGAACTCGCTACTTGCCTGGGATAGGTTGGGACATGAGGGGCGCCGATTTTTGTCTCTTGGGCCATCTGCGGAGGATATTCGGGAGGTTGCAGGGGAGGGCATGGACCCCATTCGAGTTTATGTGGGAGTGCACTCAGCAGACACGCCACAGCAGCGTGCACTATTGGCACTTGAAGAGTTGAAGCGCGTAAAGGCGTTTGAGCGAGAAATTTTGCTGATTGCAACCCCGGTTGGGGATGGCTGGATCGACCCAGGGGCAGTGAATTCTCTTGAATTTCTGTACCGAGGAGATGTAGCTACAGTGGCCGTACAGTACTCGTATTTACCGGGCCCCATCGTATTGTTTACAGATGCTCAGTCGATCAGAACATCCGCTCGCATACTGTTCAAGGTGATTTACGATTACTGGGAGGAGCTACCGGTAAACACTCGCCCCAGACTTTATCTATACGGGCTAAGTTTAGGAGCCAAGCTCTCTGAAGACTCCTTTCAGTTCTACGATGTGATTGATAGCCCCATTAATGGTGCTCTTTGGGCTGGCCCTCCGTTTAGTATGCGGTCCTGGAGAATGATTACCGATAATCGTGATCCCGGCACCCCCGCTTGGCTCCCCCAGTTTAAAGGGGGAGAGGTGGTGCGCTTTGGAAATCAGTACGGTGGTTATTTGGGGCAGAAGCCCTGGGGTAGATTCCGTATCGCCTTCCTGCAGCATGCTAGTGATCCGATTGTCTTTTTTGACTTTCGCTGGGCGTTTCGCAGACCTGACTGGCTGGAGCGCCCCAGAGGGCCCGATGTGTCTCCGGACCTTCGCTGGTTCCCTGTTGTCACTATGTTGCAGCTGTTAGCGGACTTTAATGTAGGGGTCACACCACGGGATTTCGGACACCGCTATTCGGCAGCAGGATACACGCTCGCCTGGATTGCCCTGACCGAGCCTCCGGATTGGAGCGAGGCAGAGCTGCAGCGCCTGCGGGCTAAGCTAAAAATTTTTCCCAAGCGCTGAAGTTGTCTAAATCCTTGGATTTCTTGACTATTTTCCGTTTAAATCGGCTCTATGTTAAAACCTGTCCCCCTTTTTATTGGCCTGAGATATGTGGCTGCCCGCCGCAGGCAGCAGTTCATTTCCTTTATTAATGGCTTCTCCCTGATTGGCATGGCGTTAGGCGTTCTTGCCTTGATCGTCGTGACTTCTGTGATGAACGGCTTCGATCGTGAGTTGAAAACACGAATATTGAGCGTGGTTCCCCACGGCTTTATCGAGCGCGAAGGCGGCTTGCAAGAGTGGCAGGGCGTGGCTCAGAAGCTTGAACAGCAGCCCCATGTGGAGGCGGTGAGTCCCTTTGTAAAAGGGTTTGCCCTGTTGAGCGCCTACGGCGATAGCCACGGGGTCGAGTTCCAAGGTGTAGATCCCAAGGCCCTACGCGATGTCTCTGAAGTTGGCGAGCATATGGTGATGGGCAGCCTGGATGAGTTACAGCCCCGCAGTTACCAAATAGTGCTCGGCCGTATTCTCGCCCAGCAGCTCAATGTGCTGCCCGGCGAGTCCGTCACTCTGACCCTGCCCGAGGTGGCGGTAACTCCCGCTGGTATCTTCCCACGCACCAAACGCTTTACCGTCGCCGGAGTTTTCTCGGTAGGCGCTCAGGTGGACCAAAATGTGGCACTGATGAACGTAGAGGATGCAGCCCGATTAATGCGCATGTCCGGCAGGGTGCAGGGATTACAGCTGCGTTTTGACGATATGGATAATGCTCTCGGTAGGGTTGAGCCCTACGCCGCGGCCCTCGGAGAGGGTTTTAGTGGTGAGGATTGGAGCCATTCCCAGGGAAGCCTGTTTCAGGCGGTGAAGATGGAGAAGACGGTGGTCACTTTAATGTTGATGATCATCGTAGCCGTAGCGGCTTTTAATATTGTCTCGGCCCTGGTGCTGATGGTGGCGGACAAGCGCTCCGATATCGCCGTGCTCAGAACCCTGGGGCTCACTTCACGCCAAATAATGGCAGTGTTCGTTGTCCAGGGCAGTGCGATCGGGCTGATAGGCGCATTTACTGGCGCCTTGCTGGGAATCCTAATCGCGCTCAATCTCACCGAGATGGTGAGCTGGATGGAAAACCTTTTGGGCGCCAAGATTTTTGATCCGCGGGTATTTTTCGTGAGCTATTTGCCATCGGAGTTTCGTGTTGGCGATGCAGTGGTAGTCTTATCCGCCGCTATCTGTATGAGTTTATTAGCGACACTGCTGCCCGCATGGCGGGCGGCCCAAATCGAGCCAGCGGAAGCTTTGCGTTACGAATAATTGTTATATAAATCATATAGATACGATTAATATCTAAAGTGATTTCTCAGAATTTGGAAGCGGCAAATATTGATGAATAGTCGAGTGGAAATAGACACTGAGAAGGCGAGGCCGGCAACGGCTCCCGGTGATGCTGTCCTGGCCTGCCGCCAGCTGCGCAAGAGCTATCGCCAGGGCGGCAGAGATCTTGAGGTTCTGCGTGGTGTGGAGTTGCAAGTAGAGCGGGGTGAGAAGCTTGCCATCGTGGGGGCCTCGGGCTCCGGCAAATCCACCTTGCTCAACTTACTCGGCGGGTTGGATACGCCGAGTAGTGGAGAGGTTTGGGTGGCCGGTCAGAACCTGGCGACACTCAATGCCAATGAGCGCGGCTGGTTGCGTAATAGCAGTCTCGGTTTTGTCTACCAGTTTCACCACCTGCTCAATGAATTCAGTGCCCTGGAAAATGTGGCAATGCCACTGCTGATCGGTAAGCACAGTGTGGCCAATGCCCGGACCGAGGCCAAATCCATGCTGGAAGCGGTAGGCCTGGGTGAGAGGGTTGATCATAAGCCTTCGCAGCTCTCCGGGGGAGAACGCCAGCGTGTAGCGATTGCGAGGGCGCTGGTGACTCGCCCTGCCTGTGTGCTGATGGATGAGCCCACCGGCAACCTGGATAGAACCACGGCAGGGGAGATTCACAAATTGATGGACCGGCTCAATCAGGAGATGGGTATCAGCTTTGTGATTGTCACCCATGACCCGGACCTTGCCGCGGCCCTGGATCGCTGCTTGCACCTAGTGGATGGCGAGCTTCTCAGTGATTGGCACCAAGGTGATCATGTTTAAGCCACTCCCAGCCTTTATTGGCCTGCGCTATGCCGGAGCCCAGCGCCGCAGCGATGACTCCGTAGGCCTGGTGTCATTTATTTCCGGCCTGTCGATGATTGGTCTGATTCTCGGCGTTGCCTTGATGATCGTGGTGATGTCGGTAATGAATGGCTTCGATCGCGAGCTGCGTGAGCGTATTCTCGGCATCATGCCCCACGCGACTATCTATAACGCCACTGTGGCGGTGGATTGGCCTGCTCTGCGCGATCAATTGGCGGCGGATGCTGAGGTGGAGTCCGCGGCGGAAGTTTGGCAGGTGAACGCACTGGCTCGTCGTGGCAGTGAGGTTACACCACTGCTGGTGCAGGGGGTAAATCCGGACACCATCGTCAATGTATCGAATATTAATGATTTCCTCAGTCCCAATGCTTTTCCAGCCATGCTCGATGATTCCGAGCCAGGAGTAATTCTCGGGCGCGGAATCGCAGAAAAACTGGGGGTGGAGCAGGGCGATTACCTGTCTTTGATAGTGCCCAATAACGATGCGGCCTCGGGTAGCCGCCGCGCCGCACGTGTGGCCGGTTTCAAGGTGGCGGAGGTCTTTCATTCTGGGACAGTTCTGGATCAGTCGTTGGCCCTGGTTTCCTGGGAGCAGGCCCAGGGCCTAGCTGGCCAAAAGGGTGGCGCAGGCATCCAGTTACGTGTGACCGAAATGCTGGAAGCCAACTGGATTATGCGGCGGCTGTTGAAAGACCTGCCTCGCGATGGCTATTACGGAACTGATTGGAGTCGCACCCACGGTAATCTCTACCAAGCGATCCAGATGTCCCGCAATCTGGTGGGTTTGTTGGTGCTGCTGATCATTGCCATTGCCGCTTTTAATGTGGTCTCGACTTTGGTGATGGTGGTAATCGACAAGCACTCGGATATCGCCATTCTGCGCACAATGGGCGCTAGCACACGGCAGATTCTCCTCACCTTTGTCAGCCAGGGGGCGTTAGTGGGATTAGTTGGCGCACTCGTTGGCGGTGTATTGGGGGTCCTGGCTTCACTGGCGGTCACCGACCTGGTGGCGGGCCTTGAATCCACATTAGGCATTCAATTCCTTAAGTCCGATGTGTATCCGGTGGATTATCTGCCATCAGAACTATCTTGGGCAGATGTGGCTTTGGTAGTTGGTGCGGGCTTCCTGCTCAGTCTGCTGGCCACGCTCTATCCTGCGTTCCAGGCCAGTCGTGTGCAGCCTGCCGCGGCGCTGCGAAACGAATAGGCGGTTTTGATTGGTGCCGAGCAAGGCTTTACATGTTTTGCGCAAGCTGCTGCCGCTACCGGCGGCACTTACTGCCTGGGTCCTCGTTCTTGTGGCGAGCCTGAAATTTGAAAGCTGG
This sequence comes from Microbulbifer mixtoriginis (SeqCode), assembly GCF_052467705.1. Lineage (NCBI taxonomy): Bacteria > Pseudomonadati > Pseudomonadota > Gammaproteobacteria > Cellvibrionales > Microbulbiferaceae > Microbulbifer > Microbulbifer mixtoriginis (SeqCode). The sequence goes on from NZ_CP174322.1 coordinate 2,488,600, forward strand.
CGGGTAATGACCTTCTGCCCGGATGGTATGCGCGAAGGATCTGTGTGCTATGCCGCAGGTTGGCAGGTCTTACCTCTATGGTTGATCTGCCTGGGCGCCATGATCTCTGCCTTGGTGGTGGTTTGGGTGGTGGCCTTAACCGCCGCAGGAAGTCGGGTTAAGGCTGCATCCATATCTTTTTTGCTAGGGACTTTTGTAGCCCTGGCATTGGGGGCTGTCACCGATTATGCCCTGCCAGCACTGCTGGCCATAGCAGCAGGCGCTGCGGCTTTGGGTTGGGTCGGCAAGTGCTATGGAAGTGAGGCTAGCTGCTGACCGCAGAGCGGCGCTCAATACGTAGCTTCCAGCGTTTTACTACATGCCAGCGCCATAGGGCGCGCATAGAAAAATAGGCAACAGTGGCAAAGAAAACCCCCGCCAGCACTGAGCCAAAAAACAGCGGCATCCAGATTTTCCCTACTTCTTCCGTCAACCACTCCCACGAGAGCTCGATATCAAAGTCTACCGGGGGCGTGCCCAGAATCCATGCGCCCAGTTTGTAGGTGCTATAGAAGATTGCCGGCATGGTCACCGGATTGCTGATCCACACCAAAATAATCGACAGTGGAAGATTGCAGCGCAGCCATAGAGCGAGCAGTGCGGCAATAATCATCTGCCCTGGCAAGGGTAGGAAGCTGGTGAACACGCCAACGGCAAAGGCGACTGAAACTGAGTGTCGGTTCAGGTGAAATAGGTTGGGATCGTGGAGAAGAGTCCCCAGAAACTTGAGCCCATTCTTGGCTCGGATTTCTTCGGGGCTTGGCAGCCATCGCCTGATAATACTCTTCGGCATAACTCTATCTGAAACCTGGGTGCTGGCAGCCTTGTTAATGAGTGCTGTACCGGGGTTTGGAAAATTCGTTCGTCGGGATTTTTTCCCTACCCCAGATAAGCATAGAGCGCCCAGGGTGGTAGGGCATGCCGTATCTGGCGCGGGCGCTATTATGCCCACTTAGTGATGGCAAAACTACTACCGTGATAGAAGTCATTTTACGCCATTAATTGTCAACAATTAGTCATGCGGATTCGAGTTGACGCCCAGGTCGCACTCATTTATGGTCTGCAATCCCAAAGAATTGTCGACAATGTTAAAGTCATATGGGTGTCACTGGAGCCAACAGCCCCTTGCGGGAGCCACATCAGAGCCTGGCTGAGCGCCTGTTTTTGACCTTGCGCGGTGAAATTGTGGAAGGTCGCATACCTGCAGGCAGCAAGATTAGTGAGCCGGAATTGGCCCGCCGCTTCAATGCCAGTCGCGGCAGTTTGCGTGAAGCCCTGATGCGTTTGGAGTCTCTGGGTTTGCTGGAGCGCCGGGTAAACATAGGTGCCCGTGTGGTGGAGCTGAGTGAGCGTGGTCTGCTGGAACTCTACGAAGTGCGCGAAGCTTTGGAGGGCATGGCCTGCCGCCTTGCCGCCGAGCAGCGCAGCGAGGAAGACCTGTTGGAACTGCGCCAGATGTTGTCGCGCCACGAACAGCAGGAAGAGCTGCAAGCCGGTAAGGCGTATTTTCAGCCGGAGGGAGACTTCGACTTCCATTTCCGTATTGTGCAGGCCTCGAAGAATGATCTACTGATCGACACCCTGTGCAACCGTCTTTATTACCGTGTTCGTATGTATCGCTACCAGCTGGGCATGGCCAGCCCCAGGGCACAGCGCGCTTTTCGCGAACACAGCCACATTATCGAAGCCATAGAAGCGGGGGATGGTGAATTGGCGGAGCTGTTGATGCGCCGACATATCCGTGCTTCCAGGCAGAATATTGAAAATAAACTGAGGTAGAGCATGAGCCAAAAGCCTTCCGCCGGCGCGCGTTTCCGCAGCGCCCTTGCCGAGAACCAACCGCTTCAAGTGGTTGGCACCATAAACGCCTATTCCGCCATTATGGCCGAGCGTATTGGCCACAAGGCGATTTACCTTTCCGGTGCCGGTGTTGCCAATGCCTCCTACGGCCTGCCGGATCTGGGTATGACCAGCCTAGACAATGTGCTAGAGGATGTGCGTCGTATTACTGCAGCCAGTGAGCTGCCGTTGCTGGTGGATATCGATACCGGCTGGGGTGGCGCTTTTAACATCGCCCGTACTGTCAAAGAAATGATTCGCGCCGGTGCCGCAGCAGTGCATATCGAAGATCAGGTGGCACAGAAGCGCTGTGGCCACCGCCCGAATAAAGAGATTGTTTCCAAGCAGGAGATGGTGGATCGCATCAAAGCTGCCGTGGATGCACGCACCGATGATGACTTCTTTATCATGGCCCGCACTGATGCCTTCGCCCAAGAAGGTTTGGATGCCGCTGTTGAACGCGCTCAGGCCTGTATCGAAGCTGGTGCAGACGGTATTTTTGCGGAAGCTGTCACCAAGTTGGAGCACTATCGCGCATTTAAAGACGCGCTGAACGTGCCGATTCTGGCGAATATCACCGAATTTGGTAAAACCGAGCTCTATAACGCCAAAGAGTTGGGCGAAGCCGGCGCAGATATCGTACTGTATCCGCTGTCGGCGTTCCGAGCTATGAACCGTGCGGCGGAGAATGTGTATACCAGCATTCTGCAAAATGGTGACCAGAAAGCGGTAGTGGATACCATGCAGACCCGCGAGGAGCTTTACGACTACCTCAATTATCACGTATTCGAGCAGAAGCTCGATGAGCTGTTCAAGAAGTAATTCACTTTATAAACCGTGTGAGATGCCGGGTTAGGTTGCTTGCATGGCGGTTTTCGGACGAACACAGAAACTGTGCCTACAAAGGGGAGATAAGGAAGATGGCAGAAAAAGCATTGAGTGGCGCCGGCTTGCGTGGCCAGGTAGCGGGTAAAACTGCGTTGTCCACGGTAGGTAAATCCGGCTCTGGCCTCACTTACCGCGGTTACGATATCAAAGACCTGGCCCAACACTGCGAGTTTGAAGAAGTTGCCTACCTGATTTTCTACGGAGAGCTGCCCACCAGCGACCAGTTGGCGGAATACAAGGCCTTATTAAAAGGTATGCGCGGTTTGCCGCAAGCACTGAAAGAAGTGCTGGAGCGTATTCCTGCCGATGCCCATCCGATGGACGTAATGCGTACTGGATGCTCCATGCTGGGCAACCTGGAAGGGGAAGAGTCCTTCGCGCAGCAGCTGGAAAAAGCCAACCGCTTACTGGCTGCTTTTCCCTCCATCATTTGCTACTGGTATCGTTTCACCCACGACAACGTGCGCATTGAAACGGATACCGACGATGACAGCATCGGCGGCCACTTCCTGCATATGCTGCGCGGTGAGAAACCCAATGCCCTGCATGAGCAGGTGATGAATGTTTCCCTGATCCTCTACGCAGAGCACGAGTTTAACGCGTCCACTTTCACTGCGCGTGTTTGTGCCTCTACCCTGTCTGATCTGTTTAGCTGCATTACCGGTGCTATCGGCACTCTGCGTGGCCCGTTGCATGGCGGCGCCAACGAGGCGGCAATGGAAATGATCGAACGTTTTGCCAACCCGGATGAAGCAGAGAAAGAACTGCTGGGTATGCTGGAGCGCAAAGAGAAAATCATGGGCTTCGGCCACGCGATTTATCGCGAATCCGATCCGCGCAACGAGATCATCAAAGCCTGGTCTGAGAAACTGTCTGAAGATGTGGGCGATAAGGTCTTGTACCCGGTTTCCGTACGCTGCGAAGAAGTCATGTGGCGCGAGAAAAAGTTGTTCTGTAATGCCGACTTTTTCCATGCATCCGCTTATCACTTTATGGGAATTCCCACCAAATTGTTCACGCCGATTTTTGTAATGTCGCGTGTTACTGGCTGGGCTGCCCACGTATTTGAACAGCGTGCAGACAACCGCATTATTCGCCCGAGCGCTGAATATGTAGGTGTCGAACCGCGCGAAGTACCGCCTATCGCCGAGCGCGGTTAATTTTCATTTCACTATTGAAATGAGGCACACCCAGTGTGCCGGCTTCAGGTTGCCTTTTGGGGTAATCTGGAGCCGCTCTCGGAAGAGATACGATTTTAAAAAGATTCGACTGAACTGATTTACCTGCTATGAATACTGATTACCGCAAATCACTGCCCGGTACCGACCTCGATTATTTCGATACCCGCGCCGCCGTTGACGCGATCCAGCCCGGAGCCTATGCCAAACTGCCGTATACCTCACGTATTCTGGCGGAAAACCTAGTGCGTCGCTGCGAGCCGGAAAAACTGACCGACTCCCTGAAACAGATTATCGAACGCAAGCGCGAATTGGACTTCCCATGGTTTCCAGCCCGGGTTGTATGCCACGATATTCTTGGTCAAACCGCACTGGTAGACCTCGCCGGTCTGCGCGATGCCATTGCCGATAAAGGCGGTGATCCCGCCAAGGTAAATCCAGTTGTTCCCACCCAGTTGATTGTGGATCACTCTCTCGCGGTAGAGCATCCCGGTTTTGAGAAGGATGCTTTTGAAAAAAACCGTGCGGTAGAAGAACGCCGCAACGAAGATCGCTTCCACTTTATCAACTGGACCAAAACCGCATTTGAAAACGTCGATGTGATTCCCCCCGGTAACGGCATCATGCACCAGATCAATCTGGAGAAAATGTCTCCGGTGGTGCAGGTGCGCGAAGGCGTAGCTTTCCCGGATACCTGTGTCGGCACTGATAGCCACACACCGATGGTAGACGCTCTGGGTGTGATTTCTGTGGGCGTTGGCGGTCTGGAAGCTGAGAGTGTGATGCTCGGCCGCGCCTCTTATATGCGTCTGCCGAATATTGTTGGAGTGGAGCTCACCGGAAAATTGCAGCCGGGTATTACCGGTACCGATTTGGTATTGGCTCTCACTGAATTCCTACGCCGCGAGCGTGTGGTCGGAGCCTACCTGGAATTCTATGGTGAAGGGGCTTCCAACCTGACCCTGGGGGATCGCGCTACTATTTCCAATATGACTCCGGAGTATGGCGCTACTGCGGCCATGTTCTCTATCGATGAGCAAACCATCGACTACCTCAAACTCACCGGCCGCGATGATGAGCAGGTAGCTTTGGTAGAGAAGTTTGCCAAGGAAACGGGCCTCTGGTCCGATACCTTGAAGGATGCCGAATACGAGCGCGTACTGAAGTTCGATCTGGATACAGTAGGTCGTAACCTTGCTGGCCCCTCCAACCCCCACGCGCTGCTGCCGGCCTCGGAACTGGCCAATCGCGGTATCGCCAAGGCCTGGGAAGAGAAAGCTGGTGAGATGCCCGATGGTGCTGTGATTATCGCGGCGATTACCAGCTGCACCAATACCAGTAACCCGCGCAATATGATTGCCGCAGGCCTGATTGCCCGCAATGCGAACAAGCTCGGCCTGACCCGCAAGCCCTGGGTGAAATCCTCCCTGGCGCCGGGCTCCAAAACGGTAAAAATGTATCTGGAAGAGGCCGACCTGCTACCGGATCTTGAGCAGATGGGTTTCGGCGTAGTGGCTTTCGCCTGTACCACCTGTAATGGCATGAGCGGTGCCCTGGACCCGAAAATCCAGCAGGAAGTGATCGACCGCGATCTGTATGCCACCGCGGTCCTGTCCGGAAACCGCAACTTCGATGGTCGTATCCACCCCTATGCCAAGCAGGCTTTCCTGGCTTCACCGCCGCTGGTCGTTGCCTACGCTATTGCCGGCACCATCCGTTTTGATATCGAAAAAGATGCGCTGGGATACGATGCCGATGGCAACCCGATTACCCTGAAAGATATCTGGCCCAGCGACGAAGAGATCGATGCAATCGTACGTCAGAGCGTGAAGCCGCAGCAGTTCCGCGATGTGTATATTCCCATGTTCGAAGAGCGGGATGCCGCAGAAGAGCAGGGTCACGCACTCTATGACTGGCGCCCGATGAGTACCTATATTCGCCGTCCACCTTATTGGGAAGGTGCCCTGGCAGGCGAGCGCAGCTTGAAGGGCATGCGCCCGCTGGCGGTGCTGGGTGACAATATCACTACCGACCACTTGTCTCCCTCCAATGCCATTCTGGCCAGCAGTGCTGCCGGTGAATACCTGGCGAAGATGGGATTGCCGGAAGAGGACTTTAACTCCTACGCAACCCACCGTGGTGACCACCTCACTGCCCAGCGTGCAACTTTCGCTAACCCGAAGCTGCTCAACGAAATGGTTCGCGATGATAAGGGCGAGATTCGCCAGGGCTCTCTGGCTCGTGTCGAGCCGGAAGGGCAGGTTACCCGTATGTGGGAGGCGATCGAGACTTATATGGATCGCAAGCAGCCGCTGATTATCATTGCCGGTGCCGACTATGGGCAGGGCTCTTCCCGTGATTGGGCTGCGAAAGGTGTACGCCTGGCCGGCGTGGAGGCGATTGCCGCCGAAGGCTTTGAACGTATTCACCGCACTAACCTGATCGGTATGGGCGTGTTGCCGCTAGAGTTTAAGCCGGGAACTACTCGCGAAACCCTGGGTATCGACGGTACTGAAAGTTTCGACGTAATCGGTGAGCGTACCCCCCATGCCACGCTGACTCTACTGATCCACCGCGCCAACGGTGAGACAGTTGAAGCTCCGGTAACCTGCCGCTTGGATACTGCAGAAGAGGTTTCCATTTATGAGGCTGGGGGTGTTTTGCAGCGCTTTGCGAAAGACTTCCTCGAAGCAGAGGCGACGGCTTAAATGTTGAAATTTGCTCCTCAAGTCAAAATCCCCGCGACTTATATGCGCGGGGGCACCAGTAAGGGCGTTTTCTTCCGTTTACAGGATCTACCCGAAGTTGCGCAGGTTCCAGGAGAGGCCCGTGATAATTTGCTGTTGCGGGTAATTGGCAGCCCGGACCCTTACGGAAAGCATACCGATGGGATGGGTGGAGCCACTTCGAGCACCAGCAAAACAGTGATCCTGTCTGCCTGTGATAAGCCCGATCACGATGTGAACTACCTGTTTGGCCAGGTTTCCATCGATAAGCCCATGGTCGATTGGAGTGGTAACTGCGGTAATCTCACTGCGGCTGTTGGAGCTTTTGCGATTAATAGCGGTTTTGTGGATGCTGCGCGAATTCCAGAAAATGGTATTTGTACAGTGCGCATTTGGCAGGCCAATATTGGCCAAACCATTATTGCCCATGTACCTATTACCAACGGTGAAGTGCAGGAAACCGGAGATTTCGAGCTGGATGGTGTAACTTTCCCGGCAGCCGAAGTGGAAATTGAGTTTATGGACCCCTCGGACGGCGAGGGTGCCATGCTTCCCACCGGTAACCCAGTCGATGATCTCGAAGTGCCAGGAATTGGTGTACTCAAGGCGACCATGATCAATGCCGGTATCCCCACGATCTTCGTCAATGCGGAAGATATTGGCTATACCGGCACCGAGCTGCAGGATGCCATTAATGGCGATAGCAAGGCGCTCGCCATGTTCGAGACCATCCGTGCCCACGGTGCGGTGAAGATGGGCCTGATTTCCTCTGTGGAGGAAGCCGCGGCTAGGCAGCACACGCCGAAGATCGCCTTTGTCGGCAAGCCGCAGGACTACATTGCCTCCAGTGGAAAAAAGGTAGCGGCGCAAGATATTGATTTGCTTGTGCGAGCCCTCTCCATGGGTAAGCTGCACCACGCCATGATGGGTACAGCCGCCGTGGCTATAGGAACTGCAGCGGCTATTCCCGGCACCCTGGTCAACCTTGCCGCCGGTGGGGGTGATCGTAACTCCATTTGCTTTGGCCATCCTTCAGGCATATTGCGGGTTGGAGCCCATGCGAAAGTGGTTGATGGCCAGTGGGTTGCCACCAAAGCCATTATGAGCCGTAGTGCGCGCATCCTGATGGAAGGCTGGGTGCGAGTGCCAGGCGATAGTTTCTAGTCTTGGTATAATCACATCTTTAGGGGCGTGATACGCCCCTTTTTAGTGGTCGGCTTGTACTCTTGAAGGGTTTCTATTTTATTAGCCGGCTCACACAATATTTTCGTAGACTCTCATACAGCTTTGGGCTACCTTTCCCTGCACCCCGAGCCACCCATCCCAGCCCCTGGCTTATCCTCGGCCGCAATCTCACTCGGGTCTTACGCTGTTTCTATAAGAATACAGTTTGATTATTAGGTAGTGCTCTTGGCGAAATTACACATCGCCGTGCCTCTTATTGTTAGCAGGAAATAAACTTGGTAGCAGCCAAATCGTTAATGTCGCTCGGTGGCGATAACACTATCGATGAAACTCTATTTGCACACATCGCTAGGGATCTTACCGAGCAGGGCTATAGTATTCGCCATGCCGCACTACCCGAATCACTCTCCAGTGCGCTTTTTACCTATCGGCAGGAAATGAACGGAGAGAAATTTATTGATGCAGGGGTCGGGCGAGGTGACGATTACCTACGGAATGAATTCGTGCGAACGGATGAAATTTGTTGGATTACCGGGGAATCTGCTACAGGAAGAGATTGGCTCAGCTGGGCGGGCCAGCTTCAGGTTTATCTCAACAGGCATCTTTTTCTGGGGCTCTTCTCATTTGAAAGTCATTTTGCCCATTACCGGCCTGGGGACTACTACAAAAGGCACTACGATGCATTTCGCGGAGAGGCGAACCGGGTGCTCTCATTGGTCGTCTATCTTAATCCAGGCTGGAGCACTGCGGATGCTGGTGAGCTTGTGCTCTACAAAGATGAGCAGGATAGGGTCGGCACCAAAGTAACGCCGTTAATGGGAACGGTAGTGACTTTCTTAAGTGAGGAGTTTCCCCACGAAGTTCTACCAGCTAATCGGGATCGCTACTCCATTGCAGGCTGGTTTCGGGTAAATACTTCAGTAACCGATCGGGTTGATCCGCCCCGTTAAATTAATGAGTTACCCGCTTAAAATTAACCTCTAGTGAGCCACCTACCTAGGTAAACCTACTAGTACCCTGCGGTAACCGCAGGGTTTAAAGGGTACTAAATCACCTTTCGATTGATTTAGAGATCCGATTGATCCTAATCGCGATCCGCCCCATCGTATCTCAGTTTCACAGAACTCTCCTTTTTGAGATTTTAACCTAGCCGACGTACAGCCGACGGCCCGTAGGTAAGCCACGCATAACAATCAAACCGGCTTTCCTGTTGCAGCAGATTGGAGAGACATCAATGACAATTAAAAAACCACTTACCCTTGCGATTGCAATGGCCAATATAGCGGTGGCCTCAGCCTGGGCACAGGAAGCTAGTAATCAAGAAGATGACTGGGCGTTGGAAGAAGTCACTGTTACTGCGACGAAGCGCGAAACCAACCTGATGGAAACTCCAGTAGCCATTTCCGCTTTCACCCAGGAAGAGTTAGATCGTCAGGGTATTAAGAATGTAAAAGATCTGGGCAGTACAATTCCCAATGTGGATATCGGCTATGATGCTTCTCAGTCTTCACCAGTGATTTCTATGCGTGGTGTTCGCTCTACCAATACTACTGAGTTTGGTGATCCAGCTGTTGGCTTACACTTCGACGGTATTTATTCTTCGCGCCCCCAGTCTGCAATGGCAATGATGTTTGACTCTGAAAGGGTAGAAGCCATGCGTGGGCCTCAAGGTACTCTTTACGGGCGTAATTCTACTGTTGGTGCCATTAATGTAATTTCAAAAAGACCGGTAATTAATGAGTTCGAAGGTTCCGTGGGCGTTGAGCTTGGTCGCTGGAATCAAGAGCTGGTCAAAGGCGTTATCAATATTCCGGTTTCAGATACCTTTGCTCTTCGTGCGTCCTTTATGGATGAGACACGGGATTCCTACCTTACCGGGTTTTATGACGTTAACCAGTGGGATAATCGCTATATTGATGCTGACTCTGTAGGTGCGAGCGTTTTATCTGGTGACGCTTCAAAAACCTTCATTCAAGCGAATAATGCTGAAGGAGCTACGGACCATCAGCTAGTTAGAGCTGATGGTGATGATTTTTATGGGAATGTTGATCAGCAGGCGGTACGTATAGGTGCGTTATGGGAACCAACTGACGATATTTCTTGGTATGCCGTAGCGGAACACTATCAAGATAGTAGTGCAGGCGGCATCAACACTATTGACTGTGAAAAGGCTGAGCAGCGAGAAGATGGTGTAAATTGTGAAACCTACTACGGATCCGGAGCTGACGAGTACACAGTTGCTGTGAATGTACCGGGTGAGCTTGATCTCACCATGACTTCATTCCGCTCTAACTTCCGCTGGGATTTCAGCGATACCATGGCGTTTGTGTATAACACCGGGTATGCCGTCCAGGAGCGAAGCAACCTGATTGATATTGATGCTGGCCGCAATACCTGGGATATGAGTATGAGTATTACGGACTCAGAAAATGTCTCTTACTCCCATGAATTGCAGTTGCAATCTACAGGTGATGGTCCCCTACAGTGGATTACAGGTTTGTTTTATTTCCACGAGACCACTGATCTGAAAGGTTACTTCCTGGCCTCATTAGATAATGCCGTATTCTGGAGGCAGCCAGATAGAACTATAGAAGCCAGCGCAGTATTTGCTCAGGCTACCTATGACCTTACTGATACCCTCCACCTAACTGTTGGTGGTCGATATACGGAAGATGAGAAGAGTGATGTAGGTGGTAACAACCTGAGTTGCACTCGAGACTGGTCCACTGAATCAGATGAAGAGTATGGCTGCTTCCCTGCCTATTTACAGGGCACCTTTAATAGCTTCTCTACCAACCACTTTGCAGACAGCTCAATTTATACAATTGATACTTACAATGATGTCAGCAAGAGCTGGGATTCATCCGACTTTAGAATTGGTCTCGATTATGACCTGACAGATGAAGTCATGCTGTATGCATATGTTGCAAGTGGATTTAAGTCCGGTGGTTTGGGTGATGTTGTCATCCAATATGAGCAAGACCCGGACACGGCTGAGTACATCTACGATGATGAGGGAAATCGGGTTGTTCAACAGGTAATTGACACTAGCTATGATGAGGAGAAGGTCATTACTTGGGAGCTAGGAGCAAAAGGTACCTTCTTGGATGGTCGACTAAATCTGGCTAGTACCTTCTTTTTCTCCGACTATAAAGATATGCAGCTAGCTGCACCTGATACTGCATACTCGTACTATGCGGTAGAGCGAGAAGGTGAGAACGCAGGTGAAATTACGACCGAGCCCGTCGTTATTTACCTTACTAAGAATGCTGCTAGCGCAGAGATTATGGGGCTAGAGTTAGAGTTTGACTGGGCCCCCTATCCGAATGGCCGAATCAGTGGTTTTGCTACCTGGATGCAAACAGAAATCACCTCTGATTTTCAGAACCGCTGGAATTTCAATAACCAAGCGTTATTCGAAATTTCGGATTACGGTTTAGCTCATGACAATACTAATGAAGAGCTCTTCCGAAATTTGAAGGGTAATGAGCTGCCTGTATCACCTGAATTCAGCTTCACAATCAATTATGATCACACCTTTGAGTTGGTCCACGGCGGTGCAATTATTCCGTTTATAGGCATCCACTGGGAAGATGAGTCTTATCTGACCTACTGGAATGTTGACAAGCACGACTTCCCCACTGGTGATACTTCTGCTTTTGATGACAGTCGTGATTCCTTCTGGATGGTAAATGCTTCCGTGAAGTATGTAAGCCCGGACGATCAGTGGAACGTTGAAGCCTTTGGTAATAACCTGACTGATGAGATTGTTCCCTACTACGCTGATGGAAGTGATGGCCTCGTATCTGGGCCATTCTCCACTCCAATGAGCTACGGTGTACGCTTTAACTACAACTTCTAAGTAGCTACTGTTACTCCATAGTAAAAAGCCGGGTCAATTTAGATGGTCCGGCTTTTTTTATGGCTCGTGAGTGAAGTCAAAACTTCTCACGAGTACTTTAGCCCATATCAAGACATGCGTGTATCTTGGGGCTATGTAAACTGCTAGGTTCTGGTTTTACGCCAAATTATGCGAATCAGATAAAATACCAATAGGGCGATAAGCATCCAGGGTAAAAGGTAGGCGATTGCAGTGATTGCTTCAGATAGCCCATCAGACAAATTTTCACCAAAATGAGATAGGGAGTCTAATATGGGACTCCAGAAAGAAGTATAAGATTTTGAGTGTAACTCAATTTCAACCACATCCATCTGAATTCGCTTGAGCAGTTTAGCTTTTTTACCTTGTGAATACTCGATATCAGATTGTACCGATGCTAACTTTTCAGCAACCTTTATTAGAGTATCAATGTCACTCGCAGATTTTTGTTCCAGTTCTATAAGTCTCGATTGATACTGGAGTAACATTTCAAGTCGTTTTTGGCTGTCGATAATGACATCCTGTAAATCTTCTGCTTTGGTTTCCCGCTGTATCACTCCTCCTTGCTTTGATGCCAGATCAATGATTTTATCGACTCCGGTGGGGTGTATTCTAAGGTGAATCCTTCCGTAGGGCTTTCATCATTGCGGAGACTAGAATGCAATATAGTGCATTTTTTCTCCATCTCCTGTTGGCAAAGTAATTGGAGTTTGTGGAATACAGGTTCAACTTCTTCAGCAGGTAGTTCAGCTGTCAGGAAATGTTCGTAAGCAATATACTGATCTTGTCCACCTCGATTGCCCGCTGTGATAGGTTCCGGGAACCGGATATCTGCAACCCTGTTGCTGGTGGTATGGGCATTGGGACTGTATGAAGTTGTTGATCTATCACTGCTTGATTCTGAGCAGCCAAAGCTACTGCCCAATATAAGCAGGGCAAAGAAGTAGTTAAAGAGTCTCATTTTGATCCCGTTTTTTAGTTAATCCGAATAGATTCGAATCTAACATTGTCCGGTTTACTTATAAAGATATGCGCCGCTGTACATGTTGTTTACTTGGAGTCATGCATTTGGGATTCATTAAGGGTCTCAACATTTATGTTATTCTCATATGGGGCTGAGTGTTTGTTCTAAATTTGTGTATTGATGGAAAATAGGTGATGTCGACAATAGAACTGGAAGAAAGGCGAAAGTTAGAGCTAATCGAAAAGATTAGGGGTTATTTGTCTAAAGAATTTGAGTTGGAGATTGGCAGTTTTGAAGCGGAGTTCTTTATTGATTTTCTTGCAAAGGAGATGGGGGCAGGGTTTTATAATCAAGGTCTACATGATGCTCAGGTAATAGTGTCCTCTAAGTTGGAAGATATTTCTGATGCAATTTATGAAATAGAAAAGACTGTCGACTAGAAATATTGCCTCTATTGATGGCAATTTGATTCTATTGTTCTTGAGTTGTTCAGGAGTATTTTTTCTTGGGTTTTTCTGCCTGGATAAATAACATGGCTGCAAATACTAAGATTATTCCAGGTATAAAGTTGATAGTGAATTTCGTCATTTCCAATGCTGTAGCCAATACCAGTACAAATACCGGATTCAAGAAGCTGTATGCTGCAACTTTGGTCGCCCCGATTCTTATTGTGCTAAATTGCAGTAGGAAAAAACTGATTAATGTTGTGAATAAGGCTAAGTAGAATAGCCCTCCGTAAGTTTCGACAGGTATATTCCGCCATTCAATGTGGCTTAAACTTGGGAATGAAAGCAGTAATAACCAGAGGGCGCCAAATAGAATAACCCAGAATGTCATAACCTCTGTAGGCTCCCCTGAGTGGACTCTCTTGATCAGTGGATTATACAAGCTGAGCGATATAGCACCTAAGGTGAATATCCAATCCCCTCTATTTAGATCCAGCGTTATCGCTGTTGTAATACTCCCTTCAAATACAATCCAGGCCGCACCCAATGTTCCAAGGGTAAGACCGATGACTTTGCGGGCGCTGCTACGCTCACCATTGATGATCAAGGCAAAGACGGCAGTCATTGCAGGAACGGTTGTAAAGAGGGCGCCGGTATTTACTGCTGTGGTGTATTTGAGCGCTTCAAACATACACCAGAAAAAGATAACCAATGGGATGCTGAGTAGCGCATAACCCAGTAGCTTTTTGGGGTGTGGAAGCTGAAATCCATGCTTTAAGAATATGAAGGGTGCAAATAGCCCTGTTGCAATTAAGAACCGAATCATCATCAAGCAATCTGCCGGTAACGAATCGGCGATTAACGCACCAACAGGAAATGAGCCAGCGACAAGTAATGTGCAGGCTATCATCAAGCCGTGAACCCACCACAATGATGTGCCGCTGCTTGCCGTTGCTGTAGGGTTGATACCCCTTGAAAGTTCACGCATGACTCTTCCCTCAATAAAAGCGAGATCAGAGTAACTCGTTTCTGATAAACTGATAATCCATCAATTAAGATACATACTGTTGAGAAAAAGGAAACAGTAGTTTATGGAAAGTTTTGCAGCCATACCGGTATTTGTCACAGTGGCCGAAACCGGTGGCTTTTCCCCGGCCGCCAAGTTGCTGGGGATATCCAAGTCTGCAGTTAGTAAACGGGTCAGTCAGCTGGAAGAGCAACTTGGGGTAAAACTATTGCATCGCACCACCCGCAAGCTGAGCTTGACAGAGGCGGGCGAGCATTTTTTTCAGCATGCCCGAATCGCTTATCAGGCCGCACAGGACGCTCAGGATGCAGTGACTCAGCTTCAAGGTGAGCCTCAGGGGCGCTTGCGAATCAATGCCCCAATGTCCTTTGGCAGGTTGCATTTGGCACCGCTTATCCCAGTGTTTCTCAAGCGCTATCCAAAAATCACGATTGATCTGGTGATGGACGATAAGGTGGTAGACCTGATTGGAGAGGGGTTTGATATCGCTATCCGTGGTGGTGACCTGCCTGATACCAGTTTGATTGCCCGCAAGCTGGCGCCTCTGCAAAGCGTGCTCTGTGCCTCTCCCGCGTACTTGGAAGAGTTCGGCAAACCGATCGAGCTTGAGCAGTTAACAGAGCACAATTGTTTGATGTTTACTTATTCCAGGGATGTAAAAGAGTGGAATTTTATTCAGGATAACCATCTGCACACCATAGAAGTCAGGGGTAACTACCAGGTCAATAACAGTGAAGCGCTGCGGGAAGCCATTCTCCAGGGGCTTGGCATCGGCCGCCTGCCGACTTTTGTCGCAGGAGCGGATATCAAGAGTGGTCTCCTGGTGCCTTTGTTTGAAGAATATCAAATGCCGGCCAAGACTATTTATGCCGTATTTCCGGAGCGGCAGTATATGCCTGCCAAAGTAAGGGCCTTTATAGACTTTGCCATTGAGTACTTTGGTGGCGACATTCCCTATTGGGATTGTTAGTTTGTAAACTTTTTCTCAACAATCTTTTAACAAAAGAGCCCATTATCAAGCCAGGAGAAACCCAATAAGCTTTCTCTCATCGACATTCACAAGATGATTAATTGTCAGAGGGAAATTATGGACCTGTTCACTGCTGTTGAAACTCGCCGTTCGGTAAAGCATTACGATGTATCTGAAAAGATGACATCAAGTGAGTTTAACCAGCTTATCCAAGCCACAATGTTATCGCCAACATCCTATAACATTCAGCATTGGAGATTCCTGCGAGTAACAGATTCCAGGCTTCGCAGCAGACTTAAGGATGCTGCCTGGGGTCAACAGCAAGTGGAAGATGCGTCTGAGCTGATTATTCTTTGTGCAGATATAAACGCTTGGAAAGATCGACCAGAACGCTATTGGGCTGATGCGCCCAGAGAGGCGAGGGAACTTTTAGTCCCGATGCTAACTGATTTCTATAGAGATAAACCCCAATTACAGCGAGATGAAGCAATAAGGAGTTGTGGCTTAGCGGCGCAAACCATGATGCTTGCGGCAAAAGCACTGGGCTATGACACCGGCGCACTGGTTGGGTTTGACTCAAATAAAGTGGCCGAGCTTATAAACCTGCCAGAAGGTTATCTGATCGGAATGATGATAGTCGTGGGTAAGGCTAGCAAGGCAGCGAATGGACGTGGTGGCCAGTTAGCATTGGGTGAAGTGTTATTTGAAAACCAATTTTGAGCATAACTTACATACCGTAGTTTAGTATTTATGCTTGCAATCTGTAGGCTGTTCTTGTGATCAATTATCCATATCTCCGCTAGTGGGATAATTGATCACAAGTGGATTAGAGCACAAAGTCAATTGGCGGTTATTGGGTGTGTAAAAAATGAATCGGGTAGTGAATTGTTGTTCTTCGTGTGTCGCTGGCACCGAAGTTAAATTCCTGAATCTTTGCCATTAACTGATCGGTAAACGGCTTGGAATCGAGGCTGGAGCTGGCCAATGCGATATTGGCGACTTCGCCACTAGGTTCAATATCGATAATAAATTCCGCGCCGCCTTCAAGGTCAGGGTCTTGTTTGCGCGCACTCAAGTATAAACGATAAAGCTGGCCTTTGTGTTTATCAAATACCTGCTGAATTTCTACTCTGCTACGCTCTCGCTTTTTCTTAACGGTTTTTTTAAGGGTGGCATCTGCTATGGCTGGTGGTTTTTTATCAGAGAAGCTGGCGTTTCCGCTTTGATCGACCCACTGATAAATTTCCGCGCTTGCAAGATTGCTGGAGAGTGTGAGACTGATACAGAATAAGCTTTGATAAGTAAATCGGTTCATTTTTCCATTCATACTTCGATATTCTTGACCAAGTACTTAGTCTACTTTAGATGCTACCTCTAGGGGGAGATTAGCGTATTGATTGGTTAAACTTAAGGTTCGTGAATTTTCTGTAGCAATTAATCGCCAAGCTTTACAACGTATCTTTGTACAATTTTCCCATCTGCTTCGATCTCAGAATCCAATAATCCACCACATGCCTTAATTGTATTGGCAGAGGCGGAGTTGTCTTTGTGACAGTGAATGTGAATTGTCCCGGCTTTCATTTCCTGAAGCCACTGGATCGAGAGCTCCATCAGGCGTTTACCGTACCCTTTGCCTCTATACTTGGGTCTGATCCCCAAACCAATATGCCCACCGCAGTGGGTAATTCTATCGTTCAGGTAGTGGCGAATATTGGTGACGCCTACGATTTTAGTTTCATCAACAAGCCATAGTGTAGAACTTGGGACAAAGCCTTCCGGTAGGTTTTTACCCTGTGCAAAGTTAATGAGCTTTTGGATGAGAGCTTCGAAGTCCGCATGATCAAAATCCATAGGAAAGGGATAGCGCTCTTCATCACCCAACTCTTCTATATATTGCTGATAACTAGCCTCATAGATAGCTGAAGGGGGTACTAATTTCAAGGTAATGCCTGGGAATTCGAGTTATGAATAGGGTGAAAGCAAAATTTAGCCTATAAAAATTAGCTGTGTAATCTCTAAAGAATTGTTAAAACATTTGAGTTGGCAGAAGGGGATAAAGGGACGGCTGTAAATGACTGCATCTTGGGCGCCCTTTGCCAGGAATAGGACCCCAAGACGGTAGGAAAATTTTAAGCTGCCTGAAATTTCAACAAGACAGTACATCCTGTTTCTGACTGGGGAATATGTGCTGAGCCAATGGGGTTGTGAATAAATGATCCCTCGGGATGATCGTCTCTGCCATCATTAAAGATCCCTGAAATCACAAAAATTTGTTCTGCACCGTCAACATGTGTTTCCACACCTGGGTATCTGGCTCCAGGTAGAAACTCGAAGACAGACACCCAGCTTCCTGCTTCCTCTCTCCAAAGACTTCTCTCGAATATGCCGGGAGCAACCTCCCTGGCTTCAATATTCTTCCAGTGACTAGACGTGATGCCAGAAAAATTCACTTGATTCATAGCAGTACTCTTCCATCTTAAACAACAATATTTTGCGCGCAAAGTATTGTTGTTTAAGTTCGGGTTTACCGTCAAGTACTTTGCGCGCATAATATATAGATCTGTTCAGTGAGTAATCAAGATGACTCCAAAAGAGTTCAATCTCCAAGAGTTGGTGTGTTTTGCCTTATATTCGACAGCGAACTCTATGGTGCGTGAATATAGGCCGGAGCTTGATCAGTTTGATCTTACCTACCCGCAGTTTCTGGTGATGATGAGCCTTTGGAATGAAGACTCTGTTTTCATCAAAGAGCTAAGCCATCAGACTTACCTGGATGCAGGCACCTTGACTCAAGTTCTGAAACGCCTAGAGGCTAAAGGGTTTATCGAGAGGCAAAAGTCCAGCGTGGACGAGCGTGCAAAAGTGATTGTCCTCACCCGAAAAGGGCGCGACCTAAAGCAGAAAACCTCTCATATACTTGAAGATATGGCCTGCAAGGTCAGATTAACGGCTGAAGAGCAACAGGACTTGACCTCACTGTGTCATAAAATTTTATCCCGGCTGAAAAAATAGGGTTGGACCTTATTCAATCGTCTATCACTTTGGTTTGTTATTTATGATTTTTTAATAACTCTTTGGCTTTGTTTGGAACTGACTCATAACTTGGGTATTCAGGAGCCCTTGATGCACAAAGACTCAGTAGCTTTATCGCTTCCTTTTTCTGATTGACTTTAAGGTAAGCTATCGCTAGAGAAAGTTGTGCATCTGGTAGGCAGTAGTGGGGCTTTAGATCAATGGCTCTTTTTAAAACCGCTATAGATTGTTTCCAATGATTTAATTCTTGGAGGCACATACCATAAGCGATGTAATATCTTGGGTCATTAGATGAGGCCGTTAACTGTGCATAAAGCTGGAGAGCTTGAGAAAGCTTCCCAGAAGTTTGGAGCTCACAAGCCCTGCGATAGCTTTTATCTCTGTCCATATTGATAGTGCTAAATTTAATCGTTAATTCCTACATATATTTCAATCCGATCCACATTCCCGCTCTCATCCAACACTGCAATTTGATGCTGCCCACTCTGTGGTGAGAGTGCAAAATTTTGAGTGCCCAATGTTTCATTCTTGGGTTCGCCGTTGATAAACCAGTAGCGTTTTCCTTGTCCTCCTATCGCGCTGAGATTTATACGTGGTAAAGGAGCGCTGTTACCGGTAGGAAGGTATCGGTTACCATTGCTGGCACCGACAATTTTCAGTGGGGTACCCGTAGTTGCGGTTGGGGCGTTACATTCGGGCGCTGTCGGTGGGATTTGTTGGTTCCGAGTTTGGTTGGTGGGCAACCAGGACTCCAGCTCCTTTGGCCACAGGGCAAGGCTTCTCTTTGTAGCAGAGGAGTCCATACAGCTGGGTTTTACCCGCAAGCCCTGTTGGTTGGCAAAGAAGTGGTAAGTTTGTGCAGCACGTAAAGGTTCTCCTTTTGGGGGGAGGGTTCGGGGCGCCCGGCCCTGGATAAGCCAGGCATTGCGCTGTTGGTGGCAGAGTTCATCTTCGGTTAACGACTTCTGGCCCCCTAACGGCCAGCAGATTTCTGTTTGGATTATTGATTCGGGTCTTGCCAGGCGTTGCTGCTTGTTACCTGGTAGAGATGAAATCACTGCGTTTAACAATGGCGTTGCACTGATGGAGCCGTAGTAGCCGGGGAGGGGGGTGCCGTCTGGGCGGCCTACCCAAATTCCTACGGTATAGCTGGGGGTTACACCGATCGCCCAAGCATCGCGGTAGCCGTAACTAGTGCCTGTTTTCCAGGCAATATCTGCTTTGCTTTGCCTTACTAGATTGCGCCAGCGGCGTGAGCCACCACTGTTGGAAGCCAGCATCTCAAATGTGATCCAGGCGGCCTCTGCAGACATCAGGTACCGCTCTCGCAGTGGAGTTTCGGGTAAATAGCGGGGTGCTGCGGATAGCCCGTCGCGCGCTAGGGCTGCATAAAGTCCGGTGAGTTGGTCCAGACGGGCACCTACGCCACCTAATATCATCGCTAGATTAGGTTTGCCGCCGCTGGGAAATTGTAGTGAGAGGCCGGCATTTTCCAGTGTCGCTGCGAATCGGCCGGGGCCGTAGTACTCCAGCAATTGCACGGCTGGGACATTGAGAGAGCGCTGCAAAGCGGCAGTAGCACTGACCGGGCCGGAAAAACCACGATGGAAATTCTCTGGGCGGTAATCTCCATAAATTCGCGGTGCATCACTGAGCAAGGAGGCGCTGTGGATCAGGTCTCCATCGATTGCCAGTCCATACAGAAATGGTTTGAGAGTAGAGCCGGGCGAGCGCGTGGCTCTCGCCATATCTACATAGCCATATCGACGTTTGTCACCGAAATGGGAGGCTCCCACATAGGCGCGTACAGATAAGTCGGAATTCTCCAGTACTATAACGGCGGCAGAAGTTTTCTGCGGATAACTCTCCATATAATCGCGCAGATAGTCCTCCAGTCCACGCTGAATATTGCCGTCTATGGTGGTGTTAATCACCTCTTGATCACCGATGCTTTCTACCAGCCAGCGGGATAAATGAGGGGCATTCTGTGGAAATTCCAGACGCTCCGCATAAACGTTTTCTAGCTGCGCGCGCTCGACCTCGTTTGCGCTCCAAACGCCGTAGACCTGTAACCGGGTCAGAACTTTATCCCGAGCTTTTTGTGCTCGATTTGGGTGCCTGTCCGGTCGCAAGCGACTGGGCGCTTGGGGTAATACTGCCAGGAGTGCCGCTTCGGCGTGGGTGAGATCAGCGGAGGATTTACGCAGGTATAAACGGCTGGCGGCTTCCACGCCTTCAATATTGCCGCCGTAAGGTGCCAGATTGAGGTAGAGATCGAGAATTTCCTGCTTGCTGAAATGCCATTCCAATTGCAGGGCGCGCAACATTTGTTTGGTCTTACCGATTAAAGTCCTGTGATGTGGATCTAGCAGGCGCGCTACCTGCATGGTCAGGGTGGAGCCACCGGAGACCACATGTCCATTGCGAAGGTATTGGCTGGCCGCCCGAACGAGCGCAAAGGGATTGATACCTGGGTGCTGATAAAAATGGCGATCCTCATAGGTGAGTAGTGCCTCGATAAATCGTGGCGCTACTTCATCTTGCGTGATGGGGTAACGCCACACGCCGCGATTATCAGCGAAGAAACGCAGTGGCTTACCATGGCGATCAGCCACTACCCGCGCAAAACCATGTGTTTCAGGCAAAGGTGGGGGGAAAATAGTATCCAGGGCCAACAATGTGACTAAAAGAAAGAAAGGTGAGATCAGCAGCACGCGAAACATGCGGCTGCTGTTTTTCCATCGAGCTATTAGTGTGGCTAACAGTTTCAATGCTTGCCGATTACCTGTACTTGCGCCATTGGGTTCTTGCCAATGGAAAAGCGTTCAGGGTTATACATATCCTCCACAAAGGGAGGTGGTACCTGGTAGTGACCGGGAGTTACTGCTCGGGCGATATAAAAGAGGTTGGTGGGTTTCCACTCAGATTGATCCAAGGCTGCCACAAATCGATCATCGCGGAATTCCATGTGTTGTATATTGTCCTGGTCGTCCTGCCATTGGGCGATACTCTTACCGTCGAATTTAAGCTCATTCACTTTGACACTATCGGCGAGGTTCTGGTTTTCCAGCTCAAACCCTGCGGGTAGCAGGTCTACTGCGAGAAGATCGGGCAGGCGTCGGTCCGCGTCGATTTGCAAGCGCACCAGATAGAGTTCACCTTCACGCACTTGAGTGGGTGCCACAGTTGAACCGTCTAGTTTGTGGTAGCTGCGTGTGATTTTAACGCCCTTATCCATCACCTCTGTAGGTGCCTGTTTGCTGTAACCATTAATGGTAATAGCAGCGAAGAGATTTTCTATTTGGCTGGTTACCTCAAATACCTCTGCGGCTTCACGACCACGGAAGAGAGTATTGTGTGGATTATCATCATTCACTTCCCGTAAACCATCAATGGTTTTTAATAAAGCAGACCAATTTTCACCGCCATTAAGCTGTAACTGAACGCCGGCCATAAATATACTGCCTCGTTCCTGCGTGCTTAGGTACTCCCGTTCACGGAGCAGATTCACCATTTCAAACAGCATCTCTTCGGCTTTGTCGGTAGCCAAATTATGCTCCAGCAATAGGGAGATCATCTGTGCAGTATCGCGCAGGTTAGAGCCATAATCGCCGTAGTAACTAAGGCGCTTGCGCTCAATGGAAAGGGCTTTTTGTAAGGCCTCTTGAGACAGGGTGTTATCGCCCATGGCCTGGAGAGCAATTGCCATATGTAACTGTGGTAGAGGGGATCGGGTTAAGTCAGCACCGCTTTCGTAAAGGCTGCGCAATTGGCCGAGCGAGATTTTTTGCACACGGGATAGCACATAGGCGGCATAGGAGCGGGCAGCATAAGCGTAAAAGTCAGGGTCACTACTATAGCGCTGTTGATAGAAGCTACCGCGCTCGCGGGCATATTCCTGCAGACGCTTGAGGGTGGACTCCAGGCGTGTGTTATCGAACACAATACCTTGATCACGTGCGCGCAGAAGTAAGTCGGCCACATAAGCGGTGAGCCATTGGTTCTCTGCTGATTCCGCACTCCACAGGCCAAAACCGCCGTTGCTTTTTTGCATACTGAAGATACGTTCGATACCTGCATCAATACGTCTCGCACGCTCGATTTCGTCCAGGGGTTCGATGCCCAATTTTTGTTGCTGTAGCGGCGTTGCCATCACCAGTGGATAAACACGGCTGGAAGTTTGCTCCAGGCAGCCATAGGGATAGCGAAGCAAATTTGCTAGGTGGTCCTGAAGTTGCAATTGCGGGCGGCTATCCAGGGATACTAATGTTTGTACCGTGTCCGGCATCAGGGAATCCAGAAAAGCCTTATCCGGGCTGAAACTCTCATCCTGCTCTAGAAGACGGCGCTGGGTATGCGTGGTGGCGGGCCAGGCTGGGCGAACACCCAGGCGCCACTGGCGTTCGATGGTGATATCCTGGCTATCTTCATCTAACGCACCATTTACTCTCAGTTGGAATTCGGCTTCACCAGTGGCCTCTTTAGCGGTAATGGGGAAGCGCAAAGTCTTGCGCTCGCCATCGGCCAGCTCTAACAGACGCTCTCCCATTTCCATATCCACAGCGCCCACAGACCGCATTTCCACAGTCAGTTTTTGCGTGCGGCCGCTCAGGTTGTTCAGGTCAAGCGCCAGTGTGCTGCGATCTCCGGGAGACATAAAACGGGGTAGGGCAGCTTGGGTGACTAATGGGGAGGCTACTATCAGTTCTCCTTCAGTACTGCCAAACCCCTCTTTACTGAATGACACCGCCATTAGGCGCAGGCTGCCATTGAATTCCGGCAGCTGAAGGGAAATTTTGGCTTTGCCTTGCTGATCGAATTCCACTGGCCCGGAAAATAGCGAAACGATCTGCACATCGGAATTGGGTTCTTCTCCACCACGCGCCAGTTCAGCATCTCCACCGAAACGTTGCTCCAACAGCTTGCCATTACCAGACTCAATAATTCGGTGATAGATATCGCGGACATCAACACTGTAGCGGCGCTGGCCGAAAAAGGCTTCAAAGGGATCTGGTGTTTCAAAGCGGGTGATATTGAGCACGCCCACATCTACCGCTGCCAAGGTGGTCCAGGCTGCGCCGCCATTTTTACCGATGGAGTCCAGGTCCGTGATTACGGTGGCTTCTATCTCTGAGCCGGGCAGGGCGCGTGCCGGGGCTTCCAGGCGCACAGGCAAGCGTCGGGCTTCCCGGTCCAGTGGCAAATGAGCCAGTCCGAAAGCGCGATTAGGGGCGATACGCTCATTCTTATCGGCCGGGCGCAGTGCGGTTACGGAAATATAAGTATCGTGACTGTCCCAGTCTGCTGAAATGGGAATTTCAACTTTGGTGCCCGATTTCTCTACCGATACACGCTCGGACCACAGCAATCGATCGCTCTCTACCAACACCAGCGCTTCACCGTCTGCCGGTGGCACTATAGTGAGCTGTGCTAAATCTCCAGGTGCGTATTTGGGTTTATCTAAAGATAAAGCCACGGTATCCGGGCGGGCCGCCTGGCCTTTCGCTACTTGGTCCTTACGCCACCAGTAATACCAGTCGCGCCCAGCATGGAAGCGCAGGCTGCTGGTGGCTCCGCTATTAGTATCGGTAATTTCCAAACGGTAGTGGCCATATTCCACAGGCACCGTGAGTTTCAGGGGAGTCTCTTCATTAAATTGCAGTTGGCGGCTGAAAGATTCGAACTCGGCAGTGGAGTATTCATAGTGCCAACCCTGGCTAGCGGAGTACTCCCAAAAATATTGGCGATCCTCTGAGATTAATACCGCACTGAGATTGCGGCCTGTGACCGGTTCACCTAGCGCATCGGCTACAACAATTTCGAATTCCGGTCGGCTATTGGCCGAGGGATTCTCCTTGCCAAAGTTAGGGCGAATGCCGACTAGTGGATGCTCGGGCCAAACCAGAACGGGATGTTGCCGAGTTACGGGGCGGCCGCCGGACTCGAACAGGCTCGAAACCAGATTAATTTTCAGCGGGCTCTTCGCGTGATTCCAACGGGATCGCAGCGGTAATTTGCCAAGCCCTTCAGCATCCAGCTCAATGGTGGACGCATTAAACTGGCGCGCGGGCAATCGCTCAGTGGCGTCCCCAAACAAAAACCCTTCCCATTGAGGGAAGGGTTCCCGGTAGTGGCTGACTTGTACCAGAGTTTCCAAGCGGTTGTTGGCGGCCGGAGCACCGTACAGATAGCTACCTTCAACTTCCAGTTCCAAGGCTTTATCGTGCCCCTGAACCAGGCTGCGCTCTTCACCATCCTGTAATACCAGCTTCATACGTTCCGGTAGAAACTCCTCCACCTTGAATGGGTAGCGCACTTTGCGTCCATCGGCCAATTCGACTTCCAGGCGCCAGTCACCCGTCGGAGCATTTTGAGGTAGGGGAAGCAGCTTCTCGTAGTATCCCGGCGCGCTGGCGTGCCAAGTGAAAGTACGGGCACTGGTGTTATCGGGTTTAATCAAGTCCGCCTTGATCGGTAAGTCTTTTAAATAGCGCCCGTCGTAATTGCGTAGCAGGCCGCTAACTTGTATGGATTCTGTGGGACGGTACAAATCCCGGGGACCGTACATAAAGAACTCCATCGGCCTGGAAGGGCGTTGGCCCAGCTTGAAGTCCGATAGGTCCAGCGCCGGTTCGCGCAAATCTAACAGAGAGAAATGGCCTGTATCTGGGTCTCGCGCAACAAAGAAGCGCTGGGAGTCCTCCTGCTCCTGGCTGAGCAGAAAACGAACATGCCCTTCTTTGGAGGTCGTCTGCTGTTTGATCAGTCCTCCTTTGTTATCCAGTAGCTCCACCTGGATGCCTTTCAATGCTTGACCCTCATCCAGAGAGGAAACATAGAGGTCAACGCTTTCCGGGTAGTAACGGGCATGTAAACCCAAGTTGGAAATAGAAAAGTGGGTGACATCGAAAAGGTTGGTGTTGTACACACCGGCCGGTTGCATGACTGCAACATAAATGCCTGGCTGCTTTAGAGGCTCAATATGGCCGATGGAGAGATCGAAATCCCGTTGAACATATTTTTCCTGGGTAAGATCAAAATGTGCACTGTAGATTAATTCGGCAACATTGTTCAGTGCTCTTAGCTGGTAGTAGTACCTCAGGGACTGATTGTTGACCAGGCTAAAGAAGTCGGAATAGTGTTCAGGCTTCACTCTGTGAAAATGGATTTGCACTGCTTCAATGCTGACGGCAGCCACTGGTAAGCCAGGTGTTACCGTAACTGGAAATATACTGCCGTTACTGGAGAAGCTGATACTGGGTTCGATACGCCGGGTGTGAACTGTTTCCTTCTTTAACTTTCGTAACTCGAATCCATCCTTACTGGGCAGGCCGGGGTGTATCGCTACACTGTAGCGTGTATTCGGCTCGATGTTGGTGAAGTAAAGGATCTTTTGGTTGTCAGATAAAACCCAGCCCCCATCGACATCTTCACCATTTTCCTGGGTGAGGGTTAGGTAGGAACCAAAATGGGCATTCCCCAGCAGTGGCTCAGAAAAGATCACCGCAATAGCTCGCGCATCTTTGTAGACCCGCTCGCCGATATGGAGCACCGTAAGAGCACTTTCCGTTGAATCCGCAACCAGCGGCATCGTGTCGTTGTTGGAAGTAGCAGCCTGCGAAGGAGCTTCTTCATTGGACTTGCTTAGGGGGTTGGTATCGGAAGTTGTTGATCCAGTCTCACTACTAGCCTTTTTAACACTAGCCTTTGGGGCAGAGACTAATGGGGGTGTTTCTTCCTTTGAATTTTCATCACCGCTTTTGAGTGCCCCATGGGTAGATGCCTTTTCAGTAGAGGGCTCGCTCAGCTTTTCTGGCTTCTCAGGCGTGCAGGCTATAGCAACAAGACAGAGAAGAATGACCGCAATCCAACGCGGTAAGCGGTGAGGGAACATGGATATTTCCTAGTTGGTAAAGAAAGTGGCGGACAATTTAGTTGGTCTTGAACGTTGTCTCAAGCTTTCGTATTGCTCAATGTGAGTTAGTAAGGGTATTGAGCTTGGTAATGAGTATTAGCGAAGGTGGGATAAGGAGCCAAGGAGATATCGGCAATAGGAGAATATGGTTCGTTATTGCTAAATGAAGTCGCGCAAGTAGGGTTTCTTAGGCTCGATTAAACTGCCAACACGTCTTTGCCTAGGTAGAAATAACAAGATACTAATTATTAGGCTGACTTTCTCTTGCGTTTGAATAGTTTTATCCAAAAGATCCCCTCAAAAACAACACCCAAAGCGAGAAAAAAGGCCCCGCCAACAGGCACACCAAATACATAGCAGGCAATGGCTGCTAGTAAGAATAGTAGGGCGACGGTGATCCTCTTCAATTTGGTGCTCCTTTTTGTTTTGTGTGTGGGCACAGGCTCAAGCTTGGCACACTTCAAAGACTATACTGAATGCCAGACCGAAACCCAACATAAATAATGCTTAGGCAGAGAACTACAGATCAGGATACTAATTCATTTCATATTAACGTGCCGCTTTGTATCGTGATACTGCCAGAGAACGTTAATAATCTTCCAGTCATTTTTTTCATTCTTATATAAGTGCATATAATCAATCCAATCATCGACTGTAAGCTTTACCGAGGCTACACGGTTATCAATATCAAGTATGTTGATATCAACCCTGGGGGACTCTGTAAATTTATCGCCTTCCTTATTGTAGTTTTCGGCCAACCAAACCATGGTTTCATAGTCTGTCTCCATGATGAATTCTGAGCCGTCCTTGGATTTCCAGTAGGTTCGCTTGGCTAGTTTCGTATCTAAACCTCTTTCCATTAGGCTTGGTTCAACTTTTTGTTGTGACTCAATGTAATCGAGTACGGCTCTGCGTATTTTGGTGTTTTCCTCAGCGGAATTGGCATATACATATGAAGTTAAAAAAGTTAACAGGATTAAAAGTATAAATTTATACATAATATTTTCTCAGGTATTGCTTGCTGTAGTGTTTGGAGAATAACGGATTATTGGTTAGTTAATGAGCTATCAGATTCTGCTTTGACAGATTGCTGAATAGATGAGTGATTAGAAATCATTGAGTCAATCCAGCTTGCATAATGACTTAAGCGAATGGAATAGGAAGTCTGGCCATAGGTGCCAGGGCGGAAGGTTCGTATATCAACGTTTTCCGCTTGCTTCCAGGATGTGAGTCCTGCGAGTAACCACTGGCCATCAATTTCAATTAGTACTGGGCCGCCACTGTCGCCATTTGTAGACATACCTTCAAGTGGTAACGCATTCGGGGCCTGATCAAAGTCATAGCCAAGCCAACGATTTTGAGTTGATGAGATTATGTTAAATGCTCTGCGGAGTTCTGTTCGATTGGGGCCTTTGGGGTCATGGCCGAGGTCAGCTGTACCCGTTGCTCCTTTTCCGATCAGCTTTACTATTTTTCCTTGCTCGTCACTTTCACGGTAAATTCCTACCGGATTAACATCAATGATAGGCTGAGAGAGTTTAATTAAGGCAATATCATCGGATGTGGCCAATAATGCTTCAATTTCACTGGCATCTCCCGTTTCTAGTGCCTCATCAATCATCCTTTGAGGTATCTTCTTGTAGCCGGGGTGTATCACCAGCTTATCGATCCTTCTGGAAGTGCCTTTAATGGTGACCTCTTCAATACAGTGTTGCCAAGTAACGGCATGCGCAGCTGTCGCAATCCACTCTGGGGAGATAAGTACACCGTGTCCTTCTTCCGGTAAATCTACAAGTGCGGGGAGTTCAGAGGCATCGATACGGTATCTTGAGTCACTCACATCATCGCGAATGGTTATTGCTATTACCACAGGTGTTAATACTAATTGGAAGGAAAGAAAAAGATATTTAATTGTGCGTATCATGAGCGATCTTTCTGTAAGTTATTGGTTATATAGATCATTGATGTCTGAAAAAATTAGATCTGACGTAGAGGCCTTGGCCTAGTTGCCACTAGTGAATCCTATCGCCAGATATTGGGCTGTAAATTAGAGGCTCCATTGAATTTAATTTCGGAACCTCGTATCCCTGAATTGAAGCTAACTAGCAGTAAAAGCTATATTTTACGGAATCTTTCAAA
Organism: Microbulbifer mixtoriginis (SeqCode); assembly: GCF_052467705.1. Classification (NCBI taxonomy): domain Bacteria; kingdom Pseudomonadati; phylum Pseudomonadota; class Gammaproteobacteria; order Cellvibrionales; family Microbulbiferaceae; genus Microbulbifer; species Microbulbifer mixtoriginis (SeqCode). The sequence goes on from NZ_CP174322.1 coordinate 2,516,829, forward strand.
ATAGGCACTAATTGTAGGTTAGGGGGCATCACTTCCTTAGTTTGACGGCAGTCCCAAAGACCATCATTTCACAAGACCCTTCCATAATGGCACTTGTTGAAAATCGGATACCTACTACGGCATCGGCTCCTTTCTGCTGGGCACTATCAATCAACCGTTGAAGGGCCTTATTTCTGGCTTCGGATAGCATTTCTGTATAGCCTCTTATCTCACCGCCAACGATACTCTTTAAGCCCGCCATAACATCACGACCAATATGCTTGGATTGAACAACGTTACCGGTAACCACTCCGAGTATCTCTTTAATTTCATATCCTGGTACGGTTTCAGTGGTTGAGTAGATCATGATACATTTCTTAATGTTGCTTGGTATGGTTCTTACTATGATTGCATGGGACATGCCTTGAAAAGAAGAAAGTACTACATTTTGATGAAACTAAAAATACGCCTTATTATTGGGGATGCTTGGAATTAGACTGGGATTTTGACACCCAGCTTCTTGCCATCATGATCGCAATAGAGAACTATCTAGGATATTCAAGAAAGCATTAAATGCTCTTTTTTCTCCGCCTCTACGAAATTTAAGTACGCACTTACCACATGATCAGGCGCCTCCCAATGCGGATAGTGCCCAATCTTTCCCAGCTCAATAATGTCTGCTGCCCGATCTATCAATTGACGAAATCGATCCACCATATGCTTCCCTGAAACTGGGTCCAATGAGCCATTGATTAGCAGTAGGGGGCCAGGGTATTGGTTTAGCGCGTCGATCCAACGCTGACGATGTTTGCGCCTGTCGTACATGTAGGTGATTAGTTTATAGAGGAGCCGGTTGCCATTCTTATATTGGAGAATTTGCCACAAGTCTCGCAATTCTCTGTCGGAGGGTTTTGTCTCTGGTCCGAAAATGGCACTGAAGCTGCGGCAAAACTGCTGGTAGCGCATTAGTTTATTGATTAGAGAGCCAATAGGAGAAAGCAGGAGTTTCTGCACGAGGCGAGCTTGATGAGTTTCTGGGAATAGGCCGCCATTCAGCAGGCACACCGAGATATACCCTGTAGTGCCGCCGTTGTTGGCTCTGGCGAGTAACTCCTGTGCTACGGAATCCCCATAATCATGCGCCAACAGGTGGACCTTGTTGATGTTTAAATGTTGAAGAAGAGCTTCATGTAAATCAGCTTGCTGGTGGATACTGTAGTTATGCTGTTTGGGTTTGTCTGAATAGCCAAAGCCCAGCATATCCATAGCAATGCAGCGATAGTGCTCTGTCAGTTGGGTCCATACCTTTTGCCAGTCATAACTACTGGTTGGAAAACCGTGGATCAAAAGCAGTACTGGTTTATGCCGACAGCTTGGGTTGCTATCGACATAGAAGAGTTGGTGGTCTTGATAATCAAATATCTTTCCGTTTGATAACCATTGCTGAGGTTGCATTGGCTGCTCCATTTCTTATTGTTGTACTTGCTGTAAAGATTGCATGATGAGCGCGCAACCTCAAGCAGCGGCTATCAGATGGAAAGTATTTATCCTGTTCCTTGCAATGCGTAAACCGCGGGCTTGTTGATTATTTTCCATACAGAAAGCAGGGTAACCGAGGCCGTCAGGCCGATAATAAACAGTGGTGGCAGCAGCCAGCCCCAGAGGCTGGTTTCAATGCTGAACTCGCTTTGCTCAAGCCAAAGTGCTAGTGGGACCACTACCAAAGTTGCTACAGCGATACCGATAATTACGGGAGTCAAGCTATCGATCAGCGTGTGATAGAAAATCGTCGCTGGGCGGGCGCCGATTGCCATGCGCACGCCAAGCTCGGTACGCCGCAGTTGTACACTGTAACTGAGCACTCCAAAGATACCGATGGCAGCGAGGCTGAGTGCCAGTAATGTTAGGGCGGTGGTTACCCAAACTGAGACTCGGTCATTGCTTAGGAGTAGGTCTCGCGCCTGCTCCAGGGAGAATAGCTCGGCAACTTTGTACTGCCTGTTTACTTCGGCAAATTCCCGATTGATCTCTGTGGTGCTGAGTGGTTGGTGAGGCTTATGTCTGAGTACCAGTAGGGGATAGCTCACGTTGATACCGCGCACAAATAAGCGGGCGGGTTCCTTTTTGCCTGGCAGGCTTGCGTTACGCACTACACCGACCACTTGGTAGGGCAAATCACCTCGCCAGTAGTAGCGCTTGCCTAATACTTCTCCATCGGGTTCCAGCTGCTGGGCCAGGGTTTCGTTAACGAGCATCATGCGATTGTTATCGGAAAACTCAGCCGCATTGATATGGCGGCCAGCTACCAGTGGCATACGCAAAATGGAAAGGTAGTTTTCGTCGACTACTGTGGTCTTGGCCATCACCGGGTTTTGTCGGCTAGCATCATGACTCAGGGATGTGGTCCAGAGTGGCCGGCTGATAGAGATAGGAGTGTTTAAGCTCAGGCTGGCATTTTGTACTTTAGGGTGCTCCAGCAATCTCTGCCTGATGGCCTTCAGGTAACTCTCTCGTTCGGTAGTGGGGGCGCTCCTAAGATTGCCGATATTTAGAGTCATCACTTGAACGTTGTCCAAGGGGAAGCCAAAGGGCTGGTTAATCAGTCGGTTAGCTTGCAGGAAAATCTGCAAGCTGGCGACGATAAGTAAGCTAGTCATCGCCACTTGGCTGCTGATGAGGACTTTGCGGATCAGTGGTGAAATTTGTACACCGGAGCCTTTGCCGCTGCTCTGCAGCATTTGATTCAGTGCGCGGTAATTAACCTGGCGACTGACTATGGCTGAGAAGAACAGGGCGAGCAGTGAGGCACACAACAGTGCAAAAACCAGTGTCTGCCAGTTTAAGGTGAGCTCTTGAATGCGAGGAATTTGTTCCGTAGCCATCACCCTTAGTACTTCCGTCGATCCCAGGGCTAAAAGTAGAGAAAGTAATGCAGCCCCTAACATTAGTAGGCCGATTTCACATAGCAGGGCCAAAAAGATATGTTTTTTGTGTGCGCCCAACGCGACCTGTATCGCCATATTGCGTTGTTGTTTGGCTGCGCGAGAAAGAATCAGGTTGGTAACATTGGCGCAGGCAATTAACAGAAGTACCAGTGTGCCGCCCATAACCATTAGGGTTCGTGTGGCGCTGTCGCCAAGTATTTTATTGGCGAAGGGAGTGAGTCGGTATTCAACGGACCTTTCTACCGAAGAGGATCTTCCCGCTAGGGCCGCTTGATACTGGGCATCCATTAATGTGCTCAATTCATGCCCCGCACTGGCGGGGTCAATGCCCGGCTTCAGCTTTCCTGTGAGCATGCGAAAAGGCAGGAAGCCTCTCCAATTATTTCTGCGCTCTACTTGTGTATCGTTAAAGTCCCAGGGCAGCCAGACTGCTGTTTGTCGGCCCTGTTTATAGATCTGGGGCTCAATGAAGTCTTTGGCAGTGACGCCGACAATACGAAAGTCCACCTCCCCAAATTGCAGGCTTTGCTCCAAGACATTTGGGCTGCGCCGGAACATCTGCTCCCAGGTTTGATAGCTGATAACCGCCACGGGAACCCGGCTGTCGAGCCCTTCATCGGTATTGAATTGTCTGCCCAGGGCCAGGGGTGCTCCAGCCAGCTGGAGATATTCTGGAGAGACATAGGAAACGTTAACCCGTGGTGATCCGGATAAATTGCGAACCACATCTTCCCAGAAGTACACCAGGGCGCTGGACTCGAAGAAACTATCGTTCTTATAGATTTCAACCAGGGCAGGGTATTGGCTGTTGTTTTCCAGCCGCAGCTGCTTGTTCTGGTAGAGATTACCATTCACGACATACAGCCGATCTTCGTCCGGGTAGGGTAGGGGTGCGGCTAACAGTTGGTAGTTGAGATTAAATAGCGCTACCAGGGCGCCGAGGGTGATACCCAGGGTTAAAATAATAGTGGTGGCGTAGCTCCGCGCCCGGCTGAGGGACTGGAGGGCGATGGACAGGTCCTTTGTGGTGATCATAGGGCCATCTCATGGGGCTCTTTTATGGGCTGCGGCGTTGAGATTTTTCCATCCAGCAGATGCAATTGGCGGCTGGCCATATCTGCATAGCGAGGGTCATGGGTCACCATGCACAGGGTGGTCCCTTCATTATTGAGTTGCCGCAGCATTTCCATTACTGCATCGCCATTGTGGGAATCCAGGTTGCCGGTGGGCTCGTCCACCAGTAGCAGGGATGGATTGCCAACTAGCGCGCGGGCTATGGCGATTCGCTGCTGTTGGCCACCGGATAACTGGTTAGGTTTGTGAGAGGCCCGGTGACTCATCCCCACCTTCTCCAGGCAGTGTTTCACTTTTTTGTCGGCTTCAGACTTGGGAATGGGATTGCGTCGGTATCGCAGGGGCAGGGCGATATTGTCGTAGACAGAGAGTTCGTCAATCAGGTTAAAGGACTGGAAGATAAAGCCTACTTTCTCGTTACGAATTGTCGCCGCCTCACTTAGCGTCAATTGAGCGACTTCAGTGCCTTCAATCTCATAGCTGCCGCTGGTGGGGAGGTCCAGCAGGCCGAGAATCGAGAGAAGTGTGGATTTACCGCAACCCGAGGGGCCGCAGATAGAAACAAATTCCCCCGAGTAAATACTCAGGTCAACGCCCCGCAGGGCGTGAGTTTCCATTTCTTCGGTGCTGAACACCTTAGTGATCCCGGCCATATGGAGGATTGGCTTGGACATAGCGAACTCCCTGTTCTCGCTTTGGGTTTCAGGCTTTAGTCAATAATCTGGATATGCTCAGCTTCATTAAAATTGGCCATATCCGAGAGGATGATACGGTCCGCTTCATTGACGCCTTGGGTGATTTGGATATATCGGCCCGATTCCTCACCGAAGCTGATAGACTGGAGTGCCGCTTCCTCCCCGTTTTCGTTAATCAGGAAGAGGTTGGTCTCACTGTGCCTCTGTACATTGATAGGTCTCTCGACGAACAGTGTATCTTCCATAGTGGCGGTGAAGATCCGGGCATCGACGTTGAGTTGTGGCCTGGCAGACTCCGGAGCGCCTGCGCTAAAAGCAATTTCCACTTCAATATTGCCGTCCCGAACCTCAGGAGTAATACGGGTAACCACACCTCCGACTTTTTCCCTGCGGGTATCAATTTCAGCGGGCTGGCCAACCTCCAGTTGTTCTGCTTTGGATTGTGGGACTTGAACCAAGGCGAGTAGATCTGTCTCGCTGCCGATCAGAGCCAGTTCCTGGCCGGGGTCGACACCTTGCCCTAGCTCTACTGGCAGTCGTTGTAGTATGCCGTCCAGGCCGGCGCGTACTGTGAGGCGATCTGTCCGCTGTTGGATGCTCTGTAGTTGGGTCTGGGCTTGGTTGATTTGCTCGCGCTGGATTAACTCTGATTCGACGGCGACTTTGCGCAGGTGGTTGATACGCTGTTTTTGCAGGTCTACGCGTTTTTTCATCTGCTCTTGGCGTAAGACGGTTGTTTGGTAGGTGAGCTGGGAAACCACTCCACTTTTTACCAGTTCGTCCTCAGCTTCGCGGCGCAACTTGATCACTTGGTAATTGGAATTCAGTTCCGCGAGTATGGCTTCCTCCGCGAGCACATCGCGCTGGTTGTTCAGAACAAGCCGGCGCAAATTAGCTTCCTCTTGTTCCAGGGAGGTTTCGGCTGCATCCAGATCGCGCATTAACTCTGGATTGCTCAGTTGCATAATGACGCTATCACTTTGTACTTCTGCACCGGGACGCAACATGATTTTTTCAACATTCGCTGCGGTTAGGGCGGTAATTAAAGTCTGCTTGTCTGAACGCAGCCTACCGTAGCCATCTACCACAACCTGCAGGTCTCCCCGTTGGACGGTACCTAGCATCAGCTGTTCCCGCTCAACTTTGTAGGCGCTGTCAGGAAGTAACAGGAGGGTGCTGGTAAATGCCACAAAAGCTAGGGCAGCACCACCCAGCATTAAAGGGTGCTTAATCAGGGGGCGTTTCTTAGGTTTAATAATATCCATATTGCGGCATTTCCTTGGTTAAGCAATCGTTACACGCTTTTCTGCTGTGAAACCTTGATGCGGAGGCGAGTTAGAGGTGGAAAATCATAACTATTTAAAACGGGTGTATTCCTGTTGGAACTCCGAGGGAGAGCGGGTTCTTATCTTGTAATTAGTACTGTCGAGCATATTTTTGTGATCAAAACTCAGGGCTGTATAAGGGTTTTAGGTGAGGCTGAAAATGCAGGAAAATTGGCACAAGAACCAGTTGCTTGCGGTGAATGGTGGGGAAATACAGGACGGTTTGAATATTGTGAGGCGGGCAGTCACTTGAGAAGTTTAACGATTACCCAATACATTTTGAGGATAGGTTCACAAGTAAAATTGTGGAGATGTAGTGGGAATAAAGGTGTCGTGGCTTAGTGAATCCGGTAGATTTTCTAAACCACTACACCTTTAACAAAATATGTTTGCAAAACGAGGGTTATCCCAGAGCTTTGACTAATAGCGCCTGTTGAAGTTGATCGTCATCAACCCCCTCTGGTCGGGGTATTTGCACGATATGCCCGGATCCCGGAGCTACATCGATCGCTTTGCCTTCCGTATTCTCCATTTGCTCCAAGGGGAAGAACAAGCTACCGCTGGGAGTCATTAACTCCAATTGATCACCGCGTTCAAAGCGATTTTTAACATCAATCGTCAAATACTCAGGACTGCCGTCAATAAGCTCGCCTACGAACTGTTGGCCCGGAGTTGATATCAACCCCTTTTCATATTGCTGGTATTCTGCTGGTGGATGGCGACGGTAGAAACCTTCCGTGTAGCCTCTGTTCGAGAGGGTTTCCAATTCGTCCATCATCTTCATGTCGAAGTCTTTTCCTGCCGCAGCGTCGTCTATGGCGCGACGATAGATCTGAGCAGTACGAGCCACATAATAGTGGGACTTGGTGCGACCTTCGATTTTTAAAGAGTGGACCCCCATTTCCGTGAGGCGCTTGACGTGCTGTACGGCCCGCAGATCTTTGGAGTTCATGATGTAGGTACCGTGCTCATCTTCGTAAGCCGGCATATATTCTCCAGGGCGACCTTCTTCCTGTAGTAAAAAGGCTTGGGAAGTACTGTCACTGGCGGAGGTGGGTTGCTGGATAGATTCCTGATTTTGCACATGAATCAACTCGCCAACTTCATTCTCTTTGGCTTCATGAGCTTGGTATTGCCAGCGGCAGGAGTTGGTGCAGGCGCCCTGGTTGGCATCTCTATGGGTCATATAACCGGATAGCAAGCAGCGCCCGGAATAGGCGATACAGAGTGCACCGTGGACAAAGACTTCCAGCTCCATCTCAGGCACTTTCTGGCGAATTTCTTCAATCTCATCCAGGGACAGTTCTCGGGAAAGTATCACCCGAGATAACCCCTGGCGATGCCAGAACTTTACGGTCGCGTAGTTTACCGCATTGGCCTGTACGGATAGGTGGACTGGCAGATCAGGCCAACGCTCCCTTACCATCATTATCAGGCCTGGGTCGGACATAATCAGGGCGTCAGGTCCCATTTCAACAATTTCTTCCAGGTCCCGCAGGTAACTGCGAACTTTATCGTTGTGGGCGGCGATATTGGAAGCGATATAGAACTGTTTTCCTTGCTGGTGTGCTTCTTCTATACCTAGGCGCAGGGTTTCAATATTTTTAAATTCATTATTGCGCACACGCAAGCTGTAGCGGGGCTGGCCTGCATAAACGGCATCGGCACCATAGGCAAACGCATATCGCATATTTTTTAAAGTCCCTGCGGGGGACAGTAACTCAGGTTTAAACACGGAAAAACTCATAGTGGAATAGTCGGACGCGGCCGCATGTTAACGGTATTCAAGATCGCGCTAATTGATATAAATCAATTAGCGCTGGGGTGGGGGTGATAAGCTGATCTGGAGGGAATCTATGCCTGTTACTCTAGCCGAATAATAGACCTCTAACCTCTAACCTCTAACCTCTAACCTCTAACCTCTAACCTCTAATTTTTGCTGTTTACTTTTTAGTTCTGTAGGACCTGTTGATAGCCTTGTGTATAGACCCAGTCATTATTCTTGGCTGGTAAATGGCATCCAAAACAGTTGTTAAGCCCGCTGCCCTTCCAGGTTTTGGTTTCACTTTTTGCTACCCCTGGCTTGAATAAAGCCCATCCCCAACCTTCTGCCCAGGCCTCATTCTTGGGAAATCTCCCTTCTGTGTCCTTTACCATCATAAAGGTGAACTGGAGATCAGTAGAGTAGTAAGCCAAGCCTGTGGTTAATGGTTCTGATTTGGTGCTGTTGACATCTTTTACCAGGACTGCGCCATCCGGGAATTTTCCATTTTTGCGAAAGGCTTTAACTGCTTCAGGTTGAGTGTAAACAATGTGAGTATCCCAGCCCTTGCCACTGGATGACTTTACTTGGTAAGAGCCGAGAAATGTCCATTCTTGGCGGTAATCCTTGGGTAATGTGATGTTTCCCTGTGCGTCAACGAAATGACTGAAAGTGGACTTTAGATTCTCTTGAGCTATGGCCTGTAGGCTAAACAGTATTCCCAGTGTAACTAAGCAGATTGTGCGCATAATGCCTCTTCCTATGTTGATTCCATGGAGGTGGGGACTAGGTCTAGCCCTCATTGTTTGGAAGTATAGGGAGGAGAGGGACGATCAACTGTCAGCTAGCTGACACTAAAGCCAAATTTAGCCTTGCGCTAAGCCTTCGAGGGCGCCTTTGTTTAGTAGGCAAATATGTTGGCGTGTGTAATCAATAATGCCTTTGTGTTTCCAGGTGCTAAGTAGTTGGCTAACAGTTTGTCTACTGCCGCCGGCCATAGCCGCTAGCTCAGATTGTGAAAGCTTTACATCTAATTCATGCCCGTGAGCGCAAGGTTGCCCCCGAAAATGAAAGAGTTGGGATAATAAACTTGCCAATCTAACAGCTAGGGGCGCGGTTATATGCTGAAATATACGCTGTTGTAATAAAGACTCCCTGTTGGCTAGATGCTCTATAAGGTCTTGCTGGGTTTGTGACAGTGAATGTAACAGGCCATTGAGATTTTCTGGAAAAGCGACTTCTAGCTCACAACCTATTTTGGCAATTGCTTCTATTTCTTGTGAATTTCCGCCAAGACCTGGGCCAAACCAGGAGCCTGGCCCATACAGGTCTACAAGTCCCCGGTTGCCATTAAAGTCCACTTTATGGATAAGAACATAACCGGCATGTATAAAATAAATATTTCGGGAGGCCACTCCCTGACGAAATAACACTGTTTCTGTGGTGCAGCATACTCTTTTTGTTTTAGTCGCTATTGTTTGCAATTTAGTGTTTTCTTATTGGAGGTTGGAGTGTATAGACTAATCACAAACCCTCTTACCTTTTCAATCTTGGTCGAATATTAGTGAAATTCACAGGATGACAATATACACGAAAAAGCAAGCCATCAATGTCGTAGCGCTCAAATCTTGTTATCCATTTACAAAGTGAAAGATACAGCTAAAAAATTACTAGGCTTATTTAATTTCTTCACAGTACCATCAGGCCTTCTGTTATGCGCACCGACTCAGATCAAACTGGCCATCTAATTTATGATCAGGTAATCCAGGATATTGCCGATTACGTTCTCAATTTTGAAGTTTATTCCAATGAGGCCTGGCAAACAGCGCGCTACTGCCTGATGGATTCCTTGGGTTGTGCTTTTCTTTCACTGGGTTTTCCCGAGTGTACGAAACTATTAGGCCCTCTAGTTGAGGGGACGGTGGTGCCCAATGGGGCTCGTGTGCCGGGTACCCAATTTTGCATGGATCCGGTTAAAGCTGCCTGGGATATAGGCTGTACTATCCGCTGGCTGGATTTCAATGATACTTGGCTGGCCGAAGAGTGGGGGCATCCATCTGACAATCTGGGCGCTATCTTGGCGGTGTGCGATTTCCTTTCTCAGAAGCGGCTGAGTGCAGGGGAAGAGCCCCTGACAATGGGAAAGGTGATGGAGGCGATGATCAAGGCTTATGAGATCCAAGGTGTTCTGGCATTACAAAACAGCTTTAACCGCGTCGGCTTGGACCATGTATTGTTGGTTCGCGTGGCTTCTACAGCGATTGCTACTTGGTTGATGGGGGGGGGCAGGGAAGAATTACTGGCGGCGATTTCCCAGGCCTGGGTAGATGGTAGTGCCCTGCGTACCTACAGGCACTTCCCCAATACGGGTTCGCGTAAATCTTGGGCGGCAGGAGATGCCTCGGCAAGGGGAGTTCTCCTGGCGGATATGGCCATGCGTGGTGAGATGGGTATACCAACCGTACTTACGGCGAAGCAGTGGGGCTTTTATGACGTGGCTTTCAGTAAAACCAATGCTGATCAGGTAATAAAACCGTTGGAGGAGCGGCAGTTCCGGTTTCCGCGTCGATTCGGCACCTATGTAATGGAGAATATCCTTTTCAAGATTTCCTTCCCGGCAGAATTCCATGGCCAGACAGCCTGTGAAGCCGCGATAGTTTTACATCCATTGGTGAGGGGTAGGGTGCAAGACATAGAGAGAATTGTCGTGACTACTCACGAATCTGCAATACGAATTATTAGTAAAACCGGTCCCCTCTACAATCCGGCGGACCGCGATCACTGCCTGCAATATATCGTGGCTGTGGCTCTTTTATTTGGGGATTTGCAGGCTAGTTTTTATGAGGATGAATTCCATCAGTCCCATCCGGAAATTGATGAGCTGCGCGGGAAAATTACCGTTGTTGAGGATGGCTGCTATTCGAAGGATTACCTTGATCCGGATAAGCGTTCAATTGCGAATGGTGTGCAGGTATTTTTTAAGGGGGGCAAGGCAACAGAGAATGTAGTGGTGGAATACCCCCTTGGTCATCGTCGACGCCGTAAAGAGGGGATACCGCTTTTGTTGAAGAAATTCCATTCCAATCTGGCTGCACGTTTCCCTTCAGGCCAAGCAGAGAAAATATTAGCTTTATTTGCTGATCAACAACAGTTACAGGCAATGCCAGTTCATCTTCTTATGGATAAGTTGGTTATTTAATAAGCTGCCGCATTGCGGCTTTGGAACTTCCAACAAAAAAGGCGACCATAGGTCGCCTAATTCAAGCTCTTAAATCATACGATGGTCAAACAGCGCTTCCCAATTCGGATGATCGTCGTTAAAAGCGCTCTTAGAACTTGTATTCAGCACCGATACCGGCATAGCTGCGGTCGTAATCGCCATCAGCTGTTTCATCGGTGTAGAAGCCGAATACTTTAGCGGCGCTGTTGAACTTGTAGTCAACACCCAGGCTGTAAGTTTCGCCGTCTTCTTTCTTAATGTCAGACTGACCGTACTGTGCTTTCAGAGTCCACTGCTCGATTTTGTAAGCTACAGAGCTCATCCAGCCGTCAGCGTTTTCACCGTCAGCGTTTTCCTGGTCTTCAAACAGGGCACCAACCTGTACAGGGCCGATGTTGTACTGGGCTACAAAGCGCTGAACGTCAACGTCCTGGCCTTCCACGTCTTGGTCGAAAGCGTAGGCCATGTAAACGCCGTTGTTGTCGTAAGCAATAGAAGTGGAGATGCCATTATTGCGCTTGATTTCTTTGCCTAAGATGTCACTGCCATCATCATTTTGGCCAATGATCTCGTAACCAATTACCTCATCTTTATTGCTGATATAAGCAGCAGAAGCTTTGAAGCCCGCGAAAGACGGGGTAGTGTACTGCAGAGCGTCTTCTTCGCGGTTGTCGCTGCTGGTGATCAGGCTTTTAATATCGCCTTCCAGGTCGTTGAACAGGTCAACTTTCTTCTGGGCAACTTTCAACGGGGTGTCGAACTTACCCGCGATTACCTGACCGAAGCCGCCTTCCAGTCCAGCGTAGATATTGCGTTGAGAGAAAGTGTCATCAGCGTCGCCGTCCATATCTACTTCGTATTCCATACGGTAGATACCCTTGATGCCGTCGGTCAGGGCGATCTCACCCTTAACGCCCAGGCGGGAAGCGTTGCTTTGAACATCGGTTACAGAGCCGTCACCTTCGTCAGCAGACTGGAAGGTAACATTGGCTTTGCCGTAAAAGTCGAGGACATCGCCTTCTTCTTGGGCGTTGGCCAGAGTCGGGATCATGGCAACAATGGCCAGAGAGAGAGCGGTCTTATTCATAGTCGTCTCGCACAGTTTATGGTTGTGGGTTGAGGGGAAGCCTTCCGTTCAGTCTGTTGGTTGCCCCTCGATTTGGTGCGGATTCTGCGACCTGAATATTACAAACATGTTAAACATGGCATTTTTCTTAAAAAAATATGACCAGCGGGTGCCATGTATAGCAGTTAAGGCAGTCACTATGCGGCATGGTGCGCCGGTTATAGACATGTTTTGGTTCTATGGTGCCTGTTTTGTGTGCGGTGTCAAATTTTCTGATCTATTACTATCACGGGGCTTCGGACAAGGATGAGAACCATAAACCCTGTACAAAAAAAGTGCAGGCTGGATGTGGGTTGGGACCCTAAGACTACTCTGTGGCTATGGAGCCCTACGCTGGCCCTTTGGGTCTTCTCTCTATCAGTTGCTGCTATTGGTTTGTTGCCGTCTCTACCAGAAATAGGGGGAGTACTGTGGGTATATATTATTGCCTTCCTATTGTTGGTTTCCCTCCCTCAAACACGCGCTCTCTGCCTATTACTTGTCATCTCGTTGCTCGGTGCTCTCTGGGCTTTATCGAGCAATAAAGCCGCGCTTGAGCAGCGTTTACCTGAATCGGCTCATGGCATTGATCAACGTCTAAGGGTTGAGGTTGTATCCCTCCCCGAGGTCAGGAGTAATCCAGCGTTACAGAGGGGTGCTACCCGGGATATACGCTTCCAGGCGAGAATACTGGAGGCGGGGCCGGGGGAAGTTCATTCAGGTAGCCTTCTTTATCTCACCTGGTACCGCGCAGATGTTGAGGTGCAAAGGCTGCTGCGAGGTAATAGCCACTGGGATTTACCGGTGCGGTTAAAGCGTCCACGCGGTAGTGTAAATCCCCATACCTTTGACTATGAGGGCTGGCTCTTACGGCGGGGTGTTTATGCAACGGGGTATGTGCGCCCGCAAAATGGCGACCCACAGTGGTTGAGCCAGGGCATGGGGCTATCCGCCCTGCGAGATGCTTTTAGGCAGAAGCTTCAAAGGCTACCGATAAACCAAAGCGCCCTGGTTACAGCACTGTTACTAGGGGATCGCAGCGGCCTTTCCCGTGCCGACAATGACCTGTTAAAGCAGACAGGGACGGCACACCTTTTGGCAATATCGGGCCTGCATGTGGGCATGGTGGCTGGGTTTTTACTGCTGTTGGGGCAGGTATTGGCGAGGGCTCTCGGGGTATTGATGGGGACCTGTCCCAGGTGGATTCCGATGTTGTTGGCGCTTATTGGCACCCTAACCTATACCTTGTTGGCTGGCGCTCCTCTCTCCGCCCAAAGGGCCCTGGTGATGACCTGGGTATTGCTGCTGGCTTGGCATTGGCGGCGACGGGTAGGCGCTGGCTTGGTTTTTTCTCTCGCTTTGGCATTAGTGCTAATTATCCAGCCATTGGCTTTCTTCGGAGCCGGGTTTTGGCTGTCATTCGCCGCTGTGGGTGCGCTTCTCTTGGGGTTTTCTGGGCGTAGCTCTGTTAGGCAAGAGAGGACAACGGAGAACGGTGTGGAGGGAAGTGAGGCGAGTGCTCATGTGGGGATGAAAAGGCACGTGGAAGCTTGGTTTTTACGCTGGTTCTCCACCTTTGTACAATTATTGCGCAGTCAATGGCTGGTGGCGCTGGGTTTGATTTTACCCTCGGTAGTGTATTTTTCTGGGTACAGCTCTGGCGGAATGCTGCTGAACCTGATGGCAATTCCCTGGCTTGGTTTGATAATACTGCCGGCCTTGATGCTTGGCACCTTACTGTTAGGGACTGGCCTTGGAATCTGGTGCTTTAAATTTGCCGACTGGCAACTGACTCTTCTCATGGAAATGCTGAAGTATGCCCGGGATTTTGTTCCTACCTGGCAGCCTTTGATAACGCCTCAAAGCACAACCCTGCTTGTCTTATCCGCACTGGGCGCCCTGTTATTAATCTTACCCAGGGGTGTGCCGGGACGATATCTGGGCTGCTTGTTTCTGCTTCCTTTGCTCCAATCTATGCTGCCTGTTTCGACACCAGGTCGTCAGGGGCTTACTTTCACCGCTTTGGATGTTGGCCAGGGTCTGGCTCTCTCGGTCCGCTCCCAAGAAGCGCGCCTTGTCTTTGATACCGGACCTCTCTCGCCATCGGGTTGGAGTGCTGGAGGGGCCATTGTTGCTCCTTATTTGAGTGGAGTCGGGGTGAGAGAACTCGATGTGTTGGTTGTCAGCCATGGTGACAGGGATCATGCGGGTGGGGTGGCGGCGCTATTGCAGTCACTGCCTGTCAATAATTTCTATGCTCCAGGGCAACTGGGAAAAAAACTGGTGGGGGATTTTGATATACGAGCAGACTCCTGTGTCGCGGGTGAAAGGCTTTATTTCGGTGAGCTCTCTGTACGTTGGTTATGGCCACTGCAAAAAAAAATTGATGGAGAGGAAAATGATCAAAGTTGTGTGGCTCTAATTGAATGGCAACAAGTGCGTATTTTACTTACTGGGGATATCACAAGCTCCGTAGAACGCCGTCTTGTGGAGCTTTATCCAATGGAGAAGCCAGTAGATTTATTGGTGGCGCCTCATCATGGTTCTAAGACTTCTTCATCCCAGACTTTACTGAGCTGGGCAAGGCCTGAGCGAGTGATATTCAGCGCAGGCTATCGTCATCATTTTGGCCATCCCCATGCGAATGTAGTCGCACGTTATCGTGCGATGGATACGCAAATTTTTAATACAGCACAAAGTGGAGCTGTCGAGCTTTCTTGGCAAAGAGGCACCTCGGAGCCTGTGATCAGCTGGGGTCGTTCAACGCCACGGTTTTGGTATGCGGATCACAATGGCGAGGCTGAGCCGAGTGGAAGACTTAGCCGCCGAGAGCAGCTGTGATAAAGTGCGACTCCTGCGTCTAAGATGCAGAAGAAATTCCTGAAATCCCTCTCGCTGTTTAGGGCCAAGAAAAGTGTTTGAAATAATAAAATCTGGCGGCTGGTTGATGTTGCCGATCCTGTTGTGTTCCGTTGCTGTTATTGCTATCAGCATTGAGCGTTTTTGGACGTTGAATCCCCAGCGTATTGCACCGCGCACTTTACTTGGAGAAGTGTGGGGGTGGCTAAAAAGCAACCAGGTCAATAGTGAGAAACTTAAGGAGCTGCGTGATTCCAGCCCACTCGGACGAATTTTTGCCGCAGGACTTTCCAATTCCCGCCACGGCCGTGAAGTAATGAGAGACAGTATTGAGGAAACTGCAAGCCAGGTAGTACACGAGCTGGAGCGTTTCCTCAATGCCCTCGGCACCATCGCCGCGATTGCGCCATTGATCGGTTTGCTTGGGACTGTCATCGGTATGATCCAGGTTTTCACGGCAATTATGCTGGAGGGCACCGGCAATGCGGGTATTTTGGCCGGTGGTATCAGCCAGGCTCTGATTACTACGGCGGCGGGTTTGACTGTGGCGATTCCAGCGCTAATGGCGCACAGATACTTCCAGCGCCGAGTGGATACTATTGTGGTAACCATGGAACAGGAAGCCGTGAAGCTGGTGGATGCCTTACACAGTGACCGCAAAATTGAAAAAGCGGCCTGAGTGAGGTAGCAATCGATGCAATTTCGCCGCCAAACCAAAGAGCAGGATGGGGTAAACCTTACGCCATTAATCGATGTGGTCTTTCTTCTGCTGATTTTCTTTATGGTGTCGACCACATTCACCAAAGAGAGCCATTTGAAGTTAAATTTGCCCGAGGCCGCTGGGCCTCAGGCAGAAGAGCAGCCTCGTTCTGTTGAAATTCTGATCAGTGCCGATGGTTCTTATTCGGTAAATGGCCAGGGGTTGATCAACAAAAAGTTGACCACTTTGAAATCTGCGCTGTCGGAAGTTTCTGCAGGCGAGTACAATCGCCCGCTTGTGATAACCGCCGACGCTACAGCTCACCATCAGGCTGTGGTGCGGGCAATGGATGCCGCTGGACAGCTAGGCTTTGTCAACCTAAGCATTACTACACGGCAACCAGAAGAGAACTAGCGCGCTGGGCTTTGCTTTAATGCCAGGGATGGACGATTAGCCTTGCGAGCGTACTCGCCCCACTGCCTAAGGGGTTGGGGCGAGTCCAGTCATTGGTCTGTATGAAGAAAGTAACCATGCCCCCCCGTAAACCACAGCACGGGGCGCACACCTATCGTCGTTTACTCGCGTACGCTCGGCCGCACCTAGCGATTTTTGCTGTTGCAGTGCTGGGATTTTTCCTGTTTTCCACCATGGGCGTCAGCTTAATTGCCGTTACGGAGCTGCTGTTAGATGCGGTGGGCGCTGGCATCCAAGAAAGCAGAGGTTTTCTCTCGAAATACGTAGCCTCCTATTATCCCGATGGGGTAATGCCACAGGAGACTGCGCGTTGGCTGGTACCTCTGGCCATGCTCATCATTATTCTGCTGCGTGCGATTGGTAACTTTGTTGGCAGTTATGGTCTCGCCTATGTGGGGCGCGCAATTATTCACCAGTTGCGCTCGCAGTTGTTTGAGAAGATTGGCCAGCTGCCTAGTGCCTATTTTGACCGTTACACGGGTGCCTACCTGATTTCCAAAGTCTCATACAATGTTGAGCAGGTTACCAATTCCATTACCAAGGCGGTTAAGGTTTTATTTCGCGAGACTTTTACTACCGTTGCGCTGCTGGCTTACTTGTTGTTGGTGAACTGGAAGCTGACATTGACCTTTTTCCTTTTTGCCCCCTTGATTGCTCTAATCGTGCGTACGGTGGGCAAACGATTCCGTAAACTGAGCCATCGCATCCAAAACTCCATGGGTGATGTCACTCATGTTACCCAGGAGGCGATTAATGGCTATCAAGTAGTACGGATGTATGGTGGTCAAGAATATGAGAATTCACGTTTTGAATCTGCCAGTGACAATAACCGCCGACAATTTATGAAGCTGGTGGTGGCCAACAATGCCAGCGTGTCGGTGATTCAGATTCTGGTTGGCCTATCTACTGCCACTATTGTGTGGTTTGCCCTGGCTCCGGGTATGGTGGAATCCATGACCGCGGGGGTCTTTGCCGCTTATATTGGTGCCGCAGCTTCTCTGGCCAAGCCGGTTCGCAGCCTTTCAGAAGTTTTTGCAGATATTCAGAAGGGAATTGCCGCCGCGGAAAGTATTTTTGAAGTAATGGATACCCCCAGTGAGCCAGAGGGCGGCCGCGAGGTGCTGCCCAAGCCAGTGCGTGGTGCGGTTACCTTTGAGTCTCTCGATTTTAGTTACGATGAGGCCGCTCCCCAGGTGCTGTCGAATATTAGCTTCTCGGTGGAGCCGGGCGAAACAGTTGCGCTGGTAGGGGCGTCGGGTTCCGGTAAAACAACGCTTGCCAGTCTGCTGGCGCGTTTTTACGAGCCCACTGGCGGGCGGATCCTTCTTGATGGAGTCGATATTTCAACGGTTCCCCTACAAGATTTACGCCGACATATCAGCATGGTGTCCCAAAATATCGTCCTATTTAACGACAGCGTCTATCGCAACATCGCCTATGGCGATTTGGAAGGAGCACCGAAAGAGAATGTCTTGCGGGCTATCGAGTTGGCGCATGCGGCTAACTTTATTGAGGAGCTACCTCAAGGTTTGGAAACTGTATTGGGGGACAATGCCCAGATGCTTTCCGGTGGCCAAAGACAGCGATTGTCTATTGCGCGGGCGCTATTAAAAGATGCACCGGTATTGATTCTCGATGAGGCAACTTCAGCACTGGACAATGAATCAGAGCGCCATATCCAGTCGGCTCTGACAGAAGTTATGAAAAATCGCACCACCTTTGTGATAGCCCACCGTCTCAGTACGATTGAAAGTGCGGATCGAATCCTGGTTATGGAGAAAGGGCGTATCGTAGAGAGTGGCAAGCACAGCGAACTGCTCGCCCGGGGTGGGCGCTATGCCACATTATTACAACAGCAGACAATGGGTTAGGGCACTGGATGTCACTGGAAGACTGGTTCAACAAGCGCTGGTACAAGAAGGACGGTACAAGCCCTGCCTTATCTCTGCTTACGCCTTTGGAGTTGCTCTATAGCGGAGTGAGTAATCGGCGCAGGGTGATCAGTTCCCGCACCCCACCGGAACCACTATCGGTACCTGTTATTGTTGTAGGCAATATCACCGTCGGTGGTGCTGGTAAGACGCCATTGGTGGCAGAGTTGGCTCGCTGGCTAAAAGAGCGGGGGAAAAATCCCGGGATTGTTAGCCGTGGCTATGGTGGCCGTGCAGAGCAATATCCCTACCAGGTAACTGCTCAGTCTCACCCTCTGGAATCCGGTGATGAACCGCTGATGTTGCATTTGATCACCGGGGTACCGGTGATGGTTTCCCCCAATCGCAGTGAAGCGGCGAGGGCGTTAGTTGATTACCACCAGTGTGATGTGATTCTCTCTGATGATGGTTTGCAGCATTACAGCCTCTGGCGAAGCTTTGAAATCTGCGTGGTGGATGGCAGTCGCGGTCTCGGTAATGGGCATATGCTCCCTCGTGGCCCTTTGCGGGAACCCATTAGTCGTTTACAGAGTGTCGATTTGGTGGTGAGTAATGGCGAGCCTGAAGCCAGTGTGAAACAGCAGTGCGGTGCGCTACTGGAATACCAGATGACTTTGGAGCCTGCCTGCTGGCACCAGTTTAACCTTGATCAGACCTCTACGCTGCGCCTGACCTCAGGCCCTGAGCCAGGCCCCTGCCATGGGGTGGCAGCGATAGGAAACCCCAAACGTTTTTTCCGCGCACTGCAACGTATGGGCTACAAGGTGATGGAGCAGCCCTTTGCGGATCATCACCAGTTCAGCCCCCAGGAGCTGCATTTCGATGGCGAGACACCAGTGATTATGACGATGAAAGACGCGGTGAAGTGTCGCGATTTCTGGGAGAGTCACTGGTGGGCGCTGGAAGTGCGTGCCAAGCTGCCAGATCTTTTTTATCAGAAGGTGCACCAGCACCTGCAACAGTTCTCCAAAGATGAAAAATAAACACTCATTTGATGTCATTATTCCCGCCCGCTTTGGCTCCAGTCGTTTACCGGGCAAGCCCTTGGCAGATATTGCCGGCAAACCCATGGTTCAGCATGTCTTTGAGAGGGCTTGCGAGAGTGATGCAGAGAGGGTCATCGTTGCCACCGACGACATGCGTGTAGCGGAGGCAGTTCGAGGCTTTGGCGGTGAGGTGTGTATGACCTCTGCTGATCACGCATCGGGCACTGACCGCCTACAGGAAGTCGCTGTTAACCTGGGTTTAGCCGATGACCGTATTCTGGTGAATGTACAGGGGGATGAGCCTTTAATTCCTGCTCAGGTAATTAATCAGGTAGCCGCTAACCTTGCGGAAAATACCCGCGCCGGTGTGGCTACCCTGTGCGAACCTATTCTTACGGTGGAAGATTTCCGCAACCCTAATATTGTTAAGGTGGTTGCTGCACAATCCGGGTTAGCCCGCTATTTCTCCCGTGCCCCAATACCTTGGCCGCGCGATGCCTTTGCTGTGCACGCAAATGAGTTGCCGCAGGGGTTGGAACCACGTCGTCATATCGGTATCTATGCTTATCGTGTAGCGCTGCTGCAAAGTTTTGTTACTTGGCCAGTGGCGCCGCTGGAGCAGTTTGAAGCCCTAGAGCAGCTGCGTTTTTTGTATCACGATGAGAATATTCATGTGGCTGTTGCCTGCGCGGAGGTGCCTGGTGGTGTAGACACCGAGCAGGATCTCCAGCGAATGCGTGAGTTTCTCGGTTAAAGTTACCTGCATGATAGAAACTGATATTGATCTGCAGCCCCACAACACCTTGGCAATTTCGGCTCGTAGCGCCCACTTTGCCAGGGTGCAAAACCTGGATCAGCTGCGAGAGGCATTGACCTTTGCCAGAACACAGAAACTACCAATCTTACCCTTGGGGGGTGGTAGCAATGTTGTGTTGACCGATGATTTCCCAGGTCTTGTTATCCAGGTCGACTTGCGAGGACTTTTAATAGAGCCCAATAGTCAGGGGCATACTATTGAAGCTGCGGCTGGGGAAAATTGGCACCAGCTGGTTATGGCTACTGTCAACAGTGGCATAGGTGGACTTGAAAATCTTGCACTGATTCCCGGTAAGATTGGTGCGGCACCGATCCAAAATATAGGTGCCTACGGTATCGAGTTGTGTGATCGCTTTACAAGCTTGCAGGCTATGGAAGTGGCCACAGGTGAGCTGCACGACTTTACTAAAGACGATTGTGGTTTTGCCTATCGGGATAGTGTTTTTAAAGGGCGTCTGCGCGACCAGTATATTATTACCCAGGTGAATTTGCAGTTGCCACAAGACTGGCAGCCGCGCGTTGACTACCCGGCACTGCGCCAATATATTTCGCAGCACAATTGGGATGCAAACCACCCGACACCTACTCAGATTGCTCAAGCAGTTATTGATATCCGGAGTAACAAACTGCCTTTGCCTACTGAGATCCCCAATGCTGGGAGTTTTTTCAAAAACCCGGTGGTAGATACGGATCTCTATCAGAGTCTAAAAGCAGAGCATCCCGATCTAGTTGCTTTCGCGGCCGGCGAGGATTGGAAGCTTGCCGCTGGTTGGTTAATAGATCGCGCTGGCTGGCGTGGTTTACGGCGCAGTGCGGTTGGAGTCCATGAGCGCCAGGCACTGGTGCTGATTAATCCTGGCAGGGGAGCAGGCCGTGAATTAGTACAGCTTGCTCAGGATATTGCTGCCGATATACATTCAAAATTTGGTGTTTCCCTCGAGCCGGAGCCACGCTTTTACCCTTAAAACTCAGTAAATAAACTGCCTTTCGAGTATTCGCAAAGTGCGAGCCCTAAGTCCTGTCTGGTTTTGATGACAGGACTTTATACTGGTTTCTATAAAGAATTCTGCTATAGCTGTTAGAAATATAAAATCTATTGACTATTGCAAAGTACAAAATTTTTTTTTTATTTCTTGAACTTTCGTTTCCTCAAGTCATGCGGCAAAGGCCGGCTTGAGTGCAGAATGATTAGCTGTTACGTTTCTAGGTTATAATTAATCGCTATATACAAGCCAAGATCCTGCGGCTAAACATCAGTTAAACAGCATTTGAGACGGTTGTGGCGCTTTGCAGTAGCGTTTTTGTCTGGTATGTTGCGACTGGATTCTTGGGGAGGATCTGCGCGGAGTAGTTTCTCCGTGAGTAAAAAGAAGAACGCAGTTCAAGAGCACGCGCGAGGGGATTGTACGCCGCGTAGCCACTGCACTTATCCGTAGTTGGGGATAGCTTGATCAAAGTCTTAGTGGTGGATGAT
The DNA here is from genome assembly GCF_052467705.1 of Microbulbifer mixtoriginis (SeqCode). NCBI lineage: Bacteria > Pseudomonadati > Pseudomonadota > Gammaproteobacteria > Cellvibrionales > Microbulbiferaceae > Microbulbifer > Microbulbifer mixtoriginis (SeqCode). The sequence goes on from NZ_CP174322.1 coordinate 2,538,174, forward strand.
CACGACCTTGTGCGAATGGGGATTTCGCGCATGTTGAGTGACGTCGAGGATATTGAAGTTGTTGGCGATGCGAATTGTGGCGAAGAAGCGCTGGAATTCGTGCGTGAGACTGCGGTTGATGTCATCTTGATGGATGTAAAAATGCCAGGAATGGGTGGCTTGGAGGCGACCCGCAAGCTGTTAAACCGCTGTCCTGAAGTCAAAGTAGTGGCTGTTAGCGCCCTGGATGACGACCTGTTTCCTGGCCGCCTAATGCAAGCCGGTGCTATGGGCTATGTGACCAAGGGGGCAGATCTTGAAGAGATGGTGCGTGCAATTCATACAGTAATGAATGGTGGAGTTTTTATCAGCAACTCCATGGCTACCAAAATGGCTCTGCGCAATGTCTCAGGTCAATCGGATAACCTTTCTCCCTTTGAAAAACTTTCTAAACGTGAGTTGCAAACTGCGGACATGATTGTGAATGGAGCCAAGGTTGCTGAGATTGCCAAGTCCCTTTCGGTCAGCCCTAAAACCGTAAATAGCTACCGTTATCGGATATTTGAAAAGCTGAATATTAACAGCGATGTGGAATTGACCTTGCTTGCCGTCAAGTACCAGATACTCGACCCCGAAGCAGCGCTCTAATATCCGTGTATTTACTGAAGCGGCAAGACCGGTTGTCAGATGTTCGATAGCAAGCGTTTTCTCTCTACAGTTACCCGTAAGCCTGGCGTCTATCAAATGTTCGATGCCAGTAACCATATACTTTATGTGGGTAAGGCGAAAAATTTACGCAATCGGCTTGCCAGTTATTTTCGCAGCTCTGGGCTCACAGCCAAGACCATGGCGCTGGTGCAGAAGATCGGCAACATCGAAGTAACTGTTACTCGTAGTGAAACCGAGGCATTAGTACTCGAACAGAGCCTGATTAAATCCCAGCGTCCGCCTTACAATGTGATGCTGAAAGATGATAAGGGCTATCCTTACATCTTTCTTTCCAGTGTTGACACTTTTCCCCGCATAGCACTCCATCGTGGAGCTAAGCGAAAGAAAGGCCGCTATTTTGGTCCTTTTCCCAATGCCTCTTCTGTACGCGATAGCCTGAATTTTTTGCAAAAGACCTTTCGTATTCGCTCTTGTGAAGACAGCGTGTTTCGCAATCGATCCAGGCCCTGCCTGCAATATCAGATTGAGCGCTGTACGGCACCCTGTGTAGACTTCATCAGTCCCGAGGAGTATCGCCAAGATGTACGCCACGCAGAAATGTTTCTCACTGGCAAGAGCGATAATATTATTCGTGAACTGGCCGATGAAATGGATGAAGCCTCAAGAGCGTTGGAGTTTGAAAAGGCCGCGCGCTTCAGGGATCAAATATCCGCACTACGGCGTCTTCAAGCGGATCAAGTGGCAGAGGGTGATACAGGGGATGTTGATGTCCATGGTGTTGCCACCGAGGGTGGTAGCTGCTGTGTGCATGTACTTTTTATCCGACAGGGGAGAATTCTTGGTAGTCGCAGCTTTTTTCCCAGTGAGCGTTTGGGCTTAAGCCACCCTGAATTACTTTCGGCCTTTGTGGCTCAATTTTATCTCGGTAGTCCAAGAGAAATTCCCCGTGAAATTCTAGCCTCGGAATCTATAGAAGATGTGGTTCCGCTGCAGCAGGCACTCGGTGCTCAGGCAGGGCGAGACATTTCAGTTACCCATAAACTGCGAGGCAAGCGCGCTACCTGGGTGGAAATGGCCCAGCAGGCGGCTCAGCAGAATTTAAGTAGCCGCACTGCAGCGCAGCAGAAGTTGTTTAGTCGTTTTGAGGCCCTTCAAGAAGTGCTTGGACTGGAACAGTTGCCCGAGCGGCTGGAATGCTTTGACATCAGCCACTCCTCGGGTGAGGCCACGGTTGCTTCTTGTGTGGTTTTTGATTCAGGCGGTCCAGTTAAGTCAGATTATCGTCTCTTTAATATTGATGGCATTCAGGCTGGTGATGATTATGCTGCAATGGGGCAGGCACTTAAGCGTCGCTACACGCGCCTATCGGGAGGTGAGGGTAAGTTCCCTAATATCCTGTTAATTGACGGTGGCAAGGGGCAGGTCAGTCAGGCGGTGGATACCCTCAATGGCCTGGGCGTTGTAGGTGTTCAGATAATCGGAGTGGCCAAGGGCACTACCCGTAAAGCAGGTTTTGAGACCTTACATATCGTTTCCAGTAATCAGGAACTGGTACTTTCGGCGGACTCCCCGGCATTGCACCTGATTCAACAGGTTAGAGATGAGGCCCATCGATTTGCAATTACCGGGCACCGCGCGCGGCGTGACAAAAAACGAAGGGAGTCCCCTCTGGAGGGTATTGCTGGCGTGGGCCCCGCACGTAGACGCGCATTGCTTCGCCATTTTGGCGGTCTTCAGGAAATTAAGAAGGCTACAGTGACAGAAATTGCTAGTGTAGATGGCATCAGTCGCAAGCTTGCGCAGGATATATACTCGGCACTACATCACGAGTAAAAATGCAGGGCACAGGCGGCGGATTTTTTCTCCGGGTTTCTCATTGAGCGTTTCAATTTGCCCCACAGCTTGATAACGTACGCCCTCCGCAAGAACAGAGAAAAGTATGACACTCGCCAACCAACTTACACTGCTTCGCGTCGCACTGATACCTGTCCTGGTTTTGGTTTTCTATTTACCTTATAAATGGAGTTACATTGCTTCTGCCGTTATTTTTTCAGCTGCCGCAGTTACCGACTGGCTTGATGGCTACCTAGCAAGGAAACTTAATCAGAGCACTGCCTTTGGCGCCTTTCTTGACCCTGTTGCAGATAAGTTAATGGTAGCTACTGCGCTTGTATTGCTTGTGGGTCTGCACAAAAGTGCCTGGTTCACTGTGGCTGCAGCCATTATTATCTGCCGGGAGATCGCGGTCTCAGGTTTGCGCGAGTGGATGGCAGAACTGGGGCAGCGCAGTAGTGTTGCTGTGTCCTATGTCGGGAAGATAAAAACAACCGCACAAATGGCGGCAATCATAGTGCTTCTCGCTTTTGATGTCCGCGACTTTCCTGTAATGGAAACTCTGGGCTATCTACTGCTGTATATTGCCGCGGCTCTGACCCTTTGGACCATGGTGATGTACTTACGCGCAGCCTGGCCTGTATTGATGGCAGATAATCATAAGTCTCTGTAACCTAGATCCCTGTTATTGCCGATCTCGTTATTTTAGGTGTCCTTCTGTATGCTGTGGGACACCTATCCCTCCATGACTTAAATTCTTTCCTTCCTGTCGGAACCACTGGGCCTTTGTAGGGCCTGGCCACTCATAAAAACTTTCTAGTTGTCGCCACTTATAGCGCTCCCATGACACCTTTCTTCTAGAGTGATGCATTGGGGTTGTAACACAGTTAATAAAAGTATTGCACTTCCAGCCACACTTACTGAGGGAGGATGGACTGTGACAGTGAGGCAAATCTTGATCGGGTTGCTGGTGTTTCTGAGCTGGATGCCTGTGCAGGCACAGATAGTACATGACGCTGAATACTATGTGTTGAAAATGCAAAATGGTGAGCGCTGGCAGCAAGAAGACTCAGAAATAACCAGGCGGTTACAGGCTCTACGGGATAAATATGGGCAGCCCCCCAATATTGTTTTCCTTCTCTGGGATGACACGGCCTTTGGTGCTGTTGGATTTCCTGCATTACAAAAAAATTTCGGTTACTCAACACCAAACTTAAATAAGATGGCCGCAGAGGGTATCAACTTTACTCGCATGTACTCTGAACCTTCCTGTACTCCAACCCGCGCTGCTGTGCTTACCGGTCGCCATCCGGTGCGCTTTGGCATGGGGGCTGTGGGGATGCCCCATGAATTTTCTGGGCTTCGTGCTGAGGAAGTAACCATTGCGGAGGTGCTGTCCAGAGCCGGGTATGCCACTGGGTTCTTTGGGAAAGGCCACTTGGGAGATATTGAGGAGAGCTACTTGCACAACCAGGGGTTTGATGAGGCGTTATTTACCCCAATGAACCAGATAACCTCTCTTTTTAACCCTCAAGCTAATGCCGTAAATGCGGTGCTGGGTATGTTTCCTGAGATATACCCTCCAGACCCTTATCGCCTGGATAACCCCGGTTTGGTTCCCACCGGTTGGGTCATGAATATTGAAGGTGAAAAAGGACAGCCTGGTAGGGAGTGGTGCGGGACTTCCAATGAGTGTTTCAGCAAGTTCGACCCCGAGGCGGAGCGTCGTACCATAGCGTTCATTCGTAAGAACGCTGAAGCCAACAAGCCTTTCTTTGTGGCCTACTGGCCTAATTTTTTGAATTTTATGGCCGCCTTTATGCCCAAGCCATCCGTTTCTGGTTTGATGGTGGCGGATTCATTTCCCGCAGTGGATAACTTCGCCGGCCAGTTAATGGATGAGCTGCAAGCGCTGGGTATTGCAGAAAACACTCTCTTTATAGCCATGGCAGACAATGGTCCCATGGTGCACAGTCCCCCTGCGGGTTGGGGTATGCTCCCAATGTTCTATCGGGGAGGCAAAGGGGATTTCACTGAAGGAGGGGTAAGAGTCCCAGCCTTTGCCTGGTGGCCAGGTATGGTTCAACCCGGCCAGGTAGTGGGAGATATTATTCATATCGCCGACCTGTACACCACATTTGCCAGGCTTGCTGGCGCCTCTGAGTATATTCCAACCGACAGAGTGGTGGATGGTTTGGATCAGACTGCACTGCTGCTAAATGGCGATACCCATAGTCGCCGGGATTATGTCTTTATCTATACCGGCAACCAACTAGGAGCTACGGTTAAAGGGCGCTATAAGCGTCACTGGATAGGCGCTGGTGAGGTTGCGTCTTCAGGAATGCCAGAGGCCTACTACGATCTTTACATGGACCCGCGTGAGGAATATCCGCAATTAGTGCCTTTGATATACACCCAAGGGCAGTTCAATCATATGGTTGCACGGCATCGGCTCTTTAAGAAAAAGTATCCTGATGTGCCTAGCGGGAAGGGTATCCCCTACACCGGACTTGCCAATGCGCGCCCTGAGACCAAAGCCATTGGCCAACGAGTTCGAACAGTCGTGGAAGAAATGCCATTTAGCATTGAGGAATACCTGGAGTTTCAAATCCCTGGGGCCGATAAGGTTGGGGATTGGGGGCATTAATCACCGGATTTTGATCTGGAGAAACTGGTTAAATCATTCGAGAGGGCAGGTTAAGGGTGCTTATTAATAGAAAAAAACTTTCAGCTTCTATTGTCGGTTTGCTGTCTGTCTGCCACGCCTCAATGCTTTGTGCGGATGACTCACCAAAAGGGAAGTTACAGCTTGAACTAGTAAATGATGCACTTTTCCAGACAGACAGAGACTATACAGGCGGTTTCTTTGTTCGTTGGAGCCCTATAGGAAAGCCCTACACCTTGAGGTTTGGTCAGGAGATTTATACTCCAGATCATCTTGGTAGATCTGAACCCATTAATGAAGAGCATCCCTATGCAGGTTGGAGCTATTTAGGCATAAGATACAAATATCAAATTTTAAATCAGTGGATGATTGATTTAACACTTGATGCCGGAACAGTCGGCTCTAGAGCGGGCGCTCGCCAAACACAGAAATTTATGCACTGGATTGTCTCGTCTTCTCCCCCCAAAGGATGGGATTCCCAGGTCTTCAATGAATGGGGACTGATGCCTGAGCTTAAGTTAGATTATCACTTACTTCAAAATGTCATATGGGGCACAAGCTATCGACTAGTGCCTTACCTTCGTTGGAAAACAGGTAATATCGTCAGGGACTTTGGTGCAGGGGTGCGAGTTTTATTGGGAAGCTCTTTACCCGCCTTTAGTGCCGCGTCCTCCCCCCTTGAGGGTGGGCGTTACTGGTATTTACAGGCTGGGTTAGAGCATAGAACTGTTCAAAGGAATGTATTGATGGAGGGCAATTCAAAGACTAAGGGAGGAGTAAAAATCTTCAGCTACGGTGTCACCCCTGAGAAGGAGGTGACGTTTGCGAATATCGGCGCTTTCTTTGGTCGAAACTCTTACGAATTCGGCTTGAAGATCATGTATAACACAAAAATTTATGAGTCCCAGTCCCATCCTGATGAGGGGTTCCTCAGTCATAACAGTGCACCAATGGGTAACTTTGTAATGTCCCTGATCCTTACCAAGCAAATTTAGCGGGTGAGTAATGAGGAGGGCAAGCAGGCTCGCAATCCACAGACCGACAAGTAGTAAATCAAGCGAAAGAGTTACCGATATTGGTTCAAGTGAATGACCCCACTTCTATTCACCTTAATTGAGGGAAGTAGTGATTTACGCAAGCCTATTTTTGCTTCTAGTTCATAGGGTATTGAGTGCTGATTTAAGTTAATGAGGTTTACAGCGGCAAAGATTGAGCCGACTATGCTAGCTGTTGCATCCACAGCGATATCATCCTGGCCGTAGGGGGCGATGGGCATCAGGTTATTTGAGGTTCCCGTCAAAACCTTATGCCCACCTAGCCGCAGAGTGTAGAAAAGACCGGAGAGTGCCAATTCACTATTGTTTGGGTTGAAAACACGAAGGTGAATTCGAAATCTGAGATTATTGCCATCTCTTGCAGGAAGAGGTTCCACGGCGACCACTTCTACTTCAGGTTTTTGGAAGCTCGGTGAAAGTGCCGCACAGCCACTAAATAGTACTGTAATCAACAATATTAGAATAAATTGATAATAATTTGTCACTATGATTCCTTGGTTTTCCTAAATATTGACCTGGACACCAGATTAAGGTGATGTTGTGTGTGTATTTTGAGCGTATTGACTTTTAATTGATCGTTGAGTGTTTCCAAACCTAGCTGGCTCCTGACATGCCGCAACGTCTCAGGTTATAACCCCAATCGTGAACAAGACTACTGGCATCAGGAAATCATAATGAAGACTTGGCTTATAAGTTTGACAGCAGTGGCATTAATATTGTTCGCGAGCTGGAAATGGCTTTTGCTGCCAGGAATTGAGCGAAGTTTAAACAAGATTAGTGTTGGTGAGCCCCCTAAAATTCCCGAACAAGCTGAAGCTTTGCATAGATCACTCATTGTTGGTGATTTGCATGCAGATAGCTTCCTCTGGTCTCGTGATTTGTCAAAGGAGGTAAACTATGGCCATCTGGATCTACCCAGGGCACGGCGTGGTAATTTGGGAATGCAGGTTTTTACCTCTGTTACTAAGTCTCCCCGGGGCATGAACTTAAATGAAAACTCTGCTAGTGCTGGTGACAATATAACCTTACTGGCAATTGCTCAAGGTTGGCCGCCGCGAACATGGAATAGCTTGTTGGAGCGGGCACTTTTTCACTCTGAAAGGGCCACTAAGCTACAGGAATCTTCTCCCGAGAAATTTCGCATTGTGCGTAATGCGGAAGATCTGAGGCAAGTCCTCCAGGCCCGGCAACAAGGCGCTAGCACCCTCGCAGCAATTCTTGGTATTGAAGGGGCCCACCCATTAGAGGGTGAGTTATCCAATATTGACCGCCTTTATGAGGCCGGTTTTCGAGTGATGGGATTACAGCACTTTTTTGACAATGAACTGGGTGGATCTTTGCATGGGCAAAGTGGGGCTGGTTTAACAGAGTTTGGTCGGTCAGCTGTGCAGGAGATGGATAAACGTTCAATTGTTATCGACGTAGCCCACTCCTCAGAGCCTGTTGTGAGGGATGTGTTGGCTCTGACCAAAAGGCCTGTAATTATTTCTCATACTGGCCTGAAAGGTATGTGTGATTCGCCGCGGAATATTAGCGATGACCTAATGAAGGAGATTGCCGATCAAGGGGGCTTGATCGGCATTGGATTTTGGGAAGAAGCGGTATGTGATAATAGCCCTCACAATATTGTTAAAACAATCCGCTATGCCATAGATCTATTAGGGGTTGATCATGTTGCCCTTGGTTCAGATTATGATGGCACTGTTGAAGTTTCTTTTGATGCTGGTGATTTGGGGATTTTGACCGCAGAAATGCTAAGTCAAGGGTTCACTGAAGAGGAAATTCGAAAGGTCATGGGTGAAAATATGCGAGACTTTTTCCTGAAGAACTTACCCCAAGGGGATTGAAATTTACTTTCTGAGGTTATTCGAGAGAGAGTTGTCATTCCAACCTGTAAGAACTGGATCAGAGTTATTGGGATGTATTCGGGAGATGGTGATTCTTGAAGGGCATGTGAATCACTATCCATTTGTTCGGAGCCTGACAATCTCCTAACAATTTAACTTCATCTAGATATTAATCCAGACATCTAGAAATATCTGATCTCGCATAACATTGTAACATCAAGGGTAAATAGGGTTGCTTTGACTTGTTGACTACTATGAGCTCCGAAGTAGTTGCAGTGAATAAAATGACAAGGACTAATGATTTATTCGAGTTATGTAGTATGTTTGTGCTGGGTAAATTGACACGCTTTCTCTTTGTACGCCCCTCTTTCAAGGGGCGTGCGGTAGAGAAGATTAGCAGCAACTCCCATTGGCGCAAGAGTTATCTAGATTGTGGGTACTTGCCTTGTTACCTCCAAGAAAAGTATTTTCTGATAGGTAGAAATCTGTAAAGAGCTTTTCGAAATCTTCAGGTACTGATTTTTCTGGCAATCCAGTATTCAGAATGGCAGTTTGCCATGCCTTTACTTTTGGATAGTCGACAATGAAGTCGTACCCGGAACGTGCTTTGATAATGGCAGCTCGGTGAAGAAGTGGTAGCCAGGCAATATCGACATTACTTAGCGTCGCGCCTTTAAAATATGGCCCCTGTCCTAAAGCCTTTTCAGCTCGCTCAAAAACTTTGCTCAGTTTTTCGCTACGCTCAGCCAGTGTTTGCTCATCTTTACTACGTTGAGCAGAGCACTGTAGCAAATAGTTCTTTGCTGCCTGGTAACTCCAGGCTCGGTCGCGCGCACGTTGTTCTGGAGTGAGCCCTGACTCTAGAGGTGGGGCTATTTCATTTAAGTACTCAACAATCGCATCGGACTCAAAGAGGGCCTCCCCAGAATCGGTGATCAGAACTGGTACCTGGCCAGTGGGCGAGATATCCAGGAACCACTGAGGTTTATCATTCAAGCTAATGTATTCAATTTCATAGGGAGTCTCTTTTGCTTCAAGAAGGGCGGTTACTCGCTGAACAAAAGGGCATATTTTAAAGCTGACAACCTTGATCATAATTCGTCCTCGTCATTGGTTTGTATTTATATGACGGAGGCTTTTTGAAAAAGACGAAACTATTTAACAATTTTTATGGTGTTTTGATTTCGGCACATAATCGATCACTGTTCCATGGCTGTCGTGAGTGAAATGGCAGCAGTCCTCAAATAGTTTGCGCAGTTGGCTTCTACCTTTTTGTACTCTGGATTTTAAGGTGGAGTAGGGGATTTTATGCTCTGTCGCATAAGATTTTTGTGACTGACCTTCCAGTTCAATAGCCTTTAGTAGAGCAGCTGACTCCTGTGGGAGCGCGTTAACAAAAGGCTCTATACAGGCTGATAACCTACGCTGCGTCTCTGAATCCTCTTCAGGTAACAACAAGTTGTCTTCGAGTTCTACTTCCTTGAGCCTTCCATTTTCACGGTAGAAATCAATAACTGTCCTGTTGGCTATCTGAAATAGCCAAGACTTGATACTTTTTTGATCCCTTACTGTATGGAGATTCCTGTGAATCTTTATCAGGATCTCTTGGAGCAGATCATCAACTGCATCGGCAGATGAAACCTTTGAGCTGAGAAAAGCTCGCAGGGCTGAACGATATTCTTTCCAAACAGAATCAATAGTCATATTTTTTATCGCTCTTGCGTTATGCATTTTTTTGACCAGCTGGTTTCAGCCACTTGTTCGAAATTAGATGAGAAGAACCCTTTCGCTTTCATCTAAGTTTAGCGGCGGTGCAAGACACTAATCAAATCCAGTAGATAAGAGTCGGTTAGAGGGTAGGGCCAGGTGTGTAGAGAAATCACTAGAGGAAGGTGGAGTAACTGGATACTTCTCGAGGGTCGAGCTTTGTCTAGAAGTTGCCTTTTTTAATAGTCGCTAATGACACATACTTAACCGTTGATGATTAAAGCCCCGGCCAGTGTGAGGAGTCTATCTGGGGCGCAGCCGAACCTTTTCACTGACCGGTGAACTGCGACGCCCCAAACTCTGGTCAGACAGCTTCTAATGCTCTTCCGGCAAGAGTGATACGGTGCATTAGGCGGAACTGTCCCTGATAATCATTTTCGGCAGAATGCCAGGTAGAGCGGTTATCCCAAAATGCGACTGAGCCCGGCTCCCAATTGAAGCGGCATGTATAGCCATTAGTGAGCACGTGGGCAAATAGGAAGTTCAATAGAGGTCTACTTTCCTCAGGTGTCCATCCCTCAAAGCGCAGTGTGAACCCTGGATTTACATAGAGAATCTTGCGCCCGTTATCGGGGTGCTGGATTACCACCGGATGAATCGCTTCTCCAACTTCGTTGACGCCCCCAAGTTGTGATGACAAATCTGTTGATTGGTAGTAACCATCCTCACCATATACGTGGACATTGGAATGTACGGCCCTAAGTGTTTCCAGTGTTTGCTTTAGCCCATTGGAAAGACTTTCGTACGCCTTTTGTAGGTTGGCGAAGTGGGTATCGCCTCCGGATTTGGGTAATTCTCTGGCAACCAGAATCGAGCCGAGGGCTGGTTCCTGATCATAAGAATGATCAGTATGCCATCCACCGCCTACATTGGTTTCCTGATCTTTCTCCTTGCGTACTTCAGCGATGCCTGGATATTCCTGAGTGTGGGTAAAAAACTTATTGATGACAATTTCGCCCCAGCGGCGGGCAAAGGTCAGGTGCTCCTCAGGGGATAGAGACTGGTTGCGAAAAAATAGCACGCCATGATCAGCGAAAGCTTGGCGTAGGTCGCTTAGCTCGGTACTAGATAAATTAGCTAGCTGTATGCCTTCCACGAGCGCACCACAGCCTGTTGAGAACTGAGAGATATGCATGATAGGTGTCGCATCAAATGAATGTCATCGCATAATAAGATATTCGTAAAGAGGTTCAACCTTTTGTAATTCACTTTTCCCATTGATTTTGGCTCTATCAAAATAAAAGGAAATAAAATTAATGAGTTACAAAAATTGATATATTTTGCGTCATATTTCTATAGATCTATAGCAACTATCTCATAACGCAACTTTGATGCTAAGCAAAAAAATCTCAATATTTAATAACTTGATGTACTTCCTGAGTTCCGTGCTGGTTGCACATTCATCTGGTGCGACCTTCTCTAGAAATTACTCTGAATGGCGATATCTCCCACAGAGTAATGGCTATCCTGCGGGTGTTAGGTGCCAAAGTGGAGGTTTACAGCCTTACATGTATTCCTACATGCCTTACCCCATGAGCCCAATTACTACAGTCGCTGCGCCGTAGTGCAGACCCCATACTCCACCGGTGCCACGGGGGTGATCGTGCGGCTGGTAAGAGAAACCATTGCGGATTGATAGCCTCCCGGCTGCCGCTTTATGAAAGCGGCAGCCGGGCTAGGCGTAATAATCCCCCGTGCCCTCAGTCAGGGAAATGGGGCAGGGAAGGGGAAACCATGTAGACGATGGACCGGATCAATAAAAAGCTTGGTCACGGGACGCTGTTTCTAGTAGCCGAGGGTATCCAGAAAAAGTGGAAGATACGTCAGGTGTTTACATCGCCTGCCTATACGACTCTATGGGGAGATTTGCAGAGGGAAGTAACTTAAGGGGTGGTATAGCATTAGCTTTATGGATAAGTGTTTCACTAGATATTGGCTTTGAATAGCGAAGATGAAAAGATATAACCACTGGTTGTACGTTTAGCTGCCGATATTTAAAATTACATTTTTGTGCGGCGAATATACAGAAAGTGAGTCCTCTTTTTCGCCGATAGTAACTTCAATCCAATGAAATCCAGAAGATTCAATATTGATTGAGTGCTTGACTTTTTTATTGTTGAGATTCACAAATCCAGAAAGGGTGCAAGGCCTATCGAAATACACCAGCATAAGGTAATTGCCGCTTTCAGAAAGTGCACTAGCCTCCACGTTCTGTTTTGTTTTGCTGAAATAACCGTAAATACTTATTCTCGCCAATTGTGTGTCAGCAGGCTTAATACTTAAATTAGAGTTTTCGTTTGGTTTAGCGAGTTTCGCTATGAAAGGCAAAAATTCATGTTTTTCTCGTTTCGTGGGCCAGGCTACGCTTTTTGAATCATCAATTTTTACAAGCCACAGTGGACTGTTAAGAGGCTGCCCGAAAATAGCTCCAGGGATCACCCCGAATTCTATAGATAGCTCGTTTTCTAAATTTATTACAGAAGATAGCTGAGGATGGACTTTTGTGTAAACTGAAATACCTTCTATTGCATGCAATGTGGCTGGATAGAAGAAAATGAAGATGAAAAATCTTAAAAATCGCACTTTATCTCCTTGCGTATAATGCCTCGCATAGGGGTGGAAAAATAAGCGTAGTGTTTTGGCTGTCCCAGCATCCATCGGGAGCGATTGTGGCGGTTTGTTAGGTGCTAGCAGTGACCTCGCTATAGACAATTTTTAATGAGTCTGGTGATATGAGGCTTGGAGCTCGGTGATTCTCTGAATCTGGGCTACTCATGCGAACACTAAAACCGTGCTGTGACAAAATGGCGAGTTCCCGGAGAGATTCAACTCGAACGTAGTCTTTTTTAAAGCGAGACATGCTAGCAACATATCTACCGCACTCATGTTTATGCGGTTCAAGTACTGTTCCAGCTTCATTACCTCTAGACACGATGTAATTGATTGTAACTACTTCTGACATCGATATTTCCTTATGGGCCCCTAACGTCTCTAGCAGTGGCAAATTACGGAGCCAAAGGCAGAGTAATTTGTCCGTTTGTCTAAATCTATTAGGCCTCTCATAGTACGATCTCATTGGCATTGATTGCAGTTGCTCTTGCGCTATAGCTGGTAATATTCTCCCAAGTGCAGTTATGATGCTTGGATATCGTATTTGCAGGAATAATATCGTTATCTACAGTTGTGTGGCCATCCGCTATGACGGTGACAGTGTAGCCAAGCGATAGGGCACACCTTAACGTACTATCTACGCAAAACTCACTTTGCATGCCGCATATAATTAGCTCCTGAATATCTAATCTATTCAGGTGGTCTTTGAGATCGGTGTCCTTGAAAGAGTCTGAGGCCTGCTTTCTTACGTAGATATCTGAGTCTGAGTTCTCTAGCTCTTTTGGAAGTTGCCAGCTCTCTGTCTGATACCTCAAAGCATCTGACTCAGTATCATGCTGAATATAAATGACCGGGGCACCAGCCTGTCTTGCTCGCGACGCAACTAGATTGATGTTATCGATTACCCCAAGTGCATTATATGTAGCTCCTTTACCGTGACAAAGAGCGTTTTGAACATCGATAGCTAAAAGGGCTTTGCTTTGGGACATTAAGAATCCATATGTTGTTGGTCTGACAGTTACATTGTGACCTTATCACAACGACTATTATTTTATTTGCAAATATACGCCAACTAGCTTCTTCCTGCAGCTAAATTAACAGGCTGCAGCTACTTGGTACTGTAGAGACAAGTGGAAAAGTAGCCATCATGACCGCTATCAACTTTTCTAGTGATCACACGGCTCATTGGTTAGAAGGGGGGACATTTGATTTTTAAGAGTCTCCCAGAAATAACAGCGCGATGATCGAGAATTCAATTGAGTATGATTATAAATGACCCGGCATCAGGTCAGTCCAGGTTGATTTCTGGTTGTAATTTAAGGGGGTAAAAAATGTTCAAGACTGATGGCTAACTCATCGATATACACAGAATAAAGTAGGCTGTTTTCTTAGGCTGCGATTTCCCAGAAAGCTAGTAACTAAGGGGCTTGAGGGCTTCTCTATTAACTACTGGTGCAGTACGTGAGCATCTCAGTAGGGTAATGTTGGGCAATGATGACCGCAAGCAGGCTAGGGCGATAAGCGCGCGGTGAGAAAATGCTATTGTAAGAGTTATTCTGGGTCGCCCGTGAATGACTTCTTCTGGCGATGGGAGGAAAGTGTCGACTGAGGTTTATTAAGCAAGAGTCAACTCAGATTCATGAATCTCTTAGGCTGAGCCCATCCCCCTATTGAAAATTTAGGCAATTACCTCTTTTCACTCTATGTAAATCATGGGTGGAGAGACAGAGTCCGCACTTATTTCTGCTGTATACAATGCTAAGAAGTAGCGTAGCTCCCCTATTTTTTCAGGAGCAAGAGATGTCGGCTGGCAAAAAGATGGCTGAAATCTATCAGGCAAATTATGGTAGTTTGAAAATCTGGCCCATGGTTTCTTAAAGCTTACTTCAGTCAAGTGCCTTACCACCTTGTGGGATCGACGAACCATTAACATAGGTGGTATTGATGTGTAGGGGCTCGGCTATTTTACAGCTGGGATTATAAGGGCGGGCTGAATTTAAATAGAGTGATTAGGGGAGTAGGAGCACTTTTGAATCAAGAAAACGATTTCTACTCTCTCTGCCTTAAGTTTTGAGAAAGAGTTTAGAGGTTCTGAAGGTGTGCACAAAATTTGTGTCAAGAGATATTTCGTTTTTTGATTCTAACAAAATGTGTGGTGCCCGGGGCCGGACTTGAACCGGCACGGCCGTGAAGCCGGGAGATTTTAAGTCTCCTGTGTCTACCAATTCCACCACCCGGGCAGCTCCTTTGCGAGACGGGAGTTTAGCACTTTTGCTCTTCCCTGGATCCTCACGTTCAATGCAGTTCACAGGATTCTGCAATGAAAAGGAAAAATGGAGGCTAGGGTCGGAATCGAACCGGCGTACACGGAGTTGCAGTCCGCTGCATGACCACTCTGCCACCTAGCCTTTGTTCCACATCGTGTGTGGATGAGAACGCTGCGAATTCTATCTGATAAATCTGAAAAATCCTAGCGTTTTCTTATACTTACGTGCCCTTGGCTGCGTAAGTGGGCGCTATTCTATGGACTATCAGAGATTAGTCAAGCGTTGTTTTCAACAAATTGTAAAACTTGAGGAAAAAAGTCTGGAAAGTTCACGGATGACCTTATGGCAATAGACTTAATAACTTTTAGTACGGTTGCCAATGAAGCTATTTCCATTTGTTCTTAATTTATTGGAAGGGTTGCTGGCAATCCATTGAGGGTGTTCGATACTGTCTTTATCTGGCTAACATGTCTCCCCCCAAACGTGTTATGCAATGCCGGTAGGGCACACCAGGATGGTATTTGCCCGTAGTGTAGCAAGGATGAAATCCTCCAAGTTTCACTCCTAATGGTCTTGGCCCTGACGCTCTCCCCCCCCGTCGTCAGGGCTTTTTTTTATCTGTTGTATGATGTCCTTAGAATTTTTCTCGGTGAGGTTTTCTAAGGCCAGTGCTTTTACGGGTCTACCAGCTGCTTGTTCTGACAGCTTTCGAAAGCGTTCCAAAGTCACTTCGCCACGGGTACTCGCGAGTGCTTTCGCAACCTCATCAATACTGGCTTTACCGTCGCTCGCTTCACGAATCTCTTTATCGAGTTCCAGCATAACTCCCGCTGCCCGCGCTGTAACTGGCCCTGAGGAGCGTTTCACCAATAGAGTGGGGGCCTTTTTTCCCCAATTAATCAGTTTATCCATTGCCTCTTGGTAGCGGTCATCACTGATGCCACCAGTTCTTCTTAAAATTTCAAGGGAGTAAAATTCTGCAAGGCCCTCCACAATCCAGTCACTCTGGTCATCTCCATGGATACCTGTTCCGACATGTACTAGCTCGTGGATCATGCTACTGGTGCGGTTTCCACTGATCAAAGGCCGATCGGCATGCATAAATAATGAGCTCGTCCCGGATAATCCCCCTCGCCACATAGGGTCATCAGCGGTAACGATCAATAAATGGTCTGGAAATAGAGGGAAGATTTTTTTAAGTTCTGGCAGGTTCCAATTGAGAAATGCAAGAATGTCCTGTCGACGGATATTTTGCCCCTTAGGGCCGGAAATTCTGGTATCTGTGTTGGCAATCAAATCCTGGCGGCTGCCGATCTTACCAACAATCATCCATCCCTTTGGTCTGACAAAACGTCGCTTTTTGTCGGATATTTGATAGAGATTTTCTTCGATTTGAGGGTAGGGCAGAGCGGAAGACCAACCTTCAGGCATCTCTAACTTCAGGCGGGTATCCGTGGCCCGTCCTCGGCTAGTAGCAGAAATTGGCGGAATTAATTTATCGCTGCGTAGAATTGCCCAGTCTTTGGTAATGCGTGAATCATAACCACCGTTTTTCCTTTGGTTATTGATAACAAAACTATAACGGAGTTTTGCCTTGTTGCCGGTGGTGTGCCAAATAGCCTTTCCTTCCTTTTCTTCCAAAGGCTGCGCGCTCTTCAGGTCCTTATAACGGCCTGAAGCCAGGTTCAGGGTTAGCTTACTGGGTACGTCTTCACCGCTCAGAGCTACCTCAACCAAGGCCTTCTTACTTTCAGGGTCGATTTTTGCCGTGTATAAGAGCTCATATGCCCTAGAAACCGGTGAAAGGATAAGAACAAACAAAGACAAAGAGAGAAGTTGTTTACGCATCATTATCTGGCAGAAAATCCAACAAGTTCCAATTTGGACAATGAGCAAGCCTACAGGTGCCGACATGTCGCCATCAAGCAAATGAGTCACGGCACCTGGGTTAAATTATTCGTTCCGGTGCGTCTTGTTAGTGCATGTAGAAGCAAATTTGACTATTAAGTCGGATTAAAGAATACACTTATAAAGACGTTATCAATGTAAGTGGTATATCTAAGCACAACCCAATATGTCACTAGAGGTTGTGTTATGTAGAAAAGC
Organism: Microbulbifer mixtoriginis (SeqCode); assembly: GCF_052467705.1. Taxonomy (NCBI): domain Bacteria; kingdom Pseudomonadati; phylum Pseudomonadota; class Gammaproteobacteria; order Cellvibrionales; family Microbulbiferaceae; genus Microbulbifer; species Microbulbifer mixtoriginis (SeqCode). The sequence goes on from NZ_CP174322.1 coordinate 2,554,972, forward strand.
GCCGCCGAAAAATGTTGATAGGGGAAAGGGTGATTGATTTTTATTCAAGCTGTGTGTAGGGAAAATGGCCTATGCACAAGCATTGAGGAATGACGTAGGTACAGAGGCCACAGGTTCCCGTGGCCTCTGTGGATGTCTCTACCAATAACGAATGGAGCGTGGATCCATAAAGGGCATTCCATAGGCAAAGGCGAAGCCGTCTGGGAAAGTACCCATCACTGGTTGTTGGGGGGGCATTCCGCTAACCTCTGCCCCGTAATAGGCCGGGACAAACTGATGGCCGGACCAGTTTGCTCCAGCCCCCGCATACCCTTGCATTGGCGGCATGCTATATCCGGTATAAGGAGAAGTATGTGGGCTTGTGGGCTGGGCGGCAGATACACCAACACCTTTGGTTTTTGCCATTTCTTTGGCTGACTCGAATAGTGAATCAATACCAAATAGCCTGGGAACACCGGCTCCTACTCTATCTGCCCCAAGATTCATTGGTGATGTTAGTGTTCGGATCAGTTGGAAGAGGCCGGTTGTACGCGAAATATCACGCTGTCTGAAAGTGGTTTTAAATAATGGGTGGTGGGCGAGTAGCAGGGCAGCAAGACCAGTGATATGAGGTGCTGCCATGGACGTGCCTGACTGTACATCAAATCCTTTATCTGGCACCGATGACACAATACCCACTCCCGGAGCCGCTACTGATACCTCTGGTCCATGGCAACTAAAGGTGGGTAAGAAAACACCATCTGCAGTAACGGTTGATGGAATAACGGTTTGAGCATCCCAGGAGTCTCTTGGAAATTCATTGAGCATTCCTATTGCCCCTACAGCCATAACATTGGGGGATCTTGCAGGATACTGAACAGGGCCGCCAGAATTGCCAGCGGCAACAACGCAGGCGATACCATGTTGCACGGCATCTTCAATTTGCTGTTCAACGGCTTCTGATGAATCTGTGCTCCCCAGGCTCATATTGATTACATCGATACCTATTTCAATGCAGTGAGCGATTGCATCAATCAGGCTACTAAATTGGCCGCCAGGGAAGACTTTAAATACATAAATTTCGGCTTCTGGTGCAAAGCCACGTATAGCATCAGTCCCAGAGGGTTGGCCGGCAATGATACCTGCGCAATGGGTTCCATGTCCGACAATGTCTTCTGCCCAGCTTTTGCTGTCGTAATTATTAGTGACATCAATGCCATTTTTTAGATGCGAGAGTATTGGATGTTGGTTATCGGCCCCCGAGTCAATGATGGCGATCTTAATACCTTTACCGGTATATTCATCGGGAAGTTGATCTAAGCCCATGTACTTTTGCCCCCAGCCATAGGGAGCGTTATTTGGAAAGCTGGGGATTGCCTCGCTTAGTGAGTGCAATTTGACCAGGTTTACTCCTGTCAGAGAAAGTGAGGGACAACGAATATATTTATTCCAGAAATCTTTAGAGGGGCGGATAAGAAGGGATTTGATCTGGGCCCCGCCACTCTGGGCGAAAATATTGATTGCCACTTCCCCTTTGTTGTTGGTTACGCCCTCTTGTGGGAAGCCCGCACTTTCTACAATTACTTGAGCATCCCGAATCGGTTCACCCTTTGAGCCGACCACTCGGAGCCGGACTTGTTGGGCCTTAGCATGATATTCACGCAAGAGACCGGGTTGCTGGGCAAAAATTGCAGTAAAGCTTGGTGCAAAATTAGCTTGCCCATAAGAAAGTAATGAATCCAGTTCAACAGCAATATTGGGAGGGGCCGTTTGGTAGAGAGTAGCGGCAGCATCAACATCCATACGCACTTTGTAGATATTTGTTGCTTCATCTGCAGTTGAAAGTGTTTTTAGCTTTCTACCTGGCCTAATTTCGCGAAGCACTTCACAACCGGGCTGCCTGGCAATAGTTGAAATTATATTGTGCATTGAGCCAGCGTTTAATAGCTGGACTCCCATAGACTTGGCCACTTGGCTCCGGCGGGGAGAAATAAGTAACTCGACCTTCTCTGCAACCTCGACCGAAGGTTCTCCTGCGGCCTTTTCTTGTCGGGATTCAGTCATGTTTGTGTTCCTTCGCTTTCAGTGCGGTGCTGACTTTTAGCGTGTACTTAACGTCCGAAAGTAATGAATCGAGAGGGTATTCAATATTAGCCGATTGGCTGAATAGGTCTGTCTGGATCTATGATCACTTTCCCGCCTAATTTCCTTCTTAAGTTTTCAACTGCATCTGGTGTAGCTCGTAGTGTGACATTGCTTTTGCGCAAGACGACTTCTTTCACATCTGGGCAATTTTTTGCCTCGCGTGCCAGCTCCTCCAATTCTATGGCGGTAGCTAATAACTTGCGGTTAGGGACAGCCACATACTGCTCAAATTTTTTCATTATTTTTCTCTGATAACGATCAACTTAAAGAATGCCGGGGCAAGTTATATAAAACTGGTGGCGGAAAATCCGCCACCAAGAATCAGTGTTTTATTAGTGTAAATAGGATTGCTGCTGTAGGGGTGAGTTAGGCTGCTGCATGGCCTGGAATGGGTATGCCTGGCCGATACCACTTAAATTTTGCAATCCTTGATATGGAGTCTGTGGTATTACCTGAAATGGCAATGTATGGCCGATACCCGTCATTGGGTTCATCATTTGAGCAGGGAGGGTCCCCAGCTGCTCTTGAATCTGGGGAACAGGGGTAAACTGATTTAAATAGGGCTGTGTCGTTAATTGTGGGACGAACTGAGGCATGGCCTGGAATGGCGGTAGCTGACCTAGTCGCGCAACATTGTTGAGAAGTTGGCCCTGTGGGCCACCAATGTAGTTGCCAATTACCGGAGCAGCGCGGTTTATCAGTTCTCCCAGGAAACCCTGGGGCGTATATTGTGGCGCAGCCTGGAAAGGCAGCAACTGACTGAGGTTATTCACAGCATTCACAAATTGGTTTTGGGGTGCCCCCAAATAGCCCCCAAATTGTTGCGCTGCCCGGTTGATTAATTCTCCAATATATCCCTGAGGAATGAATGGCTGGGTAAGTTGAGGCTGAATTTGTGGTAATGCTTGGAAGGGAAGCAATTGACCAAGACCGCCGAGGGAATTGATCAGCTGGCCTTGAGGTCCACCAACAATACCGCCAATTAATGGCGCCGCCCGACTCACCAAATCACCCAGGAAACCTTGGGGGCTCAGTTGTGGTACAGCATGATGAGGGAATATATTGGTGAATCCTGCGACTGTGCTGATTGGAGGAATAGCGTAGTTAAGTGGCTGTCCAAAAGTCCCTTGAGCGTATGCATATGGCTGGTACATGAACGTACTCCTTGAGTAGGCCTTTATCGATATAAAAATCTATCGTCCAGGTATTTCATGGTTTCTGGGTTGAGAGTATTGAGACTTGATAAAGCCCCATTAACAATTTGACCAGCTAGAAGTAAATCAGGTGCCAATAATAGGGGGAATGCTTTAAGTGTCGGGTATCCAGCTGGCTGAGCAGAGTATAGAGAAGCTTTCGCAGTGTGCTGGAAAAGTTTAAGAATTTTTTGTGGCTAAAATCGGTTGAATATAAAGGCGTGAAAAATGTTTGTACCTTTTTAAAAATGTAACGATTTTTAGCCGATAATTCACTCAATTTTCTATAAGATGCAGGCCGTGTTGATTCTAAACTTATAAATTGTATTGTTTGGAGGAGGCGATGTATTCATCCCCGCTCAAAAATTTCAGGGTGTGACTTCAAATAGACAATCTTATTTAAATTTCGCCTAAATAATATTCATAAAGCATTTCTTCTTTTCTGAGTTGTTTTATGTGTAAGCTAAAAATTCTTCTCTATGGAATCAATGCGGGGTAGGGCGGGGGCGGAGGGCTTTTTTATTCTGCATGTTTCACATGGATCTTTATCAATCTATTGGCTTCGCCGGGTTTAATAGCAATAGGTAGTGCTGAATGAAACTCTATGTGTGCTGTGAAAAATCTTGGTGCAGTTAAAAAGGCGTAATATCCAGGATCAAGGTAGAGGTCACCTGGTATCAGGCTACGAATAATGTGATGGCCACCCATTAACTTGGAAGGCACTTAAATAGCGGTTAAAAGAATGCACTTATAAAGCCGTTAACATACTGTTAGTTTCAAACAAGTATCATCTATTTCTTGTCACCAGTGTTGAGGTGAGTGGTATCTACGCAGCAGATGATGCCCTGCAATTGAAGGATTCCATTGCTAACCAAGTGCACCGCATGCAGTATTTGCCGAAATGAAGGACCGAAATCAGCAGGAGTACACTATTGATTGAAATATATCCAAAATAAGACTCCCGAATAGGCAAGCCGGTTATTTCAGAGGGGGCGATAACATAAAGCCAAAGATGTTCGTATAGCGGAGAGATAAAGCCTTCAAAAGCCATAAAGTAAGGTGGTTGAATGCAAAATGTACGAAGATGATATTTGCGTCGAAAATACTTGACCGATAAAAAGTGGGCGCGTAGTATTCGCGACCTCGGTGAGTAGCGCAGCCTGGTAGCGCACTTCGTTCGGGACGAAGGGGTCGGAGGTTCGAATCCTCTCTCACCGACCATTATTTAAAAAGCCCGCATGCTGCGGGCTTTTTTGTGTCTGTCAGCTTGCTTCTTTTCTCCTGAGTATTTCTAGCACCAACTTTCCACATGGTTCAAAAGCCTTATTAATAAACTCCGGTTATTGTGCTTGAGAATGGTCTGTACTTTTCCATTTTTTGCTCTTATGAGGCAGGGGTTAAGAGGGTGCCCCACATGTAGATGAAGGTATTTTCGCGAGCCCCTAAAGCGAAATGGCTCCATACTTCTCGCGCTTCAAAAATGCAGAGTGGCCTGTTGGGTATCCTAAGAAGAAAACTGCCAGCTTATGTCGGCGAGATCGCCAAATAGGTAGCGATTGTCTTTGTGGATTAGAAGGGACTATTCACCCGTGGAAATCCTGAAGCTATTTATTAGATTTTCAGGTAAAAAGGTTACGCCGCTCATTCCCGGCTGGGCTATCTCTACCGATACAATGAGTGGCGCTTTCTTGTCTGGCTTTCGTTATAACCTTTCGACTTAGCTTTTAATTTGTCGAATGAGGCCTTCTTGTGCGGTAGAGGCTACCAACACGCCATCGCGGGTATAGATCTGGCCGCGGGTAAATCCACGTGCACCACCGGCAGACGGGCTATCAGTGACGTACAAAAGCCATTGATCGAGACGGAAGTTGCGATGAAACCACATGGCATGGTCAACGCTGGCTGGCATCAGGTGTGGATCGAATAGGGAAATATCATGTGGCTGCAGAGAGGTGCCCAGTAGTCCCATATCAGAGGCATAGCAGAGTGCTGCTCGGTGCTCGATAGGGTCATCAGACATTTCGCCCTCTGCACGCAACCAGAACATACACTTGGCTTCTCGAGTTTCGGCACCAAAGTAGCTTTGTGGATCTACTGGGCGGAAGTCGATCATATAGCGGCGCTGGTCATACTGCGGGCTAACGAGGCCAGCCTCCAGAGCCAGTTCCTGAGTGTTTTTTAAGCTTTCTGGGTCAGGTATGTCCACAGCAGGCATGTCGGCCTGATGGTCGAAACCAGGCTCCTGGATCTGGAAAGAGGCCGACATGTTAAAGATCGCGCGGCCGCGCTGTTTGGCCACAACGCGGCGGGTGGTAAAGCTGCCCCCGTCACGTATTGGGTCCACCTCATAGATTACCGGTAGCTCGCTTGATCCAGGGCGTAAGAAATAGGCATGTAGGGAGTGTGGCAGGCGATCCTCGACGGTACGGGCGGCGGCCATCAGGGCTTGGCCAAGCACCTGGCCCCCAAAGAGTACTTTTCGATAATTTTCGACGTGATGGCGACTGCGAAAGAGGTGGCGATCCAGCTCTTCGACGTCGAGAAGTTTGCTCAGCTTTTCCAACATGGACGACTCTACCTGTTACCTATAAGTGATAGTCGGGTTTGCCTGGGCTGGCATTGGAGGTCTGCCCAGAAGAGCGATAATAACAGTAGATGACGTAAAGGCCATTATTAGTCATTAATTTTGCATCAAGTTTCATTGGTGGCTGATGGTTCACTTAGTTGGGCGCTTTGCGTTAGCAATGTGATGTCATTCATGGCGAAAATGATGGCTAACTTGGACCTTAAATGTCGTATTAGGACAAAATTTAGGCGGGCTGCTCTCTCTTTGGGCGTATTTTCTAGGCTAATTTCCCGATTCTCTTTTCCAAGCGACTCGAATTGCCTATCATTCATGAATGAATAGTCAATTTCAGTCCCCAACATTACGGGCAGAGAAGGTCGGAAGTATGGATAAGGCAAAAGAGAAGGTTCAGAGGTTTCGCGCGCGAGAGCAGCGCATCCTGGATGCGGCTCTGGAGCTTCTGCTGGAGCATGGTGAAGAGAAAGTCACGGTTGAGCAGATTGCTGAGCGTGTAGATATAGGCAAAGGCACCATCTACAAGCACTTTATCTCTAAAACAGAAATCTATATGCGGCTGCTGATGGACTATGAAAAGTCCCTGGCAGAGCGCCTGAAGATCGCAGTAGAGAATGCAGAGAAAGGCGACATTACCGCGCCCGCCCGTGCCTACTTTGAGTCCCGTATGGCTGATCCTGGTAAGGATCGCCTCTTTCAGCGCTTGGAAGAAAAGATTATCTCTCTCAATTTGGCGCCTGAGATGATCTCCGAATTACACGCTATCCGTAACTCCAACACCTCGGCTTTAAACCGAGTATTTGAGCGCAGGATAGAGCAGGGGATGCTGAAAAAAGTGCCTGCCTATTTCTATTACTCCACTTACTGGGCCCTAGTGCAGGGCGCAGTAGAGCTCTATCACTCCAAATCCTTTGCCGATGTGATCGAGGATCGTGAGGGATTGATGGAGTTTATTATGGATGTGGGTGTACACATTGGTGATACCTCACAGCGTAAACCCATGGAGAGCGGCCATTCTGGCGACACGGCGGGGTCCTCCTTTGGCTGAGCCACTTTTTCAGCAACTGCAAAAGTTGCAAAAGGAGTTCCACGGGCACCCACCGGTTGACCGGTGGGACCCGGATTTCTGTGGCGATATGGATATGGTGATCAAGAGTGATGGTCGCTGGATTCATGAAGGAACCGAAATCCGCCGCCAGCCACTGGTGAAGTTGTTTGCTAGCATTCTGAAGAGGGAAGGGGATGAGTACTTTCTGGTCACTCCTGTCGAAAAGCTGCGAATACAGGTTGAGGATGTCCCCTTTGTAGCTACTCAGGTTGCGCGCAGTGCCTCAGAGGGTGAGGAGCAGCGGCTATTATTCACTACGAGTGTGGGCGATGTCATCGAGCTGAATCAAGGTAGCAATTGGCAGCTTCAAGAATTCGGCACACCTGCGCAGCCAGTCCCCTACGTAGAAGCCCGAAATGGCCTAATGGCCAGGGTGTCCCGTGATGTCTTCTACCAGCTGGTAGATTGGGCAGAAGAGAGAAGGCTGGGGGAAAATGGTTCTGGGCAGCTGTTTATACGCAGTGCGGGTGGTGAATTTCTTTTGGGTTCTTATTAGCAAGCGCCCTTTTCTAAACCTGGGGTTGTTTTCTATTCCCCCAGGTTTATCTAACTATTTAGATAAGCCCCTCTTGAAATCGCCTTTAACGTAAGTTCTCCCTAGATTCATAACTTTCCATATTTTTTTGAAGTCTTTGTAGTCTTGTGCAAATTGGCAAGATTTAATGGTTTTTATATTTCTTTCATTTTTCTGAAAGCGTATGTAAATCCAAGGGAAATAAAAAATACAATTAAATGTAAAGTTCAAGTTTCTAGTGCAAAAATTACTGAAAACATATAAAAAGTTAACAAATTCGCAACACGCCGTTTCTACACTCCCCTTCGTCCTATTCGCTTAGGCGTAAAAACAAACATAGTGTTCAGGCAGTCAATTATTTGATTTCAAGTTTTTACCTGTAAGTAAAATCTGAGGTCAATATTCATAGGCTGCTCATATTTTGGATATTAATTCCTTTAGGGGGGGGTATGAAGCGTATACAAAATCGAGTTGTCCTGGCTGCTGTAATTGCGGCTTTATTGGCGGGTTGTGATGGTGGTGGTGTCAGTGTTGAGCCTAAGACCGTAGATAATTCAGTAGATAACTCTGTTGATAATTCTGGAAGTGGTTCTTCAGAAAACCCCTGTGCAATTATCGAAAGTTCGGGCGTGCAAGGTACCTACGAGAGTGGTAACTGCCGATATGGAACCGATTTTGTTTCTGCATCCAATCCTTTAATTGAAGATTTGTACCTCCCGGCGCTTTCAGAAGGTGGAGCCCATATTTTTGATGGTAGTCTTTTTGTTGGTGAAAATTTCTCTAGTGATGCCGACTTGCAGGCCGCTGGTATCACCAAGGGTGGAGATAGCGTAAAGCTGGAGATACAGGCTGGGACAACCGTTGCGTTCAAGGATAACTCGGCTTTTATGGTCGTGAATCGTGGCTCGCAAGTTTTTGCCCGTGGTACTGAATCCGCACCAATTACCTTCACTTCTGAAACTGATGTTCGCGGCACTGTGGCTGCTGATGCAGTATCCCAGTGGGGTGGAATGGTTATCAATGGTTTTGGTGTTACCAATAAATGTAAATATAAAGGCTCTATTGGCAGCGGAGATTTGGTCTTGGATGGAGAGTGTCATGTTGCTGCCGAGGGGTCTACTGACGATAACACTTCATACTACGGCGGCGACAACAATGCGGATAACTCTGGTGAGCTTTCCTATGTCGTCGTAAAACATACTGGAGCCTTGGTCGCTAGTGGCGATGAGCTCAATGGTATCTCATTTGATGCGGTTGGAAATGGGACTGTGGTAAACAATTTGCAGGCTTATTCCACTTTTGATGATGGGATTGAGTTCTTTGGTGGTGCGGTAGATATTAATAATTATGTTGCTCTTTATGTGCGAGATGACTCAATCGATATTGACGAGGGTTACCGCGGAAGTATCACCAATGCCCTGGTGATTCAGAGTGAAAATGATGGCAACCACTGTATTGAGGCAGATGGAATCGGTTCTTATAAAGACACGATTGATTACACCGCACTGATTAATCAAGGGCTTAACAGTCGCCCTATGATTGATGGTCTGACTTGTATCGTTTCTGCTCAAAAAGAAGGTACGCATGATCCGGGTGCTGGGTGGCGCTTGCGTGAGGGTATTTACCCAATGATTACTAACTCAATAATCGTTGCCTCATTTAAAGCTGACGAAACGGCTGATGATGGTAGCAACTACTGTTTACGTATGGAGAGTGCTCAAACCCGTAACGAAGCGACCTCCGGAAAAGAGCTAGCCCTGACCTCAAACATTTTCGCTTGTGAAGATCGCACTAAAACCGACGAAGCTTCATTCGATTTAGTGGCCTGGGCTGAAGATAACGGTAACCAGTTTGCCCCGATTTCTGGTGCGGTGAGCCCAACCATCGGTATTGATACCAATTTTATTTTGCTAGACGGAGCCCCTGCAATCTATACGGTGGCTGCTGATCAACAGCGCATCAATGATGCCGTGCCTACTGTAACTGCGTTTGAACGCGCATACTTGGGTGCCCTCGATATAAATGGCACTGACTGGACTCAAGGTTGGACTTATGGCCTTCACCAGGGCAACCGTGCACAGCCTCTCTGGTTTGAATAATTAGCTTTAGGGATTGTTAGGAGTATTTCTCCTGAACCTGCAGGGCGCCGCCTTCGCTGATGGGGTTGGCGCCCTGTTTGGTTTTGATACCCCAAAATAGGAATGATAAGAGGCCCGTGTAATGGCTAAATATGAAAATTTCCAGAGACTGCCGTTGGTAATGGCTATTACCGCGGCCTCTGCTATGGCTCCTGGTGTATTTGCCCAGGATGCGGATTTGGTGGAAGAAAGCACTGGTACAGCACAAGGGATTGAAGAAGTGGTAGTTCAGGGGCGTTTGCGGGACTCCGCAGAGGCCCTGGTCAGTGAGCGCCTGGAAGAAGAAGTGGTCACCGATATCCTTGGTGCCGAGATGATCGGTCGGGTAGGGGATTCTACAGTGGCGGCTGCGTTGCGCAGGGTGTCAGGACTGTCGCTCGTGAGTGATAAGTTCGTCTATGTACGTGGATTGGGGGAGCGTTACTCAAGTACCACGCTAAATGGTGCGATAGTGCCCTCACCGGACCTGACCCGAAATGTAATCCCCCTCGATTTATTCCCTACTTCTATAGTGGATTCCCTGGCTGTTCAGAAGAGTTACTCTGCTGATCAGGCTGCTAGCTTTGGCGGTGGCAATGTGGATATTCGCACAAAGGGAATTCCCGATGATCTGACTTATTCTGTAGAGTTAGGCACAGGAAGCAATACGGAAACCAGCGGTGAGGTTCTGAGTTATCAGGGTGGGGATGATGATATCTTCGGAACTGATGATGGTACCAGGGCACTCCCAGGAGAAATATCTGCAGCGCTAAAACGCTTTAGGGGAGGCTTGGGTATCTCCGATATCAGAAAAGTTCTGGTCGAGGAGGGAAATCAGTATGCCAGTGAGCAGGAGGCCGATGATGCAGCTCAAGCGCTAAATCGTGAACTGGCCTTAAATCTCAATCGTGATATTTCTATCGAAGAGGATTCCAGTGATTTGGATGGGGATGTGAAAGCGAGTGTAGGCAATCGTTTTTCCCTCAATGATCATTGGGAGTTGGGGTTTCTGGCTGGAGCTTCTTATAAAAATAAGTGGAGGGAGTCTGAGAGAACCCTACGCAATTTTGGTGCCCCCAAAGAGCAATTGAATAATCGTAACAAGTCAACTTATTCAGTGGATATCAGTGGGAATTTAAATTTAGGTATACGCTTTGCTGATGAGCATGTGATTGAAACTACGAGTATATTCCTGCGCAATACTGATGATGAAACCTCTATTACTGATTACTTTAATGAGAATCGACAGGTGTCGGACGGTTCTGGTTATCGTGAGTATTTGCTGAAGTATGAAGAGAGAGAGCTAGCCCTGAATCAGGTCAAGGGCAGTCACTCTCTGGGGCCTGAGACCAAAACTCTTATGCCCTTTGACCTCCTCAATTGGGTTCCGGAAGAGGTGGTTGTCGATTGGTTTTATTCGGATGCAACAGCGACCACAGATATCCCCAATCAGGTCGACGTCATTTCCGATACAGTTACTGATCCTACGACGGGTGAAGTGCTTAGCTCTAAGGTCAGTACGGGTTCTCGAAGTGCAGGTTTCCGATTTACAGAGCTTGAAGACGAAGTCAAAAATTACGGTTGGTCAGTCAACTTGCCTCTAGAATTTTCATTTTCAAGTTTGGAGTTGACGGGCGGCTTCGCGAGGATGGAGAAGGGGCGCTCATACAAGCAAACTGAGCTGCGCCTAGATATCTTCAGTGTGGCTACTGAAGATGTACTCGTTGGCCCGCTGGGCGAGGTATTTGGTGATGAAAATATCACCAACAATGGAAATGACTACGTTTTCGACTTGGCGGGAAGTAACAAGCAAAGCTATTTAGCAGCTACGGCTACAGATGCAGTATTTGGTAAATTCGATTGGACATTATTTGAAACCTGGCGAATTTCGGCTGGGGCGCGCTGGGAGGATTACAGTCAAGTGGCACTTGAGTGGAATCCTTATGGCTACACCATAGATGACCCTCAAGTAATAACTGACCCGAAAGAACTGCTGGAAGCCGTATATTCTGAAGATGACATTTATCCATCTTTCTCACTGACTTATATGGGAGAGTTTTGGACGGAGACTTTTCAGCTTCGTTTTGGAGTCTCAAAGACAGCTGTACGGCCGGATCTTCGTGAAATTACCGATGCGTATTATATCGATCCTATTACTGGAGAGCAGGTCAAAGGTAACCCCAGTGTTCGTCCCTCTGAAATCCATAATTATGATCTGCGTGCCGAATGGTTCTTCGATAGTGGGGACAACTTAACGGTTTCCGCTTTTTATAAGGATGTTATTGACCCCATAGAATTTTTTGAAGCGGCTTCCAGTGATACCAATGTAGCCAGGGAAATTATTAATGCCGAGTCTGGAGAAATTACCGGTATTGAAATCGAGGGCATGAAGCAGCTCGGCTTCCTGGGTGACTCGATGGAGAGTTTCTTTGTGCAGGGCAACGTCACTTTGCAGGAGACGGAATTGGTTGCGGGGGGTGAGGCTGATGCGCCTACGAATCCTGAGCGGGAAATGACGGGGGCTTCGGAGTTTGTCGTGAATATGCTTTTGGGCTTTGATAGTCCTGATGGCAACCATTCGGCAACATTGGGGTATAACGTATTTGGTGAGAGGTTGCATCTCGCCGGCCGTAAACTCGATCCAGACTCATATGAACAACCTTTTCATTCTTTGGATTTGACTTACTCCTGGTATCCCATCGAAGAAGTGACAATAAAAGCCAAGATGCAAAATTTGTTGGATGAGTCTATCGAGATTGAGCGTGATGGCGTCATCGTATTCGAAGAGAAGCTTGGCCAATTCTTTGCCTTAAGTGCTCAGTATAAATTCTGATTTTCTGCCTGCTAAATCCTGCTTCCGACTTCTGGGAGCAGGAGTTCATCTGGTTTTGCGTTCTTAGAAGAGCGCTGACTAATAACGCGGATACAAAAATGGCGCCCGAAGGCGCCAGAAAGCAAACTGCTTACATATTTGGGTAGTTGGGGCCGCCGCCACCTTCTGGAGTAACCCAGACAATATTCTGGGTTGGGTCTTTGATGTCACAGGTCTTACAGTGCACACAGTTCTGTGCATTTATCTGGAAACGTTTGCCGTTGGTATCTTCAACCACTTCATAAACGCCTGCAGGGCAGTAACGCTGAGCCGGTTCATCATAAATCGGCAGATTGTGGTTAAGCGGAATCTCCGGATCCTTCAGGGTTAGGTGACAAGGCTGGTCTTCCTCGTGGTTGGTGTTAGAAATAAACACAGAGGAGAGCTTGTCAAAGCTGAGTACGCCATCGGGCTTGGGGTAATCAATTTTTGCGCAGTCCGCAGCCGGTTTCAGTTGTGCATGGTCAGCTTTGGTGTCGCGCAGGGTCCAGGGCAGCTTGCCTTTGAAGATATTGATATCGACAAATGCGTAAGCTGAACCGAGGATGTTGCCCCACTTGTGTTGTGCCGGGCCGAAGTTGCGCTGCATATGCAGCTCTTTCCAGGCCCAGCTGTCACGATACTTGGTGGTGTAGTCGGTCAGCTCTTCACTGTTGCGCTCTGCGGCAAGGGCTTCCACTACGGACTCAGCGGCGATCATGCCGGACTTCATCGCGGTATGATTGCCCTTGATTTTGGCGAAGTTCAGGGTGCCGGCGTTGTCGCCGATCAGCAGGCCGCCAGGGAAGGTCATCTTCGGCTGAGATTGCAGTCCACCTTTAACAATGGCACGTGCACCGTAAGCGACACGCTGACCACCGTCCAAGTATTGTTTGATTACCGGATGATGTTTGTAACGCTGAAATTCGTCAAAGGGGCTTACGTGTGGATTGCTGTAAGCGAGATCGGTAATTAGGCCAACCACAACCTGGTTGTCTTCCAGGTGATAAAGGAAACCACCACCGTGGGTGCCGCTTTGCTCCAAAGGCCAGCCTGCTGTGTGAACTACCAGGCCTTGCTGGTGTTTGTCCGCAGGAACTTTCCAGATTTCCTTAACGCCAATGCCGTAATGTTGCGGATCGGCATCTGCATCCAGCTTGAAGCGCTCAATCAGTTGCTTGCCCAGATGGCCGCGACAACCTTCGGCAAAAAGAGTGTACTTGGCGTGCAGCTCCATGCCTGGCATATAGGAGTCTTTCTGCTCACCATTTAAGCCAATACCCATATCGCCGGTGGCAATACCTTTTACAGAGCCATCTTCGTTGTACAGAACTTCTGCAGCGGCGAAGCCGGGGAAAATCTCCACCCCCAGGTTCTCTGCCTGCTCGGCCAACCAGCGGCAAAGATTACCGAGGCTGATAATGTAGTTGCCCTCATTGTGCATGGTGCTTGGCACAAACATGTTGGGCACTTTGATGGAATTCTCATCGCTGCGCAGAACGTAGATATCGTCGCCCTTGACCTCTGTGTTCAGCGGGGCGCCGCGCTCTTTCCAGTCTGGGAATAGCTCATTTAGAGCAGTTGGCTCAAAAACTGCGCCGGAGAGAATGTGGGCGCCGACCTCGGAACCTTTCTCCACAACGCATACTGAGACATCTTCATTGAGCTGGCGAATACGGCAGGCCGCTGCCAATCCGGCCGGACCGGCACCCACGATCACTACATCGTATTCCATTGATTCGCGTTCCACGGCACTCTCCTCAGCAGTTGTATTCAACTTTTTGCGGCCATTCCGGCCTTATCATTTATATAGAGGGCGGATTATATAGGCGTTTATTCAACCCTACCAATTGCATGACTATTCATTTGCTATGGCAAATGTGCTGTATTTCAACAGCTTAGGGAAGCTGAATAGATGGTCTCTATTTCCTGAAATAGATTGCATGAATGGCAGAAGTCACTTCTATTTGGCTATTGATTTTGCGGTATAGAACCGCCACCATACACGCCGTTCAAACACTTGTTTGACCAGAACACCGTATCCGTTCGCGATGAGAATCGTCAGTCGCGGCTGTTAAAAAGCATATTTGAGACGGGATTTCCATGAAAGTTCTTGTAGCTGTGAAACGCGTTGTCGACTACAACGTCAAGGTTCGCCCCAAGGCGGACGGCACTGACGTTGATACCGCCAACGTCAAAATGTCTATCAACCCCTTCTGCGAAATTGCAGTAGAAGAGGCGGTTCGCTTGAAGGAAAAAGGCGTTGTTAGTGAGATAGTCGCCGTTTCCATGGGTCCCAAGCAGAGCCAGGAGCAAATTCGCACAGCACTGGCGCTGGGAGCCGACCGAGGCATTCTGGTTGAGAGCGATGCCGAACTGCAGCCTCTGGCTGTGGCTAAGTGCCTGAAGGCGATTGTCGATAAAGAAGAGCCGCAAATGGTTATTCTCGGCAAGCAGTCTATCGATGGCGACAACAACCAAACTGGCCAGATGCTGGGTGCATTGACTGGTATGGGGCAGGGCACCTTTGCTTCCGAAGTGGTTGTAGAAGGCGACGCTGTGAAGGTAACCCGTGAAATCGATGGTGGCCTGCAGACTGTTGAGCTGAAGCTGCCAGCTATCGTGACTACCGACCTGCGTTTGAATGAGCCACGATATGCATCTTTGCCGAATATCATGAAGGCCAAGAAGAAGCCTCTCGATACTACTACTCCCGATGAGCTGGGTGTAGACATCGCTCCTCGCACTAAAACCCTGAAAGTCGAGCCACCAGCAGAGCGTCAGGCTGGCGTTAAAGTTGCCGACGTGGCGGAACTGGTAGAGAAACTGAAAAACGAGGCGAAGGTAATCTGATGAGCATCCTGGTTATTGCTGAACACGACAACGCCGAACTGAAGGGCGCTACGCTCAACACTATCGCCGCAGCTAAGGCTATCGGTGGCGACATCGCCGTCCTAGTCGCTGGCGCAGGCTGCTCTGCTGTTGCAGACGCCGCTGCTAAAGTTGATGGCGTTAGCAAAGTATTGCTGGCTGACAACGCTGCTTACGAGCACCAGTTGGCTGAAAACGTTGCCAAGCTGGTTGCCGATCTGGGTAAAGATTACGGCCATATCCTGGCGCCAGCCACCACTACCGGTAAAAACATGCTGCCGCGCGCCGCTGCGCTGCTGGATGTTCAACCGATCTCCGACATTATCTCTGTAGAGAATGCCGATACTTTCAAGCGTCCAATCTACGCTGGCAACGTTATCGCGACCGTGCAGAGCTCTGACGCCATAAAGGTGATTTCCGTTCGTACTACTGCTTTCGACGCAGTGGCTGCAGAAGGTGGAAGTGCAGCTGTTGAGGCTGTAGATATTGCCGATGACGCCGGTATTTCTTCTTTCGTAGGAGAAGAGCTTGCTAAATCCGACCGCCCTGAGCTTACTGCCGCTAGCGTGGTAGTTTCCGGTGGTCGGGGTATGCAGAATGGCGACAACTTCGAGATGCTATACAAGTTGGCAGACAAGCTGGGTGCGGCGGTTGGCGCCTCACGTGCTGCAGTAGATGCTGGATTTGTGCCCAATGATATGCAAGTTGGCCAAACCGGTAAGATCGTTGCTCCAGACTTGTACATTGCCGTTGGTATTTCCGGCGCAATCCAACATTTGGCTGGCATGAAGGATTCCAAGGTTATTGTGGCTATCAACAAAGATGAGGAGGCTCCAATCTTCTCCGTTGCTGACTACGGCTTGGTAGCAGATTTGTTTGAAGCAGTCCCCGAGCTGGAAGCAAAGCTGTAATTCCTGATTAGTATACTGATCAGTACTGGAAAAGGCGGCGTATTGCCGCCTTTTCTCATTTTTGGCTTCTGGACTACGGAACTAGTGTGCAAATTCGGGGACGAAGTGTTGGTTTGCAACGTTTAACTGGGCAGGAGCGTTGCCTTTCGAAGGCGAAGGCAACAAAATAGGCGTCAAAAACCAATAACCTAAGAAAGTTGAACTTGTATGTGGGTATGTTCATGTCCCCATTAAAGCGAGCCATTGGCTCAGTCGGTAAAGGCTTTAGCCAGGGCGATTCACGCAGATCGCTCTCTCGTGGCACCATGGCGGCATCTGCGGTGGGGTTGCTGTGGGTATCTGGCAATCTACTCGCCTATGGCTCTTTACTGATTCCAGCAGAGCCGGAAGAGTCTCTGCTGGCCGAGCGCAATGATAGTCGTGTGAGTGCCCCCCAGGCAGCTTCAATACCGAACACTCCCTTCTTTGGTTATGCCGAAGCCAAGAAACAAGAAGCTGTTCCCGAAGTTGATCTCTCCAACCTCCCTATAACCCAGCTGAACATCGTCCTCTCTGGCGTTTTGGATAATTCGGACAAGAGTAAAGCCAGCGCCCTGGTTGCCGAAAAAGGCAAGCCTGCAAAGCGTTTGTATGTGGGGGATTCCCTGCCTGGTGGCGCAGAACTTTATTCTGTTGAGGTAGACCATGTAGTTCTTCGTCGTAATGGCAGGATGGAAAAGCTGACATATCCCGAGATGGATGGCCGCCCCAATGTCCCGCTGAAAAACTACTCAAGCCTGTCACGCAAATCTAGGCAAAGTAGTAGTGCGGGAAGTTCCTCAAGACGTGAGGCAAGCCAGGAAAGTATTCGAGAGCGGATGGAAAAGCTGCGTGAACTGGCCCGTGAGCGTCGTGCTCAGCGCCAGCCCCAATAAAAACTGTCTAACTAGATTGTTTTGAGTTTTTTGAACATTTACTAGAGCCAGATAAATAATGATGAAGATGTTTTATCGACGGCTGATTGCGGTCGGGTTTAGTTTTTTTGTGTCTACTGCAACGCTGGCTCAGGGCCCGGAGAGAGTTACCCTTTCTCTCGACAATGCCGATGTTCGCGACCTGATTAACTGGGCAGCGGATTTCACCGGAAAAAATATAATTGTCCACCCCAATGTAAAGGGAAAAGTCACCGTTGTTGCCGGTGACCCTATGACACATGATGAAGCCTTCGATGTTTTTATGTCGGTGCTTCAAGTAAATGGTTTCAGCCTGGTAGAGCAGGGTGGTACCTGGAAAGTGGTACCCGATGCCCTTGCCAAGCAGCAGGCGATTCCGGTTGCTGATGAAAATACCCGTGCGCCGGCCGAATCATTAGTCGTTCGTACTGTTCGAGTTGAGAATATCTCAGCTTCCCAGTTGATCGCTATGTTGCGCCCGCTGATTCCTCAGACTGGCCACCTGGCAGCTTATGCTGATACCAATACCCTGATTATTGCTGATCGTGCGGCGAATATTGACCAGATTGTTCTCTTGGTAAAACAGCTCGATCGTGCGGGTGCCATCGATATTGAAGTGGTGCCACTGATGTTTGCTTCCGCCAAAGAAGTGAAGCAAATTCTCAATGACTTGTTGCAGGCGTCTGGTGGCAAGGGCGCTGGCCGGGAAGTTCAACCGTTGCGAATCGCAGTGGATGAGCGTTCCAATAGCGTTCTTTTGACCGGTGACCCAGTAACACGCCAACAGATCAGAACCGTTATTGCCCGCTTGGACCAGCCGCTGGATGGTGATGGCAATACGGCTGTGGTTTATGTTCAGTATGCCAATGCCGCCGACCTGAAGCCAATTCTGGAAGGCATGAGCGGTAGTATTCAGAATACAGAAAAAGACCAGCAGGCTGCGAACGTTGAAGTCAGTATTCAGGTCAACGAATCCCTCAATGCGCTGGTTCTCACCGCGCCTCCGGCACTACTGGAAACAATGAAAGGCGTGATTGCACGCCTGGATGTACGTCGTGCTCAGGTGCTGATCGAGGCAATTATTGTCGAGGTGAAAGAGGATACCAATAATAACCTTGGTATCAGCTGGATCACGGGTGATGAAAACCTTGTTGCCGGCTGGAACAACCTACCGGCTGAAGACGGAGATGGGAATATCAATCCGTTCTCCCTTCCTTTCACGAGTATCACTGGCGCGAATGCATTACATTTAGGCTATTTGAGTGGAAGTGATATCCGAGTTGCAGTGAATGCGCTTGCCACAGCGGGCAATACCAATATTCTGTCTACGCCGACCATTATGGCTTTGGATAACGAAGAGGCTGAAATCCTCGTCGGGCAGAATGTACCCTTTATTACTGGTGAGCAATTGTTGTCCGGTAGCAATGACGATCCTTTCACCACTATTCAGCGGGAAGATATTGGTACCACCCTCAAAGTCACTCCACGTGTAAATAACAATAACTCGGTAACTTTGGAAATTGAGCAGAAGGTTGAAAACCTGCTTTCCGCTGCAGCTGATGCCGCTGTGGGTGCCTCGGACATCGTTACTAGTAAACGTGAAATTCGCACCAAGGTATTGATTGATGATGGTGCGATTTTGGTTTTGGGTGGGCTGATAGAAGATAATGTTACTGACTCCGTGCAGAAAGTGCCTCTGTTGGGGGATATTCCAGGAATAGGGCGTCTGTTCCGAAACAATACCAAGAAAGTCGTAAAAACTAATTTGATGGTGTTCCTGAAACCCAAGATCCTGAGCACCCAGTTGGCTGGCTATGAAGAAACCCGCAAACGCTACATGGATATGCAGCAGAAGCAGATCTTCTTGAAAGACAGAACGAGCCTGCTGTGGGATTGGCACCGCGGTGATGCACTGCCTGACCTGATGCCGCCAACAGGAACTTATAACGAAAGCCCAGCGCCGGTAGATGGCTCTATCAATGCCGTTGACAACCTGGAAGACGCCCTAGAGGGAGTACCTGGCGAGGTTGAAGTGTTGGATGGTGAGGTTGAGGTGCTGGAGGTAGAAGAATCTAAATGACGGTTGATACAGGAACAGGGACTCCAGCAATTCGTCGCCTTCCATATGCTTTCGCTAAGCGCCATAAGGTCCTGCTAATGGAGCAGGAGGGGCGCCCGCTGTGCCAATACGTTGCACCGCTGAGCCCCTCTGCGATTGCCGAGGTGCAACGTATCAATGGTGGTGCGGTAAGCCTGGAGTCGGTGGAAGATGAAATTTTCCAGGTAGCCTTGCAGCGCCTCTACGAAAACCGTGAGGGGGGCAACCTCTCCGAAGTCGAGGGGCTGGGTGATGACTTGGATTTGGCCGCAGTTGTAGATTCGCTGCCGGAAACAGAAGATCTACTAGAGCAGGAAGACGATGCGCCCATCGTTAAGCTGATCAATGCGATTTTTGCGGAGTCCCTGAAACAGGGGGCTTCGGATATTCACATTGAGACCTTTGAAAAACGCTTGATTGTGCGTTTTAGGGTAGACGGCGTGCTGCGCGAGGTGTTGCAGCCTCGGCGCGCCCTGGCTCCGCTATTGGTTTCCCGTATCAAGGTAATGGCCAAGCTGGATATCGCTGAAAAGCGTATTCCGCAGGATGGCCGTATTTCGCTGCTGATGGCCGGGCGTGAAGTCGATGTACGTGTTTCCACCATGCCGTCCTCGGCAGGTGAACGGGTGGTGATGCGCCTGCTTGATAAGCAAGCAGGTAAAATGGACTTGTCCAAACTTGGCATGTCCGAGCGGGACCACAATGTCATGACTGAGCTTTTGGCTCACCCACACGGCATTATTCTGGTTACGGGCCCGACGGGCTCAGGTAAAACGACCACTCTCTATGCCGGCCTCGGCAGCATTAACAGCCGCGAAAAAAATATCCTGACGGTGGAAGACCCGGTCGAATACAACCTGGAAGGGGTTGGACAGACTCAGGTCAACACCAAGGCAGATATGACTTTTGCACGGGGCTTGCGCGCAATTTTGCGTCAGGACCCGGATGTGGTGATGATTGGTGAGATTCGAGATCTTGAGACTATGCAGATCGCCATCCAGGCGAGTTTGACAGGTCACTTGGTACTCTCAACCCTGCATACCAATACTGCACTTGGTGCTGTTACCCGTCTGATGGATATGGGCATCGAACCTTTCTTGCTGTCCTCCAGTTTGATTGGAGTTCTGGCACAGCGCCTGGTCAGGGTGCTTTGCCCTACCTGTAAGCAGCCCCATGTTCCCGATGAAGGGGAGAGGCTAGTGCTCGGCGTCGCTCCCGCTGAGGATGCTCTCATCTACCGCCCCAATGGTTGTGATGAATGTAACCATAGCGGCTATGTGGGCCGAATCGGTATTTATGAGTTGGTGCCGCTCAATGAAATTATGCGCCAGCTGATCCACGATCGAGCCTCCGAGAGCAAGCTGGTGGCAGAAGCACGTAAATTGGGGCCGAGTATCCGCGATGACGGTATTGCCAAGGTCCTGGCCGGCAGGACTTCCCTTGAAGAAGTCATGCGGGTAACCCAGGAGTCTTAATCGTGGCAGCGTTTGAGTACACAGCCCTCGCGGCATCCGGTCGAAAAAGCAAGGGAACCCTAGAGGCCGATAGTGCCCGTTCGGCGCGGCAGCAATTGCGTGCTAAAGGCATGGTGCCTCTGGATGTTACCCCTGCCGCCGAGCAATCTGAGAAGAGTGCTGGCGGTTTTATGTCCGGAAGTCCCGGGCTCAGCATTAAAAATCTGGCCCTGCTTACCCGCCAAATTGCCACTTTGTTGCGCGCCGGTATTCCGTTGGAGGAGACCCTAGGGGCAATTGCCAACCAGACTCGCAACCAGAAAATCCGGCGGGTAGTGCTGGCGGTGCGCGGAAAGATTTTGGAGGGCCACAGTTTTGCCCAGGCCCTTGGGTGTTTCCCCAAGGCTTTCCCCAAGCTCTACCGGGCTACCGTGGAGGCTGGTGAGCACTCCGGACACTTGGATGCGGTGCTGGAACGTTTGGGAGATTACACCGAGGGGCAGCAGCAGTTTCGTCAGAAAGTGCAATTGGCACTTATTTACCCCATGGTATTGGTCTTTATCTGTGTCCTCGTGGTTACTGGTCTGATGGTTTATGTGGTGCCGGATGTCATTGAGGTCTTCACCGGCACTGGACAAATTTTGCCGCTGCCCACTCGGATACTGGTCTCAATGAGTGACTTTATTGCCGCCTGGGGCTGGCTGGTGCCTCCAGCGCTAGGGGCCATTATTGCGGGTGTGGTCATTATGCTGCGCCGCCCGGCGATCAAATATAAGTTTCACCATCGCCTATTGGACCTGCCGGTAATTGGTTGGATGGTTCGCGGTGCGCAGTCTGCCCGTTATGTGGGAACCTTGGCGATCCTTACCGGTAGTAGTGTCCCACTGGTGCAGGCAATGGGTATTGCTCGCGGGGTAATGACCAATGAGTTCTTAAAGGATCGTCTGGAAACTGCACAGAAGACGGTACGTGAGGGCGGTAGTTTGCACCGAGCCATGGAAGATATTGGGTATTTCCCGCCAATGATGATCTACATGATCGCCAGTGGTGAGTCTTCTGGCACCCTGGACGAAATGCTGCAGAGGGCTGCGGAGTCCCAGGAGCAAGACCTTCAGGGGGCGGTGACTGCTTTTGTGAGCTTGTTCGAACCGCTGATGTTGCTTGTTATGGCCGCTATCGTACTATTTATCGTGATGGCCATCATGATGCCAATTATGAGCATGAACGAACTGGCTATGTAGAGTTCAAAGTAGTGAAGTCCACAGATTCAGGATGCAGGTTATTTAGGAGGGGAAGATGAAATCCTTACTAAACAGCCGTGGCTTTACCCTACGCGAGGCCTCAAGGGTACTTATTGGACTCGGCTTAGTAGGGGTGCTCGGCTTCTTACTGCTTTGAGAGTGTAGATAGATCTCTTTTTACAAAAACTGAATATTTTTAAATTGGGGCCACGATTCCCTTCGTGGCCCTGGGGGTTCCCAGCTTTCAGCTGAACTTGGAGAAAAAAATGCGAAACCTACGCAGAAGTGGTGGCTTCACCTTGATTGAAGTCATGGTGGTGATTGTGATCCTCGGTGTTCTCGGTGCCATGGTGGTTCCCAGTGTTTTGGGCAAAACTGGTGAAGCCCGTATGAAGGCCGCTCGCGTTGACCTTCGTGCTATCGAGACTGCCCTCGACATGTACCGCATGGACAACTTTGTTTACCCAAGTTCTGACCAGGGTCTGGAAGCTCTAGTTTCCCGTCCCTCCGGTTTTCCCGAAGCTAAAAACTGGACTGAACCTTACTTAAAGAAAGCACCCAAGGACCCTTGGGGTAATCACTACCAGTACATCAGCCCCGGCAGTGCCGGCGCATTCGATCTGTTCTCCCTGGGTGCGGATGGTAAGCCTGGTGGAGAGGGTGAAGCCGCCGATATTTTTGCCGCTGACCTGTAACTCGGTTCAATCAGCAATCGATGTATAGGCGATCAGCCCGCAGTAGGCTCAAGCGTAATCAGGGTTTCACGCTGGTCGAGATTCTGGTGGTGATTGTTATCATCGCCAGCTTGGCTGGCATGGCCATGATGTCCCTGGGCAGTTCCGGGGTGCGTGTTTGGGAAGGGGAGACTCAACGTCTCTCTGCCTTGTTGCAGCTTGTCGCGGACCGTGCCCTAATTGATAAAGCCCATTACGGCGTAGTGCTTGAACCCGAGTCTTATACGGTAGTGCGATTTGATCCCACTTCAATGACTTGGCAGGCTCCCGATATGGCTGCTGCCGGTCGGCGCAGCCAGCGATTTGCGGCTCATGAGCTTCCCGCTATCGTTCGTTTGGAGGTGCTTGAAGAGGCGGAACTGCCTTCCACCCAATCCACAGAGTTTGCTGAAGAGCAGAGCGATGAGGAAAAGATCAAGCCGCAGTTTGTCGCTTTATCGAGTGGTGAAGTTCTCCCGATCAAACTAGCCGTTTTTCTGGTCGAGGATGGTGACTTCTCTCGTGGCGCGACAATTTCTTACAGTAGCCTCTATGGCTTGCAGCTAGAGTGGCAAGCCGATGACCTTTAAGCGCAATTCCCTGGCCCGGCAGGGCGGTTTTACCCTGGTTGAGGTTTTGATCGCCCTGGTCATCTTTGGGGTTATTGCCGCCAGCGTATTGCGTACTATGCAGAGCAGCGTGCAGCGCCAAAGAGTTATGGAGGAGCGGCTCGCAGCTAACTGGGTCGCTCAACAGGTACTTTCGCAAATTAGAGTACAAACTCCCTGGCCTCCGATAGGTGAGAAAAAAGAGGAAATGTCCTTTGCGGAGAGAGACTGGGAAGTGACCGCAAAGGTAGAGGCAACCAGCGAAGAGCGCCTTCGCCATATCGTGATTCAAGTGGGTTACCCCGATGCCGAAAACCCAACTTTGACACTGGATGCCTGGGCGGCGCAGGAGTAGCTTCTATGCAGATTTCTCCAATAAAGGGCCAGTCAGGCTTTACTCTGGTTGAAGTGCTCGTCGTACTAGTGCTGGTGGCGATTATCAGTGTTGGTTCGTTTTCCCTTCTAGAAGTTTTCCATAATTCCGACAGTGTTGTTGAGCGTCGTGCAGAAGAGTTGCGCCGTTTTTCCATGGCTCTCTATCGTCTGGAGGAGGACCTACGCCAGGTAACAGCGCGACCGATTAAAAATGCCTATACGGGCTATGAACCCGCTTTGCGCGGTGATCAGGACGAATTCGAATTTACCCGCCTTGGGGCGGCAAACCTTATTGGTGAGCCTCGGGGTGAACTTCAGCGGCTGGGTTACAGTATCGGCTATCCAGAAGACGATGAGAGAAGCAGCTCCTTTACTGAAGAGGAAGATCCTGGGGCTTTGTTATTGCGCAGTCGCTGGCAAGTTTTAGACCGAGGTCCTGACTCGGAGCCAATTGTTGAACCTCTGCTCGCCGGTGTGGAGAGCCTGACTTTACAATATTTTGACCCTAGCTCAGATGCCTGGGTTGCCCAGTGGCCGCCAGCCGGTACTACAGCATCTACTACTAGTGCAGATAGCCGCCTGCCAAAGGCTATCGAGTTCGTGTTAATGACCCGTCAGTACGGTGAAATTCGCCGCGTCTTTTCCTTCTCAACTGTAGAGTTCAGCTCGTCTCCCAATGACCCTGGTGAGCGTGAGGATCCCACGGAAGATGACCCTGATAGAGGTGATGACGATGAGCGGCTCTAAGTCGATAAAGACTTTTCGCCGCCAGCGGGGTGTGGCCTTGATTACGGTTTTGCTTGTAATGGTGATTGCAATTGCCTTGGTCTCGCACGCCATTACCCGCGATCAGATTTCCATCACCCGAAGTGGTGCTCTTTTGGCCAATTCGCAATTAGCCGAGTTTGTTGCTGGGGCTGAGGCCTGGAGTAGGGTGGCGCTACTCAAGGATTATGAAGAGGATAAAGACGCTGCCCAACCTGCCGATCACGCTCTTGAGGCCTGGGCAGCACCGGCGTTGCAGTTCAATCCTGATAACGGAAAAATACGCATAAATATCAAGGACTTAAACTCTTGTTTTAATGTAAATAATCTTGTCGATAGCAGTAATGGCACCGATCAGTTTGATATTTTTCGCCGGCTGGTGAGCAATGTCACAGGAAAATCAGAGTTAGCCGGGACTATTGCCGACTGGATGGATGACAACGACACACCGCGTTCTTCAGCAACCGAGGATGATGGCTATCTCGGTAGGGATCTTTCCCATCGCACCCCAGATACCTTAATCAGTGATATATCGGAACTGTCTTCTGTACAGGGTATGGAGCCGGAAGACTGGCAGAAGCTGGCTCCATTCCTGTGTGCGCTGCCGGAGACTGGAAGCAAGATCAATATCAATCTGGCTTCTCAGGAGCTTTTGGAAGCGATGGACCCCTCTGCTAGCGTGAGTAAGTTGCTGCTGTTTCGAGAGTCTGGCGGCATCCTCAGCCAGTCGGGGGATTTGTCCTCTCATGGCTTCAACAACACCAACCAGTTTGTGTTTCATAGCCAGCACTTTCTGGCGCGTATTGCTGTCCAATTGGGAGATAGTGAAGACTACCGCCAGTATTGGGAGACGTCTCTATGGCTCGATGAGGGCGGGGACGGTGAAGTCAAAGTTGTACAGCGCCAGCGGCGCACTTTTTCTGGTGCAATGATGCAGGAATTACTCGACTACAAGGCACCGTAGCGAGTTTAGATAGTAGATAGCCAATAAGATTGTATGTTTAAAAAGAAAAGCGTAAATGAAATCGGCATGCCTGCAGTGCCACCCAAGCCAGCTTTGGTCTTGCTGCGGCTCTCTGAAACTGGCGCCGGTGGGCTCACCTTACATCAGTGGGAGAATGGCTCTTGGTGTGAAGCTGCTCTGGATGATGAATTCCTTTCAGCCTTCAATCCAGAGTTTGAGGCATCGGCTGTTCCCGACATCCACCCAGCGTTGAACTTGCCAGAGGGCAGCAAGGCGCTGCTACTTCTGCCTGGTAACTGGGTTTGGAGTGGCGTTGAATCTATCCCCAAGGCAGCTAGACGGCAGACCAACGCTATTGGCTATATGGTCGAAGAGCAGCTTGCGGAGGATGTAGAAGATCTGCATTTTGTCTGTGCGCCTCGCAATGGTGATATCTGTAGTATTTACGCGATTTCCAAAGACAAGATGGAAATTTTGCACAGTCAGGTGGAGCGACTCGGTTGGCCTTTGGCTGCGGCATTTCCAGAATATTTACTATTGGATCTACTCGATATTGACCTTTCCCTTTGGTTGGATGGAGAGCAGGCTCATTTTTGGCAGTCGACAGGGCAGGGATTGTCGATCCGCCGCGAATACCTCCAGCCTCTGTTAGGCTCCCTTCTTGGCGTAGATAATACTTCTGAAGAAGGTGCTGATGAGGAGGAAGGGGAAGAGGGCAAAGAGCTCCTATTACTGGGGGGCGGTGAAGAGGACGGTCTTGTTGTTGCCGAGCTGAAATCACTTTTTGCCGATCGCCTACAAGTCAATCAGCGCCCACCTGAAGAAGTTTTTCTTGAGCGTTATAAGCCCGGCAAACTTAGTAATTTGCTCAGTGGCGATTATCAATTAGCCAGCGGCAAAACTGAGTCGGTATGGTGGCTAAAGCCGGCCAAAGTAGCCGCTTTCTGTTTTGCCGCACAACTTCTGTTTTTTGTCGGTGCTGGGGCCTACTACCACTGGCAGGCTGAGCAGGCAGAAGAGCAGGCTAGAGCCATGTTCACAGAGATGTTCCCCAATGTACGTCCCTCGGCCCAGATGCGTAGGCAGCTAAATGGCTTCTTAAAAAATGCGGGGAATCAGGGCGGCGCCTTTACCACTCATATGCAGCAGCTCAGTAAGGTGTGGACTCAACAGCGAGGTAAAGAGTTGCAACTTCAATCACTTCGCTTTGATGGCCAGCGCGGTGAAATGGTATTGCAGCTTAAAGCACAGAACCTCTCAGATTTGGACACTTTTGTCAGCAAGCTGTCTGGCAATGGTTTGCGTGCAGATTTACTTGGTGCCAATGAGTTGAAGAAGGGCGTATCCGGGCGGGTGCGTGTGCGCTAGAGGCGCAAGGTATAAGGCGAAAGAATTCGGTATTTAAAGCAGAATGAAAGAACAAATCGAGCAGTGGAAACAGAAGTGGCAGGCGATGTCACCCAGTGATCAACGCGCCTTGAGCATCCTTAGTCTTTTTGCCGGGGCGCTTTTTATTGTCTATGGCCTTTACAGTCCGGCCAAAGGTTTTTTCGATGAGTCTCGCGCGCGAGCAGAGGAGTCACAGGAGCTGGTTCAGTGGATGGAGTCCCAGCGACCCGTGCTCTCCCGTGTTAAACCCAATAGTGGGGGCGGCAAAGCTTCCGGCACTTTGTTGCAGCGGGTAACTAATGCGGCCAAGCAAAACCGGGTCACGATTAAACGATTTGAGCCCGAAGGGGAAAATCGTATTCGTCTATGGGTTGAGGAGGTGCGCTATCAGGATCTTCAGCCATGGCTAAACCAGCTGATGAAAGAACAATTGGGTGTTCGCACCATCAACCTTGATGCCTTGCCGGAGCAGGGTATGGTTTCCGCTCGCCTGACTATTGAGGGCTAAAGGAGCCCTATCATTTTCTATAGAATTTGGAGAAGTCCGGATAAGATTAGGCTTCTCCTTATCAACCCATGTGTGTTCTGCAGATCACAAGCTCTTTACAATTATGTGCTCCTCCTTGCCCTGTAGCTGCATTTCTTTTTTACACCTTTTCAATAAACCCTAATTTAGCCAGAATTGTCGCCAAAAGCCCTATACTGAAGATGGGAAGTGGAAAAAGGTGCCACTATGCTTTTTAAAGATGTAACCACCAAGCACTTGGTTGAGGTGGCGGATGTTGTCACACTCTCGAATCCCTATGAGCTCACGGTAGTTGGCCGCTATCTGTGGGGGGAAGAGGTACAAGACCCAGAAGTTTTCGATAAAACAGACTTGTGTTTTCTGTCTGGTGAGCCACTACCAAGATGTTGGCACGATAGCCGCTATCGTGAAAAGGAAGTGCGTCGTTTGCGCTGTGGAACCCACGCGCAGGAAGATGGTGACTATTATCAGGGTGCTTGAACTGCCAGTCATGTTAATGGGTGAGCTGACCGACTGTATTCGGCCAAGTCTTACCTGTAGCTGTTAAGCGCTGTACAATGCGCGCCAATTTTTACAAGCGAAGATTTGCATGACTTTTGAGCAGTTTGAAGAGTATTCCCTGTGGTTGGGAATTGGCGCACTAATCTTATTTATGGTGTTTATCGTCTGGAACCTGGCCAAGGATTCTAAAGCGGGTAGGTTTGGCACCTTTATCCTGTTTCTGGCACTCGGTCTTGGACTGCTCGGCTTTATTATAAAAACAGTACTGGTTGAAGTACTTGGGATAGGCTAGGGGCCTCTATGTCACCGGATACCCAATGCTCCAGGGAAGGTCGCTATGACATTATTTGATCGCCCTGAACTCAAGGTGCAGAAGGATCGGCGTATTTGCCGAGCCACCGATATGCGTATCGCCAAATATAGTCGGCGAGGCATGGTGCTCTCATTCTGTGCATTTTTGATCGCGGCCACCATCGGTGATATGCGCCTGGAAGCTCCGCGCTTATTGCTGATTCTAGGGGCTGGGTTGGTGGTTCTCACGCTGATCCGCGGTTACTACGTTTTTCGTTTTGGTCATTTGTATAGTTCGGGACCCAATCGCTGGCGTAATCATTACTTTTTTGTATCGATTCTTGGCTCTATCTGGTGGGGTCTGACTTTATTCTATTTTGTTTACTATATGGGGTTTGCCCCAGAGACCCACTTTCTGTGGATCTATACCGTCATCTTTTGCTCCAGCGTGACCACGGTATTCTCGCCTTATCACCGTTTTCTCACTTGGTTTACGGTTACTTCTCTACTGCCAGCGGCATTGATGGCTCTTTTCTCTGGCATGATCCTCGGTACTATTTACGGGACGCTCACTCTGGCCTTTATCTGGCTGACCGCTCACCAGGGGCGGCGAGAGTCGGAGAATTATTGGGAGCGCCTGTCGGCTATGCAGGAGTTGCAGCAGCGTGCGAGCAGCCTGGCTGCAGCACGAAAGCACTCTGAAGCGGCCGTTGAATTGACGAATGAATTTATTGTTAATATTGGTCAGGAATTCCGCAGCCAGCTTTCTGATGCCTTGGGGGCCTTGTCTCTTTTGGAGGCAGAACCGCTCAGCGAGCGTCAAAAAGAGTGGGTGGGGCTGGCCAAAAATGCCAGCAGCCAACAGCTTAAGCTAGTGGACAATGTGGGGCTCTTTACCCGCGTTGCTCGCAAAGATATCCGTATGCGCCAGGGGCCATTTAACCTGGTCAAAACCATTGAAAAGTCCTTCAAGTTCGCTGCGCGAGCAGCCCATAGTCAGTCTTTGGAATTTAACTTTCAGATTGATGACAGCCTGCCGGTGATGGTCACTGGCGATAATCGCAAAACAGCTCAGTTGATTCGGAATCTGGTGGACTCGGCTACGGGAATTGCCCAACGGGGAGAGCTTTGGGGCGAAGTGAGTTTTACCCCGATCACCTCTGTAGAAGGGCAGTTGAATATTACTCTGAAAGATGACGGCCGCGGTGAAATCCTGCCCGATGAGAGCGAGCTGTTTGGTGCTTTTTCCAGAATGGATACCAATCAGGTAACTACAGGTTTAGGGCTGTCTATCGCCAAGGGTCTGGCGGAAGCTATGGGGGGGTATCTACAACTGCACTCCAATCAAGACGGTAACCGCTACCAGGTCGTAGTCAAATTTACTATTGAACCTAATCAGCGTACTTACTTAACCCCGGACCGCCGTTTGCAGGATAGTGAGGTTTTACTGATACACCAAAAGGGCCTGTTTATTTCCGGCTTGATGCAGATGCTGCGCTCCTTTGGTATGGACGTAAAGTCCCAGCGCTGGTGTGAAGGTTGCGAGTGTGAAGTACAGCAGCTCCTTCAGCAGGCTTTGGAGCGAGGGCAACTGATCATGTTGGTGCCCGCCATGGGCGATGAGATACTCTTCGAATCAGTTACACCATTCTTTGAAAAGACTCATGCTGAGGACCGTGATTGCCCATTGATATGCCTGGGCGGCTTTGGTCAAAAGTCCTCTTTTGCGGAATTGCAAAGACTCGTACCTTCAGCTCTCTACCTGGGACGACCGGTAACCCGTAAGGAGTTGCACGATACTCTGGTGGAGAGAATCTTTGGCGGCGCCAAGCGAACTACTCGGCGTGTAGTAAAAGGTGGTGCCGACCAGCCGCGGCAATATTCTCTGCTGTTGGTGGAGGACTCCCGTCCACATCAGTGGGTAACGGAAGAGATGTTGCAGGCACTCGGTTACCAGGTAGATATCGCCAGCAATGGAGAGGAGGCCTTGCTGCGTTTATCAGAGGGGCATTACGACCTGGCCCTGGTAGATTGTCAGCAAAATACCGATCACAGTGCCGAGATAATCGAGATACTGCGCCGATGGGAAACAGAGCACAGGCCTGATGATCGATTACCAATCGTTGCTTTAACCAGTACCACAGAAGAACAATTCGAAGGGCGTTGTTTAGCGGCAGGAATGGATGATTATCTAACCAAGCCCCTGAGCAAGGATCTGTTACGGGAAACCTTGGCCCGTTGGTTGGGTAGCGCCTAGAGTTGCTGAACTAGGATTATTTAATAATTGGATAATAGAAAGCCGCGGCAATTGCCGCGGCTTTCTTATGGTTAGAATTCGTAGCGAACGCCTATACGAGCGCTCCAATAAGACGGTTCAGCAACCCGTGTCTGGCCTGATGGCTCTAAGAATTTATTGAAAACGTAGCGGCCTTGATCATCGATAGTAGCCTCTACAGCGGCCTGATAGCGCGGGAAGTCTCCTTCATACATCACGCCCCAATCATCGTTAATCAAGTTCCCCAGATTTTCTACGATAAAGTAGGCGTTGATCCTGTCATCCGCGCGCCAACCGGGTAATTCCTGGTCAATACGTAGGTCGAACTTGGTCCACCAATCACTATGGATTTCATTTCGCTCCATAATCTGACCGCGATCAAGATCTTCAGAATCAACAAAAGCGAAAAAGGCTTCGGTATCGAAGTCTTCAGCAAATACTACATTTGCGTCATCGCTACCGGTTGGTATGTACAGTAGGCTGCGGCCGGAGCCTACATCGCCAAATAAGCCGCCGCCAAAGGTATAGCTATAGGGTAGCCCTTCATTTGCACTGCCAAACAAGGTAAAGCGCGTTTCATAGCCTGCAAAAAACTCGTGAGCGTAGTCCATTTTGAGAGTGAAGCGGTGGGGTACCACATAGTTGGAGGTAGCGGCCCCCGGATTCTCAGCATCGATAGTTGCAATTTTGGTGTAGTTAGACCAAGCCACAGAACTGGTCATTGGATTCACATCCTCGGCTTCTGTGTAGGCATAGCCCAAGGCTACATTGAGACCAAAGTCGAAGGATTTGCTTAGCCCCAGGGATAGAACGCTGGAAAAACCGGAATCTCCTTTTACGTTAGTGAGCATAAAGTCTCCGCTTCGACCATTGGCGCCTTCATAAATTGGGCGCCCATCCACAGCAGTATCCACTTGTTGCAGGGATATATCGCGGACAATGGCTGCATCTTTATAGTCGCTATAGAGGTAGTCAGCAGAAAGCAAATAGCCGGATTCAAACTCGAAACTAGCGCCGATGGCATACTTCCAAACTGAAGGGATTTCGAAATCCGGGTCCATTAGATTGACGCCACCGGATCTTCCTTCTCCATTGGCAACCTGGTCATATAGATTTTGCGGTATGTCATAGATGGGGCGGCCACTGCCAGTCCAGTCCATATCGAAGAGCGGGGTTCCACTACTATCGGTGGTTTCTATCTGCAATACCCCGTTGTTGGAATAATTGTTGGAAATCCAAACGTTGGGATTGCCACCAGAATATAGGCCTAGGCCACCGTGTAGCTCCAGGCTGTCATTGACATTCCAGTTGAGACCGAGACGTGGCTGTAAAAGGTCTATGCCATCCATATTATGCTGGTTACTGAAACCGTACGTTTCTGTGATATCCAGATTCTTCACCGGCCTATCGCCGCTGCTGTAGCGGTCATAGCGCAAGCCTGCTACGACCGTGAGATCAACTTCGGCAAAAGTGTATTCATCCTGCAGGTAGAAAGTATTGATGTCATAAGCAAACTCTGCTGCAGCATCCAAGGGATTATTGGTGATGGCAGCATTTTCATAGATAATTTTGCTGGCAACACCGTTTTCAAAATCTTCGATGCTAGCAAACCGGTACTCCCCCTGCGCTTCCTGAATAAACAGGTTAAATACATCGAAACTTTCATGTTCATAGCCGGCGGTGAGATTGTGCTCACCCAGCAATAAGCGCCCGGCGAGTTTTATGCTCAGATTATCGTAACTCAGCTTATTGGCATGGCGGGAGTCATCAGATCCCAAGTAAACCGTTGCGCTCTTTAGGCCTTCTTCGTCCTTACTGGTGACCTGGACTTCACCAAATTCAGTACCACCGAGAGAGAGTTGCCAGTTATCCAACTCTGAATAACCGATCTTCATTTCTGTAGAAAAGATATCGCTCCAATCGGAAAACAGCTGAACAATATAAGAATTCAGTTCGGCACCGCGCTCATAATAATGATTGGATAGCTCTAGCTCATTGTAGTCGTCGTCGGATTCGGCAATAGAGTAGCCATCGTTGTAGTTATAGGTAAGAGAGGCTCGATGATTATCGCTGATATTCCAGTCTAGCTTGATCAGCAATTTCTCATCTTCTTCCGGTAGGCTTGAGGGGAGTCCGCCAGGGTTATAATCGTATACATCATTCGCGATGCGCACGATTTCCTGCAGCTGCTCCTGAGATACGCCCTCAACCTCAGAGGGAGAATTACTGCCTGTTGGCCCCCGGTCAAAAGTAGCGACACCTTCTAGCTTTTCGTAAGCGGTGAAGAAAAAGAGTTTGTCCTGGATAATGGCTCCACCTAAGGTAGCGTTGTAGCGCTTTTCATCAAAACTGGCTACAGGGAAGTCTTCACCCTCAAGAGAGTCTCCACGGAAACCATCATCGGTATAGTCATAAAAGAATGAACCATGCCACTCATTGCTGCCGGATTTGGTCACTGCATTGATGTTACAGGCGCTGAATCCGCCGTACTGCACATCGAATGGAGCCAGCTCTACAGCAACTTGCTCGATTGCATCGTATGAGAAGGGCATGCGCTCTGTTGGATAGCCATTGCTATTCAAGCCAAAGTTGTCATTCATGCGCACCCCGTCAACAGTAAGGCTGTTGAAGCGCGGGTTGGCGCCAGTACATTGAATAGAGTCATAGCTAGCTTCGTCGATGTAAACTCGTGGGTCCAGACGTAGCAAGTCCTTGATATCGCGGTTTACTGCGGGTGCACTGGCTAGGTCATCGCTATTGAAGTGAGATGCCGGGCCTACCGCCAGTCGGGAAGTAGTGATAGCTTGGCCAAGCACGCTGACTTCCTCAAGGTTACCTGTGTCGAGGGATACCATCAGGGGCAGGGTATCGCCTACTGAGAGATAAATATCTTCAAAGGTACGATCCCCCTGTTCGGTTTCAATTTTGACGGTATAAGGGCCTCCTACACGCAAACCACTGAGATTAAACTGTCCTGATTCTCCTACCTCGGCCACTCGCCGACTATTGGATGGCGCGTGCACTACAGTAATTTTTGCATCGCTGATGGCTTCGCCTGCGCTACCAGTAATAGAGCCGCGAATGGCTGCGGCAGTTTCCTGAGCGTAAGAGACATGTGTTGAACCAATCGCGGAGATAATCGCGGCGGATAAGCACATGCGCTGGAAGATAGAAGGTTTCATAACTAAATCCTGGTCTTTAAGTGGGCCAACAGCGTGGCTTTGAGAGAACTGGTTGTAATCGGCTCCCGAGACTCATCCCCAGGTCTCGGCCAGAGTGCTTTTTAGCGGGTGAAATTGAAGGGCTGGTTAACGATTTGTTGCAATTTTGTAACAGGTTCGTGAGATGGCATTGATGCATACCAATTTGTCACAAGTGTTTATTAAGCTTGCCGCAAATTTCTGCAGTGGATGATTGAGATGATTAACCTAAAAAAAATAATTTGTATAAATATTCTATTGGTTGGGCTGCTCAGCACCCTAAAAGCCCATGCTTGGGGAGATGATGGCCATAGAGTGGTTGGAGAAATCGCTTGGCATTATTTGGCACCTAATGTAGCCGCAGAAGTTGAATTGTTACTTGATGAGGTTGGGGAACCACATCTGGCAGAGTCAGCCACCTGGGCGGATCGTATTCGTTCCAACGAGCAATATAATTGGGCAGCGCCCATGCACTATATCAATCTATCCCGTGACTGGAACCGCTATGACGCGGAGAGGGATTGCCCTCCAACAGGGTGTATTGTCAAAGCCATTCAGCATTTTGAAGAAGTTCTTGCAGATCGTACCCGGTCAGGGACAGAGCGTGCCGAGGCCTTAATGTTTATTGCGCACTTTGTAGGGGATCTTCATCAGCCGCTGCACACAGGTCTTTATTCGGATCGTGGTGGCAACGATGTATTCGTGCACTTTTATGGAGAGGAGACCAATTTACACGCTCTTTGGGATATCCATCTTGTCTCAAGAGTGGTTACCGATTGGCAGGGTTATGCAAAAGAACAGACAGAAAAAATTGGTGCAGTCCAGAGCCAGCTTTGGCAGTCTACAGATGCAACAGACTGGGCAAAGGAGTCCCATCAGTTGGCTCATAAACTGGCATATACCAATGAAACTCAATTGGGGGAAAAGTACTTCTTGCGCTGCAGGGATTCCTTAGAAATGCGTCTACAGCAAGGTGGTGTGCGCTTAGCTGCCGTACTTAACAAAGTTTTGGGTGGAAGATCATTGAAGATGGTCGATCGATAATTAATCTAGTGGTTTTATTGTGGTGTTAGCCTCCACGAAATAAGGGAAACTAGCATCCATCGCTCATTGCGTGAAGGAGTTTTCCTAAATACTGGCTTAAGGATGGCAGATTCTAAATAATGCAATTCGAGCTCTTTTGACAATTAAAGTGCCCGTCCAAGCCCGAATTGCTTCTAAAAACTGGACATTAGTTTAGAGCTACTTCTCCTTGAGTATGTGAGTGCAAAAGCAACTGTTTGGAAGTATTTGAATACATGCTATCTCCCAAGCTCAACCTGGAAGAACTCCCAGGCTAACTGATTATCTGAAGCGGACAGGTTACGATTTGCGTCCGCCATCACATATTTTCCGTGGGCTGTTTTCAAAGTGATTTTGTCATTTTGATTCAAACAGGCCCATCCGTTGGAATGGTTGTAAAGGACAAATTTCTCCCAGCCTAAAAGCACACTGGCTCTTACATCGACATTATGGTTGTTATGTGGAGTGGCACGTAAGTAATGACCGTTATGGGCGCGCAGTGAAACCGTGTCACCACTCTGAATACAGCGGTGATCCACCCACTGCTGGGTATTCCCTTTTTGCTCCAGCGCAAGAGTAAAAGTCTCCCATTCTGCAGCCGCAGCAGGCATATTTTTTGCCTCATCGTTACCACCGTAGACAGCCTGAATGCGTGTGTTGTGGTGGGTATTAAGCAGGGAAGCTGTATGTGCCCTCGCATAAGTGGATGAATAGGCGGCAGCGTGATTGGTCCAACTTAATGTTGCCGTAATGGGGTTGTGATCACTGATGCTCTGGTGGACTTCATCATAGCGGTTGGTAGAGAAGCTAATTTGCGAGTTGCCGCGAAAAGCAATATGGTCAACACCCTTACAGGGGCCCTTTACATCGTTAATATTCGTATTACCTGCGGCATAACTTACCTGGCTACAGGACCAGGTTAAGCCCAACTCGGAAGCCCAGCGCCCCAACTCCGACTGATTAGGGCCTGGCTGCCAGCCGCCGTTGTCAATCCATGCATTAAAGTCGCCCATTACAATCACTGGATATCCGGCCGAATTTTGTTGAATAAAATGTTTGAGCTGGTTGAACTGGCCTGTTTTCTCCTGGCCGTTACTGGTGTCCATGTGAGTATTGTAAAAGTGTACTTTTAGGTCCTTGGCTAGCTGAACTTCAGTGAAGGTGAAGCCTTTTTCCGTCTCACAATCGGGACTTGAGCCGTTTGCGATAAAGTCTGAGTAGGTACCCTTACAGCTTGAATACTCAACATGCAGCTGCCTTCCATTAATAGGGTGTTTGCTGATAGTGCTTAAACCATCGCCAAAACTGAAGACCCCGCCCTGGAAATGATCACTTCGATAAGGATATTCTGTTTGGCTAAGGGGAGACATCACCGCGTAATTTCTGACCCAGTTTTCCTGGAGTCCGACAATATCGTAGGCCTGCCCAGCAATATAGGTGGATGAAAATAGAGATGCCTGGCCATCAGAAATACCCTGTAAACCTTCAGGAAAGCCCTTTATGTTGGCTGCCATTACTCTAATTTGGCCACTTTGCCCAGCCAAGCTTCCCGGCCTGCTATAGGCTTGATTGCCCACAGTGCCGGTAAAACCTACCTGAGTGCTGGAACTAACCAGAATATCCCATATTTCTGACAAAGTTATTGCTGAAGCAGAAGCGCTTAGGCCCAGGCTTCCTACGATAAGAGCTGATCTTAATAGTTTGTTTTTCATTTATTGTTATCCGTTATTTAAATTGTCCGATTTTATTGTTCTATCAATGGTGTATCTCGGATATCGGTCTTTTGGTTGTGCGTGATAAGGGGAACGATTTTTAATTAATTATGAGGCCTCCTTAATTGACAAATATTACTAGCAATATTTAAGCGATTTTATTTGGCGCCTACCGGACGGATAAAAGACTTCAGTAATAGATACTAATTGTCATTTCATCAATAAGTAAGATAGAAAGAGCTTTAACGGGCTATGGCCAAAATAAAAGGTTGGGCAAGCGTACTAGAAAGCAATTGCCGGAATAATAAAGGATTGGTGATATGAGTGGATACAGGATTAGTAAATTTTAAAATCAATAATAGACTGAGCAGTTCCGCTTGTTGTCTTAGCTGCCAGCCTGATTAACAATGGTTGCAGTTTAAGTACACAACGCCCACCTCAGGCTCCAGAGCCTGGGAAATATTAACAATAATGTAGTAGGTGTACATACATGGAACTGGTAGGACCTCACCGGAGCCTTAGGCTCTTCTGCGCCCCCCTTATTGTGGCTTTACTGACGAGTGGATGCTCGGAATCCAACGACAGTAGCCCTAAAAACCGTTTGGCCTTAGCCCAACAAGCGCTGACTTTGGCGCCCGCTGATCCAGAAATTGCTGAAATCTATCAGCGAACCTGTCGCAGCTGTCACAGCACTGGGGTCAGCGCTGCGCCACTCACTGGGGACATTGCCGGCTGGGAACCGCGTCTCGACAAGGGAATGGATGTATTGGTTGAAAACGCGATTAATGGTTTCCAGGGGATGCCGCCACTGGGTCTTTGTTTCGAGTGCTCACCGGAGCAGTTTGAACAGTTAATTGCCTTTATGGCCTCTGCGGAGTAAGGGATTATGCAGCAGTCACGTCGCCGCTTTATTACAACTATTGCCGCTGGTTCTACAGCTATCGCTGCTACTCCAATCTCCTCTATGGCACGCACCTTGGTACAGGCGAGTGGCCCAGTAAAGCGTAAGGGTATCCGCTGGCGCAACTGGTCTGGTTCGCAAGACTGCCTGCCCAGTGAACGTCTGGCACCAAAGACAATCGCCGAACTACAGCAACGTGTAGCTGATGCTAAAGGCACTGTTAGAGCTGTGGGGGCTGGGCACTCCTTCACGGCCTTGGTACCCACCGATGACACCATTCTCTCGCTCGGGCGTATTAGCGGTGTGGCCGATCATAGTAGCGAAACCACCCAGGCTACGATTTACGCGGGTACACGTATAGCCGATCTTGGCCAGCCGCTTGAAGATATTGGTCAAGCCTTGATTAATCAGCCGGATATTGATGAGCAAACTCTCGGCGGATGCCTGGCCACTGCCACTCATGGCACTGGGGCCGGTTTAGGTTGTATGTCCAGCTATGTAACGGGATTGGAGCTGGTTACGGCAGATGGCAGCACTCTGTGGTGCGATGCAGAGCAAAACCCAGAGACTTTCATAGCAGCCAAAGTTTCCCTGGGTAGCCTGGGGTTAGTGACCAAGGTGCGTATGCAGAACCAGTCCAGTTACAAACTCCGGCGAGAATCCTGGGTGGCTCCCATGGGGGAGGTGCTTGAGCAGGCGGAGACACTGGCGGAGTCAAATCGCAATTTCGAGTTTTACTATATTCCTTTCTCCGGAATGTGTATGGCTGATACGCACCAACTAACGGATGAAGAGATCTTTACTACCGCGCGTGAAGATACTAACGAAGCTGTAATGACCCTTAAAACTGTTCGAGACTGGCTTGGCTGGTCGCCCAGATTACGGCAATACGCCTTACAGTCTGCAATGGAGGATATTGAAAAGGAGGTGGTTGTGGAGTCCTCTTGGCGAAACTACGCCAGTGAGCGAAATGTTCGCTTCAATGAGATGGAATACCACCTTCCCAGGGAAGCCGGACTGGCCGCTTTTGAGGAGCTACGCCGTACAATCGAAGAGAACAATCTTAATGTGTTCTTTCCTATCGAAGTGCGCTTTGTAAAGGGGGATGATATTTGGTTGAGCCCCTTCTACCAGCAGGATTCCGTATCTATTGCGGTACACCGTTACTTTGAGGAGGATTACCAGCCCCTTTTTAAGGCACTGGAACCCATTATGCGCAAGCATGGCGGCAGACCGCACTGGGGGAAACTTAATACCTTGCACCGGCAGGACCTGGCTGGTTTATACCCCCGCTGGCAGGATTTTCTTGAGGTAAGACGTGAGCTTGACCCTAAAGGAAAATTTTTAAACCCGTACCTGAAAAAACTAATTGGTTGATAGGGCCCTTATTCATTCTCAGGGCTGAAGAGAGACTAGGGGAGCGAACTGTGCAGAAAACGCGGAGAAAATTTTTACTGGGCGGAGCGGCATTGGGGGTTGCGGCCGCATTTCCTTTGTTAAGGCCTAAAGCTTTGGGGCAGGGGGGGCACACTAACTATTTTCAAAGTCTCTCTAAGGCTCTGGATTCCGCAGGTTTCTCTGGTCCCACAATGGTAGTGGATTTAAACCGCCTGAGAGCCAATGCGACTGTACTTTCTGGGCATCTAAATGGGCACTTTGACTATCGAATTGTTGCCAAATCGTTACCAGCTCTGGGGTTACTGGAGGCGGTTGCCAAACAGACTGGTACGCAGCGGTATAT
Organism: Microbulbifer mixtoriginis (SeqCode); assembly: GCF_052467705.1. Classification (NCBI taxonomy): domain Bacteria; kingdom Pseudomonadati; phylum Pseudomonadota; class Gammaproteobacteria; order Cellvibrionales; family Microbulbiferaceae; genus Microbulbifer; species Microbulbifer mixtoriginis (SeqCode). The sequence goes on from NZ_CP174322.1 coordinate 2,593,990, forward strand.
GGTTTTCCATCTACCTTTTTTGCAACAGTTGGCCCAGTCACAACCACAGGCAGATATTTTGCTGGGTAAGCCTCTTCCGATTGCTGCGGCCAAGAGCTTTTATAGCCGCCCAACAACCAGTGGATTTGACCCTAGAACACAACTTCAGTGGCTGATTGATAGCCCTCGGCGGCTACAACAGTATGCGGCACTAGCCGGTAGCCTTGAGCAAAGGTTACAAATCAATATCGAGTTGGATGTGGGGTTGCACCGCGGTGGAGTCAGCGATGCTCGGGACCTTACTGAAATGCTCAATATTATTAAGACAGAACCGCTACTTACTCTGTCGGGATTTATGGGCTATGACGCCCATGCGGCTAAGATGCCGGGTATTTTAGGTGGCCCAGAGAAAGCCATTGATCGCGGTTTGGAGATTTATACTCAGAGGCTTGAGCAAGCTAAACAATTGTTGGGTGACCAGTATCCTAAAAGGTTGACGCTGAATGGCGCCGGCAGCCCGACTTACCAGCTTTATAAATCACGCTCAGATAGTGCACCCTGTAATGAGCTGGCGGCAGGTTCCTGTCTTGTTAAACCTACAGATTTTGATATCCCCACCCTCAGTGATCACAAGGCGGCTGCATTTATCGCCAGCCCAGTATTGAAGAAGTTACCGCAGACTCAAATTCCTGGTTTGGAGAAACTAACGGGTACGATGCGCTGGTTAAACCCAAATCGCGAGCAGACATTCTTTATCTCTGGGGGGTATTGGAAGGCGCTGCCCGAATCTCCAGAAGGTCTTTCGATCAATCCTATTTATGGACGCTCTACAAATCAGGAAATGCTCAATGCTTCCAATCAGGTTGTCCTACAAGAGGATGACTGGGTTTTCCTGCGACCAACACAAAGTGAGTCTGTATTTCTTCAGTTTGGGGATATAGCTGTGTATGACAAAGGGGAGATCGTGGAGCGCTGGCCTGTATTAAGTAACTCCTGAAAAAACATCTTTACATGGTTCTAAATAGATGACGCTGTACTGTATATAGCCGTATGTAATCACAAGTAATTATTATAATAAATTTGGAGAGTAACGTGATCTTTGAGCTGGTTTTAGTGCTAAATACTATTTGGTTTTTAATGGGTTTCAATGTTTTCTCCTTGCGGGGAAAGATTTTTGCCAAGCTGGTTGTTCCTAGAGAGCATAGGGATACCCCTGTCTTTGGAATACTGGCTGAGTCAGGTAAATTTCTAGGCGGGTTTAATTTTTCATTGGCGCTAATGAGTATTCTTTTATTGGTTAATCACGCCTCCTTTTCCGGGGATATTCAAAGATCTATATTGCTTTTTGTTTTTTCTGTTACACATGGTTCTCAGTTTATTTATAACTTGCCAGTCGCGCTAAAGAACCGAAAAGGGGGTGGGCCTTGGAAAGTGAAAGGTGTGATGAAGTTTATATTTATTATGGATTTTATCATGATGATGATTAATTTAACCCTGGCGCTTTGGTATTGGTTGTAATGAGGCTGGTCGTTCGGTGTCGGCTAGTGTTGCCATTGCTGTTATGGGTGGCTTTTACGGTTTAATAGGTGATGTGATATTGAGTGGTATTTTCCATATAAATATACTGCGTTGAAGGGATGTGAAATAGGTGCTTAAGTTAACAGATGTACCTACTGAACAAGTTTCGGCAATAACAGACTTGGTATTGGCTGTATTGGCGTTGTTTATATTTCTTTATTTTATTAGGCCGGAATTCAAGTCTAGCTGGAAGAGAAATTGCTGGATTTGTTTCTTTGGGGTGATGTTTGTCGTTGGCCTATTGGGTTCGGTAATTCATGGTTTTCAGATTGCCGGACCTGAAAGAATATTCATGTGGCATGTTTTATTTTTTTTTCTCGGTCTTTTTCTGGTGTCGTTTACACTTGCTATTATTGGTGATCTTGCCGGTGAGCGAATATCAAGAAAGTTATTGCCCTACATATTTTTAATTGGCCTGATATTTTATTTCATTGCAGTATCTAGAATTGATGGTTTCATAGTATTTGTGGGTTATCAAGCGTTAGTGATGATTCCTGTTGTTATTGGTTATACATGGGTGGGGGTTAGGGGGCGTTTACCCGGGGCTTGGTATATGGTTGTCGGCGGGCTTATTTCTCTCCTGGCTGTGGTATTACAAGTCAGAACGGCTCTGGAGTTTACGTTTATTTGGACGTTTAACCACAATAGTCTTTATCATATGGTTCAAACAATAGGCGTATTGTTCTTTTTTGCAGGAATAAGAAAGTCACTGCAGGCATCAATATGATTTTTTACGCAATTTAATTCTTTAGGTTTTTCTGAATCGAAACCCTCTACTAAAAGTGCTGTGATCTATAGGGGGCTGATAAAAGGCGCCCACACCCCCCTAAGTATTCATGATTGAAGCTGTATTATAAGGCCCCTGGCCAGCTTTAGGTTTATAGTGTTTTAGGCTGCAAAATTTATAAAGAAGGCATTCTATGGGCGCCCGAAATACTATCTATGAATATGGGGCAGTAGCTAAGTGGCTTCATTGGATAATAGCATTCTTAATTCTAGGATCTTACGTCAGTGTCTACTACCTCCAATGGTTTACTGAAGAGGATACCCCAGCAAACTGGATTGCCTTACAGCTGCACTTGTCTATTGGCATAACGATTGGTGCTTTTGTACTGTTACGGATATTTTGGCGTTTGACTAATCCCACTCCGAAACTGGAACCTGGCTCCAGGCTAGAGCACTTTGCCGCGCATACAGGCCATTTTCTGTTATATGTAGTCATGATACTTGCACCATTAACCGGATACCTAGGAACTGGGGTGAATACTGAGTACTTTTTCCTGTTTGAAATCCCTCAGTTTGCTGACACTTCCCTTTTTGCCCACCTTGTTCAGAATAAAATGGGCTTGACCTTCAAACAGTTCGAGGAACCTATCGATTTCATTCATAAGGAAGTGCTGGGTGAATGGCTTATCTGGTTACTTATTTTGGGACACTTCTTGGTAGCCCTTTATCATCACTTTATAAAGAAAGACCGTACACTGATTAGGATGACTACGGGTAATCAGTGAAACAAGTACTCTTATAAAGTCATTTACCTTGCCCGTGATTTAAATGGCTCTACTATGTGTTCGTTGGTCGAAAACCATAAAGCCAGAGTGCTCTGTTTGACCCTTGATAATGTTGCAGAGACCAGGAATGTATTTTTGAAAATCAGTTGTGCCTGCATTAAGGTTTTATTTATGACTCTAGTGAGGAAATTACTTTACCTAATCGCATCCTCAAAGATATAAAAGGCTTTACTGGCGATTAAGTCCAGTATCTGAAAGTTGCAGGGGGCTGATAACCTTGGTCTTTCATACCTATGTAAGCGCTATTGAGCTAAAAAGTTCTCCGCACCTGACAGAGTTTTGAGACTAGTATTGGCGCCAGATTTCAGTGCCGTTCCCGCAATTGATGTTTATATAAATTTTGGAGATCCTTCTAAGGAAACCTGAATGTTTATTGTACTGAGTAATTTGCATATATAACCCCGTCAAGATTTTACCCAGGTGTATTGGCAGAATTTGATGCCAATTTGGCATAGAAGTTTGGCGCTCGGTTTTCTAATCTTCTGCCCATAACAATGTACCCATCCATAGAGATGGCCTGATAGTTTGGAGTCTAGGTAATAACCGGTATGGTCGTTTACTGCGGGTCCTAAGTGGTAGCTTATGTGTAGTCGTTTATCTTGGATATTGTGGTCCGGAGCTCTCTTGTTATTGGCTGGCTGTGATCCCCCCGGGGAATTCCACCCCATAGCGAGGGTGGAACCATTGGTCATACTTTCAATTGAAAGCCTCTAATCAGCTATTAGATTAAGTTACTGCATTGATCATCGGGTTGTCTTCTTCGTTGTGTTTTGGCAATGCAAGCGAAATGAAGGTTGCCAAAAACAGCAAGCACGTGGATACCAACAGGCAAGCTTGCAAACCGGCAATCTGGAAAATCCAGCCCGACAACAGAGTTCCGGTAAGGCGGCCCAGAGCGTTTGCCATATAGTAAAACCCCACATCCATAGAAACGCCATCTTCTCTGGCATAAGCGACGATCAAGTAGCTGTGCACAGAAGAGTTCACTGCAAATAACACAGCGAATACCATGAGGCCCAACAAAATGCTGAGTTGAGGGTGGAAGCCGATATAGAGTGAGAAGGCAATCAGCGCAGGTATCAGAGTTAATGCGCAGCCCCACAATAGGGCGGTTCGCCCATCAGGCAGTGCCGAAGAAAAACTTCCAGTGATCCTTGGGGCAAAGGCTTGTGCTGCGCCATAACCGATGATCCAGCAGGCTAGGAATGCACCGACTTGCCAGTGGCCCCAGTCGAATTGGCTCGCCAGGAAAACGGGCAGGGCGATTACAAACCAAACATCACGAGATGCAAAAAGGAACAGTCTTGCTGCCGCAAGGATATTCACCGGGCGACTCTTAGAAAATACATCTTGAAAGCGGGCTTTCACCTTTGCTTTACCCAAGTCTTTTCGTAAAAATTTTTTACTCAATAGCAATACTGAGGTGAGAGCGACTGCCATTGCGAATATAGCCCCGCGAAATTCCAGTAGTGCCAATAGGCCTCCCCCCATAAAGAACCCAATGCCTTTCAGGGCATTCTTGGAGCCAGTCAGTAGGGCAATCCAGCGATAAAGAGTTCCTTGGGTATTGTCGTCAGGTAGTAAAAGCTTGATTGAGCTTTTCGCGCTCATCTTGTTTAGGTCTTTGGCTATGCCAGATATTCCCTGAGCAGCCATAACCAAAGGCACACTGAGATAGCTGGAAGGGACTAATAACATAGCTAAAGCGCAAATCTGTAATGCCAGACCAATATTCATGGTGCGATTAAGGCCTAGCCGGGCACCGAGCCATCCGCCCACCAAATTGGTGACCACTCCAAAAAACTCATAGAAAAGAAACAGTAGGGCTATTTCGAGAGGGGTGTACCCAAGGGTATGGAAATGCAGAAGCACCAGCATGCGCAGTGCGCCATCGGTTAGAGTAAAAGACCAATAGTTACCAGTCACCAATAAATATTGGCGTACCGAGGGCGAAAGGGTGGAGAAAAACTGCATGGGTTTTGGCTCTAACTACTAGGGGCTGGCCTGAAGATCAGGCCAGCCCCGCGGGTATTTATCAGTTTTTTATTGGTGGGATCCAGGACATTGGCTTATCCAATCAGGCGAGCCAGCTCTGCAGTACGGTTGGCATAGCCCCACTCGTTGTCATACCAGGTATAAATTTTCACTTGAGTGCCATTGACCACCATGGTGGACAGTGCATCAACAATGCTGGAACGTGGGTCGGTTTTGTAATCCACAGATACCAGAGGACGTTCCTCATAACCGAGAATATTTTTCAGCTCGCCCTCTGCTGCGGTTTTCAGTAGGTTATTAACTTCATCCACAGTTGTTTCCCTTTCTACTTCGAAAACACAATCCGTCAGGGAGGCATTGGCCAGTGGGACTCTTACGGCATGGCCGTTCAGCTTGCCAGTCAACTCCGGGAAGATGGCGGTGATTGCTGTGGCTGAGCCGGTAGTAGTGGGTATCAGACTGGCTCCACAGGCCCTTGCGCGGCGCAGATCTGAATGGGGCGCATCAAGGATTGTCTGGGTATTAGTGATATCGTGGATAGTAGTGATAGAGCCATGCTTGATGCCCAGTTTTTCATGTATCACTTTTACCACCGGGGCCAAACAGTTCGTGGTGCAGGAGGCTGCAGTAACAACTTGATGCTTGGCTGGATCATAAATGTTCTGATTCACCCCCAAAACAATATTTGGTACCCCGTCTTCTTTTACGGGAGCCGAAACCAGCACACGCTTTACCCCCTGCTTTAAATAGCCCTCCAATTGCGCGCTAGTCTTCATTTTCCCAGAGGCTTCAATAACCAGGTCACAAGCACTCCAGTCTGTGTCGGCAATGGCGAGATTATGGCTACAACTTATTTCCTGGCCAGCAATCGTAATTGTGTTGCCCTTAGCTTCTGCATAATGCTGCCAACGCCCGTGTACCGAATCAAAATTCAGTAAATGAGCAAGGGTGGAAGCGTCTCCAGCGGGGTCATTGATTTGCACAAACTCCAATTCTGGCCAGTCCCAGGCTGCGCGCAGCACAAGCCGACCGATACGACCAAATCCATTGATTCCGACTTTGATAGCCATGTTGTAACTCCTGAGTAATCTGAATATATGAAAAATCGCATATATCCAGGTAAATTTTTTCAGCGACTTAGTGATATTACTTGCCAGCAAAATACCTACTGCCGTGACTTAGCAGCATAGGCTAGCTCTTTGGGGCCTATCTCCCATTAGGATCAAGTTGCGAAGATCTTCGGCAATAAAGTGCTGATTTGCCTGCAAAGTGTCTTGAAGGATCGATTTGGCCCAGCTGCCCAGTTCAGGGTTGATGCGGTAAAAGATCCACTGTCCCTGGCGGCGGTCCCGCAATAAATCAGCGCCGCGGAGTAGGGCTAAGTGCCGAGATATTTTGGGTTGGCTCAAACCCATAGCAGCAGTGAGCTCGCACACGCAAAGTTCTCCCTCGTGGGCGATCAGTAGAAGCGTGCGCAGGCGGGTATCGTCTGCCAGGCACTTGTAGAACTGAACTGGGTTCAAGGCTTACCCCAAATCTTGTTTATGCCGCTTTCACGGCCTTGTTATACACCAGTACAAAAAGTTTGATGCGGGTACTCAGTTCCAACACCGTTGTGTAAAAAGGTTTGAAGCAATGCCGACTGGCAGGGTCTTCAAAATTCCATGAAATCAGCCTACCGTGCCCAGCGGTGGGTACATACTCGTTATGGCTCTTGTCACACAGGGTAATGACCAAATCAAAGTTCCGGTCAGCTACCTCTTGCAAGCTTTTGGAACACAGTCCCTTGATCGGAATGCCGAAGCGCTGAAGGGCTTTTATAGCTCGGACATCCACGGGGGTGGGATCTGTTCCTGCACTAAAAACCTCAAAGAGCTCTCCCCCGTAGTAGCGCAATAAAGCCTCAGCTATTAACGAACGCGCTGAATTTCCTGAGCAGACGAACAGGATGCGCCTCTTCATAGGAACGCTCCAGAACGGCAATCCGTTCAACTTAGTGGGCATTATATATGGAAAAGCGAATATTCAAAGGACCAAAAAAACCGGGAGCAGGTCCCGGTTATTCACTAAATGCTTAGAGCTTGAACTCTGCCCAGACCGGCGCATGGTCTGAGGGGCGCTCCATAGCGCGGATATCATAATCGACCCCTGTCGCCACACAATGTTCCATCAGAGGGCTTGTAGCCATAATCAAGTCGATCCGCAGCCCACGCTTGGGCTCGCGGTCAAAACCCTTACTACGATAGTCAAACCAGCTAAATACATCATCTGTATCAGGATTCATTGCACGGAAAGTATCCGCCAAGCCCCAGGCCTCAATTTTCTGCAGCCATTCGCGCTCTTCTGGAAGGAAGCTGCACTTGCCGTCGCGCAGCCAGCGCTTGCGATTGGGCTCGCCGATACCGATATCTTGATCACTCGGAGAGATGTTCATGTCGCCAATAACCAGCACCGGGGCTTCGGGATCGCAGGTGGTTTGTAGATAGGTATCGAGGTCAGCGTAGTACTTTTGCTTCGCCGGGAATTTTACTGGGTGTTCACGATTCTCGCCCTGGGGAAAGTAGCCGTTGATGACGGTGAGAGGTTTACTGCCGCCAATATCGAACTTTCCCATGACCATACGGCGCTGGGCGTTATCGTCGTCGGTAGGAAAGCCATATTCGCGATCGATAAATGGTAGGCGTGAGAGCAGGGCAACACCGTAGTGTGTTTTTTGGCCAAAATAGATTAGCTCGTAACCCAGGTCGCGAATGGCATCTACAGGAAAGTCCTCATCGGTGACCTTGGTTTCCTGGAGACCAATGATATCGGGTTGATGGCTATCTACCAGAGCCTGCATTTGGTGCAGGCGAGTGCGAATACTGTTGACGTTAAAGGAAACGACTTTCATTTCTTCCCCCAAATGAAAAAGGTCGGGCAAGCCCGACCTAATTGTTTACTGTGCGCATGGGTGCGCTTGGCACACCCAAAGGGCATCACATCTTTAGAAATTGGCGACTTGCGGCGGTGCCTTGCTGGCTTTGTCAGCCAGTCCAATAAAGTCCGCCATTATATAGCCCGCTTCGTTCAAGATTGGATCTTTTTCCAATTTGATTTCCACAGGGCCACCAATAGTTGCCACTTCTTCAGACTCACTCTCTTCATAAGCCTCGAAACTTTTGTAGGGTTCAAGCCCTTTTGCTTCGCGACGTCGGTTCTCCATGGAGAGCAGGCGCTGGTTTACGTTTTCACGTTCTTGCTCTCGCATTACCTCATTAAGGGAGAGATGCTTTCTGTCGGCGCGTTCGCTCTCAAACTTGAATTGATCGCGCAGGAATATGAAGTCCGGATCTGATGCTGTGCGCTTATTGTGCTTGGTGAGCAGATTAGGAATCAGAGTCTTCAGATTAAAGTACTTGGCGTGAGGTACGGCGTGGATACGGTCCCAGGGCAGGGCGGTATCGTAAGCGCTTTCACCAACACTCTCCGCATCAATAAGTTGCGGCATGGGGATATCGGGTTTCACGCCCGCGTGCTGGGTGCTATCACCGGATACACGGTAGAACTTGGACTGGGTAATTTTTAACTGGCCTTCTTTCAGGGGCGCCATGGTTTGCACGGTGCCTTTACCAAAAGATTGATTGCCAACAACCAAGCCGCGGTTGTAGTCCTGGATGGCGCCGGCGAAAATCTCGGAAGCTGATGCCGAGAGGCGGTTAATCAATACCATCAGCGGGCCGCGATACATTGCGCGAGAGCGAGAGCGGTTGTGCCGTGAAATCTGCTCATTAGCGTGGCGGATTTGTACTACTGGACCCTGATCGATAAACAGGTCGGTCAACATGGTGGCTTCCTGTAGGGAGCCGCCGCCATTGTTGCGTAGATCCAGAATGATACCGTCTACCTTTTCCTCTTTCAGTTCGCTGAGCAATCTAGCCACATCGCGGGTAGTACTCTTGTAATTGGGGTCGCGGCGACGGTAGGCGTCAAAGTCTATATAGAAGGTCGGCAAATTGATTACACCGATCTTGTAGCTCTTCTTACCATCTGAAAATTCGAATACGGCCTTCTTGGCAGCCTGATCTTCAAGCTTCACTTTACTGCGCTTGATCAGGATGGTCTTGTGCGTGCCGTCGCCGCCGGTGGGAATAGTTTCCAGGCGCACGAAGGTGCCGGCCTTACCGCGGATTAGATCCACCACGTCATCCAGCCGCCAGCCGACGACATCGACCATTTCACCATCCTTATCCTGGCCGACCCCTACAATCTTGTCGTTAGGCTTGATCTTACCGGTGCGGTCAGCAGGACCACCTGCTACCAATCGGGCAACCTTGGTGTATTCCTCATCCCCTTGCAGCACGGCACCGATGCCCTCCAGAGACAACGACATGCTCATGTTGAAGTTTTCCAGGGAGCGTGGGGACAGATAGTTACTGTGGGGATCATAAAGGCGAGTCAACGAGTTCATATAGAGCTCGAATACGTCATTGCTGTTTTGCTGCTCAAGGCGCTTCTTTTGACCTTTATAGCGGCGTTCCAGCAAATCGCGAATATCCTCATCCTCTTTACCTGTGAGCCTCAGGTTTAAGACGCTGCTCTTCAGGCGCTTACGCCAAAGATCATCGGCATCACTGATGGAGGTAGGCCACTGACTCTCCTCACGGTCGAGTTCGAGGGATTCATCGCGATCGAAATCGAAAGCGGGCAAGCCTTTTTCGAGCTGGGATAGGATATTGTCCAACCGATCGCCCATACGCAGGCGGAAACGGTTATAAATCTCAAAGCCTGCTTTGACATTGCCAGCGCGTAGCTGGTCATCCAGCTTGGTTTGCCATTCGCGGAACTCATTGATGTCTGAGGCGAGGAAGTAGCTTTTGGTGGGATCTAGAGCATCAATGTACTCGTCCCAAAGGTCTTCCGACATTTCGTCTCCGACCTTGATTTTGTTGTAGTGCAGCATTTCTAGCTTGCCGACAATCTCCCTGGCAGTACTGCCCTGGTCCTTTTCAGGAGCCAGAGGCTCGGTCTCTGCCAGAGCGGTTGTGGAAAGCAGGCCAATGACCAAGAAGCCGGAAAATAGAGCGGCGATCCGATTGGTAAGCATAGGGAGTCTCTTTATACGTCCTACTTCATAGGCGACCAGCCTTTATGGCTTAGCGACCTATAGCTTAGGACAAGTATAAAGGCTGAAAGCTCCGAAGGGCATGAAATACCTCCAATCAGAGATGGATCTTTTCCACATTAGGCACATTTAGCAAAATAGAGTTTCCTGCTATCCATTATTTAGGGCATTTGGTCTCAAATGGAGGCGGTTGGCACGGCTCGGTTTTGATGATTTTTACGCCGGAAGAGCATTTTTGACCGGTTAGTCGAGTATAGAGTGATTGAGTGCAGGGAAAATGGATACCGATAAAGCAAGAAAAGGAATTGAGTTGATACGCCCGCTGTTTTAAGAGCCCCTAAACAGTTCCGGGATGTCTTTAGCGTTCTGAGTGGTTCGGGTGAAAGTGCGGCTTCGCAAGGATATCTAGCCCTCAGAATGAAATCGCAACACAGAGTGAACTGCTCTAAAAGACTTACAAGAAGGGCCCCTAAGGCCGAATTTTCTTTTACGGCGAGCTGTGCCAAGCAGCGGCAATCCTCAAGTCCCGCAGAGTCATTCTGAATTAGTTCAGAGGCCTTTTAAATGCGTACTGCTTCAACGTGGCTTAACGGTCACGCCCGAGGGCTCAATTAATGGGATTGGTTACCGATTATTTATATCTAAGACATATGTACTGATATTGAAGGTAAGCATCTAGGCGAGAGTTAATTGCGGTTCAGGTCAACCTTTTCTGCTTAATACTGCTCATTATTCCCGGTAAAAATGTTGCACTGAATCGATCTACTGGCTCCTTAGTGCTGTTCCATGGAGTTGTAGGATGAAGGTTGAATTTGCAACGTCGCGTTCACAAGAAATCTATGAGATGGCTGACCTAGCGGTAATAGGTGTAAGTCCTTTCAACAGCTACTTTTCCGAGGGGCAGATTGCTCGGCTTGCAGAGTGGGCGCAAAGTCACTTTAAGCGAGTCATGTTTTTTATTCCCGATAATGCTGCTGAATATACACAGATCGCACTTGGCTATGAGGAAGAGAAGGCGAGAAAAAGAGCTCGACGACAGTGCCACTATCTGCATAACAAGGTCTATCGCGCTTCGGGCTCGTGTGCTGTAGACAGTGAATTGGTTGACTCCGAGTGGTTGAAACAATCTGAGCTCTATTCTCGCTGGCTCTATCAGTTTGAGCAGGAGTTTCACTTGAATGATGGTTTCCGCGAGGGTTGCTTGGAGGCTAGTAGATGGGTGCTGGAGCACCATCTTGCAGAAGAAGAAGTTACTGTCGAGATGGTTTCAATAGCAGTGAGATATCTTTTGGCGGAGTTGCCGGTGATTTTGCATTCTGCAGATATCGTGGGTACAGATTCCTCATGTTTCTGCTATCACAGCTGTCCCAGATATTTAGATGACCTTTTTCACGAGAGTGGCCAAGAGGCTGCGGGAGAGAGAAATGGTTATGTGATTGTGAGAAATGACGGTGAGTAAGAGTAGACGCTATGGCCTGCGAATGTGGTGTGAAAGGACACAGTTAAGCTAGAAAATACATTAATAAATAGATTTAACTAATTGATATATATGTATTTTTTAAAACTTAATGTAAATTCTAACTTTCAGAGGGCGAGTGAAGCAAAAGCTCCGCTCGCCTTTGGTTCATTGGGTTAATTTGGTAGCTGCTTGGTCATTATGATGTGGTCGATATTGTAACCGTGCTTAGTGACAGCTAATTCAAGCAGTTCATCTACAATGGCCTCATCCAGTTGTGGAGTTCGACTTAGAAGATAAAGGCTGCTGCGATCGGGGTCGCCCACGAGGGACCATTGATATGCTGGGTCTAGCTCTAGAACCCAGTAATTACCATTGGTTTTCCCATCGAAGAATGAAACCGCAAGTTTGCTATTAGTATCATCTAGAGGGGTAGCGGTACCTTGCACGCTGATGGGAAAACCGTACTTCGGGTGTAGGATTCGGCAAAAGTTGAAAACACTGAGTGTGCCATCATCGTTGAGACCATAGTCTGCCGTGACTGCTGTACAAGCAGGCTGGAAGATCTGTGGCAATCGGGCTATTTCATACCACTTGCCAACGTACTGATAGACGTCCACGTAGGGAACCGTCTCAAGCTCAGACTCATTATCAGCCCAGGAGAGATGCGCTCCAAAAGCCAATAGAAGAACCCCCAAACCTTTTGCCAAACCCTTCATATTCACATTTCCTTGTCATTGGATTGAATCACTTTCCACCGTACCAATTGTGCGATGGCAAACTCTTTACGGAAGGCAAGCTGGAACGGATTAATCAATTGTCCGGTTGGGGCAAAGTTTCACAATAACTTCAAGAATGGCCAGCATTGCCCGCTGAATTTAGGCCAATCGATTGACAAAAAAGGCAATCTTGACTAACTGCCTATCCATTAGCGCAGTAGCAAGGGAGCAACAGTGAGCAAAACGCCATCACTATCGGCCGTAGTTACATTGACATGGGCGGTTAGCTGGAGAGCAATCCTTATCAACCTTCCAATTTACATGCCGTTTTCCGTTCTACATAAACTGGGCTATGAGTTTCCAATCTGGTTTTGGTACCTTCTTTGTATCGTGGGTGGGTTTTTGTCTTATGTTCTTGCATTTAGGTGGCTCTTCTCGCGAGGTTACGGCGCCCCAGATCTCCGGAAATTGAAAATAGTTGAATAAAAAAACAGCAACAAGCAGGTATCAAACGAGATAGATTGAAGTTGTTTTTCCGGCATCGTCGCAAATTCATTGCGGAAACTAGGGCTGATAACTACTCCAATCATGCCAAATCATTAAGCAGGCCATCCTATGTCACAGGAAATTCCCGTTGATGTACTGATCCTAGGAGGTGGTATTCAGGGGGTAACCCTGATGAGAGAGCTGATACCAGAGTACTCGGTGGTACTGGTCGACGATGAGTTCGGTGACGCCGAGTCTCTACATTTCCACGGTTATTTCTCTTCCGGCTGGAATGCGGCTAACCCCCAAGCTGCTGAAATTTACCGATGTGCCGCGCAGCGCTGGCACAAAGAACTTGCGACTAGCGGCGTGAACAGTCGCATAACAGATTTCCATGCAGCGCTGACTCCGGACTTTCTAAACACTGTTGAAGATAACTGGGCCAGAGCGGCTATTCCCTTTGAGGAAGTTGAGTTGCCCGAGATCTTTGATCCGGATAATTTGCCATCAAATCGCAGGTTCAGATTTCCTGATGATCTTATTTTTGATGGAGCTGCAGCCTATCGCAGTGTGAGCGAACCTTTGAGGAAGCAAATCTATCGTGGGAGGTTGGCCTCGTTTCAGCTTGGGGGGGCAGGGATTGAGCAAGTAACTCTGGATATGGATGGTCGCTCGTGTGAGTTAAAACCAGAGCTGGTGATTTCTGCCTGTGGTGCGGGGAATGCTGAAGTAATTCGGCACTTGGGTGTGGCAGAGGAGCAGATACAAAATGCCCAGTTAGTAAGACCTCTGCATATGCTCTTAGCCCGCGGCCCCAATATCCCGCCAGTTTCAGCTTTGTTGATCGACTTGGTGGTGATGTACCACCCGCTGGAGGATGGGGAAGGGCTCTGGATTCTTACGCTTAACCCAGAAGTTCCCAGGTTCAAGGCGGGTGTTGTCGATATGTGTATCCCGCCAGAAATAGAGAATGATCTACTTTGTGCATCTTTTGAGCGCCTTTCCAGCGCGATGGTGGCTTTTGAGGCTTGGGCGCAGGGCTGCCAGTGGTCGGTATATGCAGGCTGGAAAACAGATGCACCGGGACCAGATGGTGATCTATTAGTGCACTTGGATTATCCCACTCCATACCAACTGGATGATTATGGCGTGAAAAATTTTCTCGCAGTGTGGCCAAACCATTGGGGATTGGCTGCTAATGTCGCCGATGATGCTGGAAACTGGGTGCGTACCAAGTTCAAAAGCTGTCACCCCCAGCCGGGCGCTAATAGTGGATTATCTCCAGGTTCGGGGGTTGGCCATCCCATAGAAAATAAGTGGCAGAGCGACAAACTCAATTGGCTGTGCTGGGAAGATTTCGCTCGAAAAGTAGGTTATCACCGTTAACTTTAACCTCTTCGGGTTAATCAATTTGATTGGTTTCTGTTCGGTGTGGATATAAATACATCGCTCTAAGAGGCAAAATAAACGTCATGCAATGAAACTGTTGCTTGCAACGGTGAGTTTTTTCTGTATCTTAAAAACAAAATGTAACCGGTTACATTTTGCTGCAAGGGTCCGTGAAAGAAGAAATGGACCAATAGCGAGGCAAGATACTTGGCCGGATAGAGACTCAAAATAATAAGAACCTGGTTGCCAGAGGCAGCTATACGGGAAGTGGTATGGGAAACAAAATAAGAATGGGCATGGTCGGTGGTGGAGAGGGTGCCTTTATTGGGGCTATCCATCGTATGGCAGCCTCCCTCGATGGTGAGATAGAGCTGGTGGCGGGATGTTTTAGCAGTAATCCCGAGCATGGCCGTAGCAGTGGAGAGAAGTTGGGCCTTAACCCAGAGCGCGTTTACCAGAGTTATGAGCAGATGTTCCTGGAGGAATCCCAGCGTCCTGTTGATGAGCGCATAGAGTTTGTCTCTGTAGTAACTCCCAATGATTTACATCTCCCAGTTTCTATTGCCGCACTGCGAGCGGGGTTTCATGTTCTTTCTGATAAGCCAGCTGCTTCCACACTTGAGGAAACCCTTGCGCTCAAAAACGAGGTCGTACGGAGCGGCCATCTCTATGGTTTGACTCATACCTATGCGGCTTATCCACTTGCGACACAGGCCAGGGCAATCTTAGCCAGGGGAGAGCTAGGGCAAGTCCGCCGGGTAACTGTTGCCTACCCACAAGGCTGGCTGGCATTGGCTGGCGACTCCAGCGGAAGTAAACAAGCCAGTTGGCGGACAGATCCCACACGCTCGGGAGAAAGCGGCTGTTTTGCCGACATTGGTACCCATGCTCACCACTTGGTCGAATTCTTTACCGGTCAGCGTATCTCTGAGGTCTGTGCGGACTTGCAATCAGTAGTCGACCAAAGGGCTCTGGATGATGATGGTGCGGCGCTATTTAAATTAGATCAGGGTGCGCGCGGCACCCTGACAGCCAGCCAAGTCTGTGGTGGGGAAGGGAATAACCTGAATATCAGCGTTTATTGCGAACATGGTTCGCTGTTCTGGGAGCAGGAATCTCCCAATCAATTGCAGTTAAAGCGTAGGGGGGAGCCAGTGGCCCTTTTGAAGGCTGGTGCAGACTGTGAATACCTGGATGACGAGGTCCGAGCTCTTTGTCGAACCCCGCAGGGGCATCCTGAAGGTTATATAGAGGCCTTTGCGAATATTTACCGCGACTTTGCTGCCCAGGTTCGATGCCGCCGGCAAGAACAGCCCATTAAAGAAAGTTCTGTCGTGGGGGATATTGATGCGGGTGTCCGTGCTATGGCATTTGTGCGCGGTGCATTGGAAAGCAGCCGTGCGAGTTCTTCTTGGGTGGCGCTGTCGCCATATTGGGAATAAGCCGCTAAATCGTATTGATTCATTTTCAAATAATTTAGGAACCTCTGGCAGGGTGGAAGTCCGGCAGTTAGTACGGCACAGGGAGGTGTCGATGTCGGCCCAGTGCCAGTCCGCTTTTGGAAAGACAGCATTGTGCTTTTCAAAAGAAGCAAGCTGATCACCCAGGAAGGATTGATTGGTTGCAGAGGTAAATAAGTACAGCAGTAAAAAGGATAAGAATAAATGAAGGCACCCAGAATTCAGGGGCCCGGGATATTTCTCGCCCAGTTCCTCCCTCCGAGCGACCAACCGGCTTCACTGGAGTCTATGGCCTGCTGGGCATCGGATCTGGGTTATAAAGGCATTCAGGTTCCCACTTGGGACAAGCGCATCTTTGATCTGGAATTAGCCAGCAGTAGCCAGGCTTACTGTGATGATGTTTTGGGAATCTGTGAGAAGGCGGGAGTCGAAATCTCAGAACTGTCCACGCATTTGCAGGGCCAGCTGGTTGCAGCGCATCCAGCATATAAAGAGATGCTGGATATTTTTTCCCCAGAGGAAGTGCGAGGCAACTTGCCAGCCCGCGCTGAGTGGGCGAGCAATCAACTGATGTTGGCTGCTCGTGCCAGTGCCAATTTAAAGCTTAAGTCGCACGCTACATTTTCTGGCGCACTACTTTGGCATACTTTTTATCCCTGGCCCCAACGCCCCGCAATGTTGGTGGAAGAGGGCTTTCGCGAACTGGGCCGGCTGTGGCGCCCTATATTGGATGCGTTTGACAGTGCTGGAGTTGATGTCTGTTATGAGCTTCACCCCGGTGAAGATCTGCACGACGGGTTGACCTTTGAACGTTTTCTCTACGAAGTGGAGGACCACCCAAGAGCGAATATCCTCTATGACCCCAGCCACCTGCTTTTGCAGCAGATGGACTACCTGGCTTTTATCGATATCTATCACGAGCGAATCAAGGCGTTTCACGTGAAAGATGCTGAATTCCATCCGAGTGGTAGGGCCGGAGTTTATGGCGGTTATGCCCCTTGGATTGATAGACCTGGCCGCTTCCGTTCCCTGGGCGATGGTCAGGTGGACTTCCGTGGGATTTTCAGCCGCTTGACCCAATACGGTTACGACCGCTGGGCGGTACTCGAATGGGAGTGTTGCATTAAGGATCAACAACAGGGGGCCAGTGAGGGTGCACCATTTATTCGGGATCACCTGATTACCGTGGCAGGCAAGGCTTTTGATGATTTTGCTGGTGCAGAAACAGATCGTGCGCGAAATCGTCGGATTTTAGGATTGGATTAAATTTTTCCAAACCAAGTGAATAACCAATAACAATAAATCATGCGGAGACTGGATAGATGAGTACACAGACAAAATCCCTGCATAAGAATGTCTTTCTTGTGGGGAACCTCTCGATTTTTATGATTGGCCTCGGATTTGCTGTGAGGGCTTCAATCGCCGGTGATCTCCAAAGCGACATTTACGATCATATTGATCTTGCCAACTCTACCGCCATGCTTGGTGAAGCTCTGGGTTTCACTTTCACAGGTTTTGCTTTCACACTTCTATTTGGAAGCGCACTTGTGGACTTGGTCGGTATCAAGCGAATGCTGATGCTCTCATCTATAGGCTATGTATTGGGCAGTTTGCTTATTATTGCTGCGTCTTTTGTGGCTCCAGGGGAGGGGGTGGAGAACCTGGTACTAGCGGGCCTGTTACTGACAGGCTTGGGCTGGGGTGCCGTGGAGGCAGCCAGTAATCCTATGGTTGCTGCAGTCGACCCAGAAAATAAAACGCAACGTTTAAACGTACTACATGCCTGGTGGCCTGCGGGCATTGTGGTTGGAGGATTACTGGGGTTGTCAATCTCTGCCCTCGAGCTTCCCTGGCAGTTGAACCTTGTCGTGTTGGCACTGCCGGCTGTTGTTATGGCTTGGCTTGTGGCTAAAACAGATTTCCCAGTTACTGAACGGGTTTCTTCAGGTATCAGTTATGGCGAAATGTTTAAAGAGGTATTCAAGCAGCCGATGTTTATCCTGCTGTGGGTGTGTATGTGGCTGACCGCCGCAACCGAGCTGGCCCCTGGGCAGTGGGTAGACCTGACCCTATCCCGAGTAGTTGGCATGAAGGGTATTCTTATCCTTGTTTATGTCAGTATGTTGATGTTTGTGATGCGCCACTTTGCCGGACGGCTGGCAAAGAAACTGTCTCCTATTGGACTTCTATGGTTAAGCAGTCTCCTTGCCGCAATTGGGCTCTATTGCCTGGGTATGGCTAGGACGCCAGTAACTGCATTTTTGGCAGCGACTGTCTGGGGCATTGGTGTTTGTTATATGTGGCCCACTATGCTGGCCACAGTCTCCGAGCGTTTTGTGCGCGGTGGGGCATTGTTTCTGGGATTGCTGGGTTTTGCCGGTGGTATGTCTATCCAATTTGTTTTGCCAAAGCTTGGCGCTATTTTTGACAATGCCAAGATTGAGGCAGCGGGGGGCTTGGAAGCCTTTGAAAAGTTGAGTGGGGATGAGTTAGATGCGGTATTAGCCACCGCTTCTGTTGAGTCATTCCAGTCATTGGCAGTAGTTCCACTTATCCTGCTCCCCATTTTTGCCTTTATTTGGCTTTGGGATCGAAGGCAAGCAGCCAGCAAATCAGAAGCAGCCGTTTCAGTGGGGAATCCGTAGATGGTATCCATCTGTGCGAAAATAACCCGCTTCTAACAGGTAATTAGCAGGAAATTATGTCAAACATTCGCGAAGTTGCACGCCGCTCCGGCGTATCGGTCGCGACCGTATCCCGAGCATTGAAAGATCCGCAGATGGTCTCTCCGCGAACCAGAGAGCGGGTGCTAAAGGCTGTAGAGGAGGCGGGCTACCGGCCGAACCTCCTTGCGCGGAACTTCAGTTCGGGCAAGTCATACGCAGTGATGGTTTTGGTTCCCAATATAGCTAATCCATTTTTTTCTCGGGTCATTCGCGGGATTGAGAAAGCTGCACAGGATCAAGGCTATTCGGTGCTGCTGGGGGACACAAAAGGGGATTCCAGCAATGAGCAATTTTATGCAGGTATGGCGCTAACCAATCAAGCGGATGGTGTTATCCAGCTTGGTAGTCGTTATCCGTTTGCAGAGAAGGACGCAAACCTGGCTGCATCTGTTCCTTTGGTGAATGCCTGTGAGCGCATAGTAGAAGATGATCGTTATCCAGTGGTGGAGTTGGATAACCATGGTGCGGCCCAGGAAGTTGCGCGGCACTTGATGAAGATGGGACACCGTCGCATCGGGGTTATTACCGGGCCCTCGCAGAGCCCTATAGTGCGAGACAGGCTGTCCGGATTTTCCGAGGCGCTAAAAAAACGTGGGTTAGAACTTGATCCTGAAATGGTTGTTCATGGGGAATTCACCATGACCTCTGGGCAGAAAGGCGCAGAGACTTTGCTATCGACCCCTCATCGGCCGACTGCCATTTTTTGTATGAACGATGAGATGGCAATTGGTGCTGTGCACCAAGTGAAGAGAATGGGCCTCAGGGTGCCGGAAGATGTGTCTGTTACAGGGTTCGATAACATTGAATTCTCACAATTCACAGATCCGCCTTTGACTACGATCAACCAGCCCGCAGAGGAGTTAGGCCGTTACGCAATGGAAACGCTGCGATTGATCATCGATGGCAAGCCATTGAAATCCAGCCGGACTATTTTGCCATTTGAGCTGGTGGAACGGGAGAGCACAGGTCCTTGTTCGGACAAGTGAGAGCCGCAGATTCCCATGGACTGTTGCCCTAAAAAGAGCGGCATTGATTAGATAACAGCGTTAGGTGTGGAGATAATAATGATGAAAAACCTTACTAAAGCCAGATCCAAACTATCCGTAGCGATTGCAGCAGCAGTGATGCTGGGTGCTGCAGGTTGCGAGCGGGTGCCCGTGTCGAGTACCCAACAAGTGGACGGAGAGTGGCGTTACCTGTTTGATGGAGAAACGTTACAGGGCTGGACTGGCACAAATGGCTCGCAAATTGGAGAGGCCTGGCAGGTTGTTAATGGCAATCTGGTCTTAACTGCCGGGGGTGCTGGGGACCTGGTAACAGCTGAACAATTCGAGGATTTTGAATTGCAGCTGGAGTGGAAAATTTCTGAGGGTGGCAACAGTGGCATTATTTATCGTGTCGCTGATGGAGATGCGCCAGTTTGGATGAGTGGCATGGAATACCAGGTGTTGGACAATGCTGCGTTTCCCAATCTGGAAAAGCCAAGCCACAGCGCCGGCTCAGTGTTTGATATGTATGCGCCCAGTGAAGAGAGTGTCAAACCTGCGGGGCAGTTTAACCAAACTCGTATACGCGTAGAGAACGGAAAGGTCGAACATTGGTTGAACGGCAACAAGATTGTTAGCTACGAGCTTTGGTCAGAGGATTGGGGCAAGCGTTTGGCGGGCAGCAAGTTTTCGAATTATCCAGATTTCGCACGCTCTGAAAGCGGCTATATCGCTTTGCAGGATCATGGTGACAAGGTCTGGTATCGCAATATAAAAATTCGGGAGCTATAAGCTCATGGGTATTTCAGGAATCAGTCTCTGGCAAATCCTGATAGTACTGGTGCTTGCAGTTTTACTGTTTGGCAGCGGCAAGATTCGTCGTATGGGAGAAGACCTGGGGGGAGCAATCAGTGGCTTTCGCCGCTCTTTAAAGGATAACGGAGAAGAAGGCTTCTCTGCTGAATCTCCCTCAAAATCTGCTGCTGAGGTTTCCCAAATAGGAGGGCGGCAATGACTATCAATAGAAGGCGGTTTTTGGCAAATAGTGCAAGGCTGGCAGCTTTGGGGCTTGCTGCTCCCCTTATTGGGTTTAGTCGTCTTAGCCACAGCACTGCAAGTGAACGCTTTTTCAAAATCTCTTTAGCCCAGTGGTCCCTGCATCGGCAACTGCGAAGTGGAGCTCTTAAAGTTCTGGACTTTCCAGTAAAAACACGCAAAGTCTTTGGCATTGAAGCGGTTGAGTATGTCAATCAGTTCTTTAAGGATCAGGCAAAGGACTTGAAGTTTCTCGCTGCAATGAAGGCTAGAGCAGAAGACCATAATGTTCGCAGTCTGTTGATTATGGTTGATGGCGAAGGCGACCTAGGCGACCCCGATAAAGGCAAGAGAAAGCAGGCCATAGAGAACCATTACAAATGGGTCGAAGCGGCTAAGTACCTCAATTGTCACTCTGTGCGTGTCAATGCCGCAGGGCAGGGGAGTCGCGAAGAAGTCGGTAAGGCTGCTGTTGAGGGGCTGCGTGCGCTTTCGGAATTCGCCCAGGATTTCAATATTAACGTGATTGTTGAGAATCATGGTGGCTATTCATCGAACGGGGAGTGGTTGTCACAGGTCCTTCAGCGTGTAGATATGTCCAACTGTGGCAGCTTGCCGGATTTTGGAAACTTCGGAGATTACGATCGCTATTTGGGGGTTCAGCAACTGATGCCGTTCGCCCAGGGTGTTAGTGCCAAAAGCTTTGAGTTCGATTCAGCGGGAATTGAAATCAATACGGATTTTGCTCGGATGTTACGGATCATTCGCGATGCGGGTTATCGAGGCTATATCGGCATTGAGTTTGAAGGGCCGGGAGATGAGGACCATGGAATCCTGGCAACTAAGCAGCTGCTTGAGCAGCTTGGCAGGAAGGTGGAGCTGCCCGCGCAACTAAATGAAAAAAATTGATAAAATTTAGTTTCGCATGTAACCGGTTACATATTTTTAATTTCTCCAGACGTAAAAATATGTACTTTAATGTCTGTTTTCTTTAAGAAATCAGACTCCAACGCTAAAAATTTTAAATCTAGACTTTATAAGCGCGGAAAAAAGCAGAAAAATTTTCCAAAAATGTAACCGGTTACAGGAAAATATTTCTAGCTGATAGAATTTATCCGGTCAGAAGAAAAATAAATGATCATGTAGGAGAGATGTTATGGCGAGTGAAGATATCGAGAATAAAGAGTACGACGCCTTAATAGTCGGCTCTGGTGCTGGGGGCGGCATGGCTGCCTATGTGCTGGCCACAGCCGGTTTAAAGGTACTGCTGCTTGAAGCGGGACGATCCTACGACCCGGTCAAAGAAACCCCTATGTTTAACTTGCCCAAAGACGCACCCCTGCGCGGTGGTAGTACGCCAGAAAAACCGTTCGGTTTTTACGATGCGACAGTGGATGGTGGCTGGCAGGTACCCGGCGAGCCCTATACCCAGGGATCTCAAGAGAAAGGTCGACGTTTTGACTGGTGGCGAGCGCGTATGCTGGGTGGCCGCACGAACCATTGGGGGCGTATTTCCCTGCGTATGGGTGAATACGACTTTAAGCCCTACTCAAGGGATGGGCTCGGCTTTGACTGGCCCATCAGCTACCAAGACCTGGCACCCTACTACGATAAAACCGAGATGCTTATTGGTGTCTACGGCACCAATGAGGGGTTGGAAAATACTCCGGACTCTTCCGACGGCGTATTATTGCCGCCCCCTAGCCCCCGTGCTTATGAACTGCTAGCGAAAAAAGCTTGTGATAAGCTGGGTATCCCCGTGATCCCCTCACACTTGGCGATTCTCAGTGAGCGCCTCGACCATGAAAATATTCCGCAGAAACTGTTCCCCGATAATAAGCTTGCCCAGGATGTAACCCGCGAATCGATGAAATCCCGCGCTGCCTGTTTTTGGGCCACACCCTGTGGTCGCGGTTGTTCCATCAAGGCAAATTTCCAGTCCACCACAGTACTACTGCCTCCTGCGTTGGCTACAGGCAACCTAGACATCATCACTGACGCGATGGTGCGCGAAGTTACCGTTGATAAGAAAGGCAAAGCCAACGGGGTTGTTTACATTGATAAAGATACCCGTCAGGAAAAGTTTGCCAGTGCCCGCGCCGTTGTCGTCGCGGCCAGTGCCGCCGAGACATCGCGTATTCTTCTCAATTCAAAAAGTACCTTATTCCCAGACGGTCTCGCCAACGGCAGTGGTGTTGTAGGTAAATACCTGATGGATACTGTGGGTGCCGGAGTCGGTGGCCAAATTCCAGCCCTGGAAAATATGCCCGCCCACAACGAAGACGGCGCGTCGGCAATGCATATGTATATGCCCTGGTGGCTATATAAAGAGCAGTTGCGCGGAGACCTGAATTTTGCGCGCGGTTATCACATTGAATTCGGTGGTGGCCGCAGTATGCCTGGAGCAGGTGCCTTCGGTGGTATGGGTGACTTTACCGAAGGTGCCTATGGTAAAGATTTGAAAAAGGCCTGCCGACGCTATTACGGCTCCTTTGTTTGGTTCGATGGTCGTGGGGAAATGATCCCTAATGATGATAGTTACTGTGAAATTGACAAGAATCAAGTTGACCAGTGGGGTATCCCGGTTCTGAAATTCCACTGGAAGTGGAGCGACCAGGAGCTAAATCAGGCTGCCCACATGCACAAAACCTTCGCCGAAATTATCGAGGGTATGGGCGGCAATGTGACCACAACAGTACAGACCGATGGTGCCAAGGCCATTATCAACGGTGGTGCGATTATTCATGAAGTTGGCACCGCGCGAATGGGTTCCAACCCAAAAGACTCTGTGCTCAACCCTTACTGCCAGTCTTGGGAGGTTCCGAACCTCTTTTTAACCGACGGTGCTCCCTTTGTTTCCAATGCCGATAAAAACCCAACCCTGACCATTATGGCGCTGGCTTGGCGTACCTGTGACTACATCGTGGAACAGTTTAAAAAGAGGAACATTTGATATGAGCAAGGATAAAACAAACCTGAGCCGCCGTAATGCCCTGCGTTTGATTGCTACTACTGCGGCTGCGGTCCCAGTAATCGGTTGTTCTGAGAAAGCAGCACCAAAAGTTGAGTTGAAGGAAGATAAAGCAGCAACAAAACCAGCGGTTAAGAATCTTGACGCACCTAAACAAACTTTAGCCAGGGGTACACCAACAGATCCTGATCTGCTTAACCCCGTCGTACCATGGGAAATGCAATTAGATGCGCGTGAGTTGGCGGTACTCGCAGCGCTTTGCGATGTGATTATACCTGCAGATGAAATTTCACCGAGCGCTTCTTCAGTAGGTGCACACCATTACATCAATGAATATGTCAGCGCACCTTATTCCAACAATAAGGCGGACCTTGTCACTATTCGCGGAGGGGTGGTCTGGCTAGATGGAGAGTCCAGGCGCAGGTACCAAGGCCCATTTGTTGAGCTGAATGAATCTCAAAAAAATGCAATCTGCGAGGACATCAAATGGACTCGTAACGCGAAGCCAGAATTCCAAGCCGGTGCACGTTTCTTTGCCAAGGTAAGAGTTCTTGTATCTACCGCATTCTACACCACCGAGGAAGGCATGGCGGATATTGGCTATGTAGGTAATAGGCCTATGGCCAGCTTCCCTGGCGCACCGCCTGAAGTATTAAAACGACTCGGCTTAGAAAGCTGATAACCGTGTAAGGCAACCCCCTGGGAAAGGGGTTGCCTATAAAAGTAAGCCAGGGATGGATAGATCTGAAACCGGGCTTATTCCGAAAACTTGGTATGAGGGTATGCCGAGTTTAGAGGGTGCACGGAAGGCTCAAAAATTATAATAAAAGTGATGCTTATCTATGAAAGAGAAAACCCAAAAAGAAAACCGCAGGGCGGAGTTACTTCGCACATCCGCCAGTGCACTGGTGTTATGCAGTGTCGTCGGCATGGCACAGGCGCAAAATACAGAGGAAGCCCAAAAAGAAAACTTGGCTCTTGAAGAAGTAGAGGTATTGGGCATTCGACAGAGCATGGAGAAAAACCTCGATGTAAAGCGTTTTTCCAATGCGGTGGTGGACTCAATTACCGCTGAAGATATTGGTAAGTTCCCCGATAAAAACGTAGCCGATGCCTTACAGAGGGTGCCAGGAGTCTCTATCGTACGTAGTGGTGGTGAAGGTGCGGAAGTGAGTATCCGCGGTACTGCTCCGGAGCTTACCTTTACCCAGCTGAACGGTAACTATATTGCTACTCCGGGCGATGAGCCGTCACGCTCGCTAGATTATTCCTTGTTGCCCGCAACAATGATTGCCCGTACAGATGTTTATAAGAGCCCTGAGGCAAAGCTGGATGAAGGCGGAATCGGTGGTACTGTCATTTTGCATACCCGCAAACCTCTGGATCTGGACGCGGGAGAGGGCATGCTATCGGTTGAAACAACCTACGCGGATGTCACTGAGAAGTATGAGCCACAATACACGGGTTTTTACTCATGGAAAAATGATCAGGAAACCTTTGGTGTATTAGTTGGTTATTCCAAGCAAGACCGTCAGAATCGGGTGATTAGCACCACCACAGAAAACTGGGGATGGCAAGGTGATGAAAAGCCCCATGATGGTGTAGAGGCCAGGGGGGCTATGGTAGATATCGATGGTAATGAGTACCGGGATTTCTATGCCCCCAGAGCCGTAGTGGGTAGCGTTTTTGAAGAGGAGCGTACCCGCGAGGGAATTCAGCTCAGTGCTCAGTGGCGTCCGGTTGAACAACTTGAGCTAGGTGTCAATTATTTTCGCTTTGAGCAGGGTGGCAACTCAGAGAATTACCGTATTGTATTTCCAGAGTGGAACTATGGTGATGCAGTTGCACCCGGCAGCCTTAAATTTGATGAGGATGGCGATACCTTACTCGGTATTGGCATGTTGGACAGAGGCCAGGCCGAATTGCAGTCTCCTCAAGTCGCTGGTGACTACACGCGAGCTGAATATGTGTCAGATACCTTGGATTTTAATGCTATTTACCAAGGAGATGGATATAGCGTGCGATTGGTTGTGGGCAGCACCAGTGCGGAAGGCGGACCTTCGGAGAAATTGTTTGCCTCAGTAAACTCTCGCTATGGCACTGTGACTGACTGGAGCTGGGACCTAAGCAGTGGTACTGCAGAGATTGATACCAGTGCCGATCTGGGAGACCCCAATACTTACCCCTTATACGATTGGTTTTCTTCGCACTGGACCAGTAGTGAAGATGATGAAAACTACTACCAGCTAGATGTATCTATCGATATGGATTACGGCTGGCTGACTTCCCTTGATGTAGGACTCAAATACCGCGACCACGAAATTAACCGACGCATTACTAAACAAGCTTGGGATGATGATAACCCGCCGTGTCCGACTATTAACTGGCCGAATGAAGACGGTAAAGATGGTCTTTGTTATCCCTGGTGGCCGGACGATTCTTTCCACACCGACCCTAATGGCGTTCCGGATACGATTGATATCCTTTCCAGTGGCCCACTCGATAATATTATTGGTGGTGTCAAAGTGCCCAACTTTGCCCACCTGGAGTTTGAGAAGCTAAAAGAGTTTCTCTATGAGACTTATGGTGATCCTACAGTAACCGTAGAACGGGACCAGGACTATCGCATCGGTGAGGAAGTGACTGCGGCCTATGTACAGCAAAATTTTGCTTCTGCCACTTTGCGCGGTAATTTTGGTGTTCGCGCGGTGCAGACCAAGCAATATGCCCGAACATATGACAATATTGACGGGGTTTTGCAAGATGAGCCCAATATTCGCGATAGCAGTAACACCGATTTTCTGCCAAGCGCCAATATCGCTTGGGATATTAACGATGATTTAGTAATGCGTGCAGCCCTCGCAAGGGTTGTTGCCCGAGTTAATTATGATGACCTCGGTGGCTCTGAATCAATACACGCCCCACTGCCAGGAGCGACCGTAAGAGATGGATTTGCGGGGAATTCCGAATTGGAACCTTACAAAGCGGATCAGTTTGATTTGGGTCTGGAATGGTACTTCGACGATGCTTCCGCAATGGGAGTAACCCTGTTCAGGAAGGATATTGCATCATTCGTCATTAACGGCAGTTCCCTGGTAACCAGGGAAATAGATGGTGACATTTGGAATGTAAATATGTCGATGCCTGTTAATGGCACCGATGCCACCGCTCAGGGTGCCGAGCTGTTTGTGCAATATGCCTTTGATAACGGTTTTGGAGTTTTTGCCAACTATACCTATACGGACACAGAACTGGCCAATCTTGACCTCGAAAGCGGTGAAACAATCAAAACAGAAATTGCGGGTACCTCTAAAGATCAATACAACCTTTCGGTGTACTACGAGAATGACCTTTTCAGTGTGAGAGCCTCTTACAACTATCGCAGCGCCTATGCGGATGGCTATAGCAACGGTGTGAATACGTTTACTGATGAGTATGATCAGCTTGATGTAAATGCTTCTTATAGTTTGATGGAAAACCTAACTCTCACTGCCTCCATTATTAATCTCACCGAAGAGAAGGTGGATAGATATTGGGGGGAAGAAAACAGAGTCTTGGGTTCCTCCTACTCAGGTCGCCGCGCCTATATGGGGCTGACTTACAGCTTCTGATCCCGCCATAACTTCGGCGCACAGATACAGTAATGTCTCTGTGCGCTTTCCACTTGAGACAAATCATTGTGATCAGCAAAAGAAAATTCCTGAAATACTCCTTCCTGGGTACTGCTGGCGCCCTGGCAACCTCTTCAGTGGCAGCTATGGCAAGGCGTTATACGAAGAAGGGAAAAAAGCCCGTAGTCATATCAACCTGGAACCATGGGGGCCCAGCCAATGAGGCAGCTTGGCAGGTTCTCAGCGAAGGTGGCAGGGCTTTGGATGCCGTAGAGGCAGGTGCTCGGGTGCCGGAAGCTGACCCGCAGGTAACCAGTGTTGGCTATGGCGGTTTTCCCGATCGCGATGGTGTAGTGACCCTTGATGCCTGCATTATGGATGACAAACAAAATTGTGGTTCAGTGGCTTTTTTACAGGGTATCAAGCATCCCATCTCGGTTGCGCGAAAGGTGATGGAGGAAACTCCACATGTAATGTTGGTCGGCGAGGGCGCACAGCGTTTTGCAGTTGAACAGGGGTTTGACATTGAGAACCTGTTAACTCCAAAAGCTGAAGCCGCCTGGCGTGAGTGGAAGCGCGAGTCCCGTTACCAGCCGGTAATCAATATAGAAAACCACGATACTATCGGCATCTTAGCCGTGGACCAGGACGGCAACCTCTCAGGTGCCTGCACCACCAGTGGCGCGGCTTTCAAGATGCACGGGCGGGTAGGGGACTCACCGATTATCGGCGCCGGACTCTATGTCGATAATGAAGTGGGTGCGGCTACTGCCACGGGTATGGGCGAGCTAATGATCAAGACTGTCGGTTGCCATCAAGTAGTGGAGCTGATGCGTCATGGCTACACACCGGAGGAAGCCTGTCGTGAGGCGGTGGAGCGTATTGCGCGCAAGCTAGGGGACTATAAGAAGTTCCAGGTGGGTTTCCTGGCTTTAGATAAAGCCGGTAATTACGGTGCTCACTGTATTCACCCGGGTTTTAATTATGCAGTAAGAGATGCGAGCGGTGCACAATTAGTAGATTCGAAAAGTAAACTCGGCTGATTGTCTTCTAGGGGCAAGCAGCAGTTAGTTGACTTGCCCCAATAGGAAGAAAATTCGAATTTGCTCAATACACTGCTCAGTGCAAAGTTCGTGCTTGCTGCCTGTTTAGACGCAGTTCTGGGGAGAAGCGAATCATATCTAGGAGAGCATCAAAATAATGTTCGCCTAAGTCGCCAAGGTCTACAAAGCGAGGAGAAAGAAGCCAGTCTTCCAGAACACCAAAAAGGCCTCCGTGAAGCATTTGTTGGGCCAGTTTCAAATCCAGGTCAGCAGGTAATTGACCGACTGATAGTGCAATCTCCAACAATTCTCCCATTCGCTCCAGCCGCTCTGTGCGGCCTTGCTTAATGCGGTGAGTGGACTCGCATACTTCACTGATTGGGTCGCATGGTAGGAAGATAATCTCCAGTAAGCGCTGCCATTCATCATTACAGGCAATCTCATCGAATAGCCATATCCAGCGGGTACGCAGGGTGCCTAGAGGGTCTCTCTTCAACTCATCATCACCGGCCGCCGTGCAGAGGTCTTCACCGGGCAGGCGCATGCGCTCGGTTAGAGCCTTGAGTAACCCAACTCTGTCGCGGAAATGGCTATGCAGGGAATCACGAGTGACTCCGGCAAGCTCTGCGACTGCCGTTAGTGAGGCGTGGGTGACGCCAGATTCGTGAAAAACACGAATCGCGGCGTCTAAGATACGCTCTCGGGTGTTAAGTATTTGTTCTTCTCTATATTTAGCCATGGGCAATGCAGCTTCTTCATTATCGTAATCGCCTCATTTGACCGCATATTCACGGCTGTTCGCCGCATGAAAACAAATGAGACTTTAGTGCAAACCCTTGAAAACACTGGGTAAAAGCGCATGTTAGTCGATATTCATGCGCTGATGAATAGTTGATCGGATTTCATCACTACACATAAAATGCGTGGCCACTGGAGTTTGACCTTCCTGTCACCATCTCTTTTTCTCCCGAACTGACCGCAGTATCCAGGCCGTCAGCCCTGATCGAGGTAACCATGCTCAATAAAAAAGCGTTTATCAGTCTTTTGATCACTAGTGCATTGCTTGCCGCTTGTGATGAAAGAACCGCTGCGCCACCGATGCCCGCGCCACAGGTGACTGTGGTTACGCTGGAATCCGAGCCGGTTACGCTTACCAGAGAGCTGCCTGGTCGCACTTCACCTTTCAAGGTGGCGGAAGTTCGTCCACAGGTAAATGGCATCATAAAACAGCAATTGTTCCGTGAAGGTGGGCGTGTCGATGCAAATCAGCCACTTTATCAGCTGGATGACGCCATTTACCAAGCGGATGTGGATAGTGCGCGCGCTAAATTACAGGGGGCAAATGCGGCCATGAATATCGCCCGTCTTAAGGCCGAGCGCACCGCAGGCCTTGTTAGGAGTGGCGCGGTCAGCAAGCAGGAGAATGATGTCGCGGAGGCAGACTTGCAGGAAGCCCGCGCCTCTGTTGCAGCTGCCAGGGCGGAGTTACACCGAGCCGAGATCCAGCTGGACTACGCCCAGATTACCTCGCCGATTACTGGCCGTATTGGTAAATCCAGTGTTACCCAGGGCGCCTTGGTAGCGGCCAATCAGGCCGCAACTTTGGCCACTGTGCAACAGCTGGACCCAATCTATGTGGATGTTACCCAGTCCGCAGCAGAGCTGGTCAGCCTGCGTCGGGCCCTCCAGGCGGGTACATTGGCAGATGCCACAAACCTGCCAGTTAAGATTTTGCTGGAAGATGGCAGTGAGTTTGAACATCAAGGCAAGCTCGAGTTTGCCGAAGCCAGTGTCGATCCCTCTACTGGCAGTGTGTTGCTGCGAGTCGTTGTCCCCAATCCAGACAATATGCTGCTGCCAGGCATGTACGTGCGCGCGATAGTCGGTAGCGGTGTACGGGAAAAAGCCATTCTGGTGCCTCAACAAGGTATTGCAAGGGACCCGAAAGGTAACACTTCGGCAATGGTGGTCAATGAAGAGAATATTGTTGCCCAACGCTCTGTTCGGGTCAGTCGCACAGTCGGTAACCGCTGGTTGGTAGAAGAGGGGCTGGAGCCCGGTGACCGTGTCGTAGTGGCTGGATTGCAGAAAATTCGCCCCGGTGCGCCGGTGCAGCCTAGTGAACGTGAGGATAAACAGGTACCTGCAGCAGCTGGTGACGACAACGCTGCTGCTGAGCAGGGTTCCTGAGGGTAGGGGTTATGGCGAGCTTTTTTATCAACCGGCCCATCTTTGCCTGGGTTCTGGCAATTATCACCATGCTGGCAGGTGCATTGTCTATCAGCAAGTTGGCGGTGGAGCGCTATCCGAATATCGCACCGCCCTCTATTAATATTGAGGCCAGTTATCCCGGCGCCTCCGCCAAAGTGGTGGAAGATTCGGTGACGCAGATTCTGGAGCGGAATATGAAAGGGCTCGATGGCCTTCTCTATATGTCTGCTGTCAGTCAATCTAACGGTGGTGTGTCTGTCTCCCTTACGTTTGAGAATGGTACCGACCCGGATACCGCACAGGTGCAAGTCCAAAACAAGGTTCAGCTGGCAATGCCGCTGTTGCCCCAAGAGGTGCAGTTACAAGGGGTCAATGTCAGTAAGTCCCGTGGTGGCTTCTTGATGGTTGCAGGTTTTGTCTCCGAAGACGGCAGTATGAACCGCAACGACATTGCTGATTACATCAACTCAGCGATTGTGGACCCGGTTAGCCGGGTGCCAGGTGTCGGTAATGTGCAGGTGTTCGGCTCCAAATATGCAATGCGTATCTGGCTCGATCCCAACAAGCTGACCACTTACGATTTGACACCGAATGATGTAGCCGCGGCGGTCCGGGCCCAAAATGCCCAGGTCACAGTGGGCAGCCTTGGTGGCGCACCGGCGGTGCCAGGGCAGCAACTCAATGCCTCTATTACCTCCCAGGAGCGCCTGCAAACCCCGCAACAGTTCCGGGAAATCGTGGTACGAGCTAATGATGATGGCTCAATACTGCGGCTTGGCGATGTCGCCCGCGTTGAGTTGGGGGCAGAGAATTATGAATTTATTTCCCGCTACAATCGTCAGCCGGCTACCGGTATCGCCATTAACCTGGCCACCGGTGCCAACGCACTGGACACCGCCGAAGGCGTGAAAGCGAAGCTCAAAGAACTGGAGCCTTTCTTCCCTCGGGGGCTTACCTCTGTCGTACCATTTGATACCACGCCCTTTGTCGAGGTCTCCATTAAAGGCGTGATCAGCACATTGATTGAAGCGATTGTGCTGGTCTTCCTGGTGATGTATCTGTTCCTGCAGAATTTCCGTGCAACCCTGATCCCTACAATCGCAGTACCGGTGGTGCTGTTGGGTACCTTTGCCGTACTCGCAGCACTGGGCTTCTCAGTCAATATGCTCACCATGTTCGCTATGGTATTGGCCATCGGACTGCTAGTGGATGACGCTATTGTGGTGGTGGAAAACGTAGAACGGGTGATGCGCGAAGAGGGCTTATCGCCAAAGGAAGCCACTAAAAAATCCATGCATCAGATTACCCCAGCACTGATCGGAATTGGTGTCGTGCTGTCGGCGGTGTTTGTGCCAATGGCATTTATGGATGGCGCCACTGGCGTAATTTACCGGCAGTTCTCAGCAACCATTGTTGCTGCTATGGCCTTGTCCGTATTAGTGGCGATTATCCTGACCCCCGCACTATG
Organism: Microbulbifer mixtoriginis (SeqCode); assembly: GCF_052467705.1. Classification (NCBI taxonomy): domain Bacteria; kingdom Pseudomonadati; phylum Pseudomonadota; class Gammaproteobacteria; order Cellvibrionales; family Microbulbiferaceae; genus Microbulbifer; species Microbulbifer mixtoriginis (SeqCode). The sequence continues at coordinate 2,625,775 of NZ_CP174322.1, forward strand.
TGCCACCTTGCTAAAACCACTTTCAAAAGGTGAAAGCCACGGTGAGAAAGGCTTCTTCGGTTGGTTCAATCGCAACTTTGAGCGCGGCAGTAGGCGCTACCAGGGCGGAGTGCAGGGCATCCTAAAACGTAGCGGCCGCTTTATGCTGTTGTTTGTGGCCCTTTCCGCGGTGATGGCCTTCTTATTCCTGCGTTTACCCAGCTCCTTCCTGCCCGATGAAGACCAGGGCGTGCTCTTCTCTATGGTGCAGGCACCCGTGGGCGCGACCCAGGAACGCACCATGGAATCCATCCGCAAAGTGGAAGATCAATTCCTGGATAATGAGCAGGGCACCGTGAAATCAGTATTTTCGGTGCAGGGCTTTAGCTTTGCCGGTAGCGGCCAGAATACCGGTATCGCCTTTGTGAATATGGAAGACTGGTCTGAGCGGGAAGAAGAGTCGCAAAGTGCTGGCGCAGTAGCCATGCGTGCTATGGGCGCGCTGATGCAAATTAAAGATGCCATGGCTTTTGCCTTTGCGCCGCCGCCTCTGCCAGAGTTGGGTTCTTCTGGTGGCTTTAACTTTTACTTGAAAGATAACGGCAATCTGGGGCACGAAGCACTGACCGCTGCCCGCAACCAATTCTTGGGGATGGCCGGGCAGAGTAAATTACTCTCTAACGTACGCCCCAACGGCCAGGAGGACACGCCGCAGTTTCGGGTGAAAATCGACAACGCCAAGGCTGCGGCCCTCGGTTTGTCTATTGCCGATATTAACAGCGCACTGAGTACCGCCTGGGGTGGTTCCTATATCGATGATTTTATCGATCGCGGCCGGGTCAAGCGGGTTTATATGCAGGCGGATGCGCCATATCGCATGGTGCCGGAAGACTTCCAGCTTTGGTCTGTGCGCAATGATAAAGGCGATATGGTGCCTCTATCTTCCTTTGCCAGTTTTTCCTGGGAGTATGGATCTCCCCGCTTGGAACGCTATAACGGTGTGCCCTCCATGCAGATCAATGGCCAGGCCGCAGCGGGGGTCAGTTCTGGTGAGGCCATGGCAGAAGTGGAGAGCTTGGTAGCGCAATTGCCGGCGGGGGTTGGCATTGAATGGAGCGGTCTTTCCTATCAGGAGCGCGCCGCCGGTGCACAAACACCACTGCTCTATACCCTGTCATTATTGATTGTATTCTTGTGCCTTGCGGCTCTTTATGAGAGCTGGACAGTACCGACCGCCGTATTATTGATGGCACCGCTCGGTATTCTCGGTGCCGTGCTTGCCAACAGTTTGCGCGGCATGGAGAGGGATATCTACTTCCAGGTGGCTATGCTGACCACTGTCGGCTTGACCAGTAAGAACGCCATTCTGATTGTGGAGTTTGCCAAGCAAAATCTGGAAAACGGAATGGAGCTGGTGCAGGCGACTATGCGCGCAGTCCGTGATCGGCTGCGCCCAATTTTGATGACCTCTTTGGCTTTTGGCTTGGGGGTTCTTCCTCTGGCGATAGCCACTGGTGCAGGTTCCGGCGCACAACGGGCAATTGGAACCGGGGTACTGGGGGGAATGGTTGTGGGCACTCTGCTTGGAATCTTCTTTATACCGCTGTTCTTTGTAGTGGTGCAGAGACTGTTTGGGCGTAAAGCTAGCAGTACTGATACTGGGCAGGATCAAGTTCTTGCCAATAAAAAGATAGAAGCTGCGGAAGCTTTGTAAGTCTCAAGCCTGAGAAAAGCCAGGCCGCACTTTCCGGCCTGGCTTTTTTGCATTCGCTCTTTGATTGAGCACACCTTAAATGTAAGTGAACTCAGTAATTCCCAGGCTGGCAGTAGTTTCGGCTAATTTCTTCGCCCCATGCCCAGCTTCCGAGAAATGCGTTCATTTCATAAAATGAACAGAGTAATCCTTGATACAAAAAAAGCGGGATTTTGATACTGAAGCTTTCTTGTATTTTAGAGGCAGGAGCAGGATGGAACACTGCAAGTACGACATTATTGGCGATATCCATGGTCACGGCAGCGCATTGATTGAGTTGCTCGATGTGCTGGGTTATCGGGAAACAAGCAGTGGTTATGCTCACCCTGAGCGAAAGGTCATATTTCTTGGAGATTTTATCGACCGCGGTGAGCACCTGGTGGAGCATCGCAAACTCCTAAAGGTAGTTATGAGCATGGTAAATAATGATCATGCCAAAGCAATTATGGGCAATCACGAGTTTAACGCCCTGGCTTATCATACCGAAGTCAATGGCAAGCCCCTGCGCCCACATACCGATAAAAATACAAAACAGCACCAGGCTTTTTTGAATGAGTACCCGGATAACGATCCAGAAAAATCTCAGGTATTGGATTTCTTCAGATCATTGCCTCTGTGGCTTGATCTTGGCCCTCTGCGTGCGGTACACGCTTGCTGGGACGAGGAGAAAGTCAATTTTTTAGCATCGAGAACCAATAGCGGCAGGTTAACGTCTGAGCTTTTGCTGCAAGCTAGCTCCCCGGGCAGTGATGCCTTCAAAGCGGTGGAAACTTTGCTCAAAGGGTGTGAAATTGAACTGCCTCAAGGAGTGAGTTTTCTGGATAAGGATGGTAATCGGCGCTCTGCTGTCCGCGTTCAATGGTGGAACGCTTCTGCAAAAGCGCTGGGGGAGATAGCGTTACCGCGTGGTGTTGATATCGGTTCCGCCGCTAGCTTGCCTGTGCCTTGGGGTATTCCTTATTACCCTAAAGCAGATAAGCCCTGCTTTATCGGTCACTATTGGCTTAAAGGTGTGCCAGCACCTCTAACCGAGAAAGTTGCTTGTCTCGATTATTCCGTGGCGGGTAACGGCAAACTGGTTGCTTATCGTTTTGATGGTGAACAGGTCTTGAGTGAAGACAAGTTTGTATTTGTGAAGTAGATACCGCCCGCTTGAGTTTCCATTACAGGTTTCTTATGGATAGCTGGCCTGCCTGTAAGCTCCATGCCGAGAATTGCTGACATTGACACATAGTAAGGCCACTTCGCAGAAATTACGCTGTATAAGCCAGGCTTGAGAATAGAGCCTGGCTTTTTTAATTCAGGAATAATTCTTCGTTTAAGCAAGTTCAGCAATACGTTCATTTGCCGCAGTGGTGGCTTTCTCTTTTGCCTCTTCACCAGTGGCAAGCCCTTCGGAGTAAACAAACTCAACATCAGTGATGCCCACAAAACCGAGGAACTGCCGCAAAAATGTGCTCTGTGCATGGTTGTCACCGTAGTAGCCCCCCCGAGCAACAAAGATGATCGCTTTTTTATTTTTCAGTAACCCTTCTGGCCCATTTTCCGTGTAGCGGAAGGTGATGCCGGCTCGGGCGATATGGTCAAAATAGGTGTGCAGGATAGAGGGGATTGTAAAGTTGTACATAGGTACGCCGAGGATCAAGATATCTGCTGAAGAGATTTCTTCGATCAGTTTGTCTGAAAAATCAACAACCGCCTGCTGATCTGGAGTGCGTTGCTCAGCCGGGGTATTGAAGGCCTGGAAGCGATCCAAGGATAAATGCGGTACCGGATCTGCTGCCAGATCACGCTGCACAACTTCGCCCTCCGGATTATTCGCCTTCCAGCGCTCAATATACTTTGCCGCCAATTGGGAGGTCTGGCCACCGGCTTGAAACATGCTGGATTGGATATTGAGCAACTTTGTCATGACGGGTTCCTTATGAATCATTTAACTTGAGCACTATTGAATCATTGATTAATTAGATAAAAAATTAGAAAATTTTGCTGAAATCCATCTAAAAATCCGATACATGACTGATCAGTTAGCGAACCCGGCTTTAAGCCCAAAGATCACTCTGGAGCAATGGCGTTGTTTAGTTGCGGTTGTTGAAGGGGGAGGGTATGTACAGGCGTCGGAACTCCTACACAAGAGTCAGTCTTCCGTGAGCTATGCGGTACAAAAGCTGGAATCCATCCTCGATGTAAAGGCATTTACAATCACTGGTCGCAAAGCGGCACTTACGGCTGCTGGGCAAATGTTATATCGCCATGCCAAACAATTACTGGAAGATGCTTCGGCAATGGAAATGGCTGCCCGGCGTGCTTCTGTGGGTTGGGGGTCGCTGGTGTCAATTTCTGTGGAAGTGCTGTTTCCAACTTGGCTATTGCTAGATTGCCTGGAGGTATTTGGCCAAGAGAGCCCACATACCCGAGTAGAGGTTTACGAAGTGGTGATTAGCGGTGCCCTCGATGCCCTTACCGAGGGAAAGGTGGACTTTGCGATTGATCCGAGAATTCCTCCCGGTTTCAATGGCGAGTTACTGCCAGCACCGGCACGTATTATCCCAGTGGCCCACCCCAGTCACCCATTACATCAACTGGAACGCGAACTAACCCTGAAGGATCTGCGCAGTCATCGGCACCTGATCGTTAGAGATTCAAACCCCCAAAGCGATAGTGAAACCCTAACAGTTGAAGTTGCCAAGCGATGGACGCTGAGTAATATGGCAACGGTAATCGGGGCAACTTGTAGGGGCTATGGGTTTTCTTGGTTGCCGCAGGATAAGATTCTTGGGGAGCTGGCCGATGGAACACTCAAACCTCTCCCCTTAAAAGGAGGGCAAGAAAGGTGGCAGCCTCTGTATCTTATTTTTCCTAATCGCGATGACATATCGCCCGCAGCGCGCCGGTTGGCGGAAATAATCCGCCAACAACTTGAAAGCTTACATGTTGGTGCGTGATAAGGCGTTAGGCGCTGTCTTTTAGTTGCTTGGTTTTTTCAAACCAGAAAGCATAAAAATCTTCAGTTACCAGCTGCTCGATATTGGTTGCTTCTTCACGCGGACAAAATACGGTCGCGGTGATGACATCATGGCCAAGATCATTAGTGGTCACGCTTACTTTTGCGTCAGGGCCTGAGAGCTCTACACCCATCCGATTCTCAATCAGCTTGCAGTAGCGCTCTGCAACTTCCCGAAAAGATTCGCAGTGCTCTTTCAGTCGTTCGGCAATAAACTTCTTGGCTTCAAAGGGGTTAATCTCACTGCGCTCACGGGTTATCGAGAAAGTGTGCTCGATATAACGGCGCATAAAATTCAGGTTCTTTACCGGCTGAGTAAAAAAAGCATTATTGGGAATATAGAGAGTGGTTCCGGTATAACCATTGCCGAGGCCATGGGGGTCAATCTCCAAAAGCGTGGTGCTTAACCAGTCACTATCAGTAACTTCGCCAAATTGGTCGCCCACTTTAATCCAATCGCCAACAGTAAAGGAGCGCATATTGGCTTGGTATAGGCCACCCACCAAGCACTGCACGGCCTCTCGCAATGCGAGGACAATCGCTACAGAAAAGGCGGCAATAGAGAGGGCAAAATCTCGTAATTCTGTCACCCAAACGGCAATTACACCGATGACCAATAGCAGGTTGCCGATGTTGTGTACGGTGTTGATCCTACGACGCTTATCGGCTTTTGCCCAGTTACTGCGAGCAATGGCAAGGGTCAGTAAGCCGCGGACTAAAAGAATGACGGCAACTACACAGAGAGTAATAAAGAGTTTGCTGTGGAAAATCTGTTCCAGTAACTCGGGATTCATTCGGGGTGGTAGACCTCAGTTTTTTTGGTTGTTTCTTAGGTTGTAGCCTTATAAGCCCATCTGTTTAGGTAGGTGCATTGAGAGCACTGGGCCAGTTGAAGGCGAAATCAGTGGGCTGTAATAAGAAGGAAGGTGCGCAATGTATCTTTAGGTGGCCCATTTTGTAAATGGGCAGAGTAAATTACAGCCTTGATTGGCCATTTCACCCCATTACTGCCTGCTCCGAACGTAGTTATCGGTAATCGGGATTGGAGAAGTCGGGCTTGCAACCTGCATCCCAAGCAGAGCGCCGGTTCCCATGGGCGGGTATACCCCCCGCATCTTTTATCATTCGGGCCAAATGCATTAGGTTCCAGGTCATGAAGGAGGTATTCCGGTTGGTAAAATCATTTTGTGGACCGCCAGAACCGGGGTCGAGGTAAGAGGGGCCTGGACCGGCTTCGCCAACCCAGGCGGCATCTGCTTGTGGTGGAATGACATAACCCAGGTGTTGCAGGGAATAAAGGATATTCATTGCACAGTGTTTAGCGCCATCTTCGTTACCTGTTATCAGGCAGCCGCCGACTTTTCCATAATAGGCATACTGCCCCTGATCATTAAGGTTTGACGAGTTGGCGTAGAGGCGCTCTATGGCTTGTGTGCAGATAGAGGATTTTTCACCGAGCCAGATCGGGGTTGTGATAACGAGAATATCTGCCTCGTTAACCTGGTGATAAATTTTTGGCCAGTCATCGTTTTCCCAGCCGTGCTCGGTCATATCTGGATAGACACCGAAGGCGATATCATGGTCAACGGGCCTGAGCAGGCTTACCGATATGCCATTTCTTTCCATAATCTCTCGTGAAATACGAATTAGTCCGTCGGTATGGGAGAGTTCTGGCGTTGGCTTGAGGGTACAGTTTAGGAACAGTGCTTTCAGATCTGAGAAATCCCAGTGGCTGGATTCGCACTCTTTGATTTGTTGATTGTTGAGAGGCATCTCAGAGCTCCTTTTGCATCAACTATTGAGCAAGTGTCGAGATTTGAATACAGGTATAGCAGCCAGGGAGCTATTAAAGCTGCCGGTTGGTTCCAACAACCAATGGCTAAAGGCATGAGATTAGCGCGACTGCTGTTCTCGCTGCCATAGATCCCAGTGGTGAACTTCAACGATTGATAATGAGAGCGAAATGGGCAGGGAGCTACAGGCCTGCTAGCTGAAATTTGAATTGGCGCTTCTCTTCCACTAAAAGTCTGAAAATTTTAGGAGGTACCTGGGTTAATCCGCTACTTTATTTACTTAAAGTTCACAAGCGACTTACCGAGGTGCACCATGAAGGCGAATCTACCTCTGACTTATAGGTTCCTACCGGCCGTTTTCATTCTGACAGCTCTTTACTCTGCTCCATTGAGTGCAAATCCTGACATGAAAAATACTTTAGATGGCACTTGGTGTGCTGTCGATGGGGAGTCGTTTATTTTATATGAAAGCCAAAAAGACGCTTTGGATGTAGGTAAGGATATTTATTGTCGAACTTTCAAAGTCCTTAAGAAAACTAAAACCGGTGGGGGTGGCCGCTTCATTGACAGCTTCAAGAAGCCTGCTGACTTTAAGCATAAATTGGGCGGTCACGAAGAGACAAAAAATGGAGCGACTACCAATAAGGATGTCGGTATCTTTGTCTTTTCGAACTCCGGTGATACCACTCGTATAGTGACTGTCGACGTATCAGATGAAAGCGTGGGCAACTTTACTCTCGACAGTAGCGGAATAATGCAGGGGTTTACCGAGGAGGTGACTTCTGATGCTCAAGTTCACGAAGCGCATGTGGGAGTTTTGACTTTCAAGAGGGCTCCAGGCCCTATACCAGCAGCAGCAAAATTTGATCAGGAGTGGGAGTCCGTCTTCCAGGCGACACATAAGAAGCAATAGGTGTTGGCCCTCCCATCAAAAGGAAATAGCCGCGTCTTTCGAAAAGGAGCGAAAGACGCAAAGAATCATCAAGCAACAATCTAGCAAGGAGAGGGTTGCAGCTTAGAGAAGCTCTGCCATTTTCTTTATTAGGATGGCCGAGGCGTTCTCACTAAACTGCTGCCCCTCCTCAATATACTCCCACACGGTGGCGTCGCTCTTCCAGCCACCTTGCTTCTTGATAAGCTCAAAACCAATCTTTTCCCGAGCCGCAGAGGTCGATAAGCCACGGCGAAAGCTGTGGCTGCTTAACTCGTCAACAAAATCGAATCCGCAGGAGGTACCCAAGTTTTTTAGTAAGTCATTAATTGCTGCTGGGTTTAGCTGCCTGCTTTGCACCGTATCCCACCGGTTCACCGCTCGAAATACGGGCCCACTTTCAATGCCGCTGACCTTGAGCCAGGTTTTCAGAGCTCTTGCAGGGCAAGCCTCAGGAGCGCCAAAGGGCAGGGCGCGCATCATTCCTTCGCCACTTTGGTCTGTTTTTGACTTGGGAAGCCTTACGATCACGCCTTCCTCCTCCCATACCAGGTTTTCCACCTGAATAGCCACTAGCTCACTGCGACGAAAGGCACCAAAGAACCCTACCAGGATAAGAGCCAGATCACGTGCGCTCTTCCTCGTCTGGGGTTGAGTGCGTAAATATCGGGTCATGCTAGCAATATGCTGCAGGCTGAGGGCTTTTGATTTCTCTTTAGGTTTGCCGTGAGTGCGACGGACACCACGCATGGTTTTCTGAACCAATGGATCTGTGACGGGGTTTAGCATTCCCTGGTATTGATGCCATTGCCCGATTGCGGTGAGGTGAAGGTCTAGAGTGCGAGGATTAAGCTCCTCAGCGCGGCCGAGTACATAGCGCACCAAAGTGCTGCCATCTGTGGGTAGCCTCCCTCCCCATTTTTCAAACTGGCGAATTGCCGAGCGATAAGCCCTGCGGGTGTTATCGGATGTGGCGGCACTCAGGTATTTCTGAATGTCCTCATCGGTCAACAATACACCAGTGCCCCCGTGTGTACTGGGAGTGTTCTTTTCGAGATGCTTTTTGGCGGTAAGAGATTTGTGATGTTTCATGATGCTCGAATTGCTGGGAAACCTCCTGTTTGTACTGGAGGTACGTTATTACGGGAATCTTACAGAAATATAACCTGCGATAATAGTCATTATCGAAGGTTATGCAGCGGCATTTTTCAGGTATGAAAAAATATAAAATAATGTAATATTACGTATTATGTAATTTGTAACGAAATAATCTAAGGTGAAGCTTATGGCACGCACTGGGGTCACGTATCTGGATATTGTTCAGGCCGCCAAGGCCATCAAGGCCCGTGGAGAAGAGCCCACCGTTGATCGAGTGAGGGCACAGTTGGGAACCGGCAGCAAAAGCACTATTGCCCCTCTGCTTAAAAGATGGCGCAGTGAATCTGCGAGCAATACGGATAGTAGTGGGCTCCCGCGAGACCTGGTGGATGCACTGAAAGGCCTACACCAAAGGATCCAGGAAGCGGCAAGCAAGCAGGTAGAGGAGCTTCAGCAGGAGTTCCTCGTACAGGAAAAAGAGATCACTTCACAGTTAGAGGAGTTGAGAGCCACTAGTAACCAGCAGGCCGCCAGTATTCGTGATCTTGAGCACAGGCTTTCGTCGACCGAGGCGGAAAAGCGTAGATTCAAGCAGTCCTTACAAGAGACCCAGACTGCCCTGGAAAAAAGTGAGTACCAGAAGCAGGAAGCTTTGCAGCGTATTGCGGAGCAAAAAGTGATGATTGAGGAAGTAAAGCAGGAAAATAGGGATGTCCGCGAACACTTTGAGCACTTTCAACAGCGTACTGCCAATGACCGGCAATATGAGAGAGACCAGTATCGCTCAGCTGCGGAGCAACTGAAGGGGCAGATCGCAGTACTTACTGAACAGCTGACCCTCTCAGAGCGTAGATTCAACGAGCAGGAGTTGCTTTACAAGCAGGGACAGGCGCTAATTGCTGAAATCAATCGAGAGAAACAGCAGCTTAGCGAACAGGTTGGGGTGGCTAGTACAGAGGCTGCAAACCTAAGGGGGCAGGCAGAAGAGCAGGCGTGTGAGCTGAAAGACAGGCAGGCAGAGGTGGCTAGCTTGCGCGAGCAAATCTCTAAGCTGCAACGTGAAGGTTCTTCGGCTCAGAAGGAAGTGCAACTACAACAGAGTGCCCTAAACAGATTAGAGTTGGAGCTTACCACTACAAAAGATCGCCTCGAACAACTCGCCGATGAGAACCGCACCCTGATTCAGGAGAAAGCGGTGATTCAGGGGCAGTTTTCTCAGCTGGAGAACTCTCTAAAACCCTAGACAAGTCTTGGGCTGGCTATACTTCTAGATGAAGCTCTAATTGAGCGATTCAGGGCAAATAGCCTCCCTTTTACTAAATTTCCAGCCCTTACTTTGAATCTGTTAGACCGCAAATGGCAGTTTGCGGCAGTATGTCCAGGCAGTCTCGCCCCAAGCTGCCTCTAAAATGAACTTATCGCCTTGGCTGACTAATTCGTAGGCAGCTAAACTTGCTAGCAAGCTACTCAGTTTGCCTCTACCCAAAACAAACGGATTCAGCCCCACATTTTAACTCCAGGCTGACAAGCACGTTTCTTTTAATTGGCCTGATCAGTTCTTTGAGTATCCTGGAGAGAAGTATTGGCAGGAAACTTTCAGCGGATCATCGATAAGCCAACTTTCTTTGGGGCGCTTGGCTTGCTTCTCATGGTTACCCTTCCGCTCATTATTTATCCAAAATTGGGTGCGAAGTGGATTCTGAACGCGAAGAACTTTGTAACGGATGACTTGGGTGTTTTTTATCTGTTGCTGGGAGTTGGTGCATTACTGTTTATGACCTACATCATTTTTAGTGATATCGGTCAAATCAAACTTGGAAAACCTGAAGAAGAGCCAGAATTTAGCACCTTGTCATGGGCCTCCATGCTTTTTTGTACAGGCATTGGGGCATCTATTTTGTACTGGTCAATGGTGGAGTGGATCTATTATTACCAAACGCCGCCATTTGAATTAAAAGGGCTTACTCCGGAGGCTGCCCGCTGGGCAATCGCTTTTGGTATATTCCATTGGGGTCCTATTGCCTGGTCGATTTACCTGATTCCGGCTCTACCAATTGCTTACTTTTACTATGTAAGGCACCGCAATGTCTTAAAAGTAAGTGAGGCGCTTATGCCTGTTTTAGGTGAGCAGCGGGCAAAAGGGTCTATTGGCAAGTTGATAGATGTTTGTTTTGTTTTTGGTATGTTAGGTGGTGGGGCAACGACATTAGGAATTGCTGCGCCCTTGATTTCTGAGGGTGCACATGAACTATTGGGTGCGCCTACAGGACTGACTACACAAATTTTTATTCTGATGCTCTGCACTGCAATATTTGGCTGCAGTGTGTATGCCGGGCTTAAAAGGGGAATTAAGACTTTATCAAACCTGAATATGTGGCTTGCGATGTTTTTATTGGCTTTCGTCCTTATTGCTGGCCCTACTTTATTTATGCTTAATGCGGGATTGGATTCTTTGGGGAAAATGCTTAACAGTATTCTTCATATGGCCACATGGACAGAGCCCTTTGGTCGATTCAGAGAATTCCCTCAAACCTACGTCTCTCAAGACTGGACCATCTTCTATTGGGCTTGGTGGTTGGTATTCGCCCCAAGTGTTGGATTGTTTATTGCTCGCATATCACGCGGGAGAACCATAAAAGCTATGGTTGTTGGCGCAATATTTTATGGCACCCTGGGCTGCTTCCTATTTTTCCTAACTCTGGGAAACTATGGGGTTTACCTGCAGTTCTCAGGTGAACTGAATGTGGTACAGCTCCTCAACCAACAGGGGGGTACTGCAACAATATTCGCCATCTTGCAAACACTCCCTATGAGCAATTTGGTCATTATTGTTTTCACTTTACTCGCGATAATTTTCACAGCCACTACATTTGATTCTATATCCTATATACTCGCTGCCGTTGTTCAAAAGGAAGTGAATGATGAGCCAGCTCGTTGGAATCGTTTGTTTTGGGCGTTTGCATTATCGGTAATGCCTATTACACTTCTCTTTTTGGGTGGGCTGGAAGCCCTACAAACAGCAAGTATTGTCGGTGGTGTTCCGTTGCTACTTGTTGCAATAATGCTTTGCGTATCGATTGTAAAGGCAGCTCATTACGATTTACGTCACCAGCCGAGCTACGAGGAAAAGGAAATCTATATCAAACACCCGCCAGAAGATACCCCCTGGAGTGAAGAGGGCGATTGGGGGGCGGCTTGTAGCTCTGTAAAGAAAGGTGGTAGTAAAGAAGCTTCCAGAAAAAAGGATCTTTAAAGGCTTATATACCCTCAGTCTTAGGGGACAATTCAGTGAGAAGGGTATATGAGCCCACTATAAAATACCTATGAGTGCGCATATAGGCTTTACGCTTGAATTCCAGAGTCTGCATACATTCTGATCTATTTGGGAATGATACGTAGTCAGGATGTACTCATAAAGAGGTTATAAAAGCTGTAGGCTACAGAGGTTAGTGTCTTATATCTTATCTTCTAAGCTCTTGTTTGATGGCCAGATTGTTTTGCTTTTGAACACTAAAAACAGCCTGTTATTGAAATTAATAGCCTTCCTGTTAAAATTGCGGACCAAATAATAATCATATCTAACCAATCGTATTCCGTCTCTATAAAAGTTATTCCATTCTACCATCTGTCTTCATTTCCTTTCGGAGATCGAACCCACTTTTATTTTGTCGGCTTTGTACACTGCTCGGAGAAGTGCATTGACTAAGAGTTTTAGAGAAATTATCGATAAGCCAACATTCTTCGGATCACTTGCACTACTTTTGCTAGTTACAGTTCCACTGATTGTTTTCCCTGAAGTCGGATCAGTATGGGTTAAAGTCGCAAAGGATTTTGTTACCGACCAGCTCGGCGTCTTTTATCTATTACTGGGGGTAGGGGCCATCCTCTTTATGGTTTATATCGTATTTAGCGATATAGGCCAGATAAAGCTCGGTAATTCGGAAGAAGATCCGGAGTTTTCTACAGTGTCCTGGGCATCCATGTTGTTTTGCTCTGGTATTGGAGCTTCAATCCTATACTGGTCGATGGTGGAATGGATTTACTACTATCAAACTCCACCCTTCCAAATTGAGGGGGGAACACCTGAGGCTGCGCGCTGGGCCGTTGCCTATGGCATTTTTCACTGGGGGCCATTAGCTTGGGCGATTTACCTGATTCCCGCTCTGCCGATTGCTTATTTTTACTATGTCAGAAACCACAGTGTGCTGAAGATTAGTGAAGCGCTAATGCCCGTGCTAGGTGAAGAACGCGCGAAGGGTGGTATTGGCAAGTTAATTGATGTGCTATTTATCTTTGGCATGCTGGGAGGAGGGGCCACTACATTGGGTATTGCCGCCCCACTGATTACCGAGGGAGCACATGAGCTATTGGGAGTACCTAGAGACTTGGGTACACAGGTTATTGTGCTTATGATCTGTACACTTATTTTTGGTTACAGTGCTTTTGTGGGTCTAAAGAACGGTATTCGAGCCCTCTCCAACATTAATATGTGGCTTTCAGTATTATTGTTGGTATTCGTGTTTCTTGTTGGTCCCACCCTGTTTATGTTGAATACCGGCCTGGATGCTTTGGGCAGGGTACTTGACAACATCTTCCATATGGCTTCCTGGACTGAACCTTTCGCACAATTTGAACAGTTTCCTGATACTCATTTTCCTCAAGATTGGACCATATTCTACTGGGCATGGTGGCTGGTTTTCGCACCAAGCGTAGGCTTGTTCATTGCCAGAATATCCCGAGGCCGCACCATAAAGGCAATGGTAGTCGGCTCGATTTTCTTTGGCACTCTCGGCTGTTTCTTGTTCTTTATGGTTCTGGGGAACTATGGGGTCTACTTACAGTTTTCAGGTGAATTGGATGTGGTGCAGGTATTGAACCATCAGGGAGCAACTGCAGCAATATTTGCCGTTTTACAGACTCTGCCAGCGAGTCAGTTCGTAATATTGATTTATACCATTCTTGCACTGATCTTCACAGCCACTACCTTTGATTCTATTTCCTATATTCTTGCCGCAGTAGTACAGAAAGAAGTAGATGAGGAGCCAGTGCGCTGGAATCGGGTCTTTTGGGCATTTGCCCTGTCCATTATGCCCGTAACACTGATGTTTCTTGGTGGGCTGGATACCTTGCAAACAGCCAGTGTCATTGGAGGTGTCCCACTTCTGATTGTTGCGCTTCTGTTATGCATCTCAATCGTTAAAGCGGCTCACTATGATTTACGCTACCAGCCCAGTTACGAAGAAAAAGAAATTTACATTGAGGATTTCCCTAAGGATGACCCCTGGAGTAAAGATGGGGATTGGGAGTTGCCGGCTTCTTCCCCCCATGGGGTATCTCATGACGACAAACCACATATTGAAGGGGATCCAGGTAGTCATCCGTCTCGTTTATAAACGATAACAAACAGCTGAAGCCTGTGGGAGGTTTAAACTAGGGGTATAGTCAGCGGGAGCAGAAGGGCACTATATATTACTGGTGCCCTTTACTTTATCTTGGCGCGGCTCAAAAGCTGCACTTACCTTGTCTACACAATACTTTCTAAGGAAGTTAACATCGCTAATACTTTTTCCATGCTCAAAGCACTGCCTCAATTGGCTCGTGTAATTTTCAAACAGTAGCCTTGCCTGCTCAATAGGTAGAGCTACTAGATGTTCGATAAACTGGCGAGATCCCACCTGGAAGTGCATGTAATCAATAGGCACATCCCAATCTCCGCCCCAAACGGCAAAACCATACATGGCAAATAGAGAGGTTACATCTTCAGACATCCCGGCACGAACCGGTTTTCCTGCTCGATACTTTGCTCGATTTAAGTAACCTTCCTTCGTGTTTTTTGGTATCAAGATTGGTTTAGAGGATTTATCAATATAAAGATAAGGGTTCTGCATTGGATTAATATCAATCGCAACCCCATAAGCATGTTCAGACCATTTGCTGCCATCGGTAATTGGTCGAGAATCAAATGCCAGAGAATTGTTCATATCCTCTGTTTTTCGCTCCTTTTTACTGAAGTATTCTATTGGGATAGCAGACTTAATAGGGAACTGCCGTTGATAGAGTTCTCCAAATAGAGCGAGAACATTATCGGCAACAACATCAAGAACTATAATCGCTCCTTTTTGCCTATTTGTATCGTTTTTATTTTTTAAACCATGCTCACTGTTCAGTGCGCTAGCAATATCTGAATCCTCGGGTAGAGGATAAAAATCAAAAACTACTTTTTTTAATCTTTCGCAACCAACCGGGGATTCCTTTGTTGTTATTTTTCGATACATCATTAACTCGCACTCGCTCTGAGATACATTAAATATGCCTGTTTCAGCCCCTGGTTGAAAATCTTGCTCCGTGATATCTCTCAAAGAGTCTTTGCCACAGGCAATTAGGACAAAGACAATCAATGCAAAAATTATGTAGTGGGACATGTTTAACTAACCTCAGCATCAATAGCATGTCGTTTCCGACGCCGTTCTTCATGATCATTGTATGTATAAGTTCAGATATACTGGATTGTGGCTGATTTTTAAAAATATATCCGTACAGGGAGATATGTGCCGTTCTAGTGGATGATTGACGCCCAATTGGTTATTAGAAGTGTCGTTCTCATTATTGGCGTAATTTAACCACACCCAAAACCTAAGTTGTTGCTCTTCGGAATGGAGATAGTCGTTGAGTAAGGGGTCAAGAGAGCTGATTGATAAGCCCACTTTTTTTGGGGCAATCTTATTGTTACTGATAACGACAGTGCCTTTGATCTTGTTTCCAGATTTGGGCTCACTGTGGATTTTGGCGGCAAAGGAGTTTGTAACAGAACGTTTTGGTATTCTCTACCTTTTACTGGGAATAGGGTCGATTCTTTTTATGGCTTATATTGCTTTTAGTGATATCGGCCGCATCAAGCTTGGAAGCAAGAAGGAATCCCCTGAGTTCTCGACAGTTTCTTGGGTTGCCATGTTGCTAAGCTGTGGCATCGGCGCCTCCATTCTGTATTGGTCAATGGTTGAATGGGTTTACTATTATCAGCAACCGCCATTTCAGGTTGAAGCAAATACACCGGAAGCGGCCCGCTGGGCAGTGGCCTATGGCATATTCCATTGGGGCCCTCTGGCTTGGTCCATCTACCTAATCCCGGCGCTGCCAATCGCTTACTTTTACTATGTGCGCAGAAGTAGGGTATTAAAATTTAGCCAGGCTCTTGTCCCGGTGCTGGGTGAGCACAGGGCCAAGGGTGCCACTGGAAAGCTTATCGATATCTCTTTGGTATTCGGTATGTTGGGTGGCGTCGCTACCCGGTTGGGTATAGCTGCACCCTTAATCACCCAGGGGTTTCATGAGTTGTTAGGGTTACCTATTAGACTTGAGACACAAATAGCTGTACTTATACTCTGCGCTCTATTGTTTGGTTACAGTGCTTTTGTTGGTTTGAAGCGCGGGATCAAAACCTTTTCTAATTTTACCATGTGGCTTGCCCTATTATTATTGCTCTTTGTTCTTATTGCTGGGCCAACTCTATTTATACTCAATAATGGGCTGGAGACATTAGGGCGGATGTTACACAGCTTCCTGCGAATGGCTACCTGGACTGAATCCTTCTCATATTTTGAGCAACTTTCCTACTTTCGCTTTCCTCAACAGTGGACTGTTTTCTATTGGGCTTGGTGGTTAGTTTTCGCACCAAGCGTTGGCCTTTTTATCGCCCATATCTCTCGGGGGCGGACAATAAAAGAGATGATCATTGGTTCTATATTTTTTGGGACCCTCGGTTGTTTTCTTTTCTATATGGTTCTTGGCAACTATGGGGTATATTTGCAGTTTTCTGGGAAGCTTGATCTGGTGCAGCTCCTAAACAACCAGGGAGCCAATGCCACTATTTTCGCCATACTGAAGACTTTGCCAGCAGGTCAGTGGGTGGTACTGGTGTATACATTGGTTGCACTGGTTTTTACTGCTATTACCTTTGATTCCATTTCCCATATCCTCGCCTCAGTTGTACAAAATGAGGTAGACACAGAGCCTCTTCGCTGGAACCGAATTTTTTGGGCATTTGCCTTGGCATTACTGCCGATTGCCTTAATGATACTGGGTGGATTCGAAGCGTTATTGGCAGCGAGCATTATTGCAGGCATCCCTCTATTATTAGTTGCTCTATTACTTTGTCTCTCAATCGTTAAAGTTGCACGGCATGACTTGGGCTCCCACCCAACTCTAATTGAAAAGGAAATAGTTCTTGAAAAGTTATCCGCAAAGGTGCCATGGAGCCAAGAAGAGGGGGGCGAGCAAGATGGAACCACTTTAGGTTCTTCTGAAAACGCTAAACAGGGAAGTGCGGGGGAGAGGTCTTAGGATTTTAAGAGTGAGAATACCGGGGCTCAGGCCCCGGTATAAACTTCTAACCTTACAGGTTGAAAGTGCGAGCGACAGAGAAAACGATACGCTCGTCGGTATCCTTCGTATCGATAGTAGTGTTCTCAGCAGCAATATTGAAATCAAAACCGTTTAGAGAGGTCATGTATTCTACACGGTAGTGGTTGTAGGATTTTTTATTATTGCCCCAACTCCAGTTGTCCAAATTTGTAGAGGTAGAGCGGTCCACACTGAAACGAACGTTATGCCCCTCTGCAAATTCAAAAGTGTGAGCCAGCATCATAATGTAGTGGCTGCCGCCCAGACCAAAGTAGTCCCAGCTGTACCAGCCATTCACTTCGGACTCGCCCAGGTTGGAGCTATAACCCAGCTTGGTATAAGCTTCTGGGTAGTCATAGTTTCTAGAGACATCCTTATCACCATGATAGGTGTAGTAAGCAATACCAGTATCCAGACTTACCTTGTCATTAAGTTGTAAGAATTTGCCAGCGTAGAAATCTAGCTCGAGATTGACGTCATCACCTACAAAATCCACATTGGAAGCCCAGGAGCCAATGTACCAACCGTTATCGAAGCCGTAGTCCAGGCTTGCCTGCAGGGCTGGGTCGCTTTTGGTCTGGCTAACACCATTAAAGGTGTAGTCGGTGGTCAGATTTACAGTAGAAGACAGCTCTGCTTGGGATTGCTGAGCAAGTACCAGCAGGGAAGCACAAGTGAGTGCAGAAAGTTTCAACGTCGATTTCATTGTTAAATTACCGCTTATTTATATTTTGTAGCCCCCACCTAAGAGGGTGGGGGATTTCAACAGTTAGCTCGCCAGTTCGATCTTGTTAAAGTCGATTTTGTTTTCTTTAGGCGAGGAGTCGATAGCAGCTACCGCTCTGAAGCGCTTCACCAGGATGTAACCCAGACAGCAGAAGAAGATGCCAATCACCAAAGCGCCGATCCACTGGATTTGTAGGAAGTCCAGCTTGAACAACAGGGTGAGCAGGCTCATTGCAGCCAGGTTCAGCACGAAGTACTTCCACTTGCCCAGGCGCGCAACGGTCATGCCCAGATTGTCGGTGTACAGGCGAATCAGGGAATCCAGCGAGTTGATCACGAAGGTAATACCCACAATCACCATAGCCAGGTTGTAGAAGCCACTGGTATCCAGGCCTTGGCTGGAGTAGTAGTAGAGCACGGTGAACCAGAGTGCGATGGGGATGGATGGGAAAATTAGCATCGCCGCCAGCACTTGGTAAGTGCGCAGGCCACCCACAAAGCGGGAGGTAAACTGGCCGATCATAATGCTCCAGGCAAACCACCAGAACAGGTAAAACTCGTGATAGTCATTTAACGGCAGCACGAACTGGTGGATGTTGCCAAAGTAACCGCCGAGCAGCGCAAAGGTGGAGGCAAAGTCGCCAACGCTACCGTTCTCACCGGTAAAGGCGCCAACCCACATGACCGCGATCAAGCCAATAAACATCCAGGTAGTTGCCAGGCTGAGGAAGCGCACATAGCGCAGGCTGGTGGATGAGTAGACCGCTGCGGCGATCACTGCAAATACGATCAGGTAGAAGGTGCCCACAATGGTTTCACCATCACCAACTTGCGGCAGATACCAGGGCAAGTTGCTAAGCAGCAAGTAAGCGGTAAAGGCGCAGGTTCCGATAATCACCACATTGTTAATCAGTTTTACTGGGCCCAACTCAAAGAATTTAACTTTAGGTTCGATAATGCAGAAGTAAAAACAGGTGAGGAAGTAGAAGCCCCAGATCAGGAAGGCCCAAAAACCAAACTCAATCGCGAGTGGGTTGGTGAAACCATATTCTGGGCTATTGGCTAAGTCTGCGTAGCCACCGAACTCGGTGAGGGGGAACATGATCAGGCCTACATCGAGGCCGGAGGTGAAAAGGATCGCTATAAAAGTGAAGGTTTTGACCGGGGTTACCCCGACCATCTTCACATTTCCCCATTTAATCAGCGAGAAAATTATTGCCGTGAAGGTAAACAATAATCCCGCGGAAAGCCAAGCTGTCATGCTGAGTCTCCAGCTAGTTATTGGTATGCCGGCGCCCCCAGAGGGCATTGCTGTGCGAGATTTGAATATCCCCGTCGCGTTTGAAGGGGGCAGTCAAATCTCTGCCAGAGCGCCGACGTAAATTCAGCTCACTGAGCGCGCGCAGGGCGGCCAGGTCGCTGAGTGCTGGTAGCCTTGGTCGCTACCGGTGCCTTGGAGGGCGCCAATACGGGGCGCCCTAAAATCAGGTCAGCAGCCCGCTCCGCCACCATAATGGTGGGCGCATTCAGGTTGCCGTTGGGAATGGTCGGAAAGATGGAGGAATCTACAACTCTCAAACCCTGCAAACCGTGTACACGGGTTTCCGGGTCTACCACTGCCATTGCATCAGTGCCCATCTTGCAGGAGCAGGATGGGTGGTAAGCACTCTCGACGGATTCCCGTACGAAAGCGTCAATTTGTTCATCAGTCTGGATATCGGTACCGGGCTGGATTTCATCGCCTCGGTATTCGTCGAAAGCCGGCTGATTGATAATCTCGCGAGTCAGTCGCACACAAGCGCGGAAACCCTCAATATCCTCTTTCTCCTGCAAATAATTAAACAGGATAGAAGGGGATTGCTTGGGATCGCTGCTCACTACTTTGACCCTGCCGCGACTCTTGGGCTTGTTGTGCCCGATATGCACCTGGAAGCCGTGGCCATCGAAAGCTTCGCGGCCGTCATAGCGCATGGCTGCTGGCAGGAAGTGATATTGCAGGTCCGGCCACTCCACGTTTTCTTTGGAGCGAATAAAACCGCAGGACTCGAAATGGTTGGTGGCTCCGAGGCCATCCTTCTTCAGTATCCAACGAGCACCGATCAGGAATTTATTCCAAGGGTCGAGCTTGCCATTCAGGGAAATCGGCTGGTTGCAACGGAACTGGAAATAGAATTCCAGGTGATCCTGCAAGTTTTGGCCAACGCCGGGGAGTTCGTGTTGGAGTGCGATACCGGCTTCTGCCAGTGTTTTGGGATCTCCAATTCCGGAGAGCTGAAGAAGGTGAGGGGAGCCGATGGGACCTGCGCTGAGGATGACTTCCTGCTGCGCCTTGAATTCCAGGATCTTTCCCTTGCGTTCAAGTTTGATTCCGACTGCGCGTTTACCTTCCAGAATCACCTTATGCACAGTGGCGTGGGTCAATACCGTCAAATTGGGGCGCTGCATGGCCGGCTTTAGGTAGGCGTTGGCGGTAGACCAACGCTTTCCATCTTTTACCGTCATATGCATGGGGCCAAAGCCCTCTTGCTGCTCGCCGTTGTAATCTGCGGTGTAGTCGTAGCCAGCTTCTTTACCGGCTTCGATAAAGGCTCCATAAAGGGGGTTGGCCATTTCATTGCCGTTATTGACCCCCAGTGGACCTTCGTCGCCACGGTAATCGTCACCGCCGAAAGCCCAGGTCTCAGAGCGTTTGAAGTAGGGCAGGCAGTGGGCGTAGTCCCAGCCTTCGGCGCCGTGCTGTGCCCACTCATCAAAGTCTTTGGCGTGCCCGCGCACGTAAACCATCCCGTTAATCGAGGAAGAGCCACCGAGCACCTTGCCTCTGGGGCAATGCATGCTGCGGTTGTCCAGGTACGGCTCTGGCTCGGTCATAAACTGCCAGGCGTACTTATCGGTATTCATGGGAATGGATAGTGCGGTGGGCATCTGGATAAAGATGCTGCGATCGCTACCCCCGGTCTCTACCAGGAGGACTTTTTTATCTTCCTGGGCAGACAGGCGGTTGGCCAGAACGCAACCGGCAGAGCCGGCGCCGACAATGATGTAGTCAAACTCACTCATACAGGGTACCGCTTAAAATGGACTTTCCAGTGGTGCCAGGCCCACATACACCGCTTTTAGCTGGGTATAGTGGTTCAGGGTCGCAAGTCCATTTTCGCGTCCGATTCCGGATAACTTGTATCCGCCCACCGGCATTTCTGCCGGGGAAGCGCCGTAGGCATTGATCCAGCAGATACCCGCTTGCATCTGGTGGATCACACGGTGGGCGCGAGTGATATCACGGGTAAATACGCCGGCGGCGAGGCCCAAACGGGTATCGTTAGCGCGGCGGATCACTTCGTCTTCATCATCAAAGACCAGTACCGACATTACCGGGCCGAAGATCTCTTCGCGGCAAATGGTCATATCGTCATGACAGTCGGTGAATACGGTGGGAGCAACGAAGTAACCGTTAGGTGAATTTTCTGGTGAAAGGGTGTGGCCGCCGCAGAACAAGGTCGCGCCTTCCTCTTTCCCCTTGCTGATGTAGTCCATCACCAATTGCTGGTGCTTGGCAGAGATCAGCGCGCCGAAGTTGGTGTCCGGATTCATCGGATCACCAGCAATAATATTTTGTTCAACACGCTCTTTTAGACGAGCGAGGAACTGATCGTGAATGCTGCGGTGTACAAATACCCGGGTGCCGTTGGTGCAGATTTCGCCCTGGGTGTAGAAGTTGCCCAGCATGGCAGCAGAGATAGCTTGCTCCAGGTCGGCATCATTAAAGATCACCAGCGGGGACTTGCCTCCCAGCTCCATGGTGACTTCTTTCAGGTTGGAAGCCGCTGCGGCCATCACTTTCTTGCCGGTACCCACTTCGCCGGTAAAGGAAACCTTGGCGATATCCGGGTGGTTAGTCAGCCAGGCACCCACGGCGCCATCGCCCTGGATTACGTTGAAAACACCCGGGGGCATGCCCGCTTCAATAAAGATTTCAGCCAACTTCAAAGCACCTTTGGGGGTTTCTTCGGAAGGCTTGAAGATCATGGCGTTACCGCAGGCCAGGGCCGGGGCGGCTTTCCAGCAAGCGATTTGTAAGGGGTAGTTCCAGGCACCGATTCCGGCGCAGATGCCCAGGGGCTCGCGGCGGGTGTAGTAGAAGTCCTCACCGACTTGCTGCTGATTGCCTTCAATGCCTGCAGCCAGGCCGGCAAAGAATTCGATGGAGTCGGCTCCAGTCACCACGTCGACAACACTGGCTTCCTGCCAGGGCTTGCCGGTATCAGCCACTTCGATAGCTGCCAGTTCGTCGTTGCGCTCGCGCAACAGTGCTACTGCTTTCAGCAGGATGCGGCTGCGCTCGACCGGCATCATCGCTGACCACTGGGCAAAACCGCGCTTGGCGCTCTCGATGGTTTCTGCGAGTACCTTCTCGTCGGCAACCTCAACCTGATAGCTGACCTCGTTGGTAGCAGGGTTGAACACGTCAAAACATTCACCGCTTTCGTTTGCCAGGTAGCGGCCATCAACAAAGCTTTGTTTTTTTTCCAATGACATCTGTTTCTCCATACTGCTCTAACAGAGAGTCAATAGGTTGTTTCTAAGTCGATGAAGTAGGGTTGGCGGCCTGTTAACCGCAAACTTTGAACCACTGGTCATCGTTGTATTTCATAACAATCACTAGGGGTCTCACCTGCCGGATTTCAGTGGCGAATATGATGGAACCCCTACGCCTTAGCACCTAAGTACCAAGCTTTATGACGCAAAATGTAACATATTATTAGTTTGAACTCTAATTGTTCGAATTCAATGCACTGCACAACGGGATAAATTGTGAGGTTGATTTTCCAGTATATGATCGACTTACAGGTGAGTCATACGCAGAAAATTGATTCATATAGCTTAAAAATCTCATTCGAACTCTATCAAAATCACAGATATGCGAGCGATCAAATATCAACCAGCACAGGAAATGGCTTGCAAAGGTATGAGAGTTAAGAGAGGGGTGGCCGGAACGAAAAATATAAAACTGGCAGAGCCTAACAGGGGGCGCAGGTAAGCGAGTAATGATTGCCTTTTGCTGCTAACTGGCCCCGTACTTTTTTGGCTGCAAGGGATATAAGCATTAGTTAATGAACGATAAGTGACCGCTTATCGGATGTTGGGTCAATTAGCCGCATATTGGTCGTTTACGAAATTGGTCAAAAAACGATCCTTTCGATATGTTGCACAAAACATAATCGTCGGTGCTAATAATTCAGTGAAAGTCGACAAGCCCCGGTTTACCCGACCTTAATCCTCAACGGTAACTTCAGTCATACGGATAACTTGATTAGGCTTTCACCAAAAAATAGCAAGAGTGGGCAAGATGCTCTTGCAATGTGAACCCAACAAAAGACTCTTTAGTGATTGGTGGTTACCAGCGACACTGCGCCAGTTTAGAAATTTTCAAGCTTAAAATGAGGAATGTCTTGAGTTATGAGTACGGATCAATTGGATGGTAGCGAACTGTCGATGGAGGTGTTCACCCAAAGATAATACCAACTTGATTTTTTGTGCAGAATTTTTGCTTCCAACGCTGCCAGCTATAGCAACCAATCGGCATAGTTACGAAATAATTAAACGTCGTTATGCTAGTTAAGATTCGCTTGATGGTACCAAGCAAGCGTAGTCTAATGCCTGGCCGGTAGGGGGCTCGATTATACCCGCCTACCATTCTAAAATTAATTGTGTTGGCTACAAAAATGAAAAGCGAGAAAATAAAACAATACTTTGATAAAGCAGTTGACTTAGTTTTTGCTGTTATCCTTGTGTTTATCATTATTGGAATTGCCATAGGTACGATACAGTTATTCACTACGACATGGAAACTGTTAAATTTTGAAGGTATAACTGGGCATTACATAGGGATAATTACTGACGTTTTAACTCTTTATGTCTTGATCGAATTGTCTCGCTCTCTAGTTGAGTATTTCAACACTCACAAGCTGAGACTAACTTTCATTGTTGACGCGGCAATTGTTTTTGTTTTGCGCGAAATACTTATCTCCCTATTTAAGCATGATGTTAAAGCCGAGATGCTTTATGCGTTCTCTGCTTTTATACTCGTGCTTGGAGCGCTTCGTATTTCCTCTATATTGGTTTATCAGCGTGAGAAACAGATGGTGGATGATCATTGAGATAGAAGAGCTTATATCTTGAATCAAGATCGTTAAGTAAACTCGATGTGAATAAGCCAAGAAGATATACGTACTCTTCTTGGCTTTACTTCAAAGAAAGTCCAGGTATAAATTAAGAGATTGGGCAATCTACAGTAATGTACTTTCTGAGTATTCCAGTACGCTTTGGAAAACCTCTACCGATGCCGCAGCTTCCTTAATATCTTCAAAACGGGCTATGTGAAAGAGGGCGTCGCCGGCATTAACCAGTGGGATATTGGTCTTCCCAATGATGAGGCCTGAAAACTGAGATTTAACCTCATATTCTTTAGGTGTAAATAGATCTGATGGGTCAGAAATTATACCTAAGATATCCCCTTTGTTAACATGAGCTCCAAGTGGGGCTGTAGAGCGTAGCAGGCCACTTTCCGGTGCCCGCTCCCAGCTACTAGAACGAGCTACAAATGGTTCCGACTGTTTGCGGATATTTTTACCTGCCGCTAGCATAGATAACTTACGCATTACGGACAAAATACCTCGAACGCCCGCGCTTATGGATAACTCATCAAATCGCAATGCTTCTCCTGCCTCATACAGTAATATTTTAACTCCATGCTCTTTAGCTGCTTGACGCAAAGAGCCGTCACGCAAGTTTGAGTTAAGTATTACTGGAACAGAAAAAGCTTCTGCGAGAGTTTTTGTTTCCGGATCATCTAAGTCGGCTCGTACTTGCGGTAGGTTGGAGCGGTGTAATGCCCCAGTATGCAGATCAATACCGTAATCACATTGAGAAACAATCTCTTGCAAGAAGATGTGAGCAAGTCGAGCTGCGAGGGAGCCACGTTTTGACCCCGGAAATGAACGATTTAGATCACGCCGATCAGGCAGATATCGAGAGTGTTGTATAATCCCAAATACATTGACAACGGGAATAACAATTAAGGTTCCTCTTAAGCGTTTTATTGCACTTGTTCTTAGCAAGCGCCGTACAATTTCTACACCGTTAAGTTCATCTCCATGGATAGCCGCACTAATAAACAGCCGCGGCCCAGCTTTTTTGCCACACATCACCTGTACAGGAATGTTGATATCCGTATGAGTGTACAGTTTGGCAATAGGGAGGTCGATTACTCGAGACTCCCCAGGGAGTACAGTAACACCATTGATTGTTATTGGTTGGTTTGCTGTTGGCATTTTTATTAATATTATCCCTTACCGCGAGTCCTTGTTTTGTTGGGTCTTGCGTTATTTTCGATGAATTCGATAATCATCCCTGCAACATCTTTGTTAGTAGCCTCTTCAATACCCTTTAACCCTGGAGAAGAGTTTACCTCCATAATTAATGGTCCTCGACTTGAGCGAAGAAGGTCTACACCACACACATTTAGCCCCATGATGCTCGCAGCTTTTACTGCGCTAGCTCTCTCAGCGGGAGACAGCTTAACAAGCTTGGCTGTTCCACCCCTATGAAGGTTTGATCTAAATTCACCCTCTGGAGCTGTCCTCTGCATAGCAGCAATGACCTTGCCACCAACTACAAAGCAGCGTATATCACTACCACCAGCTTCCTCTATGAACTCTTGGATAAGAATATTACTTTTTACCCCCATGAAGGCCTGGATAACGCTCTCTGCTGCTTTTTTTGTCTCAGCGAGAACGACACCAATGCCCTGAGTGCCCTCCAGTACTTTGATGACCAGAGGAGCACCACCCACTTCTCTAATTAAGCCCTCTATATCATCCGGTGAGTTAGCGAAGGCGGTAATGGGAATCCCCACGCCTTTTCGCGATAAAAGTTGAATAGAGCGGAGTTTGTCTCGTGAGCGAGATATGGCGACAGACTCGTTAACACAGTAGGTTCCCATCATCTCAAATTGGCGAACAACTGAAGTGCCATAGAAAGTGACAGATGAACCAATCCGTGGAATTACCGCATCGAAATCACCAGGTATAAACTCTTTATTGCCATAGTGAATGGAGGGGTTTTCAGTTCCCATATCCATAAAACATCGAACATGATCAATCACTTGTGCTTCATGACCGCGCGCACTTGCTGCCTCAACCAGGCGTCGGGTAGAGTAAAGTTTTGGGTTTCTCGATAAGATCGCTATTTTCATATTTTTAAAATTACGCTTATGTGATCTGTTTGATGCAATGGATGTAGCTTTACTAAAAAAACAGACATCAACCACTTGGAGTCAACAGATTGTTATGTGGTTGAGACTCTCGAAAAACGGACCAATTTCCTTGCTTCTGGTCTTGGAGAGTTAGGTCAAGTTGCTCACTAAATTTAGTCTTCAGCAAATTGCTTGCTTGCAATAGTGAGCGCTGCCCGGCCTTATAACCGCTCTTTGAAGTTGTGTCTACTATAACGTTGGGGCAAGTCTCTTCTGGTGCATACAAGTACTAAGGTGGGCCTGCTTGCATGTATCCAAGTCACCCTTTTCTTGTCGACACCCTTACACCTAAAATGGAGAAAAGCAGCTTGGAACCTCCAAAAAGCTCCAAAACAAAATTAGGGTACAGAAAGTGCTACTAGCTAGAGGGATGGTTCGACTCAGCTAAAGCCAGTGGCCGGGGAAAAAGCTTTGCCAGATAAAAAACCATAAGCCCAACGATAATTCCAGGCAGCCCTTCATAGAGTAGGCCGTGAAGCCCTAGCATTCGCCAGATAATCGCGGCCATAAATCCGGCGATAACTGCTGTTACAGAGATAGCTTGGGAGGGTCTCTCGCCAAGGCACAGCACCAATAATAGAGGACCAAATGCACTGGCAAGTCCGGACCAAGAGAATATCACCAAGCTGAAGACGCTTTGATTGTTAGTTAATGCTAGGGTTAGAGCCACAGCGGTAATGCACACAGTGGTGACCTTTAAAAGCCAGGTCTTTTCAATTTTATGTGGCAGTATGTCGTGGGTAATAGCTGCCGAACAGCTGAGAAGTAATGAGTCCGCAGTGGACATGGTTGCAGCAAAGATGCCAGCCAGGATCAACCCAACAACGATCGGTGGCAGCAATTCTATGGCCATGGTCGGCAATGCTAGCTCAGCATCAAAGCTGCCGGAATCGGCGATGAAAACCCTGGATAGCAAGCCGACCCCTGTGGCCATGGAGTAAAAGAGAACAAACCACAGGTAGTACCAGCCCCGCGCCGTGCGCATTTTGCCGGGATCACTCAGAGTCATGAAGCGGACCATTATGTGGGGCTGGCCAATCACAGATAGCCCCGCAATCCCCCAACTGATGACAAAAATAACGAGCCCGCCCCAACCAGAAAAGGCCAGATCTTGGGGAAACCAGTTCGTAAATCCCTCGACGGCTTGCATTTGCCCCATTGCACTTGAGACACCTCCCAGGCTGATAAGGGCTACGGCTAGAAGTGTGCCCATAGCGACGATCATAACAATCGACTGTGCAGCATCAGTCCAAATGGAAGCGCGTATGCCGCCGGCCAGGCAATAAAGACATACCAGCAACGCCCCAACCACAGCGCCAGACCAGAGAGGCCAGTCCAGTAGTACATGTAGCGCCTTACTGCCGGCAACCATCTGTGCTGATGCATAGGTGAGCAAGAATAGTAAAGATATGATACCTATAATCCGCTGTAGGGCAGAGTGATTTTGCCCATACCAATTGCTAAGCACGCCGGCATAGCTGACTTCACCACTTGAGTCAGTGGCAGTTCTTATTCTTTTGTGTACATAAAGTGAAGCAATAAAGTCACCAGCGATCCAGCCCACCATTAACCAGACAGAAGCGAACCCGGTCATGTAGGTATAACCAATAACCCCGATGAACATATAACCGCTATTGTTAGTCGCCACTGCCGACAGGCCTACTAACCAGGGGGGAACTCCACTGCTAGCCAGGTAATAATCGGCCTTGGTGTTGCGACTAAAAAGCGCTGAGAATACACCTACCAGCACGAATAATAATAAAAACCCAACAAATGAATAAACCAATGATAATCCTTATTTTAGCAATTTTTGTTTTTATTTTTGAAACACAAATTTCGTGCGTTTTTACGTTCTAGCTTTTATTTTTTTATTTAACACATCAATTAGTTAAATCAAATAAACAATGTGCTCGGGATACATTTGACCACCTCACTATTTTGTAGCCTCCTCAATATAAGTTGCCAAAGAACTAATCTGCTCTTTCGTCATCAAGTCATTGTATGCTGGCATAGCGCCAACGCCATTGGTAACAGCGTTTTTCACGCTTTCTGCATTAGGTTTTAATTCATTAAGGTTGGGGCCTATAAGGCCCTCAGAGCCGGCATCTTTCAAGGTATGGCAAGCTCCACAAGAAGGTTGAGACTCGAGATAGACTTGCTTTCCGGCTTGACCCTCTGCAGATAAAGAGACCGATTCACGCTCTGGGGGGGGGCTTTCTTCTTTCACCATATGTTGATCAGTTGCTGTAACTTTCTCCCTGGGTAACTCACCCAACAGGTTTACCGTAAGTGCTGCATCCAGCCAGCCGTTGTGTGCATAACCGCGTTCGTTCTCTACACGTTTTTTAGGTTGGATATCCCCTTGGGTATCTGTGGCGCGCGAGACGATGGTGTGCGGACCCTTTGGTAAATTCACGGTATAAGAAAAAACTCGCCAAGCGTTGGGGCCGAGGTCCAAATCCTCTAGCGCTGCATCCTGCCAGGTTTTGCCCATATCGAGCGAGACTTCTACTTTCTTCACCCCGCGTTCACCAGAAAGCGCAACACCGTAGAAAGTCACTTCCCCAGCTAGAGCTGGGGTATTGTCCGCACCCGGCCCATTTACCCAAGACTTTACAGGCATTCGCCACATGCTTGGGTAGTCTGGGCCAGGGGGAGCGCCAATGGGTCTAAGGCGGTAACCCGTTTTTTGGATTTTGGCCTCGGATTCTTGCGGTGCGCAGATGAGAGTCTTAACGTACTTAATATTGTTACAGCCGAAATAACCTGGAACGATGAGCCGTAAAGGGCCACCATGCAGTAGCGGTATTGGAGCGCCATTCATTTCCCAAGCCAATATAGTATCGTCCAACGCCTTCTTGATAGGGATTGATCGCTCTACGACCAGGTCATTGCGCTCCATCCCCTCAGGAATGA
Source organism: Microbulbifer mixtoriginis (SeqCode) (assembly GCF_052467705.1). Classification (NCBI taxonomy): domain Bacteria; kingdom Pseudomonadati; phylum Pseudomonadota; class Gammaproteobacteria; order Cellvibrionales; family Microbulbiferaceae; genus Microbulbifer; species Microbulbifer mixtoriginis (SeqCode). The sequence continues at coordinate 2,654,689 of NZ_CP174322.1, forward strand.
TCTCGCCTCCAGTAGCGGTCAAAAAGTTCATTCCCGCATCCACACCGCCAAAATGATCAAACAGGGTTTTCAGCCGAACGCCTGTCCAGATAGCGCAGCCGGCTGCGCCAACTCCCCATTTAGAGCCTGCCGGTTCATGCTCGAAAAAAGCGCGGCCGTTGCCTGTACATTGAATAACTGCACCGACGGCATCTAAACCCAGCCCTTTCAGCTCTGCTACAGAGATAGCAGTGGGCTGCTTTAAGCCTTTGACTTCAAGCATCCAGGTGTCCGGTCGCTCAACAATCTGGGGGGAGGGCAATGGCAAATTGTTGCGCACAAAAAACCGGGGCTCAGGGGTGATAGCGCTCATGCCCATCAAAGATCGACGGGTTTCTATTGTCAGTGGGTTAATCCCATGAATAATGAAATTTTTGGGGTTAACTCCACTTGGCAATTTGGACGTTGATGGGGGAGTAAGAGCAACACTTGCAGAGGGGGCTAGTAAGGCGCCTGTAGCTGCGGTCATGGCTCTTAGAAAGCCACGGCGGCTTTCATCAAGGCTTGATTCACTCATGGCTTTATTGATCCGCGTATTGATACTTGAGCTCACATAGTCTTATAGCTTTAAAATGCCAAGGTGACAGCTTGCTAAGTATCTTTTTCGCGGCTATGTGGCGGCGGGGTTTGAGCAATAACCTTGTCTAGATCCTTGAAAACGTCACTTACCGCCAGTGGCTGTAAGGCATTGTCACTGAGAATTTCATCCCGATAACTTTCTCGCCTCTTAATGGCCTCAGCCAGATACCGTAGCGCTTCATCAAACTGCTCCATAGCCGTATAGGCACAAGCTAGCTGGTAGAAGGCATGGCTGTTATCTGGATCAATTCCTAGGGCTTGCTGACAAAGATTTGCAGCCCATTGGGGCTCGTTCAACTCCAGCACTGCATCAGCTTTATATGTCAATGCTTCAACATCTTCATGACGAAGACGCAGAATCTCATCATAGATCGCGATTTTGTTGGCGATTGAGGATTCCTGCTGAGCACGTAGCCAGAGAGATTGTACTTCTTGAGTCAGCTCAATTTCCTCGCGATTCTCTTCAATGTGCTGGGTCTTTTGTTGTAATTGACTCTCTATGACCTCCAGACGTTTTTCATATTCTTGAACCAGCTTTGATATCTCCTCATCCGCTAGGGAGTGCACACGCTCTTTAATATCTTGTAGCGATCGCCAACCCACTAAGACCAATATGGAAGTGGCGGCGGCTATGAGGTAAAAGAAGTAGGTGACCGTATCGGTTGCATAAGCAACCGCTCGGTCCACGGAATTATGCTCCCGGTCGACAATCTGCTGGATCAACTCTTGTTTAGCTTTGGCTTGGTCGATACGCAACTGTTTGATTTCATCCAGCACATACCGCTCTATAAATGGTGTATAGAGCGGCTTCTGTAAAGATTCCACCTCTTTCTGCGCACTGTCTTCATTATCGGCTTCCGTTTCCTGGGAAACGGAAGCCGGGGAAAGCAAAAGAAAAGTCAAAAAACAGGTGTTTAGGAGGCGAGGCATATTGCGGTCCCATGATCATAAACCTCAACCAGTGCCTCATGAAGTGTTCTAATGGCAGTGTCATAATCTGGTTCACTAACAACAAACTGCATGTCCACATGCCGCATAGAGTGGTGCATAGCGAGTACTGAAATATCGTTAGAAGCCAGTGATTGAACCGCTTTTGCCAGTACGCCGGGGATATGCATATCGCTCCCGATGGCGGAAACAATAGCCACTTTCCTTTGGTTCAATTCTGCTTCCGGGAAGCGCTCTTCCAGAGATGCCTGTATACGCTTGATGGTTTTCAGATTAGTCGCCAAAAAGTGGGTTAGGGTATTGGCGTTGGTATTTTTAGATACAATATGGGCCTTGTACCTCTTTATTACCGTAAGCACTTCCCGATCATAATCGTGGATCGTGCCCGCCATATCCTGATCAAAAAGTTCCAGCGCATAGACACCTTTACAGCCAGCAATAATCTCCACACAGGGCGAATCACTCACATAGTCACGGGTGATTAATGTTCCGGCGTGCTCTGGCTCAAAGGTATTCTTTACCCGGAGGGGGATATTCTTCTGGCGTAAACCCTTTGCCGCCTTGGGATGAATTGCCTCCATACCCAGATTGGCCAGTTGATCGGCCACATCGTAATTTGTACGGCCGATAGGCACAGCGTTATCCGGTCCAACTAGGCGAGGGTCCGCACTGCTCAAGTGGAACTCTTTGTGGATCACTGCCTCTTTGGCTCCTGTGAGTACGGCAAGGCGGCTAAAGGTCATTTCACTATAACCCCGGTCAAAGGAAATAAGCAGTCCCTTATCGCTGTGGGCATAACCGGTAACAATCGGTAACTGTTGATTCAAGTCGATGTTGGCGAAGGCATCACGAATGCGCTCATCCAGCGGTATGTGCTTACTGGTACGCCAGCCCGTTAGATCTACAAAGCACGCATTGACTCCATCCCGCTGCAGCAGTTTTGATGTATTCCAAGCGCTGTGTGCCTCGCCAAGGCTGGCAAGCATTTCTCTTACTGTTCCCAGGTGGGCATCTAGAGAAAAGTGGCCATGCTGGCAGAGACTTTGTAAGTCTCGAAGGCACTTCTTAGCCCCCTCCAGGCGCTCATCCAAGAAGAGATTGGCCTCCTTGAGCAAGTCAGTGTCACCAAATAGACGATCGTTGATCTGTCGCAGCTGTGTGCGAAGCTCACCAAACTTCACCAGCCAGCTATCATCCTCAATACTGCTTGAGAAGAGGCCATAAATACCCGGCTGGCCACTCTTTTTATGCTCTAGAAGTAGATCGGTAATACCACCATAAGCTGAAACTACAAAAACACGATTGTAGAGCCTTTTGGAGTCACCTTTAATAATGTTGTCCCGGACAGATTCATAGTCCGACATTGAGGTGCCACCAATCTTTTCTATCGTATGCATTGTCTCTTACTGGTCCTTTCTTTCTCTTGATAACGGCGTATCCAGTGGGTGAATGCCACTGGGTTAGGTTTCATATCAGATAACAGAAATCGATTTCCTCGTGCAGATATGTTCTGGCCTTGGTGGGAGGCTACAAAATGGGTCTTCTACCTTATTGCTCAATGCATTAAAGACAAAAAACAAGTTGGATCTCGGATATGGGCTAATATTGCTGCTGGAGCCGTGCATCAGGTTGCAATCAAATACGACTAAACTGCCAGGTTTACCTATAACAGATTTTATGCCCCCTTCAGATGTCAGCCTGCGTAGGTGATCATCTGACGGAATTCCGAGCTCTTGTTTTTTCAAAGAACTTAAATAATGCCCCTCAGGGGTTTCACCATCACAGCCGATGTAGTGGTGATGGGACTTCGGAATGAGCATTAATGGGCCGTTGTAATTCCGGCTCTCGGTTAAGATTACGGATACACTGAGTGCGCGCATTCGCGGCATTCCATCCTCAACATGCCAAGTTTCAAAGTCAGAATGCCAATAGAAATCCTTGCCACGAAATCCAGGTTTATAGTTCGCCCGAGATTGATGGATATAAACCTCATCATCCAAAATATATCTCGCGATATTTGATATCCGGTTATCCCTTGAAAGCTTCCTGAATAGGCTGCTGCGTTCATGAATACGAAATACCGAGCGCACTTCTTCACTTTCTAACTCCGTAATAAGTTCATCAGAGCTGCGGATGTCATTGTCTTCCTTGAGGGTTTCCAGCTCTTTTTGAAAGACCTGGACCTCCCTCTCAGAAAATACATTTTCAAGAACGATATATCCCTGCTGCCTATAGGCGTCCACCTGCTCAAGATCCAGCGGGGGAGGGGGATTTGGTCCACCATAAACTACTGGATCTCTACGCCGTGTTACTCGACCTGCGACTCCTCGTTTTCTGGAGGGGTACATATCATTTCTGAGCGAATGGATGCGTTCTAGCAGGTACTTCATTTCAGCTGCTGCCCTGTAATTGACTACCTATTCAATGGGGTCGGCTTCTAGTTCATATGCGCCCTCAGAGTTGTGTACCTCCTTTCCATTTAAAGGAGGGTTAAACACACAGGCCATGGTCATTTCTTCAAATGCCCTCAAAGTGTGCCGATCATGTTTGTCGAGGACATAGATGGTACCAGGCTCGATAGGGTGCTTTTTCCCATCATCCATCGTCTCCACCTCTCCTCTGCCGGAAACGCAGTAAACTGCTTCCAGGTGGTTTTGATAGTGCATTTGGAAGTCAGCACCGGTGTATATGGTGGTGATGTGGAAGGAGAAACCAACGCCATCATCCTTTAAAAGTAGGCGTGTACTCTCCCAATTGCCATCTGGCGAGACGATTCTTCGGTTTGATTTTTTGGCTTCTTGTAGATTTCTAACAATCATGAATATTCCTTTATGTTGTATGTGTAACTATATAGCCTGGTTATCAGCAGGCTTAGCTTTCCAGCTGGATCATTGAGTTTTGGATACAATTGGGTCTAGCAGGCCTCGAAATAGACTCTTTCTTCAGGGATATCCTGCTCTCCAGCACAGACTTCTCGAATTGCTGATTCAATAATGTCGATACCTTTCTTAAGGTTCTGGTCAGTGATGACCAGAGGGCAGAGTAGCTTAACGATTTGATCATCTGCGCCACTAGTTTCAATGATTAACCCCTGCTTAAAGGCGAGTTTGGTAATCTTTTCTGCAAGTTCGCCACTCACACAATCAATACCTTGGAACATGCCGCGGCCTTTAGTGGTGAAGTTACCCTCACCATATTGACTGACAATACTTGCCAACCGCTCGGAGATGTACTTCCCTTTACGTTTGATTTCCCGCGAAAAGTTATCATTTGACCAATAGTGATCAATTGCCGCTTTGGCCGTAACAAAAGCCAGGTTGTTACCACGAAATGTGCCGTTGTGCTCACCAGGTTTCCATTGGTCTAATTCGGGCTTCATTAAAACCAGGGCAAAGGGCAGCCCGTAGCCACTGAGTGACTTGGAAAGGGTAATGATGTCAGGCACGATACCGGCTTCTTCGAAACTGAAAAAATTTCCAGTGCGGCCACAGCCAGCCTGAATATCATCGACGATAAAGAGCAGCCCGTGCTTTTTACACACAGCTTGTAGGCTTCTCAACCACTCGATACTGGCCGCATTAATGCCTCCTTCACCCTGAACGGTTTCGACAATAATCGCCGCGGGAGAATTGATTCCGCTGCTGGAATCTGTAAGCACCTTGTCAAGATACTCTGTAGTATCGATATTTTTGCCAAGATAGTTGTCATAGGGCATGCGATGAGTGCCATTCAAGCTAACCCCAGCAGCATCCCTGTGGTGGGAGTTACCGGTAGCTGCCAGGGAGCCTAAACTCACACCGTGAAAACCATTGGTAAAAGTCACAATATTTTGCTGCCCGGTAACATTGCGGGCAATTTTCATTGCTGCTTCAACCGCATTTGTCCCGGTTGGGCCAGTAAACTGAACCACGTATTCCATATTGCGTGGCTTGAGAATCTTATCGTTAAGTGCTTGCAGGAACTCACCCTTGGCTTTGGTGTGCATATCCAAACCATGGGTAATGCCATCACTCTGAATGTAGTCCTGCAGAGCCCGCTTAAATAGCGGATTGTTGTGCCCATAATTGAGAGTACCGGCACCAGCTAGAAAATCCAGATACTGATTCCCCTCCTCGTCCCACATGAGTTCGCCTTTTGCACGATTGAATACTCGCGGAAAAGAGCGGGCGTAACTTTGTACTTCAGATTCAATCTCATCAAAAATTTTCATAGTTATCTCTCTTTTAAGCTGTTTTTGTTTGAGCAATAGGCCCGATACGTACACGGGTTTCGGAGTCATGCAGACCATCAAAGTGAGTCTGGGAGTCCATCCAGGGGGAGGATTGGAGGCTTGCAGAGAGCTTCTCTGCAGTGCTCTGGAAGAGGGCCCAGGAAGGGAGGTTATGTTCAGTGATCGTTGTCTCGATAAATCTCACTGATCTGCACTGAGGGCGCTCGATGATATTTTTGAGCATGAGAGAGGCTAACCCCAGCCCTCTTGCCTTTTCCGACACGGCAACCTGCCAAATAAACAGGGTATCTGTGCGACCAGGGATCAAGTAACCGGAGATAAACCCCAGCTTCTTATCGCCTGCTTCTGCGATCACTGAAGTGTCGGCAAAGTGACTGCACTGGAGGAGGTTGCAGTAGCTTGAGTTGGCATCCAGGGGTGGACAGCTCTCAATCAACTTGTGAACAGACATGCCATCCTCCAGGGATGGCGCTCTCAAAGAAATACTTTCTGAACTAGACAAAATAACAACCTGAACGACAAATTATACTTCCAGCTCTAAATATTTGATTGTGTAAAAATTACTCTTTTAGAGTGTTTTTTACGCTTTATTCATCTTTTAGATGCTGAAATGCTTACTGAAATAGTTAGAGTGCTAAATATCGTACACAAATTAAATATAAAGTCTAGGGCGACTATATAGGACCTGATCACATTTTTTGCACAGAAATTGGGCAGATTCGCAGGTTGTATACCCTTTGAGTGGGCAGAAATACCTAAAGATGGTGCTTCGCCCCACTTCAGAACTTTGAAGGGGTGGTGGGGTACTTGGCGATTGTTTAGTAGTGAAGATATTTTTTCGGGAGGCTCAAAGCGTTTAGTAATTAGGATATAGGGTTATATAATCCGCCCAATCGCCCTGATTCTGAGATTGAGAGGTAGCTTTGAACAGTATTGAACAAGTGCTAGTGGCCCTTCGGCGTGTAATAAGAGCCACAGATTTACACTCCAAGCACCTGGCCAAAACAACAGGCCTGACCGCTCCCCAGGTGTTATTGTTACAGGCCATTAGAAATAAGGGCGAAGTCACCATCGGTGAACTGGCCAACGAAGTGAGCCTCAGTCAAGCTACAGTGACCAACATCTTGGATCGCCTTGAGAAAAGGGGGCTTGTCTATCGCCAGCGCTCTCAATCAGACAAGCGTAAAGTGCATGCTTACCTCACAGATCAAGCTGCAGAAACACTGAGAGATGCACCTATCCCGCTCCAAGATCAATTCGCCCGCCAATTTGGTGATCTGAAGGATTGGGAGCAGAGTATGATCATTGCCTCGCTCCAGCGTGTAGCCCAGATGATGGATGCCCAGCATATTGATGCCTCCCCTGTTCTGGATATCGGTGTTTTAGACAGGCAGGGAGCAGCTATGGATAAGTCAAGTTCTTCCTTGGGATATGGCGAAGTAGCTGATTCAGCGGAAAAACCTGGGAGAGAAACACCCTAGTACCCCCGCCCCCTTTGTGGGTATCAGCAACCGGTTCTACCCCAGGTTGCTGAGCCCCATGTCAAAGTTGTCTAAGCTTGCAGCAATTGCTCTTTGTAGTTGAGTGGAGGCACTTGCATGTACTGCTGCCTCGAGCACCTCTTCATAGATTGTAAGTGGTGAATATGGACATTCTGGTTATTGGTGCTGGCCCCACCGGGTTAACTGCTGCAAACGCTTTAGCCTACAAGGGGGTGAATTGTCGTATTGTTGAGCGTAAAAATGCGCCCTCGGAACTCTCCCGAGCGGTTGGCATTATGCCTGCGACTATAGATGCTTTGGGCGAGCTGGGTGCTGCAGATCCACTCCTTGCAGAAGCCATGCCCCTCAAGAAAATGCATATTTTACGAGATGAGAGGACCCTCGTTTATCTGGATAACAGTGGCAATGAATTCAGGAAGAGGGTGCCGCTCGGTTTGCCGCAAAACCGCACCGAGGGAATCCTGCGTGATGTGCTATCCGGCAAAGGTGTTGAGGTTGAGTATGGGCTCTCAGTTACCGGCATAAGTACCACGCAAGACAGCGCATTGGTTAGTTTTTCCAATAATACCAGCGGCTCATTCGACTGGGTGATTGCTGCCGATGGCATCCAATCAGCAACCCGCGAACAGTTGAAAATCCCCTATCCGGGAATAGACTTACCCAGCAAATGGTCCATCGCAGATGTGGATTTGGCGGGTGACTTCGATCCAGAAGAGATCACTTTGGATCTCTATGGGCCTGATAACCAGTTTTCCCTGATATTGCCAATCGAAAAGCATCGCGCGCGTATCGCATCATCCACAGAAGATGCTCTGTCAGCAATAAAACTGCCCTTGGATATCACCAACGTTCGACGAACAGCAGCCTTCAAAATCTCAATACGGCAGGCCGAATCTTACCGTAAGGGCCGGATTTTACTGGCAGGGGATGCTGCACATTGTCATTCTCCTGTTGGTGGGAAGGGTATGAATCTTGGTATGGCGGATGCGATTGCTGCAGCAGCGGCAATCACTAACGGGAGCGTTGATGAATACTCACGGTTACGTCATGCAGCAGGTAAAGCTGTGGTGAAGAAAACTGAGTTGGCAAGGCATTTAATTTCTTCCGCAAATCCCATGGCAAAATCCCTTTTATGGTTATCGTTTAAAGCAATCTCCTCAATCCCTGCCGTCCATCGGGCCTTTATGAAGCAATGGACTGCGATTTAATCAATCGCGAACTCTAATTGTGAACAACCTATCGCTGATTTCACTCCCCCTGAGCGAATGAGAAGTCAAGATAGAGTATTAACATTCTCTTGAATATTGGGACACAATGATTACCAGGAATGAAGATGCCCGCCACACCGATAGATATTGAAAGCTGGAATAGAGGGGACCACTTTAAATTCTTTATGAGTAGTGCTGGGTCGACCCGTTTAAGTTTAACCCAGCCTCTAGATGTTACGGAGTTAGCCTTTTTTTGTAAGAAAAATACAATATCTTTTTATTACAGCCTTATTTTTCTTGTTACTCAAACCGCAAATGAGATAGCCGGATTTAGGCATAGGGTAGTTGATGGCCAACCCTTCGAGTTCGATATATTGCATCCGCTGTTCACCGATTTGAATAAAAATGATGATCTCTTTAAGCTTGTTATGGCTGAAATGGAAACGCACCTCATTGACTTCGTCAAAAAAGCAAAGCAACTCTCAAAAGATCAATCAGAATACCTCCCGGTAAATACATTTATGGATCGCTACGATATTTTGAATATCACCTGCTACCCCTGGGGTGACTTTTCAAGCATGCAAGTGAAACCGGTCCAACAAGAAAACTGTGATCCAGGGATACCTTTTATTGCCTGGGGTAAATACCAACAACAAGCCAACCGTCTTATGACCTCATTACATACTGAGGTAAATCATTGCTTTCTTGACGCTATTCATCTGTATCAATTCAAAACGCATCTGGAAGATAAAATCAAACTCTTAAAGTAAGGACGACGAATCTTCTAGTTAATACAAGCAAGTCAATATTACTGATTGGCTCGCATTAATGACCAAAGGCTATTTCCCAAGCAGGAAAAATAAGCCGTAAAAGCCTGATTAATTCTTAGACGCTGCTGACCCTGCGGATATAAGCCTAGTTTTGCCTCCTGGCTGGCTTTAGAGCCTGCAACCAAAAAATTATTATTGATACTGGAATCCTGAATAAAGGCCTCAAAAGCCCTGGCACAAAGTTCTACTGGCTGGCTGTAATAAATAGAGCCATTTACTTTATCGACGTTAACAGAAGCTTTCACCAGTTCACTTGGGTTATTGCCACCTTCATCCAGCATTACCGTTTTAAAGCATGCAAAAAGCAGGTCATTCAGAGGGTGGGGTACCGGGGTTGCATCGCGTAGCCAGGCCTCAGAGGCATACATGCTACTCGAAGTGTCGCTAAATGCTTTTTGCGCAAGATAGTGATCCAGTGCATGAAACCACTCATGGGCAATAGCTCCTGGACCGGCATTTTTAGCCAGGGAAAACGACTTGGCTGAAGGGTCATAAAATGCGGAGACTCCAGGGCGGCCACCAATACCGTATTGAAAAGAGAGGTTCCCGCGCAGGGAAATCAATGTTTCGGGCCCCTGCAGTATGGCCATTAAGTCGGAAAGCGCATCATAAAACAACCCTGCTGCGCGATCGCGCTCCTCAGCAGTCACCCAGCGGCCAATGGCTATAGATCTAAAGCCAAAACGCCTGCGAACATCGACAAAGGATACCTGCTCACTACCGCGCACATCCGGTCCACGGCGATAAAATTTTCGGGTTGCTACCATAGCTAGCTTAGGTGAGAACGGATGACTGGAATTTGCCCGGGATACTATTACAAGCTCGACCTGCTCCACAAGAGGGTTACCTGATCGGGCCCCGAATAAACGGCTACACTTTGGCCAGGCACCTAAAAGCTCCTTTTGCTAAGCCTTTGGTGACTGAAGTTGCTTATTGTGGAAAATCGAATCAAGAGCCCTTAGAGCTTTTACACCTACTTCTGCCTGTAGCAGTTTTATCTTGCCTGTCAAAATTCACCGGGAGTCTAACTATGGTCAAGTCCAAGCGCCCTCTGATCTCTATCAATCCATTAAATGGTGAAACCTTAAAGACTTTTCATGAGATGACTCCAGATGAGCTCGATAAAGCTATTGGCCGAGCGGATAACGCTTTCGTGGAGTGGAGTAAACGAAGCTTTAGTGAGCGAGCAACAATACTCAGGCGCGCTGGTCAGCTATTCGAGGAGCGTGCCGATGAGCTAGCCAAATTAATGGCACAGGAGATGGGCAAAAAGGTTAACGATGGGCTGGGCGAATTAGCGCTCTGCGCAGAGATTTTTGCTTATTATGCCGAGGAAGGTGAGAAGATTTTGGCTCCGCAACACCTTTCTACCCGGGAGGGGGAGGGCACGCTGGTATTTCAACCCCTCGGTGTTGTCTATGGTATCCAGCCGTGGAACTTTCCTTTCTACCAGCCTTCCCGCTTTACCGCAGCCAACTTAATCGCCGGCAATGTTGTTCTAACGAAACACGCCTCAAATGTTCCCCAGTGTGCTGAGGCATTTGAGCAACTGTTATTCGATGCCGGTGTGCCCAAGGGGGTCTACACCAACTTGCCAATTACTTCCGCAGGTGCCGCACCAATTATCGATGATGATCGGGTAAAAGGGATATCTTTTACAGGCAGCAATGCAGCGGGCGCGAAGGTTGCTGAGCAGGCTGGGCGCAACGTGAAGAAAACCGTGATGGAACTCGGTGGTGTGGACCCATTTATCGTACTCGAAGATGCAGATATGGATTTGACTGTTGAGCGATTTGTGGAAGGTAAGCTTGGAAATTGCGGCCAAATCTGCTTAGCGGCAAAGAGAATCATCCTGACGGAGCCTATTGCCGATGAATTCCTTGGGCGAGTCACCAAACTATTTGAACAATTGAAACCGGGTGACCCCCTTGAAGACACCACAGATTACGGGCCCTTGTGCACCGAAAAAGCCGCGGAGCAACTGGAAGAGCAGGTCAGTGAGTCAGTTAAAGCCGGGGCTCACTTGCTGGTAGGCGGGAAGCGCAACGGAGCGTTTGTTGAGCCAGGCATTCTAACCGATATACCGGCAGGCTCACCTGCGGCCGAGGAGGAACTCTTTGGACCCATCGCTTGCGTCTGGGTGGTAAAAGATGAGAAGGCAGCTATTGAGATGGCCAACGATAGCCGCTTTGGCCTGGGAGGATCGGTTTATACCAAGGATCACGAGAGGGGGCAGCGTGTAGCTGAAAAACTCGAATGTGGAACTGCCTTCGTCAATCATGTGGCCTCAAGCTATGCGAGCATGCCAATGGGTGGTGTAAAAAAATCCGGTTACGGCCGTGAACTGGGCGAGCTGGGCATCAAAGAGTTTGTGAACCAGAAGTTGATACGACATTTTAACTGAGCAGTTAGCCACTCCTATTGCCCCTGTGAAATCACAGGGGTTTTAAACGGGTTTTCAGTGACAACTTTATAGATATTACTCACTTGGTAAGCCTTTTTACACAGAGGGCTGAGTATTAAAATAAAAACACTTTGCCGGAATACCCTCATCGTCATTACATATACCCCCCTGCAGCATTCCCGCTTTTAGTAAAACACGTTCTGAAGCAATATTTTCAGGCGCAATAGTCGCAATGAATTTGCCAATGCCAAAAGCTATTGTAGCGTAGTCAATCAGCCCAACCACTGCTTCGGTCGCCATGCCTTGCCCCCAGTAATCTCGGGAAAATGCATATTTAATCTCGGGATCAACTTGGTCATTAGGGTGGACAATACCGCAGAAACCAATAACCTCTAAAGTATTTTTTAATTCTACAGCGAACATACCATAGCCACGACTCATATAGTTATTATGGGTGACTTTCAGCCATGCCTTAGATTCCTCATAACTTAATGTATTTCCATCCCCAACCCATCGCATTGCCTCACTATCGCCATATACCTTTTGAATCATAGAGAGGTCTGAATCTCTCCATTTTCTAAATATTAAACGATTAGTGGTAAACAAACTTTCTCGCACTGCACTATTATCCCTTTCGCGCTAATGTTCAAATAACTAATAGACAGTGCATATCATAATCTATCCGACGAGTAACTCGAAGGGCGGGAATGATATTCACCATATTATTATGGTTGAATTCACTTTACTTTTAACGCTTGCCGCAGGAATTGATAACTGTTTATAGCTGCTTTGCTTATACTGACTATATTTAGTTTGCTAAATCTGCTTTACCGATAGTTTTCAAAATAGCGGCGGGAATACCACCAAGTAACGAGCTTGACTTGACGGTAATAGAAAACAGCTATCCTATAAGACTTATGTTAAAAGAATATAGCAGGCTTTACGGACAAATAAAAACTAATATTAAGTGCGACGTGGAATGGGAGTAAATTGTTAGTGGCGGCGTCAATGCGATACAACCACCTAACCGTTTATTTAGCTCAAAATAACGTTTGATAGATATTCGCTTAAATTCAAACGATATATTTATTCTACAGTACACTCGTTTAAGTTTTGCCAATTCCAAAAACAGCTTAATTGCTGTGAAAGTTGTTCACCACTCTTACTTGTTTGGATTTGCCAATGTTTGGGATAAAGGTTTTGATAAAACATATCCGCAAAACGGTAGTCAGCTAAAATAATAACGCCCCGATCTGACTCAGTGCGAATCACTCTTCCCGCTGTCTGCAATACCCGAGTCATACCGGGATAGCGGTAGGCAATATCAAACCCATTGACCGCTGAGGGGGACTGTGGGTGCTCCGCCGACTGTCGCAGCAGCTCTTGCTCTTCATTTACTTGGGGAAGACCGGTACCAACGATAATAGTGCCAATCAATTTCTCCCCAACAAAATCAACGCCCTCAGCAAAAACGCCGCCCATAATGGCAAAACCCAGGCTCTGTGCACCCTCACTAAACGAGGTCAGGAAGGCTTCTCTTTCGCGATCACTGGCGCCTGGCGTCTGTTGTAGCGGCTGTATTTCCGGATAATCCTGCTGGAAACGTTCTACGACCATTTGCAGAAAGTGGTAAGAGGGGAAAAACACCAGGTAATTGCCAGGACGGCTGAAGTAAACTCGGGCAATCAAGTCCACTAGTGCTGGGAGTGCACTTTTCCGAGCCTGATAGCGGGTATCCACAAAAGGGCAAAGAAAAACCCCCTGGTGGGAAGGCTCAAAAGGTGATGGCAGCATCAAGTAAGGCGTTTCTGGCTCAATCCCAAGCTGTTCAGTGACAAACTGTGTGGGGCGTAGGGTGGCTGAGAAGAAAATAGCTCCATGAAACTGGGCGCAAGATTCCTGTAGGAAACCCGCGGCATTCATACACATCAGCTTTAGTTGGTGTTCCCGCCAGGGGGCGTCCTGATCGATCACACGGGTCAGGGCCTGGTGTTGACCAGAAAGAATTTGTTCTATGCAGGCGTATCGATAAAGACTTTTCAACCATTCCCCGATCTCTTCAGGGGGGAATTTTTCCTGTTCAGATAATTCACTCAGTGCATCTAGTACCTTCTGGATAGCGCGAGACACAGTTGTAGGGCGATCCTCTTCGGAATTCAGCGGGCTACACCAGGCTTGTACATTTTGGCTTGAGCTTATTTCCTTATAGAGGTTTTGCTCTTGAAACCGTTTGCTCCATTGAGCAAGTGCGCGTACCAGGGATTGGATACGCCGGTACAACTGTGGGTGGTTACTTTTACAGGCCAGGGCCGCGCGGCGACTATCCCTGCGGCTCAAGCTAGCGCTGTACATTTCCCGTGCGCGCTCGCTTAAGTTGTGCGCTTCATCTACCAATAGTGCGCGCCTGTAACGCGGATCTTGTAGTGTGGAAATACGCACCAAAGGATCAAAGACGTAATTAAAGTCACAGACCACCAAATCCGCCCAGGGCAGCATTTGCAAGGACAACTCAAAAGGGCAGAGATGCCACTGATCTGCAACCTTCGCGAGCGCTTCCGGTGTGATCCAGGGTTGCCCCAGCAGTTGTTTGCGCGCTTGCGGCAGGCGGTCGTAAAAGCCCTGTGTGCGAGGACAGGTGCCTTCATCATCGCGGCTACACAATCCCAGTTTGCAAGCGCAGGTCGTATCACGCGCACGCAGCTCCAATAGTGAAAGCTTTAGCCCAATTCCATGTAGCTTAGCGATAGTCTCTCGCACTACCTGCCTGCCAGAGTTTTTTGCCGTGAGGTATAGCAGTTGGTCCAGCTTTTCCTCACCAAGGGCTTTGATAGCGGGGAACAGCGTACTAATGGTTTTGCCAATACCAGTGGGCGCCTCCACAACCAGTTGTCCTGCATCCCTAAGGCAGCGATAAGCGGATACCGCCAGCTGGCGCTGACCGGGTCTGTAATCAGGGAAGGGGAATGAGAGGCTTTTTGCTGTTTGAATCACTTGTTGCCGATGCGCTTGCCAGGACCTATGCCAATGGATATACAGACTGAGGGCATCTCCAGCAAAACTTTCCAAAGCCTCCCAGTTGAACAGGCTTTGCTCCGGGTAGGACTTTTTCTCTTTGAGGTTGTACCAGACCATCTGCAGGGAGACCTCTTCAACCGAACTCCCTTTTTGGCGCTGCTGTAGCAAATAGCAGAAACCGTAAATTTTAAGCTGAGCCCAATGTAGTAGGCGGGTGGTCTCGGGAAGCTCATCTGGATGGCAATAGGTGGTTTTGATTTCATCCAGTTGTGCCGGCTGGTGCAAGTCAGCTTGCGGATGAAGGATATCGACCCGTCCCTCCAAGAGGATATCCTGGCCTGAGCACTCCAGCTGAACCTGTAAACGGTATTCCGCTTCTGCGCCTTTGGGGCGACGTTTTTGCAGTTTTTGGTGAGCGCGAATGCCCTCCTGGGCGGTTGGGCCTGGCCCGCCGGTATGGATCAAATCCCCTCTGCGGCAAGAGAAAGCCACTAATTCACCCACAGATAACTTTAGGGAAGAGGCGCTTTCGGAGATATCATGCTCCTCAGTAGGCTCCGCCAGTAACGCTGCAACTGTGGGCTTACCCCTCAAGGCTGTAACCATTCCACATGTATCACCCGGTGGGGAATATTGTGAGCGGCAAAGAACGTCAGCCAGCGCTGCTGGTTTTGCTGGAGACGATCACCGGGGCCCTTGACTTCTAATAACTCATAACTTCCTTTTTTGGGAAACAGAATCAGATCTGGCAGGCCATTGCGGTGATGATTGATATCCCTGAGTAAACGTTGAAACAGTGCGTGCCAATGTTCTGCAGGAATACGATCCAGGGCCAGCTCCAGCAGTTCCTGGGGTAGTGCTTCCCAGGCTACCAGTGGATTGGCAATACCCTGTTTTCCACGGTAGGTTTGCATAACCCGCAGCTTTAGCGAGCTTTGACAAAGCTCTGACAGTCGCGATTCAAGTAAGCTCTGGCGTGATGAGTAAAAATTTGGGCTACGGAAATCACTTGGGGCTATTTGGAAAGGGTTATAAAAGGCACCTGGCACTGAAGCAAAGAGAATGTCCCAGATATAGAGGCCCAGTACCCCATTGAATAGACTGTTCTCTACATAGTGGCAGACACCTTCTTCCTGCCTTGCCACTTCCGCAGCTGCCAGAATTTCTACTCTTTTTGGGGCCTGGGGTAGGGTAAATATTTCTTGCGGTGACTGATAAGGCTGGGGATTCTTCCAGGTTTGAGCACAGTCCATGCGCTTGGCCGTGCGATACCCAAAACTCTCGGCAAAACATCGTTCGGCTTCATTGAGGGGAGATTCGAGAATTTCACGGCATAGGGAAAGCGCCTGATCGAAATTACCACGCTTTGCGGCAATTCTCGTCCGGCGTTCACGGGCAGGCGGCTGCTCACAATCCTGATAGAGTCTCTCTGCAGCTTCCAACTTATCCAGTCTTTCCAGTTGTCGCGCCAGCTTCAGGCGTAGACGATCCACACGCCTGGCCAAAGTCAAATCTCCAGGAATGCCAGCGGGTAATTGACCAGTCAGTTTATGGATTCCACCGGCATCACCAGAGAGTACCTCCTCAGCTTGTTCAAGGCAGCTGTAATAGAGTAAGTACTGCTCAATCTGCTCTCGACTCTGGAAGGGCAGCTGGTGACTATCTAATGGGTAGGGCTCATATTGGTATAACCCCAGGTCCTTCAGTACGTACTCCGTAAGGCTCTGGTTCAGATTGCCAAAAAAACAAAGCTGGAAGGTTTGAAAGCACTCGGCCCTTTGAACTGCAAGCAATGCCTCATCGGCCATTATCCGTTCTCGCCATTCAAAGGAGGCCGCCAATAAAGCTTCCTCTAACTCTCCCCGTTTTAGGGACTTGCGCAGGCCAGCAGGCCCCGCTGAGAGCAGTTCCGCCTTAGTAAACAGCGCTATAAGTTCGCGGTCTGCCAGGGGTGGGTTCCTTTTTAAAAAACCAGCAGCGCAAAGAGAGTCAATGGCCTCACCAAGATCGTCAATTTCTCTGTAAGACAGTTTCCCCTCTCTGAACAGTGCCCCCAAAGATGATGGAATACCCTTTCGGGATAGCAACCGAACATAAAGGCGCTGACTGTCAGCATCAAGCTCGTAGAACTCACGATAAAAGTTAATCTCAGCAGGGGAAAGTAGCTGCTTGTAGCGGGACACTACAAAATCAACCAAGGCCCGGAAGTTGGTCAAATAATAGTCAGGTGCTAGCTCGATAGTGGCGGCCATAATATGGGGACAAATGGTTAGCGTTGGTCTGCTGTGGCAGAAAGGCTGTATGGTTATACAGCATACTAGCCTAGGGGACAAAGGTCTAAGCTGACTTTAGGGCCACGCCCTCTCTGAGGCTGTCTACACTGTGACTATTTCATCATTGGGGGGGAAGTAAACTTACTATCAATAATTTCTAATCATCAGCTGTGAAGAATGGACTCTATATATTAATTATAAAAAATCTTAGTCTTTACTTTCCTGGCCACGGAAGTTATTAACCCTTTATAGGTCGTGATAAATGTATCATTTAATCTTGACCTGACAGAATCACTTCACTATTGATATGATAAAGATTGCCAGGCCAAGCATTTATTGTTAATGGTTTAGTTTAAAAAAGTAATCGAATTAGTGGCATCTCCTTGGTTATAGACTCTTGAGCCACATCTATAACATAGATTACCCATCCCTTTAACATTTGAACTCCCAACCCCAAGCCAAATAGCAGTACCTCGATTGCCATTATTAAAAATGTTATTGCTGATTAATCCGTAATCAGATGAGGAATACACCAAGTCAAAATTGTACTTTGGTGAGGTGTTGGCAAAAGTATTACCTGAAATATTAAATCTAACACCATTCCCTGTAAGTTTTACACCGAAACCATTTTTTTCTGCTGTTTTTCGCAGATAAAAAAGATTGTTTTTAACACTAATGTCATTTATGTCATTTGCAATGACGCACGAAGCTCTGCAGTTTATATGGCTATCGCTAATATTTAGCTGAGGCTTCGTGCTAGCGACTCTTGTCTCCATACGAACCCCCTCATTAACAGCCACTAAATTGGAATTCTCAACAAAAAGACCTTCATGGTCATATACTGAAATGGCTGATTTGGCATGGTAAATAGATGTTTCTGAGATAGTGATTTCAACAGGCTTACCACTGCCGCGCATCAAAATACCCGCATCACTCATAGGTGAATCACCTGAGTTACGCCCTGAAAATCGATAGCCACTTATCATTGCTCCAAGCGAGTTATCAATTATCAGCCCATAATTCCAGCCATCACTATTAACACCATCATGACCATATGCCTCGACATCACGGACGATAATTTTTGCTCGAGTACGTGGTTGAATTATACCACTCGATAAATAACTCTCCCCATCATATTGAAAGGCATTTCCAGAGTCAGATGCTTTTGTTATGAGAGATACTCCTTGTAAAAGAGCAACGCCATCAAACCCTTTTGGTGGTTTAAAATATATACCACTGCCTGAATTCCAAATAAGCGATGTAATACCCATCCCATCTCCTTTTAATCCTTGTGTGTGGGAATTGAAATTTAGCCGGGAGGAGAGGTTATATTCCCCGGCTGGCACATATACAACACCTGTTGATTTTTTTATCGCAGTATTAAATGCAAGAGTATCATCTATACCATCATTAGGTATTGCACCATGGAAAGTAACGTCGTTTATAGAATTTGCCTGAATATCGAAAGACATCAAAGCAAAAAACAGACAAAAAAGAATCCCTTTCATGTATTCCACTCACTAAGAATATATTTATAACAAATCTACTTGAAGGTTATGCAAGTAGATTCCAAATCTTACTTTAAGTACTCTTGGAAACACAAGAAAAGAGGCCTTACTAATGAGCTCTAAGATAGGCACTTCATACATGCTTAGGTTAAAAATGAATGGGAAGTGTGTACCAATTTTTCAGAGGAATCTAAAAGCAAGCTGGTTAAAAATTTTTATGTAAAGCTGAGACCCTTTTGAAATCTCATGCAGCCTAATAGCAACTTTCACAACAGGGACATTAATTTTGTAGGGGCTGTTAACATTGGGCATAGACTCATTACTAGCAACATAAAACCCGCAATTAAATTGCCGTTTTAAAAGGCAACTTTTACTTTATATACCGAAAAACTTTACGATACCTAAAAATAATAAACCAAAGAAATAGGGCTAATGGTGTAATCATTAATACAGCCATTTGGTTTTTTAATACCGCCATATTCATTGTGATGATCACAGTCCCCAATTCATAGATATCGGTGGCAATGATCACAGGAAGGAAAAACGCCCAAAATCTCGCGCTGCCAATTTTTTTGGCAAAAGCCAACCCAAAGAAACCCACAAAATAAGTGGTATAGATGATCAGGCTCGCTATCAACCACCAGATCGACTGATTGTATTCATTGTAAGCAAAGGCTTCATACTGAGAGATCACTTCTATCGGAACCAGAAGAAAAAACAATACCTTCCAGAGTACACTTGGCTTGTAGATTAAAGATTCATTACCAAGAGCACTCTCTGGGGCCCGGTAGAGTTCCTGCATGAAACATCCCTATTGTTATTACTTTGCAGTTCAATAAAGCTTATGTTACTAACACAAGATCCTTGAAGCTTCCCGAAGAAGGAGCCTATTAGTGGGCGCCTCAATCAACGAGAGGGCGCAGAGGATATTCTGATCCCAGGCAAAGTCAACTAATTCAATCCCCATTTTTATAACAATGCGAAATCAACCTGAAAACTCTTGTTTTTAGTCAAATTCATACTGTTTGAATACAGAAAAACCGAGGAAAAATCGGGGCAATACCTATTAGGTGGTAAATTACTGTGACGATAAACGCAAAGTCAGGTTTTAACCTTTGGTGACATAAGTTACAGGTTTAATACATTTCCACTTCACGAAATCATTCTTTTTTATCGCCCGTTTATTAAATACTAAAGGCCACCTTGACCATCAGCCCGTTGGCTCAGGCCGACTCCAAATCCAGATTAGCCCACAACCGATACCACCAACTGCGAAAAAGAGTAAATACAGATTGGAAATGTGATGAACGGCAAGAGCCATAGAAAGTGCCATGGTCAGCGTAGCCAGTAGTTTGGTTCTCCTACTGATGTAACCACTACGCCAGGTTCTTAATAGGTGACCAAATAAGTGATGCTCCTCAATCCATTGATGCAGCCGTTCAGAGCTTTTAGAGGCCGCCCAGGCACCAACAACAATAAATACGGCAGAGGGTAACCCAGGCAGGATGGCACCAATAATTCCGACAAGCATAAAGAAACAAGCCACGGCCCCCCATAGCCAACGCATCCACCCTTTGGCTAACGGAGGGGTTTCCATGTCAGGTACTTCTTCATTATGTTGACTCAACCTAAATCTCCAGTTTTAAAATCTGTTAAACAGATAAAACAATGGCTATTAGCAGCTATCTGCTCACTATATCAAAGAGGCACTAATGAGTGACACCTGCAACTTGCATTCTTACTGCGGAGATTGGCTCTCAATATACAGTTGTGGGGCAGGCAAGATTGTTACAAAGGCAACCATTGTTGTTTTCTAATGTGCTACAGGGGCACGTCTTCATACTTTTATTGATAATTCGTAATGTCCAGCATGATAAAAAGTACCGCCTAAAAACTGTCGTCATCAATGCTCTTTAACAGAAGAAAATAACAATACGACTTTCTTCCCTTATGCCTGTAACCCAGTGTTGAAAAACACTTCTGCTTTAACACTACACTGATTAACAAAGCCGCTCTCGGCTACCAAGCTGCATGTTTTATTATTGAGCATTAAGCACTATGGATTATCGGCTACAAGCGCCCGATCTGGAGTGCCTTATACAAGCAATCCGCGATAGAGGATTCCTGCTGTATGGGCCCAGATTGACCGATGGAGCCATCACATTCGGTGAAGTTCACTCACTCTCAAATCTGCCTCAAGGCTGGACCGATGAGCAGCAGGCTGGGCAGTACCGAGTTAAGCGCCGGGAAGATGAAGCTTACTTTGGCTATGCCGTAGGGCCTCATTCCTGGAAGAAATACCTGCAATTACCCCGCCGGCCCATATGGAAGGTCTCCAAGCAACATCAAACCATAGAAATCGTTGAGACTCAGGAGTCAGCCCCAAAGCAGGCATTCCTGGGAGTTCGAAGCTGTGAGCTGCACGCCATTGCTATCCAGGATCGTATCCTGTGCCAGGGGGAATATCCCAATGAGAGTTACCACCAAAGGCGGAAACAGTTGTTTACCGTTGCGGTGAATTGCACCTCGGCAGCGGATACCTGCTTTTGTACTTCGATGAATACCGGTCCAGAAGTCACTTTGCCCAGCGATCTCACCTTGACAGAGGTGATTGAAGCCGGGGAGCACTTTTTTCTGATCACCAGTGGCTCGGATGCCGGTAAGGAGCTTCTGGAGCAACTCCCCTTGCTTCCAGCAAGTGAGGGGGAAAGTAAACTGGCTAAAGGTAAGGTGAAGCGCCTTGAGGAGGAAATGCGGCGTGGACCACGCCACTTCGATAGCTCAGATTTGAAAGAGCTACTCTATAGAAACCTCGATAGCCCGAACTGGGATAAAGTCGCTGATCGCTGTCTATCTTGTGCCAACTGCACCATGGCCTGTCCAACCTGTTTTTGCTCCACCGTTGAGGACACCACCGATCTCAGTGGCGAACATGCTGAGCGCTGGGAGCGTTGGGATTCCTGCTTTACTGCAGATCTCAGTCATATTACCGGCGGCTCCGTACGCGCCGATACCCGGTCACGCTACCGGCAATGGATGACTCACAAACTGGCCAGCTGGCACGACCAATTTGACAGCTCTGGTTGCGTGGGCTGTGGTCGCTGCATCACCTGGTGCCCTGTGGGTATCGACCTCACCGAAGAGGTCCGAAATATCCGAGCCCTGGATCAAAAACAGACGCCCAGCCAGGAGTCACCATGAAGACCATTGCCGATCTTCTTCACGAGCATCCTTTCTTTCAAGGTTTGGCAGAGAGTGATCTGCAGTTTCTGGCTTCCTGCGGTGAGAACTGTATTTATCACAAGGGCGACTACCTGGCGCGGGAAAATAGTCAGGCAAACCACTTTTTCCTGATTCGCAGTGGCCGGGTAGCAGTAGAGACTTTTGTACCAAATCGCGGCCCTCTGTGCCTGCTCACACTCCATGGCGGTGATATTTTCGGGTGGTCCTGGCTGTTTCCTCCCTATATCTCTGCTTTTGATGCCCGCGCCATGGAAGATGTTCGCAGCCTGCGCCTGGGCGGGGAATGCTTGCGCAATAAATGCGAACAGGAACCTAAACTGGGTTTTGAGCTGATGAAGCGCTTTGCGCGAATTGCTACTGAACGGCTGCAGTCCGCACGTATTCAGTTGCTGGATATTTACGGCCCAGATCACCAGGGCCACCCAACATGATCCCCTCCGTTTACCGGGTGTGCCAGCGGCGCGTGGAATATCCGGGGACTTTCACATTACAGCTGGAAGCTAAGAACGGTAGGCGGCATAAGCCACCGATGAATTTTGCTCCCGGTCAGTTCAATATGTTGTACGCCTTTGGTACCGGAGAATCCGCCATTTCCTTTAGTGGACTGGGGAGCGGGGACGGCAAGCTCATCCATACCATTCGCGCCCAGGGGAATGTCACCCGGGCCCTAGAGCGCCTACAGGAGGGAGACACTTTAGGTGTAAGGGGGCCTTTCGGCATCGGTTGGCCTCTAGATACTGCCGCTGGCAAAGATCTTTTGATTATTGCCGGCGGTCTCGGACTGGCGCCGTTGCGCCCAGTAATCTATGCGGCGCGGCGGGAGCGACTTACCGCACGCGAGGTGCGTCTCTTTTATGGTGCCAGGCGCCCAAGTGAATTGCTATATAGAGAGGAGCTCGCTCAGTGGAGCACCCAGCTCGAGCTTGAGACTTCGGTAGATCACGGTGATGGCTCCTGGCCTGGGCATATTGGTGTGATTACCGATCCTCTGCAGGCCACACAAATAGATGGCGCCAACTCGGTGGCGTTTCTGTGCGGCCCTGAAATTATGATGCGCTTTTGTATCCAGGTTCTGATACGCAAAGGTGTGCCAGAGTCCTCTATCTATCTTTCGATGGAGCGCAATATGAAATGCGCCATCGGTCTCTGCGGACACTGCCAGTGGGGTCCAAACTTTATTTGTAAGGATGGTCCTGTTTTTTGCTATGAGGATATTCGCCCATGGCTGCAGATTCGCAGCTTATAAGCCGGCAGCCCCACAAACCCAAACTGGCGGTCTGGAAATTCACCTCCTGTGATGGCTGCCAACTCAGCTTGTTGGACTGTGAGGATGAGCTGTTGCTGTTGGGGCAGGAAGTGGAGATCGCCTATTTTATGGAGGCCTCCAGTAAGGTGGAGGAGGGGCCCTACGATATCTCCCTGGTGGAGGGCTCCATTACGACACCCGCCGACCTGTTGAGAATTCAGGAGGTGCGGCGTCAGTCAAAGTTCCTGGTAAGTATTGGCGCCTGTGCCACTGCCGGCGGTATCCAGGCACTGCGCAATTTTGCCGATGTCGTCGAGTTTACTTCTGTGGTTTACGCCGAGCCCTCTTATATCCATACCCTAAAAGAGTCCACCCCCATTGCCGCCCATGTGCCGGTGGACTTCGAGCTGCAGGGCTGCCCGATCAACAAACTGCAACTGTTAGAGGTCATCAGTGCTTTCCTGAACTCTCGTGCACCTCAGGTTTCCAGCCATTCAGTGTGTATCGAATGCAAACTTAAGAACAATGTCTGTGTGTGGGTGGCCCATGGCACCCCCTGCATGGGGCCGGTAACCCATGCTGGTTGTGGCGCGCTTTGCCCTAGTTACAACCGCGGTTGCTATGCCTGCTATGGCCCGAAGGAGAACCCTAATGGTGAATCCCTGTGTCACTGGTGGGAACAAAATTTAGGAGCAGACAGATCAACTGTCATTGAAAATCTACGTAATTTCAATGGTTTATCACCTCATTTTAAAGAAATTAGTCAAGATAGAGAGCATCGCCAAAAGGGAAAATCCTAACGGGTAGAGCAACTAATGGCCGGTAAAAGTAAAACCATCAAAGTCGATTATTTGGCACGCGTTGAAGGCGAGGGTGCGCTCTATATACGCTACGACGATCATGGTGTGCACGAAGTACAATTAAAGATCTTTGAACCCCCACGCTTCTTTGAAGCCTTTTTGCGGGGGCGCGATTACACCGAAGCACCAGATATCACCGCCCGTATTTGCGGCATTTGCCCAGTGGCCTATCAAATGAGCGCGCTGCACGCCATGGAGAACGCGCTGGGTCTGTTTCCTACAGAACCCTTGAGAAATTTGCGCCGCTTGCTCTACTGTGGAGAGTGGATCGAAAGCCATATGCTGCATATCAGCATGTTGCATGCACCGGACTTTCTCGGCTATCCCAATGCCGTGGCCATGGCCAAAGACCACCCAGAGGTTGTACAACGGGCGTTGGAAATCAAGAAAACTGGAAATGCGCTGGTGCGTCTGCTTGGGGGTAGGGAGGTCCACCCAATCAACGTGCGCGTAGGGGGCTTTTATCGAGTGCCCAGCCTGGAGTCCTTTCAAGCACTGCGCCCCCAATTGTTAGAAGCCCACAATCTGGCAGAACTCATGGCGCGTTGGGCGGCGGGTCTTCCATTTCCCCATTGTGAGCAGTCCTATGAATGCGTCGCCCTGTCCAACCCCAGTGAATACCCCATGAATGAGGGGCGTATTGTTTCCAATCGCGGGCTGGATATTTCGGTAAAGGACTACGAAAAACATTTTCGCGAACAGCAGGTACCGCACAGTACGGCATTGCACAGTCTATTGATCGAGCGGGGCGCCTACCTTGTCGGGCCCATGGCGCGCTACAACCTCAACTACTCCCAACTCTCAGGAGAAGTGAGAAGCCTTGCCGAGGCGTTGGGTTTCCGAGCCCCCTGCAATAATCCCTTCAAAAGTATTGTGGTGCGCTGCCTGGAAGTACTCTACGCCCTGGAGGAAGCAGTGCGCCTCATCGATGCGTTTCAACCCCCCGATAAGCCCTACCTGGCTGTAGAACCCAGAGAGGCTAGTGGCTGTGCCGCTACCGAGGCCCCTCGCGGACTGCTCTATCACCGCTACGCCATGAATGAGCAAGGCAAAATTACTTTTGCCAAGATCGTCGCTCCCACCTCTCAAAATCAAAAAACTATCGAAGATGATCTACGCCTGATGCTGCCAAAATTCATGCACCTGCCCGAGCAACAATTACAGGGTTTATGTGAGCGCGCCATTCGCAATTATGACCCCTGTATTTCCTGCTCAACCCATTTCCTGCAGCTACATTTGCAACATGAGCCAAAAAGAATCTCCTGAGCGCTGGCTGCTGGTCAGCCTTGGCAATCGCTTCCGGGGAGACGATGGTGTGGGGCCCTATCTGCTCGACAAGCTGCGCAGCCAATTAAAAGGAAGCGCAGATTTTCTGGAGAGCGGCAATGACATGGTAACCCTTGTGGGGCATTGGAAAGATCGTCAGGTTTGCCTGGTAGATGCGATTTTGTCCGATGAGCAAAAATCGGGCGAACTAATCCGAGCCGATGGCCTGGCCGATATTATCGCGCCCAGTAACTGCACGACCTCCAGCCACGGTTTTAACCTCAGAGAAGCGATCGACTTGGGCAGAGTGCTGGGGGCATTGCCCCGCAGGCTGGAAATTTTTTCCATCTGTGCCGAGAACATCAGCTCCTGTGATCGTCTCACTGCCGCAGTGAAGTTAGGCGCGGAGCGTGCCGAGCAGGAGCTACTTGCGTTTCTACAAGGCGATAACGGACAAAGCTGATAATGGAGACCAGTGATGC
Source organism: Microbulbifer mixtoriginis (SeqCode) (assembly GCF_052467705.1). Classification (NCBI taxonomy): domain Bacteria; kingdom Pseudomonadati; phylum Pseudomonadota; class Gammaproteobacteria; order Cellvibrionales; family Microbulbiferaceae; genus Microbulbifer; species Microbulbifer mixtoriginis (SeqCode). The sequence goes on from NZ_CP174322.1 coordinate 2,680,323, forward strand.
ATGAACAGTCCTTGATCAGCAATCTGATCGAAAAAATACAGCAGCTTGCCGAGAACGAAGGCGCCAGGGTAGTGGGTGCCAAGCTGCGCCTAGGTGCCCTGGCTCATATATCCGCCCCACATCTACGGGAACACTTCGAACAGGCAACCTTCGGAACCAGCCTAGAGGGATTGCAACTGGAAATTGAAGAGCTCACTGATATTCACCACGCCGAAGCCCAGGACATTATCCTGGAAAATCTGCAATTTGAGGCCAGTGATGGACAATGAGCGTCGCCGGCTAGCGATTAAAGGCCTGGTACAGGGCGTAGGGTTTCGACCCTATATTTATCGCTTGGCGCGGGATTGCCAACTGACCGGCTGGGTTGCCAACCATAGTGGTGGATTACAGTTGGAGGTTGAGGGAAAAAGCACAGGCATCGAGAAATTCCTGCAGCGTTTGCCTCTGGAAAAGCCGCCGCACAGCCTGATACTCAGTATTGATAGTGAGGTAATTCCTGCCGAGGGTGACAGCGATTTTCAGATTCGAGAAAGCACCGTTGCCGCCGCACAATCTACCCTGGTGCTGCCAGATATAGCTCCCTGTAACTCCTGCCAGGCCGAATTGCAGGATTCCCGTAACCGCAGGCACAAATACCCATTCATCAACTGCACGCACTGCGGCCCGCGCTTTAGCATCATTGATAAGATGCCCTATGATCGCGCCAACACTGCAATGGATCAGTTTCCTCAATGCGCCAAATGCCAAGCCGAATACACCAATCCCGAAGACCGCCGTTTTCACGCCGAACCCAATGCCTGTCCAGAATGTGGCCCACAGCTGCAGCTCTGTGATAGCAAAGGCAAGGTGCTTCTCACCGGCCTGGCAGCCTTGAATGAGACGTTCGCCAACCTGGCCAGTGGAAAAGTCGTTGCACTGAAAGGTGTAGGGGGGTTCCAACTATTGGTAGATGCCGGCAATAGCCAGGCATTACAGACATTACGCAAACGCAAGCAGCGCCCACACAAACCTTTTGCCCTGTTGTATAGCTCTTTGTCAGCAGCACGACGTGATTGCCGGATTTCTGAGTTGGAGGCAAAACTGCTTACTTCACCGGCACGCCCCATCGTACTACTGGAAGCAAAACCGGAAGCGAATGCCAGGGTACACGAGCTGGTAGCGCTGGGTTCACCAGATCTGGGGGTGATGTTGCCAGCCTCACCACTGCATCTACTCCTTGCCGAAGAGTATGCGGCCCCCCTTGTCGCCACCAGCGGCAATTTGGCTGAAGAGCCAATTTGCATTGAAAATACGGAGGCTTTGCGGCGCCTTGGCAAAATTGCCGATTTTTTTTTACTGCATAACCGCCGCATAGTGAGGCCACTGGATGACTCGGTACTGCGGGTAGTAGAAGACCGTCCCTTGATGTTACGCCGTGCTCGCGGCTATGCCCCACTACCCATTACCCAGGCAAAACTGTCACAACAGGCACTCACCCAATCCTATTTAGCCCTGGGGGCAGATTTAAAAAATTCCGTGGCGCTGTCCCACAATGGTTGGATTTATCAGAGTCAACATATTGGTGATCTGAGTAGCGCCACCGCAATTGAGCACTTTGACCGCACAATTGCGGACCTCACTGGCTTACAACAGCGCCGACCACAAACGCTGATCCACGACCAGCACCCAGGCTATAGCTCTCACCGCTGGGCAATGCAACAGCAGGCACCACGCTTGGGGGTACAACACCATGTTGCCCATCTGTTTTCCTGTATGGCCGAACACTGTCATAGTGGTGCCGCACTCGGCGTCTGCTGGGACGGCACTGGCTATGACAGCAGCGGCATAGTGAGGGGCGGGGAGTTCCTCCTCTGGGACGGTAAATCGCAAGTGGAACACGTCGCCAGCCTGCGCACATTTCCCCTGCCAGGCGGGGAAAAAGCCGTGCGCGAACCACGGCGGGCTGCGGCGGGCCTGCTATATGAAATTTCCGGATACATGGCACTGCAACACCAGCTGCTCAAGCGCTGCTTTACCCGCAGTGAACGCCGTAACTTGGTCACCATGCTGGAAGGTGAGGTCAACAGCCCTCTATGCAGCAGTGCCGGGCGCCTGTTTGATGCTGTGGCCGCACTATTGGGGCTGTGTAGCCAGTCGAGCTATGAGGGGCAGGCCGCCATGGTGCTGGAACATAGTGCCCGAGGAATTCAGAGTAGTGACAGCTATCCATTCGACCTGTATCAGCGTCAAAGCAAGTGGGAGCTGGACTGGGCCCCCTGTATTAGCGCCTTGATACACGATGAAGGTAAGTCGCTGCCGCAACGGGCTGCGGCTTTCCACAATACCTTGGCAAATATGATTCTGGCAGTGGTCAGTGAGATCGGGGAGCGTCAGGTCTTTCTCTCCGGCGGTGTTTTCCAAAACCGAAGACTAACGGAACGCACCGCGACACTGCTGCGTGAGCGGGAATTTACCGTGCATTGCCACAGCCAGGTCCCCCCCAATGATGGCGGTATTGCTCTTGGGCAACTTCACTATGCCCACTGCATGGCTGCAGCCGGACAATCTGCGGGGGACTAAGTGGGCATGTGCTTAGGTATTCCCGGCCTTATTGAAGAGATCACAGACAATTCCCCCCTGGAACGCCTGGGCAAGGTACGTTTTGGCGGCATAGCCCGGCAAGTCAACTTATCCCTGGTGCCAGATGCCGGCGTTGGCGATTATGTGGTAGTCCATGTGGGTATCGCCATCAGTCAGATACGGGAAGAAGAAGCCGAACGTGTTTTTCGCGACCTGGAATCCCTGAGCGGGCCGAGCGGCCAGGAGTGATGCCGTGAAATTTGTCGATGAATACCGCCAGAGCGAAACTATCCAAAAGATAGCCACAGAAATTCGCAAAGAAACCACGCGCCCCTGGACGATTATGGAAGTGTGCGGTGGGCAGACTCACGCCATCGTTAAGAATCGCCTCGACCAGTTACTACCGCAAGCAATAGAGTTGGTTCATGGACCGGGCTGCCCGGTTTGTGTGACCCCCCTGGAGACCATTGATCGGGCCATTGCCATCGCTGCATTACCGGGAGTGATTTTCTGTTCCTTTGGCGATATGTTGCGAGTACCCGGGTCAGAACACAGCCTGCTCGATGTGAAAGCCAATGGTGGCGACATTCGCATTATCTATTCCCCCCTACAGGCGGTGAAGATTGCCGAGGACCACCCAACAAAGCAGGTGGTCTTTTTTGCCGTAGGATTTGAAACAACCGCAGCCGCGAATGCCATGGCTGCCACCCAAGCCAAACAAAAGTCGCTTAAGAATTTTTCCCTGTTGGTTTCCCAGTTTTTGGTGACACCTGCCATCGCGTCTATATGCGCCGCCAAGGATACACGTGTGCAGGGATTTCTTGCCGCTGGCCATGTGTGCTCAATTACTGGTTACGAAAGCTATCTGCCCCTTGCCGAAAAGTATCAGGTGCCGATTGTCGTTACCGGCTTTGAACCCCTGGATATTCTTGAAGGTTTGTTGATGTGCCTGCGCCAATTAGAGCAGGGCAGTTATCAGGTGGAAAACCAGTATCTAAGAGCGGTAGAGCGAACCGGCAACCGCCCGGCACAAGTGTTACTGAACAATGTATTTAGCGTTTCTGCTCAGTGTTGGCGGGGCCTGGGTGAAATTCCAGCGAGTGGCTTGGCACTTGCTGAAGAGTTTTCAGATCTCGATGCAACAAAGAAATTTGCATTGCCAGAGATCAAACCCCGGGAGCAACACCAGTGTATGAGTGGTGCCATTATGCTCGGCCTCAAAAAGCCCGGCGACTGTCCCCATTTCGGCACAACCTGCCGCCCAGACCACCCCCTGGGCGCCCCCATGGTTTCCTCCGAGGGTGCCTGCTCCGCCTACCACCGCTATAGCCAACAGGTAAAAACCCGTGAATCTTCAATGTCCTCTCCCAACAACCAATAAGGACAGTATCCGCCTGGGGCATGGCAGTGGTGGCGAGATGACCCAGCAACTTCTGAAGGAGTTTATCCAACCTCTGTTCAAAAACACCTGGATCGACCAGGCCCACGACAGCGCTACCTTGCCTTGGGATTCTGATCGCCTGGTATTCACCACCGACTCATTCGTAATTACCCCTTTGTTTTTCCCCGGTGGGGATATCGGCAAATTGGCCGTTTACGGAACCGTCAATGACTTGGCCATGGGCGGTGCCGAGGCAAAATTCTTGAGTTGCAGCTTGATACTGGAAGAAGGGTTGCCGTTCAACACATTAAAAAGAGTGCTGCAATCCATGGCTGCCGCAGCCGAGGAAACCGGTATAAAGCTGGTTACCGGGGACACCAAGGTCGTGGAGAGAGGCAAGGGCGATGGTATCTATATCAATACCAGTGGAGTGGGTAGCTTACTGAGTAATCACCCAATAGAACCCAGTTATATCCGCCCAGGTGACAGAATTCTATTGTCCGGGGATATTGGCCGACACGGCATTACCGTTATGGCAAGCCGTGAGGGATTGGAATTCGAAACTGCACTCACCAGTGACTGCGCCCCGCTCAATGCTGCAATTTCAGCATTGCTGCAGGGCGGTATTCCGCTTCACTGTTTGCGGGATCTCACTCGCGGTGGTCTCGCGACGGCCCTGGTGGAACTGGCCGAAACCAGTGGGCAGGCCTTCGAACTGGATGAAGCGCAGATCCCAGTCTGCGAATCAGTCTACGGAGCCTGTGAAATGCTGGGCCTAGACCCCCTTTACGTGGCCAACGAGGGGCGTTTCGTTGCATTTATTCCCGCAGAGTGCGCTGATCAGGCCAGCGCTATCCTAAGAGAGGAACGGGTAGGGGCATCCTGTGCAATTATTGGAAAAGTCACTGGCAAGCCCAGTGCCCAGGTTATTCTAAAAAACAGCCTGGGATGTGATCGCCTGTTACAGCGCTTGCCAGGAGAACAGTTGCCAAGAATTTGTTAGCCAATAGCATTTATAAACATCCTGCGGAAACATTGATAGCAGCCTCAACCTCCCTGGCATTGTTCATTTTAATGTCATGCATTGCCCTGATTCCCGCCCCGCAGTTTCGGGTAAGGTTCTGATTAAACTAAGTGCTAGAGCGCGATTAGTTGGCAGTGGCGTTTTGTCACAGCAAGCGGCTGGCTTCATTTTTACTAAGCTTCCCAGTCTAAACGCATGACTATTCATTGCTAAGCTCAGTCGAAAACTGTGAAAGGTAATCCGATAAAGGTGAACCGTGCTTCAGACAAGGCCTGAGAAAAACTGGCACTCAATGTCCCCAGATGCGGTGTTCTCCGAGCTGAAGACCAGTATGGCCGGAATCAGTGAGGAGGAAGCTGCACTAAGACTGCGAACCTACGGGCCTAACTGCCTGCCAGCACCAGCTCGCAAAGGGTTTCTGCGGCGCTTCTTCTCCCATTTCAACAACCTCCTGATCTACGTCCTGCTCGGGGCGGCGCTTATCACAGGCCTACTACAACACTGGGTAGATACCGGGGTCATCCTGGCGGTGGTTATCGTCAATGCGATTATCGGCTTTGCTCAGGAGGGTAAAGCGGAAAGGGCCATGGATGCTATCCGCCATATGCTGGCTCCACGCGCCGCAGTCCTCCGCAGCAATCAGCGGCTCACTGTGGAGGGAGAGAAACTGGTACCCGGCGATATTGTGCTCATTGAGGCTGGTGACAAAGTGCCTGCCGATTTGCGGCTGTTAAAAACCCACGGTCTGCAGGTACAAGAGGCCATCCTGACCGGGGAATCCATCCCGGTAGAAAAACATACCGATCCGGTTAACACCGATACCCCCTTGGGGGACCGTAGTTGCTTAGCCTATAGCGGAACCACTGTCACCAATGGGCAGGGAGTGGGGGTAGTAGTGGCCACCGCAGCAGAGACTGAGATCGGTCATATCAGTGGCATGCTCGCCAGTGTTGAAACTTTAACCACTCCGTTGGTTGAACAGATGGGTTTCTTCGCCAAATGGCTGGCCCTTTTTATTCTGGCCGTTGCTGCGTTGATCTTCGCCTTTGGGCTGTTTGTATTGCAGCACAATTTTAATGAACTGTTTATGGCCATTGTTGGGCTTTCGGTAGCGGCCATTCCCGCGGGCTTACCGGCAGTTCTAACCATCACATTAGCGGTCGGGGCCCAGGCGATGGCGCGGCGCAACGCCATTGTCCGGCGCCTGCCGGCTATCGAAACCCTGGGATCAGTATCGGTAATCTGTACCGATAAAACTGGGACGCTCACCCGCAACGAGATGTGCGTCGCCACAGTAGTTACAGGCGCACAACGCTATGAAGTAGAGGGCGAAGGCTATGAACCGCGGGGTGAAGTCATGCTCGGCGGCGCGCCGGTAGCGATGTCAGCCCCAAACCCACTGCAGGAGTTAGCCCGTGTCGCGGTTCTTTGTAATGACGCCGAGCTCAGAAAAGAGGATGGCAACTGGCTCGCCGAGGGTGATCCCATGGAGGGGGCCTTACTGGCCTTCGCAGCAAAGGCGGGAATGAATAGCGGGGAGGTGCGCAAGCAGTGGACCCGTACCGATATTATCCCCTTTGATGCCCAGCATAAGTATATGGCCAGCCTAAACCACAACCATGAGAACCATGCACTGATCGCCGTTAAAGGGGCGCCGGAACAGGTTTTGGCAATGTGCAAAACCTATCGCAGCGAGGATGGAGGCTGCGAACCGCTGATGGAGACTTACTGGCGACAAAAGACCGAGGAGGTGGCGGCATTGGGACAGCGTGTCTTGGCGCTCGCCACAAAAGAGGTAAAGCCAGAGCACACGGTGCTGGAGCACTCAGACGTAAAGGGAACTATGACTCTTCTAGGCTTGGTGGGATTGATCGATCCACCCCGTCAGGAAGCTATAACCTCAGTTGCGGAGTGTAGGGGCGCGGGTATTCGAGTGAAGATGATTACCGGCGATCATGTCGCGACCGCAAAAGCCATCGGTCAACAGATAGGCTTGCAGCGGCCTAACAAAGCCCTAACGGGAGTGGACATCGACAACCTGAATGACGCGGCATTAGCGGCAGAAGTCCTGAAGGTGGATATCTTCGCCCGCAACAGGCCTGAGCATAAATTGCGGCTGGTAACCGCATTGCAGGCCCACGATATGACTGTGGCAATGACTGGCGATGGCGTAAACGATGCCCCCGCTTTAAAACGCGCCGATGTGGGTATTGCCATGGGCCGGGGGGGGACAGAGGCAGCCAAAGAGGCCTCCGAGCTGGTTCTAGCCGATGATAATTTCGCTTCCATCGGCGCTGCGGTCCGTGAGGGGCGCACGGTTTATGACAATATAAAGAAAGTGATTAGCTGGACGCTGCCCACCAACGCAGGGGAAGCCTCAACCATTATTGTGGCGCTGCTCTTTGGCATGGTACTGCCGATAACACCGATCCAAATACTTTGGGTAAACCTGATTACCGCTGTTACGCTCGGTATTGCGCTCGCCTTTGAGCCCACAGAAGAAAATACTATGCACCGCCCACCACGGTTGCGCGACCAACCGCTCCTTACCAGTGTACTGGTATGGCATATCACATTAGTTAGCACCTTATTCCTGTGTGGCGTATTCGGAATATATACCTACGCCATTCAGCAGCACTACTCATTGGAATTGGCGCGAACCATGGCCATGAATACATTGGTGGTAATGGAAATTTTCCACCTGTTTTTTATTCGCAATATGTATGGCACCTCTCTCACCTGGAAGGCAGTGCGCGGCACCAAAGTGGTGTGGATGGCAGTCATCATGGTCACTTTGGGGCAATTTGCCATTACCTATGTCCCACTCCTGCAGGAAGTCTTTGCTACTGAGGCAGTGCCACTTTTTGATGGCATTCTGATTGTTGCGATTGGCGTGGCGCTGTTTGCCATTATCGAGATCGAAAAACAGATGCGGATACGCCTTTCCCGCCAGACACAAAGCTCCACTGCCAGGGAAAATTCTTAATTCCGTACCTTGATCTGTTCTCAGCCTGACCAACCCTACAGCCTAAGCCCCGCTTTAATTGGCTCACAATTTGCTGCCTCTTTATGGGTTTATTCTTATTACTAGTGATCAGATGCTCTCAATGTGTGTTGAAAGCCAGCGCAGCTCTACCAAAGCTGAAACTTTCAGTGACATAGAGCACATTTTTGCAGGTTGGCAGCAGGGGCAACACCGTCATAGACACTTTGCAATACTCTTGAGCTTAACCGTGCTAGAGAGCTTTTCAGGGATCGCGTTTAACACAAGGTTAAAACCCGGAACAGCAGTGTAGCGAGCAAGTAAAACTTTCCGCCATAAAACCTTATGACATTTAGTGAAGATCCAGGCCGGGCCCCGGTAGGGAGTAATGAGATGCCGTTTAAACAAATCCTACTTCCTCTTGATGGCTCAGCTATCGCTGAAGAGGCCATCGCCCATGGAGTTATGCTGGCCCAGAACAGTGGTGCAAAAATTCACCTTCTTCATGTACAAAATTCTGAAGAGCAGAGCATAGATCCGGTGGACTGGCGGCTGCGCAGAGTAGAGCTGCGTAGCTACCTCAACCGTTTGGCTGAGCCCATTTCAGAGCAGGGTATTACTGTAAGCCAGTCTGTGGTGGAGGGGCGCCCAGCAGAGCAGATTGTAGAGTACTGCGATGAGGTCGATATCGATCTGATTGTACTCACTGCATACGGCAAGGGTGGCGTCAGCCGTTTCGACTTTGGCAGCACCGCCCAAAAGATTTTTAGTGGCTCTGGGCGGTCCTTCATCATAGTGCATCCGGGTTTAAAACCTCCAGCCCAGGAAAACATGGCTTACCGCCGTATTCTGGTCTCGATGGATGGTTCCTCTCATTCCGAGTGGGTTGCTTGCCAGGCGGCATCAATGATGCGTGGGCAAGAAATGGAAATGATTCTGCTGCAAGTGATTGCTGTGCCAGATATGCCCCGCAAAATGCCGATCACCCGCGAAGAACACGCCACACGGGAAAAGTTTGTCGAATGCAATCGACGCGCGGGTGAAGTCTACTTGGAGGAGATGGCTCGCCAATTGGAAAACGGCATCAAAGTGCGGCCCTTGCTGCTGGTTGCACAGAATGTCGCCGAGTGTATTTATGCCACTGCTGCGGAAGAGGATGTCGATCTGATTGCCATGAGCGCGCACGACTGGCAAACCGGTGAGCAACACGTAACGGGTACCGTCTGCCACTCCGTTATATCCCACAGTAACCTGCCGGTTCTGGTATTCCAGGATTTGCAGGAATCCCAATTACAGGCTCTGCGCGCTGACAACATAGCCTGCCAAATTCGCCACTCAACTCTTCCGGTAAGAAATGAAGCGCATCGATGAAATTGCGGTTTTGGAAAAAGCAGGGCGCTCGCCAGGGGTACAAGTTCTTTGTACATGCAAAGTCCGAGCAAAGCGGTACTCAATCTGGGAGTACCGCCCACGGGATTGGTAACAATTCGAACCGGGATAATGAACAGCAGCGCCTGGAAGACATAGCCGCGCTGGCCAAGCAGCACGCAAGCCCTGTCGGTACCGGTGGTGGCTACCGCTTGCGACTGCACTTGCGTCAGTTAGAAAAACATTTCGAGAAAATCTATCGGCATCTCGCCACTCGGGTAGAGGCGGGCGAAAAAAGTACTCGCAGTGAAGAGTGGCTACTAGATAACCGCCATGTGGTCCAGGAAGCCCTGCAGTTGGTATGTGAGTCCCTGCCGGTGAACTACTTAAAGCAGTTGCCACAAGTTTCTGCCGAAGACGGCAGTGTCGACCTGCGTTTGCATGTCCTTGCCGATGCATTGATCACCGACTTCTCCCAACCCGTAGATATTCAATCCATTCACCTGTTGGTTGAGCACTACCAGGAGGATGCTGTTTTAACCACCGGCGAACTCTGGGCACTGCCCGCACTTTTACGCCTTTGCCTATTGGAGCACTTGGCGCAGCTGGCCGAGGATGTCCTGGGAGGACATACCGCTACAGAAGAGGAACTCAGCGTTGGCATTGCCAGCGGTATCATTAGCCTGCGAGAACTGCGCAGTTGTAACTGGCGGGATTTTGTTGAGTCCCTCAGTCGTGTAGAAAATATATTGCGCAAAGACCCTGCAGACGCCTACCGCCGAATGGATTTTGAAACCCGCGATAGATACCGGGATGTGATAGAAAAGCTGGCGCGCGGCAGTGGCAAAACCGAGCAGCAGGTTGCCCAGTGCGTGGTGGAACTGAGCGACGTACAGGAAACCGATAAGCCCACCCGGCATGTGGGATACTACCTGATAGATGAAGGGCGTCCACAGCTGGAAATCCTACTGGAATATCGCCCAGGCTTTCTGCAGCGCCTTCATTGGCAGCTATTGCACAAGGCATCCAGGGTATTCTTTTCCGGATTGGCTCTTTTCTCGATTCCACCGCTACTTGCCCTGGCTGTTTATCTACTCTGGAGCGGTGCTTCTATCATTTTGACGTTATTGGTACTGCTGGTTACCGTAGTGCCAGTGGTCGGTATGGCCCTGGCTCTGGTTAACGGCTTGATTACCCACTGCTTGCCCCCGCGCCTGCTAGCAAAACTGGATTTTGATAAGGGCATATCCAGTGAATACCGCACGGTTGTGGTTATGCCGGTACTGTTTGCCGATGCGGAGGATATGCAAAGGATTCTCGAGTGTCTGGAAATCAATTTCCTCAACAACGGAGATGAGAATCTTGTTTACGCAGTTTTAAGTGATTTTGCAGACGCGGATACGCAAAGTACCAGTGAGGACACAACATTATTAGAAATCGCCAAAGCATCTATTGAAACTCTGAACGAACGCCACAGGGTCGATGAGGGCAGATCACCGTTTTTACTATTACACCGTGAGCGCCGCTGGAATGCGTTGGAAAACTGTTGGATGGGCTGGGAGCGCAAGCGCGGCAAATTAATCGAATTCAACAAACTATTGTCTGGCAATGAGGAACACAGTTTTACCACTTGTTTTGGCGATCGCAAACAACTGCAAGGCATTCGCTATGTCATCACTCTCGATGCCGACAGCCAGATGCCACCAGACACCGCACGACGCCTCGTTGGTGCCATAGCGCACCCACTCAATCGCGCAGTGGTCAACAGCAGCTCTCAGAGAGTGGTGGCAGGTTATGGATTTTTACAGCCCCGGGTGGAAACTGACCCGGCTAGCTCTGATGGAACCCTATTCAGCCAGATTTTTGCCGGTGATCGCACCGTAGACCTCTACACCCACGCCGTCTCGGATGCCTACCAGGACCTGTTCGGCGAGGCGATATTTACCGGTAAAGGAATTTACGACCCGGAGGTTTTCTCCCAGACCCTGGCCGGGCATCTTCCAGAAAATGCCATCCTCAGCCACGATTTAATCGAAGGTGCCATCGGTGGAGTAGGGCTGCTGTCGGATGCAGTCTTTTACGAACAATACCCGCCTAATGTTTTCGCCATGCTGCGCCGCTCGCACCGCTGGATTCGCGGTGATTGGCAGATACTCTCCTGGCTGGGCAAACGTGTACCGGTCGATAGCGGTGAACAAGTCGACAACCCTTTACCGACAATTCAGCGCTGGCAAATCGTCGATAATCTGCGACGCAGCCTGGAGGCCCCCTGCCTGTTGGCACTTTTTCTGCTGGCCTGGAGCGGTTGGCTACCGGGCCATGCCTGGGCTTGGACTTCGGCGCTACTTTTGTTGTCTTCCGCATCGGTATGGCAGGAATTACTATCAATGGTCTGGCGCAGCATCGCTGATCCCAGCCGCGCCCATCTTCATTTCCGGGGAGGGCCGGCGGTTCTACAGCAGCGCTTTTTACACTGGCTGCTATCGCTGGTTCTGCTCCCGGTGCAAGCGCTTAACGCGTTGGATGCGATCGTACGCACACTCTATCGGCTGCGCGTTTCCCACCGCCATTTGTTGCAATGGACATCTGCGGCACATGTGAATCGCTCTGTCAGCAGTGCACTGACTGCGTTTGGCAGTTGGCGTGCGATGTGGGTTTCCCCACTGATCGCTCTATTGGTAACTGCAGGCTTGGCTTATTGGGTTCCCGCCAGTCTCTTACCTGCAGCACCGTTTTTGTTGGCCTGGCTCTTTGCACCCCAACTTCTTCACCATATCAATTTACCGCGAGAGCTGGAGCCATCAGTTCTAACAGAAGAGGACAAGCGGGAGTTGCGTTTGCTAAGCCGGCGAACCTGGTTTTTCTTCGAACACTTTATGGGGCCTGATGACCATTGGCTGCCGCCAGATAATTATCAGGAAGAACCCCTGGCGGTCCTGGCCCGGCGTACATCCCCCACCAATATCGGGCTGGGCTTGCTCTCTATTCTCAGCGCCTACGACTTTGGTTACGTTGATCTCAGCCTGCTATTAGCTCGACTCAACAACAGCTTCGACCGTATGCGCGGACTGGAGCGCTATCGCGGACACTTTCTCAACTGGTACGAAACCCGCGAACTACACCCGCTCAACCCCCGCTATGTCTCCACCGTGGATAGCGGCAACCTGGCCGGCAGCTTACTAACCCTGGCCTCCGGCCTGGAATCCCTGAAAAGTGAACCACTGAGTGGACGCCAGCTGGTACTGGGGATCACCGATACCCTCGATGCCATGGCAGAAACCCTGCAGCCGGTCGATACGGACTCCGCCCCCAACGAAATCCGTGAGATCAACGCGCAGCTAGCGCAGTTTCGCCAACGTTTACAAGCCGGCGCGGAGCACAATCGCTGGTGGCAAACCATCGACGATATCTATGAGAGAGATGTACCCTGGCTACAGAAACAGATGCTGGCGCTGATCGAGGGTGACGAAAAAAATTTCAGCGCAGAGGATCTCGGTCGACTACGCCAATGGCTCGATGAATTGCACCGCCATGCGGTGGCCGCGAGGCGCTATCAGGAGGCGCTCGAACCCTGGCTGCGACTTATGCAGGTACCACCCAAAGTCTGCCGGGAGGGTGTGGAGCATGTCAGAAAAGCTTACCTCTCTCTCGCAGACACTTTGAAAATCCCAGTTTCCCTATCGACCATGCCAGACTTTTGCGATGCTGCGGAACAACAACTGCTGCAACTGCAAAAACACCTCACTGCAGAACCACAAGAGCACGAAGAAGCCGCCTCTTGGTGTGAAAAAATGCACAGCGCACTGGAAAGCGCACGGGAAAATGCCGCCAGTTATTGCCGAGACATTACCAGCCTTTCCACCAGGGCGCTCAACTGGGTGGAAGAGATGGATTTCGCCTTCCTCTACGATCGCGATCAGCACCTATTTCATATCGGTTACAACATTACCGATGCTGCACTAGACGCCAACCACTACGATTTACTCGCCTCAGAATCTCGCCTAACCGGCTTCCTCGCTATTGCCAAAGGCGATGTACCGGCGCGCCACTGGCGCCACCTTGAGCGACCATTTCGGCACCTTCATCGCCGGGTGGTGTTGATGTCTTGGAGTGCGACCCTGTTTGAGTATTTAATGCCGCGGCTGTTTATGGAAACGCCAGAGCACAGTTTGATAGGGCGGGCCTGCCGCAATGCGATTGAAGTGCATCGCAAGTTTACCGGCCGCTTCGAACTGCCCTGGGGTATCGCCGAATCCGGTTACTACGAACTGGACAGCCAATTGCACTACCAATACCGTGCCTTTGGAGTGCCCGGCATCGGTTTTCGTCGCGACCTCGGTGAACGCCTGGTTATAGCGCCTTATGCTTCCATGATGGCACTACCATTCGATGCCGCAGGGGTTATGGAGAACCTGCGCCAGCTTCGCGCCGAAGGTGGTTACGGCCAGTTCGGTTTGTATGAAGCGATTGACTACGGCCGTACGGCCAAAGCTATACCTCGACGCGCACGCACTGTGCGCTCCTATATGAGCCACCACCAGGGCATGATCCTGCTGGCCATTAATAACTACCTCCACGACGACATAATGCAACAACGCTTCCACAGCGATGTGCGCATTGCCGGCCTGACGCCACTACTGCACGAGCGCCTGCCCACCGCGCGGCCGGCCCTAAGACCCTGGCAGCAGCCGGGGCTACAGCGCAGTTTCCACGCCGAGGGAGCCCTGCAGAGCTGGTCTGCTCTTCCGGGGAGACCCTATCCGCAATACAACCTGCTCTCTAACGGCCACCACACCCTGCTGCTCGGAGCAGATGGTTCAGGTGGCAGCTATTGGCACAATCTTGCCCTGACACGCTGGCAGCCAGATCCGACCCAACACCAGGGCGGGCACTGGAATTATGTCCGCGATCTGGATAGCGGCGAACTATTTTCTGTGGGGCTGGCCCCCTGTGGCGGAGACGCCGGCCACTGTATGGCCAACTTCTCACCACAGGAAGTAGAGTTTCAGCGCCGTGAAGCGGAGTTGTTCTGCCGCTTACACATTGCCCTCAGTTCCCAGCATGACTTAGAAGCTCGCCGACTGGTAATCAAAAATGAGAGCAATCGCAGCCGCCACCTGCTGCTGGCGGATTATGCCGAGGTGGTGCTAGCGCCAGAACGCGATTACCAGCGTCATCCCGCCTTTGCCAAACTGTTTGTGGAGAGCCAGTACCTGCCCGATGAGCAGGTAATGCTCTATCGAAGGCGGCCTCGCAGCGGCGAGGAAAAACCGATCTATCTGGCCCACTGCGCATTGGTTTCTGCCGATGTAAGTCACCAGCTGGGCTGGGAAACCGATCGGGTACGTTTCCTCGGCCGCGGCGGGTCCCCGGCAAGGCCTCTGGCTCTGCAACGAGGCCTGGAAGGCTTCACGGGAACAACTGGCCCTGTATTAGACCCGGTAATTGCCTCAGCCCAAGAAATTTCTATTTCGCCTCATTCTGAAGTCGAAGTGATCTACCTGACTGGCGCCAGCAAGTCACGCCGGGAGTTGTTGGCTGTGTTGCGCTCTTATCGCTCGCGGCCCAAGGCACGTTGGGTATACGACCTGGCGCGAATGCAGTCTGAGCAGGAATTACACAACCTGCGTATCCCCGCGGCAGATGTCTACTGGATGATGGAATTGCTCTCCGCTGTGCTAGCTCCCTCCGGCGGGCTGCGCGCCTCTTCCCGAGTATTGGCCCGCAGTCATCGTATTCAGCGTTGCCTGTGGAGCCGTGGCATCTCCGGAGATAACCCAATCCTGTTATTGCAGGTGCGCAGTGAGCAGGGCATTGATTTTGCAGAACCCATTCTGCAAGCCCACACTCTCTGGAGCGGCCGCGGCCTGGCTATAGATCTGGTTATTGTCGATGAGGATTCCGCCGGTTATTCCCAGCAGACCCGCGACAGGTTACAGGAGATGATCGCCGATATTCGCGGTCGTACTATGCGCAAACTAAACGGCTCAGTGGTGATGGTGCCAGGCCAGGAGCTGCCAGAGTCTGATCGTATAGGCCTTTTGGCTGCCGCACGGATATTACTCGATTCCTCAGCAGGGCCAGTGGCCACACAGCTGGAGAATAGTGCCACCGCACTACAGGCTCAGATGCAGCCACTGCCTCCTTTTGTACCGGTGCAATCTGCAGGTTATGTCCAGTTACCAACACCAGCCCTGCAACGCCCAAATGATCTTATATTTGATAATGGCCTGGGTGGTTTTTCAGCGGATGGGCGCGAGTACATCCTGCATCTACAAGCAGGCAAGACGGAAGAACCGGGCCAGCGCCCTCCAGCACCCTGGGGAAATATCATCGCTAATCCCAACTTCGGTTGTCTGGTATCCGAAGGGGGCTCCTGCTGTACCTGGAGCGGCAACAGTGGTGAACACCGGCTGACCGCCTGGAATAACGATCCGGTCCGCGACCCCAGTGGTGAAACCCTCTACCTACGCGATGAAGAGAGCGCTCAGGTTTGGTCTCCAACCCCGGCCCCGCGGCCCGCCGAGACCGACTATCAGGTAAGACATGGGGCAGGTTACACCGAGTATCGCCATAACAGCCACGGCCTTGAGCAGTCCTGGCGTATTACGGTCGATCGCACTGCTCCGGTGAAAATTGGCCGGCTGACATTGAAAAATGGCTGGAACAGGCCTCGCCGCTTAACGGCCACCTACTACGTGGAGTGGGTAATGGGACTGACCCGCGGCAACAGTTGGGCTCATCAAGTCAGTGAGTTCATACCAGAAAGCAATACGTTATTGGCCCGCAACGCCTTTGTCCCGGATGCCAAACCCGGTGTCGCCTTCCTGACTGCCAGCCTGCCACCTCACGGTCTGACCACAGATCGGCATGAGTTTATTGGCAGTACCGGGAGCCCACAGGCACCGGAGGCACTGTTTCGGATTGGCCTCTCGGGGAGGGTGCAGTCTGGCGGCGACCCTTGCGCCGCTTATCAAGTCCACATTGATCTGGCTATCGGCGAAACCCAACACATTTATTTTGTGATGGGGGAGGGGATTGATCGTGCCCAGGCTTTGGATTTGGCCGGTGAATTCCGGGATCCACAAAGAGCCGCAAACTCCCAGGCCGAGTTCGAACAGTTTTGGGAGAATTATCTGGGCTCTGTTCAGGTGCGAGTGCCCGATAAGGCCACCGAGCTGATGGTAAACCGCTGGCTACCTTATCAAACCCTGGCCTGCCGCCTCTGGGGCCGCAGCGGCTTCTATCAATCCAGTGGTGCCTTTGGTTTCCGTGATCAGCTTCAGGATGTACAGGCACTGCTGTGGACCCATCCCGATTGGACCCGCCAACATATTTTGCGCACTGCCTCACGCCAGTTCCAGGATGGAGACGTACTGCACTGGTGGCATGAAAATCCCTTACGCGGTGTACGCACCCGCTGCTCCGACGACTTACTGTGGCTGCCATTTGTTACAGCCCAATACATTCGCACCACGGGTGATTACCAAATCCTGGATGAACCGGTCAGCTATCTTGCCGGGGCACCACTGGGCAAAGATGAGCATGAGCGCTACGCCGAGTTTGAAAGCAGCGATGAATCCGGGTCTCTTTACGAGCACTGCTGCCGCGCAATTGAGCGCGCCGGCGCCGTAGGACCGCACGGGCTACCGGTAATCGGCAACGGCGACTGGAACGACGGCTTCAGCCGTATCAGTACCACCGGCCGCGGTGAGAGTGTATGGATGGGCTGGTTTTTACTGCGAGTTTGTCGGGATATGGCGCCCCTGTGCGACTACATCGGCGATTCTGCACTGGCGGAATATTACCGTCAGCTGGGAGAAAATTTCCGTCAACAGGCAGAAGACGGTGGCTGGGACGGCGCCTGGTATCGGCGCGCTTATTACGATGACGGCACGCCGATTGGTTCTAAGGACAGCGATGAATGCAAAATCGACCTGATTGCACAAACCTGGTCGGTGCTATCCCAGCAGGAACCCACTGAGCGATCCCGTAAAGCGATGGAATCGGCCGACCAGCACCTGGTAAACGAGTGCGCCCGGCAAATACTGTTGCTTAAGCCACCGTTTAACAAAACCAAGAAGGACCCCGGCTATATCAAAGGTTATCCACCGGGAATTCGTGAAAACGGTGGCCAATACACCCACGCCGCCACATGGGCCGTCTGGGCCGCGGCCGGACTCGGCCAGAGCGAGCGGGCTTGGCATTACTTTAATTTGTTAAACCCAATTACCCACACCGATACCCTTGAAGGCGTAAAGCGCTATCGCACAGAGCCCTATGTATTAGCCGGCGATGTCTACGGCGTGGCCCCCCATGTGGGGCGCGGTGGCTGGACGTGGTATTCCGGAGCGTCCGGCTGGCTATATCGCAGTGCACTAGAGGCATTACTTGGGGCAAAAATTCTCGACGGTAATCACTTGGTGATCGAACCCTGCCTACCGCAATCCTGGCATAACTATCACTTATCGCTGCGCTTTGGCAGCAGTCGCTATGAGATCGACATCAGTAATTGCGGTGGCTGTCCGCGAGAGATCGAATCACTGACGCTGGATGGAGAAAGAGTCACTTCAGGAGTCATTCCGTTAAAAGACAGCGGCCAGGAGCATCAGGTAGCTTTAGTATTCAAGCCTGTTTTTAATCCCCCCAAATAACAACGAAATACTTCACTATTAAATTTTTCAGTGTGGTCAGCAGGTTGCCTTATATGGCTTCAAATACGATCAATACAGAATTTTTTCTCACGATAGCTTTTAGCGTTCTACTTATTTTGATTACCCCCACCATAATAACGACAGTGATTTACTGGTTTATTGCTAGTGATTTCTCAAACAGGGCAAAATCTGATGCGGACCGACTTCTGGGAATAGGTAACTACTGTATTATTGCTCCACATAAAAGATCGGAGGCTGCATATTTTATCACCAACTTTAAACATGTAAATTTAAAGGAGGTTATAAAGCAGGCTGTATACTTCAAGTTATACTTGCCTTCACAGGAAGTTGGAAGTGGATTAGCCAGCGCAAGAAAACGAAATTACCACTTTGCTATTTATAATAGTGATGCCATGTATTATTGGAGCCTCAGGGAAGATAGGTTTATTAAGTCTCCCGACTATGTATATGTAGCTTTTCAGCAAATCCTGAAAGTCTACTCTATGTACAAGGGGAGGCCAGATATTTTGGGAAAGGGTGGCTTTTCGCAACCATCATGGGATTATTATGATTGCCCCCATTGAAAAGAAAGCATTATTGAACTTATCCCAGTTCTGACTGGGTCTGGCAGTTTTCGCTTTTTCATTGGTAGCACCAAGCCTTTCTTTGAAAATTTAGTGAACTTCGCTGTCTGAATACCACTCATGCTCTTAGTGTCATGATGAAGCGCCAACCGCCTCAGTAGTGATTTTTTTTCCTTGCGAGTTTAGAAATTAGCAAGATACCCAAAAGACGCATTGATGATCCAGTGTTCCGAATCAATACTCGCCCAAGGAAGGCGTTTAATTACTTGAGTCCGCTGGATTTTTTGGCGGGCAGACGTGTGTCACTTATGTTAGTAATCTAGGTAGCTCTTCATATTTAAAGCATGGACTGGACTTCGTCATAGAAACCGAGGGATTACTTATAAAGAACTTTTTGGCTGAAATCTAGTCAGATCTGGAACCTCGCAAGCCAACAGGTCAGATCTTTTCTTTTTGGGTGCTTGCCGAGGCATTCTACGGAAGTGATATTTAAGTCAGATGGAATTCCAGCCTCCCCCCTTAGTATATAAAGATAACGAAACATCAATTTCATGGCGCCTTTGGGTTTCCCTGGCGATAGCGCTCAATTTACACATGGCTTTATTGACTATTCCAGTGTCCATGACACCAGATAATCAGGTGAACAAACAATCTACAATTAGGTTTATCTTAAACCATAAAAAACCGACTGCGAGCTCGCCAATAAACAGCCCAGACAGTGCAGGTAGGCCCAAAAGGTCTGTAACCACTACAAAACCGAAAGTAGGGCAGAGTGAAGTATTGCCTGCAGCTTCAGCTACTGCAAAACCGCCCTCATCCGGAATTCAGCAAAAACATGAAGCCCCGAGTAGAGTGACAACGAGTGAACATAGAGACCTAGCAAATACTACTCAGCCCGAAAACTTATCGTCTCAAAAAGCCGTTACTTTAACGGTTCCCGCTGAATCTGGAGCAAAAAGCAAAGCGGTGGTTTTTGATCCGAGGTTAAAGAGAGCTTTAGATCGAGAGAACAACAAAGTTCGCCAGCTTCAAACAAAAGATGCCCTCTACACAACAGCGACAGGCACTTTTGTTCAACTCGGTGATAAATGCTTTGACCTGAAAGATTTACCGGCTGGCAGTGATAGCGATCTGAACCCCTGGTTTAGAGCCAAATGTCCCAAGAACTCTAGATCCCAAGCGGATATTGATCGCCTCGCTGAAAAATATGGTATACCTTAGACCCACAATCATTTGTGATGAAGAGTATGAGCAAGGCCTCGTCCATACAGAGGAGACCTCACATAAGAATACCAACTAGCGTTTGAACAATCTCATGGGTGAATAAATTGGAGCCGAACTTTTTGCAGTCTTAGAAGGTTGGTAGCAGCATCAAACCTTACCCTTGCAAGGTAATAACAGCTTTGTGTATTAATCGGGCGGCTAGGGATGTTAATTGCGGTTGATCCATTAGCTGCATCAGTGCTCGTACTATTGACTACAAGTGTGAATGTTATTGCACCAGCGCCGAAGGCCGGTTGACAAACCTCAAATAGCATAGCTGCCATCGCAGAATTGGGGTCATTATCAGACCACCACCACCGAAAAAACTCCAAGGTTCCACCATTAGGTAGATCCCAAAATTGGGCATCGGCAAACCGCTCAGTGCCAAGCCGGCTCAGCTCAGTACCACCTCCTGCGGAATATAACCATTCCGACCCAGTAGTATCCTGTCGCCCAATAAATGACTTCGGCATAATTGGTGAATAGTCTGTGCTCCCTGTGGGGAATAGCCCCTCTTGGGAATCAGGATTACCTGATGCATATAAGGGAAAATCAAATGGCCTTTCTGGGTCAAGCCCTTCAGCTACATATACATTAGACGCCGCGCTATCAAAACCCATGGCTTCAAGTGCCGCCGGATTAGTAATTAGATTATCTTTATTGCCCGCAATTACCATCTGTGAAGCCGCTGTGAAACTGACAAGTGTGGCGAGGGTATATTTAAGCCACCGGTAGGACATCTTCATATGAACTCTCCAAAATTAGTATCGAAATTATTATCAAAATCCCCAATAATGAGTAAATTCTGAGCATCCTTAACGACGTAGGGATAAGGTATGTAATTAGTAGAGAAATGAATTTCTGCAAGTAATATCAATACAAAGGCGGAAAAACCTCTCAGAAATACCCCTCAAAACTTATTGAGAAACCCCAAGCGTATACATAAATAAATTCAATCGATTCAGCATGCATCTCACAAGGAGGTATTGATCTAATTAAATTTCTAAGATCAAAATGAAAACACCAAGTTACCCATTCTAAGAGATAAACTTACCCCCTAAATTGAGCCCAGATGATTTTGCGCTGGGGGTTTCAACTATTTCCCACGTGACCCGCTGAAACCACAAAAACTTGAGCTGTCTTTTGCTAATGTTGGATTATGTTAACAATTGTGATCGCCGGCAGCTATGTAATTCGTTTTTGTCAATTCCATCCCAATCACGAAGTATAAAACTATGTGTTCTTACTGTACGTTGAGTGGGTAGGGGCCTTCTTAATAATAAAGAGAAGAGTTTAAGCTCTTCTCTGGACTTCCACGTTAAGGTAGACGCTTGTAGATATAGGTTTTGTCATCTTGACGGAGGATCAGCGAAACGACAGGGCCCACATCAGCGCCTTCAAATTCGATAGTTAGCCCTGGTACCATCTTAGATGCATATAGTGTGGATGATTGCGGTCGAATGACGAACTCTCCGTATCCCGCTGAAACAATAAGGCCCGTATAGCCACGACTAATCTCGATGACATCGTCCTTAGCCTGCTCATAGCGTCCGATCCCCCTTAAAAGAACTTTCTCAGGTAAAGTAATGAAATCTGGGGTAGGGACGATCTTAGTAGATACAGTTTGCTGGGGGTTCAAAAAATGGTGGCCGATATCGTCTAATCCTTCGCCACTCGCAGCATCTGCCAAGGCAACAACACCGGCTCTCCGTGCTGGGTTAAAGCCCATAAATGTGCGTGATCCATCGCTGCTGCCGTTAGACCAATAATAGGTTTCTCCATGGGTCGTCGTTCTGCGCCAACCCAGGGCCATACGAGTGATATCACTGCCTCCAGGCCTATCGACCGACAACATCAAACGCGAGGCAGCCACCAAATCCTTAGGGCCCTGGCCGTTGGTGAACAAGTCGAGAAGAGTGAGGAGATCGTTGGCAGTAGAGCGCAAACCACCAGCCGGAGCGAGCACACCATCACTAGTGGGGCCAATCGGGCTGAGGTAAAAGTCATGGCCTTGAGCGCGTCGTGCTGCCTTTCTCGGGTCATCCTCTAAAGTAGTGTCACTCAACCCTAGTGGCTCTGTTACACGCTCTCGCAGTATCTCTGCAAAAGAGCGGCCTGACTTCAAAGCAATGCCTTGACCTAAAAGTCCAAAAGCCAGGTTTGAATAGTTAAATTGAGAGCCTGGACTAGTTTGTAGATGGTAGCTTGGTAAGCTGCCATAGAGCTGATCAAAGGAATAACCTGCATATTTATTCGGCGCATCGGGTACCGATGTAGCAAGGTTGTTGGGCCTAAGCGGCAATGCAGCACCATGTGTAGCCAGGTCGGTGAGGGTGATTTGTCGTCCTTTAAAAGTTGGAGCCTTTACTCCATCTGGTACGTAATCCTGAAGTGGGTCGTCGAGCCTTACGCGCTTATGTACGACTTCAACAGCTAGTAGCAGGGCGGTAAAAATCTTAGTTAACGAGGCAACTTCAAAAATGGTATCACCGCCTAGCTGGTAGTCATCCTTGGCTTCAGGATCCCGAACGGTAATGATGCGACGACCAGAGGGCTTCAGGGTGCCTGTAACCGCGGCATGTGCCCCATGCTGCTTAAGAATACGATGACGTACAAGACGTTGAAGCTCGTCTACACCTTTCGCTGTATTATTTGATAAAGCGTCTAATGCAAAGAGTGGCTGGGGCAGGGTGTATGCGATGGCAGCCCCCAAAAAAACTTTAGAAAAATCACGTCGATCCATGGCGATCAGTACCTATTGAAGAAGTCAGTCAGGCAAATCAATATGCGTTTACAATACCTAACCAATAAATCTAAAACAATCAAATTGCTGAAAGAGTATCGACTACCAATACCTACAGAAGTTTCAGTATTTCATTCGTTATATTGTCAATGAGTACAAAGGGGTGAATTAGATTGAGCGACTTATGAAGAAATCGATATCCACAAAGATCAGTTGTTTCTTTATCAGCCTACTCAGAGGAATTAGCCAAGTCATCCTTCAGAAGAACGCATTGAGCGGAGCTTTGTTTTTGTTTGGTGTGGCAGTTAACTCCATCACTATGGCTATTGGAGTCCTAGTTGGTGTTATCTCCTCAACAATTTTTGCACAGATTAAACATTACCCGGTGAATGATATTGAAGAGGGGCTATTTGGGTACAATGGCGCATTGATTGGTGTAGTCGTATTCTCTTTATATGCACCTTCGTCACTCACCGTTTTCTTAATTATTGCTGGAAGCGCTCTAACCGTTTTAATAATGCGCTTAATGATGATTCACTTTCCTCTTCCAGCTTATACCGCACCATACATTATGGTGATATGGGTTATCTGGGCCATGGCTCCGGCACTCAATCTAGAGCCAGCTATAACATCGATGAGTGAGAAAATCTCAACTTGGGGGATATTCGAAGGTATAGGACAGATTATCTTCCAAAATAATGCCATTACGGGGGCTTGTTTTTTGCTTGGGATTTTCATTTCCAATAAACTACATGCCCTTTGGGGCATCATTGGTGGACTATTTGCCACATTATTGGCTGAGCTTCTATCTTTATCGACAACACTCATTCTTGCCGGAATCTTTGGCTACAATGCATCACTTTGTGCTATTGCCTTAACAAGTAGAAGTAAGCAATGGCTTGCTCCACTTGTGGGGAGTGCATTAACCGTGCCCATCGCAATGGCTTTTATCAATACTGGCATCGTTGTATTAACAGCACCATTTGTACTTTCCAGTTGGGCGATATTATTGCTTAAGAAAAGATTTTCATTAACTTACTGATAGAAAGGTCAGAGTGTGGCCAAATCTTATAACTGATTCGGCCACAGTATTTAACTAGGCATACTTGAGCTTTTTATCTTCACAAAGAATAACTTAATAGATATCTGTTAGTTTCTTCCAGCTATAACACCACCATCTACATCCCAAATTGCACCGGTAACCCAACTAGAGTTTCCACCTAGAAGGAAGTTAACAACATTTGCAACATCATTTGGCACACCAATTCTCCCAATGGGGTGGAAAGAATCAAATCCGGATAGTGCTTCATCTATTTCATTTGGATCAATAAAGTTCTCATAAATTGGTGTTTTCACGACTGCTGGAGAGACTGCATTAACTCTTATGTTGTACTCGGCAAGCTCCATGGCTAAATGCTGGGTTAGGGCATGGAGCCCAGCCTTTGCCATTGAATATGCTGAAGATGGAGTGGCTTTAATTGCTTGCTGGGCCCACATAGAACCAATATTAACTACACTACCAGAGCCATGCTTTATCATATTCTTCGCAACAGCTTGGGTAATAAAAAATAACGAACGATTGATTTCTAGATATCTGTCATAGTCATCATTTTCATGCAATAGAAATGGCTTGGGGTTGAAATAACCCGCAGCATTTACCAAGTATCGATAATGAGCTTCATCTTTCTCGATAAGCTCAATGAGAGCACTGACATCTTTTTCTTGGTAAAGATCTGCCTGGAGCGTTTTCACTTCACCATAGGTAGATAGATAATCCTCTGCCTTTTTTAGCTTTGCTTCCTTACTACCAACGATTATGGGCGTTATCCCTTGTTTTATCAGCTGCTCCGCAGTAGCTAGCCCAATTCCACTTGATCCTCCCACAACAAGGGCCAACTCACGTCTATCTTTGTCTTTAGCTTCAACTATAGTCTCGTTCACAAATTTTCCTCGATAAGATAATGTAGATAGCGTGCAAGTAGTCTAGGCAAAGCAAAGCCCTGATGAAAAGTAGGTACAATTCGGTGTATTAGTTACTTTTTGGTAAGTATTTATGGAACCAAACAAAAAGAAAGTCCTAAGAAAGGCGCCACCAAAGCAAAGCGCCCGGATGGTTGAGACTATCTATGGCTGTAAATGGTCGCTTACAGTCTACCGCTTGCTGGCTTTGGAAATAAATCGACCAGGAGAGATGGTACGCAGTGTGGAGGGTCTGAGCGCAAAAGTGCTTAATGAATGTCTCCGTAAAAACGTAGAGTTTGGTATCTTGGAACGCGTGAGCTATAACGAAATTCCTCCCAGGGTTGAATACACAGTTACAAAATTTGGTAAAAAATTTTTAAATGTATTGGAGGAATTAGAGAAACTGCAAGATGAGATAGATCAAATGAACTCACAATGAAAAATTACCTACAAGGATCATATTCACATCCAAATCAAAACCATTTCACTACGTTTTCCAATATATATTGCGCAATCTATCTGATAAGAGTTGAGTTTGAAGGTAAACCGGAACACAAGATTCCATTTGATTAATAGCTACACTAAAACCTTTAACGTGGTGTATTTCTAGGCACAACTTTTCCATTATGACCAAAGAATAGCTGAATGTTTTAATTAACAAACTAAGGACGGTTATAGCATGAAAATTGTAGTGATTGGCGCTAACGGAACCATTGGTAAATCAGTTGTGGCTGAACTTAAAGACCATGAAGTTGTAAAAGTAGGTCACAGCAAAGGCGACTACAGAGTTGATATTGAGGACAGGGCATCTATCAAGGACATGTTTGAGAAAGTCGGCCAAGTTGACGCAGTAGTTTCAGCCACAGGAAATGCAGTTTTTGCGCCAGTTGAGGAACTGACATTTGATCAAATTAAGGCAGCTATCAACAGTAAGTTGTTAGGGCAAATTAGTATTTTCCAGATTGGCCGTGACCATATTCGAGAGGGTGGCAGTATCACTTTAACTTCAGGTGTTTTGGCTCAACATCCTATGCGGGGCGGTTCTGCACTCAGCCTGGTAAATGGGGCCATTGAATCCTTTGTGAAAGCCACAGCGTTAGAGCTCGGCCATAAGCTTCGTTTGAATGCTGTTAGTCCACATTTTGTGAAAGAAACCATGGATATGATGGGTATGGATAGTTCTAGCGGCATCTCAGCGTCGGACTCTGCAAAAGCGTATCGTCATGCAGTTTTAACCAATGAAACTGGGCAGTCTTTTGACGTAGTGGATTATATATAACCCTCAAAACTGAAACTTATTGCGAGACTTTTTATATCGATGATATGCAGTTTATTGATGGTTATGTATTAATTGATACACTAGCTTTTTCTTGGCGAGATTGATCAAGACGTGAGTTAGTGAAGTAACTACATAGAATATCCACGTAAATGCGATTGACTCCGAGCTGGTAGAAAATACATCCTTCAAGGAGAGAAAACAGCAATAGCCTGTACGAAATACAATGATGAAACTATTCCTGCTCAATCGCTATACATTTTTTGGCTGTTGTGTTCTCACGACTATCGTCAGCCTGCCTCTGTTGGACTCTTACTCCTGGCTCTGGCCTATTGCCGCAATCAGCAGCCTTCTGAGTCTCCTAGGAATTTACGATCTGATTCAAAAAACCCATGCGGTGCGCCGTAACTACCCCATATTGGGCAATATTCGCTATCTCATGGAACGTGTTCGCCCAGAGCTACGCCAATACCTGTTAGAAGGAGAAGAAGACGAGCTACCTTTTTCCCGGGCCCAACGCTCCCTGGTCTATGCCCGGGCCAAGAATGAGAATGCATCCAAACCCTTTGGTACCTTGATAGACGTCTACGAACCTGGTTTTGAGTTTATCAATCACTCCATACGCCCCAAGGAGGTCAGAGAGCACAAGAGCTTCAGGGTGCTCATAGGGGGACCTCAGTGCAGCCAGCCTTATTCGGCCTCGATCTTCAATATCTCCGCTATGAGCTTTGGGTCCCTTAGTGCCAACGCCATCAGGGCCCTGAACAAGGGCGCCAAGCTAGGGGACTTTGCCCACGATACAGGGGAGGGCAGCATCAGCCCCTATCATCGCGAGTTCGGCGGCGATCTGATTTGGGAAATAGGCTCGGGTTACTTTGGTTGTCGAGCCCAGGACGGTAGCTTCGATCCAGACCGCTTCAAGGCACAGGCTCGTAACCCGCAAATTAAGATGATTGAGCTAAAACTTAGCCAGGGCGCCAAGCCCGGCCATGGCGGCATCCTACCCGGGCACAAGGTGACTGCGGAGATAGCATCCACCCGCGGCGTGCCTGAGGGCGAGGACTGCATTTCACCTTCGAGCCACAGCAGCTTTTCTACCCCCCTTGAGTTGCTGACTTTTATCAAACAACTGAGGGAACTTAGCGGCGGTAAACCAGTGGGTTTTAAGCTGGCCCTCGGACACCCCTGGGAGTTTATGGGCATCGCAAAGGCCATGCTCCAAAGTGACATATTGCCAGATTTTATCGTGGTAGATGGCAAGGAAGGGGGTACTGGAGCAGCACCGTTGGAATTCACCAATCATATCGGCGTGCCCCTGCGCGAAGGCCTACTGTTTATCCACAATACCCTGGTCGGCCTGAACCTGCGAGACAAGATCAAGATAGGTGCCAGCGGCAAGATAATCTCGGCGTTCGATATTGCCAGTGTGCTGGCTATAGGGGCCGACTGGGCCAACTCGGCACGCGGCTTTATGTTTGCAATCGGCTGTATCCAATCCCAATCCTGCCACACTAACAAGTGCCCCACGGGCGTAGCCACCCAAGACAAGCTGCGACAGCGAGCCCTGGTGGTGCCTGAGAAAGCCGACAGGGTACATAATTTCCACCACAACACCCTTAGTACCCTGGCCGAGATGTTAGCCGCCGCCGGATTAGAGCATCCAGCACAGCTAGAAGGAAAACACCTAGTACGCCGTACCGGTGGCACAGAAGTTCAGCTATTTTCGCAAATCCACGTCTACCTCAAGCCTGGCGAATTGCTCAGGGCACATGGCGAGGGGGGCTTCTATGCCCGGGCCTGGCGCATGGCACGTGCCGACAGCTTTGATCCAACCGAGAACGACCCAGCCGGCATCGATTCGGAAAGCGAGGCCGGCACAGCTGAGCTTGCGCTCAGTTGACCAGGGATCATGCCCCACAAACTGTTGTGAGGCTCCTGAAATAAACGGTCTTAACCAGTGAGATTAAAGTCACGACGTTAATCAATCACCTCTCAAAAAGTTAACCGTTGCACACTGTTGTTGGAAATTTAACCGGGCGAATTTATATGAAATCTTGGGAGACTCTGAATAATTTCACAAAGCCTTGAAGGCTGTAGATGTTAAGCGCATCTCGACACGGACGGACTTAGCCCCTTCCAAGAGCTGCGATGCAGCAGATGTGCTCTTCATGGCTCGCCCCATGGGGCTTTCGGAGCGATTTATAGACAAGAGTCCTAAATGTAGTAAGCTGATTTAGCCTTTGATTAAAGTAACTTAGCTCAAGTGATTTGGAGCCCGAAAGGGGCTTTGATCGTGTTTCTTTTTCTATTCTAAAAACCTATTGACGATCGGTTTTTGCCGCTCTACCATCATTCAAGGAATGATTTTAACAGTTGGAATAATGGTCTATGCGACTTGGTGATCTTGAGAAACAGGTGCTCCAATATCTTTGGGATAGAAAATCTGCGGATGCCAAACAGGTCCACTCGGACTTGAGCCGGGCCCGTGGAGGTTCTCTCAATACTATCCAGAGCACGCTGGATCGCCTTTACAAGAAAGGTTTGCTGTCCCGGGAGAAGCAGGGGCATGCATTCCAATACAGCCCGACAGTGGAGCGCTACGAGTTTGTCGGGCAGCTGATTCAAGACGTTACTCGTGAGTTCGTTGATGATGAGAACGGGTTGGTAGCCGCATTTACCTCCATCTCATCGGAGTTAAGCGAAAGCCAATTGGAGCAGCTGGAGCAGTTGATCGAAAGCCAGAAGATTAAGCGCCAGCAGGATGATCGCGAATGATTTTGGGGCAGGTTGCACTCTGGCTAAACCTGCTGACTATTGCAGCGCTTGGCCTGTTTATCGGTATTTTACTGGTATCAGCTGCCTGCCTTTCTGCTTCCCGGCATTCACTTCGCCTGTCTGCCAGTAGCCGGCGTTTACTGCTGTGGAGCGCGGTATTGCTGCCGTGGTTCGCGGCTTCCACTGCCGCTGTTATCCTGGCTTTCCCCAGCCTTTTGGGAGGCGTTGCATCACTGGCGCATTGGCACCATATCAATGCTTTTAACCTCTACAGTTGGCACGGTGTTTTTACTATTGCGTTTCTTTTCTTTAGCGGTTTTTTGGCGTTTCAAAGTTTTAAACGAGCTCATCGCCATTTGGCGCAGCTCCGATTGTTAATGCAACTTTGCGAAAGGGATAAGTCTGACCAGAGTATTATCCAGGCAAAGGGGCCCCAGGCTTTCACCAGTGGTCTGCTCCGTCCGCAAGGGTTTTATACCAGCGGTCTGCGAGACCAGTTAACAGCGGAAGAGTTTGAGGTGGTGCGCCTGCATGAGGAAGCCCATGCGCAAAAATTTGATCCTCTGAAGAAATTAATATTCGCTTTGTTTGCCAGCTTTTTCCCCACGCGTTTAGGGAATTACCTGAATCGGCAAATGGCGCTGTGTATGGAGCAGCGTGCAGACGCTTATGCCCATAGTCAGGGGTGGAGTGAGACCTTTATCGCCCAAACCCTGCTTAAGGTAACCCGTATCTCCAATGGGTTGCAGCCCAAAGCGAGAAGTTCAGCATTGGCCTGTTATTTCGCTCTTGACCAGTTGGATGCCCGTATTCGTTACTTGCTGTCTGATAATAAGGGGCGCAACTTATCCCCTTTATTGTTAGCTGGATTGTTTGTAGTTCTCACTGGCACTTGCCTCGTTTCGGTGGATGCACTCCACCACACCGTCGAAACCCTGTTCTCCCACTAAGGAAGCCGAAGTGTTTAATTGTTTGCGTTTAGTCATAACTAAAAAACCGATTGCTGATCGGTTTTTTGTGGCCGGAGCCGTGTTCTTTTTAGTCGCATTAAGTGGACCCCTTAGGGCAGAACAGGGCGAGGAGTTATCGGGCCTCACTTATGAGCAGGCAATTCTTAAAAGCTTGCAAAATCATCCTGAACTATCGGGTTACCGATATCAGTTTGAGGCTGTAGATGCTTTATCGAAGCACGCCAAGCTTGGACCACGCCCGGAGCTTAGTGTTGCCGCCGAGGGGGTGGGGGAGGAAAAGGACAGCGATGGCAACGGCAGTTCCCAGGTAACAGTAGGCATCAGTTGGCTATTACAGGGTGATCTCGCAGAAAAACGTGTATTGGCTACACGCAGTAAGACTTCCGTGATTGAGGCCGAAAAGCAGGTTCTTGAGTTAGAAGTTGCCGCTAATACTGCGCGTTACTTTTTCCAGGTACTGGCTCAGCAGGAACGCCTGGAAATTGCTAAAAGAGCAGTCGACCTGGCTCGCAGGATATCCGCCGAAATTAATCGCCAAGTTAGTGTTGGCAGAACGAATGAAGCCGATACTTTTCGGGCGGAAGTCGACTTCCAGCGTCGACTCTTAGCTGTGGAAGATGTCGAGCACGAGTTGGATATTGCCAGATATCAATTAGCTGCCCAGTGGGGCTCCAGGGAGCCCAGTTTTCGAGCGGTGGTTGGTTCTCTTTCCAGTGTCATTCCAGAAGTTGATTTATCTAGATTGCGAAGCTTGGTGGCGAGCAACCCAAATTTGGAAATATTCATGAGCCGCGAGCGCGTGGCGCAGGCGGAAATTGATTTGGCACGAGCAGAAGCGGGCATTCAGTGGCGGATTGATACAGGAATTCGTCGCAACGAAGCGAGCGGAGATTATGGATTAGTGGCTGGCTTCGCAATCCCTCTAGGTAAGGGCGATCGCAATCGCGGCAAGGTATCTGCTTTGAGGGCGGAACAGAATCGTTTTCGAGCAGAAAGAAATGCGAAAGAGATTGCATTGGATACACAACTCTTTGTGATGACCCAAAGGCTACAGCATCACCGGCACGTGGCTGCCGCCTTGAATGAAAAGATGATTCCCAGTTTGGATAAAGCGCTCACCGCTACGCAAAAAGCCTATCGACGTGGCCGCTACAACTACTCGGAATTGGCTCTAGCCCAACAAGGGCTTAGCGATGCGCAGCTTTCACTGCTCCAGGCACAGTACAACGCACACCTTAGCCTGATTGAAATTGAAAAACTTACCGGCCTGTCATTGGCACAGATAAGCGAGAGCGAGATATGAGATCCGCAGTTTTTTCCAGCCTGATATTCAGTGCTTTACTTTCCTTGTTCCTTAGTGGCAGCGGCAGTGTCTATGCGGCCGGAGCTGTCGCAGAGGCGGAACCGGAAAAAGGGCCCAATCGTGGGCGCATGTTGCAAGAAGGTGATTTTGCCGTTGAGCTAAGTATTTATGAAACTGGTGTTCCCCCGGAGTTTCGGGTTTGGGTGAGTAACGATGGAGAGCTGGTTAATCCTCAACAGGTTGATCTTAAAGTGATTCTTACAAGGCTTGGAGATGGAGAGGACCACATCAAATTCAGGCCCGAGGGGGATTATCTGCGTGGTGATATGGTGATCTATGAGCCCCACTCATTTGTTGTGACTCTAACAGCCAAGTACCAGGGGCAAGAATACCGTTGGCAATACGATAATTTTGAGGGGCGAACCCGTATCGAATCCAGTATTGCTGAATCCATGGAAATTGATACGGAAACCGTTGGCCCCGCCAGGATGAGTGAAACCAGCCGCGCTTACGGCAGGCTTATTGTAGATCCAGAGCAGGTTCGTGAAATTAGTGCGCGTTTCGATGGCTTTGTAGAAACTGTGCAGGTGGGATTGGGGGAGCGCGTTAAAAAAGGGCAACCCCTAATTGCCATTAACAGCAATCAAAACCTAAACACCTACACTATTCAATCCCCAATTGCCGGTGTAGTAGTCCAGCGCAATGTAAACCCCGGTGAACAAACCGCAGGTCGAGTTTTATTAACGGTTGCCGATGATACTGCATTGTTGGCAGAGTTGGATGTTTTTCCCTCAACACGCCCCCAGATTCGCCAGGGCACGCCCGTTTCCGTAAATATCAAGTCCTTGGAAACTCCTCTGCTCGGGGTAGTGAAACAAATTGATACTTTGATGAAACCCAACCAGGCCACCGCCGTTCGAGTGTCACTGCAAGATATTCCCGCAGGCCTCGCACCGGGTTCTTTTGTAAGCGGCGATATCCAAGTTGCTGAATATGAGGTGCCTCTTGCCGTCAAGCGTTCCGGTTTACAGGCGTTCCGCGATTTTACTGTCGTTTATGCCAAGGTGGGCGACCAGTATGAAGTGCGCATGTTGGAGCTGGGGCGTGAAGCAGGCGACTGGGTTGAAGTGCTGGGGGGGATTCGACCGGGAATCGAGTATGTCACCGGTAACAGCTACATCATTAAAGCGGACATTGAAAAGTCCGGTGCATCCCACGATCACTGAGGGTTCGGCATGCTTGAGTACTTGATAAGAACCTCAATTCAAAATCGCGGGCTGGTTATTGCCCTTGTGCTACTACTGTGCGGTTTGGGCATTTGGAATTTCACCCGGCTGCCCATTGATGCGGTACCGGATATCACCAATATCCAGGTGGTTATTAATACGGAGGCACCGGGGTATACCCCAAAAGAAGTTGAGCAACGGGTTACATACCCTGTGGAAAATGCAATGGCTGGATTGCCGAGCCTTGCTTATACACGTTCCGTTTCGCGGTATGGGTTGTCCCAGGTTACGGTGATTTTTGAAGATGGCACCGATATTTATTTTGCCCGCCAGTTAGTGAATGAACGGCTCACTAGTGTACGTGGTGCACTGCCTGCTGGTTTGAAGCCGGAGCTTGGACCTATCGCCACAGGTCTTGGTGAAATCTTTATGTTCACAGTGGACTCCGAACCCGGAGCCACCAATGCTGATGGCAGTGCGGTAACACCTAAGGACTTACGTTCGGTGCATGACTGGATTGTGCGCCCGCAGTTATTGCGTGTACCAGGTGTGGTGGAAGTCAATCCGATCGGCGGATTCAAGAGAGAAATTCTAATTGCTATTGAGCCAGAGAAATTGCTGGCATTCGGCCTGACCCAAGAAGACCTGATTCGCTCGATCGAGGAGAACAATCGTAACCGCGGTGTAGGCTTTATTGAACACAGTGGCGCCCAGTGGTTGTTGCGGGTTCCTGGGCAGGCAAGCTCGTTAGAGACACTGAAGGATTTCCTGGTTGCGGAAGTGAATGGCGTTGCTGTTCGCCTTGGCGACTTGGCCAAGATCGAAGAGGGGCGCGAAATGCGCACCGGGGCGGCTACTCAGAACGGCAGGGAAGTGGTGATGAGCACCGTTTTCATGCTGGTTGGCGAAAATAGTCGCACCGTTGCAGGTGCAGTTGGTGAAAAGTTAGAGGATATCAAACAGAGTCTACCACCAGGTATCACATTGACTGCGGTTTATGATCGTACCGGTCTGGTTGACCAGACATTGCGCACGGTCCAAACCAATCTTATGGAAGGTGCGCTGCTGGTTATCGCGGTTCTTTTCCTGCTGCTGGGGAATGTTCGCGCAGCAATTCTCACTGCACTGGTCATTCCGGTGGCCATGTTAATGACCATCACCGGCATGGTGCAGGCCCGCGTAAGTGCAAACCTGATGAGTCTGGGGGCGCTGGACTTTGGCTTGTTGGTGGATGGGGCCATCATTATTGTCGAGAACTGTCTGCGACGCCTCAGCGAATCCGCCCGCGCGCGTGGCCAGTTAGATCTAAAAGAACGGCTTACCCTGGTATTCCAATCGACGCGGGAAGTGATTCGCCCGGCCATGTTTGGTGTGTTCATTATCACAGCCGTGTATTTACCCATTTTTGCCCTGACCGGAGTGGAGGGCAAGATGTTCCATCCAATGGCTATAACCGTGGTGATTGCGCTGCTTTCTGCGATGTTTCTTTCCATCACTTTGGTGCCAGCCGGCATAGCGCTGCTATTTCGCAAACCGGTGATCGAAAAGAAAAACCCTGCACTTGAGAAGCTGAATAGCTTTTATCGCCCGGCCCTGGAGTTTGCACTGCGCCAGCGTGGCATGGTTGTCGCTATTGCTGCGCTACTGGTGTTGGTTTCCGGCTATACGGCAAGCAGAATGGGTAGCGAATTTGTGCCGAATCTGGATGAAGGCGATATTGCCATGCACGCCTTGCGTATTCCCGGCACATCCCTGGAACAAGCGATTGCACTACAAAAATCCCTAGAGGAGCGGATTAAAGAGTTGCCCGAAGTGGAGCGTGTATTCGCCAAAATTGGGACTGCGGAAGTGGCTACCGATGCCGTTCCCCCAAGTGTTGCCGATAACTTTATTATCCTGAAACCCAGGTCTCAGTGGCCAGATCCGGATAAGCCGAAAGAGCAATTAGTAGAAGAGCTGGCAAAGCTGGTAGAGCCAATCCCCGGAAACCGCTATGAATTTCTCCAGCCAATCCAGATGCGCTTTAACGAGCTTTTAGCGGGGGTACGTGCGGAATTGGCGATCAAAGTCTTTGGCGATGATTTCGAGCAATTAGAGCGTTTGGGCAGTGAAATTGAAGCGGCTATAGGCAGTGTAGAAGGCGTTGCTGATATACAGATGGAGCAAACCAGCGGTTTACCGGTTCTTGCCATTGTTCCTGACCAAGCCGCACTAACCCAGTATGGGCTGGCCATCAGCCAAGTACAGGAGCAGCTGGCAACCGCCCTGGGAGGTACGGTTGCTGGCCGCTTTTATGAAGGAGACCGCCGCACCGATATTGTTGTGCGTTTGCCAGAGGTATTGCGCCAGGATTTGGATGCGCTAAAGAAACTGCCGATTCATCGACCCAATGACAACTATGTGCCCCTGGAGGAAATTGCCAGCTTGGAACTCACTGCCGGTATCAATCAGGTTTTCCGCGAGAACGGTAAACGCAGGGTAGTGGTAACGGCTAATGTGCGGGGTAGGGACCTGGGTAGCTTTGTTGCCGATGTACAGCAGTCCGTTTCCGATAAAGTGGAAATACCACCTGGTTACTGGGTTGAATACGGCGGGACCTATCAAACGCTACAGTCTGCTACTGAACGTTTATCGATTGTAGTGCCGCTGACCCTTGTGTTGATTATGGGGCTTCTCCTGTTGGCACTTCGCTCCATAAAAGATGCGGCAATTATCTTTACCGGTATACCCCTCGCATTAACCGGCGGTGTGCTCTCTTTAATGTTGCGGGATATCCCTTTCTCCATTTCCGCAGCCGTTGGTTTTATCGCACTTTCCGGGATTGCCATCCTTAACGGCCTGGTGATGGTTTCCTTTATTCGCGACCTGCGAGACCAAGGTTACAGCATAGAAAAGGCCATTATTGAGGGCGCCCTGATCCGCTTACGTCCAGTCATTAGTACCGCACTGGTTGCCTCACTCGGTTTTGTGCCCATGGCCCTGAATACTGGTATTGGCTCTGAGGTACAGCGCCCACTGGCTACGGTGGTTATTGGCGGTATTGTCTCATCAACAATCCTGACACTTTTAGTGTTGCCGGCACTCTACAGAATTTTACATGGCAGGAATGCCAAGTCGGAGAGCTTACAAGATAACCCTGAAGTGGCTCTGGCTGGAGCCAGTTAACTGGGCCTGTGTGCGCTTTGGTTCACAAGAATTTAGAACTTTAATAACAGGAGATAGTAACGTTGCACAATAGTTTAAAAACAGTTTTCGGCTTGATGGCGCTGATAGCAGGTATGGTGATATCTATGCCGCTATTTGCCCATGGAGTGGACGATGCTACAAAGACTTTTCTTGCCGGCAACGAAGGGGTATCTATTATTCCCTTTCTATATATTGGCGCCAAGCATATGGTGACAGGCTATGACCACCTGCTGTTCCTGGTGGGAGTCATTTTCTTTTTATATCGCTCAAAAGATGTTCTTATCTATGTAAGCTTCTTTACGCTCGGTCATAGCTTAACTTTGTTATTTGGAGTGCTTAACGACACCCATGTGAATGCCTATTTGATCGATGCCATTATTGGATTATCCATTGTCTATAAAGGCTTCGATAATCTCGGCGGCTTCAAACGGGTTTTTGGCTTCCAGCCTAATACCAAGGCTGCCGTACTGATTTTTGGACTCTTCCACGGTTTTGGTTTGGCAACCAAATTACAGGAATTCAAGCTGTCCAGCGATGGGTTGGTGGAGAACATTCTGGCCTTTAATGTCGGAGTAGAAATTGGTCAGTTTGTTGCGTTGCTGTTTATTCTTCTCGCCATCAATTATTGGCGTCGCTTTGACAGTTTTCTGCGCTTTTCCACTATGACAAATACCTTACTAATGAGTGGTGGACTGATGTTGGTGGGTTACCAGATGACAGGCTACTTCGTAGGTTAGTTAGCCAGAAAGTGACTTTATTAAGTTAATTGAACAGAAAGAACTCAGATTTAGAGCTTACAGAATGAATACAACTGAAATGCCAGTGCAGTCTGCACAAACGCTGATTAAATCCACACTTGCTGCTGGCGTGCTTGCAGCCATTATGTTGACCACAGTAATCCTGCCAGCTGAATACAATATAGATCCTACTGGAATTGGCAGAGCACTGGGGCTGACTGAATTAAACAGTCAAGAGCAGGAAATTGCTGTGCCGGAAATAGTGCAGCGTGGTGAGCAGACCTTTGCTTATCGGACTGACACCACAACTATTGAAGTGCCCGCTGGCCGTGGGGTTGAATACAAATTTCAATTGGATAAATACGGCCATCTGGAGTACGAGTGGGTAACGGAGAGTGGTGAACTTTACTTTGATTTTCACGGCGAACCCGCAGGCGATACTACCGGCTACTTTGAGAGCTTTGCTATTGCTACCGCAAACAAGATGAGTGGCTCTCTCACCACGCCTTTTGATGGTTCCCATGGCTGGTATTGGAAGAATAACGGTCAGGAATCTGTGAAGATCACTCTAAAAACAAAGGGGTTCTACGAGGTTATTGGACTCAAACAGTAACGCTTTTTGATCAACATTCGCTAAAACCGAGAAGAAAGAGAGTATTATGAACAAACTTATTCGAGTCATCGGTGTATCAGTTACCTTAGGCTTCGCAAATCTTGCTTTCGCCCATGGTGACCATGAGAGAGACAATTTTGCCACTGTATCCATGGTAGAAGCCAAAGGCATCGCCAGCCAGGAAGTAGCTCGCCTAATCAAAGAGGGTAAGCTTAACGAGTCCTGGTCTGACAAGCCGCTAAGCGCCGCTATGCAGCGTGTTAACAATCAGCGTCAGTGGGTTGTTACAGCAAAAGAGCAGGGTGGTGTACTGAATCAGCAGCTACAGGTTTTCTTAAGTACCGAAGGTTACTTTCTGACTTTTAAAGTGCAGAACCTCTAACTGATAAGACATACTCTGGCAGCGGTAAATTAGCCGCTGCCTTCAATGAAAATTCTTCACACATCTGATAGGCATATTGGTCAAACTTTATACGGCCGAAAATGCCATGAAGAATTTAAGGCCTTAAATGCGCATGTGGTTGGTAGTATCAAATTAGACAGCGTGTAAGATGTGCACAGACTCATGACTGCCATCAAGACACCTTGCCATCTCAGATCAGATTTGCCGATCCAGAAAATCGAGCCTCCATACATCGAAGTGATTGGGCCCAACTGATCGCTGCCAGCTCTGCGTAGTCAGGGTTTAGAAGTGTATGCGTAAGCGAAACGACAGTGCCAAGCTCACTGCTTCTGAACACTACTTCGACCAATGACGAATTCTTTTGCGGTTCGGTGCCATGTGGCAAGCTGAGATTGCAATGTTTATGGACCTCAAAACTTAGAAACTTCGGCCTGTCGACACGACGATATACTCCAGACATTACGCAAGAGCTGCCGTCTGGAGCTGTCATTTCAAAAGCAAAGCTCCTGCCAACCTCTGCCGTGAGATTGAGCACACGCGTAGTGAAACCGTCAGGCCCCCACCATTTTTCAACCATGCTCGGCGTAACCCAGGCAGTAAAGACTTCTTCCGGTGTTGCCCTAACGGTGTAGGAGATAGGCTTGGTTTGAACGTCCGCTTGATAGGAAAAATCGATCACTATTGCACCTTGTTCTTTTTATCAGGAGGTTTCCTGCTTTCTGTTAACACTAAAACATATCTTTTAGGGAGGAGATGAAGCACTTTTGTTAGGGTGTTTTTTACGGGCATTAGCAAACCGCGGCCATTGCCTAACGATTTTACACCTATATACTTAGTCAAATGGGTAACAATCACGAAAATCTGAATACAGTCTTCCAAGCCTTAGCAGATCCAACGCGCCGCGCTGTCATTCAGCACCTGACCAGCGGACCGGCATCAATCACCGAGCTCGCTAAACCGTTTGAAATGGCACTACCTTCATTCATGAAGCACATAGGTGTGCTGGAGGATGCGGGCTTGATCCGCTCCAAGAAAATTGGCCGCGTACGAACCTGCGAGATCAAGCCGAAGCAACTGACAGCTGCAGAAACTTGGATTAATACACAGACGGCCCAGTGGGAAGGCCGGATGGCAAGAATGGCGAGCTTTGTCGAAGCACTTGGCGCTGAAGGACAGGATGACTGAGTACGATAGAGATACAGGGTGCCATATTACAAACCCTGTAGGTCCCCCCTCCATTCCAATAGCCGACTTCTTGATCTTCTGTTAAAAAACTGGAGGGCGTGATCGGCTCACCTACCTCACCCCCTTATGACATTGCCGATCATAGTTGTTATGTCATTGCACCTCACTTTAAGCAGATAGAGGTCAATTCTCTTACTCTTTTGCGCCACTAGTAAGTTATCCATTGACCTAACTATTATTGCTTTTTATAGTTATCCAATCAGCTAACTATTAGTCGGTAGCCTGGGAACTGCCATTAAGCAAAGGGACTAGCATGAGCCAACAGTTATCGCACGACACCATATCCATCAGTAAAACAATCAAAGCACCAGCAGAACAGGTTTTTTCAGCATGGGAAAACCCAAAAGCCCGCTCAATATGGGGGGCACCTTCTAAGGATGAGGCAGTCGAGTTTATTGAAAACGACTTTCGCGTCGGAGGCCTTGACGTACATCGGTGCGGCCAAAAGAATGATCTGCAATTCCGAGTCGAAACACACTACTACGACATCAGTATGCCGCATCGCCTGCTTTTTACCGAGCGTGTGTATACCGACGACTCTTTATTGAGTGCCTCTTTGATCACCGTGGCGATTAGTCAAAATAAGCGCGCGACTGAACTCCAGGTGACGATACAGATCACCTCTCTGGTCGGTTCGGGAATGATCGACGGAACACGCAATGGATGGCAGTGCGCTCTTTCTAATCTCGCCGCTTACCTGGAGGCAACAAGGGTGGAAGTCGAATAAAGAAGATCAATAAGCGATCTCTTCAAGTCTCAATGGTGATTGAAAGCAATAGCCTAAGCACAACTCGCGACGCCATTTTGATCAACAAAATCACCAAGGAAGAACTGTGTGCGAAAAATAATTGTAAACACATTTGTTAGTCTGGATGGCGTGATGCAGGCTCCCGGTGGTACAGAGGAGGACACTTCAGGGGGCTTTGAGCATGGTGGATGGGTGGTACCTTATTTCGATGAAGGTGTAGGTAAATTTATGGGAGATGTCTTCGCAGCCCCATTCGAACTCCTGCTTGGCCATCGGACTTACGATATTTTTGCTGCTCATTGGCCAAAAGTAGCTGCTGACCCTCCACCTGAGGGTGTTGATGATGGAGAAATCCAGATGGCCCAAAAAATTGACAGTACAATACGGTATGTGGCCTCGCGCACGAAACCTGAATTTACCTGGGAAGGCAGCGAATGGCTGGGCGATGATCCGGTCGCACGACTTCGTGAAATCAAGGCTATCAATGGTCCTGACTTGCTGGTTCCGGGCAGTGCCAATTTTATTCAGACTCTACTTAAAGCAGACCTGGTAGATCAGTTTAAACTGCTGATTTTTCCCTTGGTTCTGGGCAAAGGAAAGCGCCTCTTCGGTGCTGGTGTGACCCCTTTGGGGTTCCATGTACAGCAATCTACGACGACAGATAGTGGCGCTATTTGCGTAACTTACATGCGGGATGGAAGTATCACCACTGGAGACTTCTCGCTTCAACAAGATTAACGCCGGCAGCCCAATCTCAAGCTGGCGTAAATAATAGGAGATGCTGAATGCTGGTTAGGGCGCTGATCAAAACTCACAGATAAACATGGAACGCCATAGTTGCTAAAACACTCGGGTTCAAAGGCAGAAGCCGTAGGGGAGGGGACATCAAAATCTAACTCCGGAAAAATGATAGTTTGATAGTGGCAGGGACTTTGCTCGTACGGGACAACCGGTTATGGCAATGATTTCAGATATCGCAGATTATTTTTCGAAAGGTTGTGGACGTTGTGAACGCTTTGCAACGCCTGATTGCTCGACCCAGAAATGGAAATCCGGCCTTAATGAGTTGCGCCGGATATGCCAGAGCATGGATCTGGAAGAGCACGTAAAATGGGGGCAGCCTTGCTACACATTCGCCGGTCGGAATATTGTCATCCTTGGAGCGTTTCGAGAGAAATTCCTCATTAGCTTTATGGATGCGGCGTTATTGAAAGACCCCAAAGGCTTACTTCAAAAGCTTGGTGAGAATACCCAACACCCACATATGATCCCCCTGAAATCCAACGACCAAGTGACAAAGCTCGAATCAGTTATACGGGCTTACATCGAGGAAGCGAAGGAATATGCCAAAGCCGGCATTAAGCCCCCAAAAGCAGAACGCGATATGAAGCTCCCAGATGAACTGGTTGAAGCCATGGATGCCGACCCCGAGCTTGCAGAAGCGTTTCATGCATTAACACCAGGGCGCCAGCGAAGCTATGCCTTCAACTTAAATTCAGCCAAGAAACCGGCTACACGGGTTTCGAGAATAGCCAAGTTCCGCAGCAAAATAATTTCAGGCAAAGGCGCTATGGAGCGATAAAAAACAAAGTATCGATGAACAACTCGCATCGATCCCAAGCAACCTTTGGCATAGCGCAGACTTGGCTAAGCAGTTCTAGACGATATTTATCATGCTGAGTGAGGTAACAGAACACCCTCCTCGGGAGGGTACGGAGACCGCCATTCATCACAAACACCGAAGGGGCAGGGGTCTTTATCGAACC
Source organism: Microbulbifer mixtoriginis (SeqCode) (assembly GCF_052467705.1). Lineage (NCBI taxonomy): Bacteria > Pseudomonadati > Pseudomonadota > Gammaproteobacteria > Cellvibrionales > Microbulbiferaceae > Microbulbifer > Microbulbifer mixtoriginis (SeqCode). The sequence goes on from NZ_CP174322.1 coordinate 2,721,093, forward strand.
TGAACCAGGGCGCAGTTACGATATGGAGCGCATTGCAGCAACCTTCAAAGCTGACGGTGAAGAGACCGCATACTGTCCAAAGCATAGGAGAATACATATGACTGAACTCGTAAACTGCCTGTGGTTTGACTATGGCGAAGCAAAGAAGGCGGCGGAATTCTACGCCGCAACTTTTCCAGATAGTCATGTAGATCGAGTTAATCAAGCGGTGACCGACTACCCTGGCGGTCAGGAAGGCAGTGAACTGACTGTCGAATTTACCGTACTCGGGCGCAAGTTTATTGGTCTGAATGGCGGTCCGAATTTCAGGCCAAATGAATCCGTTAGTTTCATGGTTGTCACCGAGAATCAGGAAGAAACCGACCGCTACTGGGAGGCGATCATCAGTAATGGTGGACAAGAAAGCGCCTGTGGTTGGTGCAAGGATCACTGGGGCCACTCGTGGCAAATTACACCAAGACAGCTTCTGGATCTGACAACGAACTCTGATCGTGACAAAGCGAAGCGTGCCTTTAAGGCGATGATGTCCATGAGTAAGATCGATATCGCCACGATAGAGGCAGCCGCCGAGGAAGTATGAGTTCATGGGGAAGTACTCTTCTCAACTTTACTCAAGATCTGGAGCTGATTATGGCTTTAATTCAGAGCAGGAAAACTAAGGAGATCTCCGGAGTAGTCCGGCAGATCCTGTCACCGGAGGCCTGGAAGGATGAACTCGCTGAACTCCGCAAAGCAGAAAAGGAGCTGACCCGTGCGCACGACCAGATGGCAGAAAAACGACGGTATTCGGGTTGGGTGAAGATCGAACAAAATTATGCCTTTGAGGGTCCAGGGGGCACTGCGACTCTGGCTGACTTGTTCGATGACCATTCACAACTCATCGTTTACCACCATATGTTGAAGCCCGCTGATCCCAGCCCATGCGAAGGCTGCTGCATGGTCGCCGATCAGATCCCTCATCTTGCCCATCTGCATGCCCGAGACACCTCTCTCGTCTTTGTGTCAAAAGCGCCGATCGTTGAGATAGAGGCATTCAAGAAACGTATGGGTTGGGCCATCCCCTGGTATGAAACCAAGGACAGCTTCAACGCTGATTTAGATGTGGCTACCGGATTTGGTATCAACGTTTTCTTCCGCGATGGAGAGGACCTCTATCGAACCTATTTCACTAACGGCCGAGGTGTCGAAACACTTGGCACGGTGTGGACTCTTTTGGATCTCACACCGCTCGGCCGCCAGGAAAACTGGGAAGCGGCTCCCGACGGCACTCAGCAGACACAGCCATATCATTGGTGGCGTAGACACAACGAATATGGCTAATACGGGTGCCTGCCACACATCATCCAGCTACAAAGGGAAGAATTCATCTACTCAATCGCTTGTTTAGGAGAAACAGGATATGAGGCGTTTAGTTGTTTGGAATGTGATGACGTTGGACGGGTACTTTGAAGGCACTGCGCCCTGGGCGTTGGACCATCACGGAACAGTGTGGGGCGACGAGTTAGAAGCTTTCTCTCTTCAGCAGGGCGATGAAATCGGCACCTTGTTGTTTGGACGCTGCACCTATGAGGGGATGGCCAGTCATTGGAGGAATGAAACGGGGGCGGTTGCGGACATGATGAACTCACTTGAGAAAGCTGTCATCACTCGCACACTTGAAACCGCCGATTGGTCAAACACTCGCCTTTTAAAAGGCGAGGCCGGCGAACACGTTCGCGCGCTGAAGAGGGAGACAGGGAAGAGAGATATCTTCGTTTTCGGAAGCGCAGACCTTGTAGCTACTCTGCTCGCAAGGGGCTTGGTAGACGAATACAGGATATGCCTTGCCCCCATCGTGCTTGGAGCAGGCTCACCTCTCTTCAAAGCTGACGCCATCCAGAAGAATTTTGAACTCATGCGGGCGGACGCCCTTAAATCGGGCGGGGTGATCCTTCGCTACAAGTGCTTGCAGAAAGGTGGAGAAGTATAACAAATCGCAAAGTTTCTATTTTCTTTAAGGGCATTAGGCCTTCACGGAAATCCGTGGAATTCCTATATTCCAGCAGTCATATGGATTGATTGATACAGTTCAAATAGCCATCTATCTTATACCGGTGTAATCACCAATTTTTATACTGTCATAATAAGGCCTCAACCTTTTCGGTTACCACTTGATTCGGATAGAAGGCGATACAAGCATTAATTACTTTGGCAAAGTCGAATGCGGCTTTGTAGGTCCATGCAATAGTTGAAGTAACTGGAGCGGACAATGGGGCGTCTTTACCTCAATATGAACCAGTTAAAAGAAGTGAAGAAGTATGCTGAAAAGTTGAAGTAATTCATCAATATATATTGGATAATATTATGGAATTTAATTTCCCAAATCGTGACGGTGTAGAATTAAAGGGTAAATTAGAGAATTCCACCGGGAACCCAAAGGCCTATGCAATTTTTGCACATTGTTTCACATGCTCAAAAGATATCATTGCTGCGAGCGCTATTAGTAAATCATTGACTAGCAAAGGAATATCAGTATTAAGATTTGATTTTACTGGGTTAGGTAACAGTGATGGAGATTTTTCCAATACTAACTTTTCATCTAATGTTGAAGACTTACTTAGTGCTTGCAATGAAATTGAAAACCGCTTTGAAGCGCCAAAATTGCTAATTGGGCATAGTTTTGGTGGTGCTGCCGTATTAAAAGCCGCTGGTATGCTAAAGACAGCTAAAGCTGTTGTTACTATAGCCGCTCCAAGTGATGTAAAACATATCCAACATATGTTTAAAGATAAGCTCGATAACATCAATAAAACAGGACAGGCAAAAGTGGTGCTTGCTGGCCGAGAGTTTACACTTAAAAAGCAGTTTATCGACGATATAAATGAAGCAGACATCTTGGTTAACCTTAAGGAATTAAGGAAAGCTTTACTAGTTATGCATTCACCACTAGATAGCACTGTTTCTATTGATCATGCTGCAAAAATATTTAGCGCCGCGCACCATCCAAAAAGTTTTATTTCCTTAGATAAAGCCGATCACTTGCTTATGAAGAAATCAGATGCTGAATATGTCGGCAATGTTATTGGAGCCTGGGCTCAAAGATACATTAGTTAATACGACATATAATAGAGAATAATGCTGGAGCTTAGAATCCAATAAAAATATGGACTCGTCTGTTAAAGATTAAGTTGTATAACTGAGCTTTACTGACTTCCAGGAACCTTTGGATCAAACAACATAGCCAGTACCAGATGGCCTTTGGATTGCTCCCTTATTACATTAAACATCCAGAAGCTTAATTAAGCTCATTTTTCAAAATAAACGATGAAAACCCTTGTTTTTGTAAGCATAGATCTTCCGCAAGGAATCATCGCCTCAATCCATCGCAGCCGCTACTTACTCAAGAATGAGTTACTTTAGTTTGACTGCACTCTGAGTGAAATTTCGAAATTATATCGATTACGACGAGAAAGTAAGCAGTTACGGATAGAGAAGGAAATCTCAAAAAAGGCCGGTGTAGATTCAAAAGTACAGCATTATTAAGGTACAGCAAGGCAGCTTTCAAGTGAGGTTGCTCTACCGGGTAATGCAGGTAATGCACTACAAGCAAAAATGTACGAGATGCCAGGGTCTGAGCACAGAAATTCGTTAGCTGTTACAACGATCAGCATCGCCGTAATCAATTCAATTTTGTTACAGCCAATCAGCGTCATCGAGGAGAGGATTACGTAATAACTCGTATTATTCTTTTCCACTCCGTTATATATATTATGCCTATCAAATTGGTACACTGGATTCACTACTCTCACTATCAGACATAACAAAAAAGGAAATTTTGATGTTGCATCTAAAAACTTTACCCAGCCAGGTCGGCAACTCTTGCGCCGCTCACTGCACCGAGATCGCAGTGTCAGGATACGACATCCGTGCACCAAGGCCACAGGCATTTGTGGAAGGGACTCTGTGGAACGCCGTCAAATGGCAGAATGCGGACCTACCTCCTATGCCAAACGGTGCTGACCATCCCTTAGTGGCGGCCAACAATAGTTCGCCGATGCGTGTGCGAAACTATGTGAATACCCAGTGCCCTGGGCGTACCGGTCGGATTTTATATGACGCGACTCAGAAAGACATGTGCCTTCAATTCGCGCAGGCGGCCAATAGAAATGATTATAATGCGTTGTTTACAAATCTTATACAGCCAGCTAGTAATGGGGGAATGCCGAGGAACTTGCGTGCCGACACCTTTTACAATTGCGCTTTTATGATGTTTCGAGGCCCTTCCCCTGGGTCTGCTCATGAAATGGGTTTCCATAATATCCTGGTTGCCAAGGATGGGTCCACAATCAAATATTATAACCCGAATGAAGATCAACCAGTTTGGAGGGCTGATATTGGATGGCGAACGTTGCGCCATCAAAACGCTGGAAGGCATAGTTACGTTTGGAGTGGTATTGCAATCGAAATCACCTAGCAGTTAATGTTTGATGATGCGATCATTAGTATGGATCATGGGGTTTATCTTTGGTTTTGCTTTTAGGTTTAGGCACTTTCATCAAAACCGATAAACCCTTCTTATTCAAGACGATCTGTCAGATCGTGGTCTGATCTTGTCTACATCTTTACACCTTCTTCCAGCTTACTCGCTCCTTTATTTGTTAAGAAATACTAAATTCCTGCTAGAACTGAGTGTAAGTTACTCATGCCAGCCACAACTAATAGATCGATAAAATAAATTCAATTGTATCCGTTTTCGCAACATTGTTTCTCTATTCGAACTGATTATTGAGTCAATGTGATGTACTAGGATAGATCGCAAGTTTTGGACATAAACCCAACGCTTCAGGAGCTTGAAATGAAAGCAAAACTTATTTTACCAATGATTCTATTAAACATGCTTGGCGGAGTAGGGTCCGGCATCATGATCTATATATCTGGTGGCGATCCGGTTTGGGTCGGCGCACTTTTAGCGACCCTGCCTTTACCATTTTTCTTGATGGTCTTAACAAATGTGTTCAGCATTTCAAGAACATCAGAAAGATTACCAATTATTCAAGCCGTTAACTTTATAGGAGTTGCATTGGTTGCTTATTCAACTTATTCGAACCAGGCTCCAATGTCCTTGTCTCTATACATTCCTATTGCAGCTGCTGCTCTGGGCTTCCTATCCCTTCACTGGTATATCTGGTCATTCTCCGTCTACAACCGTAAAAAGAGCAAAGCCATATCAAAAGGCCAAAAACTGCCTGAAATGAACTTTAATCGATTAGATAAATCAAGTGTGTCTTCCACCTCTTTTGACGAATCTAAAACACTATTAGTGTTCTTTAGAGCCAACTGGTGCCCATTCTGTATGAACCAGTTAAAAGAAGTGAAGAAGTATGCTGAGACACTTAAGCAATATGATGTGAAGGTAAAGTTTATCTCTAACCAAGGCTACGACAACTCAAGGAAGTTAGCCGACAAGCTTGACCTGCCTGGTCATTTTGAAATTCTTCAAGATGACAACCTAATGGGTGCTAAAGCCTTAGGCATTGAAGATATTGGCGGTTCTCCTGCAGGAATGCCTGGGTACCCTAAGGATACTGTTATGGCTACGGTGATAGCACTGGACGAAGGTGGCAAGGTTCTATTCGGAGATGAGACCGACAATTATCGCAGACGCCCAAATCCTACGACTTTCCTGCATGTTTTTGCTGACTCAGCACCACAGCTAGAAAAGGACAAACCAACCTTTAAAAGCATTGCTTAGCGAAAGGCCCAAACTTAACAACCAGAAGGTTTTCGTCAACCAATCTCCCCCTTTCTAGAACTAGAGAGGGGGTTCTCTTTATGAAATTATTCTGCGATTTCACCTGACACCCTAAATCCTAATCCAGCACGCTTTGTAGAAAATCGATAAAAACTCTCGTTTTCGCAGGCATCGCTCTACCACTGGGAATCAGTGCACTAACCGGTGGACCGGGTACTACTTTCTCAGGAAACAACTCAATAACTTCGCCAGTCTGAATAGAAGAACCGAGAGCAGTATCATATACCTGAGCAATACCCATACCAGCGACTACTGCATCTATCAGTGTTCGTCCATCTCTAAAAATTGCCAGCGGGGAAGGGGAGAATTCAGTAATTGAGTCATCATTTTCTCGAAATGACCAGGCTCTTACTTTTCCTGTAGGCGCTCTGAAAACAAGAGCATCATGCTCTCTCAGCTCCTCCAAATTCTTAGGTTTACCTTTCTGGGAAAGGTATTCAGGCGAAGCACACAAAATACGTCTAGATCCGCATAATGTTTTTGCGATAAAAGAACTATCCTCTAGTTCGCCAATTCTAACAACGACATCCCATTCACCTTTAATAGCGTCCTCCAGGCTATCTGAAAGAGAGACCTCGACCGTAACCTTGGGATGCAACTGCGTGAACCCCTTTAAAGCACTGACAATATTTCGGCCTATGCCTATTGGCAAATTGATACGCAATCGTCCGGCAGGCTCATCCTTCCTGGCATGCAGCAAAAGCCTGGCCTCATTGATTGTTTCTAACGCATGTTTTGCGGCATCCAGAAATATTTTGCCTTCTTCTGTCAGCCTGATACTTCGTGTGGTTCTGTTGAATAGCTTAAGACCCAACTCCTCCTCAAGCTTCTTAACTGCCTTACCAGCGCCTGATTTGGTTGAGTTCAATGATGCCGCCGCCTTTGTAAAGCTTCCGTGTTCGGCTACGGCAATAAATACGACTATTTCGTTCAAATGGGCTTGTTGAAACACAGATTGTGTCCCTAATGGATACAATGAGTTTCAAAATAGCATGTTTATAGCACAAATCAAAGTAACTAACCTTCCCAATAGTGGTTTGGCGTAAGTACCTGCATAGAGGCCAATTGGAGAGTTAAGTACGTCGCCTCTTGGTCCATCGAAGGCTTACCCAAAGCTCGCGCTTCCAAACTTTAAACCATTAGAGGAGTAGGTTATGTCTCTTCAAGACAAACTAGATGCTTTCAAAGAAGTATTTAAGCAACAGGCCCCGGAAGGAGCATTTGAAGCCTTTGCCAGATCATCCAAGGAATTGGCTGCTAGTGGCCAAATTGAACGTTCGATTAAAGTAGGGGAGAAAGTCCCATACTTTACATTGCCAGATTCAGAAGGTAACGACGTTGCCCTGGAAGGGCTCCTTGCCAAAGGGCCCGTTATTCTAACGTTCTATCGAGGCGTGTGGTGCCCCTACTGCAATATTGAGCTGCAAGCGTTAGAAGAAGTTGCCGCAGAGATCAAAGCGCGTGGCGCAACCCTGGTTGCTGTTTCCATGCAAGGGCCCGCTGAAAGCCGTAAATCTCAGAGAGATAACAAGCTAAGCTTCCCAATTCTGACTGATCAAAGTGGAAAGCTTGCTGAAAAGTTTGGTATCCGCTGGACATTACAACCTTATGTAATTGAGTTCCACAAGGTGTTCAAAGTCGAACTCCCGACCATCCATCGTGACGGCGCGTGGAACTTACCTATGCCAGCAAGATATGTCATAGATACTGATGGAACAATCGCATATGCGGAGGTGAATCCTGACTATACGCGTCGCCCCGAACCCAGCGACTTATTTCCCGTACTTGAAAAGCTGAGTCAGTCTACAACTGCATAGTATGTAAACACCTCCACCTCTTTAGCGCTGACTAGCGCCAAAGAGGTGCAAGCACTCAATGTAAATCGATATCGAGCACCGTAAAACCCAACTTATATGGTAAGACTCATGGTCAATTTTACACGTTACACAATTGAAACAGCACCAGAAGCCTCTAAGCCCACTCTAGAAGCCGCTAAAAAGAAATTGGGATTTGTACCCAATCTAATGGCAACCATGGCCGAATCACCTGTAATGGTAGAGAGCTACCTAACACTTATGGGATTATTTGATAAATCTCGCTTGAGCGAAACGGAGCGAGAGATAATCCTGATGACAAACAGCCGCCTAAACGGTTGCACCTACTGCATGGCTGCGCATACCGCCGTTTGCAAAATGGCCGGTGTAGATGAAAATGTAATCAAGGCGCTGCGTAGCGGCAAAACACTCGATGATCCTAAACTCGAAGCGCTCCGAGCATTCAGTGTCATTATCAATGAGAAACGTGGATGGGCCACAGAAGAGGAGGTTGAGGCGTTTCTTGCAGCAGGTTATACGAAAGAGACGGTTCTAGAGGTGATAGTTGGAACTAGTCTAAAAGTACTCTCGAATTACTCTACCCACAATCTGAATGTCAGTCTCGATGATGCGTTTTTGCCAATGGCTTGGAGTAAGGATATGGATTCGAATGGTTGAGCGTAAAAGCAAATAAACAACACGTATCCGATTCATGCGTCTAATAAAAACTGGGCCTTGGGAAGAGGGTGCCTGTCCAGATCATAAAAGTGACGATAAGAACCCCACTGATTCAACAAAGTAATGAGGCCCATATAGCCACTATGGGCCTCTACTACAAATACAGCCTTCTTTTGGCTTATCGTAATTACTCCATTTCGCTACGAATAATGCCGGGTGTTTTGGCTTGCCCTCGCACTCGGTCAGGATGATCGCGCTCGTTAAAGCGCCTCAAGCCTTCGGACAGCTCTGCTTTGGATTCAGAGTCGCTGAATAATCGGTTAAAGCACTCAGCCTCAATTCGTAGACCTTCATCAAGATCCTTTCCATAACCACGAATGGCGGCTTCTTTATCAGAGTGAATCGCTGGCTGGGGAAGGGTGGAGATATACTGTGCCAACTCAACGGCACGATCTAATGCGGCTCCCTTTGGTACCACTTCGTTGGCCAACCCAATGCGATAAGCTTCTTCAGCATTAATAACTTTTCCCGTGATGATTAACTCCAGCGCTCGCCCCATACCAACAATACGCGGCAGACGCTGAGTACCACCATCGGCTAAGCCGATATTCCAACGACGACAAGTCATACCAAAGGATGCGTGTTCTTCTACAATCCGCATATCAGCAAAACATGCCCACTCAAAGCCACCCGCATAAGCAATTCCGTTCACAGCCGCAATGATAGGCTTATAAATATCGGTCCAGCGGGATGGACCTATAATACCTGGAGCTTCACCTCGATTATGCCGGGCAATATCAGCGGGTTCTACAGGACATAAAACAGCCTCGTCAGGATCGGGGTGATTGGTGGGTTCGGTTGCAGCAAGATTGCTTTTCAAATCACCCCCTGCACAAAATGCAGAATCGCCAGCGCCGGTGATTACCGCAACTTTAGCTCCCTTATCAGTACGAAAGCGATCGAATGCATCCACCAGCTCGCGATGAGCGCGTGTTCCAATGCAGTTCTTAACCTCTGGACGGTTAAAAGTAATGATGGTTACAGGGCCATTTTGCTCATATTTAATATGATGATATTCCATGTCATAAGACCTTTATCATGTGGCGTTGAAGTAACATCTGGAATCTAGCCTTGAGCTGTCAATCTAATTCGGTACTCGTTTAGGAAATAGTGATTTCTAGCATGAAGAAGGAGAAGAGCCCAGAAGCTGATTTAAGCTGGCGATGTAAGAAAGTTACTAAGCTAGAGGGCTTGTTACAAGCCTACTATTTCCGATATTTGTGAATATCGGATATTTTATAAATGCCCGATTTTCCGTATAATTTGCTGCATTCCAACAACAACTCCATATTTCTATGTCTGCTTCCAACCGGCCACCAGCACCAATCATCGACAACCTGAGCAATCTTGAGAATCCATTCCGCTGCACCAGCTTTTCAGCTAGCCGTTTTCTCAGCAAGCAGATTCCTGGTGCTGATACTGATCTGGAGTTCACGCTTAAGTTTCTTTATAGCTATAACGGCAGCCAGGCAACGTTTAATAGCTACCGCCGTGAACTTGAGCGCTTGCTGCAATGGGCGTGGCGCATTGAAGAAGTTTCAATAATGACTCTGAAGCGCGAACACATTGAGGAGTTTGTGCAGTTTTGCATTGAGCCTCCAATTGCCTGGATCGGAACTAAGAATGTTGCCAGGTTCAAAACACAGAATGGCGAGCGCGTTGTGAATGCCGATTGGCGGCCATTCGTAGTCAGTGTGTCCAAAGTTGAATTTCGTGCTGGTAAAACGGCTTCTCCCAAGGAGTTCCGGCCATCCCAGGCAGCGATCAAATGCATCTTTACTGCATTATCATCCTTCTTCGATTTTCTCTATCAAGAAGGCTTGGTTCCAGCCAATCCTGTGGCACTGATTCGCCAGAAAAGTAAGTTTGTTCGACGTGAGCAACAAAGCCAGGTTGTGCGCCGAATCAGCAACTTGCAGTGGGACTATGTCCTGGAGACTGCTGAGATCATGGCCGAGACATCACCAACTGATCACGAGCGAACTTTATTCATTATGAACGCCCTATTCGCTATGTATTTGCGAATCTCTGAATTGGTTGCAGATGAAAGATCGGCACCAGTTATGGGTGATTTCAAGAAAGATCGCGACGGAAACTGGTGGTTTCACGTTACAGGTAAAGGTAACAAAGGCCGGGCGATCACTGTTTGCGACCAAATGTTGAAGGCCTTGAAGCGCTACAGAAATTATTTGCAGCTCCCTGCTCTGCCCAGCATTAATGAGCAGACACCTCTGGTGCACAAGTCCCGTGGCAAGGGACCGGTTACCAGTACCCGACAGGTTCGCCTGATTGTTCAAAACTGCTTTGATGCTGCCCACCAACGGATGGTTGAAGAAGGCTTAGGGGAAGATGCTGAAGACCTTAAGGCTGCCACTGTGCACTGGCTCCGCCATACGGGTATTTCTGAAGATGTGAAGTACCGCCCCCGCGAGCATGTGCGCGATGATGCGGGACATGCAAGTATGGCTACGACCGATCGCTATATTGATTCCGACATGCGGGAGCGACATGAAAGTGGGCGAAGTAAGCGGGTAAAAGAGGAGCGGTAATACTACCGCCCTACCCTCATATAAATGAAATAGCTTGACCCAAAAAAGATACGATATATCATTGCTCAACATCCAATTAACCTAGTACACATGGATGAATACGCAGAGTGCGGAGAGGCTAATGGCACATACAAACAAACTCCCAGTCACCGTCCTTTCAGGTTTTCTAGGTGCCGGTAAAACTACCGTACTTAGCCACATACTGAACAATCGCGAAAGCAAAAAAGTTGCTGTAATCGTCAATGATATGAGTGAAATCAATATCGATTCGACGAAAGTACAGAGCGAAGTTTCTCTTAACCGTAGTGAGGAGAAGCTTGTTGAAATGAGTAATGGCTGTATTTGCTGCACTCTGCGGGAAGACCTTCTGGAGGAAGTCACTAAGCTTGCGCAGGAAGGACGGTTTGATTATCTCGTTATTGAATCAACGGGGATTTCTGAACCCTTACCCGTTGCAGAAACCTTCACTTTTGCCGACGAAAATGGTGTTTCTCTCTCTGATGTTGCCAGTTTGGACACAATGGTGACGGTGGTCGATGCAGTCAATTTTTTAAAGGACTATGACGAGGCAGTATTTTTACAGGATGCTGGTGAATCATTAGGCGAAGACGACGAACGCAGTGTAACTGATTTGCTGATCGACCAGGTCGAGTTCGCAGATGTCATTCTGATAAGTAAAACGGATTTAGCTGGCCCTTCTGATGTTGAGCGCCTAGAGGCCATTCTGCGAACTCTAAACACGCAGGCAAAAATAGTTCCGATCTCTCAAGGGCAAGTCAATATTGACGAGGTTTTAAGTACCGGCTTATTTGACTTCGAGCGCGCGCAGCAAGCACCTGGTTGGCTTAAAGAGATGCGAGGTGAGCATATTCCTGAAACTGAAGAGTATGGCATTAGCAGTTTCAGCTACGAAGCACGTAGCCCCTTCCATCCAGAAAAATTTCATCAATTTCTGCACAATACTGAGAGGCACGGCAAGTTAATTCGTTCCAAAGGGTATTTTTGGCTGGCGTCCCGCCCTGAGTTTGCGGGCGAATGGAGTCAGGCGGGAGGCATTGCCCACTATGGGTTCGCTGGGATGTTCTGGAAAGCTGTGCCCAAGGAAAACTGGCCCACTGACGAAAATTATCGCAACTCCATTGAAAAGCAATGGGTAGAACCCTTTGGTGATATGCGGCAAGAACTAGTATTTATTGGCCAGAGTCTGAATCAAACCAGTATGACAAAAGCGCTTGATGATTGCCTGCTAAGCGTGGACGAAGTGCTACGAGGCAAAGAATACTGGGCGACATTGAATGATCCATTTCCCGCATGGGAGCAAGGATGAATATTAACCTCTCCGCTGTACTTGGCTAGCTCCTTTAGTGGAAAAGCGTAAAAGACCGACGAGGTGCCGGTCTTTTATAAAACTAACTCCTTTCTACAATTCAATTCTCTATAGCGGCCTCAACGGCTGCCGCCGCATCAACAATGCCTGATCCACAGCGCCGACAAGAGCCCGTAAAGCTTCGGGCTGTACTGGTGAGAATGGATTCAACCTCATCTGGTGTAACATCGGGCTTGACTGAATATATAAGTGCAGCTGTACCGGCAACATGTGGAGCGGCCATGCTGGTACCGGCATAGTATGCGAAGCTATCACTACCGGGAGTTCGCACTCCGCTGTTTAATGTAGAGAGAACGCCATCGGATTCCACCGAATTAGTTTCACCTCCGGGGGCAGCGACATCGACCACATTGCCGTAGTTGGAGTAGTAAGCAAGCCCACCGGAGCGGTTGGTTGCGGATACTGTAATAACTCCTGAACAGTTAGCTGGCGAAAACCAGAAGGCATTCCGCCCAGAGTTACCCGCCGCAACAACAACGGTAGCGCCCAGGCTACGGGCCGTATTAATGGCACTTTGAGTTGTGCTTCCACAGAGGCCAAAGCCCCCCAGGCTCAAGTTCAACACTTGAGCCGGAGTTTCATTGGCTGGTGCACCACTAACCGAGCCGCCAGCGCTCCAGACAATGCCATCAGCAATATCAGAAGTGTAACCGCCGCAGCGGCCGAGTACTCGAACGGGGAGCACTTTTGCTTTATGGGCTATCCCAGCGATGCCCATATTGTTGTTGGTGACGGCAGCAATGGTGCCGGCCACATGAGTCCCATGCCAGCTGCTATCAAACTCGGGATACAGTGGGTTTCCGCAGTAACTATCGGTATACCAATCCCCGGGATCACTGGCATCACTATCACGGCCATCCCCATCTACAGCGATATCGGAATCCGAAATCATGTCGTACCCAGGTAGCAAGTTGTCCATGAGGTCTGAGTGAGCGAGATAACCGGTATCAATAACTGCTACTACCACGCCCTCCCCCTGAGTTATATCCCAGGCTCCGGGCAAATTCAGTCCGCCATCAGCTTCAAAGTAGTGCCACTGGTCGTAATAGCTGGGGTCATTTGGGACCGCCATAGGATGCATCATCAAGTCGGGCTCAGCGTACTCAATATTGGGGTCTTGCTTTAGGCGGTTGATTATCAGGTTGATCTCGGCTTGGCTTTTTCGGCTCCCCAGGTGCATGACTTGTGCACCCGTCGCCATGCGCCGCAAGTGGCGCAAGTTGTGGCCCGCACGGCGAGAGGCTTTATCCACAGTTTCCTGATTCATGCTCGCTGACCGTCCGATCGTGGAATCCTGCTTGTATTTCACAATGATCCGGTCAGTTGTTGGGGAGCTACTTATGTTATCCATTTGGGTGGCGAAGGAGCCTGTACATAGAAGTGAAAACACACCTGCTAGAGTGGATTTTTTCAACAGTGACTTCATTATTGTTATCTCTCCATGATGATTTAGCCGACGGGGTGTGACATCCTAACCATTAGTACCAATGTCCCTGTTGTGACAGGGCACGTTAGGGTTTACGCAAGATATATGCCTGAGCAAGTCATGGCTGGATATTGAGACAAAATTAGTACCAGTGTTTCAATTTTGCCCACAGGGATAGTAGTGGCAACCGATGTATCCTTCTTAGGTGATTGCCGGCCTCTTTCTATTCTTGTGACAGCCTCCACCTAAATAAACTCATTTATCTGTCTTTGCACCGATATAGAGATAACTAAGGGCCTTCCAATCACTGTGCACAGAAAGGCTGCAAAATAGTTTTTGAAAATTTATCTACTTTAAAGAAAAGGCTGGAACTTGAAGGTGATTCACTCTGATAAAACGAGCTTTAATCGCACAGTAAAAATGATCATCACAGAATTGGTGATATTGCCGGCGATATAACTGGGAAAGGATTCTGCGGAGATCAACGTGTTAAATGAAAATGCCAGTCAGATTAACTGACTGGCATTATTTGAGTAGAACAGCTATCTATCCACCCTACAGGAACCTGTCGAATGGGAGTTAGCCCATTTACTCAGTACTAGCACTCAGAGAAACGCCAGAGTAGTCAGAGTAACCGCGGATACTGATATACCAGGTACCTGCGCCTGGATTGCTGATGCTGCAGCTTTCATCATTACCCCACTCGTAAGGACGACAATCATACGCTGTGCGGGTGGGCTCTTGGCCGAAACGAACATAGAGGTCTGCATCCCCACTGCCACCAGACATTACGGCACTCAGCGTTGAAGCTCCGCTGTCAACGTCGATAGTGAAGTGCTGCCAGCTGTTGCGGGAACCACTGAGATTTGTCTCTTCCCAGCTGTCGCTACCGCCACCGCCGCCACCACCTGCGGTGTAGCTGCCTACGAGGCTAACGTTAGAGAAGGAGCTATATCCACGTACCATGACGTGATAGGTTCCTCCCTGTACGTTATCGATATCACAAGTTTCATTATTGCCTGAGGTATAGGGGCGGCAGTCATAGGTGCTGGTTGTCGGAGCGCTGCCATGGCGAACGTAGAGGTCAGCATCGCCGCTTCCACCGGACATTACAAAAGACAAGTCTGTAGCGTTGTTAGGCACTTCTAGGGTGAAGTTAATTTCATCACCACTGTTACCCTCGATACCAGTCTCAGCAACACCATTTTCAAGTTCACCGCCGTCGTTACCGCCACCGCCGCCGCCACCATTGGCCGAGGCTACGGCCGCTGCTGCATCGACAATACCTGAGCCACAGCTGCTGCAAGAAGCCGGGAAGCTCCGTGCGGTACTGGTGAGGATTGATTCAACTTCATCTGGGGTCAAGGTAGGATCTACAGAGTAGAGCAATGCTGCGGCACCGGCCACATGAGGCGCCGCCATACTGGTGCCCTGGATGTAATAGTAACTATCACTGCCGGGGTCAGTAGCACCATTGTTATAGGTAGAGAGGACGCCGTCAGAGTCATTGGCGAAGCTCTGTGCTCCACCCGGCGCTGCAACATCTACCACATTACCGTAATTGGAGTAGTAAGCACGACCGCCACTGCGATTAGTCGCAGCTACTGAGATCACCCCATCACAACTGGCAGGAGTAAATTGGCTTGCGTTAGCATTGCTATTGCCAGCAGCTACAACAACAGTCGCACCGAGACTGCGAGCAGTGTCGATGGCATTTTGTGTGGTAGTACCACAGCTTCCGCTGCCGCCAAGACTAAGATTGAGTACGTCGGCAGGGTTCGCGTTGGTTGGCAGACCACTTACAGAACCGCCAGCCCCCCAAATGATGCCGTCAGCAATATCTGACGTATAGCCACCACAACGGCCGAGCACACGGACAGGAACAATCTTGGCCTCATAGGCAACACCAGCGATACCAAGATTATTGTTGGTAACGCCCGCGATAGTGCCGGCGACATGGGTACCGTGCCAGCTACTGTTGCTTGAGGAGCTATCTCCACAAGTACCAGAGCTATACCAATCACCCGGATCGGTGGCATCGCTATCGCGACCATCGCCATCTACAGAAACGAAGGTATCGTCGATCATGTCGTAGCCCGGCAAAATGTTGGCTGCCAGGTCTGCATGGGGTCGATATCCAGTATCGAGTACCGCGACAACAGCCCCGTTACCCGCAGTGGTATCCCAGGCTGATGGAAGGTTCAAGCCACCGGTAGATTCATAGTAGTGCCACTGATTGAGGTAACTTGGGTCATTAGGTACAGCCACTGCTTTCAAGATCAGATCTGGTTCTGCGTACTCCACATCCGGGTCTTGCCTCAGGCGATCGATAATTGCATTTAATTCAGCTCTATTTTTTCGACCTTCTAAACGCATTACCTGTGCACCAGTAGCCATACGGCGCAGGTGACGTAGTTTGTGGCCGGCATGGCGGGAGGCTTTGTCTACCGTCTCCTTAGCCATGATAGATGCCCGTCCTACCTTAGCATTTTCTTTGTACTTTACGATTATTCGATCAGTCATTAGCGCGTTGTCCGCCTCTTCCGCATAGGTAGCGAAAGGCGCATTACATAGTAGCGAAAATGTACTTGTTAGAACCGTCTTTTTAAAAAATTTATTTAATAATAATTTCATTACTATAGTTTCTCTGAAGTTATATTTATTCCAAAATAAAAATATTTTGAAATTAGTTACTCCTAAGCCATTTCGCCTTGGCCAAATATATTCACTGAATATAAGATCATTTAGTCAGCTAGAACGAAATTGGTACCAACGCTTCTTGTTGGTACAAACGTATAACGGCTTAAGAAATACTATCCTCAGCGATAACCCTTAAACCTGAGTGGGATTCGATGACAAATTTACAATCGTTATAAAATGCCAAAGTAATAAATATTTTTCCGCAAAAATATGAGAATCACTTCACAAGAGATGCCATCAAAACAATTAATTAATGTCTTATGAAATAAATTACGGCTATATTGCCCAAGTATAATTTAATGTTATATCGTATCAAAAAAATTATATTTAACTAGGAATTTTGATGGTAAGTGAACTGATCGAATGGAAATTGGACAGCCTTTAAAAGACGAAATAGACCGCAGAGCTTATAAGTAATAATCACCAACTATTCAGCAGTAATTCCAACTTCCAGAATGGTATTTTCGCTACACATTGGCCTTCACAGGCATTCTCTCGCCAGTGATAATAACCTATCGAACCTAGCTGAAACTTTATGGGAGCAGGTCATATTACTGCCCGAGAAATTCTCAACCTCAAAGAATAAATCTTTTAAGTGCGGATGTAATTTAAATTGCAGAAATATACTTTTGGCGACTTAAATATAACCAACAAAAATTCCCCCATCTTTTCCCATCATCAATAACCACACACCCAAATCTCGCACATATTTATGGATATCTTGAATAACACCAAAGGGTAAGTGCTTCTGTGTGGACAAAAAATGCCACACATTAATAAGCTGCTTTATTTAAGGTATAAAACCTGGAAATTTATAAGTAAGTTAAGCATGCATACTTTCAATGCTGACAAGCTCAGCAGCTATAAGATCCTGACTAAGGCCTTTTCCATATAGATAAACCTCCACCAAAAAGCTGCACAAAATTATAAAAAATTCTTCCTTGCCGAAAAATTAACCACTAAGAACCCCCCCAACAATCGTACTGCCTAATGTGGTAACTTTATGCCGACTCAAATTTTTTCGTTTCAAATCACTACACGTGTTTTCATGCATTTATGAGATGTACCGCTGATAGAGCACCGCTATAAACTACCTTTATGGCGTACGTAAGCGCCGAGTCATAGGAATTGAAAGGCGATAAAATTGAAAAAATACAATTTTTAGAGGTGCCCCACATTAAAATATAACGTACCGGTTATCTCTAGCTTTTAAACTTTATGAATAGCAAGGGACAATATAGGTAACTAACCTAGTGTTGCCATAGGAAAATCGACTACCGCACCTAACCCTTTGTCATAACTTATGCTTTACAGTTCCTTCTAAGCATTTCTATTCACGTCAGTATTCACGTGTTCATCAGTACGCCAAACATTTAAGCCCGCATCTAAAAACTTTATCACCTAAGTTGTAACCAGAAGAAAGATCAACAGTTAAATATCAGTGAGCGATGAGCCCCAATCCCTGCCATGGTGCCTGATGCAATAGCAAAGGTTCCACTTTGCATTGGGTTGGATAAATCTCCCGCGGCAAATATTCCCTTAACGGAGG
The DNA here is from genome assembly GCF_052467705.1 of Microbulbifer mixtoriginis (SeqCode). Lineage (NCBI taxonomy): Bacteria > Pseudomonadati > Pseudomonadota > Gammaproteobacteria > Cellvibrionales > Microbulbiferaceae > Microbulbifer > Microbulbifer mixtoriginis (SeqCode). The sequence continues at coordinate 2,739,047 of NZ_CP174322.1, forward strand.
TTTCCTTAAACTCGTCTACTTTCACAATCCGTCCTGTAAACGAGTCCTCCAGCTCCAAACTCAATTTATCTATAAAAGGCAAAGTCATCTCAGATTTAGGGCTCACGTAAAGCCCCTCCAGTGGTAATCTGCGCTTATCCGCTAAGATAACGCCACTCAAACTATTCCCTTCTCCCTCTAGGCGGATAATCGGGACTTCCTCTACAATCACACCACGGACTAGTAAATGGTCGAGTATCTCCCCCCCAGGGCTAAACTTCCCCTGGGTGAATAAGGTAGTTGCCCCCCAATCGGGGATCATCGCTGCTTGATGGAAAGAGAGTTCGCTGGTTGCCAGTACACCTAATGGGCGATCACTCAACTCATAACCATGGCAGTAAGGGCAGTGAATCACACTTCTTCCCCAGCGCTTTTTCACCCCGGGAATATTCGGTAACTGGTCAGAAATGCCTGTTGCAAGAATCAGCCTCTTCGCCTCAAAAGTGGTATTTCCTTGTGTCTTGACAACAAACCCCTTGTTCAGGATCTCAACACTATTCGCAGTGCCCTCTATAAGTTGAAAGTTTGAATAGGAGCTCAACTGAGATAATGCCGTTGTACGAATCTCTGCGGGAGTCTTACCGTCCAGACAAAATATACCATGAGACGCTTTCGCAAAGCGGTTTCGGGGTTTATTCGCATCCAACACAGCAACCTTGCGACGTCCCCGGGAAAGTTGCATTGCCGCCGACAAGCCGGCAAAACTGCCCCCAATGATCAACACGTCCACATCCATCCCTCCACTATCATGTAACTTTAATTGTTACACAAAAGTATAAGGCTGCACGGCAAATGTAACAACAAAAGTTTCGTGATAAGCTACATGACCTGAGACACAGGTGACTTATGCGTAAAGACAGCAGACTATCCCGGGCACTTCATGTCCTTATCCATCTGAGCGTGGCTGACAAGCCTGTTACTTCAGACAAGATGGCCGCTATGCTCCTTACCAACCCCGTTGTAGCCCGCAGGACCATGGCGCTTTTGCGTGATCAGGGCTATGTGCGATCCATTAAAGGGCACAACGGCGGCTGGTCGCTCACAAAACCCTTAAATGAAATCACCCTTCTTGATATTCACAAAGCCTTGGGTGAGAGCTCAGTTTTTACTATTGGCCTCACCGACGAACACGATGACTGCATCATTGAACATTCCGTAAATACGGCCCTAAAAGATGCAATGAATGAAGCAGAAAGTATTTTACTTGCACGTTTTGGTGAAGTTACGCTTAGTTCGCTTATGGACATATACCGTTAACCCTTTCCGCTCCCATAAAGAAATAGATTTTAATTCCTAAGAAACCATATATGCTCAAGTTTGACCTGAGATAACTAAGCGTAATTTATGTATTGTCGTTTAAATCTTAGTTTTAACAAAGTCGTTGGATAATTAAAAATTCCGGGTATTATCATGAAAACTCGCTGTAGCCACGTTTTACTCTGGGTAAAGGATATTCATCAAGCCGTACGAGATTTCCGCCAGCTCGGTTTTTCCGTGGATTACGCCACAAAAGAAAAGAGCGCCCAGCACGCCCATATTTGGTTTAGTGAAGGGGCTATTATTGAATTATTGACATCTCCATCCAATGCCCACTATTTCAAATGGCTTATTGATATCTTTGCCGGCCGAGGCGCGGGACGTAGGATGATACGTTGGTCACAAGAAGGAGAAGGTTTTTGTGATGTTGCCTTAGTCAGTGACGATTTTGATAATGATCTTTCAGTAATGAACCGTGAAGGGGTTCAAACCGGGCGAGTAATTCCATGGCAACGCACCAAGCCAAACGGAGAAAAAACCAGTTTCCGCTTTGTTTATCCTCGCTCTGAGCGACTGCCATTCTTAGTGAGTCCGTACAACCCATCTCAATACCCCCAAAAAACAAATCATAAAAATGGTGCTACTGGCCTGAGTAAAGTGCATATGGAAGTCAGTGAGCAGGACTGGCAGTCTGTGCAACGTTTAACCAATCAAGATTCCATATTTAATATCAAACCCGGTCCCACAACCAAAGTTACAGGCATAGAAGTTAGTGGTCTGAACGAATATTTGGACCCAACTCTATTGCATGGAAGTAAAATAACCCCTGTAAATTAAACAAATTAGTGGATCAATCTTGTAAAGAGATTGATCCACTAACCATCGAGCTATACAAAACAGCTATTAACTAAGCTGTCATAACCTCATTACAGACGATAAAGTGCTCCAATTCCCGCGCGACGCCCTTTTGCCGGCGCCCCTATTCTGGCGTCAGGAGCAAATATCGCATTGGTGTAACCGTATAGTTGATACTGCTCATCCAGCAAGTTATCGGCAAACAGGTAGAGTTCCATAGAATCTGTTTGCAGTGCTAGGCGCAGATCCACTTTACTATAAGCATCCAGATTAAAATGATTTTGTGCATCTGCCGGGCGCTCATCCACATGGCGAACTGTTAGATTGGTATTGAGAGCTGGTGCACTTAAACCCATAAAGTCTGGTAGTGGCTGGTAGTAATTTAATGCCAGACTTGCACTCCAGCTAGGCACATCGGGTACTTCATTACCCGCCATAACATCACCACCGGAAACGCCGTACACATCTTTGGTAATTTCTGTATCAAGGAAGCTCAAGCCCCCGGCAATACTGAACCTCTCAGTAATAAACCAATCGACTTCAATCTCTGCACCAAAGGTCTCCGTATCCGCATTCACCGCTGCCGATGAAGCAGTAACAAAATCAAAGCCGAGCAAATGGTCATCTTCCACTGAGTTAAAGAATATCGCACCGCTGATATTCAAGCTGTCTGATTCAGACTTGATACCTACTTCAATGCTGTCAACTGTTGCTGGGCGGTATGCCAAGCTATCAGCTGATTGTGTAGCAAAGTCATTGAAGCCACCGGATTTATAGCCTCGTGCGGCCATTGTGTACAGGTTGGTAGATTCACTGAGGGAGTAGTTGAGAGCCAATCGCCCTGTTGTATAGTTATCATCCAAAGTTCTTTGATCTTTGGAGACATAAAAACTCCCATTCGTGCCATAGCTGGCGTACTCGCCGGCGTAGTCCTTACTCTCTTGGGTGTAACGTAATCCTGCTGTTAATTTTATGGCTTCGGTTATAGGAAGCGTAGTCTCACCATAAATAGCCTGGCTATCAGTTTCATAATCCCGGTATTGGTTGGCGTAGGACACTAGATTAACAGAGTCAAAGCTTCTCTCGGTATCGTGTAAGTTGATTCCAATCACCCAGAAAGTCGATGCATCAGGTAGCGAGGACAAACGTAAATCCTGGCTGATCGTTTGCTCATCCTGGCTATCGCCACGAAGATACTCCATCGGGAAGCCAAAGACAGCTGTCATAGTCGCCGGGTCGTAACCGGTTAGGTAACTAAAATCTGTGTCAACCAATGCGGTGATTGAGGTCAATTGACTATTACCCAGTTGATGGTTGATTTCTGTGGAAAAACGCTCAACTGTTTTCTCGTTATCGTCAAATGCCCCCAAGGTATGTTCACTGCTTGGATCATCGCCAAAAGGTTGCAACAACTGCAAGTTCAAGAAGCCGTCCTGGTGCTGTCTCTCTGCGATAAACAGCGCAGAGGTCTCCGGGCCCAAATCCCATAGCAAGCTTCCCCGGAATGCCAGATCTTCAGGCTCGGTCATTGGCTCACCATTAGTGGTATTTTCAACCCAGTGGTCCTCACTGGTGTGGCGCACAGCCAAGCGACCACGGAGTGATTCAGAGAACGGGCCGCTGATCACCGTTTCATAAAGGCTCTGGTTATCTTCACCTAGCTCAATGCGGCCATATGCTTCAAACTCCTCAGTTGGTTTCTGGGTGGTAATATTGATCGCCCCAGCTTCACTGTTACGCCCAAACAAAGTCCCTTGCGGACCTTTTAAAATTTCCAGGCGTTCAATATCCAGAGTCCCGAGGGATACATTCCCTGCCGGCATAGAAACACCATCAAGGTTAACCACCACAGAGCCATCATCTTTGTTTACCTGGTTGAGAGAGCCAACACCACGGATGCGGATATTCGCATCCACCGCACCACTAGATGAGTAGACATCAACTCCGGGGGCACTGCGTATAGCATCTTCAACGTTGAGATGCAGCCGGTTTTTTATCTCCTCTTCACCAATAACACTTAAACTGAAGGGAATATCCTTGGCTTTCTCTTTTGTATGCCGTGCAGTGACTTCAACAACTTCCATCGCGTTCTCAGAAGCAGCATTTTCCGCAGCAGAATAGGCTCCAGAGGCGTACATTAATGTTGCGGATAGCAATGAAATCTGTTTGCTGAGTTCTTTTTTATCTCGGATTAAGCTGAGCATGAATTAATATCCTTTCTACCTATAATTAATCGTTATTCAAAACTTCAGAACTCTCAGCCAGTAAATTCTGTGCAGGGTCCCGCTGATAAGATGGCCAGATATCTAGCGCCAATACTTTTTCGGAAGGCAAACGATCGATCAGTGCATTTCCGTTGATGACCTCTGCATCCAGCTCGTTGATATCGGCTAACAAACGGTAACTGGCAGTTTCGGTAACCGGCTGCCACCCGCCTTTCTCCCAGCGCCAACGCTGCCCATCCAGGCGTATCTGGCCTGTTTCCAAATATTCGACCGTTAAAGCTGATGAAAGAGGAGCCCCGAGCATATTTTGTGTGCGTGTCACGCCCACATAGGCGTTTAACACACTCTCGATATTTTTCTGCTGCTGAATATCATCAAGTAATGCAGACAGGGATTCCGGAGTTTGATGAAGTGTCCAATCCAGTGCGGCCACCGGTGCGTAGTAGCGAGCCCAACCAGAAATCGGCGCTGTGCTTAAACGTTCAACAGGTATTTCGCTGCCTGCCAAATCTCTAGTCGTTTTGTCGGAATAGCGAACCAGAACGTCATCGAGCACTTCGATACCGTCAATTTCTGCAACACACAACAGGCCTATCGCTCCCGAAACTCCATCGCTTAACCATGCAGAACCAGCAATACGTCGTAAATCCGACTTGGCAACTAGATGCTGACGGGCCAAGGCACGGGCAATATCAACACGCCTCAGCCAACGTCCTGTGCCCTCATCGGCAATATCCCAGTGAGGACCTTCGGATAATTGCAGTAAGGTACCGCTGGCGCGAGTCTCGCCGAGCCCTCTTGGCCACTGGGCAATTCTCTTAATTTCGATATCCGTACCCAGCCGCTCATTAACGCAGGCCTGCATCTGGCCCACATCTTTTGCAATGGCGGAGACCATATTAGAGCGGTTGGACTCATGGGGAATTTCAAAACCATCGAATACTGCAAGTTCCTTATCAGGTGCCCATTGAATGGCGAAATCCAAGGGACCATTAGTACTCCCCTGCTCGCTGAACACAGGCTTGTCAGCGCTTTTAATACGAACTTGCCAGCGCCAATCTCCCGAAGGGGCTGCGCCTTCAAGGGGTGTGGCAAGCTGTGCGGTTGGCAGGATGAACTCACGGCTTAAACCCAGAGCTTCGCGCTCTGCTGGCACCCGCAAAATACGCTCGGGATCAATGCCTAGACGCGGAACAATATCACTGGCTTGTAACCAGACTCCGCTGGGTGTCAGCCCCGAGGGCTCCCCCTCAGCTGACCAGCCGGGAGCAGTCAGTTGCCACGATAGTTTGATATTACAACCTGGCTCAGGGCAGCCTGAAATTGGCAGGGACATATGGTCGTAGCGTTGTTCAGCCGTTACTTCACGCCCATCCACTAAAGTATTCACCAAGACAAATCCCTGAGGCAATTCAAAATGCAGGCCCTGTCCATCAACCTGGACTTGGAGCAATTGCCACTCAGCTTCCACTGTCTGATTATCCGGGTTGATACTGATTTTCAGATCACCGCCAGATACTTCAAACTCACTAGCTTTCGGCAACCAGTATGCTTCCCAGGCTGCATCTTCCCGCTTCAGTTGCTCCGGTGATTGATAACCTCCCTGCACTACCAACTTGTCTTCCAGTACAGTACCCAGACCGAGAAGAAATAGAGCGGAACAAGCCACCAAGGCACCCTGAGGAGCCATAAGGCGAGAGCGTATCAGGGCAAAACCCCGGGACATGCGGCTATCCAATCCCCTTGGAATCCATAGCGCAGCCAGGCCGACCATCAATACGGCGAGTGCAACTTTGAATCCATCCAGCGCTAACAAATAACCGATCCAAGGTTCCCAACCACTGAGGGCCGACAGTTGGATATGTGCAGTAATACCCACTTCATAGGGAGGGTAATGCACCAGCTCCAACTCATGATTCAGTACCAAAATAAAAGTCACGAACATTGACATGGAGTAGGCAAAGCCCGCATGTCGGAATAGCGCATGCACCAGGAGCACCATCATCGACAACTCTAATAACGGCGCTGTCACTATCAACAACTGGTAGGTAAATGCCTGGCCTATATCGACAGAGGCTGGTGCAGAAAGAAGTACGGCAAAGATGCCCGATAATCCCGGTAGCAGTGCCAACAGCACTGTCATAGCAAATACCGTAAGGGCAACACCAAACAGGCGCATATAATCCGGCGCTGGAGTAGCAGCCAGCATATCCTCAAACCCTGGCACCTGATCCCTGCGGCATACCAAGCCAGTCAGCGCTGCGATCACAAATGCAATCACAAGAAAAATAACATCCTTGAGGAGTGGCAACAGCATTTCCAAACGCGGTGCCATGGGCCCTTCGGCATGCCAGATAATTTGGGTAAAAGAGCTGACGACCCCCATCACGACGAGTATCGCCACACCAACCCACCAGGCCCGACTACCCCATACATGGAGCAGCCTCCAACGGGCTTCCAGCATTAATTGACGCAGGCTGCGGCCAAGTGATGCGCTATCCGGCTTGGATGGAGTGAGATTTACTACTTTACTGGCAGCTGTCTTTTTGCTGGCTTTAGCGCGAGTAGGTTTGGCAGACCCTTCCAGAACCAGGTCCTCCCGTCGCAGGTATTTCAAGTAGACAGCTAGAGCGAGTAGCGGTAAAAGACACCAAAAAATCCGGTTTAATACCGAGCCCAGGGTAAAGGGCAATAAAGAAGAGGATTTTTGCAAAGGTGTCCAGGAGGTGACTTCCGTATAAACAAAAGTAAACAGCGAAGGGTCCATTACCGCAGCCAGCTGCGGATTAATGCTTGCACCCTGAAGCACGATTACAGCAAACATCCACAGCATCATCAGAGCCGCAGCGAGCCCAAAAGGACCTGCCAGGCTTCGAGTGCGTAGCGTCATAATAAAATACAGAGCACCGATACCGACGCTGGCGGGGATCTGTAGCCAGATCCATGCAAAGCCGAGGGCTTTCCAGGGGGCTGGGCCAATCGCCGCTTCAGGCAGTAAGCCCATCCCGACCAATACCGGCGAGAATAAAAAGCCCACCAGCGCCGATGCACTTAATATGGCTCCTATAACCGCTGCACCAATAAACCGCCCCCAAAGCATAACCTTCAAGGAATTCGGGGTTGTATAAATGACTTCGTGCAAACTGGCTTTGCGATCGCGCAGAATCGGCTGTGAGAATACCCAGGCCCAGGCAAAAAACTGGAAGAACATACACCCAGCACCCATTAGGTAAATGAGCGATGGCGAGTTCCGGGGGATATCTGTAGCCCCCATTTTTTGCATATAGTCTGCGTTCACCAAATTCAATAGCAGGTAAATCACCAAGCCCCAAAAGGCCAATGCCACAATGCCGCTGCTAAAACCGGCCCTTATTTCCAGCTTTGCCTCATGGGCAATAAGCGCCAGCTTATTCATGCCGCCTCCCGCTGGTCTTTTACCTGTTCAATCGCCAGGTGATAAATATCTTCCAGGCGCGGGGTATGGGCCGTAAAGCGCGGGTCTTCGGGTTTCTCACCGTGCACGATTACCTGGGTGCCATCGGGCTTGGCAATATTGTGCAGGGATTCCGGTAACTGCTCGCCCCGAGGAATCAGTGCTTGCCACATCTTGTCTTTATGGGGAGCAGTCACTTCCGGGGCTGTCCCCTCAACGACGATGCGCCCTGAGGCCAATATCGCCAGGCGCTGACACAGGTTTTCGATATCTTCAACGATATGGGTGGAGAGCAATACAATCGCATCCGCCGCGACATCCGCCAAAACACAGTGAAAACGATTGCGCTCAGCGGGGTCCAGGCCTGCTGTGGGTTCGTCGACAATGATTAGGCGCGGCTCACCGATAAGTGCAATAGCAATACCAAAGCGACGCAGCATGCCGCCGGAATAAGTTGATACAGCTCGATCGGCCACATCGGCCAAATTAACCTGCTCCAAAAGCCGATCCACTTCCCGACGTCGAGCACTCGTTTGGGTAAAACCTTTAAGCCAGGCGAAACGATCCAGTAATGTCCGCGCGGCAATCCCGGGGTAAGCACCAATATGTTGCGGTAAATAACCCAATTTCCTACGCATAAAATCCGGATTTGCCAGAACATCCACACCATCGAGAATAATCCGACCACTATCTGGCGTTTGCAGGGTTGCCAATGTGCGCATCAAACTACTTTTCCCAGCGCCATTCGGCCCGAGCAACCCATACATTCCGGGGCCAACTTCCAAATCAACACCGTTTAGCGCTTTCACCCCGTTTTTATAAGTCTTAAAGAGTCCTTCAACGATCAACCCTGATTGCTTTTGCATCTCTTCTCCTAACCCCATTTATAAGTAAAAATTCCGTAATCACTTTTTTTGCTATTTGCGTTGCCTTTTAGTCGCAAGCCTGGCGAACAATATCGGTAAGTGCCTGCACTGATACTGGTTCCGGTTCCCCGGGCTGGATTAATGCCGGCATACCGATACGCGCAGTTAAATCACTCCATGCCATCGACACACTCAAAGCCCACTGGCCGCTTTGCCTGCGTTTTTCAGGTTGCGCGATATCAGCGCAAAGGGAATGCAGAGCCTGGATAACGGCCTCAGGCCAAGTGAGGGCAAAAATATCGTGGTAACTGCGCATGTCCGAATCACCCAGGGTTACCATGCTGGGAACCGCCAATCGCTCGATACCCTCACCGCTCAGTATCAGCCTGCCTGTTTGATCCCGTGGTGAATGCAGCCTTGGATTCCACAGCACGGGGCCGTGGGTATCGGCCAGGGTTAGAACACCCCCCTCACTACCTATGGCAAGTCGATGCAGTAACAGGGAGTGATTGTCCGGGTCTTGTGGGTGCACCTGATTTTGTATGCGCAACGTCAAGGGCACTCCACCAAGAGTGGCCGATAAACTCTGAAAAGGGTGTCCTTCAGCGTGTACCGGCTCACTAAAAGACCAGGGGCGAAGGCCACCTGCCGCGCGGCCAATGACATCCAGCAGCGGATAGGCCATCTGGCTGTTGCAGATCGCATCGACCATTTCCAGGCACTGGTGCCGACGTAAATATTCGGCCGCCGCCAAAAATTGCCTGGTAGGACGCAAATTTGGATATAGCGTATTAACCGCGTAAGCCGCATTTCCCTGCTTTGCCGCCAGCAGGTTTGCAGTAATTTCCTTGGTGTGGACCGGGTGCTCCTGCAATACATGAATACCCCGCTTGAGTAGCGATTGGGCCAATTCAGAACCCTCGCCCCCCGTTGCCCCAGAACGAACAACAACACAGACTATGTCGACATCATCGGGGATTTGTTCTGCCTCGGTGTAAAGCGGCACCCCATATTGCTCGGCACAACTTCTGGAGAAATCACTGCCCCGAGCCAGTAATCCGGCCAACTCAAAGTATTCCCGACCGGGTAATCTGGAGGAAGTCAGGGCTTCGAGATAAATACGGCCAAAGCCTGTCCCTGCAACGACAACTCGCTTGCGCTTGTCAATTCCCATAGGACGAATCTCCCTGATGACTGTCCATGAACTGGGCCCATTCCTGCAACTGGGCGTTGTCTACCTGCCCCTCAAGCGTCAAAGGCAGTTGGTCCAAAACCTGGATAAAGATTTCTGAATCAAAATGATCGATATATTCGGCCAGGCAATCTGCCGTTAGGCGCATTTGATTTTGTTTGGCTCTACAGGCAAAGAAGCGATGTCCCTGCCTGGAAAGGGGGTGTTCAGATACCGGCAAATCCATAGCCAACTCTAATCCGGCAGCCTCCAGGGCATTGTGCCACTGGGAAAGTGACAGAAATGTTGCACCGGAATCCGTACGTTCGTCGACGGCATCAACCAACATAAATGCCTGTGAAGCCATTACCCAGAACTCCTCACTGGTTGGCTCGGTCATAATGAACCAACCTCCCGGGCGCAATAACTCAGCCACTCTTCGCAGGGAGGCATCTGTGTTATGGGCGGCATTAAAAACACCACCGGCAATAATTACGTCGAAGCTATTGGGAGAAAATCCCTGGCTGCGCAACGAACGATCAATATCAAACAAACCACGGCGCAACCAGGGGCGTTGCTCCTGATCACCATGCTGTGCGAAAAAGCTGTCGAGAAAAGCCACAGAGATATCCGTGAACTGGTAATCAAACTGAATATGGCCACTGGCATCGTCCAACACGGGCAAGAGAGCCTGGGTTGTCGCGCCAGTGCCTGCACCAACCTCTAAAATTTTCAGGGGCTGTGGTTGCCCTTCCCAGTTATTTAAAATGGACTTCAATAAAGCGCTGACTGCACGCTGTTGGTACCTGGCAGCTATACCCTCCCGGTAGAGCGCACTCGCCAACTCAGTGCTACCACGGGGGAGCAACAGGTGCACAGCCTGGACTTTGCCTCGAATCAGATCTGGTAATTGCTCCGCATTAGCGCGGGCGTAATCGATCGTTTTGCTCGCTCCAGAAAGTGCTCGCCAATCCTGTTCCAATTGACCCCAGGCCTGGGCAAGAGCGGTATCACTGTAGCTATCTGGATCAACCTCGACACGCCAGCTGTCACCGTCAGCACTAAGTAACTGTTGCTCCTGTAAAACCCTAACCCAACGTTTAATCAAGGCTCGGTGCTGTTGAGCAACCGGTGGGGTTTCGAGTAGCTCTGCCAAACTGTGTACTGAGTGCTGATCACAAAACAGTCCCAGGTGACTAAAAGCATTCAACATAGAGAGCAAAGCGGTAGCGTTAAGCTGTTCGGTAACCTTTACCGCATGTTCCAAGTCAATATGGGCAAATTCTGTATCCAGCTCGGTATTGATCCCTTCAAATAACCCAGCCATATCGGGCATGCCAGGCTTGCCCTGTATCTTCTCCTGTACCTTAGCTTGTGCAAACACAGCCCAGCGGTCGCCCCCGGTTAGGGGCACAGTGAAAGAGTTGGCGACGGCGGGGTGTTTCGCAACGCTCTCAGTGATGGCCTCAAGCTTTTGGGTTAACGCCTGCTCCGCCTTTGCAACAGGTTCTATATCTGTCTCGCTACAGACCCAACCAGCTATCTCACTGGCTAATAGGCGCCGAGCATTCTGCAACAGGGGTTGTGGCAGCAATACTTCGGTTTCATATAACAGGCATTGCAGACTTTTCAGGTTTGTCAGGGCAATTGCGGGATGTGCGACCAATCCCTTTAATAAAGTTGCCGGCAGTATTACTCCGCTAAACCCCGAGCGCTCCAAAACAACCAGTGCTTTTGCGGGATTGATTTCAGGCGACTGTAAATAGACAGCAAGCCCACTACTCCATGCCGCAAGAATGGCAAATCGAGTAAACTTATTCAGAGGGGAAAATACCCCTACACTGCCCTGAAGAGCCCTTAGCGACTCTTGTTGGGATTTATACAGTGTGAAATTTGCTTCAGTGGTGTCATCCTCTATCAGCCCCTTGTGTGTTAACAACAGGGAAAGTTCTTCTTGAACGACTTCCAATAAATCTGGGGTTTGTACTTGAAAGAGCTCAACCTCTGCATTAGCCGGGGGTTCAGTTTCAAACCCGATCCCCAACCTTAGCGCCACCAAGTGCAAAAGCAGTCGAACTGCTTCTTCGCAACTATTGGCAGGTAACAGCAGTGCATTACCTTGCAAAATATCCAACTGCTCACCCAGGTTTTCTGCAACAGCTTTTGTCCAGGCCAGTACCTGGTTACCACTCCACTCATGACCATCAAGGGATAATGCAGGCGCTTCTCCCAACTGCTCTAATCCACTTAAGAGTTCCGCTGTTATTACTTCATTTTTCATTACAGCTCCTTAAACAGCTATCGCAAAAAATAGAGTTTGACCCGCGACCGATAATGGCGATGTCGATGAAGGTAAGAAGCACTTAACCTCAAAGCCGGCCTTAACCAGCTCTTCCTTCCATGCCGTGCTGTCGATAAACACCTGGTCGGTTCCCCCTCTCCGGTCTTCGCTCCCCAGCAGGGGCACCGATTCTGCGGGGGAAAGAAGAAACTGCATTGCTGTTAACATGGCATGGTTTTCCCGAGTGGATTCGCTAAACAACAGCCAGCCACCAGTGACCAGAGCACGACGAATACGCTGCAGGGTTTGGCCAATATGAGCGGCGTTGTGCAAAACATTGCCAGCCACAACAATATCGGTGCTGGCTGCTGGGATTGACTGCGCGGTAAAATCCGCATTGATATCGAGCAGGCTGCAGCGTAAGCCGATGTGATTGCGGAATTTCTTCTGGGCCGCAGTGGTGAATAGAGGCGATATATCCGTAAAGCGATAATTAATCGGCCTGCCAGCCAGAGTATCTAAAATTGCAACAGTGGTTAGACCCGCGCCGCCGCCTAATTCCAGCACTCTTAACATAGGACCGGGTTTAACAGCCTGTTTTACAATGCTTGCCGCCGCATAATTGAGATAAGTCGTAAACCAGTTGTTCTGGTAGGCGGCCAATGCGGTTAGTATTTCTCCATTCTCGAACAGCAGTTGATTAATGGAGACCTGATCCCGCACCAGTTCAGCCAAATGCGTGAGGAGCTTTTGGTGAGACTGAGCCATTTCCGGGGGAAATCCCAGCGCATCGTAGGCCTCGGGTAATTTATCTGGCCCAGCTGCACCCTTGGGAATTTGTTCCCAGGAGTAGTTGCCATTACTCAGCTTCAAAAACTCTCGCTCAACCAAGGCCACCAGCCAGCGGCGAACCAGCCAGTGGTGTCGGCAGGCGGCACCCAGTGTATTAATAATTTCGTCACTGCTGCGCCCGACATTTTCGGCGGTCAACGCGCCGCTGGAAGAAAGCAATTCCATAATCGCCCGTAGGCTGATGAATTCCAGCCTTTGCATTGCAGCAGGTAGTTGCGCCAAACCACTGTCTACCGTCATCTCAGCGGGTAGAGCTGCCAGTCCAGCCTCATGGGCAGTATTGGAAGGTGGAAGTGTCAGGTTTTTCAAATGGCTCCCTCCTCAAGGCACACCATATCTTCAATTCCCGTTTCTAGGGTGGTTAAAAATGTTAATGCACCAATCTCCGACATACGCTCCATCGCTGATGCCGGGGACAACACTTCGGCGCAGTAATGACAACCCGCAGGGATTTCATTGCGAAGTACAGCCAAAGTGGTAACTGCAGCTACCGCGGCTGTTAAATCTGCATTGCCGGTGCCCCGCAACGCGGCCGTGCGAGTACGCTCTTGCCCGTAGTAATTACCGGTAAGCTGCAAAAGCATGACTACATAAGGATGGCGCCCCGCCAGATCCAGCGCACTGGCCCGACACAATGCTGCTCGGGCTTCATCGCGACCCAAACCATGGGCGCTATTAAATGCCGATAAAATATAAGAACCGGTAATCGCGTTATACCAATCGCCTTCAGAGAGGGATAAGTCCCGAGCCAAGCGCTCGCTTTCACAATTTAAATAAGAGAGTAAAGTGGCAGTGTCAGGGAAAAACGGCAGCTCCACATCGGAGCGGCGCTTCAAAATACTATTTAGTCGGCGACCATTACGCCAGGCCGCCAATGGCTTACTGTGCTGTTCGTAAGCGCCATGCAAATAATCATCGGCAGCGACATCCGTAAATCGATCGCGCAAACCGAAATAACTGGTCAGACTCTCTACCTCTGAAAATTCCTGCTCCGCCAGCCAGCGCGGTAGCAAGCTACTAAGCCCCGGCTGTAAACCAGCTGATAGAACTGCGATTAATCCACGGTTCTGGTAATAGGATGAATCAAGTTGTTCATAGAGAGCCTCATCACCAGCAACATCGATATAGACAGCTCCCACTTGTGCCGCAGCCTTGGCAGCCCTGTCGCCGATCAAATATGAAGGTCCTGCACAATTGATCAGAACCTTACAGCCGGATACAAATTGATCCAGTGAGGCGGCATCCAGGTAGTTCACTGTGTGAAAAGAAATTACTGAATTATTGGATAACGGCTGTTTATCTGCGTTGCGGCCACCAATACGCAAAGGCCCTAATTCAAGGGACTGTAAATAACTGGTAACGGCTGTACCCACATCACCGTAACCACCTAAAATCGCAATTGTCATAGACTCACCTCCGTATCGGTCTCAACCAGTCTCCAGCCAGTTGCGCGGCTGCGCTGGCGCCAAAAATGTGCATAAAGGCCCTGCTGGGATAACAGTTCACGGTGATTTCCAGTCTCAGCCGCAGCGCCTGCATCAAGCACGACGATTTGGTCCGCATTCATCACGGTGGACAATTGATGGGCGATTACAATAAGAGTGGAACCCTGTTGTAACTGCCTCAGGGAGCTGTTCAGGTATTTTTCATTGCGTGGGTCCAGCGCCGCTGTCGCTTCATCCAGCACAACGATTGGTGCAGCTTTTAATAGGGCGCGGGCGATAGAGACCCGCTGGCGTTCGCCGCCAGAAAGTGCAGCCCCCCCCTCTCCTACCTGTGTCTGCCACCCCTGTGGCAAGCGCGCGATAATCTCATCCACGCCAGCCAGTTTCGCCACATGTTCCAGTTCTTTCTGATTGGCTTCGGGACAGCTCAAACGAATATTCGCTTCCAGGGTGTCGCTGAACAGATACACATCCTGCATAACAATAGAAATCTGCTGCATCAGATCTTCTGTACGCAGTTGTCGTACATCCACCCCACCCACTTTTACCTGGCCCTGATCGGTATCAAAAAAACGCAGCAACAAACGGGTGATGGTGGTTTTACCTGAGCCTGATGCACCGACTATCGCTGTAGTTGTGCCCGGAGAAACCTTAAAGGAAAGATCCTGCAATACCGGTTGTCCCGGCTCATAACTGAAATTCACCTGTGAAAACTCAACCAGTCCGCCCTGGGCGGTAAAAGGCTGAGATATTGGTGGCTGAGGTAGCGGCTGCTCAAAAAGAATAGCGGCCAGTCTGCTTAAATCATTACCGGCCATGCGCAGCAGACCACTGCGCCCAGCGAGTTCCGCCAGAGGACCGGTAAATCGGGCCGCCAAAGCTAGCAAAGCCACCAATTCGATAGGGGGCAGTTGTTGATGGAGCGTGAGCCAAATGCCCACGGCAATAACTGTTGCAAAGGCGAGTTGCACCATAAATCCCCCGGCAAACAAACGGGGGAAGGTCTGCCGTAACATGGACCCAGCGGCTCTGCTTTGTCCGGCAATCGCCTCTTCCAGTGGGGGGTAACCGCTGACATTTTTGCCAAATGACCTGAGTACCGCTTGATTGCGGGCAAACTCCACTACTCGGCTACTGGCGCGAGCACCGGCAGCATCCACTTCCGTTTCCATGGCACCTATCCACTGGGCGGACCAGCGATGGCCGATATAAATCAGGGGCACAAACAACAAAGCGGTCAGCCCCAAGCGCCAGTCAAACCACAACATCGCCACCCCCACTATCAGAGGAGTGACAACGCCGCTGACAACAGGGGGTAGCAGATGTGCAAAGATATTGGTCACCATCAAGGTGCCCCCAGTTGCACTGCGGGATACACGACCCACTTTTTCGGAATTGAACCAACCCAGAGGGAGTTGAGAGAGGTGTTCACCCAGGCGATTGTGCAGGGTTTTCAATACCAGAATGGCTAGTGTCGCCCCTTTAATGGTTTGCTGGTAACGGGCAACGCAGGCGATCACAACAACCGAGAACAGAGCGATCAACCAAAAGCCAACCGCCTGCATCTCAGAGGCCAACAGTGAGCTGAGCAGGGGCACCAGAAGTGTCACCGCGATTCCCTGCAAAACCCCATAGGCCAGAAGCCATACCGCATAAATGCCAACTTCACGGCGATGCGCAGGTCCGAGAATGGCGAGCAAACTGCGAATCATGATGAGACCCCGCTAGTAACCTGAGCCTCACCACTCATTGCTTTTTCACTCTGTTCGGCACTGTTGTACAAACGCCATAATTCCGCGTAGTGCTTGCCTTCGGCCAACAATTGCCGGTGACTTCCGCATTCAACCAAGCGGCCGCCGTCCAGGACCGCAATCTGGTCGACACCGGTGATGGTGTGCAGCTTATGGGCTATCACCAGTACCGTACGATTCCTCACCAAACGCGATAATGCCTGCTGAACTAGGGCTTCAGATTCGGGATCAGCATGAGCCGTGGCTTCATCCAGAATCAGCACAGGGGCATCTGCTAAAAGCGTGCGTGCAATACTTAAACGCTGAGCTTCACCACCAGAAAAAAAGGCATCCTTGCCAAATACCGCCTGGTATCCCTGGGTGAACTGCAAAATTCGCTCATGAATGCATGCACTGCGCGCAGCTTCAATCAGCTCCTGGTCACTGGCATCCGGTCGTCCAAGACGCAGGTTATCTGCTACGGTACCTGCCAACAGCTGGGTCTCCTGAAGTACAAAACCCACATGTCGATATAAATTGTCTGGAGCAATATCACGGATATCGACGTCCCCCAGGAGCACAGCACCTTGGGTCACGTCATAAAAACGGGGCACCAGCTTGGCCAGGGTGGATTTCCCGGCACCGGAACTCCCAACCAAAGCTGTGATCGAACCGGGGCGACAGCGCAAAGTAATATCGCTTAATACCGGCCGATCCTGGGTATAGGCAAAGCTAACCTGCTTAAAGAGCAGCCCTGCATCTTTGGGCTCTTTGGGT
Source organism: Microbulbifer mixtoriginis (SeqCode) (assembly GCF_052467705.1). NCBI lineage: Bacteria > Pseudomonadati > Pseudomonadota > Gammaproteobacteria > Cellvibrionales > Microbulbiferaceae > Microbulbifer > Microbulbifer mixtoriginis (SeqCode). The sequence continues at coordinate 2,755,978 of NZ_CP174322.1, forward strand.
TCAGAGGTAACAGCCAGGGGCGCAACCTCCAATAATTGATCGATCCTGCATGCGGCCGCTTTGGCTTTTTGCTGAGCGGTCAGTCCCTGGCTCAAGGTCAAGATGGTCTGGGGAATCATCACGGCGATCAGCGTTGTTGCGAGAACATCAATCGGCTGAATGCCTGTATTCACCACCAGCCAGGCGCCCCCAGACAAACTCACCAACATAATGACTGGCACAGATAAGGCCAAAGAGGTCACAGCCTCCAAACGGACAAGCGGTGTCACCCAGCCCGTGTAACGGCGACTGAAATCCTCGACGGCCTGTTGGTAATTTCTGTGGGCGCGGCCGGTTTGTGAGAAAACCTTGACCACCGCAATACCGTGAACAAATTCGACAATCGCAGCACTGACCCGAGCAAAGTCCTTATCCAGCTGCTGCATTTTTTCCCCAAAACCGCGCATCATCCAGGCGTAGGACAGCAGATAAACTGGCAGGGTAAGTACTGCCAACAGGGCCAAGCGCCAGTCGAGCCAGGTTAAATAACCCAGGCCCGCCAGTGGCAGTACAAACGCTGCAGCCAACTCCACCTGGTGGTGCGCAACCATATGGTGAAGATCATCAAGGTCGTCTTGCACCGCTTTGCGCACCGCGCCGGAGGTGTGCTCGCTGTACCAACCAAGGGGCACCTGTCCCAATTTCCGCACCAGGGCCCGTCGCAGTTCCGCCTGCATACGCTGGTCGGCAATATGGGTTAACCACAAACCGATCACGGTGCAGATCCAACCCATCGCCAGCCCGGCAACTATCGCGAATACAACGGGAATAATCGCATCGGCGATATCACTGATATCGGGCGTCAGGAACAGGCGAGCCAGCTCAACGATACCGATAAAAGGAATCAGTGAAGTGAGCGCACCACAGGCACCGAGCGCCACCCCCAGCCACACGAGGCTAAGAAATGGACGCATCAGTTCCCGCAGGTTGGGCTTTCGCAAATTAGACTTTGGCAAAATTTGCTCAGACATCTATTTGCCCGCTTTACCGCGCTGTAATGGTTTTGCCAAGTGCTCAACGACAGTGGCAACCTGCGGCGGCTCCATCACGCTGAAGTGATTGCCCGGCACATGGATTAATTCAAAATCACCCAGACAAACATCCTGCCAATAAGGCGCGGCCATATGGCCTACGCCGGCAGTGACACCGAAGGATTGCTCTTCCTGGCAGCGCAAGTAGGTCATATCGCCAATATAGGGAGGCAGATCAAAACAGGCAGCACGCATACTGTGTCGGCACACCCGGAAAAGCCCTGGTATCATCGCGGCTTCAACCGGCACACCCGCCTGGGCAGAGGCCATCTCGGTATAACCGGCCAGGCGCTGTTCCTGGGTGAGTTGTGAGCGTTGCCGCACGGCTTCGGCGACCGCTTTAAGCCCGGCATCACCGTCGAGTTCTGCCATTGCACCGGCAGGAACACGACCGTTGTGTTTCTGCATTAAGGTCTCGATCGCGCGGGAAATATCTTCGCTCTCGATATGCTCACCAAATACCGCTTTTACTGGGTCGAGATTCAGGTTGGGGGCAAAAATCGCTTCGAAAGCCAGCTCTTCATCGGTATCGACAAACATTGGGATACTGTCGATCAGGCTCAGGTCAATCACATCGACACCGCGCTCCAGCAGTCTGCGCGAAACTTCCGTCGCCAGCAGGCCGCCCAGGCAATAGCCAATTAGCTGGCAACGCTGATAGCCCTCGTCGATGATTCTCTGGGCGTAATCATCGGCGGTGCGCTCGATTAACTCTTTGGCATCAATGGACAGATACGTTTCTGTATCGGCGACAGCAATTCCAATGACTGGGCCCAGATCCTGGGCCGCAAGCGCTTTACCCAGGTGCTGGAAATAATCCAGGGTACCCAGGGCCGCATGGAACATAATCCGTACCGGCGCCTCTTCTTTGAATGCCCCTTTACCCTCGCTTTTATGGCTGAAAGGAACCATCAAGGAGTTGCTGCCCTCGCGGGTAGTTGCAACCAGGTTGTCACTATCCGTGTCTGCCTGTTCCTCGGCAGCGGCATCCGGCTCAACTCTCAGTGCTCTGGCCAATGCAGCAACCGTCGGTCCATTGAGCATGTGGCGCAACAAGGCGTCGTAAGTGAACGATTTTGCCTCGGGAATCTCTTCCAACAAACGCCCTGCAACCCGCGCCATAATCAGCGAGTCACCACCGAGATCGAAAAAGCTGTCCTGTCGGCCCACATTATCGAGGCCCAGTGCATTAGCCCAGAGCTTGCACAGAGCCGTTTCCAGAGGGTCCATCTGTTCTGAGTGCGCAGCCTCTTGTGCATCGCCAGTCGCAGGGCGCCAACCGGCGAGCATTTTGCGATCGACTTTGCCATTGGCGGTGAGCGGCAGCTGGTCGAGAACTTGTAAATGGGCGGGCACCATATGCGCGGGCAATCTATTCGCTAAAAAGTCCCGCAGTTTCCCGGCACTCAAATATTGCCGATCAGTTTTCATCTGCGCGGCCAATAAGTTCATACCAAAAGCAGACAAAGGATGCTCATCTTCCGGCAGACAGAGCACTTGGCCAGCACCATGGGCTTTTAGCAGCGATTGCCATTTTTCGATAGACAGGAACTTGGTCGCCCCACAAGCGCGATCATCACCAGCCGGGTCCATCATAAAACCCTGAGTGAGAAGGATATGGGCGTGATCCACCGTTGGCTCAGTCAGGATTAACCAGCCTCCGGGCGCCAGCAATTCGACTGCACTGGCAATAGCCGCCTCTGGGTCTCGGGTACTGTTGAGCATCCCGGCACATAAAATGACATCTGCACTATTAGGCGCCAAACCCTGAGCGCGATAGTCTGTATTGAGATCCATTAACCCGAAGCGCACCCAAGGCCATTCTTTAAATTGACGGCGAGCCTCAGTCAGGAAAAATGCGGTCATGTCGGTAAATAGATAGTCAACGTCATATCCATCCAACATGGGAATAACCGACGCACTGGTAGCCCCTGTGCCAGCACCCAACTCAAGAACCGTTAACCCTCTATCGCTCTGGGCGGCAATGCGGTTAATTAATGCGGCAACGGCGGCATTGTTATAGCGGGCGATAAGGTCATCCCGATAGAGGGACAAGGCCACCTGCTGGTCACCCTGGGGGAACAACAATTCAAACGGGTTTTGTTGATTTGCTAGTAACTGGGGTAATAACTCGACATGATCCCGGTGATATTGCAGGAATTCCCGATTACAAAAACCGCTTTCAATTCCCTGCTCAACGCGCTTCCACGCTTCGTCAACAGCAGATATGTCGACTGCCTGGGTACGAGTATATTTTTCCTCAGCGCCGGCGCTGATCGCGGATAAGCCGAGCAGCTTTGCATTAACGAGAAGGCCCAACCAACGACGCACCAGCCAGTGATGCTTTTCGTGGACTTCCGCTAGTGAAAGAATTTCTTCTGCACTGTATCCCTGCTTGCAATCTGTAAATGCCCCCAGGCCCATCAAGCCGTGAAGCATCGACAACAGGGCCGCTTCTTCAAGCGCCTGCACATAGTCGCCGACACTGACAGCTTCCGGCTCACCGGCCTGGTAGTGCGCAAACTGACGCACCGAATTTACCAGTTCTGGATCGATAACCGCCGGCTCCGCATCATCCATGCGGCGACTTTCCACAAAGCCCAACAGGTTTAAATCCGCTCGCGAGCCTCCCTCTTTCTTCTCAATCACCGCCGCTGCTGTTGACACTGCCGGGTGGGCCAATAGCGCAGACTCCACCTCTCCCAGTTCGATACGGTGTCCGCGAATTTTTACCTGCCCGTCTTCACGGCCCAGGAATTCGAGTTCACCACCGGGCAAATAGCGGCCCAAATCGCCAGTGCGGTAAAGGCGCTGGCCGTCCACCGGATGAGAGAAGAACTTCTGCTCAGAGAGGGCCGCATCACCGAGATAACCATCGGCCAATCCCAGGCCAGTAATCATCAGCTCACCCGCCACCCACACAGGGGCATCGCGCAATTGGCAATCCAGCACCCGGAAGCCCTGGTTCGTCAGCGGCACGCCATAGGGAATACTGCTCCAGGCGGGATCGACTCGATCAATACGGTGGTAGTTGGACCAGATTGCAGCTTCTGTAGCCCCACCCATGCCGATCAGGTCCAGTGCGGGCACATGGCGCCTGATATGTTCCGGTAAAGTAACCGGAATCCAATCTCCCGATAGCATTGCCAGTCGCCATTCGGACAACGGCCGAGGCTCTGTATCCAAATAGGTAGCCAGCATTTGCAACTGCGCGGGGACAGAGTTCCACAGTGTCACCCGGTGCTCATCCATGACCTCCGCCCAATGTGAAGGGTCTGCACCGCGGGCCGGATCGGGCAACACCAAAATCGCACCGGCTGCCAAGGGGCCAAAAATATCGTAGACCGACAAATCAAAACTGAGTTGGGCCAAACCCAAAATGCGATCGCCCGGGCTCACTTCGAAGCGGCGATTAATATCCATCACCGTATTTAACGCGGCCCGATGATTAATCATCACACCTTTGGGTTCGCCGGTAGAACCGGAGGTGTAGATAACATAAGCCAGCTGCTCCGGGTCGCTGTTACTGGCTAGCGGGATCTCAGTTTCAGGTGCCAGGCTATCTACACTGATCACCTGCACTTCTGATGGCCACTTAATTTGGCTGGCGAGGTCGCTGAGTGTCAGGACGTATTCCGTCTCTGCACTGAGCAACAATTTATTGAGCCGTATTTCCGGTTGTGCCGCGTCCAGTGGCAAATAGATACCACCGGCCAGGAGCACACCGAGGGTCGCCGCTATTTGCTCTCGCCCTTTGGGCATTGCAATGGCTACGCGGCTACCCAGCTGGAAACCTTCTTTGCTCAGCAATTTGGCGATACCCGCCGCTTTTTTCGCCAGGTCGCCATAACTCACACTGCCATTGCAATCAATAATGGCGGTAGCTTCCGGTGTCGCCGCTGCCTGGGTAAATACGCCCTGATGCAATAACTCTGAAGGAACTGGCCCATCGGTTTGATTAACCTGATACCTTTCCTGTTGCTGCCACTCGGGTAAAGAAACCGGAGACTTGCCAAGCCATTGCCCGTCGCCGCCAGCAGCAAGCTCATTCAATAAGCCGGTAAAGGCCGCGAACATATCCTCCACCAGGCTCGATGGAAAAATGCCCTGGCGCACGTCCCAGTTAATTTCCAGACCTTCGGCATCATCTCTCACCTGGCAATCCAGGGTGACTTGCGGTGTCTGGGTAATTCCTCTGCCGGACTTTCTACCGCTAGCGGGTTTTTCGGTATCTCCCAGGCCAATAGCACTGGTAAATACAACCGGCATCAATGCGGCCTCGGGTCCTCGCGCACGGGACATTTCCCGCAGTACTTCCACACCGGAGAACAAGCGGTGATCAATATCACTGAACAACTGTTCGCCAATGCCTGCCGCCCAATCGCGAAAGGTTTTTCCATTGCAATCACCAATCGCCAACACACTGACCGAAGTAAAATCACCGACCAGCTGGTTAACCTGAGGGTGTAAGGGCAGCCTATTCAATAAGGTAAGACTCAGGCTAAAGCATGGCTGGCGGCTCCACCGCTGCAATACCGCTCCGTAGGCAGCCAGCACGGCAACCGACGCGGTTAAGCCGGCAGTACCGGCTCGCTGCTTCAGTGTCTGCCAATGCGCCGTGTCCAGGCGGTAGTGGTGGCGATTAAAACGTACAGATTCAGCCTCGGAAGCAGGCGGCAAAACCGGTAACTCAGGTGCGGGTGGCAATTGCTCCAGGCGATCCAACCAATAGCGGCGATCATTTTGGTAGCCTTGGCTATCCAATAAACTTCGTTCGGCCAGTAGGTAATCACGAAAATCAATTTCCAGTGGCGGCAGGACTGCACCGGGGTGAGACAGCAGGAGATCGAGCTCATTAAATAAAATGCCCGCACTGGCCCAGTCTGCGATCAGTGCATCCATAGAGAAATGCACTATATGGCCCTTATCTATGCGGCTATGGCGCAGCTCGAACATGGGCCACTCACCAATGGTGTAGTTGCGGTGGCCCAGTTCATCCCTCACCGATTCCAAGGCAAGTTCCAGGGCATCCTCGTCCAAACCCGTGAGGTCCTGGCTTTTCATTTCGTAGTACGGCACTTGGGGGAGAACCCGCTGGTATCCCTCCTGCTCGATAACCGCCCGCAACATCGGGTGACGTTCAATGAGTTGGTTCCAGGCTTCCTGCAAACCTTTTGGATTTAATCCCGGGTATTCCAGCTCCAGGTAACCGTGGCAAGCAACGTCGCCGTAGCCAAACGCAGTTTGTCGACCCAACAGGTAGGCAGTCTGCACATCGCTTAAAGGGAAAGGCTCATGCCGATTATCTTTATCAGCCTCAACCAGCACTCCCAGGTCCTGGTCGTTGCCAACGGCTGTTTGAGCAGCGCTCAGTATTTCGATAATTTGTAACTTGTGTTCCCGCAGCCTCTGCTTGTGCTGCTCCGACAGCAGGCCTTTGGCCGCGCGAAAGCGCAGTTGTTCAGACTCGGTCCAGAGTTCCACCCCAAGCCCTTGTAATTCGTCGATCAGTTCCATAGCCGTCATGGGGTTAAAACTCCGTCCAATCGCTGAAAAATAAAATTGCCAACAAGCTCATATCACACCCTCTTCCACCGTATCGGGATCAACATCCACTAGCGGTTCCATTGCACTTAGGGCACCGGCAACATCTGCCAGTCTCGGAGAGGCAAATAAACGCCTGAGGGGAAGCAGCAAACGGTGTTGCTGTTTTAGGCGGTCGATAAACCGGGTTGCCAATAAACTATCGCCACCCAATTCAAAGAAATTTTGCTCGCGGTTTATTACGGGCAGGCTAAGAAGCTCTTGCCAAATCTGGGCTACCAGACGCTCGTTATCTGTCGCCAGCTCAGCCGCTTTTTCCTGTTGCGGTTTTTCCACCGCATTCACGAGTTTTAATACTGAAGCCCGATCCAATTTGCCGTTTGCACTCAGGGGCATTTCCGGCAAAGTCACAATGAAATCCGGGACCATATAGGAAGGCAGGTGACAGCGAAGATACTCGCGCAAGTCATCAGTACTAAAAGTTGGTGGGCATTCGGGTGCGAGCACAACGGCAGCGACCAGCTGTTGTTCTTCTGTGGTTAGCACCAGCGCGCGCTGCACAAACATCTGACGATTAAATACGGTTTCGATTTCACCCAGCTCTATGCGATGGCCACGGACCTTCACCTGGCTATCGGCACGCCCCAAAAATTCCAGGCATCCATTGGGCCAGTAGCGTCCAAGATCCCCGGTGCGATACCAACGCTCACCATCGACCGTAACAAAGCGCGCTTCGGTCAATTCGGGCGCCCCGCGATAGCCCATGGCGACACCATCACCACCGATCCACAGCTCGCCCGTTGTCCAATCAGGGCAATCGCGCCCCTGGGTATCCATTACCCTGAATTTCTGGTTGGCCAGGGGGTATCCGTACGGGATCGAGTGCCAGCTTGGATCGACATCTACAACTTCAAAACTGTTAGACCAAATAGAAGCTTCAGTGGCGCCACCCAGTGCGATAAAACGGCATTCGGGCTGTGCTTGTTTTAATCGCTGGGGTAAATCCAGGCCAATCCAATCGCCGGAATTTAATACCAAACGCAAATTGCCAGGCGGTGTACCGGCACCGACAGTGAGTAACATATCCAGTAGCGCCGGTACCGTATTCCAGATGGTGATGCCGTAGTGACATACCCATTGATGCCAGCGCTCGGCATCCCGCCGGTCCTCCTCATCAATCAATACCAGCGCACCACCGACCGATAGCAGTCCAAAAATATCGTAAACAGAGAGGTCAAAATCCAGGGCTGAAATAGCTAGTACACGATCATTTTCATCAACAGAGAAACGTTCGTTGATATCCGCAATGGTATTCCAGGCGGCACCATGACTGATTTCGACGCCCTTGGGTTCACCTGTGGAGCCGGAAGTGAAAATGATATAAGCCAGTTGCTCAGCTTCTGTTGCAATCGGTTCACCAATAGAAGCGAACTGTTCGGCCTGTTGAATTGCGCTTTTGTCGAGTACCACTTTTACCTCGGCACGGCGCAACATTGACTCGCGCCTGGCCTGCGGTTGATCGATACCGACAGGTAAATAAGCAGCTCCCGCTGCGAGTACCCCCAAAACAGCGGCAATCTGGTCGGGCCCTTTGGGCAGGTTAACGGCCACTACTTCAGCAGATGAAACCTGGCTTTCCAATAACCAGGCAGCAATGCGCAAAGCACGCTCTGCCAGGACGCCATAACTCAGGGAATTTTCGTCCCCCCAATATAAGGCGATATTGTCGGGATTCGCTTTAGCCTGCTGGAAAAATCGCTGCGACAAGTTATCCGTTGGATCAATCGCGGTACGCTTTTCAAGCTGGGTTCTCAAATCCCGTTGAGACTTGGGTAATAAATCAGGCGGTGTGGAATCCCATTCAGCGTCACCCGCCCATTGGAGCAAGCCGATATAGGCCTGGAACATTTCCGCGCACATCCCCTCAGGGAAAAGCGCTTCGACAACATCCCAATTTAAAAAAACGCCACCCTCGACTTCGACCACCTGGTGATCCAACCAGACTTGTGGCGTTTGTGTCAGGGCCCAGACGGGTTCCCGCAGAGGTCCATTTTCCGGTGCCGCTGTACCACCGGGAATACCCAGTGCACTGGTGAAGACCACGGGCATTGTGGCTTCCGCGTCGCTCTGCCGGCGGGCTAATTCCCGCATCAGGCTAACACTGGAAATATCGCGATGTTCCAGGGCCGCGCCAACTTCCCCTTGTATTTTTTTCGCTCTCACCAACCAGCTGTCACCGGCCTCTGGCCGGTAACCCACCAGGGTCAGGGAGGTGAAATCCCCCATCACCCGATAGATATCCGGGTGAACTTCACGACGGTCGAACAGGGTAAGGTTCAAGCTCAGGTCGGGGCGACTGCTCCAACGACTAAGCACTTCGGCAAAAGCCGTTAAAAGGAGGCTCGAAGGCGTGATTCCCTGCTCAGCCGCGCGCGCAACCAGGTTTTGCCACATCCGCTTTTCAATATGCTGTTGATGGCGCACAAAGTGCGGGCGCTCAATGGATGCCGGCTCCCGCACAATGGGCAGCTGGGGCGCGGGAGGCAGTTCGGATAGTTTGTGCTGCCAAAAGGTTTTTGCGGCAGCCAGGGGACCTTCGGCAAGATCACTATCAAATACTGCGGTAGTTTGCGGCAATACATTGCGCACATAGTCGCGGAAAGAGAGTTCGATAGAAGGTAGAGGAGTTTCAGGGCTCTGATAAAGAATATTTAACTCACGGTAAAACAGCAGAATACTGAAAGCATCGAGAATCAAATTATCCAAACCGATAGCCAATCGGGTATTACGGCCACAGCGCACCGCACGGACATCAAACAGTGGCCACCGGCTTGGCTCAAACACCTGCTCCGCGCAGTCCTGTCGTAGTTGCGCAAAAGCAGAAGCTGGATCGCGGTCTACCTCTGTAACATCGATGGAAAATCTCGGCACATCGGCAAGGATGCGCTGTCGCCCCTCGCTGTCGAATACAGCCCGCAGCATTTCATGGCGGGCAATCATAGCGTTTAGCGCAGATTCCAAGCGCTCCAGATCGAGATCAACAACGTCGTATTCGCGGTAAAAGTGACAACCGATACCACCCAAAACAAATTCCGGGTCCCTCCCCAGCCAATAGGCCCGCTGAACATCGGTAGGTTCAAAAGCGGCGTACCGACTGGCCTTATCCGATTGCCAGGGTGTAGCAGCAATTTCGCTAGTACCTTTGTTTCGCTGTGGGTTCTCAGTTGGATCTTGAACTAATGTCGCAGCGAAGTCGGCCAGGCTGGGCTGGCTAAACAATTCCGACAGTGTGACACCTTCAAAGCCAGACTCGCGCAGGTCTCGCACAACACGGGTTGCTAACAGGGAGTCACCCCCAAGTGCGAAGAAGTTATCGTCCCGCGCTATATCGGTAACATCAAGGAATTTGCACCAGGCGGCAGCCACCTGCTGCTCTAATTTACCTTGCGGTGGGTTCTGCTTTGCCTGGTGCTGCGACAGGGATTCATCGGCAAACTGCTGTAAACCGCCGCGATCAATTTTGCCATTGGCGGTGAGAGGTATTTCAGCGAGACAGCAAAGCTCACTGGGCAGCATGGCGCTGGTCAATCGTTGGGTCAGGAATTCACGCAGGTCGTTCAAGGGTTCCTGCAACTGCTGCAAATCAACAAAGCACTTTTCTGGATTGATATTCCCTTGCGATAATTTGGATTCCAGAGCGACAACCGCAACCACACCTCGCTGAGTCAGCAATGCAACCGCTTGCGCAATCCCTTTGTGTGCGGTCAGTGCCGCTTCAATCTCGCCGAGTTCAATGCGGTGTCCACGCACCTTGACCTGATTATCGGCGCGGCCCAAAAACTCCAGGCACCCGTTCGGCCAATAGCGGCCCAAGTCTCCGGTGCGGTACCAGCGCTCGCCTTCGTCTGTCACAAAACGGGCTGCGGTGATACCGGGAGCACCGCGATACCCCAATGCAACGCCAGCACCACCGATCCACAACTCCCCTGTCACCCAGTCAGGGCAATCGCGCCCCAGGGCATCCACCACTCTGAATTGCTGGTTGGCTAAGGGGTAACCATAGGGAATAGATCGCCAAGAGGAATCAACTTCTTTGACTTCAAAATTGTTCGACCAAATAGAAGCTTCAGTGGCGCCACCCAATGCGATAAAGCGGCAACCGGGGTTTACGCGCTTTAATCGTTCCGGCAGGTCGAGGCTGATCCAGTCGCCAGAATTTAATACCAGGCGCAGCTCTCCAGCTGGAGTATCACCACCCGTGGTGAGCAGCATATCCAAAAGCGCCGGTACTGTATTCCAAACCGTTACGCCATGTTGGCACACCAGCTGATGCCAGCGCTCAGCGTCCCGCCGGGATTCCTCTTCAACCAATACCAGTGCACCGCCGGCGGACAAGAGCCCAAAAATATCGTAAACGGAAAGGTCAAAATCCAATGCTGATACGGCGAGCACGAGATCATTTTCGTTAACCGAAAAGCGCGCGTTAATGTCCGCTATGGTGTTCCAGGCACTCCCGTGACTAATTTCGACGCCCTTGGGTTCACCGGTAGAGCCAGAGGTAAAAATGGTATAGGCGAGATCTTTGGCCTCTCCCACGACAGGCTGGGATGAAGGCGCGACACCGGAGAGCACAGACAAGTTATCTATAACCAGCTTGGCTCCAGCAAGTTTGAGTACGCGCTCTCTACGCAACGGTGGTTGGTCTATACCCAGCGGCAGATAAGCCGCTCCTGCCGCTAATACGCCCAAGACTGCAATAATCTGCTCCGGCCCCTTGGGTAATAAAATACCGACCAAATCACCGGGCTCAACACCTTGAAGCTGTAAATACGCAGCCATCGCCAAAGCACTGTGGGCCAACTCACCGTAACGGATTTGATCACCCTTCCAATAGAGAGCCACTGCTTCCGGGCAGTTTTTAGCATTGCTAAAAAAATGTTCATGTAATTGGTGAGGCTGGTATGGCTTGGCTGTGGAATTAACCTGCTGGCGCTGCTGCTTTTGCTCCGCAGGCAGCAGCGATGGTATCGGCTGGGCCCAGAATTCCGGGCTGCCGATCAGGCATTCCAGTAACTGCGTAAAGGCGGCAAACATGCCATCCAGGACGCCGGGAGCAAAAGCAGCTTCTCGCGCATCCCAGTTTACGGACAGGCCACCTTTGAGTTCCATAACCTGTACGTCCAGCCACACTTGTGGTCCTTGGGAGATAATCCAATTGACATCTCCAAAGGCACTGCGAACTGACTCGCCAAATAATTCTCCCAACCCAAGCGCACTGGTAAAGACAACCGGCGCAAACACCGTTTGTCCCTGTTGCCTGCTGAGGTCACGCAGCACCTCTACGCCGGAATAACTCCCGTGCGCTACATCCTGACGGAAGTTGTGTTGTAAACGCTGTGCACGCTCAACGAAGGTTCCACTCTGGCTGCCCTGCCAGGCAAGCAAGATCGAAGAAGTAAAGTCTCCCACCAGGGAGTTGACATCCCGGTGCAGGGATTCCCGGTCGAACAGGGGGAGATTCAGCAGGAAGTCTGACTCTTCGCTATAGACAGTAAGCACTTCGGCAAGCGCCGCTGCCAGGGTCATGGACAAAGTAATTCCGTGACGGCTCGCAAGTTCCGCCAGCTGGTTTTTCTGGTCAGCAGACAGACTATAGTGGCGACGAACAACGCGACGAGTGTCTTTAGACTCAGTACCTATCGCAGTGGGTAATTGAGGAGCACCGGGCAAATCTGCCAGGCGATCCTGCCAGTGTTCTTTGGCCTGCTGCTTCTCAGCTCGGCGCTCTTCCTTTGAGTGAAGAGCGCTGCGGTCAGCCTGGTAGCGCGGATAACTGTAATTCAACGGAACCAGAGACTGCTCTGGTTCGAGGTAGAGCTTGGCTAGGTCATTCAGTAACACGCGCAGGCTAAAGGCATCTGCGGCTACCATATCCAGATTAATATGCAGGCGTGTGCCGCCCGCTTTTAATTCCGCAGGTAACAATGAGAGCTGAACATCAAAAACCTCACCCTGCAATATATCCAGCTGCCGATGGGAGAGTTGCTCCCTAACAGCGATAAGACTCTGCTCCGCTTCTGCAGCAGTTTGGTGCCTGAAATCGTGAACCTTTAAACCGGGCCAGCTCACTTCAGCGGGAATCTGCTGTCGGCCATCATCGAGGATTTGAACACGCAGCATCCCATGTCGCTCGAAGAGGGAGCGCACAGCCTGTTCCAATCGATCAGGTACTACATCCTGGCCATCAAACTCATGATAAAAGTGTGCGGCAACGCCCCCTAGATATTGATTCGGGTCTCGCCCAATCCAATAGGCATGTTGCATCGGTGCCAAATCAAAGGGAGTGATTTCATCAAAAGCGCCCGGCACAGATAAATGTTCACTGGTACTTTCTTCAGTTCCAATAGCCAATTGAGGTAGGGAAAGCCAGGCTTCCAATCGAGGCACCGCGATAAGATCAGCAAATTTTACCTTGATCTTTTTCTGCCTTAATTGGCCAACAATCCTCATGATTTGCACTGAGTTGAGCCCCAGTGCAATTAAGTCACCCTGCGGATTAATGTCATTAATATCGGCATCAATAGCCTGACAAACTAAATCCTTTAACAAACTGGCCGGACTGATTGGCTCTGATTTATTCTGCGGCTTCGGCGACAAGAGATACGCTCCTTATTGCGTCTCGGATAACACGCATTTTGATGCAACTTTCACGATACTCGTGGGTAGGAAGGGAGGCTTCAACCAGGCCGCAACCGGCAAATAGTGTCACCTTGCCCGAGGTAAAAAGCGCAGAACGCAGAGCAACAGCAAACTCCCCTTCCCCCTCAGCATTGAGCCAACCAACAGGTCCTGCATACCAACCACGATCCAGGCCTTCATTTTCACGGATATACTTCAGTGCTTTTCTCCTCGGCAGGCCACCCACCGCAGCACTTGGGTGTAAATCCGATAAAATATCCAATAGATTTACGTCATCTTTCATCAAGCCCTCTAGAGGCGTAAGCAAATGCTGAATTTGCTTTAATTTACGGAGCTGAGGCGGTTCAGGTTCCACTACACGATGGCAGTGTTTACGTAAAATAGAGAGGAGATGTTGAACAACCAGGTCGTGTTCGAAGCGGTCTTTGTCACTATCGAGCAGAGATAATCCCAATTTGTAATCAGTTGCAGGATCTTTTCCCCGAGGTGCGCTACCGGCCAAAGCAACGGTACTGATACGCCCGTCTTTACCAGCCGCTAAGCGCTCGGGCGAAGCCCCAAGAAAGCAACTTTTTCCGCGGGAAAAGGCAAACAAATAGGCATCGGGGTAAGATTCTTGTAAATATCCGAGAATACTTCCCGGGCAGCAGTCCGCGTTCAGTGCTTCAGAACGAGCGAGAACCACTTTTTGAAATTCGTTACGCTTAATTGATTCGACCGCATCAACAACACCCTGTTGCCAATCCATTTGATCAGTATCACTATTACTAAAATCACTCTCCACCAGCGGTAAATTGTCATTTGTAGAGGAGTCAGGGTTACGAGATAAGATGCCTTGCCACCGCGCTTTGGCTTGCTCAGTAGCGAGACTGCAGTCTGTATGACCAGTCACGATTAAATTTATTACCACATAACTGTGGTCCGCTTCACAATAAAGGGCTAACTCAGGTAGCGTTAGCACGCCTGAAGGAAAATCTTGCCAAAGCGTTGAAGGGTCTTTTTGGTAATCAAAAGCAAACCCACCACACAAAATTGGTTGATGTCCCCCGCTCACGACAGAAGAAGCCTGTAATTTTTGCCAATTAGTTTGAATCTCAGACCAGGATTTCCCAGGAGCACAGCTAAACTCGTAGGCAGAGCCAAAACTCAGGGAATAAAAATCACTGGAGGGCGTACCCCACAGAGATGTTATTCGTTCATGTCGATAGTTAGCAGTAAACAACCCAATTGGATCGCGCCTGTGGCATGGGAAGGAAAATGATGCCAGAACCTCTGGCTGTCCCTGGCTTACCCTGGACTTGGCTTCCTGCAAACAGGCCTCCAGTCCGTCGTACTTAGAGCGCCCCTTCATAGACCCTCCTCAGCATGTAGGGCACGCTCAGTTCGCCAATGCAGTTTTTGCTGTTTGATAAACCACTGGATAACCCCAGAAAAAAGCAACTCGATATAGTCAGCAGATAACTGCTCTTCCTCAGCCCAACCACGGCGATCAATCAACATAGCCGCAACCCGATCTGGAGCGGGAATACTGGCTTCATCTGGTTTGAACTGCGCTGCAGACAAAACATATCCCATACGCTGCTGCAACAGCCTGATGATCTCGCGATCAATGGAATCAATACCTTGGCGGATCTCATCCAGATTTTTACACTCCATTGGCAGCTTCGTTGCTTGCATAGAAACTCCATCACCTAAGCTGTTCATCTTCCCATTAATAATGAAACGTTATAACATATCATTTGCGAAATCAACGGGATGTTTATTTTAGATTTGGACATCAGGGTGGAGAGAGTGTGGGTTACTTGTTACTAAAGAGAAATAATTCGAACATCATTAAAAATAACGATCTCGAATTAATCGAAGTAGAGATCCGCTATCTATTGAGCGATGGAGAATATAGAGCCGCTCAACAGCCCTATTCTCCCGACAATTGATTTTGATAGCGTTACAAGAAACAGAAAGGTTTTATACGGCCAACTTAACTTTTCATGCAGTTAGGTCAAGCGGAGCTTCTGAGCAATATGACCAACAACCAGATCGGGACAATCGGACAGATAAAAATGGTTACCTGCATATTCTTTCAACTGGAACTCACCATTGGTCCACTGCTGCCAACCCCGAGCTTCATCGGTGCTCAACTCAGGATCATCGCGTCCTAGCATCGCAGTGATGGGGCAATCTAAAAGTTGGTCCGAGGACATCTTGCTGGTTTCGATCAATCGATAATCCTGGCGTATAGCAGGGAGTAGTAGAGCCCTTAACTCAGGAAATTCCAATAATTCAGGAGAGGTGCCGCCAAGCTTAATGAGTTGTTGGCACAGAGATTCATCACTCAACTGGTGTATGTTTCCACTCTTTTGAAATTGTGGCGCTTCGCGCGCAGAGACAAATATGTGTTCAGGACCGCGCAATTTTTCGCGATACAAGGAGAGAGCCAATTCATGAGCAACTGTAGCTCCCATACTGTGCCCAAATACTGCCCAGGGTTTATCGATGACAGGTTTGATAGCCCTACTTAACAAAGCAATTAAAGTTTGCATATCTGCGGGCATAGCTTCATTACAGCGTTGCTCCCTACCCGGTAAACATACGAGAACCAATTCTATGGAATCTGGCAATAATTTCACCCAGGGTCGATAAAGTGATGCTGTACCACCAGCATGAGGCAAACACAAAAGTCGGATAGCCGCTTTAGGTTGAGGGCGAGGGATTTGTAGCCAAGCGCCGGACATAGATTTATCTCAATAAGAAATTTGAAGCCGTGAATACTAACTGTTAATTCTTAATTTAGAAATCTGAAGAAGATTCAAAAAAACACTCGTCTGCCCCACCCAAACATTTCAGGAGACCTGCATGGAAAATAATTTGCTTAATGGTTACACGCCTCACCCAAAGGAACTAGAGGCTTTCTATCAGCAACAAGGAATTTGGGATAACCAACCTATTTGGGAGCTGATCACACGTAATGCGAAAAATTTTCCCAATCAATGCGCAGTTCGGGACCTATCGAATCAATTAACTTATGCCGAATTGGTTAATGAGGCCGATAGCATTGCTGCAGGCCTGGTGGAACAAGGCTACAAAGTTGGGGAGCGGGCAATACTCCAGTGGAGCAATCAGGTCAGTTTTATTACAGCCCTGCTCGGCTTATTTCGAGCGGGACTGGTTCCTGTTTTAGCGTTGCCTGCACATCGCCAAAATGAAATATGCCATTTTGCACAGGTCTCTGGTGCCAGTATTTATATCACTTCAGGAGCTGAAAGTGATGAAAGCCGCCCCAGCATGATAGAACAAATTGCTTCGCAATCTCCGACCTTGCGAGCCATATACAGCTCTGATGAAAATGACACATTCCCCTCCCTGCCCAGAACAGAATGCCAAGGCTTCACCCCTGTTCCCGTAGACCCTAACGCCCCTGCTCTATTCCTCGTTTCCGGTGGCACTACAGGACTTCCGAAACTTATTCCACGCACCCACAATGACTATCGCTACAACATTACCTGCGCTACGGCTGCTTGTAATTTAGGAAAAGATGAAATCTATCTGGCAGTACTCCCCGCCGCCCATAATTTTCCACTGGGTTGCCCCGGCATTCTGGGCACGCTATCCATGGGTGGGCAAGTCATATTCACCAAAGATGCAAGCCCGGACTACTGCTTTGAGCTGATAGAGCGTTACGGCGTAACCGCCACAGCCCTGGTCCCAGCACTGGCTCAAGTCTGGACTGCAGCGACAGAATGGGAAGATGCTGATTTAAGCTCTCTCCGCTTACTTCAAGTTGGTGGCTCAAAGCTGAGTCCAACTGACGCCAATGCTGCGATAGTTGCTTTTCCCGGTGCACTACAGCAGGTATTCGGTATGGCCGAAGGATTGATTTGTTACACCCATCGCGAAGATAACAATGAAACCATCACCAATACTCAAGGAAGACCTATGAGTTCCCTCGATACTCTAAAAGTGGTTGATGAGTACGGGCAGGAAGTGAAAGCCGGAGAAGAAGGAGAATTACTCACTCGTGGACCCTACACATTGAGAGGCTATTACCGAGCCGAAGAGCATAATCGCCGTGCTTTTACCCCCGATGGTTTCTATCGCAGTGGAGATCGTGTAAGCATTCTGGACAACGGCAATATTGTAGTTACCGGACGACTCAAAGATGTTGTGAATCGGGGAGGGGAAACATTTGCATGCGACGAAATTGAAGAGCACCTGCTCGCCCATCCCCATATTCAGCAAGTAGCTATCATTCCCTTACCGGATAAAGAACTCGGGGAACAAGTTGGAGCGGCTATCGTATGTGCAGATAAAGCACCTTCTTTACACATGTTACGCGATTTCTTGACAAAAAGAGGACTGGCTGCCTTTAAGCTACCAGAGCAACTTAGTGTGTTATCTCGCCTTCCGGTTACTGCCGTAGGTAAAATTGATAAGAAAAAGCTTTTGGAATATGAAAACCAGTAAGGGGATAGATTAGCCTCAATGCATCACTAAATAATTAGCGATTAGCTTAGTGATGCTACTGGCCTATAGAACACAACCTCTCTCAACAATCGGGGGAACAAATACTCTAAACTATGCTCTATTATCTACTCAACCATCCAGGAATTACAGCTGCAATTAAAGTTCCGGCAAATACTGAACGTAAAAGTATGATTGTATGTTCGCCCATGACAACTCCATCCAGATAAACCCCGCACTAATCTGAGGGCAGTAACTCAGCCCATCAGAATACATAGATGATATTTTGATGGCTCCGCTGCCGACTCAATACCTAACACATCGGCTTTTATCACCACGAGTGAAAATGAAAGCCGTTCCCAGGCCGCTTTGACTTCCACTAGAATAAAACCAGAGCTCGACAATCAACAGATACGCATTGTTGGATTTATCGTCCCGATTGAATTTAATGATGAACTAACAATTTCCAGCTTCCTTTTTGTGCCCTACTTTGGAGCCTGTATCCACTTACCCCCCACCTCCGAATTAGGTTATCCACGGCACTTTTCCTAAGGGAGTTCCAGTCGACGCTCTGTACGCGCCTTTCTCTATAGAAGGGAAACTAAGAACACTAAAAAAGAGAGCGAGTTCGGTACTGCGGCTTACAATATGGCGGTGGATAGTATTCAACCCTACAAAGAAAAACGCCCTCAGGTAGCATTGCTCACTTGAGGACGTTAGTTCAACTATAGTCGGTTACTGGCCCATCTCCCGAACCAAGTATCCGGCTCCGTCAATATTCTCCATTACCCAGAGAATATAAGCGATATCGACATGAATCGCCCGGGTACTATCGGTGAAGTCCCAATCAGCATTGATACTATCGTAGGTTCCATCGAATACGACTCCCACCAACTCACCGCGACCATTCATTGTCGGAGATCCTGAGTTACCGCCGGTAATATCTACGGTACTTAGGAAATTAACCGGCACTGAATCCAGCTGCTTTTCATAGTAACGGCCATAGCTCTGCTTATCGATCGCTTCCATCAGAGCCTTGGGAGCATCAAAGGGGTCCTCGCCGGTATACTTTGCCTTAATACCACGCAATGTAGTAAAAGGTACAAAGCCTTGTTTACCGTCATTACCATCTGCTGCCTCTTTAATTGTTCCAGCTGGTGGCTCATAGCCATTAACCAGGCCATAGGTCACGCGAAGAGAGCTATTTGCATCCGGGTAGACCGGCTTACCTAGGGAGTGGTAATAATCTATCAGCATCTCCATATATTGTGGGCGCAATTGGGCGAAGCGCCCTTTAATGGACTCCTCATACTCTTCACGGGCAAGCATATCATCGTACATGGCCA
Organism: Microbulbifer mixtoriginis (SeqCode); assembly: GCF_052467705.1. Lineage (NCBI taxonomy): Bacteria > Pseudomonadati > Pseudomonadota > Gammaproteobacteria > Cellvibrionales > Microbulbiferaceae > Microbulbifer > Microbulbifer mixtoriginis (SeqCode). Next base: position 2,775,095 of record NZ_CP174322.1, read on the forward strand.
CTGCCAGCTGGATAAACGGATCCTTGCTCTCTTTGAAGTCTTCAGGCTTTTTACCAATCCACGCTTCACGTACCTCAATATCGGAAAGCTCTGTTTCCTTATACATTTTGTCGAGAGTTGCCTCTAGGTCAGTATTGCCTTTTCCGATATTCAAGTAACGATCAAAGCTGGCTATACGCTGCTCCTTCGGGAGCGCCTGATACCGGTCTAGGAAGTAGAGCCAGATCTGTTTGTCGACTGATGGATGATAGCTGCGCTCTATACGACGCATGCCCTCTTTGAATCGGGTTAGATCCCGTACCTGATAGCCCGGCTTGCGATCAGCATCGGGTGTTTCGTTCTCTTTAGCCAATCGATACAGTTTGCTTGCGGCACCCAGCATGGCTGAACGATCCATATAATCGATGGCCAGGTCCTGTTCACGGGTTGATTCTTTTTCTACAACCAGCGCCTCGAGATCATCGATCGTCGACTGGTATTTTGTCTCGCGGGCCTTGTCTGAATCCACCCAAGCTTGCAAAGCTTTTTCCAGCTTTTCTTTACGCTGCAATAGATCGCTGCGCTGGTAACCCTCCATCATGCCGGTAAAGTTTTTAGAGTAATTATTCAAACCTGCCACGAGGCTTGCATACTTTAACTCTGCATCTTTATTGTTGGCAGTTGCCGCACCAATCGTTTCCGACCATTCACCCAGCACCCGCTGCATGTTTGGGTAATACCAGTTGAAGTTGCTTTCCACTTCTTGGGCAGTGCGATAACGGTTGGTACGCCCCGGATAACCGGCAACCATCACGAAATCACCTTCTTTAGGCCCTTTTGCCGCTACAGGCAAATAGTGCTTAGGCTCGTAAGGGACATTATCTTTGGAATAATCAGCCGGTTTACCATCTTTGCCAACATAGGCGCGGTAGAAAGCGTAATCGCCGGTATGGCGAGGCCACATCCAGTTATCGATATCGCCACCAAATTTGCCGATTGAAACTGCGGGTGCATGCACCAGACGCACATCGCGGATTTCCAACTGCTTAACCAGGTAGTAATTCAAACCGCCGTAGTAGCTGTAGATCTCACAGCGATGGCCCTGATCTTTTTCACACTCAGAAACCAGCGCCTTCTCCGCTTCTTCGATTGCGGCAAAACGTGCAGCGCCATCCATCTCATCAGTCAGGCGTTCGTTGACCTTATCCGTTACTTCGTTCATTGCAACGGTGACGTAAACTCGGGAGCCCGGTGCAGCAGGCAGCTCTTCAGACAAATCTCCGGCCAGGAAACCTTCAGCGAGTAAATCCTTGGATTCGGTTGAATTGTATGAAATTGAACCGTAGGCACAGTGGTGGTTGGTAATCACCAATCCCTTGGGAGAGACAAAGGAAGCGGAACATCCCCCCAGGCTGATCACCGCGTTCATTGGAAATTCGGTAAGCTTGGTCATGCTGGCTGGGTCTAGCTCCAGGCCATGAGTGCGAAGCTCTTTGGACAGCTCAGGCAACTGGTGAGGTTGCCACATGCCTTCAGTCGAAACACTCTCTTTCTCTGCGGCGAGGCTGGCGCAACTCGCTCCAACAAATAATGCAGCAGTTGCAACCCCGTAAACAATAGAATTATTTATTTTCATATTTACTCAGCAATATTTAAAAAAAACAGGTTAATTTTGGGTACTTCCCAACGCTAACCCTGTATTTTCCGGTACACCGAAAATTCACTTATAAACACGACAGGCTGACAGAGTAACACACCCTCCCCGGCTGTAGGCCGGCACGAAGCTGCACCTCTAGCTAAATCCTGCCAATCATTGCCATTATTTCCCTGGCTCTTCCACTCAAATGGGATAAACTATAAATACACAATTGATACAATGTATCATTTTAGCTCAGTTAAATCTGAACAAAATGTGAATTACGACGACGGCAAGAAAGAAATCTGAGATAAACAGTTTTGCTGCTAAAAAGAACATCGCCGAACAATCTACTTGCGCCAGGCACTGGTCAATACGCCTCACCAAGGCTCCCTCCAGCTATCAGAACTCCCGATAAATTCGGTCTTCAAGCTTGATTCACCCCAATGTTGGAGGCTGCCTAGGCCGACCACACTCAATATGTTATGTTATATCGTAGCATGCATTAAGGAGCGGGTAGTGCGCGAGTGAGGTATTTAGGTATTGCACCGCCCGCCATAGCAGAGAGCAAAGCAATTAAAGCCTCTGAAAATAGTGTTTATTAGCCGAAGTTACTTAATTGGAGATTAGCTTGAGCCTGACCGACTTTACAGAAAGAAGCCATGAGACAATTATTACACAAGCTCCAAATACTGAACTGGCTCCGAAAGAGGAAGGACTGTCAGTGGCAGACCTGCCAAATACCCGTCGGGTCGTATCTGCAGATAATGGAGAAGTTTTAGCAGATATTTTCCAAGCTGATATCAATATGGCCATCTGGCAACGGGAACTGCCCAGTAGCATAGCCAGTGATTGCCGCTCGCTCTTAAATAGTGGTGTACACCCCAACCGTAGGATTCTATTACCTACCGCCAAGATCGAGCGTCTCGGTGAAGCATTACCAGAGCTTGGTCCCTACCCGCACTTGTGTGCTGATATCCAGTTATTGGCAGATATGTTCAGTTATCTATTTGAGCTAAGTGGAGTCGGTATTCGTTTAACAACCCTGAACGGTGCAATGTGCCCAAAGTTTCATGTAGACCGGGTGCCCTGTCGATTGATTACGACTTATTTAGGTACGGGTACAGAGTGGCTGACACCAGATTCTATTACCCCAAATACACTCGACTTAAAGGCTAACCAGGAATTCCCTCCAACTTCCATCAATCACCTGGCATGCGGCTCGGTTGCCCTTCTCAAGGGCGAACTCTGGGAGGGCAATGAAGGGGCCGGTCTAATCCACCGCTCACCGAGTGTCGAGCCCGGCCAACTGCGACTGCTACTCACTTTTGATTTCGAATCCGCCGACGAGTGACGAGCGCCTACTGGGACGTAAAACTCTTCTTAGGAATAACCCATGAAATTTACCGCGAACCTTCTTCTCATGGTCATGGAGAAGGCAATAATTAACTGATGGAAATACAGCCAGTTGGGAGCCACTATATATGGCTCATTTTTTGGCAAAGAGAGAAATCATAACGGCAATTCCCATTCAATCGGGATATATATGCCGGTAAAAGGCTAATTTATTTAACTTTTCGCAAAAGTGGTGTATAGCCTATTGAGCTACCCTACTCTCACCTGGCTTTAATGTATAGCTTTGAGTTTCCCTGCCATTGTTGACATCCAAAGTGTTCACTTGCTCCTGCTCTATCCCCATCAGCATTGATTGCTTAACACTCAATTTTTTACTGGAAATATTAACCATATAGGCTTTTTCATAACTTGAAATGAACTATTTTCGTGCAATCACTTTGAATAAGGTACTGCAATAGTGAGCCAATTCAAGTCAATGTTAATCGATGAACAATAGGAATTGATCGAATTTTGTCCTCCTGAGTTAAAACGAGGAAAGGGAGGCCCAAAACCCATTGATAATCAAGCCTGTTTTGAGGACATCCTGTGGGTTTTGCTTTCTGGAGCGCGATGTAAAGATCTTCCTTATCTGTCTACACAGGAGAAATAGAAATAAAGCCCCAAGGCAGGATGGTAGAAAGCTCAGAAGTATGCTCGCCGATGGAAAGTTGAGCGGACTTTTAAATTACCGCCGCTTGGTTGTTAGATGGGAGCGATATTTTTCCTCTTATCGTGTTTTTTCTATACTGTATGCATGTTAATTACGTTAAAGAAGTTATGAAATAGCTTCTAGTCGAGTAGCTATTTGGATTCGTAAAACACTTATGTTTGGGTACCCTGATTATCCGCCTGGGCAGCAATCCAGCAGCTCTCCATCGCGCCCCAATCCAAACGCGCTTGGTTAATCACCTCCACCCGGCTTTCCAATGTGTCATCCAGCTCCAATACTGTAAGCACTATGTCAGCCTTATTAAATCCAAATACACCTTGCTCGGTAATAAATACCCCCTTGATTCTCTCAGCGTCAGTGCCACTGAATAGTGAAAAGAGCGCATCATAATCAAATATAAATTCAGGGCTAAAACGCCAACCACAACTGTAATATCCCTCTCCACAATTTTCTGAGCGGAGATAGCCACACTCCGGCAATAGCTCAACCTCATCCGCCACCTGGATTACTGGATGATGGTGATCACTCCCTGGCGAGACCTGAAAACTGCAGGGCAGCTGGAGCCACTCTAGTTCGATACGCCCCTGCTCTACTACCTGTAGAGGTTTTTCCGTACCTTCACCTAGAAATGACAGAAAACGCTGTAGATTTTGCAAGTCCTCAGGGCCATAAAGGTCAGACTTATTAGCCACCACCAAGTCAGCAACTTCTAGTTGCTGCCGAAAAGTCTCACTGCGCAAGTAGCGCTCATCTTCAATACAACGCGCATCGACCAAAGTTAGTGTACCGTGAAGGCCCAACACACCACCGCGCACGGCATCAGACAAAGTCGCCAGCACCTCTCTAGGATGTCCCAGGCCCGTCGGCTCAATTATTAATCTATGGGGCCTGGCCTTAGCCAGTAACTGGTTTAAAGCAATCTGCATCGGCAAACCGGCAGCACAGCACATGCAGCCGCCAGGTACCTCTCGAATATAAATATTGCCTTCCTGTTCTGGTTCAAAAAGTGCGCCGTCAACCCCCACTTCTCCAAACTCATTGACCAGAACAGCCCAGCGTTCATCGGCGGGCTTAATTTCCAGAAGATGCCGGATAGCTGTTGTCTTGCCGACGCCCAGAAAACCGGTGATAACGTTGGCAGGCACCCCACGTATTAACTGACCAGCTGCCACTAAGCTGCATCCCGACTGCACTCATCACAAACACAGTCCAGCTCCAACTGGGATGTCTCGAGATGATATCCGGCACTTTCAACCGTATCGCGCAGTGCATCAATGACTTCAGGCCTAATACCAATTTCCCGCACCTTGCGGCAACGATTGCAGATTAAAAATTGTGGAGTCTGGTGGCTGTGGTCACAGGCAATATGAGCACAGGCCAGGTATTTGTTTTCTGAATTGAGCTTGTGAACCAGGTTCTCTGCTGCCAGAAAATCCAACATTCGGTAGACTGACATGGCGGGAATTGAGTCGCGAAAGTCACCGTTGTAATGCTCCGCTATCTCATAGGCAGACAGCGGAGTTTTTGAACGCAGCAAAACAGTAAGAACGTTCTTGCGCTTTTCAGTCAAGCGGGCACCCGAACTGCGACAGGTTTGCTCCGCCACGCTCAGAGTTTGTTTGATTTGGGATGCTTTCATAGCCTATTTCATTTGCAATTTGTTGTCTTTACCAGTGAGCAGTTCAGCTCCCTGATGACCGGAGCTGATCCATTGCACTGCGATCCCATGAATACCGGGAAACCTCTCAAACAGGGTAACAATGACACTGTTGAACTGTGCGAGATTATCACACTTGAATTCATAACTAGCATGGAAACCACTGTGCGTTGAGCTGTCACTGCTAACTTCTGCACTAATATGGCGCCCCAACTTCCACACTTAAGGGCTGGCACTGAGCACTGCCAAACTCCAAAAAATGATCAGGCTTGGATAGTTCGAGAGTAACCTGCTCTAACAGCTATTTTTGGGTATCGTTACGAGGCGCATGCTCAAACCCCACTAAATTGGATAAAGGTGACTCTAGTTCGATGCGGATTTTATCTGTCTCGGCCACTAGATACATCATGGCCTTACCATGGACATGACTTCCCATATCTCCCACAACTGAGCCAACCAGGGACAAAGCGATCAGCAGAACTCCAGCAGACTTCATCATCCTTACCTAATCAACCAAAGCGATCCGATACACTAAGCGCTGGTTCACCCAGTGGGCAATGATCAATAGGCCAGCACCAACAACACTGGCAACCAGCTCCCAAGGCCCTTCAAGGTAAAGCGCACCAACCAATAGCAGCGTCCCCGAGAACCCCACAACCATTACCGTGTAACGCTGATGGCGTCGGCAGGAGGCCGGGAAGCTGCCAAAAGCCAAAAATAAGACCGGAACCAGCAGAAGTAAATGGACAAACTGGTCGCCCTGTAAAACACCTAATACCCCTAAACCTCCCAAAGCGGGTAATAAAGGAGGCAAAAAACAGTGAAGCAGACAAATACCGGATGCGAAAATTCCTAGAGTATCTCTCACAATAATCCTTCTAATCTATTTAGTCCGAACACAGATCAATACGCATCAACCAGAGAAATGATACGTTATATCATTCATGTGGGCTAGACAATATAAATTGGGGTTCATAAAACGCCGCTGATTAATGAGAAGGCATTGATAGAATGCCCACTCTCGACTTTAAGAGGAATCAGCAACTACTCTTCCTTCGATAACACCTACTGAAAGTCAAGAGGGCATCGCAAGTTGTGATAAGTGCTCATTTAAGATCCAAAATCAGGTCGGGCTAATAATTTTGACTAATCAGTCAAAGATTGAGTGCGCACGCGGAATCTGAGCTTTATTGGGTGCGAACATCTGTTGGCAAGCAAGGTTCTGTAGGCTTAGACGATAATTAAAGGAGCTAGTTATGGTTAATGTGAAACTATGATCCGGCCGACTCATTTTTCCTAACATTAAAGCCCGCTGTAAAACCCTAACTCGATGAAAGGCCCCGCATTTAAAATGCAGGGGTGCTACTACTGCAGCGTTACTATAATCAAATCCGTCGCTGTCCTTTTCAAGATATAAACGAGGGCATTAGTCTCGGGTATCTCTGACACCAGCAGCTCCTTTCATCACAAATTAAGGCCTATATTGGTCGTTCAATTAAGTACTTTAGTTGGGAAAGTGAATTTTTGATCCTGCAATGATAAATATTTGTGCAATTAAGTACTTTAGTTGGCCAAAATTATGATAACTTATTGATTAATAACGGATTTTTATGAATACTGATTAAGTACTTTACTTGGCAGTCCACCGCATTCCAACAACAAATCCATATTTCTATGTCTGCTTCCAACCGGCCACCAGCACCAATCATCGACAACCTAAGCAATCTTGAGAATCCATTCCGCTGCACCAGCTTTTCAGCTAGCCGTTATCTCAGCAAGCAGATTCCTGGTGCTGATACCGATCTGGAGTTCACGCTTAAGTTTCTTTACAGCTATAACGGCAGCCAGGCAACGTTTAACAGCTACCGCCGTGAACTTGAGCGCTTGCTGCAATGGGCTTGGCGCATTGAAGAAGTTTCAATAATGACTTTGAAGCGCGAACACATTGAGGAGTTTGTGCAGTTTTGCATTGAGCCGCCAATTGCCTGGATCGGGACTAAGAATGTTGCCAGATTCAAAACACAAAATGGCGAGCGCGTTGTGAATGCCGATTGGCGGCCATTCATAGTCAGTGTGTCCAAAGTTGAGTTTCGTGCTGGCAAGACAGCTTCTCCTAAAGAGTTCCGGCCATCCCAGGCAGCGATCAAATGCATCTTTACTGCATTGTCATCCTTCTTCGATTTCCTCTATCAAGAAGGCTTGGTTCCAGCCAATCCTGTGGCACTGATTCGCCAGAAAAGTAAGTTTGTTCGACGTGAGCAACAAAGCCAAATTGTACGTCGAATCAGCAACTTGCAGTGGGACTATGTTCTGGAAACTGCTGAGATCATGGCCGAGACATCACCTACTGATCACGAGCGAACTTTATTTATTATGAACGCCCTATTCGCTATGTATTTGCGAATCTCTGAGTTGGTTGCGGATGAAAGATCGGCACCAGTTATGGGTGATTTCAAGAAAGATCGCGACGGAAACTGGTGGTTTCACGTTACAGGTAAAGGAAACAAGGGCCGGGCAATCACTGTTTGCGACCAAATGCTGAAGGCCTTGAAGCGCTACAGAAATTATTTGCAGCTCCCTGCTCTGCCCAGCATCAATGAGCAGACACCTCTGGTGCACAAGTCCCGTGGCAAGGGACCAGTTACCAGTACCCGACAGGTGCGCCTGATTGTTCAAAACTGCTTTGATGCTGCCCACCAACGGATGGTTGAAGAAGGCTTAGGGGAAGATGCTGAAGATCTTAAGGCAGCCACTGTGCACTGGCTCCGCCATACAGGTATTTCTGAAGATGTGAAGTACCGTCCCCGCGAGCATGTGCGCGATGACGCAGGCCATGCAAGTATGGCTACGACCGATCGCTACATTGATTCCGACATGCGGGAGCGGCATGAAAGTGGGCGGAGTAAGCGGGTAAAGGAGGAGCGATAATACTACCGCCCTGCCCTATAATGAGGATCAGGAGTCCTTTACAGTTTCTCTTGTATGGTAATATCGCAAAAATTGCTGAGGTATGTAACTGAACTTCTTATTGTTTAAATGAATTTCAGGTGCTCCCTCTATTGCCAGCTCTCCACGTCTTAAGTCTACTGAATACGACATTGAAAAACCTTAAGGGTAGGTAATATGAAATATTTGGGGGCTATAGGTCTCAGCCCCCCCGAGAGATATCATTATTGCCTGTTGATATTACTGCTAAGCGGCCTTAGCTATGTTAAGTTTTATTTGTTCTTCTTTTCGCGGATGGACTTTTCCGGTTTCTGAAAAGACTTTCAACTCCTCAAGCACAACCTTGGCAAGTTTGTTAAACTGCCTCTTCATTAGTACTCCCATAATCTGAGCAAATATGGGGAGCAAAGTTACACCAATTTCAAAGCTAACTCGTGACTGCCCATTAGCAACCGGTTCAACTTTCCAAGTATTAATCATGGATCTAACAAAGAATGGCATACTAGATAGCTTTACCTCATAGGAAAAAGTATGCTGACCACTATCCACATTCACTAATGTTTCACTGGCAATGGCTCCATCAGGCAACTCGCACTTTCGACCATCACCTTTCGGTAAATCTGGGTTTTCAGTGGATACAACAACGGCACTGGTCCAACTACTAATCTCGCTAAAATTACCTGATAATATTTCCCACACTTTATCAATAGAAGTGTTGATGTTAATTTGATTGACAATCTTCATTTGCACTCTCCCAATTAAAAATTATGACGTAAAAATAAAGTATTCTGTTTTTAAGATATACGAACCCCTAAGCCTTAATTGCCTATTCATTAAAATCTGATTTTTAATATGTTTTACTGTTCGATATCTATAGGGCTTTACCTATGTATTCAAACAGATGTGGTTGGCCTTGTTACCGGAAATTGAATCTCACAAACGCAATCTTCAGGGTCCCCTTGGGATGGTGGCTTTATAAATATTTCTTTTGCAGGCCCTGATATTTGAAAATCACTATTCTCTATCCACCTACCTAGCTGAGCATATTTCTCATACCCGTTTTCAAAGGCTCCTACCCTGATCGTAGAAATAACACTCTGCTCTGATTGGAGAACCCGTCCTTTAACTTCACTTCCTCCAGGTAGCAGTAGAACTCTTTCGATACTCCTCTTAACTGGAAACCCTACTTCGATATCTACGTTTTCAATACTAAAAGCATTACCGTGAAGTATGATCGTTAGAGGGCCAAGCTGGTCTTTCCCCGCCACGTCAGGTACATATTCCCTTAGCTCGGTCACCAAGTGGATTGTGTCAAATAGGTTTGGCATTATCTTTCTAACAGAATAGAAAGGCTGCTCAGCAACGCTTTTAAGAATAATTCCATCGAAATTCAAACTCTCAGGCCTTTCAGCCTCTTTTAGGCGTGCTTCAATGATCTTTAGGTGATTAATTTGTTCCTGAACAGTTTGCTCTATTTGTGCTTTTCTCAGCAGTAACATGCCTTGAATTTCTTGCACCGATACGTCCTGAAGAACCATGATCTTAATTTGTTCAAGCGAAATTCCCAGCTCTTTCAAGGCGATAATACGGTTTAATTCAGGCAACTGATTAGTGCTGTAGTATCTATACCCTGTGGACTCATCTGTGTGATCAGGCTGAAACAGACCAATTTGATCGTAATACCGTAATTGTGAAACAGCGGTCTGGGCTATTTTTGAAAACTCACCGATTCTAAACATAGTTCCACCTATCTGTTCACCCTTCTGCGCGTGAGTTGAAGTATGGACTCTCAAGCCACTTGAGAGTCAACAGATAGATACAGGAAAGATATCCTTAAGAGACAAAAAGTTATAACCAAAGAGCTAGATATAACCTTTAGAGCTTGAAAGGCAGAAGGCCCGCGAACTACTGGAAACGGGCACATTGCAAGTCGAACAGACCGGTCTTTCTCCTCGGGAGTATCGACAGAGATTCTCAGGTGGCTCCAAAATATAATTCCCCGAAAAGGCGGACTAATTGGTAAAGTACCCAATTTCACCAAAGAGATTGATCGAAGAGATTCTTGTTAAGCCCGGTAGCTTGATAGGCAGCGGAACGCCTCTATTTAGAATACGTAGACCAATATAAAAGTTAAACAGATATAACAATAAGATTAAAAGCTTCCTAAAAGCTCTAACTAAAAAGTTGACCACATTCAGATAGTTAAGGGGTCATTTATCGTTCGAGTAAATATTACACCACCAACCGACTAGCAGAAATACGAATCATTTCTCTTTGGAGATGCCGATAAGTATCCCCTCAACTCTACACTTCCTCCCCATCTCAGAAATTGCCCTGCAATTTTCAAAGGTAAATAGCAAGACATCAATTTTGCCAAAACCAGTGCACTCAATGTATAGGTCAAGTTCTGAATAATATTTGGAAAATATTTTGTGAACAATTCTGGATATTCCAAAAATCAACAAATTTTTTGTTAAATCATGGTATCAGCTGAACGAGCTCCCCTATATAGTGGCACCGTCTAACTTTGACTAAAAATAGGTTAGTTTTCATTCTTTTTTGAGATTTGGGAGAGATACCAAAGTGATTAAGAAAATTTTTTCGAAAAGAGATCTAAAGCTTCCAATCATTGGCAGCTTGATAGCGGCAGCAAGCTTGCTATCAACAACGGCAACAGCCGAAATTGATATAAATCAATTACGTCAACAATCAAAAATTATGTTCGGCACTCTCTCAGAAACTATGCCAGGCAGTGAGAATGACACCCCAGCTATGGTTGAGCTTGGAAAAGCACTGTTCATGGACAAACGGCTTTCAGTCAATGATAGCCAATCCTGTAACAGCTGCCATCAAGTAGGGAACTACAATGGTTCGGGCGTTGACAATGAAGCGACATCACCGGGAGCTTTACCTGGTACCAAGGGTGATCGAAACTCTCCAACGGTCTGGAATTCAGGATTCCAAATGGCTCAATTTTGGGATGGTCGCGCAGAGGACCTGAAGGAACAGGCCAAAGGTCCAATTCTAAACCCTGTAGAGATGGGAATGCCTTCAGAAGAGGCTGTTGAGACAAAGATTTCAAAAATTGCCGAATATCAAGAAAGTTTCAAACACGCCTTTGGTAAAGAAAATGCTATCTCTTACGACAATATTGCTCAGGCCATAGCTGCATTTGAGCGCACCCTGATTACGAATGATCGTTTTGATGATTTTATGAGCGGCGATGATCAGGCTATGACAAAAAGTGAGTTAAAGGGCTTGCAAACCTTTATCAACACTGGTTGTTCGGCATGCCACAATGGTGCAACCTTGGGTGGAAACATGTACCAGAAGATGGGGCTAGTCAACCAATATCCACACCAAGAAGATTTAGGTCGTTATAAAGTTACAGGCCTTGAAAAAGATAAAATGATGTTTAAAGTTCCAATGTTACGCGATATAAGCAGAAGCGCTCCTTACTTCCACGACGGGCGTGTAGAAACCATTGAAAAAGCAATTTACGATATGGCTTGGTACCAATTGGGGCAGAAATTAAGCACACAACAAGTAGATGATATTGCAACTTTCCTAAATGCTTTAGAGCATCAAACCCATTAAGGTATTTCCCACCCTTCGGGGTGGGCCCCTTTCGCTCTATTTAATTTTGGCTAAGCTCGCGGATTTTAAATCACTACTCATTGATAACTTATTATCACTCTGCCTTACCTTTGTGTATCAGCCACGTTCAGAGATAGAAGCTAGCAGACCAAAGAGTTTCCTAATTGCTAACCAGTTGGTAATGTATAGCCCTCTAACAATATCTATACCAAGTCGGAAAAGTGAAATCCATAGTGAGGTGTACAGTTTTAGCTATCGATTTGCGGCAGCTCCATTAAATTACCGTTCACTACCTGAGCATTTAGTTATCAGTTGTCTTTATCAGAAGGTGTTCTGTCCGTTCAAGGTCAAGTAATCTGATTTATTCGGCGGAAGGTGTCAAGTCAATCAGTAGTGATTAGTTTAGCTTTAGGCGATAGTATCGAATTCACATCTTTTCAGCTATTAACCACTAATACAGGCTGCTGCCATCTTTTTTATAGGTCACTATGAATTTCACCCCTTCACTAAAGCACCAAAACCGGAATATGAGTAAAACTTATGGGTAGTGGTCACTTCGTATCCTTATACAACTGAGAACATCTACTGTACTTGGGTAAAACCAATTCAGGTAATTAGCCCCCTTGGCACTCTACATCTTAGTTGCGACACTCATGCCTCTGCCAATTAGATTTATTTAGATAAACCATTTGCACAAGGCGAACCAAAGTCACTTTCTCAACACAGAAGCCTATGAATATTACGAAATTATTAACGCAATATTTCATGAGATTGCAGAATCAACTTTTAAAAGCTTCGTGAGATCAGTTTCTCACTATACGCCATCTCTATTTGACCCGATCAACAACAAGGTCTTACATTGCTGAACGAATTTTGAAGTTCGAACAGCCAGCATACATCACTTACTTTATCCAATAATAATTTAATATGCGACATTGCATGAAATTCGTGGAACTTTCTAAATTATATGATTAATTTTTAACAAAAAATATTTCCCCTCCAAAGAGTTACTTCTATTTGGTCAAAAAAACAATATAGGACTTGATCATGAAGCTCAAAAAAATAGGTGCGTGTATCGCACTTATGTTTATTCTAATTTTACCAGCATATGCCCATGCAGGATTGTGGGATAAATTTACAACCTGGGTTGTTGATACTTGGGATACTGTTGAAGAGAGAGTTGAAGAGATTATTGAGGATGTCGTTACAACTGTAGAGGATGGTGTAACGTCAGCAATTGGTTTCATTGTAGATACCGGTGAGTGGATATACGATGGACTAACGACCGTGGTTGAAGGTTCACTTAATTTCTTCTACGGCGTTGCCGATGGTACAGTCACGGCATTAAATTACTTCGGCATGGATCTCGATATATCGGACTGGTTCACCACGGGGGGGCAGAATTCCGAGGACGGTGCGCGGCTGTGGAGCCTTACAGACTATGATACCTCCTCGCATCCTGCATATTTAAATGCCTTCCGTGATCGGCAGGTAGCTTATATCGAACGCGTTCTTGATTCATCCAAAGCCGAACCTAATAACGATCATTATGTACTCAGGGCATATTATGATTTACCACTGGATAAAGAGGCTCTGGCTCGGGGGCTGACCGATCTTTTTACACCAGGAAAGCACGCTTACAAAAACCCTGATATGCGCCTGATAGAATATATTAGGCTATTGGCAGAGAGTGATGAGTACGATGATATTATCCTGAGTGAAATTATCAAACTACCTTATTGGCAGGATGAAGATACTGAAGGAAAGCGAGTTTACACTTCTGAAAATCACGTACTTATGTGGCTATCTTCCAGCTGGTTACTTTCTGAAATGGAAGGTTGGGATATAGGTGGTGGACCCGAAAAACTAAGGGAGCGTCTTGTACGTTATCTGGAGGTTAAAAAGCAGTTTGGAGTATATGAGTCCACTTCAAATGTTTATAGCCCATTTTCCCTGACAGCATTGTTAAATTTATACGACTATGCCCAGGATACAGAGATTAAAACCCTAGCTGGACAGGTTGCCCTTATTTTTCTTAATGATATCGCTATGGTCACCAACGACCTTGGTGCAGCTATAGCCGTCGATTCAAGGACCTATGAAGGTGTTCACCAAGATCTTAACTTCTTGAATAATAAGTTCGCACGATATACCGCGTTGATTACTGGCAAAGGTCCACAAGATTTTACGGGTAGTACCCATATGGATATTTTTGCCATGACTACACTAGATGTAAGCAGTGTTGCCTATAATCGCCTTGAAAAACTTAATGGTGAGATTAACATAAGCTATTCTTCCGGCCACCCTATCACTGAAGTTGATACCGTATGGGCTGGGTTGGACCTCCAAGATAAGTTAATTTTCTCTCAATCTGCCGGCGCCTATGCCCACCCAGAACTGATTGATGAGATGTTGGAATATTACCTGAATCCACTTGCCGGTCTGAACTTCTTTTTGGAAGATTTGATTGTGGAGTCAAACCTGGCAGATGACGTAGTCGACATGTCAGGTGTTCTTCTTACTGAAACCAGTGCACCTTTCACCACAAGCTCAATTATTTCAGAAAAAACCATGGATCTGTATCGCCATGGCAATGTGCAATTATCGTCATACCAGGATTTCCATGCGGGGAATGCAGGTTGGCAGCAGCTGCCCTGGATAGCAACAACCGGTACTATACCGGTTTATACTCGTTCAGGTGCGGAATACGGTGGCTGGAAGGCTGGTGGCCAGGAGCAAATGAACACGCACTTACCCTATATAAAGCAAAATGAGAATGTAGCCATGGTTTTGTACAAACCTGCGATGGAGCTGCGCTTTATGGATGGTGTTAACAGAGCAACTGACTTCTTACCTGTAGATGACTTTCTAACTGCACCAGTAAATTTGCATTGGCCAACAGAGCAATTCGATGAAGCAACCAGTTTCCAGAACTGGTTGTTTGCACGTGAGGGTGATGGTTATGTGGCTGTTTATCGTCACTGCCTGGGTACCAAAACCTTTATTCGTAATGAGGAGGTTGTAGAAATTTACAGCTGTAGTGCTGATGAACAAGTCTGGGCAACAGTTGTTGGTAATACGCAGACTCACGAAAGCTTTAGTAATTTCATTTTTACTGTTTCACAAGCCAAGATCAAAAGCAAATGGTACTGGAGCTGGGCAGAGACCCGCCATGTATGGGAGACAACTTTAGAAGTCGATGGAAAGACCTTAAGTTTTGGCTGGGAAGCAAACGTAGATGATTTAACGGATAGAGAAATGTGGGAATTGGCCAGTGCTAATAACGCATCTACTATCGAAATGGCTTCGGTGAGTGGATTCCAGGTCAATAATGTAACAGACACAGAAACTAATACGGGGCATGGTAACTGCGAGAGTTCAAACGATGTGCTTTTACATCAAAACGTAAGCTTTAACGGTTTTGATCCAACAATATTACGTATGGCAGAGGCCGATAACGGTGAATGCTATCTGATTAACGTAGAAGATCAGTCACAAGATATGGAATTGATCCATGAAGGTGAAAAGGTCGATGTAGTGCGTTTTACTAACCGGCGCTTTGTAGGTGGCGAGGCTGATAAGGCTTACGGGATAAATCACGAATGGACTACTATAGAGTTGGACTTCAGTTATGAAAACCCTGTGGTGTTTGCTTCAGTAATTGGTATTGCCGGCACTGACCCGATAACAACTGAGATTCGCAATATCACTTCAACCAGCTTCGATGTGCGTGTTGCGGAGTTTGCCTGGAACGATGGCATCCATACATCGGAAGTGGTGCATTATGTAGTGATGGAGGCTGGTAGTTACTCAATTGCCAATGGATTGCAGCTTCATATTGGCGCCGTTGCACTGGAAGATAATTTGAGTGGCTCCCCGGACTTTGAAACTGTCGGGGTCGACTTACAGGATTACTTACTGATCAGCCAAGTACAAGGTAGTGACAGGGATGAAACACTAAGCACGCGTGTCAGAAATAAGAAAACTGGCACATTTGAAATGAGCCTGATGGTACAGGAGGCAAACAGCAATAAAGAGGAAACTATAAAAGCAGTTGTAGGTTACATGGCCGTCGGAAAGCCCCCCATTAAATCCTTAAAAGTGGCACTTAAAGGTGCCCACGGGAAGTATCTGGGCGCAGCAGGTAATGGAGGAAATGGCAAAACTGCCAACGCCAATGCCTCAGTAATTGGTAGCCATGAGACTATTGTCCTTACAGGAAATAGCCTGCAACAAGGTTGCCTAATAGACGGGGATGACGTGTGGCTGCAAAGCACCGATGGTTATTACTACAGTGCCCAACAAAGTGGTGCTTTAGATGTCGATAGAACGGCTAGGTACAGCTGGGAAACATTTAAGTTGATCAATCACTCAGACAACAATTCGGGCTGTTTACAAAATGGTGACGTGATCTCCTTATACAACCCAGAACATGGTAATTACATCGTTGCAGAATCAGATGGCCGGGCTAATGCGAATCGCAAAGCAATAGGTTCCTGGGAGAAATTTATTATTTACGATCTAAACGATAACTAACAAGTACCAGGCGGGCACCCACATCCATTCTTACTGGGTTTGGGTGCCCTAATCTTTGGAGATTACGTATCTGCAAAATTATCCTGTGTCAATAAGCTAGACAGATACTCATCAGTGATCCTTACTCGGAGCTTTTCAAGCTCCAAACCTTGGCTCCGGGAGCCCCCGAACACCAAGGCCATGAATAGCAAAAATACTACCTGGCTGCGGGTGACGAGCCAGTTCCTCAGGAGTTACAAATGATTGCTGTGAAGTAACATAGAGAGTTTCATAATTGTCGCCGCCGAATGTGACGCAGGTGGGACTTCGGATCGGTAGGTCAATCTCACGATCAAGGCGGCCCTTAGGATCAATCCTTAAAATCTTACCGCCAAGATTCAAAGCAAACCAATAATACCCTTCAGCATCGACTGTTGCGCCATCTACAATCGCGGGCTTACGCTCTTGAACTGAAAAGAACGGCCTTCGGTTACTGATACGGCCCTCATCCATATCCAAGTCAAATACATAGACCATGCCACCAATGGTATCGCCAAAGTACATACGAGTGTCCTCTGGGTCGAAAGCAATCCCATTGGAACATACAAAGGAAAAGTCTTTAGCAACCTGGCGCACGCTAAAATCAGGCTCAAGGCAATATAAATGAGAGACTTTACCTTTCAATTGCGTATCCATACTACCGCACCAAAAACGCCCTCTTCGATCGATCTTTCCATCGTTTAGCCGGTTTTGGGGTAGATTCGGTTCCGGATCAACAACTGTCTCAAACTCCCCTGTTTCGAGGTCAATGGTGCAGAATCCTGAATTGGCAGCGCCAACTAACCCTCTCCCCTTACGGAAACCAAAGGACCCTACCTGCTCCGGCATTTCCCAAGTCTTTCTTTCACCAGTAGAGATGTTTAGCCGCCGAATCGATGGCCGCCGGGGCCCTGCCAGATCAACCGAAGGGCCGACATGATCCGCCCAGTAGATAGAGGTGTCTTCTGCATGCCAGATGGGTGTTTCTCCCAATCCATCGTTACACTCCCAAAGACATTCAATCTCCATTGTCAAAACCCTTCTTAATAGTTTCAGTAGGTCTTAGACTTGAAACTTGGATGGAATAGGAACATCAATATCCTCAGTATGTAGCAATGCGGCCTCTATTCCAGCATGGACACCAAGTGCTGAGGTCTCTCTAGACATGCTGGGTGTACCAAGGTTTTCGGGCAAAGCCGCTACTTGAGGTAATTGCGGAAGGTGAATCCACCCTGCGCGTATATCCAGTTGATTGCTGGCAATAAAGTGCAAAACGCCATACATCAAGTGATTACAGCAAAAAGTGGCGGCATTATCCGAAATATCTGTAGGCACTCCGGCTTCACGCATTGCCCTAACCATAGCTCTGAGAGGAAGATTACTACGATAGGCTACCGGTCCATTGGCAACCGTAGGTGCGCCCTGCATCTCTACGCCACGATTATCCTTTAGGTTGTATCGAGTAGAATCGTTAAAATTTTGAGCAATTCGCTCTACCGTAACCATCGATCGCCCACCATATTCACCCATCATGATCACTATTTGTGGACGGAGCTCATCTATAGCGCTAGTTACTACGTCAATACACTCAAAGAAGTTACTAGGAACCAGGATTCCAAAAACATCTGAATTCCCAATACGGGTACCATCCAAAACACGCATTACCGATTCTGCAGGATTTATTGGCGTATGCCCGAATGGTTCAAAGCCGGTCACTAAAACCTTTTTCATGACAATACTCTTTGAGTCGTTTGAAATTGGCCTTCAGAAATGTGCTGTCTGATTCTATTTATCAAGAATAGAAACTTTTAAGGGCTCAGACTTAAAAGAACGGTTTTATACGAATACTGATTAAGTACTTTACTTGGCCGTCCACACAGTTGGACTGTCCAGGTTAAGTGTTTAATTTTCGCCAATTCCGGCTGAGCTTTCATCCATCATCCAGCACAGTCATAACACAATCCAAACCCTTAACTCCTTGATGGGTTGCAAATTCGGCTACAGTGAAGACACTGAACTAATCAGACCTCGCCCCATCCACGGATTTCTGCTGAACCGGTGTGGTCGGTGCATACCGATACAACTCCCAACCCCCTTCGGGATTTAGATGGAAGGGGTTTACGGTGCCCAGCCACATAAAAGTTGGGTGGTTGATCATCGTACGGAAACCGAAATTACCCGAATTGCCTACACCATTTATAGTGGCAGGGATTGCTTGTAGATCTGGAGAGAAAAAACGATAGAGTTTTGCACCAGAGATTGATGGGCTGGATAACGCATCCTCAAGGAGCATCAGCAATTCCGAGGGAAGCTCACCCGCAAGATCAATTACACTCGGTATAAGTGAGCTGACGTCAAGTGTAGCCAGATACAGATTGTCTCCAGTCACTCCCAGGCGCCAAGTGTATACATTAAACAGCCAGCCCAGTCCGGCTCCCCCTAGCTTTGGAGGCCCTGACAAGGTTTGTGTTTCCACAAACTTGTTGAGATCGGGGTCCCAAGCCTGAACCGTTTCATACCCATAGAGAACTTCAACATTTGGCTGCCCTTCTCCTTCAAAGTTGTCCCCGCGGAATACGGTTGTTGCTCTATGGGTTGCCATAATGGTGTCCAGCTCTCCAATAGGAGTACCCCATGTCTCACCATAGGCGAGAACATGGCTCCTGAATCCACCGAACGGAAAGTTGATCGTACCCCAGTAGAGATTCCCACGCCATGAAGTAATATCTCCACCGGCATAGGCTCGAGCGCTGACAGGGTCTGGCTCGTACTCGCTAACATTCCAAACTTCCTCCCACTCTTCGACATCATTAGGCATGAAGCCACCCGAAGGTATTTGGGGACTCATCACTATCCCGGCGTAGGCTTGCACCTCTCCTGTTTCAATATCACCATTCGGCCAGGTAGAAGAAAATATACGCCCGTTGTGTATCGTCATGTCTGCCGGAGTACTTTCCATAGTACCGATGATTTCAAAATGGAATGGATCATCGAGATTGCCCATCCAACGCAGAACCCGGCCCGCCCCACCAAGATCCTCATGCAATCGCACACCGGTATATAAAACGCCTTCGTAGTTAAGGAACTCACGGATATTCGAATATTCAGAAAATTTCTTTGAGCCCAAATACCGTCCGGTACTTGCTTGCCAAGCCAACATGATAATGCTGTTACCACTGCCAACGCCGGCAATTCCCTCCTGTATACCACCCGGCCCGGCAAGAAAAATCACATCGTCCGCGTAGCCACCCGAGCGTAATCCAAGGATGTTCTGTAGAAGCGGATCGTAAGTGGGAGTAACTTCTGTGACTTCAAGTGTACAAGTATCCATACGGTAGGCAGAGGGAGCCCGCCAGTCCCCAAGGTTCTTAAGGTTTGGATTTTCCTGAGCAAGTATCCCATCGGCAAACTCGCACACCCAACCCTGGGTTGGGGCTAATAGCGGTGTCAAAACTGCGGTTGGTGACGCTTGTGCGGTACAGAGAAAATTACTGCCGGTTCCCCAGTATAAAAATTGGGGAGATTCAGCCATTCCCCAAATCCGCGTACCGTTGCGTTTAGGTTCTCCCGCCGAACAGACGCCGTCCACTAACTCTGGATAGGGTTGACCAACGCCATTGAAGCATTCATCGACTGGCGCTTTAAATAGCTTGTCAAAATGCGGATTAACCCGTTTGCACATTTCATCTGGATAAGCCGAAGTCCCTATTTCTGGAATAGCCAATTGGGCTGTGGCGAAAATTGGAACTGTGGAAGTTAAAAGTAACGAAAGTGCAATATATGATGTGGTTTTCATCAGCATCCCCTACCCTACCCACGACCGCTACTGCGGAAGGTTCAACGATTGTTGTCCTTAGTTATTGCTAGTTTGGCGCACTAACAAAATCCAAGACTATGTAGAGATTAGGTGGCAGCGGGATAAAGGAAATGATTTTTACTAGGAATCACCCGCCAAATATTGTTTGATCCCAATCGCTTGATGAAGTCTTAAGAGTCACATCTTTGAACCATAGATCTGTAGAAAGATAGCAGAAGCGTTTTTCAGATATACGTGAATTTAGTCTCCATTAACTAAAGCGCAATCTACAGGCTTATACCTCGGTATGTCGAACAATGCCTAGCGACACGCATCTCTCATGGAAGAGTGTGTACTTAGGCTCTCTCTGATATCACACCGCCTGTAATGCACCACCAACAAGTGTGGTACGGCGCATCACGATTTCCAGAACGAACCTGCCCTACATATACAGAGTTTTTTCTGCCTCAATTTGTTGAGGAGGATTGGCGATATTCCAGGGATATTGCTGTTAAGGCGTACGTTGTTCAGAAGTTGGGGCAAACCTATTCGCTGATAGTTGGCTAGCTTTTGGTGCTTAAACGCTATCAGAATGAAAAGGTTATGCTATGCCAACGCTAAATACTCTCTCTAAGCATACTAGGAGTAGCTAAAGACAAGGCAGAATTGAAAACCTTATCCAAGGCCGAATACTGGTCGTTCAATTAAGTACTTTACTTGGCCGTCCACTGCATTCCAACAACAACTTCATTTCCTTTCTATGTCTGCCTCCAATCAATCACCAGCACCAATCATCGATAACCTGAGTAATCTTGAGAACCCATTCCGCTGCACCAGCTTTTCCGCTAGTCATTATCTCAGTAAGCAGATTCCTGGTGCGGATACCGATCTGGAGTTCACGCTCAAGTTTCTTTACAGCTACAACGGTAGCTAGGCAACATTTAATAGTTATCGTCGCGAACTTGAACGACTACTGCAGTGGGCTTGGCGTATCGAAGAAGTTTCAATCTTGTCGCTCAAGCGTGAGCATATAGAGGGTTTTGTTCAGTTCTGTATTGAACCGCCACTTGCCTGGATCGGTACAAAGAATGTCGCCCGGTTTAAAACTAGAAACGGCGAACGTGTTGTTAATTCAGATTGGCGGCCATTCGTAGTCAGTGTATCTAAGGTTGAGTTTCGTTCAGGTAAGACCCCATCCGCCAAGGACTTCCGGCCATCTTAGGCGGCCATCAAGTGTATCTTTACAGCACTGTCTTCTTTCTTCGACTTCCTCTTTCAGGAAGGCTTGGTTCCCGCCAACCCTGTGGCATTGATCCGGCAAAAAAGTAAGTTCATCCGGCGTGAGCAACAAAGCCAGGTAGTTAGGCGCATCAGCAATCTGCAGTGGGATTATGTGTTGGAAACTGCTGAGGTTATGGCCGAAATGTCACCACTTGAGCACGAGCGTACATTGTTCATTATGAACGCCCTATTCGCTATGTATCTGCGTATCTCTGAGCTGGTTGCCGATGAAAGATCGGCACCCGTTATGGGTGACTTCAAGAAAGATCACGACGGAAACTGGTGGTTTCACGTCACCGGTAAGGGTAATAAAGGCCGAGCCATTACCGTGTGCAACCAGATGTTAAGTGCCTTAAAGCGCTACAGAATCCAGTTGCAGCTCCCTGCTCTGCCCAGCATCAATGAGCAGACACCCTTGGTGCAAAAATCTCGCGGCAAGGGACCTGCCACCAGTACACGCCAAGTTCGACATATCGTACAGAACTGTTTCGATGCCGCTTACCAACGGATGGTTGGAGAAGGCCTTGGTGAAGATGCGGAGGACTTGAAAGCTGCCACGGTGCACTGGCTAAGACACACTGGAATCTCCGAAGATGTGAAATATCGTCCCCGGGAACATGTTCGTGATGATGCGGGCCATGCAAGTATGGCCACAACCGATCGCTACATTGATTCCGATATGCGGGAACGGCATGAAAGCGGGCGAAGCAAGCGGGTTAAGGAGGGGCGGTAAAACTACTGCCCTACTCTACTAACAAGTATGCCCTATTCGCCGAGGCGTTTGTATTATGCACACGGTTGCTGTGCAGGATCTTCTTATGCGTAATTGGGAGGATACAAAAGCCTGCGTACTAAAGGCTTTTTTAGAGTTACTATCTAGTTAGACATCAATCATTTTGCGTTAATCAAGGGGAATATTTATAGATGTTGTGAATTACAAGATAATCACTAAAGTCTAACCTTTTACTTTCACCTCAAGATTCTGTTAGGCAAAAAAAACATCAATACCAATGAAAGCAATAAAAATATATTTATAGAAAAAAGGGCGTTTTTCAGACCAGTATTTGCGGCTCTCGAAACTATATCTGAATAAGCTAATCTGATTTTTTCTGGCAACTCTGAGACATACTTTTCTTCTTCAGGGACAGAGATACTATTAAATATATCTTCTAATTTGACAACCTCTTCCTGGCGAGTTCTATCTGATAAGGTTTTTCCCTCTATATTGGCATACGAGTCTGCCATACTTGCATATACGGATCCAAAAAGTATAGAACCCGCAAAAGCCACAGCAAAACCTTGCCCTAATATTTCTTTCATAGTTTCAGTTAAACCTGACGCTGCTCCACTATTTTCAGGTTTAACATTCATCATCGTAACTCCCGTATATTGGGCCATTATTAATCCGCCCCCTATTCCCGCAATAATCATAGGAACTAGCAACACAAGAGGTGTCATATCCATTCTGGCCAACTGCCCGGATAACCATATCCCCAGGAGCATGCAGATTGCACCAAAAATCAGAATCCATTTTGGTGCAATTTTTTTTCCGAGGGGTGGAGTTAAAAATGATAATATCGCTAAAATTGCTGTGAATGGTAATGTTGTTAGGGCCGTAGAGAGCGAGCCCATCTGAACACCAGCCTGTAGATATACAGAAACAACAAATAGAAACCCCGCATTTACAAGAAAAAAGAAGCCACCAATGAACAATCCTAATGAAAATGATATATTTTTAAACAGGGTTAAATCTAACAATGGGACTTTCCCCTGCTTCTTCAATCTAACACATCGAACAATAAACAAGAATATTGCAATTAGACTCATCCCATAAATAATTGGAACAACTGACAGCTCTCCAAAGGTAATAGTGTTTCCAGCGATTACTAATGGCCTCTTCTCCCACAACCAACCATACTGCCCAGCAAGAGTTGTGCTTACTAAGAAGAAACCAAAACCTAGCGTCGACAAGATGACACTTCTGACATCTATGCTTATCGTTTTATCGCCTTCTGTTTCAGGAAGGGAATGAGCCATCAATAAAGTAATTATTCCAAATATAGGAGATAAAGAAAGTGATACGCGCCAATTAACATTGTCAGCTATTAAACCAACAATTACTGGAGCTAATGCCGATACAGCTGAAAGAACAGCTCCATAAACCCCAAAAGCCAACACCCTCTGGCTACCATGATAATAATTCATGATTAAAGCGATTGATGTGGGCACAACCATAACCATCCCCAGAGGCCAAACAATGGCCCACCCTACAATGAAAATAAGGGTATTTGGGCTTAAAATGACAATTATCATCCCAAGAACATAAATGGCCACTCCAATAGAAAATATTTTCTTTTCTCCATATTTATCACCGAGCCTCCCTGCTGTCACCATTAATGCCCCACCAATTAACGAAGCAGAAACAATAACGGCCTGCAAGGTTGAAACCGTACTTTGAAGGTCATTTACGATCGGAGATATAAGAACATTTACACCAAAAGTTGTTATATAAAGCATCACATTTGACAGAGAAATAACAATCATTGGAAACCAGCTGCGCTCAACTTTTGACATTTTATTTAATCTTAAATTAAGAGCTGAAATACTAAGACTAATGATAACTAGTTAATCCATGGAGGAATAATATCCCGTTGAAACACCTCATCTTGTGTTTCAGGTCGCTTAATCCAGCTAGCTTTATGGCCACTCACCAATAGCATACCCGGACGAGGGAGAGCGTTAAAATTACACGCATAGGTTTCTATATATGAGCCAGTATTGAGGAACGCCAATATATCTTTTGCAGCAACTTCTGGCATCATGACTTGCTCAGCAATACATTCATAATTACACGTTATTCCTACAACATCATATGGAGCATACTCGGGTGAATTTGCTCTGTTGGCTAATAAAATATCAAATGGAGGATTTGTATTTAAGCTGCCTATACCTAGAAAACACTCAGAGGTATCAGTCTCTATCCAACTGCGGGCAATATAGTTTCGTTCCAATTTTATGTTATGAACTTTTGTTAAATGGATAGCAGTTTCATTGTGGAGTGCTCTTCCTGGTTCAATCTCAAGTACAATCCCTTCCGTTGAAAGGCCTAGTTTTTGCATTGATTTTCTAAATTGCTTAGTAATCATCTTTGCATAATCTTTAGGTGTAGGAGTTTCATAATCCGTTACCGGGACTCGGGTCTCATGATCATTAGAGGCTGCAAAGCCACCACCCACTGAAACTATTCTCGGTACCCAATCCCCTCCCATTAACATACTTATTTTACCTATAAGTGATGCATAGTCTCTCATTAAAGCCTTCCAGAAGGCCGCTTTCTTAGAATGGCGTCCTGCATGAGTATGAACGCCTACGAGATCACACCATTTCGAGCTTTTAAGCTGTGGAATCATATCTACAAGCTCACTGTGAGGGATACCATACTTAACAGTTTGTGTCATTTCTCGAATAGTACGATCAGGGTAAAAATCTGAATTTAGATCAAGATTCTTTAGCCAGGGCTTGACTCTAAGTATTACAGTAGCTTTCTTTTTTAAAAATTTAGCTTCCTGCTCACAATATAAAAGCTCTATAGGACTATCTAAAACAATGGGAATACCTAGATTTATAGCTTTACTTATAATCTCTCGTCCCTTAATAGATCCATTTACAGCTATATCCTTTAATGGAACGTTTCCTCGAAGAGCCAGCTCCAACTCCCCCTTACCGAAAGTGTCACAACCGGCCCCTTCTCTTGTCAGTATTTTACGTATTGCTGTAACAGGATTTGCCTTAATCGCGGCCATAATTCTGACCTTACCCTCAGGCCATTCAGACTCAAATGCCTTCCTATATGATCTTAAGTTTTTAACCAAATGGTTTTCTGATACAACAAATAATGGGGTTCCATATTTCTCAGCAAGCTCAACCGTATCACAGTCTTCAATGAACAAATGGCCATGCCTAACGGATAGAAATGTATTTAAATATTTATATTCCATGCAAAGTCCATTTAAAGTAAATTAAACTATAAAATCCTCATTTGTATATCACAGGCTTGCCTTACCCATAGCTAAAGGCCATTCAGTCTTTTGTTTTTCTCCCTTACGCTTAGCTACACAATCCGCCAGCCAACAGAGCAGTTTCCAACTAATACCGCATGCTATATATGCGTCTCTATGTGTAGAGTCTAGGTATGGAGCATATTCACATACATCAGCACCAACAAGATCAATGTCTCCATTTTTTCTGAGATATCGAATAATGTCCCATATTTGTCTAGACTTTAGTCCAAAGGGCTCCACCGCTGAATTGGAAGCATTATCCGTAGCGTCAAGGCTATCGAGATCTAGAGTGAAATATGTAGGTCCATCTCCAACAACCTCTAAAATCCTTTCTGCAATTTTGTCCGTCCCCAGCTCAAATACTTGATCGGCAGTATAAGTAGTTACGCCAAAATTTTTTGCATGTCCACCAACCAAGGCTGTCATCCTTCCCCGGATACCCATAGTTATCATACGTTCTGGGTCGAGATATCCCTCTGCCATATTTTTTGTGAATTGATTGCCAGAGTGATATGGATAGTTAAAATCCGCGAAGGTTACCAGGTCATAATGCGCGTCGAAATGAATCAAACTTAATGGGCCAAATTTTCTGCCGAGAACATTAATTGGTGCATAGCTAATTGTATGATCACCACCCCAGGTAAATGTGACACAGTCATTATCTAGAACTATCTTTTCATATTCCTGGATTATTTTAGATACCTCATCAGACAAATCAAATCGCCCGTAAGTATCAATATTTCCATAATCTATGATTCTACATGTATCGAAAGGTATATCCCAACCTCCATCAGGATTTGGTTCGATAGTCCCCATGGCATTCTTTGAAAACTCACGAAGGACTTTTGGACCATATTTATGAGATGCATTCATCGGCGCAGCCTTTTCTAAGGGCTGGCCAACTATTACGAGGTCTGCATTTTTACAGTCCCGAGAGTAAGGCGACATAAAGCCACCTAAATAATCCTTGTTTAGGTTACCAACAACTTCTAATCCAACGCCGCCCACCTTACCCATTCTTTGTAGGTGAGACGCTACTTCCGGGTCTATCCCATCAGAGCTTCTAGAATGTTTCCATAAATCCTGAAGACGTGCTTTTTTCTCTTTCGACATTTCTGGATAAGGGTAATTCCTTTTACTCATTTTTACGTCCACTTAAATAACAATATGAAACACCTTAAATTATATCTAAGTATGAGCCAATTTATTGAATGCAGAGATAGAAAGCCCTGCACTAAAACCACCATCAACATTAATGGCTTGACCATTGATAAAGGTACAGTCATGTGACGCTAGAAAATGTATCAAAGCGGCAATTTCATCTGGATGTGCAATGCGTCCCAAAGGAACAGCAACTTTTTCCATAGCTAATTGCGGTTCGCCGCCTTCTGCTTGGGCCATTGGTGTATCAACGGAAGTTGGGCATATGGCATTTACCCTAATATTTTGTGCCCCTAACTCCAATGCTGCTGTCTGTGTAATACCAACAACTGCCCATTTTGATGCAACATATGGAGCAAGGTAAGGAACGCCAGATTTTGCGGCGGCTGAAGCAACATTGACTATGGAGCCACCATACTTCATATGAGGTGTGGCGTATTTTATACCAAAAACGACTCCCATTGTATTGACGCTATAGCTTGCCCCAAAGTCATTGCAATCTACGTTAAGCAGCGTTTCATATCCTTTGTTTATGCCTGCACAATTAACCAAAGTATCTATTTTCCCAAATTTTTCTGCTGCGTAATTCATTAATTCTTTTACTTGTGACTCACTTGATACGTCTGTTTCAACAAAGTCGCCGCCTTCTATATCCCGAATTGCATTATCCCCACTACCAATACCCGCTATAATGACGTGAGCGCCAGCCTTATGGAAACGTTTTGCAGTGCTCAATCCAATTCCTGAGTTTCCTCCAGTTATCACTGCCACTTGGTCATTAATATCAAAGAATCTATTCATAGCTTATTTCTCCAAAATTCGGTTTTCCTAGGAACTGTTAGTTTTCGGCTGCTATCATTTCTTTGTTAAGGTTTTTGACCTTTTAATTGGATTAATTTTTTCAAAAGAAATGAGTGGGAAAGTACAAGTCTGAGCATTTTGAATGCTCACATGGAAATCTTATTAAATACAATATAATTATATGAACCTAAAAGTAAGCTATTACCTCTTAAATATTACTAAATTCCTGGAGACAAGCCTCCACTTACAGGTAATACAACACCTGTAATATACGATGCCTCATCACTTGCTAAAAAAGCTATTGCCGCAGCAACCTCAAAGGGTTCTGCTGGGCGCCCTAACGGTATAGATGAGTTTTCTTGTTCGGCTGCCTGAGAAATAGAAATTCCTTCGCCTTCAGCTATTGCCGCATAAGCTTGCTGCAACATATCTGTATTGATTGCACCAGGTGCTACAACATTAACCCTTATGCCCTTGTCTGCATATTCTAAAGCTAAAGCTTTGGTTGCACCTACCAATGCATGCTTTGTAGCTATATAAGGATATGGCATACCCGCAGAAACCCCGATACCAGCTGTAGATGCAACATTGACTATTGCCCCAGAACCCTCTTTTTCCATTATCTTCAGTACTCCCTTACACATAGATAATGCACCTTTTACATTGATGCTGTAATTAATATCCCAATCTTTATTCTCATTTTCATTTAAAATGGCGGATCCAAATCCAACCCCAGCGTTATTGACTAAAATATCAATGCGACCAAATTTATCTGCCAGGTCATTAACTGCATTATCTATTTGATCAGGTTTTGACATATCTATAAATATATATGTAGCCTCCCAGCCACTAGATTCTATTTCTTTAACATTACATTCAAGGCTATCCTTTGACTTTTCTCTCCCTGCAAGGATCACAGTTGCTCCTAATGAGGCTAGTTTTATTGCTACAGCTTGACCCAACCCTTTTTGCTTGGTAGCACCAGTTATAATCGCGATCTTACCTGAGAGTTTTTTCATAAAGCAGGCTCTGAGATTAATGGCTAGTTATATAGTAGCTAACTACCTAATTGTTTAAATATAAATTTAGAGCTAGATTTTAATTTACTACAATTAATTTTTTGGATAAATCATAAAATTATAGTTTGTAATTCTCCATTGATACCCATCTATACTTTGACCAACAGGTTAATATAACTGGAAGAAAATATGAATGCTGATGCACAAACGAGAAAAACAAGTGGAGATTTTTTAAGTTACTGCATTAGAAGGATATGGAAAGCTGAGGGGGCAAGCGATGAGCACTGCAATGCGGTGGCAAATGCATTAATGATCGGAATATTCCAGGGCAAACTAAATCAGGGACTCGGTGTTTATGAAGCCATAGATTTGACCCATAAAATGGGAATGTTGGATATCAAAGCTGAACCTGAGATCGTTGATGAAGGTCCTAATTGGGCATCAATTGATGGTAAACGCTCATCTGGATACTATACGATGACGAAAGTTGCCCAGACTGCGATCAAAAAAGCAAAAGAGCAAGGCATTTCAATAGTATTTGCTCATAATCATAATGATGCTGGCAGTTTTGGCGCATACACGTGGCTTGCTCATCAAGCCGATTGTGTAGCACAAGCGTCGAATAACTCTGTACCCATGTGCTCCCCACTGGGCGGTATGGGAAATACAATTGCCGTACCGCCGCTTGATGCCATAGGCCCAAGCGGAGAACAGCCACCGGTCTGGATGAGCACGAAACTGTGTGAGTGGTATGATGCAGATACTGCACAGGCTGTTTTGCAAGGTACCAAGCTTAAATATAATGCTGTAATTGACCCGGATACAGGTGAGCTGGGTAATGATTTGGCTCCTTATGCAATTCCAGTCGAGGGATATGGTCGTGTATATGATCAGACCTGCTTCCAGAATCTTCACGAACCCCGGGTTTATATGCTGAATCTATGGAACGAGTTACTAACAGGCATCATAAATCCTAGAGGTATCATAACCCCAGAGGTTCCCACTTTAGCAGACTTCATAAACGGTAAGGCACAGGCTACCTCAGTAGGTGGTAGTTACTATATATGTATTGATCCCTCTAAATTCGGCCCTATTTCCGAAGTAAAGGCTAAGTCTGATCGTTTTGCGAAAGCTATACAGAATACTCCCCCGTTACCGGGCGGTAGAAACTGTCGTATGCCAGGTGGTACTGGTTGGAAGAAGTTAAATCAAAAGTCTGATGAAGTTGAAGTACTTGAAAGTCACTGGGTTCCATTTTTTGAAACCCAAGCCGGCCGACATGGTTGGAGTGAGGAAAGCTTGAAAAAGGAATGGGAAGCGCAGCGGGAATAACGAGGCTATTCATATTTATTACATCAAATTAGATTGGTTTTAAGCTCTACTCTGGCCGCTTCTGCAGCTTTCTTTATAGTGATTTACATGCTTGGACTCGATCCATCAACAACGGACACATCATTTGTCTACTAATTGATCTTCAATTTCGTCTAGGCTGAGATAAGCATTAGGGATGTTAATAGCGGAACTTCTGAGATTATGGCCGAGACATCGCCAACTGTTCACGATCTATCCTTATTCATTATGAGCAGCCTATTCGCTATGTACTTGTGAATCTCTGAGTTGGTTGCTGTTTAAAGATCGTTACCCGCTATGGGTGATTCCAAGAAAGATTGCGGCGCAAACTAATGGTTTCACATTTTAGGTAAAGATACAAAGGCTGTACGATCACTGTTTGCGACCAAATGCTTAAGGCGGCTATTGTCCACTGGTTTCGCCATACTGGTATTTCTGAAGGTTTGAGGTACCGTCCCTGTAAGCATATCCGTGATGATGCGGGAACGGTATGAGAGCAGGCGAAGTAAGTAGGTTAAGGAAGTGCGGTAAAACTACCACCCTACTCTACTGGCAGGTATGCACTATTCCAAATTGAAACGATTGTGGCTCACTAGTGGGCTTGAGCCTGCAGGATATTGAATGACAGTAATAATAAGGTATAGATGTTTAAGCTATATTTTTTAGGGTCAGCTAAGCTGATATATCAAGAGTAAGCTGTCGCGGGATATCACCAAGTGAGTAATTCATGGAACAGCGAATCTATCTACGCGCCATATGAACAAACTGCAGTTACTAATTGAACTCAAGCAATATGAAAGCCAAGTCAATTTTAGCCAGGGTGCTAACTGTTATCTCCATATGCATAGTTATCCCAGCCTGCTCTCAAAGAATAGCTAGCTCAATAGAAAAAGCTGAAAACTTTTCCTTTGTTGACAGAATAACTCCTGAACGTATTAAAAAGTTAGACTTTAGGAAAACTGAATATTGCCCACCTAAGAAAAAGGTATGTATAAGCTATTATTACGGCTCACCTTTAGACGAAAATAACCTTAGCTACTCTGTAACATTAAACCGTGGCGAAAGAGAAAATATCGTTAAGATTAACTTAAATAGAAATTCTTTAGATCGAAATTACTTTGGCACCGTAGTCTTATTGCATGGATTCCGTACTTCAAAAGAATTTATGTTGGATTCTGCTCTATATTTCCGCTTTCTTGGATTTCAGGTTATTGTTCCGGATCTTCTCGGTCATGGTGATACTGGTGGCAGGAGAAAATATGGAGTAGATGATAGTCAATATATTAGTGCTCTTATCGACAACTTAATTGAAGAAGGGATCATCAAAGGTGGAAAAATATATATTGTAGGAAGCTCTATGGGCGCCTTAACGGCATCACATATTTCCACTTCAAGATCAGATATCAGTGGAATCATTCTTTTAGCTCCGATGCTACAATTTGATGAGGCTGTATACAATTATGCAAAAATTGATCACCCCATACTTAGCAGGATTATCCCTGAGAGAGACATACGCAACGGGGCGATTTTGGCTCTTAGAAAATCTAACATAGATTTGAAGGATACAAACATAAAACCCCTCTTAAAATCCTCACAGACTCCGACTCTACTAATACTCTCAGATTCAGACCAAATTTCACCATATGCAAGTTACAAGCAGTTGAAGAAAGATAATATCGAAATATTCAAAATTAATGGCAGGTTTCATCCAAGCATGAATACAATAGGTAATATCGAGCATAATGCAATTGTTAAATGGCTCAATACTACTCAGTAATACTGTCTATAAACTTTTCGGATATATTCAAAATTTAAATATCGTTGGGTGAATCTACCAGAGGCAGAGCGAGATAGAGCAGTTATCTTTTTCGATCCTATAAGCTTTTTTCATAATAAGCCTGGATAAGCCACAACCACGACTACTTAACAACCAATTAAAGGTCATGTTCTTGGGGTGTTCCCACACACTGTCTGGTCGATAGCGAAATGGGAACAACTATTAATCAACGACTGCTATTATTTGAGTTTGAGTAAATGTCTGCTTACATCCTACTCGCCCCTTGATTCATAAAGGAGATGTGCATGAAGAAGCATTCATTCTTATTCATAATGATTTTGATTGCTCTTGCCTTTATAGGGTTTAACGCAGCGGCTGAAGAAGGTAAGCCTAAGCCTCCTCAAAGTAGTGAAGGCAATATTTGTAGTAATGAATATGTCTTATGCACTTCCGCCCCTTGTATCCCGGACCCTAGAAATCCGGATTCAAATGCAATTTGCCAATGTGATGTTAACAAGGGTTTAAACTTCGGGATGTCAGCATGTAAAGCCCGGATTCCTGTGACTGACTCGACCGGTGTAAAAAAAGTCTTATCGACTTTTTCTTTCGCTCAGGCACCGACTAAACCAGTGCTTTCCTGTCCAGAAGGTAACCCTTGGACGGATTGCCTGGATCAACCCTGTATCGTCAACCCAATGAATCCACTCAAAGCCATTTGCACATGCAAAATAGTACGTGATCAGCCTTTTGTAACTTTTGGGGGAGACTGCGTTTCGTTGACTTGTGATACCGGCTATTGGTCAGGCGCAACAGTAGGATCCTATATTGGGGCAAGCAGGCAGCTGATGAAGGCTTTTGGTTTAGACCAGACGCCTGCTAAATATTGTGCGGGAACGAAGGCGAAAGTCTCAGAGTGACCCAGGCTTGACTGGCGAGTCGACCTACAGGCGTCTAATCTAATGCCAAGATAATATTTACTCTTCTAGCTCCTCCCCCTTGCCATAACCTTATGAGGCTTCCTATGAGAAAAGCAACCAGTGAACAAGTAAGCGCAAAGGATCAAGCCAGACTTAAGGCTCCAACTGATTTGGGCGAGAACGCTAGGAGTAGCATTACTACCGCTGTCAATACGCTACTGGCAGACACCTTTGGCTTATACATGAAAACGAAGAATTTTCACTGGCATGTGAGCGGTCCGCACTTCCGGGACTACCATCTACTGTTTGATGATCAGGCCAGTCAAATTTTTGAGATGACCGATGTCTTGGCAGAGCGTGTGCGTAAACTGGGGGGAACCACACTTCGCTCCATTGGCCAGATCGCCAAACTACAACGATCTTCAGATAATGATGCGGATTATGTAGACCCACAAGATATGCTCACGGAACTTGCTGAAGACAACCAGCAAATGATTGCGAATATGCGCAAAGTCCATGAGCTTTGCGATGAGCATCGTGACATTGCAACTGCGAGCATACTGGAGGAGTATATTGATCAGGCTGAAAGGCGATCTTGGTTCTTATTTGAGGCTAGCCGGAGTTCAGGATTAACGCACCACTGAGCGTCACCCCAAAAGACGCAATAATTTTGTGCTCTAGTTGAAGAAGGGAGTTGTTGTATTTTTAGCGGACAACAATTCCTTTCTTACATCTCTACTAGAACTTTCCACTTATTTACAGTGTTAAATTTACAGTTCCAGCCTCAATTTTCTATACAATTTATCTCTCCAGTTACGGAGCGACTGAATAACGTGAAGGCTACTTTATTGGGATTTCAGGTTTGCCCAGGAGGCTGAAATACCAATCTTTTCAACAAGGAAATCAATAAACACCCTGACTTTTGAAGTGAGTACATTAGATTTAGGGTAGACAAGCCAAATCGCTGCCTGGTCATCAATTCTGTAATCCGGAAGTACCCGAACCAGTGTACCCTCTTCTAATTCAGAATGAATATTCCATAACGAACTCATACAAACCCCAACCCCAGCCTTGGCGGCTATACGCATGCTGGCGCCATCATCACAAATTACTCGAGACTTGCCTTTCGGTGGAGGAAATGATCCAGCTTGTTTATCACTTTCAGATATCAGCTTTCTGGGCTTTGAATTCATAAACACCAATAGCTGGTGCCGAATGAGATCTTCAGGCGTATTTGGAGCACCATATTTCTTTAAGTAGCTGGGGGAAGCGCACAGGATTCTCTTGTCTTCTGCAAGTTTACGTCCAATAAGACTACTGTCTTCTACGGCATAGTTGCGTAGGGCTAAGTCAAAGCCTCCCTCGATTAGGTTAACTTGTGTATCAGATAGCTTAAGCTCCACATCCACACCGGGATATCGCTCAAGAAATTCAGGCAGTATTGGTGCTACAAAGCGCTGTACAAATGTGCTTGAAGCCGCAAATCTTAGCGTTCCGCTCACATTTGAACTGCCTTTACCCAGGGCTGCCAAGGCAGCATCTTCTTGGGCAAGGATCTCTCTAGCATAGGGAAGGAATTCGGCTCCTTCTGTCGATAAAGTGACCTTCCGAGTGGATCTATGGAATAGATCCGCCCCTAATTGAACCTCAAGCTTTGACAGGCGCGCACTGGCTACTGATGGAGCCAACCCAAGCTGACGCCCTGCGGAACTGATATTGAGCAGGTCAGCAGCCAGCACAAAAAGCCTTATTCCGTTCGTATCCACCAATTATATCCAAAATCAGAATTCTGAATCCATTTATACCTCATTTATTCGTAATAACCAATGAATTAGGCTTTGCCCAGCTGTTGAGTAGTTGCCCTCAAAAGGTCTTGTAGCTAAGCAATAACAGGAAGTTCGTTCGCGATTAGAAGAGATAAATAGATGGTATTTTCTCTCTTCAGAACATTTATGGGATATGAGCCAACTGATCCCAATTGTGCAAAGGACATGGCAATGCCAACAACCATAACCCGCTGTGTCAACTATGTTGAAGGGGATGTTTAGTGACTTCTGGCCAAAGAGATAGAAAAGCTTGGTTTCCCGAAATCAATACTGGCTTCAATAGCGTATTTAAACCTGGACGACTTTCTATAGGCCTAGTCGTCCCTATTGAAAACTACTCGACAACCTCTGTGCCAACTATGGCAGATCATATTGAGAGAGTTCAACTCGCTGAGGAGCTAGGTTTTAGCGCCGTTTGGCTAAGAGACGTGCCGTTCAATGTGCCTTCATTTGGTGATGCCGGGCAAGTATTTGATCCTTTCGTCTATCTTGGATTACTTGCAGGTGCTACTTCAAAGATTAGCCTCGGCATAGCGAGTCTTATTTTGCCATTACGTCACCCGACACACGTTGCAAAAGCAGCTGCCTCGGTTGATCAACTCTCCGGAGGGCGACTTATCCTTGGCATTGCCAGCGGCGATCGCCCTGAAGAGTATCCAGCGATGAATGTTCCTTATAAGGATAGGGGGGAGATTTTTCGTGAGAGTTACAAATATATTCGAAAAATAACAGCCCCCTACCCTCATTTTGAGAATCGCCTTGGGGCAGTATCTGGCGAAGTGGACCTTTTGCCAAAGCCTTATGGCCAACAATTGCCGTTACTAATAACAGGATCCTCCCAGCAGGTCCCAGATTGGCTAGTGAGCAATGGCGACGGATGGATTACATATCCCAGGCCCCTTATAGAGCAGAAGCATTTTATTAAACAACTAAGAAAAAACATCTGCGAAGAAGGGGTCCCTGCCAAGCCAGTTATGGAGCCACTGTATATTGATGTTATTGACGACCCTGATTGTCCGCCACAACCAATACATTTGGGGTTTCGCATTGGCATCAATCAATTAGCTGTGTATTTGAAGTCAAGAGCGGCAATTGGCATTAATCATATTGCGCTTAATCTACGCTTTAATAAACGAGACGTACAAGAAACACTTCAACAGATTGCTACAAATATTCTTCCAGAGTTGAAAGGATAGGAATAATTAATGACGAAGACAATTTTACTAACAGGCGCAACAGATGGTATTGGACTGGAAACGGCAAAGCTATTAGCGTCAAAAGGCCATACTTTACTGTTGCATGGCAGAAGCAAGTCTAAATTGGCACAGGTAAAGAAAAGCATCTCACAAGATTACCCTGAAACCACAATAGACACTTTTCTGGCAGACCTCACTAACCTATCTGAAGTTGAGGCACTGGCAGTAAAAGTTAAAAGTCACTATTCAAATATTGACGTACTAATAAACAATGCTGGTGTACTTAAAATACCCAACCCAGTTACAGACTCAGGGTACGATATTCGTTTTATCGTAAATACTATTGCACCATATATATTAACCAAGCACCTTTTAACTCTGTTCAATAGTAGTGGCCGTGTCATCAATCTATCCTCTGCCGCCCAGGCGCCTGTGAATCTGGAAGCGCTTAAAGGTGAGCAACTCCTCTCTGATAGTGATGCTTATGCCCAGAGTAAATTGGCTATTACGATGTGGACATTCCAATTATCCAAATCCCTTGGCAATG
The DNA here is from genome assembly GCF_052467705.1 of Microbulbifer mixtoriginis (SeqCode). NCBI lineage: Bacteria > Pseudomonadati > Pseudomonadota > Gammaproteobacteria > Cellvibrionales > Microbulbiferaceae > Microbulbifer > Microbulbifer mixtoriginis (SeqCode). The sequence continues at coordinate 2,811,261 of NZ_CP174322.1, forward strand.
AAGCCCCAGCATTCATTGCCATTAACCCCGCATCATTCTTGGGCAGCAAAATGGTGAAAGAGGCTTATGGCTCGCTTGGGAGAGATATAGGTATTGGCGCTGATGTATTGGTTCGAGCAGCTCTTAGTGATGAATTCTCCAGTGCTACCGGCAAGTACTTTGATAACGACCTGGGCAATTGGTCTCAGCCACACCCCGATGCTCTTGATGAGGCAAAGAATGAATTGCTTATTTTAGAAATTGAAAGCGTTGCTAATGAGTTAGGGGCTCAAATCCCCTAAAGCATAACCTGTAACTTAAACAATCAATACCTTCCCCCCCTAAAAGGACATAATGATGAAGTATGAAGGCTTTACTACATTCTCAACCGCACAAAAGGAAGGCATTTTAACGGTCACATTTGATTTTGGGCCAGTTAATGTCCAGGGGCAAGAAATGCTGGCGGACCTTAACAGTTTAGCCATGCGCCTGGAACGGGATCGCAATACCAAAGTGGTAGTTTTTCAATCGGCAAACCCTGAAATTTGGGTCTGTCACTATGACACCGAGCTCTTAAAGGATATGTCTGATGAGGCAATATCCCGAGATGAAGTTAAGTTACTCGATTTACAAGCGGTTTGTGAGCGAATTAGTAAAGTTCCACAGGCAACCATTGCCAAACTGGAAGGCTTTGCTCGAGGCGGCGGCCACGAGTTGGCGCTGGCCCTGGATATGCGCTTTGCCGCACGTGGCAAATTTAAGTTTATGCAAATGGAAGTTGGTATGGGAATACTGCCCTGCGGTGGTGGCGCATCTCGGATGGCTCGCCAGACCGGTTTAGGGAGAGCATTAGAGATCATTCTAAGTGCTCGAGACTTCGATGCAGATGAGGCGGAGAGGCTAGGTACAATTAACAAAGCACTGGACCCTGATGAAATCGGTGAATATGTAGATTCACTAGCAAAGAGAATCTCTCAATTTCCTGCTGAATCTATCAATGCCTGTAAGCAGGCCGTATATGAGTCCATCGACAAGCCCATAGATGAAGCATTGAAGGCTGAAGCCTACTGGTTATATCAAGCGACCAGTAAAACACCTGCACTAAAGCGGTTTTCGATCGCTGATGAGCAGGGATTAGAGCACGATATTGAAAATCAGCGTAATTGGAGTGAACTGGTCATGCAAGTACAGAGCATCAATTAGCCCTTGGAAAGACTTCTCTTTCCAATAGAAAAATAGAGTCTCTCTATTCTAAGGGCTGACTATTAATAATTCGCCCTGATAATCAGTCCAAAATCCTGATTAACTACCATTATTACCCGTGATATTTGAGAATTAAAAATGAAAGCAATGATAGTAAATGCCTTTGGCGGTCCAGATGTATTTGAAGAAGCCGATGTAGCAAAGCCAACAATTAAGGCTGGACATGTACTGGTAAAGGTTGCAGCAACCAGCGTTAACACCGTCGATACGATGATCCGAGAAATGGGCACGGAACTGCCCTTCTCTCCACCTCTTCCCGCCATCTTAGGCATGGATTTCGCTGGTACGATTGAAGAGGTTGGTGAAGGTGTCAGTGACTATAAGGTTGGCGATGAAGTCTATGGTTGTGCCGGTGGTTTAGCAGATTTACCGGGCACCCTGGCCGAATATATGATTGCGGATGCCAACCTGATCGCATTAAAGCCCACAAATTTAACCATGCGAGAAGCAGCTGCTTTACCACTGGTTGGTATTACCGCGTATGAAGGGCTAAAACGTGCCGGTATTAAAGCGGGTCAGAAAGTCCTTGTTCATGGTGGTTCGGGAGGCGTTGGGCATATTGCCTTGCAATTAGCCCGTCACTTTGACACCGAGGTCTTTTCAACAGGCGCCGGAGAGCCTCAAATGGCTCTAATCAAAAAGCTCGGTGGAACACCAATCAACTACAAAAAAGAAACGGTCGAGGAATACGTCAAAGAACACACAAATGACAAAGGCTTTGATATCGTATTCGATTCTGTGGGTGGCGTTAACATGGCAAAATCATTCGAAGCAGCCACACTCAATGGGCAAGTGATATCAACTGTTGCTATGGTTGAGCTTGACTTAACAACGGCCCACCTTAAAGGCCTTTCTTTGCATGTCGTTTTTATGTTGATCCCTATGATTCATAATCAAGGGCGCAAAGACCATGGGACCATTTTAAAAGCCCTTAAATCTATTGTAGAAAAGGGTGATGTCAAACCCGTACTCGACGAATCATCCTTTGGCTATAAGGAGATTGGCAAAGCTCACGCAAGGCTGAGTAGCGGTAAAGCTATGGGCAAAGTTGTCGTCACTGTCGATTGATTTGAGTGCTTATTTCTCGTACTGCGAGGGTCCTCCAACCCTCGTAAAACTAATTTTTCATGTATGGGATCCTCTGAATTATTCCGTGATTCTTCTGGCCTTCAGAGTGGCTCACAACCAAGGCGCGGCTTCGCAGGGATATCTAGACTTTTCACACAGGCAGTGCAGTCTTGGTTACTAGCCACCATTCCCATTTACTTTTCTATTTACTATCAGTAACAGGAAAGAGATGACCAATAGGACCTGAGTGCGATCTTTTTTTTGGGGTTTATCATTTTGGGGGTAGAGGGTGGGGGTGGCCGGTATTTGGGGCTCGGAAGGTGAGGTTTTATTTCCGAAATCGCCTCCCCTATTCAATAAGGCTGAGCGACTCACCCAAATACTGGTTTTATCTCAGGCGTAAATTTAAAAGTCGCTTTAAAGGCTTGGAGGAGTAAGCGGCGGCTGTACGACAAGCTTGCAGGCAGCTCGATAACCGCTGGGTACACGGCATAGGCGACTGTCGACGTCACCTTTCTGCCACACCCAGCTATAGTTCTCACCCATTCTCTCGATACTACTTTCCACTTTTTCTCCAAAGTCACAATTTTTCTAAGGCCAAGCATAGATATTCTGAACTTCACCTCACCTTAACTATAAAGCATAAAGAAATAGCCACCGGAACTAGCGCCAGCAACGCTGCTAATGCCTCGCTCTAATCTATGGGTGTTCAGAATTGCATATACCGGAATTGTTGCCCCGATTATTCTGGGAGTATTTCTAGCTTAACTACACATGGAGTAAAATCTTGCAATCCTTTAAATGTATTTACACCAGATTTCTCAACGTACCAAACTCGATAAATTAAACGCTTTTGATAATCACCAACGGCCCCTTCTGAAAGAAGTCTATTGATACATTCACTAGGTGACCTACGCAGGGTAAATAGCATATCATCAATCTTAGCTACAGGCCTTTGAGGACCATTTTTTTCTTTCCAGGAAAACGGGATTTTCCCATACACGACCCTCCCTTCGGCATAATTAACATCCCCTTCTTTCATAGCTTTACGATGTTTATATATGGTAAAACATTCTGACAACGTAAGAGTCAGGGCAAATAGTGTTAAAAACACCCACCCTATAAGCAACCACTTAACCGACTCAAATTTCCACAATTCACTCTCTCTTTCAAAAATAAATATTTTATATGAAAAAAAACCTAAAACACAAAGTAAGATTAGAGTTATAACCCACCCTGTATAACTATAGCCGACAACGAAAGTCATCGGCTCAAATAAAGATTTACTTAACATTCTCTAAAGCAAAATCCTCAAAATTTTCAGTTTTCTTAATTAGAGCCTCATCAAACCATTCGCTGCAAAGATTCTTGGGTGCCTGAACCGTCAACGCATAAAGCGCTTTTTCGAATATTGTACTCTCGCCTCTAGCAGACCTCCAAGCGCGCTGTCTTGTCACGTCAATTCCTGGGGAGAGTTTTCTCAACAAATCCCACTTAGGCTTTGATTGATTATTTTTATCCAGTTCTATGCTCCAACCTGTCGTACCTCCAAAAGTGAAAATATGACCTTCACCAACACTTCCACCTTTTTGATTCAGAATAGGACTATATTCAATAACTCCGACAGGAGAGGCTGTTGAAATTTTAAACATCTTTCCAAGCCTACCAAGAGGTCTACCTGCTACTACTTCCCCTTCCCACTCAGCACTATACACTATTGTCTTACCACCTTCTTCGGCGCATCCAGCATAGCCCAAATCAGCGATTACGAGTTTTACTTCAAGCCCAAGTAAAAAACCAGTTGTATTAACTGAGGGCTGAAACTCACATGCTGAGTCCCAGAAAAACTTACCTACGGAATAGTAACCAATTAGATCAGCTAGATTTACTGCGAATTTGTAAACCAGCCCTCCTCAGAAATAACTAAATGAAGCGAACCTAGCTTATTATACTCGTCAAGCCAGTATTCTCATGATTCTCCCACCCCAAATGAAACTAACTTTTCATGTATATAAGAAGTACAAATTAAAAGGACTATTATGAAATAACGTGGCTGTAGTGGTCCAATCCTTCCTAACACTTCGCTAAGATGGTAAAACTACACAGCGATCTGAAGTATGACAATAAAAGTTACACGCCAGCTTTTCAAGACAGAATTCAAGAACGGCGTGGTTTCTAAGGAATGTTTAGACCTTTCGAGAAATCGTAACGCAGAGTGTAAGTCACTCTGCAAACACCCAAGAGCTCACAGCGGTATTGCGGAATCATTCAGAAGCACTCTAGGTTCGGCCAGGTGATTTTTGATGGTCTTTATGTGTAGTGCGTTCTTGGTTCTGGCCTTCATCCCTGATTTCCTTTTTCTCACCATCAGTAAGCTGATAAGTGGGCTTCTTGAAAGGTGGCTATGGGCAAAATTGTAGTTACTATTGACTGACTCTTGAAGAATCCAAAAGCTATGGCCCACTTGTTGGGCCTAAACAAACCATTTAACATCGAACTAGGATCCTAGCTGAGCAATTGCGAGCAAACAAATTTTACTCATCAGGCTTATAACCCGGGTTATATATCGAATATACCCTAACATATGAAAACTTGTTGCTTGGACTTACATCATAAAAAGCACACATCATAAGCCTGAATTTTGAGCCGGCATTATAAGTTATGCCATTCCACTCAAGATCCTCTTTACAGAGGAAATCTATCGGCGCTTCAGAAGCTACAGTTTTTTCATCCGCCAAGAAATGAGTATGACTTAGAATCACCTCCTGCATTTTTTCAGAGACGCCCTCCCAGAAGGCCAGAATCTGGTCGCGTCCAATATTTTTACGGGCTTGGGGAACATACTCAAAAGTTGCACTCTTTTCGTAATACTTATCAAAGAAATCATCCAAGCTGATTCCTCCAGTGAAAGTAGAGTTAAAATCACTAATATACTTCCGATATCTTTTCTCAGCAAACATTTAAATAACTCTTACACTCTCAAACCAAAGGGGGAAGTTAAAATTTCTTAAAATAAAAATTTCAACAGCCATAATAAGAACTAAAAAATTTTCACTAACATTTACCAAAATTGTGTTAAGTTAAATTGTAGTGGCCAGGTGCAATGACGCCATTTGGATCGAAAACCTTCTTAATATCCCTTGTGACCTGCCAAAAAACATCATCAGGATCAACTACAAGATCCATAAAATCAACAAACAGACGGTTAGGATGGAAGCCGGCCTTAATGAATTCTTCATTAAGCTCCTTTGCCAAAGATCGCGACTCCTCTCGCGCTACTTTATCGGTACGTATAAAGTGCGTTGATATACTGAAATGAGTTGTCTTGTCATCAACAAGGCCAAATGCATAACTTGCTTGGGCCTTACTGTAATGTGTATTTACTTTGCGAACAATTGAGTTTGCCTGCTGAACATATTCAACATTCATGGGTACTGTTGGAAGAATGAAATGCATACCAATGTCAGTGTGATCCGGATTCTCCCATCCTTCAGGAAGTTCCGTTTGAGCCGGCCAATAAATACTCATAATAGGTCGATCACTTGGCTCACCCAATGCCATACGATAAAAGCCTGCATTACAATGAATAAAAGAGCTCATTTTTTTCCAGCCGACAAGCTTGGAAGCATACAACCCTAAGTTAATCAACCTATCAGTCACATAAAAAGTAATACCCCAAGAACTCAATCTCTTCAACTCTTTTTTTGCTGCTTTTATCTGGTATTTGGTACCACTGATATTTGAAAATATTACACCTGCACCAAATGAGTATCGATTCAGAAACCCCATCAAGCTCTCGCGATCTATATCAACACCCTGCCCCTTAAGATCTTGATACATTACAGGAGCCAGACCATTTTTAACCCGGACATTTTCATAGTAATGAGTAATAGAATTAACCAACCCAAGTTGTTTAATTCCTTTGAGGGCATTGATTGCATCACCCAGGTAACTTTCATCCTTTAAAACCGTCAAAAACATGCACTTTTTTTCAGGCCTTCTCCTCAACTCTATTGTTGCACAAGTTACAACTCCAAAATTTGATTGCAAAAAAATCCGAAGATATGATGGCCCTATTCCTTCCGGAAAGGTATTAGTTGCTTTACAATTTGCATAATGCCCAAATCCCGTCTTAAATATTCTCCCATCCCCTAGAACAACCTCCAGATTAAGAAGTTGCTTATATCGCTCCATATTGTACCCCACCCCTTTGTCTAGAGCGTTGCCTACTATACTTGTATCCTTTGCAGAGCCTGTTGTGTCTGAAAAATACTTTGAGCCAGTCTCGTTGAGGTAATTAAAAAGTTGAAACTGTGTCACTCCCGGCTCAATAACTGCATAGCCAAACTCTTCATTTACTTCGATAATCTTATTCATTCGATGAAGATCAACAAGTATTAGATCACCCTGCGTTGATAATTTTGAACCAAAACCCCAGGACTTTCCGGTACTAAAAGGCTGTATACAAACTTTAAATTTATTTGCATTTAAGACTATCTGTCGAACTTCCTCAGCAGACTCAGGATATAAGATTAACGGAACATCAACGCTATACGATGTAACATTTTCAATATGCTGTGCTATTTCATCCTGCTCAGATACAACTTGATCAGCCCTAAAAGTTTTTTTTATCTCCAGCAAAAAATCTCTAATCATAACCACTCCACACAGCCCTATACTGGTACAAAATCGCGACATCCTAGTGCTTTACTGGAGATCTACTATTACTCTAAAAGCAAAAGAGCAAACAAATAGACCTAAACCAAATAGCGAAAAGACAAACAAACCTTAGAGTTCAATTAGGTGACAAAAATAGAAGTTAAGCGACAAATCAATATATAAGTCACTTCTACACATATTAGAGTGTAACCCTTCGTGTTGAAGATATTTATAAAGACAATAGTGAGATAGAGTATGTATATAAAGGCGCCCACCTCCTCAGACACCCCCTTGTGGGATCGCCTGATGGGCAACTACACCTTTGCTTGTCTGAAGGTTGCCGCTCAACTTGATATTTACGGCCTGATAGACAAGGGCTACAACACTAGCGACAAGATCTCTCAGGCACTCCAACTTAGTAGCAAGGGTGTTGAGCAATATCTTTTGATTCTTAATCACCTGGGTTATATCAAAATGGAACTGGCCCAGTATGAGAACACTGAGCTGGCAAAGAATTATTTAGATAAGAACAGTTTATATTATTGGGGGGAAGTCCTGCTGGACCCCTTTGCTATTTACGATATCAATCATTTGGACAAGAAAATTATAACCAGCCTTAAGCGGGAATATGAATTGGAGTGTAAGGGGCGTTCAGTAACCGATATGTGGCAAAACGATGAAATGGATAATGATTCGGCAGCCGCTTTTACTCATCTAATGCACTCTCAGGGTTTCGCCTCTGCAGTCAAAGCCGCTTCAGACGGTATTTTCAAACAGGTTGATACCTTACTTGATGCTGGTGCCGGCTCAGGGACTATCGCCCTGGCCTTTTGTGAAACGTATCCAAATCGCAGTGCTTTACTCTTTGATCTTGCCCCAGTCTGTGAAACTGCCAAGGAGTATGTACAAAAATTTAACAAAACACGGCAAATAATCATTGCAAAGGGGGACCTATTCAGTGCTGAGTGGCCCACGGGATTTGACGGCCTCTGCTTTAGCAATGTACTACACGACTGGCAAGAAGCTATCTGTGAATCCTTACTGAGTAAGGCCTTCTCTCTACTGCCCAAAGAGGGTTTTATCTTTATTCATGACATGATCCTAGATCAAAGCCAGCTTACACCGAGCTTATTTAGCTTCCATCTTTTTATGAATCATGGTTCACGGTTATATTCCGAAAAGGAGCTATACCAAATGCTCACTAAAGCCGGCTTTAAAAATCCGCAAAGCCACAAAGCACTTGGCTATTTCTCGGTCATTTCAGCGCAAAAGCCCTAGCTGAAGTATTCATAACTATGGCCATCCATCCGGCAAGTCAACTAAAAAATGGAAGCACGGAGCTCCCCATGACCATCGGACACTTAGATTGGAGCCAGCTGTTACACCATGCCAGATCAATATCTGTACAGGGGGGGCTCAGTGTGCCCCCAAACGCCAACCGGATTGAAGACCTACCTATCAGTGGGCCGAAAGAAATCTTAAAAATCTCCAAAGCCTTGGCAAGAACAGAGGGCGCTATATTAATGTCCAGCGGTGGTACCACAGGAAACCCCAAGCTGGCCTATACGCCCTTCCATCAGGCAACACAGAGACTTCTACAACAGTGGAAACCACTTGGGCCTGGCGATGTACTCCTCAACCTTTTCAACCCCGGTCGCCTATGGGGTGCCCACTACTTTATTCAAACTCTCGCCGAAAAAAGCAGAGCTATTACCGCACCTGTAGGGCCCTTTACTCCCACTGAAACAGGCGCTTGGCTGGAGACATTTCGCAAGATAGAGATTAATGCCCTTGCTGGAGCTCCCACAGGATTAGCAGACTTCGCCCGAGGCATCCTGGATGGCAATTGCAAACTGAACATCAAAACAATTATTTGGATGGCGGAACCCTGGACCGAGAAAAAGTTTAATACGGTGCGTATGGCCTTTCCAAATGCCGGCTTCTGGTGTGACTACGGTTCGGTGGAGACCAACAGCATCGCTGTTAACAGGCCCGAGTGTGATCGGGATACTTACCACCTTTTAGCGGATCAATTGATTGAACCCGACGATCACGGGGCCCTACTCACACGTATTGGCGATGGCTGGACAGTACCAGTTATACGCTATCGGTTAGGGGATTTGATTCGGCAAGCCACTTGCCCATGTGGTCAACCAAATGCATTGCTGATTGAGGGGCGCGCGGACGATGATGTGAGTCTTTATAGTGCGATTTTTAGCGTTAGGAACATACTTGCTATCGCTAGAGAAGAGGATGGTGTTGAGGAGGCGCAGCTGATTCTCACAAAAAGCGGGGAAACACGTAAATCTGCCAGCGAACTTACTTTAGCTTATACCGGTATTACAGAATCCGACATAGTTCGAAAACGAATTCTAGCTGAGATTCATAACTTGGCATCTGTAGTCCAGCAATACCCTGGAGCCTTTAGCACAAAACGGGTTGAAAGGCTGATGAGGGTCAAAAGAACTAACAAGGTGCCGCCTATTATTCAGGCAGACGATATCAATTTGTAGATTTCAGTCAAGCACTAAAGATACAGCATAGGAAACATAGAAATGAAGTCCATAGCTAATTTGTCAGTGCTATTTTCAACCCTACTGTTACGCCCTATACGTGCTGTATGTTCTCAAATGATTGCCAACTTTATAGAAAGCTCTAAATGCTTCCCATTTGATGAAATAATAACTATTGAACGAATTATAAAACATGGCTTTAAGAAAGATAAATATTGCTTTGTAAAGGATGACATCTGTATAAGCTATTATCATGGACCTCCTTTAATAGATCAAAATTTACAATACTCTGTTACATTTGAAGCAGATGGCAGTGAAAGTACTGCCAGCATGAATTTGAATAAGAGTTCTTTAACAAGGATATATTCTGGAACGGTGATATTATTACACGGATTTCGGGTATCCAAAGAATTCATGTTGAACTCGGCAATATATTTTCGTTTCTTAGGTTATCATGTTGTTGTTCCAGATCTTCTCGGCCATGGTGAATCAGGTGGGATTAAGAAATATGGAGTTTATGATAGCAAGCTCATCAACCCTTTTATTAACAACCTCATTGAAGCAGATATTATTAAGAAGGATAATTTTTATATTGTTGGGAACTCAATGGGGGCCTTAACCGCTACCTATATCTCAAATTTGAGAACGGATATCAATGGAGTTATTTTATTAGCCCCAATGCCGCAATTTGATCAAGCCTTATATAATCACTCTAAAGTCACACATCCAATACTTAGCAAAATCATTCCGGAACAAGATATTCGCAAAGGCGCCAGTTTAGTCTTGGAAAAAAATAATATTAACCTGGAGGATACAAATATAATCCCACTTATCCAATCATCTAAAACTCCAATACTTTTAATATCCTCAGATACCGATCGAATCGCTCCTTACTCAGATTACAAAAGCTTAAGCCAAGATAATATTGACTTAGTCAAGATTCACAATAGAAACCATCAGAGTATGACTACAATTGGAGATGACGAACATATCTCGATTATTAGATGGCTCAATAAAACTGAAAAGGATTAATGCTAAATTTACACATCCTATTTATACCCGAATAAATAAATCATCTTACCAACCAATATAACAGTCACGTCCCTGGGAACTTAGCGATATTAGCTCTTAGTGCACCATAGATTTCAAAAATTATACCGCTATATAAACATGGCAATACAGGCATAGACTGGTGCTGGCGATTCAGCCTATTCAGGCCCCGGTGAATGATACAAGTTCATGAACGCTGTAAGCCTGGAAACAAAAACCCTTGATCACTATCGAACTTGTAGTCTGGATGCTCCCAGGCGATCATCTTACCCGGATTGAGTAGCCCCTTGGGATCTGTCTGCCTTTTAAATGCAAGCAGCACCGGGTCAATTTGCTTCATCCCCCCTTCTTCCAGAGTGAATCGGTGCGGATTGAAAATCGTACACCCGAGCGCTTCATGCCGTTTGATAATTTCATCAAGCCGGGTTTTATCCGTGAAGCGAACAATGGGTAGACCAATGGGAACTAGGCGTCCGTTGTAGCGAATAAACTCCAGGTGGCCGGGCAACTCTTCAGCATATATGCTCTGCAACTTGCCGATAGTCTCAAGTGGGTTCACATCAGGATAACGGACCTGAAGATAGGTAATCGACGGATCAACACTTAAGCCACGCAAGGTTGTGTGGTTCCAGGTGAGTTCATAAGCCGGCGGTAAATGCGTGATATCTTCAGCGGTTGCGCTATCGGAGCGGTACAACATCTCAGCACCCGGTGATCGGCTCAGGAGCCCATCCAATGCCCCCATGGCAAACGCTGCCACCATGAGCACAACAACGGACTGTTCCTTGCGGATAAATTTTTTGTGCCGTGAGAAATAGTCATGGGGCAACGGTGCTTCAATCGTAGCGATATTTTTTTTCAAAAGGCCATCCATGTTGGCAAGCTCTTCAGAAAAACGGATCGCATTTATAAAATCATCAAACCCGATGAGCACATCGATCCAGTCATAAGCTTCTGTCAGCGGCACTTCGATCTCGGTGATGATGCCTGTCGTACCGTAAGCGTGTATAGCCTTTTGTAAATCGCTTCCTGTCAGCTCCAGAACCTGCGGCTCCGCCTCCATGGTTACCATCCGCAGACGGATGACGTTACCCAGATCCCTGAGCCCCCCCCAATTCACCGAGCCGACCCCCGCAGCTCCCCCCGCAAGAAATCCTCCGATGGTCGCGATACGGTAGGTGGAGGGATGTATGCGGAGCGCATGACCGGTCCGGGATATCGTCTGCGCATCGATATCCGCCATAACGGCTCCAGGCTCGGTAACAACAACGCTTGGCTTAATATCCTTGACAGCATCCATTTCCGACAAATCCAGGACAACGCCACCGGAAAGTGGCATGGCCTGACCATAATTGCCGGTCCCCGCCCCCCGAGCCGTCACCGGAATGTCCGCGGCGTAGCACACTTTTAGAACGCGAATAACCTCGTCAACATTTTTCGGCCTGACAAGCAGATCACCGGTCACACCATCAAGTTGCTCCTTGAGGATCGGGGAATACCAAAAGAAATCCCGGCTCTTTTTTCTCACTATCCGTGGATCATCCTCAACCTTGATACCGTCGAGATTCGCTTTCAAAGCGGAGATGTCAGTCATGGGCGTTGCGCTCCCATGTGCATGTGATGATCCAGTTCGCGGAAATCCGGCAAGTCCTTGTCAATGCTGTACCCTGCGCGCAGCACATGCCGTGGACCATTTGGGCGTGAAAGGAGTTCATTCCAATTGCGCGCACGAAAGAGAAGCAGATCTGCCGACTCACCGGCCCCAATCCAGCCGGCAGAAACCCCCATTATATCCGCCGGCGTGGTCGTTATTGACCGAACCCAGTCTCCAACCGGATGGTCCAGATGCAGAGTGCGAGTCGCCTGAGCGTAGACTTCAATCAGATCGAGGTCACCGTAGGCGCAAAAGGGGTCCCGTGTATTATCCGAAGCAACAACAACATCTATTCCACGGGAACGCATTTCATGCAACAGCGTGACACCCCGGCGGCGCGGAGTCCGGCCCATTACCCGGTCCTGAAGATAAAGATTGCTCACCGGCAGAGTCACGACCGCGATCCCCGCCTTAGCCACTAAGTCCAGTGTACGGTCCACCTCGTCATCAGGCTGTACCGATAAAGTACAGCAGTGCCCGCACACAATTTTCCCCTGAAAGCCCAGGCGCAGAGCTGTTTCCGCGATGTGGCGCAAGGTCATCCCGGATGGGTCGAGCGTCTCATCGACATGAAAGTCGAGGTCCAACGCATGCTCCATAGCCGCGCGAAACATCGCTTCAAGATACCGATCTAGATCGGGCACCATGTAGGTCGCTGCTCCCAAGATGCCCCCGGCAGCCTGCACCCTAGACGCAATGCGTCCCAAATATTGATCGTCTGCGGCAAGGCGATGGATGCCGAACAAACACACGCCCTGAAGTTCGACTCGGCCCGCCCATTCGGTGCGAATCTCGCAAAAGAGCGGCCAGGTGATCTCATCTTGCAGCGGCGAACTATCCAGGTGCGTCCGGATGACGGCCGTGCCATGGGTATAGGCACAACGCAGCCCAAATTCCATACGCACCCGAACATCCTCTGCTGACCAATTTTTACTCCGATCCCTGTCAACCGCCTGCATCGCCCCCATGAAAGTGCCGTCGGGATTGGATGCACGCGGCCAGATATGCCCTTTATCCAGATGAGTATGCAGATCGACAAGAGCCGGTAGGACCAAGCCGTTATCCAGGTCGAGCCCGCCTGACGCCTCTGGCAAATTGGCCGCCGGAGCAACCTGTATCAGCGTTCCGTTACGAAAGACCAAATCGCAGGAAACAAGATCCGATGGCTCAGAATTGCCAGGGTCACGCAAGACACAGGCAGGGATCGTTGCATTTCTTATGGTGCCAGTGCCTTTGAAACTGGAGCCCCAACTTGCCTGCATCTACACCTCCCGTTCCAATGAGCCCGCACACAATTTGCGCATAGCTGGTAAGAAAAGAGATTGAAAGGCAGAGATACCAAAATGCCCACGATGGATATCAAAATGCCTGCAACAACCCAGTAGGGAATGTTCTGCTGATACTCTGCTCCAGTACAAATATGGCAAGACCAAGTCCGGAATAGGATATGCCACAATGAACACGACTGCATCGATCAAATACTGGCCGCCAGCGATCTGCTATCGGCCCAGGAGATACAGTAAGGACATGCTTGATTGTCTTGCAGGCTAAGTCACCGGCCGATTTGCCTCACCAGCAGCTTGCACCCGTAGTTAAAACCGGCGCTATTTGCGTGATGTTGCACATCTTTGATTGTAGCCGGCTCTCTGCTTCTGCGATTTGGATATCTGGCTAGTTTGAGCTACTTTTTCTTCTCTGGGCCTTAACACCTGTCACTGCCCTAGCTGCTGTGTCCTTTCACTATTCAAATGAAACTAATTAGGTTCCCCTACCGGCAGTCTGGAGCGACTTCTCCCTAAAGATCGGTGGAAGCTTCAGATAGGTTAGCGCCCGCCAGAACCACTCTAAAGGCCCCATACGGAAAACTTTCAGCCACAAATCAGAATAAGCGAGCTGAAAAAGGACAAGACCAATAGAAACACCAACAACTTCTACTCTTGTCAGCGCACCATATAGCCCCATTCCAAAGCCATAAAATATAAACACACCAATCAATGACTGAGCGAGGTAATTGGTAAATGCCATTCGGCCAACCTGTTGTATTTTATTCTTAATCCACAGATGTGTATTACTCTGATACCAGAGACAGGCCAAGCCAACATAGCCAATACTGGTGAAGGTAGCCCCTACCAGATTAAATGCATCGCCATATAAGAAGTAGTGATTAATCTCCCAATGATTGCTGTAGTTCCAAACTAAACCCAATACAGTAAGGATCAAACCAATGGGTGTTGCGACAACAGCCATCTTTTTATAGGTCTCAGGGCTTGCCTCACCACGTAAGATACCAACTTTATAGAGTCCCATACCTATTAGTATCATCGCGGCGATTTTCAAAATAAACGACAAACTGAAAAATAGCATCACGATATTCGCCTCCATATCTGCATCGCTATCTTCAGCTGCGAATCGGTGATTGACCAACTCCCAGAAACCACCTGTATAGGCCGCAACTTCCCTTTGAATTTGTGCTGTATCAGGTGCGAAGATATCTGAGACTATATATTTAGCTTCCCCACTGAGCCCGGATAACACAACACCGGTATAGTTTGAAACCAGTACAGCGCCTATTAAACTCAAAGTTCCCAGCGTAATGAGCCAACTTCCACGCAGTCCACGGAATATATAAAGCACCATAGCAACAAGCGCATATACTGTCAGTATGTCGCCCTCCCAGATATAGATCGCATGGAGCAAGCCTATAACCAGTAGCCAAAAGTTGCGGCTGTAATGAATCTTAGCGGCAGATTTTTGCTGGTTTAATCGCTTCTCCGCAAGAAGGATAATACCCGCTCCAAAAAGCATGGCAAAAAGTCCCATAAATTTTTGATCGGCAAATATATGTAAGAAAATAAAAATCAGATCATTAAGTGGTCCATCTGCCAGATATGCTTTAGGGTTCAAATAGGCAGCCATGGGCATGGAAAAACTAACCATATTCATAAAAGGAATACCCAATATGGCAATTCCTCTCAACAAATCTAACTGTGAAATCCGGGCTGACATGCAAATCCTTTTAAGCAAAAATAGAGCAGATTAATGCCAGTGTAGGTTTGACACAAGATTGAACCACTTAAAAGTATTATTCTTTTATTGACCAGACGTACCAACTTAAAAAATTAGCCGGTTAACACTCCTTTTTGGGACGATTGGACCAATAGTTTTTTTAGATCGGTTAGAAAATATATTTAAATCTGTCGAGCGCGCGTCACCATAATACAAAAATTGCCACTTCTGCTGTCCATATAAGACCTTGGATAACACAATCTCATCAATAGCAATTTAGATAACGATTAGATTATCACCACAGACTTAAAATTGGCCGTTTCTATTATTAATGTAAAGGATATTTAATCTCCTTAGCCATCCCCCACATCTTATAGTCTGCCGGCATTTCAGAGAGGTAATTTAGAGTGTTATAGATCAGGCTCTTCTCCATTTGGTCTATTCCCAAAGATTTACTCCAACCCTCAGCTGCCAATCGATAGCTCATTACAATCAGAAGAAACTTCTGCTCATTCGATAGCCCACTGCCATGCCCGTTAATTAAAAGGTGCATTGAGACAAGGTCATAATCCAGATCAAACTTAGATTCATTGACCTGGATATTAATTTGGGCTGATCGCCCAGACACTGATGATCCACGAGCAACTATCTGCATCTCGTCCAGAAAAAAAGATACATGGGCGTTATCTTTATCAGAACTATTCACATAGCGCCCTCTTAACGCCAGTTCCCGAATCTGCCTTTTGCTAATTTCACCCCGGAGCCATAAATTGGTCATTTTTGTAAGGGGACCGTAGGATTCAGCGGCGGAGGTGTTTTCTTCTGCCGCAAGAGGCAATGAAATGAGAAGTACGACAAGACAAATACAGATCCTTGTTACAGCCATTGCTACTACCACTCAAAATCAAGAATTGACCACATAAGCGACACAAGGCGTTATCGCTATTAATGAGTATATTCAATGATTGGTATACGAACATTGCTTTGGGGCGCAACGACACTCATTGACGGCTTTATCGGTCGGGGGTTTAAATTCCACATTAATTTGAGCTCTATCAGCTCGCCTTCTCTCTTTGTGTCTCTGCAATGACTCTTTCGTTGATGCATGAAATCCTCCAGAGAGAAAATACCCCATGAATATGTCAACCTTCTCATCCAGGCTAAAATTACTCTTCCCCAGACCTATTCGGGAGTTAACTTTCGACAAACTGTAAGTCAATAAAATATCTTGACCATCACGATCGAACAGGTTAAATAGGCCTATCGCCCAATCGGTTTCCAATACATGTGAGAGCGTGTAAAACTTATCCACAAATTCTAAATAGATTAAGGAAAAGTCTTCACCTCCTTGAAGAAATCTACTTACATAAGTGGACTCCTCCTCTCGTAAAAAATCCAACGCTGCCTGGATTGTTATTTCCTGAATATCATTGGCAAGGATATAGCCAGTGAGTCTATTGACTTCAACCACCGTCATGCCAAGTTCATAAAGTTTAGCCTGGTGTTCAGGCAGTCCTCGCCAAGAGGATAACGGCATTAGCAACCGGTATGCGGTCATCCACTCAGGATGTTCTTTTAAATTCACCTCATACCAAGTCGGGCTCTTTTTTTCAAGGCCGTGCTTTTGGAGGAAAGACAAGTCTTCACCGTCATAACTCGCTTGGCGAACTGCTTTCATTCGCAGCCAAGCTGTCAAATTCCGTTCCCTACTCAGTATCCAGTCGCTATCAATTTTCTTATTGAGATCATTCGCCGTAGCATGCAATATCTGTAAGGCATCTTGATTAGAGCTAGCGACAGCCGAAGTAGTAAAGATGATGCTCATTAAAGAAATCAACAATAAGGCGGCATTTGGAAGGAATGGCATTGGGGAACCTTAGGTCGCTTTCGATAGCTATATGTGACTTGGCCCATTATTCAGAGGGGCACAGCTTAATTATCGCTTGGAAGCCTGCCTCGAAGAGAAAATGGATGTCGGAATTCCCACCATAGGGCTCATGGGAAATTGCTGAGCCTCGTTTATATTTTCATTGCCTGGAGAAACTTGAGAATACCAGCCAGTCACGCAGTGAAGGCAATCTTTGTCGGGTGGCCGATCTCTGGTGTATGATTTACTAGTAATGAAACACTACTCTTCCACATTTCGCGCCAAACTGATTGCTATGGCGGCCCTGCTCCTGCTGATGTTCCAGGTGCAAACTGTGCTTGCCTGCGAAATGATGGATAGCCCTGAGCCAGCAGCGGAGTGCTGTTGTGACCACATGGTTACCAGCTCAGAGCCCGATGAGGTCGACTGCTGTGAATACGACACCCAGGTTTCTCTCAAGACCTCCCTGGATGATCACGAAGTCGCCTTAACCGCTGCCTTCCTTGGCCTGGAACTTCCTCAGCTGGCACCACCGCCCACTTACCAGTGGCCGCAAATACTAGCTCCACCGGTGCTCAAGGCGGTTACCCCCTTTCACCTAGCCTCCACCTTCCCCGGCAATCGAACCTGGTTGGCCACTCTACGCCTGCGTATTTGATCACTCCTTCTCTCTGATTTGCGAAATTTCCCGCAGCACCATGCATCTTTCAACTTTTGTCATTGCTGCTGTTGGGCTTCAGAAAGATTGTTCTAGGAGTGAACCCTTTGATTTCCCTACAAGCCGTTGCTGCCCGTAGCAGCAAAGAAATGGGCAGTGCCTTTGATAGCCAACTTGGCACCCCGCACAGCACCGAGCTCGGTACCCAAATTCTGATCCCCTCTGTCTTTGGAGGTCTGCTATGAGCCGCGCAAAAACGCTGAGCCTGGTTTCTTTCGTTTTTTTACTGGCGGCGGCGGGCGCTGCCTTCTATTGGAAGAAAACAGCTGGATTAGCGGTGACCGACCATATTGAGTTTATTCCTGCCGGCCCCTTTCAGATCGCTGTAACCGTAGATCCACAGCAGCCCCGCGCTGGTAAGAACCAGATTCGTATCGAAGTTAGGGACAGAGAAAACCGTCCAGTCAGCGGTGCCGAAGTTCGCGCAGTAGCGGAAATGCCCGCAATGGGTGCTATGCCAGCTATGCGTGCCCAGGCGGATATCAACGAGACCAGCCCAGGTATTTTTCAGGGGGAGATAGAGCTCGCGATGGTGGGCTCATGGCCCATGGTGGTAGATGTGGCTACCGGCCACGATCGCCACGTGGACCTAGCCTTTGATATGAGTACCAACCGCAAAGGTTTGCGCTTGAAATCTGCACCTGAGGCCTCCGATACCGCTTACTACACCTGTGCCATGCACCCGTCGGTACGAGCTGCACAGCCCGGCACCTGCCCGATTTGCGGTATGGACTTGCAGCCGGTCAGTCATGATGAGCTGCAAAGCGGCAGTATTGTGGTTGAAAGTGGTCGCCGTCAGGCTATCGGTATCAAAACCGGCACGGTTGAAAGACAGCCATTCGCCCTCCCCATTCACCTACACGGTCAGGTGACTTACGACGAAACCCGCCTGCGGGATATCAGCCTGCGCTTCGATGGCTGGATTGGCGACCTGGATGCCGACTTTGAGGGCAAGGAAGTTAAACGCGGTGAAGTGCTGTTTTCTGTGTACAGCCCGGAGCTTCTGGCCGTTCAGGATGAATACCTGAAAGCGCGCCGCCGCGGCGATTCCCTGGAAAAAGCCGCACGCCGGCGCTTACTGCTTTGGGGACTTTCAGAAGAGCAAATCGATTGGCTGGTAGAGCAACAGAAAGCGCAAGACTATGTGCCGATATTCGCTCCGGCCAGTGGCGTGATCATTGAGAAGAATATTGTCGCGGGTTCGGCCTTTCAGAAGGGGGACAACCTACTGCGTATTGCCGATCTGAGCCAGGTCTGGATAGAAGCCCACGCCTATGAGGACCAGCTGCCACTGCTGGAAAAAGGTATGCCGGCCAAGGTGCGGTTAACCAACGTCTACCACGAGGAAATTCCGGCAACCCTCACCCAGATCGACCCGTTTCTCAATCACAGTAACCGCAGTGCGCGGCTGCGCGTAACCCTGCCCAATACTGACGGCGAGCTTCGCCCCGGGCTGTTCGCGGACATTATGTTAAGTGCCAAACTGGGTAATCTGCTGGTGGTTCCCAGGGATTCCGTGCTGATCTCCGGCAAGAAGCGTATCGTTTTCCGTGATCTGGGCCAGGGCCGCCTGGAGCCGGTGCAGGTACGCACCGGTTACGGGGATAGCGAGCGTATTGTGATTCGCTCCGGACTGCAGGAAGGTGACAAAATCGTCACCTCTGGCGTGTTCCTGATCGCGGCAGAGAGTCGCCTGAAATCGGGGGTACAGCAGTGGTAAATACCGAACCCAAAGGGCTGATCGCCCGTATTATTGGGGCCTGCGCTGGCAAGCCGGGGATTACTCTGATCCTTGTGGCGATAGCCGCCCTGGCGGGATACCGGGCCCTTATCAGTGTTCCCCTGGATGCTATCCCAGATCTCTCCGATGCCCAGGTCATCGTCATGACAGACTGGCCCGGCCGCAGTCCGGACCTGGTGGAAGACCAAATCACCTATCCGCTTTCCACCGCTATGCTGGGGTTGCCCAAAGTCAAATATGTCCGCGGCCAGAGCTTTTTTGGGCTCAGTTTTGTCTACGCCATTTTTGAAGACGGCACCGATATTTATTGGGCCCGTTCGCGGGTGCTCGAATATCTCAACCAAGTGTCAGACCAACTCCCCGGGGATGTTCAGCCCACTTTAGGGCCAGACGCTACCGGAGTCGGCTGGGTATTTCAGTATGCATTGGTGGATCGCAGCGGCAAGCAGGATCTGCAAGAACTGCGCGCGCTACAGGATTTTAAATTGCGCTATTGGCTCACTTCTGTGGAGGGTGTGGCCGAAGTCGCGTCTATCGGTGGTTATGAGAAGGAATATCAAGTCCAGATCGACCCCCATCGATTGCAGATGTTTAATGTTCCACTGGGCAAAGTGGTCGAAGCCATTCGCCGCAGTAACAACGACACCGGCGGGCGGGTACTGGAGATCGCCGGCCACGAGCATATGGTCCGTGGCCGCGGTTATATCCGCAATGTTTCTGATCTGGAAGAGGTAGTCATTGGGGTAAACGCGGCAAAAATTCCTGTCACCCTGGATCAGGTCGCCGATATTACCTTGGGGCCGGCCATGCAGCGCGGCATTGCCGAACTGGATGGTGAGGGGCAAACCGTCGGCGGTATTGTGGTAATGCGCTACGGTGAAAATGCCCTAAAGGTGATTGAAAGGGTTAAAGAGCGCATCGAACAGGTTCGCGCTGGCTTGCCAGAGGGCGTCGAGCTGGTGGTGACTTATGATCGCTCAAAGCTGATTAACAGCGCGATCGACAACCTTAAAAACACTCTGATTGAAGAGATGTTAGTGGTCGCCGCTGTGATCGCCATTTTCCTGCTGCACGCACGCTCTGCTTTAGTCGCGGTGATCACCCTGCCCATTGCCGTGTTGTTGGCCTTTATTCCACTTTCCCTACAAGGGTTGACCGCCAATATTATGTCGTTGGGGGGGATTGCCGTAGCCATTGGGGCCATGGTGGATGCCGCCGTGGTGATGGTGGATAACATCCATAAAAAGCTGGCAACCTCTGGCGATAAGGCATTGTCTACTGCTGAGCGAAGAAGGTTGGTTGTTCGGGCAATGCAGGAAGTGGGGCCGAGCATTTTCTTCTCCCTGATTATTATTACGGTTTCCTTCCTGCCGGTGTTTGCACTGGAAGCCACCGAGGGCCGTTTGTTCAAACCCCTCGCCTATACCAAAACCTACAGCATGGCCTTTGCCGCACTGCTGGCGATCACCCTGATCCCAGCACTCGCCGTACTATTGATGCGTGGCAAGATCCGCACCAAGGAAAACCCGGTCACCCGCGCCCTGGTTATTACACTGCAACCGGTGATCCACTTCTGTGTACGCCAGCGCAAAATGGTGGCGGCCTTCGCGGTAATCGCCCTGGTTTCCGTGGCCTATCCCATCAGTAAGTTAAGTGGTGAATTTATGCCACCACTCAATGAGGGCAGCATCCTTTATATGCCCACTGCCCTACCCGGTATGTCTGTGACCGAAGCGGGCAAAGTACTGCAGCAAATGGATGAAGAGCTAAAAACCTTCCCCGAGGTTGAGCACGTGTTCGGTAAAATTGGCCGCTCAAACAGTGCGACTGACTCTGCACCACTCTCCATGGTAGAGACTGTGATTACCCTGAAGCCCAAGGATGCATGGCGGCCCGGCATGACCTGGGATGACCTGCTAGCGGAGATGGATGAGAAACTTCAGTATCCCGGTATGCCGAATATCTGGTGGATGCCCATCCAAACCCGTACCGAAATGCTCGCCACCGGTATTCGCAGCCAGCTGGGTATCAAGGTGTTTGGCGATAACCTGGAAGAAATCGAACAAACCGCATTGGCTATTGAGGAAGCCCTGCGCAGCGATCAGCGCACCGCCGATGAAACCCGCAGTGTCTTTGCCGAGCGCCTCACCGGTGGCTACTTTTTGGACTTTGATATCGATCGCGCACGGGCCTCCCGCCACGGTTTAAATGTGCAGGATATCGAAGATGTGATTGCCGCGGCTGCCGGTGGCTTGGCTGCAACCCAGACAGTCGAGGGGCGCGAACGTTACGATGTGTTAGTGCGCTATGCCCGCGACTACCGGGATACCCCGGAACAGCTGGAGCAAATCCTGGTTCCCGCTTCAGATGGTTCCCAGGTGCCTCTCAACCAACTGGCTGATATGGACTTCCGCACTGGCCCGCCCATGATTCGCAATGAAGACGGGCAGTTAGTGGGATTAGTATTTGTCGACTTGAAAGGCGATGTGGGTGTTGCCGACTATGTGGGCCGTGCGAAACAGGTGGTCGCTGACCAAGTCAACTTGGTGCCCGGTCAGCGCATCGCCTGGGCTGGCCAGTATCAATACCTGGAGCGGGCCAAGTCCCGGCTGCAATGGCTGGTGCCCTTGACCTTACTAGCAGTTTGTTTCCTGCTTTACCTGCACCGCGGCAGGCTGTCTGACACCCTGTTTGTACTTACCGCTATGCCGATGGCACTGGTCGGGGCCTTCTGGTTGCTGTATCTGCTTGACTACAAACTCAGCGTCGCCGTATGGGTGGGCATGATCGCTATGGCCGGCCTTGCCGCAGAGATGGGGCTATTGATGCTGCACTATTTATCGGCTGCTGGAACCAATAAGCCGCAGCAAGACAATACCGCTGCAGTCGCACAAGCGGCAGCGGGCCGTATACGGCCAATGTTAATGACCAGCCTCACCTTGTTGATTTCATTGATTCCAGTCATGGTTTCCGATGGCACCGGCGCAGATGTCATGAAACGCATTGCTGCACCCATGGTCGGCGGCACCCTCACGACATTGTTGTTTGTACTGTTGGTTATGCCCGGAGTGTTTTATCAGTGGAAGGCTCGTACAGATAAGGAAAGCTAGAAAAGCGGGGGCATTGGCTCAACTTGGCCCATTGCCCCATTGCCCCATTGCCCCATTGCCCCATTGCCCCATTGCCCCACCGATTTTCTACTGATCATTTTTCATCAGCGTAAATTACCTATTTGTCAGCTGTGCACTGCTCTAAAGGCAGCGAGCAAATAGGTTTCCTCAGAGTTAACTGTTAAAATGCCAGGCAAGATTTGTATTGCCCAGATTGCAACATTGCAGTAATGACAAAAGCTAGAATGTGAAAATCACTTTCCTGGCTGGTTGAGTAATACGCGTATTTGACATTCAACGACTCCAGGATTTACCTTGACTGCCCCCTTTTCCGAACTCCCCTTGAAGCCAGCCCTGCTGAAAAACCTGGCGTCTCTCAACTACACATCAATGACCGAGGTTCAGGCCAAGACACTTCCGCTCATACTCGACGGCAAAGATGTCATTGCGCAGGCAAAAACCGGCTCCGGTAAAACGGCAGCCTTCGGTTTGGGGGTGCTGCAGCGGCTCAGTGTTGAGCGATTTCGGATTCAATCGCTGATTCTGTGCCCCACACGGGAACTTGCCGACCAGGTTGCACAGGAACTGCGCCGACTGGCCAGGGCAATACACAACATTAAGATTCTGACCCTGTGTGGCGGCATGCCGTTTGGCCCACAGATTGGCTCCCTCGCCCATGGAGCGCACATTATTGTTGGTACACCAGGGCGCATCGAAGAACACCTGCGCAAGGGAACCCTATCTTTAGAGCATGTCGACACACTCGTCTTTGACGAAGCCGACCGGATGCTCGATATGGGCTTTCAGGACGTTATTGATACCATTCTGGCGCAAGTGCCAGCTCGGCGACAGTCGTTACTGTTCAGCGCGACTTACCCGGATCAAATTGAACGGCTCAGTGCACGAGTTATGCAAAAGCCGGTGATGGTACGCATTGCGTCCGCGCACAGTGAGGAGGTGATCGAACAACGCTTTTACAAAACTGAGAGTTTCGATGATCGCCTGGAGATGACCCGCCGCATTTTACTCAATGACAGGCCAGTCAATACCCTGATTTTCTGTAACACCAAACGCGAGACCGATGACGTCGCCAGCGACCTAAAACAGGCGGGATTCAACGTGCTCGCTCTGCATGGGGATATGGAGCAGCGCCAGCGTAACGAAACACTGATTCGCTTCGCCAATGGCAGCGCCTCGATTCTGGTGGCCACCGATGTAGCGGCACGGGGTCTGGATATCGACAAGCTGGATGCCGTGATTAATTTTCATATCGCCAAAGATCCGGAAGTACACACCCATCGCATCGGACGGACTGGCCGCGCCGGTGAACGCGGTTGCGCCTACTCCCTTTTTTCCGAGAAGGAAGGCCACAAACTACTGCGAATGGATCTGGCCCAAGACCCGCTATCCGACCCCGATACACCACCGCCTGCTGATATCCTGAGAGAGCCTCCATTTCAGGCGCCCATGGCCACCTTGCAAATTGATGGCGGCAAGAAACAAAAAGTCCGCCCCGGCGATATTCTGGGTGCATTAACCGGCGGCGATCGCCCCATCAACGGTAAAGATGTAGGCAAGATCAGCGTACTGGATCAAACCGCCTATATTGCGATTAAACGAAATGTGGCATCTCAAGCACTGAAAAAGATCGAAAACGGAAAGCTGAAGGGACGTAAATTCCGGGTGCGACGTATACGAGGCTAAGCTTTAAGGACCAATGAGTTGGGTCCGTATGGACCTAACTCCCTGAGCTGGGGGTCAGCTTTAAGGTGTGGCGTTAGGTTAGAAAGCCTATAAATAATTAAGTCCTAGCCTTTTTGGAGCTGTGTCCATGTCCAAAATACTGATTCCCCTTGCAGATGGCGTTGAAGACATCGAGGCCATTGCTATCTACGACATTTTAAGTCGGACGGATGCGGAGCTAACACTAGCTTCTATTATGCCGAGTAATCGCATCACTACCCTACGAAATCTTGTTATCGAAGCACCTTATCGTATAGAGGAGTGTTTAAATACCACTTGGAATTTAATAGCTCTGCCTGGAGGTAAGGAAGGTGCCGAGTGTATGCATAACTCGGAACCTCTAATGGAGCTTATCCGCGCACAAATCGAATCCAGCCGTTGGTTAGGGGCAATTTGTACCGCCCCAGTAATCGTACTTGGCCGACATCAGTTAATTACCAATTTTAAAGCAACTTGCTACAAAGCTTTTCGTAGTGAGCTTAGTCAATATGTAAGGGAAGTCAGCGATCAGCGAGTGGTTGTTGACCGGAACTTAGTGACCAGCCAATCACCAGGAACCGCGATAGAGTTCGCACTTGCACTCGTAACCTGCTTGTTTGGGGAAGAGCGAACACACTCTATTGCTCACACTATGAATGTCTTATTACCAGGTAAGTAATCTAACATTCTCCTGAGATTCAGTTTTTCAATCGAATTCCACTCTGCCGAGCTACTCGGACTCCGCTGAAACTAACAGATCAAAATCTGACTTTCGTAAACGCCTTTCTAGAAAACTCAAAAACAAATCTATTTTTTTTGAGCTATTACGCTTAACTTTATACAGAGCGCCAACTACTTGAACCTCTTGCTTTAAATTAGGAAATATCTCTATTAGTTGACCGCATTTAATGGCTGGCTGACAGAAATAAGAAGGCAATATAGCAATACCATTGCCATTTATTGCCGCAGCACGGATATGAGTGGTCTTGTTAGAAACAAGATTACCCTTAAACTGATAGAACTTGCCATTGAATAGCCACCCATCTTTCAAACCATTAAGCCTGGCCAACAAAATATTATGTTTTCCGAGTTCTTCGATTGAGTCTGGATGCCCCTTCTTTTTTAAATATTCAGGCGATGCCACAAAAATGGGATGAATATGAAAAAGTGGCAATGCATAAAACTGGCTATCTGGTATTGCCGACCAAACACGGATGGCAATATCGATATCATCCTCAACCATATCCAAATGGTGAGGCGTAAAGATCAGTTCGAGATTAAAGTCTGGAAAGGTTTCTTGAAAGTCAATACATATCTGGCTAAAGACATTTTCACCCAATGTTTCAGGGAAGGTTAAGCGCAATTTGCCCCGGTCCAAGGCCCCAATTTCAGCAACCCGATCTTCCAGGTCAGTAAAGGCATTGATTATCTGCTGCCCTTGCTGGTAAACAAGCCTCCCTGCATCGGTTACCGAGACCGATCTGGTTGTTCGGATCAATAGTACCTGGCCCAGCACCTGCTCCAATTGAGCCAGTGTCTTGCTCACAGTTGGCGCTGACAAGCCCAAATGGCTACCGGCTTTGCTTAGAGAGCCATGATCCACTACCGCACAAAAGACACTGATCAAGTGGTACTTATCATATTCCCGCCGCACCGACTATTTCCTTAAAGCTAATTATGACTTTCCGCTGATGATCTTTATTAAGATCGGCCAAATAGTAAACTTTAAACCCATACTAATCCACTCTGGAAATTAACCCATGAATCACTTAACTTGTCACTGTGGGGCTATTCATTACAAACTTTTCAACAGCTCAGTTTCCCCTAAGGTAGCTGGGGCAATAAGTTTTGTTGAGACTTCCAATCCAGCTCTCATTGAAGATGCCTCAAAACAGCTTAATACCTATTCTTTTAAATCTGGACCAGTAAAAGAATATGGATTTTGTAGTCGGTGTGGTGCGGGTATATATCAAACAGATCACCGTGGACAAACCCATCTCGTAATACATAGCCAGCAAAATTATCAAGCCGACTATAGTGGAATTCTGAGCTTTGGCTTTTAATTAGCCTTGTCAATCCTTCAGTCAGAAAATTAACTTAGTCCGTCACTCTCTAAGATTCGCTGTTGCATAAAAGTGTGCATGTGGTTAAACCTCATCGAATGGTTGATCTCCCAGCTCCTCAAGAATGTGATTGATAAAGCTAGTAATACGTGATGAAAGTGCCGTGTTACGGTAGTAAACCGCATTAATAGATTGTTTCATGTCTAAGGTTTCACTAGAGAATAGCTGCACCAATCGCCCAGCTTGGCGATCTCTCTTGGTCATAAAGTCTGATAAACATACGATTCCTGCGTCTGATAGTGCTAGTTGCCGTAAAGTCTCGCCACTAGATGAAGTAATCGTTGGCTTAATGTGCAGTATGTCCCCACTCTGCTCATACAGCGGCCATTTGTTGAGTGATTCAGGCTTTGTGAAACCAAGCAAGGTGTGTTGGGCGAGTTGCTCCACATCCTCCGGGGTACCATGTTGTTGCAAGTAGCCAGGACTGGCTAGAATTCGAACTCTGCTAGAACCTATTGGCCGGGCGTATAAGGTTGAGTCTTGGAGCTTACCGATACGAATAGCCACATCAGTGCGCTTCTCTATCAAATCGGTTATCCCCTCATTACTGTTTAGCTCAAGCTCTATCTGAGAGTATTTAGCTCGGAAGCTATTTACCATAGGTGCTATTACATGCAGCATAAATGGTGTGGCGGCATCTATACGCAGAAGACCTGAGGGGTGCTTTTTGCGGGCCGCCATCTGCTCCTCGGCCTCTTCCACGGAAGCAAGAATATCCCGTGCATATTTGAGGAAAGCTTGTCCCTCCTCCGTTAATTCCAGACGCCTGGTAGTGCGCTGTAGCAATGTAGTTTGCAGTTTATGCTCCAAACGGGCTAATGCACGGCTAACCCCGGAGACAGTCTGCTCTAACCGTTCGGCAGCCGAAGTGATCGAAGCGGTATCTACCACAGTGGTAAATACCTGGAGCTCTTGAAGGGTAACCTGCATTGTTGACCCTAAATCAATAGTATATTGCCTATATACGGCTTTTTCATCAAAAGCTATTACCCCACACTGACTCCATCGACCCACTACCGTCGGCTATTACAAACAGGCCATATCGCCATAGTAATCAGCTGCAGTTTTTATGCTAAGTACATTGGTAACGGGACGTAACTGGCTAGTCAGGCATTCTTAATCGCCCGACCAAATAGTCAAAACCTCTTAAGTTAAGAATTTCATTGATGGGAGAAGCAAGTGAAGCTGAAAAATCTATTGCCCAGCAAGCTCGGATTTGGCACAGCACCTCTTGGCAATATGTTCCGCGAGATTCCGGATGCTGAAGCCTTAGCAACGGTACAGGCGGCCTGGAATAGCGGTATCAGGTATTTTGACAATGCGCCATTCTATGGAGCCGGTCTTGCAGAAATTCGTATGGGTGAGGCGTTGTCTAGCTTCCCACGCGAAGACTATGTTATCAGCACCAAAGTTGGCCGCTTAATTTTGGATGAAGTTGAAGATGTAGCGAACCGAGATATTCAAGATAAGCGTGAGATTTTCAAGCATGGCCGCCCCAATAAGGTTGTTAATGACTACTCATACGATGCAACAATGCGCTCGATAGAAGGCAGCCTCAAGCGGTTAAAGACCGATCGTATTGAAATTGCATGGGTTCACGATGTTGCCCAGGATTTTTATGGTGACGAATGGCTTGGCATTTTTGAAAGCGCGCGGAAAGGTGCTTTCAGGGCTCTCGATAAACTGCGTGATGAAGGCGTAATTCAAGCTTGGGGCCTGGGGGTAAACAGAGTGGAGCCGATTGAAATACTTCTTGATCTTGAAGAACCTCGCCCCGATGGCTTTTTACTCGCTGGCCGCTACAGCTTGCTGGATCACTCTCGAGCTCTCCAGAGAGTAATACCACAGATAATAGAACGCGACCTCGGCATCGTAGCTGGAGGCCCCTATAGCTCCGGAGCGCTAGTCGGAGGACCAAATTTTGAGTACGCGCCAGCATCAGACTCGATACTGCAAAAAGTTTCCAAAATCAAAGCGATTGGCGATAAGTACGGAGTTAGCACTAAGGCTATTGGCTTGCAATTTGTACTGGCCAATCCAGCCATTGCTGCGGTGATACCAGGTGCGAGCAAACCTAGTAGGATCAAAGAAGATGTTGAGGCTATGGAAACTAATATTCCTGATGCACTATGGCAAGAATTGCGTCAAGAACATCTTGTCAATGACTCCGCTCCACTACCAAATGGAAGGTAAGGGTAAACATCACTAGCTATACAATATTAATTCCAGCCTATAAACATTATTGATGGGATTATTAGGGAAATTTAACTTAATATTTAGTCGTTCGAACTTGATCTGACAGTAACCGGTTTTTTTAGAAGTTGCTCTGCCAGGTCAAGTTCAGCTTTCCGATAATTTACTATACGCAAGAATTTCTATAGTCAACTGACTGTAAAACTCTTAAACAAAACGGAGAGAAGCAAAATTTATGCAAGCCTGCAATTTTCATGGCAACTTGATAAAGTTAAAATAATTGCCAGAAATCCTTGTAACTTGGGAATTTCCAAATATAAAAAGTATTTATACTTTCAGAATCTCGCAACTTAATCTAAAAGAAGTTCCAAAACCTACTAGCGATCGGTCCCAGAGCACGCTCTCTATTGCGGATAATACATAAATCAAAACTACTAAATGCCTTGATGCCTTCGACATTGATTGGGACGAGTAAGCTCTTCTTCAGCTCATCCTCTATAAAATGCCTGGGAATTCTCCCCCAACCAAGTCCAGCAAGAGTCAATTCTTTTTTTGTATGGTAATCATTAACAAGCCACCTGCGCCCAACTTCTAGCAAGCTAATATTCCCTTTGTTTCCCGAGTGGCCGGTATCCCTCACAACAATTTGCGGTAACTGTGCGGCTTCCAACTGTGAGACACTTTCCCCTGGGAAAACCCCAGGCGCCACGACATTCACAAGCTCAACCTCCCCTATTTTCTTCCATTCATGTTTACTCTCAGCACCGTATAAAGTAGCAAATGCTAGATCGGCTTCATTATTATCGACACGTTCCATAACACCCGACAATAGCTCAGTACTAATACTGAAATCTGTATTGGGAAAAGACAACACTATGGGTTTGATCTGTTTTAATAAAGGAGATAGCTCAACAATACCGCTGATGACCACGGTGAATTTTGGCTCTATTCCCGCTCCAAGCTGGTGCCCCATTACGGAGAGCTGTTCAAGGCTCTGAATAACGCGCTTAGACTGCTTATAAAAAGCCTCCCCCTGCTTTGTAAGACTTGGACGATAGCTATCCCTATGGAATAAGGGAAAGCCAAACTCTTCTTCCAACTTCTTAATTGCATTACTGATTGTCGGCTGGGTTTTGAAAATGGCCTTTGCCGCACCTCGAAAACTGCCCTGCTCAACTACAGCGATAAACATCTTGAGTTGTTCCTGGGTCATAACAAAACCTGATTCAACTTATTAATCATGTTGATACAAATATACCATTATCTATCTATCGTATACATAAATATCCTACGCCCTATCAACACAAGCAGAGTTAAGCGATATGGCTAAGAATCATCTAAATCTGAGTCTTTTTTCATCAGGAAATCTCGGATTAATAGAAACTGACAACCGTGTCATCATGGCTGCGTTGACACGTGCTCGAGTTGGAAGGGATGGCGTACCTACAGACATCAATGCCAAGTATTACGCCCAACGAGCCGGTGCAGCGATGATCATCTCTGAAGCCACAGCGATTTCAGCTCAAGGGCTCGGATGGGTAGATACCCCAGGTATTTTTACGCAAGAACAAATCAAAGGCTGGCAAAAGGTTACCGATGCTGTACATCGCCGTGGCGGGAAGATTTTCATCCAACTTTGGCATATGGGCCGAGAAGTGCACCCCGATCTTATCGGAGGCCAGGCTCCCGTAGCGCCTTCACCAATCGCTGCAGAAGGCGCAGCACATACTTATGAAGGAAAGAAACCTTACGCAATGCCCAGGGCCCTAACTCACAATGAGATTCAAGGCATTATCGCGGATTACAAACAGGCGGCTAAGAATGCTCTCAAAGCCGGTTTTGATGGAGTCGAGCTCCACGCTGCGGGGCCTTACCTGCCGGCTCAATTTCTACATGACAGCAGTAATCAGCGCACCGATGCTTACGGAGGGAGTATAGAAAACAGAGCTCGCTTCACCTTTGAAGTTCTATCGGCACTGTGTGAAGTCTGGGGGTCTGACAGAGTCGGTATCAAGCTATCACCAGAGATTAGCTTGACAGACAGCCGCGCTCAAGAAACCTACTCATATATTGTCAGTCAACTCAGTAGATATAACCTGGCTTACTTACAGATGATGGAGCGGGCATGGGATAGAAATGAGCAACCATCCATTGACCATACCCAGCTGCGTGATGCTTACAAAGGTTGCTACGTTGCCAATGGTATGTATGACTCGGAATCTGCAAACAACGCTATTGCCGATGGCACAGCCGATTACATTTCATTTGGACGCCTCTTTATATCAAATCCTGACCTAGTAGCGCGCCTGGCAAGTAATGGGCCCTATAACGAAGAAGATATGTCTTCATTTTTTTCCGGTGATGAACGGGGATATGTGGACTACCCATCTTTATCCGAGCAAAGCGCTTAAGCATCAATTTATTATTTGTATTTTGGACACAGCTATGGAAAAAATTCTGATTACCGGCGGAACTGGAAACAACGGCAAAGCCATTCTTGAGAATCTCGCCAACACCAATATGCCTGTTAGAGCTATGTTACGTGATATTTCGAAAGCGCCAATAAGAGCTAAGAATATCAGCTACGTAAAGGGGGACTATGAAGATGAACACTCTCTATTAGAGGCGCTGAATGGTATTGAATCAGCCTTTTTGGTTACCGCGTTCGAATCCTCATTCACCAAGAAACATGCCGCTTTTATCCGTGTAGCTGAGCAAGCCGGTGTCAAGCATATAGTGCAACTCTCCGGTTTAGGGGCCGATGCAAGTTCGCCTATAGATATAGCAAGATGGTTAGGAGAGGCAGAAGACTACCTTTTTCAATCCACTTTAAACTGGACGATACTACAACCCGCCAGCTTTAACAGCAATTTCTTCGCTTCGGCCGATGAAGTTGCCAACTTAAGTACTATTAGTGCGCCTTTTGGTTCCGAACCGGGCGCAACCGTTGTGACAGTCGATCATCAAGACATTGCCGATGTGGCAACAAAAATCTTAATGGAACCAAATTTACATAAAGGAAAGAAATATATTCTCACTGGTCCGGAAAAAATAACTTATAGCGATATAGCACAGATCTTATCTGAGGAGTTAGACAGAGAAATTAAATACATGCCCATCAGCGATGAAACTGCAAGGCTGGGATTACTCAATTCTGGAATTCCCGAGAGCGATATTGATGCCTTAGCACAACTTTGGCCAGTAACTCGCGAATGGGGCCATACCTTTGAGCTTTCAGACCATACAGAAAAACTCCTGGGTAGAGGGGCAACCTCAATTAGAGCCTTTTTCCGCAGTGAGATACATCGATTTAAGAAAAAAGAAGTCTAGATAAGTAGTTACCCCGTTGGAAAGTTAGTGTTTAACAATGAGCACTAACTTTCCAATGATGCCAATAATCTTTGATAAGTAGAAATGAAAGGCATTCTTCAACATGGCGCTTCCTACGGTTGTGTCTTTTTTCAGCACCGATGGCTGTAGACCTCGGCATAAGAGTTGAACCGCAGCGGTAATGCCGATAGGACCGGCATCGATAACAATCACATCATGGATGTTTTTCATTACTTGTGGCAGTGCCCCGCCCAGAAACACCCCCACGCTTCGAAGGCTGGGCGTCACTGTTCTTAGAGCCAGAGTTACAACCTTTAGACTCCAGGTAGGCTTCATCATAAACAAACCGTTCAAAGCCTGATTTCTCCAATAGGAACCCAGCCAATCTCCCCAAGACCAACATTAACTAACATGTAAAGAATTTCTACAACACTGATCTTGCACTATGAACCTTTTTGTTTTCCAAATTTATTAATAATGAATTTTGCACGCTCTACTGTTTCAACTAGTTTCTTGGGTACAGCATTGTCTTCCCAGTCCTGCATAAAGACCACTGACAAACCGCTATTGAGATCACTAAATCCATATTGCCCATAGGAACCAGCTGTGTAGATGACATTGTATTCAGGCAAGTACCAGGCTTGAGACCCATATGCCACAGGAGTACCCAACGCAGTGGCAAGTGCCTTGCCACTTTCAGATTTAGCAAGAAGGTCCTTATCAAGATTTTTTACTGAATCATAGAAGCTCTTTGGAGCCTTGCCTTGTGCAATCCACTGATGAAAAAGTGCATAGTCGCGTAGGGTAGTACTGATACCATAAGAAGGGCTAGCAGTACCATCAACGGTTAAGGCAATGGAGCCAGAACTATTTGCCCCAAAATCATTAAAGAGATCTGAAAGAAGCTTGTTGAATGGGTGCCCTGAAACTTCTTCTGCAAGTATGGCTAATAGATCGGTGTTTTTATCATTATATGTATATACTTTGCCCGATTCATTCTGGACTTTAGCATTCTTGATGGCATTTCGATGTCCAGTTGGTTTACCCGGCTTTAAGCCTTGCTCAACCTCAAATAAATAGGCTTCACCCCCTGGCACATGATAATCTGTCGCAGGTAATAAGCCCGAGGTCATATCAAGTACCTCTTGCACCTTGGCTTTTCCAATTTTTGAACCAGCAAAATCAGAGAGATAATCTCCAATCGACAAATTAGGATCTATCTTACCTTTATCAATCAGCTTTGAGATAATGATTCCTGCGTAAGTTTTGGAAGCGGATTGCAAAAGCTGAGTTTGATTGTGATCAAGTCCATTATCATAAAACTCCGCGATAATTTTATTATCTTTCATAACCAGAAAACCTTTTGTTTGAGTGGCATTTAGCGACTCAACGAAAGGCCAGCCCTTGTGGATTTCCAGACTTATATTAAAGGGCTCTTTAACTACCTCCAGATTGGATGGTTTATCTGCACCCATTATATGCACCGTGCCAAAGATGCCATAGTCATCCCAGTGCATGGATGTATATCTGTAATATGGCCAAGTTTGCATATTATTTTGATTAATATCAGATAGATCAAACGGCCGATAAAAATCATTGAGCGTAACTTTTTCTTTAGCTAGAGCAGATGAAAAGGAACTAATCGCCAAGATCATTGCTACACACCCATACTTCAAACATATTCCACCATTTCTCATTGGATTTATCGTTGTTGACATAAAAAAGAACTCGTTGCTGTTTAGCCTGATACGACCTCAATTAATACATCTTCCAAAATCGTAGCAGAATGAAAATTTCAATTTAAATGCAGAAAAATGTTCTAAACATGATCTCCAATCAAGTGACCGGGAGTTGCGCGATTCTTGGCTTCAGGAGGGCGCTCACAGATGGATATCATTTCAAAGGTACTCAACTTCGGGAGCTCTTCTGTCGAAACCCTCTTCGCATGTCGCATGCTGTATTTTGATCTAAAGTCATTCACCAGCCGCTTATTAAGTACGCTTCTAGATGGAAGGGGCAATCCCGCCATATACGCTTAAAGAGCCACTGATCGAGCCGGTATGTTTATTGAGCCCCTACAAATCTCGAGCTAGGCAGGCAGTGAGCGCACCACCATCAACCGCTCTTCGGTCATATCCTTGATCGCCCAGCGCACCCCCTCTCGGCCCAGGCCGGAATCCTTCACACCGCCGTAGGGCATATTGTCTACCCGCCAACTGGGCACATCCCCTATTACCACGCCACCCACCTCCAGGGTGTCCCAGGCTTTTTGGGCTCTGTACAAATCACGGGTGAAAATCCCTGCCTGCAAGCCAAATGCGCTGTCATTGACCTTTTTCAGCACCTCATCGAAATCATCAAAGGGTTCCAGTATTGCTACAGGCCCGAAAGCTTCTTGCTGCACTACATTGCAATCACTGGGGACATTCTCTAATAACGTGGGTTCGAGCATGGCGCCATCGCGGTTACCACCGCAGAGAAGCGTACCTCCCTGTTCAACCCCTTCTTTAACCCAGTTATGTAACCTTGTCGCTTCCCCCTCTGAAATCATCGGACCAATAAACGTATGTTCATTTTTAGGATCTCCTTTCTTAAGCTTCTTGGTGCGCTCCAGCAAACGCGCTTTCAGGTCCTCATATAGACTGGAATGCCCATAGATCCTCTGCACACCGATACAGCTCTGGCCCGACTGATAAAAAGCTCCAAAGATCAGGCGTTCTACCGCATCTTCCAGATCGGTATCCCGATCAATCACACAGGCAGCATTGCCACCCAATTCCAGAATAACCTTCTTGCGCCCTGCCCTGGCCTTCAAGTCCCAGCCTACCGCAGGGGAGCCGGTAAAACTGAGCAGCTTAAAGCGATCATCCACAGTAAACAGGTCCGCGCCTTCGCGGTGACAGGGCAGCACCGAGAAGGCCCCCTTGGGCAGATCGGTTTCCGCCAGTACCTCTGCGATAATCAGGGCACCGATCGGGGTTCTACTCGCGGGTTTGAGCACAAAGGGGCAGCCGGCAGCAATGGCTGGAGCCACTTTATGGGCCGCAAGATTCAATGGGAAATTAAACGGTGAAATAAAAGAGCAGGCCCCAACGGGAACCCGTTTAACAAATCCCCGATAGCCCGCGCTGCGCTTGGAGATTTCCAGATTGATAATCTCCCCATCGATACGCACCGCC
The DNA here is from genome assembly GCF_052467705.1 of Microbulbifer mixtoriginis (SeqCode). Lineage (NCBI taxonomy): Bacteria > Pseudomonadati > Pseudomonadota > Gammaproteobacteria > Cellvibrionales > Microbulbiferaceae > Microbulbifer > Microbulbifer mixtoriginis (SeqCode). The sequence continues at coordinate 2,846,436 of NZ_CP174322.1, forward strand.
TCTTCTGCGGCCACACGGAAGGTATCAATCAAACGGGAGACTTCCCCACGGGCATCGTGGATCGGTTTACCCGCTTCAATACACAGGGCCACGGCCAACTCTTCAAAGCGAGTCTGAAAGCGCTGTACACAGTGATCCAAAACTTGCTGGCGTTTGTAGGGCGGAAACGCAGCCATGGGTTTTTCTGCCAGCAAGGCCCAATCTATCGCGCTATCGATCACCTTGGCATCTGCCATGGCAACCTGTGTTGCCACCTCGCCGGAGTACTTATCGGTTACATCCAGCTCGGTATTGGCATAGATGGCTTCATTGGCCAGGTAGTAGGGGTACGCTTTCTGTAACATCAATGGCTCCTGGTGGTATTCACGGTGAGCATCGACATCGGAACCCGCTCGATCTGTCACGAGGGTATAGGTTACCCAGAGACAGATAGCAACACGGATAGCCTCTATAGGCCTTAGGGGCTGACCCAAATCTAGAAAGGTAGGCGTTGATACAACAGGCGCGGGAAAGCGCCACCACAGTCACTGAGGTGAGTCACTGGGTGGCGCTATTAAAGATGGTTATTGGTTTGGCTATTTCTCCGTCAGCCACATACCTTCGGGTTCGTAGTTAAACGTTTTGTAGGTCTTTTTATTGGTGGATGGGTTGTCTGACTTTTTGTCGATGTCATAGACAGTCCAATTCAGCTCGCTGTGGTTGAACTCAATCACCGCATAACCATAGATATTGCTGACAAAATCCTTGATATGCGGATTGTTAACCTGCACGCCTCCATTAAGCAATGAAGTGAATACGCTACCCACATCGACCCCTCTCTCTACCGTATCATTCAGGTTTGGTGACGAGATCGAAGGGGTCATCAGCTCAATGCCTACCAAGTTGTCATAGTCCCAGTTGCTGATCTTGTTGAAGTTCACTTTCAGGTAAGAGGCAATACTGGTGTGCAGATCCCCGGTCAGCACAACAAAATTATCGACACTGTTGTCTTTCACACTGGAGAGGATTTTCTCACGCTCCCAATGATAGCCATCCCAGGCATCGTAGTTAGCGAATACCAGGGGGCGCCCCAGTGCGGTGCCTGCTAACTGGGCAAGCAGGGTCTGGTTACCCCAAACTTTCCAGCGGGCATTGGAGTTGACCAAGCCATTAATCAGCCAATCCCGTTGGGTTTTCCCCAGCATGGTTTGGGATTTCTCTTCGTAATCTGTGCACCAGTAGTTTTCCCAGGCACTACCGTCTTTGCAGGGCTCTTTGGTGCGATAGGTTCGGCTATCGGTCATATATAAGTCGACCAAGTCGCCGAATTGGAAAGAGCGGTAAATTTGCAGGTAGTCGAAGGCGTGGCTGGCCGCCTCATCCACTTTTACACGAGCCGGTACATACTCAATCCAGGCCTGTTGCGCATCGCGGCGCAACTGGCGCAATTGATCGGGATTGTTAGCGCCAGTTTGGTAGGGATGGGATGGCACACCCAGGGTATCGCGATCGTAATCCCAGTAGGCGTTATCCGCAGTTTCGTGGTCATCCCAGGTGATAATAAAGGAATGCATTTCCATTGCCCGCTGCAGGTTTTTATCCTTGCGGTATTCCCGGTAAATATGGCGATAGTCTTCGAGATCCATAGCCACATTACCGCCGGAAGGCAGGCTCATTGGGTGAACAATCGCATCCTCAAAACCTTCGTACTGCGCGTACTCATAGATGAAGTCTCCCAAGTGCAATACGCAATGCACATCTTCATCCGCCAAATGGCTGTAGGCGTTGTAATAACCCGTGGTGTAATCCTGACAGGTCACCACCGCCATTTTGATACTTTCCAGCCCACCAGTTGGCAGGGTATGGCAGCGCCCCGTGCGGCTGCACAGTGTGCCGTATTTAAAGCGGTAGTAGTAACGCTGATTGGGAGACAGATAGCCTTCCAGGTCGATGTTTACGGTGTAGTCGCGATCCGCACTAATATCCTCAGCATTGACCTCAGCACTCAACACTGGCTGGGTAAATGAATCGTCCAAAGCCACATCCACATACAGGATTTGGCCAGGTACAAAGGCAGCGGGATTGATATGGGTCCAGAGCACCACACCAGTTTGGCTGGGATCACCGGAGGCCACAGACAAATCGAAGATCAACCCATCCTGATCGATATCGTAGCCCGAGGGGCTGCCACTCAGATTAAAGCGCGCATAGGTTTCGCTATTGCTAGCCGCTAATGAGCGAACGGTAAATGGTGTAAGCAGCGCAAGCCCCATGGCTTGCACAAATGTACGGCGAGAAACAGTCATAAACCCCAACTTCCTGTTTGTTATTTAGAATTCGAATAATGTGAATTGGCGCGCATTTTATAGAAATGCGTACCAACAAAGAAGTCGGTTTATTCTACGAAGTATTAAATTTTGATGAAGGTTTAACCGAAAAAAGTCGATATACGCTACATTAGTCACATCTGACAGCTTGGTAGGGCAGTAGATACCAGGAAAACAGCTTGGTAGGGCAGTAGATACCAGGAAAGTGGCAGGTCAATAAACTATCTTTAACCCCCCTAACCCTCCAGATAATGCTTCCAGTACAAAGCAATATCAGCTGTTCTACTGTTTACAAAAGCCTCAAAACTCAGGGCATACCCCATGCGAGACGTTGCCGTTGTTGCCTACTGTAGAACCGCAATCGCCAAAGCAAGGCGCGGTGCCTTAAACCAAACCCACGGTATCCCCATGGCCGCGCATGTCATCAAGGAAGCGCTGCACAGAGCTACTTTGGATCCCGAGGAAGTGGAAGACGTTGTACTGGGCTGTGGATTACCTGAGGGAGCAACCGGCCACAATATCGCTCGCAACGCCGCCCTATTTGCAGGTTGTGGCGTCAAAGTGCCCGGTATGACGATTAACCGCTACTGCGGCTCGGGTCTTAATGCCGCATCGATCGTAGCGAATCGGATCGCCAGCGGGGAAATGCAGGTCGGCGTTGCCGGTGGCGTAGAAAGTATTAGTCTCGTGCAGTTCAACCTGAACCTGAATCACTTTGTCTATGAGCCCCTGCAACAACAAATCCCCGCTGTTTGGTGGACCATGATCCAAACAGCGGATTTCGTCGCTGACACCTTTTCGATCAGCCGGCAGGCACAGGATGCCTATGTGGTGGAGTCGCAAAAACGCGTGGCGGAAGCGCACAGAGCAGGCAAATTTGCCGAAGAAATCGTTCCTTTTGAGACAGTCATGTCGATAAAAGATAAAGAGACTGGGCAGATCTCAGAAAAGACAGTGTTGCTGAAAGAAGATGAAGGCCCACGCCCCGGTACCACCCTGGAAGGGTTATCGGCTCTAGAGCCAGTGAATGATGGCGGCACGGTAACCGCGGGCAACGCTTCGCAGCTCTCTGATGGCGCTGCGGCCGTCGTCATGATGGATGCCGAGCTGGCCGCCAAAAGAAACCTGCCCATCCTGGGGCTATTTCGCGGTATGCAGCTTGCAGCGGTGGCCCCCGATGAAATGAGTATCGCCGTGGCGCCAGCCATCAAGCGCTTAATGAAGCATCAGGGGCTTTCTATGGGAGAGATAGACCTTTGGGAATTACACGAAGCCTTTGCGGTTACCACCCTCTATAACCAAGCGGAACTGGACACGCCTTGGGATATTACTAATGTTAATGGGGGCGCCATTGCCCTTGGGCACCCCTATGGGATGTCCGGCATTCGTTACCTGGGTTCTTCACTGATGGAGCTCAAGCGCAGAGATGCGAACAAGGCGATTATTGGGGTCTGTACTGCTGGCGGGATGGCCACAGCAGTATTCCTTGAGCGCTAAGCCAGTTACAAAGTCTTCCCCTCTGGCCGCCCTACCCCTGGCCACTTTGTACTTGTAACAAGCAAAAACAAGCGAACTGGTTCAATCATCACCACCTAGAAGTTGATCCCTTCTATAGCGCCTGGTCTGCTGGACAATTTGGCGTCTCGATCCTCTCAATATATCGTATCTATGGCTTCAAAGTGCCCGGAAAGAAGCTTGCAATTGCCACCAGGTTTGCCTCGAAGCTGGAGGAATAGCCATGTCCCGGCTCAAAGAGGGCCACAGCCAAGAAACTCTCTGTAAAGACTCTCTCTGTAGCTGCTCACCGAACAAGCAGCTTAGAGCCTCCATCAAAGGTGTATTGCACCGATGATGGAGACAATCCATGACGGCTTTACTTTTCTGTTCGCACAGAGCCGGGGCGCTCTGTTTATCATGTTCTGGATCGTGATTTTTCTGGAACTCCCTCGCTATATCTTCTCTTTCTTCACCGCGGTTTTCTTTTTTAGCTCAAGGATCGAGAAAGAAGTAGATCTGGAGAAAATCGGCAAAATTTCGGTGATTATTGCCGGTCATAACGAGGAGGAGTCGATCGAAAAGTGTGTGCACAGTCTTTGGGCGCAAAGTGTTAAGCCCTATGAAATCATCGTGGTGAGCGATGGCTCCACCGATGGAACCAGAAAAGTGATGTCCAGCCTACTAACCCGAGGACTCATTCAGGGAGCCCATGCGACAGAACTTAGAGGCGGTAAGGCCTCCGCACTAAATCTGGGAATACGCTTTTGCACTGGCGATATCGTTATCACCGTAGACTGTGATTGCTCCTTTGAGCACCACACCATGAAGGAAGTGTTACTCCCCTTTGAAGACCCCAAAGTGGGGGTGGTTTCCGGTAATGTTTTTGTGCGCAACCCTCACGATAACCTACTCACCGCATTTCAAACCATCGAATACATTGTCAGTATCTCCCTCGGCAGGCATGCATTGGCCATGATCAGACAAATGTGCTGTGCATCTGGCGCCTACAGCGGGTTCCGAAAAACCGCTATTGACCAGATTGGTGGCTTTGATTCCGGTGGGGGGGAAGATCTGGATATTACTTTTCGCCTACGCAACTACGGCTGGGATATCGCCTTCGCCCCAGAGGCGATCTGCTATACGGATGTACCCACGAATATCCTGACTCTAATTCGCCAGCGCTTGCGTTGGGAGCGGGATGCTGTGCGTTTGCGTTACCGCAAGTACGCCCACTTTATCAATCCTTTTAAACGCCGCATAAAATTCGAAGAGTTCTTTCATCAATTTGAGTTCTTGATCTTTAATGTGATCGCTGCTATCGCTTTGCCCATATACTTAGTCTGGCTATTTGCGAGTTATGGTAGTAATGCCTGGTTTATTTTAATCGGTGCACAAATAGTGTTGATAATGCTGGATTGCCTCACCTTTGCGCTCGCCTCCTATGCCACCTACAAATTCAGTACTTTTCCACTCTGGCCCTTTCTTATTGGCTACAGCATCCTCTACGTCAACTTGATGCGTGTAGTACGGCTCTATGCCTATGTACAGGAGTGGATCTTTAGAACCTCCTATGCGGATTCCTTCGCCCCCTCAAAAGTACACAAAGTAAGGGAGTAAACTGTTCGGGATGCGTTAGAAGCCGATAGTTATCCCTTGGGGACCCCACTTTTTTGGCTGGAACTCGACTTTATAGTCAATCGTGATACCCAGCTCATAACACCAAGCCTTATCTCCTTATTTCCTGCGGTCTGGCGCTTCAGCCCTCGTGGTCTATCGTTTTACTTAAGGCGGATTTTTACCCGCCAACCGTATCAACCAAGTACAACCGGCGTCAGTTTGCCCCTTCTGTAGGAGGGTTTGCCATCTCCTTTCTCACTGATGCATACAACTATTATCGCTGGCCCAGTGATTTTAATACGGTGCATCCAGGCATTGAGAAGTGTGATGCCCTGGTGGTTGAGGAGCCCATGACTCCTCAGTGCATCGAAAAACTCTGGAACAGCCAGATAGGCTTGCACCTGCTACCGGTGATTGACCTAACCGGCACACTGGGAGTCAGGGCAGACCTGGATGCCTCTAACACGCTCAAGGCTGACCCTACAGAGTACGGCAAGTTGATCGATTCCTTTAACTTTCGCCGCTCTCAGTTGCACCCGGATTTCTACAACCCCCAGAACGATGACGACAAAATCCTGGCCCGCATTTTTGTCTCCGGGATAAGCCTGACCCCTAGCTACCAGCCAGACTCGCGCACCACCGTATGCTTTAACACCCTGTTAGATTCAGAAACAGTATTGCACGAATGCGAAAAAATGATGACGGCCGAATTACTGGCCGGCAGCTTTTTTGACCGCCGGCATATTTGTAACGGTTGCAGTGCCTCTCAATTTAATGTGCGCGAAGAGTGCCCGGAATGTCGATCTCCCAACTTGAGAGAATCCTTCTATCTGCACCACTTTAAGTGCGCCTACCTGGGGCCTGAAGACGACTTTCGCCAAGGCGAATATTTAATCTGCCCCAAGTGCCGAATGGAAATGAGCCATTTCGGCAGCGATTACGACAAACCGGGCACCATTTTGATATGCAATTCCTGCGGCAAATCCAGTTCAGAAACAGAAGTTGGCTTTTTATGCCTTAATTGCGATACCCATATAGATGGAGATTCGGTAAAAACCGGGGATATTTTTAAATATAGCCTCACCGAAAAAGCCGTTCATTACCTGCATGCTGGCCATGCATTCCTGGAACTCACCCAGCAAAGTCCTATCTTTGCCGGGCTTCCATTCGAACTTATCGTAGTTTTAAACAAAGAGCTGAAAGATTGGAGAAACAATGAGAGCGAATTTGCCCTGCTCTGCATCAAATATGAAAATGAATATTTGGTAGAGCAAGAACACGGTAACCGCCAATTTTTTCACAGCCGCAATCAGTTTTTCCAGAGTTTAAGCCACTCGCTAAAAAAGGTGATGAAAGGGGAATACCCGGTTACCGCGGCCAAAGGCAGGATGGAAGATTTTATCCTGGTAAGCCATATCAGTCAGAAAGATCTGTACAAATTTAGTGAAGAAGCCGGGCAAAGAGCCGCGAGTTCTTTGCGATTGGATGTAGAACCCATCCTCCAGGTCTATGGCCCCGAGGATCTGAGCTAATGTGGGAAGAAATTCAGGACGGCTACTATTACCTTATCTCTCAAAGCTATACAACGCTTTTTTTGATGCTCTGGGTGGTGGTGATCTTCGAGATCCCCCGCTACTTATTTTCGTTCTTTACTGCACTGGTTTTTTTTAGTTCGAAACCAGAATTTGAAGCAGACTTTAAAAGTCTGGGGAAAGTTTCTGTGATTATTGCCGGTCACAACGAAGAGGACGCTATAGAGAAATGTGTACTCAGCTTATGGGAGCAAAGCCGCCCTCCCGATGAGATTATTGTAGTAAGCGATGGTTCCACAGATGGGACTAGAGATAAAATCCGTCAACTCTTAAAAATAGGCCTGATTCATGGTGCACATTCGACAGAATTGCGCGGAGGGAAATCTGCTGCAGCAAACCTAGCCATTCGCTATACGACAGGGAAAATTATCCTAAACGTTGACTGCGACTGCTCCTTCGACTATCACGCCATAAAGAATATCTTACGTCAGTTCGATGATCCCGAGGTCGGGGGGGCATCAAACAATATTTTAGTGCGCAACTGGGATGTGAATTTACTTACAGTTTTTCAGGCAATTGAATATATCATTAGCATTTCTCTAGGTAAGCACGCGCTTTTCATGCTAGGACAAATGTCCTGTGCTTCTGGAGCTTTTAGTGCTTTTCGTAGAACGGCTTTAATACAGGTAGGCGGTTTTGACTCCGGCGGCGGTGAAGACCTGGATGTCACATTGCGCTTACGCCACTATGGTTGGAAAATTGGCTACGCTGCTGACTCCATCTGCTATACCGATGTCCCCACCAACCTAGCAACGTTGATCCGGCAAAGGTTTCGCTGGGAAAGAGATGCCGTTCGCCTACGCTTCAGAAAGTATCGCCACTTCATTAATCCGCTTGAACGTCGCCTTAAATTTAGGGAATTTTTTCATCAATTCGAATTCCTGCTCTTTAATGTAATTGCCATCTTAATTCTGCCAGTTTACTTAGTCTGGCTATTTTACCATTACGGCGTTAATGGCTGGTTTATTCTGATAGCGGCTCAGATTGTCCTGATCATAATGGACATTATTACCTTCACCCTCAGCGCACTTGCCACAAATAAATTTAGAGCCACTCCAATTTGGCCCTACCTGCTGGGATACAGTATTTTGTATGTCAATCTGATGCGTATCGTTCGGCTCTACTCTTATATTCAGGAGTGGGTATTTAAAACCTCCTATTCCGACACTTACGCACCCTCCAAAGTGCATCGTGTTAGGGAGTAAGTTCAATGAGAACTATACGAAAGCATATCCGCCCAGATACCATGGCCAGTGAGGTCCGCCCACACCACAGCGCCATTGGGCGGCGCATCTATATCGGGGTATTGATATTATTTGCCCTGGCTATTCTGCGCTATCTATTTGGGGATTTGTTTATCCTCAAAGGAGATGGGCTGGTCCTTAGGGATTATGCCGCAGTCGAGATGGGTTATATCACCAGAGTGACCGCGGTAGAGGTTGATGAGGGGGAATCGGTTAAAGAGGGGCAGCTACTTCTCAAAATAGAATCCATGGAACTACTGGAGCGCTTGGCAGACCTCTCCAGCCGCCAGGCCAACCTGATTCAAATTTCCGCCGAATTTACCCTGCTTTCCGAGACTGCCAAACAACTGCTGGTTCCTGCAGAACACCGCAAGCAAGAGATAGAGGAGATTCTGGCGCGAATCAATAAGCTGGCCGATAAGGGTTTTGTCAGCAAGATCACCTATCAGGAAGTGCTCAGGGATAACTTTAATGCGGGCCAGGAACTGGTCAAGATTCAGGTGGAAAGCACCACGCTAGACAAGAAGAGAAAAGCTGTCGATGCAGCAATCAAAGTAGCCGGAACGGCATACCAGAGACTGAAAGACCACTATGATGATGGCCAAGTGCGTAGCCCGGTAAATGGCTTGGTTGGCGCTACTGTACCCTCTGTAGGGGATGTCTACCGAGAAGGGGAACCCCTAATGCAAGTCTATTGGGGGGAACCCTATGTACTCGCCTATATGCCGCGCCGATATATTCTTGCTCTTCGGCCGGGCATGGTTGTCACAGTCAAGAGTGGCCGCTACAAAGATAAAGGCGTGATCTCTGAGTTACTGCCTATTTCTGATCAACTGCCGGAAGAATTCCAGAATACGTTCAAACCCCAGGAGCGCAATCAGCTCGCCAAAATTGTACTCTCCGATCCAGAGCATTTTCCCTTATCTGAAAAGGTACAAGTTACTCTGGAAATAAACTGGAAGGACCTCTTTGTAGAGAACTTTATGGATTAGAGGTTTGCCGGGCATTAAATTCTGTCAGTGCCGCTCTCAACCATTCCGGCAAGGTGATCTTCTGTTTGGTTTCAACCGAGAGGGTGACATAGGTAATTGTTGCCGTAAAAGCCAATAGATCTGGATTGAGATAAGCCTGCACAAGAAAGGTAAACGACTGATTGCCAACCTTGAGTACACTGACTTTAAGCTGTAACTCCTGATCCCAAGTAACCGGGCTTAAGAATTCCAGATTAAAGGCCCGCACCGGTGTCAGGAACCCCCGCTTCTTCATAGTGGCTATAGCCGGCCCATCAAATAAAATAGACATGGCTTCATGGGTGGCCTCCAGGGCAAAATTGGAAAACCTCGGGGTATAAACAATACCCTCGGGATCACAGTCCCCAAACAAGACCTTGCGCTTGATAGTTATCATAAGAGGTTCTCCCATTAAGCCAGGCAACCATTCTAATGCAGCGCTCTATTTACATCCTGCCAAAGCAGATAACCAATCCAACCAACCATAAACTGCTTATTTATTCACTGCGACTAAAAAGCCTCAGCAAAGTGACTTCTGGCGGCACCAGAAATCTTACCGGCAGGATACTGGTGCCTACCCCTGGGCTCACAAACAGGTGTTTGCCCTCCTCTTCGATATGCCCAATGGCATAGCGCTCCCCGTAGCGGGAGGGCACAATCGGGCGGCCAATCAAGGGTAAATATACCTGGCCGCCATGAGTGTGGCCGGCAATCGTCAAGGCAATCCGTTGTGGAATTTGGGGAAATATATCTGGGTTGTGAGTGAAGGCTAAGACTGTCTCCGACTCTTCAATGGCAGACATTGCCCGATCTATATTGTGTGGCCCCTCCCAGAAATCACTGATGCCAACCAACTGAAAGGCACAGTGGCCGCTACTGATCTTGGTGGATGCATCTTCCAGCAGCGGGATGCCTTTCTCAGTGAAAGCCCGCTCTACTCTTTTCGGGTCCAGCCACCAGTCGTGATTGCCCATTACAGCAAAAACGCCCAAGGGGGCTTTGAGGCCGGCAAGCACTTCAGCGGCACTCTCCGGTGTCACAAAAGAACCACCGACTACCCCCTGAATAACAAAGTCACCGGGGAGTAGCACTAAGTCAGGACTGCTGGCATTTACTTGGTTAACCAATGAGCGCAGGCTTTCAATACCCTTATAGGGGGAACCCACATGTAAATCCGCCAATACCGCCACGCTTAAACCGCTACAGGAAGCTGGCCAAGACTCCAGGCGAAGCGCTTGCTCATTGATCCTGAAGCTTCTTGGCTCAGCGAAAAAGGCCCAAACGGCAAGGGTAAGAGCAACAGCCAGAGCCACTAGAAAGACAACCCGGTACTTTCCCCGTGGCCAGCTCAATAGTTCTCCCGATAACTTACTCAACAACTTTTTCAATGAGGTACTCTCAACTTACAGATAGCTCTTATACGGTGCTTTGTGCCGGGTGGCAGTCACAACTGGAGAGTTCTCGCACAATCTCACAGGAATCAGTAGAACCGGGGCCGCCGCACTGGCTACGCAATGCCAGCAAACTCTTCCGCAATTGCTCGAGCAATGCCATTTGGCTGTCCACCCTATCAATATGCTCATCTACCAACGCATTGATTTCAGCACAGTGCTCTCTCGGTTGCTCCCGCAAGGTTAACAGTTTGCGTATATCCTCAATGGGCATATCGAGGGAGCGACAGTGCCGTATAAAACGCAATTGCGCCAAGTGCGCTTCTGAATACAGGCGATAATTGCCTTCGGACCTCAATGGTTGCGGCAGCAAGCCCACCTGTTCGTAGTAACGCACCGTTTCCACCTTGCAGCCTGCCTGCTTGGCCGCCTCCCCTATTCGGTAACGCATGCTGGTGTCCCCTTGACTCTATAGTTACTAGAGGGATTGTAATGCTGGCTCACTCATTGAGCTATTCGAGAGTTAACCATGGGAAAACAGGATTCCACTTGCGGCTGTGGCAGTAGCACTGAACCATTACAACAACCGCTCGATAGTGGCGCCGGAAAAGATAGCGAAAGCTCCCTCTTCTCAATCACCAAAATGGATTGCCCTACCGAAGAAGGTTTGATCCGCGCCAAGCTCACCCCACTCGAAGGCATTTACAGCCTGGACTTTAACCTGGTGCAACGCATTTTGCGGGTTGGGCACGCTCCGGGTATGCAGCAACAGATCCTGGATATACTCGCCCCTCTGGATCTGGATGCCAGGGTCGCCTCCCCATCGGATACAGAAAATGCACCACCCGCAACCAAGGCCAATTGGTGGCTGCTGGGGGCGGCCGGCTTGGCGGCGCTCGCTTCTGAGGTAGTGTTCTGGTTACAGGGAGGAAACAGCTGGCTGGTCATGTTGCTGGCCTTAGCCGCCATTGCCGGCGGGGGGCTCTCTACTTACAAAAAAGGTTGGATCGCCCTTAAGAACCGCAACCTGAATATGAATGCGCTAATGTCCATCGCGGTCACAGGCGCACTTTTGATTGGGCACTGGCCCGAGGCCGCCATGGTGATGGTACTGTTCACCCTCGCCGAGCTGATTGAGGCCAAGTCTCTGGACCGGGCCAGAAACGCTATTCGCGAGTTAATGGACTTGGCCCCGGAAACCGCCACAGTACTTCAGAGTGATGGCCAGTGGCGCGAGGTGAATGCAAAAACCGTTTCCCTCGGCGCCAAGGTCAGGGTCAGACCCGGTGAGCGCATCGCCCTGGATGGCGAAGTAATAAAAGGCAACTCTGCGGTGAACCAAGCCCCAATCACTGGGGAGAGCCTTCCGGTAGATAAAGAAGCTGGAGACAGCCTCTTTGCCGGTAGCATCAATGAGTCTGGCGCACTGGAATATAGGGTGACTGCCGTAGCCAGTGATGCCGTACTTGCCCGAATCATCCACGCGGTTGAGGAGGCGCAAGGCAGCCGCGCGCCCACCCAGCGTTTCGTCGATCAGTTCGCGCACTGGTATACCCCTCTGGTATTTGCAGTTGCCCTAGCCACAGCGTTAATTCCTCCGCTGTTTTTCTCCGGTGCCTGGATGGAGTGGATCTACCGCGCCCTGGTACTGCTGGTTATCGCCTGCCCCTGCGCCCTGGTCATTGCCACCCCGGTCACCATCGTCAGCGGCCTCGCAGCAGCAACAAGACACGGCACGCTGATTAAAGGGGGGGCATACCTCGAAGAGGGGCGCCGGCTGCGCTGGCTGGCCCTGGATAAAACCGGCACCATCACCCACGGTGCACCGCAGGTAACAGATTTTGCCCTGATAACTGGCACAGATGAGGCGCGGGTAAAGCGCCTCGCCGCCAGCCTCGCCCACCGCTCCGATCACCCGGTTTCAAAGGCAGTGGCAGATTTTCTCAACGCCAGTGGAGCACCCTTACTAGAAGTAGAAGCTTTTGAAGCCCTGGCCGGGCGCGGGATTCGCGGAGAGATTGAAGGCACAGGCTATTACCTGGGCAATCACCGCCTGGTGGAAGAATTGCGCGTTTGCAGTGAGGAGCTAGAGGATCGCCTCTCAAAACTGGAGTATCAGGGGAAAACTGTTGTTATGTTGGTGGATACAAACCGTGTTCTGGCTCTGTTTGCCGTAGCCGATACGGTAAAAGAATCCAGCCGCAAAGCCATTGATGAGCTCCACCAATTGGGGGTGAAAACCCTGATGCTGACCGGTGACAATCAGCACACCGCCGATGCCATTGCCAAGGAGGTGGGCATAGATCGGGCCATGGGCAACCTGCTGCCAGAAGATAAACTCCGTGAAGTGGATTCCCTTGCCGGCCACGGCCGGGTCGGCATGGTGGGCGACGGCATCAATGATGCACCAGCCCTGGCGCGAGCTGATATCGGCTTCGCCATGGGCGCCACCGGCACCGATACCGCCATAGAAACGGCAGACGTTGCCCTGATGGATGACAACCTGGGTAAAATCGCCAGTTTTATCCGCCTCTCCCGTACGACAGCTCATATTCTCTGGCAAAACATTATCCTTGCCCTGGGTATCAAAGCAGTCTTTCTGGCACTCGCCTTTGCCGGTGAAGCCACTATGTGGATGGCAGTATTCGCCGATATGGGAACCAGCCTGCTGGTGGTTTTCAATGGGTTAAGGCTGATGCGGAAGTGACCTCAAAACAAGACGGTAGAAAAGTCTAGAAAATAGAAAAGACAGTACCAATTATTTAATACGCAACCAGTCTATCCCGCAGAAGCTCTCGTTAAACAGGTGCTTGGATACGCAATTATTGATTGCCTTATTAACCAGCAAAAGCAGGCGCCTTCGAGAGTTTCTTTGGATAGTGCAAAATTGGCATGACAAAAAACTATAAACATAAAGAAAGCAGAACTCAGCAACACTGATAACACGTTGCAGGCCTACAATAAAATTTTTCGATTCCGCTTTAGCAAGATATGTCCAATGGCACTTAGGAAGTGTCTAAACAAAAATTATGCTAGCAAAAAGCCCTCTCAAAAAACCGAGCAAATGGAAACTAATTCCAAACACCGCTTATCCCCTTTAGGCCTCACCTTGTCGTAGGCCAATTGCAGGAAAATCAGCATCCCCATACCCTTTTGTCAACTACAACACTAAAGAGATTAAGTCTCTTTAGTGTCAGATAGTCTCACCACAAACATTAATCTAAGAATAAAATCGACTAGAGCCTCCGAATGCGAAACAGTCAATTTAGAGCATTTCTTGCCAGCAGCATCATTTCTACCACTCTATTTTCTAGCTCTAGTATATTGGCAGATGATAGTCGTGCAGTACTCGTTGAGGCTGCACACCCGTGGCAGCAAGCCATTAATACCAGATTATTTTGTTCGGTATTATCTCCTCCCCTACACCAAGTCTCCAGCCACACTGAAGCCGAGCTCACCCAAATAAAACCCGTAGGTTCAATAATTAAAGCTGGCGAGTTAGTAGCCGCACAGGATGGATTTTATCTCTCTCAGGAGATTGAGATTATTCGCACAGATATTGCAATCACACAGAGCCAGCTGATTTATGCGGAAGAAGAGCTGAGCAGACTGGAGAAGCTTCGCTCAGCAGATATGGTGTCTCCGTCCCACTTAAACAGCCTTAAACTCAATGCTGATACCTACCGGCTCACAAAGCAAAGACTTGAGCACCAGCTAACAACAGCCGAATACCGTTTAGAGCGACTGCAACACTATGCAAGAACTGATAGTCAAGTTGTAAGTATAGAAGCCAACCCCGGTGAGAGACTAAATTCGGGGCAAAGAATCATGCAGTTACTGCCTCTAAAAGAAAATCAAATTGAGTGCAGCCTTCCCGAAGAAAAATTAAACAATGAGAATTTACTCAACAGCAGCTCCTTTACTTTTAGGGACCAAAATATCCCCTTAAGAAATATTAGTCATACGGTCAATCCGGAAACGCAAAATCTCAACCTCTACTTTGAAACAGAATCAGAGCAATTCCCGTCCCTATTAGTAGGACAGAGATTCGAAATAATGATGCAAACACCCCTCTCAACTAAAAAAACGCAGGAGAGGGTAACAAAAGTTCCCAGTGATGCCGTAATACTAGAGGGCGACCAATATAAAGTCTGGACTCTAGACAGTGATCAAAGGGCGGTTAGTACCGAGGTTCAAATAATAGATACCTTAAAGGGGCACTTTGTTGTACGTTCAACCATTAAACCTGGAGATCTTGTAGTCGTTCTGGGTTATGAAGGCCTACAACCCAATGAAACTGTCTCTCCGACAAAGAGGGAAAACACATGAAATCCCTGGAAAAATACAGTTCATTTATTATAAGTTGCACTTTTGCCTTAATTGTTGCCGGTATTATTGCGGGCCTAAACTTACCTAACGCTCTACTCCCCACTATCAATCGCCCACAAATTGCACTGGCCATTCCTTGGCCGGGAAAGACAGCGGAAGAGATAGAACAGATATTAGTTGCACCACTTGAGCAGGAGCTATCGAGCCTAAGCTACCTGAAAGAAGTGCAGACAAATATCAACAGTGGCTTTGCCTGGGTCACGATTGACTTTCACTCTGAAGCAGATATGGAGCAAATGTATATTGAGGTACTCTCCAGAATTAATCAGGTACCCAACTGGCCCACACAAGTCCGCACACCCCAAGTTTTTAACTTTGCCAATGGTGCGGGGGCTACGCTGGCAACCTTCTTCCTCTACTCGAAGAAATCAGCCAGTGAGCTGGAATTAATTGATGCATTTTTAAACCACGTAAAGCCAGCCATCAGTAAAATCCAGGGAGTATCCTCTATAGAAGTTGCCGCTACGCCTATCGCACAGCGTGTCGATATTGAGTTCGATCCAGAGAAGATGACTCAAAATTCCTTAAGTATTGCTGGGGTAACTGCACATCTTAATGATCTGGTGGACCGATCGGGCGGCAACCTGAAAATTGGCTCTAAAGACTATGCACTACACTTTAAGGGCCAGATCCCCCTAGATGAGCTCTCACAATTACCTATCGCCACACGTGGGAACCAGATTATACGGCTCTCTGACATTGCCTCTGTAAACGCACGGCCTGCATCTGACTGGGCATATTTTGCCCTTGAGGGTAATCGATCCTTTTATTTCTACTTGCTCCCCACCGAAAACGTCAATGTTCTTGACACTATTGCACAGCTGAAGTCAACCATGGCGGAGCTGAATAGTGGAGAGTTAGCTCGGTTAGACATGGAATTGGCCATAAGCCGTGATGACTCCAAAGGAATCCGAGACTCCCTAAATCTGGTGTACGGGAGCCTCCTTCTTGGATCACTGCTAGCCTGCTTGGTTTTGTACTGGTTTCTGCGCAACCTGAGAACTTTAACGTTAATATTCCTCAGCATTCCCGTATGCATCTCCCTCGTCGTTGTGGGTATGTATATTGGGGGTAGAAGCATGAATGTTATTTCATTGGCAGGCATCGCTCTTTCTATCGGATTGATGGTAGATGCGGCAATTATTGTGGTGGAAAATATTCAAAGGATTCGCCAGCAAGGCATTGGCACCCAGGAAAGCATTGTACAGGGAACACGAGAAGTTACAGGTTCATTGGCATCATCAACGATATCAAGCGTCATTGTATTCTTGCCTATAATTGCTATGCAATCTGCAACAGGCCAGTTATTTAGAGATCTTGCTTTTACAATCTCAAGCGCTTTACTCGCCTCATTGCTCTTTGCCTTATTAATACTACCTTCATTCGCAAGGTACATATTGGGCCATTCAAAAAAAATAAAGAAAGAATCTTCAAACACAAGAATTCTATTAGCCCTAAAAAGATGGGTTGCCCTTTCCATCAAAGCTACAGCTACCCCCAGACGGTCTATTACAGCCATTATTCTTGGGCTACCCATCGCAGTCATAGCTACCTATGTTTCCACACCATCCATAGATGTATTGCCAGACCCAAAACAGAATATGGTTTCTGTTTTCATCAACTTTGAGAGCGCACTAGCCACAGATGCTATTAGAACGGATTACGGAGAACGCGTGGTGAATCGAATCACCAACAACTTTAAGGAAATAGAAGATCATGTTTCCACTTACGGCATTATCTGCAACCCAAGCAATTGCAACCTCTATATGTATACCCAAGGCGATTGGGATTTTGAATCACTGCGGGAATGGATGAATGAGAAAGTACTCTATGGACTTGTAGGCACCCGTATCCATTTCAGGCATGGGGGTCTTTTACGATTTGCAATGCCAAACAATCGAATAAGCCAACTGGATATTAAAGGGGCTGAACTTTCCAGGCTACAAATGGCTGGCACTGAGTTAATGAACCATCTGCGCGCAGAGTTTCCAGACGCACAAATCCAGGAGGGGAGCGCACTGCAAAACCGGGCTGTACGCATAGAGTTCCAACCTCGCCTGGATCAATTAACTTATTTAGGTATTACAGTTTCAGAGCTAAACCGCCAACTTATGGCTTTGACCGATGGGATATACATAGGCCATTTTTATACTGGCACTAACACGCTACCATTCTACTTCAAAGCAAAAGACCCTCAGAACCTGGAAGCACTTCTAAACACTGAAATATGGATTGATGGGCACGGCCTGATTCCTGTCCGTGAATTAGCAAGCGCGAAAATAACCCAAGCCCCTGCCAGTATTTTACGAGTTGGGCAAGAAGTCAGCGCATCGTTAAACCTAACCCCGCCAGAAGGGGTAGCAATGAAGTCATTTGTTGAAAATGTAGACCAATCGGTACAGTCCTTTTTAGCTGAAAGCTCCTATAGCGATTTGCACACTCAGTTCAGGGGCAGCGCAAACGAACTAAATCTGTTTCTAGTTGAATTTCTTAAAATATTCTTGGCTGCTCTCGCAGTACTCGCCCTGTTGATGTATTTTGCCCTAAGATCTGCAAAGCTGGCCGCCGCCGTGCTTTGCGCTATACCCCTCTCATTTGCCGGCGGAATGCTAAGTTTACAGCTATTAAACCTTTTCACCCCCCAAAGCCTTGATGTAATTACAATGATTGGATTCGTAATTCTGATGGGGCTTGTAGTCAACAATGCAATACTATTAGTGAATCAATTTCAAAAGTCATTACAGGCCGGGGCCAGTCAGCTAGAAGCTATTTATGCAGCAGCCAGCTTGCGCGCTCGTCCCATTATGCTAACAACAATCACCTGTATCTTTGGCAACCTGCCTTTGGTGTTAAACCCAGGGAGCAGCGCTGCAATTTATCGAGGCCTGGCGACGGTGATTACTGGCGGGATGATATTTAGCGCTCTGTTTGTTTTAGCCTTTATGTCTGCACTACTCTCACAAAAGCTGTTCCGCTCTGAGCTACAGAGTTTTACTCAAAAGGCCGACTTGGACGTGCCTGAACCTGCTCGTGCATAATATAAGGGTGGTTATCAATAGATCTATCCTGTGCTGGCAATAACAACCAAAATGTCAGCGCAGGTGTGTCTCGCCGGTTTCTAATCTGCTATAGAGATTTGTTTATTATCCTTAGTGAAAGTAACTACTCCAAACCCAATCACAAATATCCCTATTCATCCATATCCCCTAGCAACCTATATTGCGCAAAGCGCCATCAATTTACGCCCACAACCTCTTTTTTTATATAGATACCCAGACGTTTTGCAAGGCGGACCAAGTTACCCCTATCCATTGAGAGCGATTTCGCTGCCCTACTCCAATTCCCATCGCTCTGAGTCAATATATGCTTTATAAGATCCCGCTGATATTCTTCAGTGGCTACCCTAAGATTTATTGCCCCAAGCGGAGGCTGAACGGGCTTCTCAAACTCTGGTTGCGCTGCTATGTCATCCGGAATCTCTATATGTGCCGCTGTCAGCGATACAATTTCAGAGAGTGATGCGTTTTTTCTTGCCTTGAGCGCTGCGCGACTGATGATATGCTCCAGCTCTCTCACATTTCCAGGCCAGCCATAGCGCTTTAATTTACTGGAAGCATCTGCTGATAGCCTTAACTGACGGAAGCCTAGTTTCCTCGTGGAGCGCTCCAGAAAATAATCTGCCAGCAGGAGAACATCATTTTCTCTCTTTGATAGTGCGGGTACTTCCAGAGGGTAAACAGAGAGGCGGTGATACAAATCGGCCCTGAATCCACCTGAGTCGATTTCTTTGAGCAAATCCCGATTGGTAGCGGCCACAATACGCACATCTACATGCTGTACCGCATCCTTACCAACAGGCTGGATTTCACCACTTTGCAGTACCCGCAGCAGTTTACCCTGGACTGATAAAGGCAGTTCACCCACTTCATCCAGAAAAAGTGTCCCGCCGTTTGCCAATAGAAACTTTCCCGGGCGATCCCGATCAGCGCCAGTAAAAGCCCCCTTCGCATGCCCGAATAACTCCGCTTCTGCCAGTGTTTCTGTTAAGGAGGCGCAGTTGAGATAGACAAGGGGTTTTTCCCGGCGAGATGACAGCCGATGTACCGTGCGGGCAACCAGCTCCTTCCCCACTCCAGTTTCCCCTAGAATAAGCACGCTGTAGTCAGACCCCGCAACTAATTCAATGTCGCTTCGCAAGGCCCTCATCACTTGGCTTTCGCCAATTAACTCACCGCCATCGCGCAGAAAGGCTTCCTGGGTCAACTCTTTCACCAGTTGTTCGGCATGTTCAGCAGAAAGGGACAGCGCTTTTAGCTCCAAAGCCGTTTTGAGAGTAGCGGCTGAGAGTGCGGCGATTAGCTCAAGCGTTCGATCGCTAATCAGGCTATAGGCGTCTGAGGTCATACTATCCAAAGTAAGCAGCCCCACTAGATGATTGTCAGAATAGAGCGGCAAACCGAGACAGGAGTGCACCGGTAGGTCCCCTTCCCTATCTAGTAGTAAGCCATCAAAAGGGTCCGGCAGATTGCAATCAGAGGGGAAGCGAACGGGAGCATCAGAACTGCAGATTTGCGCTAGGCGGGGATGCTCGTTAATTAGGAAACGCCGCCCCATAGTACGCCTGGCCAAGCCCTGCACAGCCAGGGGGGTAAGCACCTCTCCATTCAGCCCCAGCAAGGCCACCGCATCACACTTAATTGCCTTGCGGATGGTAGAGAGCAGTCGTTCAAATCGGTCACTATTATTCAGGCTATTTGCGAGATCCAGAGCTACTTCAAGCAGTAGAGTAGAATTGATATCCACCATATCCCACCAAGTCAATAAGCTTCTTTTGTGTCATTATGACATGGTCACCATATAGGTCAAATTGACACAAACAAATATCATAATCACCCTAAGATATTGATTTATAGAGAATTATTAAGCTGGCATAACATTTGCCTAATAACCATTGAGGTCATTTAGTAATAGAGGCGAAGACAATGCTGAACACATACACTTTAAAAATTCGCAGGCGTTTTGAACTCTTGCTCAAGGCCGGAAATCTCACCCTGTTGCTCTCTACCCCCCTGCTATTGCTCACCGTTGTCATCTGCTACCCGCTCTCCCATTATTTTTCTATCCCAGCCCAAGTAGCGGGCCATATTTTTATGATTATCAGCGCAACGTTTATCAAGATTGGCTATGTCAGCCGCTGCGTTGCGCAATACAACCTGTGCCAGGAAGTGCGCTAACTGATCACGCCGAGCTTTTCGCCTCCATCCCCTTTGGGGGCGACCTTTGTAGCTTTCAAACTTTCCACACCATCACCTCAGCAGCCCCATCTAACAACTACCTCAGTGCTATCTTCTCTTCAGGGCCATCAACCCTGCACAGCGATCAATACAAACCCCATAAGGAAACTCGATGTCTGCAATGAGCCGTCTGGCCCTGCTGGCTGTGGTATTTATCGACTTGATGGGTCAAGGACTGCTATTCCCCATCATTAATGAACTGGTCATGTCCACCAAGTTTCAATTCCTGCCTACAGACACCACACAATCCACCCGCCACCTCTACTATGGCATTGTTATCAGTAGCTTTTTTTTAGCTTGGTTTATTGGGGCGGTGTATATCGCTAAGTTATCTGACAGTATCGGCCGAAAAAGCGCGATGGTACTTTGCTTGGTCGGTGCCCTGGCAGGCTATGCCATTACACTCGCTGCCTTATTTGCCAGCAGCCTGTGGTTGCTGATTCTTGGGCGCGTGGTCAGTGGATTTACTGCCGGTAACCAGCCCATTGCCCAAGCGGCAATGATTGATGCAAGCCGCGATGAACTTGATGCTTCAAAAAACTTGGGGTTACTGGTGGCGGGAATGAGCGCGGGAGCAGTTGCGGGACCAATTATCGCTGGAGTCTTAGCCGACAAGGCCCTGCTCGGTAATATTGCAAGCATTCAACTGCCTTTTTATTTTGCGCTACTTTTGGTTGCTATCACCCTCGGCCTAATTCTGCTCTTTTATCACGATAGCCGCCCCCCGACTTCGCCTATTCAATTGCGCTTATCTGACTTGTTCAGGCAATTTGCACACCTCAAAGAGAGGCCCTTAGTCATCAGGCTTTGCCCAGCTTACCTAAGTTTTATGCTGGTTCACCTCAGTTTTTATATCTTTATCACCAACTATCTCAGCAGCCGCTTTGGCCTCGGCTTACTGGGAACCAGTATGGCCATGCTATTCATGGGAATCGCCGTGGGTACTTCCAGTATCTTTTTGGTTAAACCCGTGCTGTCTAAATGGGGTAAGCCACTGGTTATCAAGGTATCGGCATTAACTATGGGGGCCTGTGCGCTGGTTTTTGCTTTCAGTATCCAGGTTTGGCTTTGTTACTTGAGTGTGTTTCTCGCCTACTTGTGCTTTGGACTAGCCTATCCGGCACTACTGAACTTGTTTGCCAATAGTGTGGATGAGAGCGAACAGGGATGGGTAATGGGTATCGCTACAGCGGGCTTCACCATTGTGGCCACCCTTATCTCACTATTGGGAGGCGGCGCTATGGAAATTAATATCCGACTACCATTTTTTATCACTGCCATTGCGGCCGTTTTCGTTTTGATACTGAGCTGGTTCAGTTGGCGTAGCAGTGCAATGAAAAAAATTGTTGATCGGTGAAGCCTCCTGAATACTATCGCGGTATCACTGCGGCCCAGAGCTTGAAATGTGGCCGCAACTAGCATTGCTACCTCAAGCTATAGCTTGCTCGCCAAGTCCTTAATTTCGTGATTCAGTATTCGATCGTTATGGCTGTAATCCATGGGAACTTCTATCAAATGTACCCCACCCTCCCGGCAGCACTTCTCAATCATCGGTTTCAATTCATCTGTTGCCTGTATTCGATGCCCTTCGGCACCATAAGATTTCGCATAAGCCACAAAATCAGGATTAGTAAAATCGAGACCAAAATTCTTAAGCCCCATCATGGACTGCTTCCATTTGATCATGCCATAGGCATCATCGCGCAAAATCAACACAATTAAGTCCAGCTTCAAGCGCACAGCGGTTTCTATTTCCTGGGAGTTCATCATAAAACCCCCGTCCCCACAGATAGCCACCACTCGGCGATCGGGACAAACCAGCTTGGCCGCCATGGCCGATGGCAAACCAGCCCCCATAGTGGCCAGCGCATTATCCAAAAGTACGGTATTCGGAAAGTAAGCGGGATAATTGCGGGCAAACCAGATCTTGAACATGCCATTATCAAGGGCAATCACGCCCTTCTCTGGCATCACCTCACGCACATCCCTTACTAGTCGCTGGGGTCTGATGGGGAAAGTATCTGCGCTCGAACCCTCCTCAATATGCTTCTGCAAGGCAGCACGGATGCGGTGAGCATCACTAAAACTCCAGTGCTCTTGCGGCTCTAGGTGTTCCTGCAGCTGCCATAGGCTGTTGGCGATATCACCGATCACTTCTATCTGCGGGAAATACACCGGGTCTACCTGGGCCGCATTGAAGTTAATATGTACTACTTCTGGCCCACCAGGGCGCATAAAGAACGGGGGCTTCTCTACAACATCGTGACCTACGTTAATGATCAAATCTGCCTGCTCAATAGTGCGATGAATAAAGTCACCATCGGATAAGGCCGTATTGCCAATAAAGTGCGGCCCCGATTCATCGATCACTCCCTTACCCATCTGCGTGGTAATTGCGGGGATTCCCAGCTTTTCCACAAATTTTCTCAGCATCTTCGACGTCAGCTTTCTGTTCGCGCCGGCGCCGATCAGCAGTAGAGGCTTGCGAGAGCTGGCGATAGCCTCAGCCGCCTTACGAATGGCTTTTTCTTCAGCAATGGGACGGCGCTGATAGCTGATGTCGAGCACCGGCATGGCAGAATGCTCCCGGGCGATATCCTCAGGAAACTCCAAGTGCGTAGCCCCTGGCCGCTCTTCCTCTGAGAGGCGAAAGGCTTCGCGCACATACGCCGGCACATAATCCCCTCCCACAATCGTTTTTGTGTACTTGGTAAGGGGCCGCATCATGTCGACGATATTAATAATTTGAAATTGTCCCTGCTTGGAACTCTTAATAGGTTTCTGCCCAGTAATCATCACCATAGGCATCCCTCCCAGCTGAGCATAAGCAGCCGCGGTAACCAGATTAGTAGCACCTGGCCCCAGGGTTGCCAAACACACACCCGATTTACCGGTAAGGCGGCCATAAGTGGCCGCCATAAAACCAGCGGCCTGCTCGTGACGAGTAAGGATTAATTGTATTTTGGAGCCCCGCAAAGACTCCAGCATATCCAGGTTTTCCTCGCCGGGAATACCAAAAACATACTCAACCCCCTCGGCTTCCAGGGCGCGCACAAATAGATCGGATGCTTTCATAGGGGCGTCTCTCGTCGTTGTAATCACTCATGATTTGGCCGGAAATGGGGTATTCGACGCTTCTTTCTTTGCTTTTTTACTTGCTAGCCTAAAACCTGATCCAGCATTCCCCACACCCATTGGGCAGAGTCAATATTTTGCACCTACGGATGCAAAACCCCTCTGAGTTTTAGCACAGGATGACTCCTTCGGAGGCCGCAAACTCCACTTTTCCTATTAGTCCAGTTTGGAAGACTACTTTGCAAGGCAAATTTGCCCATGCCAGCGGCTTGCTAATATCTTTCAACGGAGAACTGGATCTGGATAGGCGGACCCCATGGACCACAAGAGTGAAAGCAATAAATTGATATTGCCAATCCCGAATCAGCCAGCCACAACAGCCCCACAATCTACTCTAATGCCAGCAGATCGAGAAAGCTCGGCCGCCTTTTGATAGCAGCCCCTTATGAAAAGCAAAGAGAAGACTCGCAAGGGAAAATGGTTTCTATCGCTGGCGGCGCTCGGCGTGGTTTTCGGAGACATAGGCACCAGCCCCCTGTACGCGGTTAAATTGATCTTCCACTCGAGGCTCAATATTCCTTTAACTGAGGCCAATATACTCGGTGGCGTTTCAACGATCTTCTGGGCCCTGATACTGATCGTGACAATCAAATATGTGACATTGATAATGCGGCTGGATAATCGTGGGGAAGGCGGCATCATGGCACTGATGACGCTGGCAATGGATGCCACAGAAGGGCGAAAATACCTCCAATGGTTTGTAGTTACCGCCGGTATACTTGGCGCTGCACTTTTCTTTGGGGATGCCATTATTACCCCAGCGATCTCTGTACTCTCGGCTATAGAGGGGCTTGAGGTTGGAAATCAGACACACCAATCTCTAGTGGTACCTATCTCCATTGGAGTCTTAATTTGCCTATTCTCAGTTCAGCGCTACGGTACCTCTACCGTAGGAACACTATTTGGACCCATCACTGCTCTCTGGTTTCTCACACTTTTGGTGGCTGGAGTATCCAGCATCATCAACAACCCTCAGATTCTCCATGCGATCAACCCTGAACATGCCCTGAGATTCCTCACCAGTCATGGTTTTAGCTCATTCTTGGTATTAGGCGCTGTTCTTCTGGTTTTTACCGGGGCTGAGGCACTTTACACCGATATGGGCCACTTCGGCCGCAGCCCAATCAGAATGGCATGGTTGGGATTGGTTTTTCCCGCTCTTTTTCTGAACTACATGGGACAAGGTGCACTGTTGATGAGCCATCCCCATGCAGTCGATAACCCCTTCTACCGCATGTTTCCCAGTTGGGGGCTTTATCCGGTAATCATACTTGCCACCGCCGCCACAGTTATTGCCTCTCAAGCCTGTATTACCGGCAGCTTCTCCTTGGCCAAACAAGCAATGCAGCTAGGGCTTTTACCCCGCCTTACCCTTCGTCATACCTCAGCTCATCTTGAGGGGCAGATATTTATGCCTGGTGTTAACAGGCTGCTTATGTTTTTAGTGATAGGAGCGGTAGTGGGTTTCGGTTCATCCACCAATTTAGCCGCTGCCTACGGTGTATCCGTAAGCGGCGCCATGTTGATAAGTACTTGCCTGGCCGCGGTTGTATACCGCATTCAATTAAAATGTCACTTACTACTTTGTCTATCAGTGGCGGCCTTCTTTATCTGCATCGATCTCGCCTTTTTCTCCTCCAGCTTGCTAAAAATTAGTCATGGTGGCTGGTTTCCTCTCGGTTTAGGTGCTATAGCCTGTATCTCAATGTTCACCTGGAGAGATGGCAGGGAAGCCTTAGCACTGCAACTTCAGCGACAAGAATTCAAACTGGAGCCTTATCTAACCGCCCTGCTGAAGAAAAACCCTATAAGAGTTCCTGGAACTGCAGTATTCCTTACCTCAAGACAGCTATCCACTCCCCACGCACTGATTTATAACCTGAAGCACAATAAAGTATTACACGAAAACTTACTGTTCATTACTGTATCATTTGTGAATACTCCACGAGTAATGCCTGGCAACCGGTATATCCTCAGCGAAATCCGTGAAAACTGCCACTACTTACTTTTACGCTATGGCTACATAGAGCAGCCGGATATTTGGAAGGTTTTAAAGCGGCTACGCCTTAAGAAAGAGCTGGATATCGACCCCAATAAGGCTTCATATTTTTTAACAAGACAAACCATCACCCCAACCAAGCAGGAGGATAGCCGTATGTTCTTATGGCGAGAGCGGTTGTTTGCGGTTATGTTCCGCAATGTGAGTAGCGCTGTAGAATATTACCGTATTCCTATGAGCCGTGTGATAGTAATGGGCGAAAAAATCCGAATTTAATTTAAACGATAAAGCAGTAGTGCCAAGTGGCACCACTGCTTGCCAGTAATGGGAAATCATTAACTTATTTATAAAGCGGAAACCTAAAGCACTCCGAGCCGTGACAAGTGTTGTCGGGCAAACTGAATCCTTCTCTGCTGTACTTCGGCAAAACTCTTACCATCTATATTGACTGCAAAAAAATACATATTGTTGCCAGTTTCCACTACGCCAACATACCAACCCAAAGCAAATTCATCATTAATCTGCCCGCCTCCCGTTTTTGCATAGAGCTTGTACGAGTCTGTCTCCTCTACAAACATAACTTCTTTGAATAAAGCAAGAGAGTCATCAGAAATAGGCAGGGCTCCAGAAAATAGCTTTTGTAAGAAATTCACCTGCTCCTTGGCCGATATCTTCAGGCTCCCATTTAGCCAAAATTTATCCAAACCAGAGGAGATATCCCTGTTACCATAGTCGAACTGAATCAAATATTGGTTCATTCTCTTCCTGCCTATTTGAGAGGCTAATTGCCGATAAATAGGCATTGCGGAATTTTGAAAAGCCGCCCGGATGGGTAGCGGCTTGTCATACCAAATACTGGGCCACCACCGCTGAGCCGGATACTTCAAGTGGTCATAGGTTAATTCCTGTACAAGGCTGCGGACCAAACCAGCATCTAATGCAATCAGAGTGTTAGGCACCTTAAAGGTTGAGAATGGAGTGAGCCTTACATCGGCTCTCTTTTCATTGATGATTGAGTAAGTGGCCTCTTTGTGATTTTTCAGTACAAATGTGCATGATTTGCCACATTCGATATCTTCGGAAGACCAGGCGAGACTACTAAAGAGCAGAAATAATAATACGATTGCTTTCAATTTAAACTTCCCAGAGGTACTGGTTAATAAAATATCTGATCAGGGTAGCAATCATAAACGATCCTGCCGCATTCTCACCTGCCTTCATTTAAAGAGTACTCCGACACGAAGATTGCACAGGTAGCTGTTACCGGCATCGAAAACTGCGCAAAGAGCTATTCTACCCTTCGACTCGACTGAATTAGCTTTGCTAATGCCTTGTGGGCATCAACAAGGCCCAATCCGGTATTATTGGCACCTAAGTGGGATCGCCTTGCCGTACCCTGAAGCGACTGCGCTACCAATGGCACGGCCTCACCGCTGGTGTACCCATAATGATCCGCTGCATCCAATAGCAACGCGCTGATAGCCGCCAACTGTGGTGCGGCAAAAGAGCTACCGGATTCAAAGTTATGGCTTGAAACTGAGTAAACTGCATCTCCCGAAATAGCAAAGCTCCGCTTGATCGCCAAGGGGTTATAACCAGGAACCGTGGCAGTTAAAGAGACTTCGTTGGAGAATGGCTGCAAATTGATCGCAAACATCAAGTTTTGACTGCCTGGAGCACCTTGATTTTGCTGTAAAAAAGCCTTGATCAGATCCAGGTCATAGGTAAAGAAACTTCCCAACGGAGGAAGGCCTAGACGCTTGCGAACATCCGTATTCTCACCTTCCAGGTCAGTACCTGTATTCCCAATTGACTTGGTAAATAATTTGGATTGCAAAATATGCGATAGATGCTCAGAGAACTCCGGATCCAGCTGATCATTGGTGATATGAAAAGCCCGACTCATATTAATTACATCAATATCATCTCGGTTACGCATGTAAGCCATGGCTTCATTGTACGTTTTGCTTTCAGTACTTATGGGTACAATAGTAGCCTTGGGCGCAATATCGAGGATAATATCAATAACGGTATTGCCATGCAGGAAGGTGATGGGATCACCAAATTGAACTTCGGCTTCGATATTAGGGTACCGCTCGCGCTGTTCCTGTAAACGAACAGGATCAAACAAATCAAACACCCCAATGACAATGCCCTCACCGTCAAAATGCCGTACCAAATTCTGATGCTTGAGGTTATAGCTAGGCACATAGGGATACAGGAATTCATTAAGCTCCATCCGGAACATATCTAAATCCGCAATAGCAGCTTCAAAAGTTAACCTGTTCTCCTCTTGGTAATCTTCCGGCTGAAAGGTATATAAAAGTTCGGCTAGCACGGTAAACTCAGTGATAGACTGACCCCACTTGTGCATTTTCAATTCATCAACCATATAAAGTGATTTAGCCCACCCCTGATACTGGTCAAACTCAGCCGCCAAATAATCATCGAGTATTGGAGTAACAGGCTCCTCCCAAGGCCAGGGTGTTAGCTCTTTGACAACCTGTAAAGAGGCCCTGGCTTGATCTACATTGGGATCTGATGCAAAGACCTTTACACTCAATACAATCAGCAACACCACAAATACTATCTTATTCAAAACTACTTCCTTTTTATTTGATTTTATTCTGGAATGGCAGCAAAAATATGCCAGAGACCTCACATGAGTTTTTTACTTAACAGTCACAACTTCTCTAACTCAAATTAATAGAACCATGGCCCTGATAAAAAGGCAACCTATTAGGCTATCTCCACCCCACAGGAAACACTCCTATAAAAAGGCTGTTTTTTACAGGGCATCTGCAACTCGGAAATTAAGTATTTTATATTGTTTGATGCACTAGAAATAGACGTCACACTTTACTACTTGTGTACATGGTTTTCACTTGAGCAAAGTAGCCATTAAAATAAGCCCCCTCCCAACCATGTGAAATTGTTGGCGCAGCCATTCTAGAAACCTCCCTTAGCATTGCATTCAAAATCCCTCACATTGGCGCAAAGTCGAGAAGCCAGCAAAACTTAAGTCAACACCGCAACTTTATTAGCAAGGCTTTATGTATAAAACAGAATAAGAAAGGCACGAGAAAGAAATATCCATATAGAACGCACTTCAAATCAGCCCAAATATAACAGTCGAAAACACCTTTATTTAATTAATGTTTATAAACTTCTTCGTTTAGAGGCCATGAAACGACAATGTCACTCAATTTGCATAGAAAATCAACTATCAAGTTTCCCCCAAAAACACTTGCCTTTCATACTATACAATATTTAGATAAAAACCCATCCCAAGGAAAATTAGCTAAGACTGACTTCACCTCAAAAAAATTATTATTTTTATATGTTATTTTTCCAAGCCCTTAAAACTACCGATAAAAGATTTTTTATTTTGCTCTTTTCCTAGCCTTAATTGCTGCCATATTAAGCTTAAAAGCCTCTCAAAATTGCTTGGCACTATAGCCTGAAGTGTCAACTTCAAACCTTGAATTACTTTTGAACCAATTTGAAAGTTGGTCATGTAAAGTAATATTCAAAGGGGCTTTTAATCTTTCAGCTCACCTTAAATATCATACTAGCTCATGAAAGCATATCCCTTTCGCTGTAGCTACTGGTGTAACCTTCAAATTCACCAACCAATTTATTTTGCTCCCCCCCAATCGCTTCACACATAAAATGTACCCAGTAGCCTGAGTAACTCAATGAGTACTGGATTAGCTTAAGTCGTTTATCTCCTGCCTATGTTAACTGCACACTAAATAACCTAAAGGTAATAGAATGTCACAATAATACTTTTTGTCAGGTTTTATACAGAATAAAGTTAACCTAATCTAGTTGGCTAAATATCTACTAGGTGGTTTATAATGCCAGAACCCGATAACTACTTAAAATAGGGACAATGGGGAATTTTAATGAATAAAAAGATGTTTCGACTTTCTGTAATTTCAGCAGCTGTTCTATTAACATTAACAGGCTGTGATAGTAATAGTAGCTCATCTTCTGATCCTACTCCTACTCCTACTACAACTGCTCCCGCTGATAAACCGCCTATTGCTAGCGATGTGACTATCAGCGGTGTTAAGCAAGGAATTCCGGTATCTGGAGAACTATTGGGCAGCGACCCTGATGGCGACGCCTTAACTTATAGTTTTTCAGAAAAAGATAAAGCTATTAATTTAATTGATGACGTTTATGCATTCAGCCATGGTGAATTATCAGTAAACGGCAATCAGTTTAAATACACTTCAATTTCAGGACAAGACGCCTCAATTACTTATACTGTAACAGCGAATGGTGCTTCAGCCACGGCTAAGATCGAAATCATTGCCGATATTCCTCCAACGGCGGACACTGTTACTATAGATGGAGCAAAGCAGTGGGTACCTATATCTGGTGAGCTGCTGGGCAGCGATGAAGATGGCGATGCTTTAGCATATAGTATTTCTGAGAATGATGTAGCTATTAATAAAGTAGATGACGTTTCTATCTATACCTTTAGTCATGGTGAGCTAAAGTTAGATGGCAACCAATTTGAATATACTTCAATATCAGGCCAGGATGTCTCAATTTCTTATTCCGTAACAGCAAATGATATCTCAACATCTGCAAAAATTGAGTTTGTGAATGTTGCAAACGACCCACTAGCCTATCAGCAATGGCACCTTCGCAATACAGGCCAAAAATCGTATGCATTAAGTGAGCAGATGGCTCAAGGACTGGTAGATGCTGGATTTTACACTCCCGTAGAAGCTGCCGAAGCACTTGCAGAAGGTGAAGCCGAGGAGCTTGTTGCCGGCGAAGATATGAATGTTGCAGCTGCTTATGCTCAGGGTGTAACTGGTGCAGGTGTAACAGCGGTTGTCGTAGACTCTGGTTTAGAGATTCGTCATGAAGACTTAATAGATAATGTACTAGTTAATCGCTCTCTCAATTTAGCTGTATCAGCAAACGACAGAACAGACCCAACCAGTCTTTCCGATAGCGGCGATCATGGTACTAGTGTCGCGGGCTTAATTGCTGCTAAAGGGTGGAACAATATAGGTAGCCGTGGCACATCCCCAGATACTGGGTTAATCGGCATGAATTATTTGGGCGGTGATACAATAGAGCAAACCGAACTGTTAATTCATGGGTTTCCTGGAAGTGGTATTTCTACAAGCGAGGAAATCTCAGCATTTAATCGCAGCTACGGTATCACTTGGCCAGCTTTTATTGCTTACTCTGCTTTAGATGAAGCTATTGAATCTTACCCTAACCTTATGCTTCGAAGCGGCAAAGGCGCTTTGAACATTAAGTCTAATGGTAATTCTTTTATAGATGGCGGCCGCGAAGGGGCTTTCTGTAAAGACAATGGCGCTAATGAATTAGGTTTAACATGTTATAGCGCAGCATTCGAACCTAGTCAGGCCCACCCATACTACTTGAGTGTTGCTGCAGTGAACGCCAACGGCAAACATACCAGTTACTCAACAGCCGGCGCAAGCACAATGATATCGGCTCCTGCTGGTGAGTATGGTCGCTGGGCGCCAGCGATGGTAACAACAGACCAAATGACCTGTATTAATGGTTATTCCGGCTTCAATGGTAGAACAATCAGCGCTTGGGGCGGCGCTTATGGCGAAGACTTTGCAGCTAGCCAGTTCCCGTTCAACTACCCTGGCCACCCAGAAAATGCGAGTTGCAACTATACTTCAACTTTCAATGGGACATCTTCCGCTGCACCGAATGCATCAGGTGTTGTGTCTCTAATCTTATCCGCAAACCCAGAACTGACCTGGCGTGATGTTAGACACATTCTGGCTTCAACAAGTACTTTGATTGACGCTGGAAACGAAAAAGTTAAGCTCACACTCCCAGGTGGCTCTTTCTTTGCTCATGACGGCTGGGTTAAAAATGCAGCAGGTTATCACTTTAATAACCTCTATGGCTTTGGCCGTGTTGATGCCGGCGCAGCTGTTGCTAAGGCTTTAGACTACTCAGAAAGTCTTGGTGAGCAAATTATCACCGAATGGAAAGGTCTAGGCTCAACTGCTGGAGAGGAAGCCTTGCAGGCAACTATTCCAGACAACAGTGCAATTGGTGTAACCCGGCAAATCGAAGTAACAGAAGATATCATTATTGAAGCTATGCAATTCGAGTTTGATATCCGCAACGATGATATGGGGTCTTTTGTAAATGATAATCTACTATCCTCTGCAGGTAACGACCTTGCGCTTGAAGTAGTCTCTCCTTCAGGTACTAGAAGCGTTTTGCTCTCCTCTAAGCAGGCATTACTGGAGGCTTCTTGGAGCTCTGCAAATGGGTATAGCGAAGGTTATATCTTGGATGGTGCCGTATTCCTATCTAATGCGTTTTATGGCGAAAATGCTAGGGGAACTTGGACTATCAAGGCACTAGATACCGGTGACACCAACTTTGAATTTAGTGACACAGAAGATCTCGTTATTCTTATAAATGAAGAGACCGAAGAGAAGCCGACAGGCATGATAAACAATCCCGTAGAAAGTGTTCTAGAGGGGGTATCATTAAGAACATTCGGTCGTGCTGCTCAATAAGAAGGATAATACAATGAAGTTAAATAAATTACTGATCTTAACTGCCGCATTATGTGTATCAGGCATGGCGCAAGCTAGCCCCATTGATAGCATGGACAAAAAAAATGCCGGAACCAAACCGCTAAAAACTTTAGCTGCAGCAACAACAGACTCTGCTGAGCTTGGTATCTTTAAAGTTGAGCGATCACTGAAAAGTGTCCCATCATCGATTGCTGCACCTGAACATATTGTTGCAAGAAAAGGTGAAGTAGCTATAGTGAATATTGGTGACGACTCTGTAAAAGATATTATCGGTAAAGGTACAATAGTACGAAACACAATAACGAAAGAATTAACAACTCTAACTGGAAACGTAACAATTTTATTAAGTAAAAATGTTACTGCATCTGAAGTAGCTGAAGCTACCGGCATGAAAGTATTGTCGGTATTTCCTGGTACTGATATTGCCATCTTGAAAATTAAAGAAGGCAATGATTTGTTAGAAGCTTTCAATGCAATAAAACAGTCTGGCCTGACAATTGAAAGTCGAGTCGAAGTCACTGAAACTATGCATAAAGCACAATAGATAAAACAACCTATAGAAGTGAGTTTTATCTTATAAAAGCAAAAGGCATCACTAATAAGTGATGCCTTTTCAATTGCAGATGGCGAGCAACGCCCGGATTTAACCAACAAGATTTGGACTATGAATTCTGGCCGCTAGCTTTTCCAGCTTGTCGAAAGTGGATACTCAAGCCTGGATTGTAAAACCAAAAAATATTAGCACTAGTATCATACTGCCCCTTATGAGAAGTGCCAGTACTTTTCCAGCACTCCCTATCGCCCAACTGTCGGCACCTATGCAAGGGTAACGCACTGCGAGCCGTATAGCACCAAATACCAATGACCTCGGCAGACCTTCTGAAAGGCATGTATTACTATTTTATGCCACGCATAACCTGTAGGTACTGTGTACCCTTACCGCGGAACTGAATATTGTGGCAAGTTGAAGCAGCATGATTGTCAGTTGAACTTGAGCATAAACGAGATAGAGCTTGCAAAGCCAAAAGTCAAGCACCTACAAACGAACACATCTATAAACGCTCCCATCAAACCATTTACAGGGGCTTCAGCAGCCTTCATTGCGTTAAAAGTTCTATGGATATAGAAGACCTAAAAAAGGATCTGGGCAAATGGCTCGTATATTACGATAATGATCGCATTGACCCAGGTAAAAAGATCTGGAAGGAAAAATTCGTAAACTGAATTTAACCTGACAGAGCACCTTTTGAAAAAACCGGTAACTATCACATCAAGTCTGAACTACTACAGTTGATCACTACACTTCACTAGCCCACCAATTCTAGAGCACTTTAGAGTTTACACAATGGAAACCTCAACGAAAACAGGTGCCTGTTCAATAGTCTCATGATATGGTTTAACAAATCTAATTTGCGTCCCATCAATTTCGGTCAACTGTTTAGACCAAGCTAAATCATAAAGAGTTTTCAAATCATTCTTATCAGCTTCAGTGAGCTCACTTTTTCCCCCATAATTCATGATGGAGAATGGCTTGTGCGCACCATAGATCACACTGGGCCAAGCTTTCTCTTTCAAATCAGCAAAGAAATGCCTTAATCCAAATATGTGGCCCAGCTCGTGAATCATAGTATCAACCTGCTCTTTCCGACTTTGTTCAAACATTGTGGGAAATAGCACCAATTCATTACGCCCCGAATTAGGAAAAAAGGCACGCGCTAAAGTACAGCCTACCACACTACAACTTTCTACAGGCTCTACTCTAATTTTAAAGTCCCAAACATTTGGGTTCTCATTAAATTTGACCGGAGAAGCATCCCCCCACTTTAACAAGGCCTCCCCAAGTAGAGCCCGAATATAGTTTTTTACTTCGCCTGGGTTTTTAAAATACCGCAAAGACTCTTCATCAAATTTCCACCTGAGAGTTACATCTTTACCCCATAGGGGGATGTACCCCTCTCCACTGTGTAACACTAAATCCAGTGGGGATCTATTTTCTAAGGCAGGATATCCCACTTTATCAGTGACACAAATCTTATTCTCACCATACTTATGAACTATAGGCTCGACGCAAGAATCACATTCTTTTTTTGACTTAAGTTCCAGATGGAGTGTTTCATTTGAATAGCTGCTATTGTCTGATGACACTGTAATCCACCAATATAAAACAATAAAGAAACATAACTAAAACGATAATACATGTTTAGTAAAACGCGGGGATATAGGTGGTTTCTCGCAGCAGAATCCTTTCGAAACAATATTAGAACCTCATAATCTATGCCATAGCACTATTCTCATTGCTTAACCAAGTCCCATCCGAGTGGGCATCCACAGTCTCTACTCCAAAGTCATGGATAAAGTGGCGAAGACTTTCTTTAGCTTTGTCGGCAGTCTGCTTCTTATTGTTGTAGACGCCTTCAAGATTAATATAATTGGCAAAAATGATAGCCCCGACCGTATCAATAGACTTCAGCTGCGCCTGGTAGGCAAGGTATACGTCCGTCGACACCTGATACTGCACTTTAAGGATCGGACAGAAGATCACATGGTTATGTGATCTTAAGACTGAGCTCAACAGGAGTTTTATCCATCCATGAAAGGTAAGAAATACTCAAGTTAAAACTGGACATAGCAATTTTCTAGTGACCACCTAAAAACAGTGCAAAGTGATACTGCCTGGGCTCAACAATCATAATGGCCTTCGCCAACAAGAGAACTAAGCCCAGCACAGTGGGCCAGAAAGTGAAACCTCCAAAAATCTGTTCAGGTATTTCGTTAATTTCCCAAAAATATCATTCTAGATTCACGGATAAAGTAGATTTCTATAAGAAAGCACAACGTAGTAGAAGAAACCCAACAAACCAGCAAAGGCGCTCCAGTAGCTTGAACCTGAATCACTCGTTCAATTTTATCTCACTCCTTTACCTACTCTTTGCTTTTGATCCCCCTTGGCAAAGCCATCGTTTGATAAATTGATATAATGGGAACAAGTGGCATCATGAGAGTATCGCCAAATAAATGACTTGATGACTAGCGACGCTTTATTTTTTTAATTCTTAATTAGTGCCACCCACCTATATAGATTGAACATCACTATATCAATACAAATACCCAAGAATAACAACATGAGTGCGGCAGCTAATGCTATTAGAGGAGCCTCTACATGCTCATTAGAATTCGGCAAATGAGCCACAAAGTAAGTAAAAATTAATATAGCGAGCAAGTATAGAGTCCAGCACCTTTCGAGGTGCTGAAAACATTTATTCTAATTAATTTGAAACCTTAAAACGATGAGCTCTGCTAATACAAATATTATTACTCCAGTTAAAGACAAGACTAGAGCAAATTGCATTGCTCTAGGTAAGCTTGGAAATAATGTTGCTGTGTGTGTCATCTCCCAAAATTTAAGACCAAGGACCAGGGATGTGAACCAAGCAGCGCCCAAAAACACCCCTACAAACGGTTTAAATTTCCAGTAACTTTCAGTCATTTTGAATTCCCCAACTTTGTTTGGACACTCAAAATTTCAGATGTAAAGTAAATTACGTTGAAAACTATGACTACTAAAAAATCACTTACGATTCAAAGAGTCGTAGCCCCAGTATATTTAAACCAGACAGAATAATGGCATATTTGTCAGCTATCGTATGGTTTGCGATTGGAGCCCTACTCATACTAACTCTAACTCCCTGAGGTAGTATGAGTAAGCTGATCAGTTTATTCGGCTATCCTTGTATCCCTATTAGCCTCCTCTCTGCCATGTACAATCCGATAAAGCAGTGGCAATACAAATAACGTCAACAATGTCGAAG
The DNA here is from genome assembly GCF_052467705.1 of Microbulbifer mixtoriginis (SeqCode). NCBI lineage: Bacteria > Pseudomonadati > Pseudomonadota > Gammaproteobacteria > Cellvibrionales > Microbulbiferaceae > Microbulbifer > Microbulbifer mixtoriginis (SeqCode). The sequence continues at coordinate 2,882,291 of NZ_CP174322.1, forward strand.
AAATAATTCCCCCAATCACTACCGTGGCTAGGGGTCTTTGCACTTCAGCTCCTGTACCTACATTCAAAGCCATAGGCACAAAGCCGAGGCTGGCCACCAATGCAGTCATCAACACCGGACGCAGGCGGGTCATGGCGCCGTCGATAATTGAAGTGAAAAGCCCGCCTCCTTGCTGGCATAATTGACGGATAAAAGAGAGCATTACCAAGCCATTTAAGACTGCCACACCTGATAGGGCGATGAAGCCAACTCCTGCAGAGATCGACAGTGGCATACCACGCATCCATAGAGCCAGGACACCCCCAGTCAACGCCAAGGGGACTCCGGTAAAGATAATCAGGGCATCCTTAAACGATCCAAAAGCCATTACCAGTAAGCCGAGAATGATAAGCAACGTTAGCGGCACTACGATTGACAAGCGGGTACTTGCGGATTCCAGCTGTTCGAAGGTACCCCCATAGGCAAGCCAATATCCTGCTGGCAGGGATACCTGCTGCTTGATACTCGCCCTCGCCTCTTCCACAAAAGAACCCAGATCACGGTCGCGCACGTTGGCTGTTACCACCACACGTCGCTTACCATTTTCACGGCTTATTTGATTTGGAGCTGGCGTCATCTCCAAACTGGCAACTTCAGACAATGGCACATAGCTACCCAGTGGACTACCGGCGGGTAACGGCACAGGTAAATCACCGAGACTTTCGTAATCACGACGTAGTTCCTCCGGCAGGCGTACTACCAATTGGAAACGACGGTCTCCTTCGTAAATCAATCCGGCCTCCTCCCCACCAATCGCGGTGGATACCAAATCCTGCAGTGTTTTCAGATCAATACCGTAGCGGGCAAGTGCGATACGCTTGGGCACAACAGAGAGAACCGGCAGTCCCTCTACCTGCTCTGCCCTCGCATCGGCAACCCCTTCAATACCATTGAGCACACTGAGGATTTCATTAGCGGAGGCCACCAGCTGATCCAGATCATCGCCGAATACTTTGATGCCCAGATCTGCACGCACCCCGGAAATCAGTTCGTTAAAGCGCATCTGAATTGGCTGAGTAAATTCGTAGTTGTTACCTGGCAACTGACGCACAGCTTCTTCAATCTCTGCTACCAGTTGCTCTTGAGGTAGTTTCGGATTAGGCCACTGGTTCCGGGGTTTTAGGATCACAAAATTATCGGCCACATTGGGGGGCATTGGGTCTGTGGCCACTTCTGGCGTGCCTATCTTTGCGAATACTTTGTCTACCTGGGGAAATTCTTTAATTCGCTGTTCCAACAAGCGCTGCATCTCGACCGATTGCTCCAAACCGGTGCCGGGAATCCGCAAGGCGTGTAGTGCGATATCTCCCTCATTCAATTGAGGAATAAATTCCGAGCCCAGGGTGGTTGCAAGCCAGCTACAAAAAAGTACCAGTGCAAGAGCCCCGGAAAGTACCAGCCAGCGCACTTTCATCGCAGCGATTAGCAGTGGCTTATAAAGAGATTTGGTAGCAACGATCAGCTTGTTTTCTTTCTCACTGATTTTGCCTGTGAGGAAAACAGCAACCGCTGCCGGTACAACTGTCAGTGAAAGCACCAGCGCAGCCAGCAAAGCCATTACTACAGTAGCAGCCATGGGGTGGAACATCTTGCCTTCCACACCGGTTAAGGTGAACAATGGTATATACACCACCGTGATAATCAACACACCAAACAAGCTTGGGCGAATAACTTCGTTAGTGGCTTGAAAAACCAGTTCCAATCGCTCTTGCAAGGGCAACTTACCACCTTTACGGCCCTGGGCTTCGGCAAGTCTGCGAATGGCATTCTCGACAATAATCACCGCCCCATCGACAATCAATCCGAAGTCTAGAGCACCAAGACTCATCAAGTTTGCGGAAACACCGGTTTGCACCATGCCGAAAATTGTGGCGAGCATAGAAAGCGGAATTACTGCTGCGGTGATAAAAGCTGCTCGAATATTCCCCAGTAGCAGGAACAACACTACAACAACCAGTAACGCCCCCTCGATAAGGTTTTTCTGTACCGTAGCAATGGCTTTATCTACCAGAGTGGTGCGGTCGTAAACCGCTTCTACCTTAATACCCTCCGGCACGGTAGACTTTACTCCCTCCAAGACAACCGCAACATTGCGGGCTACCTCTCGGGAGTTCTCCCCCACCAGCATCATAGCGGTACCCAGTACCGTTTCTACACCATCTCGCGTGGCAGCGCCGGTACGCAGTTCCTTACCGATAGCCACTTCTGCCACGTCCGAAACTTTAACCGGCGCCCCACTGCGACTGGTAATCACTACATCTTCAATTTCGGCGATACCTTGTAACTGGCCTGGTGAGCGCACTAATAATTGACGACCATTATTCTCCAGGTAGCCGGCACCTCGACTCTCGTTATTCCGACGCAGGGCTTCGGCGATGTCTTCCATGGAGAGACCAAAGTTGAGCATCTGCCGAGGATTGGGAGTAACGTGATACTGTTTGTTGTAGCCACCAATGGTATTCACTTCTGTAACACCGGGCACCAAAGACAATTGCGGCTTGATAATCCAATCCTGAATTTCCCGCAGTGCCGTGGCATCGTAGGGCTGCCCGTTCGGCTGGGTAGCGCCGGGGTTTGCCTCCACTGTGTACATAAAGATCTCACCAAGACCGGTGGCAATAGGCCCCATCTCGGGCTCCAGCTCCGGGGGTAAATTGCTCTTTATGGCACCGAGGCGACTGTTAATTAAATTACGGGCAAAATAGAGATCAGTCCCCTCCTTAAAAACCACAGTGACCTGGGATAGCCCATAGCGGGAAATCGAACGGGTGTATTCCAAGTTGGGGAGACCGGCAAGAGCTGCCTCCACCGGGTAGGTAATCCGTTGCTCAGCTTCTAATGGCGAGTATCCGGGGGCCTCAGTATTAATCTGTACCTGGACATTGGTAATATCGGGGACCGCATCAATCGGTAGTTTCTGGTAACTCCAAATCCCCAGCCCCACCAATACAAAGATCAGGGACAGCACGAAAAAACGCCGCTCAATTGAGAAGCGCAGGATGCCTTCAATCATCTTCTGGCCTCAATTAGTGATTATGTGCAGCGCCGGATTTTTCGATATCCGCTTTGATCAGATAGCTGTTCTCAGTGACATAGAGATCCCCCGCTTTGAGACCACTCAGCACTTCCGTTACTTTGCCATCGGTACGCCCTAGCTTGAGCGGGCGAATTTCGTAGGCTTCGCCCACCTTGACAAATACCACTGTCCAATTGCGAAATGGCTGCAGAGCCCGATTTTCCACCACGAGAGGTACAGGACTTTCACTGGTTACCACTTGGCCCTGAACCATTAAATCGGTTGTCCAAAGATCGTTAGGATTCTCAATTACCGCTCTTGCAATCGCGAAGGGTTGGCCATTACCGCCGGGAGCGAGGCTAGCAATGGTTGAATCGAAAGTTCTCTCTCCAGCTGTAATGGACACTTTTTGGCCGCGACTGATCTGACCACGGCGAGTGGGAAATACCTGTAGTTCAGCCCACAATTGATTGTAATTGGCGATAGTAAACAGGACTCGTTCACCACTAAACTCACCACGGCTGGCTTGTTTATCGATTATCTGGCCGCTAATAGGCGCAACCAGCGGGTAAGTTTGCAGGCTGTCATTGGATTCAATCGTAGCGAGTTTTTCCCCTTTTTCTACCAAATCACCCAGTGCTTTTTCGATAGTGACCAGAGTTCCCGGGTAGCGTGCGCGCACATGGCTAAGGCTGCGGTGATCAACGGCTGTTTTACCGTATAGAGTGACACTCTCTTTTATTGTGCCGGAGCCAGCAACAGCAGTTTCAATGCCGGCTTTTATTGCCATTTCCTCAGAGATTTGTACACGGCCTTCATGGGATTCGTAACTCCATTCTGCTCGCTCCCCGTTATGAAGAACAGAAACAGTAACATCGAAAGAATGCGGCTCCCCTACAGCACCTTCACCGCGGTAATACCCGTTGCGTTGCTCCCAGGTAAATGGGATACGATCCACTTTCCCACCGAGTCTCTTTAACTCTACGGCAAGGCGAGCATTTTCCTGAGGCTTATCTCCCCGAGAAATCCAAGCGCGAAATTCCGGCTGAATGCCTCGCTCATAAATAAGCAGTTCAACTGACAGATCACCCTTTTCCAATAAACGGCCTCCATTTGGGCCTTTCTCTACCTCATGCTCGCCGTGCTCATCATGGCTATCACTATGATCACCACTTGCATAGCTTTGGGGCACCAACCAATTCCCCAAGAGAAGCAGGGAAAGGAACAGTATCGCCAGCTGATTCGCTTTAGTTGACTCACTCATATTTCAATCCAAAATTATTTACTGCTATCGACGCTCAAGGGCCCCAAGGGTCCGGCGGTCAGCTGTTCAATTTCCGCGCCGAAAAGAAGTACGGATCTCGCCGCTTCAATGCGGGCTCGCTCGGCACTCAACAATTCATCCCGGGCAGAAATCAGGTCTACATAGGAATCCCTACCCCGGCGGTAAGCGCGATCCACTTCAGTTAAAGCCTGGCGCAGCTTGGGGATTACAGAGTCTTGCAAGGTGGAGACAGTGCCCAGAGCCTGTTCACGGCTGGTCACTGCGAGAAAAAGCTGTGGGTAGAGCTGCAAAAGTGCTGCCTCACGACGCAGCATGACCTCATCCAGCTCTGTCATTGCCGTTAGTTCAGCACCGCGATTACGTTTGGCGGTAAATAGGGGGACACTGAAACCCGCTTGGACTGCAGTTTCATTCACTGCCGGATTCACACGAAGACCTGCATACCATCCAACATCCGGTCTGGAATTCGCCTGGGTCAGGCGTAGCCGGGAGGCTTGCAAACGCTCTTCAGAAGCAAATCGTGCTATCGCAGGGTTTGCCTGGGCTCTTTCATAAAGCGCCTCAAAACTTGCACCCGGATCAAAGCGATAAAGCTCAGCGGAGTCCACGCGATAATTTTGGGCTGGCTGCCCCCAGAGTGCCGAGAGCGCATGCTTGTAGTACACCAGCATGCTCTGATCGGTCTGTTGTGCGAGGATCGCTTTTGCCAGAGAAGACTCCGCACGCATACGCTCTGAGACGGGGCTGGCCGCAGCACTGACCCGCGCGCTTACAGCGCTCAAAGCCTCACGTGCCAGCGCGACTTTCTCTTCCGCCAAAACCACCAGCTCTTGGGCGGCCAAGACCTGGGTATAGCGGCGGATCACTTCCGCCAACAGATCCAAAGCCTTAGCCTGTTCATCGGCGATTAACAGGTCGCGCTGCGCATTGACAACATCTATACGAGCCTGGCGTTTATTGCCCATCTCCACGACTGAAGAAAGAGTTACCGTCAGCTCAAACTCATTGTCAGCATCGTCCTCTGGATCTGGAGTATTGTCCGAGTCACCTTCATTGAAGTGCTTATACTCGGCCTCGACACCCAGCTCCATCTCCGGCTTTAGTGCCGCAGTCTGCCCGGCACCATCCAAACCCCTTTTCTGCAATGGAAAAACTGCAAGCTCCGGATTCTGCGCAAGCGTAAGCCCTATCGCATCCGGTAGTGTTAGCAAGCCCCCCTCCTGTGCAAATACAGGTTGCACAGGCAAACACAATATCGCCATCGCCAATAGCCAGGCGGCAAGGCGACGAATCACACTCGCAATGAGCGTGTGAAACAAATCCATGGATATCTCCCAAATCACATCCCATATACGTGAGTTGGGTCTTGCGACTCTCTTAACTCACGCAGTAATAGATCGATCAGACTTGGGTTATAGGTGGGCGCAGTAAGGGGGAGAAGTAACCGCTGGGTACCGCGACATTAATCACTTCACGATAAGAAATGGTACCCCAGAGAAAGGGTTGGAATGACTGTCCGAGCAGTCCGGCAACGGTACTGCCATGGCAGTGGCAACAGTGATTACAAAAGTCGAGAAGTGGCGACTGTTGCGCGGGCTCATCAATAGGGAGCGAAACTTGAACCACCTCGCCAAATTCCGGCGAAGTGAATTCACTATTGAGATCAGATTGGTCCAGATGGTGGGGAAGTAGATGCTCGGTTACATCCTGCAGCTCTTCATGACTGTCATAGAAAGCCCCTGCGGTCTGGAAGACCAGCAGTGCGATCAATAAAAAAGACAGCCTAACTAGGTTCATATGAACAAGGGGACCACAAAATCTTATCCTGGACTCTAGCAAACATGTCAGGATAGCTCAAACAGAAAACCCTCTCAGAATTTGCGCACCGCCAACGGCTTTGAAAAATAGAAGCCCTAGTCAGCAAAGTGAGCCCCCTGTCCATTTGGTCACCCTCAACTCCTCTACACTGATTTTGATGCCATTAACTTGAGTTTGTACCGGGAGGTATCTGTATATGCTTGCCCCTCATCCACTTGGCTGCCACACCAGAGCAATGCTTCTTGCTGTGTCAATAGCCTTAATTCCGGCCGTAGCTGCACAGCCCACTCCCCCACCGCCTCAGCCAGGTAGTCCGCCGACCCAGGACCAGCAGGGGGGCTCAAACAATCCACCGCAGGGCCAGCCCCCAGCTCCTAGTGACAATACTACCGGTCAGGGCCAACCCCCTGCGCCACCGGGGGACACAACCGGTCAAGGTCAACCCTCTTCACCACCAGACACCTCACCTGGACAAGGGCAAAGCGCTCAGTCCCTGGCGGGAGTTGACCAAAATGGTGAAGCTATTGATCCCAAAGCTATGGAGGCACTGAAGGCAATGGGAAAATACCTGGCGAGCATGAAGATGCTGATGTTCAAAGCCAGAATTTTTGCCGATGTAGTACTTGAGAATGAGCAAAAGTTATTGATCGGGGGCAAAGTCAGATACATGGCAATGCCACCAGATAAACTGCGCGTGGATATGACTACTGATTCAATTACTCGGAACTTTATTCACAATGGTGGCAAGTTCACCATGATTGCCCCGCGCAATGGTTATTTTGCCGAAATGGAGGCCTCTCAACCCACCTCCCAAGTACTCTCCAAGGCAGCAAAGGAATACGGTATTGAAGTACCTTTTGCAGACCTTCTGGAATGGGGGCGCAAACCGGACGCCTGGGCAGGGATCAAGGAGGGCTTCCTGGTTAACTCTCCCAAAGTTAACGGGCAACGTACCAAGCACTGGGCTTTCCGTTCGGAAAACCTGGACTGGGAGATCTGGATCCAGGTTGGTGATAAGCCCCTACCACTTCGCATATCCACCGTTAATACCCGCGATCCAGCCAAGCCGCGCTTTATCGCGACACTTAAATGGATGAAGGCCAAACCAGAAGCGGCAAAAGAGTTCACTCCAGCTACCGGGAAGCACAAACAAATCCCGTTTAAAAAGGCTGAGCCAAACAAGCAGGAGGCGCCACAATGATCCACGCCAAGCATCGTAAGTCGCAAGCCTTGTCACTATGGGCGGCACCACTATTTCTCTCCGGAACTCTGCTCGCCGCAGTGTTCAGCTCTCAGGTGGAGGCGCGCGAGCATTTTGGTGGACGCGGCGCGCATTTTAATGTGGGTGGGCACTTTAATGCGATTCGCCCAGGACCCGGAGGAGGCTTCCACGGTGAATTTGCACGGGGGGACTTTGAGCGCAGGTTTCCAAACCATCCACCATTCCACCCCATTCGCCCAGGGCACCACCGTCACCCTCCTTACCCTCCACCCTGGCGCCCTCGACACTGGCCCTATCCCGGCCCTAGATATTGGGGGGTTACTGCTGTGGGTGTTGGTGGCTGGCTCTACACACTACCTCCCAGCTGTGTCAGTGTGACGGTCGGTAATGTGACCTATGAGCGATGTGGGTCTTATTGGTATCAACCCCATTTCGTGGCAGGGCATATCGCCTATCGGCATGTAGGAGCACCACGGCGGCCGCGGAGATAGCTTGAAATTCTTCCAGCGCCTAACTGAAACTCCCTGTTGGGTTTATGGCGCTGGGAGACTTATAGGAAAGTTAGTCCTCTGTTCTTTCAGGCCCACCCTCGGCATAGGATTTACTGATACCACGGAGGATGCTGAGCTGTTTGCCAAAGTTCCTACATGGGGCGCACATTGCCAAATGCAGCTTAAGGCTGGCCTGCTCTCGCAAGTGCAGCCTGCGCTCCTGGGACTCCGACATCAACCGCGTAGCTTCCCGGCACGATTTCATTGACTCAGCCCTCCACGCCAAACCAGTTATCTTCCAGGCATTCACGTAATCGCAGGCGCGCCCGGTGCAGTGTCACATTTAAGTTGCTCACCGAAATCTCTGCTGCGGCACAGATCTCGTGGCTCTCCAGCTCAATGAACTCTCGCATCATAAATATTTGCGCCTGACGGGAAGGCAGATGATTGAGGCATGCATCGAAGATTCGCCAAAAATGCTTGTCGTGAATAGCCGACTCGGGGTCTGCCCATTTCTTTGGTCGCTCATCCTTTCTCCAGTGGCCGGTTTGATCAAATAACTCGTCGTGATCGTGCTCCTCGCGATCGCCACGCACCAGCTGGTCTGCATCAACAAAGCGCTGCCGTTGTCGCAAAATGTCGGCAATCTTATTCTTCAAGATGGCAAACACCCAGGTTTTCAGGGCCGATCGCCCGGTAAAGCTGCGGGAGTTTTTCAGGGCTCCCATAAGGGCTTCTTGCACAGCATCTTCAGCCAATTGGGCATCCTGCAACTGCAAGCTGGCAAAACGAAGCATCTGCTGGCGCAGATCCACCAGAAACTGGGGGTTCTGCAAGGATTCCTCAACTCTTGGTTCAGGCGAAGCATCAGGGGCAAGGTAATCGCTCAACTACGTTCCCTCATAAAATCGAAGCGGAGACCGGCGATATTAACTAAAAAGCGAGAATTATCTAACAGCCAGCTCACCCTGACACCAAAAGGCAACTTAATTCCCTCTGCCGGTACTAACAACACAATCACAAAGTTATTAGTCGTGAAGCAGCGAGACTTGTTACAAAAAGAAAGGACAGGTAAAAAATAACCCTCGAATGGCGCCCAGCGCCCGAAAGGAAAATCACTCTGCGAAAGGTATGCTCCATGCATGATATTGTTCAGGACTACTACGGACGCCAGCTAAAAAGCACATCAGATCTCAAAACTGATGCCTGCTGCGATGCCAGTGCGGTGCCAAGTTGGCTGAAGCCGCTACTAGCCAATATACATCCAGAAGTCCTATCCCGCTATTACGGTTGCGGGCTCGTTTGCCCCCCGCTTTTAGAAGGCTGCAGGGTTCTCGATCTTGGCTGTGGTTCAGGTCGCGATGTCTACCTCCTCTCCCAACTCGTGGGAGCAAGCGGTGAAGTGGTCGGTATTGACATGACCGATGAACAACTACAAGTTGCCCGCCAGCACCAGGGTTATCATGCGGAAAAGTTTGGTTATGACAACATCACCTTTCTGCATGGTTATATCGAAAAACTTGATGAACTCGGCCTGGAACCGGGCAGTTTCGATGTTATTGTCTCCAATTGTGTCGTGAACCTCTCTACCGACAAAGGGGCCGTGCTACGAGGCCTATATCAATTATTAAAGGAAGGTGGGGAGTTTTACTTTTCCGATGTGTATGCCGATAGGCGTGTCCCTGACACCCTGCGCACGGATCCGGAACTCATCGGCGAGTGCCTGGGTGGCGCTCTCTACTGGAACGATTTCCTCGAACTGGCCCAAGCCAGCGGCTTCCGCGACAGCCGCCTGGTGGAAAGTCGCCCACTGGAAGTGACCAATGCGCTTTTGCTTGCCCGGTGTGGCAGTGTTCGCTTTTACTCCGCCAGCTACCGTCTTTTCAAACTGGCAGGCTTGGAAAAAGACTGCGAAGACTATGGCCAGGCTGTAGTTTATAAGGGGAGCATTCCAGAACAACCGACTGAATTTGTATTGGATGGACACCACCGGATTGAGAAGGGACGTGTGTTTTCTGTCTGCGGTAATACGTGGAAAATGCTGGCAGAAACGCGCTTAGCTCCCCACTTTGACTTTATCGGTGACTTCTCCCAGCACTTCGGTTTATTTCCCGGTTGCGGTCGAGAGATGCCTTTCTCTGAAGGGACTACTAACCCTTCAATAAGCAGTAGCGACACTGGTAGCCAGTGCTGCTAACCGTTGACCCAACTACTCAGCGTCGCAACAGCGACGCCGAGTATTCAAGCTCTATTCCGCCGAATGACAAAGTCGAGAAATTTAGGGACTCTATGTTCGAGCCAATAATTCGGCCGCCATACAGAACCCCCAACAAATCCCACATGCCCCCCCTGTAAAGTGACTTCTAACTGCACCATGGAGCTCACTTCTCTCTTCTCGGGAATAGCCGATGGACAAACGAAGGGATCATCCACAGAATTTACGATCATCGTTGGCACCCCAATTTCCCGTAAAAGATGCTTGCTAGATGCCTTGGTGTAGTAGTCATCAACATCCCGGAACCCGTGCAAGGGCGCGGTAAAAGTGTTGTCAAAGCGCCGGAAGTTGGCAAAGACCGTAGCATCATCCACATTTGGCAGAGCTGCCGCCATACAAGGGTCTTGCGCCTTTTGTTTGAGAGTGAGGCGCAGGCAACTCAAAAGATGGCGCTGGTAAAGTCTGGAAAGGCCAGTATTAATCTTGCGACTACACGCATGGAGATCCATTGGAGAAGATATCGCCACCGCCGCAGCCACCGGGCTGCAGGTTCCATCCTCCCCCAGCATCTTAAGCAGTACATTGCCACCCAACGAGTAACCCACCACCGTAATTGGGGTCAGGGGTAACTCCCCCCTCAGCTGTTCTACCAACCAACGTGGATCCTCACTATCTCCGCTGTGGTATGCCCGGGGCAACCTGTTTGGCACACCCCCACAACCGCGGAAGTGCATGACAGCAACCTGGTAGCGGCGTGCGAGTAAGGATTCCATCATACCCTGGACATAGGGAGAAGCCACCGAGCCACCTAGACCATGGAGAATCAAGACTAATGGGAGTTCAGGGTCATCAACCAAAGGGCGAGGAGTGAGTAGTGCGAGACAATCCCCGTCCGGTGTTTCATACCAACGGCACTGGGTTTCTATCCATGGAGCTGGGCGATGCACACGGCCAAAGACGGTTTGAATATGACAGTTTCCAAGGCCTGTGGCGGGGATAAACTGATCAGTCATATACCGGATTCCGCTATTGCTATTTACCTGCCCTACTCTGCTCAATTTAGGCACTTCTATATAGAGACCAAGCAGAGCTGGCTTCGCGAAGCATGAGGGGTAGCTATCCCTCGAAAGTATTGCGCGAATATCATCAGTATATAACCTGCGAGGACATATGTTGGGATAGGCGACGGGTATCGTGTGTTATTACTGCAGTTGAACCTTAGTTTTGGACATCGTTTCAGGCACGAAGATCAGAAAGAAGGTTGCGGCAATAGTGGCAATCCCCGCCAGCGATAAGAACGCGGCGTTATACCCGAAGTACTGAACAACATATTCTGCCGAGAAATTACTGCAGGCAGAACCAATTCCGACTAAAGCAGCCATGGCGCCCTGAGTAATGTTGAAGCGTCCTGTACCCTTAGTAAGATCGGCGCACATCAGAATGATGATCACCCCAAAGATGCCGTTGGCCACACCGTCTAACGACTGTATAGCCACTAAAAAGAAAGGGTTATCTGTAGACATAAACAAGAGCGCACGAATTGGGTTAATACAAAAACCGATCATAAAGATAACTTTACGTCCCCAGGCATCGGCTTTGGCTGCACACATTAGTGACATCAACATCATCCAAAATTGCGCAGCAATTATGCAGGCAGAGGTAAAAGCAATGGCCTGGTTCACATTCGAATTGAGTGACAGCTTCTGGCTGACCAGAGGCAACATAGCCGCATTGCCAAAATGGAATAGAAAAACACTCACAGCCAAAGCGATCAGGCGTTTATCGGTAAGCAATACAGAAAAACCGGCAGGCTCCCTTTTTCCCGAAACATCGCGCCGTTCACCTCCCCGTGCTCGAATATGATCAATTGAATGAGCAGGAATAAATCCAACTGAGATAGCCATTAATACGCCCATAACGGCCATCAACCAGAAAACCCCTTCCGCAGCGATCGTTAGCGCTACAATTCCAGCAATCGCCGCAGCAAATACATTGCCCGCATGATTGGCCGCCTGGTTAGCACTTGTCTGTAATGTAAAAGTCTTATCACTACAAACTCCCAGAGTAATGGCTGCAATAGAGGGAGCCACGAAAGCAATAGCCGCCCCCATTAACACCTGGGAGCCATAAATGACAGGTTTGTGATTGGCCAGTGCAACAATAGCGATAGAGACAATCGCAATAATGATTCCGCAAGTTGCTATTAGCATACGCTTAAAGCGGGTGCTATCGATAAAAGCCCCTGCGGGTGTTTGTAATAAAACCGTGGTGATGCCACCAATAGCTAAAACAATGCCAATATCCCCTGGCTTCCAGTGCATAGCTGACAACAGGTATATCGCCAAATAAGGACCTAAACCTGCAACCACATCTCCCGCGAAGAAGTTCGTAAAAAGAAGAGGCTTGTTTAAACTCATAGATAAGTCTTATTGTGGGATTTATCAGCCCAGGTGGATGCCCTGACACCAAGTAAAAGAAGCGGAGAATGATTTTTAGAGTAGCAGTAAGCAGAGACGACATCCGAGGCTGCGCCAATGTCCCTTAGCCTGATAGTATCGGCGATCATCTTCTTAATGATTGCTGCCCGGCAGTGGCTCCCCTCCTCGATTCGCATCTGGCATATTATGACCCTTGGTGCGATCGCTTTACTGCTCATGCGTCAAATTACCTTTAGAGAGGCTTTCTGGGCCATAGATTGGGATCTGATATTATATTTATTCTCGGTCTTCTCTATTGCCTCAGCCCTGTACGACACAGGGATATCCGCACAAATCAGCCACCGGATTCTTTCAATCAAGCATCCAAGTCTTGTATTAACAAGTTATATCCTCGTAATGGCAATTTGTGCAGCCCTTCTTACCAATGATGCCGCTGCTGTAATCGGTGTACCCATTGCAATTGTACTTGCGCGGAATATGAAATGGGGACTGATTCCACTCCTGATTACACTCTGTGCAACAGTCACAATTGGCAGCATGGTATCCCCCGTAGGCAATCCCCAAAACATACTGATTGCCAACGCCGGGAACTTCGACAATATGTTTGTCGTTTTTGCCCAGTGGACTCTTGTACCCGCTATCGTCACTATGTTTCTGTCCATGCTATGGCTGAAACGTTTTTTCAAAACCAGCGATATAATCAATTACGAAGCTAGTAAAGAGTACAGGGAGACGAAAAAGGTTACGCAAAAGTGGCCGGCACTTTTATCTGCAGCCCTATTATTAATCTTTATTGTCCTTGCCAGTATCCTACACAACGTGGATGGCATATATCACCCAAGTATTGGGCAAATCGGGCTAGCCGCTTGCTTGCCGATATATTTGGCCAGCCATGAACGCAGACGGATATTAAGAGAGGTAGACTGGCCTACTCTTTTTTTCTTTGTTTCTATGTTTGTTGTAACCGGATCACTGCTACAATCTGGCTCTCTCCAGCACTTCCTGAAAATGGGCAATATTGATTTAGCAGAACCAGAGACCGTAGCTTTTGTCAGCTTCTTTGCAAGCCAGCTATTCTCCAATGTACCTGTAGTAGAGATCTACCTTAACCTTTTGCATCAACGTGACCCCCAAACCTTAATGATGCTTTCCGCAATATCTACAGTTGCCGGCAACCTGTTTATTATTAGCGCGGCTAGTAATGTTATCGTGCTACAGCAGGCAGAGAAATTCGGGGTAAAGCCTTTTAATTTTTGGCAATTCTTTTACCTGATGCTGCCAGTCAGTTTTATAAGCGTACTGATAAGTTATATCTGGATTCTTTGGTATGCATCCTGGCAGTAAACAGCAACAAAACCTACAGTAGTGAGTCATAAAGAAGCCATTTAGATATACTTAAGCTTTTTTAGGTTTCTCTATACGCGCGTATAAACGGTAATCGCCATTTTGGAGCAACAAATAGATATTATAAGGTTCGAATTTTTCACCATCTTCCATTCCAGGGCTCCCAACCGGCATCCCTGAAACTATTAGCCCCACACTACCCTCTGGCGGTGAGGCCAGAAAATTCTGGATATAAGTAGCCGGAACATGCCCCTCAAAAACATACTGATCGCGCCATACCGCTGTGTGGCAGCCTTCCATTCCTCTAGGAATACCCCATTTACGTTTAACCTCCTGCATATTCACTTTAAAAACAGAGGTGGCCGTGAAGTCCTTTTCCTTTAGGTGCGCCATCCATTTTTTACAGCAAAAACATAAAGGATGCTTATAAACAATAAGTTCCGCAGCGTCATCACCGCTTTCTGCGACAGCACCACCAACTAGTGCGATAGCAAATAGAAGCAATAAAAAAATCCTTTTCAACTGCCACCTCTTTATTCAAATTTTAAATAGCCTGAGCGTAATGAATCACATAAGTCTTAGCAGAATCCTGCCAAAAGCAAACGGACTCAAATCCACTGTGGGCCAGTAAACTCTTGAATCCAGCAATTGAATACTTGTGACTATTTTCAGTATGGATTGTTTCCCCTTCAATAAAGTCTATACATGTATCCGCTATAGAAACACTGTGGTTTTTAAGACAAACCAAGTGCATTTCCACTCGCTGACGCAACGGGTGGTAAAATGCTCGATGCGCGAATAGAGAAAGATCAAAGTTTGCTCCTAGCTCAACATTGATCCTTTGCAGAAGGTTCAGATTAAACCGCTCAGTAACGTGATCACTATCGTTATAGGCTCGCTCTAAAATCACAGAATCCTTGACCAGGTCTGTACCAATCAACAAGCCATCGCCAGCACCAAGATTCGAGGCAAACAACTTCAATAGGCGCTCCGCCTCCAATGGCTCAAAATTTCCTATTGTGGACCCCGGAAAAAAGATAACTTTTTTTCTTGAGGAAACATGAATAAGCTTATTCCATACCTCAGATTGGGAAAAATCACCCACCTCACTCCACACCTGAACTTCCGGCAAACTCTTTTTGATCCGTTTTTCTGCCTCCAGTAAAATCTCGGGAGAAATATCTATTGGGCAGTAGCCCCTGGGGGAATCCATAGCATCAAGAAGCTCTTCTACCTTCTCACAATTCCCTGCACCTGGCTCTATCAGCAGTGTTTCAGGTCCAAATTTTTTAGCAATTTCATCCCGATAGGATGTAAATATATCCGCCTCATTTCGGGTCAGGTAGTAATCTTGTGAATCGCAGATTTCCTCAAACAGGCGTGAACCAACTTCATCGTATAAGTATTTGCAGGGCAATGTCTTTCTTTTTCTCCCTAACCCCTCCAAAACATCCCCCAGGAATTCATTATTCTGGAGTTGATTCTCAATAACTGACGATACGGCTGCTTTCACTTTAGTCTCCTGCCAATCGGACACCGGTAAATTGCCACGCTTGATGTGGATAAAAGAAATTCCTGTAACTGATTCTGATATGATCAGACGGGGTTGCGAAGGATCCTCCGCGCAAGACCTTCTGGTTACACATGAATTTGCCGTTGTACTCGCCAACTGCATCCTTGTGGGCCTTAAAACCGTGGTATGGCAAATAAGCACTAGAAGTCCATTCCCACAGATCCCCCAAGAACTGGGTATGGCCATTTTGAGCCGCCAAGGGCTTCAGATTACGTTTTTCCAACAAGTTTGCACTGGCAAGCTGATTTACTTGTCGCAAGTGACAAGCCGCTGCCTCCCACTCAAATTCTGTTGGCAGTCTTTTACCGGCCCAGGTAGCAAAGGCATCCGCCTCATAAAACGAAAGGTGATGCACAGGTTCAAAACCATTCAGCGGTTGTAACCCATGTAACGTATATTGCTGCCAACCATCCTTCGTTTCACGCCAATACAAAGGATGTTTCTGATCGTTCTTTTGCACCAGTGACCAACCATCCGACAACCACAGGCGATGCTGTTGATAGCCTCCATCCTCAATAAACTCCAGATATTCAGCGTTACTGACTAAACGTGAAGCAATTGAAAAGTCGGGCAGAAACTGTTGGTGTACAGGCCCTTCATTATCAAAAAAGAAATCCTCCCCATCACTACCGATACCATAGAATCCGCCGGGTATTTCCAGCCAGCAAAGTGCAGCAACACTCTCAGCTTCTTCTTCGTGAGTATTATCACAATAAGCAGGTGCCATTGGATTCATCGATAGAGCATGCTTGATATCAGTCAGCAGTAATTCCTGGTGTTGCTGCTCATGATTGAGGCCAAGATCCAGCAAAGCACTAATGGTTGAAGTAATGGGGGCTATATCTAACAGCTGTTCTATTGCCGTATCTACAGACTGGCGATAGGCGTAGATGCGCTCAATTCCAGGCCTGGAGATTACCCCCCTTTGCGGTCTGGAGTATGGGGTACCCAAACTGTTGTAGTAGGAATTAAAAAGATGGTGAAAATGTGGGTCAAAGAGCTGGTAATTGGGGAGGTAAGGAGCGAGTAAGAATGTTTCAAAAAACCAGCTGGTGTGCGCCAGGTGCCACTTGGTTGGGCTCGCATCCGGCATCGACTGCAGCTGCATATCCTCGACAGATAAAGGTGCAGCAAGACACTCTGTCTCTCCCCGCACCCTTTGATAAGCTAAAAGAACCCGCTGCTGTAACTCTTCCAGAGATACTTCACCTGCAAATATTGTCATATCAATTATCAACTACGATAGAATTCAGTTCTATTGAAATCATCATACGCAGTTTTAGGCGTATTCCTAAGAGCTTGCAGAACTACACGACCTAATCCACGCCACTTTATTCAATTAAGAAAAACTCATGCAAAAAAAAGGGCCGGATAACCGGCCCACACTCTCGTCATGCTGACATGAATAATGAATTAAAATCGTGCAGTAAAATCTGCGCCATACATTCTCGGCATAAAACGCCATGCCGGGCTCGCCCCGATCGCAGCACCAGTGCCACCATAACCCCCAGCGATTTCCTCATCGGTTAAGTTCTGCACCCAAAGGGCTACTGAATAGTTATCCGATGCGCTATTCCAAGCAGCACGCAGATTAAATAACTGATAATCATCCACGATGCGGGTTCTATCGGTGATGGAGCCGATGCGCTCATCCGTCCAGTTATAATCTCCACGGAATACAAACTCTCCACCTGAAGCTAAATCCACTGTGTACTCAGCCATCAGGTTGAGCTTACTTTCGGGAGTGGAAACCCTGGCCTGACCAACCTTGGAGTCTTCCTCGGTTTCACCAATAGCCGTAATAATTTGGTAGTCTGTGAATTCAGTGTCCAAGTATGAATAATTACCGGCAATGAACAGACTATCGGTAGCGGCCCACTGCACTTCTATCTCGGCACCGGTCCCCTCAGCGTCGGCATTTCTCAGGTTGTAGCTGGGGATTGGGTAACCGACCAGATCCAACTCCTGAAGGTTTTTATACTCATAGGTGTATACAGACGCATTTAGACGCACGCGGTTATCAAACAGGCTACTCTTAAGCCCCACTTCCAAATTGACGACATCTTCCTGATCAAATGAGGATTCCACACCTGGACCAAAGTTAAGGCTGTTAAATCCGCCGGCCTTAAAACCATCCGCCAAGGAGATAAAGGTCATCATCTCATCAGTCCAGCGATAGTCGAGCACAATGCGGCCGGAAATATCACTCCAGCTATCACTCAGCTTGGAATTTAACTCTGTTTGACCATTGTTATAAAAGGCGATGCCAAAAAGCTGTGAGCCCAGGTCAACTGTTGGCAGTGTGATACTGCCGACTTTATTGCCATTTTCATCTAGGAGATCCACGTCTCCGCCAGACAATGACAGCGGGATACTGTTGCCATAGGCGGTTTGAATAGTGAAATCTTTCTTATCGTAGGTGTAGCGGGCACCGACCGTCAGATCCATTTTGTCGGTGATACTCCAGGTCATATCGCCATAGAGCGCTGTAGAGCGATAATCACCAGTGTTGCGCACACTCTCGTTCCAAGGGGCATCAGAAGCTATCCAGGGCTGGAAGCCTGCCATCATCTGCTCTACAACCTGATCCGCCCTGAGCATACTGCCACTTACCGGCGCTCCTAGCGCATGAAGTAACGCATCCACCTGGCCACTTTGCAACATCAAGTCATAGACAAAAGTCGCACTGGCAACGCCTTCCAGCCCCATCGACTGCAATAACTGCCGATTCATAACCGCCAGGTCTTCCTGCTCTGTTTGGGTCAATTCTGGAAAACTCTCTTTGATACCTTCGTAAACGGCAAAAGATTCAACAGAACCGGTAGTGAAATAAGCGTAAGTTGTGTGGTCCAACTCCTCTTGGGAGTATGAGGCTCCCAGAGTCCACTTAATCGAGTCGGTAGCGCCGTTGAGGCGAAATTCCTGCGAGAACTGGCTTTGGTCATCTGTATTCGCAGACCCAAACATATGGTCAGGATTGGCTGTGCCATCCTCGTCCTGCTGCAGGTGCGCATCAAACTTTCGATAAGCCGTGATCGAGGTAAGGGTAAAGTTATCGAACTCTTTGCTAACAGTCAGGGAAGTGCCGAAAGAATCTCGATCTTCAATGGTTGGTGTATCCAGAGCGTAGTCCCCGAATACATCGGTTCCCTCTTTTAGGCTGGGCACAATAGTTGTGCGCAACGCACTACCCTGATCCATTACGCCATAGTCTGCCCGCCACAGCACCTCAATATCTTCCGCAGGCTCCCACAGAACAGATGCCCGGTAGGTCTGGGTATCCTGATCACCTACTGAAAAACCACCCGCCAAATTATCCGCAAAGGGGTCTCGGCGGTTAGTGGATGCGGAGAAACGAGCGGAAAGCGTATCGGTTAGCTGGCGATTGAGAAGCAGATCGGAGGACTGGCGGCCATAATTACCAGCGGTGAGATTTAGCTCGACGGTATTATCTGCCTGAGGCTTGGTGGTAATAATATGAATGGCCCCACCCGTAGCGTTACGCCCAAAAAGCGTACCTTGTGGGCCTTTCAGAACCTCCACTCTTTCTATATCCGTCAGGGGAATTTCGGCGCCCGCACCGCGACCGGTGTAGACACCGTCCACATAAACAGCAACGGCCGGATCGGATCCCACGGTCCAATCGTTGGTTTGAATACCGCGGATACTGTATGTTGGCTGCAAAGCGGTATCATTGTGCATCTCGACACCAGGCGTATACCGGCCCAGATCCGTGAGATTTTTGACACCCGACTCTTTTATATTTTCCCCAGTAAATGCGGAAATCGCGATCGGTACTTCCTGCAGGTTTTCCGCTCGCTTTTGTGCCGTAACTACAACTTCTTCAATTTCTGCAGCTTGAACATTAGCGCTCACAGCTGTAAAGAAGGCAATAGCGCCGGAGAGGATAGAGAGGTTAAATTGACGGTTTTTTACGGTGCTACCAACATCGTGCATCATCGCGTCCTCGCATTTATTGTTATACAGCGTGATGTATTGGTTTTTTATTTTTGTTATTCCACGCCATCTTACGGTCGCCTTTTTGGATTTAAAACCCCGACATGACCTTTTTCTTATGACTGGTCAGTTTTGTGAAGGATTGCGCGAAAAGACAGGTTAATCGGCGAAAATAGCTTTCTATTATCGTCACGAAAAGTTACTAAGGTGTGTTCTCTAGTAACTTATATATTTACGGATTCTATAGGGTCCGATTTTACCAACGTCCATTTCATTAACCGCTATACGGGAAAAACTATGGTGCGTTCGTCTTATTTAAAAAGTCGTGTATTGCCCTTACTCGTTGTAATTTCGGCACTCATCGCAATTGCTCTTCTCGCAGTCTGGGGTTGGTGGCGACAAAGCCTGCCATCACTCGAAGGAAGTATTGTCACAGGGCAACTACTAGAACCCGCATTAATTCACCGGGATAAGCAGGGTGTAGTAATCATTCAATCCGATGACCGCAATAGCAGCGCTTTTGCCCTGGGCTTTTTACATGCCCAGGAGCGCTTTTTCCAGATGGACCTGTTGCGCCGAAGCTCCGCCGGTGAGCTGTCTGAATTGGTAGGAGCCGCCGCACTAAAGAAAGATAAAAAGGTCCGTAGACACCAGTTTCGCAAGCGGGCAGAGAGGAATATTGCGGCTATGCCTGAAGACCAGCGCCAACTTCTCAACCACTATGTTCAAGGGGTAAATTTTGGCCTGCAGTATCTGAACGCTAAACCCTGGGAGTATTTGCTTCTGGGGCAAGAGCCCAGGCCATGGAACGCAGCAGACAGCCTGCTGGCAACCTTTAGCATGTACTTAACATTGCAAAGTGAAGAGGGCAAGTTTGAGCGGCGCGATACCGCCTTAGCAGATCTGTTACCCCAAGATCTCTATGCTTTCTTCTTTCCCGCCGGAGGTATTTGGGATGCCCCTCTAATTGGCGAAGCGGAATCTCTCGATAATATTCCAGAAACACCTATCTCTTCATTACTGGATACAAGCGATCCCATTACCTATCAAGCCATGCAGAGTGATGACAAAGTTTACGGTAGTAACAATTGGGTTGTTGGGGGGGCTTTAACAGAACATGGTGGTGCCATACTCGCGAACGACATGCACCTGGGACTGGCTGTACCCAATATCTGGTTTCGCGCCGGCTGGAATATTCCAGGAACTGAAAGAAGTATCCGCGGTGTGACCCTGCCCGGGGGCCCAATTGTGGTAGCAGGTAGTAATGGCGCAGTTGCCTGGGGCTTTACCAATACCGGAGCGGATTGGGGTGACCTTATCCCACTGGAATTAAACTCTGATGGAACCCAGTATCTGACCCCGGATGGCTGGCGAGATCTCTCTATCGAACAGGAAACCATAAAAGTAAAAGGTGCCAAAGATGAAACCATAGCAGTAGAAAAAACCGTCTGGGGACCTGTTATCGGTAAAGACCACCGGGGAACCCCCCTCGCCTACCGCTGGGTTGCCCACGATATTTCCGGTGGCAATATGAACTTGCTGCGGATGGAATCTATTACCTCCGCCAGCGAGGCATTAGACCTGGGCCCAGACATCGGTATTCCTCACCAGAATTTTGTTGTAGGCGATAAAGAAGGCAATATTGGCTGGACAATCGCTGGACCCATTCCCAAGCGTATTGGCTTTGATGGCAGCCGTTCAGTAAGTTGGGCCGGTGGGGCTATTTACTGGAACGGATATCTTACGAAGGAGGAACAACCGCGAATTTACAACCCTGACAACCACCGCCTTTGGAGCGCTAATGCCCGCATCCTGAGCGGTGACTGGCTAACAATAATGGGCGACCATGGCTATGCTCTCGGTGCCCGACAGCAGCAAATTCGCGACAGCCTGCTTGCCCGCCAACAATTTAATGAGCGAGCGCTATTGGATATACAGCTGGATGATCGCGCTATCTTTTTTCAGCGATGGCAGCAACATCTCTCAGAACTTCTACATGACCGAGAAGGCTATAAAGAAGCCTATCAACTCGTTCGCGACTGGGGTGGACACGCCAGCACTAATTCGGTTGGGTACCGGATTATACGTAACTATCGTTTAAAGTTTATGGAGCTGAGTACCGCCCCCATTCTTACTTTTATGCGAAAAACCCAACCGAACTTTTCCTTCGGCCAGTTAAAACGTCAATTTGAGTATCCGATCTGGGCCCTTGCGCAAGAAGAGCCACAGCATTTACTGAATCCCGACTTTGAGTCTTGGACAGCTCTGAAGCTATCTGCACTTAACCAAGTACTGGATAAGATGTCGATAGGCGGGCTCCCACTACTAGAGCAAACCTGGGGTGAGCAAAACACGGCTTCCATTCGACACCCATTGGCAAAAGCAGTCTCGGCCATAGATTGGTTTACCGCCATGCCCAAGGACCAATTGTCAGGAGACACCCATATGCCCCGCATTCAATCTCCAAACCATGGTGCCTCAGAGCGAATGGTTATTTCCCCTGGGCGCGAAGAGCAGGGTATTTTTCATATGGCTACAGGGCAAAGCAGTCACCCATTATCCCCGTTTTTTGACAAAGGCCACGAAGATTGGGTCGAGGGGAACCCCTCCCCTTTTATTGAGGGGGAGAGCCGCTATCTGCTCAGGCTGCAATAACTGCCGTAACTTTACTGAAAATACTGATAAAAAATTTATTCAGGCCTATCCCCACCCACACTCGCTGCGGCACAAGCCTGTGCCGCTAATGCTCATGACAGGATTTTTAGATTAACCATTGGAAACAGACATTAGGCAGTCTCATCCAGAATAGCGAATGACAGGAAGGTGGTAAAAAAAGCTAGGCCAACTACTAAAGGTAAAAGTGGAAAGCACAGCATAACCAGAGAAACCCCTATCCATAGCCAGCGTACCAACGCCTTCTTTTGGCGATATTGGTATCTATAGCGGCGGGAGTCGTGACTTAATAGGCCAATTTGTGGAAACTCGGGCTGTTGCGGAAGAAAGAATCGCACAAAATTAGTGCAATAAAAGCAAATTATCGTCAGCAGCATGACACAAATACCTGACGGAAAGACCCTCTCAGTATAGGTCTTACCTAGGTAGTTTCAGGCCTGTACAATAGTAATTAGCCTGCCAAAGCCCATTTAGCGCTCGCTGGATTGGTACCAGCTGAGTTTTTTATGTAACCCCACCACACCACCAATAATGGTGAGCGTAGGCGCCCGTACAGCCTTTTCTTGGGCAAGAGCGGGAAGCGTATTGAGATCACCGATGATCACCCTTTGTGCCTTGGTAGTGCCTTTTTCAATCAGCGCCGCCGGCGTGGCTGTCGGTAGGCCATGCTGAACCAGCTCTGTACATATTGTTTGCAGGCCCGTTAATCCCATATAAAAAACCAGGGTTTGGCTACCGGAAGCCAGCTCATTCCATGGCAGGTCGAGACTACCTTCTTTTAGATGGCCCGTAATAAAACGTACCGACTGCGCATGATCTCGATGAGTCAGCGGAATCCCCGCATAGCTGGCACACCCCGCTGCAGCGGTTATTCCCGGTACCACCTGAAAAGGAATTGAGGCGTCGGCCAGTTTGTCGATCTCCTCTCCACCACGCCCAAAAATAAAGGGATCACCACCTTTCAGGCGCAGAACTTTCTTTCCCTGCCTGGCCAGATCAACCAGTAACTGGTTGATATCATCCTGGGGTACGGCATGAAATGCCTTTTTTTTGCCGACATAAATACGCTCGGCATCTCTTCGGACTAAGTCCATAACTTCTGGAGAAACCAGGCGGTCGTACAGCACCACATCCGCTTGCTGCATTAGTCGCAACGCGCGGAAAGTTAATAAATCGGGATCTCCGGGGCCACCCCCAACCAAATAAACTTCTCCAAGCGGGTTGGGGCTCCCCTGCCAATCTTGCAACGCGCCCAAGAATTCCCTCTCAGCATCTGCCAGCTGACCCGCTTCCACCCGACGGGCAACAGGCCCAGCAAAGACCCATTCCCAAAAATTCTTACGCCGCGCCTCCGGCAACGCCTGCTTCACCTGTGAGCGCATACGCGAAGCGAAATCAACCAGTGATGCGAGCCCAGGGGAAAGCAATGCCTCAAGCTGGGCGCGAATGCGGCGGGCGAGAACTGGGGCCACACCACCACTACTGATCCCGATGGATAGATCGCCACGTTCGACAATTGCAGGGAAAGTAAAAGTGCACAATTCCGGAGCATCCACTGCATTTACCGGCAAGCGGCGCCTCTGCGCATCCCTGGATACACAGCCATTGACCTCAGAGCTGCTCGTTGCCGCAATCACCAAATCGGCTAGATCCAAATGCTCATTAGAATATGTTACCCGATGCCACTCTCCATCAGAGTCAACCACAATCCGGTGTAATTCTTCCGTGATATCCGGGGATACCACCAGAATCCGAGCCCCCGCCTTTTGCAGTAAGCGGGCCTTTCGTGTGGCAATGGAGCCTCCGCCAACGATTAAGCTGGGGCGATTTTTTACATCGAATGCAAGAGGGAGATAACGCACTGATTAATCCATCAAACAAGCAGTCGGGTAGTATTTTACCCAGAAAAGAAAAAAGGCGAACATAACGTTCGCCCTTTTAAGTCACTGCGCTCAGGCAGCAGAGATTACTTCCTGACCACGCATATAGGGGCGCAGCGCTTCAGGGACCTCGATACTGCCATCCTCGCGTTGGTAGTTTTCCAGCACTGCAATCAAGGTGCGCCCTACTGCCAAGCCGGAGCCATTCAGTGTGTGTAACAATTCCGGCTTGCCGGTTTCCGGGTTGCGCCAACGCGCCTTCATACGGCGAGCCTGGAAGTCACCCACAAGGGAGCAGGAAGAGATTTCGCGGTACTTGTCCTGAGAGGGAATCCAGACTTCGATATCGTAAGTCTTGCGCGCAGCGAAACCAATATCACCACCACACAACACTACAGTGCGGTAAGGCAGGTTCAGCTTTTGCAGGATCGCCTCAGCATTTTTGGTAAGGGTCTCCAGCGCTTCCTCGGACTGGTCCGGGCGCGCCGCCCACACCAATTCCACTTTTTCAAACTGGTGCTGGCGAATCATGCCGCGAGTGTCGCGGCCGTGTGAACCGGCCTCAGAACGGAAGCAGGTTGTATGCGCGACCAGCTTGTGCGGCAAAGAATTACTGTCCTCGACAATATGATCGCGATACATATTAGTAAGAGGCACTTCTGCTGTCGGAATCAGATAGAAGCCACGCTCATCGGTCAGCTTAAACAGATCCTCCTCGAACTTTGGCAGCTGCGAGGTTCCATACAGGGAGTCACCATTGACGACCACCGGTACGTTAGTTTCTTTATAACCATGCTCCTCAATGTGCGTATCGAGCATGAATTGGGCGAGAGCACGGTGTAAACGTGCTACTTCACCGGACATCACAGCAAAGCGCGATCCGGTAAGTTTTACCGCCATCTCAAAATCGAGACCGCCGAGCTGGGAGCCGAGATCTACATGATCTTTGATCTCAAAATCGAAGCTACGGGGCTGCCCCCAGCGACGTACTTCCACATTGTCATCTTCGCTCTCGCCTTCGGGCACCGAAGCATCCGGCAGGTTGGGAATTGCGGACAGAATCGCATCCAGCTCTTTCTGCAACTCAGACAGCGCCTGCTTGGCATTTTGTAACTCGCCCCCGAGGGACTCGACTTCTTTGAGCAGCGGAGCAATATCTTCTCCGGAGGCCTTAGCTCGCCCGATATTTTTCGACTTGCTATTGCGCTCGTTTTGCAAACTCTCGGTGCGCACCTGCAGCTCTTTACGGCGCTCCTCGAGGGCTTCCAGTTTGGCAGTATCCAGTTCCACACCGCGTTTTTTCAGGGCCGCGGCCACTTGGTCCATATCCGTGCGAATCAGTTTGGGATCGAGCATCGTTTCCAGTTCGCCTGTAATCAGGCTCCTACAACAGAATTAAAATAAATATTGGTTAAAAATAACGCGTCGCTAGGGCGACCGCGGCTCCCGTGGCCGCCAGACAGCAAATGAGACTGCCGACAATATAGCCAAGAGCCATCAAAGGTTGGCCATTGTGCCACAGTATCAAGCTTTCTAGGGAGAAAGTGGAAAAGGTGGTCAGTGCACCGAACATTCCTGTCATGATTAGCAGGCGCCACTCCTCTCCGAGCATTGCTCTATGGGTGATCAAAATGTAGGCGATGCCAATCAGAAATGATCCAAGCACATTCACGATCAACGTACCCAGCGGGAACTTCCCACTGAATACCGGATAGCTCCAGACGCTTATCTGGTGACGAAGTATTGCCCCCAAGGCACCACCTATGGCGATGGCCAGCCACTGCATGGTCTTTTACCTTAAATCCTTACGGTTTCTTCTTATAACGTTGCTGCTCACTCTCACTGTTAAGCCGGCGCAACACTTGCAACTTTTCGGAAATTTTTAACTCCAGCCCACGGGGAACCGGCTGGTAATACTCTCTATCCGCAATTTCTTCAGGGAAGTAGTTTTCCCCGGCTGCGAAAGCATCTGGCTCGTCGTGGGCATAGCGGTACTCGGCCCCATGCGACAAACTTTTCGCCAACTTCGTGGGGGCATTGCGCAGATGCACCGGCACCTCGTAGCTGGGATCACGGCGCACATCCGCCACTGCGCGCTTATAAGCGCTATAAACTGCGTTACTTTTCGCCGCGACAGCAAGATAGGTAATTGCCTGCGCAATGGCCAGCTCTCCTTCGGGACTACCGAGACGCTCCTGTACATCCCAGGCATTAAGAGCCAATTGCAATGCTCGCGGGTCGGCATTGCCAATATCTTCACTGGCCATTCGCACTACCCGGCGGGCGACATATAAGGGATCACAACCACCATCGAGCATGCGCACAAACCAATAAAGCGCGGCATCGGGGTCGGAACCCCGTACCGATTTATGCATGGCGGAAATTTGGTCATAAAAATAATCACCGCCCTTGTCAAATCGACGCACGTCAGCGCTGAGTACTTCACTGAGCACATCCTCATCGACCAGCAACCTACCACCCTCCTCCCTGGCCAAATCGCAGGCGACTTCCAGCAGGTTCAGGGCACTGCGCGCATCCCCATCGGCCGCGCGGGCAATTTTAGCCAAAACTTCTTTTGGGATATAAACATTGCGCTCGCGCAGTTGATCATCCGTCTGCTGAGCATACCCAAGCAGCCCGATTAGATCTTCTTCGGGAATACTGCGCAGTAGATACACACGGCAGCGGGATAGGAGGGCGTTGTTCAGCTCAAAAGCCGGATTTTCGGTAGTAGCGCCAACAAAAGTCACCGTGCCCTCTTCTACATAGGGCAAGAAGGCATCCTGCTGCGCCTTATTAAAACGATGTACTTCGTCGACAAAAAGAATGGTATTGCGGCCTGATTGCATGCGCTGTTGCTCGGCCTCTGCCACTGCCTGCCGAATATCCTTCACCCCCGCCAACACCGCTGAAAGGGTAGCAAAGCGCGCATCACACTCCTCAGCTAACAGCCGAGCAAATGTGGTTTTGCCGACTCCTGGTGGTCCCCACAGGATCATTGAGTGTAACTGGCCGCGCTCAACCGCTTCCCGCAACGGCTTTCCCTTTCCCAATAAATGCGATTGGCCCACATAGTGGGCCAGAGAATTCGGCCGCATTCTTGCGGCCAGCGGCTGATGCCGTTGCGGGGTTAGAAACAGGTCACTCATCTTTGATTATGTCTGTACCAGCGGGCGGCTTGAAATTAAAGATGGACTCGGAAAGTTTCGGGTTTGCTTTCAAACTGTTGAAAACAATCTCCGTGCTCTGCCCCATGCTGTCGCGCACTTTCATAGCAGATGGCAGACCATTTTTAGCAAAGCGGATTTCCATAGACTTGAACGGCGCCTTTGGGTTTTTTGGCGTCAGCTGATAAATACCGTCCTTTAAAGCCACATCGAATGATTTACGAATATCCTCAACCTTACCGCCGAGTAGTAAAGCTGGGGTCTCTTTCATACGCTCATCCACCGGACGTATAGTGACCTGCTCAAGATCCGGATCATAGAGCCAAAGGGTTTTATTATTCGTTACCAATAACTGGGCGTATGGCTCGCCGGTTTTCCAGCGCAACTTGCCTGGCCGCTGTACTGAAAAACTACCATTGCTTTTTTGAGATACCTTACCGCGCTCATCAATCAGCGTTTGCTTAAAGTTTCCGGAAAGGGAAGACAACGGTTGCAGGAGTTTGCCGAGTTCTTCTGTAGCATCGGCCCAGACTGCACTGCTCGCAACGGTCAATACCAGCAGGAAGTTGCGCAGAATATTCTTCATCATCGATTTCCAGTATGTTGATTTCCCTAAAGATTAGTCAGCGGGAAGTGAACCGCAGCTTAACTATGGATGGCGCCGCCCCTCTTTATTTAGGCTGGAGGCGGAGCCAGTACCTCACGGTTGCCATTATGCCCCGCCGGTGAAACAACTCCGGCAGCCTCCATGGCATCGATAATTCGCGCGGCGCGATTGTAGCCGATGCGAAGCTGGCGCTGAACTGAAGAGATGGACGCTTTGCGTGATTTCGTGACAAAGGCAACCGCTTCATCGTAAAGAGCATCAGCCTCAGGGTCATCTTCATCACCGCCCTCAGACTGCAGGCCAGGCACTGGAATGCTGTTGTTGCTGTCATCAACAATGCCGTCGATATATTCGGGTTCTCCGCGCCGTGTCCAGTCCGCGACAACTTTATGCACTTCATGATCGTCCACAAAGGCGCCATGAACCCGCACTGGTACCCCACTGCCCGGAGGGAGGTAGAGCATATCGCCGTGACCGAGCAGCTGTTCGGCACCGCCCTGGTCTAGGATTGTGCGGGAATCCACCTTGGAAGAAACCTGGAAACCGATACGAGTAGGCACATTGGCCTTGATCAATCCGGTAATCACATCCACTGAGGGTCGTTGAGTAGCTAACAGCAAATGAATCCCCGCAGCACGGGCTTTCTGTGCGATACGGGCAATCAGCTGCTCCACCTTCTTGCCAACGATCATCATCATGTCGGCAAATTCATCAATAACAACCACGATTGCGGGCAGTGCCTTAAGTGCAGGAGCGGTTTGCTCTTCAGCCGGAACGCTGGAAGCAGGATCCGGTTCCCACAGTGGATCTAAAATCGGCTCACCAGCTTCCTCTGCCTCTTTTATCTTGCGATTAAAGCCCGCTAGATTACGCACTCCCATCGCCGCCATCAATTTATAACGGCGCTCCATCTCGCCCACACACCAACGCAAACCATTGGCCGCATCGTTCATATCGGTGATCACCGGGGTGAGTAAGTGGGGAATACCCTCGTACACCGATAGCTCCAACATCTTCGGATCCACCAAGATCAGGCGAACCTCATCCGGAGTAGACTTGTACAAAAGGCTGAGCAACATCACATTGATGCCCACAGACTTACCAGATCCAGTGGTACCGGCGACCAGGAGGTGGGGCATCTTGGCGAGATCGGCCACTACCGGTTGGCCGGAAATATCGTGCCCAAGTGCCAATGTCAGGGGTGATTTGGCATTCTCATAGACATCGGCGGACAGCACTTCACTAAGACGTACCATTTGTCGATTTTCATTGGGAATTTCAATACCCACCACCGATTTCCCCGGGATCACCTCCACTACGCGGACACTGATTACCGCCAAAGATCGGGCCAGGTCTTTGGCCAAGTTTGAAATCTTACTCACCTTTACACCCGGCGCCGGTTGGATCTCAAAGCGGGTCACCACAGGACCGGGCAATACCGATACAACTTCGGCTACCACACCAAAATCTTTAAGCTTCAGCTCCAATAAACGCGAGAGGGCTTCGAGGGATTCCCGGGAAAAGCCCGGTTTCTTATTTTGATCAGAAGGATCAAGCAAGCCTAAAGGTGGCAATGTTCCTGTAACAGGCCCGCCCTTGAATAATTCGCCTTGCTTTTCTTTAGCCGCACGGGGGCTCTGCTTGGGCTTTACCGGAGCCGCTTCAATCTTGGGGGGAATTCGCTTGGCGGTGCGCTGCTTCTCTTCTTCCACTGCGGCTTTGCGCACGACTATGGCTTCCCGCGCCACGCGCTGTTCTGTGCGCTTCAGGCGCCATTGCTTGTAGTAACTGCTCAACCAGGCGATAAGCCCTAACACATTACGACCAATGGACTCGGCCAACTTGAGCCAGGAAAGGCCAGTGAATACCGTCACACCAATGGCAAAAATCGCCAACAATAAAATGGTCCCACCAACATAACCAAGACTTCCCTGAAGAGAACTAGATAGCGCGTCTCCAATGATTCCGCCGTTGGTGAAAGGCAGAGGATCGTCAGCGGGAGAAAAACATAGTGTCGCCAAAGCGGCACCACTAATTAACAGAAGGAACAGACCAAAGACTCTCAGCGCAAACAGGGGAGCATGGAAACGTGCATTGCGGTCGCGTAAGATTTTATAAGCACGCAAGCCAATCAACAGGGGAAACAGATAGGCCATCCAACCCAATAGAGAAAGGCAGACATCGGCGAGCCAGGCGCCTGCAGGACCAATGGCATTGTGAATTTTTCCTACCTGCCCGGTATGGGACCAACCTGGATCTTGGGAATCGTAACTGAGCAGGCTGATAGCCATTAATAGTGCCCCTGCCAGCAGGCAGATTAATGCTCCCTCACGGACCAAACGGGCGACGAGTGAATCCGGCAATGCACCGCTCTTTTCAGAATTTTCTCCGGTTGCGCTTTCGGCCTTCAATGGCTTACCTCAATATTCTTTGTTGTTGCTTTCTGGTACTTGTAACAAACGGAAATCGCTACTTGAGCGATTTCCTCGATGGCCTAATTATCTTTGATTTATGCTGGTTTGTATGTGCGATATATACAAGCCGGGATCTTAAGGGAGATATCCTCTCCAGTATCCCGCCAACACAGCGAATCTCTTATCTCTTGGGGCACTCTGTCGCGGGCAAAGTTGTTCAGTATTTCTAGTTTGCTGGAGTCTCCACCCAGCTCGGCACCCAGGCTTGCTCGGGTGCTGTAAGTGAATTCAGCCTGAAATATTTCCTCACACCCTCTGAACCCAGCACTTTTAAACAGCCAGGATATCTGGTCCTGCCTGGGGAAGTAGCGGTTGAATGCTTGAGATTCGCAGCCAGCCAACATGCTGGTTTTTCGTACGATATCTGTAAACACATCCTGTATCACACCGGAGGCCGGCAGCAATTGCCAAATAATAAAACGCCCCCCTCGCTTCAGGACCCGAAAGACATTCCTCATTACCAACGGTTGGTCCAACTGGGGCACTTCGTGCAGCCCCATTTTGAGTACTACCGCATCAAAAGATTCCTTTTCATAGGGCAATGCCCTGGCATCACCCACAGTAACATCGACAACCCTTTCACGCACTTTTGAGTTGATACGCTTGAGCTGGGAGTGGTGGGTATCGCACATACTGAGGGCGAGCCCCATTGACTTTTTATCAACATACTCCAACAGCAACTGGCTGACCGCGCCACTGCCGCTCATTAAATCCAGTACTTTATTTCCCTCTCTGAGATCCAGCGCTTCGAGTAGCTTTGCTTTCGACTCGGGTGAAGCCACGAAGGCGTCTAAAGCATCATGGGAAAGGACATTGTACCCATCCGCCACAATATCGCATCTGACCTGCAGCTTCAGGGATGCGAACAACTCCACTAAATCTGGAGGGCCATGCAAACTGGCAATATGGCTACCATCAGGCCCTAAATCGACAGAAAGCCTCAAGGAGAAGGTGTCATCCAGGATTTCCGACACAAATACCTGTGCTTCATTACTGAGACTGAAGGTAAATGTGGGGTGGCCAATCAAATTGCTGCCCAGATTCAACGGTACTATTTTTCTGCCCTGCCTCATGGCTTCGCCCTTTGGCCGTTGTTATGCATCCCAAATTTGGCTAACTACCAAAAGGATGAAAACACCTCCTCCGAGCCCTCTTGTGACCAAATACAAATACTTTATAAGTCGTACCGGGCGGACTTCACATCAAATAAATCGCAATTTATTCAATAAAAACAATGAATTATTCTCAATTATTGATGTCGTTTCTGGGTAGTGAGAACCGGGTCGACTCACTGCAGCGATCTAAATAGCACTTTCCAATGGCATAAATTGAGGCAAACTATTTCGTCGAATTGTCACTATCGCCTATTATATCGGCCAATCTAATAGCTTTGGCTGATCAAAATATGGCCGGCTAGGTGGACTCCCAGTTATCTGGGTAAACTTTGCACACAGACAGGTTTAAAGAGAGTTTCATGAGCAACAACCATCATCGACTGATTATTCTCGGTTCTGGCCCCGCAGGCTACACAGCAGCCATTTATGCAGCCCGCGCAAACTTGAACCCCGTTGTTATTACCGGTATGCAACAGGGTGGGCAGTTGACCACCACTACAGAAGTTGAAAACTGGCCCGGTGGCACCCCCGAGCTGCAGGGCCCCGATCTGATGGTGCAAATGCAACAACACGCCGAGCGCTTCGACACCCAGATTATTTTTGATCACATCGAGTCTGTAGATCTGAACAATCGCCCATTCACTTTGAAGGGCAATGAAACCTATACCTGCGACGCTCTAGTCATCGCCACTGGTGCCTCAGCTCAATACCTGGGCCTACCGTCTGAAGAAGCCTTCCAGGGTCGTGGTGTCAGTGCCTGTGCGACCTGTGACGGTTTCTTCTATCGCGATCAGAAAGTAGCCGTTGTAGGCGGTGGTAATACCGCAGTAGAAGAGGCCCTATACCTGTCCAATATCGCCAGTGAAGTTACCCTGATCCACCGCCGTGACGAGCTTCGCGCCGAGAAAATCCTTCAGGATCGCCTGATGGAGAAGGTGGAAAACGGCAATATCAAACTTTGCTTTCACCACACCCTCGACGAGGTTCTTGGTGATGACAACGGAGTAACCGGCCTGCGCGTTCGCAGCACCCAGGACGACTCCACCAAGGAATTGGAGGCCGCCGGTGTATTTATCGCGATTGGCCACAAGCCCAATACCGACATCTTTAAAGATCAACTTGAAATGAATAACGGCTATATCATCGTGCAAAGTGGCCTGGAGGGTAACGCCACTCAGACATCTGTGCCCGGCGTGTTTGCAGCTGGCGATGTGTCTGATCACATCTACCGTCAGGCGGTCACCTCCGCTGGAACCGGCTGTATGGCAGCCCTGGACGCCGAGCGTTTCCTCGACGCCTAACAACTGCTTCTCACCCGGGTAGCCTCAAGGCTACCCGGGCCTCCTCAGACCCAGGACAGGAAACAGTTTGTGGCAAGGAATACCCAAAGCCGCCTAATGTGGCTCGACCACAACCACATAGATTTCCCCTCTACCCAGACTGCTCTAGACGATCCCAATGGACTCCTCGCAGCTGGTGGAGATCTCTCCCCGGAATGGTTGTTGGCCGCCTATCGCCGAGGTATCTTTCCCTGGTTTTCCGAAGACCAGCCTATCCTCTGGTGGAGCCCCTCACCGCGCTGTGTAGTAATACCCAGCGACTTCCATATTGGCCGCAGTCTGCGTAAAACCCTGCGCAGAGGTATATTCTCAGTCACATTTGACCAAGCCTTCGAACAAGTAATCGAGGGTTGCCGCCTCCCCAGGAGTTCTGAAGATGGCACCTGGATTACCGATGAGATGACCGAGGCCTATATCGACATGCACCATCTGGGCCATGCCCACTCCGTTGAGGTATGGCGTGAGGGTCGGTTAGTTGGTGGACTTTACGGTCTCTCAATCGGCCGTATTTTTTTTGGGGAATCCATGTTTCACAGAGAGACAGATGCTTCCAAAGTCGCTTTTGTCCACCTCGCTCGCCAATTAGAATTGTGGGGCTGCCCACTGATCGACTGCCAGGTAAGCAACCCCCACCTGAGTAGTCTTGGGGCCGTTGAAATGTGTCGTAGGGACTTCGAACACCTGCTGGAGGACGGCCTTATACAACCCGCCTTTCCGCAGCCTTGGAAACTTTCGTGGACTTATGGGTAAATATTCTCAGCTCGACTCGGTCCGACTTTTGGCAACCCTGCCCCACCCATGTGGCTATCTGCCAGATAGGGAGGCTACAACGGTATTTGTGGACCCGCAGACAGAGGTAGACCAACGCCTTTACAATCGCCTCTCAGAGCTGGGCTTTCGCCGCAGCGGGGCCTATCTCTACCGACCTCAATGCGCAACATGCAGGGCCTGTGTGCCCGCCCGTGTACCAGTGGGCCTTTTTGTACCGGATCGCAACCAGCGCCGCTGCTGGAAACGCAATAAGGACCTGGATATCTTTCATATCGAATCCATCGACACCGATGAGCATTACGAGCTGTACGCACGCTACATTGAGCAGCGTCATGCCGATGGGGAAATGTACCCTCCGAGCCGCGAACAGTATCGCAGCTTCCTAAGCCCGGCCTGGGGAGCTACTCGCTATATTGAGCTGCGTGCACGTGGGCGCCTAGTCGCAGTGGCGGTCACCGACCTGCTTACTGCAGGCCTGTCGGCCATCTATACTTTCTTCGACCCGGATGAGGACAAGCGCAGTCTGGGCAGTTACTGCATTCTCTACCAAATTGAATGGGCCAGAAGATTAGGGCTTCCCAATCTGTATTTGGGCTATTGGATAGAGAAATGCCATAAGATGGCCTACAAAAGCCAGTTCCAACCCATTGAAATGCTCACAGAGAACCGCTGGAGCCTGAAATCTCTATAATTCCTACGCACGCGCCCTTTGCTCTATTCTGCCTTTTCGTGCAAAATGCTCGCCCGTCAAGCCGCGGCTAGGCAAGATTGCCTCCGGGGTAAAGGTCTGATCAAGTTATTTGAAGGTTGCTGCCGCATGGCAAAAGACGATTATATTGAAATGGAAGGCGAGGTGATCGACACCCTGCCAAATACCACTTTCCGCGTAAAGCTGGAAAACGGACACGTGGTCATTGCGCACATCTCTGGAAAGATGCGTAAAAACTACATTCGCATCCTCACCGGCGATAAGGTCAAAGTGGAACTCACCCCCTACGACCTGAGCAAAGGTCGCATCACCTACCGCGCCCGCTAATTCGCTCGCCAGGCAAAGAGCTTAAGGTGATTTGCCCTGGACACAAAAAAGCCACCTTGCGGTGGCTTTTTTGATGTATTTTCTTGTAGAGCTAGGCAGGAACCGCCGTTTTTATGGAGAGTTCATCATTCTCTATGACGACCACCACGCGGCCCCCCTCTTCTGCCAACTCACCAAACAAGACTGACTCAGCCAATGGCTTACGCAGCTTGTCTCGTATCAAACGCGACATCGGCCGAGCCCCCATTTTTTCATCGTAACCGCGAATAGCCAGCCACTCGCGAGCCTCATCATCTACGATCAGAGTCACACGGGAGTCATCCAGCTGCGCTTGCAACTCGACAATAAATTTATCCACTACAGTTTTAACCACATCCAGTGGCAGAGAGCCAAACTGGATAATACTGTCGAGGCGGTTGCGGAACTCTGGGGTAAACATCTTTTTGATTTCCTCCATACCATCGGAGGAGTGATCCTGGCTGGAGAAGCCGATAGACCGACGACTCATCAGCTCAGCGCCCGCATTAGTGGTCATAATTAATATGACATTGCGGAAGTCCGCTTTGCGGCCGTTATTATCTGTCAGAGTTCCGTGATCCATCACCTGGAGAAGCAGGTTGAAGACTTCTGGGTGAGCTTTCTCAATCTCATCGAGCAGTACCACACTATGTGGATGTTTAGTCACAGAATCAGTCAGCAAGCCGCCCTGATCAAAACCCACATATCCCGGTGGCGCACCGATCAAACGGGAAACCGTATGTCGCTCCATATACTCAGACATATCGAAGCGGATTAGCTCAATCCCCATCACCTTGGCCAGCTGACGACAGAGCTCAGTCTTACCAACGCCTGTGGGGCCAGAGAATAGGAAGGATCCTATGGGCTTCTCCTCAGCACCCAACCCAGCACGGCTGAGCTTGATCGCCGTACTGAGCGCCTCAATTGCACGATCCTGACCAAATACCACCATCTTGAGGTTGTCATCAAGCTTGGACAACTGCTCTTTATCAGAAGCGGAGACACTCTTGGCCGGGATACGGGCCATCTTGGCAATTACCGACTCGATTTCACTAATACCAATCACCTCAGTCCGCTCTTCAACCGGCAACAGCGATTGGAAAGCTCCGGCCTCATCAATTACATCTATCGCCTTGTCAGGCAGGAAGCGCTCGGTGATATGGCGGCTGGAAAGCTGAGCTGCGGCATCGAGGGCGGCGTCAGTGAAACGAACTTTGTGATGGTCTTCGAAACAACTCCGAAGCCCCTGTAATATTTGCACGGTCTCCTCTACCGATGGCTCACTAACATCAATCTTTTGAAAACGACGGGAAAGCGCACGATCTTTCTCGAAAATGCCACGATATTCGGTAAAGGTGGTGGAGCCAATGCAGCGGAGCTGACCGCTGGACAGCAGCGGCTTCAACAGGTTGGAGGCGTCCATAACGCCGCCGGATGCTGCGCCGGCTCCAATAATGGTGTGAATTTCATCAATAAACAGGACTGCATGCTCGCGCTTCTTCAGCTCTGCCAGCAGCGCTTTAAAACGTTTCTCAAAATCCCCACGGTACTTGGTACCAGCGAGCAGAGAACCGAGGTCGAGGGAGTAAATAGTGCTCTCTTTTAGTGGCTCAGGGATATCCTCATCCACTATTCGTCGGGCCAACCCCTCCGCGATTGCAGTTTTACCAACTCCGGATTCTCCAACCAACAAGGGGTTGTTTTTGCGACGCCGCGCAAGAACCTGGGTGACTCTCTCTACTTCGGGGCCTCGCCCTACCAAGGGATCAATTCGCCCCAAGATAGCCTCTTGGTTCAGGTTGGTCG
Source organism: Microbulbifer mixtoriginis (SeqCode) (assembly GCF_052467705.1). Classification (NCBI taxonomy): domain Bacteria; kingdom Pseudomonadati; phylum Pseudomonadota; class Gammaproteobacteria; order Cellvibrionales; family Microbulbiferaceae; genus Microbulbifer; species Microbulbifer mixtoriginis (SeqCode). The sequence continues at coordinate 2,918,576 of NZ_CP174322.1, forward strand.
CGTAACTCTCCAGGGGGTCAGAACCTCCAGGCTCAGAGCCAGTACTGATCTCCTCTTCCACCTGCTCTTGGGTGGTATCTGAACCGTGGTGGTGATTGTGATTGTTGCCGCTGGAACCGACCCTGGAAATTCCGTGGGTGATGTAATTGACTACATCGATACGCGCAACACTCTGCTGCTTCAGATAATAAACGGCTTGGCTTTCCTGCTCACAGAAAATAGCCACGAGTACATTAGCACCGGTAACCTCTTTTTTCCCCGATGACTGAACATGGAAAACAGCCCTCTGCAACACCCTCTGGAAACCCAATGTGGGCTGAGTTTCGCGATCGGTGTCCGCCTCTGGGATTAACGGCGTGGTAGAGTCCACAAACTCCAATAGTTCGCGGCGCAGTGCGCTCAGGTCGGCCCCACAGGCATGCAACACGTCAGCAGCCGACTCATTATCCAGAAGCGCCAGTAACAGGTGCTCCACAGTCATGAATTCGTGCCGCTTCGCTCGTGCACCCTTGAACGCCAGATTGAGCGTTACCTCTAAGTCCTTGCTGAGCATTTAAACCTCAAACCCTAATCGCCAATGTTCCCCGCCGACTCCGCTGGTAGGCGTGCACCCTTTGCCGGCGTCTAACTCCTGGCTGATTCCCTTCAGGTGACGGGACCCTTGTGCTAAAGCAGCTGTAATTTCAATCAATCGTCTTTACTCTCGTCCGCCTCGATCTCACACAATAGTGGATGCTCATTCTCCTGGGCGAACTGATTAACCTGAGCGGCCTTTGTCTCCGCTATATCCCGAGTATAGACACCGCACACTGCTTTTCCCCGCGTGTGTACTTGCAACATCAACTGTGTGGCGCGCTCACGGTTAACCCCAAAAAACAACTCCAGAGTCTCTACGACAAAGTCCATGGGGGTGTAGTCATCGTTCAACATGATGACCTTGTACATAGGCGGGCGCTTGAGCCGTGGCGGCGCCTCCTCCAATGCGAGCCCACCCTCGGAACCCTCACCGTCGAAATAGTCTTCTCCAGAATCACTGGAGCCTAGTTTAATGACCTGCAAAATACTCATAACAATTATCAATGTGTTCTATCGAGCTTTGATAGTGCAGCATGCTCAACCATCAATGACCTGCCATTGTAACCTTATTTGACCAACGACACAGGGAGATCACAGCCTCAAGCGCGGTTTCTTGACATTCCTATAGCAGTTGACTACAAGAGGTAGTGCCTGCTCATTCACAGCCGTTAGTCGCAGATAGGATCGCAGCCGATTAATCCGCAGGTCAAATAAATATAAAAACTCTGTAAGGTGGCCGACTGGCCACTCAGGCAATTAGAGGGAGTTCGATATGCCTACTGGTACCGTGAAGTGGTTCAACAACGCTAAGGGATATGGGTTTATTCTTGCAGATGAAGGAGGGGAGGATCTGTTTGCGCACTATTCCGCTATTCAGATGGAAGGCTACCGAACCCTAAAGGCCGGCCAACAGGTCACCTTTGATATCGTCAGAGGCGACAAAGGCTATCACGCCGCCAATATTTCCACCGCAGTGGCGGCAGAGACCGCACCAAGCCCCAAAGTGGCCGCTATTGCAGATCCCAACCACTCTGAAACAGAGCGGGAAAAAGAGGCAGAGATGCTCGACTAGCGCTGCAAGCCCGCACAAGCAGACCCCGCCAACAAAAAAGCCCCTTGCTGCAAAGCAAAGGGCTTTTTCTAGTTAGGGCCAGGTTGATTAAAAAACCTAGCCCCAAATCAGCCAATTAGGCCATGTGCTTGATCACTTCGTCACCAAACGCAGAGCAGGATTTCAGCTCAGCACCATCCATCAGGCGCTCGAAATCGTAGGTTACGGTTTTGGCTTCGATAGCACCTTCCATACCCTTGATTACCAGGTCAGCAGCTTCGTTCCAGCCCAGGTGACGCAGCATCATCTCAGCGGAAAGAATCAGAGAGCCCGGGTTAACCTTGTCCTGGCCAGCGTACTTAGGTGCAGTACCGTGGGTTGCTTCGAACAGGGCAACGTCGTCGGACAGGTTTGCGCCCGGAGCGATACCGATACCACCAACCTGTGCAGCCAGTGCGTCAGACAGGTAGTCACCGTTTAGGTTCAGGGTAGCAATTACGTCGTACTCAGCCGGACGCAGCAGGATCTGCTGCAGCATAGCGTCAGCAATTACGTCCTTAACAACGATTTCCTTGCCAGTCTTCGGGTTCTTGAAGCTGTGCCAGGGGCCGCCGTCCAGCGGCTGAGCGCCAAACTCGTCGCGAGCCAGCTCGTAACCCCAATCGGCGAAGGCACCTTCGGTGAACTTCATGATGTTGCCTTTGTGTACCAGGGTTACGGAATCGCGATCCTGGTCCACAGCGTACTGAATAGCCTTGCGCACGAGACGCTTGGTACCCTCTGCAGAAACCGGCTTAACACCGATACCACAGTTCTCAGGGAAACGGATTTTCTTAACACCCATCTCGTCCTGCAGGAACTTGATAACTTTCTTGGCTTCGTCGGTATCAGCTTTCCACTCGATACCAGCGTAGATATCTTCAGAGTTTTCACGGAAGATAACCATGTCTACCTTGTTCGGCTCTTTAACCGGAGAAGGTACACCGCTGAACCAGCGAACTGGACGCTGACATACATACAGATCCAGCTCCTGACGCAGGGCAACGTTCAGGGAACGGAAACCGCCGCCCACAGGTGTGGTCAGAGGGCCTTTGATGCTGACAACGTAATCTTTGATCGCTTCCAGAGTTTCAGCTGGGAACCAGTCGCCAGCGTAAGTCTCTGCGGCTTTCTCACCACAGTAGATTTCCATCCACTCGATTTTCTTGTCGCCGCTGAAAGCTTTCTCTACCGCAGCGTCGATTACTTTGCGCATTACCGGAGTGATGTCCACACCGATGCCGTCACCCTCGATGAACGGAATTACCGGGCGATTCGGAACATTCAGCGAACCGTCGGAATTGACTGTAACTTTTTCGCCGTCTGCCGGCACTTGGATGTGACCCATATTGCGTAAACTCCCAAAATTCTATGACTTTTTAGGTCCAGCGTTGCTTGCACCGCTCCCCCGGGACCATTGGGCGGGGATAAAAATCGGCGGGATTATAGCAGCATCGGCTAATTTTTGTAGTTGGATTACAATACTCAATTTTTCTTATGCCCAAGATTATTCTCCTAAACAAACCTTTTGGCGTGTTAAGCCAATTCACGGACCCCCAGGGTCGCGCCACGCTGGCAGACTATATCCCGCACAAGGGCTTCTATGCCGCGGGTCGGCTCGACTATGACTCGGAGGGACTTCTACTACTCACAGATGATGGAGCGCTACAACATCAAATCAGCCACCCGAAGAGAAAGATGGCGAAGACTTACTGGGCTCAGGTAGAGGGGGACATTTCAGATGACGCCCTGATGTTTCTGCGCAAAGGCGTAGATTTGAAGGATGGACGCACAGCGCCCGCTAAGGTCCGCAGACTCTCCGAGGTCGACCTGTGGCCGCGCAATCCCCCAATCCGAGAGCGCAAGTCCATTCCCACCAGCTGGGTAGAACTTATCATTTACGAGGGTAGAAACCGTCAGGTGCGACGTATGACCGCAGCGGTTGGCTTCCCTACCCTGCGCTTGGTTCGAATGGCTATCGGCAATTGGAATCTCGGCACTCTGCAGCCGGGGCAGCACCGCTCGGAGGAGGTTTTCTCTGCGCCTAAGCCAAGGCCCAAAGGCAAGTCGAAGCCACCTCAGAAGCGCAATCGTCCTCGCCGGAGACAATAAGCAATAACCCAAGATAAAAGCGGCCTTGGTCAGAAGCCCGATTCACAGGTAAAATTCGCCCCCTTTCCATCCCAGTGAAGTAGTGACTGTCCTTCTTATGCCTGATTCCACGCACAACAAACAGCCCAAACGCGTCATCGTCGGTATGTCCGGCGGTGTGGATTCCTCTGTAGCCGCACTTCTGCTCATGCAGCAGGGCTACCAGGTGGAGGGCTTGTTTATGAAGAATTGGGACGAAGATGACGGCACTGAGTACTGCACCGCGAAAGCAGACTTGGCCGATGCCCAGGCGGTATGTGAAAAACTGGGCATCAAGCTGCATACCGCCAATTTTGCTGCCGAGTATTGGGACCACGTCTTCGAATACTTCCTGGCAGAATACAAGGCCGGGCGCACGCCTAACCCGGACATTCTGTGCAACCGGGAGATCAAGTTTAAAGTTTTCCTGGAATATGCCGAAGTTCTGGGAGCTGATGCCATTGCCACCGGACATTACACCCGCCGACGCGATATAGAAGGTCGCACCTATTTGCTCAAGGGCTTGGATGGCAACAAGGATCAAAGCTACTTCCTCCACGCTGTCGGCGAGGGTGAGTTCGCTCGCTCTCTATTTCCACTGGGCGAGTTGGAAAAACCTGAAGTACGGCGTATCGCTGAGGAAAACGGCTTTATCACCCACAATAAAAAAGACAGTACGGGGATCTGCTTTATTGGCGAACGCCGCTTCAAGGACTTTCTGGAACAGTACCTGCCCGCCCAGCCGGGCGACATGGAAACCCCAGAAGGTGAAATTATGGGGCGCCACGCCGGCCTGATGTACCACACCATAGGACAGAGGCAGGGTCTTGGTATCGGAGGGGTAAAGGGCGCGGGCGAAGAACCCTGGTACGTAGTCGGAAAGAACCTAGAGCGCAACGTATTGATTGTTGCCCAGGGGGCACATCACCCCCTGCTTTACGCCACGGGTCTGGTGGCAACCCAAACACATTGGATCAATGGCGCCGCACCGGGTGAGTCTTTCCGCTGTCAAGCGAAGACCCGCTACCGACAGCCAGACCAGGACTGCACAATACGGGTGCAAAAGGGTGGTAACCTGACGGTGGAATTTGACGAGCCACAGCGGGCAATTACCCCAGGACAATCCCTGGTCCTGTACGATGGCGAAATATGCCTCGGCGGCGCAGTTATCGAACAGGCTACAGGTATCGGCACTGCCGTACCGGAAAAATACAAGAAACACTAAGGAGTAACCTTGAATAACTGGCGGGATCAGGCTCTGGCATTGGCCGGAATATTTCAATCCGCAACTTTAGTGGAGCGATTGGCCAAAACAGGCACCGCTCCCCAGGCCCAGCTGGAGACCGGGGTATACAGCCTTTTCCAGCTCAACCCAGATCGCACCGAAGATGTGTTCGCCGGCGCAGAGAAGCTGCTGCCCGGCTTGCAGGTCTCACGGCAGTTACTGCAATCGCGGCAACACCCTGAATACACAGACTGCCTGCGCTATGCACTGTCTGTGCTCTATCTGCAGCGGCAATTGAGTAAGAAAGGAGAGTTGCTCTCCATCATTGGCAGCCGCCTCGAAAAAGCCAAGACTCAGGCGGAACACTTCGCCCCCACCCACGAGAATGTATTTTCCAATCTCGCCAGTATTTATAGCGATACCCTCGGCACTTTCCGCTTTCGTATCCAGGTGCTGGGAGATTTTAATTTCCTGCAGCAACAGCGCGTCGCCAACCAAATCCGCTCAATGCTGTTTGCCGGTATCCGTTCAGCCACGCTGTGGCGACAGTTGGGTGGAAGGCGCCTGCACCTGCTATTTCAACGCAAAAAACTATTGCGTGCGACCGACGAGCTAATCGCACAGATCGAATCTATAAAAAACTAATCCCGGAGATTTACTATGACAGTTGAGCTTTCCGCACTCACAGCGGTATCCCCTATTGATGGTCGCTACGAGAGCAAGACTGCCCCCCTACGCGAAATTTTTAGTGAATACGGCCTGATTCGCGCCCGTGTTGAAGTGGAAGTGCGCTGGCTTCAGAAACTCTCCGCGCACTCAGAAATCACTGAGGTAGAGCAATTCGATGAAGCTGCTAGCCAGCTGCTCGATAGCATTGTGGCCAACTTTTCCCTGGAAGATGCTGGGCGTATCAAAGAAATTGAGCGCACCACCAACCACGACGTGAAAGCGGTTGAATACTTCCTCAAAGAAAAAATCAGCGGCAATGCCCAGCTGGAAAAAGTAAGCGAGTTCGTGCACTTCGCTTGCACATCTGAAGACATCAACAACCTGTCCCACGCTCTGATGCTACGCGCTGGTCGCGACAACGTTATGTTGCCCGCAATGAATAGCCTGGTAGAAAAGATCGCCCAGCTAGCCCAGGATTTCGCCGACGTGCCCATGCTGTCTCGCACCCACGGCCAAACCGCCAGCCCTACGACCGTGGGCAAGGAACTCGCCAACGTGGTTGCACGCCTTCGCCGCCAGGTAGCCCAGGTAGGGGCTGTCCCCTTGCTGGGTAAAATCAACGGTGCTGTAGGCAACTACAATGCCCACCTATCTGCCTACCCAAATATCGACTGGGAAAAGAATGCGGAAGAATTTATTTCCTCGCTCGGCCTCACCTGGAACCCCTACACCACCCAGATCGAACCACACGACTATATTGCCGAACTGTTCGATGCTATTGCGCGCTTTAACACCATCCTGATCGACTTTGACCGCGACATCTGGGGCTATATTTCCCTCGGTTACTTCAAACAGAAAGTCGTTGCCGGAGAAGTGGGCTCCTCCACTATGCCGCACAAGGTCAATCCTATCGATTTCGAAAACTCCGAAGGAAACCTGGGCCTGGCCAACGCTGTATTCCAGCACCTGGCCGCGAAGTTACCAGTCTCCCGCTGGCAGCGCGATCTGACCGATTCCACCGTACTGCGCAACATGGGTGTGGGTGCCGGTTACTCTGCCATCGCTTATGCCGCCACCATGAAGGGGCTGGGCAAGCTGGAAATCAACCGTGAACGCCTGGCAGAAGACCTGGACAGCTCCTGGGAAGTTCTGGCAGAGCCGATCCAGACTGTGATGCGCCGCTACAACATCGAAGAGCCTTACGAGAAACTGAAGGCCCTTACCCGCGGCCAGGGCATCACCCGCGAAACCTTGAAAGTGTTTATCGAGAATCTGGAAATTCCTGCGGAAGCCAAAAGCGCACTGCTGGAAATGACTCCTGCATCCTACATCGGTAACGCCGTCGAGCAAGCTCGCAAAATCTAAGTGAGCACCGCTTCCGGCCACACCGCAGTGGCCGGAAATTTATTCAAACTTCTTTACTGCCGCTCTACTCTGCAGAGCTTTAACCTTAGGTGAGTTACACCTATTAGCGGCAGACTAGAGAACATTTCCCCAGCCCAACAAACAGTGAGAGTTACCGTGGCAAGCCCCCTTACCCATCTCGGCGATATGCCAATTGAAGTTTTTATGCGCGATTATTGGCAGCAAAAACCCTTGCTGATCCGCAATGCTTTCCCCAACTTCGAATCGCCCATATCCGGAGAAGAGCTTGCCGGAATGGCTCTGGAGGAGACGATTGAATCTCGCCTGGTGCTTGAAAATGGCGAGAGCGGTCCCTGGGAGCTACGCAACGGCCCTTTCACTGAGGAAGACTTTCTATCCCTACCCCGCACGCACTGGACCCTACTTGTACAAGCCGTAGATCAATGGCTTTCCGAAGTGGCTGAATTAAAAGAGTATTTTCGCTTTATCCCAGACTGGCGCCTGGATGATGTGATGATTAGTTACGCGGCGGATCAGGGGAGTGTCGGACCGCACTATGACCAATACGATGTCTTTCTGCTCCAGGCCGAGGGCAAACGCCTGTGGCAGCAGGGAGCGAAAGTGGATGAGACCAATCCCCGCCTGGAAGGCACGCCCCTCAATATCCTGAAAGAATTTAATGCTGAGAACAGCTGGGTACTGGAGCCTGGCGACATGCTTTACCTCCCGCCACAATACAGTCACTGGGGTATCGCCGAGGGCGGCTGCACCACGATCTCCATTGGCTTCCGAGCACCTTCTGCCTCAGCCATATTGGAAGATCTCGCGGCCGAAGTGGCAATGGGACTGAAGGATAGCCTGCGTTATACCGATGCCGGCATGGAACCGACAAAATCCCCAGCGGAAGTTGATCCCGAGTCCGTAGCTCGCTTACAACAACAACTGGCCGAGTGGCTTAAGCAACCAGAGAAGGTCACTCAGTGGTTTGGCGCAGTGATGACGGAAGCAAAATACCCTGATACCGTCGCACTAGACGCTGATGAGGCCGCTGACTGGCGTGAGCAAATGCCAAAGGGGATGCCATTGGTGCTAAACCCCGCATCTCGAGTCGCCTTTTCCAGGGAGCCGGCCACGTTATTTGTCGACGGTGAAGCCCTAACCGCACCAATCACCTTTGCTCAACAATTTGCCGAGTCCCACGAAATTTCCTGGAGCGACTTTGAAACCTTTCCAGAAATTGCCACCCCTGATGGTTTAATTGACCAATTGGTAGCCCAAGGCACACTAATTTATCCCCCTGAGGATTTCTAATATGGCCGCACTGGTGCGCCCCGCTGACTGGCAAAAAGAAAAAGAAAGCATTCGCACTATCCGCGAAACTGTGTTCGTCCAGGAACAGAAAGTTCCTGCCGACTTGGAGTGGGATAACCAGGAAGAATCTTCACAACACTTCCTAGTTTTTAATGGTGATGTTGCCGTTGGAACCGGACGGCTCAGCAAAAGTGGTAAAGTTGGGCGGATGGCGATCATGCCATCCGCCCGAGGCAAAGGTCTGGGGGCCCAGTTACTCAAGGCGATTTGTGACTTTGCCAAACAACAGGGCTTTCGCAGTGTATATCTACATGCACAACAGCATGCTGAAGGCTTCTACATTCGGAGTGGCTTTATCCCAGAGGGAGAGACCTTTTACGAGGCCAATATCCCTCATATCAAAATGATTCGTCAGTTGCACTAAGCCGTAATGAAGGCGCTGGTATGTTTACGCATACCGACGCCTTCATTTCCGTCTGCTCGTTAAAAATGAAATGTCCGCCACTAATTTTTAGGTCTCGCGAGACTACTCCCCCTCCTCTTTCTGACTAACATATTCGTCGACGTAGCTAGCGGTAAAATAAAAATAAATGATAACGGCTTTGTAAGTGTATTCTTTTAGTGCTCTGAACTGGATTCCGTATCGCAACTTGGAGTAACCGCAGGAGTACCGGCTACTTATTACTCGGGTCAAAACTCTCGCCCTGCGAAAGACTGCCCAGGCTAATATCAGAATGCCAGGAAACCCTATAAGTGAGTGCTCAGATCATATGCCCAAGACACTACTGCTTAAGAATGCTGAAGTACTGGTAACCATGGACTCAGAAAGACGTGAGATTCCCAATGGCGGTATTTTTGCCGAAGAAGGCATTATCACGGCTGTAGGCCCCACAGATAAACTACCCATGAGCGCTGACACCATTATTGACGCTAGCGGGCAGATAGTCCTACCAGGACTGGTGAACACTCATCACCATTTAAACCAGACTCTCACCCGCAACCTGCCAGCGACCCAGAACAAAAATTTATTCGCTTGGCTTCAGCTTCACTACCCTATCTGGAGCCGGATAAATCCAGAAGCCTCTCGCACAAGTGCTTTGATTGGTTTGGCTGAGCTTATTCTCTCTGGTTGCACCACGGTTTTTGACCATTCTTATTTATTTAAAAGTGGCAACAAAGTGGACTTTCATATTGAAGCAGCAAAGGACTTAGGGGTGAGGTTCCATGCAAGCCGCGGCTCCATGTCTTTGGGCAGATCACAAGGGGGCTTACCCCCAGATGAAAGTGTCGAAGATGAAGATTTTATTCTCCAAGACAGTATCCGGGTCATTGATCGCTATCACGATGCAAGCTATGGAGCCCTGACTCGAATTGTTCTGGCCCCCTGCTCTCCATTTACTGTTTCAGAAAATCTGCTCAAAGAAACTGCCCTGCTGGCCCGTGATAAAGGCGTTATGCTACACACGCATATTTGCGAAACATTTGATGAAGAGCGCCACACTTTAGAACGATTTGGCAAGCGCCCTCTGGAGTGGATGGGAGAAAGCGAGTGGTTGGGGCCCGATGTTTGGTTTGCTCACGCAATACACATCGATACACAAGAAATAAATACTTTTGCTCGTACCGGGTGTGGCATCGCTCACTGTCCAAGCTCTAATATGCGCCTTGCATCAGGGATAGCCCCCGTTAAAGACTATATTGCAGCTGGAATTAAAGTGGGACTTGGTGTGGATGGGTCAGCCAGCAATGACGCCTCCAATATGCTCTTGGAAACCCGCCAGGCAATGTTGCTCTCAAGGTTGCGCATGGGCCTTCGCCCACCGGAGGGGCCACATCGCTACGCCCAACTTCCTCAGTCCCACCCTCTACGCTCGCCGGAATGGATGACAGCCAGGGAAGCTTTAGAGCTTGCCACTATCGGTGGTGCCAGCGTTCTTAATCGTACTGATATCGGAGCATTGGAAGTTGGGCGTTGTGCTGATTTCTTTTCTCTAGAACTCAACACTATTCAATATGCCGGGGCTCTTTCAGATCCAGTTGCCGCGATAGTCTTCTGCGCCCCCCAATCAGCAAAAACTGTAGTAATTCACGGTCGACAAGTTGTGAGCAATGGAGAGATTACTTCAATAAATATGGAACCCGTTATTCGAGATCACAATCAATGGAGCCAGAGGTTATTGGCTAATGGCTAATGGCTAATGGCTAATGGCTAATGGCTAATGGCTAATGGCTAATGGCTAATGGGCACAGAATAGTAGTAAGTGTGGAAGGAAAGAAAAGGTATCTACCTAGGGCGTTGCTGTACGGTTTTTTTCAACCAGCGCTGCATTCTCAGTTTTATTTGCACTTCTCTAGCCCAAAACCGAAATAGGACTCCATACCGACAGCAAACCAAAAATTTCAAATGAGTCAAAGGAGTATCTGTTACCACTTGCAAGCAAGTTTAGAATTTGCAGGAATTCTACACAGTATTGGGCGGCTCTGATTTTTTATATTTATCTCTAAGACTGTACTCTTACACACTTCGATTTTTAGAATATACAAATTCAAGTAGATTTTTTTGGTAAAAATATATGGGAAGGGGCTATCAACAATACAGTGATCTTGTTCTGAATAATCACTGGACGTCTCATCATTGGGTTTTTCGACCACTTTAGTCATGCCTACATATTACCAACAAGGACTTATTGCTTAATCGCAGGAGCTGGGCTCAGAGACTCCGCCCTGGCCCTTTCAATCATTCAAGTCCATATATCAAAATCAGCGCACGAGTTAGCCACAGAAATGGTACTTACTTCAGGGCTTATATTAGGTCGTATTTTGCAAATAGTCCTTGGGCCTAAGCTAGAACTCCTTCAATATTTTGATTTAACAGAAATAAAAACCAAATATCTTAATCCCTTGCCCACGAGCAGTGAAAATTCCTAAGTTACCAATCAGCCTTCCAGTTGACAGATCTAGTTATCTGTCTCGGCCTCATTAGCAGATTTTTCTTTTAAAGATAACGCAAAATAGCCTCAGTCCTTTCAATTAAAGAACATCGAGGCTATTCCTCTTGAGCTACGCCACTTTCCCTAAAGTTTTATCAAAACTTATTTGCTGGATATTAGATACTGCCGCAAGGACTAAAGCGCTTTAATAGACGCCCTATTCGCTCCCCCAAATATAAAGCCGTAAGTCGATCAAGCTCATGCACAGCCCCTTCACTATTAACAACAGCCACAAGACCGGACTGACAACCACTTCTATTTCGCCCCTGTACATCCAGATTTGGTAAAATGTCATTAGGCACCCACAACATCCCCATCTGCGCGGCAAATATCTGCAAAGTAGTTAGAGTATTAAGCTGATCCCCACTGAAATTACTGCCGATAGTAAAACCTGCAGATAGCTTATCAACCCAGCCGCGATTACTGTAACGTTCACTGGCCGCATCCATAAAAGCCTTAAACTGGGCTGAAACCGACCCCATAAAAGTTGGCGAGCCCAGCACAATTCCATCACACTGATCCAGACGATGCATCAAGTCAGGATTCTCATAGCGCCCATGCTGAATATGCTTGGCCTCAACAGCAAATGTAACTCCTTCACATCCATGGATACTATTAATTCCATCCGCAGTGGCTTCTGCCAATGTCCTTGTACTGCCGCAAGCGGAGTGATAAACAACTCCTGCTTTAATCATGATGCGACCCGATCAGTATTCACAGCAGCATGCTCTGCCACCTTTTGAGATGAGCCGTTCTCAAAGAGGCCAGCTAACCTCTCAAAGGAAGATATATCCTCGGGCACCTCGATCCCAAAAATGCTTAATAGCGTTTTGCGTAACTCTTCAACATTCGCCAGCATGATGACTGTCTTTGCTCCAGTTATCGGCTGATAACTCAATTGGCGATCCAGTAAAGCATGACGCCCTTCGGGGAAAGCACGAGTAGCAATCAGGTGCTCTACAAAACGGGACTCAGGGTGAGTACTACAAAACCAATTGGCGATTTTATAGTCGCCCGCTGTACGTGGCCGTAAATCAAAGCTGTACATTGAATGCCAGGCATCATGGATCTTCACTTCTAATAGATAGTCCTCACCCGATTGGGTTAAGCGATAAGTACCGTGGGGCGTACTCTGAGGACCTGAAACATCTAAGCGCAGAGGTGCAGTCAGTGTATTGCTGCCAAAGCCCGCATCCACCAAATAAGGTACCTGCCCTACTTTTACAAGTAAGATCATATGAGACTGAGCTGGCTGGTGGCCCGGTGGAGTCTGCCAAAGAACCCGAGCAGCAAGTCCTGTAACAGCAAAGCCTATCTGCTGTAACCCAGCCCGTAACAAAGCATTTTGCTCAAAGCAATAACCACCACGCTTTTGGTTCACAAGCTTTTGTTCAATAGCGGCCATCTCAATATTCACGGGACTCCCAAGAAAGGACGTTACATTCTCAAATGGCAGAGTACGAATATGTTGCGTAAGAATATCCCTTAAGGTTTTCAAATCCAGGGCTAGCTTATTGCGGTAACCAATACGTGCTAAGTATTTTGATAAATTGATGTTATGGGTGCTTGGTGTCATTTGACTTCAATCCTCATGGCCAATCAACAATAGCAGCAGTCTAATACCTGAACCTTGGTTTAGGTCAATATCGATTGCTAATTCTCTTTACTCTTTTTGCGCCAAATGTCTCTAAACGGCTGATGGTACGCTGATCATCCTGAAGATACGGATTAATGGATTGGTGCGGGCCAGACAAGTGCAAAGAGACCTTATTCCAAGATCTTATCCCAATAGTGAGTCCTGCGAAGCATATCCTCTATTGTCTCTTCGGGTAATAACTCCAATGGTGTCAGCCCATCTTGAATCTGCCAGCCGCCCCCAAGAGAAAGATAAACCTGAACTAGATTCGCTGCTACTGCACCTTGGGCAATCACCAAGAGATCCTGCTGGGTAAAATTTGAAACCATCGTGGTGATAACAGTGTTGAACTGTATCGCTCCGTCGACATATTGCGTCATGGAGAGATTGACGGCCTCTTCAGAAGCCATAGCTGCGATATTATAAAAGTACTGTTGTTCCTGGGATTTGAGATATGCAACTATTGCATTCTCAACATCAACCTGCGCCTGTAAGACCACTTGCTGGTAGTCTGATACCAGCTGCTGGAAGGTCGCATCCTGCAAGCGCACATTGTTGCGCAACCGGCCATAATTAAACACATTCCAATCAAACTCAACGAATAAATCCCAAGCATCACTTCTGCCATTTAACTGCCCCCCCCTGATATCAATTGCTCCTATTAGCCCACCGATTGAAAAGTTTGGGTATAGCTCCGCTCGAGCAACACCAATCAGCTCCCCCTGTGCTGCGAGAAGCCGCTCAGCCTGGCGAATATCAGGACGCTGACGCAAAAGATCCTGCGGCATGCCTATCGTTATAATTGAGGGCACATGGGGCACCGTTGGAGATACAGAAAGGAGGTCATTAAGGCTATGAGGGGGCATACCCAGTAGTATTGAAAGGGTATTTTTGAACTGCTGAAGCGTAGCTTCCAGCGCAGGAACAGCAGCCTGAGTGTTACTTAATAAGGTTTGGGCCTGTTCGGCATCCAACGCACTGACCTCTCCTGCATGAAATTTTACTTCAGCGATTCTTAGCCCTTCAGTCTGAATACGAATATTTTCCTGTGCCACCTGAATACGGCGTTTTACAGTGCGAATATTGATATATGTTTGCGCTACCTGTGCAATGATTGAGACAAGCAGCCCATCATATTCAGCCATACTGGCCTCAAAGTCAGCTGCGGCGGAATTAACCAATCGCCTCAACTGCCCCCACATATCCAACTCCCAGGTTAAATTGAAATTAAGGTAGTACTCACTCTGATAGTTTCCGGTTATACCAGAGCGAACATATTTGGAGCGATCTACGAGCCCCTCAATTTGCTGTATCTGTGGATATTGATTCCCTATTGCAATAGCGAGGAGCTGCTGCGCTTGCAGTGCTCTTAATGCGGCTGATCGCAATTCCAGGTTATTTTCTATTGCCTGCTCTACCAAATCATCCAGAACAGGATCGGCGAAGGCAGACTGCCACCAGTAAGGATTCACTGTTTCAAGGATATCTACCCGTTTACTGTTTTGATAAATCCAGGTGTCTTCAACTGTAACAGGGGGCGGTACATAATCTGGGCCCAGCATGCAACCATTACCAACAAATACAGAAAAAGCACCAAGAGCTAAGGACTTGCGTAGATATTCAAACCTAAACAGGCTAAGGATTTTGCGCCGTATCATCTTGGTCGGCGCTCGCAGTATTGCTCAATATGAGCACTGAACTGGTAAAACCAACACGAAGCTCGACAGACTCAGGCCTTTCTGTCAAATGAACTCTCACCGGGATTCTCTGAGCGAGACGAATCCACTCAAAAGTTGGATCAACTCGTGGTAAAAGGTCGTTACCCGCAGTTCCATCAGTTTGTGCAATACCCCAGCCAATGCTTTCAACATACCCTTTGAGTGGCCTATGTGGGTATGCCATTAATGTCACTATTGCCTTATCCCCTGGAGCAATTCTGCGTATAAAGGTTTCACGAAAATAACCTTCTACTCGATAAGTACTAATATCCACTATTGATAGTGCGGGCTGGTTTGCTACAGCTTGATCCCCGAAGCGAAAATCCAGATTTGTAACATATCCGGATACAGGCGCCGTCACCGTTGTATATTCCAGATTAAGTTCAGCCTGACGTACTAAAGCCAGAGCTGCGCGCACACCAGGATTATCTGCCCCAAGTGCACCGAGTTGCGCACGGACCTGTGCTAATTCAGCCTGAGATTGCTCTAAAGCAGCTAAGGATTTAACGAGTGTTGCCTCTGCACCAGCCCGATACTCCACTGACGACTCAAACTCAGCTTGTGCGGCCTGAAGAGATCTCACTGAAGTTGCGCGCTGAGGAAGTAGTTCTTGCTGACGCCTATACTCCGCTCTAGCCTTGGTAATCTCTGCATCTAGTGCATTGATGTTGCTTTGCGCCAAATCTATAGCCGCGGAGGACTCCCTTATCCTAGCTTCATAAGCCAGAATATTCTCCCTCTGAGCATTATAAATATCGACGGCCTCCTCGTATTGAGCCTTGGCTTCCGCCAAAGCGGCTTCATAGGTTCTTGGGTCTATTTGAAATAGAAGTTCACCCGCATTGACAAATTGGTTATCTCTAATAGGCAGCGAAACCACTTGACCTGAAACTCTAGGAGTAACCTGGATAATATCCGCCTGCACTTTCCCATCTCTAGTCCAGGGGTTGTTGAGATACTTCCAAAACTGAAGAACCAATGCAAACATTGCCAGGAATACCATACTCGCCGTAAGTATGTACTTTCTAAACTTCTCCACCCTTAAATACCCACAAATACTGACCCAATAAAGACTGAGTAGATAATGCTCAACGATATAATTACTACAGGCGGGTTTGCAAAGTATCTAGAAAGGCGGTAACGATCTAGGAGTCTTGCGGTAAGTAATGCCGCGAGCACCCCAAGTACCCCCGCAACTAGAACTGGAGAAATAAAAAAACCTCCTACTGATACATCATGAGGTATCTTTTCCATACATTAACCCATTTGAATCATAAACATCTTTCTTCACAGAAATATTTCCAATCTACGGACTCTGATAACTTATAAAACTCATCGAGGTAATTGCTAATACAGTGGGTAACACCCAAAAAATACAAAAAGTTGGAAACCCCCTTTGCAGTCTCCTCATCATTTCCCCAGAGCTCCATCAGCCCTCCAACATCCACATTTACTCTATCAAATATACGCCTATAACCTCTTCGTAAAGACTTGATGTTTATATTTCGCTGTTCCCCTGACAAGTAAAACAATATTTTTCCTGCGAGAGATCTCCAGATAAACACCTCGCGCAGCATACTTTTGGTTGCAACAAGTTTCATTTTTGAGTGATCAATTCCATACAAAATCTTAACCTGATTAGCAATCAGCATAAGTAAATCAATTACCCTTCGCATTTGATCCCCCGACATACCTTTAACATTATTGACATCAATACCTTCTTTCCAGTAAAGGATCTTCTCATGCGAAATCACAACGATATTTAAATGATATAAAACATAAAGGCGATGAAATATTGAGCGTCTTGTTAAGGCCGGCAAATCGCCTTCAACCACCAAACGCGCAGCGCTATCAAGGAGTCGATTCACATTTTTTTTGAAATTTTTTTCAGGATGAGAGGAAATCGGGATATTTCTAGATACCGCCAGTATGCAAAAAATAATCGCCAACACAAATATGTAATTTGTATAAACGACAAAACTATAAGTCTGATAATTATTGAAATTGAAAATAATTTGCGGAAAGAGGAGAGCCAAGGTTCTTATCATTGACTGCGCACCAAACATTCGATTCGCAAAATAGGAAATAGTAAAAGTCCAAAAAAATACCATTAAACCCAACGAATAAAAGCCTTGCAATTTTGGCATAACTAAAAAGTAAAGAGGTGCGGACATCAAGCATACGAGAATTGTATATATGCAAGATTTAAATAAGTTAATTTGTGGACTTACAGATGCTATGATTGCTATAATTGTAATTAAAAGTACAACAAGCAGCCCGCCTATCATATCTGGAACAAATAAATAAGCTAAATAAGATATCCAGATCCCCACTAGTACGCGAACCACATTAGCCAGCCTATCAGGATCAGGCATTAACAATCCAAACCAGTATTCTTCACGTTCACTTGAAGTACTCGAACTGGAAAATTCCAGGCTTTTTAGATCATTTACAGCATTAATTAGTGCCCGGGTTTCCACCTCCAAATCATTCAAAGAACGCCTGGTTACAGCTATTGCGGCAGTCTCTGGAGTTGACAGCTCCTTTTTTACTTTTTCAACGTCCCCCCTAACCACCCTCTCCCGAGCATCTCCAGCCACCTCATCTTCAGCAATGGCAAATCTAACTCTCTTAAATCGCCCTCTCATAACTTCCAAATAGTCATTCATATTCAAAAGAAACTTCATAATCCCCAAATCACTGGATAGAGCCAAACTCTCTTCTAATTTAAGTAATGACTGTGTTACCGCTGTTGTACGATGACCAAATGCCTTCCACTGCCTACGGCACTCCCAGATTTCATAACTATCAGAACTGGCATCATTAATAGCTGTACGCAAGCGTGTATCTGCCCTTAACAGTTCAACTCGCTTATCTCTAAGGACTTTAACTTTCTTTCGATCTTGAATTCTTAAAAAACATCTATTTGCAAAAGCACGATGCATATCTAACAGGGAAACCGCTGCTTCATGCAGTTCTTCGCGGCTACAATTTGGCCAGATCAAAACAGCTACAAGCCCATATACAATAATACCCAGTAAAGATTCCTGAATACGGAATATCCCTTCCTCATAAGAAAGGGATAAATCACCACCAGTCGCATCCCATAACATCAAAATAACGTAGCCACAGGTCATCCAAAAATACTGACGCTTTGACCTTTGCAGGATATAAACGCAGCCCGCAACCCATACCGATAGCGCAATCATAAAAAGCCATCGATCTTGAGGGAATGATGCGACGATTATCCAGCCGCCTAGAAGTGCAAACAGAGTGCCCAGCATCCACAAAATGGCACGATTTAACGACTGCCCCAAGTTTGCCTGACTACACACAATAACGGCAAATGCACCCCAAAAAGGTTTTTCCCAATTGATACCCATTGCAATGGCATAAACAATTACCAAAGCCAGCGCAATTTTTATTGACTCTTTCGCATTGCGAGACAGGTACAATGTTATCTCCGAGTATTTTCACGATAAAGCGACAAGCTTTTGACACCCTAATGATTACAAGGCATGTAATTTTTAGGTTGGCAGGAGGAAGTATGGCATATAAGAAAGCAACTAAATCAGGGATACACTTATAGATACAGCACGCACAAAGCGTATTTTAAAGTGCCAATAAAGTATGAGCGTCAGCGAAGATCACTGAAAACTTATATCCCAACATACGACATAAGTTATAAACGAAAAAATGAAGTTCGTATTTAAAAGCTCGTCTCACAGCCTAAGGCTTTCCGTCAATCTCTTTTTATAGCCTGTAGTTTGGGCATAGGCAAAGAGATAATTTGTATAGGCTTTTTATCCCCTAAGGAAAATTGTATTATCAAATTTATTGAGCGGTATACCTTTCTTTAACCGCTTAATAAAATCAGGATTGGTTAGAGAGGTACCCTAAAGCAATCAGCCCAGCATTTGCCTACTTAACATTTACTTCACTTGATTGCGCGCCATCGTGTCATAACCATACACTTTGAAAATTGAGTACCTGCTAAGTCAAAGAATGGGGAGATGGGCCATACTTTACTCCCTCTGTAAGCGGCCGAAATTAAATGATACAAACAGCTTGGACGATTGCCTCAGTGGCGCCAACAATCTATCAATTCGAGTATTTGCGGTGGCTAGTAGGGCGGCACTTTGTACAGCCAGAGTGACTAAATAGGAGGAGGTCACTATGACAACACTCTCCATCCTTTACTGTTCAACAGCAAAGCCATGTCACTTATCAGCTTCAAGCACGGAATTCTATCGGAATATTAATTACTATCTACTGTTGGGCATGCTAAATGATACTCCACAGATCCAATAAAAAAGGCCCCTTGAGGGGCCTTTAAGAAACAATCCAGCTCAGAAATCAACCATTCAAAGCCTTAAACTCACGCCTGCGACGATGTAGAACCGGCTCAGTGTAGCCGTTTGGTTGTACACAACCTTCAAATACGAGCTCACAAGCGGCCTGGAAGGCAACACTTCTATCGAAATTTGGAGCCATATTGTTGTAATTGGCATCACCGGCATTTTGGCGGTCCACAACTGCAGCCATACGCTCCATGGTTTCGCGCACTTGCTTCTCGCTAACAATGTTATGCTTGAGCCAGTTGGCAATATGCTGTGAAGAAATTCGCAAGGTGGCGCGATCTTCCATCAGACCGACATCATTAATATCCGGCACCTTGGAGCAACCTACCCCCTGCTCAACCCAGCGCACCACATAGCCGAGAATGCCCTGAGCATTGTTATCCAACTCCAATTGAATCTCTTTAGTACTCCAATTAGTGTCTTTGGCCACCGGTACGGTGAGAATATCTTCCAGCTTGGCGTGATGGCGGTGCTGAATCTCTTCCTGTCGACGGTTCACATCGACCTTGTGGTAGTGCAGTGCATGTAAAGTTGCCGCCGTGGGCGATGGTACCCAAGCAGTATTCGCACCAGCCATTGGATGTGCGAGCTTGGCGTGCATCATCGCTGACATCTGATCTGGAATCGGCCACATACCTTTACCAATCTGCGCCCTACCCTTGAGACCGCTATTGAGACCCACATCCACATTCCACTCTTCGTAGGCGTTGATCCAAGTGGACTGCTTCATATCTCCCTTGCGAATCATGGGGCCGGCAAGCATAGAGGTATGAATTTCATCTCCTGTGCGATCCAGGAAGCCGGTGTTGATAAAGACCACGCGCTCTTTGGCTTCGGCAATACAGGCTTTGAGGTTTACCGTGGTACGCCGCTCCTCATCCATAATACCCATTTTCACCGTGTGGCGCGGCAGGCCGAGGGCATCCTCAATACGATTAAACAACGTGTTGGCAAAAGCCACCTCTTCCGGGCCATGCATCTTCGGCTTTACGATATAGATGCTTCCTTCACGAGAGTTCTTGATCTCGTTATTGCCGCGTAGATCATGTAGAGCGATCAGGCTGGTAATCATTCCGTCGAGAATACCTTCCGGAATTTCCTGGCCGTCACCATATAAAACAGCATCGTTGGTCATCAGGTGGCCAACATTGCGCACAAACATCAAACTGCGGCCCGGCAGGGTTAGCTGATTACCATTCGGTGTAATATATTCACGGTCGACATTTAATTTGCGCTCAAAAGTCTTGCCGCCTTTATTGATGGTTTCCTTGAGGTCACCTCTCATCAGGCCGAGCCAGTTGCGATAAACCACAACCTTGTCTTCCGCATCGACTGCCGCTACGGAGTCCTCACAGTCCATAATGGTGGTCAATGCAGATTCCATATGGACGTCTTTAATACCCGCGTCATCGGTTTTACCGATAGGGCTTTCACGATCCACCTGAATTTCAAAGTGCAGGCCGTGCTGCTTGAGCAAAATACTCGAGGGTTCTTCGCTGTCACCGCGGTAACCGGCAAACTGAGTGCCGTCTTTCAAGGTGGCAATATCGCCATTGGCTTGGACAACTTCCAGCAGAGAGCCGTTAATACGATATTGGACGGCTTCTTTATGACTGCCACAGGTTAATGGAGCAGACTGATCTAGGAAGCTGCGCGCATATTCAATCACTTTGGCTCCGCGCACCGGATTGTACTCACTGCCCTTTTCCGCTCCACCTTCTTCGCTGATCACATCAGTGCCGTAGAGGGCATCGTAAAGGCTGCCCCAGCGGGCATTTGCGGCATTCAGTGCATAGCGGGCGTTCATCACCGGGACCACTAGCTGAGGACCGGCGAGAGTGGCGATCTCCTCATCCACATTCTCAGTGGAAGCACTGAACTCAGCGGGCTCATCCACCAAGTAGCCAATTTCTTTCAGAAAGGTCTGGTAGCCTTCCAGATCGAGGAAGCCCTGCGGATTTTCGGTGTACCAGCGATCCAGGGTTTCCTGTAATTCGTCGCGTTTTTCCAGCAGGGAGCGATTGACTGGCGCCAGTTCGCGGACAATCGCATCGAGTCCAGCCCAGAACTTATCGGCATCGACCCCGGTTCCTGGAATCACCTCCTCGCAGACCAGGTTGTAAAGCTCTGGTGCGATTTGTAGATCACCGATTTGGACTCGTTCCGTCATACCCTGGGCCTCTCACTGATTGTTGGAATTACGGCATTCTAAACAGCCATTTCAGCATACCGCTAATTTATAGACACAATTTCCACTATTCATAGATCAAATTTTTATGAAAATGGATGACGCATGATTCACTGCCAAGAGAACTGTATATTCACCCGCAGGGCGCATGATTCCTTACTAAGGGGTCACTCATAGAGCCCGACCAATATCCAGGATCAGGCGCCGTAACCAGCGGTGCGGTGCGCTCTGCTGTAAAAGTGGGCTCCAAGCCATTTTTAGCTCAAGAGGAGGGATATCCAACGGCGGATCCCTGCGCACGACTCTGGGATTGTCGCTGGCAAGCTGTGCCAGACGGGTGGGCACAGTGACAATCAGGTCACTCTGCTCGGCCAACAGCATAGCCACTTGGTAGTGGCGTGTGAAAACCGAGATATCCCGCTTTTCCCCCAATTTGCCAATAGCCTCATCCACCCAGCCCAAGCGTTGCACATCCTCTGGGTTTACTCCTACCCCCACACCCATGCCGGTCTTGCTCACCCATATATGCTGAGCCTTTAAGTAACTCTGCAGATTGTAGTCTTCGAGAATAGGGTTATCCGCTCGCATCATGCAAGAGAAACTGTCGCGCCATACGGTAGCTTGGTGGAAGCTCTGGGGCATACTATCGAAACGGTTAATTACCATATCCACCTTACCCTGCTCCACATCGACAAAGCTCACATCGCTGGGCGTCATGATATCCAGGCTGATTCCTGGAGCACCATCCCTCAGCTGCTTAAGCAGGGGCGGGATCAACGTGGATTCGGCATAGTCACTGGCCATAATGCGAAAGGTACGCCGGGTGTTGGCGGGATCAAAATCCCTATTGGGCTGAATCACACGGTCAATGCTGGATAGCGCCTCACGAACCATCGGCTGAAGTTCAAGGGCACGCTCCGTGGGCATCATGCCCTCTCGGGTGCGTACCAGCAGAGGGTCGTCAAAGAGTTCGCGCAGGCGTTTCAGGCCATTGCTCATTGCGGGTTGGGACAGCCCTAAGTAGTTGGCCGCTCGAGTCACATTGCGCTCGCGCAGCAGCACATCCAGGTATACCAGCAGGTTCAGGTCAGCTCTTTCCAGTTGCATACAACATTTGCCAGATCGATAGTGAAAATAAAATCAATAAATTAGGCAAATTATGCCACTCCTCCTAAGATACTCAACACCTAATCGCAGTCACCGTTTTAAGGAAACACTGTCATGTCCACTTACACTCAAGACATCGACGCGGTAGCTAAGCTCCGTGACAGCAAAAGCGGCACTTGGGATGCTATCAATCCCGAATCTGTTGCCCGTATGCGCGCCCAGAACAAGTTCAAGAACGGCCTGGATATTGCCAAATACACCGCCAATATCATGCGCGCTGACATGGAGAACTACGACAAAGACAGCTCCAAGTACACCCAATCCCTGGGCTGCTGGCACGGTTTCATCGGCCAACAGAAGATGATTTCTATTAAGAAGCACTTCGAAGGCAATACTGACCGTCGCTACCTGTACCTGTCCGGCTGGATGGTCGCCGCTCTGCGCAGTGAATTCGGTCCTCTGCCCGACCAGTCTATGCACGAGAAAACCTCTGTTGCGCACCTGATCAACGAACTGTACACCTTCCTGCGTCAGGCCGATGCCCGCGAGCTGAACGACCTGTTCCGCGAGCTGGATGCCGCCCGCGAAGCCGGCAATAAAGAAGCCGAGAAAGCAGTACAAGACAAGATCGACAACCACAAAACTCACGTTGTGCCGATCATTGCCGACATCGATGCCGGTTTTGGTAACGCAGAAGCCACTTACCTGATGGCCAAGCAGATGATCGAGGCGGGTGCTTGCTGTATCCAGATCGAGAACCAGGTTTCCGACGAGAAGCAGTGTGGTCACCAGGACGGTAAAGTCACCGTTCCTCACGAAGACTTCCTGGCCAAGATCCGCGCAGTTCGCTACGCATTCCTGGAGCTGGGCGTAGACAACGGTGTTATCGTTGCCCGTACCGACTCCCTGGGTGCAGGCCTGACCAAGCAGATCGCCGTGACCAAAGAGCCGGGTGATCTGGGCGACCAGTACAACGCTTTCCTGGACTGTGAAGAAATCGCAGCTTCTGATTTGGCCAATGGTGACGTTGTAATCAACCGCGAAGGTAAGTTGCTGCGTCCTAAGCGCCTGGCTTCCAACCTGTTCCAGTTCCGCAAAGGCACCGGTGAAGCCCGCTGCATCCTGGACAGCATCACCTCTCTGCAGAACGGCGCCGATCTGATTTGGATCGAAACCGAGAAGCCCCACGTTCGCCAGATCGGCGGCATGATGGACGAAATCCGTAAAGTGGTTCCCGATGCGAAGCTGGTTTACAACAACAGCCCATCCTTCAACTGGACCCTGAACTTCCGCCAGCAGGTATTCGATGCATGGTCTGAAGAAGGCAAAGACGTATCCGCTTACGACCGCGCCAACCTGATGAGCGCCGAGTACGACGATACTGAGCTGTCCGCAACTGCTGACGAGAAGATCCGTACCTTCCAGGCCGATGCAGCTCGCGAAGCCGGTATCTTCCACCACCTGATCACCCTGCCGACTTACCACACTGCGGCCCTGTCTACCGACAACCTGGCCAAAGAGTACTTCGGTGAGCAAGGCATGCTGGGCTACGTGAAAGGTGTTCAGCGTAAAGAGATCCGTCAGGGGATCGCCTGCGTTAAGCACCAGAACATGGCTGGTTCCGACATCGGCGACGACCACAAAGAGTACTTTGCTGGTGAAGCGGCACTGAAGGCTGCCGGTAAAGACAACACCATGAACCAGTTCGGTTAAATCGCTCTTATACCTTTCAGGTAGATCTAAGGCGGCGCAAGCCGCCTTTTTCTTCAGGGATTCTCTCCTGTTCAAATTGATCAGGACAATGATTCCGCCGAAGAAGAACAGTTGTGCAAACTGCGCTTTTATCTCTGCATTTTGAACTTGGGCCGCAATCGCGGCCCTTTTTTTTGCTCCCAATCTTATTGCCTTTTCTCAAAGACTTTTGCGCCATATTAGCTAGCCTTAGGGTATACACGCTAAGGTGCGCACCGCCTATGTCTGGCCCAAGCCTTGTACTGACCATCAACTGCGGCAGCTCTTCTTTAAAGTTCACCATCATTAACCCAGAAACTGGTGAGGAACGCTTAAAAGGCCAAGCCGATGCCCTGGGATCATCCTCAGCAGCACTCTCTTGGCTGCACGATGAAAAAGAAGGAACACAGAAGCTCTCCCCTGGGGATGACTACGAAGGTGTTATCGGAGCGTTGGTAAAGCGATTCGACGGCCCCTGGTCAGCGTTGCGCGGGCAGCTTCGGGCTATCGGGCATCGGGTAGTCCATGGTGGCGAACAGTTCGCAGATTCCACGCTGATCAATGACAGCGTGGTATCAGCTATCAGAGCCTGCTGTGAACTGGCGCCACTACACAACCCTGCAGCCCTGCAAGGTATACAGGCCTCACTGCTCGCTTTCCCAGAGTTGCCGCAGGTGGCGGTCTTCGATACCGCCTTCCACCAGAGTTTGCCGGATTACGCCTACCTCTATGCACTGCCCTACAGTTTGTATCGGGATCACCAACTGCGCCGCTACGGTATGCATGGCAGCAGTCATCGCTACATCGGTGAGCGCAGCGCCGAAATATTGAAAACGCCCACAGACAAAATTAATGTGATCTCCGCTCATCTCGGCAATGGCGCTTCCCTGTGCGCCATTAAAAACGGAAAGAGCGTGGATACCAGTATGGGGCTGACTCCTCTTGAAGGGCTGGTAATGGGCAGTCGCTGCGGGGACCTAGACCCTGGTTTATTACTTCATTTGGGAGAGGCACTGGACTATTCCCTAGCGGAACTCGAACAGTTACTGAATCGCAACAGCGGCCTGCTGGGGATATCCGAGCTAAGCAATGACTGTCGTGAACTGGAAGAAGCTATGGGCAAAGGCCATGCCGGTGCTAGCTTGGCATTGAAGCTATTTTGTTATCGGCTGGCCAAATATATTGCAGCCTACACAGTGCCACTAAAGCGCGTCGATTCGCTGGTATTCACCGGGGGTATTGGCGAAAACTCATCTTGGGTGCGGCGAGAAACGATAGGTTGGCTCAGCCAGCTCGGCTACCAGCTGGACAATAAGCGCAATGAAGACATTCGCTTCGGTTCTGAAGGGCAGATATCCAGAGACGGAACACCGGATATCCTTGTGATACCCACCCGTGAAGATTGGGTTATTGCTCGAGATACCATCCGCTTAGCGAACAGGGCACTATAAACATGCCCCACAACGCGCGCGCCCTAATGCTGATTCCACTGGATGTGGGTGTGGGTATTACATCGGTAAGCCTGGGCTTAATACGGGCACTTGAACGCAACCGCGTAGAAACCCAGTTTTTCAAACCTGTCAGCGAAGCACCTTCCCGCGACGGCGCCATCGAGAGAACCACAGAGATATTGCGGCAGACTACCAAGCTAGACATTCCTCGTTCAATCAGCGCACAAGAAGCTGAAACTATGATCTCCGCAGGTGGTACCACAGAGCTACTGGAGAAAATTTTGGCCCGCTACCGCAGCAGCGTTCAAACTGCGGATGTAATAGTCGTGGAGGGACTTTTACCCGGAAGGCAGAATCAATTTTCTGACCAATTGAACTGCCAGATGGCAAAAACCCTGGATGCGGAAGTGGTGTTGGTTGCCAGCCTGCACACAGGTGATATTCGCCAGCTTACAGAGCGTCTGCAGTATGCGATGCAACCGTTTGGTGAGGGCCCATCCAACCCGGTGGTAGGCTGCATTATCAATAAGCTGGATGCCCCTCCCCGCATAACCGACCCACCTGGTGGCCACTTTATCTCGGTAGGCGCTCAACAGGAGCCCTGTACCAAAGCTGTCAACCGAAAGGATCTGTATCGTAAAATTCCTCTACGCATCGTTGGCGCCATCCCCTGGAATGCGCAGCTGCTGGCCCCCCGGGCGCTGGATCTGGCCCGGCATTTCAATGCACAACTGATCAATCGCGGAGAACTAGAGAGCCGCCGTTTGCGCAGCGTAACCTTCTGCTCGCGATCCCTAGCCAATATGCTGCATCGCTTTAATTCAGGTGCCCTACTGGTCACTTCAGCTGACAGGCCCGATGTTATGGTAGGAGCCAGCCTGGCAGCAATGAACGGTGTGAAAATTGGCTGTTTGCTGCTGACCGGGGGCTACCGACTGGATCGCCGGGTACACAAACTTTGCACACCGGCCATGGAGACTGGACTGCCGGTAATGTTAGTCAGCTCCAACACCTGGCATACCGTGATGGAGTTACAAACCTTCAACCTGCGCACTCCCGCAGATGACCGCGAGCGAGTAAACCGGGTACAGGATTTTTTTGCCAGCCACTTGGATAAAAACTGGGTGCAATCCTTAAGCCAGGTTTCCCAGCGACCACGGCGGATGTCACCCCCAGCATTTCGCTACCACCTAACAGAAATGGCCCGCCGGGTACTAAAACGCATTGTGCTTCCAGAGGGGGAAGAACCCCGTACTATACGCGCAGCTCTGGCCTGTGCAGAACGGGGAATTGCACAACCGATACTGCTGGGGAGACCGGGATCTATCCAGCGAATCGCCGAGCAACAGGGCCTCAGGCTCAGTAAAAAAGTAGAAATCATCAAGCCCGAAGATGTCAGGGAAGAGTATGTAGAGCCCATGGTAGCTCTTCGTAAAAATAAAGGCCTCACTCAGGTGGTCGCGAAAGAACAGCTACAGGACAATGTCGTTTTGGGCACTATGATGCTGGCCCTAGACCAAGTGGACGGCCTGGTTTCAGGCGCTATTCACACTACCGCCAATACCATCCGCCCCGCCCTGCAATTGATCAAGAACGCTCCAGGTGAAGAGCTTGTCTCCTCAATTTTCTTTATGCTTCTACCCGAGCAGGTACTGGTATACGGAGACTGCGCCATCAATCCGGATCCCAACGCCAACCAATTGGCTGCGATCGCCATCCAGTCGGCAGACTCCGCAGCGGCTTTTGGGATAGAACCCCGAGTAGCAATGATCAGTTACTCCACCGGCACCTCAGGAACCGGCTTAGACGTAGATAAAGTGCGTGAAGCCACACAAATCGCCAAGCAGAGAAGGCCCAAGCTGATTATTGATGGACCACTGCAATACGATGCGGCGCTGATAAAAAATGTGGCTGAGCAGAAAGCGCCACAGAGCCCAGTCGCGGGCCGCGCCACCGTATTTATTTTCCCTGATTTAAACACCGGCAACACCACATATAAAGCAGTACAACGCAGTGCGGACTTAGTCAGTATTGGGCCTATGTTGCAGGGGCTGCGCAAACCGGTGAATGATCTTTCCCGCGGTGCCCTGGTGGACGATATTGTCTACACCATTGCACTTACCGCTATTCAGGCCCAGCAACATCAATCACATATAACTAAATAATAACTGGCCTCTATCCACAGAGGGGACGGCGAAGGTCAATATATTCATGCAGCGCGGCGGCAATAACATAGGCCTCCAGGCGGTGCTCATAGGTATCCGAATGGTCACAACCCATCCGCTCCAGACAGCGATGGATAAACGCGAACTGATCAGAATTGTCCCGCCACATTCTACGCCCCTTGATCACCGTTATCAGCATTCGCCACCAGCTGCGGTCAGCCGCTCTCAACTGTTGAAGTGCGACAGCCAGCCATCCCTCTTCATCGGTAAAGTCCGTACCCAGCGGATAGTAAGGCAACATGGCGAGGGACTTTTCATCGGAAAAGACCTCGGCAATATGCTCCGGGGTATTTCGATTAAACGCTGCCGGAATAGTGAAGTCCTTTTCGATTTTGCCTGCATATTTGGCCTGCTCCAGCAACACTGCCTGAAATCGTGTATCGCAAATACTGAGCATGGAAACCATCACGTCCCGATCTGTTTTACCCCGCAGGTCCACCGCGCCGTATTCAGTTACCACAATATCACGCAAGTGCCGAGGTATAGTGGTGTGGGGGTATTCCCAGACAATATTACTTTCACAAATTCCGTCGCGAACGCGTGTGCTCGGCAGGGCAATAATGGAGCGGGCCCCAGGCAGTGCAAACGCCTGGGCAACAAAATTGTATTGCCCTCCAACACCACTAACTACCTGATTATCCATTAAAGCATCAGAAATAACGGCTCCGCCCAATGTCACCATCATGGCTGAATTTACAAAACGTGCGTGTTTGCGCTGGACTTGCTTCAGCATTTGTTGGCCGCGCAGATCGTTGGTGAAATCGATAGAAGTCATATCGATACCGGCCCGCTCAATGGGGGCTAGATCCCGTAACTCTCGATACATCACCTCAGGGCCAAGGTAAAATCCACCGTGCAACCAAATACCGCCTTTAAGTTTGTTGTTCAAACAACTGCCTATCAATCGTCGACGGCCGTGCTCACTGTGCAGGTCACACTCCTCCTCTTCGCCATCAGGTGTTAACAACTTGTGGCCGCGCCAGCTGTAACTTGGATCCACAATACCAAAACGCTGCAAAAACGCGGTGTCATCAGGGGTTAACGGACAGTGGATACGCCCTCTCTTTTTCAGAGCGAGCAGAGTCTCCTCGTTCACTGTATGGGTGATCGCATCCAAATCCAGCAACTCCTGCAGTGCGGCATCAGCAAACACTTCACGGATTAAAACCCCCGCCTTACGCAGAAGTAAAAAGCCATGGGGAACCATTTCACTGGCACCATATAGCCCCTGTTGAAAGGGCGCCTTTTGTAGGGGGAGGTTTTTTCGGTATGCGAATGACTCCGAATCGGCTAACTCATCTAGCAGGCGGGTGAAGAGCGGATTCTCTTTGTGACGCAAGCGCAAGGCATGACACACCGCATCGCCGAGCGCCCCGATACCCACTTGTAAAGTACCACCATCAGCTATCAGGCTGGCAATATGAAAACCGATAGCGTATTCGGTAAAACTCACCGGCATTGCAGGAGCGGCAAACAATGGGGTATTGAACTGGTTACCTTCTAACAAAAAATCGAAAGCGCCTTCCGCAAGCTCACTACTGCCCGGCATATAAGGTAATTGATGATTTACCTCTCCCAGTAAAAAAAGCGATTGCCCTTTGCGATCGGAGGCCAGCTTTAAAAGTGGCAGGGTCAGATCCGGATTACAGCTCAAACTGTATTTGCCACCCGCCGGGGAGGGGGACACCATTTGCGCGATCACATTGATCCCATTGCGCAAGAGATCTTCGGGCACCTCGGTATAATTAGTACTGACATAATGTTGCTGAGCATAGCGATTACCCAGCAAAGCACCGGGCTCCATAAAAAACTCTATCACCTCAATATTATTGGGAAGCTGCCCTTGCCTCCTTGCCGTCACATAACCAAGATCCTGATAGTGACTGTAAAGGCGATCCAGTAAAGGCTGTACAAAACGGCGCGTGATATCACTGTCCCCCCTGGGTCGCTCAAGGGTCAGGGCGGTATAAATGGTCAGAGAAATAGAAGGATCTGCAGCGGCACGCGCGTAGAGGGCATTGGCAAAGTGATTGGCTTTTCCCAATCCGAGGGGTAACCCCAGCACAATCTTTTTACCGACCCTGCGTAACAGAGCATCGATACACTCCTCGGCGCCGGTAAACCGCTGGGGAACATTATCAGGAGAAACTTCCATGGAAATCAGGCTTTTCTCACAAGGCTATTGGATTTTTCCCACCACCCTGGCCAAATGATCAAAGTGGTCGACCTGGATAGCCTTATCCACTGCATCAGCGGCGTCACGAAGAGCATCCGCTTCTTCATCACTAATGAGATTACGTTGCAACCCCTCTTCCACCGACTCGCGACTTAGGGTGCGAATACCCCCCTTTTTTAACTTCTCTCGTGCACGCTCAGAGGCACATACCTTGTTGAAGGCCTGCTCGACAATTTCAACTCCATCGCCAGGATTGCCAAGGAAAACACCACGGGTCAAACGGTCTCGGGTTTTGGAGGGACTCAACAGCAACTCGGCACATGCTCGCGCCTGTCGATCTGAAGCAGTATGGATACTATGCCCCCAGGGCATAGTCAGAAAATGCATCAACTGTCCAAAAAATGGGCGCGGGAAATTCTGAAAAACTTCCAGCAACTGAACTTCGATTTTATGCAAACCATCACGCATGGCGAATTCCAGCAGCGGTAAATCATCTTTGGGATTGCCATCATCATAGAAACGCTTGAGAGTACAGCTCAACAGATAAAGCTGGCTAAGCACATCGCCGAGCCGGGAGGATATCAGCTCTTTTCTTTTTAACTCACCGCCCAAGGTGATCAGCGAGACCTCTGTCACCAGTGTCAGCACAGCTGAGTAGCGATTGATCTGACGAAAATACTTGGCCGCGCCTCCAACATTGCGAGGGCTGCTGGCAAAGAGCCCCACGGTCCAACCATGAAATACTCCTCGCAATAGTGTCTTGAACTGGAACCACATATGCTTGGGGAGCAAATGATCCAGTTGCTCCAGCCCCTCCTCTTCATCGGGATTTTCAGCAGCGAGCATTTCATCAAGTATGTAGGGGTGGCAGCGAATTGCACCCTGGCCAAAGATCATTAAGCTGCGGGTCAATAAATTGGCCCCTTCTACCGTTATCGCCACGGGTACCGCACGATAGGCATTACCCAGGTAATTCAGTGGGCCATCCATGATGGCTTTACCGGCATGAATATCCATGGCATCATCAATAGCCTGGCGCAGCCCCCCTGTTGCACTGGCTTTCATAATTGCGGTGATTACCGCCGGCTTAAGTCCATCATCCAATGCCCTGGTGGTTGTCTTATGGGCGCTATCTAGCACGAAAGCGATAGCGGCGATTTCCGCCAGCCGACTTTGCACCCCTTCAAAACGCCCTACAGGAACATTGAATTGCTCGCGGATACGCGCATAGGCACCAGTGGTCCTCGCCGCCATTTTAGCACCGCCCGTAGAGAGCGAGGGAAGCGAGATGCCACGCCCAGCAGCCAAAGCGCTCATCAACATTTCCCAGCCTTTGCCAACATTCTCCTGACCTCCAATAATCCACTCCATAGGGATAAAGACATCTTTTCCCCAGTTGGGACCATTTTGGAAGGCCTGCATCGCCGGGAGATGGCGTTGACCAATAGTCACGCCTTCTGTATCAGTAGGAACCAGTGCCACGGTAATTCCCAGCTCCTCTTTATCGCCGAGAATATGCTCCGGGTCGTACAACTTAAAGGCGAGCCCCAAGACCGTGGCAATAGGCCCCAGGGTGATATACCGCTTGTGCCAGTTGACACGCATCCCCAAGACCTTTTCCCCCTGATGATCACCGTAACAAACCTCTCCGCGGTCAATCATGGATGCCGCATCAGAGCCCGCCTGGGGGCTGGTGAGGCCAAAACAGGGAATATCCGTGCCATCGGCAAGCCGGGGCAAATAATAGTCTTTTTGCTCCTGGGTGCCATGAGCGAGCAGCAATTCTCCCGGCCCAAGGGAGTTGGGCACCATCACAGTGACGCCGACGGTGTTACTCCGCGTAGAAATTTTGGTGACTATTTCTGCATGCGCAGTAGGGGAAAAGCCGAGACCACCATATTTTTTGGGAATGATGATGCCGAAGAAACGATTTTTGCGCAGAAACTCCCAAACATGCTCTGGGATATCGTGATCGACAAAACTGATCTGCCAATCATTGATCATTTTACAGAGCTCTTCGGCAGGCCCATCGAGAAAAGCCTGTTCCTCCTCATTCAGCTCCGGCGGTCCCATATCGAGTAGTTGCTTCCAGTCCGGTTTTCCGGAGAGTAGCTGAGCATCCCACCAAACTTCTCCGGCCTCCATTGCCTCCCGTTCCGTTTGAGATATTGGCGGTAAAATCCTCTTTATGATGTTCAATAGGGGTTTGGTAAAGAATTTCTTGCGCAACTCGCTCATTTTTACCTTCCGCAGTATCCCTAGCGGTGCACTACCCCGCCAATTACCACTAGCCATGGTGCTATTTCAAAAAATAATGATAGGCAACGAATGCGGTTGAAGAGTTTCAGTAAGATCCCTTCCCAAATTGAAAACTCACAAGCAGTCACTCAGTACTCCTGACACAACATTTTGTGCGGGGAGAGCCCCCTGGTAACTAGACGCCCAAGAGAACCTGAAATTTATACATCAATAAGATGTATGAAGCGCCAGTTGTCGCGATATCCCTGGGAAATACTACCTATATTTAGAGAGATGGAATGGACGCCGCAAATGAAGCTCTGGATCAGTTGATAGAAAGCATTGAATTAGGATGCTCGTATGAAGCAGACTCTTGTGAACTCGCTTGCCGGTGTCGGACTTTTAACCCCCAGCCTGCTCTTCGCCAATCTGGTGGGAGAAGGCCCCCGGCTGGCCCCGGAAGACAGAATTACCCAGGGACAAATTGTTGAAGGTGAACTGAGCCTGGATGAAATTCGCCAGGCCGGGATGCTCATTTTCAGCACCCCCTTTAATCGCTACGATGGCTACGGGGATGGTGCACACGATGAATCCCAGCCTGATAACCACTCCGCAGATGGCGGTAACCGACCGACATTACAAGGCAATGGTACCTTCCTGCGAGTCAATGGACTCGACTCCCAGAACTGCCTGGAATGTCACAGTATCGTCAGCAATAGAACTGTGCCGGCCACCATGGGTATTGGCGGCGGTGGCGGTTTTAGCACCAGCGCAATGCTGCGTCCGGTAAATATCGATGTCATTGACGAAAGCTTCGATGGGACTGCGGAATACGATGGCCGCCTAATCAACCCCCTATTCTTATTTGGCTCTGGAGGAATTGAACTAGTCGCCAGAGAAATGACCGCTGACCTTCAGCGCCTCAAACAATACGCCTTAGACAACCCTGGAACTGTTGTCAGTCTGGATACTAAATCCGTTAATTTTGGCAGTATTTTTGTCGATGAAGATGGCAACCTGGACACCAGCAATGTGGAAGGCGTCGATGCAGACCTTGTGGTACGCCCGTTTGGCAGGAAAGGCGATAATGCCTCAGCCCGCGAATTCTCCTTGAACGCCCTTTCTTTTCACATGGGGATGCAGGCAACAGAAAAGTTTGGCGGGGCAGAAGCCGACGAAGACAATGACGGCGTGACCAACGAAATTTCTGTCGGTGATCTATCCGCGATCAGTATTTTCATTGCCACCCTGGACCGCCCCTTCCAAATAGAATCCGGCAAAAATAACCGGGGTCGTAAATTGTTCCACGAGGTTGGCTGTGCCGACTGCCATCGTCCCGTAATGACCACTGAGCGGAGGACCTTGCCCTTTAAGCTAACGGGCTCCCCAGAGGCACCATTTGAAGATACTTTCTATCACGTGGATCTAAGCAAGCCCCCCACAGTTTTTAAATCCATTTTTGGAGCGGGAATTGAGGTCGAAATGTTCTCTGATCTCAAACGCTATGACATGGGCATAGCCTTAGCTGAAACCGCCTTTTTTCAGGATGAGGTGCAAAACAGGGAATTTATCACCGCACGTCTTTGGGGAGTTGCTGACACAGCGCCCTATATGCACGATGGGCGCGCACTCACCTTGGTAGAAGCCATCTTGTTACACGATAATCCTGGAAGTGATGCAGGCTACGCCGCAGAAAACTTCCAAAATCTGAGTGACGAAGACAAGAATAAGATCCTTTATTTTCTGATGTCTCTGCGCATGCCCAAGGATCCAGTTTCAGATTTACACAATCGATAGGCAGCTCTTCATGAACGATGCCCGCGGCAACAAAGTTGCCAGCGGGCATTTTTATATGCAAGCTTTTGTGAAAGCTGTGTAATTGAAAAGTGGGGTTCACACTAGTGCTTCTTGCGCAACAATGATTCCGTTGTTATCCCCATACAGATATTCTCCAGGTCGAAAAGTCACCCCTCCAAAAGTCACTGCCAGATCCCGCTCACCAATACCTTTTTTCTCCGTTTTCATTGGGTGTGTACCCAGGGCCTGAACGCCTAAATCTAGCGCCCCAATCTGGTCAACATCGCGGATGCAGCCATACATCACTATGCCTTCCCAGCCATTGGCTACCGCTTTATCGGCGAGCATATCGCCAAGACAAGCGCGACGCATTGAACCACCCGCATCGACTACCAGAACTTTTCCTTGTCCCGGTTCCGCCACTAACTCCCGCACCAGCGAGTTATCCTCAAAACACTTAATAGTTACGATTTGACCGCCAAAGCTCTCACGGCCTCCGTAATTAACAAACATCGGCTCAACCACTTGCACTGCATCACCGTGGTCATCACACAAATCGGGGGTAGAAATTGGCATAAGTCCTCTCGCAATCATTCCGTAAAAAATGATGATAGCGATAGTGTCACTCTGGTGGCAGGCTGACAAATAAATACCGGGTATCATCCCTATAGATAATACCCGGCCAAGGCTTCGCTGCTACAAAATCGTTTTCATGTTTTAGTGCGTAACACGCACCGGAGTACCTACACGTACATGGCGATAAAACTTTCTAGCCATGTGCGGAGGCATACGCACACAACCATGAGAGGCAGGGTGTCTGGGCACATGGCCAGAAGCATGCAGACCGATCCCGCCATTGAAGCGAATATAGTTATTCATTTTTGCACCACGATACACAGTACCGGCGGGGCGACGATGTTTACGGGTATTTACATTGGACCTCACCACCCGTCCTGTGCGCCTATCTACATAACTACCGTAGATCGAAGAGCGATGATGCGGGTGCTTGGACAATACACGGAAGTGTCCTGGCCGCGTACTATAACCCCGCTTACCGGAGGAAATTCTGGATACCCCGACCAACTTGCCGCCTTTGTAGAGGTAAGCGCGCTGTTCACTCAAGTCAATCCTGATTGAGGCGCCTCCTCCCCTAGCCGCAGCGCGATCATCAAACCAGTTACCACCGCGGGGCTTTGCCATTGCAGGGGGAACGGCGATTAGTGCCAAGAGACACAACATCAGAAAAATATGCAATATTGGGATCTGTAACTGTCTGCTCGTATGCATAGCTCACCTCAACAACTTTCTCTGCTCTGCCAAAGTGGGCGGAAAGGAAAACAGCCCAACCGATACCACTCAAACTTCTACACCGGAGGATTTACCCCTGCAGGTGAATCAGCACCAAAGCAAATTGCGCTCAGTTTTTCTATCCACGCTCTGCCTCAGGACTCTTCCGATTTTATTGAGGCTGGTGGTAATCCTTAGAATGAATTCTTATCTCTGAAGGCAAGCCATAGAGTTTTGAATTTTTTCGATAGCGTGTGATCTGTAAATCTCACACAGAAATAGCAGGATAAATTCCGAAGTTATCAAGAGAAGCGGCAACAGAAGTCTAATTTTGGGGCAAACATGCAATGGATTCGGGAAAAAAAACCAAAGTCGCAGGAGAGGCGCTTAGATAGGAAAAGCGGCCCCAAAGGGCCGCTTTGAAAGGATATTAGGCTTCTTCGTTAGCTAGGAATAGCCAGGTATCTACAGCGGTATCCGGGTTCAGGGAAACACTGTCGATTCCCTCATCCATCAACCAGCGGGCGAAGTCTTTGTGGTCAGAAGGTCCCTGACCGCAGATACCTACATATTTACCGGCTTTTTTGCAGGCCTGGATGGCGCGGGACAGCAGAGCCTTCACTGCCGGGTTACGCTCGTCGAACAGGTCGGCCACCAGACCGGAATCCCGATCCAGACCCAGGGTAAGCTGGGTCAAGTCATTAGAACCGATTGAGAAGCCATCAAAATGCTGCAGGAACTCTTCTGCCAGCAGGGCATTGGATGGCAGTTCGCACATCATAATGACCTTGAGACCAGCCTCTCCGCGGCGCAGACCGTTCTCAGCGAGCAGACCGACAACCTCTTCTGCCTCTTCCGGAGTTCGCACGAAGGGTACCATGATCTCCACATTGGTCAGCCCCATCTCGTCACGTACTTTCTTCAGTGCACGACATTCCAGGGCGAAACACTGACGGAAATCTTCAGAGCGATAGCGAGCCGCACCACGGAAGCCAAGCATCGGGTTCTCTTCGCTGGGTTCGTACAATTGGCCACCAACCAGGTGTGCGTATTCGTTGGACTTAAAGTCTGATAAACGCACGATTACACGATTAGGTGCAAAGGCCGCGGCCAGGGTAGCGATACCTTCTACCAGTTTCTCAACAATAAAGTCTTCCGGGGAGGCGTAGCCGCCGATGCGCTCACGGATATTCTGTTGCAGGTCATCCGGGAGGCTATCCAGCTCAAGCAGGGCTTTCGGGTGAATCCCAATCATGCGATTCAGGATAAATTCCAAGCGCGCCAGGCCAACCCCCTGATTGGGCAGGTGGCTAAAGGCAAAAGCGCGATCTGGATTGCCCACATTGAGCATGATTTTGAAAGGCAGATCCGGCATTTCGGAAACTTCAGTTTCTTCACGCTGGAAGTCCAGCTCGCCGGACATTACGAAGCCGGTATCGCCTTCGGCACAAGAGACGGTGACGGGAGTACCGTCTTCCAATAACTCGGTGGCGTTTCCACAGCCAACCACTGCGGGAATCCCCAGCTCACGGGCAATAATCGCCGCGTGACAAGTACGGCCGCCGCGGTTGGTAACAATTGCGCTGGCCTTTTTCAACACCGGTTCCCAATCCGGGTCGGTCATATCGGTCACCAGGACCTCACCGTCCTGCATAGCTGCCATATCTTCGACGGACTTCAGCTTGCGAACGCGGCCGGCACCGATGCGCTGACCAATCGCGCGCCCCTCACACAGTACTTCACCGCGCTCCTGCAGGCTGTAACGCTCAATGCTTGTACCCTGATCGCGGGAGCGCACGGTCTCCGGGCGCGCTTGTACGATAAATAGCTTGCCAGTATCACCATCTTTGGCCCACTCGATATCCATCGGACGACCGTAGTGCTCTTCGATTTTACGGGCCTGAATTGCCAGGCTGGTCAGCTCTTCATCATTGAGAGCAAAACGCTGGCGATCTTCTTCTGCAACCTCAACGGTTTTTACTGAGCGCCCGCAATCGCCGCTTTCGTCGTAAACCATTTTGATGGCTTTACTACCGCGATTGCGACGCAGGATAGCTGGGCGCCCGGCATCCAAAGCCGGCTTGTAGAGATAGAACTCATCAGGATTCACAGCACCCTGTACAACAGTCTCACCCAGACCGAAGGCCGCAGTGATAAAGATCACATCACGGAATCCACTCTCAGTATCCAAGGTGAACATTACACCGGCAGCGCCAGTCTCACTGCGCACCATGTGCTGAATACCAGCCGACAGAGCAACACCTACATCCGCATAACCTGTATGTACGCGGTAGGCGATGGCGCGGTCGTTATAGAGAGAGGCAAATACTTCTTTAACTGCAATCAGAACCGCATCAATACCGCGGATATTCAGGAATGTCTCCTGCTGGCCTGCGAAAGAAGCATCCGGTAAATCTTCAGCAGTCGCGGAGGAACGCACAGCAACAGCTGTTTCACCACCACCCAAAGCTACATAACCATCGCGGATCTCTTTTTCCAGCTGTGCAGGAAATGGGGTCTGTATGATCCAATTGCGAATTTCATCGCCGGCTTTGGCTAACTCAATAACATCACCGACATCGAGCCCTTTCAGCCGCTCGGCGATACGCTGCTCTAACTGTTCATGGGCTAGGAAAGCCCGAAAAGCCTCCGCTGTGGTCGCAAAGCCGCCCGGTACACTCACACCAGCGCCGGCCAGAGATGAAATCATCTCGCCGAGTGATGCGTTTTTACCGCCGACTTTGTCGACATCATCCATTCCCAGTTTTGCAAAGTCGATGGTGAAATTCGTCAAGTGAAGGCCCTCTGAAATCAGGTTTGTTGGGCGCTGATTATAAGGATGAGTCTTGTAAAAAATAGCCCAGGAAAAACGGCCAATATGTTGTAAATTTTCTACAAGCTTGGTTAGCTCTCAGAAAATAAGACCTTTAAGCCCACCACCCCTATACTAGCGGCCACTAAAAAGTCCCGCCAACAGACAGAGACGCAGCATGGCAAAAGACAAACGCACCGCTTTTTTTATTTCCGACGGAACCGGCCTCACTGTAGAGGGCATTGGCCACAGCCTATTGGCACAGTTTCAAGACCAACATGTCGAACAGGTGACTCTGCCTTATATTGACTCTACCGAAAAGGTCCAGCAGGCTCTCCAGCGTATAGAGAGCGCTGCCAAGGAATCCGGTCTGCAGCCCATCATTATTACCAGCATCGTTTCTGACCAGATTCGCGATCAATTGCACCAAAGCCCCGCTTTAATGCTGGATATCTTCGAAAATTACCTGACACCTCTGGCCAATTTATTTGGGCGCGATCCTGCACAGACCGTTAATGTCTCCCACGGCATTGCCGATAATCGCCGCTATAGCGAACGCATTGATGCGGTGCACTTTGCTATCGATAACGACGACGGGCGCCGCATCAGTGAATTTGAGCAAGCGGATGTCATATTACTCGGCGTCTCCCGCTCCGGCAAAACCCCCACCTGCCTATATTTGGCCTTGCAATTTGGACTGCGCGCGGCCAACTACCCCATCACCGAAGAGGATATGGACTCCACCACCCTGCCCAAGATTCTGCGCCCCTTCCAGCGCAAACTCTTCGGCCTCACCATAGACCCCAAACGCTTGATGCAGATTCGACAGGAAAGACGCGCCAATAGCCGCTACGCTTCTATAGGGCAGTGCGAATTTGAGGTGCGCCAAGTCGAACAGATGCTAAGGCGGGCGCAAGTGCCCTTCCTCAATGCCACCCAGCTATCCGTGGAGGAGCTCGCTACGCGCCTGATGTCCCAGGCCGGCATCGAGCGAAGAATTGACTAAGGGATGACCAAAAAGCCAGGCGCCCTTTTCACGCCGCGACAAAGTGTGTAGTGTGCGCCGTCTTCCAGACTGCCGTGTTTTGATATGCAAATAGTCTCCCTGCCCTATTCACTCAATTCTGCAGCGGCCTTCCAGGCAATTGCGGATCTACCTGTGCCGGTATGGCTCGATAGCGGCCGACCTCTCAGCAGCGGAGGTCGCTACGATATTATCAGTGCCGACCCTCTTAACGCGCTGGAACTGGCAGCAGATAGCAGCGAGCCTTTCACTCGGGTAGATGACCTAAGTCGTGAGCTGTGCCCACAGGAGCGGGACTCACAACTGCCTTTTTGCGGTGGAATCATCGGTTTTGCCGGTTATGAACTGGGCACCGGCGGTAACTTTTTGCCGGCGGATACCCGACCTACGGACCTACCGGCAGGCTTTTTTGGGCTCTATAGCTGGGCTTTTATTGCAGATCACCAGCTGGGCTCCAGCCATCTGGTTTTTCATCCTGCCTGCCCAGCCAGGCAGGTACAAGAGCTAATCGATCGTTTTAAATCGGTGCATTGGGAGCGAGAGCAGGATCCCGAGGGGTTTCGCCTTTTAGCACCATTTGCCCACGAACTCAGTGTTGTTGACTATGAGGAGCGCATTGCGCGAATCCTCGAGTATATCGCAGCGGGAGATGTCTACCAGGCAAACTTTACCCAACGCTTCAGCGCCCCCTACGAGGGCGATCTCTTTGGTGCCTACCTGGCATTGCGTCGACGCGTGGCAGGGCCATTTTCAGCATTTATGGAAATGCCCCAGGGCAGTTTGCTGAGCCTATCGCCAGAGCGCTTTATTCGTGCCGATGGCAGTAGCTTGCGCACCGAGCCCATCAAGGGCACCGCCGCCAGAGTAGCTGATCCGGTAGAGGACCAGCGTGCGGCATTTACCCTGCAGAGAAGCCCTAAAGATCGCGCAGAAAACCTAATGATCGTGGATTTGCTGCGCAACGATTTCAGCAAGTTGTGCCGCAGTGGCAGCGTGAGGGTGCCGGAGCTATTCCAGCTGGCTAGCTTTGCCAATGTTCACCACTTGGTCAGCGTAGTGACAGGAGAAATGCATGAGGACTCAGCTTACAGCGACCTGTTAGCGGCCTGCTTTCCCG
The DNA here is from genome assembly GCF_052467705.1 of Microbulbifer mixtoriginis (SeqCode). Taxonomy (NCBI): domain Bacteria; kingdom Pseudomonadati; phylum Pseudomonadota; class Gammaproteobacteria; order Cellvibrionales; family Microbulbiferaceae; genus Microbulbifer; species Microbulbifer mixtoriginis (SeqCode). The sequence goes on from NZ_CP174322.1 coordinate 2,958,800, forward strand.
GTGGCTCCATCACCGGTGCGCCCAAACGCCGCTCTATGGAGGTCATTCGCGAGCTGGAAGGCAGTCCCAGGGGCATCTATTGCGGTAGCATCGGCTATATCAGTAGCTGCGGCCGCGCCGATACCAACATCGCCATTCGCACCTTTAGCGCCAGCAATGGGCGCATTACCTGTGCTGCCGGTGGAGGTATAGTCGCCGACTCTGACCCGACTGCAGAGTACAAGGAGTGCCTGGCCAAAGTGCGCTTACTTCTTGAAACCGCAGAGCAATTCCTGAATTGATCACCCAGCCCGTCAAAAATCACTGCCTACTGGGCTTTCTGTAGTCTTACTACAGCATTTTGGTTATAGAACTATCTAGGATTGATATTTCAAAGTTATTAGGCCATCTGATAGATTCAATGTCAGTAGTGCCAATTTCAGCGCTTAACTGGATCAAGGAATTTATTGTGAAGATCACACTAGTCAAAAAAGTACTCGCCGATGGCTCACCCTGCGCCAAATGCCGGGATGTGCAGGAAAAACTGGAAGTGAACGAGCAACTCAAATTTATCGATCAAACCTTGGTAGCTGACGTGCGCGACCCGCAAAGTGCCGGGATGCAAATTGCACAGCAATTTAATGTGGATCGAGCGCCATTCTTTGTGGTCGAGCGTGAAGGGCAAGAAGCAGAGATCTATACCGTCTACTTCAAATTTGCCAAGGAAGTTTTACAACCCCTGATCCAACAGGCAGAGGCCTCTTAGCCTCTGCCAGCCAGCTACACCGCAATACTAATAAACCGGCAGCTCTGTATCGGCAAATAGTGCATCTACCTCAGCTCTGGAAGTAGCATGCGCAGCTTGATCCACCAATTCCCGGGTGAGATGCGGAGCAAACTGTTGGATGAAATCATACATAAAGCCTCGCAGGAATATTCCCTTGCGAAAGCCGATCTTGGTAATACTGGGCTCGAACAAATCACTGGCATCCAGGGCAACTAAATCTTCATCCTCACCATCCACCGCCATATCCGCCACTATGCCAATACCGAGACCCAGGCGCACATAGGTTTTAATAACATCCGCATCCGCGGCGGTAAACACGACCTTAGGCGAAAGCCCTTTCTCCAGGAATGCCTCATCCAATTTTGAGCGGCCGGTAAAGCCAAACACGTAAGTGACGATCGGATACTTTGCAACCTCTTCAAGATTCAGCTTGCTGACATGGCAGAGAGGATGATCTTTAGGCACCAAAATACAACGATTCCAGCGATAAACCGGCATCATCACCAAATCACTGAAAAGCTCTAGTGCCTCGGTAGCAATAGCGAAATCCGCAGTACCATCAGCTGCCATTTCCGAGATTTGCATGGGGGTTCCCTGGTGCATATGCAGCGATACATCAGGGTAACGGGAAATAAACAGCTTGATAACCGGGGGCAGCGCATACCGCGCCTGGGTATGGGTAGTGGCAACCGCCAAGCTGCCCTTCTTGTCATTGCTGAACTCCTGGGCAACCTGCTTGATATTTTCCACTTTGCGCATAATTTCGCCAGCGGTCTTGAGGATCGCCTCCCCCGCTGGCGTCACCCTGGTGAGGTGCTTGCCGCTGCGGGCAAAGATTTCCACCCCCAGCTCATCTTCCAGTAGGCGAATCTGCTTGCTGATGCCCGGCTGGGAGGTATAGAGGCTCTGCGCAGTAGCAGAAACGTTGAGATCGTGATGCGCCACTTCCCAGATATATCGCAACTGCTGCAGCTTCATAAGTCCTCCCTTTAATATCAATCACCCCGCCCCAGGACGAGTGCAACTCTGACATATAAATTGTTAGTTATAAAAAACATCTTGAGTTATGCGAGAAAAGAATAGCAGCCAATCGAAGCCGGGGCCAACGGACAGATGAATATCCGGTGAAGAGCGGCGGGTGTCAATCGACTTTCCAGTATTAATTGGCCCCGAAAGGGCTCAAATACTCAGGCATCACTATTTGCGATATTGGCAATACCGTGCGGCACATGACCTGTAGCCACATGCTCGGCTGCGGAGGCACAGTGCGCCGGCTGGTCATCAAAGAACACATCAGCACCGAATGCCCGCAGAAATTCCCCCTTTGGAAGCCCCCCCAAAAATACCGATTCATCTACCCGGATGTCCCAGGCACGCAACGTGCGTATTACCCGCTCATGGGCTGGCGCAGACCTTGCCGTCACCAGGGCAGTGCGTATTGGGCAACTCTCTAAACCAAATTCCGCTTGTAATGTTTGCAGAGCCTCAAGAAATCCCTTGAAAGGCCCTCCACCCAGCGGCATCTGTGCAGAGGCACGCTCTGCACGGGTAAAGGCATCCAGTCCATCCCGCTTGAAAATCTGCTCAGCCTCGTCAGAAAAGATTACCGCATCACCATCAAAGGCAAAGCGCAAAACATCGTCGCGCTGCTCGCGGTTACCCCCAGCCACCAAAGTTGCCGCAGCAACCCCCTGATCCAGGGCGCGACGAACATCCAAGCCATCAGTCGAGAGAAACAAGTTACAGCCAAATGGACCGATATAGCGATAGGGGCTTTCACCATTGCAAAAGGCAGCCCGGGTAATATCCAGACCATAGTGCTCAATTGAGTTAAACACCCGAAGTCCTGTATCAGCACTGTTACGGGAAAGCAGGATGACCTCGACCCTGGGCTCTCCCTCAAGCTGCTCGTTGATTTTTAGAAATTTCTCTACCAGGTGGAAGGCATCTCCTTTCTGCAAAACATCGTTCTCCCGCTCTACTTGATAGCGCGAGAAAGCTTGCAGGCCCAGCTCCTCGAAAACCTTATGGCTATCATTCAAGTCGAACAATGCCCGAGAAGAAATCGCGATTACCAGTTTGTCCGGACGCATGGCCATCAGGGCGCCTCCACATCACTGAGCCCCTCGGGACTATTATCGCTTCCTCTGAGGTTCAACAGAGTGAAAAGCATTTGCTGTAAATCTTCACGGGTACGGTAAGCACGCACCTCTGCTTGGTTAACCATCACCAGCAATAGCGCATGGCAGCTTTCCAGTGTGAGCCGACCCAAGCGATTCATTTCATTGGGCGGGCAGGTAAAACCCAAGCGACGGAACATAACCACCAAGTGCCCGATCACCAGCTCGTCATGGCTCTTATCCAGCTCGTGCAACTCGGGAATTCCCCACATAGCTTGGGCCAATGGCAGCAGTCCTCGCTGCTCACGGTACACAGCTAGAAGGCGCCCAACAAACTCATCAATAAAACTCCCAAGTGTCATATACTCGAGATCGAGCTCTGCCAGCTCAGCCATGGCCTCACTGATACTAGCGAGCCACTGCTCGCCCATAGCATAGAGAATCGCATGTTTATTGGGGAAATAATGGTAGAGGGAGCCCACTGAAATATCGAGCTTCCGCGCAATTAGGATAGTAGTGAGATCATCGAGCCCGACCTCTTCCAGGAGCCTCCCGGTGACATCGAGTATCTGCCGGGCTCGAGCCCGTGCACGGGCTTGGACCGGCTCGCGGCGAGGGGTTAATTGGCTTTTGCGCTTATGCTGTTCGGTACTGGACAAGATCGGTTTCCTAATGGCAACTCACAGCATCTTAACACCAAAGGAGTCGACAATTTCACCAGCAACAGTCCAGCCACCTCACCTCTTTCAATGCCCAAACCTATCAAGCAAACTGTGGTAAAGCATTCCCAACACCAGGCCCGGCCAACGCAAAAGGGTTCCACCAGGAAAAGTCTCTGTTGGGATCTTCGTCATGATGTCAAAGCGCTCCTCAGTGCCAGCAATTGCTTCAGCGATCAGTTTTCCCGCAAAGGTTGCAGTAGGCACCCCGTGGCCCGAGTAACCTTGACTGTAATAGATATTGGGCTCCAGGCGCCCCATATGCGGCATGCGATTCATAGTGATCGCCAGAGTGCCGCCCCAGCCATATTCAATTCGGGTCTGCTTTAGCTGCGGATACACCTGCAGCATTTTTTTCCGTACAAACTTGCGTATATCTGCAGGAAAGCTGGCCGTATAATTCTCACCACCACCAAAAATCAGGCGGTTATCTCCCGATAACTTCCAGTAGTTGATAACAAACAGTGTGTCCTGTACTGCATAATCATTGGCGATCAATTTTTGAGCAGCAGGCTCAGACAGAGGTTCAGTGGCCAGAACAAAATTATTGATTGGCATAATTTTGCCAGCCAGCCGCGGCTCCAAGTTTCCGAGATAGCCATTGCAGGCCAATATAACCTTAGCCGCCTTTATCTGCCCCTTGGCTGTTTCGACGGTACAGGAATTCCCTCCCCGATAGCTAGTCACTCTGCTGTGCTCATAGAGCTCGACCCCAGCTCTGACACAAGCCGCAGCTAACCCAAGCCCATAGTTCAATGGATGAAGGTGCATGGAGCCACTGTCAATTTGCGCGCCTAAATAACGCCTTGTTCCCACAAGGCCACCCACCTCCTGCTCATCGGCATAGCGCACACCCGAGTAACCATAACGCTCCTGAAGAAGCTCGGCTTCCTTGCGCAGGTAGTTGTCATGGCTGGGTTTAGCTGCGAGATGCATAATCCCTCGCTTCAGGTCGCAATTAATTTGATGCTTATCAATCAACTGCTCTACCAGCCGCACCGCCTCAAGGCTAAATTGCCAAAACCGCTTGGCAATCTCCACACCGAACATTTCTTCCAAGTCACTTTGGCAGCGCCGTTGCCCAACCCCCACATGTCCACCATTGCGACCAGATGCGCCCCATGCCACACGCTGCGCTTCCAAGACAGACACTTTGTAGCCCCGTTCCGCTAAATGCAACGCTGTGGAGAGCCCGGTATAGCCGGCCCCAATCACACAAACATCCACCTCCCGGACACCATCCAGCTGGGGATAGGAGGTAAGCGGATTGGCACTTGCTGAGTAGTAAGAATCTGTATAACCAGAGGTGGTTTTCATCAATGCAGCCCTTCAAGGCGTTGAGTATGCGGGAAGCTCTAAAATAGTTCGGCCCCGAGAATAGCAAAATGGTAATTCCCTTTTACCTGCCGTGCCAGGCTTCCCATAAATCTCAAAACATATCCGGCAAGTCATTATTTTTGCCTGCACTGGCGGCTACCGCCAATGTGAGGGTCAGGCATATACTGGTACGACATGTAGATGGAAACACACTGGGTAACTCTAACAAATGGATAAGATTACAAGCTGGCTCGCCGAACACGATATTGCCGAAGTGGAGTGCCTGGTGCCGGATATGTCGGGTAATGCCAGAGGCAAATTTACGCCTACAGATAAATTCCTTACCCAGGACAGCCGACTTCCAGAAAGTATCCTTGTTCAAACCGTTACCGGCGACTATGTCGATGAGCACAATGAACTCGTGGACCCTGCAGATACGGATATGTTGCTGGTGCCAGATCCCGATTCCGTTCGACTTAACCCCTGGGCCAATGATCCCACTGCTCAAATTATTCACGATTGTTATACCCGGGATGGTCAACCACATCCGATTAGTACGCGGAACATCCTCAAATTCGTTTTGGAAAAATATAAGGAGAAAGGCTGGAAACCAATCGTTGCTCCGGAAGTAGAGTTTTACCTCATAAAGCGCAATCTTGATCCAGATGAAAAACTCTCAGCACCCGTTGGCAGATCTGGCCGCACGGAAAAAACCAGACAGTCTTATAGCATCGACGCTGCCAACGAATACGAACCCATTATTGAGGATATGTATAATTTCTGTGAGGCGCAGGGGCTCGATGTAGATACCTTGATTCACGAATCAGGAACCGCGCAGATGGAAATCAATTTCCTTCATGGAGACCCACTTCAACTCGCCGACCAAGTTTTCACCTTTAAACGCACCGTCAGAGAAACTGCTCTGCGCCACGGAATTTATGCCACCTTTATGGCCAAACCCATGGAGGACGAACCCGGCAGTGCATTACATCTTCACCAAAGTGTTGTCGACTTAAAAACAGAGAAGAACATATTTGTAGATGACCATGGAAATGAAAACGATAGCTTCATGTATTTTATTGGCGGTATGCAGGAGTACACTCCAGGATTCATTAGTTTTCTAGCCCCAAATGTCAATTCTTATCGACGCTTCACTCCCGAAATGGCCGCCCCGACAAGCCTGCATTGGGGCTATGACAATCGCACTACCGGCCTTAGAGTTCCCGACAGTTCACCTCAAGGAAAAAGATTGGAAAATCGTTTTCCTGGTGCCGACTGCAACCCTTATCTCGCCATTGCGGCTTCTCTCGCTTGCGGTTATCTCGGTATGATCAATAAGGTAGCGCCTAGCGCACCGTATCAGGGCGACTGCTCCAAAGAGACCATTACCTTACCCCGCACTCAAGAGCACGCCCTCAATCTTTTAACGGAATGTGAAGCCGCCGCTGAAATGTTTGGCAAAAAATTCGTAAAAGCATGGAGCGCAATAAAACGTGATGAATACGAGGAATTTAACCGAGTTATCAGTTCTTGGGAGCGGGAATATCTACTTCTCAACGTATAGATAATCCCAAAAAATATTTTTGAGACTTTTCTGAAATTTTATTCTCGGCTGGCGCACCACCCTTTTATCGGGTTTATTTAAGCGCATCAATTTGGATTCCTCGGCAGGATATTATTTGCTGATTTGTGACTAATTAAGCAAAAATATCGAAAACAATTCAAATATATGAGTTTGTCATCACCTTTTTGTTGCCACTAAGCACATGCAAGGTAATCTCAGGTTGCCCGGAATATTTGGGCAACCGGTTTGAGAAAGCGGACGTCATTGCCAATTATTGGCCCCACCCCAGATGCCCGGCCTTCTTCTGCTGTCTTACCAACCATAAAGACCGTTTGCATCAAGTTGCTGAAGCAATCAGTAATTCCTTACTGGATTGTTTTCCAGCTGCTGATGCTCGGTCGCTAATAAAAAAGTTAAATAAGGGAAAGCTAGCAATGAAGCATTTCATAGGACTTACCTGCACTTTAGCTATGGCTATTAGTGCGCAGGCTGCCGACCGTGTTCCAGCCACTCCAGATATGCTCTCGCCACAGACATTAAATACCGTTGCCGGATCTGATATGGCATTGGTAAAAATTCGTGAGCGTACTCTGGGAAATGGCAAAACCGTCGCCCGCTACCAACAAACCCACAAAGGCATACCCGTGTGGGGACAGACCGTAACCAGTTCTGGACAGGGACTCATTACCGAGATGCACGGTAATATCCTTACCGGACTCGAACTTGAAGTACCCACCGTGCGTGCGGCAATTGACGCGGGCAATGCCCTTGATCGCGCCATGAATCATCAGGTTTCACTGCGCGCACAACAAGGAGTGATGTCGGGTGCTTTATCACTGCCAGTGCTTAAACTGGAGGCCAAAAACCAGAAAAAAGAACTCTATGTTTACATCAATGAACAAGATGAGGCTCGCCTAGCCTACTTGGTGAACTGGGTCGAGTATGGAGACGACCCCAAGCGCCCCTTCTACTTTATTGATGCCATGACCGGTGAAGTGATTAAGCATTGGGATGGCCTCACCTTCCAAGATGCACAAGGTCCTGGCGGCAATGTAAAAACGGGCCGCTATGAATATGGTACCGATTTCCCCTCCATGCAGGTTGATGCCAACTGCCGTATGGATACTACCAACGTTGAAACTGTGAACCTGAATCATGGAACCAGTGGCGGTAGCGTCCATCAATTCAACTGCCCCTACAATGATCACAAAGAAATCAATGGTGCTTATTCACCGCTAAATGACGCGCACTATTTTGGTGGCGTGGTCTTCGCAATGTTCAGTGACTGGTACAACACTTCACCGCTGACTCAAAAGCTGCGCCTTCGCGTGCATTACGGTAATAACTACGAAAATGCTTTCTGGGATGGCAGCCAGATGACCTTTGGCGATGGGCAAAACACCTTCCACCCCCTAGTCAGCCTGGATGTTACGGCTCACGAAGTCAGCCACGGCTTTACCGAGCAGAACTCTGGCCTAGTTTACAGTCAACAACCAGGGGGAATTAATGAAGCCTTCTCCGATATCTCTGGTGAAGCCGCTGAATACTTTATGACTGGCAGTAACGACTGGCTGGTTGGAGCCCAGATTTTCAAAGCCAATGGCGCCTTGCGTTATTTTGAAGACCCGACACAGGATGGACGCTCCATTGGCCATGCCGATGATTATTACAGCGGTATGGACGTACACTATAGCTCCGGTGTCTACAATCGAGCTTTCTATCTGATCGCCAATACCAACGGCTGGGATACTCGCAAGGCATTTGATATTTTTGTCCTCGCTAATCAGATGTACTGGGGCTCAAACTCTGACTACGATGAGGCTGCCTGCGGTGTTGAGCAAGCTGCTGTAGACCTAGGGTACAGTAAAGCGGATGTTACAACTGCCTTCAGTACCGTAGGAGTTACCTGTGATAACACTCCACCACCTCCTCCTGGAGAGCTTGAAAATGGAGTTTCCGTTGACAACCTTGGTGGCGGCTCTGGCGATGAACTCCATTACACCTTAGATGTTCCTGCTGGCGCTACCGGCCTAAGCTTTAATATGTCTGGTGGCACTGGTGATGCGGACCTCTATGTACGTTTTGGCTCAGCACCAACCACCAGCACATACGACTGCCGCCCCTACACTACCGGCAACAATGAAACCTGTGAGATCTCCAACATACAAGCAGGCACCTACTATGTGATGGTGCGTGGTTATAGTTCCTTCTCCGGTGTCAGTCTGGTAGGTAGCTTCACCGACGGTGGCGGTGGCAACCCCGGCGGCTGGGAAAAAACCAATCTGTCTGGCTCCGCTAATGCCTGGCAGCACTTTACCCTGGATGTGGACAGCGGTATGTCATCCCTGAAAGCGGTAATGTCTGGTGGCAGTGGGGACGGTGACCTCTATGTTCGCTTTGGCTCAGCACCAACTCGAAACACCTGGGATTGTCGTCCATATAAATGGGGTAATGATGAGAATTGCAACATCAGCAACCCACAAGCAGGTACCTGGTACATTAGTATTCGCGGTTACCAGACATACTCCGGTGTAGCACTCAGCGCCCAAGCAGAATAAGCTTATCTGCTGAACAATCTGGCCCCGTTGCCATACCAACAGGGCCAGACAATAAAAAAGGCAGCCACTAGGCTGCCTTTTTTATTCTAGGAGTAACCCTTGCAAGCCAAGTTACTTATGGCTGGGGTCCTTCCAATAATCCTTCACCGTTGACTTCATCTCCTTCGCCAATATCGTAATACCAAACAGGTTCGGTAAGGTCATAATGACGATGGCTACCGCAGACAGGTTCCAAATAACGGTGGTGTCCTCAATCGCCGCCCAGAAGAAGGCAATCACATACACAATTCGGTAAGGCATTACCGCCTTGGGACCAAACAGGTAGATCATAGAGCGATCACCATAGTAGGACCAAGCGATAGCGGTCGAGAAAGCAAACATGAGAATACCCAGAGTTACAATCAAGCCACCGTATTCTCCGAAGAAACCGCGCTGGAAAGCTTTACTGGTCAATGCAACGGAATGAACCAGGGATTTACCCCAAATATCCACATCCTCATTAGCAAACTTACCATCAACAACATTAAGCACACCGCTAAACTGATCTTCACCAACACGGAAATCCAGATCTTCTGCAATTGAGCGTGCATGAATCAGGGTGAAATCCTGCAGGTTTAGAGGCTGCCCATCAGTGACAACCACTGATCCGTTATAGGGCTTCACATCACTGGGTTGACCACTTAAGTAATTAAACAGCTGTTTAACCTGCTTGGGGTCACTCTCTTCGTAGCGACCTTCGACAACATATGTGTCAGCCCCCTCAAACAGGTTTTCGTGTTTTTCAGTCCATACACCGGAAGATAAGATTACCAAGCCAGTCAGAGTACAGATAATGATGGTGTCGATAAACGGTTCCAGTAGTGAAACCATGCCTTCGGAAACAGGCTCATCGGCACGTGCGGCGGCGTGAGCAATCGGTGCAGAGCCCTGCCCCGCCTCGTTGGAGAAGAGGCCACGATTCACACCACGGTTAAAGGCATAGGCAAAACTGGCTCCGAGGAAACCACCTACAGCAGCACTTCCAGTGAAGGCATCACGGAAAACGGCCACAAATGAAGGGACGATATTTTCTATATTGTAGAAAATCACACCCAACGCACCAATTACATAGATCAGTGCCATTGCCGGAACGATAGTGGAGGTAACCTTGGCAATTCGGGTAATGCCACCGATGATCACCATCCCCAGCAGGATGGCAAGCACACCACCAGTGAGCGCTTTCTCAATACCGAAAGAATCGTGCATCGCCTGGGCAATATTATTCACCTGGGGCAAGCTTCCGGTACCGAAGGAACAAATTACTGTGGCGATGGCAAATAACACTGCCAGCCACTTCATATTGAGACGGCGCTCCATGTAGAACATAGGACCACCTGCGTAGTAGCCATCCGCCGCTTTAATACGATATTTATGTGACAGTGTGACTTCGACAAACTTGGTTGTCATCCCCAGGAAGGCGGTCATCCACATCCAAAACAAAGCGGCCGGGCCGCCCAGGAAAATAGCGAGGCCAACACCACCGATATTACCGGTACCTACAGTTCCTGAAAGAGCGGTAGCCAGTGCTTGGAAGTGAGAGGTATCTCCTGGGTCACCGGGTTTATCATATTTCCCCTGGACAATCTTAATCGCGTGTCCAAAGTAACGAAATTGCGGAAACCCAAGATAGATAGTAAAAAAGAAACCTACCCCGAGCAGCACCCACGGGAACCAAGGTGCCGATCCAAGCATACCGTCCAACGACAGTAGCAGCTGATTAAAGGAATCCAAACTAACCCCCCACTTCTCTGAATCAATTCTGATTGTTTTATATACAGCCACAGCTGTAATTTGTTGCGCAGGTTAGCAGCTTCCGAAGCACTAGAACAGTAAAGGGGCCTAAACCCTATTAAAAGAGAAGTTATGACGATAGGGGAACAAGGCAAACTGCCCCCCCGAATGCAGAAATACCAGGTTACTAGATCCTTTATAATGGCCTTTTCTCAATTCTTGCATCAGCCCATAAAAAGCTTTACCGGTATATATAGGGTCCAACAAGATTCCCTCTAGAGCAGCAATCTCTTCAATCATTTCGTAGATTGGAGGTTCAGCCTTGGCATACCCCGGCCCAATATAGTCGGCGTTCACATGCACTTGCAGAGATTGCAAATCCACAGGGTTTCCCGATAACCTGCTCCAATGGCGGATATCCTCTCTCACTTTGGTTTGAAAATAAGTGGCATTATCGCAGACAGCATAACCTGTGACCTGAACACCAAGCCCCAGCAGATAGCACCCCATCGTTAAACCCGCCTGGGTACCTCCACTGCCAGTGGCACACACAATATGATCCGGCCGGAATCCTCTCATTCGACAATCTGTAATAAGTTCTTGCGAAGCCGAGAGATACCCCCACAATCCCAGACCATCGCTGGCACCAATAGGGATACGGAAGGGAATGTGCCCGCGCTTCGAATATTGATCAGACCAAAAATTGAACAGCCGCTTGAGATCTTTGGCAAAATTTTCAGGCGAATGGATGCTCACTTCTGCCCCCGCCAACTGATCCAGCAGTAGGTTTCCATCTGCTTGGGCTATGGGCTCACCACGCAATAACAGGTGCACTTTGAGTCCTAAGCGAGCACCGACAAGTGCAGTGGTGCGGCAATGATTGGACTGAATACCCCCAGCGGTGATCAAGGTATCGCTGCCCTGCTTTAAGGCCTCAGCAACAACAAACTCAAGTTTTCGCAATTTATTACCTGACATTCCAGATTCAGTCAGGTCATCCCTTTTTATCCAAATTCTAGGGCCGCCAAAAGGAAAGGAATATTGTTTACTAATCCTATCCAGCGGCTGTATAGGCGTGGGAAGATGGGCTAAACGTATCCGCTCAGGTAAAGAAATCGGCAAACTGTCAGGCATAGCAAGTTCCACTGCAAATACCAAAAAGGCTTATCGGTAAAGGCATAAAGCCTTGTCTATGCTAAATCCCCCGTAAAGGTAACAATTCTAGGACTCGTTAAAAGCCAATGTAATCCTGGCAGGAACAGCATTTACTACAGTCTGTAATCCCATACAGGCAGCGCGGCAAACTCCCACCATTCTCTCAATCGCTTCCCTCGACTCTGCAGATTTAACAAAAACAACGGTTTCTACTCCTTCACAGACCCCCTTAGGTGGAATATCAGTACATTCCTGCATATTGTACACCTCAGCCTTAAAACGCATCTGTTGCTCAATCTTGACACTTTCAATATTCAGTTTGTTCTGATTAATGTAGATGCTGATATGACTGAGAAAACAAAAAGCAATACCTGCTGATAGGTAATCAAGTGGTGCCGGTGCGCTATCCGCACCACCAATAATGGTGCCTTCATCGCAGAGTAATTCAAAAGCACCACATCCCGGTACGTTCGCTTGTACAGTCGCAGTTTTCAGGTATCCCTCTTCCAAAGCTGCTTTAGCCGAGAGGTTAACTTGAAAGTGAAAACTTCCCCGTTCTTTAACTGGTGGATCCACTTGAATTTTGGATAACTTAGGAAGTGCCGTAACTTTTCTAACAATGGCTGCTTTCAAAGCATTTTGGCTATCGCTTTGCATATAGGACCTCCTGAAAATTTCTAAATCAATTAACCAGAAGTATCGCCCGAGTAAATCTCACTTGCCGAAAAACGAGAAAGCCCGGCATATGCCGGGCTTTCCAATCTGAATGACTAAAAAATCTAGTAAAAAGCTATCAGATCTTCTTTATCGTGCCCTTGGGCAAAACAGCATGAACTGCTACTTTCTGGAACTTCAAAGACATATTGTCTGCAACTTCCAGCACGATGTAATCTTCGTCCACCTTGTCTACACGACCCAGCATACCGCTGCTCATCACGACTTCGTCACCCTTTTTCAGTGCACCAACCAACTCTTGATGCTCCTTCTGGCGCTTGCGCTGAGGACGGATGATAAAAAACCACATGAAAGCGAACAAACCCGCAAACATCAACAGGGTGATCATGGGGTTACCCTGTGGCGCCGGTGCCGCTTGCTGTGCCATGGCGGAGGGGATAAAAAAGCTCATGCAAAACCTCAAAGAGTCAGCCTATAAAATTGCCGCCAACTCTAACGGGTTTCCCCTGTTGAGGCAACGGATTGGGCCGATCAACAAGAGACCGGCCTAACCAATTCGCACTCACTTAAAAGCGTTGACGCACCTGACGGCGATAACCAGTTGGCGACATACCGGTCCAGCGCTTGAAGGCACTGGTAAAGCTGGTCCGATCAGAAAAATCCAAAATCCTTGAAATTCCGTCAACACTCAGGGCGGTATCTTTGAGGAAGTGCACCGCGTGGCGGAAGCGCACGTGGTCACGCAGTGAGGCAAAGCTCAAGTTATGCTCCTGCAAACGACGCTGCAAAGTCCGGGTGGACATGCTTAAGTCGGAAGCAACGGGGCGAATAGCGAGAGAAGCCTTACCAATGCGCTGTTCGAGCACATCGATGACTCTGGCAGCAATGCCAAAGCTGGTAGCTTCCGGTGGGGCCAGCAGCTGGTCGAGAATATTCGGGTCGCCGGATATTCTGGCCTGCTGCAGGGATTTATCTTCAGAGAGCGAAGTCTGGTCGGGCTGAGTATGGTTCATCGAGCTGCTCCTTTTGAGTTCCGTGAGCCGCAGTTATTTTTCTATGTCCGCATCCAGCGAATCCCGGTTGCCCCTGCCCACACCAACACACCTACAACTTCGGCGGACTACTACTCGATGCGGGATGCACCAAAAACAGACATCGAATCCTTCACAGAGATGTACAATTTTTAAACTAACCGCTCCGGCAATACCCAAAGAGAAACACTCTCTCGCCGGCGCACCTTTCCTTTACATCTGCCAGTATAGACCAAGAATTGAGAATGCAAGGGACGACAGTGGTTTTTTTCATCTTATTGTGCCGCAGAAGACAAAATTGAATGGTCCCGGTACGCAATTTCAATGAAAACTCAAGGAAATTCGGGGGCCAGAGGCTACCCTACCCCCTTAGAAAGAGTTTGCAGAAGCTGTGTAACAGATAATCAATCCAGATTTTCAGCCACCCAGCCAAGCACATCATCACTGTGGGTCTTGGTTTTCACTTTGTCGATAACATGGCGTAAGCGTCCACTTTTGTCGATGATAAAAGTTGTCCGGATTAGCCCCATATACTCTTTGCCCATAAACTTCTTCAGCCCCCAGCAACCGTACTTGTCCGCAATCTTGTGATCCTCATCGGACAGGAGGTCGAAGTTCAGCTCATGTTTATCAATAAATCGCTGCAACTTAGCTTCTGGGTCTGGGCTCACACCGAGAACAACAGTGTCTAGCTCCTTGAACGCATCGGCACTATCCCGGATACCACAAGCCTGTGTTGTACAACCTGGGGTCAGTGCCTTTGGGTAGAAATAAAGCACAACATTGCTTTTTTCGCGGAAATCTTTCAGTGAAACCTTCTCTCCGCTTTGGTTTGTCAGTGTGAATGCCGGTGCCAAATTGCCAATTTTGGGAAAAGACATAAGAAATCCCCTGAAGTGTTGGTTTAAGTTTTGGGGGGATTATAACGAAAAGTACTAACTGAAATGCCAAGAACTCCATCATTCAAAACTGGTGCAGGCGAAACTCCTTCTCCCTGCGCGCAAAAATGCCTATTTTCCTCAGCTTTTGCACTAACTCTGCCTTCTCTGCATCGGTCAAAAACTCACCTACCTCCAGGCATCCTTCTGGACCGCTAAAGGTCACCGAGGCAGGCTCAGCCGGACTGTTACCCATCCTCACCAGCAAGGCAAGATTTCCCCGTGAGAACTCCCGATGATAGACAGATTGCTGGCGGAACCCTTTACAACAATCGAACACAACCCTCTCATCGCTAATGCGGATTACTTCGCGACGGGTCCCTTCTAGGTAGACATAGGTGAATAAAACTGCAAGTAGTAAAATTTCCAACCCTGCAAATGGCAGGATCATCCAAGCCCCAGCAAAGGCAAAAGCCAAACTAATACCAAGGGAAACACCAACCAGGGAAAAGAACACCCAAAGATTTCCCGTTGCCGACAGGGATTGATTAGGCTGAAGAAGAATACAGGCGCATCGAGGGGCTTGGCGGCCGACTTCTGTGACCATGGCAAATACTTCCAGACAATACTTACCTAATCAGTGTAGTGCCGCCGCCATCAGCCCACACTCGTATAACGACCCGCCAGTATTCAGGCCACCCCACTCTATTTTAAATACCATTAGCAAAAGTCACTCTATTAAGCTGCGGCTAAAGGAACCCTAATCTAGCCTTTCTGAATAAGCCACTGTTGGCGGGATTGAAATAATAAGAGGAGATGCCCTCACTTGGTATCACTTACTTCTTACTTGAAATACGCAAACTTTTTTATCTGGACTAGCTGGCGATTTTATAGCTACAGCGAAGTCAATAAATCAGCGACGAAGAGCCAAATAAAAAAGCCCACACACTGGTGCGGGCTTTTTAGACGAACCAGCCATCAAGGCCGGTCAATCGACAGGGTTAGGGCAGCAGGTGAGCGACTGCATCACGCTCTTCCGCCAACTCCTGTTCGGTCGCAGTCATCTTCTCGCGGGAGAAGTCGTTGATGTCAACGCCTTGAACAATTTCCCAGTCGCCGTTTTTGCAAGTGCAAGGGAAAGAGTAAATCAGGCCTTCCTGAATACCGTAAGAACCATCGCTGAATACAGCCATGCTGGTCCAGTCACCCTCAGCGGTGCCCAGGGCCCAATCGCGCATATGGTCGATAGCAGCATTGGCAGCGGAAGCCGCAGAAGAAGCACCGCGCGCCTTGATAATAGCTGCACCACGCTGTTGAACCGTCGGGATGAAGTCGTTTTCGTACCACTCCTGCTCCACTTTATCCATCGCCGCAGCACCGGCAACCTTCACTTGGTGCAGGTCTGGGTACTGAGTCGAAGAGTGGTTGCCCCAAATAGTCATATGGGTGATGTCGTTAACGCTGGAATCAGTTTTGTTCGCCAGCTGGGACAGAGCGCGATTGTGATCCAGACGGGTCATCGCGGTGAAGTTACGCGGGTCCAGGTCTGGCGCATTGCGCTGAGCAATCAGGGCATTGGTGTTAGCCGGGTTGCCAACAACCAGTACTTTTACGTTACGAGAAGCAACGTCGTTCAGGGCTTTACCCTGTGCAGAGAAGATAGCAGCGTTAGCTTCCAGCAGGTCTTTGCGCTCCATACCCGGTCCACGGGGACGCGCGCCGACCAGCAAAGCATAATCTGCATCTTTGAACGCAATAGTAGCGTCATCGGACTGAACGATACCCGCGAGCAGCGGGAAGGCGCAGTCTTCAAGCTCCATAGCAACGCCTTTCAGCGCTTCTAGTGCCGGGGTAATTTCCAGCAGCTGCAGAATAACTGGTTGATCTTTACCCAGCATCTCGCCGGAAGCGATGCGGAACAGCAGCGAATAGCTGATCTGACCGGCAGCGCCGGTAACAGCAACACGAACAGGTGCTTTCACGATAGTTCTCCTCGTTTGTAAGCGGCCGCATTATAGGGCCTCTTGAGCAAATTTCACCTCAAGCGGAGCAATTCTCAACTCAATTTGCCTAACAAAACTTTAATTTTTTATAAGAGACGCCAAAAAAAGGCTCAAGCCGAGGCAGCTTCCCGGTAACGTTGCTGCAAAATACGATAAACCTGCTCGCTGTAATCTACTGCCGAGGCATCAAGCTCAGCGGCGATTTCCGCTAAGTGCTCATTGTCTTCACGTCCGCCCCAGTTCTTCACATAAGTTCCTTCTTTGTACCCGTTATCCTGGCGGAATCGATTGAGTACGTTCTTTCCTACATAACGTTGATACAGTTCAGTAAAAGGCATCTCTGTGCCGGCAAGAAGCTGCGCAAACCCTGGCAGATCGAATTGTTTACTTGCCAAGGTGCTCAAAGTAAAGGCCTCCAGATCTTCACGAAAATCACCGGGCTCTCGCTGGCCAGCCTCTAATTCCTTAAGCATCTTTTCAGCGACTTGGGCCGGAGAGCCCTGTTGCAGCTCAAGACTCAGGCCAAAATGCCAGATATCCACCAGCTCCAACTTTACCTGGTCGATATCCGGCTGCTGCTTTTTCCACCACTTCCAGCCGTAATGATCCAAGAGTTCCGCGCTTTCTACCCAGATCGCGCGATACCAGGCAAAATTTTGCGCACGCCAGTTTTTGTTAACAACGGTATTAATTTCGTCCTGCAGGGTCAGCATGACCTGCAATTGTTGCTTCATCATATAGGGAACTTCTAACTAGCCGGGCTTAGGCAGCCCGAGGAAATAATCGGAGAAAGTTTTCTGTAGTGATTTCAGCCAGCTGCTCGTATGAAATTCCGCGCAACTCAGCAATAAATTCGGCTACTTCTCGCACATAAGCCGGGATATTGGGCTTGCCACGATAAGGAATCGGTGCAAGGTAGGGAGAATCTGTTTCCACCAACAGGCGATCGAGCGGCAGTTTGCGCGCAACATCGCGCAGATCCTCAGCATTTTTAAATGTCACAATACCGGAGAGGGAAATGTAATAGTTGAGATCTAATGCGGCCTTGGCCATCTCCCAGCTCTCAGTGAAGCAATGCAATACACCGGCTGTTTGTGGGTTTCCGTACTCTTGAATCAACTGAATTGTATCTTCACGAGCATCGCGTGTGTGCACAATAACCGGCAACCCCACCTGACCTGCGGCCTGCAAGTGAGCAATAAAGCTCTGCTGTTGGGTCTCTTTGGTGTCCGTACTGTAATAATAATCAAGACCAGTCTCCCCAAGTGCCACTACCTTGGGACGCTCAGCCATCGCGATCAGTTCGTCCACCCCAGCGAGACCGGATTCAACATCCAGCGGATGTATTCCAACAGAGCAAACAACATCCTCATATTTTGAGGCGATTTCTACGACGGCATCTGCATTTTCCAGACTGATACCAACACATAGGAATTTCCCAACTCCTCGGCTGCGTGCGAACTCCAAGACTGCATCCAGATCGCCATCAAATTTATCGAGCTTCAGTCTATCCAGGTGACAATGAGAATCTACGAGCATGTGAAAATTACAACGTGTGAGTAGGTCGACTGGATTCAAGGGTGCCAGCCAGGTAAGTTTCTATCTTGTTTTGTGCAATGTTGTCCTTGTCACCAAACTGAACGCCAATACCCGGCGTACGGTTTCCCTGGGCTCCATTAGGGGTTATCCAGATAACCTTGCCTGCCACCGGAATTTTTTCCGGCTCATCCATCAAGCTTAACAACAGGAATACTTCATCGCCGAGGCTGTAGGATTTATCCGTGCTGATAAACAAGCCACCATTTTTTACAAAGGGCATATAAGCGGCATAGAGAACCGACTTATCCTGGATTTTCAGCGATAGGATGCCGTTTCGGGCACCGCCTCCCATGGCTTTCATGCTCAACCTCAATGTTTTAAATGTTGCGCTAACTTATCTGAGCGTACTGTTTCTGTCCAGAACACTACACGTTCCCGGTAGAAAGAAGCTTAATGCCCCCGCGTGTGGTTACGGCTTTACATTTCTCATTAAGCAAAAAGCCTAGACCACCGTATCATCAACTCCTCCAGCAACAAGCGACGATTGGGATTCGCTCCACTCGCAAGCCCCTTACGCGCCTGAACGAGGTGATCGTAAAAACCAAACAGTGGGCGCAAACTGCCTTGCCCTATTCCTGGGAACCTCTGAAGAAGGGTCATAACCTGAGTATCGCCAGTGGAATCACAACTGCGCACCCTAGTCATTTGGGCAACCCACTGCTGCCAAAATTGAATAAGCTGGGCCAGATCTGCAGGCTCGGGCGGAGTCTCCCAGCGACCTGCAGCTGCCACAGCCCTTGCACTACCCTGAGCTAGGGCAATTAGCTCCCCCAGAAAGCGCTCCCGAACTTCCTCGCATTTTGGCTCGGCCAATTGCGCAGCCAACAATGGCGCCCCACCGGCCAACGCCAGGGCCTTGGTTGCCGCACCTTCCTTCAAACCATATCCATGCAGCCACTGCAATGCCATTTCTGCAGAAGGGGATGGAAAAGCAACAGCTTGGCAACGACTGCGAATTGTTGGCAGTAAACCTGCGGGAGAGTCACTGACCAGAAGGAAAATCACTGATGCCGCAGGCTCCTCCAGGTTTTTTAATAGCGCATTGGCCGCATTGATGTTCATAGCTTCCGCTGGCGCCAGCCATACCAAGCGCGCCCCCCCGCGCCCACTGGTGCGGGAGACAAAATCCCCCAGCTGGCGAATCTGTTCAACCTTAAGCGGACCGCCTACCTTTTCAGGCTCTACCCGAAGAAAATCCGGGTGCGACCCCGCCTGCCAAAGGTGGCAATCCTTGCAACTTCCACAGGCCTGCCCTTCTCTGGGCTGCTCGCACAATACCAGCGCAGAAAAAGCCTCAGCAAAAGCGCGTTTGCCAAGACCAGGCTGGCCACTCAGTAATAGGGCATGAGGGCATCGACCAGCGCGCCACTGGGTACCAAGCCGTTGCCACTGTTCCGTTTGCCAGGGTAGTAAAGAAGGAATAGGGGTATGTTCAGGTACTTCAGACACTGCCAATTGCCAAATTTGTAACTGGAAACTTCACCACACTCGTGGTGACCATATTTTAAAGCGTGCATCAAAGAAGCCGCTGTAACTCCTGCCCCAGCTGTTGCTGGACCTGCACTAAAGGTTGACTAGCATCGACAACGGCATAGCGCGAAGGGGCTGCCTGAGCACGTTCACGATAAGCTTCACGCACCCGGTGGAAGAAAGCCAGCTGCTCACTTTCAAACCGGTCGGCAGCTCCAGTACTGGCAGCGCGCTGTAAACCTATTTGCGGGTCCAAATCTAAAAGAAGCACCTTATCAGGCCGCAAATCTCCCTGCACATCATTTTCTAAGCGCTCGATTAGAGCCCTGTCAAGCGCTCGCCCCCCACCTTGGTAGGCATAAGTGGCATCAGTAAAGCGGTCACAAATCACCCAGTCACCCCGTTTCAAGGCCGGGATAATCACTTTCGCCAGATGTTGTGCTCGAGCGGCAAAAACCATAAGCAGCTCCGCCGTGGGATCAACAGCCTCGTCACGCTTAGCCAGTAGCAACTCCCGCAGCTGCTCAGCCAGGGGAGTGCCACCCGGCTCGCGGGTTTGAATAAATGGAATATTACGATCAGCTAACCACTGGGTAATAAACTGCAGGTTGGTAGACTTGCCAACCCCCTCCCCGCCTTCCAGGGTTATAAATTTTCCGCGCGACACTATTTCTAATTTCCTTTTGCCGGACTGGAGCGGTAATCCGCTCGCCTTTTCAACTGATACTCCCGCACCGCACGGTTGTGCTCTGTCAGAGTGGCTGAGAAATGATGGGAACCATCCCCCTTACCTACAAAATACAGGCTTTTGCCGGGCTTTGGGTTCAGTGCGGCGCGGATAGCCGCGCGTCCCGGCAGTGCAATTGGTGTAGGGGGGAGCCCATTGATTACATAAGTATTATACGGGGTTGGCTGGCGAAGGTGTGCTCGGGTGAGGTTACCATCATAGTCTTCCCCCAGCCCATAAATTACGGTGGGATCGGTTTGCAAGCGCATGCCCATATTTAGGCGCCGCACAAAAACTCCGGCAATTTGACTTCGCTCGGAAGGCTGACCAGTTTCCTTTTCAATCAACGAAGCCATAATCAAGGCCTCATAGGGCGTTGCGTAAGGGAGGCCATCCTCTTTTGCCTGCCACTCTTCATCCAGCACGCGCTGCATACGTGTATACGCTTCGCGCAAAAGCTCAATATCTGTAGTCCCAGAGCGATATACATAGGTATCTGGGAAAATCCAACCTTCCTCAGCACCCTCTTTCAGGCCAAGAGCCCTGGCCGCGGCACTGACACTACTGCCAGCCTCAGATCTAACAATCCTCTGCCCCGAGCGAATCTTTTGCAGCGCCTGCCGGAAAGTCCATCCCTCAACTAAAGTGAGTCGATAAATGGTGACGTCACCCCGGTTTAACCGGGTAATTAAATCCACTGCCGTACTTCCGCTGGGTATCAGATACTCACCAGAGTGGATATCGGTTTTGCCCTCCCAATAGGCATAGGCAAGAATCAATCGCGGCCAGCTAATCACCCCGTCACTTTTCAGTTTCCGCAAGGTTCCAGATAAGCTACTGCCTTTTTGCACTTGGAACTGCAGACCCTTTTCTCCCACAGCCAGTGGAGACGCTAGGGCCATCTGTAACATCCACAGAGAGGCTCCGCCCAATAAGGCAACGAGGAGAAAACCACTAAACAGGATTTTCCAAAACTTGAAAGGAGAGCTTGTCCGCTTTTTCTTTACCACAATGTTTCCATGATCAAATGCTGCAACCCTCGAACACCAGCCCCGATCGACCAACGTTGATGACCGATAATCTCGACAACCGGCAATACCCCGCGCACGCTGTTACACAATGCTACTTCATCAGCCCCGCTCAGATCCCGAATTTCTAAATCTCGCTCCTGCCACTGAATCTCACTGGATAACCAGTCCCGCATGACGCCCCGGACACCACAGCGATACAAATCAGGCGTTATCCAGGTATTACCAAAGCGAGCCAGTAAATTACAACGCAAGCTCTCGATAACCCTGCCCTCACTATCTAACATCAGGCCATCGATACGCTCCCCTTCAGGAAGCTCAGATTTCGCCTTATTATATCGATTGCGACATAGAAGTTTGCTGCCTAAGTTCCTACTTTTTGAAAGCGATAGATAGGTCTTACAGGGGTAAAGTCGAACTCCAAGTTCAGTCTCGGCAGTCAACTTTAGCGGCAACAAGGACAGATCCCAGCACCACTCACCACCAACCGAACCCAGCCGCAATCGGGCGATCGCCATTTTCTGGTTAAGCTGCTCAACCAACCGGGGTATGCACTGATCAATCTCTTTAAGGAGCATCTCATCCAAACCAGCATTCCGGGCCAGGCGCTCTCGGTGTAGCGGCCACAGCGGCAACCTTCCGTTGTGACAGCGCATGGTTTCGAGGATTCCATCTTCGTAACTCTCATCAGCAGGCAAGCTCTGTACAGGTCGGCTTCTGAGAAAAAATTGTGGCAATTTGCACATATCAGGATGGGAGTTGCCCGCCCAGAGGCGGGCAGACAGATCAGGTTCGCTTGAAGATTAATGAACCATTGGTGCCACCAAACCCAAAAGAGTTAGATAGTACCGAATTAATTGCTCTAGGCTGGGCCTCCTGAGGCACTAGGTTGATATTTTCACAAGCCTCGTCTGGGTCATACAAATTGATTGTTGGCGGTGCCATCTGATCGCGCAGAGCGAGGACAGAGAAAACTGCTTCAAGAGCTCCTGCAGCACCGAGAAGGTGGCCAGTCATAGACTTTGTAGAGCTTACCGCCAGCTCTTCTAAAGAATCTGCAAAAACCTCACGAACAGCCTGAATTTCAGCCGTATCTCCCAATGGCGTAGAGGTGCCATGTGCATTGATATACTGGATATCAGCAGCATTCATACCGGCGTCATTAAGCGCATTCTGCATGGAGATCGCAGCTCCAGCACCATCTTCTGGAGGCGAAGTCATATGATGGGCATCGCCGCTCATACCAAAGCCTGCAAGCTCTGCGTAAATCTTTGCGCCGCGGGCTTTCGCGTGCTCGTACTCCTCCAGGACAAGTACCGCAGCTCCCTCTCCCAGCACAAAACCATCTCGACTTTTATCCCACGGGCGACTGGCCGTTTTGGGGTCATCATTGCGCGTAGAAAGCGCCCTGGCCGCACAGAAGCCACCGAGCCCAACAGGCGTAGTGACCATTTCGGCCCCGCCACATACCATAACATCCGCATCGCCATACTGAATGGTCCGCATACCCAATCCCAGAGCATGAGTGCCAGTAGTACAGGCTGTTGTGACAGCGAGATTTGGACCTCGAAGACCAAATTTTATCGACAAATTGCCAGCGACCATATTGATAATGGCACCCGGCACAAAAAATGGTGACACTCGTCGGGGGCCCTTGTCGGCAATTAACAGGGCATTATCTTCAATAGCCAAAATGCCTCCCATACCGGAACCGATACAGGTCCCCATACGCGACGCATTCTCTTCATTAATTTCCAGACCGCTATCTTCCATCGCCTGGTTACCCGCAACCAGGCCATACTGCAAGAAAGTATCCATCTTGCGCGCATCTTTTGCGGCTACATAAGGAGTGGGATCAAAATCTTTTACCGTAGCGGCGAAGCGGGTTGAGAACGCCGAAACATCGAATGACTCTATTGGAGCAGCTCCACTGACGCCCTTTAGGATGCCAGACCAAGTCTCCTCTACGGTGTTACCCAGCGGGCTCACTGCGCCCATTCCGGTTACAACAACTCTTCTGTGCGACACTGCGGTCCCCCCGAAACTCTTACTGCCACTGCTCTCCCTTCAATCTACATACGAAGGAATCAACACTAGAACAGCAGTCACAATTCCATAGTGCAAATATAAAGAGAGCCGCGCTATGTAACATAGAACGGCTCTCAGAAACGCTTGGCTACGCACAGTAATAAAACTGTTCGCGCCTAAACCACCCAGCAGGAATTAACCAAGGTTGTCCTTGATGTAATCAATTGCCAGCTGAACAGTTGTGATTTTCTCAGCTTCTTCATCGGGGATTTCGGTTTCGAATTCCTCTTCCAAAGCCATTACCAACTCAACTGTGTCGAGTGAGTCCGCGCCCAGATCTTCAACAAAAGAGGCTTCAGGCTTAACGTCTTCTTCCTTCACGCCCAGTTGTTCAGCAACGATCTTTTTAACGCGCTCTTCAATGCTGCTCATGATTCAATTTAACTCCTAGTGGGTAAAAATCTGTTTTAGTCGCTATTGTTATTTCGCCAATCCAATTAACAGCGATAACGACCGGCTCACACAGCTTTTGGATAATTCAGAGGCCATTGTACCCCAAGTTTTTAGGGTTGTAATGCACGGCTCTGCGGTACCATCAGCAAATACAAAAAACTTTTAAAAATCAATAGGTTATTGAAATATTTTCAACGTGCCTCAGGCCATATACATGCCACCATTGACATGTATCGTCTCCCCAGTGACATAAGCTCCGGCATCACTCGCCAGGAAGGCCACAACAGAGGCAATCTCTTCGGGCTGCCCCAAACGACCCAGAGGGATCTTACCAAGAAGCGCCTCGCGCTGCGCCTCAGGCAGCACTTTGGTCATATCGGTATCAATAAAACCCGGGGCGACCGTATTCACAGTAATGCCGCGAGAGCCAATCTCTGCAGCCAGGGACCGAGCAAAACCTGCTACTCCAGCCTTGGTGGCCGCGTAATTGCTCTGACCCGCGTTGCCCATGCTACCCACCACGGAGCTGATATTGATGATACGCCCCCAGCGCGCCCGAGTCATATCTCTGAGGCAGGCTTTTGTCATACGGTAGACAGCGGATAAGTTTGTCTCGATCACCGAGTCCCACTCATCATCTTTCATGCGCATGAGCAAATTGTCTTTTGTGATTCCCGCGTTATTAACCAAAATGGTCGGCGCCGCAAAATCATTTTTCACTACTTCTAGCAGCCCCGCGATACTTTCCGCACTGGTGACATCAAGTACCATACCTGCGCCATTGAAGCCCTGCTCGGCGAAACGCGCACTAATTTTTTCGGCACCACCAACACTAGTGGCAGTACCGATGACCACTGCGCCTTGGCTGCCCAACATATCCGCAATTGCTGCACCTATGCCGCGACTGGCACCAGTGACCAGGGCAACTTTGCCCTCAAGGGAGGTCTTCAGACTCATACTTGCTTTATCCTTATTTGACCATTGCCATCGTGCCTGAGCAACTCAGGCGGCTGTAGATCTCAGTGCTTCATTAAAGCTGCTGGGAGTGTCTATACCGTGACAAACGGCACTGCGATCAATACGCTTGATGAGACCAGCCAGCACCTTACCCGGACCACACTCGACCAGCTGGGAAGCACCATCGTTTATCAGCTTTTGCGCACAGGCAGTCCAGCGAACCGGACTATATATCTGCTCAATCATCAAAGCCTTGATCTTCGCAGGATCAGATTCAGTTTCGGCATGTACGTTGTGTACAACAGGGATTTGCGGGGTACTGAATTCCGCCGCCTCGATCTGAGGGGCGAGCTTCTCCGCTGCCGGACGCATTAACTCAGTATGAAATGGCGCACTCACTGGCAAAGGCATGGCACGCTTTGCACCGGCCGCCTTACAGGCATCTATCGCTCTTTCCACAGCAGCACTATTGCCTGCAATTACGATCTGGCCCGGAGAGTTGTAGTTCACCGCAGCCACCACTTCACCTTGAGCGGCTTTAGCACAGAGCTCTCCCACCACATCATCATCAAGCCCAATCACTGCGGCCATAGCTCCTGTACCCACGGGTACAGCTTCCTGCATCAGGCGGCCACGTTCACGAACCAGGTGGACAGCATCTTTAAAAGCCAGGACACCGGAACACACCAATGCCGACCACTCCCCAAGACTATGCCCTGCCATGCGAGCGGGCACCGCACCACCACGAGCGCGCCAATGGCGATAGAGAGCAACACTGGAGGCTAAAAGAAGAGGTTGCGTACGCTGGGTAAGATTGATTGCTTCCTGCTCACCATTTTGACAGAGATCCCAGAGGTCATATCCCAGAACTTCTGAGGCTTCAGCAAAGGTGGATTGGATTTCAGGGGCCTCCTGAGCAATTTCGGAGAGCATGCCGATCTTTTGAGATCCCTGCCCCGGAAAGACGAATGCAAGCGCGGCATTGGTCATAAGATATCCTTAAACCTGTTTGGCAAATAACAGTAGGAGGGAGGTGTAGTATCTACCCCATTTCCTTTGAGTTTCGCTCGCCAGCTTGTACCAAGGCGGCGCCAACTCTGGCAGCCAAATCGGCATCGGCACATTCTTTTGCCGTCACCATAGCCCGGTAAAAAGCTTCGCTGCTGGCACCCCCGTGACTTTTAATCACGTTGCCCTTCACCCCTACAAAGCTGGCGCCATTATAGCGAGCGGGTTCCACCTGTGTGCGCCATTTTCGCAACAGCTTTATGGCTAATTGGCCAAAAAAACGTTTGAAACACCCCTTTTTCTCAATGGTGAACGCTTTTTGACCCATCAGTCTAATCACGCCTTCGGCGGATTTCATGGCAACATTTCCCATCAAACCGTCGCACACAACTACATCGACAGCCCCGGTAAAGATGTCGTGCCCCTCCACAAAACCCACATAGTTAACCTGCGGATCCCCCTCGAGGAGCTCGGCCGCCCTGCGTATTTCAGCAGTACCTTTGTGCGCCTCGGCACCAATATTCAGCAGTGCAACCTCAATGTCCTCACGCGGAACGCCAGTGTGGAGATGCTGAGCCTCAATACCCATACGCGCAAACTGCAGTAGATCTTCCGCGCTGCACCCCACATTTGCGCCGAGATCCAAAAGGTAGCAGGAACCGTGCCCTGAGGGTACAGACTTGCCCAGTGCCGGCTTGCGAACGCCCTCAATATTACCCAGAACACTGCGACTTAAGGCCAAAAGGGCGCCAGTATTTCCAGAGGTAACCATTGCCTGGGCACCACCTTCCGCCACAGCTTTTAGAGCTTGGGCCATGGTGGAGTTGCGCTTATGGCGAACCGCCTGCAAAGGGTTGCACTCTTGGGTAACAACCTGCTCACAAGGGATGATTTCAAGGCGATCGGGAATTTGGGCGTGGCGCTGCTCGAGGAGCAGAGCTTCTAATTGCGCGCGCGGGCCGAAAAGTTTCAACTGCGCTTCAGGGAAATTTTGAAGAAATCTAATACAGGCCGGAACGACAGAGCGGGGACCTAAGTCCCCGCCCATTGCATCCACGGCCAATCGCAATTGGCTGGACAAAGCTTACTCTTCTTCGGAGCCGCCGCCGATGTCGATCACCTTGCGACCACGGTAGAAACCATCTTTGGTCACGTGGTGGCGACGGTGCTTTTCACCAGTAGTCGGGTCTACGGAGAGAGTTGCACCGGCGCCTAGCGCGTCGTGTGAACGGCGCATACCGCGACGGGAACGAGTCTTCTTGTTTTGTTGAACAGCCATTGCTAGCTCCTAAAATAAACAAATTTCGCTGGAACCGGGGCGCCTACCGGCGAGCCCAAACTCTAAGAGAAAATCTAGGATTTTCCCGAAGAACCCTTCAACTGCTCCAGCACTTTAAAGGGGTTTTCCCGTTGCTCACCCGCTTCAGATGCCTTCTCACCAATATGGAAAATCTCCTTGGAGACACACTCCTCATCGTGATAAGCCACCATCGGCAGATTGAGCAAAATTTCATCTTCGAGGATCTGGTGCAAGTCCAGCTCATCGCCATCCTGAATCACCGGATCCAAGTCTTTGGGAAGAGCCTTGCCCTGCTCTTCAGACCAAACGATACCCCAGCAAAACTGCGCCTCGAGTTGCTCGCCTACAGGATGCAGGCAACGCTGGCATAACAAATCCACCGTGCAGTGCACCTTACCGCTAACAGTGAGGTGATTTTGCAGGTCACGGCCAAATTGGATTTCAGCCTCGACCTCCCCTTTCACAGACTCAACGGCTTCACGTAGTCGCTGCAGTGACTCCAGAGGCAAAATACCTTCCAGATACTGCTCGCGCTGCACCAATTTCCGAGCGTCAACGCTCTTAGGCAATACTGATTTAGAGGGGGCTATCGACATAAGCGCGCAATTCTATGGACTCACCCTACCCTTGTCAAAACAATTCAGTCACTGCAGTATCGCTCGGTCACAAACTTTGACCTAACAACCATGGAACCGCCCAAATAATGGCCTCCACACTGATACTAGCTTCCAGCTCCCCCTACCGCAGGGCGCTACTGAAGCAACTCCATCTCCCCTTTCAGACCGCATCTCCCCATATAAATGAAGATGCCAAGCCAGGGGAGGCCGCTGGCGCCCTTGCCTTAAGGCTCGCACAGGAAAAATCTCGCGCTTTAATGCGAGACAACCCCCAATCCCTGATCATCGGCTCCGACCAGGTTGCAGAATGCCGGGGACAAATTCTGGGCAAGCCCGGTAATCGCGACAAAGCCATTACTCAACTACAGGCCTGCTCCGGCAACAAAGTTACCTTCCATACAGGGCTGTCTTTGCTGGAAAGCGCAAGCAACCGCCAAGTGAGTACCGTGGAAACCTTTACAGTGTATTTCCGGCCACTCAGCCTTCCGCAAATTGAAAAATATATTGAGCTGGAAGAGCCCTACGATTGTGCAGGCTCATTTAAAGTGGAGGGCCTCGGTATAGCATTATTTGAAAAGCTCGACGGCACCGACATCAACACTCTTATAGGTTTACCCCTAATTCGCCTGGTAGATCTGCTCGGCGAATTTGGTATAGATCCACTGAAATCAACTGCTAAGAGCTAAGCGGCGGCCAACCCAGCAACCCGGAAAACTCATCGATAATCGCCTGGGGATTACACTCCCGCAGGCGACTTGGGCAATGAGCGCCATAGCTAACCCCCACGGCGGGCATACCAATCGCTGCCGCCATCGCCAAGTCATAAATGGTGTCACCAACCATCACCGCATCATCAACACCGCAGTCAACTTCAGCTAGCAGCTCACTCAGCATCAATGGGTCTGGCTTGGAAGCAGTTTCATCTGCACAGCGGCTCGCTATAAATAAGTGCCCCATGCCGTGCTCTTCAAACTCCCGACTGAGGCCTCGACGACTCTTTCCCGTGGCGACCGCCAACTGATGCCCCTGGCAAAGCAACGCATCCAAAGTATCTAAAACCCCATCAAATAAAGGTAGGGGCTCCACTCGCGCCGCCATCCACTCTTCTGAATAGAATTGCTTCAAGGCTTGCCGATCTTTATCAACAGCCTCAGGAAAAAGAGTGGCCACCGCCTCCGGCAAACCCAATCCAATAATATTGCTCACCGCTTCAGGAGAAAGTGCCGGCAAACCAACTCGCGCCGCCGCGCGCAGCATGCAGCCAACAATCCGCGTCTCGGAATTACAAACTGTGCCATCCCAATCGAGAATAACCAACATCGCCGCGCCCCTTTACTCGTCTCGCAACTTCTTTAACAGCGCCTGCATTTCAGTGGGTAGCGGCGCTTCAACATGTACATCGGTGCCGTCTGGAAGCGTGCAGCGCACAGAAGCCGAGTGCAGGAAAAGACGCTTTAGGCCTCGCTCACGAAACGCGCGGTTATCCTCATCACCGGTGTACTTACTATCACCCGCCAGGGGACAGCCAACAAACTGGGCATGCACACGAATCTGGTGGGTGCGCCCGGTTACCGGCTCTGCGCCCAGCAGTGTTGCCGCTTTAAAACGCTCCAACACCTGGAAGCGCGTCTCGGAAGCCTTTCCATCCTGATGCACCGAGACCATTCGTTCACCACTCTTGAGGGTGTTTTTACGCAACGGGGCTTCAACAACCCTCCTACCTCGCGGCCATTTACCTACCGCCAGCGCCAGATAAGACTTCTCAATCCGTCCGCCCCTCAGTTCCGCCTGCACATGCTGTAAAACATTACGCTTGCGCGCCACCATGATCGCACCGCTAGTATCCCGGTCGAGGCGATGCACAAGCTCAATAAACGGGCTCTGCGGATACATCTGCCGGAGCACCTCAATCAAACCGAGCCGGACGCCGCTACCGCCATGAACGGCAAGGCCGGCAGGCTTATTGATCACAAGCAGGCCCTTGTCATCATAAAGTATCGAGTCGTGCACCAACTGGCGCAGCTGCTCTCCAGCATGGGGGGGAGGAGCCTGCTCTGCCGCACGAATTGGCGGCACACGCACCACATCGCCCGCCGCGAGCTTGTATTCTGCCTTTACCCGTCCTTTATTTACCCTTACCTCACCCTTGCGCAGGATTCGGTAAACGCGTGAACGGGGCACACCTTTTAGGCGTGCCTGAAGGAAATTGTCAATCCTCTGCCCAGCCAGCTCTTCAGGCACAGTTAAAAACTGCACGCCACCAGAGGGGTTCCAGGTATCAGAGGGAGTGTCGGCCGCAGCCGCTTTCAGGGGAGGTGTACTTCTCATGACGCGCATCATAGCGCCGCTGCAAGGACAATTGAAGCACCTCCCTGCCCGTGCTATATTCGGCCGGCCTGAATTCGGCTGGTTTTCGGTCATCGGCGGCTTCCCACATGAAGAAATAGCCATGGCTTCGGAGAAAATACTGCTGTTCGGCCAGTGCGCGGGCATACCCGTGTTATTGATAAAAACTTAGCTGATGAGCACTCCCCAAAACGAGAATCTCAAGGGGGCCTCACCAGCACAACAGCCCACAGTTAAGTGGGTAACAATCGCGAAGGTAAGACGGGCCGCGACCCGCAGCGCTTGAAAGGACGACTCAAAACTTGCGTCCCGCTCTGTAGATAATGCCAGCGACCGAACTGGCAACCAGGAGACAACTGCTTACTTTAACCTGGTCAACAAAATATAGAAGAAGAGTAGCGGCCAAAAGCCGAGCTACAGAGCTAGAAACGATGACGCAAACCTTGCCACCCAGCTTGAAACTGACCCAAGGGTGGCGCCCAACCCGGCCATGGAAACCCACGGCCCCGGTACAGGGCAGTACTAAACGTAAGGTACTAAAGGAAGAAAGGTACTGGTAAGTGCCAACGGATAGCAGCACAGCATCGCATATCCGGAGTTTTTGCAGTGGAATGTTGGGCGAACGCTCGTCTCGAAAGGCCGCGTAGACTGAATTTGCGGAACAGACAGCCTCTCTAACTTCCCTGCCCCGCCACCAGGTCATCTCCTCTTGGCGGCCCATAAGCAAGCCTGCAATGAGCGGTGTCTCACCTTTGCGCAACGCAAGGAAATCGACACGCATGAAGAGAATGTTGATCAACGCAACCCAGCCTGAGGAGTTGCGTGTAGCACTGGTGGACGGCCAGTGGCTCTATGACCTGGATATTGAAAATCGCACCCGTCAACAGAAAAAAGCCAACATCTACAAAGGTAAAATCACCCGTGTAGAACCCTCGCTTGAAGCCGCATTCGTCGACTACGGTGAAGAGCGCCACGGCTTCCTTCCCCTGAAAGAAATTTCCCGAGAATACTTCCTCAAGCAACCCAAGGACATCGAAGGCCGCATCAAGATTAAAGATGTCGTCAAAGAGGGGATGGAGGTTGTTGTCCAGGTAGATAAGGAAGAGCGCGGCAACAAAGGCGCTGCCCTCACCACATTTATCAGTCTCGCCGGGCGCTACCTGGTACTAATGCCGAACAACCCCCGTGCCGGCGGCATCTCCCGTCGCATCGAGGGCGATGAACGCTCTGAACTACGTGACGCCCTAGCCAGCGTGGATGTCCCCTCTGGCATGGGCATGATTGTACGCACCGCCGGTGTGGGCCGCAGTGGCGAAGAGCTGCAATGGGATCTCAACTACCTCCTGCAACTGTGGAGCTTAATCAAAGAATCAGCGGACAAAAATAGCGCGCCCGAATTCCTCTTCCAGGAAAGCAATGTAATCATCCGGGCGATTCGCGATTACATGCGCGATGATATTGGTGAAGTTATTGTTGATGATGCGGATGCCTTTAAACTAGTAAAGGGCTTTGCTGAACAAGTAATGCCCCACTACGCCCACAAGGTAAAGTTCTACGAAGATAGCATTCCGCTCTTCAACCGATACCAAATCGAAAGCCAGATTGAGACTGCCTTTGAACGCGAAGTAAAACTTCCCTCCGGTGGCTCAATCGTTATTGATGTGACTGAAGCACTTGTCTCCATTGATATCAACTCCTCCCGCGCCACCAAAGGCGGAGACATTGAGGAGACCGCGCGCAACATCAACCTGGAAGCCGCCGATGAGATTGCCCGCCAGCTGCGCCTGCGCGATATGGGCGGCCTGGTCGTGATCGACTTTATCGACATGCAAAGCAAGTCCAATCAGCGCGAAGTTGAAAAGCGCATGGAGAAAGCTCTCAGCATGGACCGCGCTCGTGTACAAGTTGGCCGCATCTCCCGCTTCGGCTTGCTGGAAATGTCACGCCAGCGCCTGCGCCCATCTCTCGGTGAAACCACCTTCCGCGTTTGCCCCCGCTGTAGCGGCCAAGGCACTATTCGCGGCACCAAATCTCTGGCCCTCTCTATCTTGCGCCTAGTAGAAGAAGAGGCCAAGAAGGAGCGCAGCGCAGAGATTCGCGCAATTACCCCGGTAAACGTTGCCACCTACCTCCTCAACGAGAAGCGCAAGGCGATCTCCCAAATTGAGTCACGTAATAAAACCCGCGTAGTGGTCGTACCAAATGCGGAAATTGAAACGCCGCACTTTGAAGTTCAGCGCCTACGCGATGACGACACATCTACCCTTGAAACCTCCTATAAAATATCTGGAAGCGTAGAGGAAACTGTCACCAAGAAAGAAGAGCAGCCTAAGCGCCCACAAGCACAGCCTGCTGTACAACCGCTCGCGCACACCGCACCGGCACCAACTCCGGAGAAAAAACCGGAGCCAGGTCTGTTTAGCCGCCTGATAAACGCTATTGCTGAGCTTTTCACCAGCAAAGAAGAAGAGCCCAAAAAGCATCAGAAGTCCCAAAACCGCGGTAAAGATTACCAGCGCAATCGCAACCGTAATCGCAATCAGCGCGGTGGCAACCGTGGCAGTCGCAATGAACGTCAGACTCGCCGCAAAGACGATCGCCGCGAAGATAGCAAGAGCGATGACCTGCGCGAAGCCAGGCAGACCACAAAGTCGTTCGATGAGCGTGATAGCGGAGCCGACCGCGGTGAAGGACAGCGCCGTCGCCGCCGCCGCCGTAGCGGAGACAATCGCCGTAAAGATGAAAATCGCGGCAACGTCTCCGAGGGTAACACTAACGAAAACATCTCACAGGTAGATGAAAGCGCCGATCAGGATCGCCCGGCACGTCGCCCCAGCAATGTTCGCGGCCGTCCACAAGCTCGTCGTCGTGGCCGCCGTACAGAAAACACTGCCGCCACAGCCGTAGCTCAGAGCCAGGAAGAGCTAAATCGCGAAGTCAATGAAGCGATTGACGAAGCGGAAAGTGAAGCCAGGAAATCCAGGGATACCGCAGCCAAAAACTTAAGCGAAGCTCCTGTGAGTGAGGCGGCGAAGCCCAAGCACAAAGAGCAAAAAGCTCCCGAGCCCACCCAGGTAACCGAGCCCAAGCCTGTAGTGAAGGCTCCTGAGCAAAAGCCTTTTGCGCCTAAGGTTTCTGAAAGCCAGGCGGAAGTAAAACCAGTTGCAGAGGCCTCCCCAAAGGCACAGCCAGCAATCACAAACGAGGCACCCGCTCAGCAGCCAGTAACACCTGAAAAGGTTACTGCAACCAGAGAAGAGCAACCCTCTCCTACCCTGGTAACCCCCAAAGCCTCTCAAGAAGTACAAGCCACAAAAGTGTCGGCACCTGCTACTAACGTGGAGGCTACCGCAGCAACTGAAGATGCTGAAGAAACTGCCCTAAAAGAAGCCAGTGAAGCCGCAAAGGCATCGGTAGAGCAAGGCGACGCTATCGCCAGAGAGGAAATGATGGCTGCAGAAGCTAAAGCTTCTGAGGAAATCGCTACGCCGGCAACTCAGGGACGCGCCGGCAACGACCCGCGCATCAACCCCAAACCATTGCTGGAGTTGGCGATCGTGACAGAGCATCGTGACATAGGCTCCCAGCAGCCGCTAGACACCGCTCAACCAGCGGCCATCCAGCACAGCCCTCGCGCACTTGCACGCCCAGCCAATGACCCGCGTGTGGCACGTCAAGTAACACAGGCTAATACTGACCACAATTCTGCAGAAGCAGGCTAAGCAACCAATCAAAGCCGCCAGCAGTTCAGCTGCTGGCGGCTTTTTACATCTGAAGAATTTCCCTTGACTGGTCAATAAATCACCTAACCCATTGAACTAATTGAAAAAATTTAAAACGGCACTTGTATGTAGCACGAAGCTATGTATAATGCACAGCACAATTTGGTGGGGTGGCTGAGTGGTCGAAAGCGGCGGTCTTGAAAACCGTTGACTGTAACAGGTCCCAGGGTTCGAATCCCTGCCCCACCGCCATTATTCATACAGAAAGCCCTGATTTTTCAGGGCTTTTTTGTTTGTGCCCTTTGTGTTCCCCCCACTTAACTTTTGTAAGATCTTCACAGTAAAAGCCGCTCCACCCCTGCTGTATCGAATTGGCACCGAGGCAGTCCTACCGCAATCAGTTCATACCCATCCCGGATAGGAACTGGCGGATATTTTCATTGACTGCCCGCAACTAGTAACTACTCGCGTCCCCATAAATAACTTTAACAAGTCAGCTGACCGTCCAGCGCCACAACTACCACCACAGAAAAAAAAGGGAGCTTCATAAGGACAGCGCATACTGCTCATGAGCGCAGCATGTAAAAATAAAGACCTACCGGCCAGGATATGCCCATGAGCAAGCGGCCTCCATTGCTCATACCATCATGTGGTGACGATAAGCTACCGGCTCACGATGCCCAGCCAAGAAATTTTGCCAACCCTCAGCTGATTTAGATTCAGCATTTAACCAAGGCAACATATGATCCGCCCCTAGAAAAACTGGACTACGGTCATGGCCAACCGCCTCAACTTCTGGAGCTGGATCATCGGTAATCAAGGTGCATGAGAAGTAACCAACCTCTCCCCCCAATGATTCCCAGTAGTCCCAAAGGATTGGTGCCCACATCAAATCTTTACCCTCTGGAGTAAACTGGACCTGAGCTTTCTTACCCTTATGTTCGACCCACTCAAAGAAACTCGTGAATGGTAATATCCCATGCTGGTGGCCAATCAGGGAGCGCCAGGTTTTTGCTTCAAGCAATCTATCTAGCCGAGCGTTATATAGACTGTATTTTGTCGCTAGATCCCAAGCCGAGTTGGATAGGCGTATCGAGTAACGTAGCGGGCGCAACCAATTCTTACCTCCATTACATATTATGCCCGGCACAAAATAGCGGGGGTATACTCTTTCGCCTGGTCCTGCAAGGCGGAATTGACTGACACGAGGTAGCCCCTTTAGACCGAGAGTATGGCGAACCTCTGCTTTAGTAGAGCAGCTCTCCCACTTCTGGTTGAAGCGGAATTGATTCCAGGCATTCACATCCGCTCTAAACCCTACAGGTAGTGATGACAGCGCCTTGTCACTAGGAACCGTAAAGGAGTAGCACATGGAAATTCACCGTAAAGTGTGGCTTGAACTACACTAATAAGATGGTTAAAAGAAGAAGGAGAATTTAAGAGGAACTTATCACCTGTCCTCGCCCTTCAGATAATCCACTATTTTATCAATCTCCTCTTCATTTTCGTCAATAAGCCTATCTGAAAGAATCTTAAGCTTGTCAATTGATTTGTAATCAAAAGGGCCCACAAAGGGGTCAATAAGCTCAACATTAAGATAATCATATTTCACCCGCGAGGGTGCCAAAGACTCGGCAATTTCCAGAGAAAATATCTGCTGATAATCCATTGATCGTGTCATGCTAAATATTGCATCATGAAACCAGCGTAATTTCCCCCAACTCTTTAGACTTCTATAATCAAAACCCATAGTATGAACTGGGTGTATTCCGGAACCAAGAATCAGCAAGTAGTAGTTTTTGCCTGGAAAATTTTTTATTACATCATGCAAGATGACATTAGCCGGATCATTAGCCGTGATTGCAGCATCTGCAAAGTAACGATGGGTAATCTTCTTGTCTGGCCCCACAAAATCAACAGGGGTAAAAAAAGCCTCTGCACTAGATGCAGCAGCAACAAGCTGATAAAGCGTATTAGTAGGCAAATCTAAAGCTTTTATCCCTCTATTCTTAAATAGATGCAACCTTCCATTATGCACATCCAGCGACGGGATAATCACATAGTTATTTAAGCTGGTGAAATTCATCGCCGGAGAATAATTTCTCTCCAAGACTTCTGAAAGATGGGTACCCATAAATTGCGGCGAGAGGTATCCATTTAATGTCAAGGCATTATGATACCAGGGCACTGAAAACAAAAACTCACTTTCTTTTTCATATACCTTTATTAACCTTTCACTTCTTGAGGAAATGTTGTCATGATCAAAATCAAGCCGACCCAATTGAGAAAGGGGAATATTCAAGCTGGTGGCAATAATCGCACCTGTTGAAACTCCACTAAAGACGTCGAACACTTCCTCTACAGGCTGCCCCAATTGTTTCTCAATATGCTGTATCACATAGAGAGGAATAAGCCCCCTGACACCACCCCCTTCAATAATCAGAATATTAATTGTTTCCTTTTTCTCTAACGCCTCATTGCTTTTTATTAACTCCTCTGTAATCGGCTGGGAATCAAACTTGATACCGCGAACAAAAACATAATTGTAAGAAAAAACCAGCAAACCTAAAGCCACTACCAACAAAAAGAAAATGACTACAGAATGCTTGATTTTCATTTCAGCACCTCTACCCTACATACAAAGTATAAGCACAAACCTTAAGTTTGACTCTACCATCATAAGCTAGCTGCAAATTCTATTTAGAGAGACTTGTGTCTTATCAAAAATAACATACCACAAACAAATTCCCCCAAGTAAAGTATTAAACCTATATAAAATTTCACCCCCCAAGACACTTATCCGAATAGACATAAAAAGAGCTAGATAATCCTTTTTTTTCGAAAAATATGAGAACGAATTACTAGTGGCTTTCCTTCCCTTTAGGCAAATACAGATATTGACTACTCATGCCCTACTGCCATTATCCTATTCATAGCCTTACAATTATCCTTAACGAACGTTACGCCTAGCCTCTCGAAGCTTGCTCACACTATATGCTCTAACAGACTTAACTGATTCATTAGCGGCCTGGTCTTTCAAATCTTTTGCAAAACTTTATCGCTGGCATTTGTCAAAAAAAATGCATCAATCCCTACAATTAGAGTCAAATGTGAGATACTCCCCCCATAAAAGAACCCTAATAAACTGGGAAAAGACCTATGACTAAGTTCACCACCTACCTGTCAGCTGTCTTACTAGCTGGATGTAGCGCCACCACAAGCATCACACAAAAAAGTGCTAGTGAAGTTCGTCAGGCGGTAACGATACATAATAGTTCCGAAAATAACGCAACTGAATATAGCGGCCCTCCAATGCAGGCAACCACCGATGGCTCGGATCACAACCTGTATTACTATATGCTACGTGCTCTTGCCCCCAAGAATGGCGGAAGCCCCCAATACCAACTGCGTATTGATATCACATACCGGGAAAACTGGCGTAACTATGACACAGCCACATTTAGTGGTGGAAACGAGGTTGAGCTATCCCAACTCGATCGAAAAGTCCTCAACTGTGCATCAGCATTTAAATGCATGCTTGAAGAAACTCTGGAAGTCACATTGAGTGAAAATCAGATCACCAATGCTCTCAAGAAGCGAGAAAGCCTTAGAGTGAAGCTTTATGCAAAGTCAGGTCATCGCTCGGTTATCGAAGTGCCCAGCTCTTATCTGATGGGTTTTTACTCCAGTATTGTCAATAGACGGGGCTAAAAACTGGAAGGCCATCACAATTACTTATTGTGTGACCTTTAAATTGTGGGATCTCTGAGTAGCTCCGGAATACCTATACAGACTTCAGCGCCTGGCTTGCTTAACGAGGCAAAGTCTTCATAACAGGTTTGTGAATAGTCTGAACACTCCCAAAAAATAGAGCCGAAAGCCTGGCGGGATCATTCAGATACTCCCAGGCTTCTATAATCTATAAACTAAGATTTCTGCAGGCTTTCAGCAGTCTTAGCAAGCCCCTCTTCTACCGATACCGGTGGCTGCCAATCAAGCAGGTTCATGGTTTTTCCAATATCCACTTGCAAAGAACCACATAGACGATCGGCAACAGCCCTTTTCCCCA
This sequence comes from Microbulbifer mixtoriginis (SeqCode), assembly GCF_052467705.1. NCBI lineage: Bacteria > Pseudomonadati > Pseudomonadota > Gammaproteobacteria > Cellvibrionales > Microbulbiferaceae > Microbulbifer > Microbulbifer mixtoriginis (SeqCode). Next base: position 2,996,680 of record NZ_CP174322.1, read on the forward strand.
GTAGGGAGAGAGTAAAGATCAGAACAGATGCAGGCACAGGTATCAATAGAGCCCGGCATCTTAGGCTCCTTGAAAGCCGCCGCAATAAATCCGTGATAGACATATCAAGACCATCAGATACAAGGAAGACTTGATTTCTTGCGTTCGGGTGTTCAATACAAACTGTGATCAAGTCGATCAAGTTATAGACAGAAACCAGGCTGCGCCGATTGTTAATTGAACCTAACGGCAGTGGAATACCTTTCTGCAGCCAACGCATCATGGATTGAAAGTTAGCTTTTACTCCAGGTCCATAGACTAATGGTGGACGAATAATAACCACTTCCAGGCCAGTTTCCTCTGCCAGAGCGAGCAAGGCATCCTCAGCTTCTTTTTTTGAAATCCCATAGGGGTCTACAGGATTTGAGGGCTCCTCTGCGGTAAATGAGCCTCTGCCAGTAGTGGATTCCCCATTCACCTTAATAGAGCTTAAGAAAATAAACCTTTTTACTCCTGAAGATGCCGCTTGGCGGGCCAGTTGTAAGGTACCTTCCAAGTTCACTTTGCGAAACTCTGCCAAGGGGTCGACAGCACTTTCTTGCATCACATGAACTCTCGCGGCAGTATGGATCACCACATCAATGTTGTTCAGTGTGGCACCCCAGTCAGTTTCCGCATCTATGCGAGGTACATAAAGCCCCCCTTCTACCTCATGGCGATACACGGGCAGTACCTTAACCCTTTTAGATCGCAGGGCTGATAAAAGAGCACTTCCAATAAATCCACTGGCACCGGTCAACAATATTCGCTCTTCCACAAGCCCCGCCCATATCAATTAATTTCATCAGGAAGTAGTTTACAGATGGGGAAGCATTGAGTCACTGGTGGAAGGGTTGACGATAAAGAGCTCTTAGCGGGCAGCCTGAAAATAAAAGTATCTTAGCTAAGAAATGATTAGACGACTCAAAAGTGTTCAGCAAGAGGGGATTTAATACTCTCTTATCTATTATTCGACTATTCGACCTTTAGTTTTGATCTCTAAGGCTGCAAAACCGAAGCTGAGCTTTGCTAGCATTTTTCACTCTGGCTCTGACATTCTCTAGAGCCCGCGCATGGGGTTCTGTAGTTTCTGCGGTTCCCCATTTAATCTCCCACTTTTCTCGGGCTGCCAAGCAAGCCTTGGCTTGCCGATAATGCCAGCGAGCCTCAGCACAGGGGTTAAGATCTCTGGGAACCTTACGGTCACAGATGCGATGGTATCTTTTGCGGGCCAAATTTGCTTTAAAGTCTTTATCTATTACCGCATCAAAGTGGCGAATAGGCGAAGCTATAATCCTTTGCGATGTCGCGCCCCCCCTAGCATTAGCCCTAGAAGGGATAGCCCAGCGTAACGTGGTTAACGCGGGCTGATCTGAGAAAAAACCAATGGGTGAAACGGCTAACAGTTTCCTCTTAGACAAACATATTACTGGAACCGGGCTAGTGCCACCCAAAGGAAGCTTCTTTAGATAGTAACTAGTCGTTAACCTATTAGGCGTTGGCCATGTCGTTAACCTATGAGACGTTGACCATTTAGAGGCACTAAAACCATTTAAAGGGGCGGTATCAAACCCCATAGTGCCGGCTGAGAATGTGGAAATGACAACTATCAATAGACCGCTTAAACCAATTAGTGACTCTCCAATCCGTTTATTACCATTTGTAGGCATAAGCAGATCCTAATAAATTTAGATGCCCGGACAGTCCGAAGCGAGAGACTTAAACTGTAAACAAACTAAAACACTAGTCTAGTGTCGCTAAGCTTAAGCCCCAACTACGCTCTTTCGGAGAAATCAAACTTGCCTACGTCAAGACTTAAAGGTGTTTTTGTAGTTCTTTTTGATTTAGCACTGGGGTAATCCAAATTTCCGCACCCAGAGCTGAAAAAAACTTTTCGTTATAAGCCATCAGATGATCCTGCCGCTTCTCCTCAAGAATAAAAATAGCCGCGCGCTTACCATCCTCTAAAAAGAAATAGGAGGATTCAGGCTCAGCCGAAGCGATAAAATCATTGAAGGCTCTCGGCATGGACTTGTCTGCGATAGCATTATTGCCACTTTTAACGGGGATCAGGATTTTCATTAACAGGCGCATCGGGCTTCCTCTGTTGGGGAATTAAGGTTTAGGCTCCAACCATAGTCAATACCAAACCAATTAAGCGATATGAGGTGACTAATCCCGCTGAAGGACACTGTTGGTTAAGTAGAGTTCTTATGCTTCTACCATGTTTCTACTGCCGTCTTCCGCGCCTGAACCCCTCTCGTGCCAGTGAATCCACTTTAGATCCACCACCATCACGGTATAAAGCACCGGCACCAGTAGCAAAGTACCGCAGGTTGCCAATATCAAGCCTCCTATCTGGGCAAAACATAAAGGCTGCCAAAGAGGACCACCATGGAAAGCGAGAGGTACCAGGGCGCAGGTAGTAGCCGCTATTGTGATCAGGATTGGTCTTAGTCGTAGGATCCCCGCGTCCAACAATGCCTCTCTGAAAGGATCGCCTGCGGCATGACGCACTTCTATAAAATCAAACAAGACAATAATATGGCTGACAATTACCCCTACCAAGCTTACTATCCCCAGAAAAGCCATAAACCCGAATGGCTGGCCAGTAACATAAAGCGCGGCAAGGGCACCCACCATACCCAGTGGTACGGTGGCAAATACCACCAAGGGCTTCAATAAGTTACTAAACTGGAAAACCAGAGCCAAAAAAATGGCCCCCGAGGAAACACCAAGTATCATGAGTAGCTGTGCAAACCCATGTGTTGAGTTAGCCGCATCTCCAGAAGCTTGTATTTGATAACCACTGGGCAGCGTCTTTTGTAAGGCATCTAATTCATCTTTTACATCTCCCATAATATCGGAGGCAATAAATCCTGCATAAGGGTATGCAAAAACAGAAATCGTGCGAAATTTTTCCAAACGACGAATTCGCTCAGTTCTAAAGTCAATTCTTGTTGTAGCCACCTGCTCTAGGGGAACTCTTACTTCCGTATCTGATGAAAACACATAAAGGTTGTTAATATCCTGCAATTGCCCACGCTGATCCAGTCGGAGGCGAATAACGATTGGTATTTCTTTGTCCCCCTCCCGTAATGTGGATACCTCACTACCATTAATTGCCGTTGATGAAGCCTGGGCAATATCCGCATTAGTGACTCTAGACATCGCTGCCCGGTCTTCAAGAACATTCATATAAACCGCAAGACTCCTCTCTCCCCAGTTCTGGCGAACCGTGCGAGCATATGCCGATTTCTGCACAATATTTTTCACTCTCTCGGCAACATCTCGCAAGATAATAATATCCTTACGCTCTTCCTCAGAACCGGTAGTCACACGCCCTGACACCCTTATTTCAAAGGGGTAATCTACCGGGGTAGTTTGCAGTTGGCGCACATCCAGATCGGCTCCGGGGATATTCTTACTGAGTGCTTCCTGAATAAACGGCACCAACTTTGGAGTCAGATTTTTATCATTGATACGGATAATAATTTGACCATAATTAGCTTGCTGTGGCCGAGGGTTCACTGTATACCAAAAACGCGGCGCCCCTCCACCAACGGTAGTACTCAGTGCCTGTAGAATTGGTTCATCAGAATTCCCACCATTTTCTTTTTGATACTTTTCTATTGTTTGTCTAATCACCTGCTCCGCTTGTTTGGCAACATTATCTGTTGCATCAATGCTTGCATCATTCTGCAACCAGACATCCACATAGGACAAATATTGAATATCGTCTGGAAAAAAGGCATTTTTCAACTGCGTTTTCAATACCACTCCCGCAATCAGAAAAAGTAGAAATCCCAATAGTACAAGTTTCCTGTGATCTATAGCCCAGCTAGCGGTTCGATAGTACACACCAGTAAGCCCATGTTTCCGCCGCTCCTCCAGTGTTGGCTCTGTACGCTTCGGTGGACGCAAGAGAAGATTTCCTATGAAAGGCAGAAAAGTCATAGATACTATCCGGGAGGCGATCAATGCGCAGGCCATAACAATTGGCAAACTGTGCAAAAAATCACCTTGATTTCCGGTTAGTAGTAAGAAAGGTAAATACGCAACCACATTGGTGAGCGTCGCAAAGAAAATGGCTTTCGCGAGTAGGGTTGGACCAAGCCAGGCAGCAATAAACGATGGTTTACCCGCGGCCATCTGTCGCTTGATGGCATCCCCGGCAACAACAGGATCATCCACTAAAAGCCCAAGGGCAATAATCAATGCTGCAATAGAGACTTGCTGAATATCCACCCCCATAAACTGGATAAAGCCGAAGGTCATTGCCAAGGTAATCGGGATTGAGATCATCAGTAGGACGGCGGAACGCCAATCAGAAAACCCGATAAAAGCGACAATAACCACAAGGATAATGGCTTCAACCAGCGCCTCAATAAAAAGCCCCACACTTTCCTTTACTTGTCTGGGCTGATCAGACACTTTTTCAATAATTAAATCTGGCGGCAAGTCGGCTCTAACCTGTTCCAGTAACTTTGTGAGTACCTTGCCTAGCTCGCCGATTTGCTCACCATCACGCATCTGTACCGATAAGTTGACGCTGCGATGCCGTTGCCATGTTCCATCGTGTTTAGATTTGCTGACATAGTAATTCAATAGCTCTGGTGGCGACTCATACCCCATTGAAACATCCAGTACACCCCGTAGGTACACCGGAGTACCATCATCACTCAAAGCGATAGGTACATCCCCAATTTCTTCATAATTGCTAAAGTCCCCACTGGGAAATATTGCGACATCCATATCCTCAACAGTCAGATTGCCGCCAGGAATGGTTGTATTGCGGGCATTGAGTATTGGGCCAATCATATCCGGGCGCAGGCCGTAAGAAGCAAGCCGCTCCTGGGAATAAACCAAATCGACTTGCTGTTGCAGCACCCCGGAACGCAGTACCCGCTTTACCTGCGGGAGAGTGCGAATATTCGCAGCGATGAGATCGGAGAAATCATCCAGCTGCCGATAGCTGTATTTTGCCCCGGCCACTTCGGCAAGACGCTCACGAGTTTTAGCAATATCTCGCACAAGAAAAGGCTGCCAGGAGTCGGGAAAAAATTTCTGTGCACTGAGTCGCTCATTTAAAAAACGATATCCCGCGCGCATCAACTCTTCATCGCTTTTATCAGAGGTAAAATCTACGCCGATATAACCGGGGCCCGACAGAATTTTAAATGCAGTGCCATAACCCTGTTTCTCCATCCAGCGGGAAAAGACCTTGAAGGCAGCCAAGCTATTCACCCCGTGCACTGAAAGCGGCAGGGCCACCATAATACTAACCCTCTGTTCTACTCCCTGGTTTTTATACTTGGCGCGAACCTCCGATAATGCTTCTCGAATGTTTTCTGCCCGGAGGCTAATTTCAGTAGCTCCGGCCCTTGGGCTGGCTACGGCCAAAAGCACTGCAGCCGTATCCCCAAATTCATCATTGAATTGAGTAGCCTGTGTCCCTGAAGGCAGTTGACTCTGCGCGTCAATAAGTTTCAGGTTTATATCATTAAATGCCTTGGTGACATCGGTGTGGGGGGCAAGCTGAGTTTGCACTACGGACACACCGTTAAGGGTCAGGGATTTTATTGCAAAGGAGCGCGCATCTGGCTGGTAGAGATATTCACTCTGGGCGATGGCATCTTCTATTCGTCGTGTTACCAGCTCCTCAACTTTGATGGCACTTTGCCCTGGCCATTTGGTTGTTGCTGTAGCTATACGGACGGGAATATCTGGATCCTTACTTTTGGGCATCGCGATATAAGAGATAAGCCCCCAAAACATAACCCCAACCAATAGCGCCAATGAAATGGAGGAGTTATCGACAAAAAAGCGAGCGGTATTAAAGCGGTGCTCACTTTCAGCTTCCAGAATTTCTTCTCTGGTTTTTTCGTCTTTAACCACCATTGATATTCCCTTGAGGCACTAGGGCACTATCCTTACCGTCTGACCATCCTGTAACTGTGACGCGCCATTAGACACAACCCGCTCCCCCTCCTTGAGGCCGTGTAAAATAACAATGTTGTTACCCACTACCGGCCCTGGAACCACTCTGCGCAGCTTTGCCTGTAAAACATTGTTGTCAATTTCCAATACAAAAACGGCAAAGCCTTCCGACTCATTTGATTGCGGGACCAAACATGAAAGGGGCACCACAACCCGGTTTGGCTGAGGTCGCATTTTGTCCAGTAAAAGACTCATAATCATGCCCGGTTTTAATATTGCATTGGGGTTAGGCACGGTTACGGTAATGGCAAAAACTCTGGTGCGTTCCTCTGCTTTCGGGGAAACTTCTGTGACCTGGCCAGTAAAAGTCTTGCCTGGTTGGGACTCTGTCATCATAGAGATAACACTACCCAGTTTGGCAAAGCTCAACACCACATCGGGCACATTAAAAACCACTTTGACACGAGAGATATCAGCAACCACAAAACCAATGGCATCCCTTTGCACCAGAGTGCCGACCTCTATATTGCGTTGAAGAATAATTCCCGTAAGGGGTGAACGTAACACCGTGTCATTGAGATTCTCTTTAGCATTATCCAGGCGTGCCTTAGAGCCTACAACCGAGGCCTGTGAGATCTCATACTCCTCCCGGGCGGCGTCGTAATCCGGCGCCGTGATACTTGCGGTATCAAAAAGGGCCGAAGCTCTTTTGTAGTCCAGATCTGCTTTCCTCCGGGCAGCCTCTGCTTTACTGACATTCGCTGCCGCCTCAACCACCTTGTCTCTGTATTGCTCGTCGTTGACGATAGCCAAGGGCTCTCCCTGAATCACTCGGTCCCCGCCCTGCAATATTCTTATTTTTCCAAGAGCCCGGCGAATTGGAATTTCATCGATATATCCCTCTGTTCGAAATGCTACATCTACTTGGGTATAGGGATGGACCACTGCAGAGTATGGATAACCTTCAATTCCACTTTCTGTACGAGCCACTGTAGCTTGCACAGGCACCGGACTTTTCCCCGGCGGCTCACTTTGGCAGGCCGATAGTAAGAGCAGAAACATCAGTAAAAGGGGTAAACGCAACATCGTTACACCTCCCCCACCGCTCTTTCGTATTCGGCTAACGCCCTCCAGACAGAAAGTACCGCTTTGTTGTAATCGCTGTTGGCGCGATCGAGCTGGGTTTCCGTTTCCAGTACGTTGGTTAATAGCGTCGTTTGCTCACGATAGCGGTTGATCATTACCCGTAACTTTTCCCGATATGCCGCTTGTAATTCTCGGGCTACAGCAACCGATTCCTGCGCAGTCCGTAACTTGCGCAAGCTGTCACGCACTTCTACTTCAATTTGACCGCGCAATTCCCCCACTCTAACTTCGGCCCCAGCAATCTTACTCGCGCGGCTGGCCAGTTCATCCCGCTTGCGTCCCCAGTCAAAAATCTCCCAGCGTAAATCTAAAGCAACGATTACCTCAGCATCAGGAACAAGGCTTACGTTAAAGAGCTTGAGATAACTGAAGTGAAAGTCAATATCGGGAATATATTCAGATTTCTTAACATCGTAGCTGTATTCAGCCTTCTCAATAGCCAACAGTGATTCAATAAAATCAGGGCGTTGATCAAAGGCCAACATCAGGGATGCATCGGTGTCATACACGACTTGATGAGGTACAGGGAGGTGCTCGACGCTAAATGGCGTTTCTACATCGCGCCCTAATAGAGCATTGAGTCGCTCCTTGGCCGTAATCATCTCATCAATCCTGCGCTGACGTTCCAGCTGGCGCTGGGCTAAGCGGGCACGTACATCCAGCAACTCGTATTCCAGAGCCACCTGTTGGTCGACATAATTGCGCACCAGGTCACTCAGGGAACTCAAGAACAAAATAGATTCATCAATTGCCTGGAGGTCACCGATAATCCTGCCCACCTCGAAATACTGCAGCTTTACCAAAAAAGCAACATCCTGCTGCGTCCAACGCACTTTTTGCACCGCCATCGCAGTGGTGACATAGCCCTCGCAGATTTCCAAGGCAATAGTGTAGAGACGGGTAAGAGGCTGGCGCGCACTGAAGGAGACGATCTCAGTAGTTCCCTGCTCGGTGGTGATCTCCACATTGTTTGGTGGGATTGGTCCTATTTCAGAATCGGGAACAAGGCTACCCTCAGGGAAGGTATAGCTCTGGGTGGTGAGGTTGTGATTGATAGCGGCATTTAGTTCCAATCGTGGGTAACGGCGTGTCTTTAGCGCTTCAACCATATCACCCGCCTCATCGACTTCTAGAGCCGCGCCCTGCACCCGCAGGTTGGTACGAATGGCCGTTTGTACTGCATCATTGAGCGGAAGCACAGGCTCAGGGGCAGAGCTCCAGGCAGCGCCGATAAAGATCCATATTGCGAACCCGCCCTTGAACAACGATCACCCCTTCCTGGCAGCAGCACACACCCGCACAATATGCAATTATTCCAGTAAGTATATGTGCTTCATGCTCACCGCTTAGTCAGCACGCCTATCCCCACGCCAACCAGTGTACTCCCCCTACATATTTCTTTTTTTTATATCTGCCTGAGCCATTTCCCCGCCAATAAATCCTTTCTAGGTGCTAGCGCCCGATAAAATCCGGGTGCGTCAAAATGAAGTTTCACCTGCCCTTTTCCATTGGCTAGGCTAATAACTGGCGGCGATCAAAACCGCTTGTTGTTGGCTCCCGAGCAGTTCTATGGCGGTGAAATTCCTACCGGTAATTGTGATTCTGATTTGCCTGATCGCCGTGGCCGGTGCGCTCAGCCTGATGATGTATTTCAACCTGGATGAGCGACTGATCGAACTGTTCCAGTGGCTCAATGAGCAGGGCTGGCAAACCAGCCTGCTATTCGTGTTAATCGTTGCCCTGGCGATCGTATTGTTGTTGCCTGGTGTTATTTTCACCATGGGCGCAGGATTTGTATTTGGAGTAATCAAAGGCACTTTGTTGGTACTGGTGGGAACCGTCCTAGGCGCAACCCTGGCCTTTCTGATTGCCCGCTACTTGCTCGGAGAGAGGCCATCACGCTGGATTATGTCCCACATAAAGCCCGCCACGGTGGGCGAAGTGATTCGTCGTGAGGGCTGGCAGATGATCATGTTAACCCGCCTGGTACCACTGTTCCCTTTCAAGCTCTCCAACTATTTCTTTGGGCTAACACCGGTTCGCTTGCGGGATTTCATACTGGGCAATGCTCTGGGGGTAATTCCCCTTACCCTGAACAATGTGTATGTAGGCTCCATCGCCGCGGATCTAACCTCCCTGGGTGAGGTGGAGGAGCGCACTACGGTGCAATGGGCGCTTTACATCATGGGGTTTGTACTTGCTGTACTAGCCTTGATCGGCCTCACACGCATGGCGCGACGCGCCCTGAAGAAGATCGTGAAAGAAGAGGATCTCTGATGCCCTGGATGAAATGGCTACCGTGGCGCTTCTTCGTACGCCGATTTGCCACCGCCCACGGTTTTCTTGATCCGCTGACATTGATGGCTCGCTTACAGCGCTTCGCCGAACCCTCAGAAGTCAGCGAGCCCATTGAGCTACTGCGTGCGGGTGCGGTATTTCACGCCCGTGCACTGATCAACAGCAAGGTAATCCAGCACAATCTGGACTGGGTCTGGCCCTATTGGATACAACGCCAGTTTGACCCACGAGATAATTCGTTTATCCCCCGGGCTTTTTCTATTACCCACTGTAACCTCAGCCACCGCAATTGGACCGCTGTGGGGTTGCCGGACTGTGAGGCTTTGCCGGTGGTCGATCCCCGTGGCCTGGTCACACCTTATTACGATGGGTGGTCCATTGATGCCTGGGTAATCGGCGACGGTGGCGAGGAATTAACTCCCGCCTCCCTCACCTACTGTGAGCAACACCAGGAACTGGATGATCACCTCTCTGTGGTTACGGAATCCGCTCGCCACGGACTCAAACTGCGCAACACTGTATCCGTAGAAGCCATTGATGGAGCCCCCCACTGCAACATCAAACTTACCGCCAGTTGCCGGGACAGCGGCTGGCTATTGGTGGTCCTGCGCCCATGTAATCCAGAGGGGGTCAGTTTTGTACACAAGGTGCGCCTCAATGACCAAGGCCGGGGGTGGCTCATTGAAGACAAGCAAGCGGTTTTATTCAGTCAACCCATCGACAAGCACCTGGCCTCAGATTATCGCGGTGGGGATATTTACCTGCACTTGAAAGACGAAACTGGGCGTATGCAGGGTGAATGTGATGTGGGCATGGCCTCCGCTGCAGCCATGTTTCGATTAGAGCGTCACAAACCTCTGAAGCTGGAAGTTTCAATTCCCCTCGACAGCGAAACCCCTAAAGACACAGAGACGAAAGACTGGGCGGAAAGTTTGGCAGGCCACTGCGCGCTCAAGATTCCAGATCGGGACTTCCAATTCCTCTACGACTCAGCCATTCGCACCCTAATTCTGCACTCCCCCAAAGATGTGTACCCAGGCCCCTACACCTACAAGCGATTCTGGTTCCGGGATGCCGCCTTTATGATCCAGTCACTGCTTTACGCAGGCTTGATAGATCGCGCAGAACGGGCTTTGGATCAGTTTCCCCATCGACAAAAACGCGATGGTTTTTTTCACTCCCAGGATGGTGAGTGGGATTCCAACGGTGAAGCTCTTTGGATATTCAACTTATTTTGCCAACTGGCAAATAAGCCGCTTAAGCAATTCTGGTGCGAGCCCATCCTCAAGGGAGCCAGATGGATTATCAACAAGCGCCTGCCCCAGGATGGCAGCCTCTGTGCGGGCCTGTTACCAGCGGGCTTCAGTGCAGAGCACCTGGGCCCCAACGACTGTTACTACTGGGATGACTTTTGGGGAGTAGCCGGATTACACGCCGCTGCCGCCATCTGCACCAGAGAAGGCATCGACGACAATGCACACCGATTCAGCACTGCCGCCAATGATTTTCAGCGCACCATTGACGAAAGCCTCAGCAGTGCTCAAGAACGGCTAGGAAGATCCGCCATGCCGGCCTCTCCCAACCGGCGCCTGGATGCCGGAGCTATCGGGTCCGTGGTGGCAGGCTATCCACTACAGCTCTACCCCCCAGATGATCCCCGCTTGATCGACCTGGCTGACTTTTTGATCGACAAATGCTTTGTCAGCGGCGGTTTCTTTCAAGATATGATCCACTCGGGTATCAATGCCTACCTCACACTACATATTGCCCAGGTCTTACTGCGCGCCGGGGATCGGCGATGCCTGGAGTTGATGCGCAGTGTCGCCAAACTGGCCTCCCCCACCGGCCAGTGGCCTGAAGCCATCCACCCCCATTCCCTGGGCGGTTGCATGGGCGACGGGCAGCATGCCTGGGCCGCTGCAGAGTGGGTCGCCATGCAGCGCAATTGCTTTGTGCGAGAGGAACAGGACGCCTTGATACTGGTCTCAGGATTACCGCCGGAATGGCTCAAGGATACGTCTGCCAAGGTCCCCATTCGCTTCGGCCCAGCGCCGACGCGCTTTGGAGTGATTTCCCTGGAGATCACTCCCGGAGTCCGCCCAAAGGTCTCCTGGACCGCAGACTGGTACGGAAAGCCACCGGCCATTGCTGTTAACCCCATTGGCTTTCCACCCACACTGGTTGGCGAGGGGCTGCAATCTGTGGAGTTAAAATCCCAGTGAATATCGTCATGCTGACCAACACCTACTTACCCCATGTCGGTGGCGTGGCGCACTCGGTCGCTGCTTTCAGCGAGGAATATCGCAAGCGAGGGCACAGGGTTTTGATCGTGGCCCCGGAATTTCCAGAGAAAATCGCCGGGGAAAAGCACGTTGTACGCATCCACGCCATCCAAAATTTCAATGGCAGCGACTTCTCAGTAGCACTGCCTTTTTCACCGGATTTGAGTGATCGGCTAGATCAATTCAAGCCCGATATCGTTCACGCCCACCACCCTTTTCTTCTGGGCATGACTGCCCTTCGGGTAGCCCGGCAGCGGGAGCTACCGCTGGTTTTCACCCACCACACGCTCTATGAGCACTATACCCACTATGTACCCGCTGACTCTCAAGTGCTGAAACGCTTCGTGATTGAGCTGGCCACACGCTATGCCAACCTGTCCAGCCTGGTACTGGCACCCAGCCACAGCATTGTTAAATTATTGCGCGAGCGCGGCGTTCAAACCCCCATCGCCGAGGTGCCCACGGGCGTTCAACTGGAGGACTACAACAACGGCGACGGCAGCAAGGTGCGTCGGCGCCTGGGTATTCCCAAGTCCGCATTTGTGGTGGGCCACCTGGGCCGCTTTGGTCAGGAAAAAAATCTGCGTTTCCTCTGCAATGCAGTGACGAGATTTATGCGGGATGAAGGCAACGCTCACTTCCTGTTTGCCGGCAGCGGACCTCTTGAGGATGAGCTGCAGGCAATTTTTGCCAGCCGGGGGCTTTCCCAGCGTCTGCATATGCCCGGTGCAGTGCTCGGCGAGGCGCGCCGGGACATGTACAACGCCATGGACGCTTTTGTTTTCGCCTCTACTAGTGAAACTCAGGGGCTAGTGCTCTCTGAGGCCATGGCTGGAGGGGTACCGGTTATTGCCCTGGATGCCAACGGCTCCCGGGAAATGGTACGCAATGGTAAAAATGGGCGACTGGTGACGGAAATAAACCTGGAAAGCTTTATTGAGGCAATCCGCTGGCTTTACCAGCTACCCCCGGAACAACGCCAGGCTCTCAACCGAGAAGCCTTAAACACCGCACGGGATTTCTCTATGCACAGCTGTGCACAGAGAGCGCTGGATCTCTATCAACCTCTGCTCAAATACGGATGGGCCCTGGATGACTCCCTCTTCGCCCAGTGGATGCGCATGCGCAATCTTATTGGTGCCCAGTGGGAGATTATCGAAGGGTTGACCGGAGCCGCCGGTGCGGCATTTGGCCAGGCACCGGAGCCATAGCCGCCCATTATGTTAAGCAGAGTCGGACTTTCCATTAGGCGCTGGCGCCGCCGCTTCAGCCGCAGCGAGTGGATCGCCAAACTGTTAGGACTCTCCACCAGCGGCCGCCAACCCCACGCACCGGGTTTGATCCTGATCCAGATTGATGGTTTGGCACATCCGGAACTCTTAAAGGCTCTTTCCGGGGGCCGGATGCCTTTCTTAAAGGGCCTGATCCGCAAAGAACACTACCGCCTGGAACACATGTTTTCCGGGATTCCCTCCACCACCCCCGCCGTACAGGCAGAGCTGTTCTACGGTGTGCGCCAGGCGGTACCGGCCTTTGGCTTTCTTATTCATGAAACCCAAAAACTCGGCCGTATGTACGACCCGGAAGTGGCCGCGCTGGTGGAAAGCAGGGATATGTTCAAACAGCGTGACCCCCTTCTGCGCGATGGCAGTTGCTACCTGAGCCTGTTTCGCGCCGGTACCAAAACCGGCGAGGCACACTTTTGCCCAGCCGATCAGGGCTGGGGTCCAGCCCTGCGCAGTGCCAGCCCCTGGACCATTGCCGTTCTCATCCTGACCAACTTATGGAGTCTGATACGCACAGCTGCACTGATTGTGGTGGAGTTGCTGCTATCCCTTGTAGACTGCATACGCGGCGTGATGCAGGGGCAAAACCTGCTCAAGGAGTTGATGTTTGTCCCCACCCGGGTCGGTATCACCATTCTCTCAAGAGAATTTTGCACCATGGGGGTCAAGGTGGACATCAGCCGCGGCCTACCCATTATTTATGTAAATTTGCTCGGTTATGACGAGCAGTCCCACCGACGCGGCCCGCGCTCGGCGTTCGCCCACTGGGTATTGAAGGGTATCGACGATGCCATAGCCCGCATTTGGCGTGCCGCCCATGCCTCCGATCGGCGCCACTACGATGTGTGGATTTTTTCCGATCATGGCCAGGAACAAACCAAGCCCTACGAGGAGGTCTTTGGCCGCAGTCTTGGCGATGCTCTGTCAGAGACATTATCCGATCTCGCAAAACCGCCAGAAATTGAGCCAGGCCAAAGCAGGCACGGCGTGCAGCTGGAGCGGGCGCGCTTGTTTGGCAGCGAATGGATAGATAAAAAAGACATAGAAAAACAGGAGAGGTCTGTTGATTGCAGCACCAGTAAAACCCCTCTGGCACTCACCGCCCTTGGCCCTCTGGCCATGCTCTACAACCTGGAATTGGGTAATATCAGCCGCGAAGAGGTCGCTCGCAAAATAGTTGAACAGGCCCATGTGCCTCTGGTGCTCTATCGGGTGGACCCCACTTCGGCAAAGTCCCCGGTGCACGGATGGTGGAAACATGGCCCGGTGAGGCTACCCGAAGACGGCCGCAAGTTGATGGGGGACGAGCACCCCTACCCCGAGCAATCCATTGCCGACATGATCAGCTTGTGCAGTCACCCCGACTCCGGCGACTTTATGATGTACGGCTGGTGCTCCAGCGAGGAACAGCCTCTGACTTTCGCCATGGAAAACGGCAGCCACGGTGCCGCCGGCCCCAGGGAAACCCACGCCTTTGCCCTAATGCCTAAAGATATACAGCCACCAGATCCGCGGCTGGGCTACTGGCGCCCCCAGGATCTACGCTCTGCTGCGAGGGCCTACCTGCGCGGCGCCCACCCTATGAAACTGGATGAGCACCAGCTGCCACAAAAAACTCTGCGAGTCATGACTTACAATGTGCATAGCTGTAAAGGAACCGACGGTACTCTGTCACCGCAGCGTATTGCCAGGGTAATCGCCCGCTACCGCCCCGATATTGTCGCCTTGCAGGAACTGGATGTGAAACGCAAACGCACCGGGGGGCTTGATCAGGCTGAGCGACTGGCACGGTTGCTCTCAATGGATGTGCATTTTCAGCCAGCTATTAACCTCAATGAAGAGCGTTACGGCGACGCCATTCTCACTCACCTACCGGCAAAGCTGATCAAAAAAGGAATTTTACCGGGGCCACCCAAGGGTAAGGGGCGCTTGTTCAATCCCGCTGCAGATGAACCTCGCGGCGCCATTTGGGTAGAGGTTGAGCATAATGGCAGCAAAATTCAGGTGATCAATACGCATCTCGGACTCTCGCGCGCAGAGCGGTTACTGCAGGTGGATGCCCTGCTGGGACCAGAATGGCTGAGCAACCCTCGCTGTAAAGGCGAACGGATTTTACTCGGTGACTTCAATGCACTGCCCACTTCCGCCGAGTGTAAACGCCTCTGCGGCTACCTGCGCGATGCCCAGGAGCAAGCACCCAGGCATAGCCCTAAAGGCACTTTTCTCAAGGTGCGAATCGATCATATTTTCTTGAGCGCCGGCATTGTGATAAAAAAAGTGCGAGTGCCACGTACCGTGCTGACCCGACAAGCTTCGGATCACCTGCCTTTGATTGTCGATATCGAGGTGCCTTTTAGGCCCGAAGCAAGCAAAACCCCTTGAAAAATCTCCAGCGGTCCCTATTAATAGCAGGAGAAGATTCGACTAAAACCCTGAAAAAACTGCGGTTTTTCGAACTCAACTCAATTTATAGCCAGCGCCTAAAAGGGATTTCCCGACTTGATGGTCCCCACCGCGAGCTATATGATTCCGGTATCGATTAAATAGCAGGAGTCGCTAAATGCAACCGCAAGCTTATACAAATACCCGTGCACTGGACCGCTCGGAATCGGCGAAGGTGTTGCGCAATACCTATGCCCTCTTGGCCATGACTGTACTTTTTAGTGCTGTCACAGCCGGTATCTCTATGGCCGTCGGCATGGGCCGCGGCATGAGCCTGATCTGCTCTCTGGGAGCCCTGGCCCTGATTTGGTTCGTTCTGCCACGCACTGCCAATTCCAGCGCCGGCGTAGGTGTTGTTTTCGCATTCACCGGCCTATTGGGCGCATCTATCGGCCCATTGCTTAACCATTACCTGGGCCTCGCTGGCGGCGGCCAGATCGTAATGCAAGCTTTAGGTACCACAGCCCTGATTTTCTTTGCCCTGTCTGCTTACGTACTGACTACCCGCAAAGACTTCAGCTTTATGGGTGGTTTCCTGGCTGTTGGCCTGATCGCTGTACTGGTCTGCTTCCTGGCAGTCATCATCGCAGGCTTCTTCGGCATTCACATGCCTCTGGTCAGCGTTGCCCTGAGTGGTGTTGTTGCCCTGCTGATGTCAGGTTTCATCCTGTATGACACTAGCCGTATCATCAACGGCGGTGAGACTAACTACCTGATGGCAACGGCTTCCCTATACCTGAATATCTTCAACCTGTTCACCAGCCTGCTGCACATTCTTGGGTTCGCTTCCTCTGACGACTAAGCATAAGTGCTGCTGAGCTAGACCCAATGCCCCGCTCTGCGGGGCATTTTACTATTTGGCCCCCTATGAAGTTTTCCCTGGCAATTTACTCCGCTCCGCACGCCTCGCAATCGGCAGCCAGCGCATTGCGCTTTGCCAAAGCGCTACTGGCCGAGGGTCATGAAATCTACCGGATTTTTTTCTACTGTGATGGCATACAAAACGGTAACAATATTGCCGCGCCCCCCCAGGACGAAGCCGACCTGATCAATGGGTGGCAATCACTGCAACAGAAACACAACCTGGATTTGGTCGTCTGTATCGCCGCAGCGCAGAGACGCGGTGTCTTAAGCCAGCGGGAAGCAAACCGCCTGGAAAAGCCAGCAGCCAATCTTGCAGAAGGCTTCGAACTGGCCGGCCTCGGCCAGCTCACCGATGCCGTTGCCAACTCTGAGCGCCTGATCACTTTTGGAGGTTAACAATGGGAAACCAGACCCTGGCCCTATGCAGGGCTGCACCCTATGGGAGCGCCCTGGCCCGAGAGGGGATTGAAGCTGTGCTCGCCTCAGCGGCTATGGAACAGGACGTTGATTTGTTATTCCTTGGCGATGGCGTATTCCAACTACTGGACAACCAAGCTCCAGAGGCCATAGAACAAAAAAACCTGTACCGGAACCTTATGGCACTCCCTATGTTTGGGGTCGAACAGCTCTATGTGTGCCAGCACAGCCTGGAGCAAAGAGGTATTCACCCTGACCAAATACAGATTCCCGGAGCGGAAATCTCCCTGGTTACTAAGCCAGGGAAGCTAATCGCTGCTTACCAGTGCGTGTTGAGTTTTTAAGATGACCTTACATATTGTCAGTAAATCGCCTTTTAGCAGCCAGGCCCTACACGATTGCCTGCAGAGTCTCACCGAAGGCGATGCCCTACTCTTGCTTGAAGACGGGGTCTACGCCCTGAAGCACCAAGCCTTGCACGACCTACAAGAAGCAAAGGTCTACTGCCTGATAGCCGATAGCGAAGCCCGCGGCATACAGGCCAGCTCGACACTCGCCTCAGTAGAGATGATCAACGATGCTCGCTGGGTGCAACTATGTACCGAGCATAACCCCATAGTCAGTTGGTTCCGGTGATCAATACAATGAGCAACCTAACTGTAAATGGCCGGGAAATCCCTCTGGATAAAGAGGGTTACCTGCGAGACCTCAATGATTGGAACCGCGATGTGGCCGAAGAGCTAGCTCACGCCGAGAAAATCGAGCTGACCAACGCCCACTGGGAGGTCATTGAGCTGCTGCAGGAATTTTATCGCCAATTTGAACTATCTCCCGCTATGCGCCCGCTAGTAAAGTTTATCGGCCAGCACCTGGGCTCGGAAAAAGGTCGCAGCATCTACCTCATGCAGCTGTTCCCCCCAAGCCCAGCCAAGATTGCCAGCAAAATTGCCGGTCTCCCCAAGCCCACCAACTGCCTCTAGGCCGAACATTTAGATATGGAGAATAACTCTGCGCTCACCCTGGTGGTGTCGGTGCTCCCACAAATAGATACCCTGCCATGTACCTAACATTAGCCGCCCATTTTGCACAGGGATCGAGAGGCTAGTGGCAGTCAGGGCCGCTTTGATATGGGCTGGCATATCATCTGGCCCCTCAAGAGTATGGGTATAGAGGCGATCATCCTCTGGCACCAGCCGGTTGAGCCACTGCTCAAGATCCCTGCGCGCGCTGGGGTCAGCATTCTCCTGGATCAGCAGGCTCGCCGAAGTATGTTGTATAAATAGCGTACAAAGCCCCTCCCCCACATTGAGCCTCGACACCCAATCGGCCACTTGGCTGGTAAACTCCTGAAGCCCCTGCCCAGACACTCTTATTGCAATCTCACCTATTGCCATACGGATTCCTATATAATTCGCGCCCGCTCTACCATTGAGACTACCGTATTTTAATATGGCACTGCACCGCGTTAACACCGACGACTATCAAGACCAGCTCCATGCAAAGGCCAAGCGCCTGGCCGAGGCCTATCGTGAATTTACTAATCTGGAGCCTGAGCTATTTCCATCTCCGCCCATTCACTACCGGCTTCGCGCCGAGTTCAAGGTTTGGCATGAAGGCGGCGTAGCTCATTACGCCATGTATCGCCAGGGTGAGTATAAAAAGCCTTTTATCATCGATACATTTACCGTGGGCTCGGAACTAATGAATCAGCTAATGCCCAAGGTCTTGGAGGCCGTTAACAGCAGCGAGATACTGCGCAAGCGCCTGTTCTCCGCCGAATTCCTTACCACTTTGAGTGGTGATGCGCTCATCACACTCATCTATCACAAAAAGCTGGAAGAGAGCTGGGAACAGGAAGCAAGGGCCTTACAAGAAAAACTGGGCTTCCCTATCCTTGGACGCTCGCGCAAGCAGAAAATGGTGTTAGAGCGAGATTTCGTCACCGAAAAACTGGATATCGATGGCAAGAGCTATCAGTACAAACAAGTAGAAGGCAGCTTTACCCAACCCAATGGGCACATTTGCCGTTCCATGATCCACTGGGCCAAGAATGCCTGCGGCCAGAACTCCAGCGACCTGCTTGAGCTCTATTGCGGCAATGGCAACTTTACCATTCCACTCAGTGAAAATTTTGAGAAAGTACTTGCCACTGAAATCTCCAAGGTTTCGGTCAACTCTGCCCAGGAGAATATTCAGGTAAACGGCATCAATAATCTGGATATCGTGCGCTTATCCAGTGAGGAGTTTACCCAGGCTATCGATAAGGTTCGCCCATTTCGTCGCCTCGCTCATATAGATCTTGATAGTTACAGTTTTGATACTGTGCTGGTAGATCCCCCCCGCGCCGGTCTGGATGAAGATACCTGTGCAATGGTTGCGCGCTTCCCTCGCATTCTGTATATCTCCTGTAATCCGGGGACCCAGCTGGAAAACCTCAAACTCTTGAGCAGGACCCACCGCATCGAGCGCTTTGCCTTATTCGATCAATTCCCCTACACAGACCACACCGAAACCGGCTTGTTACTGGTACGGAAATAACGACCAATGAAGGTATTACTCGGGGGCAACTTCTTACTGCCCCCGAAACAGCCTTACATCGCTCTAATCATCACTGTAAATCAATTGAAGACCTCACAGTCCCATAGCAAGAGGAAACCTTGAAGGGGAACTTTTGAGGAGAGGGGCATTACTTCCTACCAGTTATTGCAGCAAAGCGTAATCAACACCCGAAGGAAAAATTGTAGTACTTACATTTGAACAAAATGAACACTTATCGAAGTCACCCTCTCAATTCAGATCAAAACTGATATAAATAAAGAGCAGCACAAAAAGTGACACTCCTTATTACTTTCGTTCTGTGTCTAGCTATCTATCAAGCAATTCTCGACCAAAATGTCATATCAACAGATTCCGAGTCAAGAAGCTGCAAATACTTTTTTGTAACTTCATTATCCAGCCACAACTGACAAATCTGTTCAGCCCTTTCCTGGGTTGAGGCTAAAGCGACATCAGCGTAGATGCCATTTTTACCTCGCAGAAGGAAATGAGATAACAAAGCTTCTTGCTTGGATAAAAACGCATCATCCACCTCTTTTGAGAGTGCTATCAAGTCTTTCTCCGAAACACCTTCCCGGAGACGAAATGTAGCAAATTCAAAACCTATAAAATCAGCCGTTCGATTGTGATATAACATGATTCACTCCTTCTGTGGAGGTCACATTATCGAGTTAGACTCCTGACAGCATTGTGTCAGTAGTGTTTTGCAAAGATGAGCTTTTCTGCACTTCAATATAATCTGACAAGCTTACATTAGTGGGAAGTTCACGCTGGGACACTTCCAGGTCAAGGCTTTCAATACGATCAATTCTAAAGTCACGATATTCTTGCTTTAAACCACACCATCCACCAAGGGTCCACTTGCCACCCCAATAGAAGAGACCCAAGGGATAAACGATTCTCTTTGACCTACTGCCTACCAGGGAAGTATACGAAAGATAAATCCACTGCTTTGAACTAATCGATTTATGAAGCTGGTCCCACAAATTGAAGTCCACTGATCTTAAATGCTTACCTGGTACCCTAACTGTTTTATGGAGGTCATACTTCCCAAGATCAGGTAAACCAGCTTCAATTTTACTTAACAGTGAAAGTGAAGATTGCTTTAACTCAGCCCCAGTCCATGAAGACAGTAAATTTAAACCAATAATAAGCGCTTCAAATTCTTCTTGTGTTAATTGCAATGGGGGAAGTTCAAAACCACTTGAAAGGCGATACCCTACACCTGCTTCACCATAAACAGGAATCCCCGATACAGAGAGATCATCCATATACCTATAGATTGTCCGTTCAGAAACAGATAATTTTTTTGCAAGTTCTTTTGCTGTTATAGGCTGGTGAGTTCTTAAAATGTTCGTAAGCTGAAAAAGTCTATCTGATTTCCTCATTTTGGTTACTTCTCTCTATCCATAACTAAGGAAAAATTAATCAAAATAACAAACACTTTAACAGCTCAGGAAAATCTAGTCACCTCACCCAAGTTCCGCTACGCCGCTATGACAAAGCGGAAAGATTGCGCATAAGGAGCAAGACGCAAAGTGTAATCATTAATCATACCATTGAATCAGCAAATACACTCTCCGCCCCGATAAATCCTTATTATTCGCCTGCTACTTTTGAAAGATAAAATTGATAGGCACGGCTCGCAATTTCACGGCCTATCTTTTGGCCCGCTGGTACTGAAGGTTCAAAGTGCACACCAGCCCAAACACGGCTGTTTCCGCAGTCTTCCTCAAACGATGTCCAAGTCGGGAAATGCAAATACATATCAGCTTGTGGTGTTATACCAGGTTCAATCTGTGAGCTCCCCGCAGGAGCAGGTACACTATACCCTAACGTATCTCCTTGAGGTAAAAATAGGCGGCTTGTTTCTGCGTGAGCTGCACAAAAACTGGCAGATGCAGAGGGATATTCAGGATGATCTGCTACTGGCAAATAGCTTGTCCATTGACTAGCTGGCAAGTCGTTCACTGTTCCTTTGCCTACGCCACCCCAAGCAGTAACTAGCTCGTCCTTATAAATATAACGAACGGCAGAAAAAGGCCGTACTGAATTATGGCGACGCTTTTCTTTCCAAATTGCAATAGCGGTATCAAAAGCGGCCATATTGGTGAGGAAGTCATAATGAATGAAGTCCATCAACGAAAGACCTTGAGATTCAGATGCAAATACAGCAGCAAAGCCCAAGCTGAATATCTTCATATCAAACAGCTCGGCTTTCATCTTCTGTTCATCCGTCAAGCTCGCTGACGTATTCAGTACATCATTAACTTGCGCAACATAACTTGGATAGTTCCAGATTTTCGACTTTAGAGGTATTGGAGAGGTGAATTCATCCGGAGACTCATAGCTATAGGGTGTTGTCAGTGCAATTTGAGGGGTTACGAATTGCTGAACCCGGAATACGCCAGGGCGCTCCATTAAAACAGCTGGTTGCCATTTAGAAGGGAAGCGTAATTTGTATGCCGTATTAGCTGGCTTGAAATCGGTATAGTCGGCATAGGGTAAACGATGATATAGCTGATCTCCCTCATTACCCAACTGATTCATACCGTCATTGGCGCGCCCTTCCAATACCTTCCGGCCGGCATAGTTACCAATACCAATCGGCGTAGTAGTATCTTCAGAAAGGTTGTAGGGATCCAAACCTAATTCAACCAGCATGTTATCCCATTCGGGTACCAAATGTGGAAACAACCCACTTAGTACTTTATGAGATGCGTAAGAAAGTGCAATATTTAATTCACTGTTATCCGATGGCTGAGGCATCCTTGCAATGTCAGAATAAACACCTTTTGCAGTAGGGTGATAAGGTGCTGTTGCATCAAACCAGGAGTTGGTAATTAGTGTCGTAAAACGTAGCACTAAAGTTGCATCATTAGCAGCGGGCGAAACCTCAAAAATTGCGCAGGCCGCAGCAGGAATTATATTCTGTACTGCAGCATTGCAACTCTCCAAGTCTACAGAGCTACACTTTGGTGGCAATGTAACATCGGCCAATTGTGGGCAAGTGAAGGCTTGAGCCTGCCAGCTAGCTGAAACAACTAGAAAACCCAAAACTCCTTTTAGAGCCTGCTTATAAAATTTATTGCTTCGCATTAAACTTCCCTTTTCATTTGATTAACATTAATAACAGAACTTTCGTCCCATAAGACATTTCCGCCGTCAGCAAAAGCCTCGTAGACTATTTAAAAATTTTGACACTACTACCCCCCATTACCTTTTATAGTGATCATAACGTCCGCATTACTGCAATATTGTCACCCAACGCAAGCATTCTAAATATGTAGCGTCAAGCCAAGAAGAGACTAATCACCATTACAGTTCTTCTCGTATTAAGTACTTAGATGCTGCTGGCTATTAAGCAAACGATACATATAAAATTCTTATTAGATCGCACCTACTATTTACCAAGCAGCCTAACCGATGGAAGGGACACAGCCAAATACCCCAGAATACAAGAACTTACACCAAAAAAAAGACACAAGAATGGAGTAAGAAAAGTGTTCCAAACAGCGAATTTAAAACCTACCCTAGCGCCATCTTCATATAAATAAATAACTCGAAGGAAAGCATATTCTTCAGCTTAACTTTGTTGTTTTAGTCGACATGAATTTCAATTAAAGATGAGACGATCAGATTGCCTAGCGCGTCAGAATAAAACCTAGGGAGGTGATAGAAAAATATAGATAAATTTTGAGAATTCCAGAACCTCACCACAAGCAAGGATGCAACATCGATTAATTAGCGCCTTCAGACACTTAGAGTGAAAAATTACTACCCACTTAACTGGAGGAGGTTTCAATAATATTGGCGATAGTAGTCGTATCTACTTTCAGTTGATTAGGGCGAGCTACCACTCTAACTTTGAACTCTGTTGAGTATTGAACAACACGTTCTTCGCTCAATATTTTCGGCATTTTCTCCTACCCTATTCAAAAGGTAGGCGTCTACTCAATGGGAGAAGGTTTCAGGCGCGAAGTTAATTGACTTGTTATACCCGCTCACTAAACGCCAGCCTGATGCCGAGTACTGCAAAGCTAGTTGCAAAGAGCTTCTGAATTGCAATGCTTGCTTTCTCTAATTTAATAATGAATGTGCTAAAACTACCTGATAGAAAACCATACACAATAAAAACGCCAAACGTCATTATCATGAACACAACGCCAAGTGTAAGCATGCTATCCAATGCACCTTCTGTTGTAGCTGAAATAAACTGAGGAAGAAACGCTAGAAAGAAAATAGATAATTTGGGGTTTAGTATATTTAGCAAAAAGCCTTTTACTATGATGCCTGAGTATTTGCTGTCTGACTGCTGGTTAGAAACTGATAAAGGAGATGAGGAACGCCACATTTGATATGCCAAATAAAGCAAGTAGACAGCTCCGATGTATTTAACGATTTGAAACGCTATTACACTAGTGTGAAAAATTGCAGCCAAACCAAAAGCACTTGCTAAGAGTGCTGGAATGATGCCTAAAGTGCATCCTAGGGCAGCAAATAAACTTGCTTTTCTACCAATAAACAATCCGGTAGCCACAGTATACAACACTCCGGTCCCGGGAATTAAAACTACAACTAACGAAGTAAGTAAAAACTCTAAAGATATCATCCGGTGTATCCTTCTCCTGCAAGGGTATAACGTCCAGCTCGCATATTTTGCGGGCAATCGTGCTGCTTCTTGTATGGTTGTTCTTGTCCGATTCTGATGTTGAAAATCCTTTTCGCTAACGGGTAAATTGAGACCCACCTTCGGCGGCCACCGAAGGCCTTGTTTGTCACAGTTCGTTGCTGCGCCGGTTCATAAAGACCGTTAACAAGTATGAACGTGACAGACACTCACTAGGCATAACTCGAATAGTCATGTGGGCCTCGAGCCCGAATAGCAAGGCGGAGATAGCTTATCTTATGGAACCTCAAGAGATCAATGTCGGTGTCGATACCAGCAGTAAACAACTCGATATTTATGTGAGACCTACTGGCCAGTTCTTTAGTGTTAGCAATAACAAAGAGGGTATTAAAGACGCCATTAAACAACTACAACCGCTTAAACCGCAAAGAGTATTAATTGAGTCCACAGGAAGACTAGAATTAGAATTCGTTTGTGCTGCTCATAAAGCGGGACTGCCGATAGTTGTTTGCAATCCTGCGCAAGTAAGAAACTTTGCAAAGTCAGCGGGACGGCTTGCCAAAACAGATAAGCTGGATGCAATTGATATCGCACATTTTGGTGAAGCTATGAAGCCAAGATTGTCATCAATCAAACCAGAAAAACTAAGAAATATTAGTGATTTGCTGACGGTCAGGAACCAGTGCTTAGAGATGAGCACAATGCAAAAGAATCGCCTCAAGAGAATGCCCAAGTCTGTTCACAGGCCCATTCAGGCTATCTTAAAAGCCATCAAGAAAGAGCTAGAAGGAGTCGATAAGCAACTTGATAAACTTGTTAATAGTGTTGCCGAGTGGCGACAAAAACGCGATCTCTTATTAAGCGCTAAAGGAGTCGGCAATGTACTGGCTTACACGCTAATGAGCGAACTTCCTGAGCTGGGCAAGTTGAACCGCAAAGAGATTGCGGCACTTGTGGGTATCGCCCCGATGAATCGTGATAGCGGCAGCTTCCAGGGTAAGCGCTATATTCGAGGTGGGCGACATCGTGTACGCACGGTTTTGTTTGTTTCTATGATGTCGGCAATACAATGCCACCCTAAATTAAAGCCAATGTATGAGCGCCTGGTCGCTGCTGGTAAACCAAAGAAAGTAGCCCTTATCGCATGTATGAGGAAGCAACTTACCATTCTAAATACGATGGTAAAAAACAACACTTACTGGGATGAAAAAATGGCTTAAATACTTGACAAAGGACCATAGTCACTTGTTATGCATTAGCCTCGGGGCCAGTCTTTGATAGTTGCAATAAGTAGGGCTATGAAAATTACTAGAAGAAAAAAGGTCATGCCATAGCCCAGAGCACCATCTACTTTTACTCCTTTGACCTCCCAATACCCATAGGTTGTAAGCTGGTATAGCATTGCAAAAGATACGAAGCCACTAGTAAATACGGCCAGAAACATACGCCGCAAATTGAAAAGCTTTTTCCCAAAAGCAAGCTCCCCCCATGAAGGATTCTCGATTTTCCTATCGAGGCCTTTTCGGCGCCATCGGCGATCTTTGAGATTAGACATAGTTTTTATGCATAACGTTGCCAGCAAGGGCAACCGAAACAAAGCGTAGGCTGGGCGATCTTGCCTGGCCTGGTTATGGCTGTCGCGCACGGAACCACCTATGAGCACTTTGCCAGCCACGGCTTGGCTGGTCACCGCCCAATATTAACGAGGAAAGAATACCGCACTTTCTCCTACCAATTCCTATCTTACAGGCACTCCACGAAATTGCAGCGGACTGCCCGTTTCTACCAGACCTGAGCAAACACTCTAGGAACAAAACTACTTGAATTGTAACCAGTAAATATTGCTCTGTACTGACCACTATTTGTTGGCACTAAAACTTCAGTTACCACGAAAATCAATAAAACTGACCGCCACAATAACGTCCGGCGCACAGGCGAAGCACGCAGTGCTGAGTCCAGACCGAAGGTCGATTGTGCCGCCGCTGGTTATATTTTATTACGCGATGGGCTCTAAATCAGAGGGAAAGGATCCATACTTTTCCCACTGAGAATTACTCATTTCGCCTTTGAATTCACGGGAGTTCCACGCTCGATTTAAGTGTGCATTAATATGAGCCATATCTATAGAATAACCATCGATGTTAATGCTCCCCTTAGATCCCATTTCTTTAAGGAGATCACCTAGATGCTCATGTGCATCTTCTAGCTCACTCATTAATTGACTCCATTCAACTGGGTTTTCCTTGCTATCTATCATGATTTCTTTGAAATATTACACCCAAAACAGCGCAGCGACGCTTGCGGCGTCCGCTGCCTTTGCTGGTTATGTGCTGATTGCCGTAATACACTCTTCCCTGGCCTTCCAAATCTCTTCAAATTCAGATTCACCATATTCATTCCGAATGTACTCTTTGTGCAATTCCTGTTTTTCCTCACCAATTCCATTTGGTTCGATGACTTTCTCAGAGAAGAAGTCGTTTATCAATTCATCGGCTTCAATTCCGTATCGTGTCAGATCCACCCTAACGCCTTGATAACTCAGATAGCAATGAGCCTCTGGAATAAACTCAAAGCCATATTCAGTCAAGACATTACCAACACCAGGAGTGTTGGCTTCAGTCATGGGGTAAATACCAACAACTAAATCAACGCTGATTTCCAACTCATCGGCTAGCTCCTTTAATAAAGCGTGCTTTGTACTGCATGCACCCTGGCCTTCGGTTAAAATAAGCCTCCAATTAGCTCTATCGCTCGTTCTACCGTAAGGTAATTTCCATACATACTCGCACGCCTCATGAAAACTCGACAATCCAAGCTTACTAAAAGCCTGAGACAGCTCACCGGCTTCTGATAAATTCCTATTTGGTAGAGATTCGTACATAGAATTTCTCACTACACATAACACCCGGCTTAGGGGCGGATTTGTAGCAGCGAAGCTGCGGAAAAGCCGTCCCAGCCGTGAGAAGCATGGCGACTACAACCACTTGTTAGGAGCTTGATTCGCAAAACTCTCTCTCGTGAACTCTATTACACCAGTAAAGAGAATTCTTGTACCACAATTTGCTGATGCGGCTCTTAGGGCCTGCATAAGAAAGTAATGGCTGATAAAAAGCACTATGTAGAAAAGTGGCAGTACGTGCGATTGTATAACCTGGTTCTACACCAACTGTATATCTGGCTATCAGAGGGTATAAGCAGAAGAACCCAGCTATATAGAGTGAAGCAATCCCCACAGTTAAGTAGGTGAATATTCTGTGCTTTCTCTGCATTAGTGGGCCTCCTAACGCCCACAGCACGGACGGCCGAAGCGCAGCGTGGCTGTCCCTCGGAGGCCCGAAGGGCCATAGCAGCGTGTCTGTGATTGTTAAGAGTTATTGACACCATGTTCCTGATCCCAACAAAAGCACACAAATAAGTAATAGCCACCAAATAGGGTGTACATCCACATAATTGTAAACCCCACGTGATCCATAACATTACCACCAAATTTGGAATACAACAAAAATACCAAAATTGCAGCAAAGAACGAAGTATTCAGAATGATCGTACCAATAAAGCGCGCAACTCCAAGTCTACTCCCTTGCCTCGGGCAGAGAAATGTAAATGGAAACCATGCAAATTTCTTAGCATGAAATACATTCATTATTTTAATAAACTCACCCATAACTTGATCTTACGATTATGACTCTTAACGTTGCCAGCAAGGGCAGCCGAAGCAAAGCGTAGGCTGTCCAGCCCAGCCACCGGCTGGGCGATCTTGCCTGGTCTGGTTATAGCTGGCGCGCACTGAACGACCTACCTGCTCTCTGCCAGCCACCTTTGGCTGGCCACTGCCTGATAAATTTACTGGGAAAAATACCATACTTTCCCCACCGGTTAACTAACTGACTGGCACTCCACAATACTGCAGCTAGCTTGCAGAACTTGTTGGCTTTAAACGAAGGCACTTGAACGGAACTGCGGTACCAACTTGCAGGAAAACTCTCTGGAGAAATGTGCTCAGGAAGAGATTGGTGCTTGCAGCAACTTCAAACCACCTAAAAAATGACCGCCACAATAACGCCTTGGTAAGGGGCATTCAAAGCGAAGCTTTGGATGTCCCGCGCAGGTGGCGATAGCCACCGGAGTAAACTTAACCAACTTGTTAACCGATTTAGGCCACTCGATATTTTTTTACGGAGTACTGTATAAAGAGAGCTATGATCAGGTGAGCAGCCACCATGTAATAGTACATTGGCATCAAACTTTGAAAGCCCTCCACAATACCCTTGCTGTACACCATATCACCCGCCCCTCCAATAACGCACGCAACAAGAACGAGCCATGCAGCATAATTAGTAAAGCTGGGCTTAAACCAAGCAAAAAAACCGCAGGCAATCAAGCTGAAACCGCGAATGACTGTAGTGCCTATTTTTAATGCTGCGGCACCTGTACCGAGGCTCAATAGAGTTTCCATCATGGCAGGGATAAATAGCGCTCCAAGAATTACAAAACCAAACACTCCATACAAACTACATATTACTTTCAACACTGTGAGCTTCCTTTTCGGTTAACGCCTTGCTAAGGGGCAGCCGAAACGCAGTGTAGGCTGTCCCGCGGAGGCCGCGCTTTTTGCGGCCGGAGTGCACTTGAGCAACTTGTTATATGGCATTACTCGAAGCACCTTTTTATCAAGTAACCACATACCCACGCCAGACCAAAAAAGACACCTAATATGGCAAGCAGACCAAAGCTTGCACCAACTAGCTGAAGAGTGAACTCTTTGTCAGTAGATGCAAGCTCGGTAATTAGTGCTCCGATTATACCAACACCGAAAATACTGAATGCAACGAGACTGATGAGCATAGAAAAGAACACTAGAGGCTTTTGTAGCCTCTTAAACTGTATTCCTAACAGTATTGCTTCTATTAATCCCATGGTTGAATCTTGTGTGCCTTATAAACGTTCGCATTTGCGGCGGCTGTAGCATAGCGTAAGCCGTCCGGCCGCGATAGCGGCGAACAACATGTGCTTGTTAAGTGATTTAACACCCACCATCACTACCCCCCCATCTCCACCACCAAAACTGCCATAATCATCACTGCCAAAGTAACCACCAGTGCTAGAGCCCTGAGTTATCCCGAACTTCACAATAAACCACAGTACACTGGAAATTAGAAAGACTGTAAATAATAACGGAGCAAATACTGAATTAAGCGTGTTTTCGGAAGTAAGATCAATCAGATACCAAGACCCAACTAAGCCGACGAGATTAATGATGAATGATTTCATTGACTATCCTTGTATCACTTAACGCTGCCAACACGGGCCGCAGTGCAGCGCAGCGAAACGGAGGTCCGAGCCTTGCAAAGCAAGGCTAAAGTGCTTGGCTTTGTTAAGCATTTGGCTCTCGTATATCTATAGACTCTGCAGATTTTAATAAATTTGACAGCCCTGCTATGGTTCTTTCAGTAAATCTGTGGGCACACTCAACTACCGATATATCCTTCTCGCTTCTTATCATATGGAAATATTTTTTTAGTGAATCGTTGATGATGAACTCTAAAGAATCCACAGGTTCTGGCATCATTCTAGTATTTGTGAAGCCCTTAACTTCCACCATAATCGCCTTTCTGTGAATGATATCCCCTCTAAAACTATGAAGTCGCGTGAACCAGTCTTTGTGCTCTGAAGAAACTATTGAACCGAAGTCATGCTCTTTATATATTTGGTTGGTTTTATTTACTAATCCGTTCCACTTGATAGTTTGAAATTTTGAACCGTAGATAAATAACCCCAGGTAGTTTCCAACATAGTCAGACATGGAGGCTAAATTAAATATCAAATTATCTAGGCAGTAGCTAACTTGCTTAATCGCGCTCATGGTAAATATGATTTCCTCACCGGCATCACCCTTGATGTTCTCATATTTGTCAGCTTGAGATTTGACCACTTGCATTAGAATTCCTAGCTGCTGAAATGATGCCCCTAGTCGATAGTTGACGTAATCTCTTCTGGCATATATAGCATCAGAGCCCGGGACGGGCATGTGGCGTCCATATCTATTGAAAATCAGATTTGAACAGTTCTTTAGTAGCTGTCTGTCAAAATTCTTAAAATATTCCATGTGACTCTCATGGATGCTTAACGTTGCTAGCAAGGGCAGCCGAAGCGAAGCGTAGGCTGTCCAGCCCGACCCCGAAGGGGTTGGGCGAGCTTGACTAGCCTGGTTATGTGTTGATGCTCAAAATACACGAGTACCCTCGGGTATGCGATTTTTAATGTTACTTTCTTCTTCTGTTAAGCAGTGGCACGTATTGCCACCAATGCCATAACGCCCGCTAGGGGTATAACGAAAATCAGGGAACTCTTTTTCGAGGCAGATATTCTCACACCTATTCCGACCTTTGCTTACGTCAGAGAATATAAGAAATAAACCAATGGCAATTACAGGAAGAAATACCCACTTGAAGATCTTTAACTCGAATGATGTTGGCTCCTTGTCTGGTAGACGTTCGTACAATTCTAATTTCCTATAGACACATAACGCCGCCGGCAGGGGCAACTTGCCTTGTGCGCGTGTTGCGCGAAATGGGAGCATAGCGACCCGCGCACCACGTGCACAAGGTAAGCTGTCCCGCGGAGGGCCGAAGGCCCGGAGCATCTTGCCCGGCATTGTTATACGTTGGGCCTGGTACTCAGACTAAAAATCGTATCAACCTCTTCTCTAAACTCCGGAATTCCAAAGTAGACAACTACAACTATTAGGAATACCGAAATCAACGCACCAAGCAAGGAAAACCAATAGTAGCGAAGGAATGGTTTTCCTTTCTCTTTTAAACACTTACCTGAAAACAGAAACAATCCAGCTGCTCGTATAAACCAACTATTACTACATTCTTCATTCAGTAAGCGAAACAGAATCACAAAGCTGGAGATAAGACACACCAGAAATGCGCTGCTTAAAATTGTCAACAGTACGTTTGTGATCATATTCTACGTATCGCCGCGAGTACGGGTGCGAAGCATCACACACCTTGCTTTGTTACGTGATTTAGTAGGCACCGAAATACCTACCACTGTGACATTTCCCAGTAGGCTTTTGTGTTGTGATTTCTTCTTTGGTTTCTGTAACCACACCCTTGTATTCACAATTCCCATAAGTAAATGTGTAGTGAGCACCAGACTCAGGAATAAAGGCAAATGTATGCCGACAGAACTGCCCCTCCATAACCATTTCACCAGTAAATACAGTACGATCAAAGAATTCAAAAGACAGGAGTTTGTTTGCTGGCACATTCACAGTAAATTCAAGCGTTGATGGTTCGGTCCAGTTTCCGTCCCAAAGATCACCGATATATTCTCCGTACTCGCTTGGATTACACTCTAGCCCCTCAAACATTGAAACAGTAGGACCATCTTTAAGACCCTCTTCTAGTTTAAAATTAATCTTTGCGATCTCACCAGATTGAGGTCCTTGATAGGTTGTAGCACAACCGGCTAAAACAAAAGGTAAAAAAACTAATACAAATTTATTCATTGTTACTCCATTTTTTAACGTAACGCCCGCAGCATTGGGCGTCCCGCGAAGGCCCCGCCAGGGACCGTAGCAAACTGCCTGCGTTTGTTAAAGGGACTTACCACACCATTTTGTTACCGCCACCTTGGGATCAACCTCAGGCTCATTAACCTTTTCACCAGAGCTAGCCGCGCACTCATTGCTACCACACGTATATCCAACAGCACGATCTATTTCTCCGTACTCTTGAATTAAGCCAACAGCTGTATTGTTACGAAGATAGAAGCGATTCTTATACGTTCCAGTTGGTACGGCGAGCGGAACTGGTACTACGCCAACAAATGCTCCAGCACCAGCCCACGACGTTCCGTCTTTATAAATAAGTACTTTGCAATACTCAAATTGATCTACAGAATCAGGATTCCCCCAACGTTCGATAATTTCAATCTCTGAGTAAGGCGAATCTCTCTTTTCGAATGAGAATTGATTTCTCTCATTCCCTAGACTGAACTCTGTTCTAGCCCATTCTTTTTTCCCATAAGTGCCAACAGCCAAACCAACACAACCCGACATTATGCTAAGGGAGGCTATTATGAGAACTGCTCTAATCATTGACGTACCTTTAACGTGTTTAGCACCTGCGCCGTAGGCGTCGGGTGCCTAAATTTGTTATATTTTTTGCTAAAATTCACTGGAGTGTTTATATTCTTCACGAGCTTCAGCTGGTAAAACATGTCGAATCATTTTTTCGCAGCAAGCTCCATACTTGTCAAAGTTATTTCGCGCTTCGACAAGTGTGAGACCATGATTGTTGACAGATGGCACTGTCCCCCTAAAACCAACCTCTGAATCCGACTCCCAATAACAAATAATACATATCTCTCCATGGTCACCGCCATATAGGGATAGATAGCCGCAACAGGGGCACTCAATTGTGGTATTCACTTCATTCATAGCTCAGTAAATATAACGCCTTGCACACGGGCTTGAGCTGCATAGCAGCGAAAGTCCGAGCTCACGCAGTGGGCTAACGTGCTGCAACTGGTTATGTGTGATTTTATTTATGCCCATGATATTAACCACTTTGACTCTTTAAAATATTGCTTTAATGATTCGTAGTCCTCTACCCAGTCGTCGTAGCCTTCTGCTTCTGGGTTGCTGAAGTCACGAGAAATTAAAACAAGACAATTCTCTGAATCAGTTGCACATGGCTCTACTTTTACTTGCCAGCCTTTGTTGTCGCCAGCCTCAATTTTGCCAATGGTATTTAAAGGTATATCCATCTTCTAATTACACATAACGCCGCCAGCAGGGGCAGCTTACCTTGTGCACGTTTTGCGCGAAAATGGGAGCAAAGCGACCCGAGCAAAACGTGCACAAGGTAAGCTGTCCCGCAGAGGGCCGAAGGGCCGAAGGCCCGTAGCATACTGCCTGGCATTGTTATGAGCACCTCTCATTGCGACGCAATTCCATTGACCGAACTGATTGAGATTGATTGCTTACAGCCAGGGGAGATACCCTCTGAACAGCAGTACTGAACAGTTACCGCCATGTCATAACCCGATGCTGGCATATGAAGCAAAACGCTGGGTTGCTCACTACCAACTTTATAATCCATAGAAGAGCCTGAAATTTCATTTTTACCGAGCAATAGATAGGTTTGAACTCGACCCGCTAAGCAATTTCCGAGCTTGTTTGCAAACTCAAGCTGATATAGAGAAGTATCAGCGCTTCCAGAATCTATTTTTGCCAACTTAACAGACAGTGACTCAGCATTTTCCCGTGTTACTTCAGTATTTTCAGGTAGACCACCGGCCATAGATCCACCACAAAATACTAAAAATGAAGATTTTAAAATGTGCTTAAACATAGCTCGTTTAGCTCATAACGCCAAGCTCAGCGGCGCGCAACGCGCGTCCGGTGGAGGCCGCAGGCCGGAACGCACTGCAGCGCCTTGTTAGCTTCTTTTAGCTGATATTGACTGAATACCTTAATACCATTGGACATTAATAGTGCTGTGGTCACACCTGCGCCTTTTGTTCTTGTGCCCGAAAAATCACCATTATAAATAGAGGAACTTCCACATGACGGGCTAAAATCAGTCAAAACAGCAACTTCAATTTCATTTTCCAGGCATAGGGCCAATGCATTTCTAGCACCCGACAAGAACAAATGAGTAACATCCCTTCCATTATCTTCAAGTACAGAAACCTTTCCAGACAGCACATCACTGCCGACTCCACCAGATATTTCAGCTGGCGCTCTTGGAATAGACATTCCCGCGCTTACTTCAGGACAAACTGACACGACTCGTCCCTCTTCAACCCAGCGTTGAATAATATCACTAGATTCTAGAAGTGAATTACCATCGTAACGTACCTTCTCACCTAGTAAACAAGCGCTGATGAGTACTTTTTTCATATAAAACTCTCGATGGATTTCTGGAAGCTAACATTTATATAGTGATCATCATGACCACTATTATCCTGATTACTATTTCAGAAGCAATCCCACGACAGCCCCCTTTGAATCACTTTAAAATCATATAGTTATACAAAAATGATACGAAGGTGTAATATGGAAAAATGGTCACTACGACCACTATTCTTAAATATACCACTTTACGTAACTCATTGTATTTAATGATTTTTTGAGCATATTTGCTAAACCTATCAAAATAACGGTCACGATGACCGAAATTTCAGCTCGCATCTGGTCATATTTTTTGCAAGACTGTATATATAACCAGAGTTGGGTGTGTTTAAATGGATGACATTCCTATACCGATCCCCAAAAGCTCCTCTCGATTTATGGATCGATTGCGAACTTTCATGCGATCAAAGTATTTGGCATACAAAACCGAGTAAACCTATTGCTATTGGATTAAAGACTTTATTCGCTTTAATCAGATGCGTCACCCAGAAGTGTTAAGCAAGGCTGAAGTGAATAACTGGCTCAGTCATTTGGCAACGAACCGATCCGTATCAATCAATACCCAGAAAACGGCTTTGAATGCAGTCGTATTTTTATACAAGCAGTTTATGGGCCTTGAACTAGGTGAGCTTAAATTTCACAGCAGCCACCGTCCCAGGCGGTTGCCTGTGGTTTTCAGCCATGTGGAGGCCACAGATATTTTGGGGCAGCTTACTGGCCCGGCAAAGCTTGCTGCATCTTTGATGTACGGTTCCGGTCTTAGGGTCATGGAAGCCGTGCGGCTTCGGGTGAAAGACGTTGATTTTACAGAGCAGTGTATATTCGTACGTGAAGCCAAGGGTGAAAAGTGGAGAAGGACCCTACTACCTAAATCTCTTATTGAACCATTAAGGGCCCAAATTCGCTATGCCCTCTCGCTCCATCAGCAGGATCTCGTTGAAGGATATGGCGAGGTCTATCTCCCATTTGCGCTAGCCAGAAAGTTTCCAAAGGCTGCCATCAACCCCGTTTGGCAATATATATTTCCTGCTAGAGAGCGCTCGCTCGATCCTCGTAGCGATATCATACGAAGGCATCATATTGGAGAACAACAGATAAGGCGTGCAGTTGCCAGGGCTATTTCGACCTTGGGTATACGAAAAAAAGCAAGCTGTCACACCTTCAGGCATTCATTCGCTACCAACCTATTACGATCAGGTGCAGACATTCGCAATATCCAAGAGCTTCTTGGTCACAATGATATAAGTACTACGATGATCTACACCCACGTGATTGGTGTACATGAACGTGGGATTAGTAGTCCATTAGATTAGATTGAGCCCCAGGCATGACCTCTAAAAACGGCTGAGCTTTAAGTCCTTCTCTCACTCTTTGCTAAAAGACCCGTTGCTTTTTAACAGGGTACTCTGTAGTAAATATTTTCACAGTCAATCTCAAAACCTAAAGACTGATATAACTGACGTGCGCGATTGTTTCTTTTCTCTGTTTTAAGTTCAATACGAATGGCCTGAGTTTCTTTTGCAAAATCTATCGCAGCCTGGATCAGCTTTTTAGAAACGCCCCTCCCCCTATAGCGGCTTGAAACACCTAAGTCATTTAAAATCCACAGGCGTGTAAGAGCAAGGGAAGAAAAGCTGGGATAAAGATTCACAAAACCCATTACCCCAGAACACTCGGAATCTATTGCTATAAAAAGTGTGGAAGCCTGACTGTCGATCAAGTTGCCCAGAAAAGACTCAGTTCCAATTAAGTCCGATTTATAGCCACAAAATACCCTGTATTCATCAAATAATTGAGCCACCTCAGGTACATGATGGCTTTCACATCGTAATATTTTCACAATGGCCCCTTGCAATTTACAAAAGCATTTCAGCTTACCAAATGAGCTGCAAGCCAGTTCTTGCAGCTAATCCAAGGGGGCATCAGTAGAGAAATGTGGCAGTCCCAGTAGCAATTAATTCTTCCCGGTCATTACTCAACTCCATACGCGCAACCACGAGTTTATTGCCCGTGCGTAAAATCGAGCCTTCACAGAGAAAGTGCTCCCCCCTTCCGGGCTTTAAATAATCCACGCGCATATCTACCGTACCCAGCTTAGAAAGGCGATCGGCTTTTTCTTTCCAGTGCAGATCCCCCATGCGCTGATATGCAGCAACCATTGCGGTAAGGCCACCGACAGTATCCAGGGCAGTGGCAATTACACCACCATGCAAGATATTTGTCCAGACGTTACCTATCAACTCCGGACGTTGTTGAAAGCCGGCGGAGAGAGTAAGTGCCTCTAGGTCTAGGGAGCGCATTTCAAGGCCAATCTGCTGATTAAAAGGGATCTTTTCAAAAAACCCCTTTACCAACTCCTGAAATTCATGGGGAGAGGGCTCTGTCATAATCTTGCAACCCGGTTGAGACCATCCAGTGCGGCACTACGGTAGGCCTCTGCCATGGTGGGGTAGTTAAATGTGGTGTTAACGAAATAATCGATGGTGTTATTTGGCGAGGGCTGCTTCATGATAGCCTGACCAATATGCACAATCTCTGCCGCTTCGGCACCAAAACAGTGAATGCCGAGAATTTCACGGGTTTCAATATGGAACAGGATCTTGAGCATACCCACGCGCTCACCAGAGATCTGTGCGCGTGCAGTGTGTTTAAAGAGCGCACGCCCCACCTCATAGGGTACCTTGGCGGCTGTCAGTTCGGATTCTGTTTTTCCTACTGAGGAAATTTCCGGCAGGGTATAAATACCAGTGGGCGCATCCTCGATTACACGGTGCCCGCGGCCGGCAATAGCTGCTGCTACCGCCCTACCCTGGTCATAGGAGGCACTGGCAAGGCTAGGCCAACCAATAACATCGCCCACCGCAAAGATATTATCCACTTCGGTGCAATAGTGATCATCTACACTTAACTGGCCGCGGTGATTCGCTTCGAGGCCGACATTTTCCAGGCCCAGGGAGCTGGTATTACCTGTACGACCATTGCACCAGAGCAGCGCGTCTGCATGGATACGCTTACCTGATTGCATTTCCATAATCACGCCCTGATCATTGGGGAGCACACGCGCATACTCCTCCTGGTGGCGAACGGTAACGCCCATATCTCGCAAGTGGTAACTCAAGGCATCAGAGATCTCATCATCCAGAAATTCCAACAGGCTACTGCGGGTATTGATCAAATCTACCTTGATACCAAGACCAGCGAAAATAGAAGCGTATTCACAGCCAATCACGCCGGCGCCGTAGATCATGATGGAATGCGGCGTATGCTGCATATCCAGAATCATATCGCTGTCGTAGACACGCTCGTGATCAAAGTCCACATCTGCGGGACGATATGGACGGGAACCCGTGGCAATAATTAATTTTTTCGCGGTGACAATTTCTGTGGCACCATCGGGCAGCTGTACTTCTACACTATTCGCATCGCGGAAATTTGCCGCCCCAACGATTAGCTCAACCCGATTGCGCGCATAAAAAGAGGTGTGCATTTCCACTTGATAGGAAATCACTTTATTGACCGTCTGCATCACCTGGGGAAAGGTTAGGCGGCGCGGTTCACCCAAAGCACGAAAAACACTCTGAGTGTTATAACGCATTAATTGTTTGACAGAGTGGCGCAGAGCTTTGGAGGGAATGGTGCCCTTATGGGTACAGTTACCGCCTACTACCTGGCGTTTTTCAATCACTGCGACACGCATACCTTTTTTCGCGGCGCTCATTGCTGCGGCCTCACCAGCCGGACCAGAACCAATTACAACCAAGTCAAACTTTTGCTCTGCCATCTATAGCTCTAATTCTATTTTTCCAAAACGGAGTATGAGATTTAAGAATGCCTCACACTCAATACTAAAATCAGCACAGAAGGTGCCAATGATATAAAACAACAAGCCCGTTAATTACGGGCTTGGGAGAGATTGCCTACTTGCGCTTAGTCGCGTCGTAAGCGAGGTCTTCAGCGGCAACCTTTTGCTGACGCTTACGCTCTTGCTCTTTTTCGCATTCGTCGTCGTTGCCACCACAAATGGTGCAGTCCTGCTTCATGCCGATATTATTCAGGCCGCCACAAGAGCCTTTTAGTGGCTTATTTTGCACCATGGCGCCGAGTGCCATTCCGGCAACTACTAACAGCATGGCAATAAAAGCAAAGATAAATATTGTCATTACTCAGACCTCTCTAAGTAGGGTGCAAAGGCGCGGCTATAGCGCTCCTCGAAACCCTTATCAGTTTTTACCAGCATGAAAACAGCCAGGTTTTCACGTTCGGCCAAAGCCAACCCTTCTTCAGCCCCAAGTACATTGAGAGCGGTAGCAAGGCCATCTGCTTCAGCACAGGTATCTGCCAGCACGGTTACCGAGGCCAGCTTGTGCTGTAACGGTCGACCAGTGCGGGGGTCGATACTGTGTGCATAGCGCACTCCATCGCGTTCATAGTAATTCCGATAATCACCACTGGTAGCCACCGCCTTACCACTAACACCAATAGGCTGTTGAACCATCTGGCCAAATGAGTCAGGTGCTTCAATACCAATTATCCAGGTCTTACCTTTTGGATTCACACCCAGGGTACGCAGTTCACCGCCGATTTCGACCAAGTAGTTGCGAATTCCCTGCTGCTCCAGCAACAGTGCAACCCGGTCGACGCCGTGCCCCTTGGCGATAGCCGAAAGGTCAATTTCTACCGGTCTCTGACGAGTGATCGTATCCGGTTTACGGGTCACTTTAAGTGCATCGGAGCCGACTACCTTTTGCAGGCCGGCTATCTCCGCATCGGAGGGAATTTTCTCAGGCTCTGGTTGGGGACCAAATCCCCACAAGTTAACCAATGGGCCAACGGTAACCTCGAAGGCACCCTGACTGCGTCGATAAATATCCAGGGACAGCGTCACAATATCTACCAGCGGCTCACTGACCGGGATGGCCTCACCTACAGGACCGCGGTTGAAACGCATCAACTCCGAGTCCTCGATATAGGTGGACATCTCCTGGTTGACCTGCTGCAGCTCATCGTCAATTAACGATTGCAGCTCGCTACGCTTTACGCTTTGCGGTACATCGACAACCGTGATGTGATAAGTGGTCCCCATGGTGCGGCCACTAAGCTGCCAGTTTTCCGCTGCCGGAGTACAGGCAGTGATAATTACAGTCGCCCAAAGCAAAAACAGGGCCGGAAGAACGGGCCCTGTTTTTGCTTTTATCGGGGCTTTGATTGCGTTTAGCAAACTAAGCTCTCCGTTTAACCACCGAAGTCATCAAGGAGGATATTTTCATCCTCTACGCCCAAGTCTTTGAGCATGCTGATTACTGCGGCGTTCATCATGGGTGGCCCACACATGTAGTACTCACAGTCTTCCGGAGCCGGGTGGTCCTTCAGGTAGTTTTCATACACCACGTTGTGAATGAAACCTGTGTAACCCGTCCAGTTGTCCTCCGGCTGCGGATCAGACAAGGCCACATGCCACTTGAAGTTATCAAACTCAGCAGCCAGACCGTTGTAGTCATCTTCGTAGAACATCTCGCGCAGAGAACGCGCGCCGTACCAGAAGCTGATCTTGCGCTTGGAATTCAGACGCTTGAGTTGGTCGAAGATGTGTGAACGCATCGGCGCCATACCGGCACCACCACCGATAAACACCATCTCGTTGTCGGTTTCCTTGGCGAAGAACTCACCGAAGGGTCCATACACCTTGATCTTGTCACCCGGCTTCAGGCTGAACACGTAGGAAGACATCTGACCCGGCGGGATACCCTCAGTACGGGGTGGCGGAGTCGCAATACGGATGTTGAACTTAACAACACCTTTTTCTTCCGGGTAGTTAGCCATAGAGTAGGCGCGAACCACAGGCTCGGTCACCTTGGACTCCAGCTTGAAGAAGCCAAAGTGCTCCCAGTCACCGCGGTACTGGTCTTCTACTTCGAAGTCGGCAAATTTAACGTGGTGAGCTGGGGCTTCCAGCTGTACGTAACCGCCAGCACGGAAGTCAACGTTTTCGCCTTCGGGCAGACGCAAGGTCAGCTCCTTAATGAAGGTGGCAACGTTGGGGTTGGATTCCACAGTGCACTCCCACTGCTTCACTCCGAACACCTCTTCCGGCACTTCGATTTCCATATCTTGCTTAACCGCAACCTGACAGGAAAGACGCTTGCCTTCTTTCGCATCGCGCGGGGTAAAGTGAGCCGCTTCAGTCGGCAACATATCGCCACCGCCCGCAGTCACTTTACACACACACTGCGCACAACTGCCGCCGCCACCACAGGCGGAGGCCAGGAACAGGTTATTGGCAGCCAGGGTTTGCAGCAGCTTGCCGCCGGCTGGCACGGTGAGAGTCTTCTCACCGTTAACCAAAATGTTGACGTTGCCGGTGTTTACCAGGCGCGAGCGGGCCGCAAGGATCACCGCCACCAGCGCCAGTACGATGACGGTAAACATCGCTACGCCGAGGATAATTTCAATACTCATTTATTGTTTTCCCCGCTTAGATATCGATGCCGCCGAAGGACATGAAGCCCAGGGACATCAGACCAACGGTTACGAAGGTGATGCCCAGACCTTTCAGGCCATCCGGAACGTCACTGTACTTCAGCTTTTCACGAATACCGGCCAGAGCAGTAATCGCCAGTGCCCAGCCAAGGCCGGCACCGAAACCGTAGGCAACACTCTCACCGAACGCGTATTCGCGCTCAACCATGAACAGGGAGGCACCCATGATGGCGCAGTTCACGGTGATCAGCGGCAGGAATACACCCAGGGCGTTGTAGAGCGCTGGTACATATTTATCCAGGAACATCTCCAGGATCTGTACCAGTGCCGCAATTACACCGATGTAGGACAGCAGGCCGAGGAAGCTCAGGTCCACGTCGGGGTAACCGGCCCAGGCCAGTGCGCCGTCTTTCAGCAGGTAGGTGTAAATCAGGTTGTTCACCGGTACTGTCAGAGTCAGTACCACGATAACCGCAACACCCAGGCCAATCGCAGCTTCGATCTTCTTCGATACGGCCAGGAAGGTACACATACCGAGGAAGAAGGCCAACGCCATGTTTTCAACGAAAACGGCGCGGATAATCAAAGAAATATAATGTTCCATGGATTAGGCCTCCTGCGCTTGGGAATTTGGCGCAATCTTGAACTCGTCTTGCTCAACCTGGGCAGGCTTCCAGGCGCGGATTGCCCAGATGAACAGGCCGATCAGGAAGAATGCACTGGGCGGCAATAACAGCAGGCCGTTGGGGATATACCAACCGCCGTTGCTCACGGTGGTCAGGATATCTACACCGAACAGTTTGCCAGCGCCGAACAGTTCACGGATTACCGCGAGACCAATCAGGATAACGCTGTAGCCCAGACCGTTACCGAGACCATCGAAGAAGCTGGGCAGCGGCGGGTTCTTCATAGCGAAGGCTTCCGCACGACCCATTACGATACAGTTGGTAATGATCAGGCCAACGAATACGGACAACTGCTTGGAGATGTCGTATGCCAATGCCTTGATCAACTGGTCCACCAGGATTACCAATGAGGCAATCACGGTCATCTGAACGATGATGCGGATACTGTTCGGGATCTGGTTGCGGATCAGAGATACCGCAACGTTGGAACAGGCCACAACCGAGGTCAGAGCGATACACATTACCAGGGTTACCTGCAACGAGCTGGTTACAGCCAGTGCGGAACAGATGCCCAAGATCTGCAGTGCGATCGGGTTGTTGTTAAAAATCGGCTCTAGCAGAGTCTCTTTGATTTTCATGCTTATGCCTCCCCTGCTTTCAGGTTTTTCAGGAAGGGACCATAACCTTGGTTACCCAGCCAGAAGTTCACCAGGTTGCTAACGCCCTTACTGGTCAGAGTTGCACCGGACAGGCCGTCTACTTCGTGAATCGCATTCGGGCTGTTGGGGTTAACCTGGCCTTTGATCACAGCGATATCTACGTCGCCTTGCTTGTTGAAGACTTGCTTACCAACCCACTGGGCTTTCCAGTTAGGGTTGTCCACTTCGCCACCCAGTCCGGGAGTTTCTTTGTGCTCGTAGAAGCCGAGGCCCGCTACGGTGTCTAGGTTGCTCTCCAGCGCGAGGAAGCCGTACAAGGTACCCCAAAGTCCGTAGCCACGGACAGGCAGAATGATCTTGTCCAGTTGGCCGTCTTTCTCTACCAGGTAAACCTCTTTAATGTTTTCCCGACGGATAATCTTGGCGGTGTCCTCGTCTGCCGGCAGTCTCTCACTGGCAGAGGGAATCTTGGAAGCAGCGCGACCGCTGCCGCCAGCCGGCGCTTCATCGGTGAACTTACCGGTGTTCAGATCAACGTATTTGATCTTCACATCGGCGAAGGCTTTCTCTACTTCCGCTTTGTTAGCGCGAGAGTCCTTCAGCAGGCCACCAGCCATCAGTACGTTGCGCTTCATGTCCAGCTCGGCATTCGCCTGCTGGGCAGGCTTCAGCATTACCGCCGCAGTGGAAACCACCACAGAGCACACCAGGCACATTACCAGCGCGACAATCAGAGTACCGGTTACGGAATCTTTATTAGCCACGTGCCAACCTCCGTTTGATATTGGACTGCACCACAAAGTGGTCAAACAGCGGAGCGAACAGGTTAGCGAACAAGATCGCCAGCATCATGCCTTCCGGGAAGGCCGGGTTCACTACACGAATCAGGACAACCATCACCCCGATCAAAATGCCGTACCACCAGCGACCAGTGTTGGTCATAGCAGCGGAAACCGGGTCAGTGGTCATAAAGATCAGGCCGAAAGCAAAACCGCCCACTACCAGGTGCCAGTACCAGGGTACCTGGAACATCGGGTTGGTTTCGGAACCGATCATGTTGAACATAAATGCGGTGGCCATCATACCCAGCAGAGTGCCGGCTACGATGCGCCAGCTGGCGATCTTCATGCCCATCAGAATTACACCGGCAATCAGGATAGCCAGGGTAGAAGTTTCACCGATGGAACCATGTATCTTGCCGAAGAAAGCGTCGAACCAGGTTACCTGGCCAACCGCAGCATTCACGATACCGTTCTGGATACCTTCGCTGGCCATGACAGACAGCGCGGTAGCCCCGGTGTAACCGTCAACCGCAGTCCAAACTGCATCGCCAGACATCGCTGCCGGATAGGCGAAGAATACGAACGCACGTCCGGTAAGTGCCGGGTTGAGGAAGTTTTTGCCGGTACCACCGAACACTTCCTTACCGATCACCACACCGAAGCTGATGCCCATAGCCACCATCCACAGAGGCAGATCCGGCG
The DNA here is from genome assembly GCF_052467705.1 of Microbulbifer mixtoriginis (SeqCode). Lineage (NCBI taxonomy): Bacteria > Pseudomonadati > Pseudomonadota > Gammaproteobacteria > Cellvibrionales > Microbulbiferaceae > Microbulbifer > Microbulbifer mixtoriginis (SeqCode). Next base: position 3,039,736 of record NZ_CP174322.1, read on the forward strand.
GACAGGTTAAGGCAAACAGAATGGAGGTTACGAAGAAACCTTCGTTCACTTCGTGACCGCGCACAGCGGCGAACAGCACTTCCCAGATACCACCCACAATAAAGGTGACCGCATAAATCGGCAGGAAGTACATGGCTCCGTAGACAAAGTTGTCCCACAGGCTCGCAGGGTTATAGGAGGTCAGAGCACCAATAATGGCGTGACGCCAGCCGGACAGATCCGGATTGGTCATACCTTCCAGAATAGTGTTGGCCTGGAAACCGATATTCCACATACCGTAGAAGGCAGGGATCATCGCACAAGCCCATACGGTGATCATAATACGCTTCAGGTCAATACCATCGCGCACATGAGAGGTGGTCTTGGTTTTATCAGCCGGCTGGAACAAGCCAGTATCAATGGCCTCAAAGAGGGCATAGAACTTTTCGAACTTGCCGCCTTTGTGGAATTTCGGTTCGATGGAATCGAGGAATTTACGCAACATACTTACCCCTCCTTCTCAATACGGGTCAGGTTGTCCCGCAAAATGGGGCCGTATTCGTACTTGCCCGGACACACAAAAGTGCACAGTGCCAGATCTTCCTCATCCAACTCCAGAGCACCCAGTTTCTGGGCCATAGCGGTATCACCCACGATCAGGGAGCGCAGTAGCTGGGTCGGCAGTACGTCCAGCGGCATAACCTTCTCATAAGTGCCGACCGGTACCATGGCACGCTCGGAACCGTTAGTACTGGTGGTGAAGTTGAACAGTCTGTTCTTGAACAGGCGCGAAAGATAAATCGGGAAAACGGAGAAGCGCTTATTACCGGCACGCAGATAGTGCAGGAAAGGACGCTCACCACCCTCTTCCAGCACAGTTACCTGATTATGGTAACGACCCAGGTAACCCAAAGGACCTTCAGCAGTGCTGCCGCCAAATACGGAGCCGGAAATAACGCGGTCGTTATCACCTTTCAACTCACCGGAAGTCAAAGTTTCCAGACTGGCGCCGAGACGAGTGCGCACTAGTCGGGGCTGCTTAACTTGAGGGCCGGCCAGGGAAACAACGCGATCGGTGAACAGTTTACCGGTGGTAAACAGTTTGCCTACGGCGATCACATCCTGGTAATTAATGGTAAATACACTGCGAGAACCGGAAACTGGGTTCAGGTAGTGGATATGGGTACCGGACAGGCCAGCCGGGTGGGGGCCGGCAAAAGCTTCGCGGCGAATATTCGCAGCGCTCGGTACGGGGATATCTGCATCAGGAGCGGTACAGACGTAAGTGGTTTCCGCCAGCTTGGAAAGAATCTCAACGCCCTGAGAGAAGGCTTTGGGGTTCTCGGCAATGACCACTTCTGGGTTGGCAGCCAGAGGATTGGTGTCCATCGCATTGATAAACACCGCTTCCGGTTTAGCATCCAAAGCGGGCACGCGGCTGAACGGGCGGGTACGCAGTGCGGTCCACATACCGGATTCAACCAGGTTCTCAACGACCTGTTCGCGCGTCAGACCAGATAGCTTATCTGCGCTATAGCTCTGGAACTGTTCTGCTGCATCGCCGTCTATGCCAATCACAACGGATTGCAGAACACGGCGGGCACCGCGATTGATAGCAACAACACGACCGGCGGCCGGCGCGGTGTAGCGCACGCCTTCGGTTTTTTTGTCACTGAACAGTAGCTGACCAAGATTGACGCGATCCCCTACAGCCACTGCCATTGTCGGCTTCATCCCGTGATAATCGGGGCCGAGAACAGCAACGGTCTTGATCGCAGGTCCTTTGTGGATGACCTGCTCGGGCGCGCCGGATATGGGTAAGTCCAATCCCCGACGGATCTTTCTCATACGCCTATGCCTAAGTTTCTAGTTTATAAAATTGCAATAAAGCCCACCCGCCCAGGTTCAAACTGAAAAACAGTCAATCCCGGACTGGCGAGCCATACTGTGGAATTCTGTGCTGCGAGGGCTTATGCCGTTTCACCCGTAGACCGGGCGGAAGGAAGCTAACTAAAGGTTGTGCGCGCTAACTTCTCGGCGCACGGCCGCCCCGCAAAATCGCGCGCATTATAAAGATGGGGCAAAAGCTTTACCAGTCTGGAAGCGTCCAAAGTGGCACTAAGAAGGGAAATTTCTACTGAAAAAACAGGGATTTGGAAAGATGTGGGCGGACGGCTGTGACTGCCGCCCCACCCTCATGGTCAGCCCAAAGAGCCGACCTGCAGACTTTAAGCTGACGCCTTAGTCTTTCTTAGGGAACAACTCATAACGAACGCCAGCCATATCTTCCAAGCAGCGAACCACTTGACAGCTATAACCGAACTCGTTGTCGTACCAGCAGTAGAGCACTGCGTTCTTACCATCCACGATAGTCGCAGTGGAATCGAATACGCAGGCAACGCGGGAGCCAACAAAATCGCTGGATACCACTTCCGGGGAGTTGGTGAAATCGATCTGCTGACGCAGTGGCGAGTGCAGTGCCACATCGCGCATATATTCGTTCAGCTCTTCCTTGGTGGTTTCTTTACCCAGGTTCAGGTTCAGGATCGCCATGGAAACATTAGGGGTCGGAACGCGAATTGCGTTACCGGTGAGCTTACCTTTCAGCTCGGGCAGCGCTTTGGCAACCGCCTTGGCAGCACCGGTTTCAGTCAGAACCATATTCAGCGCTGCTGCGCGACCGCGACGCTCACCTTTGTGATAGTTGTCGATCAGGTTCTGGTCATTGGTGTAGGCGTGTACAGTTTCTACGTGGCCGTGCTCAACGCCGTAACCGTCCATCATCGCCTTCAGCACAGGCACGATGGCGTTAGTGGTACAGGAAGCGGCAGACAGCACCTTATCTTCCGGCTTGATGTCGCTACTGTTGATACCGTAAACGATATTCTTGATATCGCCCTTGCCCGGTGCAGTCAGAAGCACTTTGGAGGCGCCGGGGCTCTGCAGGTGCTGGCTCAGGCCTTCTTCATCGCGCCATACACCGGTACTGTCAACGATAATCGCATCGTTGATACCGTGCTGGGTGTAATCCACTTCCTGCGGGGAGTTGGCGTAGATAATCTTGATTTCGTTACCGTTACAGATCAGGGAGTTGGTCTCCTCGTCTACACGGATAGTGCCCTGGAAAGCACCGTGTACGGAGTCGCGACGCAGCAGAGAAGCGCGCTTCACCAGATCGTTGGGCGCCTTGCCCTTGCGCAGTACGATAGCGCGCAGACGCAGAACGTCACCACTGCCGGCCTTGTCGATCAGCAGGCGGGCAACCAGACGGCCGATACGGCCAAAACCGTAGATCACAACATCTTTGGATTCGGGCAGAGGCTTGCCGGCACCCGCTGCGTCGGACAGCTCTTCACGTACAAACTCATCCACAGACAAGCCGCGATCGTCGCGCATGTACTTGTTGGTCATGGTTCCCAGGTCGATATGTACGGGACCCAGCTCCATCTTGCAGATGGCTTCCAATACAGGGAAGGTTTCAAACTCGGAGAGTTCATTTTCCTCAACCTGACGCACGAAACGGTGCGCTTTCATAATGCTCAGCACTGAGCGATTAACCAGGTTGCGGCCGTACATATAAATACCGACGTTGCTCTCACGGTTGAGCTTTCCAATCATCGGGATCATGGATTCAGCCAGTGCTTCACGCTGTTTCCAGTCCTTGAAAAAGTCCGCGGGCTTCGGTCGCTTCTGAGTCACTATCGGACACCTCTGCAATGTGTTTAATAGGCAGGAAATCACGGCCCACAAACCACTCGGGGCCGTATGGCTGCGCATTATCAGTATTCACCCGCTGCTACGCAACTGCGCAAAAAAAAACCAAAAAAATGTAGTAAAACTACCTTTTTGTTGTCACAAGCCCTCGCGATACGCAATCCCCCAAAAATTGCAGCCGTTTGAGATCGAAACCACAGGCACAGATATCATAGACTGCAGCCCGATCCGATCGCGGCTACAATAGCCGCCCCTGGCACTACAGCAAATGAAAGCGCGGATATTTAAGGAACGATGACCGATATACAGCCCCTGACTCCCCCCAAATTTCACAGCACCACCGACCGGCAATTCTGGGGACAACTTCACGGCGCAGCGGCCGCACTCGCCATTCTGAATGCTGCTCGCAACAGTCAATCCCCCACACTGCTGATCACTCGTGACAGCCTCGAGGCGCACCGCTTAGAGGTACAGCTGAAATTTTTTAACAAAGCGCGGAGAGATGCAGCCTCAGAGGGCGACTTTGAGATCTTTCATTTTCCAGACTGGGAAATTCTCCCCTACGATACCTTCTCCCCACACCAGGATATTATCTCGGACCGCCTGGCAACCCTCTACCGCCTGCCGCAAATGGGGAGCGGTATTGTCATAGTGCCCGTGAGCACCTTAATGCATCGCCTGCCGCCAAGTGATTACGTAGCCGGCAATGCGCTGATCCTCAATGAGGGGCAACAATTTGATATTGATATCCAGCGTCGCCTGTTAGAGCAGGCAGGCTATCACTGTGTAGATACCGTCTATGAACACGGTGAGTTTGCCGTGCGCGGCTCACTCATGGATATTTTCCCTATGGGCAGTCCACTGCCCTATCGCATCGATCTATTCGACGATGAAATTGAATCCCTGCGCACCTTTGACCCAGAAACCCAACGCACAGTGGATAAGGTGGAAACTATTCACCTGCTGCCCGCGAGAGAGTTCCCAATGCACAAGGCCGGTCTTTCCGGCTTTCTGCAGAACTGGCATGAACAATTCCAGGTGGACCCCAGTCTTGTGCCCATCTACCAGGATATCAGTGCAGGCATTGCCCCAGCGGGTATCGAATACTACCTGCCACTATTTTTCGATAACAATTGCGCGAGCCTATTCGACTACCTTCCCGAGAACAGCCAGGCTTTTATTCAGGGAAATGTGCAAGCACCTGTTGATAGCTTTTGGCGCGAGGTCAGCAACCGCTATGAGAGCCGCCGTGGCGATCTGACCCGCCCAATTCTTCAACCACGCCAGATTCTGATGGATGTCGATGAATTCAATGGCGCGCTCAAATCGATGCCAAGGGCCATCTTCTCTGCAGAGACGCTGCCCGATGCCCAGGGCAATTACAACTTTGCCACCCAAATGCCTCCAACCCTGCCGGTAGACGGCAAGGCCGAGCAGCCAATGGCCGCCCTGGAAAGTTACCTGATGGAGTACTCCGGGCAAGTGCTCTTCTGTGCCGAAAGCAGCGGGCGCCGTGAGGCATTACTGGAGCTTTTAAAAGGTATTCGCCTGAATCCCCCAACCTATGCCAGCTGGGAAGAATTCCTCCAAAGCAATGAATCCATCGGGATCACCGTAGCGCCCCTGGATCAGGGCCTGTTACTGACCGATCCTGCCGTCAACCTGATCGCGGAGCCGCAGTTATTTGGCGAGCGGGTGCTACAACAGCGCCGCCGCAAAAAAGCCAAAGATGATGCAGACAATGCAGTCAAAAACCTGGCCGAATTGCGTATCGGCGCCCCGGTAGTGCATATCGATCAAGGAGTGGGACGCTACCGCGGCCTGCAACACCTGGAAATCGATGGGCAGCCTGCCGAGTTCTTGACTCTGGAATACGCCAATGAAGCTAAGCTCTATGTTCCCGTAGCCAGCCTGCACCTGATCAGCCGTTACTCCGGTGCCGATGAGGCCCTGGCTCCACTGCATAAAATGGGCAGCGAACAGTGGCAAAAAGCCAAGCGCAAAGCCGCCGAAAAAGTTCGTGATGCCGCTGCCGAACTCCTGGATATCTATGCGCGCCGCGAAGCCCGTGTAGGTCACGCTTTTGCCGACCCCAAGCTGGCTTATAGAGAATTTTCAGCCGGCTTCCCCTTCGAGGAAACACCAGACCAGCAGCAGGCTATTGAAGCCGTGATTGGCGACATGCAGTCGAAAAAGCCCATGGACCGACTGGTGTGTGGCGATGTGGGCTTTGGTAAAACCGAAGTCGCTATGCGTGCGGCCTTTGTCGCCGCCCATGCCGGCAAGCAAGTGGCCATGCTGGTACCCACCACCCTATTAGCGCAACAACATTTTCAGTCTTTCCAAGATCGCTTCGCCGACTGGCCCATCAATATTGAAGTGATCTCCCGCTTCCGTTCAGGCAAAGAAGTGGACAGCGTGAAAGAGAAGATAGCCAGTGGCAAAGTGGATATCCTTGTCGGTACCCATAAGCTTCTACAGAGCGACCTGAACTTTCAGAATCTCGGACTGCTGATTATCGACGAAGAACACCGCTTTGGGGTACGCCAGAAAGAACGCCTCAAGAGCCTGCGTGCCGAGGTGGATATCCTCAACCTAACCGCCACACCGATCCCGCGCACTTTAAATATGGCAATGGCCGGCATTCGCGATCTATCAGTCATCGCCACGCCGCCGGCGCGACGCCTCTCTGTAAAAACTTTCGTGCGCGAGCGCGACGATGCACTGGTGAAGGAGGCCATACTGCGGGAGATCCTCCGTGGCGGCCAGGTGTATTTCCTTCACAATGAAGTGAAAAGCATTGAGCGTATCGCCCGAGAATTACAGGAGCTGATTCCCGAGGCCCGCATCGGCATAGGCCACGGTCAGATGCGCGAGCGCGAACTGGAACAGGTCATGAGTGACTTTTACCACAAGCGCTTTAACGTTTTGGTGTGTACCACCATTATCGAAACCGGTATCGACGTCCCAACTGCCAACACAATACTGATCGAACGCGCAGACAAATTTGGCCTGGCCCAGCTGCACCAGCTGCGTGGTCGTGTGGGGCGATCCCACCACCAAGCCTATGCCTACTTGCTGACCCCCAACAAACGCTCAATGACTGGCGACGCGGTCAAGCGACTGGAAGCCATCAGTGAAGCCCAGGATCTTGGGGCTGGATTCACTCTAGCGACCCACGATCTGGAAATCCGTGGCGCCGGCGAGCTACTTGGTGAGGAGCAGAGCGGTCAAATCCAGAGTGTCGGCTTCAACCTGTATATGGAGATGCTCGACCGCGCGGTAAAAGCCATTCGCGAGGGGCGCACTCCCAATATCGACGACCCCCTGGAGTCCCCGGCTGTAGATGTCAATCTGCGGGTACCGGCGCTGATTCCAGAGGACTACTTGCCGGATGTCCATGGCCGTCTAATGATGTACAAACGTATCGCCAATGCCATTGATCGCCAACAACTGAAGGAGTTACAGGTGGAGATGATCGACCGCTTTGGTCTACTGCCAGAACCGGTCAAACACCTGTTCCGCACCACCGAAATAAAACTGAAGGCCGATAAAATGGGCATTCGCAAATTGGAAGCCTCCGCCGCTCGAGGCCGCATCGAGTTTGCCGAAAATACCCAAGTAGACCCCCTCACCCTGGTGAAATTAGTGCAAACACAGCCGGGACGCTACCAGCTGGCCGGCGCCAACCAGCTGAACTTCAGCCTTGATGAAGAGGGCGCCGACCGCAAGCTACAGGAAATAAGCGAAGTGCTGGAGCGCTTAGCCCAGTGATAGTATCCGGCAGCTAGTGACCTGATCGATCGACAGGGGGGCCACCCCCTGCCACAATCCCGGCCTATATAGCTGGCCGCGAAATACTCACCCTGCTCTGACGATAGACAGGACAGATGGAAGAAAGTGGTAACCCAATGACCATAAAAAAGATAGTGCACCTCTGCTCTACACTTGCCCTGGCACTCTCCGCCACGGCCTCACAGGCGGCGAACTACGCCGGCAATACTTTCGAAATCGAGATGATCGTGTTCGAACGCCCCCAAGGTATGGCACAAACCAATGAAACCTGGCCTGCGGAGCCGAGCCTCACCTACCCTGCTCGCTGGGTGGACTTTGACACCCCTGCACCCCGGGAGGAAAAAGCAGAATCCCCTGTCGCAACCGCATTCCCTGAATCCACAGAGCTCCCCCAAGAAGATACAGCATTGGACGAGGAGCCTGTCAGCTTTGCAGTCAGCGAGTTCGGCGATCACAATACTGACCAAGCTCCCCCCCTCCGCTTACTCCTCTCCCCCGTAGACACCAAGCTGGATAGTAAGGCGGCAGCTCTAGTGAGAGGCGGGGATCGCATTTTATTCCACAAAGCTTGGCACCAAGTTTTGGAGCAAAAACACAAGTCACCAGCAATCCTGATTGATGGTGGCGAAACCTTTTCAGGACACAGCCAACTGGAAGGGTCTGTTACCCTGAGCGTCTCACGCTATTTGCACCTGAGCACAAACCTTTGGCTCAATGATTTCTCTGCTCCCGCATCTGCGGAGGGTATCCGCCTGCCTCATCGACCCAAGACTGCCCCAGCACCCTCCGAGGAGACAATTTCTTTCTCTGCCACGAATGAAGGGTTTATTGCTTCCAATCCGGATAGGTATAACCTCTCAAACGCAGCAGGAGACCAGGAGCCCATAACCCTAGATGCCCCGACTGAGCAACCGGTATATGTGATGCGGGCCGCTCATTTACAACATGAGCGCCGTATGCGAAGCGGCCAACTACACTATATTGACCACCCGGCTTTTGGTATTTTGATTGAAATTCGCACTGTGGCTGAAAGCAACGAAGAAGTCACAGAAGAAACCACCCCAGTTACCTTATAAACAGCCAATTAATACTCTTTTAAATACCCCCCTTCAAAGGGGGTATTCCATATGCAACAGTATATTTAACCAAACAAATTACACTTTCCTAAATCTATAAAAGCCGAATCGAATCTGGCATAACAGATAACACAACCAAACCAATTTGACTGCAATTTATAAAATAAAATTTTACAAAGGCAGCAACTTAACGATATCCAGCAAGAAACTAGTACAAAGACACGGAAGGCGAAGAGAAAAACTCACCCCATTATTACAACACCCTCACCCAAGTGAAAATCACTAGAAAAGCAAAATAGCCAAATAAAATAAAAAAGCTCAATAAAGAAGCAGCAATAAAAATTTTTAAATTTATTCCGTCAGACAGAACTGAAACCCTGACTCCTAACATTAAATTGGTTTCAAGATTATTAAAGCTTCACAAATAGCCTGGAGCGCTTTCAGAAATTAAAGGCGCAGGCAATTGATACATTTCAAAATATAACGAAACTCGTGGGACTGGTCATATATGTATGCAAACCACCATAAGACACATATTGAACCAAGCGAATGGAGAAATAGAAAAGCGAGCTGAAAAGCCCGCTTTGGAGGCGCTGGCAGAGCTAGCGGCTGGCACCGCAAACTCTACGCGACAACAGTTCTTTCAACGAGTGATCCTAAAATCACTCACAGGGAACAACATCTTCCGCCAGCAGTCCTTTGTCACCTTGTTGCATTTCGAACTCAACCGCCTGCCCCTCGTTAAGGGTTTTATAACCCTCTCCGCGAATGCTGCGATAGTGAACAAAAATATCTTCAGTTCCTTCTCCACAGGTGATGAAGCCATAACCCCGTGCGTTATTAAACCACTTCACTGTACCTGTAACGCGATCACTCATTGAGAAAACCTCATTATTGTTATTGCGCCTACCTCTATTACCTCACTGCTCAATTCGGCAAGAGGGGCAAACGCCACCCCATTGTTAACAAACTGCTCCATGCAGAATGCTATCTTGCTTCACCCTATTGAGAGTAACCCAAAGGGCGTAACCTGATTCTTAGATAAAACAGCGCCAGTGTCTAGGTTTCTATGTGAAATAAATACTACGTTTTTACCAATAGGCGTAATTAACCGTCAAAACCCCAATTAGGCGCGATATTTAAACTAAACATTTGTACCTTATCGCACTCCCAATACTCAACTGTCTAACGCGGCTTCTCGTGCTAATGAAGGAATATCGGCAATATGTACCGTCGAGGTCGGAAATGCACAAGAAGCACCATGGCGCTCAATTATATTGAGTACATTCAACAAAACATCCTGTTTGATTTCATGGTATCTCACCCACTCTGTCGTTCTGGTAAAGGTGTATATAAAGAAATCAAGGGATGAGGCTGCAAAACTATTAAAATTAACAATAAGAGTTCGGTTGGCATCTATTTCCGGGTGATGCTGTAACATTTTCTTAACATCTGCCACTATCTGCGCCATTAAATGGCCATCTTCATAACGAACCCCAATAGTTTCAAAGATCCTGCGATTGAGCATTCGCGAAGGGTTCTCGACAGAAATCTGCGTGAAGACACTATTGGGCACATAAACCGGGCGCATATCAAAGGTGCGTATGCGAGTCAGGCGCCAGCCAATATCTTCTACAGTCCCTTCAATCTCCTTGTCCGGGGAGCGTATCCAATCGCCAACCGCAAAGGGGCGATCTAAGTAAATCATCAGCCCACCAAAGAAATTCGCCAGCAAGTCTTTAGCGGCAAAGCCTACCGCCAACCCCCCAATGCCACCAAAGGCCAAAACGCCGCTGACGCTATAGCCTAGGAACTGCATAATCACTATACCCGCAGTAATAGCGATCGAAGCCCGCACCAGCTTGCCGATGGCTCTAACCGTGGTGGCATCCATCGGCTTGCCAATATAGCGGGGATTGCAAAGGTTACGCTCCGCGCTGTGCGAGAAGCGCCAAGCGAACCAGGAGAGGACCAGAATAAGGCCTATCTCGCGGGCAGGCTCTGCCAGGGAGAAAATCTCTGCACCCGTCGCCTGACCCGCACGGTGGGCGGCCACCGTGAGCCCCAACAGCCAGATTAATACTTGCCCAGGAGGGGAGAGAGCCCCTACCAACGCATCATCCCAGGGATTAACGGTCTTCTCAGCCCTGGCAGCCAGTTTTTGCACAAAGCGACCGAAAATCCAGGCCGCCAGTGCAGAAGCCAATACAATAAGAAAAACAGAGATTATCCAAACCCGGTTATCACCCAGCCAGGACAACAGCACACTCTCTACGGACTCCACAATTCCCCCTCCGCTTATAAAAACCGGCTCCAGCCGCCCATAGGTTCTTGGAGCAAGCTGTGAAAACCGGTATTTCTCAACTACTGCATTATTGAAGCTAACCAGCTGCGAGTTCTATGCCAGCGCTCACTTTTTTCGAGTTCCGCCCAGGAGGTGATTGAGGGTCTACCCCGCATGGCTTTCAGACGCTCACTCGATTCCGCTGCGGGAATAAAGTTCTCCAGCCCAGCGAGAGACTCCAAAGCCCCTGCACGGTTATTGCAGACCACGCCCATATCACAACCCGCTTCCAGAGCAGCGCGGATTCTCTCCCCATAACCACCGGCAGCTCCCGCCCCCTCCATGGACAGATCATCACTGAAGATAACCCCATTAAAACCCAGCCGTCCTCGCAAAATATCCTGTAGCCAGTAACGGGAGAAACCCACCGGCTGACTGTCTATATTGACGAAGCGAATGTGAGCGGGCATCACCGCATCCAGTTCATCGGCCCCTATGCAGTCAATAAAGGGCAAGGCATCGCTGGCCAGCACCTGCTCCAGGGAGCGCTCATCTTGAGGAAGCTCCACATGGCTGTCTTCAAGCACGTGCCCGTGTCCTGGAAAGTGCTTGCCGGTTGTAGCCATACCGGCCTCACGCATCCCTTGAATAAATGGCCTTGCAATAGCCGTCAGGTGATGGGGGTCGGGACAAAAACTGCGATCTCCAATAACTCGGCTGTGGCTGTCATCGGCATCCAATACCGGGGCGAAACTGAAATCCATCCCTACAGCCAATAACTCAGAGGCGAGCAACCAACCCACATCCTGCAACTGTACTGCTGAAGCCTCGGCGGACAGCTTTTGCATGGAAGGCAAACGCGTGAACCCCTCTCGAAAACGCTGTACTCGCCCACCCTCCTGATCAACAGCCAGCAGTATCTCTGGGCGCACAGATCGAATATCGGCAATCAGAGCTTGAATCTGATCGCGATCGCGATAATTGCGCGCAAAGAAAATCAAACCACCCACAAGTGGGTGGCGCAAAAGCTCGCAATCCTCATCAGTGAGCTTCTGCCCTTCGATATCGATCATCACCGGTCCGAGTGATGCAGGCATATTCAGTTCCTCTAAGATTCACCAGCTGCGCAGTTTAACCGGACTCCACCTTTAGCATTGCCGAAGCGGCCGGCACAAGGCGCTCCAAAGTTTCCGGCAGGCTGCTCTGAGCACCAAAATCCTCTCTCAGGATAGCCTCTATGGCATCGTAGCTCGACAAGGTGAAAATAGTGGCCCCTAACATAAAATACAGGCGCCAGTAGAAGGTCACGGGATCAACTCCCGGTAAGGCCTCGGCCAGTAGGCCTGCGAAGCGTCGGTAACTATCACCGTAACGAGACACTATAAAGCGGCGTAAGTGCCCCTGAAACTGCGTATAAGCCAGTCCCAGCAGGCGCATAAAGCGCTGAGCATCCAGCCCAAGTTGGCTCAGACTGCCCAACCCAACTCGGTATAGGCTCTCCAACAACCCTTCAACCTTGAGTGGTTGGCCTGAAGCTATGCGTCGATCCAACTCTGCTTCCAGCGCATCGGTAAATGGTGTTAGGAAACGCTCAAAGACCGCCTGGATCAACTCTTTCTTAGAACCAAAGTGGTAGTTGACCGCCGCCAGATTGACTCCGGCAGTACTCGTAATAGTCCTAAGGGATGTCTCGGTAAAGCCGCGCTCGGCAAAGAGCGCTTCGGCAGCATCCAAGATGCGGTTAACGGTATCCATCTGACTCATAGATATCAAACCACCATTTAAAACAGCTGTTTAATTTCGGCCAGAGTAGCACACTCCCAGCTCGCTGGCGGCTTATTGCACATACAGAAAGAACGGTTGTAGGGGGAAGTCCAACCTGGCGAATCCCCATAGGCAAAATTGGTTTGGTAAATTGGCAGGATAAGATGTAATTACCGAAGCGACTGACCACTACCTCTTCCCATAGGCCTTAGTGCATTCCACTGCGTGGGAAGAAAGATAGGGGCGCTAACTACTATTTAGGGACGAGGCACAGCCGTAGGCTCTGTATTTTGGCCTCTACTTCCTGTATTCCTGTTTTTTCTGCCTCCCCTACTCCTCACCCTATCCGATTGTTAATTAATAAAGAAAGTAACCTAGACATCTCAAAAACTTTTTAATCCCTGGCTCGCATATATTTCATAATCAAATCTGCAGCCTCTTCTACTGCATCCACCACATGAAACAGGTCTAGATCAGCAGAGTCGATACAATTCCGTTCCAATACCGTATCTACCAGCCAATCGTACAGCCCTCCCCAATAACGCTTGCCCACCAAAACTATTGGGAATCGCCGTACTTTTTGAGTTTGTACTAATGTCAGCGCCTCAAATAATTCGTCCAGCGTGCCGTAGCCCCCGGGTAAACCCACAAAGCCCACGGCATGCTTCACAAACATAAATTTACGCACAAAGAAATAGCGAAAATTCAAACTGATATCTTGGTAAGGATTGGCTGCCTGCTCAAAAGGCAGCTCGATATTTAATCCGATTGAAGTACCAGGCTGCTCAAAAGCCCCACGATTACACGCCTCCATCAGACCCGGCCCGCCACCGGTCATCACAGGTATCCCCTCTGCTGCTAAAAGCTCCCCAAGCTTCACCCCTTGCTGATATTCCTGGCTATCTTCAGTGAAACGCGCACCGCCAAAAACTGTTACCGCCCCGTTAAGCGCAACCAAACGCTCAATTCCATCAACCAACTCAGATTGAATGCGCAGAACTCTCCAGGCTTCAGCCATTTTCGCATCAAGCATTATTGTTCTCCCTTGCTGTCAGTTCTTTCAACTTTTCTTTTCATTCCTTGTTTTCTTAAACAATGTAGCAGCTGGACTGCAGGCAGGTGCTCAGTTTGCGAGATCCTTAAATCTGTATATAATCCCAGCAACTGTATAAAAATACAGAAACGCTAGGTAAATCTATGACCAATCTCACAGCACGCCAGACTCAAGTATTAGAGCTGATAAAAGCCTACCTGGACGACACAGGTTACCCTCCCACCCGCGCAGAAATCGCCCAAGAGCTGGGCTTTCGCTCGCCCAACGCTGCAGAGGAACACCTCAAAGCACTGGCACGAAAAGGAGCCATTGAGATGGTTGCCGGTGCCTCCCGAGGTATTCGAATTCCCGACCACCAATCGGGACTTCCCATCGTGGGGCGTGTCGCCGCAGGCAACCCTATTCTGGCAGCCGAGCATATTGAGGATTATTGCGACCTGCCCGCCAGTTTCTTCCACCCACCGGCAGATTATTTATTGCGGGTACACGGCATGAGTATGCGAAATGCCGGCATTCTCGACGGGGACCTTCTGGCAGTACAGAAGACCGAACAAATCAGAAACGGGCAGATTGTGGTTGCGCGGATTGATGATGAAGTAACCGTTAAGCGCTTCCGCCGTAAAGGTAATCAGGCAACGGTACAACTCCTGCCTGAAAACGAAGACTTTGATACCATCCAAGTAGATATGCGGGATAAGAACTTTGTAATCGAAGGATTAGCGGTGGGCGTTATTCGCCAAACTCCGTGAGACTAAAAGATTTACCGCCAATCAAATACAATAACAGCGGCTTCTAGCCGCTGTTGTTTCACTTAATTTTTCGGCTTTACCATAGATTAGTGAATCGTATGGTTAACCGGCATCGACTCTTCCTCTTCAAAGTAACCTGGCTCCAGGTCATCGAGATTTTGCACGGCTTCTATACCTGCCTCTAACATGGCCCGGGCTACTGCTACCTTGTGCTTTCGCAAAAATTGGAGACTCTCGGCTGAGAAACGAATACTCACCAGAGGGTCCTCCTCATGGCCGGCACGGCGCAGAGCCACATCGCCATTGGCCAACTCGATAATCTCAAAAGTTTCGGAGGACATTTGCTTTCCCTTCACTGCACATCAGTTTGCGCCCAGTGTACCACAGGCAATTTAGAAGTTTCAGTGGGCGCAAAAAGATGAATAGAAAGGTAGCGGAGCCCTCTTAGCACTCCTCGAGATTGGCACGCTGTCTAAGTATCAGCTCACTGAGAGCTTTGTACCATTTAAGCAGCGCTTCGAAAGAAATCTCAATTGGTACTGGTCCGGCGATATTGTGGGTCGGAATAAGGTTGCCAGCTTGCCCCTTTTCCTCCGCTAACGTAGGCAGCCTTAAGAGCTGGTTCCACGCGCGTAATAATTCGCTAAGCCAACTCCCTGGCTCTGAGAGTAATAACTGCAGTTCACTTACTTCAAGGCTCGCTCTCCCCTGGCTGTGCAGGCTATCTAAAATAACCTTTACAGACTCCGGCTCAAAACCCAATTGCAGCTGGTGTGACAGTTCAGCCAGGAAAGCCTGATAGGCTTTCCACAGCTGCAACAAAGCACCTTCTTCCAGGGCCATTCGCTGAATAGTAGAGTCATAACTACTTGTGGCCAGCAGCTGGCTCTTACGCAATGCCGAAGTGACTAGGCCGGTATAGGGATTACTCATTTACTTTTTTGCCGCCGCTTTCTTAGCTGCCGGCTTTTTCTTGGCCGCCGCTTCGACTTTCCAGGCGCCATCCCGATAAAAAGCCTTCCAACCCGTGGCCTTTCCGTCCTCCTCGGACTGAACATACTGCTCTTGGGTCTTACGACTGAAGCGAACTACGGTATCGCGCCCCTGATCATCCTGTGAGGGGGCCGAGAACAAGAAGCTGTACTTAGGGTCAATCTCACTTTGGTGAGGCAGTAGCTCTTTTATCAGCGGGGCACGGGTCTCACGGTTTTTCGGAAACTGGCTGGCGGCCAGGAATAATCCGGAGGCACCATCGCGGAGAATGTAATGATCCTCAACCTTCAGGCAAGCCAACTCCGGCATAGGAACCGGATCCATTTTGGGTGGCGCCGGCTGGCCATTTTTCAACAGCTTGCGGGTGTTCTTACAGGCTTCGTTAGTACAGCCAAAGTATTTACCAAAACGGCCTGACTTCAGCTGCATGTCGCTACCGCACTTGTCACACTCAATAATCGGACCGTCGTAGCCCTTAATTTTGAACGTGCCCTGCTCTACCTCGTAACCATTACAGTCTGGGTTATTTCCGCAGATATGTAGCTTTCTCTGCTCATCAAGCAGATAACTATCCATCGCCGTGCCGCACTTGGGACAGCGGCGTTTCTCCCGCAGCTGGCGGGTTTCGGCATCTTCGTCCTTATCCGCGTCCACGGCCTCATCGCCTGAGACCAGATTCATCGTGTTGGTGCAGCGCTCCTTAGGAGGAAGCGCGTAACCGGAGCAACCAAGGAATACACCGGTAGAACCTGTGCGGATCTGCATATGGCGACCGCACTTACTGCACTCGATATCGGTATCTGTCGGCGTGTTGCGCCGCATACCCGCATCACTGGACTGAGCTTTTTCCAACCGCGAGGAGAAATCCTGATAAAACTCGTCGAGTAACTGCTTCCAGCCTTTATCACCATCGGCAACCGCATCCAGAGACTCCTCCAGGCTTGCGGTAAAACCGTAGTCCATCAGATTTTTAAAACTTTCGCTGAGGCGGTCGGTGACAATATCACCCATTTTTTCCGCGTAGAAACGGCGGTTCTCAAGCCGCACATAGCCCCGATCCTGAATTGTGGAAATAATAGAGGCATAGGTTGAGGGCCGGCCAATACCGCGCTTTTCCAGCTCTTTCACCAGAGCGGCTTCGCTAAAACGAGCCGGAGGCTTGGTGAAATGTTGTTTCGGGTCCAGCTGCTGCAGAGACAGCTTATCGCCAACCTGAACATCAGGCAGCAGCAGATCTTCATCTTTCTTGCCCGCAGGAGGGGCAACTTTGAGAAAGCCATCAAAACGAATCACTCGGCCGCGAGCACGCAACTCAAAGTCACCGGCACTCACCACAATTGAGGTGGAAGTGTATTTTGCCGGGGTCATCTGACAGGCGACGAACTGCTGCCAAATCAGATTGTAGAGCCGCTCCGCATCCCGCTCTGCACCTGAGAGCATATTCGGGGCAACACGCACATCGGAGGGACGAATTGCCTCGTGAGCTTCTTGCGCTCCCTCCTTGCTGCTATAACTAACGGGCTTTTCTGGCAGATACTTATCGCCAAAATTCTCACCGATATACTGCCGGGCCGATTCAACCGCCTCTTTACTTAGATTGGTCGAATCGGTACGCATGTATGTAATATGACCGGCTTCGTAGAGACGCTGTGCAAGGGTCATGGTTTTCTTGACACTGAAACCGAGGCGATTACTAGCCGCCTGTTGCAGTGTCGAAGTAATAAAGGGAGCACTAGGCTTGGAACTGGTAGGCTTATCGTCACGACCGCTAACAACAAACTCACTACCCTGAAGCAATTTCACCGCGCTATTCGCATCGGCTTCATTGGTGGGGCGGAAAGTTTCACCAGCTTGTTTTTTAACCTCTAGCCGCAGCTTGTTCGCTTTGCTGGTAGCGGTATCAGCGAAAAGCGTCCAGTACTCCTCAGGAATGAAAGCGCGGATCTCACGTTCGCGCTCTACCACGAGACGAACTGCCACTGACTGCACCCGGCCAGCAGAAAGTCCTCGGGCAACTTTCTCCCACAATAGTGGGGAGACCATATAGCCAACAATACGATCGAGGAATCGGCGAGCTTGCTGGGCATGAACCCGATTGATATTCAGGCGGCCGGGATCTTTGAACGCCTCCTGGATCGCGGACTTAGTGATTTCATTAAAAACCACTCGGCGATAGCGTTCGTCATTACCGCCAATTGCTTCCCGCAAGTGCCAGGCGATCGCCTCTCCCTCGCGGTCCAAATCCGTTGCCAGATAAATGTGATCGGCATTCTCAGCCAGCTTTTGCAATTCGCTGACTACTTTTTCCTTGCCTGGCAAAATTTCGTAGTGAGCCTGCCAGCTATTATCCGGGTCGATCCCCATGCGCTTGATCAGCTGCGCACGATTTTTCTTGCGTTTGTAAGCCTCTTTCGCCTCAGGGGAAAGCTTACGAGTCTCTGCCGCACGCCTTGCCCGTTCTTTTGCGTCAACGGGCTGTTTGTTGCCGCCACCGGTTGGCAAATCGCGAATATGACCGACGCTGGACTTAACAACAAAGTCCTTGCCGAGATATTTATTGATGGTTTTCGCTTTGGCCGGTGATTCGACGATGACCAGTGATTTACCCATAAGCCTTTGATTTCAAATGAAAAATTTACTGCTATCCGAAGCATTTCAGGCCCTTCAATCGGGCCTGCGCTGCGCGAATATATAAGCCTCAGTCAAGGCGCGGTCAAGCAAAGCTGATAACTTTTAGTGCTTATTCGCCAAATTTCACCCCCAGAAAAGGGTAAAATTGTGACAATTTTCCCTATTTGAGCAGCCCGCTAAAATGCCTGTCGCCCTAGTTTTCTGGGAGTTTAATGGGACTGATCTTGCGTACAGATTCTTCTATAAGAGGGGTGTACTCCGCCAAACTCTCAGACAGCTGCGAAAAAGCTTTGACCCCACCGTTTTCCTGCCATTGCACGCCCAATCCGACATCGGTTGCGATAATCGCACAGCAATCCGCCGGCAAGCTATCCAACAACTGGTGCAATTGCTGCCATGCTGCCTGGGGGGCTCTCACACTGTTGCCCCAATCCCAACTACCGGCAAAATTCATTTCGTGCGTAATCCGCTGGCGCTGTAGCTTCCAACCAATCTGTAGACGCTTTCTATCCTTCCACCGATAGTAATAAACCGCTGCGGTCCCCTCCCCCAAAGCTTCAGGTAAGGCTTGAATTTGCACGGTAATACCTGCCCTGGCGGCACGGCCACGCAAATCAGCCAGACGGCTGTCGCGCTGATTGGGCTTCAGCCACATCACTGGCCCCAGCACCAGGGCAATAGCAAAGCCAATTATGATTACCGGTAGCCATTCGGACATAAAAGTTCCTTATGATGGTTTTAAAAACGGCCTATTCTGCGGCGCCATATATGATCCATGTCAAACAGTTTTTTTTGCGATAGACTGAAAATAGCTGTCGTAAGAGGCCCCACTGGGCAAATAGAAAAGACAGGAGCTAATGGAAAATGGCGAAATATGAACGAATATTGGTGGGCCTGGACCTCTCGGAAGAATCCTCACAAGTACTGGAAAAAGCGGCCTCCCTCGCTGAAGCTTTCAATGCCGAAATCAGCTTGATGCATGCCATTGAGCCACTGACATTTGCCTATGGTGGGGATATCCCCATGGATTTATCAGAGGTACAGGATCAGCTGCAGAGACAGGCCAAGGAACAGCTTCACAAAGCCGCTCTACCGCTGAATATCCCCACTGAACGACAGCATGTAATTTTGGGCCAACCATCCACCGAGATACATCGCCTAGCCAAAGATCTAGAAGTCGATCTTATTGTTATCGGTAGCCATGGACGCCATGGCCTAGCTCTTCTGCTGGGCTCAACCTCTAATGGGGTTCTTCACGGCGCCAAGTGCGATGTTTTAGCTGTCAGGGTATATGTGGACGAAGAATAAGCCCCCTCTTTCGGCGAGAGAAGTGGTGCCATGCACCCCTTCTCTCCAATACTCAAACCTTACTCTTCGCCCCCCTCCAACTCCGACCATCGATCAAAAGCGGTCTCTAATTGAGTTTGCTTCTCCGCCAGTAAATTGAGCCGGTTTTGCACCTGGGCTTGCTCCTGTTGATAAAAAGAAGGGTCTGCTACTTCAGCCTCTATAGCGCCAATTTCAACTTCAAGCTGTTCAATCAAGGCTGGTAAGCCATCCAGTTCACGTTGCAACTTATAGCTGAGCTTCTTTTTCTTAACCTGAGGCTTGTCCGCTTCGACCGGCTTCGCTTTCACCTTGCCTTCGGGGACTTTTTCCTCTTTTGACTCCTGTTCAAAGCTACCCCCCTGGCGAATGAAGTCCGCATAACCACCCACATACTCTCGGATACGACCATCTCCCTCAAAGGCCAGACAGGAATCCACAACATTATCGAGAAATGCACGGTCGTGACTGACTAATAACACTGTGCCTGTGAATTCCAGAAGTAACTTTTCAAGCAGCTCCAGGGTTTCTACATCCAGGTCGTTGGTCGGCTCATCGAGCACCAGAATATTGGCTGGCTGACTGAATAATTTCGCCAGAAGAGCCCTATTGCGCTCACCACCACTCAACGCACTTACCTTGGTCCGCGCTTTCAAACCGCTAAAGAGGAAATCGGACAAATAGGACATGATGTGGCGACTTTTGCCGCCAATAGTGACAGAGTCGCGCCCTCCACCAACATTATCCAACACGGTAAGTTCTGGATTTAATTGGTCCCTGCGCTGGTCAAAATAGGCTACCTGCTGCTTTGTACCCAAACGCACCTGACCGGACTGAGGCTGAAGGTCCCCGAGCAACACTCGAATTAAGGTGCTTTTACCAACCCCATTAGGACCAATCAATCCCACCTTATCACCGCGCATTAAGGTAAATGAAAGGTCGCGAATCAGGGGGGACTCATTGGGGTAGGCAAAGGTAACGTTACTAAGCTCAGCCACCAACTTACCGGATGTTTCTCCACTATCGAGAGACATTCTGGCAATGCCTTGTTGAGTTCGGCGCGCCTCTCTCTGGCGCCTGAGTCCTTGCAAGGCCCGAACCCGCCCTTCATTACGGGTGCGTCGCGCCTTGATACCCTGGCGAATCCAGGCTTCCTCCTGGGCTAGCTTTTTGTCGAATAGCGCCTCGTTTCTGGCCTCTTCTTCTAAAAGTTTCTCTTTTTCTTCCTGGTAACGCCCAAACTTGCAGCGAAAAACCCGTAGGTATCCACGATCCAAATCCCAGACTGTACTAGCCAACCGCTGCGCCAAAGCACGATCGTGGCTGACGAACAATAACGCGCCCCTAAAAGTATCGAGGAATCCTTCCAACCACTCCACAGCGGCAATATCCAAATGGTTGGTGGGCTCATCGAGAATGAGCAGATCGGGCTCTGTAACCAGCGCGCGCGCGAGAGCTGCACGGCGCTGCCAACCTCCAGAGAGATCAGCCACGGATTCATCAGGACTCAAGCCGAGGCGGTCGAGCACGCTATCTACTCTAGGCAGGAGATCCCAGCCGTGCTCCGCTTCAATTTTGGCCTGTAGCTCGGCCGATGGATCCTCTCGATAACCAGCCAATACACGCCCTATAGGGCCCAGACCCTCGGCAACATATCGGTAGACAGAGTCGAGACAGCCTGCGGGTAACTCCTGCTCAAGGGTCGCCATAACCATCCCACTCGCGCGCACAATCTCCCCAGCATCTGGGTCCACCTGCCCCGCAATTAAACGCAACAGGCTGGACTTACCCTCTCCATTGCGGCCAACAAGGCAAATACGATCGCCCCGCTCAATTTTTGCACTGACGTTTTCAGCAAGCACCTGGGTCCCGTAACGCAGACTGACCCCATCCAATAGAAGCAACATAATTAGGCACTACAATTAACAGACCCGGTTAACATTCTCGCTAGTTAGTTGAATGAAACGAAAATTGATACTTCGGGTCCTGTGAAAAATTCGCTATTTTACGCTTTTTTGCCAAGCCGTCTCATAAACTTGCGCGACCAGACTCAACTTTGGGGTTACTGTCATGTCAGTTAGCACAAGTCGACTCTTCCAGTTTATTGCCCCATTAATGGTCTGGATCTGCCTCAGCGCCCAGGCAGAGCCACAAGCATCATCGAAGGAGTTGTCTCAGCAAGACAAGCCAGCCACAGGTATATCTAACCAGCGCCAGCTATTACAACAAGCCAGGATAGCGATCAAATACGGCAATAAAAAACAGTTAAAGCAATTGAAAGCCAAGTTGGCGAATTACCCTCTAGTGCCCTATCTCGACTACTGGGCGATCGGAAGAAAATTGCGCCAATTGCCTCTAAAAGATATTGATCGCTTTCTCGCTGAGAATCAGGGAACAGCGGTGGGTGACTGGATGCGTATTAGGTTGCTTAGAGAGCTAGGGCAACAGAGACAATTTCAGACCTACCTAAAATACTTTCAACCTGAGAAACACAAGCGCGCGGCACTGCGTTGCTATTATGCCGACGCACTGTTTCGCCATGGCAGCAAAGACAATGCCGATCAAGTAACCACCGAGCTCTGGCTGGTTGGGCACTCACAAGTAGAGGAGTGTGACCCAGTTTTTGCCCGCTGGAAGCGCAATGGCGGCCTAACCCAGGAAAAGATTTGGTCCCGCCATTTACTCACCCTAGAAGAGGATAACCTTGAACTCGCTTCCTATATCGCCAGGAAAATGGACAAACCCTTCCAACAAAGAGCAGGCCTGCTAAGGGAGGTGCACAAATCACCTAAGCTTCTTCTCAATTACCCCCGCTTCTTACAGTCACCGGAGCATCACAGGGAAATTATTCTGCATGGATTGCATCGATTAGCTAGGGAAGATGCAGCCGTCGCTGAACAGGCATGGCAGCGCTATAGTGCCAGCCTCCTGTTTAACGATAAGGAGCAAGCCAATATGCTCCGCCATCTGGCTCGACAATTTGCTCGTCAAGACGATACCCAGGGACTGCTACAACTGACCAAGAATCACACAATGGATGATGGATATTCCATTGAATGGCTGGCGCGGCAATCCCTGCGAGAGCTCGACTGGGAGCAGGTTGCCTTTTGGATTGATCGCCTGCCACTCGAACGGCAACAGCGCGATCGCTGGCTCTACTGGAAAGCCCGCTCACTGGAAGAACTTTATGGTAAAGCGCAGTCTGGCGCAGCCTCCCTGCTCTATCGAAAAGCTGCACGGGAACGCAGTTACTACGGTTTCCTTGCTGCCGATACCCTCGGACAAAATTACAGCTTTGTAGATCGCCCCGCGCCAATCACGCCAATTCAAGTGCAGCAGATGGCCCAGCACACCGGCTTACAAAGGGCACGTGAATTGCAGGCTATTGGTGAACTATTCCATGCTCGGCGTGAGTGGAGCTACGCTACTCGGGAAATGGATCACGAGGAGCTATTAGCCGCGGGCAAAGTGGCAAGCGCATGGGGTTGGTATCACAAATCCATTCAATCTGTTCTTGCGGCAGACTACCTGGATGATCTGGAACTCCGCTTCCCCCTGGCCTTTGCCGATATTGTAGAAAGTGTAAGTGAGCAGGTTGGACGGCAGAGCACGCCTCTAGAGCCCTATATGATTTACGCAGTTGCCCGCCAGGAAAGCCACTTCAGCCACGACGCCAAATCACGGTCTGGCGCATTGGGCCTAATGCAATTGCTACCCTCTACCGCACGCGCAACGGCAAAGCGCGCCGGTGTACGCTATCGACGCAGCTGGGATCTACTAAGCCCCAAAACTAATATTGCCCTTGGCAGCTTTTACCTGAGCACCCTGTTAAATCGATTCGATAACAATCGCTTCCTCGCCGCTGCCGCTTACAACGCGGGGCCAACGCGGGTTGCCAAGTGGTTAAAGGAGACTCGTCAGCGTCTGCCACACGATGTCTGGATCGAGACGATTCCCTATAGTGAAACAAGGAATTATGTACAGAATGTACTCGCTTATACGGTAATTTATGCCTATCGGAGCGGCACCAAGCTGCAACTTCTCAAGGCGCATGAGGCAGGGAATAAACTTTAAGGTGCCTCAGAATAACCTTACAAACCTCTGCCCTAACTTTGATACCGTTTGATAGAAATAGAGCCCCCCCTTGGGAATCCGAGTCATTAGGGCTTAAGGTGGGAGTTATCTCCCAATAAATGAAGGGCGCCTAACCAATTCGTTTGGCTAACCAGGCTTGCAGCTGCGATTGCTGAAAGGGCCATGCATAAGTGTCTTCAGGATCACCGAGCCCCACCACGGGTATCAAAAGACTAAAGCGCTCGAATAAATTGTCATCATCGGCAATATCTACCTCCCTTAAACGCAACCCAAACTGCTCGAGCAGGGGCCATATTTCCAGCTTGGCCTTTTCGCACAGGCTGCATCCAAGGGTGGTATAGAGCAGCAATTCATGGGGCGAACTCATGAGAACACTCCCTGGTTATTAACCCAAAAATATCCGGCAGCACCGGCAACCAATAACAGAGTCAAGCCCAAGGCTTTTATAGGGATACGTGGCTGAAGTTTTTCCTCCTGGGGCTCAGCCATACTTGGGCTCTCTTCCCGCAGCCCGGCGATAGAAGCCGAGAAGGATCTCTGAGTGACATCTTCAGCTGCCACTTCACCTGAGCCAATTTTTGGAGACTTCATAAGATGTGAAGAGATTGCAGGGCGCACTGCAGTGCGATCAAGATCATCCACAGGGCCCACAACAGAAAAACTCAACGAATCAAACCGCAGCTCATCGCCTCTTCGCACACGGCTTTCCGTGATCCGTCGACCATTGACGAATGTCCCGTTGGCCGAGCCGAGATCAATTGCGAACAGCAACCCTTCACGCACCTCCAACCTTGCATGACGACGTGAAAGGTGTGACAAGGAAAACGTGATATCGCACTCCTCAGAGCGCCCCACCACCGCGCCACCCTTCACAGGAAACACTTTCCCCGCTATCGCCTTGTGATTTGCCCGTAGCGCCCAGGCGGTATTTTTCGACTTGCTCGAATTAAGCTTTGTTACTTTGGGGTCAATAATTTGTAGTGTTCGAGTACCGATTGTTATCTGATCGTTCAGCTTGATTCGACAGGCTGATGCCATCGGCTTCCCATTAACCAGTACATGGGAGTCTCCAGAAACATTCCCCAGGGTAAGCTGCCCCCCCTTAATCGCGATCTTTAGATGTAACTTCGCAATCGAGTCATCCGGTATACACAGATCACAACCCTGATCTCGCCCCACCGTTACACCGGGGGCTACCAGCCAAACACTCTGGCCAGAATCGTTTACATCACAAAGTTTTAGCATTGATCACGCTCCTCAGCCCTAAGGAGACTGAATATAGGGCAGCCTAAATAAAGGGGCTGTCCCAATTAACAGTAAAACCTGAAAAAAATTTGCAGATTGAAGATAAAACCGAGTTTAACACGGGCAATATCATTAGCGTGTGATTGGGTTTGCAGCTTACAATGGCGCAAAGGTCTAATATCCGGCTCAGGCAGGGGTGACCAATTCAGCTGCCATTGGTGTCGTTGGGTAAAGTACACTTGCAGCACCACAAGGAAAAGACGGATCTTTGCCAAATCGGCTATCACCGTCAGTTACGATGAGAAACCATAACAGGTAGTTGCACGCCAGTGAGTGAAGCCAAAGTTCGCGAGGTATCGCGGCACAGCGAAGCAGTTCAACACACCCCAAGTGCTACACGTAGCGCTGGCGCCACTCATCCCGGCTACCGGCGAGAGCAGAATGAAGATGCCTATTGGGCTGATGAGGAAAAAGGCATTTGGGTTGTCGCCGATGGTTTGGGCGGACACCACGCCGGCGAGATTGCCAGCCAGACCGTAGTAGAAGAAATCCAACAATGTACGGCAACTGATCGCCACTATGAGCGTGCCCTACAAAGGGCCCACGCCCTACTGCTAGGTGATGAGCACAGCACTGCCAATATGGGCTCAACCGCAGTAGTGCTCGCCGAGGAAGGCGATTACTATCACATCTATTGGGTTGGAGATAGCCGAGCTTACCTCTGGACACCGGGCGACAAAAACGGCGAACTCAGCCAACTGACAAGTGATCACTCCTATGTTCAGATGCTGATGGATTCTGGTGCCATCA
Source organism: Microbulbifer mixtoriginis (SeqCode) (assembly GCF_052467705.1). Lineage (NCBI taxonomy): Bacteria > Pseudomonadati > Pseudomonadota > Gammaproteobacteria > Cellvibrionales > Microbulbiferaceae > Microbulbifer > Microbulbifer mixtoriginis (SeqCode). Next base: position 3,065,251 of record NZ_CP174322.1, read on the forward strand.
ACTCAGAGGAAGCCGCAACCCACCCAAATCGCCACGTTATTACCCGATGTATCGGCGGTAGTACCAACCCCAAGCTCGAAGTTGACCGGGTATCTCATCGCTGGAGCTCAGGACAAAAACTTCTACTTTGCAGCGATGGACTCAGTTCCGAAGTACCCAATGAAAAAATAAACCGGATCATCGCTGAAAACCCCAATAACCACCAAATAGTTGAGTTTCTCATAAACGCAGCCCTTGATGCCGGTGGCAAGGACAATATCACCGTTCAGGTTATCGAAGCACCAGCTATCGCCCCTCCCCCAAGCTTTTCGCAAGAATCTCACAGCAGCACTGCACAAAACAAAACTAATGGTGACAGCCAAAGTAATAGAAGCTGGCGACCACTTCTGGCCTTACTTGCTGCTTGCGGAGCAATTGCCGCACTGGCAGGCGGAATATTCCAGCTATTTTAACGAGGCCATAGCACACCATGGAGCTCGTAAAGAGTGGCAATTCTTCGCTACAAATCCCCGGCTATCGCATCCTCCGCAAAATTAACCAGGGTGGCATGTCCACGGTATACCTAGCCATTCAGCGCAGTGTCGGCCGCCAAGTGGCCCTCAAGGTTATGTCGCCGGTTCTCAATGCCGACCCGATTTTCAGTGAGCGATTTCAACGGGAAGCCAACATTGTCGGACAGCTCTCCCATCCAAATATCGTTGGTATCCATGATATTGGACGCTACCGCAGCCTTAACTATATCGCCATGGACTATATGGCTGGGGGCTCTGTTTCTGAAAGACTCGCCAAAGGGCCATTGGAGCCACTGGAAGCCCTCAATGTTGTACGCCAAATCGCCATGGCCTTGGACCACTCCCACAGCAAGGGGTATGTGCACAGGGACCTAAAACCAGAAAATATACTGTTTCGGGAGGATGGCTCTGCCGTTTTGAGTGATTTTGGCGTGGCGCGCGCTGTTGCACATACCACAAGAATGACCAATAGCGGCATGGTGGTAGGCACACCACACTATATGAGCCCCGAGCAGGCCAGAGGTAATGCTATTGACGGCCGGGCCGATCTCTACAGCCTAGGTGTTGTCTTTTATGAAATGCTCACTGGTGCTGTCCCCTACCAAGCAGAGGAAGCGGTGGCTATTGCCATCAAGCACCTGACCGACCCCATCCCAAAGTTACCTGCTCGGCACGCGCTATACCAGCCGATCATTGATCGCGCCCTGGCCAAAGAGCCGGCCAAACGATTTCAACGGGGCTTGGATGTCGCAGATGCAACCGATCAGTTAGTTGCAACCCTAGCCGGCAAGCCCAGCCAGCAAATCAGCCAGTTAAACAACGCCTCTGTCGGTGTTTCCAGTCTAGCCCGTGCACTTTTTCTCACTCTGTTGAGCAGCCTCCGGGATCGCTTTATTAAAGGCTGGCAGGTGAGACTGGAGAACCCCCAGCAAGTGGACTCCGTACGTAAAGATCAGGATACCCTGGTGCGTTTACGACAGCTGGTCAGTGAACCAACAAAGCACAGGCGCCCATGGACACTAACCGCCATCACCACCATCACCGCCATCACCGCCATCACCGCCATCACGCTACTCTTTGGCTGGAGCGTTCATAGCACTTTCAGTGGTAAGGAAACTTGGCTTAGCCAGATCACTTTATCCGACAGCGCAAGACGCCATACCTCCGATACTACGCCCAGCACGCCCAGCGCCGATCGCTCTGAAGAAGTACAAGTCAGAGATGTAGAGAAGCCTCCAGTTGAAGATCTGGTACAGACACAAGGGCAGGAGATCTCTCAAGGTGATTCAGTTAACAATCAATCCCCGGATAATTCACTATCGGGCAATCTACCCACCCAAAACTCGGCTGTGCTTTCACAGGAGCAGCCAAGCTCAGTACCAAAGTTTGCATTTACGGTCAAAACTGAGCCTGAAGATGCCCGCGTACGTATTATGAATATAAGTCCGCGCTATGCACCGGGTATTCAACTAGAGCCCGGGCGATACGATGTAGAGGTCAGCAAACCCGGCTATGACCGCTATCGTAATTGGATCATTATTGAGGATCAGAACCACCAGCTTTCGGTAAAGCTACAAAAAGCCTATTTTGCCGGAAAGAAAATACGCTCCAAACTCTCCTCCGGCGGTCAGGGCCCTCAGATGATCGTAGTAGGCTCGGGAGAATTTATGATGGGCAGCAATAAGCGCAGTAATAGCCGCCCCGAGCATCAAGTAAAAATTCCCAAACCCTTTGCCATTTCAACTCAAGAAATCACTTTTGAGGATTACGACCGCTTTGCTCTCGCCACAGGGACCAATCAGCCCAGTGACTCAGGCTGGGGCCGAGGGAGGCGACCGGTCACCAATATTACCTGGCGGGACGCACAAAAATATGTTGAGTGGCTTTCAGAGCAAACGGGACAAAAATATCGTTTGCCCAGCGAGGCCGAGTGGGAATATGCAGCCCGCGCGGGCACTGACCAACCTTTCTGGTGGAAAAGCAGCGATGCAAGGGGAAAAGCCAATTGCAGGCGCGGATGTGACAGTGAATTTAACAGTCTCTTTATCACGAAAACCGGACCGGTAGCGAATTACCAAGCCAACCCTTTTGGACTATACGATACGGCCGGCAATGCGGCAGAGTGGGTGCAAGACTGTTACCAACCCGGTTATGATAAAAACCACAACACATCTGCACCACTGAAAATCAAAAACTGTCAGTTACGCAGCGTTCGCGGTGGCTCAATGCGGGACCCATCTAGCAGAATTGGGGCAGATTATCGCAAGGGCCTCAATGAAAATAGTCGTGCAAAGGATGTAGGAATACGGATTGTTATGGAACTTTATTGACCAACCCCAGGCTACTTTCGAAGCAAAAAATAACCCTAATTTTCATTGAGCCTCTGCCAATGGCTTTTGATTTACACCAACCAAATAGTGATACAGAAATTCTTTATAATCTAACCTTATGGCTGCCAGCAGCGGCAACACTTCCCTGTGCCGCATTAACTCACTGCATCATTCAGACCCTAGGCTAGCAGCCAACTCCCACTACTTAGCCCGAACTTCCCAAACGTTGTGGATTTTAGGGTTGCGTTGAAAATCCTTATCCAATAACTGTAAAGGCTGCACAGCAAAGGCATCTGTCATCGCCACATCCATTTTAAAACTGCGCAAATTATTGGAAAAAATCAGAGTGCCCCCCGGGGCCAATAATGCCATGCATTGGCTGATCAGCTTGGCGTGGTCGCGCTGAATATCCAGCACTCCGCGCATTTTGGCCGAATTGGAAAAGCTCGGGGGATCGAGGAAGATCAGGTCGTAATGGCCTTTGCGATTTTGTTGGGCCGAAGCCAACCACTGCAGGCAATCAGCTTCCACCAGCTGGTGCTTATAAGGATCCATACCATTTGCACGGAAGTTTCGCGCAGCCCAGGATTGATAGGTTTTGGACATATCCACACTGGTACTTTGTACGCTGCCACCCAAAGCAGCTTGTACAGTGGCTGTTGCGGTATAGCAAAACAGGTTGAGAAATTTCTTCCCAGAGGATATCTCGCGCAGGTGCTTTCTCACCGGGCGATGATCTAGGAACAGCCCTGTATCCAAGTAGCGCCATAAATCCACTTCCAGCTCAGCGCCGTACTCCTGCACCTGCAAGCTAGCCCTTTCGTCAACCTGTTTTTGATACTGGCCAGCGCCCTTTTGGCCACCTTTATGGCTGTGGCGGCGACGCTCCTTGATACTAATTTTCCCTCTAGGCAGCTCCAATACGGATTGCACGGCTCTCAACAGATCCCTTAACCGATTGCGCGCCTTACCCTCATCAATACTGGCCGGCGGGCGGTACTCCTGGAGGTGAGCGTAGAGCTCCCCTTCTAAGGTGCGATATAAATCTACTGCAGCGGCGTACTCCGGTAAGTCAGCATCGTAGAGCCTATAACAGTCAATGCCGTTTCTGGATGCCCACTTGCCTGTTGTGCGCAAATTTTTGCGCAATCGATTGGCCACCATTTCAGCTTCTGGGGAGAGCTTGCGTTCCTTGGGTGCGCTCTCGGCCTGCCCCCCCTGTTCGCGCACCTGAAACAACAACAGCTGACTGGGGATTGAGCCGTTATATAACTGGTAGTGCTTGTGAGAGCGTAGCCCGGTGGAATACCCCAACTCAGGGTTGCCGGTAAAAATTCCCACCTGCCAACCGGGAAACTCCGCCTTTAACTGCTTACCCAACTCCGCGTAGGTTTCTCGCAGAGCCTCCTGCTCCCCAAGGCGTTCACCATAGGGGGGGTTGGTCAATACCAAACCAGTATTGATCTCTCGATGACTCGGAACCTTGAATGCGGCGACCGGCCGGCAACTTACCCGCACCTGGCGCTCCAATCCCGCCCTATCAATATTGGCTTCGGCAGCAAATAGCACCCTAGCATCGGCATCATAACCGCGAATTTCCGGCAAAGGCTTCTCCAAACCGGCAACGCGACACTGTAGAGCCTCTTCACGAAGCTCATTCCAAATATCGCTCTGGTGGTTGAGCCAGCGCTCAAAACCAAAACTCTCACGGAAGAGACCCGGAGCAATATCAGCAGCCATCATGGCCGCTTCAATCAAAATAGTGCCCGAACCACACATTGGATCCAGCAGAGCCCCGCCCTCAGCCGCAATCTGCGGCCAACGAGCGCGCAATAACAGGGCTGCAGCCAGGTTTTCTTTGATGGGGGCAGCACCGATATGCGTTCGGTAGCCTCTTTTATGCAAGCTATCCCCACTGAGATCTATGGCAATATCCAGCCTGTCCCGCTGCAGTCGCAAAGCCACAGTCAGGTCGGGATTGTGCTTATCAATACTCGGTCTCGCCCCGGTTTTATCACGCAAGCGATCAACGATGGCATCTTTTGTTTTTTGGGCTCCGAACTGACTATTACGGATTTCCCGATTGGTCCCCGAAAACTGCAACCACAGTTTGCCCGAAGGGCCAATATGCTCTTCCCAAGGCTGTGCAGCCACCGCCCGGTAGAGGTCTTCAGCATCACCGATGCGAACCTGATCGAGTTGCAGCAAAATCCGATTTGCCAGGCGACTCCACAGACAGCAACGATAAGCAAGCTTCAAGGAGCCTGCAAAATGTATGGCTGCAGGCTGCTCCCGAAGGACCTTAGCCCCCAGAGACCCAAGCTCTACAGCAAGTAAGCTTTCCAACCCTTTCGGACATGTCGCAGTAAACTTAAATTCTTCTATACGTGAGTCGATCAAAACTTTTACTCGATAACCCCTAGCATAAGGGGGATAAACATGGCGCCTCTTGGCGCAAATTAGATTTTCAAGAGCCTGGTAGACATACCAAGGGGTCAGTATTCCCCTCTACAGGCCAGATTTTCTGGCGCGATTATCCCACTTTGTAGCGGCGGAGCCTACGTAGTCGGGATATCTTGCTAGTGTCTACACAGTCACCCCGACTTTTAAATGCTTCTCTGTAGATATCTTGAGAGCGATGCCCAGCCATTTTCCGATTTTGCTCTCTCCACCATATTCTTGCTATGTGGGAAGCGATAGGAGTCACACAACTGCCCGCGCAAAAGTTTCGCTAAGCTTTAATTGTCGATGCAACAAAACCGTAATAAGCATCCAACGGACTGCGCCGCAGTTCGTAAATCTACAAGCAGAGGTGCCGTATAGATGAAACGCCAAAAACGCAATCACGCCGACAGGGCTTTCTACAAAGGGTATTTGGCAGCCCTGAACAATAAGTCTATAGATAGCTGTCCCTTTGTCGAAAATGACCCACACCAGGAGTGGGTAAACGGCTGGCGTGAAGGGCGGGAAGATTACTGGAATGGCTTTGACAGGACTACCAAGGCGCAAAAACTGGAAATCTATGGCGCCATTTCCACCGATATTCAATATCCAGACGGCTGGAGTACTATTTAGCCTGCGGGAAAGGTGCAGGTTCACCTGCACCTTTTACACGACCACCACCAGGCTGCACCTGCACCCCTCTGAACCCGTTCGACGATAAAGATGAATTCAACATCTCAATCTAGTTTTATAGGACCAGGCAATACTGGCGCTATTCACCAGCTGAGCGACGACGCTCCATAGCTATAGACTCCACCGCTTCGCGAACAAGCTGCGGTCCCCGGTATATAAACCCGGTATAAACCTGTACGGCAGTTGCCCCTGCGCGAATTTTTTCTGCTGCACTGTCACCGTCGAAGATTCCACCAACACCAATAATAGGGACCTGCTTGTCCAGAGCCTTCGACAGCTGCGCAATAACCTCAGTGGAGCGGTGCTGTAGAGGCTTACCACTCAGCCCACCCTGCTCGTTACCATGGGGCAGATTAGCCACAGATGACTTATCAATGGTGGTATTAGTGGCTATGACGCCATCAATACCGTATTCGCAAAGAGCCTCAGCGATCTGCTCTATGGCATCCCCTTCGATGTCTGGCGCGATTTTTACCGCAACGGGCACGTAGCGGTCGCTCTTTTGGGCCAGTTCCGCCTGCTTCTCCTTGATACTTCCCAGCAGCCTGTTGAGGCTCTCACCAAACTGCAGGTCCCGCAGCCCCTTGGTGTTCGGCGAAGAAACATTGGCGGTGATGTAATCCGCATAGGGATACACCTTTTCCATACAGAGCCGGTAATCATCCGCCGCCTTTTCTACCGGAGTGTCGAAGTTTTTACCAACATTGATTCCCAAAACACCCCTGTAACGGCGGTGCTTCACTCTGTCGATTAAGTAATCAACTCCCAGGTTGTTAAACCCCATACGGTTGATAATGGCACCCGCCTCTTCCACACGGAACAGTCGTGGCAACGGGTTGCCCGGCTGTGGGCGTGGGGTCACGGTGCCAACTTCAACAAAACCGAAACCCAAAGCACCCAAACCGTTAAAAGCCTGGGCATTCTTATCCAGTCCTGCAGCCAGACCAACAGGGTTAGGTAGAGTCAACCCCATCAGCTCTACCGGGTCGTGAGCGACTGCCTGTTTGAAAAAAGACATCAGGCCAAGGCGCTCAACGGCACCAATTGCATCCAGAGAGAGGTGGTGGGCCCGCTCGGGATCGAGCGCAAACAGAGCTTTACGCAGAGTTGAATACATACCTTTCCTTACGTGGGGACTGAACCCGTCCGCCAGGAGTCAACGAACGGAGATAGAATTTCATTGCCACCCGTGAAATAGCGCCAAGGAGAACTAACTCCCTAGCGCTATTTCCCGAACTCACTTCGGCCTACTCAGCCAGGGTTTCGCGGTCTGCAGTTGCGTGGGCAAGGTACATCAACTCGCGCAGCGCTACTGTAAACATCGCAAAATCACCGACGGCAGCTGCCTTCAGCTCGGCAATCATGTTGTGCCAACGCTGAATAGCCGGCGCCATAATAGCGCCCCAGCGCAACATTGCACTATCTACGTCCAATTTCTCCACGGTGGCAAGGCGCAGGATATTCACTGCCAGGGTGGCGAGCTGGCTGTCTAAGTCATCCATACTCGTTTCGCGTGCCTGGGCTTGCCAGAAGCTGTCCACCGGTAGATCGACAATCAAATTGCCAAACCAGTGTAGATTCAACTCGTCAGAGAGGCTGAAATAGACTTTGGCCACCTCTTCTACAGGGCGGTCACTGGCATAAGCAGATTCGGAAATGCCCAGTGCCGAATAAAGGTAGGTCGGGGATGCTGATAGCAGGGCAATCTCCTCTGGCAGCCCCGCCTCTAATAATTTTTGGTAGCGCTGTTCCCACTCACCCAGCGGACCACCACTCAGGACTTTCGGCAGGGCCTTGATCACCCTCTGCACCTGAGACTGGAACAGTGCGCAGTTTTGCCCAGGCTCCAGATCACTGCGACGATTGCGCAGGAACCAGCGGGTGGCACGGCGGACCCGACCGATCATGGAGTTGAGCAACTCGGTCTGCAGCTCGGCCGGTACTTTGTAGTCCAATTCAGCCAGTTGCTGCTGGAATTCCACCATCTTATAAACATCGCGGGCACTGATATAAGCCGCCGCGACATCATTGACGTCCGCGCCTGTTGCCGTGCTGATGCGGTTGTAGAAGGTGATTCCCATGCTGTTCACCATTTCGTTGGCCACCTGGGTGGAAACGATCTGGCGCAGAAGGGGGTGCTCGTAAACCTGGCCCTTGTAGCGCTCAACCAATGCCGAAGGAAAAGCGGATTCCGCGGCTTCACGCACCCGGGGGTTATCCGTGATTTCCGCCTCTTGAAGCTCCTCTTTTAACTTCACCTTCACATAAGAAATCAAAACGGAAAGTTCCGGCCGGGTCAGGGTCTGCCCCTTATGTACCCGATCGGAAATCTGCTCGTTATCGGGGATAAACTCCAGAGCCCGATTCAGTCGACCGTCATCTTCCAGGGTATTAATAGTGCGGCGGTATTCGTCAAGGCGTTTGGAAACCTGGTATTCCGCCACACTCAATGCACGAGTTTGATCATAGTTATTGTGCAGCACCAGATCACTCACGGAGTCTGTCATACCATGCAGCAGCTCATTGCGCTGTTTCTCGGTCAAGTCACCGTTAGCAACCACTTTATCGAGGAGAATCTTAATATTCACCTCATGGTCGGAACAGTCCACTCCTGCCGCGTTATCGATAAAGTCGGTGTTACAGCGGCCGCCATTGAGGGCAAATTCGATACGTCCCTGTTGGGTCATTCCAAGGTTGCCACCCTCACCAAAAACTTTGGCACGCAACTCAGCACCATTAACCCGCAGGTGGTCGTTGGATTTGTCACCCACCTCACTGTCGGATTCAGTCCCGGCTTTCACATAAGTACCGATGCCACCATTCCAGATTAAATCAACCGGCGCACGCAGTAGTGCACTGATTAATTCGTTTGGCGTGAGTCGGTCTTCTTTGATATCGAAGGCTTCTTTCATCTCAGGTGTGATGCTAATGGCCTTCACCCGGCGCTCAAAAACACCACCCCCCTTGGAAATGAGAGTGCGATCGTAATCCCTCCAGCTGGAGCGAGGCAGCTCAAACAGGCGCTTGCGTTCTTCAAAGCTAGCCGCTGCATCAGGGCTTGGGTCAATAAAAATATGCATGTGGTTGAAGGCAGCCTTCAACTGAATATGCTCAGATAGCAACATACCGTTGCCAAAGACATCCCCACCCATGTCGCCAATACCGATGACAGAGAAGTCCTCTTTCTGAACATCCACCCCCATCTCGCGGAAGTGCCTCTGTACAGATACCCAGGCACCGCGTGCGGTGATTCCCATCTTCTTGTGGTCGTAACCCTGACTACCACCTGAGGCAAAGGCATCCCCCAGCCAAAAACCATAGTCCTCAGCAATACCATTGGCGATATCGGAAAATGTCGCAGTTCCTTTATCTGCAGCCACTACCAGGTAGGGGTCATCCTCATCCCTGCGCACCACTTGCTTAGGCGCTACTATCTCACCATTTTTCAGGTTGTCGGTGATATCTAGTAAACCGCGAATAAAGGTTTTATAACAGGAAATGCCCTCTTCCAGCATGGCTTCACGACTGCCATCCACCGGAGGACGCCGCACAACAAAACCGCCCTTGGCCCCACTGGGAACAATCACGGCATTTTTTACAGCCTGGGCCTTTACCAGCCCCAACACCTCGGTGCGGAAATCTTCTAAACGATCGGACCAACGCAAGCCACCGCGGGCCACCTTACTACCGCGCAGGTGAACACCTTCCACTCTGGGAGAGTAAACGAAGATTTCAAATTCCGGGCGAGGTTCGGGAATACCGGGAATATCCCGCGGGCTGAATTTAATAGAGATGTAGTCTTTAGGCTGTCCGTCAGCACCCGCTTGGAAGAAGTTGGTCCGCAAAGTAGCCAAGATCAATTCGAGATAACGACGCAGCACCAAGTCTTCGTTGAGGTTTTCAACAGCATCCAAACCGTCATGAATCTTAGCGATTAATCGCTCAACTCGTGTTTGCTCCTGCTTGCCACTGCTAAGACGCGGGTCAAACAATGCGCGGAACAAAGCCACTAGGTTGCGGGTAATTTCAACTTGATTGGCCAAAGTCGCAGCAATAAAGCTCTGGCTAGCGCTAGATTTTGTTTGTTTCAAATAGCGGGCGTAGGCACGCAACATAGAAACCTCTCGCCAATTCAGGCGAGCCGCCAGCACCAGGCGGTTAAAGGCATCACTTTCCGCAGTGTGATTCCAAATAGCAGCGAATGCATCCTGGAACAGCCCGCGCGATGCTTGGGCATCAACTTTTGTTGGAAGGCCAAACTCCAGGTGGAACTCATGCATCCATACATCACTACTGCCACAAGGGCGAATGGTATATGGGAACTCCCCCATAACCCTAAGACCGAGATTTTCCAATACTGGGATCACATCGGAGAGGGTTAAGCCGCTACCCCAGTTAAATACCTTAAAGCGCAAACTGCCCTGGGCCGCACCTACCGGCTGGTAGAAACTCATGGCCACCCGGTTGTTTTCGTTGAGATTCTGGATTGCTGCCACATCCTGTACAGCGATACGCGGCTCAAAATCCTCACGGTAACCAGCGGGAAAGGCACGACCAAAGATACGGAAAAGTCGATTACCCTCTTCCTCTCCACTGCTTTCAACTAAGGATCTTTGAAAAACGTCTTCCCAGGAACGGGTAATATCCACAATCTGCGCCTCCAACAGCGCTACATCTATATCGACAGGTTCATCGGGCGAGATGCGGAATACAAAATGCACACGCGCGAGAATGGATTCAGAAAAATAAGTCGTAAAGTCCGATTCTTTGGCTTTAATTGCCTTGGAAATATGGGAGCAGATCAACTCACGTACGTTACTGTTGAATTGATCTCTCGGCACATACACGGTGGCCGTAACAAATTTTCCAAAAAGGTCTCTGCGCATAAACAGGCGAACATGAGCGCGCTCATTCAAACTGAGCACTCCCATCACCACTTTAAACAGGTCCTGACTACTACTTTGGAACAATTCATCGCGGGGGAAGGTATCCAAAATACGGCGCAACGCCTTGCCATCGTGGCCATAACCGGAAAGGCCACTGGACTCAATAATGGAGGCCATCTTACGTCGGATAATCGGAATTTTGGCTGGGCTTTCCGTATACACAGGGGAAGTGTATAGCCCCATAAATGCCGACTCTCCAATTACCTCACCCTCGGCGTTGTAACGTTTGATCATCACATAATCTGAGTAGGCGCTGCGATGCACACGGGATTTCACTGAGGATTTGGCAAAAGTCAGATAGTTCGGGCCCTGGTAAAAGCGCTGCTTACCCTCGCTAAAGGCGGCTTCAAGCATTGGTGCAGCAGACTCTTCCAGTTTTTTGAAAATACCCAGGCGGCGATCTTCCACCTCACTGAGAATTTTCTTGTCATCAACCTGACTGAACTCGTATTCCCGGTAGCCAAGGAAGGTAAAGTTGCCATCGCGCATCCACTGCAGAAACGCACAGGCCTCGAGAAGATTGGTGTCGTCCTCCGAAACCCCGGCTTTCAGCTGCCCTTCCATACCCCCACAGGTCTCGAGCATCGGCGCATAATCATCCACTACCAGCTCTACATCACCTAGAACATCTTTTAGCGCCGCACTGAGTTCCGAGGCAAACTTGGCGGAAGTGTCATGGTTGACCTCAATATAAATGAGGGCCTCACTGACCAGCTTCGATCCCTTGGCGGGCTTATGATCCTTGGCCGTAACATGGTCGAAAGATAGGTTTGGAATTTCATCCCGCGGAGGCAGTAGATGTTTTAATTTACCACTGGCACTGCGCTCTAGTTTTAACACCGTACTCTTAATGGAATGAATAACCGTGTTTCTCTGGTTGACCTCCATACGCACCGAGTCCACCAGGAAAGGCATATCTCGCACCAATAGCCCAATAACAGTGTGCGAGCATTCCCAGCCATCGTCTTCCAGGCGTGGATTGAAGATGCGCACCTTGGGCAGGCCGTCAGAGCGTTGTTGGATAAAGTTCCACCAGGTGTAGATACAACCGTAGATATCTACCAGGCGTCGGCCCTGCAGGTCTTCCAGCGGGTACTGGTGCAGGAACTGCTGCGCAAAAGCCACTACTGGTTCTGCATCAGATGCCAACTTGTCGCGAATCAGCTCACAAATCTGTGCTACCAATTCTTCACGGCTTTCGGTAATCACCGTCGCCATATTCACGGGGAACCTCCCAATCTCATTTTTGTCACATCGAATCCAATGACTGTAGATCCGAAAAGATCGTCATCTCATCCCTGAAGTGCTGCAGGGACGAGTCCTAAAAATTAAACTTTCACGTAACCTTGTAAGTGGCACTGGTGCCACCGAAAAAATGTCGCCTAAAAAGTGGGCTCGGGCGCGGTGGTTGCCTCTTCCTCTGGTGCCGTTAAAATCAACAGGCCCCACCGCTTTGGCGGCGACTATATATAAAAGATGGTAGATAGCCACCCGAATGAATAGGGCGGGTACATTTGTAGAAGAAGAGACGCTATGGAAGCAAACCGGAATAACAGAGATCACATCATCGCACTGGGCGACTGGCTTAAAGAGCAGATCATAGGCCAGGAAACGCTGGTTAATCGCATTCTTATTGCTCTGCTTGCCGATGGACACCTGCTTGTCGAGGGGGCGCCAGGCCTGGCCAAAACCAAGGCGATTAAAACACTGGGCGAAGCTATTGAGGGTGACTTCCATCGAGTTCAATTCACGCCAGACTTACTGCCGGCCGATATTACCGGTACCGACATTTACCGGCCGGAAACCGGAGAGTTCCATTTTCAACCGGGACCAGTATTTCACAACTTGATCCTGGCGGATGAGATAAACCGCGCGCCGGCCAAAGTACAGTCGGCACTGCTTGAGGCTATGGCTGAGCGACAAATTAGTGTGGGTCGAAAAACCTATCCGCTGCCGCAATTATTTTTAGTGATGGCCACTCAAAACCCCATTGAGCAAGAGGGGACTTATCCTCTGCCCGAGGCTCAACTGGATAGGTTCCTCATGCAAGTGAATCTTGCCTATCCCGATGCCGAGGCGGAAGCAAAAATCCTGCGCCTGGCCAGATCCGAGGCCACCCTTGGCGAAAATCGCCCTACCGAAATCATTAGTCAGGAGACCATTTTTCAGGCTCGCAACCAGATTCTGGAAATGCAGATGGTCGAAGCCGTGGAAACCTATACTGTCCAACTTGTCATTGCTACGCGCGAGCCGGCGAAGTATGACAGCGAGCTGGCATCATGGCTAGATTTTGGTGCAAGCCCAAGGGCAACAATTGCACTCGACCGCTGCGCCCGTGCACGCGCATGGTTAGATGGCCGCGATTTTGTAACGCCCGATGATGTAATGGATGTAGCCCCGGATATTTTACGCCATCGCTTGCTACTCAGCTTTGAAGCCGAAGCCGCAGGTATCACTACCGACCAGGTTATTCAGCGCCTGCTGCAACAGGTGCCGGCTATCTGATGCACACAGCAACACCTCCATCAGATTTGGACCTGCGCGGCGCCTATCCGGAAGTCAACTCACTCGTACAAATGCGCTATGTCGCACGCCAGCTACAACTCTTTAAACCGCGCCTGGTACGTAGCGACCAGGCTGGTGGCCTTCTTACCCGCTACCGTGGGCGAGGTATGAATTTCGAAGAGGTACGAGATTACCAGGCCGGCGATGATGTGCGCTCAATTGATTGGCGTGTTACCGCCCGCACCGGCACTACCCACACCAAGTTGTATCAAGAGGAGCGGGAGAGACCCATTGTTATCCTGCTCGATTTGCGCTCACCGATGTTTTTTGGCAGCCATCGCGCCTTCAAATCTGTAGCAGCGAGCGGTATTGCCGCAGCGCTGGGCTGGGCTGGGCTGCAACATAGCGATCGCATTGGTGCCCTGCTCTTCTCGGATAACGACATCGATACAGTGCGCCCGAAACGCAGCCACCATGCCGTATTAGCGATGATTCACAGCGCGGTGGACAGAGCATCTAAATTACAGAGCCCTATCGCCGAGAATGGCAGCCAATCCATGCAGACTCTGCTGGAGGAAGCCCGCCGTATCGCTCGCCCCGGCAGTGCACTTTTTCTTATAAGTGATTGCCATGACCTCAATCAGGATTGCTCACAATCATTATATTTGCTGTCGAGACATGCGGATTTACAGGTACTGCGAATCACCGATCCGCTGGAACAGCATTTACCCGATCAGTCCCTGACAATTTCTGATGGCCGCCAGCGCACATTTTTGTACGCAGGCAACCGCCCCCTGCGTGAGCATTTTGCAGAGAAGCAGGCCCAGGCCCGCGCCGATGTTGAACAATTATGCCGGAGGCACCGACTTCCGCTTTTGGATTTTGACAATACAAAACCCATTGTTGGGGAATTAATGTCTTTTTACGGTTCACGCCAGCAAAACGGTTGGCATAAAAATAAAAGGCAGTAGCCGTGAGCGATAGACAGCACTCTATATTTTCGCCAAGCAGGCTTTATGTAATTGGAGCGATTAGCGCTACCAACAAAGTCATTCCAACGGAGGGGCAACTATGCTGAGAAAGCAGCAACAACTACAGCCCCCCTCGCCTGAGGCCCAGGAATTACTGGCACAACTATACGATATCCAGGAACCAGCACCAGTAAGCTGGTGGCCACCTGCTCCCGGCTGGTGGCTCCTAGCCCTATTAATCATGTTATCTCTGTTGGGAATTGCCCTATGGATCAGATATCGGCGCAAACAAACTGAGCGCAACCGCTACAAGGTTAAAGCGGTTAATTTATTGAATACGGTAGATATAAGCCGACCTGAGGCCACCGGGGAGATCAACGAAATTCTTAAGCGTGTTGCTGTGACCACTTATGGCAGAACCCGCTGTGGCAACCTCACCGGTAGTGCATGGTTAAGTTTTTTAGAACAGAGCGCTTCTCTGAAGTGTCCTGATGAGGCACGGACAGCATTGCTCGAGCAACTTTATCGCGGCACTTCCAAGCCAGAAAGCAGCCAGGCTTTTCAACAATACGCTATTCAGTGGGTCCTGCAGCATCAACTGTCGATGCAGGAACCTGAAAAACAAGTTAGTGAGGAACATGCCGGTGTTTGAGTTTGCCTGGCCCTGGGTTTTCCTGCTCACCCCACTGCCACTACTCGCGCGGTGGCTAATGCCCCGCTCAAAGCCATTGAGCAGTGCCTTAAAAGTACCCTTTTACTCTGAACTTTCCCAACGCAGTGGTGGGGAGCAAAGCAACTATCTCAATTTATTATTACTCACACTGATTTGGTTACTGCTGATCAGCGCTGCCGCGCGGCCTCGCTGGTATGGGGAGCCGATTTCCCAAGCCAGCAGCGCAAGGGATCTATTGGTTGCCGTAGACATATCCGGCAGTATGGAGACTCCCGATATGCTCCTTGGCGGGCGCCCAGCAATGCGTATTAATGCGGTCAAACAGGTAGTGGGAGACTTTGTCGAGCGACGCCAAGGCGACCGACTGGGCCTAGTGCTATTCGGCACCCGCGCCTACCTTCAAGCACCACTAACCTACGATCGGGAAACTGTAGGGACCCTATTGCGCGAGGCGCAAATCGGATTCGCCGGCCAGGGTACCGCTATAGGGGATGCTATAGGCCTCTCTGTTAAGCGCCTAACCCAGCGCCCAGCCGAACAGCGCGTGCTAATCCTACTCACCGACGGCGCCAACACTGCCGGTGAAGTCTCCCCACTGAAAGCCGCCGAACTTGCACAGCAAGCGGGCATTACGGTTTACACCATCGGTGTGGGTGCCGAAGAAATGGTTCAACCGGGCTTATTGGGCAGCCGCTATGGCAGCCGCAGAATTAACCCCTCCAGGGATCTCGACAGCAAAACCCTGCAGGCGATTGCCGATACAACGGGGGGGCGCTATTTCCGCGCTCATAACCCCCAGGAACTGGCAGAAATCTATTCGGAATTGGATGAACTGGAACCTGTGGAGCAGGAAGCAGAAAGCTACCGCCCACTGAAGTCCCTATTTGTATGGCCGCTTGGAGTAGCCCTACTCCTGTCTTCTATTTGGGCAGTGGCTCCTCTCACCACTAATTTCAGATATTCCGGCAACGACAATAAACAAACCACTAACAACGGAGGCCAGGCATAGTGAGCACCCCTGAGCTACTCCAATCGTTTCATTTTCTCCGCCCGTACTGGCTATGGCTATTAATCCCCGCAGCACTCATTTGCTGGGGCTTGGGCAAAATCGTTCTAAACAATGCCCAGCTACAAAAGGTGATTGATGCAGATCTTTTACCGCACCTTTTAATGCGCGGCGGTGCCAAGCGCCCCTGGTTATTCGGGCTAATCTTTGCATTACTCGCCGCCATGATTATCGCTATGTCGGGGCCCACCTGGAGAAAATTGCCGACACCGGTTTACAGTAATCAAGATGCCCTGGTGATTTTATTGGATCTGTCTCCCTCTATGATGGCGACAGATCTCGCCCCCAACCGCCTCACCCGTGCAAGATTGAAAATTCTGGACATTCTTCGTGAGCGCAAAGATGGCCTGACCGCCCTGGTAGCCTATGCCGGCGAAGCCCATGTGGTCACACCACTGACAGAAGATACCGCCACCATCGCCAACCTGGTCCCCGCATTATCGCCGGCCATTATGCCAGTACCGGGAAGCAATATTGAGATGGCCGTATCGACCGGCATTCGCCTACTCAGGGATGGCTCTGCGGGACGCGGGCAACTGCTCGCAGTTACAGACGGCATTGAGCCTGCGGCAGCGGATATCGTCGCAAAATCCCTGGCCGAAGCTGGAGTTGAACTCAATATCCTCGCTGTCGGCAGTGGCGAGGGCAGCCCAATCCCCCGCGGCAATAGCGGCGGCTTCGTCACAGATGGTAATGGCGCAATTGTGATTGCCAATTTTGACCCACGGGAGCTGCGCAAACTCGCTAGAGGCAGCGGCGGCCGTTACGCCAAGATCACCGTCAACGACGCCGACATAGAACACCTGTTGCCGCAAAGCGAAACCCCCGAGCAGGCCGAATTGACCGAGCGAGAATTCGACCAATGGCGCGATGAAGGCCCCTTGTTGATTTTACTCCTCCTGCCCTTTGCTGCCCTACTGTTTCGCCGTGGCACTCTCGCCTGCACCCTGCCCCTCGCCCTTTACTTGGGCCTACCGAGTGAAGGTCAGGCTTTTGAATGGAAAGACCTCTGGCAACGCAAAGATCAGCAGGGACAGGAATTACTCAACAAAGGGGAGTCTGCCGAAGCCGCCGAAACTTTCCGCAACCCGGAATGGCGGGGCACGGCAAATTATCGCGCCGGTGATTATGCCGCTGCTCAGCAAGACTTTGCCCAATTAAATGATGCGCAAGGCCTATACAACCTGGGCAATAGCCTAGTGCAACAGGGCGACTATGAGCGCGCCATTGAAGCCTATGACCAGGCTCTGGCCCAAGCCCCGCAATTCTCCGATGCGCAACACAATCGGGAAATTGCCGAGAAACTCAAGGAGCTTCAAGAGCGTCAACAACAACAAAACCAACAGCAATCCGGTGATCAACAAGAACAACAAGATAAGCAGGACCAACAACAGGAGCAGCAGGCCGGCAACCAACAGCAAAATCAACAGAATCAACAACAGGAGAGCCAACAGCAGCCCTCCTCTGGCGAACCTCAGCCCTCCGAGCAGCAATCCGGTCAAGAGCAGGAGCAATCAGACCAACAGCAACCTGAAAATGCTGAGCAACAGAAAAATGAACAGGAGCAGCAGTCTCAGCAAGGCCAACAGGGCGAAGAAGAGCAAAAAGAACAGCAAGGAAAGCCCCAACCCGCCGGCGCCGAAGAGCGCCAATTAGACCCAGAAACCCAGCAGGCTCTTGACCAATGGCTGCGCCAAATTCCCGATGACCCCGCCGGCTTAATGCGAGAAAAATTTAAATACGAAAGTCTGCAAAGACGCCGTGCCTATCGCAGTGGCGAGTGGGAGCCTCCTGAAAACGGCGCTACCCAGAGGTGGTAGAAAGATGCCCACAATGCACAACATTATTTTCGGCTTTAGATGTGACCAAACCCCAGGAAGGCTTATGGATAGCTTTTTTAGAAAACATAAACTTACTCGGCCACTAAACCTTACAGGACTTCATTGCCTGCTATTTTTTCTTGCTCTCTTTTGCCTGCCCACAAGCAGTTGGGGCAGCGACCTCAATGCCAGCGTGGACCGCAATAAAATTGGTATTGATGAGACCCTGAATCTGCGCGTGCGCTACTCAGGTGATGAAAATGGCGGCCAACCCGATTTCGAATTACTTGAGCCGGATTTCGATATTCTATCCCGTCAGCAATCCAACCAATATCGGGTAATTAATGGTCGTGCGGAAAGCTTCGTCGAATGGACGCTCACACTGGCACCAAAGCGGGAAGGAGAGCTGTTTATTCCCTCTCTGCACTATAAAGGACAAGTTTCTGATGCAATCCCCATAAAAGTCAGCGAAGCCGGTAGTGCACCCGACGGTGCCGATCGCAAAGCCTTTCTGGAGATCGAATTAGATAAAGATAAAGTCTACGTACAAGAACAGCTACTTGTTAAGGTGCGCCTATACACAACAATCGGTCTGCACGATATCGCCACCGAACCTTTACAAGTAGCCGGCGCCCATGTAGAAAAAGTCGACGAACAGCGCTATGAGCGCAAGCTCGGAGGTGTCAGCCATGCGGTATATGAACTCACTTATGCCGTTTTTCCCGATAGCTCTGGCCAGCTCTCTATCCCGGCAATGACTTATGTTGCGGTTGCCGGTCGCCGAGATCCTTTCTCACTGTTCAATCGCAACAGCCAGAGATTACGATTGCGCTCCCAGGCAAAAACTATTGAGGTCCTTCCCAAGCCTGACAGCTACAGCGGTGCCCACTGGCTGCCCGCTGCAAGTCTCGGAATCGTACAAAGTTGGAGCCAAAACCCAGATACCTTCACTGTCGGCGAGCCCATAACCCGTATTCTCACCATACGGGCAGAGGGTCTGCGTGCAGCCCAACTACCACCTCTCCCCAAGTTGGAAATTGAAGGCCTTAAAACCTACCCAGATCAACCACAACAAGAAGATCAGATAGGCCCAAATGGGGTAACAGGTAGCCGCATAGAAACTACCGCAATCGTCGCCACCCAGCCCGGTAATTATCAGCTACCCGCCGTCACACTCACTTGGTGGGATACCAAGAGCCAAAAACAGCGCGCCACCCAGCTCCCCGCCTTCCGCTTTGAAGTCAGCGGTACTGCTGCAGCCACACCCCAAACTCAAGAGCCGGGAAATCTCCCCACATTGGTACCTGGAACCACCACTTTGGAGGAGCAAGATCATTTCTGGCGCAACCTGGCCATAGCCGCACTTGCCTCCCACCTACTGTGGATTTTTTATCTCTATCGATATCGCCCCCAACGCCTGGAACAGTCCACAACGAGCGCCAAGCCAGCAAGAAAAATGCACCACGAAGCCAAGCTAAAGAAGGCTCTTGAAAGTGAAGACCCTAGACACATTCAACAGGCCCTACTCGACTGGCTTCAGCAACGCTGGCCACAAGTTGAGGGTAATAATTTAAGTGAGGTTTCGCACCAGTTAGGCTTTGAGGAGCTTCATGAGATCCAATCGCTGCTCAGCGCAGCCATCTATCAAGAACCTGTTAAACCACTAAATATAGTGAAGATAAAAGTTCTGGTTGATAGGTTGATGAGTCGAGAGGGTGGTATGGACAAGGCATCGGAGGTTGAAGAGTTACCGAAACTCTTCACCTGAACTTTAGTAGTGGGCTTGACCTGACAGCTACCTAATCCTGTTATCGATTTAGCCGGCCAAGCCCCAACCCAGGCATATCTTTGATCAGCGCTATTACTGGGCCCGATTCAAAGTAGATTCCATCACTGAGAGAGTCTCAGCGGCTGCCTTATCCCAAGAAAACTCACTCGCCCTTTTCAGTGCACAGGATTGCAACTCAATTACTTTCAGATGATCTTCAGTCATTACTGCGAGTGCCTGTGTAATTTCTGCGGAGGAATCTGGATTGACTGTTAATGCTGCATTCCCAGCAACTTCAGCCATAGCACCTCGGTTAGCCGTCAAAACAGGGGTTCCCTGACTATAAGCCTCGACTATTGGCAAGCCAAATCCTTCATATAACGATGGAATTAGTAGTGCTCTAGCCTCCCGGTAGAGCTTTGGCAGTTGATCGTCGGCCATATAACCGAGAATCTCAACGCTTCCCTCTAGGTCCAACGCCCGCACTCTCTCTTGCAGCTCAGGCATTCCCCATCCCCTACCACCACAAATTTTCAACGGCAGCGGCTCTGCCACTATCGTACGATATGAGGCATAAGCTTCTAGTAACCTCCTAAGGTTTTTGCGGGGTTCAATCGTACCCACAAATAGAAAATACCCACCAAGAGGACCCGGGGCTTCAGAAACCTCGAGAAAAGGAGCCTCATAAATAGTCACAACCTTCTCAGCACAAGTGGAAAATGACTGCTTCAACTCACTTGCTGTAGATTCAGAAACGGCAATAACTGAGCCAGCCGACTTGACAGCGGGAGGCATCAGTAATCTCTCAAGCTGCAGACCCAAGCGCGACATAGTCTTAGGAAAGCGCTGCCACACCAAATCGTGGATTGTGAGCACCTTAGATACCGACCCCCCTAGGCAAAGCGGTAGGTGGTGACGGGGGGACCAAAACAGATCTACTTCATCCCTCCAAGCCCAAAATGGAAAAACTGTCTGAGCAAAGAAAGTACTGAGGCTCCCCCTTTGAACATTTCCTGACCGGATAGTTACATTTGGTAGGGATTGAAAATCAACCAGAAGAGGTTGATGGCTATATAAGTACCAATGATGCTCACTTCTTAACATTCGCTCCAAAAGTGCACGGGTATAACGCCCAATGCCTGTAGTGGGAATTGAAAGTGGCCGAGCATCCACTGCTATTTTGGCCATTAATCCACCACTCCCCTTTCCAAGAGAACTTCCCGATAGAGTTGGTGATAGGCTTCTGCCATTTTGTCAGCAGTAAACAACCTCTCATAACGACTACGACCAGCGCGCCCCATCTCCTCAGCTTTAACAGCGTCAGACCACAAATCATCCATCGCTTCGCGTAATGCAAGATGATCAGCCGGCCTCACAACATGGCCCGTTACTCCATCTTGATTAACAAAACTGGTTCCAGTACCGATTTCACAAGAGATAAGTGGCTTGCTGTTCATCAACCCTTCAATCAAGGTTACCCCGAAAGCCTCTGAGCGCAAATGCGAGGGGAACACGACGGCTCGGCATAATTTCATTAGCGCGACTTTCTCCTCATCACTGACAAAACCGGCAAAACATATGTTACTTGCTCCAAGCTTATCCACCAGAGATTTCAAGCGACTGGCCTCAGGTCCTTTACCAGCGATAACTACACGATAGGGCTGATTCGCGGCGGCTCTAATTAAAAATTCCAACCCTTTGTAATACCGGAGAACACCAACAAATAGCATAAAATCCCGGCCAAATTGCAGCTCAAGGCCTTTCATTGTCTTATCCGAAGATTCAGGGTACCCATCCTCGGATACCGCAAGGGGAATCACCTTCACTTTATCCTTATAAGCGGCAAGAACAGGGCTGCTTTCTAAATAATTGTATGATGTCGCTACGATACGATCTGCTCGAGCCAAAAACCAACGCATCAAAGGCCGATATATAGCACCAAGTAGTCGTTGCCTGACAATATCGGAATGATAAGTCACCACCAGCGGACGTGACTTTCCAGCCACAAAATAAGCTAGATCACCGAACGGCCAGGGGAAATGAAAATGTAACAACTTGGCTTTTGAGCGATATAGAGCCCCAAAAAAACCCGGCCCAATACAGCAAGAAGCAATTGAGAACCAACGCTTTTTTGCAACAACAGGAAGCCGACCATTCAAATTTAAATTTGCGGGAGTATCGGCAAGAGTTAGCACACCACACTTGTCTGTTTTTTGTGCAACCTCTAAGATTACCTGCTCGAGCCCCCCTTGAGATTCTGGGTAAAACGTACGGTAACAGTGGAGAATTTGAAGTTCGGGGAACAATTGAGACTCGCTTAATTGATGGGTTAGTAATCTACTGGTAACCTGTTGTTTTATAACACATTAAGGTATATTAACGCCCCCCAATAGCCCGGTGTCAACGTGAAAATTCTATTCTCTACCATGCAATTCGGGCCCGGATATAATCAAGGAACCGAAAAATACATACGCAATCTTGCGCTAGATTTAAGTAAGCGCGGTTGTGACGTAATAGTCGCGGGCGGCGACCCTGAAGGGATATTAGGTAATCGCACATTCATTGATGAAGGAGGATTTCGCCAAATCAAACTTCCAACTTTTGGATGGGGGACAACTGAAGGTGACTCAGTAGACAATTATCTTTCTTTACTTTCTGAATTGAAGCCCGATCTCGTGCATATGGTGAATCCGGCACATATTGGTATTAATTTACTCAATGCAGCTCAGAAATTAGGTATTCCATACTTTATTTCGATTACTGACTTCTGGTGGCTATGCCCCAAACATACATTGACTCTCAAATCCGGTGATTTCTGCTCAGGCTTTATCGATCAAAAAACTTGTTTTCAATGTATTGCAGAAACACACCCTAACAAGCTGCTAAAAACTGCTTCTCAGTTCACACTTGTAAGAAATACTGTCGCTAAAATTCTGCATTTAAAGAATACTTCATTTCCAACAACATTAGAAAACAAAAATCGCAAACAAATATTGGCCTCAATCCTAAATAAAGCGAAAAAGGTAATTTGCCTATCTAAAACAAGCCTGAAACTGATAAAAGAGTACTACTCACTCAGTAATTGCCACTATATTCCAGCAGGCCTTTCGGATACTTGGTTCGAAACAGTTCCTGACCGGCAAACGACCCCTCCCCCCTTCGTAGTTGGGTTTCTTGGAGCTGTTGCCCCTCACAAAGGCCTGCATACTCTTACCCATGCGCTAAATACTCTTAGCGATTCAAAAATAAAACTCAAGGTCGCAGGAAGAATTTCCGACCAACGCTATGCCGAACAGTGCCTAAACTCCTATAAAATTACCGAGTATGTCGGTGAGCTTTGCGAATCACAGAGCAAAGATTTCCTAGACTCTCTGGACTTGTTAGTAATACCTAGCAACTCACCGGAAAATCAACCTCAAGTGTTACTTGAGGCAGCCGCCAGAAAGAAGCCCGTACTTGCTTCTAATATCCCTGGTTGTGCAGAACTACTTTCTCCGGCCGCCATTTTCTCTGTTAATGATGCGAACCAATTGAAAGAACTGCTAGATATGGCTAGAAAAGACATATCGAAAATAGGTTCCCCTACTTTGGGATTGTCCTCGAAAGCAGTTTCTGAGAAAGTTTTATCCGAATACCAAACAGTGTTTTAACCCCGTGATCTTTCTACAAAAACATCATAGAGACATCGTCTTTTACAAGGCGCTCTGTAATTTACGATCTGAAGCCTCAAAAACCTACCTGAGTTTCCTCTGGTGGATAATAGAGCCAATTTTTTCGATGGCGATCTATTACTTTATATTTGCTGTTGTATTTCAAAGGGGAACAGATGATTTTGTCCCCTTCCTTCTTGTGGGATTGGTAGTTTGGCAATGGTTTGCCCAATGTGTCAGCCACTGCTCAGCCGCAATCACTCAAAATCATGCACTGATCAGCCAAGTCAACTTCCCCAAAGTAGTACTCCCATCGATTAATATCGTTATGGACACCTTCAAGTTCAGTATTGTGTTTATGCTACTGCTCATTGGGTTATGGGTAATGGGGTATCCACCCACATGGAGTTACATCTACCTTCCATTAATCCTTACGATACAGTTCCTGCTCAACTATGCCTGTGGCCTGATCGCCAGCGCGCTCATTCCATTTGTACCAGATCTCTCTAATCTGATTCCCCATTTGCTGCGACTCGGTATGTATGGCTCAGGAATCCTCTATACCATCAGCTCATTACCAGAAAACATTCAAGATATTCTTGCTTACAACCCAATGATCTGGGTAATTGAGAGCTACCGCGACATATTGATGTACAACCAAATACCTAACGTATCTAGTTTGGCAATCTACACCTGCGCAGCTATATCACTTTATGCCCTAGCTAGGTTGATAATGAGAAAGCTAAATCCCGTATTCGCAAGAGCACTGATGCAACGATGAGTGGAAGCAAGAAGCCAGCCATTAGCTTAAACAATGTACGGGTGACCTATCGCTCAGGAATTCCATTTACCCGTACAACCAATGTTTACAGCCCATTGAAAGATATTAGCTTCGAACTATATGAGGGCGACTCACTTGGGGTTCTCGGCCGTAATGGCGCAGGGAAAAGCACCTTACTTCGCCTGTTAAACGGCATTATAAAACCAGATGGTGGTAAAGTGATCAACCATGGTCACAGAACTGCGCTGCTCTCACTGACTGTTGGCTACGACCAAAACCTTTCCGGCCGCCAAAACGCAGTTATCAGCGGCATGATGATGGGCCTGAAAAAGCATTTCATCGTCAGTAAACTAGATGAAATTAATGAATTCGCCGAGCTTAAAGAGTTTTTTGACCAACCTGTTAAAAACTACTCTACAGGTATGAAACAACGACTTGGAATGGCTGTCGCTATTCATTTGAAATCTGATATCTTACTGATTGATGAGATTTTAGCAGTCGGTGATTCTAGGTTTAGAAGAAAGTCAGAGGCAGTAATGAGGGAAAAAATTACCTCAGGAGACACTGTGGTTTTGGTTTCTCATTCTGCAGAAACTGTTAAGCGGCTTTGTAACAAAGCCATATGGATTGAAGGTGGTGTTGTCGCCCAATACGGTGATAGCAAAGATGTAGTAGCATGCTATGAAGAGTCACAAAAGTAATGCGTGTTCTTATATACGAGCCAATGCCAGATATTCAACGTGCAGATGTAATCTTAGCAATTGCGCGTAAAGAAACCGAACTTGGAAATAATATTTTGCTATTGGTTGAAGAGGAAGTACAACTTTTTAGTAGAAACCACATCAATCAACCACACAGTGTAAACTGCACAAACATAGTAAAAGCAAAGATTGCAACAAGCGGATTAAACTTTATCTCCCTACCTAGAAGCAAAACTCTAGCGAAGCAATTCGAAGCGAACCCAAATAAAACCCTAAGAGAAATAAAAAGCTATCGAGCGAACTGCTTCCATAAAGTAATAGAAAGCTATAAACCGGAAAAGATAATAATTTGGAATGGGCTACCCCATTACCAACAGGACTTTATAAATCTTGCTCGCGATATAAACCCAAATCAGAAATTTTCCTTCTTAGAAGCCGGCTGGTTTCCACAGTCGGGCACTTACTATGAAGACCCCCTTGGAGTAAATGCGCAAAGCTCAATCTCTATTACAAAACCAAAAACTATCAGTTCGGAAGAGCGGCAAAACGTAAGACAGTGGAAAGTGTCATATAGGGAAAAATTTGGGGATAATGATATCTCTGATAATGGATATCTGTTTATTCCCCTCCAGTTAGAAACAGACACAAACATTACAAAGTTTTCTCCATTTTCCACTATGAAAAACTTTCTTGAGTGGGCCGAATCACATGTAGCCCCCAATATAGATATTATTGCACGCCAGCACCCTCTTGACCGCACCCCACCATTTAACCTCCTCCCCCCAAATAGCCGAATAAAGCTCGATAACGAAACCCCACTACATCAATTGATATCAAAATCTAGTTGTGTTTTGGGGATAAACAGTACTGTTTTACTTGAATCATTGATATACGACAAACCTGTTTACGCAGTAGGGGATGGGGTTTTTTCTGGAGCTAACGCCATCATTAAAACAGAGCTGGATAAAACTATACTTACCCATCATACTTTCTCAATTGAAGGCCAGGAAGAGCTCCTTCACTTGCTTTTACAAAAGCAAAAAAATCTTACAGTATCAAGAAGCTCATTTTTTAACAAGCTAATATCGGCCATCAAAGATCAGAGATACTCATGTTACCCTCTATCCGGTATTATTTTTTCTGCTTTTAAGATATGGATAAAAAACAAGTTAAATTAAAAATAACACAAACCTGATTTTTCTGAAACAAAACATTATAATTTTTTAAATAAAATCGAAACCCAACAGAAACAATTCAATGGTAATGTCCCAGTAATCAACACTCGGAGCTACCATGAATCAAACGATTTTCCTCGATGTAATAATTCCGTTCAGATATAGCCCACTGCGAGACAATTGTCTAATTAATTTGGAAACAGTTCTAAGTGAATTCACCTACCAAGATGCTCGTTTTATCCTTGTCGATTCTGGTAGTGATGCGGAAGCCTCAAGTAAAGCAAAAGATATTTGCATTAAGTATGGCGCCTTATACTCTTACATAAATACCGCAAATGAAACCTTTTCAATCGGAAAAGCACGCAATCACGGTGCAAAGATATCAACAGCAAAATATATCCTTTTCCAGGATATAGATCTACTCCCGTATGCAAATTTTTATAAAGACCTCGAAATACTTATTAATGAGAGATTCAGCGATGGGATAGATGAAGTTATCA
This sequence comes from Microbulbifer mixtoriginis (SeqCode), assembly GCF_052467705.1. Lineage (NCBI taxonomy): Bacteria > Pseudomonadati > Pseudomonadota > Gammaproteobacteria > Cellvibrionales > Microbulbiferaceae > Microbulbifer > Microbulbifer mixtoriginis (SeqCode). The sequence continues at coordinate 3,091,784 of NZ_CP174322.1, forward strand.
ATATCCCATGTATATATTTATCCGACAGCGCATCTAAAGAGTATATAAGCAACACGCCTGAAAACAGAAAAATCTATCTCCAAGACAGCATGAAAACTGGAGATGAAAGAATAGAGTTTTACGCTGCCAGTTCATCAGTTGCTGTTTTTAATCGGTACTATTACTGTGCCCTCGGGGGACATGATCCAAGATTCCAAGGGCATGGCTGTGAAGATTTCGAACTATTCTACCGAGCGTATAGTAATAACCCAAGATTTCCAAGACCATCAAATATATACAGTAACGACGGACACTGGAATACGCAAAGCTACTCTGGATTCAGATCCTGGTATAGAAAGTATGGAGATGAAACTGCATTAGATGGCATATTTATTGCTCATCTATGGCATGAGCGGGAAAAAGAGTCTAGTGACTATATAAGGAAGTCAAAGGAAAACAAGAACCTGTTAAAGCAGTGTATGTTAGAACATGACAATCAATGTAGTTGCTGGCTGCCACCGATACCCTACAATGAAAAAAGAACCCTATTTCTTGGAGTTGAAGGCAGTGAGTTTACTGAGAGTATAAGAGAAGTCATACCCTCTCTTGGGCATGTTGATTACCAACGTGAATCATTTTTTGAAACAGAAACAGAGCTTAAAGAGCACATATCAAAGAAAAAAATAGATCAAGTATTTTTTCACAATCCATACGCAAACAAACAAAGATTAAACATCTATAGATATTGTAGGAATGAAGAAATACCATACATTGTATACGAGAGAGGAGCACTCCCTGGAGCCGTTTTCTTTGATATGAATGGATTCAATGCTGACAGCACTTCATATCACGAAAAAAACTGGGACAGAGAACTATCTGATGTCGAAATTTTATCAGTTACTGAGTATTGTAAAAACGAAATACAACAGGGAGGCTACCTTGAAAAGCAGCCAAAAAAAATGGGGCCGGAGTATATTAAAAATAAGTACCGAATAAATGGGAAAAAGATATGCCTTGTACCCCTTCAAAGACCGGGTGATACTGTTTGCGAATTTTTCAAGGGGCCGCTAAGAAGATATTCTGACTTCTATACATGGGTGGACACTGTATCCAAGTCACTTAAGGAGTGGGTATTTCTTATTAAAACACACCCGCTTGAAAAAAACCCTACATACCCATTTGAAGTCAATCACAATGTTATTAACTGCGACCTAGAAAATATATATGATTTAATCGATGCTGCTGACTCAGTATTCCTTCTAAACTCAGGAGTTGGATTGTTATCTATTCTAAGATTTAAGAACGTTGTTTCTGTTGGTGATGCGTTCTATTATCATAAAGGAATATGCAGTAAGGCTGAAACCCCAGAAGAAGCTGCGGCACTTATTTCGAGGGAGTGGGAACCAGATAGAAATCGTGTTTATAAGTTCCTCAATTATCTTATCAATGAATTTTATTCATTTGGCCAGTTTTCAACAAAATCAGTGAACAGAAATGGGGATGAAATTACTATCACCACCAAGGTTAAATTCGAAAAAATTCGCATACCCGAGCAAGGGATTCAAGGAAAGTTTAATTCTAGGGCGCTCCCTCTATTTTCCAAAAAATCCTACCTGCTTGGAGTAAAATTCTCACAAGTTAACATCCCCCATAATACAAATAAAACAACACTCCACGCACCGTCACACTTTATGCTTCAAGTCAAGAGGGCAATGAAGCTTCTAATTTGGAAGAGCATAGGCTCAAATAATGGTGTGGAACTTATTTCTGGAATTTATCGCCTGCTAGGTATAAAAAAAATAGCTTCTAAGGATATTTAATTATTACCCGAACCAACCCAGTATGCCACTCTTTTAAAAAGGGTTACCGATTTAGATGCAGTGGTTCAGACTTGATCTGACAGTTACCGGTTTTTTCCGAAGGTGCTCTGTCAGGTCAAATTCAGTTTACGAATTTCTCCTTCCTGATACTTTTACCCTCCTTAAGGGTTATCATCGGTGTGCGGCCACAACATTTTTTACCCCGATGAGTGCGATCACCACTGTAATATGCGAGCCATTCGTTCAGATTCATTTGTGGTTCTTCTATTGACCCATAGATCTCTCGGCGTAATGAGAACTGGTAGAACTCTAGCAAAATGACTTTATTAAAGCCTTCACAGATACCGTCCGTTTGTAGGCGTCTGGCTTTTGCCTTGGTATGTCCTAACTCGTTGACGCCCAAGTATCACTGATAATCATACTGCTCCAGCTTGCCACAATATTCAGTACCACGGTCAGTTAGAATACGCAGCACCGGTAGATCATGCATGGCGTAAAAGGGTAATACGTAGTCATTAAGAAAGTCTGCTGCGGTGGCTGGTATTTTTGATAGTATACTGCTTGCAGTGGGTAAAAAGATCTGGAAGGAGAAATTCGTAAACTGAATTTGACCTGACAGAGCACCTTCGGAAAAAACCGGTAACTGTCAGATTAAGCCTGAACTATTATAGATTATTCTAGGGGGGGATCCCCCCCCTTCGGAGATTGAAAACGGAGTAAATTACCCTATTAACCTACAGTAACAAACAAACCCATTTTTTACACATGTACTCAATACAATAAGACCCTATCTACTTCTGCTAGTTTATATTTAACTCTTTTAGAGCATAAAGATTGGGCTGTAGACTTAACAGCAAAGATCATTAATTTTTGTAGGAACTTGAACATTACCCCTTAAAGAACTACCAAGATTAAAAGCACTCAAGCCACAAACATTCTCATAAAACTCATTAAGCGCTTCTTCAGAATACTCCTCAATAGAAAAGCCCTGAGGGCTATTAGGTTCTTGCCTGATCGTTTTTAGCATCCCTTCTGCTAAAGAGGAGGCCGTCAGGTCAGTTAAGCTCCCAATTCCATTTTTTAGAACACAGCGTATACCTGTTATATCGGTACCAACACATGGCACGCCAAGAGTCAATGCTTCAAGCAGTACCATTCCTTGCCCTTCATAATCGGATGGCAAAACTAAACAATCGCTAATGGCAAGCAAGGGGTACGGGTTAGGCAATCTACCAGTAAATACAACGTGATCATCAATGCCAAGATGTATAGCCTCAGAAATCAACTGGCTCTTTAGCGAGCCTTCACCCACAACAAATAAAACCGAGTTTGGCTCATCTGACAGGACATGCTTAAAAGCCCTTAGCAATCGACTATGATTCTTTTCTGGTGACAGACGTCCAACACAGATAAATTTTTTAAGGGTATTATCTTGCGCTAGCAGTGCTGCCGTTTGTGATATTACAGCTAACGGTGCTATTGCTTTGCTTCTAATTTTATTAAAATCTATAGCATTTCTTGCATAAGTAATGCTTGCGTTATCAGGGTAAAAATTAGCTAAAGTTTTTTCATTGACATACTGAAGGCTCTCAGAGACCGCAACAAATGTATCGAAGTATTTATAAGTCTTAAATAAATTTTTTAACTGAGAGTGAGACTTATTTGGACTTTTAAACTCAGCGTAAAGATCGCTATGCTGATATATAACAGTTCTTTTGGCTTGGGAACTAGCAATTATTAACCCCCAAAAATGAGAGTACCCTCCAAACTCTACAGCAATGTCAAATTTGGTTTCACTAAAAATTCGTCGAAATTCTCTCTCAAAACTCCGCCTTAATAGATTCTCATCAGACTCTTTAAGGGGGCCATCAAAATGCTCAAACCTGTATAGTACTTTAGCTTCTTCTCTAGTTACCTTCATCCCAGGTGTCCTAAGAATAATCTGACACCTTTGATCAATAAAATCAAACATCTGCCTTTTTACTTTATCGTTTTGGGCAGTAGCAGAATCTACTAGCACAACGACTTCAAAGCGATCATAGTCCAGGCCTGACAGCAGATTAATCAATGAAGTTGTTATCCCATTTGCATGGAGCCCACCAGTATAAAATAACAAACGTGTTTTTCTATCTGGAGCTGTAACACCTCTAACTTCTTTACTTTCACTCCTTAAACTTGAAACTAAGTCCAATACACGCGATGAAGCATAACCATCCTCTATTGGTATTAACTTGCTAACCATTTCTTCATACGAATCAAACTCTGACGGTTTACGACCCTCAATCACGAGCTTTGGTAGGTCTGATGTGCAGCCAGTCAAATTTACAGGTAGCGCCTCAAGTGACAAATAAAGGCCTCGCTCTTCTTCATACTTCCCACGATCAGGTGTATAGAGTATGACAGGCCTATCAAGAACAAAATAATCAACAAAAATACTTGAATAATCGGAAATTAAGCAGTCAATACCTGCCAGCATATAATTCATATCGAGATTATCTGGCACGAGCTTTACACCCACGGGGAGTGATTTCAACTTACTCTTGAGGAAATTATGAATTGATACAATTATTTTATAACCACTTGGAAGGCCTCTTTCTAAAGCAGCTACCACTCGTTCAATCTCATTTACAGAATCGGAGATCCCTCCAATTTTCCCCCTCCAAGTCGGAGCATATAGAATAACCGTATCCTCCCCCGAAAAGCCAAGCTCTTTCTTTACGGTAACAGAGTCGGCAGACAAAGTTAAATCAATCCTTGGTGAGCCCAATACCTCAGCTCGAGGAAGTATCAACCTTTCTGCACCAGAGGGAGAAAGTGTTTTTTCTACAGCATACGGCGATGCCAGGGGTATTGAACTTGCTTGAAGGAAATTTCTCTGGACATTAGACGCCGATTTTAAATTTGGGTCAGCCTTTAGTCCCATATGCTTTATAGGCGTACCATGCCATAGATTAATATAAATTTGATCAGGCTTGCGGATAAAATAATCTGGAAGGGTACCATTGCTAAACAGAATACCTGCTTCAAGTAATACCTTGGCATATTCTCTGCTTTCTTTCTTTACAATTCTTACCCTGCGAGATTCTTTAATCTCCGCAGGCACAACAGCCCCATCGATTACTGACCATACGAACTCAAACGCTCGATACTCTTCTCGATTAAGCATTTCCTTAAATACAGCGTATGGATTACAAGAAACCTTATGTCCCCAAGAGCTTTCAAATACAACTAATTTTGGATCAACATTTGTTTCATGATAGATATCTGTATAGTATTGCGAGATACTATGCATGTTTTTCATAAAATCCCAGTATATAGCATGAGCCTTTTCTGAGAATAATTTATATATTTTAAACTTTCTTAAGCGACTATCAATCGGCTTGTAATTCTGCAAACCTAAAGCGATCAGTGGTAGTAACTTATGCCTCATACAAAAATTTTAAAACCTCTTTAAACTCACAATTCATTTTACTTTTTCAACACTCAAATGCCTTTGAAGTTAGCACTTTACACTTTTTGATAACATCACATCCTTACCAAGAAGCTGCGAGACGCACTTCAGCACTCTTTTTACAGATTTTCCATCGCAAGCATCTAGATATTTAAGAGAAAAATCTTCATAGCGCCTTTCATTCACTTTTGCCGCCCTTAGACATTGAATAAGAAACTCGTCAGAGGCTTTTTCAAGAATAGTAAATGGTATTTCAACCCTGTAATCTAGGGCAAGGCCAGATGACATCTGATAATCATCAATATCTTCCGCCAAGGATACAATCGGCTTTTTTAAAAGAACACTATCAAAAATTATTGATGAGTAATCTGACACAATCACATTTGCTACCATTAGCAGGTCATCAATATGCTCCTCTGGCAAATGTACAATTTTATTATTTACTTCAGGAATGTTATGCTGCCCCATGCTTTTAAGGACAAGCGGATGAAGCTTAACAATTACGACTTCATTACTTTTTAATCGATCTGCCAGCTGATGGAAGTCAATCGAAGTGGAATAGTAAGCGATTCCGTTTAAGCTCTTCCTGAACGTAGGCGCAAAAAGATATAATTTTTTATCGCGGAGCTGAGGGTACTTTTTAAAAATAAAACCAGACCTCTGCTCCACTACTGAACTTAAATAGTACTTATCAGTTTTTGGGTGCCCGATTGCCAAAACATTATCGGCAACTGCCCCAAATGAAGAGCTATATAGTTGGCAAAGATATTGAGAGGGAGCTGCTACCAAATAGTCCTCTCTTATTTTCGCATATGAATAGTTCCTAATTTTTTTAATTGCACCACTTGCATGCCATAATTCTATTCTTCTCCCCCCCCAGTTAACCTCTCTTTTTACTGCTCCACATGAAGAAACTATAACTTTCGCACGAGCAATTCTGAATTCTTCTCGAAAATTTAATTTCCTATTGTAAAGAAAGTACTTTGATTTGAAAACTGGATAAAATGATTTATATAGATCATTTAGGCCCGGCACATCTATAAAGACTACTTCATCAGTTCGCGCAATCCTCCCCACAACTTTTAAGAGCCAAGACTTAAGAGTAACTTTTCGCCGGACCCATACTCGCAATTTACTATCTTTAAAAGCTCTCACTCTAAACTTCTCTTATAAACGGCACTCTTTGCCTATGCTCGCTCCTTAACTAAATCTATCACCTGAGTTGTTGATATTCCTTCTGTCCGGGGAAAATAGCGAACTTTGCATAAGCTTGAATAGTGATCAAACCTACCTTCCCAATCATTTCCCATAACTAGTATATCGGCATTAAATTGCCTAATATAATCGCCTTTAAGCTCAAGCGACTCCTCTAAGAAAACTTCATCTACACAATGAAGTGACTCAACAATTTTCATCCTGTCATCCTGGCTATATATTGGTGGGCGCCCCTTCTTGCTGATATTCAAAGCATCAGAGGAGACGCCTACGATTAAGTAAGCCCCTAATTCCTTCGCTCTTTCAAGGATATTTACATGGCCGATGTGAAATACATCAAAAGTCCCAAATGTAATAACTCTCACTGATACCTCTCATTTGTTTATAACTTGTAATTTTTTAATTTACTCGGCCCAACCAAGTTTCGACCTGCAAGTTTCGTAAAAATTATGCTCCAAGGGGTGCACCAGCGTTAATCGGTGCGGTTTTTTATGAATACGGATCACATCCCCTGGCTCAGTAATTATCTGATCATGTCCATCACAAGTTACATAAGGCTTAGTGATATTCTGCCCTCCCACAATGATTTTAAATTCACTGCTGCCCTCTACAACGATCGGGCGGCTACTCAGGGTATGTGGGTTTAGCGGGACCAAGACAATTGCATCGAGTTTTGGATGCATGATCGGGCCTCCACCCGACAGTGCATACGCTGTCGAACCTGTCGGCGTAGAAATGATGAGCCCATCAGAGCGCTGCGTATAGACAAATTGACCATCAATGTAAAGGTCAAATTCAATCATACGGATAAATTCACCTGGGTGTAGGACGACATCATTTAATGCAGTGCCCCTGTCAACCGGCTTACCGCCTCTCGCCACAGACATATCCAGCAAGAAGCGGCTTTCGGCCATATATTTGCCAGCCAAAACCTCCCCGACTTTTCGTTCAACCTCATCCGGGGTGATATCAGTGAGAAAGCCTAAACGGCCGCGGTTAATACCGAGTAAGGGCACACTGAATTTTGCCAAAGCACGAGCAGCTGCGAGTAGGCTGCCATCGCCACCTACTACAATGACCAAGTCGCAAAGTTCGCCTAACTTCTCTTTTGAAGAGACACGTGCCTTGTTGGCAGATACTGCTGTTGCAGTATCCTTCTCCAACACGACGGCGTAGCCCTCCTGCTCAAGAAAAGCCATAAGGCGTTTGAGTGAAAGCACAGCACTATCACTTCCTGTGCGGCCGATCAGACCGATATTTTGAAATTCCGACACCGCTCCCTCTCAGGTGCCCGAGCCTGGGCCTTGCGATTGATACTTTACCTTTCAGACATCGAAGCTGGTACTACACGACGGCGGGAAAAGCTTCTCAAAAAGTGACAGGAGATTATGCCTTAGCTTGCGTTTAGAGTCGAACAAACACACCCGGGGTAGGGGAAATTACCATACGAAGAAGGGAATTTTTAGTCTAGCGGCCTAGTTGAAATCCACGTCGACCCTGTAGTCCGCCGGAGTGGAGCGCCAAGATCCTGGTGCCACAGCTGAAATGACCCTCGTTAGCTTTCTGCGAAATCGCATACAGCAGCTTGGCAGTATAAATAGGGTCTAGAGGGATCCCAGCTTGCATCTCAAATGCCCGGTGAAACTCCTGTAGTCGAATGGGGTACTTACCATATCCTCCACAATGGAACTCATCAGTCAGATCAACCTCACCTGCGTTTTTCTTTTTGAGGCCTGATGTATTGTATTGTGATAACGCCGCGAACCAATGCCAGGCAGCTCGACGAACAGAGCCTCCCGCTTTTAGCACCTCAACACCATGTACAGGAAAGCTACTTATGGAAGAGTTTAAGCCGCCCAGTGTTAGTCCAGTTCCACAGGCCACCCAAAGCTGGTCAAAGTTGATGGGGACAGTTCCCTCAATAACTTCCCCCAGTAAATGGACTCCTCTTACCCCGGCAAGATTTGCCCCACCTTCCGGGAAATAGGCCCCAATAGCAGAGCCAACACCAACGCGATTGAGAAAGTCTGACTGGCTGCGCTGCCTGTATAATTCACGGGACACGAATATAAATTTCATACCGAGGCGCTCGGCATCTTGAAGCATGGCACTAAGCACCGGTGGGCGCTCACCTCGAACAATACCAATTGTGCGAAAGCCAAACCGCGCTCCAGCAGCAGCAGTGGCATGCAAGTGATTTGACCATGCTCCACCACAAGTGATTAGCGTCTCGACACCCAGCTCCCTCGCTTTAATCAAGTTAAAAATGAGCTTATACGCTTTATTACCTGAAATAAGTGGGTCCAGCAGGTCATCACGACGAATCCAAACCTCAACTCCCGGAAAAAGATTACTTCGGACCTTTTGGTAAGGAATCGCGCGCGCAGCCTCAGTGAAAGCATCCAGATCAAGAGTTGTCAGGTAGGAAACTGTCACGTATCTCCAACCCCTTTAAAAAGAGGCAGTTTGACAGGGTTTACTCCATAAAAGCAGCCCTTTACCGATAAAGACACAATCCCCCCCCCACAAAAAAAGTTCACGAGCAAAGTGTGCATCCCAACCCATCCAGAGCCAGCAATACGATAGAGTCTAACGCCCTCCGTATTAGGTTAGTGCTCGGCACTTAGCCAGAGATCATATGGACGAGATGAAGAGCCCCCCCTAGCGCAGAATGCTGAGGGTAACATACCTGCTGCAAACTCCTTCCTTCCCGCCAACTACCGCAAGCTTGAGCACAAGGAAAAAGAGTTGTGCCACTCACCTCAAATAACCTTAAGGGGCCAAGCAAGGCGCAGCTCCAAAGATTCTCAGAACTAATTGCCACTTCGCCACACACACAAATAAAAAAGGCCCGTACATATGTACGGGCCTTTTATCGTATCTGGCGGACCGGACGGGACTCGAACCCGCGACCTCCGGCGTGACAGGCCGGCATTCTAACCAACTGAACTACCGGTCCTCGGTAGTAAACTTCCATTTAGGAAGTTGGTGGGTGGTACAGGGGTCGAACCTGTGACCTACGGCTTGTAAGGCCGTCGCTCTCCCAACTGAGCTAACCACCCGCTGCTCATCTTCTTTCAGGGCCTTGCCCCCTGAGCGAGGCGCATATTACTGGAATAAAATTTCCTGTCAATAATTTTCGCGCCAAGTCCCACTATTATTCATCGGGCATGCTTTCCGGTGGTACAGACACCGGTTGCATCTCCTCCTCCCCAACACTTGCCTCCTGCAATAGCTTGCCCTGTCGATAGTCTGGGTCAATTAAATGACCCGCGATTCGCACTGGGACCTCTTTAGGAATCAACTGCTCTCTTGGGCGGGCCAAATCCTGTTCATTGTAGTTGCATACCCCTGTTGGAAAGATACGGCGTAAGTCATCGAGACGACCTGATATCTCTTCCGTATGAGAGCCATAGACGCCTTTTGCAAGAGCCCTCTCCACCGGCTGAAGCGCGCACTTAAAGATGTCATCAGTCACTGGTGCTCCGGCTACCTGCCTTGAGGTGCTGTGGGCAGGGTATTCCCGCATACATTTCCCTTTCGACTGGCGGTTCCAGTCTCCATTCCAAACATCAGATCCTGATGCTAGTACATTACCTTCGCTATCAAAGCATTGGTCACTGGCATCCTCAGGTCGATTACCAACTACACCTTTAGCAGGGTCATTAATGATGTTTTGCATCCACCGGTCGACCAGATCAAGTGCATCATCCAATGGGTTGTAGTCTTTGTGACTCATCCAGATCAGTTGATTGTCAGCGTGGCCACGGGCCCTCCGGATACGCTCTCGAGTCGAAAAAGAAGCCGAGCTGTGATGCATATCTGGTTCTTCGTCCAGATAGTGGCGCATATCAATTATCGGAATTTCTACATCCCCAAGGAAAACATGACCAGACCTATAAATCCCCTTGATTGCCTCCATATCCGCGCGGCTACGCTTAGCTGGGCTCGCCAGAGTCCCCATGTTTAAATTTTGCTCACTCCATACTGAAAGGCGCACAGGAAAAAGCCCACCATTGAGAAACCAGAGCTTTTCTTGCGACTGATTCTGCGGGGCTTTCCACCCACCTATTGCAGCATTGATTTTTAAGAAATTATCGATGCTTATCTCTCCATCAACCAACGCTTTCAACCCATACTGAACCCCTTCATTATCCCAGGTTGTATTCGCATAGCCATTTTCAGCAGCACCATAGAACTGGCGAAGATTTTCCCAATGTGTCCAATGCACTCTATCCGGCAAATCACCGGAAAAACTTTTAAAAAAGTGTACAAAGTTTGGGTTATTTACCAGTGGCACCAAACCACGCCAACCTTCTACACATTCAGTTGCACCGCTAGGTCGTCCCCTATAACGGCCATCAAACAAACCAGCGGCTAAAGTAATCAGCTTAAAGCGGCTATCCGCTTCAGGGTTCGCAGCCAACCCCTGTATCCGTTGACGTTCCTCAACATCCTGCCAGCGGGGGTTGTTAGCATCCAGGACATCGAAGAAATACTCTAAAGGCTCACAGTCAAAGGCATAGATAGTCTGGGTTACCATATCTGGATAGGAGTAAAGTGGTATCGCCGCATCCAGTAGCCCCGGTGCATTTTGCGCCAAGATGTACTGCTGAATAGCACCTCCCGAGCCACCGATACCAACCGTATACATGGGCTCACCATAGAGTGCTTGGAACTGTTTTTTTAGGCGCCGTGCCGTATCCTCTGCCAACCATAAGTTATAGTGATTTCTGGTTTGATTCGCCGTCGAGTAAACGATGGCATATCCTCGAGCCAACTGGTCCATTCGCCGAGTTGTCACATCTCCTTTGCTCAAATTACCTTGGCGCCAACCTATACCTACTCCCCCACGAAACTGATAGATCAAACGCCGGTTCCAATTGCTGGCATTTGGTTTTTCGGCAGTTTCGCCGTCTCCTCGCAGAGCTGCAATAGCATAATGATGCCGGTTAATCGTGCCTGTTTCGACACGGACAATAAAATCTACTTGGCGGCCATTTACTGTTACCTTATCAATATCGTTACGTGCTTCATGTAGGTAATAAAAGCTTCCATCCGTTGTGCTCCTATAGAAGTACGTTACCTCCGTTGCATGGCTACAGTCTCGGCTATAACCAATCACCTCTTTGGTTTTCTTCCCGTCTGAACCTAAAGCAAAAACTGGGACTCCCTCCTTAGCTTGGTTATCAACCAATGGCTGCTTATCGGTGATCGCATTACGACCACAAAAGAAGGGGTACTTTGAGGGGCCAGTAAATAACGTTTCTACTGGTCCAACCTCACCAATTGAGATAGGGAATGGGAAATACTCAGGCGGGCGTGACATCATTCTAGGGTGAGGCCCCGCATAAGCCGGTGTAGAAGCATAATCAAGAGCTCCAGCCGGCACCCCTATTACTGGAGCATCTGCTTTACCATGTACTTTTGGCAATTTCGCATACGCGATCCAAGCGACTACCCCCAGCACTCCGAGCAGCGCCAAGAAAAATACAGAGAGAAACCAAGCTCCCCTTGTCGACATAAACGCCTCCACAGCTGTCAACTTCACCAAGTGATACAGCTTGAGTATATGAAGGGATAAAGAGGTCAACCGACAGTTGGCGCCGGGGAGGACTTATAGGAAGGATGTATCAGAAATATCGAACCAAGTAGCCCAACAAATCAGGCAAAGACAAAAAGGAAGCCCGTCAGGCTTCCCTTCTAATATGCCTCAAAAAATTCAGCTTAATCCTTGGCAATAAGACCTTTCTCTTGCAGGGTAGAAATAATCACTTCCACCTCTTGTTCCAAGGTCATTTCTGCCGTATTGAGACGCAACTCAGGGGAAATAGGCGCTTCATATGGGTCATCAATTCCAGTAAAACCCTTAATTTCACCCGCACGAGCCTTTTTATAAAGGCCTTTAGGGTCACGAGATTCTGCCTCCTCCAGTGGACAGTCTACAAACACCTCCAAATAAGGCAGATTGCCATCCTCATGCATCTTTCTAACCATATCGCGATCTTCTCGATATGGACTAATAAAGCTACTGAGAACCACAATCCCAGTGTCCGCAAACAGTTTAGAAATCTCACCTACACGACGGATATTTTCTTGGCGATCTTCAGCAGAAAAGCCTAGATTGGAGTTGATACCCAGACGTATATTGTCACCATCCAGGCGATAGCTCAGGACACCACGCGCAGCCAAAGCCTTCTCAACTGCTACTGCTACCGTGCTCTTGCCGGAACCCGACAGGCCGGTGAACCAAAGGGTCACGCCTTTGTGACCAAGAATACTGGCCCTGTTGTCACGAGTTACATCGCCATCATGCCAATGTACATTGGTCGCCTTGCGTTCAACTGTTGTCGTCACCGATCACTCCAAGATTTTGATTCAATTCCTATTCCCTCTTCAGTGAGAGGTTCGCAGGAAACCACCCCCCAGAGGCTAGACGGCCAATTATCAGGCATTTGAAGCATTAGCGTAAAGACTTTGCTTATAGCATATTCAACCACATATAGTGGTGGATGTGCATAAGTACCTCTGGCCACTTAATTCTAAATTTCGACCTCAAGAAAGAACAGTGGCATCAAAAAGAGAAAATTTGAGGTATTAAGCCCTTAGGAAAAGCGCCTTTTCCCTGGCCGAGAAGTAGAGACTATTTTTCCATTGACTGTTGTGGGCCAGCAAATAGATTTAACCTAAATTTGATAATGATTATAATTCTATTGAGAGCATCATAAATTCAATGCCTCAATACTGTGCACTTTCAAATAAGTTTCATTAAACAACAATCAGTATTAACCAAATAGCAATTAAAGCATATCACGCAGCATTATCTCATTGCATTCTATATTGCAGTTACAACACATATGAACAATTAAATATTACGTTATGAATCTAGCCTTATTTCTTCTAATGACATTATTCAAGCATATACAATTATACCTTTAAACATTCCGCATCCCGCACATAGAAGTGCCACGCAAGGACTATGACACAACCTAAAAGAGGGTTAGCAAAAAATAACCCTAAAAAGTTATAAGGTGAGATAAACCCTTTAATAATTAGCTAATATTCAAAAGGGAAATTATCTTTTAGTGAATGCCATACTTCACTCTCCAATTGCATATGCAAGCAATATCATACATATAAAATTGTGCTTACTTAGTGCCTATTCGTAAGCAAGATATGCCTATCTCTCTACCTATTTCCAAAACTAAACCCAGAAACACCCAACTCAATAAAAAACGTCAAATATAGAAAATGACACTACGACCATGATAACCTCTGGTCTGAACAGGCATAAAATAGCCCTGCATTTGGTGTGGCTTAGCTTAATAAAAGGAGGCAATTAGCCGATGGCAAAAAGTGTTCTGGATAGGTTCAAAATTCGTAAAGGAAAAGTCTTTGAGGCACCGCTAGAGGAGGCCTTTGGCCGCCTGGTTACACCTTTCGAAGAATTTATCCATCGCCAAAGCAGCAGTGGTATCTTACTGATGCTCTCTGCAATGGTTGCACTGATTGTTGCCAACTCCCCCCTACAGGATGCTTACAAGCACCTGCTGCACATGCCAGTCAGCATTGGCACTGGTGACTGGGTGCTTTCTTTATCACTACATCATTGGATTAATGATGGCCTAATGGCCATCTTCTTTTTCCTGGTAGGGTTAGAACTTAAACGTGAATTTTTAGTTGGAGAACTTTCAGATCTACGCCAAGCAGTCCTGCCCGTAATGGCAGCGGTTGGCGGCATGGTAGTTCCAGCCTTGATTTATAGCTCCCTAAACAGTGGCGACATCGCAGAACGCGGTTGGGGTATCCCTATGGCTACTGATATCGCTTTTGCCGTGGGCTGTATAGCATTACTAGGAAACAGAGTACCAAGGGCTGTAGTAACTTTTCTGGTAGCCCTAGCCATTGTAGATGACCTAGGAGCAATTCTTGTAATTGCTATTTGGTATACAGAGCAAGTGAACACTACCGCTTTAATGGCCTCCGGATTTCTAGTTGCAATCATGGGCTTACTCAATGCCGCCGGGGTTCGCCGCTCCTCTGCCTACGTCTTTACCGGTATTTTGCTCTGGTACGGACTTTACAAGGCAGGCGTTCATGCCACTCTAGCAGGCGTAATTACGGCAATGGCACTACCTGCCAAGCCAAAGTATGATCCCGTAGCGTTCAGCACCTTTGTTAAAGATATTATCCGCAGCTTCGATCGATACTTTCGCCCCGGTGATAAGATCATTGCAAACGATGCCCTCCATGCACGTGTAATGGCCTTGGGTAACGGTGTAAATCTAGCTCAGTCCCCCCTACAGCGTATGGAAACCCGCTTACATATCCCGGTGGGCTTTATAGTAATTCCAATTTTCGCACTGGCTAATGCGGGCATCCCTTTCGATAGCTTTAGTAGTTCAGCAGCGGTACTCAACCCAGTAACACTTGGTGTCATTAGCGGCTTGGTTGTTGGCAAGCTAATTGGCATTGTAGGCGCAACTTGGATTGGCTGGAAACTTGGCTGGGGCAAGCTACCCAAGGCTGCGAACTTTCAGCATATCGTAGGTGTGGCATTACTCGCCGGCATTGGCTTTACTATGTCTATCTTTATAGCCGAGCTGGCATTTAGCTCCCAGTACGAACTTCTGGTGCAGGCGAAAGCCGGTATCCTACTAGCTTCTGTAATCGCCGGAGTTGCCGGCTTCCTAGTTCTACGCAATGCACCTATCTCTGCAGAGCAAGAGGATGAATTCAAGGAAGCAGAGGAAGCTGAGAGCTCAAATTCTGGACTGCCGCCTCATTCCGTCTCGTAGCAGAGTAGATTTGTGGTAGGCCTAAAATTTCCGCTTTAAATTGTACAGCCGGAGCCGAGTAACTATAATCAAAATAGTTACTCGGCTAAGATTTACTCACATAACGATTACTTAGATAACAGCACCGGCTAGGCTTGGTATCGAATAACTCAACTAACAATAAAAAATAAGTTCAGCATCAATTAAATCCGCACCAAAGTCACATCACAATGAGCATAATTTACGATACTATTTGCCGTAGAGCCTATTAGAGAGCTTATACCTTTCTTAGAGTGAGTCCCGAGCACGATTAAATCTACACTTCTTTTTTCAGCTTCCTTGCAAATCACCTCATAGGGCTTGCCTACTTTCAGGAGTCTATTTTTCTTAGAGATACCGAAATCTGAAACTATCTCCTCAAACTTCGGAATAGCATCCTCTTTAAGCTCTCGCTGATAATCCTTAGGCAAAAAACTGTAGGGAAGCACATTTAATACGATTAACTTACTTTCATGCTGCCTTGAAAGTTCTACGGCCCTAGAAAGCACAAAGCGCCCTTCTTTGGAAGCCTCTATAGCGCAAAGAATTGTTTTATACATCTAACCCCCTCCCCTTATTATGATAACTAAACACTACTAAAAACAGCCGATCAACACAAAACGCCCACTGCTAGATTCATTGTCACACAGAAATCGCCTCCTAAGCACCCATCAAAAATCAAAATACATCAGTTTCCAGCCTACCCATGCGGCATCTCTGTATTTGCAAATGGATCCAAACTATTCAAACAGGAAGGAACTTAATTCACTTGGAATCGGGGCTCAAAGAAGTCACCTTGAGAACAACTTTGTATCACTAGAGCACCCAAAACACAATAAGGTCCCAATTCACTTTAAAATTTATTACATTTCAACCTTCCATAGCCTTTAAAAATAGAGTGATCAGTTAACGCTCACCAGCATCAACAAGCGCTCGATAAATTCGGCCTGGATAATCACCAATAATCCCATCTACACCCAATGATATACTGCGCTCAATATGGTCTTCATTGTTCACTGTCCAAAGGTCCACAGCCACTCCTTTTTTCTGAAAAAAGCGCACATAGGGCTTGGTCGTAATACTATATGGCAATTGTGCAACATCAAACTTGGGCTGAAAAGCCCAGCCAAAACCTGTACTCCAAGCAAGACTTGCTTCGATAAGCTCACCTATAGTTGCACTGGTTCTAACCTGACCCCCGCTAAGTTCACGGAAGTGCTTCATGGCTTTACTATGCTGGCTAGCAACAGTAACTTGCTGCTCCATACGGTAATCTGCAATGACTTGCCAAAGAGTCTCAGAAAGAGTCTTATCATTCGGCTTAATCTCTATATTAAAATAGCCATCCGGGTAACGCTCAAACAATTCATTGAGAGTTAACAGGGTGAGTCCTTGCCCCCTAAAAGGGTAGCTATTGCCATTATCTAATGTGAATTCGTGACCAGCATCAAGGGTTTTAATTTCACCCAACGTCAAATCCGCAATTTTTTCAGATATCCCAACATTATCCTTAAGGTCTGAATCATGATTAATGATGACAAAGTAGTCTTTCGACAGATGAACATCTAACTCTAGTATATCGGCACCTTGCTCCAATGCTCTATCAAACGCTAGCCTTGTACTTTGAGGATATTCACCAGACGCCCCCCTATGTGCGAGAATCTCAATAGAAAATGCCTGATTACAATATCCAACACAAAAAACACAGAAAGCCAATGCACGCATAAATATTTTCATATTTCAAACCCATCTTATGTTAAAGGAGAAGCTTTTCAATAAATAGTCAAAATATCTTCATCGTACGCAAACCAAACAAAACCATCACCCTTCAAGCAATTGTCAAGGTTCAATTAGGCTTTTATTTAGAACCAATTCAGCAGAATTAGTTAAACAACAATTAAATATTTTCCAGCAAGCCTTACCAGCTAACCCACATCATTGCCATAAACGTTATAATTTTTCCAAACCAGTCCCACCTTAACTCTCCTCGTTAAATTAGTACAACTACAACTTCTCCCAACAATAGGTACCAGCTCACAAGTTTTTATTTCCTAATGCCGCCATACTACTTCAGGTGAAAATATTCGCCAAAATTGAGACATAAAATTAAACATGTCGCCTAAGAAATCCGTCAGAAATAGATTATAGCGCCACTAAACTATCAACATTTTGATATGAGACAGAACGTATGGAGACTTACCCGCAAATAAAGCGCTAACAACTGAGTAATAGATATTTAAGAGCTTAAAGCCATACTGACAACCCAGTAAGAGAGAAAAAGGTTTAAAAGGAGCTCGCCCTCTTGGTACTCACCAAGAAGAATCGCACACGCTGAGAGACTTATTAGCTTGAAGCTAGCCCGCAAAATGATTGAAGCATATCGGACATACCACTTCGAATATAGAAGGAAGAAAAACTCCTCTGAACTACCTAGAATGCAGCACCGCTCCCAAGTCACGGAGCCCTTCTAACGCAGCCATAGCTCAGGAGAAAGCCACAAAATCGTCAATTTACCTTATCGGCAGGGATATCAATCGTGAGATTCAAAGTTAGAAGGCAAGTGTGTAAGACCGGTTTGGTATGCAAGCATTCCTAACTCTCATCAATACAGAAGCGAAATAATTGCGCACTTAGACACGCCAAATGAACTTGATCGCCAGTTTAATGCATGGAAGCCCAATCAAAATTTGGCGCGTTGATATTACCTATATCTGGGCTTGGTTAAGACTGGTGTTGCCTGGCAACCACCATAGATTTGCATGCTCACATGCATCGTCAAATGGTCCCTCTCAAAGCAAGCAGATGCCACATTAACGACAAATGTCCTTGGTAATGGCCCGGGAATATCAAGAAATACCCGGTTGAGCTATGCTGCTCTCAGATCAAGGCAGGCAGTATTCGAGCCTTTGATCATTCCTTAGTGTATTACTACAACTGGAAGCGCCTCCTGGACGAATATTTTGTTGATTCGATCCATCTCCTATATAGCCTCCCTTATTCTGAACAATTGCCCTGGTGGGAGTAATCTCGATATGCCCTATTCCTTCTTTCATAGAAAGTCATCCTGGACGGTTTAAAATTCGCAACAATCTTTCACCTCCCGATCGTACAATTACGAATGTCATCGATGGAGTAAGGAGACTGTATAACAGCTTTGCTGCTCTGCTGAAGTGAAGGGTAACATTTATTAGTAGATCTACAATATTAATTTACATTTAAGAGCTTTTACCCTCTTATTCAGGTGAAAAGCAGGAAAACATCGTGAAGTATCGCATGATAGAGAAGTCTCCTAATAAGTTATTAAATTCATCTTGGGGGCAAATATCGCACCCTCTCGAGGCAGCCTAAAATGCATTCTGGCTGCCATTTAAAATAATTATTTAATCAAGGAGTTTCCGAATGGTTGCTTTAAGAGGTTCTACAAAAATTCCACCTTATCAACTCACAGAACATGACGAAGACTTACAAGACAATCCACCAAGCACTGGGTTTGCCGCAAGAGGCAAAGAGGACAAAGCTAGAGCACGTGCATTAGCGCGAATTAACGATGCAACTGGCTTAAACCTAACAATGGATGATTTTGAGGTAACTATGACGGCTTCAGGCGATACTAGTCGATATACACCAGTTGAGTGGAAATGCTCACGAACGGTGGGGCATGGTACTCGGGAGCGCACCTGGTCTCTTATTATAGATATGGATGACATCCCTCCAGGTGCCGCAGGTAATGGGCCCGACCGTCCTCACATTGGATATTCGTATTGGTGCAACGGTTATGACCCTATAGGAAGGGTTAACGGTCATATCTTTATCGAATACATATCTGCATCAAGACTAACCGTGTGAACAAAGTGAGTGGCTTGAGCAGTCCAGCAAAACTAAAGTCACTCCCCAAGGGAAATCTTCCCATCTAGCGATTCAAGTAGGCAATGTAAATACTTACCGCACATTCAATTTTCTCTGGACACCATTGTCCCCTATAAACAAAGAGCCACTGCTATTTTTTTGCTGATTCAACCCATCGTCTATATGGCTACTCCTACTCAGAACTATTGTCCTGAAGTGAATTAAACCCAGCACACAACTCAATTGTCTGAGTCTACTGACACCTTTTGCGCTAAGATACAGTAGAAGATAGCCATAACCGAAACTTAGATTACAACAATTGTATAGTTAAATGTGATGAGGCTCTTTATTGGTTTTAATAACCTCTCTAACCGTTGCGCCACCAATATCTCTGCAAGTTTGACCATTACTAAAATAAAGCTTGACCGCCTCACCTCTTACCACTGGGCGAACAAAACGCCAAGGCCAAAATCCGAAACGCTGAGAGCCAACATAATTTACTACTGCATTAGCTCCTAAGGCATCAGCCTTATCAGCAAATACCTGCAAAACATCAGTTACACTGCCATAAGAATTTTTACCTATTTTAATTCTTTGGATCTTTTCGTATTTTATATCTGATGCTGGGTGCCCCGTAACTAAGCATATATCTAGTGAGTCACTTGCTGAAACTGGAACTGAAGCAAGCATTAAAGTTGCAATTAAGCCTAAATTTTTCATTATCACTCCCTAAAACTAATAAAACCAAGTGTACATAATTCCCAAATCGACCGCACCCAAAAAAATGAAAAAAATTAGACGATTTAACACCAAAAAAGTACAATTTCTTGCCAGCTGCATTTTTTCAAAACAGAGTTCAAAATATTCCCTTTCAACTCCAAGACTCCCTCAAAACGGTAAAGCGAAGATCTGACCATTTCTGTGCGGATGGCTTACCGACTTAAAGCCTACAGAAAAATGTTAAATCAACCAATTAGACAAGGCTTCCACGGAGATACTTTCAGAAGGAATAGATATGACAAAAACAGCTGTGCGGCGCTGCACCCACTGCCATTTCTCGGGAGTATCCGATGCATAGACGCCATCGCACTTGGGGATCTTCTCGGCCGAGCGGTTGGCGAGCTTGGCCAGGGTTTTACTGGGGGCGATACCCACTCCGACAGGCATACGAATATTACGACAGAGCGTGTTACGGATCTTGCGGCCGTAGCCCTGCCAATCCTCCTGCAGCCCTTGCAAATCCAAAAACATCTCATTGATGCTGTAAACCTCCACATTGGGGCCTAACTCGCGGAGGGTGGTCATTACCCGGTGGGAGATATCGCCATACAGGGGATAATTGCTGGAGAAGATGGCCAGCAGGTGCTAAACCTTAACGAAAGGCTCCAAGTCGCCAATGCCCAACAGCTTCGCCTCCTTGGAGCGCGCCACCACAAAGCCATCGTTATTGGAGAGCACCACCACCGGGCTCCCGCGCAGATCGGGCCGGAATATCTGCTCACTGCAGTCCACCAATACCAGCATTCAGCGCGGCCGGTGATAACGCACCGAAGCCTTCCCCCCCTCCACAATCAATTCCTGCCCCTTACAAATAGGGATCGGCGCGTAGTCATCATTCGCAGAGAGCAGCCGCCCCTGCTGCTGGTCCAGCACCTTGCAGGTCAGCTGCCCATCCAAGGCCACCACCACATCGCCATGGGTAGGCTTTAGCGAGCGATCGACAATCAACAAATCCTTGTCGAAGATACCGAGCCCCATCATGGGATCCCCATTTGCCCACGCCATAAAGGTCGCCGCCGGCTTGCTGTTCATGTGCTCATCCAGGCTCAGGGCCGCCTCCTCACCAATCAGCTGCAGCAAGGCGGTGCGCGCATTCTGATTGGGGCAGCCAACCACCCATTCCAGGCCGGCACATAGATTATTAACGTGGTGAAGTTGTTGAACGTGAGCGGTCAAAGGCATGGTCTACCTCCTTGCAGGAACGACAAACCCTAACCACCAAAGGCACTGGCCCCGGTGGCTTACCCCCGCCAAGGCCCGCTACTGATTTATCGGGGCTTTTGGCGATAAACACCGATCAAAAGCCTTGCCCCGTCGAACGACATGACGAAAAACGAGGTACGCAACAGCATAGAACACTGCGATACACAAACCAGTATCGCTGGCCACCATATCCCAAAACTTTGAACGCGAACCCGGTTCCGTTAAAAGCAATACAGGGGCCGCGAACTGGAAGAAGAAATTGTGAGCAGCGTGGGCGATGGTGGCAACCCAGACTGATCCAGAGCGCATTCTGAGCTCGCTGAATACAAAGCTCATGGCGATAATACCGAGGCCATAGATCAACGCCATGAGCAACGTATAATCTGTCTGGTAGAAACCTCCGTAAGCAATGAGTGGAAGATGCCAGGACGCCCATACAAGTCCGCTGACGAGATAGGGGTTCTTAACACCACCACTTACCAACTTTGGCAATAGGAATCCGCGCCATCCGAGCTCTTCCCCAAATGCGCCGATCAGGCCAAGCACTAAGACGGACAGAAGAACAGGGCTGAGTTGGATCAGTTGCTCCAATGACACCAGCGAGAATTGCCGGATATCAATGGCTGCAGATACCAGACCCGTTAGCAATACTAATAGGAATGGAATTGCGACTGCATAGACGTAGTAGCGTCCCTTTCCGATCCGAAAGCTGACATCTTCATATCCAGATTTCAGGATGAGTCTCAGCACTATTGAAAGAGAGCCAGGGATGCACATCAGGGTGACTATCCAAAGCGGGCCGAAATTCCTGACACCCCCGCTGGCGATGATGAACGCCTCCAAGCTCCAACTAATTGCAAGCACCAAGACGATAAAGACTAATGCTTGGTTTCTATCCTTCATCATACCTCCATGTGTTCAACGGCTAACGCCGGCAGCAACGGCCGGAGGTCCGCTGCATGCCCTTGTTACATTTCGGCTCGATAAATAAACGTTGGGCAATCATAGTACTCACCTTTACAAAAGCCTTCTAATTTCCCCAACATTTTCACTAAATCTGGGTTTTCTTTGACTTCATATTGTTCGCAATCAGCCTCACAAATCAAGACATAATCACTGGCTACTTTAAGTAGACTACTTAATGCTTGATTGAAATCTTCATATTCAGGGCAAACTAGATATTCATTCTTTGTGATCATCGGAGTCAAACTAATGACGATTCTTCCTTTATATGAAGTTTGAAGGCCTTCATAGTAATATTTAGAAATCTCGGCCTTCCCTAACATCTCACCAATCAAAACATCATTGAAGTAGCAATACTCTTCTTCGCTTATAGCAAATGGATATTCAAGATGTTTAATAGAGATTTTCGATAGAAAGCGCTCTCCAACAACTAGCTCAAAAACATCTGGTCGATTTCTATACGTTTGCATGATCTCTCTAAGAAATGTAACGTTCGGTTAAGTGGTTAATTTAAGTTGGCGGCCTTGATGAGCAAGCAGCAAAGATGACAACTTAAACTAATCCATCTTCAACCGCTTGTCAGACGCCGCTACAAAACCCAAATATCTTTAAAATCTGGCACGCTAGGATGCAGGTTACAACTATCGTACGATCGCAGTCTTACAGTCTTTTGAGCTGTATATGCAGCCAAAATCGCACTGTAGTATTCTCTTCCGTAGCTTGAGGAAAGATCAAGCGCGAAATCAAAATCAGAATTTTCTTCACAACCAGCTGGCCTACTTCCTGTAGGAATTCCATCCACACCAATGAATACTTTATTCTCATATATAGAACCAAGGAATATTGATTTTATTTTCCCTGTATATGAAAGCGAATCGGCACTAACCGCCTGGCTTAACATCATAAAAGATACAGCTAATAACTTCTTCATAATCTACCTTACCACCTAGTTTCGTATAACGCCTCGCTCAGCAGAAAATTACAGCGTGCTAGCGTAGTCTTAAAGCATACTGTAATTTGTCCGACTGCAGCGACTTATTATGTTCACTCACTATTTATCAGCGTATATCATAATGTAATTAACTATTTCGATATTCGCTGAATTGCAACTTCCTGTTGTATCAATCGTTATTTTCTTTCCCGCCATAAGAGCTGCAATTGCAACACTCTGTTGTACCTCATTTACAATTGCGAACCTATCAATTTGGTCAGTGCTAGAGCATGGCGAGTTAGTTATATCATTTTTGACATGGATAGTGTTATAGGGATCACTAATCCCTTCCCCTTGTATCTTGTCAATATCTAAGTCTGTGTATGTTGTTGCAGCAGAAGTTGATGCAAAACAGATTGAGGAAATTAACAGGGTAAACATCTTTTTCATTCATTACTCCTTAGGTTGCTAAATCGTAAAACATAACGCCTCAAGCTGCGGAGCGAAGCGTCCGACAGCCTTGAAATGCTATGAAAATATTAGTCTTTGTAGACAGACATATGGTCAACACTAGCTCTATTGCCTTCACATTTATTTATGACTATTTCTACTCTCTTCCCGGAAGAAAAAGCCGTCAATGCCATAGAATAAAGCTCAGAAAAATGCGGCTTAGCTTCCCTATATACAGTGAAATGTGATCCGCCACACTGTTGACTTCCATCCAAGTTGCCAACCAAAAAAGTAAAGCCAAAATCTTCAGCATAAATCCTATCTATACTAGCGTTCACCCGATCAAAAGCTTGCGTAGATATGCTCACTAAACATAAAAAAATGAACATTAGCTTTTTCATTGTCACTCCTAATGACTTAATGGTTTAAATTCATAATGCCAAGCTTTGGGGCCGGAGGCGTGACAACACCGGAGGTCGCAGTCAGGCCGAAGGCCTGGCGCTAACAGCGCCTTGTAATGTTTTTAGTTGAAAACCAATACTCTCTAAGTATTTAGAAATTAAACTCCACCTTTGCTCTGTCAACCCACTAAACATCTCTCTCCAATCCGGGCAAGAAGCGAAATAGCTTTCGGTTGCAATAGAGAGAAAAGTGTCAATTTCTTTAGCTCCAAAACGTACATTAAACGCAGAAAAGTGGCTCTCGTAATTTTTAAGTATACGTAACGAATCTAAATCACCTGACAACTTTAAAATTTGGCATAGCGGGACATACAAATGCATTGAATGTGTAAAGAAGTGGTCCCAGCCCTGCATATCGGCTACAGACTCAAGATACGCTACGGAGTACAAAAACATTTCCCTCTCACCTAACGAGCTTTCTACTTCAATACATTTATCAAGTAGGTCGTCTATGTCTAGAATATTCATTGTTT
Organism: Microbulbifer mixtoriginis (SeqCode); assembly: GCF_052467705.1. Classification (NCBI taxonomy): domain Bacteria; kingdom Pseudomonadati; phylum Pseudomonadota; class Gammaproteobacteria; order Cellvibrionales; family Microbulbiferaceae; genus Microbulbifer; species Microbulbifer mixtoriginis (SeqCode). Next base: position 3,116,172 of record NZ_CP174322.1, read on the forward strand.
TGAAACATAACGCTTTGCTCAACGGCGCGCGCAGTTTGCGCGTCGAAGCCTCCCCCCTTAAAGTAGACGCCACCTTATATTCATCTTATGCGGCCATTCTTTCATATTCATCTGGGCTTTTGAACCCAAGTGAACCATGTCTTCTTTTAAAGTTATAGTACCTATCAAGATACCAAGATAAGTTGGTTCTTAGCTCCTCAACGGATTCAAAATTAAATCCTTTGAAGCTCTCAGTTTTCAGTGTTTGAAAAAATGATTCTACATACACATTATCATTCATAAATCCTGGACGATTCATGCTCGGCACAATACCCAGTTCCTTGAGTCGGTTTTGGTATGCATAAGCACCGTACTCAGAACCTCTGTCGCTGTGAAATATTAGATCTGATTCTATATTTCTGCAACGGACAGCTTTATTTAGCGCTGACAGTGTTAGCTCAACAGTTCGAGTGTCCGACAGCTCCCAACCCAACACTTTCCGGGAGTAAAGATCAATAATCACAGCTAAATATTGCCATTGCCCATTGATCTTCAGATAGGTTACATCACCAGCCCATTGAGAGTCTGGTTTAATCGGCATACCATGCTCTCTTTGTAAATTTTCAACCTTAATGCAAGGATTTCCAGGCAAAGGGCGTCGACGATAGATCCTTCCAGCTTTCACCACGATTCCAGCCTCTCTCATAAGGCGTTCAACGCGCTTGTGATTTATTCGTTCACCATTAGCTTTCAGCTCTGCGCTAATTCTTGGGCTTCCATAATTACCATCATGCTGCGCGTAGATAGCTTCGATATACCCAAGAATTTGCCTATTTTCTATGTCTCGAGTGCTCTCATCACGGTTGAGCCACTTATAAAACCCTTGGGGTGAAACATTCAAGTATCTACATAAGTACCTGACACCAAAGTCTGATCGATTAAGAGCTATGAACGAGAATCTTTCAGCTTTGGATCTTTCAGGTACATTTCCCACTTTTTTAGGAAATCATTCTCCTTTTGCAATTTCTCAACCTGCTTTTTTAGACGTCTTATCTCTTTCTCATCAGTTTGAGACTGAGTTTTCGTTGTCTTTGCCATACTTATTCTACGACTGGGCTTCTCGACCAGCTTGCCTTCTCTACTTTCCTGTCGCCATCTATACACCATTACTGGATGCAAACCAATAATGTTGGCGATAGTGGTCGTATCTACTTTCAGTTGATTAGTGAGAGCTACCACTCTAACTTTAAACTCTGTTGAATATTCAACAACCCGCTCTTCACTCAGTATTTTCGGCATTTTTTCCTACCCTATTCAAAAGGTAGGCGTCTACTCAATGGGGGAAGGTTTCGTCCGGTGGAGGGCCGTAGGCCCGGAACGAATTGCAGCAATTTGTTAGGTGTTTCTAGCACGATCTACTCTCTCGATTAACTCCGTGATAACGGGGTTTCTAGAGAATGGGTTAAACCTCATTGGAGGATTAAACGCAAGCTCCTTGCCGATAGTGCCATCTGAACGAATTTGTAATACAACCCTTTCCGGCGAACTCATCTGGGCGTAACTAATGTTAATGATATCTTTGAGTAGGACTCTTTGTTCTTGCCCTCCTTTACGGAAGAGCAATGAGTCTCCCTCGTCATAGACTTCATCAGCTAGATCCCAGAGTAACTTTTTGAAGAAGAAAAAGCCAAAGACAGCCATAATAACTGGCACAACCAAGAACATTATGGACTCCTGGGCTGCCCCAGCTGCCAAAGATGTGACTAGAAAGAATGAAAGAAACCCAAACCATATACTTGGAAAAAGCTTCTTAAAATAGAATGTTGATCCTGATATTTTCTTCATACTATCCCTGACACCTAACGCCCACAGCACGGGCGGCCGGAGCGCAGCGTAGGCCGTCCTGCGGAGGCCCAGAGGGCCGTAGCAACGTGCCTGTGATTGTTAGAGTGGTGCTTGCCCGTGAAACCCGACATAGAGCCCCTTTAGATTCTTAGGAATTACTTCCCAGTACGGCCGAGCATTATCGCTATTTACTTGCCAAAACAGATTCTCTACGAACGCGACGTCAATTGCTTTCATTATTCCACTTTCACCGTGCTCGTACTCTGAACTAATGGTTTCAAGGAGTGCCTGATAATTATCAGCTGCCACTTTCTTTTTCATTTCGCTATTCAGGGCATTCGCTAGTGATTCAAACCAAGAATATGAAGAGAATTCCGTTTGGACCAACCTGTTCCAATAGTCATCATATAACTTGTCAGCATGTGCTGATATTTCAGGATAGGTTTCCTTAATTTGCCTACAAAAGGTATCTAAATCCATCTCGCTTCTCGGTCTGGAGTTCTAACGCCCGCAACAGGGGCGACCAATGCTGTGCACATTTTGTGCGAAACTGGGAGCGCAGCGACCTGCACAAAATTTGCACTGCGTTGGGCGTCCCGCGGAGGCCCCAAGGGCCGGAGCAACCTGCTTGCGCTTGTTAGTGGCAATCACTGTAAGATGTATCCGTAAATCGCTAACCCTAACACTGCGAGCACCACGACTAAAAACTTTAGCTGGCCATTGTGTACTTCTGCGTTTGTAATTGGTTGAAGCTTTACCGTAAATAGTGTGAATAGAGAGAGTATAACGCTCGCGGAAAAACAGATAAGAAGCGGTAGTACACTTACCATAAACACTGAAATAAACGCAGATAGGCCAGTTATTGCCCACAAAGCCTTTTTTGCTTTTTGCCAGAGTGTTGGCTCAACGCTGTGGCAACAGCAGCTTGAACATCGTGCAGGACCAAGTGAATGCGCCCCAATCTTTGAAAAAGCATTGACTCCAAAATTTTTGCAATGTGGGCACTGAAATCTCATTCTTGCTTACCACTAACAGTTTATTAAAGAGCCAGAGGCTCACTATCCATTTAGCTACTATTTCTGGGATAGAGCCTTCAAGCTCCGCAAAAAAGCCTTTATTTAAAGCAGGTTATAAACTGCTGTCTAAATAGTAACCAGAGATGGTGAGCCATTGGCTCAAGTCGTCTGGTTCAACTTCCCGCTCTTGAACACATTTTACCTATAATTAAATCAATAAGTTAGGGGGATCTTTCTGTAGATGTAAGCCATGGCTCTATAATTCGGGCCTTCGCACCGGCGACACGCTCTGTATCACCCACTCGGAATAGCCATAGCCGCAATCGAACTATGCCGACTAGGCTGTGTGCCACCTCTGCAATCAAGCCGGCCTATTATCATCATCCGCATAGACCCGCTCATCGTAATTGACCGCCGTCATACTTCCCCGCTCTGTGCCGCTGGATTTAATATCGGTGATTAGTGCCGGGGGGATCCAGCGCTCGGCTTGGCCGAACATATACAGCGGCGGTTCCATGCTGCCGTCTAGTGTGGGGGTAAAATCCAAATTGGAACCTATCTCTATGAGGTTGGCGCTGTTGGTTGGCGTAGCCGTATAGAGCCCGGACAGGGTGCCATCTGGTTTGCGCAGGGCGAGGAAGTGCGTACCAGTGCCCCACTCCAGTTCTGCATCCAAGGTGATGAGTCGGCCGTTTACCGCCAACACCCTGCCCGTCTGCGAATAGCCGGGAATATCGTCAGCAAGGGCGCAGTAGCTCAGATAGCGGCTGTTGAGGCCGTCCATTTCCGTCTTAAAGCTGTAGCGAGCGCGACGGTAGCGTTGGGTGCGCCTTTGCCGCATACCAAAGCGCCAGGCTTTGGTTTTTTCGGTGATGCCGAAGGCCCTGACTTTTTTCGGCGCCTGGCCCAGGTCCCCTGGCAGGGTGCATAAGACCGTAGCCGGTTTCCAGGTTTGAGGGTCGAAATATTCCACCACGATGCCATCCGGCTCGTCGGGGTCAAACAGCTTAATATCCCTTTCCAGCTCGCCGACCATATTGCCCGGCTGATACATGTGTTCAAACGCCGTGCGAGGGCCGTCGCGTACTGGAATGATCTGGCCATAGACCAGGGTAGGTTCTGTATAGCCTACGGCGAGGACTTTTTTCAATGCCTCGAACGAGGTGGTTTTGTTATCGAATACCGCCGAGAAGGTATCGCCACGCGCGCTCCAGAGGGCATGGAGTTCTTCCATCTCCTCCAAGCCAATGATTGAGCGAAGCATTCCCCCTTAAAGACAGAATCCCCAACAACCCACACTCAAGTCACCGCCCTCAGCAAATCCCCCCCACCGAGTCGTATAGGCAGGCGATGTAAATGCCTGCCGCATCTTCCACTTTTTCTGGATACCTTCTGCCCCGAGAAACAATGTCCCGCAACCGAACTTTTTATTGTCAGGTCCATAGTCTGCATAGACTGCCCTGCCCCGAGCGATTGCCCTGGGGTGAACAAATCACCCTGCCCAGGGCGCGGGGGATTATCTCGATTAGCCCGACGCCCGCTTTCATAAAACGGCAGCCGAGGCGGTATAGATCGGCAATGGCTTCTCTCACCAGCCGCACGATTACTCGTGTATCGTCGGTGGGATATGGGGTCTGCACTACGGCGCTACGGCGCTACGGCTGTAGTAGTAGGGCTGGGCTTGAATTTTACTAGTTGCGATCCCCACACCGACGAATAAACAACAAATGACCTAACGAACTATTTAAATTATAATTAGTAGATAGCAAAACCTGATTGCAAGATAAATATTAATTCTTATTAGGAGTTTTAATGAGGAAGTCAATTATCTATTGGGCAGCAACTACAATAGCTTCTTTAGGGAGTATGAATGCTATATCCTCAGAATTCGTAACAGGGGAAATAAAGAGAATTTTTCCAAGCACTTCAGGAGAAGTACGATTCAGATTAAAAAATGATTCCTGTATTTCCGGAAGTCAGTACTATTTCTTTGAGATGAATGAGAATGATCCAACAGGCAAGTATGCATCTAAAAACTGGTATTCAATGCTACTTGCTAGTGCTATGGCAAACAAAGAAGTTTCTATTAACATAGAATCTTGCCCTACTTCGGGCGATGCTAAGATAAATTATATTTTTCAAGACTATTAATTCCCCACCCCTTCCTTGGGTCGCATCTTCCACTAACTCAAGTCACCACCCTCGGCAAATCCCCCCACCGAGTGGTATAGGCAGGCGATGTAAAAGCCTGCCGCATCTTCCATTTTTTCTGGATGCCTTCAGCCCCCAGGAACAAAGTCCCGCGACCAAACTTTTTATTGATCCGGTCGATCTCCTGCATGGTCTGCCCTGCCCTAAGCAATTGCCCTGGGGTGAACAAATCCCCCTGCCCCAGCGTGCGGGGGATTATCTCGATTAGTCCGACGCCCGCTTTCATAAAGCGGCAGCCGGGGCGGTATAAATCGGCAATGGCTTCTCTCACCAGCCGCACGATTACCCGCGTGTCGTCGGTGGGGTATGGGGTCTGCACGACGGGGCTGCGGCTGTAGTAGTTGGGTTCATGGGGTGAGGTGTGCAGAAATACGTGAATCGACTTAACCATCGATTTCTGTGCGCGCAGTTTCTCCGCGGCCCTGCTGACATAGGGGGTCGCGGCTTGCAATATGGGCGCTAAGTCGGTGAGCTTTTCGCCGAAGGAGCGGGTGCAATAGATCTGCTTTTTCGCTGGGGGCTCTTCCTCCAAGCCCAGGCAAGGGATACAGTTTAGCTCTTCGATTGTTCGCTCAATATTCACGTTGATGCGGCGGCGCAGGATTTTCGGGTTGGCCTGCGCCAGGTCATAGGCGGTCTCTATACCGAAATCCACCAGACGCTTTGTAAGGCGACGGCCTATACCCCACACATCATTCACAGCTGTGCGGCGCTGCATCCACTGCCATTTCTCCTGCGTATCCAACGCACAGACGCCATCACACTTAGGAATTTTCTTGGCCGCGCGGTTGGCGAGCTTGGCCAGGGTCTTACTGGGGGCGATACCCACACCGACAGGCATACGGATGTTACGCCACAGGGTATTGCGGATCTTGCGGCCGTAATCCTGCCAATCCTCCTGCAGCCCGTGCAGATCTAGAAACATCTCATCAATGCTGTAGACCTCCACATTGGGGCTGAACTCGCGGAGGGTGGTCATTACCCGGTGGGAGATATCGCCATACAGCGGGTAATTGCTGGAGAAGATCGCCACCCGGTGCGCGCGCAGCAGGTGCTGAACCTTGAAGAAGGGCTCCAGATCGCCGATGCCCAACAGCTTCGCCTCCTTGGAGCGCGCCACCACAAAGCCATCGTTATTGGAGAGTACCACCACCGGGCGCCCACGCAGATCCGGCCGGAATATCTGCTCACAGCTGGCGTAACAGCTATTACAGTCCACCAATACCAGCATTCAGCGCGGCCGGTGGTAACGCACCGAAGCTTTAACCACCCCCTCCACAATCAATTCCTGCCCTTCCCAAATGGGGATTGGGGCATAATCATCATTTGCAGAGAGCAGCCGCCCCTGCTGCTGGTCCAGCACCTTGCAGGTAAGCTGGCCGTCCAGGGCCACCACCACCACATCACCATGAGCAGGGGTTAGAGAGCGATCGACAATCAATAGATCCTTATCAAAGATGCCAATCCCCATCATGGAATCCCCATTCGCCCGCGCCATAAAGGTCGCCGCCGGCTTGCTGACCAGATGCTCATCTAGGCTGAGGGCCGCCTCCTTGTGGTCATCGGCGGGAGAGGGAAAGCCACAGGCAACGCCGTGGCCATAGAGTGGAGAAAGCTTCATTCTGGAAACCTTGAATACTGTATATTCATACAGTTTATTACCAGAAGGCAGCAATCGGCAAGAGCAATGGATGACTACGAGGCCGGAACACTGGGCGAACGCCTGCGCAACGCAAGGAAACAGGAGGGGAAAACGATCGCACAGCTGGCTAGGCAGCTGGGGCTGGCGCCATCTCAAGTTTCAAAAATGGAAACAGGCAAGCAGAAGATACCCGCAAAGCTGCTGCCGGCTTGGTGTGAGGCGGTGGGGATTACCCTGGCGGAAGTGTACGGGGCCGAGAACCTTCACCACTTTGCGCAGATCCCCTTTCCGCCACTTATAGCTCGTCTATATGCACAGCTACCATAGGAATTTCGCTTGCATATTCACCGAGTAATCGAAAGTAGTTACCAGCTTTGGACGTCGCGCTGCAACGCCTTGTTAGCATTTTGTCTTGTTTTCCCCTCTAACACCTTTCCAACGCCATATTTGTACTCGCCCAATTTTCTCTATAGAAAATTATGGAATCATAGTGCACAGTCATTTCATCACTTCTCAATAGGTATGGGAATTTGGCACTTTTAGAAAGAAGGCCCTCATAACGTGTTAATGCATGGTCTTGAAATGCATAGTACTGTCCATAATTAAACTTATCGCAGTCTTGGCTGTAACGATCCAAAAGGATATTTACGAAGTTTGCCTCTCTGCTGTACCCTTCCATTTCATAAAGTAATCTGTCTCTGCCTTCCATAAAGGCGGAAGTCGTAAACCCTAAAAAAAACCCGGTTACGATTAGCGTGCCGATTCTCAAAAACTTCATCTATATCTCATACGAATGCTAACGTCACGGCCTGCGGCAAGTTTGAAGCGCAGCGGAAAATTTGTCCGACAGTAGCGTCTTGTTAGCCCTGACATACCTAATTAAACAGAAATCGTTCATGCGAATACTCTTCAATGCCTTTCTGCTTCATCATACTTTCCATCTGTTTATTCTTTTTGTCACTACCGAAGCCGAACAATGCTTTCTTTAAGGACTTCAGTTCCAACAACTGATCGTATTGATCTGGAGCCATATTTTGGGCACATACATGAATAAACTCTTCTAAAGCTGGGGCTTTGAACAAACCATCTAAATCCTCCAGCCCTTTCATTGTTTCCAAATATATCCTTCTTAATTTTGTAAGATTACTTAGATCTGGAAATTCGTCTACGTTTCGAAGTGACTGGAGAAATAGATACTGCAGCCCGGTGAGAGTTGATATTACAGAGATATCAGATAGACCTTTGATCTGCCATAATTCCAAGTATTTCAGATTTTCCAAACTTTCAATCGCACTAAGATCTTTTATTCCGCCAAGCTTGATATCTAAAGACCACAATCTACTGAGTTTTCGTAGAAAGCTAATGTCCTTTGGACTAACAGACCTTAGAGTAAGCTTCTCTAGAAATTCGAGCTCACCTACTATTTCAATATTTTTGTTTTGCCCCTCGATATACAACTCTTTTAGATATGGTAGATTTGACAAGCCATCTAACTTAGGTTTCTTTGACTTTGTAGCGCCGAGAAATAATGCCTCCATTGATTGAGGCAGGGATTCTAGGAAATCAAAGTTATCTAGATTATAAACACCTACAGATAATGACTTTAGTGCTTTCAAATGCGTGATATTTTCTAGATCACTTACTTCTCTTAGACAATCGATAGACAAGGTTTCAACAGATGGTATATAAGCCAGAGTACTTAGGTCGCATACTTTCGAATAATGACCATAGATCCTTATCTCAATATCTGGACGTTTAGGTATCAGGAGATCATTAAGTAGTTTCCAGCTCTCAGTAGTAATAGGACCGCAAGTCTGTATTACTTTCACTTTTAGATCATTTACAACACCGTCAATACAAGACTCTGAAATGTCATCTTGTATTTCCAACCTATTAACTGAGAGTGTTCTAGCTATGGGCATTCTGTCTCCTAAGAAGGCTAACGCCTAGCACACGGGCGGCCGAAGCAAAGCGTAGGCCGTCCAGCCCACATATTTTGTGGGCAATCGTGCTGCTTTTTGTTATGCATTAGCCTCTCCGCCAGTCTTTAATAGTTGCAATAAGTAGGGCTATGAAAATTACTAGAAGGAAAAAGGCAACACCATAGCCCACGGCACCATCTACTTTAGCTCCTTTGGCCTCCCAATGCCCATAGGTTATAAGCTGATATAGCATTGCAAAAGATATGAAGCCACTAGTAAATACAGCTAGTAACATATGCCGCAAATTGAAAAGCTTTTTCCCAAAAGCAAGCTCCCCCCATGAAGGAGTCTCGATTTTTCTATCGAGGCCTTTTCGACGCCATCGACGGTCTTTGAGATTAGACATAGTTTTTATTCATAACGCCCAGCTAAACGGCGAGCGTTAGCAAGTCCGGTGGATGCCACGCTTTTTGTGGACGGAACGAATTTCAGCGGCTTGTTAGTTGGCATGTCGGTGCGCCCACTTTTCATGAGCATCTACTTCATTGCCAAATTCTGCTGCCATTAAAAGATTCCGCCAATCTGTTTTAGCAAGATTGATAGCTTCGAAGCTCATCGATTTTTCAGTTGCAAGCCTCAATACAGCGTATCGGATGCGCTCCATTTGCTTAGGTGTCCAGCCTTCACATGACAGTGCTTCAGTTCCACATTCAATTTCTAGCATGTCACAAACCTCAAGAGCTTCTCTGGACTTATACAGAGAATGAACAAGATTTTTAGTGTCTTGACTAAGTTCGCTCATTGCTTATGCCTACTAACGCCTAGCTCACAAGAAAAATGCGAGCGAAGCGAGTAGTTTTTCCTGTGCAGCTACTTGTTAACTGCTTTTACTCTTTTGTATATATCCATTGGAAACGGATACCCCCAGAGCTCTTCGTATTCTTTAGCGCCATACTTTTCCAAAATTCTATCAGCCTCTTCAAGATACTGTGATTTCAGTCTTAATATTCGCGTTTTGAAACGTTGAGCACATTTACCTCTATCCCAAGGCTCATCCATTAGCTCATTATCAAACTCATACACTTGAATTAGAACGTCGTCACCTTCGACGGTAAATCGAAGCTTTGTTCTTCCCGGCTCATGGTCAAACCCACAATCCGATTCCGGTACGCCATTAAGCAAATCGAGAACAGCTTGAGAAAGCTCTGCGAAAGCATCCGACAAATAAGAGATCGAATCGATTTCATAGGTTTCCCCATTGCACTGTAACGTGGAGTTGGCCCATCCGTGATCCTCAATGTTGTACGCAAGCATGAATTTCATACGCAGTTAACGCCTGCCGCACGGGCCGGAGGTGCGAAGCACCGAAGGTCCAGAAAATGCGCAGCATTTGCGGTCGTGCCGGCACTTGTTATGTATTTTTATTTCTGTGGTTCTATAAGCCACTGTGAAAAACCACCTTCTTCACTTGTACTGCACGAATAGACGAAACCGAATTCATATGATTTTGGCATGTTTTTCAGGTATGCCCCCGATTTTGACATATAGCGATGAAAAGGTTCTACGCTATTTTCTTTTTCAAAGAAGACAGAGTAATTAGAGTTCCCAGTTATACAACAACCATTACCCTCACAAGCTACCCCCTCAGAGATAGAAACCTCGACCGCTACTTCAGAAGTACTAATTACGGTCGCATCGCCTTTACAAACACATGCGCCAGATGCCATGGCGTTACTAGAAATTATAAATAGAAGTAGAACTATCGATTTCATAACGGCCTACACATAACGCCGCCGGCAGGGGCAGCTTACCTTGTGCACATTTTGCGCGACAATGGGAGCGCAGCGACCTGTGCAAAATTTGCACAAGGTAAGCTGTCCCGCGGAGGGCCGTAGGCCCGGAGCCAACTGCCCGGCTTTGTTATGTTTTTGGGCACACATATGACTGAAAATACTGCTCCATTTGATATTTTGAGTGCAACGCAACCTCAGTACCTGACGGACTGTATATTGTATTTGCTCCACGTCTATACGCGTCTGATTTTGCTTTCTCAGATATAGAATTTTCCGAATTAGCTCTTACCGAATACCAGTGGACTTTTCTGCACCCCTCCGGGGCTTCACTTACGATTACGACATTGTGGTGCGCGCGCTGCATGGCACACGCTGAAACACTGATTGTCACCAATACAAAAAATATTCGGGTCATCATAGAAACATAACGCCCGCAACAGGGGCAACCAATGCTGTGCACCTTTTGTGCAAAACTGGGAGCGCAGCGATCTGCACAAAATATGCATAGCGTTGGGTGTCCCGCGGAGGCCCGAAGGGCCAGAGCAACCTGCTTGCGTTTGTTATGCACGGGCAGCCCTAAACTCCAAAATAGTTTTCGGCATGCTATAGCGATCTATAGTCTTTTCCACAATGAACGAGATATCCCATTTCTTGTTGAAGAGCCTACTTAAGTCAGCTTTGTCGAAGAAACGCTTAGCTTGATTATTTACAATGAAGAGGTTCGATTCAACTTCAGGGTAACCAGTTGCTCCGTAGTTGGTATCATTTTTCGAATTTACTCGGCCTATTAACATACCACCAGGCGTTAATACCCTGTAAAGTTCGGATACTATCTCTTCAGTTTTATTCCAATCGAAGTAATGTAAGCAAAGACTTGCTACGACCACTTCAAAACTATTCGACTCATATGGCAATGGCTCGCTATGATCTAGCTCTTCAATATCCAACGGATCATTTCGCACCAAGTCAGTCGCTATCAGTTTACTCGCAATAGATCTAAGAATCTGCGTATCTATACCCGTACCTGCACCAAGCTCTAGAGCTGACTTCCCCTTTATCTCTTTTACCCAGCTGTCAAGCCACTTGTAATCAGATTTCATATTAGATTCAGTGCATAACGCCTCAATAACCCGCAGCTGGAACGCAGCGAAGCGGAGTGTAAGCTGTCGGGCGCCGAAGGCGCGTAGTTAATTGATTTGTTAGTTGCTTAACTTCCAAGTGCCTCATAGGAGACCCAAGCTAGAACTATAACTAAGCACCCAAAAGCAAACCAGTGATAGTTTTTGGCTGCCTGTAGGTCAACCGCAACCATCGGGACGTATAAGAATTTAAGAATACCGCTAGATATAACAACCAACACAGAGGCAAAGACTGGCCACCAGGTTTTAGCGAGGAGAGACCATAGCAAGACTACGGGAACACCAAAAGTTACCAGTAAGCTCTCAAGTGCTGTACCAGCGTAGTGCTGCTTAGAGTAACCACCACAGTTTGGACAAATGGCGGGGTGCAACGCGCTGGAATTGAATTTACCCCAATTCGAAATCACCTTTTTATCACAGTGTGGGCATTTATGTTTCATTATCTTCATTAAGAGCAACTAACGCCGTCAGCTGCAGCACCTCGTTAGTTGCTTTTTTGGACTCCGAAAATCTCATCTAGCACGGCCTCCCCTCGGTTAGTTGGAGCCAACTCATACTGCCATTTATTGTCTCTTGAAAATGAGCTACTCCAGTTCCATGGATCATTAATGAAGCTTTCCAAATCATCATTGGTTAATGTCTTTACAGACTCAACAGAGTATGGCTCTTTGGAAGCTCTATCAATCTGACAGAGTGAAATCAGGCCCTTTGACACCAATGATTTTACAAGGCCAATTGCCAGCTCATATTTTTCAATGAGGCTACCTTCCGTAGCATCAGAATGAATCTCTGATATTAACTCTGGTAGAGTTTTACCGAAATCAGTCAATTCAACCAATAGCCACTTTTCGTTGTCTGATAAGATGATGGTTGTAATCTCCTTGAGCAACTAACAGTTTATTAAAGAGCCAGTGGCTCACTATCCATTTGGCCACTATTTCTGGAATGGAGCCTTCAAGCTCCATAAAAAAAGCCCTTATTTACAGCAGGTTATAAACTGCCGTCTAAATAGTAACCAGAGATAGTAAGCCATTGGCTCAAGTCGTCTGGTTCAACTTCCCGCTCTTGAGCACATTTTACCCATAATTAAATCAATAAGTTAGGGGGGATCTTTCTGCAGATGTAAGCCATGGCTCTATAATTCGGGCCTTCGCACTGGCGACACGCCTCTCCACTACTGAAAACCGAAGCCAGTATCACCCACTCGGAATCGCCATAGCTGCAATAGAACTATGCCGGCTAGGCTATGTGCCGCCTCTGCAATCAACCCGGACTACCATCATCATCCGCATAAACCCGCTCATCATAATTCACAGCGGTCATACTCACCCGCTCGGTGCCGCTGGGTTTAATATCGGTGATGAGTGCCGGGTGGCTCCAGCGCTCGGCCTGGCCAAACATATACAGCGGCGGTTCCATATTTCCATCTAATGTGGGCGTAAAATCCAGATTAGAGTTGATTTCTACTACGTTGGCGCTATCGGTTGGCGTTGCCGCATAGAGACCAGACAGGGTGCCGTCTGGTTTGCGCAGGGCGAGGAAGTGCGTACCTGTGCCCCACTCCAGCTCCGCATCCAGAGTGATAAGTCGGCCGTTTACTGCCAGCACCCTGCCCGTCTGCGAGTAGCCGGGGATATCGTCGGCGAGGGCGCAGTAGCTCAGATAACGGCTGTTGAGGCCGTCCATTTCGGTCTTAAAGCTGTAGCGGGTGCGGCGGTAGCGCTGGGTGCGCCTTTGCCGCATACCAAAGCGCCAGGCTTTGGTTTTATCGGTGATGCCGAAGGCCCGGACCTTTTTCGGTGCCTGGCCCAGGTCTCCCGGCAAGGTGCAGAGCACTGTGGCCGGCTTCCAGGTTTGCGGGTCAAAGTATTCCACCTCGATGCCATCCGGCTCGTCGGGATCAAACAGCTTTATATCCCTTTCCAACTCGCCGACCATATTGTCCGGCTGGTACATGTGTTCGAATGCCGTGCGCGGGCCGTCGCGCACTGGAATGATTTGCCCATAGTCCAGAGTGGGTTCGGCATAGCCCACCGCTAACACTTTTTTCAGGACTTCGAACAGGGTGGTTTTGTTATCGAATACCGCCGAGAAGGTATCGCCACGCGCGCTCCATAGGCTATGGAGCCCTTCCATCTCCTCCAGGCCAATCTGGTGATCAGTATGGCCGACGCTCTTAATCACGTAGGCAAAGAACGGGGCTATATCCTCAGTGGGTTGAGGCGCAGACCAGCTGCCATTTTCATAGACGGGAAGTTTGCGGGTTGCGATGAGATTGAATTTATTCTCGGCGCTGCCAGCCAGTGCATTGGTGCCACGAATTTTAACTGCAATCGTGGTCACGCCTTCATAACGGCTGGCGCTGTCCAGCTCAGCCTTAAGTACAGTCCACTGCACTTTATCGTATACGCGGGTATCGTCAGTGCCTGGGGTGGTGCGCTTTGCGCGAACCTCTGGACGCATCCGGCTGCTGAGATTAATTTTTTTGGTGAAGCCTATCTGGTCGTTGGTGGCGCCGCTGAAAGTGTGGCTGATGGTGGTCCAGCTGCTACTGCCCTCGGCCCGGTAATCAACTTCAATGGTGACAGAGCGAGTTTCGAAGTCTCCGTTATCTTTTAACCGGCCTAGCCCCTGCGGCAAGAAAAAATCCAGCCAAATTGTGCCTGTCAGCTCGTTGGCGGGACAGGCGAAAAAAGGGCCACTATAGCTGGTATCGCTAGGGCTACTACTGGCGATGGTGATGGACTCATGCTGGGAGCTGGTGAAACCGGTCCAGGCCGCATCCGGGTCGCCATTGCCGTCCACCTTTTCCATAGTGGCGCTATTCACAGAGCCCTTGGAAACCACTCGGTAATCACCGTTATTGCTGGCACTGCCACTAATAGTGATGATTTCATTCGCCCCATAAGGGAACGGCCATGAAAGATAACTGCCACTCTCTGCGTCATATTCGTAACAGCTCAGAGTGTGGCCGGCCATGCTCCAGCGCGTGCGGCTGAAACCGGAACCTGAAGAGCTGAGACTCCCCTCCAATTCCAGCCCGGTTTGGCCGCCGCTGCTGCCCACCTCCGGCGAGGTATACACGTTGCGATGTGCTTCGTGACTAGTAACGCTCTCACCAGGGCCAAACAGGCTGTAGTCGATATCGCCAAAATAGCGGCTAACCGGTGTGTTGCCGATAAAGATTTCCTCGGGGTCCACGGCATACTCACCAACGCCCACCGCCATCATTAAATACAGATATTGATCGTTGCCGATATATTCCCGGCGCGGCTGGTTAAGCAAATCGGGAAAGACTTTATGACGGCCGGCAATCTCGGGCACCACACCCATCAGCCGCGCCTGATTACCCTGAGCGTTGGGGTTGTAGATGGTGGAACCATCGGGTGTGGTCTGGTTGTAGTTATCGGGGATCTGATTAGCAAAATACATGGCGGCAGCCGCAGCGGCGACCGCGACCACGGCCATCACAATCACCGCCGGGCCTTTAGCCTCCACTACCAATTCAAACTGGTCGCCGGGCTGAATGATGTATCTGGCCCACTCACCGGTTGGTAACTCTGCATCATTTACCACTGCCGAAAATAGCGGCACTTCGCGGGGCGCATAGCTGGGCACATTGTTTTTGAGCCAGTGTTCAAACGTCTGCCCCGGTGTAGCCGTGCAGGTTTCGCAATTATCCCGCTCAAGCTTGCTGGGATAGATTTTTAGAGTCGCATTCATAGTGAAAATATTCGCAGCGTTGGAACAATCGGCGGAAGGCGCGCGGGCTGGTTAATAGCGGTTTTCCATATTGCCGCCCGGTGTGCAGGACTTGGGTCTGGCCGTTATTAATGACTATGCCCACATGAATCAGACAGTCGCCGTGAAACCCGCAGGCAACGGCCCCGGGTTTACAGGGGCCCGGTAAAAAATCCGGCACCACCTGCAAGTAGCTGTCTGTCAGTAGCGGCTTGTCATCCGGGCAAACATGGCCAAAGGATTCCAGCAGCGGGGTATTAAATTGCCGGTGCAATACATCGCGCACCAGCCCCCAGCAATCAAAGCCATGCATACCCCGACCTCCATCTACATAGGGAACGGTGAGATAGTCGTTTATCCAAGACATAAGAGTTAGCCGTAGTATTTCAGGCCGGGGGCAAAATCCGGGGTGTAGAATTTATTCGGCCAGGCTTTATTGACCAGATCGTGAAAGCTGGCAATCACCGAAACTGAACGGGCATTAGCTTTGACCGATACTGCCGTCATCACCGTAGGCTGCTGTGCAGGGGCGGACAGATCGGATTCGAGGAACTGCCGATAAATCACCTGGATAGATCCGCCCGCCTCCAATGCAGCATCAATATTTTGCAGCGCTTCACCGGTGACATTATCCAATTGGAACTGCAAATCTTGGCGGCCGCGCATAGAGCGCTGCGGTAAAGAAACCCCGAAGCCGCTCGCGGTGAAAATTACGGTTTCGCCGTCTTCCAGTTTGGCCTCCATATCATCAAATCCCTGGCACAGACGAATCGCACCGGCTTCGAATGCCGGGTGTTTCAGTTCTAGGGTGTGGAGAATAATTTGATCGATCGGGGCGCTGGCGTAGACGGTTTCTAATACCGCACTCATAGGAAGAGCTCGGCTAATGCCTGGCCGTATTTCCGCAACTCGTAGGGGCCGGGGTGATTAAACCGATTGGCGTTACACATAGATAATGGACTGAGTGCAATGCCACCGAGGCGCTCGTTATCCGCCAGGTAAGTGGTGGAAACGAAGGCGCTACCGGTTTCCTGAGCAGCTAGCCACAGGCGATCATTGGTGGTGCGCCAGCTATCCAAACTGGCACGGCCGCCAATAGAGCTGATACGCGGGCATCCCATAATAATCACATCGGCCCCAGCCGCCTTGCAATGGCGGGCTATCTCAGCCACGTTGGTGGAGGTGCTGCTCTGCCCTATTTCATTCATCCCAAAACCAATCACCACCAAGTCTGGAGAGCTTGCCAGCATGGTGTTGAGACGATCCGGGTGCAGGCCCCCATGGCGCACGCCATCCGGGTCGGTATGGTCCGCACTGGTTGTGCCACCGATGCCCCAGTTGTCATAGGTGACCGCAGAACCGAAAGCCTCTTCCAACTGTGCCTTGAGATACCAGTTCCAACCCAGATGCTGATGCACCTGGCCCGCGCCGTCACCGTGGTCATAGCGGGGCCATAGATCCTTAGTGTCTTGCGGGTAATCGCCGTAATAGGATTCTGTGTCGCGGGTAGTGCCGTTCGGGGTTTGCCAGGTGCCGCCGCCCTGCGCAGTGATCGAATCGCCGTACCCTGCAAAGGTCAACGGGTTGCCCTTGCGCAATTTGCCCAGAGTCTTCTGTAGGGCGCGGCGATTGAACGCGGAGCGCCGGAGTACTTCCCGCTCGTTGCCTTCAAAAAGCCCATATTCCCAGGGGTACAGGGGGATCAATTCACAGTTATTGCCATACACATAGGCCAAGTAAAGTGGCCGCTTATCAGTGCTTGGGGTCGGTATATACTCTTCTGGGTCATAGCTGCGACTGGTCCCCTCTTTAACGCTGACGGCTCCGGTGAAAGGGTCGTATTCAATCAAGTCGTAGCGCGAGTCGTAACCGTCATAGGTGATCTCCACATCAAAGGCCGGTACATCCTGCAGCCCTTGCACCTTGCCGCCGTCATACCACACGCTGTAATCCACACCCTCCACCAGGGGTTGGTTATCAGAGGTGCGCACCATCGAGACATTGCGAATAAAACGGTACGGCAGATAGGCCCCCGGATGGTAAAACAACCGCTCATCGATATCGTAAAGCAAGGAATAGGTTTCGGTTTTTGCAAAAGTTTTAATGGGCTGTCTGAGCACCAGCTCTGTGCTGGTCAATTTGATCGGCAGGTTAAGGCGCTGTAATTCCAAACCGGTGAGCGTCACCGTAACACCGGATACTTTTGACTGGCCGACCCGCACTTCGGTATGCGTCGGAGCAATCGGCTCTTGCCCCGCCATTTGATAGCGGTTCACCATTACGCGAAAACCAATACTGGAGGTGCCGGCTATCGGGTTCCAGGTGGTGCTGTTGCTGACGCCATACCAACCCCGCTGCCAGATATCGTCATTGGAGTATTCATCGGTGGAGCGACCCATGCCGATGCCATAGCCGGGGTATGCTTCAGTATCAAAGGCAAAAATGTACAGATAGCCGGCCTCCAGCTCTCCCACGTCATCGGTATTGATGGATAGCTCAAACCAACCATCATCTGGAGCGGCAAAATCGGCATTTTTGAAATCTTTTTCGAAAAATACTTCGTCCTCTTCCAGAGAGCCGGGGGTGCTATTTAAATCCAAGCTGTCTGGCCGCCGGTAAATCCGAAAATTAAATCCCGGTAAAGACGCCATGCCACTGGTGAGGAATTCCAGTTCATCCACTTTAGTGGTTGCCAGCGGCTGATAACCCACGGCCCAGCGGTCAAAGAAGCGGCCATCGTTGGTTTCATGCTGCCAGCCCAGGCCCGCGCGCGGGCGCTCATAAACCGGCACGCCGACTAACGCCATCCCCGAGGTTATCTGATCCAGCTTTTCCTTGGTGACATAGGGCTTTAACGCAACCGTTTCGATCTGCGGCATAAAGTTGCTATTCGGAAGAGCAAAGGTCATTTCCGAGTGATCATCCAATTGATAACCGCCCAAACGGCGATCACCGCTCAGAATATCGGGATGCATGGCACCAGCAATTCCCAACCCTGAGCGCTGCCGATGAATATCCAACCCGGTTAAGGTGATGGCATACTCTCGGCCTTCCTTAAAGGTAATGCCCAGGGGCAACTCTATATCGACACCTGCCGAAGAAAGTGCCACCGGATGCTCGCGCTTGTAGTAACGCGGGCGCTGATAAAAATTACTGAGAGTCATCACCCCAGACGCATCCTCAAAAATTTCTATACGCACATAACGGGTATCTAAATTGGCATCTGGAGAGTTTGTAGAGTTGGCATTATTGAGGGTGCAGCGGAGCGCATCGACATAAGCGGTTTTATCGAATGCCCGAAAAGTCATCCAGCCGGTAAAGTCGGCCCCCTTCCAGCTGTTAATATTGACCCGCTCTGCTTCATTCAGGGGATCAGCACTAATGGCGGCACGATTCCCCAGGCCGAGGGCCGAGCGGATCTTTTGTGTCGCCACCCCATTACGCCCAGCATCCGCCAGGACATTGGCCTCAGCACCGCTGGTCAGCACAACCAGACCGAGACACTTATTGTTGCCGGGGTTGTACGCTATCCAGTTGCCATCCACTTTCTGGTAAAAGCCCGCTAGCTGAGCGTCTGTACTCGATTCGAACGGCGCACGGGTCCAGCCTGATTGCGCCCCAATCGGTGCATTCAGTGCCGCCGCGGTATCACAGGTATATTCGACGAAATAGTAATAGCCCGGAATAGCCGTAAATTGGAGTCCCAGAGAAAACTCCTCCCATTCCCCCGACGCCACTCCGTCATAGCTGCTGAGATCGTAACTGGTATTTACTAGCACTGAGTCACTGCTGTAATTGTTTGCCGTTGGCCCTGTATTGGGACTGTCCACGGCGCGACGAATAACTCGCACATGCAGCTTCACCATGTCATTGGTGCCGGTGAGGCGCAATTTAATATCAGAGATATTGCGCGCTACCGATACGCGGAATACTGGCGCCCATCCCTTGAGCCCAACAGAGGGCAACCAGGACGGAACCATAGGGCGAAAATCAGCCTCAGCCACTTCGGTTACCGGGTATTCCAACTCGGCAGCACTCAGACCCACCGCTTGTGCAGAGGCGTTTTCCTCCGTGGCTATATGCTGCTGAGCGTTGACATAAGCTTTAATGTCATAGGGAGATTTAACCCAGGTTCCGCCGTCCCAGCCATAGAGGCCATTGTTATCTTCTGAATCGTTCCACACTTCGGCTAAGGTGTTGACGGGCTGCCCAGTATCCGCCGTCATTAGTGCCTTGGTGGTATAGGCGCGTCTGCCTTGCACCTGCGCCTGTAGTTGCTCGAAACGCGCTTTAATCGCTTTGGAAATGGTGTCTTTGGTCTGACCGTTGACTAAAACCGTTTCGTCTTCGCCACCGGCCAGAATTGCATCCAATGCATTAATATCATTCTGTAAACGAGTCACTTCCGAGAAATAATTGCTCATCATCACTCCTGATAACTATCGACAGCGCGGTCCACGCCCCGGCTAAATTGTTGAATGGTGTTCGGGGCCAGCAGGCCCGCAACGGTCTGCTCTTCGGTGAGCACAATCCGGTCTTCTATTTCTATGCGCGCGCTGTATTCCCAGGTATTCGAACTAACTGGCTGACAGTTACTGAGTGGGTCGGTAATAAAACGCATCTTGTGTGGGAGTAATCCTTGGGGCGTGAGCACCTCGGCACTAAACCAGGCAAGCGCATCGGAAAGCCCGTGGGTTATAAAGCCCTCGAAAATAGCGGCCTCACTCGCTAACAATTTCCATTTAACGGAAAGCTCAGTGGGGACCCTGGCAAACCTGCGCCGCTGCCGTGCGCGACCACTGGCCATTTCGGTGCGTATGCGGTTATCCACTTTTTTCAGCGCATAGCCGTCCAGCTGCGGAGCCGGGAGCTCCGCAGGGTATTTAATTAAGGCCATGGTTAATTTCCGGTGCGGGAAAGACTATAGGTGGACTCGATAGCGGCAGCCGCGTCGCCGCCCTCACGAATATTGGCCACAAAAATATCAATCACATCGGACTCGCCAGCACCTTGAGAGCGCTCGACTTGACCGGCTTTAGAGGCGTCTTCGATTAGGTTGACCGTGATATTTCCCTGCAGGGTGCCGCCTTTTAGGGCCTTGGTTAAATCGGCATTTTGATTTGGGGATAAAACCCGCTCGCCTTTATCCAGCAGATAGGTGGATTCTTTCGGCACATAGTCGAGGCCGCCATGGGCGATGCCGGCAGGTTCTTTGATACTGCTCAACTGGTTGGCTATCTGGATGCCCTGAGTGGTCGCGCCGATAATAAATGGGATGTTTTGCGGGAAGCCGACCTTCGACGCTTCGGCAATGTTTTGCACCATGGCAGTACCCGCCGTATAGACAGCCATCCCCATTTGCAGTGCCGCCAGCTTTTTATTGTGGGTGCCAACCGCAGCCAGTAACTGCTTGGCGCCGCCAACGTAACTGCTCAGCCTGGCCTTTTCGGCCGTCTCCTCAATCGCCTGGCGCTGCTGCTGATGCTTTTTCTCCAGCTGAGTTAGGCTGCGTTCGTATTCATCGCGGGCAATGATCTTGCTGAGATAGGCCTGATCCAGCAGCTGCATTTCTGCATCCTGCTGAAGCTGCAACTGCTCCATCTCGTTGAGCCAGGATTGCTGCAGGGTTTCCACCCGCGCGGCGATACCCTCGCGCTCGGCTTCGGTCAGGCCATCTTCACCACGCTCTTTGGATTGCTGACCAGCAATGGCATCGTTATAGCGCTGTATTTCCCGCTCGGCATATTCCCGGCGCAGGGCTTCAAGGGACTCAAAACCTCGCCGGGTTAAATCCTGCTCACCAACGTGCAGAGAGGCGATCTGACGCAAGCGCTGTTCGTGATCGAGCTGGATTTTCCCCTGGCGATCTGCCAGAAATTGGTCCAGTTGTATCAACTGAGCGGAACCCGCTTCCTGCTGAAGTTTTAGCTCCGCTGCAGCCCGATCCCGTTCTGCCTGCGCGCGGACCTCGGCCGCTGCCTGCGCGGCTTTCTTGCGCTCTTCCCGCTGCGCCATCGCCACTTTCAGGTCGGCGCCTTTCATCTCCTGCAGCTGCGCGCGGTATTTTTCAACCAAGTTGCCTTGGAATTTAATCTGGAATTGCCCCCCTTCCCGAGTGGCTTTCTGCAGCTGCTTTTGGTGATAGAGATATTTCTCTTGCAGCTCGAAATATTTATCCGCGCTCTGCTCCGCCTCAGTGGGCATTAAAACAGTGCGCCACCAGCTCACCGCATCCGCGACAAAACCGACACTCTTGGAGGCTTCCTCGGTCCTGCCCATGGCTTCCAGGAACTCTTGCCAGTTCTGGCTCAGGGTATCGACTTGGCCTGCTAGGCCGCCCGCCTCGGCAGAACCGGCGCCGCCCACCTGCTGGGCCAACTTGGCGAGAATAAAGCGCTGCGCTTCGGCTACGCGGCCGCTTTCCTGCATGGTCCTGATCTGTTCCTTTTCCACTTCGGTAAAAGAAACCCCAGAACGCTTTAATGCCGTTAATCCGGTTGCCGGATCTTCTAGCGCTTTACCTAGCTGCAGTGCCGCACTCTTGGCATCGCCACCCATGACCGCCGCCAGGTCTTGCGACAGCACAATGGCCTGATCAAATACACCGGTCTGCACCGATTTAAATGTCAGTAGCACTCCCTGTGCATCGCGTATGCCGGAAATACTGGCCAGGGTATTGCGAGCAACCGAACGGGCCTGCTCATCCAATTCGGCTGCCGTGCGGCCACTGGCATTACCGGTGGCTTTTAACAACGCCTCGATCTTGAGCTGGCCCCGCTCCATTTCTTCGGCGGCGCGGACACTCTTGTACATCAGCGCTGTGGCACCGGCGACTGCAACCCCCAGCCCCGCCCAGGCCAAGCTACCGCCAGTGACAAGGCCATTAACAGCACTGAGGCGACCGGCCACCCCACCTAGGGGACCATCAATGGCGGCAACACCTTGGGCTGCACCACGCATAGAGCGACCGAACATATTGCCGGCGGCGCTGGTGGATTTCATTTCCCGGGTGAGCTGCTTATTGCGCGCGGCCGCCTGGGCCATCTCCCGTTTGTATTGCGTGGAGCGCAGCTCCAGGTTTGCCACCATGGTGGCCATGGAAGTTTGTTTTGCCATTGCTCAGCTCATGGAGTTCCAGATTGCGATTTGTTGCTGCACGGTTTTTGGCTTGTGCGGCTGAGGTAGGAAGTTAGAGACTTTGCCCCCCAAGGTGCCGGCGGCAATGTGGGCTAGCTGCCACTGCTGGACTTCGGTGTTTAGAGGGCGTTCAGAGTGATATTCATACCAGTGGTCGAACTCGGTAGAACTCATGGAGCGCAACATATTGAAATAGTCGGGACGGTTAAAATCCCGTGCGAGCTGCCGGGCAAAGTGAAAACCCGGCACTAGCCTTTTTTTTCGGCTTCCTCGCTTTCGTTTTCGCTATCCGCTTCTTCAGTTTTAACCTCCACATAGAGACCGGATAACTTAGCCGCAGGTACATAGAGCACATCTATCAACTTGGGGGTCACGCTTCGGATTAAGCCCTGATGGATCTGCTCCAGTGAATCCTGGCAATCCGGCTTCATCCAGATGGCATAGGCTACCAGCAGCAATTTTTTGCTCACCTCGCCTACACGAAACGCCCAAAGCTGGCCAAAGTTTTCCAGCTCAGTTTCCGGCACCTCTTCATCCTGCGGCAATGGAATATCTTCAGTAGTCTTCTGCAGATATTCACAGCGGTGGTAGGCGCTCAGCTCAAATAACTCCACTTCCTGCTGGCCAAATAAAACAGTTTCGGATTCTAAAATAGGGGTAGGAACTAAATTCATTGTTAGCTGCCTGCGGTTACAGTGGGTTTACCGGAGATTTTGAACTTCACTGTACGGGTGATCTTGTCATCCTTGGGCACCGCCTTACCCCAGCCGGTAATATGGCCGGTGAATTCCACCTTAGTACCTTCAGGATATTCAATCTGGTAATACTTATTGGTATCGGAGTCGTAATCTGCCCGCAGTGCCTGCTGGCCGCTATCTGTCTCTTTCCAGATCAAAGTAATGGAAACCTCGCCGGCATCACGTAAGCCGGAGGGGTCATAGTCCATATACCCACTGGTGCCATCAATCGGCGTCATTTCAACAGAACCGCGTGACTCCTCACCGGGGTCGATATCCAGCATGCCCGCCACTGGTGTATAGGAAGTGCCATCATCGCTGCGGGAAAATTTTGTTTTATAACCTTGTGCCATAGCTAAGACCTTATTGAGTTGTTGAGTTAAAGGGCTGAGGGTTCGGTGGAATATTGAGCCCTATAGGTCAATCGAACCTCGCCCAGCGGGTGATCCTGATCCAGGGCAAACTGGGTTTGGCTGAGTAGGAATAAGTCACAGGTGTTATCTAAAGTGGCATCCTGTAGTGCATGCTCGATCTCTTCAGCGGCTTGATCCAGTGCGGCATAGACATCGCCGCGACTCTTCACTACGGCGGCAACAGTTAAATCCAGTTGCCGATCTGAACCGCCATACATTTCGTGGTCCGTGTTTTCAGTTGTAAAACCCACCACAATGGCTGGTAGCTTTTTTGAGTCAATTTCTTCTGTAGTGCCAGGGGGTGGGAATGTGTAATCGGAAAGAGTTTGCAGCTTGCTTAAAACGGCATCGCGGATGGTGATGCGTTGGGTCATTGGAGAGCCTCTAGGAATTTTGGGCATAAAAAACCCGCCGAAGCGGGTTTAGTATTTACGATGTAGTGGCTTCGTTTGTTAAGCGCTTTCTGGCACGATCTTGTAATCAACTTCTTGCCAAGGCCTGCCATTTACTAAAACGACTAACTTATAGTCTCCGTAAGGGTCGCCGGGTTCGAGGCGATAGCCAACTACTGAGCGACCCTGATATAAATTAACTCGAGATTTGATACCTTCTGCATAGTCCTCCGGTGAACCTTCAAGATTTCCGGATATAGATTTAGGCGCTGACGGAAAATAAATAATAGTTTGCACACTGTACAGTTCATAGTGACCAGAATTAATTTTGAAACCAAAATATGGAAGTTTCGTGGCCACTCTGTGTGGAATAATAAATTGGTTTTCAACTACATCAAGTGTGTTCATTGAACCACCAACAAGAAGCCCAAATTTAAAATCGAAAATGTCGGCATTTTCTGTGTTTTGGGTAGCACAGCTCGCCAACAAAAAAGCGAAAAAAATTGTTAGAACACTCTTCATATTTTTCTCAGATGCATAACAGTTCATTCAGAAGAAGCTAATCGCTACTTCAGTTTATAATGGGTTTTCAGTACCATTTACCAGGAACTCAGAAGCAGCCCAACGTCTAGAAAATATCGCTAGACTGAACGTCTTATTAAAGGTGAACTGCCTTTAAACCACCACAAAATTAACACTGGCAATACAAGCATTGGCACTTTGTTTAATTGCCACGCCCCCGAAATAACTAGCGTGACTTGATGTAAAACCAGTACAGCTATGGCTAAAAAATACGCCCAGTGCTTGTTTACAAAAAGGCCTGCCATAGATACTACCCACCCAAACATCAAAACAGCAGTTGAGTAGAAATACCATTTGTCAAAATTGGCTAAAAAAGCATCCTTAGACAAAATGTGAACCCACAAAACACCCAATAAAAGCAATGCTGCTATCAAACTACAGGCTTTGCTGATAAATTTTTTCATAAAACATATTGAACTGTGATTAGTAACCTTTACTCTTTCACACAACCGTTAAGATCCTCAGGCTCTACCTTTTCGCCTTTCTTACCATCAGTAATATCGTAGATGGAGACGAGGCAAAAATGACGAACTGGAAATATATCCGCTTCATAGTGTTTATTACTCTCTAGGCTCATAGCCTCAGTGCCTCTACAGGTTGTTCTACCCGAATTATTCACGTGAAGCACAATACTTTTGTTAGCTTGAACATATACATTTTCGCTATCCGAATAGCTTTCAGCCCTTACAGTTCTAAAGTTGACCGCACAACCTTTTTCGTTTAGCTCACCTAGTTTGTATAAAGCGTTGTCATCTTTTGGCAATTTTAATTTAGTCAAATTACCAGTTTGAGGCGGCTTATACGTTACAAGGACAGAATTACAACCCACAATGATGAGTGAAATGAGAATAAGAAAAAAACTTTTCATATCGACAGTAAGTTACCACATTTAAAACGTTTAAAACTTGAACACACATAACGCCCACCACACCGGCTGGCAACTTATTGTGAGTCCAATACACACAAGGAAGCTTATTTATAACATTTTAAGAAGAGCGAACAAAACACCCCCCTACCCTTCCACCAACACCCGCCAAACCACCCCATCATCCGACAGCCGCTTGCGCACTGAATACGCCCTCAACATCCGCCGCAGCCCAATCCATCAGCTCATAAATATCCCCCGACTATGCACCATCACCGAAACCACAAGATCCAGCTGGCGGGTAGTACCCGAGAGTTCCTGTTCTGTTTGTTCCGTAGCAAAGCCGACAAGGATGGCCGGCAGCTTTTCCCGTTCAATGCCTTCAGTGGTTCCCGCTGAGGGAAAGTTGTAGCCGGACAGGGTTTTCTGCTTGTTTAGTACGGCATCGCGGATTGTTATGCGTTGGGTCATGGGGTAGTGCTCCAGGAGTTTTGGGCGTAAAAAAACCCGCTAGTGCGGGTTTCTTGGCTTATTGCGTGAAAGAGCCTTTTCTACATTCACCTTTTGAAATCCCAAGAACTCATAAACTGGATATAATTATTTTATTTACATAAAACCTTTAGTAACTCTTCACAGCAGGAATATTCAATGTATTTATTTTTAAGTAACATAATCAAGATCACCATTCTTTTTTATCTGTATATCTTCAATTGAATTGAATTTTGCAATCATTTTTTTCGATGAAAGAAATGAATGAACTTCACCTGTAATCTGTACGGCATACTTCTTTGAATGAGCCCCAACGATCTCATCATAAATTTCTTTCGCAACGTCAAAGGTTATACCAACCTCTCTATTTTTATATTTTGTTTTCAATTTGGCACGACCATCTTCGTCTTTGTATCTTCTATGAAGATCTTCGATATTTCCTACCAAAGTAACTGATGCCTCTTTCCTTCTATTCTTAAGAAGTTCACCTAAAGTTCTAATTTTGGTAGAACTCTTCGAACTCAAAAACACCGACTTCTTGTAGCTTTCATCAATATCTTCTTTTGGCGACCATTCGAAAGTAAGCTCTAAATCCCTATGGGATTTTACACCAAACAACTTGAGTAGCGAGTCACATACCGTATTGGTAATCCCTTTTGATGTAAGTTCGTGAAGTTCAAACTCATCAAACTTGGATTCATCAGCATTTAACTCACAATCATCAAGAAACTCTGATATAAATCTGACCTTATCAAAGGTCTTTTCATTGATTAATCTTCCTAAGGATTTTCCTTGGTCAAACATCCCAGATACTTCACTATCCCCGATTTCATATAACGGTGAATCTAGACTGATGATGTAACTTCCTACCTGGGTCTGCCCCATCATAACTTCACTTTTGAACGCCAATATGTGTTTCTGCTTGTCTTTAAACTTATGCAAGCAGCGTGCACTATCTTTCAATAGATCAAACGTAGATGAATAGAGATCAATGCCCTCGTTAAAAGGTATACGACCTTTACTCACATCTCCCGCAACCACACGTACGAGCATACGGTCAAAAGTAGGAGATATAATTTTTCGTATTAGCTCCTCATAACCAAGGCTTTCTTTCGAGCATAATTGTGATAATGCGTCATCAACCAACGTCCGAAAGCGCTTATGCCCCTCATTGACTGGCAGAGTAATTTCATACATCGAGAGGCCTGGGAAAACCCAGATTTCAAACGACGTTCCTAAAGCATCTACCTTTAACCAACCTTTCGAAGTTAGGTAGCGCTCTAAGTCAGCAAGCGAAACATCCTCCATAGAAATCATAAGGTTCTGCCTCCCTCACTCAGGTTCTTCAATAAGTCAATTAATGTGACATTGTTAAACGGCTGAGAAAATGGAACTTCTACGCTTATGGTACTCTTATTTGGAACTTCGGGCTCACCTACCAGTCTAGTCCAGTAACCTGAAAATCTAAGCTGAGATGAAATCGGATTCCACTGAACCCATTCATTACTCGCCACGGGACAAAAAACAACAATCAGTATTTTAGGTAGATCGTCAGTTTCTCGAAGGTCGTTGTAATTCTTGATCGATAGTGGGTACCTAATACTTTGCATTTTCGAATCAAAATATTCGAATCGAGATGTACATTTTAGTTGCGCAAGAACTCTTGGCCTCTTCCACTTACCCGAAAACCCGGAGCCAATCAATTCAATATCAATGCTTTCATTATCTGTTCGCATTTCACTATAGTTAACACCCGCAGCAGCGCACATAGCTTTCACATAAGCATAACTATACTGCTCTTTTGCAGCAGCTATATCCAACCCCCCCTGTGTTACTGGGGGCAGGGTTGGTTGATACTCCTTCATCAAATTTTTTAGCATAATAATTTGATAGAAACCTTACTACTAAAAATGCGCGACCTAAAGCCACAATGGTTAACTCAAAAGCAGCATCTTTATATCACTCTCCTCTATATTCCTAAACTGCTTGCGCTTCATACTGCAGGAAAAAATTATGCGAATCGTTCAGTTATCCATAGTTGGTACAAAAGTGAGAAAAATGGGATATAGACCAGCTTATTAAATACACAGCATCTTTACTCTTTTGCCTACCTTTGCCTCCATTCTAAAAACCGATAAATTTCTAATTTGTATAAATGGATAGATTAAGCTGGGTTAATCTTTTTTATTAATTCAACTTCTTCGTATGTTTTTTTATTCCCCGGGCATCTCTAACAATCGAAGACCCTAATAAGCGCTATTCTGATAACTCCCCAAAACTGACGATAAGTAGATGTACCATCTATCTACCCATCCACCAGCACCCGCCAAACAACCCCATCATCCGACAGCCGCTTGCGCACCCTATACTCCACGCCACCAAGGGTAATCACCGCTGCTGAGTTGTAAGCCCCTACTTCACTCACCAACAGACTCAACTCGATACGCGGCACCCGCACGCGCTCATCCTCATCGAACTCGTCGATCTCTTGATCTTTAATCACACGGCAATCTACAGGCTCAGCCCCGCTACCGTCTGTATAGGTAGCGGGCTTGCCCCATTTGCGGAACGCGCGCTCTGCAGCTCTTTGGTCCAGATCCATGGATCACCTAAGCCTTCACTGTGCCCGGTACGCCGGTAAATTTTACCGCTAGGCTGGTAACACCATCGCCGGCAGCCTCTGCGGCAAAGGCGGTGGGGCCGGTGATATCGCCAGTTGCGGCTGTTGCGGCGCTGTTATCAAAGGCTGCTACGGATACATCCCAAGTGAGCGATTCGCCCTGGGCTATCACTGCACCGGATACCTTGGGCACGGTGAAGACGCCATCAATAGCAATCACACCAGATGTGCCCACGGCGATATCATCCATCGCTACACCCAGCACTGCGCCGACCGGTACTACCTGGCCAGAGGTAAAATCCGCGCTGGTGCTATTGGTGTAATCCAGCATGCGCCCGTCTTGCACAAAATTAGTAGCCATTGTCTTTCTCTCGATTGGGTTAAAACTGTCTCAATAAAAAAGGCCGCGATGTGCGGCCCTTTTCGGATTCTCTAAGGTTTGGTTCGGTTTAAGCTGGGTATTAGGTCTTGGGCGTTTTCACCATGCCTTTTGCATCCCAGGCTTTCGCGGCTGCGTCGAGGCGGACTTTGAATTCCACCCCATCGATATTCCAGCCGTTTTGCTGTTCCAGTACTGGGGCTTGCTGGCCATCCAGGTAAAGCACTTCGATGGTGTCATGCGCTACCGGGTCGGCATTGAGGTACCAACCATTGTGCCCGCTGAGGCGACCATCGGAGATCACGCTGGCAATATTGCGCACACTGTTCGGTACAGTGTTGGATTTCTCAGAAGCTCCAACTTCAAACTCTGACTCCAACGCAACCTTTGCGGCACCCTCGTCGGCAATATCACACAGCAGGAATTTGGGGCGGATATTTAGGAAAGCGGTGCCGTCCTTCTGTTTGCCCATCAATACCCGCGCGGCATCGATACTGGCTGTGTTAATGCCTGCCTTAGTAGCTAGGTTGCCATGGTCGGTATGGAATAAGGTCTTGCCATCGGCCATTTTGGGATTGTTGATCAGGATACTGAACACCAGATCCCCCACGGTGCGAATAGCAGCGAGACCCATTTTTTGTGGGATTCGGGTGAAGGCCCCCAGGTCGTCATTGATAATCGCCTGGCGAGTAATGGAGAAGAGCTCACCGTAAGTGGCCAGTGCGGCAGTCTCGGCGCGCTCGCCGATACTCACATATTTAAATTCTGCCCCGGGGGCCACTTGGCGCAGTGAGGGGAAGGTGCCAAGATCCGTGCGAGTAGCTATCTTGAAATCGCTTAAATTTCCAGTGGCGGTAAACTGCGGAAACACCTCTGCCGCTTCAGAGTACCCCTTCAGCATCGATTTATTAGCAATATTGCCGAGGACCGTCGCGAAGTCACCAGAGCTATGGGTAAACGCTGCGGCAACCACGCCCATTTTATCCAGGCCCGCTAAATTCTGTCCGTGGGCGTGCATCAACATGCGGGCAATTTCCAGCATGGTATAGCCGGCCATACTATTCCCTTCGGTGCGCTTCTCGCCAAAGGCGCGCATGGCAATCGCGTTTTCAGCGTCTGCCTTGATGCGTTTGATGCCCTCGCCTTCCTGCACCACCACGCTGTAGCTTTGCACTGGAGTTGGAGTTTGATTACCCAGGGCAGTGAGCAACTGGTCTTTGGCCTTTTCCGCGGTGCAGTCCATATCATCCAGGCAGGATTGCATTACCGTGCTGTGCGCTTCGAAGCCCTTAAAAACGGCTTTGATAGTGTCTTTGCGCTTTTGCTCATCCGCTGCAAATTGTGCTCTGGCATCGGCAACAATCTGCGCTTTCATTTCTGGGGTAACCTCAGTCGCAGCGGTTGCAGCTGGCGTAGTGGAGGTGGTTGTAGTCATGGCTTGCGCCTCCTTGGTCTGGTGTGGGTTGTCTGCAACCGCAGACTGAGTAGATGAATTATTGGAAGCTGAAATATATTTTGTGATAGCAGCGGTAAGTTCAGAGGAATCCCCTGAACCATTTACCAATACGCTGTGGGTTACTTCCGCAGCGCTTTGAGTGCGGATCGCTTCAGGTGTGTTTTTGAAAGCCGATACCAAGGATTTGCTGGCGCAGGCCTGCATCTCTATTGCTTCGGTGGTGTCACTGGCAAATCCAGCAGCTACCGCTTCCTCGCCGATATACCAAGTCTCCTCATCCATTAATGGTAAGAGCCGTTCAGTATCTAACCCGGTTGCATCAGAATATTCACGGGCCATCACATCGCGTACTCTGGCCAGTAAATCGCGAGCCTTTTCCATAGCCCGATAATCTCCCGACGCACTACGGGCTGGGTTATGGATCATGAAGTAGCCGTTTGCGGCAATGTGCCTTTTTTCAGGCTTTGCTGTGAGGAACAGAATGGTTGCCATGCTTGCACAGAGCCCATCAATCCAGCATTCAATTTCGGCTGGATGTTCCTTCAGTAAGGTATACATAGCAGTACCGTCGTACACGCTACCACCGGGCGAATTGAAACGTAGATTAATCTTGCTGATGTTACCCAGTGTGCGTAGATCCCTAGCAAATACACTTGCAGGGATTCCCCAGGCTCCGATCTCGTCATAAATAAAAACTTCAGCTACGCCATTGGCCTGGGCCTTCATGTCGTACCAGGATTGATCAGGCATAAGTCACTCCTTCTCGGATTCAGTTTCTTGCACGGGGACCGCAGCGCGTTTGCTTGGGGTGGTGATGTCGTTTTCTTTCAGCTTTCTCTGCCAAGCAGCGGTTTGCTTAATAACGTCATCAGGTTTTTTGCCACGGCGACGGATGGTCTGCTGTGGGCTGACCAATACATTTTCCAGAAGGGTTTCATCGGCGCTGGCTTCGTGGGCTGGATTAATCCAGGGCATCACCGGGGTAATAAAGTCGACATGCATCAGGGTGGCCGGATTGACATCAGCCGGTACTTGAAAGGCATCTGCCAGTAACCCCATTTGCACCCAACGCCGGGTGACCGGTTCCACGATCTCCTCGCAAAATTCCAGGCTGAGGGTTTCGTAATTGGTCCACTGCTCCACTAGTTCCTGGCGCTGCGCACTATAAGTCCCGTTGTAGTTTTTGCTGATACTGCTAAAGCTGGCCATGGTGCCGGCGGCGGCCATGCGGTGCATGGTTTCCAAGAATGGGGTTAGCAGGCCACTGGGGCGATTGCTCTGGATGGTGCCGACAGATTCCCCGGGGCGGAGATCGTCATAGATGGCACCGGCACGGATGTCGAGAATACGCTTTCCTTCACTATCCCAAGCATCATCATGCTCATAAGTATCAGGGCTGCCCTTCTGAATAAAACCCACCATGGCCGAGGCAATCTTGGCGGCAACACGCTCGTTTTCTTCATAGTCTTTAATATCGTTGAGGCGATTCATTACTGCGGCAAAGATGGAAACCCCTCGGGTTTGGTGCAGACGGCGCACAAATTTCAGGTGCTCGATATTTTCCGCACTGTGGCGCCTGCGCTTTATCCGCCAGTTAAAAGAGGCTCCAGAGTGCTCGTCATAGAGCCAGAAGGCCTTGGCTTCGCCCCAGGCGGATTTCTCAATACCCTGCACTATGCGTTTGCTGGGATCGTTGTAATCCACCGGAAGGAAGTCCGGCTCCAGGCATTCAATGGTGTAGGGCACATTGGTACGGTGCTTTAAGCCAGGCACTGTGCCCTGTAGGTGCCGCAACAGGGTTTCGCCATCGCGCAGCCAGGTATTGCACAACAGCCGCTGAGATTTGCCCCAACTGAATTGCCGGGTGCATTCCGGGCGCCGCGCCCATTCCTTGTGAGCCTCATTCATTTGGCTGGCGAGACCTTCGTGAATATCGCCATCCCAGGTTTTAGGTTGGAATTCCACATCGATACCGCGCGGGCCGACAATGTTGTTGACCAGGGTGGTGAGAATGCCAAAGGCAAAATCGTGGTTTTGCTCCAGGTGCCGGGCTTGGCCGCGCAGTGTTTCCACACTGCCTTCAATGACTAAATCCCCACTGCGGTTATCACCGGGGTTTTTCCTCAGCCGGCTTGGCCGTGCCGCTTCATAGGCGGCGGCGATCTCCAGGGCGCGGCGGGCTTGCACACGGCGCAGGGCGGCCTCGGGCGCAAAGAACCCGATAACAGAATCCAGTTTGTTCATGAGTAAAAGTTCGCGTTGGCGGGTCCGCGGCGTTTGCCGACAGCCTTGAGTTTTTCTTGCTGTGCGCGGCGCTCCCACTCCTGACGACCAGCGCGGATTTCCTGCAGGTTCTCTGCAGTAAATTGGCGGCCGTTAATCACCGTGGTTTTACCGGCGAGCACATCTAGCTCGGCCTCGATATAGAGGTCGACCATGGCTTGTGCGGTTTTCGACATTTAACTATCCAGTAGGGAGCCCACCGGCTGTGCTGGCCGGTGTAGTTTTTTCGGGGCTGGCTGAGATTGATCCGGTGATATTTCCGGTTCGCTAAACAGGGTGCGCTGGCCCAGCTGTGATTCAATGCTGGACCATTTTTTTTCGTTGTATTTATGCATGCCCTTGGCGTGGGCTGCGTGTAGGGCATAGACCTCGGTATCGGTGCCCTCGTTGGGTCTGCCGGGGCGCTGCTGCCAGGTTTCCCGACCTTTATTTTTTTTACTGGGGGCTTTCACTTCGGCAGTCACCTGTTCCCAGTAGTCCTGCCGTACATGTTTGCAGCTGTGCATATAGGCACTAGTGCCAAGCAAGCGCTTGGCGATCAGGTCTTTCGCCTTGTGAGTACCCACGATATACACCCGCACTCCGTAGCGGTCGGCCTTGGTACGGCGCTTGGGATTGTTGTAATCCACCTGTCTGGGTTGGGAAAAGATTTCCTTGGTGCCGAAGTCGTTACTGTCACCCTTAATGGCCATCACCAAGATACCGCGGTGTTTCTTATCGCGGGTTCTCACCCAGTGATAGACCGCGTTGCTGGTGCCCCCATCGGAGGAATCGATGCTTACCGCGGCTGCGCGGATCTCACCAAAGCGTTCGTGCTTAAAAGGCTGGAATACCAACTTGTCCAGGGCGTCCCAGCAGCTATCACGCTTGTCCGCAGTATCGCCATCGATCTCGCCCCAGAACATCTGCCAGCTTTCTTCATTGCGCCCGAAGGCGCGGATAGTGATCGCCAGGCGGTCGTGTTGCACATCGATGCCCACCGTTACCAGCAGGCCGCCAGCGGGGCAGAATAATTCCGGGTAGTCCTCTGCGGCTTTCTGCAACTCTTCGTGGTCTAGCAAGCGACTGGCGGCGTACTGGTAAGGCCGGCCCAGTTTGTTGTTCTGGAATACGATACGTGCGGATTCATCGCCGCTTTTGGCTTCGTGTTCGGCTTCGAGAAAATCCCGCACCACATCGGCGAGGCCAGTGCCGGGGATACACACATAGAGCTCTGAGAGCTCCATAAAGGTTTCTACCGGTTCGATTTCTTCCTCTGCAAAATCTTCACCGCATTGGGTTTTCATCCAGCCGGCAAAGTCATCGCCATTTTCTCGCGCCGTTTTACAGGTCTGCAGAATATTGGCCTGGCGGCGGTAGTCATCCCATTCGCTGCCACATTCCGGGCAGCCATAGATAGCCGTATCAGGCTGATGTAGGCCGAATACGGGGTGCGGTATGCCCTCTTCTTTCTTCAGCCAGCTGACGTTTTCCTAATCCAATACATGGGACTCACCGCAGTCGTGACAGGTCACCGGCAGCACGCGCATGGTGCCGAGCTTGGTGTAGTGCTCTACCTGGGAGAGATCTGCTACCGCAGGTGTGCCACCAATAATTAATTTTTTATTGCGCATGCGCTTGAGGCGTTCGCGCAGGTGGCGAATGGAATCGTCCTGATCACCAACGTCTTTGTTGGTATCGTCCGGCTCCTCCACATAGCCCCGGCGGGCCGTGGTGGATTTCACATTGGAAATCGAGTTGGAGCCAATGGTGCGCACTTCACCACCGGGGAATTTCTTACGCGTCGAGCGGCTGCCGCCCTTGCGGCTGGTGGTGACATCGATCACCCGATTCACCGCTGGTGAGCCTTCGATAATCGGCACCAGCTTTTCATCCATAAACAGCCGGCCTTTTTCATCCTTGGGAAACAGCATCAGGATGCGGGCCGGTTCGGTGACGGCGACCTTACAAATATCGGTGGCCAGCAGAACCGTCCAACCGATCTGCGCGGCCTTCTGCATTACCACCATCCACGACACTGGATTATCCAGTGCGTGCATTACGCCCAAGAAATAGGGCACATAATCGTTGCGGTAATAGCCGGCGTTATCGCTATCCTCCGAGGGCAGTTTGATATTGTCCGGCAACCACTCAATCAGCGGGATTTTAGGCTGCGGTATCCAGGCCTGGCGCACCTCCTCTAAAAAAGCGGGGTCCGAATCACCCGTGTGTTGGCCCCCTCAGGAGGACCCGTTCAACGTCTTTTTGCGGTCGCAATCGCATGATCCATGGCCTTATCCAGTTCAATCGGCAGGTGCCGCCGCGCTATGCCTTCGGCAATGCGGATAAATGGGAATCGCTTGCGGTAGTCTGGCTTCCCCTTGAGGAATATCAGAATGGGCTTAACCGTTGGCCGGCTCTTACCGCCTGCCCTCTTCCAAACGCCTAAGACACCATTAACTTTGCCAACGAAATATTTGCCCTTCTTACCCTGCGCACTACCTCTACCACTTGTAGAGCCAGGGTTGCCCCGCAATTCAGCCAGGATTTTTTTATAGGTTCCTACCGAGATATTCCCATGCTTGTTTAATCTCGCCGCTTCACCATGCACCACATACATACCAACAGGCAGGACACTCATATGCCGAAGGGCTCGCTCAAAGCGCTTATCGTTCCGGTTCACATCCATAATCGACAGGGCCAGATATTTACTCGGTGCAGTTCCGTTGGAAACCTGATCACGGATAAAGACTTTGGCAATGCCAGAACGCTTCGTGGCTTTCTTTACCAATACAGAGTTCAGCGTTAACTTTGCAGGGTTTGTAAATACACGCCCCATCGCTGAGCGCTCTTCTCCCCGTATACGAAAGGCCACGTTATTTAGGGCAACCGAGCTGGCATAAGGCAATTGCTTTTTTAATTCAGCAGATGCTTGATCAAACTTTGAAGTATCCAGCTTCACACTAACGTCCATCGTCCCCGCCCTGCTGCTCTTGCAGCTTCGAGCGCTTGTGGTTGTAATACCAATTCACAATGAATCCACTCAAAGCAATCAAGAAACCACCCACCGCCAATAACTCTTGTGCTGCATACCCACCGACTACCGCTGTACCCGCAGCAACCGTAGTGGTTGCACTGGCGATCTTTTGAACCATGGCTTCCCTCGCTGCCTCTTGAGCTACAGTGTTCACCGCTTAACCTCACTCACCCACGACTTCACGAAATAGAAGCCGATGATGATGCTGTAAGGCTGCACAACCACATCCACCAGCAGGCCCTTCAGGTCTGCTACAAAAGGCGCTTTAAAAGCCATGGCCGCCGCAATAAATAAAACCAGCAGCGCCCAAACCAATGTCACCAGAAAGGCAATTAATCGTCGTGCCCGATTCTGCGGCTGCGTGGCTTCTAGGTATTTGAGATACCAACGGGATTTTTCCTCATTGGTAAACCACACCGCATCCACGGTATTCACAGTGGCATCCAGCACCTTGCCCGCAGATTCTGGGCCAGCAAATAAACCCTTTACTCCAGACCAAATACCCATCACGGATACTCCGGCACATAGTGCGTAATTGTCAGATCAAACTCAGGCGGGAGCAGCTCTCGCAGCTGCTGCATTGCCTTGCGGGATTGCATCACCCACCAGCCACCGGGAGCCAGGCCAGAACCAATACCAATACAGCCCTGCACATCCGCCGAATAATTAGCGGTGTGGATCAATATTTTTCTGCGGCCAGGGACTTCCTGTAGCTCCCACACATTGGGGAACCTTGGTGAGTTATAGGGATTACAGGAATACACCCCTTCAGGAATACAGCTCTCGAACGGACGATTCCCCAACCACGGGCGCTCTACCGTATGAAACACACAGTCACGCACTCTCAGCCGCCCCAATGTGGCATCAGGCCCATAGGCGAATCGCGTTAATTCAAACATGAGGTATTAGCTCCCGGATTTCGGGCACAAAAAAGCCCGCATAAAGCGGGCTCCTTGAAAGTAGCGAAATTAATTAATCCGCTGGATTGGTGCAGAAGGGATCACATGGCGTTGCACCGCCTGCAACTCGCACTTGCCCTAAATTTACACTCTTTGAATGTGCGCCATCATTAATGGTAGCCATCACCATATAGGTGCCACCAAAATCAGTATAAAGAGTTGTGTATGGGGTTGAAGTAACCTTCTGGTAATTAGTACCAGGGTAAGTCATATTTGAAAAATACCAAGTATAAGTAACCTTCGCTCCCTCAAGAGCTGCCTTGGAGTATGAAGTATCGTAAGAACTGTTTACTGCTGCATATATTCCAGCATTAGCATTCAACGCTTTTACCGAGATAGTGGGGGCAGACTGAACATTAATGTTTTTACACAGATTAGTTTTACCGCCAACCTCAGCCGGAACCGGTATCCCTATCGATACATAATTTGAGCCACGGGTTGGGAAGTTGATATTCTTTTTCGCCACCCACTTGAAGTCTTGGTAACTGTAATCATCAGCACCAACATAACCTTCCTTAGTGTTAAATAAAGCAGTTTCTTTATAGAATGCCGAACCACCTTCATGCTCATAGGTTTTAGTAGAGCCAGCTATAACGTACCTATCCCCCTTAACCTTGCTCGTATCTCCACCAAGCCCTAAAGAAGTGCAATAGTCATACTTATATGGAGTTGCTGCAAATGCAGCAGATGTAGCAAAAACCGAAGCAACAGCCAAAGCAAATGACAAAACTACCTTTCTCATTCAAAATTTTCCTTGAGATTCTTTTTAACTAGTAACCCAACCTTCATTAGCATTCAATTTAAATATTTCAAATGGTTGGCGCGCAATACATTACAAATTAATTTCACTACAAACAAGAATCATGAGATTCAGATCATCTCATTTAGAACATCTTCACAAAAAAAACCTGACTAACCTGACCAACCTGGCAGAACAAAATATGTATACAATCATTAATGTCGGTTAATCCATTAATGGATTTTAACTTTTAAACATTTAATAAATTCAGAATAAAAAGAGCTAACCATCAGGACGGCCAGATATTTTAGGCACAAAAAAACCGGCTTAGGGGCCGGCTTAAGAAAGGATGATCGGTCGCTATGCATACAGCTCGACAGCTTGCCCAAGATTATTCTTTTGATGGCTAGCTGTCAATAAATACAGTTTGTATGTATGTATGCACAGATTAGAAATTAGCGTACCAGTAAATCCTAAAAGCCTCTAATAGCATCTAGATCACCAGCTCATTCGCAGATATTTGCCTTTTCCTGAATGCCATGTTTCCTAAGAAGCTTTGCATATTCACCTGTAGAACAAAGACGGGCCAGTCCTTTATTGAACTCATCTCTGGTCTTTTCATCCTTAAACGCCATTTTAAATTTCGATACCGGTAAAAAGACCTTGTGAGTATCCACCTCATCCATTGAGTGCCCCTGATTCATGGAGAAGTGAGAAAAAATACTCTTATCGATAATGGCAATAGAATCTTCGTTCTTCCAGAAATCCCGGACCTGATCTCGTGAATCTTGTATCTCGACATAATTT
Source organism: Microbulbifer mixtoriginis (SeqCode) (assembly GCF_052467705.1). NCBI lineage: Bacteria > Pseudomonadati > Pseudomonadota > Gammaproteobacteria > Cellvibrionales > Microbulbiferaceae > Microbulbifer > Microbulbifer mixtoriginis (SeqCode). Next base: position 3,154,334 of record NZ_CP174322.1, read on the forward strand.
TTGCTACCTGCCCCTCCAGGCGAGAAAAGGCGCTCAAATTCTGGCCCTAGATCCAGGTGAGCCCCCTTCCAGGCAATGACATGGTGCCCTACAAGATCGTTCACATTATCTATTTTAATATCTTCACTCTTGCGGCTAATTGCGTAATTAACAAACCCAACATAGTTATTTGAGAAATAATGGCCACCCGTCTCGCCATGCTCATACACATTCGTCTCAGCATCTGCTATGCCATTTTTAATAGCATTTTGAATATCCCCCCAACCCATCTGCAAGAATTTTATTGAATACCCAGGCAATGCCTGCTGGATTATTTCGACTTCAAGCCCACTCTTCGCATTATCAGCAACATAAGGAGGTGCATCATTAGCTATAGCGACTTTTAACTCCGACGTATTAGCAAATAAAGGTAACCCAAGCAGCAATGGGAACAAGACTAGCAGCTTTAAGGTCTTGTTTCGCATAGTAAAACTCCTTAATAGCAGGAAATTCTTAATACTTAAATAGCAGGTTAGGCCAAAACATAGATACTATGTAAAAATACGATATCGAACACAATCGACCTTAACTGTTAATAAGGCTTAATAATTAAGGCACCAATGGCCAGAGCAAATTGATATAATAAAAAATTGTACTTAATTAATTGGAAGGGAAAGGGCCTTTCCTCATCCCTGCTAAAGCCTCTCTCGCATCTTGTAGCCCACTTCTATGCTGGACTCAATGATTTGGCATAGAATCTTAATGCTAGCTACCGATTTTTTTGCCACCTTTGCCACCTCTTGCAATTCCCATCTTCGGAAGTAACGGAGCCAAAATACTGTTAACTCAACTCTGGCTTTATCTTGGTTATTGCGCCCCTTTACCGCTCGAAGGTACATACCAACAACTTGATCAGTTTCCTCCGCCCTTCCTTCGTTCACCGGTTCTGGGTTCTCTCGATAATTTGACTTCATATTCCTAGCAAAGGAGGACATACGGGGCCAGGATACTGAATCTCCTGCTCTCTCCTGGTAGGCTCGGGACCACTCCCACAACAGTTCACGTACACCTAATTCGGACATTGCCCCTCCCCCTTCGAATCTTTAAAGCCAAAACCAGCCAAGCACCCCATCAAGCAGCCTGCGGCATACTCTCGAAATAATCCTGAAGTCGCCTTTCGGCTGCATGCAAATTGTCTCGGTGATAGGTGCCCAGGTAATTTATGTGACCCTGGTTTATCCAGAATTGGGTAACCACCGTATTCGCGAACACAACCTCCACGAGGTGAGCGTACTTGGTGCGGAATACGGCTAGGGGGCTGCTGGGGTTGGTTGTGGAAATCCTTTCGATGGCTTCTGGGATGGTGACTGTGCACATGGTGAGCTCTCCTTGGTGATTGGGTTTTACCAGTTGGTATCCGTTGCGATTTCGACTGCGCTGAGGTTTCGCGTTAGCCGCTGCCCTGACGCCCGAGGTTGCGGAGTGATGTATTTCTCGCGTTTTAGCCAGTTGCGCCAGGTGGCGAGCCAATCGAGTTTTACGCCCCGCTGGCCGGGTTGGGATATCCAGTAATCGCGGAAGCTTTCGGCAATGTCGTGGATTCGGGGGATCAGATCTGGGCGGAGGCGTTGGGCTTCGGTACGGAATTTGTCCGTGAGAATCCAGTTTCCAGGCAAGCGTGTGCCGCGTTTGGGGTTGGCGCGATTTGGAACTGCGCCTCTCTCTACTGGTTTCTTATTGGTTCTTACTGGTTCTATAGAGAAGGACGTGTTGTCATTTTCACCGGTTGGGTGCACAGATTTCACCGGTTCGTGTTTTATTTTCACCGGTGAAGATTTTTCACCGGTGAAATCATTGCACCGGTTTACGTGTAGAAAGAGGTCATAATTGGTCCTACGTCCGTTGGATTTTTCGGCGCTCAGGTAGCCCAGCTCTTCCAACTCTTCGATGGCATTAATCACCGAGCGCTTTGTGCATTGCGCAACATCGGCCAGGTAGGCATTACCCTGGTCACACTGCCCCGTGTCACTGTTATGGCAATCGGCCACCGCGATTAAAACTAGCTTTGCTGCTGGTGTTCTGGGTCCTGCGTTTAATGGCCCATGCCGCAGCTTCAAAGCTCACACCCACCTCCTGTATAAATTCCCATATAGCGCAGTAGATCTATTAGAGCCTGGGGAAGCCGAAGCTTGGTTGCCCTGCCCCGGTACTCACTCAGGCCGCGCTTACGCATTACGAGTGAATGGCAATAGCATGACTAGCCCTTACCCAGCCCAGCGCTCTTATCCAGAGGGGAAAACAATATTTGTCGACCCCGACAAACCTCTGACCAATGGCTGCCGAGTTATCGCCAAAATAAATGGTGAGGTCACCTTCAAAAGCTATGCAGAAGACATGGGCCATATTTATCTACGCCCCATCAACCCAACCTACTCCCCGATGGAAGTTACAGGCAAAAATATATCCTTTTGTGACGTAATTATTGGCTCCTACACCCCTGAGTAGGACAAAAAAAAGCCCGCATTAGTGGGCCTTTCTGAATGCTGAGAGTCACAATAGAATTTTTTTGACCATCTCAACTTCAATAACACCGCGAGAAACACAGTTCAAAGTGAGATCCTGTGCCGGCTTCCCCGGTAAGTATTCGCCCTGAATGTTTGAACGAACAATCACATCCCTATCATCAACAACCACATTAAAGGCAACTTCTGTCTTGGTGTAATTATCCTCTAAATAATCTCTGCCCTCGTTAGCACCACAATTGGCCTGCTCCGGCGTAAGTTTCTAGTTTTTTAGGGTTGTAGAGATATAACCAGCCTCTAAATCAGAGGATAAAATCTGAAACCCATCTCTCAACAAAGCTTGCCTCGCCTTACTCAATATCTCTTGCTTTGTTGAAAGGTGCTCTAAAGCAAAGTACTCACTAATAAACACTGGCGTCTGGTTCGTTGCAGTACAGCCACCAAGGCCAGTCGCTAGCAGAACTCCTACTACTGCATGTCTTATTTTTTTCATTCTTATCCTCCGTGATAAGCGCTCTCTGAGCATATCAAGGAGAGGACCTTTTAAGAAATTAACTTATGACTATTGGCCAGATAATTTACTTTCGGCTACTGCAATTATTAACCAAGGACAGGGCATCAAAATGCACACAGCCAGCAATCTAAGGCCATTGGCGCCAAGCTGAAGCTCTAACACTTAGAGCTCATGGGTTCTCCAACAAAGAGACTGCCGAAGCCATGCAGTGCTCAGTAACGAACGTCACCAACCTGCTGGCCGAGTGCTTTTATAAACCCCACGCCCGCAACAGCACAGACGCAGTGGCCAAGGCTGTAAAGCACGGGTTGATTCAATTCGCTCTGCTCGCCTGCGTACTCAGCGGCATGGGAGTTGATGCTCAAGACCAATTACGCACCCGCTTCCAGCGCCGCCCCACAGTTCGAACCATTCGCATCCGCAACAACCGGGAGGGAATCGCATGACCACCACCGTGTTTGTACATCCAGCGGCTATGAGCAAAAACGACGTAGATCGCCTCAAGCAGCGCACCGATATCGCCAACGCGGATCGCAAAACGCTCATCCGGTTCGTACAGCCAAAACCCACTTTTGCTCGGCCACTGCACCAAAATGATTGGCCACCTTTTGGAGGTGATGCAGCATGAATACTTTCAGCCCAACCCAGAGTGTGGAAACCCTGCTCACTGTAGCCAACGGATATTCCGGTGCTAGTGCAATTGCCGCACAGGTGTTGCTTTCGGCTTGGAACAGCAACGACTTTACGGTTCCCGTTGCCGAGTTATCACTACTTGATGGGGAGAACTATCAGCACGCTCTCAACGTGATGACACTTCGCTATCAAGGCAAGGAGCCCCAAAGCGTAATCGCACAGGGCGAAAAAAAATTTCGCACCCTTTGTGTCGAGTGGTCTCACCTCGAAACCCAGAGGAAAGGTGCAGCATGAACAAACCGCAGCAGCTGCCACGGATACATTGCGCCCTTTGCGGAAAACCCGCAGGGCCAGTATTCAACGGGAAGCTGTTATTACGCGGCTGGAATTGTCAGCTTTGCAAATACTGGGAGCCGGCAATTGGCAGGGAGCGGAAGTTCAAAAAAATAGTAGGGGCGGACCATGAATGAATTCTCCCAACTACTAAAAATCACTCAAGACCTAATGGCCACGGTAGAAACTCAGCAGTTACAAATAAACGGCATGCAAGAGCAAATCGCCGCACTCTCCGAAGCCATCCAGGGCCAACCATCAGAACAAAATTTGAAGGACCAGGAGGCAGCGTGAAAAAGGAAAAACTGTTCACCATCACCCAGGCCGCCCGAACTTTAGAAATGGGTAGAAACAACCTGCTGAAGCTACTAAGAAATAGCGACCTTTTGCATAGCCGTGAACCTATGCGCAACTCACCGACAAAGGCTGCCGTACAACAGGGGTTACTGGTTGCAGAGAATGCCGAATATAGCCGTGGCCCGGTGAAGGTGCCGTATATCAATACCAAGGTGACATCGAAAGGCATGGTGTGGATTCGGGATCTGATCGAAAAGACTTCCATCTCCCAAGCCAGCTAGAAATTTAACCGCGCCCCGACGCATTCAGTCAGAGGTAACCGTCCTTGGGCTGCCGGCATGGAGCCCATTTTTAAACATGGGAAAATCTAATGAAAAGATACGCACTGCTTACTGGCTCCTACAACCTATTAATGGGCGGCATCAAAGATTTCAAGCGCTCCTACGCCACAGAAGAGGAGGCCTTCGAAGAAGTGCAGCGCATCGCTCAAAATGACCTATTTACCGACTGGGCGCAGATATTCGATAAGAAAACCGACAAGGCAAAAATTTATCGCATAGTCGATAAGAAAATCATTGAAGATAAACCCAAAGACTGCCCTCACCCAGAATCAAAACCCCAGGCAGAACCGCAATACGCCTGAGCCCAATTAAAAATAGTGTTCTCAGCCCGCCAAGTGCGGGCTTTTTAGGTAGAAGACAACAACGCGAGGGATGTGCGATGGGTAACTTGCTAACCAAGCATGAGATAGCCCGACTAACGGGCGCTGGCGCCGAGAATGCCGAGGAGCAAAAGCGTATTCTCGATGCCAATCGGATTCCCTATGTGCTGAAAAAGGATCGATCCCCCGCTCTCACCTGGGAAATGGTTAATCAAGCCATTCTAGCCCGAGGGGCCTCAAAACCCGACTTAGCTGGTGTTAATCTACCCCCAGGCTTTAACCTTGGAGCAGCAAGCTGATGGGCAGAAGGCGTAACCCCGAAAATGCATGGATGCCACCACATGTTGAGCGGTACAAGAATGGCTTTCGAGTAAACCGAAGGGGCTACCCAACTAAGCACTTAGCTAAACAGGATGCCAGCAAAGCAGAAGTTTGGACGGCATATGAACGCTACCTTGCAGGCCTAGTCGAGAAAGAATTCACTCTTAAAGACCTAATTGAGTTGTACTTCGCATCACCTCAGTACACCAAGCACATCAAGCCACAAACTCAAAAAGACTACTACCGCTACAGCCAACGTATATTGACAGTGTTTGGAGAGATGACACCTGATTCAATCACTTCACCACTGGTACAGATGTTTTTGGATGCCCGCGGGGCAGAACACCCTACCGCAGCAAACCGAGAAAAAACCTTTCTAGGCATTGTGATGAAATGGGGTAAGGCAAGAGGGTTTGTAAAAATCGAAGACCCAACAACGGTAGTTAAAGCACTCAAGGAAAAAGCTGGCGGTCGCTATTTGGAAGACTGGGAGTATGAAGCCTTTTGGCAATGGCTTGGTGAGCGCGGCCACATTATGCACCAATGCGCCATGGAGATTAGTTATCTTTGTGCAGCCCGACAGCAGGATGTATTGGCACTTACGCGAGCAGATATGAAAGAAGATGGTCTGCTTGTTATTCAAAGCAAAACCGGAAAAGCACAGATAAAACTCTGGAGCCCAGCACTAAGGGAAGCTGTGGAACGCGCACTTGCGAGCAATGTTGATGCACAAATTCAAACAGCTCATATTATTCGCAGCCGTACCGGGCGACCTTTTACCCGGATGGGCTTTAATGCTACCTGGCTAAGAGAGCAGCGAGCCGCCTTGGAAGCGGGAATTATTAAGGAGCGTTTTCGGTTTCACGATCTGAAAATTAAAGCCGCCAGTGATTTTGACGGTGACGTGCAGAAATTTACAGGACACAAAACCCGCTCTATGGCGGAGCGATATAATCGAACAGCAGATAAAGTTGTCAGCCTAGACCGGAAGCGCCCAAAGAAAGACAAATAATTTAGTTTGCCTTTTGCTCCACATCCCCTTTGGTTTCTACAACTTCAACACGAACATCTTTTTCAAGCTCAAGCCTCAACACAGCTCTCAAGCCTTCAATTGATTCAGGCGATAAAGTGACCTGCTCACCTTGTGCTTTAGATAACTCAACTGCAATTGCGTGAGTTAGGTTACTTATTGATTCATCAGAGAGGGTAACTGGTTGTAAGGCCACAGGGGAGTTTAGATTTACAGAAACATCTTTATTTTGAGAGTAGATCTGACCTATGAGCGCACCAACAGCTACCAAGGCCGAAACAACTGCTGCCCAGAACATCTTTTTTGTAAGCTTGACGCCATCCCCTGCAACTTGAGCACTTTGCTTGGCTGCACTTGCACTCACCTTCGCCGCCGTCGAACTATCAGCAGCAATTGTATTTGCAAGTTCAGCAGCATGCACTGCACGTCTCGAGAGTTCGGCCTGATTTCGCTCCAATCTATCACGACCCAACCTTTCAAGGTTTTCGATTCGCCTCTCGATAATAGGCAAGAATGAATCAATGACCCTTGTCACTTTATTTTGCCTACTCTTCAGCTGTTGATACAAACCAGAATTCACTCCGGGCTCCACAGAAAGAGCCTCCAAGTCTTCAGCAACACCATTCAGGGCTTGGCGATCGCACTGCAGCGCCCCTTTCCAGCTCCTATATTCAGAGAGAGCCACCTCCACGCCTGACTCATCACTCTGGGATAGCCTCTGTTCTATTTGATTGGACCTTTCTTGCAGCTCAGTGAATTCATAACCGACAGCAAGAGCTTTTTTAATTTTATCTAACTTAACATCCATATTGCTCCAGCCCCTATGCCTTACATCCTTAAAAACATAAAACCTCAACATGGATTGAGGCCATAATTACCACACCAAATTACCACACTGGAATCAGAAACGAAAAAACCCCGCACTAGGCGAGGTTTTAAGTCCTTGATAAACAAGGAAGAATCTGGGGTGGCCGACGGGGATCGAACCCGCGACCTCAGGAGCCACAATCCTGTGCTCTACCAACTGAGCTACGGCCACCATAAAAGTGATATACTTCAGCACCTTGTGGCAGTACTGATTGCCGGATATCTCTTGCAGCCAATCTGGCTTCAGACTAAGTCCTTTTTGCCAAACCAGCACCATCTTGTGAAGATGGCACGCCCGGCAGGACTCGAACCTGCGACCATCCGCTTAGAAGGCGGATGCTCTATCCAGCTGAGCTACGGGCGCAAGGTGAACCCGGAAAATTGGTCGGGGCAGAGGGATTCGAACCCCCGACATCCTGCTCCCAAAGCAGGCGCGCTACCAGACTGCGCTATGCCCCGTTTTTCCAATCATTCGCACCTCTTTGACTCTGTTAACCGCCCCGTAGGTGGTTGTGTAAGTCGCTGTAGCTGCGAAGTGCGTGCATAGTAATGATACCCCCGGCCCATGTCAACGCTTCTAAGCTATTATTTTTAAAGAAGTTTATCCTTTTGCCTATCTGGGCCCAGAAGTGGCGAAATTATTTCCAACCTGTGCGAAAATGGCGCACTTCGCGAATCCGACCGGATAAAAAGTAAGCGTTTTTAAAAATCGCCTGCTTCCGCCCTTCTATATACAGTAGGTGCTGGAGCAGACTCCGGTCTATTAGCCATCGATTTTTTATTGTTAGAGATAGCATCTATGTCTGCACTGGTTCTGGACGGCAAGGCCCTGGCACAGAAAACTGAAGAAGAACTCTCGGCTCGGGTAGCCGTACTAAAAGAGAAGAGCGGTGGGCAAACGCCAATCCTGGCGACCATCCTGGTGGGTGATGACCCCGCTTCAGCTACCTATGTAAAAATGAAGGGCAATGCTTGCCGCCGTATCGGCATGGATTCCATGCAGGTGGAACTGCCCTCCTCCACCACCACTGAGGAGTTACTCGCCAAGATTGAGGCGCTCAACGCCAACCCCAACGTCCACGGTATCCTACTTCAGCACCCGGTGCCGGCACAGATCGATGAGCGTGCCTGTTTCGACGCGATTAGCCTGGAGAAAGATGTAGATGGCGTGACCTGCCTTGGCTTTGGCCGTATGGCCATGGGTGAAGAGGCCTATGGCTGTGCAACCCCTAAAGGCATTATGCGCCTGCTGGAAGCCTACAATATCGAAATGGAAGGCAAGCACGCCGTGGTCGTGGGCCGCAGCCCCATTCTGGGCAAGCCGATGGCTGCCATGTTGTTGAATGCCAATGCCACCGTAACCATCTGCCACTCCCGCACTCAAGACCTGGCCGAACATATCCGCCGCGCCGATATCGTAGTGGGCGCCGTGGGCAAACCTGAGTTTATTAAGGCCGAGTGGATTAAAGATGGCGCAGTGGTTGTCGATGCCGGCTACCATCCAGGCGGTGTGGGCGATATCGAACTGGGTCCGCTAACTGAGCGCGTTGCCGCCTACACCCCGGTGCCCGGCGGTGTTGGCCCCATGACCATCAATACCCTGATCTACCAATCTGTCGATTCCGGTGAACGCAAGATTGGCTAGTTTTATACGACTAGATAAGGCGGTCAGCCAGGTGACTGACCTCTCCCGTTCCGATGTGAAGCGCGCCGCCAAGGCGGAGCGTATCAGCGTAAACGGCGAGATAGTCACCGATCCGGCCGCCAAGGTACAGGCCAGCGATGCACTGTACCTGGACGGCGAGCCCCTGCACGAGCCGGGGCCACGCTACATTATGTTGAACAAACCCCTGGGCTATGTAAGCGCGACCAAAGATGGCGAACACCCTACGGTGCTGGACCTGATTGACGAGCCCAACAAAGCCAAGCTACATATCGCCGGGCGCCTGGATATCGATACCACCGGGCTGGTGCTACTCACCGATGATGGCCAGTGGTCACACAAAGTGACCTCACCGAACCACCACTGTGAGAAAACCTATTACGCTCTGCTGGCAGAGAAAATTGAGGAAGATGCGGTGGCAAAGTTTGTCAAAGGTATCTGGCTCAACAATGAAAAGAAAAGAACCAAGCCGGCCAAGCTTGAGATTCTCTACGCTAACGAGGTGCGCATCACTATCGGTGAGGGCCGCTACCACCAGGTCAAGCGTATGTTTGCCGCCCTGGGCAACCGGGTAATCGAACTGCACCGGGAGAGAATCGGCGATATCTTCCTGGATGAAGAGCTCCAGGAAGGCGAATACCGGCTGTTAACTTCTGAAGAAATCGCTTCGGTACAATAAAGACTATGTCCTCGCTTCTCCTCCAGGAAATCTCACAGGTGCCGAGTGAAACCCTGTGGATCGCCGATGAAAACAGCAAGCCTTTACTACAGCCGGGCTTTCACTTCGAAGGTGACCTCCTTACCAACCGCTGGGATATTGCCGAGCTGGCCCAGGGTAAGGTTGGGCGCAGCTTCTATAACGACTTTCACCTTGAAGAGCTGGATCGCCGCTACCGCCGCATTGTTTATTCGGTCTCCAAGGAAAAAGCCGTCGTTCACCATATTATCAACCAGGCCCCACGGTTTCTCGGTGAGGGCGGTGAACTGGTGTTGTTAGGGGAAAAGCAGAGCGGCATTAAAAGCTATGCGGCTAAAGTTGCTGAGCGCCTGGATGGCAGTAAGCATCTGCAAAAATACGGCAACGATTATTGCAGTGTTAACCGGGTGGAGCATCCCCAGGGTGGAACACCTATCGGTGAGGAGGATTACCCGCAGCTACGCAGCCTGCCAGAGTTAGGCGGCCTCTACAGCAAGCCCGGCCTGTTTGGCTGGAATAAGATTGATAAGGGCAGCGCCCTGCTAGCCCAACAGCTCACCACCGAGCTTCCCAAGGAGGGCGCCCAAGTCATCGACCTCGGCTCTGGCTACGGTTATCTCAGTGCCCGACTAGCGTCACTGGGGAGCTTCCACTTTACCGCTATCGACAATAATGCCGCTGCCCTACTCGCCTGTAAGAAAAATTTTCAAACTCAGGGTATCAAGGGCGTAGTTCTGCCCTCAGATGCCGGGGCAGAGCTGGAAAGCGGTGCTGCGGACCTGGTGCTGTGCAACCCGCCCTTCCACCAGGGATTCCAGGTGGAAGGCGATCTCACCGATCGCTTTTTGCAACAGAGCGCACGGTTATTGAAAATAACCGGAACGGCGCTGTTTGTGGTGAACGAGTTTATTCCGCTGCTCAAGAAGGGGCCGCGTTACTTTTCTGAGGTGCAGTTGATCACCAAAGAAAAAGGCTTCTGTGTATACCGGCTGCGCCCTTAGGGCGCAGTTTGCCGGCGTCTATCTAAATTAGGCGAGCAGTCGCCAGGAGACAAAAATCAAATTTGCGGACCGGCTGAGTCGGTAGAATTAGTAGTCGCGCAAATTAAACAGGTTCATCGAGAGGGTATGCTCCTCCAGCTCTTCCAGTTGTCGCAAGCGCTCGAAGGCTTCACGCGCCGAGGGAGTTTCCGCCCCCTGGGCCAGATCCCGGTATTGATCGGCCAGATAAATCTCAATGTCCATAGCCAGTTTGGCAATGTCATCTAGATTATCGATATCAATACTGCGCAGGCGCTGCAGAAACTCCTTCTCGCGTCCCTCTGGGGCAAATTGCACCCAGGTGTGCAAGGCACCTGGAGGCAAATCGGCGTGGAAGTTCTCCAGTGAATGCTTCATGGAGTCTTCCCGTCGTCGAAGCTGATCTAGGAGCAGCTCAACCCGCTTGTTGGTGGCAAGCTGCTCATACTCTTCGTATTGCAGCGCCAATTTGGCATGAAAATCCCTTCCTTCCTGAATAACTTCCTCAACTGTTTTGTACCGCATTAACGAGCCCTGGAGTAATAAGTCGCTAATGTCAGTATAGACAGGCAGTGAGAAAGGGCGCCAACAACACCCAACAAAAAAACGACAGTGGCAGTTTTCTCTTTGCCTATCGAGCCGCCAGGGCGCTCCAGACAGATAACTCAACGCAGAAGTCGATGATGAGCATACAGGCGACAACTGGGGCTACCGGGATTGATTTTAGCTGGAGCGCGCTTCTTCAGCTCCCCCAGTGAAAGCGTTTTCCTACTCACCGCCAGAATATGATTTTCGTATTGGGGCATGTAGGCCATCCAGGCGCCACGCAGACGGCTGCGCAAAGCCTTTTGACGCCAGGCACTGTCTCGGAGCTCCTGAAGATCGCCAAAGTTACTCACTAAAACCCCATCCCGGTGCAATAGGCGCATCAAGTTGGCGCACCATTCTTGACTTGCGGGCACGGCGCGCTGTGCCACCCCCTGAAAATGACCAAATATGTCATCGATGACCAGATCAAACGGCTCAGCAGAGGGGTTTTGCAGGTAATCTGCCACATACTCTTTGGCATCGGCATGTACCAGCTCTACATCCTTAACTCCGAAGAAGCGGCGGGCCACCTGTAGGTGAACCGGGTCCAGGTCCACCCCAACAATACGTTTCGCCGAGGTGTAAGCCTGTAACAAGCGGATCAAGGCACCGCCCCCAACACCTAATAACAATACAGAGTTCAGACGCTTCTCGGGTAGAAAGAAGGCCGGCAGCAGAAGCAGCTCCCACAGGGAGCCCTTAAGGGGATCGCGGGGATTCCACTGGGAATGGAAAACCCCATTGCTGTACAAACGTACGCTGGCGCCGTGGTTGCGCACCTCATAACAGGTGTCTCCCACCTGCTTCTGCCACAGTAGTGCCATTAGCTTTGTGGCAGGTCTGAAGATTTCAGCAGTACTTGGGCAAAGCCCTGTAAGCCAGCCAAATCTTCTGCGGTGAAACGGGCAACGGTCGGGCTATCGATATCGAGCACCCCAAGGCAGTGGCCGTTATTATCGTAAAGTGGAACGACCACTTCAGAAGCAGAAACCGCATCGCAGGCGATATGGCCTGGAAACTGATGCACATCCTCTACCAGTTGAGACTCTCCGCTGGATACCGCCGTACCGCAAACTCCGGCACCTACGGGAATACGAGTACAGGCGGGCTTGCCCTGAAAGGGTCCCAGACGTAGCTCATCATCATGCAAAAAGTAGAAGCCCGCCCAGTTGATATCCTCCAACTCCATAAACAACAGAGCGCTGGCATTGGCAGTATTGGCCAGCCAATCCCTCTCGGCGGATAGCAGACCTTCGAGTTGACTATTGAGCGATGAGTAGAATTTATTTAACGACATGGCCGGATCGCCCCCTCACAATCAGTGGCTATAAAACGGGTTTGCCAGACACAGCAAACCCGCGAAATACCTGGCGCATTGTGTGCCAAGAGGCAGGTATTTTGCGGGCTTTACAGCAGGAATCAACCGGTGATTGAAAATTACTGGTAGGGGTCCAGTACCTCCTCTTTTGAGGACTCCCGTTGATATTGGTCTGCATCCATCGTGGGACGTGACCACTCATTACTCTCGCGGCCACCCTGCTCCTCCCCCGATTGGATAGCAGGGGGTGCCTTGGTGACATCGGAGGCAATTAAAGCGGAGCGTTTTTGCTCGAATCGCTTTTCCACGACGGGCTTGGGCGGCATGGAGGTGCTGGACTCCCGGCGGATACGGCTGGCCATAGTGCTTAGCGTTGGTCGTCGGCGCTCGGCCAGCTTAACCGCTTCCAACTCGCTGTTGAGCCGATTGACCTCTGCCTGCAAATCTCCCATCTGCGCCTGCAGTTCGGTAATCTGAGTCAGTACGCCTTTAACTTTACGGCTTTCCTTCTCATATAAAACAGCGGCGCCGCCGAAGGCCAAAGCAAAAATGACCAAAATGGAAAACTGACGCATAGAGATCTCCAGAAACTTCCCTTGTTATTTTTAAAGGGCATTTTTACCGTATATTTTCTGTATCTTCCGAGATCTCGCGCATAAAAAACAAGCTTTAAGGCTGACTGAAACGACTGCAACAGCCAGCGCACAATAAAGAGGAAGGGAAATTTATCCGATAGCGACAAAAAGCCCAGCGTTAAGAGAGAGTCTCCAGCAAAGCCTCTGTTTTGACGGCCTCCTGATCCACAAAACAATTATTAGCCGAGATAGCTGGGATCAAATAATTATCCGCATATTGGCAGCCGATCATTTCGATAGGTTTTTGCCCGAGCTTTTCCGCCAAGTCGGGAGAATGGGCTTTGCCGGCGTGCAGAGAGTTGAGTAACAAATCATAGCCGGGCCGCCAACACTGCAACTCAGGAAAACTTTTCCTCAGCGCGGCGGCTATACGCAGCCCTTCATAATCCAGATCCCCCCAAAAGAAAACGGGAAGCAAACCCAAATTATCGCCATACCACCACTGTGAAAATTGCTGCCGAGAAACTGTAGTGGCCGAATTAATCGTGCTAAAGCGAGTAATGCCATAATTGCGAATCCGCTCCGCACCACCCTGATAGCCCTCGCTGTACACCAACGCCGTGGAGCTGGGCTGCAATTCCGCCAGGCTGATAAAAGTATCCTGGTTCTCTATAAAAATCACCTGCGTAAACTGTTCCGGCAGGTAGGCGTGAAGTAATAACTGGCGCTCGCGAATTTTTCGGCTCAGCTCCGGAAACAGGTTACGCACCAGGGACTGGCGACTAGGTAAATCAAGATATTTGGAATCCCCTTTAAAGCAGCGCGCGGCCAATTGCCGCCAGGTGATTTGCTCGGCAAAAATCAATTCCCGACTTATCGCGGCCCAGCAGGAGACCATCTCCTCGGCAGAGTCGAAGCCCGCTTGAAGCTCCAAACCCTCTACGGGAAAAGCCGCGGGATTCTCAAAGCGATCGGCATAGGGCTCCAGCAGACTGATCCAGGCAGACTTGCGCAAGTTGGGGGATGGACGATTGAGCCACAGGCGCAGCTGCTCTTCACTGGCGTCCCGAAAGATCAGCTGAGCGCCCTGCCACTCTGCAACACCCGGTCGCCTTTTAGGGTTCGGTTTTACTGCAAAACATTGATACTCACTGGCAAAGTGCTGGAGCTCACTCCACAGTTCCTGCTCATCCTGAGTCGGGTCTCTGAGGGGCTCCAACACTTCCAACCAGCGCTTGCTGCCAGCGCGCAAATCCAACCTGAAACTAATGCGGGCTTCCTTGCCGCGTTCCAGCTGGCTGTCCCGCCGATCCAGAATAAAATTCAGGATGCCGATTAACAGCGGGTTTTCCTCTACCCAATAGGGCAATGTCTTTTCCATCGGTTGCCTCCCTGCCAATGGAGGGGTTTCCCCCGAAAATACCTATCCCTCTACTTCTACCAGGTCCATAAAATCCAGCGACGCCTGCTGGCGAATCGTGCGGCGGTGATTGGCCCAGAGTTCGGCGATACGCTCCTGGTTGCACACCTTGCGATCGACATACACCCGCGTATTCAGCTGGCCGATGGGCTTGGCACTGGGGCACTTACTGAATACAAACTGATTCGAGATCAGGTCCATAAAAGGCCCGGATTTACTGCTGGGCATAATAAACAGCAGCTGTAAGCCCAGGGTTTCGGTCAGGTAGCGGATCACTTCCTTGGAGCGGGACTCATCCATTTTGGAGAAGGCCTCATCCACCAGCACCATCTGCAAATGGCTGCCGCTTTCACCAAAGCGGAAGGCCGAAGTGACCGCTGCGGAGCGGATAATATAAGCCGGCGTTTCCAACTGACCACCGGAACCGGTGCCGTACTGGCTGAGCGCAATCGGCTCCTTGCCTTCCGGTTCCTTATAGATCTCATAGCTGCGGTAGTTGCGATAGTCGCTGATTCGATCCAGCTCGCGCCGCGCCACCTGCTCGTCTTCACTCAGCAGCATACTCAACAGGCGATCCCGCACCTTGCGGTGCTTGGGCGCCAGGTCCGTGTCGAACAGGCTCTGCTCTTCGCCCAAGTTCGGCAGTTCGATTACCGCCTTAAAGAAGCTCCAATATTCCTTGAATTCCGCCACCCACTGGTAGTCAAAACGGAAGCGCTCGCGGTCGGCGCCAAAGCGGTGGTGTTCCAGCTCTTTATTCAGATCATCCAACACGCGCTTACCATCGTTAATGGACTGGTAAATAGCGTGGCACAAGTGGGTTACAAAAGTGGTGTTAAAGGATTTTTTCAATCCCAGCAATTGATCGTGGCGCTCCACCAGCAGGTTGTTCTTCAGGCGGTTGCGCAGGGTCTCTACCTGATCGCCGAGACCGCTGATCAACTTGAACAGGCCATCTTTATGGCCGCCACTCAAGTCTGGCTCAAATACCAGGGTATCGACGCTGGCACAGGTGGCGTTGTACTCCATCACCGCGCGATCGAGCTGGCGACTGTATTTCTCCAGCTGCCCCTGCCAACTTTCGATATCCGCTGAGAAGTCGAAGTTGTCGGCGGCGCGCTCCACCTGCTCGTCGGCAGTAACCAGTACTTGCTCGGCATCGAAAGTGGGATCGATGGCGGTAATACGCCTTACCATTTCCTCACTGTCACTGGCGGCATCGTCCAAGGACTCAAGCTCGCCAGACAGGGCGTATAAGAGCTTTTCATTGCTCCTTAGTTTGGTCTCCAGAGAGCCATGCTTGCGCTGGAGGTCAGACAACTGCTTCTGCTGGTCTTTAAGCTGGGCCTTGAGTTCATCGACCTGCTGCTCGAACTGCTCAAAGTCCTTCAGGTCCAGGTTTTCCAGGGCCCGCTCGGCGCTGCGCCATTCGCGCTGGGCCGCCAGGGCGGAATCCACAATGGACAACAGCTTGATATTCGCCAGTCCGCGCACCGCATTGGTGACACGGCGGTAGAGCTGGTGGCGCTCGTTGACGTGGGCGGCCTCTTCCAGCAACTGCTCCATAGCGCGCTGCTGCGCCGCTAGTGCGCGGGCGCGGGCGCCCTGGCCGAACACCAACTCTGCATCGTCCATATCGCAGCGCCACATGCTGTAGTTGCCACTGGCCATACCGTCGGCAGTCAGGCCCCGGCGGGTGCCGCGCAGCTCGTGCTCATCCTCCACCTGCACCACGGCACCGTAGGAAGCGCGCAAATAGTGCTCGGCAGTTTTATGGGTGAACTCCATCAGTTCGATAATGGAGCCCGACGGCGTATCCAGGCGCTCCGCATCGCGGCGGGCTTTGTCCCCCTGGATCACGCGGGCGCGGTTGTTGCGCCCGGGCAGGCTGCGCACGATACGAATCGCGCGGGCTTCATGTTCCGGCTCCACAATAATCGAGAAGCGCGCACCGCCCAGATAGCCTTCAATCGCCATCTGCCAGCGCTCATCCAGCACTTCCACATAATCACACAGGACGCGGGGCTCCGCTTCAGGGCACTGCTCGCGAATTGCGGCCAGGGCCGCTTCCACCGATTGGGGGTAGCGCACGCGGTTGGCCTGGAGATGCTGAATGCGGCTCTCCTGGGTGCGCAGCTGCTTTTGCAGTTGCTGGACTTTTTGCTCCCAGCGGGAGGCCTGCTGGGCAATCTGCTCTTTGGGAGAAACCTCATCACTGGCGCCAGCTTTGCCACTGCTATCCAGCAGATCGAAGAGGCGGTTCTGTAGGGCCTCACTGCTGGCAGCGCGCTCGCGCAGTGGCTCCAGTGCGGCCAGGTCAATCCAGTCCTTGCCCAACAGCTTGTGCAGATCCGGCAGGTCTTCCTCGCGGGCTACCTGCTTGATCGCCTGCACCAGTGCTTTATCGGAGAAGGCGGGAATTTCCAACTCGGCGGAGGTGGAGTTAAGCAGGTTTAATAATTCTTCGGCGGCCTCGCGGTTCTCGCGCCAGCGGGCCTCTTCGGCAGACATGGGGGTATGCTGCTGGGACAGAAGGCTCAGGGCATTGTTAATACGCTGTTCCAGTTCGTCCTTATTGCGCAGCGCATCAATACCCAGGCGCTGGGCTTGAAGCTCTACCAGCTGACCATTGAGCTGCTCGACGCGTTCGGAGGCGACGCGCACCTCCCTTTCATTGTTGTCCAGATCGCTGCGCAGTTTTTTCTGGTCGTTCTTGCCGCTCAGATAACTCTTTTGCACCCGCTGCTGGCGATGGCGTGCGCACAAATATTCCTGCACCCGCAACTGCAACCACTGCTCCCGGTAGAGCTCTACCGACTGGGCGATGGCCTCCAGGGAACTGACCCGCTCCACAATCTGACGGGCTTCCTGTTCCATGCTATGGATGGTTTTCATCAGTTCGGAAACGGAGCGGATGGCATCACCCAGATCGCGCTTTTCCAACACTTCCTGTGCGACAAAATCGTTGATGCTTTTTACTGGCTTGTAGGCCATAAAATTGGCAAAGGTGCGCGCGGCGTGCATGGCCTCGCGATCGGAGACCGCATCGCGGCGTCCGCGCAGAGCGCCGTAAAGGCGGCGCAGGTAGGCCTTTTTCTTGTCGTACTGCTCTACTTTTTCGAACTGCTTACTCAGGACCTGGTTGAACTTATCCAGTGGCAGCAAATGTTTGCCATCGGTGTAATCCCGGACAAAATCCCCCATCACCAACTGTTCACCGGGGAATACGAAAAAGCGCAAATCACTTTGGCGAGCCTGGGCGGGCTTGCTGCTGTTATCCAGGTGCGCACGAATCCCCATCACTGCGGTAAAAGGCTCAGCATCGTCTTCACCGCTGGTGGGATGGAAAATACCGGCAATGTAACAGTCGGTGGGCTCTACACGGGCATAACTACCGTCGTCACAACCCAGTACATAGGAAGCTAGCGTCCGCACCTGCTTGCCACCGCGCCCGCGCTGGGTGGTTTCATCCTGTCCCGGGTTAAAGGTAAACAGGGTATCGTGGGCGGCGGTCATCAATGTCTGGATAGCATCGGCCGCCGTGGTTTTACCGGAACCGTTGCCACCGGAAAACAGGTTGATCGGGCCGAAATCATATTCCAACTGCGGGATATTGCCCCAGTTAATCAGGATCAGTTTTTTTAGGAACATAGTCTTTTCAAAAAAACGGTCTTTTCAAAAGCAGGGTCTTTTTGCAGGCGGGAAGCCGACACCCCTCTCCGAGGCTCCCGGGTGCGATTTACGCAAACCCGGGCGGTCGAATGTTTTCGATTTTTTATAGCCGCTACTGCGGCCTCTATTTTCAACTAGGAAGCGGCTTCACTCTCAAACAGGCTGCTATCTTCGACTTCTGGAGTGATGCGTTCGAGCGCTTGCTCTTGTTCCGCCTCTTCAACCTCATCAATTTCATCAGTTTGAGTAGCCTCGCTCTCCACTGCGTGCGGGGCTCCGCTGTCGATCAGCTGGTGCAATACCGACTCGCTGACAAAGTGGGCGATAGTCGGGCGCACGCGCAACCAGACTTCCGCACTGGTCTCCACTTCTTCACTGCTGAACTGCACCAAACGCAGCTGGCGCAATTTCTTCAGCAGGTTTTTACGCTCGGCGTGCTTATCTGGCAGGGACATTTTCAGCAGGTTGCGCATGCCCAGTTCCAGGGCTTCCATCGACAGCGCGGCACAACCACTCTCATCCACCTGCCCTTCCCGCAGCGCTTTATCGTACTCCACCCGCAGGGCGAGAATCGCGGCCACTTCCTGTTGGCTGAGACGGGCGCGGAAGCCGCCATGGTGCGGCTCTTCCTGATCCGGCAAACCCGGCACTTCGGCGCCGGGCGGATACACGCGGATAAACTGGAAACGACTGTCGTGCTGCAAACGCAACCCCAGCGGGGCCAACCACTCGCGCACCAGCTGCTCGCAGCGCTGGAAGCGATCGTAAAGCGTGGTCTCAATTACGCTTTCATCCCGGCAGATAACGCCGTAATCCAACAGGCGCACCAGCAGCTCGGAAAATTCGCTGCGGTTCAGGCGACACTGCGCCAGGGCCTCTTCCAAAGCCTGTTCAATCACTGTTTTTCAGCTCCAGGATATATTCGTCAAATTCGGTGAAATAATCATTGCTGGCGATTTCACCGGTAAATTTCACCTGCAAGTCGGCGGCGCCGCTCTGGTTCACTGCCGCCGCTTCGATCACATGGCTCATAGCGAGCAGATCACGCGCATCGCGCAATGGCAGGTTGCGGCTGTTGATCTGGCGGCCGGTGCCGAGAGCATCGCTCAGATAATCGCGCAGGTTACTGTTGTTGAAATTAAACGCCTGGTCGAGCAGTTGTTGCAGCTCGATCTCGCGGCGGTTCTCTTCACCGATGGGGGTTTCATCCTCGACCCGGGTATTCACCGGCTGGCGGCGATTGCGTTGCCACAGCTGGGTTTGTTTGGGGTCAAACAGGCGCAACTGGAAGCCGCCTAACTGTTCGCCCAGCTGCTCGAGAATTTGTGTTTTTTGCTGGCTCTCGCCGAGGCGCTGGCACAGGTCCGCAAATTCACCTTCGGCCTGGCTGTGCAGGTAGCTGAGCTGGCGAATAATAATATCCGCACGCTTAGTAAAGCCCTGTAGTGCACGGCGTAAAGCGGGCAACTTCACCTCGCAGGCGCGGCGCATACGGTCCTCGATGGTATCGAGCATCAGCCACAACAGGGATTGGCCCGGTTGTACCAACTCCGGCAGCAGCTGGCGCAGGCGCTTCTCCCACTCCGCTTTCTGCATATCCTCCTTGCGGCGAATACAATCAATCACCCGGTTGATGGAATCGCGGTGCTTCTCCACGCTGTCCGCAGACAGGCGGATAGCCAGGTCCGGCTGGAAGCGGCTCTCCATAAAGGAGAAAAACTCATCGGTGGCCTGCTGCACCAGCAATTGGGCTTCCACCTCCCGCACCATTTCCCGCTTGCGCTCTTCCAGCTCGGCGATCATATCGGTGAAATCCGCCACGATACGCTCGGAGTATTCCCAGGCATCGATCAAGTCGTGGATTTCACCTCGACTGGCAAAGGCTTCCAGGGCATTTAAGGTGTTACGAGTATTGCGGTGGCGAGTGCGCACGCGAGTGCCGTTCACTTCCACTAACGGCTGAGTGAAAAGGCGGCCCCGGCGGCTAAACGGATAGGTGGCGGTGAGCGTGGCGCTGTCCACCTGCTTCTCCAGCCAACCGAATTCCACCAAACTGTTCAGTACCCAGACGGCCTGATCGCGCAGGTTGCGGAAGCGGCCCTCGGGGTCCTGCACTCCATCTTCACTATCGAGTTGGGGCGCGCGGGTCAGGGCCTCGGCAAAAATTTCCAGGATCTGCTCGCGCAGCAAAGACTCACCGTAGTCAGCCTTGGCGGTGTACAGACGCTCATACAAAAGACGCAAGCACTCAACCACCTGCTCGCGGTATTTACCGGTCAGCGGGCGGAAGAAGTGTTGGTAGGAATCGACGAAGAACAACGACTATAAGCCCGCTTATTCCTCTTCCGGCTTTTGGTTGAAGACGCAGTACTTGGTGTAGTCGCGTCCATCATCCAGGGTCCATTGGCCCTTGGGCACTTTATCCATTTTTTCACACCAGGCATCGGAGCCGCGCTTGGGCTCACAGGCGGTCAGTGCGACAAGGGCAACAGCGGAGCAGATCAGAACGAGTACTTTTTTCATGGTTCGCTTCTACAAATGAAATTCGAATGGCTTTTTCTCCCCAGCTGCGACCAGCGAGGGAGAAATCAGTGAGCTTAGTTTAAGGATGTTGTTTAGGGGATAGAGGCGCCCTACTCGCGGCGCCACTTGGTGCCCTCGCGGCTATCCTCAAGCACCACACCCTTGGATTTTAACTCTTCGCGAATCTCATCGGCGCGGGCAAAGTCACGGTTTTTCTTGCTCTGCACACGCTCTTCAATCAGCGCTTCAATTTCCTCTGCGGAAATAGTTTCTTCGCCACCGCGGGCCTGCTTGAACCAAGCTTCCGGGTCTTGCTGCAAAATGCCGAGCATTTCACCGGCCGCCAGCAACAAACCTTTCAGGCGCGCTTTATCGGCGACTTCGGCCTTGTTCAAATCGCGGGCGATCTGGTGCAGTTCGCTAATGGCGATGGGAGTATTTAGATCATCTTCCAGCGCTTTAAGAAAAGCGGTGCCGGCCAAATCTGCCGCTTGCGCCTCAACCACTTCGGTTTCACGCAGTGCACCGTAGAGGGTATCCAAGGTGCGCCAAGCCTGGTCAAGCAGGTCAGCACTGAAATTCAGTTCTGAGCGGTAGTGGGCAGATAGCAGTGCGAAGCGCAGTACTTCGCCAGGGTAAAGTGCCAACAGGTCTTTGACCATGCGGAAGTTACCCAGGGACTTGGACATCTTCTCGCCATCGATATTCACGTAGCCGTTGTGCATCCAGTAGCGCACAAAATCCACGCCATTGGCGCAGCAGCTTTGGGCCCGCTCATTCTCGTGGTGGGGGAAGGTCAGGTCGCGACCGCCGCCATGGATATCGATAGTGTCACCCAGGTGCTTCTTGATCATGGCCGAGCACTCCAAGTGCCAACCTGGGCGTCCACGGCCCCAGGGGCTGTCCCAGCCGGGCTCGTCATCGGCGGACGGCTTCCACAGTACGAAGTCGCCAGCGTACTTTTTGTAAGGCGCTACTTCCACCCGCGCACCGGCGAGCATATCGTCGAGGGAGCGCTTGGACAGCTGGCCGTATTCCTGCATGGACTCCACGGCGAACAGCACATGGCCCTCGGCGGCGTAGGCGTGTCCCTTCTCCAGCAGGCTTTCGATCATCGCGATCATTTCCGGCAAGTGCTGGGTGGCGTAGGGGACAATATCCGGCTCCAGGTTATTGAGCGCGGCCATATCCTCGTAGTAAGCCTGGGCATAGCGGGCAGACAGTACAGCGATTTCCTCGCCGTTATCCCGCGCGGTCTTCATGATTTTGTCGTCAATATCGGTGATATTGCGCGCGTAAATCACATCGCTGAAATTTCTTTTCAGTACCCGGTACAGAGTGTCAAACACCACCACAGGGCGGGCATTGCCAATATGCACGCGGTTGTACACGGTGGGGCCACACACATACATGCGCACCTGATCTTCCACCTGTGGTACGAAGGGTTCTTTCTTCCCGGAAAACGTGTTGTAGACCTGTAGAGACATCTTTTCTCTCGAATTCTTTTTGCTGTGTGGTTGGGCCAGCCCCTGGCCCAACCGCGAAAACTGCCGCTCGGGCAGCTCTCCGCTTTGCTATTTGTTTTGCTCTTTGGCCCAGCTGTCGCGCAGACCAATGGTGCGGTTAAACACCGGCGCTTCTGCGCTGCCGTACTTGCTGTCGCGACAGAAGTAGCCGTTGCGCTCGAACTGGTAGCCCTGCTCTGGTTCCGCTTTGGCCAGGCCGATTTCCGCCTTACAGCCTTTTAGGATTTGCAGGTTGTCCGGGTTTACGCAGTCGAGGAAGTTCTTACCGCCGACATCCGGCGCCGCATCGTTAAACAGGCGATCGTAGAGACGCACTTCGCAATCGACATTGTTATCGGCAGATACCCAATGAATCACGCCTTTCGGCTTAACGCCGTCGGCCGGGTCCTTACCCAGGGTGTCCAGATCAACCGAGCAGATCACCTCAACAATTTCACCGGCATCATTCTTCACGACTTCTTCGGCAAAGATCACATAGGCGTTACGCAAACGTACCTTTTTGCCCAACACCAGGCGCTTGTACTTCTTGTTGGCCTCTTCGCGGAAGTCCTCTTTCTCAATATAGAGAGTGCGGCCAAACGGAAGTTCACGGGCCGGCAGATCGTCCCGCACTGGGTGGCCCGGTGCTGACAACAGTTCTTCCTGACCTTCCGGGTAATTTTTCAGGGTGATCTTCAAAGGCTCCATCACGCACATAGCGCGCGGTGCATTTTTATCCAGGTCGTCGCGAATGCTGTACTCCAGCATGCTCACATCGACGACGGAATCGGAGCGGGTTACACCAATCATCTCGCAGAAGTTGCGAATGGAAGCCGGGGTAAAGCCGCGACGGCGCATACCGGACAGGGTCGGCATGCGGGGATCATCCCAGCCATCTACATGGCCTTCGTCTACCAGCTGCTTGAGCTTGCGCTTGGATACCACGGTGTAGTTGAGGTGCAGACGTGCAAATTCGTACTGACGCGGACGCGAGGGCACCGGCAGGTTCTCGATCAGCCAGTCGTACAGCGGCTTGTGATCTTCGAATTCCAGGGTACAGATAGAGTGGCTGATACCCTCAATCGCATCACACTGGCCGTGGGCAAAATCGTAGCTGGGGTAAATGCACCACTTATCACCGGTCTGGTGATGGGCCATTTTTTTGATGCGGTAAATAATCGGGTCGCGCAGATTGATATTGGGTGCGGCCATATCGATCTTGGCACGCAGGCTGCACTGGCCCTCTTCCATTTCGCCATTGCGCATCTTTTCAAACAGCGCCAGGTTTTCTTCCACGGTTCTTTCGCGGTAGGGGCTGTTCTTACCCGGCTCTTTCAACGTGCCGCGGTAGTGACGGGCTTCTTCTGCGGACAGGTCGCACACGTAGGCCTTGCCGGCTTTAATCAGGTTCAGTGCCCACTCGTACAATTGATCAAAATTATCCGAGGAATATTTGGCCTCGCCATTCCACTCAAAACCGAGCCAAGAAACGTCGCGCTTAATCGCATCGACAAACTCTTCCTCTTCCTTAGCGGGGTTGGTGTCATCAAAACGTAAATTGCAGGTGCCGCCAAACTCCTGTGCCAAACCAAAGTTCAGGCAGATGGATTTGGCGTGTCCAATATGTAGATATCCATTCGGCTCCGGTGGAAAGCGGGTTGCCACCTGGGATACCCGGCCCTCTGCCAGGTCTTCGCGAATAAGGTTCTGTAAAAAGTGAGCGGGCTTGCTCTCGGATGTCATAGGATTCTCTTATTTACAGCTGTGCGAACATAAACGGCGAATTATACCCTAGTTGAGCCACAGAATATCCTATTTAGCTGAGCGCCAGACGATGATTTTTGCTGTTGGCGCACACTTTTTAGGCAATCCATTATGATATCGCGACTCGGCGTTTTACAGCTCCTGACTAAAAGGTATCATGCCGGCCGAAATCAACCCTCATAGGACATTTTATGATCACCTTGCACACTACCCACGGAGATATTGCTATCGAACTGGATTTCGACAAGGCCCCAAAGACCGCAGCCAACTTCCTGCAGTACTGCCGTGACGATTTTTACACTGGGACCATTTTCCACCGGGTGATCGACAACTTCATGATTCAGGGTGGCGGCATGACCCCCGACATGGAGCAGAAAGAAACCCGCGAGTCCATTGAAAACGAAGCGGACAACGGCCTGAAGAATGACACCGGCACCCTGGCCATGGCCCGCACCATGGACCCCCACTCCGCCAGCTCCCAGTTCTTTATCAATGTAAAGGACAACGACTTCCTGAACTTCCGCAGCAAAGACACCCAGGGCTGGGGTTACTGCGTATTCGGCAAAGTGGCCAACGGTATGGACGTGGTCAACAAGATCAAAAGCGTAAAAACCGGCAGCAAGGGCTTCCACCAGGACGTACCCATGGAAACCATCGAAATCACCGGTATCAGCATTTCTGACGACTACGCAGACAAGTAATTTTTCGAGCCCATTTAGGCTCTAAGGCGGGGACATTGTCTATTTATTTTATTTCCGATCTGCACCTCGATGAGAGCCGACCGGAGATTACCCAGGCTTTTTTTGATTTTCTGCGCGGCCCCGCCGCCGGTGCCGAAGCACTGTATATTCTCGGCGACTTCTTCGAGGCCTGGATTGGCGATGACGACGATGCCCCCCTGATTGAAGAGGTGGTATGGGAGTTAAGCCACTACAGTGGCACCGGGGTGGAACTGTACCTAATGCATGGGAACCGCGATTTCCTGCTCGGTACCGATTTTGCCCAGCGCACAGGTGCGGTGCTACTGCAAGACCCAACTACCCTCACTCTGGCAGGCCGGCAGGTTCTCTTAATGCATGGCGACAGCCTCTGCACTCGCGACGAGGAATATATGACTTTTCGGCGTCAGGCGCGGGACCCCAATTGGCAACAGGGGTTGCTGGCCAAGCCTTTGGAAGAACGCCGCGCTATCGCCGCACAGATTCGCGCCGCCTCCAAAGCCATGAATAGTCGCAAAGCGGAAGACATCATGGATGTTACCCCTGAGGAAGTGGAAAGAGTGATGCGTGAATACAACGTAAATACCCTGATCCACGGCCACACCCACAGGCCCGGTCGCCACCCCTTCTCACTTGATGACGCTGCAGCAGAGCGCATTGTACTGGGAGACTGGGATCGCAATGCCTGGTGCCTAAAAGCGAGTGGGGAAACATTGGAACTGATGCACTGGCCAATCGGCTGAAGCAGGGCTACCCACATCCAGCTTCCCAATAGTTAGTGACAGAGCTTTTGTTCGAGCTTCACAGCCTCCGCCAAGAGGCGCAGGCTGTGGCGCAGACGCTTCGCCCCACCAAAGCGGAACCCTTTGGCCTGTAAATAAGCGCAATCCATTATTGCTGGCCGCTCTCCCTGAGCTTCTGGGGGCAGAGGGCTACGCTTTCCCAACATGGACTGCAAAATCTCCGCCACCTCTCGGTAACTCACCAGGCGATCACTACAATTCACCGCCCTCCCCTTGGCATCCGCCTCCGATAGAACCAACTCCACTGCCCTGGCCACATCTTCCCCATGTACTTCTGTGGCAACTCTGGTTTGAGTGAAGGGCTCACCGCTCACCATTGCGCGAGCAATGTCATACCACTTACTGCGCTCGAGGGGATTCACCACACCATAGACTCCGGTGAGACGCAGGGAGACCGCGTGCCATTGACGCTGCTGCGCCCAAGCGGAAACCATCGCTTCCACCGCCGATTTGTAAGCCCCATAAAATGTATCTGGCAAGGCCGCCTGATGCTCGTACAAGTTGCCTCGCAAACACCCCGTGGCATACACCGCCCTGCTGGAAATAAATACGAATTTATCCACGGAGGCAGTATGAGCCACTTGCATCAGTAGCAGCGTACTGTTCAGGTTGGATTGGAGATAACCGGAAAGATTCTCCCCTTCCCCACCACGATAACGCCCAGGCAAGTGATCATAGGCGCAGTGCACTATCGCATTCAAACCACTAACAAACCTGGATAGAACTGCACGATCCGCCATATCGCCAGCAACCCACTCAAAGTTGCTACCTGTAGGAAAAGGAAATAACCCAGATTTATGACCTGTGCGGGATAGTGCTCGCACTTTATAACCATGATCGAGAAAGTAACGGACAATAAACTGCCCCACATAGCCACTGGCGCCAGTGATGCCGATATTCACTGGGCACTACTCACTGACTGACTCTGCTCCTGGGTCAACTGCTCGATTCTCGCACCGATATCACGACCCTGATTGACTGCCCACCACAATTCGATCAAGGGTCTGAGCTGCTCCATTTTCGTATGGTCCTTTTGCCAGGGTTTTTCGTATTGATAGTGAATCACATGAATGCTACTCCACAACCATAATTGCGGTAGATTAAAAAACAGATACTGCAGGGCATTGTAGATATAAGGCATTCCGTGCCAGCGGGGGAAGAATGCCTGCAGAAAAGTCTGGTCGGTGCGCCGCCAAAATGCGCCCGGCCTATCCAATAATGCCAGCATTTTCCGGTAAGTTTCTACACTAGGTACGGCGGTAAATAGGCCAGAATTCATTCGGCCAAAGCCGTCCAAGTTTTCATAGAGATTGGGCGCGGCACAAAATTCAGGGTATCCCATCAGGTGGTCGATATTGCGCAGTACCAACATATCTGCATCGAGAAAAATTAGCTTGTCATATTCCTCCAGCTGCCAGAGGGACAGCTTGCAAAAATTATTCAGAGGAATATGGAACCGAGGTTTTTCCCCCTTATCGAAAGGCGCGCGCATGTGAAGTCCTGCGCGCTCGTGACGCTGGATAAATGCCTCAGAAAAATCTGGTGGGCTGATCTCCCGCACCAGGCATCCAGATAATTCCAGCGGTTCCGTATCCACAGAATCGGCAACCACCATTGCTATCAAAGGGTGTGTAGCCCTCACCCTTTCCAGCGAACGTTTTAGCGCAACCGCACCAATCACATAATCCGGGCTGTTTACGAGGGTAATAAAGGCACAACGAGACATGATGGCTACTGCAATATGTTTAACACTAGTTAGGTATACGCACTGCCTAGCACTCAGAAATGCCTATGGGAGACTCACAGGGGAGGCATTTTCTCATCCGCTCCATGGATTGAGCGAAGGCACCAGCGATCTGCAATGCTCTCCACCTGCTTAAGGCTGAAACAGTTCACATTATAGATAAAGCTCGCCCGTAACTGGCCGCCATAGACTGCCAGTGAGAGGTAAATTCCGTAAGGGGTGAGACGCGTTGGCAGCGGGGTCGTATGTATTTTCAAGTTCTCACTAATTTCTACCCACTCTGAAGTTTCGCCGGTATACACAGCAGTAAATCCTTCATGATGCTCCTCCGCCTGAAGAAAGGTTATAAGAAAGCAGCTTGAGGCATTGAGGTTGTGGCCGATACTGCCGTGAGGGCCAATTGAATCAGCGGCGTAGGCCGTGCGCATCGCATGCCGGATCTCTCGTGACAGGCGCACGAGCTTTTCTGACCAGGATTCATTTCTGCAAACTGACAAATTGCCATAGCGAAACATGGGGCCCAGAATATAGCGGTGCTCTCGCTTTAAGCGCAGAGACAGGCTGGTATTTAGCCAAAAGTCATGATGAAGAAATTCACATAAAGTTTGCTGGTAGGCAGCGCATAAGAAGGCAAACAAGCTAATTTCTGCATCACTGACATTGGCTCGAATCTGCGCAAAATTGGCCCCATCAATATTGAGAGTCACCTCGCTACAATTAATTGAGACAATCTCTTGGTGCGAAGCCTGCCATACAACGTCTCTCTGCAACTCTAACTTATTGCGCCAATAGTAACTGGCCTTTTGCCCGCGCTCCGTCCCAAGGTATGTCTCCTCAAAATTGATATAATCGGCAAAATCGGTGGATTCTTTGCGGGGCTTATAGGGTTTCCCAGCTCCCATTGCCAGGTAAGCAGCTAGGGATTCGGCCCACAACAGAGACAGGCTAATACCATCGGTAATAATGTGGTGGCACTTGGTCAAGAAAATATATTCATCCTCACCGGTACGAAAAAGGCTGAGGCCTAGCAGCTGGTCCGAATTTAAATCCATTGGGGAACTGCTGAACTGGCGCAGGAAGCTGGTAATATGCGCCTCGCTCATATGGCGAATATCCATGTAGTCCAGTTCGATATCATCAAAACTTCGGATAGCCGGCTCATCCCGGTAGCGACAGCGAAAAATAGGATAAGTATTTATAACCGTAGGCACAGCCCGCTCAAACAGCTCGACATCTACGTCCCCCTTAATACGCATCGCGCGGGTAATCAGGTCCGCCAGTACCTTGCGGTGATTCAGGTTGTAAATACTCTGCTCTGTGATCGACAGAGGCACATGCGCAGAGCAATCCCAGCCTGGCATAGGAGTTCCAATCGTCGTCTAAGAGTTAGTGGGCCGAATCAAATTCTGGGCCCCCTCAAGTACTTTGTGCAGGTGTGGTGTCTCAACATCTGGAGTACTTTCCTGGACTTTGTGGTTGCGCCAGTAAGAGCGACACGGGATCAGCTCTGCATTGCAGCGATAGGCATATTTCCCCGCTACTTCAGAGATTTCCTCCAGTAATCCCTGGGCCAAAAATGTCGGTTTTAAACCCAGGTTGCAGAGGCTGGCATTCTCCACAAATAAATCATTTTCTGCAGCCTCATTGCGCGGATTGTCGACAAATGCCACCTTGGCTCCGCTCACATCGGCAATCATTTTGGCGAGATCACGCACCCGATGGGTTTCGGTCATTTGGTTCATGATACGCACCCGCTCTCCTGCGACGGGAGGAGAGTTAATCGCCAGCTGGATACAGCGCACGGTATCGGAGATATGAATAAATGCACGGGTTTGCCCGCCGGTACCGTGTACAGTCAATTCATGTCCGGTAGCGGCTTGCATCAGAAAGCGGTTCAGTACAGTGCCGTAATCACCGTCATAGTCGAAGCGGTTGATTAGGCGCTCATCCAGGGAGGTTTCCACGGTTTGTGTCCCCCACACTATCCCCTGGTGTAAATCTGTAATTCGCACACCATCATTTTTGTTGTAGTAGGCGAAGAGCAGCTGATCCTGGGATTTCGTCAGATGGTAAATACTGCCAGGGTTAGTGGGATAGAGTATCTGCTGGGACACCCTCTGGCCGTTTGCCATCGGTATTTCCACATCCAGATAACCTTCTGGAATCTTCATGCCCGCAGAGCCATAACCGTAAACTCCCATAGTACCGAGATGAACGATATGGCTATCGACGCCGACATCCACCACCGCGGCGAGAAGATTATTGGTGGCATTGATATTGTTGGAAACGGTGTAGCGTTTATGACGCGAGGATTTCATGGAATATGGCGCTGCGCGTTGCTCAGCAAAGTGCACAATAGCAGCGGGCCGGGTCTCGGCAATCAACTCCATTAGCGGCTCGTAGTCACAAGCCAAATCCAATCTGTGCAGCCCGATATTTAGCCCGGTCGTCTCCCACCAACACTGCAGGCGCTGCCCAATACTCTCAATCGGGGTCAGGGATTCCACCCCCAACTCCTCATCGATACGACGCCTTGAGAAGTTATCCACGATAGTGACCGTGTATCCCTGCCGCGATAAAAACAAGGCCGTAGGCCAACCGCAAAAGCCATCTCCCCCCAACACCAGAATATGGGCATTACCGTTTTGCCGCATATTAACCTCCCCAGAGAAAAGTCCGCGCCAAACACCAAAAGATATGAATAAATAATATACAAGACCGCCGATCAGGTTACCGCCAAGCAAGTGAATAGTGTCATTGATTAGCCCCTGTAACACACAAACTAGATAAGGCTAAGGGATAGCGCCTGGTTTTCTTTAACAGCCGATAAGGTGTGAATAACGAACGCTGCCGGGGTAATCCGTTGACCCTTTTTACGTCATAGTTGTCCCCCTAAGATTACTATTTATTCGTCGGTACTCACCCAGCAAGGGCAAATCGCGATAAACCGCCAGCCAGTCATTTAATCAATAGTCACTAAGATTCTCTTGATTTACGTCACTGCCCCATTGCATGATCCACTCTAACTAACCTCAGGGGAGAGGAGTGCGATCCAGGTGATTAATAACCTGAACAAACGCGTATTAATACTCGGCGGCTACGGCAACTTTGGCGCACGCATTGCGCAAATGCTGAGCTCCGAGCCCAATATTCAGCTGATTATTGCCGGCCGCAACAAGGCTCTGGCAGACCAGTGTGCCGAGGGACTCGGCGGGCTTGCCGAAGGTTTACGCCTGGAGAGAGATGCCGTCAACTTGGCTGCGCAACTCAAAGCCCTCCACCTGGATCTTTTGATTCACTGCGCAGGCCCCTTCCAAAAAGAGAGTGATTATCGGGTTGCAAAAGCCTGCATCGAGTCACGCACACCTTACATTGATATTTCCGATGGTCGTCGTTTCGTGTGCGATTTTCACCGTTTGTCCCCCGCCGCAGAGGCCGCAGGTATTAGTATGGTATCGGGCGCCAGCAGCCTGCCCGGGCTGAGCTCCGCCGCAATCGCCGAAATCCAGCTTGAACTGCCAGTGATTCACTCCATAGACATTGCCATAGCACCTGCACACCGAATAGATCGCGGCCTGGCGACGGTACGCGCTGGCTTTGAATCCCTTGGCCACAGCTTTCCACAGCTGCAGAGCGGCTACTGGCGCGAATCCCACGCAGGGAAAAATCTACGCCCCATCAACCTGGCCCACCCAGTGGGCAAACGCTGGCTGTGCGACTTTGATGTGCCCGACCTAGAGCTCTGCCCGAAGTATTTTCCCAAGATGCACAGTGCTCGCTTCGCCACTGGCCTTGAGCCTCTGACCCTGCAAATCGGCCTGTCCGCCTGCGCTCAATTGGCACGCCTACAACTACCGGCAACCACTGCGCGCCTAGCCCAACTTGGCCATAAGATCAGTGACCGCTGGCCGGGAGGCACGCCACACGGCGGCATGATCGTGCGTGCTACAGGAGAGAATGCCCATGGAGAAAGCGCCTCGCGCAGCTGGCAGGTATTAGGCCTAAATGGCGATGGCCCCTGGATTCCTGCAGCCCCAGCGGCAGCACTAGCGCGTAAGTTTCTACGCGGAGAAATGGAAGAGGCAGGAGCAAGAGCCTGCTGGCAGTTACTGAGTCTGGATGAGATTCTGCTTGAACTGAATGATCACTCTATCGTTACAGCTATAGAAACCCACTCCCGCGAGCGAATGCCAGCACTTGCTGGCTAGGGCGGTAATCAGGCCAACGCTTGTGCAAAGTGAATGATTTGCCCCCGTCCCCAGTGAGAGTTTACTGATATTTTTGGCGCAGTAATTCAAGCAAACTCGGCCTAACAGCCATTCTCCAAGATAAAACGCCACCGATCGCTGAGTTTTTGCACGGTGTCGCGGCTGAAACAGTTGGCGTTATAGACAAAGTTACTATGAAGGTGCCCACCGTAGGCCGCCAGAGAAAGATAGATTCCATAGGGTGTAATTCGGGTGGGCAAACTCATTGAGCGCATTTTTACTCTCTCATTTAAGTTGATCCAGTTCGAGGAAGCATCGTTATAAATCGCTTGTAGTCCCTCCTGCTGTACCTCTGTTTGCAGAAAGTTAATCAAATAGGTGCAGGGAGCAGGCAGGTTATTGCCAATAATGCCATGGGGACCAATCGAATCAGCCACGTAAACCGTTCGCACGGCATAGTGTATTTCTTTGCACATCCGCCGTAGTTTTTTCAACCAGGTTTCCTCAGCTACCACTGCCAGATTTACCTGGCGAAACATTGGCCCCAAAACCTTCCGATGTTCTCTTTTTACCCGCAGTGACAAGCTCGTATTCATCCAAAAATCTTTTTGTAAGAGTTCGAACAAAGCCTGCTGAAATCCTGCACACAGATAGACAAAGTGACTGACCCCGGCAACCCTTGCCCGTTCTTTAATATGGGAGAACTCTTTCTTATACAGGGTGCAAACCAAGTCTTCACAATACAGAGAGACCGTTTTCCCCG
Organism: Microbulbifer mixtoriginis (SeqCode); assembly: GCF_052467705.1. Lineage (NCBI taxonomy): Bacteria > Pseudomonadati > Pseudomonadota > Gammaproteobacteria > Cellvibrionales > Microbulbiferaceae > Microbulbifer > Microbulbifer mixtoriginis (SeqCode). The sequence continues at coordinate 3,186,472 of NZ_CP174322.1, forward strand.
ATGAGGCCACCTCAACCGCGCTTCTCTGTCGGGCCAGCTTATTTTGCCAATGTTGTAGAGCTTTTTGTCCCCGCTGGCTACGGATGTAGTTATTTTCAAAATCCACGTAATCGGCGTAATCAATGATTTCGGGCTGAGGACGGAAACCAGCCCCGCTCTCAAGGTCCAGATAAGTACTCAGTATCAACCCCCAAAGCAGTGACAAACTAATCCCATCAGTAATAATGTGATGACACTTCGTTAAGAAGATGTATTCATCCTCTCCGGTACGGATAAGGCTTAAGCTCAACAGCTGATCAGTATCCAGTGCTATTGGCGCATTACTGTATTGGGTTAAGAAGCTCTTTACATGAGAGTCACTCATGCCCCGAACATCCAATATATCCAATTCGACATCAGCAAAAATCCGTCGAACAGGCTCGCGGGTATAGCGACAACGAACAATAGGGTAAGTATTGACAGTTCGTTGAACCGCCTCTCTGAACAGGTCGATCTGGAGCGCGCCCCTGATACTGATTGCACGGGCGATCATATCTGCCAAGGCTTTTCGGTAATGTAAGTTGTAGATACTCCTCTCGGTAATCGATAAGGGTACATCCGCAGCATGCTTCCATCCCGACATGCTTATCTCCCGTGAACGCTCAATCAATCTTATTTCTGCCAGAATCTTGTCAGGCGACTACTGGAATGCTCAGGCAAAGGACCCATCCATTCGCAAAGGCCCACCCCCATACCACTCGACCTTCAAGCCTCAATTGAAATTACTGAATTATTCAGAGGCCCGTTCCCTTATTAAGTATTGCAGGCCTCCCCGCATGGAAATAAACAGCTGCATACACTCAATGCCTAAAGCCAGTATTTACGCGCCTACAAACAGTAGATTGGCAAGATTCATACTGGGGGTGGTCAGTTTTGCGGCAGATCGTGGACCGATAGCGGCAAAGCCCCCTGTGATGATCTAGGTTCATTATCGGAACTCCCAGTAATGAGATTGAACCCACACACTATGATCATCTCCACAGCCTGGCGCGCCTATGCCAGTCGGAATGGAATCAAGCGCGCCATCATTCCAGTGACCGCCCTGGTTCTGACACCGATATTTTTAATACTCACCATTGCTGTCGATGCCTGGTGGGTGATCGCATTGCTACTCAGCCTGTTCTTAGTGCTACTGGGCATTTATGACATGCTTCAGCCCAACTGGAGTTTGACACGTAACTTCCCTGTTGCCGGGCGCATACGCTGGTTATTTATGAATCTGCGCCCCTACTTCCGCGCTTACATCGTGGAGGGTGATGAGGAGGGCAGACCATTTAGCTATGAGGCGCGCCGACTGGTCTACGCCCGCGCCGACGGTTTCTCGGATATGCACCCCTTTGGTACTGAGCTGGATGTACGCAGTGATGAATACATGTGGCTCACGCACTCCATTAACCCGGCCAAAGAGGCTGATATTAAGTCCCGCATCGAAGTGGGTTCTGGCCGCTGTGCAAAACCCTATTCGGCAACGCTATTAAATATTTCCGCAATGAGCTTTGGCGCCTTATCCGCCGCTGCGATTGAGGCACTGAATCAGGGCGCAGCTATCGGTGGCTTCTATCACGACACCGGAGAAGGTGGCATCAGCCCCTATCACCGCAAACATGGTGGGGACCTGGTGTGGGAGCTAGGAAGCGGCTATTTCGGTGCCCGTAAGGATGACGGCAGCTTCGATCCCGACCTTTTTCGCGAAGCCTGCAATGATCAGGTAAAAATGACGGAAATTAAGCTGAGCCAGGGCGCTAAACCTGGCCATGGCGGTGTATTACCCGGAGCAAAAGTTACCCAGGAAATTGCCTCAACCCGCAAAGTCCAGCAGGGCGTCGACTGCGTATCTCCACGCGCCCACTCGATGTTTTCCACCCCTATTGAAATGCTCGAATTTGCCGATCAGATGCGCAACCTCTCCGGTGGCAAACCGGTGGGCGTCAAACTGTGCGTGGGGCAGGTCTTTGAAGTACTGGCCATTATGAAAGCCATGCTGGAAACAGAGAAATATCTCGACTTTATCGTGGTCGATGGCGCCGAAGGCGGGACCGGTGCCGCGCCATTGGAATTATCCAACCATGTGGGCATGCCACTGCTGTCGGGGCTGATCGTAGTCCGCAATGCCTTAGTTGCTACCGGCTTGCGCGATAAAGTGCGCTTGGCGGCGAGCGGTAAAATCTACTCTGCTTCAGAACTCGCAGCCTGTCTGGCGATAGGCGCCGATTGGTGCAATGCCGCGCGGCCTTTTATGTTTTCCATCGGCTGTATTCAGTCGCGACGCTGCCACACCGATACCTGTCCTACTGGTGTCACGACCCAGGACCCCAAGCGCCAGCGGGGCCTGGTGGTGGATGTGCAGAGCAAGCGCGCGGCGGCTTTCCAGGCCAAGACCCTGGAGGCTCTGGGGGAGATTGTCGCCGCCGCCGGTTTAACCGAACCGCGCGACCTTCAACCCTACCACCTCTATCACCGCATCAATGGTACTGAGTCATATCCTATTGATCGCATCTGGCACTTTCTCAATGAGAACGCCTTGATAGACGCCCCTGAGGAGACGCCTTACCGGCATTGGTGGCAGGCCGCCAGGGCTGATTCATTCCGGCCCGCAGTCAACCTGGCTCACCACGATGATCACTCCGCACTGCGGCGCTTGTAAGCCCTGCCCCTTACTCTGGAGATTTCCATGGAGACCGTTTCGGAAATTATTGTCGATGCCCTGGTAAAAGCCGGAGCAAAGCGCTGCTATGGCATCGTCGGCGATACCATCAATCATTTCACCTCCGCCGTGCGCCAGTCCAAGCTGGAGTGGGTCCACGTTCGTCACGAAGAGGTGGGTGCCCTGGCTGCAGGCGGTGAGTCTTACTTGAGCGGGGAGCTCAGTGTCTGTGCCGGTACCGCTGGCCCCGGCAGCCTGCATTTTCTCAACGGCATCTTTGAGAGCCACCGCAATGGCGCACCGGTATTGCTGATCGCCACCCGCATTGACCGAGCCGAGCAGGGATTGGGATTCCCGCAGGATGTCGATCAGATCAAACTCTACGAACAGTGCGCAGTATTCTGTGAAACCCTTTCCGACCCTGAACAGGCTCGCCGCATTGTGAGCCAAGCTGCTCAGGCAGCTCTCAACCACAGAGGCGTTGCGGTGGTTGAGGTCAGTGGCGATATCTTCAAGACCAAGATCAAAGACTCAATTCCCTGGGCTGTTCATCGCCCCCAGTGGATAGCACGCCCCACTGATGAGGAGTTGGATGCGCTGGCAGAAAAGCTCAACCAAGCAGGGAAAATTGTTATCTATGGCGGTATCGGCTGCCGCTTCGCGCACGATGCAGTAGTTAAGCTGGGACAGCAGCTGGCTGCACCCATAGTGCATACCACCCGCTCCAAGGAATATCTGGAATACGACAATCCTTGCAACGTGGGCATGAATGGTATCCTCGGCAACCCTGCCGGTTATCGCGCAGTTCAAACCTGTGACCTGCTGTTGTGCCTGGGTAACGATTTCGCCTACACCCAGTTTTACCCGGAAAAAGCCACCATTATTCAAGTGGACATTGCGGCTTCCCACCTCGGGCGACGTACGCCCATTCATATGGGCCTGGTCGGCGATGTCGGCGCGACCATTGAAGCCCTATTGCCAAGATTAAAAGACCGCAGTGACAATGCATTTCTCCAGGACCTGCTCAGTCGTTATCAAAAAGACCTGGAGCAGTTGGAAGAGCGCGGCCACGAGCCAGACCCCAAACTGATTCACCCACAGTACGTTGCCCAAGCCCTGGATAAACTCGCCAGCGACGAAGCTGCATTTACCGCCGATGGCGGCTCTCCCATGGTTTGGCTGCTGCGCCACCTGCGCGCCAATGGCAAGCGCTCCTTCCTCACCAGTCTCTCCCACGGCACCATGGCCAATGCCTACCCCCAGGGTCTGGGTATGGCTAAGGCAGACCCCAACCGCCAGGTAATTGCGATGTGTGGCGATGGCGGAATGACCATGCTAATGGGCGATCTATTGACCCTGGTGCAGGAAAAAATCCCTCTCAAACTATTGGTCTTTAACAATCATTCCCTCGGCTTTGTGGAAATGGAACAGCGTATTGAGGGACTGCTTGATAGCTACACCGACCTGCAGAACCCCGATTTCAGCCGCATGGCGGAAGTGATTGGTATTCCTGGAGAAAAAGTCGAGAGAGCGAGTGATCTCGAGGACGCGATGAAACGCTGGCTAGCAGTCAAAGGACCTGCCTTACTGGACGTCACTGTAAACCGGCTGGAACTGGTGATGCCCCCAGAGGTGACAGCGCAGCAGGTGTCTTCCACCGCGCTATTTGGCCTCAAGGCCATACTCAACGGACGCGCAGATGAAGTGGTCGACCTGCTAAAAGACAACTTTCTACGCTGACGGGGAGCCGGCCAACTCGACCCGAGACGCAACCCAGGCGGGAGGTACATGCACCAGCTCGGAAAACAAGTGCCCACCAATATGCTGGCCCTGCTCGCCAGTGGGGAGATCGCCAGCAACAGCGCTCCTGGCCGCGCCGCCACACGCCTGCAGGAGGAGCTGGCGCAGCGTCGCATCGACCTGATCACCACGGTTTCCAGTGACGATGCCAGTGCCATGTTACGCGCCAACCCGGCAATACAATGTCTGCTACTGAACTGGGAACTGCCCGGCAGCGGTCACCCCCCAGCGCTGAATGTGCTGGAGCAGTTGCGAGCACGTAATCTGCATCTGCCGGTATTTCTGCTGGCAGACCGCGAAACCGTCAGCAATATGCCGCGCCGCGCCCTGGAGCTGGCCAATGACTTCATTTGGATTCTGGAGGACACCCCCACTTTTATCGGCGGGCGTATCCAGGGTGCAATAAGGCGCTACAGCCAGGCGGTGCTGCCGCCAATGTTTGCCGCCCTAACCCATTTTTCCCATGTGCATGAATACTCCTGGCACACGCCCGGCCACACTGGTGGCACCGCATTTTTAAAGTCCCCTGCAGGGCGCGCCTTCTATGATTTTTTCGGCGAAAATATGCTGCGTTCAGATTTGTCCATCTCTGTGACAGAGCTGGGCTCCCTACTCGATCACACAGGCCCCATCGCCGCAGGGGAACGCTACGCAGCCAAGGTATTCGGCGCAGATCGCACTTACTATGTCACCAACGGCTCCTCCACCTCCAATCGCGTGATTGTGATGGCCTCTGTGACCCGCGGCCAGCTGGCCCTGTGCGACCGCAATTGTCACAAGTCTGTAGAACATGCCATCACCATGTCCGGCGCTGTTCCTACTTACCTGATACCACTGCGCAATCACTACGGTTTGATTGGCCCGATTCCCCCGGATCAGTTGACGAGAGCAGCCATTTCAGAGGCCATTGTTAACAATCCCCTGGCGGGCAGCGCCGATAGCCAGCGGCCGGTACATGCGGTGATCACCAACTCCACCTATGACGGCCTCTGCTATAACGTGCGCCGGGTGGAGGAATTGCTGGGTGAGTCCGTAGACCGGCTGCATTTTGATGAGGCCTGGTACGCCTATGCGCGCTTCAACCCGATCTACCGGGATCGCTTCGCGATGTACGACAGCGAGGACGATGAGCCTCACACAGGCCCGACAAAATTTGCCACCCAGTCCACACATAAACTGCTGGCGGCCCTATCGCAGGCCTCCATGATTCATATCCGCGATGGGCGCAGCCCCATCGAACACGGCCGCTTTAACGAGGCCTTTATGCTGCACGCCTCCACTTCACCCCTCTACTCCATCATGGCCTCGAATGATGTCAGTGCAGCGATGATGGACGGCCCTGGCGGCACTGCGCTCACGGGCGAATCTATCGCTGAGGCGGTGGCTTTTCGCCAAGTGTTGGCACGACTGAAACGAGAGTATGGGGAAAAGGGGGAGTGGTTTTTTGATGGCTGGCAGCCGGATCAGGTAACAGAACCTTCAAGCGGCCAGAAATACGCCTTTCACAGCGCACCTACAGAGCTACTGTGCAGCGAAGCCAGCTGCTGGTTGTTGAATCCCGGAGACTCCTGGCACGGATTCGGCGAGCTAGAGAAAGGCTATTGCATGCTCGACCCCATTAAGGTCTCCATCACTACCCCGGGCATGCAGCGCAACAGTCAGCTGGCGGAATGGGGTATTCCAGCCGGCATTATCAGCAAGTACCTGGATAACCTCGGCATTATTGTCGAGAAGACCACTGATTTTACCATCTTGTTCCTATTTTCCATCGGCATAACCAAGGGCAAATGGGGCACGCTGATCAACGCACTACTCGCCTTCAAACGGGACTACGATGCCAATCAGCCTCTCAGCCAGTGTCTGCCCAATCTGCTGGCCAAGCACTCTGGTTATGCCGATATGGGCCTACGCGACCTGGCGCAAAAAATGTTTACCCGTATGAAGGAATTGCGCAGCACAGCAAAAATGTCCGCTGGTTTTTCTGCTCTGCCACAGGCCGACTTCAGCCCTGTGCAGGCCTATGAAGCCCTGGTGCGCGGCGAAGTGGAATTGCTTCCCTTGAGCCAGTTGGCTGGGCGCAGCGCAGCAACCGGGGTTATTCCCTACCCACCGGGTATTCCGCTATTGATGCCGGGGGAAAATTTTGGCAGCGAGGGCAGTCCTGCCCTGGAATATTTACGCGTGCTGGAGTCCTTCGACCGGGAGTTTCCCGGCTTCGGCCATGACAACCACGGTGTCGAAGTACACAAGGGGCACTACCATGTCTACACCCTGAACCGGGGGACCGCGCCATAACCCCCCAGACGGCGGAGAGTAATAAAATCGGTCTGGTGCCAGCCACGCTGATGGTGGCCGGCAATATGATGGGTTCCGGCGTATTTATGCTACCGGCCAATTTGGCAGTTATAGGCAGCATCTCCCTGATTGGCTGGTTAATCACCATCGTGGGCGCCGTATCACTAGCACTGGTTTTTGCCCGCCTTGCCGCCCTGGACCCGGCCGCCGGAGGCCCTTATGCCTACGCACGCAGGGCGTTTGGCGACTATATCGGCTACCAGACCAACCTCGTGTATTGGCTGGCCAATGTCATCGGCAATGTCGCACTGATCACCGCCGGGCTGGGCTATATCACCCATTTCTTCCCCCCGCTCCAGGACCCTATGACCTTTGCCCTGGCCCAGGTGGCCATGATCTGGCTACTCACCTACGCGAATATCCTCGGGCCGCGTATGGTTGGTCGTATCCAATCGCTCACCACCAGTTTGGTGTTTATTCCCATTCTCGGTACAGCACTCTTCGGTTGGTTCTGGTTTGATAGCCAGACATTCAACACTAGCTGGAATGTCTCCGGCAAGAGCAATGCCAGTGCCATTATGGCCACGCTCACCTTTACCCTGTGGGCATTTATCGGCGTGGAAACCGCATCTGTATCCGCAGCAGTGGTGAGAAACCCCAGCCGCAATGTGCCGATCGCCACTGTTGGCGGGGTGTTGCTGGCATCGGTAGCCTATGTCCTGAGTTCTTCGGTCATTATGGGCATGCTGCCTAACAAAGAACTCATCGCCTCTTCGGCACCTTTTGCCGACGCCGCACGTTTGGCGTTAGGCAATACCGCCGCGAATATTGTTGCAGTCTGTGCAGCAGTAGGTTGTATCGGCTCTCTCGGCGGCTGGATTCTTTTGGTGGGGCAATCTGCCAAGGCTGCAGCTGATGACGGTCTCTTCTCCAAAGCCTTTGCCAAAACCAATCCTAAAGGGGTGCCCTCTGTCGGCCTGACTTTGGTAGCCATTCTGATGTCCTTACTGGTACTCGCCACCATTTCTCCCAGCGCCAGCCAGCAATTTGGCAAGATCGCCTCGGTGGCGGTCATCATGACATTACTGCCCTATATCTACTCGGCAATTGCACTGCGGGTACTCGCTTACGGCAAAATACCGCAGCAACAATACACACTGTTTACTGTAATACTGCTAATTGCCGCAATCTATTGCCTGGTGGCACTGGTGGGCTCCGATGGCCAACAGACGCGCTGGTCGCTGATATTTGTTATTGCCACCGTTATTTTCTATGCGCTGATATTAAATCGCCGCCGCAGCGTCGAAGAGAAACACTGGCTACCCGGCGGACCGGAGCCAAAGTGGGTGCAATACTTTACCCTCGGCGCAACAGTCACTGCGCTGTGCGTTTTTTTCTGGTTTTCCGTGGGCCAGCATGCAGACCTAGAGCTTCGCCTGCGCGCCCCACAACCACAAGTTTCGAACCAACAGTCGCAACCAATTAACCACTAAATACCCGCTGTATGGTCTCGGCCGTGCGCCAGGTAATCCCCTGGGAATTTGATTCCCTATTGCCAGCTACATTTAAAATATAAGGTTTGTTTTTACCGATAAAATCGCGGATTTGTTTGCAGCAGTCATCCCAGGGATCAATCACTAAAAAGGGTTTACCCAGCTCCCGGCAAAACTTAATGGTATAAGAGGTACCATCACTGCCGGGATTGTCGGTAAAGATCAAAGTTGCATCAGAATTACGGATATTCTCCCGAGTGCGCTCTGCTAAATTCCCAGATGCCAGTTCAATCAGCCCGAAGCTTTTGAGAAAATCGGCGCGCTCTCCAACTTCGGTCCAATACCCCTGCGGGGCAGTACCACCGGTGGCAATACCCAATCGTTGCCCGGCGATCAAGCCACCAGTATCCGCACCGGTCTGCCCACCGCTGATAATTTTTTCTGGTTTGAAACTCATAGCCAAATCAAACCTATAGGATTGAAAGTTATGCGCTAAAACTCTACCTTATTGCCGGTTTATTTTGGTCTGCCGCTTTATGAATTACTACCTCGCACTCAAGACACTACATATTCTCTGCGCCATTATCGTACTCGGAACCGGCACCGGGATTGCCTGGTATACTTTGCGCGGCTGGCTGTCCGGTGATTCCCAGGTGATTCAGTGGGTAAGTAAGGAAACGGTGCGAGCAGACTGGATATTTACCGGCAGCGCAGTACTCGGTTTACTGGGAAGTGCCATGGGGATGTTGGTGATTAACCCGGCATGGATAGAACAAACCTGGCTACAATTGGCTGCCGGGCTAACCCTAGCGGTTTTCCTATTGTGGCTACCGGTTGTCTACCTGCAATATCAATTGCGCGCACATGCAAACCAAGAAAATAGCCACAGTCAAATCCGCTGGATCATGCGCACCTGGTGCCTGCTAGGTGCTCTGGCCTTTCCCTTAACGATTGCTATCGTTTACCTGATGGTTTCCAAGCCCTCCTTTTAAACAGCATCACGAAAATTTGATGATGACCAAATACACGTTTTCAGCCTTAACTCCCTCCCCGCAGTATTTTATAGCTCGCTCTCTCCCCCATATCTTTCCACTGCCGCTTAAAGTCCTCCAGCACAACCCCTGCGATAATATCGGCAAAACCGTCAGGGGTTTTACTCAAGCGCTCTAAGGCTTTCTTTTTACATAGTGGAATAATAACCGCAGATTTCTCGCGCCTATCACACCTCAGCAAGCGACTGCGAATTTGCTCAGCCTCGCCACCGGAACAACTTGCATCGGTAATGACAAAAACATTGGTATCACTATCGAGATCAGGGCAGATCAGGTCCCACCCAAGATCAAACTGCCGGAATACAACCCCGCGAAAGCGCCCCCTGCCCACCTCACTACCTGTGATAAAGGGCCAGGCATGGGCTAGGGTCCAAAGATAAGATTTACTGAGCACATATTGCAGGTGTTGGTTTCTCACCAAACCCAACTGACACTGCTTTTTGAAAGTTTCATCATCCAGTTTTGCCTTACTGCAGATTGCCTTGGGAATAAGCTCCCCTTTATAACTGGTGGTAGGAATTACCACGACAAAGTCATCGGCCTCTTTTTTTTTCTCTAAGGCTTTAACAATGGTGGCCTGTAAGTGCAGAATAAATTCTTCGGTAGAAATTACGTCATGGGGTAAAGACACCCTCTCTTCCCCCAGGTTCATATATCGCGTTTCATTTCGATACGCCGAAATAATTGGCTCTAGCTCCTCCTTGCTGAACAGCAGTTTTTTACCCAAAACCGCTTCTTCATTAATTTTTCTGGCATAGCAATCCAGAAGCATCTGGTCCGCCCGGTAAATTCCTTTATTTTTAGATGAGACACAGCGTAAATATTCAGTATCCTGAAACGCGAGAAAACGCTCAACTACCGGCCGGCTGATATCCCTGCCAAACAACTCATACAAAACCTCTTCATCTCTGGGTAAAAAGTAATTATTCGGGCGAAATAGATTTTGCAATTGCCTATGAGCCATTCATCCAACTCACTTTTAACCTTCTTCTTGAGATCCTGATGGCATTCACACAGTGCCCTCAAACAACTTGGCATATCTCATCGAATTCAAAGCGCGGATTGCGCGGATGTAACTTGGCATCCACACCGTATCCCAGATTACAGAGAAAGTTGGATTTAATATGGCCTGGACAGTGTTCCTGTACAAAGGCTGGGGTCGAGGACTGATCACTGAAAAATTCATGATCTACTAGGGCATTATCAAACCCAGACATAGGGCCGCAGTCCAGGCCCAAAGCCCTCGCCGCCAGAATAAAGTAGCCACCCTGTATTGAACCATTGCGAAATGCCGTGGTTTCTGCCAACTCTGGATTATCGGCAAACCACTCACGCGCCGGTGTGTGGGGAAACAACTTGGGAAGATATTCGTAAAAGCGCATATCAAATGCGATGATTGCTGTCACCGGTGCCGACATGGTTTTCTCAATATTGCCCGCATTCAAAGCCGGTTTAAGCCGGGCTTTTCCCTCCTTGCTCACAATAAAAACAACCCGCATCGGGCAACAGTTAGCGCTGGTGGGCGCCATCCTGACAAGATTGTGCAACTTTTTCAGCAACTCTTTCGGCACCGGTTTATCTTGCCAGTAACTGTGTGTTCTAGCTTCAAAAAATAATTGATCTAATGCTGGAGGGGCAATCGATTTCATACCTGGCATTCTCGTGTCGCTTTCTGGTGAAAGTCTAGCTTTCAGAACGACGGAGAAACGGTTACTCCAAGTGTTAACGCAGCAGTATCATGCCGATATGGCAAGCAATCACCAGATAGGTCACGATACTGCGAGTACGAAAATACTGCTCCCGACCAGGCAGATTGGGGTTTAAGCGGGCCTCCATCCAGGCCACAAAGGCAAAACCTATTGCGAGAATGGGCAACCCCCAAGCACTTTGATAAAGCATTAATCCAACCCACCCGGCAAGCGCAACCACATTACTGAGCACGATCAACGCCAACCGGTGAGGATGGCCGGGCCGGTTCAGCGCGCCCCCCCACCAGATACCACACAAAAAGCTGAGAATCACTGCACTATAAGCGGTAAAGAATAGGCTGGCATCAATACCCAGGAGGGAGACTTCAGTTAGCTGCAACAATAGACCGACAACAAAAGGACAGAGCCCCAGGTAAGCCAGGGCATCAAATAAACGGGTATCCACCACCGGCTGCTGATAGCCGCTACTATCCATGCTGTCTAATCTTCCATACAGTAAGGGAGAACAGAAACAACAAGTTTAGTGGCACGGGGAAGCCAGTATGGAAGAGGAGAGCAAAATTGATGTCAAACAGGCCTTGCGGGTATTTGATCGTGTCACCCGGGAGGGACACAGGGAAACAGACGGCTGGCACTACAAAGGACTGACAGCGAGCACCGATTTTGATGGCTACACCGTATTTATCAACTCAGCAAAAGTGAAACTCACCGTCTTTTTTCACAATAAGTTTTCTATCGATTATTCGAGCGACAGAGAGCTGCAGGATTTTATACGCCTACTGGCTAGTCTTGATCAGAAATGAATACCTTAAGCGCCGTTGCTCCCCAGTGGACTAGCACCGTGGTATCACCTAAACCGCGTTAGCACCTAAATAGGCACACAGCATTTTGGTGTCCAATGTACTGCCTGCAACTGATGTAGAACAGCTTCATAGCCCTCCTGTCTAGTCAAGCAAGAAAGTGATCTCCATCAGTGACAGTTCAATGATTTTTAACGGACCCTAGCCCTGCGACTTTCCCGGCACACCGCTATGGAAACGAAACTCACCATCGCCACTCAGCACAAGCTCTTTCTCCAGCGCTAACAACGCCTGCACCCGCTGCTCAATATCTTCATCTGCGGCTTTTTGCGCGAGATGTAGATAGTCGCGGAAATGGCGAGCTTCAGATTTCAGCAGAGACAGGTAAAATTTTTGCAGCTCTTCATCCAAGTGTGGCGCTATACGGGCAAAGCGTTCACAGGAACGTGCCTCAATAATGGCTCCACAAATCAGAGTATCCACAAGGCGCCCTGGCTCTGCGCTGCGCACCTCGGCACGCAACCCAGCCGCGTAGCGGGAGGCGCTCACGTGGGGATAGACAATGCCGCGCTTTTCCATAATGGCCAGTACTTGCTCGAAGTGGCGCAACTCCTCACGAGCCAAACGCGACATCTTGTGCAGCAGCTCAAAATCCCCCAGATAGCGAAACATCAGGTTGAGCGCTGTACCGGCCGCCTTCTTTTCACAGTTGGCGTGGTCCACCAGCATCATTTCCGGCTCAGCCAGTGCTGCCTCAATCCAGGCATCCGGGGTGGCGCACAGCAGGAATTCGTGAATCGCGGACAAATCGGGAACTTGGGCACTCATGGGATCAGTATTTCATCTGGTATCAATCATTTGGCGCGGGATTATAGCGGCACAACAGCAGAAAGGCAGGCCCCAACAGAAATCAAGCGTTGCTCTCCAGGGCAGCTTTTACTGTAAACAGCTATCTATACTTTTCTCTGTGACGCCCCCCCTTCAGACAACCTCTAGCCAACCTCTAACCAACTTCACACGCCAGGCACCCCCCAGTTTTAAACAATCCAAATAGAAATTTGTTAACGGTTTATTAAGTGCATTAAAATATTGATCTTTTAGATAGTGGAACTCGGCGATGAAAGACCATCGGCAATTGGCACTCAGCATCCCCCCCTTACTGGAGCAGATCCACAGCAGCGCAGCAGAATTACGCGACTCTCTTGAACAACTTCAAACTGCCAGTAAGCCCTGGCAACACTATCTGCTGCAGCCACCTTTTGCCTTGGAAGCAGCCCAGTCCTTGCAAGAAAGCTTTGAGCGGCCCTTTTCTCTTGCTGGCGCCCTGTATAACCAGCTGGATTATGCCGAACCTCTCGGAACCGGAGGCGATGCCCGTGCAACCCTGCAAATCCCGGGTCTATTGGCGGTTCCAGACAAGACTCTGGCACTGGCAAAACAACTCAACAGCGACAAAGAGGCCTTTGCCAACGCTATCGCCGAGTACCGATCAGCCTTAGCAGAGCGGCCCATGGCAGAGCGAGACCGCAACGTGCGCGAGGTACTGGCGCAAGCGGGCTACCCCCGCGCGCACCTGCGCCAGTGCTACCGCCTGGTTTTACTCTGCGAACAGCATCCGGATGCCATCACACTCTCCTGGATAAAGGCACGCAAGTCCATTCGCAAAGTCACAGTGCAGTGGTGTGAAAAAAAGCTGGTCCAGATGGACCCAACCGGTGCAGATCCCGGCATCCAATACCAACGGCAACTGCTTGCCGGCCTGCACAAAAGCCAACAGGGGGACCTGCGCCAGGTACAAGTGCAGAGCCGCCCCAATCTACAGGTCGCCGAAATTTTCTTCGCACAGGAAGCTGGAGGGGAAGACCAGTATCGACAAGTGGGTTACTCCTCCATGCCGATACTAGTGGCTGCGAATGAAGCCGGGCGATTGCCTGATTTTACTCGGGTCGATCATCAACCCAGTGTCAGCCGGCGCCGACAAAGAAGGGACCTGGCTATTTCCACAGAGCCATTCCTACCTGCCTTGCGTGTCTTCTTGCGACAGCAACGCTAGCGCCGGTTAACCGGAACGCCCAAAGGGCTACCGGAGCCTTTGAGCCAGCTCCACCAATGTTTCTTCGAGTTGAGTCCGGCAGGCTTCTTTAAGCGCCTTGTGGGATTTATCAAGAGCACTCAACTCATCTTCGTTAAGACGCGCAAGTAGCTCACGATCGGCGTCTTGGCGCTTTTTGAAAATCTCTTTGGTTTTGTCCTCAGCCAGCAGGGGCGCAAAGCTCTGTAGCAGCTGTTCACCAGCCTTGAGGTCCCTATCCGGCTCAGAGGGCAAACTATCTTCGGCACGAATCGCCCGCTCTAACTCGTCCGCAAGCACCTGCCGGCGTTTGGTAATTGTGTTTAAAAAATTAGCTGCCGACTTTTCTTCAAGTTGCCCCGCCGCTGCCCGGTAATCCTCCTCGCTACGGCTAATAAGCATAAAAAGATCATTCAATGCTGCCTGGATATCAGTGCGAATGAGTGTCATTGCCCTCTCTCTTTTCTACTGATGAGTTCCTCTGAATTGCGTGGCACCAGAACCTCAAGCGCTCTGGGAATCACCGAAAAGGTTGCAGGGGTTTCAGCAACCGGCTCCCCATCCGCATGAATCTGCACACGCGGCTTGGTTTCTACCTCTATTCGCTGGGCACTGGCATTAAAAACCCCCTCGGTTAGATGGTGCTTGCCACCGCGGAGCAATAGTGCCATGCCCAGCAACTCCAACAGGCCGCGCGGACGCAGACTATAGAGGTTAAGCTTGGCATCATTGATGCGTGCCTTCTCTGCAACCAGGTTGCCGCCACCGTAATAACGACCATTGCCCACGGCCAATTGGATTGACCGCATTTGGCAACGCTCTTCGTCCAGTGCCAGATTTACCTGGAATTTTTGTGTGCGCCTCAGGGCAATAAAGAAGGCTCTCAGATAACTCAGAACCCCCCAGCGCTTCTTAATCTCGGAGTCCTGTGCTTCAGTCACTTTTACCCCAAGCCCCATATTGGCCACATTGAAAAAATAGTGACCATTGACAACACCGAGGTCGATTAGCTGGCGATGGTTGCCGATAATGACATCAAAAGCCTGCTCCAAGTCGACAATGCCAAGGGAACGTGCCAAGTCATTCGCGGTACCCAGCGGTAGAATTGCCAGGGCCAATTGGCACTCTTTCAATACCCGAGCGGTGGAGCTGATGGTGCCATCTCCGCCACCGACTATCACAAGGTCGAGGTTCTTATGACTCTGCCGGATCGCAGCCTCGCTCTCCTCTGGGGCCTCGGAATGCAAGACTTCAACCTCTATTCCGTCAGCGCGTAAGCGCGCTAGGCCGCTGTCGATGTCCGCCTCGGCACCATTCCGGCTTTTTGGATTAACCACGAGAAGTACTCTACGCGGATTTTTGTGAGCTGAGCTGATAGCCGGTTCTCCATTACCGGAAAGATGAACATCAATTCTAAAGGGGTAAGCCGCCTCGGGAAATACAGTAGCCCAGGCACGTAAGAATGAGTTGAGGCTGTAAGTCAGTCTTGTATCAAGCCAGGGGCGATAAAGCGCTGATAGTAGGCCACAGACAAAGCATAAAAATCTTCATCGATGCGCCGGCGAATTTCCACCAGGCTCACTCCCCTGGCCTGAGCGGTCGGGCGCAGGCCGTAAGCACCCAGATCGCCAATCTGGCTGGCACCGGCGCGCAGCAGCTCAAAAACCCAGCAGTAGGCACTTTGGCTTTCATCAAAGCGAATTTGTTGATGGCGCAACTGGGAAAGCAGCAACGACTCATCAATGATTTCCAGCTGGCTGCGTACAGCATTGGTTAGATAGCCCTCCCGCCTGGAGGCAATTATACGGCGCTGCTCTTCGGTATAAGCATTCCAGTCGATCACCTCGTGGGCAAAACGCTTGCACCCACGACAGACATCATCACCTATTCCCGTTGAACAGACACCAATGCAAGGTGTACGGACTTTTTTGTACATCAATTAACCAGATTTAGCCGATCAGGCAACGCGGGCCTGGATTAAAATTGCGCGTAGACTATTTTGTTTCGGCCACTAAGAAAAGAGGTGAGGCAGCTGCAGTGGGCACAGTAAAATTTGCCCTGCGAATAGTCGAAATTCACTTAAATTATTGATTTTTCGATAAACTTAACAGCCGTAGGGCTTTGCTGTAGTATTCGCCACCCCGCCTTCAGCGGCCTCGAAAAAAAAATCCCGACAACAGTACAAAGATCGGGAATTCCACCCGCTGTTGGTGCCACCCCACACACCAAGAGGGACTTATCCGTGCTTGAAGCCTATCGTAAACACGTCGCAGAACGCGCCGAACAAGGCATCCCACCGAAGCCACTCGACGCAGAGCAAGTCGCTGGCCTGGTTGAGCTGCTGAAAAATCCGCCAAAAGGCGAAGAGCAGGAATTAGTTGACCTGCTAACCCACCGTGTACCCCCCGGTGTTGACGAAGCCGCTTACGTTAAAGCCGGCTTCCTGTCCGCCATTATCAAGGGCGACGCGGAGTCCCCGCTGATCGACCGCAAACACGCTGTAGAGCTGCTTGGCCAAATGCTGGGCGGCTACAACATCTCCACCCTGGTCGAGCTGCTGGACGACAAAGATCTGGCCGAACTGGCTGCCGAGCAGCTGAAAGGCACCCTGCTGATGTTTGACGCCTTCCACGATGTGGAAGAGAAAGCCAAAGCCGGCAACGAATTCGCCAAAGCGGTAATGCAATCCTGGGCTGACGCCGAGTGGTTCACCAAGCGCAACAAAGTGCCCGAGAGCATCAAAGTTGCCGTATTCAAGGTCACTGGCGAAACCAACACCGACGACCTGTCTCCGGCACCGGATGCCTGGTCTCGTCCGGACATCCCCCTGCACGCGCTGGCCATGTACAAAATGAAGCGCGACGGCCTGGAGCCTGAAGAAGCCGGTGTTACCGGTCCGCTGAAGCAGATCGAAGAAGTTAAAGCCAAGGGCCTGCCCGTTGCTTTCGTTGGTGACGTAGTCGGTACCGGTTCTTCCCGTAAGTCCGCCACCAACTCCGTGTTGTGGTACTTCGGTGAAGAAATGCCTGGCGTGCCCAACAAGAAGGGTGGCGGTATTTGTATCGGCGGTAAGGTTGCCCCGATCTTCTACAACACCATGGAAGATGCCGGCGCGCTGGTATTCGAAGCCCCCGTTGACGAACTGGGCATGGGCGACGTGATCGAGATCCGCCCTTACGACGGCAAGATCCTCGCCGAAGACGGCAAAGTCCTGTCTGAATTCCAACTGAAGTCCGACGTCCTGCTGGACGAAGTTCAGGCTGGTGGTCGTATCAACCTGATCATCGGCCGCGGCCTGACCGGCAAAGCCCGTGAAGCCCTGGGCCTGGCGCCTTCCGAGCTGTTCCGCAAGCCTGAGCAACCTGCCGACACCGGCAAGGGTTACACTCTGGCGCAGAAGATGGTTGGTAAAGCTTGTGGCGTTGAAGGTATCCGCCCAGGCACCTACTGCGAACCAAAAATGACTACCGTGGGTTCCCAGGACACCACTGGCCCCATGACCCGTGACGAACTGAAAGACCTGGCTTGCCTCGGCTTTTCCGCCGACCTGGTAATGCAGTCCTTCTGTCACACTGCGGCCTACCCCAAGCCCGTCGATATCGACACCCAGCACACCCTGCCGGACTTCATTATGAATCGCGGCGGTGTTTCCCTGCGCCCGGCTGACGGCATCATCCACAGCTGGCTGAACCGCATGCTGCTGCCAGACACCGTAGGTACCGGTGGTGACTCCCACACCCGTTTCCCCATGGGCATCTCCTTCCCGGCAGGTTCCGGTCTGGTAGCTTTCGCCGCCGCTACCGGCGTTATGCCGCTAGATATGCCTGAGTCCGTACTGGTGCGCTTCAAAGGCAAAATGCAGCCTGGCATCACCTTGCGCGACCTGGTTCACGCCATTCCTCTCTACGCCATCAAGCAGGGCCTGCTGACCGTTGAGAAGAAAGGCAAGAAGAACATCTTCTCCGGCCGCATCCTCGAGATCGAAGGCCTGGAAGACCTGACTGTAGAGCAGGCATTCGAGCTGTCCGACGCCTCCGCCGAGCGCTCCGCTGCTGGCTGTACCATCAAGCTATCCGAAGACACCATGGCCGAGTACCTGCGCTCCAACGTAACCCTGTTGCGCTGGATGATCGCTGAAGGTTACGGCTCCAAGCGCACCCTGGAGCGCCGCGCGCGCGCCATGGAAGAGTGGCTGGCCAACCCGAAACTGATGGAAGCGGACGCCGACGCCGAGTACCTGGAAGTCATCGAAATCGATCTGGCCGAGATCAAAGAGCCGATCGTCTGTGCTCCTAACGATCCAGACGACGCTCGCCTGCTGTCCGACGTTGCTGGCGATAAGGTAGACGAGGTGTTTATCGGCTCCTGTATGACCAACATCGGCCACTTCCGCGCTGCCGGTAAACTGCTGCAAGAACACAAAGGTGGCATCTCCACGCGCATGTGGATCTCCCCGCCCACCAAGATGGACGAGCACCAGTTGATGGAAGAGGGTTACTACAACATCTACGGTTCTGCCGGTGCCCGCACCGAAATGCCCGGATGTTCCCTGTGTATGGGTAACCAGGCGCGTGTGGCTCCGAACAGCACCGTACTATCTACCTCTACCCGCAACTTCCCCAACCGTCTGGGCGATGGTGCCAACGTGTACCTGACCTCCGCTGAGCTGGCTTCTGTAGGCGCCATCCTGGGTAAACTGCCGACTCCGGCTGAGTACCAGGAATACGCACAGAACCTGGATTCCATGTCCAGCGAGATCTACCGCTACCTGAACTTCGATCAGATTGAAGACTTCCAGAAGTCTGCCGAAGAAGGCAAGCGCATCGCCGCGACTGAGATCCAGGAAGTTAGTGTATAACTAACCGCCCTACCTCACTAAAAAGCCCCGCCATTTGGCGGGGCTTTTTTATTGCCCGAATACTTTGCGCAGTCTTAATCTAGTGCTATCTAAGAAGTAAAACTATAAAAATAAAGCGTAAAACTGAGTTAAAGTGAGCTTTGCCTTTGTTCAGAACGAGACACTTAACGCAGTAAACCCATTCAAATCAAGCCTTACCTCTTCCATTAATAAAAAACACACTCACCACCATACCTAACAAAGCCAAGTGTGCATTCATCAAAAAGGCCCTACTCATACCTGTTGCTAGATCTGGAGCCAGTGCAACGATTGTCGTATTCAAGCCCAGGCCAATAGCACCGCCAATAATCTGAAACATATAAATAATGGCTGCTGCGAGGCTTGCACGGTTGAAACGAAGGATCAATATCGCTGCCGTCGTCACAGTTGGATAGAACAAGCCCATACCAACCCCCATCAATATCAGGCCCGGGACAAAAGTAGTTGGATCAATTTGAGCACTGAGCCTCGAAAGTACCAACATACCGGCCCACATAAATAAGGCCCCTAGACTGGAAAGGCGCTTGGCCCCATACCGCCCATAGAGATGTCCAGCCAGAAAAGAAGTAGCACCAAAAGCAAGCATCATGGGAAGCAATGCAATACCACATTGGATCGCAGAAAAACTCCAAATCTTGCTTAGAAATTGGGGGATAAACATAAGTGCAGCAATAAATGCCACAGAGACCAGCAGGGTCGCTACTCCCTCCGCTAAGAACTTCTTATTCTTCACCACATCGATGGGAATT
Source organism: Microbulbifer mixtoriginis (SeqCode) (assembly GCF_052467705.1). Taxonomy (NCBI): domain Bacteria; kingdom Pseudomonadati; phylum Pseudomonadota; class Gammaproteobacteria; order Cellvibrionales; family Microbulbiferaceae; genus Microbulbifer; species Microbulbifer mixtoriginis (SeqCode). The sequence continues at coordinate 3,206,021 of NZ_CP174322.1, forward strand.
AGCGGCTCTTCTGAGGAGTGATAATCCAAACAGATAAAAACTGTAAAGAAAATCGCAAACGCCAAAAATAAAAGTATGGTTCGATAGTTGGTAAATCCCATATCTACCGACAGGTCCAATCCTACCAATAGCGCAAGTAATGCCACTGAGAGGAAGAGTAGCCCCATTAAGTCCACGCGCTCAGAGGGAGCCTCAGGCAAGTCACTACCAATCAGTCGCCAACAAACCAACATTGCTACCAAAGTTATCGGGAGATTAAGAAAGAGAATCCACCGCCAACCTAAAGAATCCGTCACAATACCGCCAATAATTGGACCAAGTGCATTAGCGACAGCACAGCCAAGCATTAATAACCCACCAGCCACTCCTGCGCGTTTACTATCCAAAAGGTGGTATGTCATTCCAATCACGGCGGGCCACATCAAAGCACCACCAATACTTAACATTACGCGGCACCCCATCAACATCCAGATGTTAATGGAAAAGCCCCCCAGTAATGAGAACATCGAAAAAAGTGAGGCGCCTATGAAGAAAGTTCGGCGCCTACCCAGCATATCGGCTAAACGCCCACACGATATTACAGAAACACCAAAAGCCAGGGCATAAGCATTAACCAGCCACATCGTTGTAGTAAGATCGATATTAAAGGTTTTTTGGATCGCAGGTAGGGCTACAGAAAAGGCCGTATAGTCATACCCAATAAGGAAAATAGAGAAAATTAACGCCGCCAGCCCCAAACTGCGGGTTTCAGAAACCGTTAACCCCTTTAAATTCATTATTTTTTGCTCACCTAGCCATAAAACACGTTTTATCGACTACTCCATTTTCTGCCCCCCAACAAATACAGCAACTTTAAAACTCCGCTACTTTGCACTCCAAGCATTATTAAAGCCCTTTCTATAAGTCGTTAAATTTTACCTGCCAAGTCAAAAATCACACTAAAACAGCATCCCCCTCTCACTATTTCATTAGAACATTCATTAGTGACCATCGCTTAAAAATAATCCTTAGCCCCCTTCCACAACTGTAAATCATGAAGTGAATCATTCATTAGCCAAGCACAATAGAAAAATACTGAAAAAGAAGCTGATGTTTACCCATACACAAAGCCTTCAATCTTCCATTCGGTAAAAAGAGTAAGATCTAACACCCTGCAAAGTACTGTTAAATTGAATTGCTCCTCAAACAGATCATCAAAATTGATCTTAAAATTTTACCCAGCAGACAAGATATATAAAGCGTCAAAACGAACCTCAAGAAAAACGTGCATCAACACCCCTCAAAAAATAAAGCGGCAATAAAAAACCAAGAAAAGTTATAAAAGCATCCACCTCAAAAATCCTGTAGACACCTTCAGCAATATCATCATAATAGGCTAGGATTATTGCGTTGAACCCAAGAGCAAGCGCACCACCCAAAAAACGGAACATATAAACAATCCCCCCCACGAGACTTGACTTACTGGGATCAACCAAAGCAACGGCAGCAGTAACCGCGGCTGGTGAATAGACTCCTAAACTTGCCCCGACCAATGCCAACCCAGGGATAAAAAAAACATAACTTGTGGCTTCATTGAGTACTGACAGCCAATAGAGCCCGACACTCATGCCAAGGGCTCCGCTGCAAATTAACAGCCTTGCACCACACTTTTCGTGTATCAATCCAGATATAAAAGAAAAAATACTGGAGCTTATCATCATTGGCAAAAGTGCAACCCCTGCCATAAGGGCACTATATTTATGAACCTTAATAAAAAGTAGAGGTATATAAACAAGGACAGCAAAGAAGGCTGTCGCAACCAACAAAACACTAAACACTATAGATAGAAAACTGGCATCTTTTATCAACTCAATGGGTATTAGCGCAGCAGATCCCTTACTGATCTCTCTACAACCAAACCCCACAAGAAATACCATTGAAGAACACAACAACAAAGTGGAAAATAATCCAAAAACATGCTTTTGAGCCAGCACTTCCATAGCCAGCAAGAAACAAAATAGTGACACTGAAAGCAATAATGCACCCAGATAATCAACATCCTCCTCAATTCTCACTACTTCATCAGCTGGGTACTTCCTACAACACAAAAAAATTATTATAAATGCCAATGGTATGTTGACAAAAAGGACCCACCTCCAGGTTAGGTACTCACTAAAAAAACCACCCAATATGGGCCCTAGGGATGTCGACAAACCAAGGGCAGCCAGTATTAACCCTCCCGCCAAACCGGCTCTCTCTGGAGGTAACAGGTTATAAGCCATCCCAAGAATCGCGGACCAGATCAACGCTCCAGCAAACCCCATTAATGCCCGACATAAGAGAAGTACCCATAGATCTTGTGCCAAACCACCCACAAGCGAGGACAACGCAAAGACAATAACGCCAAATATAAATAAGCGCCTACGGCCGTAAACATCTGCCAGTCGACCACCAGTCACAATGATCACTCCATAAGTAAGAGAGTAAGCATTTATTACCCAGTGGACTGAAGTAAAATTTGAGGAAAAATTGGCAGCAATCGCCGGCAATGCAGGAGAGAAAGCTGTAAAGTCCCCTGCAACCAAGAAGACGGCAAGAGAGAGAACAGATAAGCCCCAATAGTGAAGTGATGTGAGCGTACTTTTATCTGCCATCATAAAAAACTATTGAGTGATAACATTCTATTATTTACCAGCCTAACAAGGCAGATTTGACGTGAAATAATGTGAGGAAACTGTAGACATTTTCATATAATTCGACTTACTCCAAAATAGATATCCTTTACCACAATCACTAGCCTTAAAATATTTTTATGCTTACCTTTAAGAAATAAAAATCCCTATTGTAGGCACGAAAATCCTCTGACACATGATCATTACCCTCCTTCTAATTCTCGGCCTGGTTACTGGCTACATTTCTATTATGGCTGCAGGTGGTGGCGCACTGCTGCTGGTCCCCCTAGTAGGATTTCTAGTTGGCCCCCATTTAGTCGCCCCGGTATTAACAACAGGAAATGCGATTGCATCTCCATTCGGCGTTTATTTATTTTGGAAGCACATAGATTGGAAGGTGGCATTATGGCTAATCCCAGGCATCATACCTGGAGCAATTATTGGCGCCTACGTTTACACCCAGATGCACCCGCTATTAATAGAATTTACTGTCGGCTTATTCTTAGTTTCGACCATATTTCAGTTTGGATTCGGGCATAAGAAACGTTCATTTGTTATGTACCTGCCGTACTTTCCCATGCTCGGCTTTGTCACCACACTCTTCTCTTCAATTATTGGCGCTGTAGGCCCTGTACAAAATCCTTTTTTCTTAAATTACGGACTTAACAAAGAGGAGCTAGTCGCAACCAGGGGGGTAAGTTCTTTAATGATGCACTCGACGAAACTTGTCGCTTACTTCCATTTTGGCGCGCTTAACACTGAATTGATCACTTACGGCCTGACCATTGGACTGGGAATTATGACAGGCATGTTTATAGCAAAACATTTCCTAAAGATAATAAGCATACAAAAATTCAACAGCTACGCACTTTCGATCATGTTTGTATCTGGGTTGATTTTAATTTTTCGAGTTAGCGTGCAGCTTTGGGAGGCAGTTTCATGATCCACAAAATTACAATTAAAACTGACAAGCAACAATTCAATTTTGAAGCCTTTGAAAACCTTAAGATCTTATGATTTCACCTGGCACAAAAGAACACCCCCTTCAACAAAACCAGCCATAAAAAATTCAAAATATCTTATAAGCCCCACACCACCATAAAGACCAAGAGGCTATTATCTTTAACTCTTTGGATATACTCATAATTAGACATTAACCCTCATTTTCTTTCCCTTTAAGGTATTCTTCCTGAGATATTTCTTGCCCATACCGGAGAGCATCATTAAACAGCCGATTATTATTGGGAATTGGAGCTTGACCTTCCTCTTCACCATAAAATTTTCTATATATATTTTTAGTCTGATGATCCCTCCTAAACATTACTGACTCAAAAGGATAGTCAATAAAAATATGCCTTAGATTTAAATATTCACCTGTTTTAATCGGCATCAGCTCAGACCTCAAAGACGTATAGTAATTTTTACTTTCAACTTCAATCTTCTTTCTTCGTGGATCATCTTCTTTCAAAGAGCGCCATTTCTCGTATAACTCATGTCCTTTTCCACCTTCAATTGTGGCTCTATTTGCAATAGATGCATATGCGTCCTTACCCAGCAGAGCTATTGCAGACTCAGGAGATTCTTTTGCATATATCATCTCAGGGGAGTTCACCTGTATTTCTGCAACCAAACCACTACTCGTTTTAATTTTAGAGTTTACTCCGCTATAACCTAACGGATCCACAGATCCATCGATAACTTTTACCATTGCCCCTTTTTCCCTAAGCATTCCAACCACTATAGGGATTTTATCCTGCGGTACAACAATGGTATTCCTTGCAAGATCTTTGATTCGAGTTGGGTCACCGCCGTAATCATTAATAACTTTTTCCTTAGATCTTTCTAATGACTTTATCGGCACTTTAGCAACGCTCCCCTCATTCATAGCCGCTATTTTATCGGCCAGAAGGTCAATTTCTTTCTTCGCTGCGGGAGCTTTTGCATATAACTCATCAAAGCCTTCGATCTTCTCTGAGTGGAACGATGACTGATCGCTTTTTGAAGCCTCATTTGGTGCATACTGATGAGACTCAATCCCAACAGGCAACCAATTTTTATTTTTCTTTGAGCTCCCAACAAATAAATTAATGACATAACATCTAGAATCAATAACGCAACTGCCTTTAATGGCACTAGATTCCTGCCAGAACGGATTAGGCCTTGAAAAGCAGGACTGAGCCAGTGTCGCAGAATCAACCTTTAAAGGTACCAATAAGCCACATACTAAATAAATGACATTATAAAGAGTCAAATAACATAAAATTGAGCGGCTACTCATGTATCGACCCCAATAGAAACGTTTACTCACAGTTTATATCTGGACAGTAAAAAATGGATACTTTAAGGTAACCCGCGACAAGAGTCAGAATAAGATGACCCAGAATTACTATATCACTTAAATGACTTTGAAGATGTAAATATGGATTTCACCCAACATCATTTAGACCATTATCAGGGAGTGTCATCTTGCCTACCTGATTACCAATGGAAAGCATTTGGCAAGCTCCAGGATAACCGCTTATTAATTTCTATACATATTATCCTAGGAGATAAACAGGAATCCCTGGCAAATCATTCATAAATCCTTGCCGCATAAATAATTTCAGCAAAGACTTTCCACTGAATATTTTCAGGCATACCCTTCCCTTGATTTGCATAAAATCCATCCATATCTTCTGTCCATGCAGCCATTGCTTCGAGAAAATTGGCTAAATCAGTATTTTCCCAGGTTGATGCGTTATTTTTGAAATCCTCAAGTACATCCAAGATGAAACTGGAAAAATCAGCCCTTGTTTTAATTTCACCCAGCTTATTTGGCAGATCTAGTGATTTCATCGATCTTCACCTTCTTCACGGATACGAATAGATGTACCATCGTTACGACTGGTAAACTTAAATGATCTGGTAGATAACTCCTCTGATGTGGCGGGAATTATTCTTATCGGCTTATTCGCCTCTTGAAAAGCTTTGAGCCTTCTATTATCTAGCGAGTAAATCTTTCCGTCACGACCAAAGACCCGAATAGGAGGGACATCATACGCAGTTACTTTACCCTCTTTAAGGTTTTGAATTAAATCTTCAATTTTACGACCATTTGAAAACGTCGGCTTAATACTATCCTGGGTAAATCTAACTTCTTTGGGATTTATCAGCCCCTTTCGGATCACAGCAACCCTTGGGGATGTTGCCCATTCACTGTAGGACGTAAAACGACCTCCGGTAGCATAAGACCGTACCCGAAACTTGTAAGAACCACTCTTTAATCGATTATTTTTTTCAATCGGGAGGGTTACTGAAACAACTTTTGCTCCTATATAGACTGAGGACCATGTTGCGCAATCATCTTTACACTGTTCAATTTCATACCCTGATACTTTTGCTCCAGTATCTGGAGCTTCCCATTGAACTTTGACCGTTCCATGAGATTCTGGATTGTCTGAAGCTGTAATCACTGATAAGGGGGCTGACTGTACAGGAGGCTGTACCTGCTGAACTCCCTCTCCCTCGGCACCAGAAGCGGTAACATTTCTTGGCGAAGAAGGTGGGATAGCTACATTTACCCACTTTTCATTGGAGTAAGCGCCACATCCACTACTATTACAAGCCCGGACCTTAAACCCCCAAGATCCTGTAGATAGCTTTTTAACCCGATAAGAATGCCCAGCAATTTTTATGGGCTTAGACCAAACTCCATTATTTTTTTGCTTTACAAGCTCATAGCTGTCTACCGTCTCTGGGGGAGGATGCCAAGTTAACGTTATATCCCCAGTTCGACTTTTCATTTCCGAGACAGCCATTTCAACTTCAGAGGGCGGTGCCACCACAAGGGTTGACTGACCAGAAAAGTTATTAGCAAAAGCTATAAGGGAAAAAGAAAGTAAATATAAATATGCAATGATATGCAGTTTAAAGGCCACTACTATCACCCGAAAACTTATATTGATGAGTGGAAACTACCAATTGCCATATTGCGGCTAACAATTATAGGGTATAGCTTAGCCATAAAAGAAGATAGCTGCTGAATTACTGGTCAGCTTTAAGTGTGGGAAGTTAATGAACCACTACGGAAAAAATGTTTAGGAAAGTAATACAATGTATGCAGATATACGGAGTCTATGAGTTAATTCATAAAGGTAACTCCGTACACTAATGTTAGATTCTGGCGAAATTTTAATTGGCTATAACCTAGCCCCTTAAGCTTTACCTATAAAAAATCCAGTGAACAAGTCACTCATCCCGCCTGAACTCTAAAATATCACCTGGCTGACACTCTAGTGCCTCACATATTGCCGATAGGGTGTCAAACCTAACGCCCTTCACTTTACCACGCTTCAGTAGGGAAAGATTAGCCTCAGTAATTCCTATCTCTGCTGCCAACGACTTTGAACTGACTTTTCGCTTGGCCAGCATTACATCTAGATTGACAATGATAGCCATGCTAAACAAACTCTTTGTTTTCTTGGTCGATTTGTTTTGCTGCACGCAAAATATAGAGGACGCTCACTAGCACGAACAATGTAAATAGCCTGCCAATATCGAGTGCAAAGAATAAAGTAAACTCATTATTATGCACATACGATAGATAACTAAGCCACAGCGACTCCAACATACCTAATGGGATTGAAACTCCATATAGCCAAACTAGCCATAGATAGCATCGGTCACTCTCCTTACCAAAATAATCACCCTTGGCATACTGCCCAAAAAGTCGCCAAAGCCAGTAGATAAACAAACCGGAAAGCACAAAAGTTGGCAATTGGCCGAAGATTAGCATCGGTCTGAACTGATCACCTAACCCCCACAACTCTTGAAAAACTGGATTACTACTATTGAAGCCATTTATATCATAGAAAAAATAAATGATTGGTAAGCTAGTAACAGCAATAAGGCTAATTACCACGATTGCCCAACGTAGACGTGTACTTAAAACCTGGATCTTGTAGTTCACAATTTTGCTCCCACTGGATAGACAGGCATTATACAACAATATAATATTTTCGCAATTAAGTAATAAATTATTGCTTTACAATAATTTACTACTTATCTACAGTATGCCGTGTAGTCATTGTTGATAAGGAGTAAAACTCATGGAATTACAAAATCATCGCTGGTCAGTACGCAAAGCCATCTGTTGGCTGAGTCTTGCAGCCGCATTTAGTGGCTGTAGTGTGAACCTCCTCGTGGAGGATTCAGCATCGGCAGAAATTCAGCAGAAGCTACTCCCTGTTGAGAGCTTCTTTAATGACTCTGCAATTAGTGGGGTCAAACTATCATCTGATGGGCAATGGCTAGCTTGGCTCCAGCAATACAATGGAGCACCGAATATCTATGTAATGCCGAGTAACGGAAGTGTTGAAGATGCCTTCCCATTGACCGCTTTTGCCGACGGCGCAGATAGCTTTTATTGGGATAAGCATCAGCTCGGTATGTATGTCTCTAAAGACTCGAAAGGGAATGAACTGCACCAGATCTACAGATTGGATCTGGAGGTAAAAGATAAAGATCTAAGTTTGCTCGACACCCAAAAATTAACCTCAAAAGACAGCGCGAGATACATAATTTTAGGGCAAGCTTCAGAAAAGCCCAACAGTCTAACCCTCTTCGCTAATCACGACGATCCAAAGCTGTTAAGTTTTTATCAGTTGAACACCCAAACTGGTAAGTTGACATCAATAATGTCGAATAATCAGCACTTCCATGATGTGCTGATAGACAAAGAGGGAATTCCTGTTGCCGGTGTAAGGTCCAACCCGGATTCATCCATGGAATTATTTATTCACAAGAATAAATCCTGGCAAAAGTCTCTGAAAACTGAGCCGGGAGAAATCTTACACCTGTCCAGTTATAATTCAGATCTCGAGAGAGTCTATTTCGAGTCTAGTTACGGTGAGGCAGACACATCGGGGTTAAAGCAATTGAACCTGGCCTCAAGAGAAATTACTGATGTGCATACAGACCCCAATAAACGTGCTGATGTTTACAAGAGTCTTTTCAATAAAGATGGTGAGCTTCAGCTGGTTTCTTACTACTATGGATACCGAGAAGATTATCCGATTAGTAAGGAATTCCAAAAACACTGGCAATTTATCACTACTCAGTTTACTCGCAGAGTAGAGATCGATGTTATCTCTATAAATGAAGAGTCTGGCATTTGGTTGTTGGACATTGCTAGCGATGTCGATCTGGGAGCTTTTTATACCTACAATCAAACAGACCAGTCGCTAACGCGCTTGATTGATAAAGATACAAAGTTAGACCCTGAATCTCTGGCAGAAAGACGTTCTATTACCTATGAAGCCCGTGATGGCATCGCCATCCAGGCCTATTTAACGCTACCTAAAGGCAAGAGTAGTCAGTTACCGCTAGTAGTATTGCCGCATGGTGGCCCTTGGTATAGAGATTACTGGAGACTTGGTGCTGACTTTTTCAACCGTGTGTCTCAACTGTTAGCAAATCGTGGCTATGCCGTGTTGCAACCCAACTTTCGCGCATCTGCAGGCTTCGGGGAAACCTTTATTGCTTTGGGCAATCGCCAGTGGGGAACCGGTGGGATGCAACACGATCTGACGGATGGTGTTGAGTATTTAGTAGAACAAGGTATTGCAGACAAAAATAGAGTGGCCATCATGGGTGGCTCTTATGGCGGCTATGCGGCACTTTCTGGGTTGACTTTCACCCCAGATGTATATGCAGCCGCCATATCTTTTGTAGGCCCATCAAGTTTAATCACATTGATAGAATCATTCCCGGAGTATGAACGAGAATTTCTTTCTCACAGATTAAAAGCAATCGGTGATCCATTGGTACAAGCTGATCGAGAAGATATGCAAAACAGATCACCTATAAACTTTACTGATCAAATTAAAGCTCCTTTACTGTTGGTGCAAGGTGCAAATGATCCTCGTGTTACTCAGCTTGAGTCTGATCAAATTGCTATAAAAATGTATCAAAAAGATTTGGCTGTCGAGTATATTTTAGCTAAAGATGAGGGGCATGGATTTAGCAAGCGCAATAACCTGATGGCTTATTTAATAAAGATGGAAGAGTTTCTTGCTGAGTACCTTGGTGGTGAAGTGTATTCTGAAATCCCTGAGGAGCTTACTACTCACTTGGCAGGGCTTGAAGTTGATATATCAAAATTAGCCAAGCAATAATCTCAAGTTGATTTCTTGCGATCTTAATTTGATTGCCAACATAGCATGTCTGTCTTTGACCGATATTAATCAATATCGGCCAAAGACAGGCTACTTTAAAATTAAGTCATTTCAGCTTCTAACGAACATCGCAGAAACTCCATCACCCCTAGCCCCTTAGTATTCCAACCTCAATAGTAGAAAATACCCCACGGTCATTTCATTTTCTATTTAGATAGAATTATGATCCATATACACAACCAGCTAATAGAAATCATGAGTTAGCTAATAAGCCACCACTCACTTGGAATATTCGTTCAAAGCTTGAATCTAAAAAGCCTAAAAAACCGAATTGAGTACAGCTACGCCTCTATTTTCTAGACAGAGATAAGTACACTACTTAGCAGCGATTAGAAGTCTCACTTCTCTACGCCTTAGTGATAATAAGTTAATGAAACTGATCGGATAATTCCACAATAAAAGATCTAGCTAAGTACAAATACTCCACCGGGCCTTCATTTTTCGTGCTGTGAGTAAAAACAAATCCTCAAGTTAAAAGAACCTGATGTAACAACTTAATTACTAAATCCAACATCAACTTAACTACCAGTTTATTCAGATTTCTGGCCACCCCTCAAATTCCTAAAATCACAACTTGCCAAAAATATTCAAAAACATCCCCTGGCTTTCGTAATTCAGCAAGGTGAGATCATCGGAAAAATCGGTGAAGCTGTGCCCCCACTTCAAGTGATCATCGATATAGTGGTACAGGCCGATCAGCGTACCACTCTTGCTATCCTGCACGTCGGGCAAATCGAGTAGGCGGTAGGTATATTTACCTCTCAAAGTACAGCGCCTAGTAGGATCATAGCTAGTATCTGCGGAGAAAATATGAATTCCTGGATAAGCTCAGCCGAGGTATTTTCAACCGTTATATGATCTTTATTGGGCACGTTATAGAAATAGGTGTATATTAATAGCACATTTAAACAGCCGTTAATCACTAGGCACTATAACCGAGTATTTAACGTACCATCTACAAAAACTCAAATGGTTTGACACATCTAAAACACCCCAGAAAATCAGACGTCAATAACGAAAACATTCGTTGGTTACAGATAAGTATCAATCTGAAGCAAAAAATCCTGGATTGACCAGCAACTTATGAGATATACCGTAACAAGACTATGTATTTATTAGCCGGAGCAAAATTTTCCTTTTATATCGACCTGCAATACACATACATTGAACATAAAAAATAAAGTTATTGGCCCTAGTAAGACCTGACCACTAGAAATCAAACCTTACTAAAACCTTAAAATAATTCTTTTACAGAGCCTACTTTAGATCAATTCTACGAATGGCGCAGAATTGTTTTGATGAAGTTCCAGGCCATAAGTTGCTCGTAAAAACCTCCATCCTCACATTTCTTTGTGCCGTATAGCCAGTGAGGGCTATAGAAAGTGCAGTTTTATATCCCGGCATACTTGGACTGATATAGCCGCCGCTGGGGCACGCATTTAATCCAGTATCAAAATAGATAAGCACATCACCATTACCATAATCAGTATATGAATTAATTTCCTTGATTTCCCCTATATTAGTTAAAGATAATGCTAACACCTTGGAGTTAAGCACTATTCCAACAATCGCTGCCAATATTTTCTTCATTTATTACTCAGCTTACCATTTTTTTAGCATTTATTTGAGCAGCTTCATCACCCAGGCTACCAATATAAATATACATACTATCGCTAGTCGGTATGACTGTGATAACTTAGCCATTAATAAGTGCCCACTTTGATTACCGCCTCATTTTCTAGTAATTGGATAGGCATTTAAAGTTTTTACTGATTATGATTAAGTGGTATATGCCGCAGCCTTTAACTTTCTTTAAGGCGAAGATGGTAAAATCCTTGCGACCAAATCTCCCCCCATGACTGCGAGCAAGAAGAAAATTTTTCCTCATTAAACCACAAGGTCACACTCTTACCAGTTGCATGTGCAGTAGTTAAAAGAGAAAAAGCTGCCTTACAGGATTCTTGTTTGAACCCGCCGTCTAAATCCTCTGTGATCCTGCAAAGTGCGACACTATGAAAATTAGTGCCGCTACCACTGTCTTTTATACTGGCGTTAACATTTCCGTTTAACGCAATTTCTACCGTAGTTACTTTACCGGTACATTCGGTGCCAGAGTAGGCGGCACCTGAGGCAAAAAGAAGCCCCGGCAGAATCACTCTCCCGGCCTTTAAAATATGTTGTCTTAATTTACTATTCATATCTACTTCGCGCTACATTTAAATTTTGAGTTAAGGGACTTTTAAATACGGCACACTTTATTAACTCCCCGTCACTAAAGGGTAAAAATCAAAAGGTGCGCACCCTTGGGAAATAATATCATATTTGAGTTTTCAGTTCGGCAAGAGTCGGCTGATTAGATAGAGCCTAGTAAGAAAATTGTTTCAGGCATCTGCAGAAGCCCAACACTCCAACTCTACGAAAGAGTTACATATTTACTTTTTAAGGAGTGGCCGCTCCAATGTATAAAACCAGTGCGAAATGATTAAATTAGTTGGTACGCGTGGCAAAGATAGCCCCAGTATTAAGCAGCAAAGTTGAAACTCTATATTTTTAACCGCCTAAGTACACTCGACTTCAAGACCATTTATTCGGCTCTTAAATGACAGACCACCAAGGAAACAACGCGCGATTTGTAGATCTGCACTTTAAGGTAAATAATGAACCTATTTGCCTGAAATCACACCAAACACTTATTATACAATCAACGATTCATATCTGATAGAAAATCTCCACTACCAACCTTCAGAGTCCAAAATATGATAAAACATTTCGCCATAATTGGTTTGGCACTTATCTCTCAGTCTAGCCTTGCAGCAGGCTTCCATACCTGTACCGGTGAAGTTACTCGTTTAGTAACCAGGGCTACAGGAGAAGGAACCCAAGTGAATATCAGCGGTATGAATGGAAGCGCCAAGCTTGGCTTTGGTGGTGATTCTTATTCTAAACTGCATGACAGGCAATTCAGTATGTTGTTGTCCGCCCAGATGTCAGGAAAGAAAGTGAAGCTTGAATTTGAAGACAACAATATTAGCTGCAGCGACGACCACAATTATGTCCTTATCCGATATGTAAGCATAGACTCTGCTGAGTAATAGGTCGCAACTAGTCTAAATTTCTATGCTGGCTCCTCCCATCAGGGAGGAGCTCAAACTAAGTAAAAAACACATTTATACTTTATTTGAAAACTTCAATATAGGCAGCCTTACTACAAATAGAGGAGTCTTCATAGCTATAAATAGAGACTTTCTTTTCTGAAGCCAAGGCCATTAACGCCGCGCTATAGGCGCGGTTATGAATACCCTCATTATTTCCCGCATTACCAGCAATCGATAAAGGAAATGTAATGGATTCGCCACTACATATGCCAGTGCCATTAGCTGTCCTTACGGTAAAGGTCATTGCGTTTGCGCCGGTATTTGCTACAGAAACAATTTTAACATTCTTGGCAATATAACCTGGCGAAGCCATTACATTCATGGAAACTAAAGCTCCAGCAATTAACAACTTTATTCTCACGCCCCCGCCCTTCAAATGACCCAGATCATTCATAGATTGCCTTAAAGCAAAAACACAGCTTATACAATAGCTCTTTAGTTTATTTTTAAAGTTCTGATTGGTACAAAACAAAATATAATAAAAATAAAGAACACCAACATTTCGGGCCACATACCCTCAACAAATTTAACCCCCATCAGCCCGCCAGTAGAAAAAATCCTATACTGAACCGCCGCAGCACCAACAACAAGCAGGACATATAAAAAAACGAGAGCTGAGCTGCTTTTCCTAGAGGATAACAATCTACCTAACAAAAGTAACCCTCCAAAAACGGAGCAAGAAACCAATAAGTACAAAAAAAAATAAATCATTCTCCTAAAACCCTGTTATAGGTATCGTAGGTTGTATTTGCATCATAAGCTGCGTTCATAACTAGACCAGATGAAGACGATTGACTATAAGAACGCACATAGTCTGACCGTATATTTCGGAATAATTTCCATGAATTAGGCTTTAGCACCAGTCGGGTAGCCCCGCCAATAGACATTCCGACATCAACAAAACCAAAAGCAAGATCACCATACTCTGAGTCACCAGATAAGCTTTCCGATGCCCATTGATACCCCTTTCTAACAAGGCCATCCTTACCCGATGTCCCTTCGTAAATATTATTTGCCCCATGTGCAACTAAAACAGCCCCCATTGCACACCCAAGGCCTGTGGAACAAAGAGCTAGCCCACCAGCTATTTGTGCAATTCCTCCTGCAGTAGTCAATATCCCAGCTGAATGATTTTTAAACCACGCCCAACCAGTACTATCATTATTGCTTTGTCCACCACATGACATGCCTGCTCTTTTATAATCTTCACAACTGGCGGTTTTATTTACCTCGTCGGGCTTATTCTCTTCCTCTTCTTCTTCCTCTGAATTTTGAGAGCCACCGCCTCCGCCTCCGCCTCCGGTATCTCTCAAGATCCCCCCTCTTTCAGGAAAGCCTCCAGGGCCTACAGAATAAATCTTACCAGCACCTAATGAACCTGATGGTAAACGGCGACCAATTGCAGTTGGCCCACTCTCCACTGTCCCACCACCAGACGCGACAAGAAGCTTTCTCTTATTGTACTCTTTAAAGCCAGAGGGGTCAGACACAGATAGCGGATTATTCCTGACATAGGAATATCTATTCCAGCTCTGCGAGCTCGATGGGAACTGCACAAAGGGATCAGGGCTTAAGAACCTTCCCAAGGTAGGATCATAGATCCGGCCATTCATATGAATCAGGCCGGTCCTATCCAGATGTTCATGGCCAGTAAAGCCTCTCTTGGTGGTTAGCCCTTGGGAGGCCAGCAACTCCTCAGTTTCCACCTTGCTAAGAGTACCGGTCCAGTCACTTTTCTTACGACTGCCATAGGGATCGAATGCCGTATCCAGGATAACCGCGCCGGATTCATCAGTGACTTTCTCGATGGAGCCCAGGTGATCACGGTGCAAGAATTCAAAGACTTCGACCTTGATACCAAGGTGGTCTGTAGCTGCTACCTGAAGAATATCCCCACTTATACGGGCCTTTTCAATCCGCTGGTAGTCTGGGTCATTGGCCGGCAGTAGGTCCTCATAGTCACCCACAATAAAGGCTTTTTCAGTCATCAGCTTCTGCTGTGACTCATCCCACCAGCTAGATTCACGGTAGTAACGCCGCCCGTTGGGGCCATATTGGAAGCGGTCTCTGGCTATAGGAGTTGCAGTGTTTTGAGTGTTCCCTATGGTTATCTCCTGAGCCTGTTGACGCGCATTCCAAGTAATCCACTTGTCGTCACCCTCAGCAGCATCGTAGTGGGTCAGCGAGCCATTCTCATCGTAATTTAAGTTATTGACGACGCCATTAATAGTGGCCTGGCTTACCGCATTAGGGCCGGCATTGTTGCTCTGCCCATACTGATAGCCAGTCACCTGATTACCAGTAGCCCCAGTTGCCGATTTGCTAACGATATTTCCGAGGGAATCAAATAGTGTGTTAAGGCTCCGTTGAGAGCTACCCCCAATTAGCGTTTCAACATTTTCTAGTCGGTTAAGTGCATCATAAGAAAAACGCTCTTCCCTTGTATTACTTCCACTCAAGGAAATACGACTTTCCAGAGTGCCATTAGAGCGCCACTTGTAGATATTATTCTGAATGGAACCACCGCCAGTATTAATAGCGGTGAGAAGGCCACTCTTCACATCATAATTTCTGGAAGTTGTTAGATTGTTGGCAAAAGCAAACTCCAGAAGCTTCCCTGACGCATCGCGGTCCTTGAAGGTTTTGAGAGCGGTTTGTCCATCGGTAATTTGCGATAGGAATCCCTGGCTCGTATAAAAGTGATGGGCTTCTGCACCAGAAGGATAGGTCAGCTTTTTCAGGCGCCCGGAGTTATCATAATTATATTGATGCTGATAGCTGCGCTGCAATCCACCCGCTTGTAGAGTGGTGTTCAACGTCTGCAGTTTACCCGCCGTATTATAGACATAGTCTTCAGAGAACAGGGTTAAACCATTTTGGCTATATTGTCGGCTGGCGATGCTGCCAATGGCATTTAGGGCATCAAAGGTCCAAGTGGATACCCCATCCGCATCTGCCCGTTCAATCATGCGACCAAGCTTGTCGTACTGATAACTTAAGGTATTGCCTTTATTATTTGTCTGTTCCCTGATTTGACCCAGTGCATTGTAGTGAGTTGTCACCTTGCCAAAAGCAGGATCAACCGTCTGTATATTATTACCTGCATCATCATAAAGGAACGAAGAGCGGGTGGCGGAGTCGCTATTAACCAGCACAGATTTCAGTAAACCACTGCCATAGTAGTCATACTCTGTGGCAACCTGTTTATTGGTTCCCACTGCCTCTAGCACTTTCATTTGGCTGCCAGAAATATTGTAAAAGTGATGTTTAATCTGGGTTTCAACCAGACTGCCATTACTATCTAAAATATCTTCTTCAGCTTCGACACGGATATACCCTTGAACCACATCGGGGTAGTAGTTGGTACGAATTTCACTACCATCCGGACGGGTGATCTTACTAGTACGATCTTTTATATCGTAGTCATAAATAGTGAGCGCTTTACTTTCCCCCGGGTAGTAAGGCGCAGTCTCCAGATACAAACGGCCTTGCAGATCGTAGTTAAATTCACGGTGGGCTGTGCGCTGGCCATCAAAAGCCACTTGGTCCTGCTGAACCAAGCGCCCCAGTACATCATAGTAAAGGTCGAGTTGTGGTGTGATTGAGGAATTCTTCGTTACCTTATAGGCAGTAAGCATTCCGCCGGAGATAGGGCAAGTACCGGCAAAACAAGCAGAGTATGTTGTTGTAAAGGTAATGCCATCAGTATTGGTTGTTTGAAGTTCACGGCCAAATGGATCATATACAACACTGGTCTTGCGCTGATTGAGATCGACAACTTCAGAAACAGCACCAAAACGATGATCATACCTTAGCGTTAAGGGCTGCTCTAGCGCATTGGTCAGCGTTTCAGGGTAGCGCCGATCAATAAAGTTAGAGGCAAAAGTGGTTCTTGTCTCAACATTTGCTCCACTAACCGTCTCGCTGATCAGGTTGCCAAATTCATCATAATTGTAATCTGTACTCAGCCTCAGGTCCGAATCGTCTGGGAAACGCACCTGGGTTGCAACTCTATTGGTATATTGATAAGGCAAAGAGATAACAGCCTGCACACGATCGGGGGTGCCTGTAGCAGCACCATCATACTCCCTCAACTCCTGAGCGAATGCAAAGCCCACCAACCATTTATCGCTGTCAACTCGGTTTTCAAAGCTGGTAAAAGTCTCTCGACTTCTCTCTATACCTTCCAGGGAGAAAGCTGCAATTTCTCCCCAGCCAGCCTCACCACTGGATTCCACCAGTGACTTTGCCGTTACTTCAAGAGTAGTTTGATTCTCCAGAAGCTCTCCAAAGGAGCCAAGGGTGCTTTTCCCAACACTATTCTCTCTTGAGAAATAACCTACGATTTGATTCCTTTCGAATAGGGTCTCCGCGCTTTTCTCCAACAGGGGATAGAAGCTCTTACCGAAACCAGTAGACAACTCCAGAGCCTGATATCGGTAGCGTTCATCTGCCAATTGTTGTGTATGGGAACCATATGCACCCTGGAATTGGAGTTTTCTTGCCACCTTGCCAAAATAGGGGAAGTCTTGGCGGAACTGTAAATAAGTGACAATGCCCGATTCTTCATCATGGATCTTTTGTGCGTAGAAGCCAAGGAAACCCCAGTTCTTCGTACTTACCAAGCCAACGCCTTGGTAATAATATTTGGTGACATGCCAGCCATTTGAAATGCCATTAGAGCGGTGAACTTCACCGACTACCGTTCGATAATCACCATTATCCGCTTGGAGGTTTTCCACATTCGCAGGCAGTACACCTTCGCCAAAAGGCCTCTCGAGGAAAATACCATTGCCAGCCACTGAAGACTCTACGGCAACATCCCGAACAGTGGTGTGATAGAACCTTGTGGATTTTCCTAAGCCATCAATAATTTCAGAAATTCCGGTGTCTAGGTCCAGCTCACTATTACTGCCAACTTCATCCCAACCAAACACCAGAGGGTTAAGACACTGGTAGCTAGTGCCATACACATCATAGCCGCATTGCTGAACCTGCTGCAGGCGACGGTAATGCTTGGAGTCCTCGCTGGTAGTTTCCGGCTCAGGCTCGGTAATGAGGCGGTACTCTCGCAATAATTGGTTGTCGAGGTATACATTAATATGATGGAGCAATACTAACTGCTCCTGCTCAATTTCCCCAGGGGACAATGGCTGAGGGGGCGCGTCGCTGCGAGTGCCATAGGCAAATTCGATACGCGCATCACCTTCATTACCGTAAATAATCTCCAGTGGGTAGTTAATACCTTCTACGGTATCCAGGTGGTAGCGATAGGCTAAGCTGTTCCCAAAAGCATCAGTAATCTTGTTAATACTCCAGGCAAAGCTTGGATTCTGCCCCGCTCGAACTTGACTATCGTTTGTGTTACCAAATTCGTAAATGTCGCCGTTAGGCTTATTCACAAGGAACCATGGCTGATCATCTGTCTCCTTGAGTTCAATAAGACTGAAGTCATCTTTCAACTTTCGGTACTTTGAACCTGGCTCCCAATAGCTACCAGATACGAGGACCAGCGGCTGGCCGTTCAAGCAGAGCGAATCACTATCGTCCAACATAATACGGTCGGTGTTGGGGCGATTTTTTACGCAGCGCCGAATCTCTTGCAGGCCACTCAGTCTCCACCCATAGCCCAAAATATCCTCGGGCAGCATCTCATTATTTCTTTCGCGGTAACGAGCACCTGAATATCGGATACCCAGGTTGGGAACGAGACTATTTACCCCAGGAGCAACTTCGATAGGTATTGAGACAAGCGCATCGCCCTGCGAGCTAACTTCGGCGCTATACAGCATAGTTCCCGGAGTATCAGCCACCGCCAGGCTTACCGCTGGCTCAATACCTTCCAGGTTGTGGACATCAATCCAGTCACTGATGGCCCAATCTGAGCATTCTGGACCATTACAGGCGCGGACTTTGTAGCGATATTTATCTTCTAGATCGCCGCGGGCCTCATAGGTCGTTCCCGCCAAATTTCCTGAAACAACCTTCCAGCAGCTAGCACCGCAGCTAGGGTCAGGATCATTTCTGCGCTCGCGTTGCAGCTCAAATGAGGTCCAAGTAAGGTCTGGTTCACTCCAGCTTATGTCGTAATCACCAAACTCACTGTCTTTAGGAACGGATATAAATTTAGGCGTATTCGGTGCTTCTAGAGGAACATTCACCATTACGACCTTGCTATTCGCAGACGGCGTCCAGCCACTACAACCATCATTATTACAAGCTCTGGCAATAAACCGGTATACTCCCGAATCTCCCGGATTCAAGGTAACCTGCATAGAGGTGCTAGTACCTAAATTTGAACTACCACAGTTGAGATAGGTATAACCACCATTATTGATGCTGCATTTAAGCTCATAGCGGGTAACCGGATTAAAAGAACCAGAAACGGGAGACCATGCCACCACAAAGCTTTCACTCTGGGTGCCGTGGTTTGGCTGGGTAAAATTGAGTACAGCATCTGGCCTTCGGGTTACAGAGACTGTCGATGACTTAATCCAATCACTGTAGGTCGTATAACCGCCAACTGTCACGTAGGCGCGAATACGGTATTGATAAGTACCACTTGCTAAGGGTGTGCTCCCTTCAAGAGGCAAGCTAACAGGGCCGACTCCTGTATCTGAATACACAGGAGTCCAAGTTGAGCAATCATCTTTACATTGCTCAATTTGGTAGCCTGTAACTTCTGAGCCCGAGGTTGGCTCACTCCACTTTACACCAACAGTTCCATCTGATTTTGAGTTATCCGGCGGGATAATCAAAACCATGGGGATTGGTTGTAAAAGGGGTAATACGATCTGTTCCCGCTCTTTCTCTCCGCCGTATACAGAAATAGCACTTGGCGTAGAAGGTGGGATGGCTACATTGACTCGCTTTTCATTGGAGTAGCTACCACATCCTGCGCTATTACAGGCGCGTACCTTAAAGTCCCACTCACCTGTAGATAGCCCGCTCACATTATAGGTGCGGCCCGAAACACTTACTGGAGACGACCAGCTGCCATCATTTAGTTGTTGTACCAACTCATAGTACTGGCTAGCAGCACCTGAGGGAGAGGACCAAGAAAGGGTAAATGCTCCGGTTTGACTATTGGTTTCAGCGGTTGGAGCAGCAGGCTTACCGGGTTTTGCAAGTCTCACTGTCACTGACTTGGTGGCAAGCCTAACATGAGCAATATCCTTGCCAGCGCAACAAGTCCGATTTACAGAGAGTTCAAATGTATAGACACCATCTGCAGTAGGGTAGAAAGTTTTTGAATAGCTTCCAGTTGTTTTGCCAATCTGGCTAAAGCTACCACCGGGACCACTCGCTTTCCTCATGAACCAGCCATCTAGCCCCGTATCGCTGGCAGACCACCGAACAGTGAAGGGGCCGGATGCCGAGGATGGTGTGTCTTCGAAGTTATTTGCAAAAACTAGGGAGGAGCACAGCAAAGAGAAGAAACATGCAATAAAACGCAGGCCTAAAGACACAACTACCACCGGAAACTTGTATATTTTTAAAAGCGGCGCGCATTATCCGAGGTTTACAACAGTTGTCAATTTTACGGTGAGACCAGCCTTATTCTGGTTATTAAATAGTCTATAGGCGCGGGAAGGCTATCGATTTATCTACTTCGGCACCATTACCAGCCCGGCTCCCGCCGGGCCACACAATCAACGCTCACAACTTCCCAACAATATTCACAAACAATCCCTGGCTGTCGTAATCCAGCTGAGTAAGATCATCAGAGAAATCCGTAAAGTTGTAGCCCACCCCCAGCTTGAGGTGATCACCGATATGGCGATATAGGCCAATTAATGCACCGCTCTTGCTGTCCTGCGCGTCGGGTAAATCAAGCAGGCGCCCTTCGATGAGGAGGTCCCAGCGTTTTACAAAATGCCAGTCTGCACGCAGCACATAGAGGCTGGCGCGACTGTCGAAGAATTCCGGGTCTTCTCTATCCAGGCTTAGCTGGCCAAGGCGGTAGGCGTATTTGCCTCCCAGGGTCCAGCGTTGGGTGAGATCGTAGCTGGCATCCACGGAGAAAATATGGCTCTTCTGAATAAATTCAGCCGAGGTGTTTTCTACGGTTACCTGATCTTTGGTGGGCACGTTATAGAAATAGGTGTATTTCAATAGCGTGTTGAGGCGATCGTGATTGACTGGGCGGTAGGCGTAGCCCATTACCGCTTCAGTAAATTTTCCATCATAGAACTCGCCCTGGGAACTTTTGCTATCGGAGTAATTGAATTTGCCAACCAAGCGCCAGTCTGGGTTGAGCTGATAGCTCAGGGTGTTCTTCAGCAGCCAGGTATCGCGCTCGGATTCCAGCACAGTATTTTCATCCACTGCGGTTTCCATGGCATCGGTACGGTATTCCACCGCTGAGGCCAAACGGATCGCATCCAGGCTATAGCCCATATTAAGGCCCAGGGCGTTGCGCTCGGTTTTGGCACCGGTGCGTGGGTCTTCCAGGGTGCCCGCTTCTACCGTGGTGCCGTATGTCCAGCGATCATTGGGCGCCAGGTCCATACCCAAGGCATGCGTCAGTCCGGTGGAGATATCGCCGTGACTGTAGCGCTCCTCACCATACATGCTCAGGGTATCGGAATAACGGCTGCGGAAGCCGGTACTCATATTGCCTTTGCGGGCACGTACGCCGGTATCGCTGCGCTCGTTATCGAGGGTGTAATTCAGGTATACGCTGGTTCTGTCGCTCACCAGGAAGTCAGTGCCCAGTCGCGCGCCCATGCCGGTATCACCGCTGGAAACCTCACTATCCATGGTGAGTCTGTCGCTCACCCGGTAGGCACCGCCGACACCGACACGATTGTTTTCCTCACGAGTGCCGGTCACCTCTACGGTACCCTGCACAAAGCCGAAAGCACTCCAATTTTCGCCAGAATCATAACTGGCCTCCACTGCCATATCAGTGCGGTCGCCCTGGGTCTGGGTGGCCGCTACAACTTGGGAGAAATCTTCGCGGCTATCGCTGCGCACACCGGAACTGAGATGCCAGTGATCGTTGAGACGGTAGCCGAGCATCAAATCCGTTGCACTGGTGTGCAGGCCGAATTCCTCTTCTTTACTATCCGCTTTCAAGCCCACATCGAAACTTTCACCGAGAGGTAGGTTGATCCCCGCTCCAAACTGGGTGGTTTCACCGCGGGCAAATTGACCGGGGCCAGAAAACCCCGCTTCCCGTTGCTGGTGATAGAAATTACCGGAGCCGCGTAGGCTTTCGAAGAAATCACCCAGCTGTAGGCTAGCTTCAATTTTGTTGGCAGCAGCGCTAGCCTCAGGATCAAAAGTTTGACCGCTATCAAAAGTAAAACCACCATCTAAGGAGTTGGTACTATCGAGGTTACCGCCTTCACTGTTGGCCACTTCTACTTTCAGCCAGCTGCCTGCCGTTTTACGTAACGTTAAATCAAAGCCTTGCAGCGCAGTTTCGTTGTCATCCTCATCCTGTTGGGTAGCACTGAGACCCAGCTTTACGTAATCTCCAAACCAGTAATGGGCGCGGCCACCAAAGGCAAGAGTATCCATCTCTTCAAAGCCGGGGGTGTATTCGTAGCGGGCTACCAGATACTGAGGGTTACCGTTATAAGAGCCATCCTGGATTAACAGATTATCGTTAGCCAAGGCAGACAAGGGCTTGTTCAGCAGTACGCGGCCTTGAATGTAATCGATATCGTAATCGATCACCGGGGAGAGATTTTTTACGGCCAGTACCAAGCCGGAGTCTTTATCCCGCACTTCAACCCGCAGGCGTTCGGAGCCGTTGAGAATATCCTGATGACGCATGAAATAGAGGGAGCCACCGGTTCCACGATACTCATCGCGCCCGGCAATGGTGCCAGGCTCCGCACCAAAGGCATCCACCTGAAAGCGTTTTTCCCCGAAGCTGGTCATAGCGTCGCTTTCGAAGTGGCCGTTAGCACCATAGAGTGCGCGGTCTATTTGCGCCAGTTCGTTATCGGCATAGGTCGCTTTGAAATTACCCCACAAGCCGTAGTCGTCGTACTTGGACAACTTCACATAAAACTTGCCGGAGGTGGGTGCGTCTTCCACTACGGTGGAGTCGTCACCAAAGGTAGGATAATAAAGATCACTATCTAAACGGCGGAACAGGGCATCGGGCGTTTTTTCCATAAAGTTGGAAAATAAATCATCCACCGGCCCCTCTTCCGTATCCGCACTGGCAGAGAGGCGCCAGCCCTCACCGAAACCACCGCTGGTATAAAACGCCAAGCGGCCATCGTAGCTAACAGAATTGTCGTAGTGGGTTTCATCGCCGGTAACCAGCGCCGCTGGGCCGTTGGTTTTGTCATAGCCAATCGTGAGATCGGCAATACCCACGGTAAACCAATCGTTTTTGGCAAATTCCAGATCGCGCAGGAACAATTCGCCATTGCCCTCTTCATCCAGAACTGCCACTTCCACGGTGTGCATACCGGGGTCGAAAATTTGTTCGGCGACAAACTGGCCCTGTTCGTTGACCGGTACCGGGTTGCCCGCCAGCCACACGGTGTGCCCTGGCGGTACCTCGGCACCGTTCACCAGCACACTGTTGCCATCCAGAGGAATATTTCTTCGCGCTAGGCGATTTTCACCGTAGCCAACCAATAATTCCTGAGAAACGTTTACCTCTTTCGTTGACTCTTCAACCTTATCCACCAACCACAGAGTCTGTTCGGCAGTTTCATCGAAGCGGCCTTTTTTATCGTACACCCGCAAGACATAGTGCAGTTTTTTTAGCGGTGCCTGGAAATGGGAAAATTCTGCAAACCACTCCCCTTCTCCGGCAGCCAGCGGGACTATGTCAACCGGCGTGTCTCGCAGGGACTGCCCTTCTTCAAACAGGCGTACCTCGGCCTGCTCAATAAAACTGGGATAGTTGGTATAGCTGCGGAAAACCACGCGGTTCTCGCTGTGCTCGGTATCCGGGTTATCCGCATAGCGAATGGTATTGGGCCAGGCTGAAATATTCAGACGCGGCTGCATTTTTTTGTTATCGAAGCGGAACTGGATATTGGCATTATCCAGCGCCACATCGGTACAGCGCTGCAGATCGGCAGAATTTTTATAGGGATCGTATTCGGGGCTGCCATCCACAGTAATACGCATTAAATTCAGTGAATAGGGGTTGTTAGCGATGGCTTCGCGGTTAATACGCTCGATCTCCAGACGGTCGCTCTCCGCCAGAATCGCCAGCTCATCGTAGAGCACCTGCACTTCAACCCTCGCGCCTTCATCCAGGGTGAAACCGTTGGCCACTACATCGTCGGACTGTACATAACCGCGCCCTTCAAATTCCACTTGGGAGTCCTCGAGGCTGAGAAGCTCTTTTACCTGCTCCATCGCACGGCGCGCGCGGGCACCAGAGAGCCCAACATCATCGCCGTAGACCATGGCTTCCCGGCGGTCCATGCGCTTGTTTTCGCTATAACCAATAAAACTCAAGCGCACATTGGCTTTGCTCGAAATTTCCCCCATGGCAGCGCGAATTTGAGTCAGCTGCGCCTGGGTAATAATCGGATCGCCATTATCGAAACGGATAGGCGCTATATCGCCACGTAGAGATTGATGGGCAATGGTAATGGTTTCCGCGGCTGCCGCCTCTGGGCAGGCCTGTACGCCATCCACCGCCACTTCGAGGGGATCGTCGTACCAGAACTCCACTTCCACACGGCGGTTTAGGGTGCGCCCCTTGGGTGTGTCATTGGCGGCTATGGGCTGACTGGCGCCCTTGCCGCTGCTGGAAATCATGGTGTCCGGTAGGCCCAGGGCATCGCGCACCGCCAGAGCAACACGGCGGGCTTCGCTGTGGGACTTTTCCCGATAGGCATTCTGTTGCTGCTCAGAGCTTTCACCAATTTGCAGAGGCAACGCATCGGTATGACCAACAAAATGAATCACCAGATTATTTTTGTTGGCCAGATTTGTGCGCACTTCGCGGATACGCCGTAAGAACGCCTCGGGTAAATTCGCCTGCCCCGGCTGCCAGCGCAAAGGATTAACCAGGTTTTTTAAGCGCGCGCGCTGTTCAGTGCCAGCGGTATAATTCAATCTACAAACCGTTTCCTGCCGACACACTTTGACCCGGTTAAGTGCCAGGGCTTCAGCGCGGGCACGGGCTGCCATAGCCTCTGCATCCAGAGCATCGTAACTCACCTGCACTTGCACACGACGGTTCAGTTCGCGTCCGGCAGTAGTGATATTGTCGGCAATGGGCTCTGCGTCACCGCGGCTTTCCACCGCGATCATCTCTTCCGGCAGTTCCAAAGCCTGCTGGAAAAAATCTGCCACGAATTGAGCGCGAGCAAGGGTAAATTCTTCCTTACTTGCGTAATCCGCAACGAATTCTTTTTGCATCGGGTCCGAATCGGTGTGACCAATAAAATGCAATTGGAAATTGGGCGTTTCTCCCAGCTCATCCAGCTTTTCACGCAATAACGCGATGGCCTCAGGAGAAACTTCATCAGCCACAGCGAAAAACTGTAATGGCTCGATAAAGTCTTCCACCACAATCGGCTCGGGAGGGGCAATAAAAGTGCCCGCATCCTGCAGCCATTGATTGGAAGGGGCGCGCAGCAACATCGTTTCCGTATTGCTGCCTATGGATTTTTCCTCAAACTCCGTCTGCGGCTCTTCTACTTCTGGAGCCAGTCCGGGAATTTTTTGCCACACCTGCCACCAGCTGGTTTCCAGGGGTTCGGCTACCTCGGTGTCAGATTGCTGCTGCGCGTGTACAGGCATTGCCAAGGCCAAAGTAATCGCTGTGGCCAGGCAACGCTCACGCCGACGAAATGTGCGAGTGTTTTTTTTCGCAACAACCGCTGTGCCAGGTGTGTGCGAACACTCCAGGTTACTGCGCTTTTTATTGCCATCTGCAAAGGACATTACTGCCACCCTCCTTTGCTGGGCGGCGCACCACGCCGCCAGAACACTTCCGTTTCAATCGTCAGGTCGTAGTCGCCATAACTACGCGCCCACTGCTCGGCAATATCCGCCTTGATCGTTTGCAAACGCTCTTCCACCAAATCCGGGTCTTCATTTTCCGCGAGGTAGGACAGGCGCAATACCGAGGGCGCTTCACTGAGTTTTTCCAGCAGCAGCTCAATACGGGACTGCCATTGGGGACGCATCTCGGTAGTTGTCGGTTCGAAGACCGCCTCGGCCATATCCAGGCGCACTACCCGGTGCAGGCTGGCGCCGAAGTTAAACTTCACCATCTTGCCTCGGGTCGCACGCACCACGCGCGGGTTTTCTGTGGTGAGACGATAGCCGCTTGGCAAACTGCGGTCGTCGAGCTTGAGCACAAAATTGGAACCGCGATCGGGGTTTGGCACCACCGCACAGGTGATATGGAATCGACCGTGGGCATCGGCAGTGGCATTGAGACCCGTTGCGCTGACTACCCTCGCACCGGCCAGTCCACCTTCCCCGGCATCTTGATAGCCGTTCATATTTTTATCGTCGAAGACCTTACCGATCACATCGGTACAGTCGAAAGTGGGGTCCGGTACCACACGCACGGTCGCCGAAGCTTCACCAGACGCCGTCTGCCCGGAGAGCTGGTTGAACATACGTGCACGGTTCACATATTTGCCCTCCCCCACACCGGAACCTACAACAAGTAGCAGTTTCAACTCGCGGGTCTGATCCGCCTCTACACGTAGGTCCGACCAGATCAACTGTAACCCTTTCATCTCCGGTTCCACCGGTTCACCATCGAGACGCGCCGAGCCCGCCACGTATTTGAAGCCAGCGGGGAA
Organism: Microbulbifer mixtoriginis (SeqCode); assembly: GCF_052467705.1. NCBI lineage: Bacteria > Pseudomonadati > Pseudomonadota > Gammaproteobacteria > Cellvibrionales > Microbulbiferaceae > Microbulbifer > Microbulbifer mixtoriginis (SeqCode). The sequence continues at coordinate 3,232,801 of NZ_CP174322.1, forward strand.
GAAGTCCACCAGCTGCAAATCGGTGAGCGGTACTGGCAGGTTATTGCCGAAGGTAATGGTGTAAGGCACCAATTGGCTGCGGGTCACATTCAACATGGCCGCAGTTTTAGTAATAGAGAGCGCCCCTTCTAATTTCGGGTCCAGGGGGATATGGTTGTTGAACAACTGGCTATCCCCTGGAATCTGTTTGTTATCCAGAGTCAGGCGCAGGTAATAGTTGGTCAAGGTATCACGCGCTTCTATATCCAGCGGCGGATTAGCCGGGGACAGTTGTACCTCACAGTGTTGCGCAGTACCCGGCACCATATCTGCATTACTGCCGAGGCAGGCGCCCACATCGAATCCGGCAGTTTCCGCATTGGTCTGCGCTGGAATAACCAGGGATTCACCACCGACATAATTGTCATCGGCCAGTTCTACCCGAATCAGGTAGTCCGCATTGGCCGGACAGGCGGCATCATCGAAATTAATATCGAACTTGTAGTAGCCACCGGCACGGGTTACCTGACCCTGCTGCTTTTCATCATCGAAGCAACGATCTGGCAGTTCTTGTCCAGAGCTGGCACGCAGCATACTCAGCGTAGCGCCGGTAATCGGAGCACGCAGGATGGAGTTGTAAATGACTCCGTTTGGCGTGAGCGGCAGGTTTAAGTCTTGCGGATTAGCACCAGACTCCACAAAGATCTCACTGATACGCTGGGGACCATTGGTGAAATCGGAAACCGGATTACCCAGAGATGCGGTACTTTCGCTGGCATCCGGCGCGGTGTAGCGCATCTCGTAACTAAGACCACCATAATTGTTGGGTACCAGTCCCTGGAAATGGAAATAACCATTTTCATCAGTCTGGATAGTTTCCAGCAATGCGCCGTTGAAATACAGATCCACTGCCCAGTTCAACAACAGGCGTTCATCGGCATCGGCCTGATTATTGAAGTTCACATCGTGCCACAGGTAACCGGCCAAATTAGCGATTCCCGGTGTGCCACCAACATCGATAGCAACACTGGCCTGGTTGCTTGAAGGTGGATCATTCCAGTGCACTTCCGCGGTATTCACCACGGTGTAGCCAATTTCCAGGCTGTCGGAAAGTTTTGCCTGGAAGCGCAATGTCACACTTTCACCCGGCAGCAAATCTCCATAAGTTGTGGAGTAGTCAGCAGTAATTACCGTACCGGCAACGCTAACTCCATCTACTTGGCCATTGAGCATGGCAGAGTCCGCAACGTAGGTAAGGACTCCATCGCCGGCAACCATTAGGTCATCAGTAATATTTACCATGGTCGCCGGCACACCACTGATATTTTCAATGGTCACCAGATATTCCAGCACTGCTCCGGCTTCGGCTGCGCCACCGCCGACAACGGCAACTTCTTTTACAATTGAAAGCAGCTGTGCATCACCCACCACCACTAGTGTCGGTTGGGCACCATTGGCCGGATTGCCATCTGCATCAGTGAGTACCAGTGGTAGTTCTTCTGCAGCAACACTGCCCTGGTTACTAATTACCGTACCCCTGGCAGCATCCATATTCACCATTACATCAAAAGTTACGGTGGCAGTTTGTGCAGAAGTAATCACCCCCTCGTTGGCACCTGGCAAAGGTGGGGTTAGGTCATCAGAAGATACCGGCAATGCAGTATTCAGCAGTGACATACCACCGGCATTATCAGCAACCGCGATACCATTTAAGGTGGTACTGCCGGCAACATAAGTGGTATTTGCAGGCACTTGGTCAGTGAGTGCCACCTGCAGCGCATCAACCCCCCCCATATTGGTAATCGCAATGGTGTAACGCAGCACATCACCGGGGTCGACAATACCCGTAGAAATATTATCCACCGCAATTGCCACGGTCTTATGAGCAACCAGCAGGGGAACATCGCCAACAATATCTATTGTTGGATCGTTGGGGGCATCTGTAGCGGGGTCATCCGATGGGACTTCATCGAAGGGGCCACTACCAGCACCTTCGCCATTCACAAAGCCTTGGTTTGAAATAATAGTGCCGTCATTGACGTCATTAATGGTGACATCAAAGGTAACCATCACAGGCACAGCGCCAGTTGCCGCTGCAGCAATAAAACCATCGGCTTCGCCAGATGTATTAATGTTCATACCCGCTTCAAGCGGCGAAGCGCCACTTACATCTGTAAGCGCAGAACCATTCAAGGTGGTGGAGCCAGCAACATAAGTAGTGTTCGCTGGGATCTGATCACGCAACATCCCGTTAACGATATTTTCGTTACCGGTATTTTCCACGCGAATGGTATAGCGCAGGGTATCCGCCACCATCAGCAGGTCCGGGTCACCGGTCATATCTGCTGAGGTTTTATGAATCACCAGCAGTGGTTCAGATTCAATTAATACCTGAGTAGGATCTTCATCCCCCGCAGCATCAGGATCATCAGTACCGTTAATATTGGGATCATCACTGTTTTTCAGTAATTGACCGGGCAACTGTACCTGAGCCTGATTCAACACAGTTGTACCGCTATCAATGACAGGGGCGAGACTTACTTCATAGATCAACTGAATGGAATCACCCGCACTGCCACTGGCCGCCAGGTCAAGATTGGTCACCGTCAACAAGCCACTGCCGTGGGTACCAGCAGAAGCATCTGTCCCGCTGCTATCGCTACTCGCCGGAGCAGTAACCAGTTGCAGGGAGCCCGACTGGAACAATGGCAAGCTGTTTAGGCGGCCCAAGTCATCAGTAATCTCAATACCACTGACATCCACACCGCTGATATTTTTCAAAGTGAGGGTGTAGCGCAATACCTCTGCAGGGCTGGCCGTGACAGCCGGGTTTTGTCCACGAGTAACATTCTCGACAGTCTTGTAGAAAGTTACCTTGGGAACTGAAGCACTCAGGGTATAGGCATCCTCATGATCGAGCACGCCAGGTGTACCATCGGTAGGCGCCGGACGAGTGTACTGACGCGCTTCAGGCGCACTGCTATCCCAACTGTGCCACAGCGTTACCCCGGCAATATTAGTGAGCGTATCGCCATCGCGGGTATCTGCATCCAGAGTAGCGTCGTAACTTAGCAGCAGATGGTGATCCGCAGCCAACATTGCCCCAGCGCCAATTGATGTGATGGTAAGAGTACAACTGGCTGCATCAAAGGCCGTATTAAAATCGGTACCTTCACTCAGGGTGGCAATCGCAGTACCGGCCGCATCGGTGATTTGAGCCGCAAAATTATTTGGTGCGGTTTCACACATGCCACCGGGATTATTGTCCGGCAGGATATCGGTCACGCTGATATCCCAGGCTGGGCCGGTACCAATATTGTGTAAGTCCAAAGTAAAGGTGCCGGGTAAACCGGACTGCACACTGGCCGGGCCGGTTTTTGTCAGGGTAATCGCCGTGGGTTCTACCACCTGCATATCCAAGGTGGAATTACCCGCACCAGCACCCTGCCCCATGGCCGGGTTGTCATTATCGTAGTTGTAGCTGTAACTGGCGCTGTTGCTAAACATGAAGCCATCCACATTGGGTGGATTGCTGTCGCGCAAGCGCAGCGTTACATCAATAACCACCTGCTCACCAGCGGGCACATCGATGCCGTTGGTAGTATCGGCAATCACCAGTGCAGAAGCGGAACCGGTATTTTGCGGAGTAAATGTATTTTTGCCGGAAACCTTGGCCGCACCAATAAATTCCAAATCCGCCGCGGAAGCACTGAGGTCAATCAACACGCTAACATCGTGCAGGGCTGCTGGCTGCGGCGTTTGCGGAATAGTAATGCGGTAATTGAACGGCTCGCCAATAGAAGCCGTGGGCTGAGTATTTTCAATGAAAAGCGGCGCGGCATTGGGAGTATTAAACTGCACACTCACCGGGGCTGTGGGGCCGTAGTCTTCGCGCATATCCGCAGTCACGGCCGTTGTACCGAGAGAAGGCAGATTGTCGCCATCCAGAGAGTAATAAGTCTCCACATAAGCGGCATTTTGCAGATTGAGGCCCGCGCCCAAATTAGCATCCGCCTGAACGCGGTACACCATTTGTAAAGTCTGGCCTGGGTTAATGGCGTAACCGGTACCCGCGGAGAAATCCCAAATCGCTGCGCCAGTGCTGCTGTCGAAAGTTGGAGCAACAGCCGTTGCAGTAGCGCCATTGACAGTTACTAACTGCACATTGACACCAGCCTGGCGCAGGCCGAGGGGAATCAAGTCTTTAAAGAGCGGATCATAGGCGGGCGCAGAACCATTATTGGTAATCGTAATGGTGTAATCGACCCTATCACCGGCGGAGAGAGTGGTACCCCCAGCAGGATTCGCACTGATTGCTATTGCCAGGTCTGGCTGTAGCAGATCCAGAGTTTCACTGTCATTGCGTGTTTCATTACCGGTAGCGGCATCGAAGCTGAAAACAACATTATTAGTGAGTGCAGTATTGTTGGCAGGCCATGGGTGCACATCGCGGTTTAATACCCGCGCGCGATAGCGCAGCACAAATTCATCATTAGCTGCGTTGTTATCGCCTTGGTTGCGCAAATCAGCAATATTCCAACTCAGTGTGGTCGGGCCCGCGGCCGGGTCACCAGCCTGCACCGGCTCGGCGATATCGTTGTGGAGGAAAGGTGCCACAGCCGCGAAAGGTGCATTACTATCGCCATTGATCGACACCGTGCCGGCAAAGACCATGCCCTGCGGCAAAGTATCGACAATCTGCGCCTTCGGTGCTGTACCTTCTGGCAGGGCCAGACGCAGCTCGTATTCCACCAGATCGCCGATACGCAACTGCACATCAGTGCTACCGTAGCTATCGTCAACACGGGTTTTGCTCAGTACGCTGTCATTGGCGGCGGTCAGCTGTGCGGCAATATTTTCCAGTACATAATCATTTAAACCGCCGACACCGTCAGCACCATTGCGCTCATGGGGACTGCTGTTATCTTCATCCAGACTGGTCCACTCGATGCGCGCAGTGGTGGAAAGTGTGGCTGCTGCCAGCACTTCATCCAGTACCAGAGCATCGAATACCAACAGGCTGTTATTACCGGCAGAGATATCCAGATCGCTGTTGGCACGGCTCCACTCGAGAGTTTGCGCAGTATTAACACCATCGCCGGTTACCGTGGGGTCGGCCTGGGCGGCACCTGCAAAGGTGACACTGCCCGGTACGAATTGCAGCCCCAGAGAGAGCTGCTCAAGGATAGCCAAATCGAAAGCGGTGGAATTCTCCGGGCTGCCCGCAGCGGCTAGGTCCAGGGTAAAGCGCAGAATATCGCCCGCATCGGGGTCATTACCGGGGCTGGTCTGGTTGACCACCGTATTGGTTGCGGATAAATCCGGCTCCACAATAGTAAGCACCGGCGCAGTGCCGACACCGCCGGCCTGTGCAGCCCCACCTTTAGTGGCGGCAAAGGTATAACTGGCTTGATTGGCAAAGTTGTGCCCCGCTTGCGCGGTTGCATTATTGGCAACCCGTGCGCGCACTTCAAAAATTGCCACTTCGCCGGCCGGAAGCATGTCAACAGCCAGGGCAATATTGTTACTGCTGGTGTTATCGGTAAATGCGCGGCCATTAATTTCCTGCAGCTGCACCAGTGTCAGGCTGGGGTCGAGCACATCGGTAATCACCAAATCGTGAATCGCCGCAGTAGTGGCGCTACCCGGTACTTGAATGCGGTATATCACTTCCTCACCCACTGCCGCTGTGGGGGCAGTAAGCAGCGTTTTCTGCGGAGGCGTTACCGTAGTGGCAACAGTACCCATCGGGTAAGGCGTTGCCAGGGGAACTGCAGCATACTGTTCACCGCTCTTGCTGGGTAGTGACCAGAATTCATTTGCTGTAAAAGTGTTTACCCAGTTTTCACCGCCGCCGATATCAGTATAAAAGCCAATTTCATAATAAATATCCAAGCAGGCACCCGCGTCGATAGGCACCTGTAAAGTAAAGTGCATATCGTCACCGCGATTGACCGGTGCAGTGTAGCTATAATCAGTACCTTGAGTCAGTACTGAGCCATCCAGGGAGACCCGTAAATTGGCGATGGAACTTTGCTCCATCTGCGTCGCCAGATCATCGGTCAAAGACAGATCGTAAGCTGGAGCCAAGCCAGTGTTACAGGCTTGTAAAGTAAACTGCATCACATCATTGGCCGGATCCACATTCATATGGGAACTGGGCCAGTTGGCATCGGTTTTAGTCAGATTCGCAAGGCGCGGCTGCAGTACTGTAATACTGGCGCTGTCCTGCAATGTGCTGGCGGCACCGGTGTAATTCAGTTGCGCAGTATTGGTGAGGGTGGCAGTGGGCACCGCAATGCCCGCGCCGGTTTGTACCTTGGCGGTGTACTCAATAATAAATTGATTGGTATTACCGAAGTTACTGAGGATATCGCCCAGATTCCAGGTGACGGTACCAGTATCCCCGGCGCCAGGCACGGCAATCGCCGCATAGGTGTAATCATTCAAGTTGTCATCGTAGGGCGCGGTGGTATCACCGTTCACGCTGACAATGGAATCAAACTCCAATCCGCTCGGCAGCGTATCGGTAACGGTTACCGCCGGTGTGGTGCCCGCCTGCAGATTCAGAACCAGCTGATAGGTAACAGTGTCACCAACCCGTACCGTACCCACTGGAGTGGCGCTATCGGAATCCGCAATGACTGTCTTGGAAATAGTGGTGTTATCCACCGTGTCGATACTGGCGCTGGCCGGGCCCACACAGTAATCATCCGGTGCCGAAATACTTGGGCAGCCAGCACCATCGCGTTCATAGGCCTGATCATTTGTACTGCTGTTGTCGAGAGAGGTCCAATCCAACATCACACTATTGCTAATGGGAGAACCAAATACCCCATTCACCTGAGTGCGGTAGGTAATCACCAGAGTTTCCCCCAGTTGCAGGTCCAGACTGTTATCACCGTTCTCCCGCCCCCAAACCAAGGGGCCATTGGGCGCTGCCGCCGGTGTTGAGACAAAACCTGCCACAGCACCACCATTAATTAGTGCCGTTGGGGTGAAACTGCTGTCCAGGCGCAATTCCGAAGGTAGTGTATCCACCAGATTTAAGTCGTAAGCAGCTGCTGTGGAGCCACCATCGTGGGCCACGGTAATTTCGTACTCCAGTACATCACCACCCACAGGCAAATTGCCGGGGTTGGTCGCATTACTGACAGTTTTACTGACCGCTAGCAAAGGCTCTACCACGGTAACCGCAGCGGTGTTGTCATTGAGATTTTCCCCGGCTCCGGTTTCGCCATTGCGGTAAGACAGGGTGGCACCATTGCGACGGGAATCGCCATTATTTGTAACCAAATCATTGGCGATACGGGCAAAGTAGGTAATACGAATCAGTGGTTCAATAGTACCGCCAACCGTGTCATTTTCACTGGCAGTATCCACGGTGCCAATATTCCAGGTGGCATTGCCGGCAGTATTATCTGTGGGGAAACTATTGAATGCTGTTTCAGATGGCGCTACGCCGTTAATGGTTTCGATACCGACAAAATCATAAGTAATATCGAAATCGGCATTATGGCTGAGCACATAGCCTTCCGGGCTGCCGAGCTGATCGGTAACCGCTACATTTTGGCTGATTCCTTCTGGCAAGCGGATTTCCAGCTGGAATTTTTTATGAGCACCAATGGTGGGAACTACAGCGGGCTGTAAATCGGTTTTGTTTATCTGTAGCGGCAAGACCTCTGTCTGGGCACTGGCATTGGTTTCATAATCATTAATAGCGTCGCCACCATTGGGTAGCACGCCGATACGCATACCGTCAGCAGCTCCATCATTGCCGATAGTCTTACTGCTATTCAGTGAAATATCTTTGCCCGGCAGGGACTGCCAGCGGGCCTGAATGGTGTTATCCAGAATCTCATGGGGCTCTACACCCTGCTCTACCCGCACATCAAAGGTGAATGACTTGGTAGCGCCCATAGCGATGCTGTAATCCGCATTACTGCGATTCCAGCTAAAGATCGGTGCATTAGCACCTACGGAAGTGATATCGACATTTTGGGGTGGATCATTACCTCCAATATTGCCGATATAAACCAACTTGGAGCCGGTAAGGTCATCGAGTACCTGTAGGTTATAGGCGGCGGCGGTACCAATATTTTCTGCAGTGACAGTTACTGTGAGAATATCATCCGCATCGCTGTTAGTTACTGCAAACGATTTGTTCAGCTGTATCTTGGGTTCCAGCACAGTAATTTCGTGGGAGGCAAAAGGTACCGTAACGTTTTGATTAGCCTCATCCACATAGCTCACCTGGGCAGTGGTGTAACTACCACCATTACCCAGCACATCACCGTCATCGGTATTGCTGCTATTTTCAATGCGCGCAATAAATTCCACCGGGAAATCAAACAGGCTACCGGTTACCGTGGTGAGTTCCTGATCGCCAAAATTCCACTCCACGTAATCAGCGCTACCTGTGCTGGTACAGGTAGCGCTAAAAGTACCACCGGGAATAAAACCAGCAGCATCGTAGGGCGATGCATCGAGGTTTACGGTTTGCCCTTCAATACAGCGCATTCCCGCCGGCAGTTCATCGCGGATAATAAAGTTACGCAATTTAGCTGCAGGAATTTTTGCGGTCAGCTGATAGCGAATTTCCTCGCCCACAACCGCAGTATCTTTATTGGTGCCGCTGGCAGCACCATTGGATAATTGCAAAGCCTGCTTCGGTTCCGCTTTCACCTCAATAATCTGCATTCGCGCTTGTGCATCCGCAGATTTATAGTGGCGCGCACGCCCTGCTGCGGGAGTGCCATCGCCAACGCCATCATTGTCCACGTCACTATCGATCTGTGTGGCGGTCTGTTGGCCAAAGTTGCCTTCCAGGCTGTCGTAGCGGGCATAAAAGGTATTGTTAAAAATTTGTAGTGGCGCTACGGAGCGATGTGGCTTAACGCGGTAGTAAAGGGTTACCGAGTCACCGGGATTAATGCGCTCCAGTGCTGTGGAATGCTCATAAGAGAAAGTGACAATCGCCGGAGTTCCACCACTACTACAATGGCTGGCTTCAGAATAATTATTAGCACCTGTAGTGGTGCCTACCCATCCATCATCACCGTTATTCGTTTCCGCTGAGCCATCACCATCGTTATCCAGGCCATCGCTGCTCAGGGCCTGCACACACATTTGACCGGAAGGGTCGAGCGTATCGGTGATCACCAGATCGTAGGCAGGAGCACGGTTTACACCGCTATCGGCTGTGCGATTAGTCAGGGTCAGGCGGAAAATGTAAGTCTGGTCCCGGTGGCCTTCATTAGTAAAGTCCACGAAATTTGTACAGCTGGTACCTATACCGTAGAGATTTTCGTTACAGACTTTTTTATCAACTTCGATATGGGGCTCGGAGACGGTTACAGTTTCCGACCACTCGGTAATATCTGGGAAACCCGGTACGGTAGTAGGCACACCATCAATATTGGTAAAAATACCGCTGGTATTGTAGTTATCCACCACAATAGTTTCGGTGTCGAAAACCGCGGTAAATTGCGCGCGCGCGTAATCGGTGCTGGGATTGGCATGCTGATTCGGATCGGTGTTCTCAGTATCCACCGGATCATTGAGTAAGCGCGTGGTCATATCTGCAAGGAACCAGCGGTCGCGCAGGGTTATCTTGGAGGTCACATCCCAGAGAAAATCTGCTTCGCTAAGGGGAATATTCAAGCCCCCGGTCTCCACAATATCGCCACTGGGAATCACTACACAATTTGCCTGAGAAACTGGGTGCGGCAGGGTGACATCTGCACAAGTAAGCGGAGCATCGGCGATATAGCCCTGACCATCCGGCAGGTCATCGCGCACATCAATATCGCGCACTTCAATCAGGGTAAATCCGGGCGTGTCGAAACCAAACCAGCCTCCGGCCTGGATTTCAAAGCGACACTCTTCACCAATCAACACACTGCTATTGGGGAATGCAGCTTCGGAAGTTAATTCATTACACTGATCAGAGCGCTCCTTGATCAGGTTAAAACCCATGACCCGCGCGCGCATACCGTCGAGGGTGTAGTTATTGGCCAACTGCTTCTGGGGCGTTGTTTCATTCAACACCGCTGGATTAGGGAAATACAGCGGAGTGCCATCGGACAAGGTTATCTCTCCCACCACATCGGCGCGGAAGGTAAGATCATCATCGGTGGCAGAATGGTTTTTTTCTACCTGGAAAATAATACGCTCGGTTCTTCCCGGTTCAATGACACCATCTAGACTGGTACAGCGATAAACCGCAGCCGAAGCTGGCAGAAAGTCCGGTTGGTTCCAAAGCGGGTGTGCGGGCACGGTGCCGGGGTTAGGCTTGCCAACAGGAGTACAGGCGCGGTCATTCGACAGTACGCGCATGGCCTCACCAAAGGTGACATACACATCGTAGTTATCCGCATCGTGGCCACCATTGTTGGTTACATCTACCGTCAGCTCAGACGTACCGCTATCCCGCACTATGTACAGAGGATGCACGGTGCTGATATCCAGATCTTCCGGGTTCGGGGTAACCGACTGATTTTCAATCTGCGTGGGAGGATTGGTACTAGGGCAGAAATCCTCGTAGTCAACCGTTAAAACATTATTGGCGAGGCTAATATTACTGTTCGGATCCTTGCCGTTACCTGCCGATTCTACTTCCACATCGAGATCGGCCATCTTGTCGAAAAAGTCAGGCTCAGTGGTAACAATACGGAAACGGATTTGTATCTCATCGCCCTGACGCATCATATTACGCTGGTCCGAATAATTCGGGTGCGTGGTGCTACTCAGCAGGCGGAATTCCGGCTTGTTATTTTGCAGTGGGTCAGTGTGCCATTGATTCCAATTGCTACCCACACGCCATTGCAGGGTATCGGCCTTACCGGGGTAAGTGGAGCTGTAGTTGGCCCCATGCCCATCAACGCCACGGCGCTCGCGGGTAATCTGTGGTGTATAGGTGGTATCCACCACATATTCATCCGGAAGATCACTAACGAACTGGATATCCTTAACCGAGCCACGTGTCTGGTTATTGATGGTAATGGTTACAAAACCAGCCGAACCCAGTGGTTGATTCAAATTGGTGCCAGTAATGGCCTGGGTAATATCGAGTGCATCGGCAACTCGGGCATACATCGCTTCGGAATCTGAACCGGGCCCTGAGCCCACTGCAGGAGAGGAAATACCCCCAACACCGGTATCGTCATCAATTTCGCAACCCCACTGTATATCTGAAACCGTATTAGTGCCGTCACTACAGGAGGTGTTTACCTTACCTACCAGATAGATGTTGAGGGTTGAGTTTGCCGGAACATCTGTGCGTCCTGAACCACCGGAGAAGCTGCCATTCAGCTCAAAATTATTGATATTGTTGCTGGCTGAAACACACCCAGAGACACCTGGATTGGAACCATTGTTATTGGCAATAGCCTGAGCAGCAGATTCGCTGGAACAAGCATAATTGATGTCCATATTCGGGTTGGTCATCAAATCATCAAAACGTACATCCTGCATATCTGCATCGCCAGCATTGGAGATAGCGATACGCCAGATCACGTCATCATTAATATTGCCATAAACATTATTGGTGTAATTAGATTGACCCGCATCGATATTACGCCCGCGTTTATCTACGGAGGGCAGCGGCTCTTTAATAGCCAGCTCCATACTATCGTAATCTGTCTCCGAATCACCACAATAGTCGAAAGAGGCAGATGCATTAATAGTGCGGTTGTTATTAACCAAATCCTCTTCACGGTCTGCCCTACTGCGCACACCGAAAGTAATCCATAAGGTAGTACTTTCATTACGTGCAGCGAGTGCAGACAGGTCGTTTTGGTCCCAACGGATAGTAGTACCGCTGACAGTAGGTTCGCTTAAAACAGCACCAGAGCTTACTGTAGTGGAACCGGGGATATATTCCAGTTGTGAAGTCCCCAGGTTTTCTGTGACCACAATATTTTCAATATGCTGGGTTCCCATAAAACCACTGCGGATGCTGGGAACAACAATTTCGATGGTCACTTGGCCATCGCCACAGAGTTCACACCAGCTATTACTATAGCTATGGTCAAGGATATTAAAAGATGCGGGGTTATCCGGAGATGAGGGACAATTGTGATCCGCCCTTGCCTGCGGAGAAAATAAAGTAATGTAAATACAGAGCAGCACTAAACCAACAAGCGCATTATTCCAGGATTTCCGTCCAATTACTTCCGACATCATCGTCACTTATTAGCCGCCGCTTTTCTGTTTACAAAATCCTTGACAGCACCCTCAGGCACTGCCGCCGCACAGGGTCTGCCCGGTGCGCGAACTTTAATTGCAGAGGGGAAAAGTGGCCGTGAAGCAGGTCATAAATACCGCCCGGCAGGAGGACTTTTTTGAAGATTGCCAAGTGGTTCTCAGGCAAACCCAGGAGGGAAAAAGCTGTGAAAGCAGGCAAAAACTGCCCGAAAAAAAGGGGCCCCTCCCCGCACAAGCGAGAAGGAGGCCCATTTGATTAACTCTGCGGTAGGAAGTCGATCGGGTAGAGAATGGTGATTGTTGGAACACCAGCCTTTTCACCGAAGTTAAACCGTTTGACCCTTGCAACAATTTTGGCATTAAGTGCCGGCGAATCCATATCGCTGGACTCCACTTGAGCCAGGGACACAGAGCCATCTGGTTCGATAGTGATCTTCAGCACCATCTTGCCCTGTAGAGCCGGGTTGTTGCGCAGCTCGCGGTTGTAGATGCGATAGAGCGCATTCTTATAGCGGTCGAAGACAATCTGGATCTCCTCGTCGGTACGAGACGGGCCAACACCATCGCTGAGCGGCCGGTCCTCACCGGCAAAGTCACCCTCATTGCCAATAGCACTTTCAACACGTGCAAACTCGACACCACCCAGGGAAGAACCCGTTCCACCCACATTGCGACTCACATCTGAAGCGCTGATGCCACCACTGCCCTTAGCTGCGGCAGACGTAATCAGAGAGCGCTGGCTGCGATTCTCTTTCTTACCCGCCGTGCTCAGCTGGGTCTGCTGGCCGAGACGGTTATCCAGATCATCCTGGATCAGATCCTGGAAATTATCCTTAAAGGCCAGAACACCTGTGCGCTCAGCTTTCTTGCGCGCCTGCTTCTTCTCAGTTTTGGTTGGCTTGGGCTCTTGCTTGGCCACCTTCTGCTCAGGCTTGGGCTCGGGCTTCTTCTCCTCTTTCTTGGGCTTGGTTTTCTCCGGCTCCGGCGGTGGCTTGGGCTTGGTTTTTTTCTCGATTACCAGCTTGGCCAAACGCTCTGGAATCTCAACCACTTCGCTTTCCGGTTCCGGCAACGTATAGAGTGGCACCAGATAACCTAATAAAGTGGCAATAAACAGAGAGGCGAATACACAGAGACGGAAACGCTTTTCATCTTCACCCTGCGTATGCCAGGGCATAACCATTGGGCGAAAATCCGGTTGCTCGAACTCACGGGTAATTTCGAACTCGTACTTGGACTCTTCCTCTTCACGGCGCAGCTCATCTGCCTGCTCGTCCAGAGCAAAGATTTCCTCGCTGCAGTATTCAATATTATCGAGCACTTGCCGGCGGGATTGATGCAGCTGCTCCAGCTGTTCGTTGAAATCGCGGGTGGACTCACCGATTCGAGCAATCACCCGCTCGGAGGCATCGACCCTGTAATCCTCGGCCCAGAACATTTCACCGGCGCCGGCCTCTTCGAGCTTGCGCAAGCGCTCGGAAATTTCATCAAGCAGCTGGAACTTGGTGCCATTGGCCTGCAACTCGGCCAGCTGTGCCTCTATCTGCTGCCGCTCATCCTCGAGCAGGAGCATGCGCTGGCGAACCGCATTGAGCGATTCGCTAAGCGCCTGCTGTTGTTGTAGAAAATTACTCACAAACTTCCATTAACCCTGAGATGCTTTCTGAATAACCGCCAGCGATACCTTGGTGTAACCAGCTTCCGTACAACTGGACATCACCTTCTTAAGCAAACTGAACGGAATGCCCCTGTCCGCGAGAATATTGACTTCCGGTGGCTCCGGCTGAACTTCTCCCTCGGTGCCGGCTTCTTCGGCCTCCGCCTCAGCAGAGGCCTGGGCCACACCGATAGCCTTACCCATCTCGGCGATCATCGCCTGCTTAATGGCCTCGATAATGATTTCTTCACTCTCAAGTACCTCGCTGGTAGCCACCACTGAATTGGATTCCACCAGAATTTCCTCATTGGTCACCATCAGGGTTACGGTTTCCCTTGGTTTGGTCTCCACCACCGAATCCGGCAGTGTGATCACCTTGGGCGGCTCCAACGCTTCATTACTGGAGGTGTTGGTCAAGAGGAAAAAAACCAAAATGGTGAACACGTCCATTAGCGAGGTAAGGTTCATTCCCGAGGTTTTTTTACGCTTATGGCTGCGCGCCATGCGCTTCATACGTCGGCTTTCATGTCTCACGGCGCATCTCCTATCGAAATATCGGGAAACAGCACCACTTTCTCTACAGCACTTGGATCACTGGGATCGCTGCCTTCCACACGCACCTCGGCTCCGCGCACGGTATCCATTACACCCACCAAGTGCTCATAGGCAATATCCGCTTCCATCAACAAAATGGAGTCGGTTTTTTCTGGGTAGCTGGCCTTAACCTGCAGTAAAAACTCGGTGAGTTTTTTCAGATCGTAGACCTCCGCAGTTGGCAACAGAGCAAGCTGTTCAACCCCCCCGGCACCTTCCTCTGTAGCCGCTTCCAGCGGCGCAGACTCACCCTCTTCGGATTGCGTCAGGTTTGGAAAACGCGCAATGACTTTCTCACCATCACTAATCTCCAGCGCCTCTGTGCGAACGACGACTTCTACCGTGACCGTGGGATCATCCGGCGCTCCACCACCAGCTCCGCTCGGCATATTTAGCTCTAAAATTGTTACCCGTGAGAACACCGCCGATACCAACAGAAACGGCACCAGCACCACCATCAGGTTTAGGAAGGCGGTGATGTCCAGCTCCGGGGCCTCTTTATCTCTCCCGTGGCGCCGCCTTCTCATTACGCAGTTTCCGTTTGCTGTTCTTCGGTTTTGGCCTCGGCCACTGGTTGTGATTTGGTGTGCTTCTCAGACTTGCTAGCCGACTTGTTTTCACCTTTATTTTTTGAAGCAGGCGCATCGACTTCGAAGCGACGGCGGGTTGAACTGTCAATCAGATTGGAGGCTTTTACGGAAACCATTTCCAGGCTATCGATAATTTCTCCAGTGAGGGAGTTGAGCAGTGCATGCACAATCAACAGGGGGATACCGGTCATCAGACCGAAAGCCGTTGTGTTCATCGCTACCGAGATACTAGCGGAAAGCAGGTCGGCTTTTTCTGCCGGGTTGGCATTGGCCACTGCGGTAAAGGCTTCAATCAGGCCCATAATAGTACCGAGCAGACCCAGCAGTGTGGCGATATTAGAAAACAGTGCTACGTAGGGCGTGCGCTTTTCCAGCTGAGGAGTGATTTCCATCATGCTCTCTTCCATCGCGATTTCGATATCTTCGCGGCGGCGCACCGCACCCTGACGGGCCAGCCCCATGGAAAGTAGCTTTGCCACACTGGAGTTATCCTGCTTAACCAGATTGCGCGCACGATCGAAATCACCACTGGAGAGGATTGGCTGCAATTTATCCCACATAGTGCGGTTGGTACGACGCTCGTAATGCAGGCGAATAAATCGCTCAATTGCTACTGCGCCACCCAGGGCGGCCACCACAAGAATGGGGTACATAAAAGTACCGCCCGTCTGGAAAAACTCGATGACGCTGTTGAAAAAGTCCATTACAAACCCTCTTGAGAAATACTGCAGTAATTGGTTGCTGCTCTGGCTTTAGCCAGAGAAAGGACGGCGTTAATCGCCGGACAGGCTGAGCTGGTAGAACTCCAGCTCACGCATGAAAACTTCCTTGTCGAGCGGCTTGAGCTTGTCGTCCATCAAACTGGAGACAAGATCACTTTCGACACCCACCTCGGAACTTTTCCAGGGAACGATATACAGAGACTTGGGCGCTTCCTTATTACCAATAATGGAAATACCCGATAACTCTTTAACTTTGGTATCCACTTTCTTATCTGTGGCTTGGTTTTTCTCACCCTCTTGTGCCTGCGCACCGGCAAAAGGAAAAATGGCAAACCCCATCATAAACGGCAAAATCCATTTACACTGCGCTATCACTTGCCCGCCCTCCGTTTGAGATCCGCCAGCCAGATAGACACATCCTGGTCCTCGGGTTCCAGCTGTACATATTGCTGGAATTGTGCCAGAGCGCACTGGAGATCTTGCAGATAGAGATCACACAATATGCCGAGATTTTTTATCAATGGCAGGTATTCGGGGTTTTCTGCCAAGGCATTCACATAAATTTTGCGCGCATCGGCAAAACGACCCTGCTTGCGGTAAAGCACTGCCAATTCATTAGTGGCCACCGGGTGCTCGGCATCTATTTCCAATGCTTTAAGAAAAGCCTCTTCCGCTTTTTTTTCTTCTGCCACCTGAATTTGGGCAATGCCGAGATTAATATAAGGCGCGGGCAAACGCTGCTCCCGCTCAACTACCGTCTCCAACAAATCAATCGCGCGCGCAAACTCCTTATCCGCAAGGAATTCCAGGGATCGTTCAAAGTCCCGGCTCACACTGCCGGACACCCGCACAGAGGAATAATCAGAAACCTTGCCCGACTTGGTCTGAACTCCCGCACAGGCAGCCAAAAACAGCGTAACCACCCACAGGAAAACCACTCGCAGTTTTATTTGCATAGCCCTCTTCTCCATTCTCGCTATTACTGGCCGGAAACTACTTCCGCTGATTCCAAGGCCTCCGGCTCCGGTGGCAGAGGGACAATACTCTGCAGATAGTCACCAGCCTCTTCGACACGGGCATAACGGGCCGGCATCAGACCGGCAAGTTGGCCGATACTCTTATCGATCCAGGGGTTGTAGATACCCATCCCAAGTAACTCGACATTTTTTTCATGCACGGAAATCGCTTTTTCCTCGAACGGATAAATTTGATCTTCCAGAGCCAGCTCGTACTCTTCCAGTTCCAGCGCACTCAAATTCGTTGGGCGCTCGGATTCCTTCAGAGACACACTGAAGTGCAAATAAATTTCCGCGAGGTAATAAGTGGCTGCGGCGGTCACATCCGCTGCCTGGTAATCAATCAGGGCAGAGAAATCGCTAATCGCTTTTTTCATGCGCTTGCGTTTCAGGTTGAGGTTCTGCTCGATTGGCTTAACCAGCATCACCTTGGTAAAGGCCTGATAACTGGGCTCAGCCAGCTGTAAAGCGGCGCTACCAGCCAGGTAGCGGGTGCGATCACTGCGCTGGGAACCGCCACGCTTCTCTATGCGCACCATCTCACGCAGTTCCTGCATATAGCGTTTTTGCTGCCCAGCAGTTTTGTAGATATCGGCGATTTTTTGCCGCGTCTCCAGGGCGGGCTCCATGGGGTTGGGGAACAGCTTCACGTAGCGCCTCAACACCGCCAACGCCCTTTCGCTGTCTTTAGCGGTACTGTAGAGATCCGCTGCCTGTGTCAGAGCCTCGCGGCGTATTTCCTCGTCCTCAGATTCTCGCTCAATACGCTCAAACTCCGCCGCTGCCAATAAGAGCTCGCCACTTTCCTGATAGACCACCGCCAGTTTCTTGGTGACATCTTTGGCCAGTTCGTGCTCTGGGAAATTCCCACGGAAATTGTTCAGCACTGTGGCGGCCTGGGTCCAATCCTTGAGCACAATCAGGGAAGCAGCAGCATCGTATTCGGCGGTGGCCAGTAAAGTGGCTCCCGGAGCCGCAGCGCGAATGCGCAGGAAGTGGCCGGCAGCAGTAGCGTGGTCCTCCTGCTTGCGTGCCATATCACCCTGCTGGTAAATGGATGCCGCCAGATTGTCGACCAGGCCAGCACGATCCTTGGCATCGGTGGCGGTGAGATTCAGGGTTTCCCCATAGGCCACTTCCGCATCGGCATAGGCATGGGTATCAAAGGAGCCGTGAGCCACAACCATCCAGGCGGAGCGGCGAATCTCCTGCTCTGCCGCCGGGAATTTTTCCAATAGCTGGCGCCCGTTATCGATCGCCGGCGTATAGTCTTTAAGACCGTACAAATCTTCCACCGCACCCAGCATTACCTGCGGCGCTTTGGCGTGCTGTGAGAAGGTATCGGCAAAGGTTAACGATGAACGAATAATTTCACGCAACAATGGAGCGCGCTGATCTGCACTGGCTTCTTTCAGATTGTTGGCCAGATGCTCGCGATAAGCGTAAACCGCAGCGTAACCCGCCTCGCTGGAATCCTTGTGGGCAGGATATTCATAGGCGGTGCGCTCATATTCCAGAGCGGCATTGTGGAAATCGCGATTTTCCAGCATCAAGCCGGCGAGCTGGTAGTTCATTTCCGGCGCACGCTCAGCTTCACGGAAGGACTGCAAGTAACGGCGATACCAGTGAATTGCCTCTAGGTAGTGCTCTCCTTTTTTATCCTTCAGTTTTTTGTTTTGGTAGGCGGCATGGTAATGACCGGCCAGGTCGATCAGGTTAGCCTGTAGAAATTCGACCACCTCGCCGAACTCATTAATATCGAATACTGTCCAGTAGTCGGCATTGAGGGCATAGGTATTTACAAAAGTCTTCTTCGCCTCAAGCACCAGCTTGGGGAAACCGCCCTTGCTATAAATCTCGATCACACGAATGGAAAAATCCGCAGAAACCTTGTGCAGTGGATTGCGCTCCACAAAGGCAATATAGGATTTGGCCGAATCCTGATAGCGCCGCTTATTCAGGTAATACTCACCGAGATGGCTGTACACCAGGTATTCATACTGGCGCGCGCCCTTGCGGGAGAAATAGTCGACAATTGAATCCGGGCCCTCCATATATGAGAAGCTCAGACTCACCACGCGGAAAGTATCGTCCACATGCTTGCGTTCAACTGTATTAGTCTGCTGGTCAAAGTCGTAACCCTGGGAGACTTTGTAATCGAGCATGGCCACATAATCGTCCAGGGCCATCTCGTACATATCCTGCTTAAACAGGGACCAACCGCGTTTATACAGGGCCAGCTCGTAAAAACTGGAAATCTGCCCGATGGTGATTACCCGGCCATAGGCCTCTTCCGCATCCAGATACTTTTTGCGGGTAAAGTAATATTCCCCCAGGCGAAACCAAGCTTCATCGATATGACGGGAATCAGGGTATTTGGCTACCAACTGCCGCAATACATCTACTGCGGCATCAATTTGCCCGGCCTCTTCATAGGCGCGGGAGAGCTGGTACATCACCTGGTCGTTGCGGTCGTAAAGAGGGTATTTCTTCAGCAGGTTGAGATACAGCGCAATGGCCTCTCGGGCATTCGCCGACATCAGCGCTTCCGGGTCTTCTTCAGGAACCTGCAGTGGAGTGGTGTCTGCGGCGATATCCACACTGCCACTAGCGCGAGCTTCAAAGTCCGCATCAGACTCCGCACCTGCTACATGCTCAGTGGGGATACGCTGTACCTTGGCAACAGGCGCGGTTACCTCAGCCGGGGCTTCCAGGGTATTTTCTGCTGTTGCCTCCGGTGCTTCGATGGCAATCACAGCACCACTGCCTGCTGTGCCAGGGGCAATACCGTCAATGGCAGCATCCTCGGCCCGGTGCGCCTGCTTAATTTTTAGGTCGGCAATCCGACGCATCGCTTCAGGGGTGAGACTCGATTCGGGCGTTTCCTGCAGGTAGCGCTGATAACTTGCCAGGGCCTTTTCCAGGCTGCCGTCGATATATTCCTCTTTGATCTCAATATCGACATTTTGCAGGCTGCCAATTGTTTTGCCGCTGTTCACCGCACAAGCGTTAAGTAACAGTAATGCCGCGGCGAATGCACCATAGCGCAGTGCATTTTTGGGCTTCCGCCCTGTAGTTATTGGCTCGATCGCAAAACTAGCAGAGAGGCTTACGCGATGATTTACAGGTTTCACGCCTTATCCCCCTCAGTTTCTGAAACTTGCCGTTCAGTGGATTTATTCTCAGGTAAAATTTCCGGCTGGCCTGTTTGGGGTTGCTCACCCTGCTCCAGTGGCCCATTTTCACTTTCTGGCACTTTCAATTCGGCAGGATTGCTCTCAGGCAGAGTTTCCGGCTGAGCTTCTAGGCTCTGCTCCTGCAGCCCATTTTCGCTTTCCGGTGCTTCCAATTCGGGAGGATTTTGTTCTGGCAAAGTTTCAGGCTGAGCCTCGCGATGCTGTTCAATCTTGCGCTGATCCTCGCGCTGCTCTTGCAGTTCATTGGCGCGGTCGTAACTGTCGGCTAGGGCGAAGCGCGCTTTGATCTGGTAACTCTCCAGTTGGCTGCGGCGGCGCTCCAGCTCTTCAACAGCGAGTGCTTCCAGCATGCTGCCCTGGCGCGCCATCAACATCTCCAGACGCTGCTGGGCCGAGCGAATCTGCGCACGTGAACGCTGGATATCCTTGTTATAACCGGTGTAACTGTGGGTCGCCGCCTGGCGACTGCGCACATAGGAACGGTACACCGTTTGTAACTTTTCGATCTCAGCGTTGAGGGCCTGCAAGTGCTTATAGGCCTCGGTGAGACGCTGGTGATATTCGGTAGAGAGACGCAAATCCAAAATACCCTGCAAGCGCTCAACACGGCTGCGGCTTTGCTCGGTAAAACCTTTAGGGTTGCGTGCGATCTGCTTATGCAACTGCAGTAGTTGCAGGCGCGCTTCCTGCTCTTCGGCGGTGGCGAGATACTCCGGGCGGCGAGAAACCAGCATTTGCTCTATGCGACTGGAAAATTGATCGCGCTGCTCCATACGCAGCTTGATACGTGCATCCAAGGTACGGAACTGCTCATCCAGCTGTGGTAACAGGGGCTCGTAGTAAGCCCGACGCGCGCTGATAATATCCTCGAAGGCAGTGAGACTTTTAAGCCACTCTTTATTGCGCTCGTAGAGATCATTCAAGTCGCGGTAGTTACGCAGGAATTCTTGGTAGTCATTGGAGGCCATGAGGTCGAGGAGATAGTGAGTCTCCGGTGCCTCCGGCAGGTTGCGCAGCGCCACCACCCAGTTTTGTACCTGGGTAGCCTCTTTGCGCCGCAGCGCTTCGAGAAATTTGCCCTGACGAATACTGTTGATGGAAGCCGTCAGTGTGTCGATCTCGCGACCAAAGGCATCCAGAGCGCGGCCGTAATGAATTGCCGCAGTACTGTGTACATCCAATTTTCCATAGGCGTAAGGTACAGCCAGCATCACTTCCTGCACCGATTCATTGGTGCCCTTACGGTTTTGCAATATCCGCCAGGGCACCAGGGCGCGATCGAAACGCCCCGCTCGAGCCTCCACCCAACCGGCACCGAGCAGCGCCCGATTGGAGAAAGGCCCTTCGAGATTCACCCGATCAAAATAGGGGCGCGCCAGCTGCAGTTCACCAGCCTCCATCAAATGGGAACCCAGTAATAAATTGGTCTTATCGTACAGGGCCTGATCGGCCGGGTCGCCACTGTGGCGCTTGCCCAGAGCGGTTAGCTCCAGCACCCCGCGCGCTTCCTCACCGGATTTCAACTGGGCAATGCCCAGGTTGAACTCCACAAAGCCCTCCAGGGATTCCTCACCTTTCAGGTCTTTCAGTAGCTCTACCGCCTCTTCGAGACGCCCCAACTCCATAAAAACCCGCGCGCGCAGGAATTGCTCATCGGCACGCACCCGCAAGGGCACCCTGCCCTCAATCATTTCCAGCGCATGCAAAGCGTTTAGAGGCTGCTGTTTGTGGTAGTGAATTTTGGCCAGACGATAGGCGGCTTCATTGCGCACTTCCTGCGAAACATTGCCCTTCAGCACCGCTTCAATTGCACGCCCCGCTTCCCGGTGCATACGGTAGGAAAGCTCCAGGTCACCCACAGAGAATTCAGCCTGCCCAAGATGATTACTAAAGGGGTCTAACTCGGGCTCATCCAGACGGTGATACTGGGCCAGCTCGTTATCCAGCGCTACAATCGCATCAAAGTAGTTTTCCTGGTGGGCGTAGTACATGGCCGCACCAAAGAACAGATCGCGTAATTCTTCTTTATCATCGTCTGCGCCAGCCACACTAGGGAGTAGAGACAAGCTACATAATGTAAAGCTGAGAACACGCAGGCCAGCTCCAGCTACGCCGGAAAATGCCGAAAGCAGGGGGATACGCATGGTTACCAGTCCTTGAAGTTAATCTCGGACTCGGTTCCGGAAATTCTGATCTCGACAAACTTTGGCCCTACCGCCTTGTCGATTTGATAAGAAGCATTGGCTCGATACTCTTTACCGGAAGGGGTCTTGCCAATAAAGCGTACTTGTAACGGGTGTCCACCAGCCTGCACATTACCGGTATAGATTTTTTGCACCCCCCCTTTTTGTAAGGACTCAATTTCCCGGTAGGTGTAGAGGTGGTGTGCCACGATTTCACCATTGAGAGTGACTTCTACGGATTCCAGTTCAAAAGGCTTTTCGTCTGCGACAGAAACAAACAAAGCCACCTGAGTATTGGAAGGAAACAACAGTTTCTCTTCCAACTGTGCCAAAGTTGCTGTCAGATCAATTACATCTTTCTTAACATCCTGAATTTGCTCGTCCAAGCCACGGATATCATCACGACTGACATTCTGCGCATTCACTGCGGCAGCCAGTAAAAGAAGGAGAGCTATCTGTAAAATTCTGAACATGTGGCCTACCTCTGACCCAATCCTTATCAATGAAAACCAGCGATGTGCAAACCCCTTGAGGGCCACATTGAAGTGCCTGTAAACAGGGACCTTTCAGCCAGCGGCATTGTAGTGAATACAGAAATAGGCAGATGTGAGGAAAGTCAAATCTAGGAAAACCGGCAATTGCTAATTTTTTGCACTGAGAAGTGATGCGATTGGGTAATTATGTGAGGTGGATCTCATTAATTCTAAATTCGCGCCGAAATGTTAATGGCTACTGTTTTATAGATTCATTGTGAAAGTCTTTCACAAGCAAAACTGCCAACCTATAAAATATTAAAAGTACCTGCTGTGCAATCGATAATCATTTATCATTTGCGACTAGCAATAAAATAAGCGGGGCTAGCCATTGGCAATCACCCAATAGATACAGGAATGACTGCCAACTTGTAAAGAAGCCGCTCAAATAGTCCGGCGATTTAATCGCCGCTGTTCAATGAAATGATCACTTTACCCTTTGCACGCTTGGTATTCAGGTAAGAGAAAGCCGCCAGACTCTGGCTGAATGGATAAACTTTATCAACGACGGGAGAAATGATTTTGTCCCTGTATAAGGCGCTTAGCTCACTGAGCTGATCCCCATTCGCCTGCATAATGACCATACGGTAAAACGCATTCTTGTCTTTCGCCTGTTTCAATACCGGGCGAGACTTAAGCCCGATTAGCTTACGGAAAAACCAGTTGATACCCAACTCCCTCGCCGTCAACGGGTCCAGCACCCCAGCAATAGATACTACTCTGCCGCCTCTTTTCAATACTTTAAAAGCATCCATTGTGTATTGTTGGCCTAGGGTGTCATACACCACATCAATATCAGACAATAAATCCAGATAGTTTTCTTTCTTATAATCGATCACTTGGTCCGCACCGAGTTTACGCACCCAGTCCACATTGGCACTACTGGTTGTAGTAATCACATAAGCGCCGTAGGCCTTGGCAAGCTGAATCGCCATAGAGCCGATGCCACCGGAACCCGCATGGATCAATACTTTCTCTCCCTTCTTCAAACCAGCAGCCTGGATCAAGGCCTGGTAGGAGGTCAGCCCCACCAAAGGGATACTTGCAGCTTCTTCATGGGAGAGGTTTTCAGGTTTCTTTGCCAGATGCGTAGCATCCACCACCAGATACTGGGCAAGGGTGCCCACGTGATCCTCCCCCACCCTGGCGAACACTTCCTCTCCGGGCCGATATTGTGAGACTCCACTACCCACTGCGACCACCTCACCACTCAGATCCCGGCCAATTCCCACCGGCAAGTTGAGCTTCTTTAGCGCTTTCATCTCGCCGCGCATCACCATTAGATCAATGGGGTTGATGCTGGCGGCATTGATCTTGATCAACACCTCGCTCGCACCTGGCTCGGGTACATTCGCCTCCTGGAAAGCCAGACTGCTATCGATATCGCCATACTGAGTAATTTTGAGTGCTTTCATTAATCTCTCTAGACATCAGTTCAAGAATGAGAGCGATAGTGCCCCCTGCCCCAACTGAGAAACAGAGAGCATTTAGTGGAAGTCTTTTGTCTTTCTGACAATAATGAATGCTAAGTTGCCGTGTAAACAAGCAAGAATAGGGGCTTTATGGACAAAATCCGGGCATTACGCTACTTCAAACGCGTGGCAGAACTCTGTAGTTTTACTGCAGTGGCTGAGGAATTCGATGTTCCTGCCTCTTCTATTTCACGGCGTGTGCGGGACCTTGAGCAGTCTCTGGGAGTAGAGCTATTGCAGCGCAGCACCCGCAAGGTGGAAGTTACCGAACTGGGTAAGCTCTATTACTCCATGATTAATGAAGCCATTCGCCAACTGGAGCAGGCAGATGAGCTGGTGAGCCAAACCTTCGAAGCCCCCAGCGGGTTGATCCGTATCAGCTGCCTACCCTCTTACGGCGAACAGCACTTAACCCCCCTACTGGAACAATTCGTCCAACGTTACCCAAACATTGTTTTTGACCTGCACTATAGCGACGATCTTACCCAGCTAGGTAAAGACCCTGTAGATATCGCCATTCGCGGAGGCTCCGCTCCCGATGAGCATGTCATCGCCAAGCGTTTATCCAAGAACGAATTCTCACTCACCGCCACACCCAAGTACCTAAACACCCTAGGGAAAGAGTTACCGCTAAACAAACAGGCTATTGAATCTGCCCACGCCCTCCAATACCGCGGCCCCAGAGGACTGATTGACTGGCACTATTTCGATGATGATCACTGGGTGCCACTAAAGCTATCCACCCACCTGATCAGCAATAATGGCAAAGCTCTACTGGCTGCAGCACTGAATCATCGCGGTATGTTCTGTGTACCCTCATGGAGTATTTGCGAACACCTGGAATCTGGAGAATTAGTACAGGTTCCCACCCAAGGTAAAGTCTCTGTCAGCCCTGGAGGTGATATTGGCATCTTTCTTCTTTACGAGCGCAGTAAATATCAAATACCAAAAATTAAACTATGTGTGGATTTTATTTGTGAGCATTTGCAGCATCACCTAGATAGAACCAACGAGCAAATATAAACAACCTGAATACCAATAAATGAATTTTTGAGAAGTGCCATATAGCTGACTAAGTTACCATTTTTACTGAAAAATTTACCACTCCTTAGTTAACCTTATTAATCACGACTTGAATTTTATGTTTTTGTCACTTTAAAGATTTCCTCTCCAACGAATAACCAACTGAAATATAAATCGTTGTAAGTGCCTGGGAAGCATATACATCAAATGATATATTGCGACTTCGATAAATGATCAGTCAGCCGTACAAAAAGGTAGCGATGGATTCCTCACTCGAGAAAAGAGCAACACTTAAGCACAAGATATATGCATGTATAGCTTTTGGCATAGTCTGCCTACTCCCAATTGGAGCTTCGAGTGAACTTTTGATCAGTGATGAAAAAGCTAGATTTCTTGCTTTTACTAGCGTCACTCTCTCTATGGTTCTACTCACAATCTTATTCATTTCTCTCCCCAGAAGAAAATCGGCAATAAGGAAAATTATCGCAGATCAGAAAAAAAGCCCTCTCTTGATGGGGGTAGCTTTAACTATGGGGATCCCAATTACCATCTATCTTTCAATAGCAAGAGGATTACCAGCAACATTACATTTTTTCATATCAACTCACGGCAGCATAGATGTAACAGTTTCAGGAAAATCATCTAGATACCGAGAGAAGCATTGCAAAGGTAGAGTCCTTCTGAGTGAGTACAACTCCTTAATGAGCAATCAGATATGCGGCGTGACAAAAAAGTCATGGGAGGATCTCAAACCTGGCGACAAACTACGTCTTTATGGTAGGAGGTCATTTTTTGGATTTAACCATATAAATTATACAAAGTTAACCGACACAGAAATATCTATTTAACACCCACACCTATACATTAAAACCTTAAAATAAGAAATTAGCATTAAACAATAGACAGAAACTAGCACACAATCCATCTAAGATTCTCTATTGATATTCTCTCGCAGCAATCTATTTAAACCACCAAAACCTAAAGGATAATAGTGGATTTAGATTGTACATAGGGTTGTATCCCAGGCCTCATCAGCTCTTGGCTTAATCATGATTTTAATTACTTACATAACCAAACACTCGATACTAAGAGCTTTCAATGCAAGCCCTGTACTTACTCTAGGATTTTACCATCTATCAGGTGGTTGATAGCAGTGCTGTGGCGCAAAGTATGTGGGTTAGTTGCTATATGTAACGCGGGCTATATTCCTTTACCTACTACATTTATCCGGTGTCTTAATACGTAAGCACAACATAAACTACAGCCTGCTCCTCTACTGGTACCGCAAACTATCTGAACAAACTTTGGTGTCTGATACCCCTGACTTTGTTCTTGTGGATATCCGATATCCTGTGGCCACTACGGGAAATCTGGGTGTATTGGAGTTCCCTAATGGTATAAAGCTGGTGATCAATAGCCCGGTGTTGTTGGCGCAAATTCCTGGCCTTATGGACCTGTAAATACGATATGGTTACCGTTTAACAGCAAAGTCTGGTTTTTCCGTCAGCCCATCGATTTCAGAAAATAGATTAATAGCATTGTACCGCTGGGGGCTGATACGCCACATAAAAACTCAGCATCTGATCAACTCTTTGGTGCCCAGATGGATTAGACCACTACAATGTGGTTTATATACCGCTTACGAAGGCCTGCAGCGATTAGCAAGCAGAGGACCTGCTCTGCCGACCAATTGCTAGTTATGGAGAAAGTACACGATGAGTAAGTTAGAAGTTATTCCGAGAACCATTTTTTTCGCCTGCTCGGTATTAGCGTCCACCATTGCGATAAACTCTATAGCCCATGCGGAAGACAAATATGCAACAGCCAAAGAGCTGGGTATCATGGAAGGATTTCCGCCACCACCTGATAAGCAAGTCACCAAAAAGAATGCCCTAATGACTTCGCCGTTCATCCGCTGGTCCTATCAGCACATGCGGATGTTTTATCCTTCGGCGAACATACCCGCCGCTGCCAACCCGTCAACACTCCAAAAGGCTATCGATAATAGTTTTGCGTCCGGCGTCAAGATCACGGATCCAAAGGGTAATATCAAGTCGGTCGCTGATTTTCTGAAAGAGACCTGGACGGATTCCCTGGTCGTGATTAAAGGCGACGACATCGTCTACGAGGAATACCTCAATAGCATGACGCCAGACACGCCGCACCAGATGATGTCTGTGACCAAATCATTCTGCGGCTTGCTCGGCTTGATGGCGGTAGCAGAAGAAAAACTGAAGGAAACCGACCCGGTTACGAAGTATGTTCCAGAACTCAACGTGAAGGACGGGGCTTTCGCCAACGCCACCTTTGGCCAAGTTCTGAATATGACCAACTCCATGGATTTCACCGAAGACTATGCGGATCCCAAATCCGGCATCCGCATGTATAGTGCCGTCCTGGGCTGGACACCGAAATTGCCGGGGATCAAATACCCTGAGAGCCTGTACGATTACCTAGTGACTCTCAAAACCGACAAGAACTACAAGGACGGCCAAGTATTTCACTATCAGACCCCCAAGACCGACGTCGTTAACTGGGTTACCAATCGTGTGACCAGCGAATCGTTCCAAAAAGCTCTGCACGAAAAGGTCTGGTCGAAGATTGGCACCGAGGGTGAGACCTACGTGTTGGTTGACAACAACGCGACGCCGGTAGCCGGTGGTGGCCTGAATGCAACACCTTACAATCTCGCTCGCTTTGCGATCATGATGAAGGATAACGGTAAATTCAACGGCCAGCAGGTCGTGCCGAAAGAGGTAGTCGACAAGATCGCCAAGGGGGGCAGCATCGAGGCCTTCGATAAAGGTCCAGACTCCGACGATATTGTGTATAAAAAAGGCGAATGGAGCTACCGCGCCCAGTGGTGGGTCAAACATACGCCGGGCATGGAAGCCTTCATGGCCATTGGAGTTCACGGGCAGTGGATCTATATCGACAGGAACCATGACATCGCCATCATCAAACAATCCTCCATGCCGCCATCCAAGGACACCTACCTGGACGGGTACAACCTGCAGGGCTTCTATGGGATCATTAAATATCTGGCGGGAAGGTAAAGCTTCAAAATAGCTAAATGCTTTGATATTTCCGGTAAGCAATCTTGTGGGCCAGATAGAAGACATAATGCGCTCGATAGACTTTGTTCGACATTGATCTGAATGACATACAAAATTCGACGAGCTGAGCAGCCCAGGTGTCGCGCGAAACTGTGCAATACCCCTCAGGGAGGTAGGCCTGTTTCGAATCTGGTATCTGTTTGGAATCAGCGCTTGGCCTCGTCCTTGCGCTCTCCGGTTATTCCGAGAAACCGTACTCCAACTCCTTGGTGACCAAGCAATCGGAAGCAGGCATTCCTGTGGCCGAAACCGCTGTCCCTGCCTTTATCAACGGCAATATCTACACGACTGCAGAAGCCGTCGCGGTCCGCGGCAGTACCATTTCCATCAGAATTCAGCACCGAACTTCCAAAACATCCATTCCCAGTCTACGGTATCATGCACATCTTTCGCCCATAATAGAGGTAACTAGAATATCGGTTTTGTGGATGTTCCTAAGGCTCGGCATTGAGTAGACGGTCATTCAGTATCATCAGATCGATAGGTCGATCAGTTTCACACTGTGTCTCAATTCAAAAACGTATCTGCCATCGCAGGGCCGCAACAGAAATCCTCTTGCGACTCAGTTCATGTGGCCTGACCCATTGCAGGTCGCCCGTGATGCGTAGCCAAGGCGCCAAGTGCATGTTGTAGAAAAGTTCTATGCCCTGTTCATCCCTGATAAAGAACTCGGGATTGAATGGCATGGTAGAACCGATCCTTGCCAGCCCCTTGATCAGTTGGTTACTTAATCCATATTTAAAATAACCGATCCCCCAACGATCCTGCTGCCGGCCAGGAAACAACCCCTGCCCACCGACGCCAGCTAAAAAATGCCATTTAAGGGGATTAGGGTTTCCATCGGAAATTGCGCCTTCCGCAAAGAGGCCCCATCCAATATCCGGGTTGCCTGGGTAATGATAAAGATATTGCTGCACACTGGTACTTAGATACCAATAACCTTTCCGCGTGAGGATGGATTCGGACGCTGCAGGAAGGTCGAGAAGCGAGGGAATAGTCGAAAGATTCAGCCCCTTTTTCGAACTGTACACGCCGCGCACAGTATAAAAACCTTTTTGATCGTTTATCTTGGTAGGGAAAGTTGCTGAAAGGCTTGTAGTTTTGCCTTCAGCAAAGGGACTCCTGATTACCTCCTTCATCTGCGCGTTGCGGGGATCATAAACCATTAATGTAAAGGTTGCATAATCGGCCTTGACCTTCCCAATAGCGCCAAACAAGTATGGTGGAGTTACTCCACTAATTGGGGCCGCAAGTCCGATATTCATGAAAGTATCCAGGCCGCCACCGCCGATTAGAGGCTTCTTAGCGGCTACATCAAACATATAAAACTTGCCTAAGGTGAGCGAATAGCGATCTCCGATGGCTTGCGATAGAGTAATGGAAGTTTCGCGATCACTGCCACCGAGTCGTGGAAAAGCGAGCGCTGTATTAAACGGCAATAACTCCCCATTCCCCAAGTCATTCACATCATCACCAAAAATCCATTCCTGGTGCACATTGACTGACAGGCCTCGCCACAGACCCAGCTTCGACATATCCAGATTTACGATTAGGTCTCCTTTACCACCGTACTGCCAAGTCTTGTCGCCATCTCCTGTGAGCACACCTTGGTAGAATTGTGTAAGCCAAGCATCGACTTTTATCCCACGCTCCCGAAAGGCGTGCTTCAAACCACCTGGCCAATCGAATAATGATGGACGTAAGCAATATGAGTACGAGGGCGCAGCTTCTTCGACATTTTGAGCGGAAGCACCCTGCAAAGATGTGGCACATACTAATACGATTACGGCAATCACCCATTCCAACTTATGCTGCATAGATTTCTCACATGCACTCTAATTCATTATATTTTATGTAAGCGATCTCACTAGGACCAAGTGAGGACTCTATTCAAGGCATTCAAGTTGGGTCGTTGAATGGCCAGCCAGAAAATCCCAAGAGAGTGTTGTTAATCGATAAATATATAGGGATGCAGCCTGTGCCAACCTTTCTTACTAGCAACGTTCTTATATTACGCAACGCGACTATTGCCAGCCCAACCTTCTCAAGTTGAATATTTCTGGGACAGCAATGCCTCATAATCCTCAACGGATTAGCAGTGTGGATCAAACTGAAGTGCAGGCTTAATGCTTTAGAGTCACTGACCGAAGACACCAGCAGGAAGTTTTTACGAGCCATCACAAAGGGGCGAGGCTTCGATGCAGGCCCGATTAACCGCCACCTACAATTGCTATATCACGCATTTAATTTACACCCATTTTCTAACTGCGAAGGTATGGCCAATATTGTCAAAACTAAAAAAGTATTCTTGGAGGCTGCCCTGCTTTCGCAGGGCACTCCTGGTGCTAATTACCTGTCCTGTAAAAACTTCAACAAGTCGTGATTGAGTTGCTCTTTATGAGTGTCGGCAAGGCCATGCGGCGCACCGGGATAAACAACCAACTTGGCATTGCGGACAATTTTTGCTGCGGCACGGGCCGAATTGTCGATGGGAACAATCTGGTCGTCATCCCCATGAACTATCAACGTAGGCACATCAAATTTCTTCAGGTCCCCACGGAAATCTGTAGCCGAAAAGGCAGCGATAGAATCGTAGGTATTCTTGTGTCCACCTCGCATTCCCTGCGCCCAGAATGACTGAATCAAACCTTGTGAGGGCTCTGCATCTGGACGGTTGAATCCGAAGAATGGTCCAGATGCGATATCCAGGTAAAGTTGAGAGCGGTTTTCCAGGGACCCTTTACGGATACCATCAAATACTTCCAGCGGCAAACCACCCGGGTTGGTGTTGGTCTTAAGCATAAGCGGTGTCACGGCTGAGATCAGCGCGGCTTTCTTAACGCGACCTGTACCATGTCGGCCGATATAGCGCGCGACTTCACCGCCACCGGTGGAAAAACCCACCAGGGTCACATCTTTCAGGTCCAGCGCTTTGATGACAGCTGCCAGATCATCTGCGTAATGATCCATATCATTACCGTCCCAGGGCTGGCTGGAGCGGCCGTGCCCTCGCCTGTCATGCGCCACAACGCGATAACCTTTGGATGCCAGGAATATCATCTGCGACTCCCAGCTGTCCGAGCTTAGTGGCCAACCATGGCTGAAGGTTACAACCGGCCCGTCCTTTGGCCCCCAATCCTTGTAGTAAAGCTGCACTCCATCACGGGTGGTGATGGTGCTGGCTGTCTTAGAATAACTATTAGCAGACTCGGCAGCTTTACTAGATTTTGAGTCAGCTGAAGATTGTATTGCACTGAATGTAGTAAGGAGAGCTATTCCAAGAGCACCTATCTTACGAGTTAAGGGATTCATACTGGCTTCTCCTTCGAAGCATTTAAATCAGGTATTGGAAAATGCCGGCCACTTATTCAGCAGGCATAAGGTATACATCAATGTTTCCACGGGTTGCATTTGAATAGGGACATACGATATGGGCCCTGTTAATTAGCAGCTGCACCACAGTCTCCGTCAGTCCGGGCAAGCTGATACACAGCGCCACCTGAATGCCAAAACCTGTGGGTATCGGGCCTATGCCGACCTTGCTGGTAACCCGTGAACTATCTGGCAGAGTGATTTTTTCTTGAGCTGCGACATGCTTCAATGCACCCAGAAAACAGGCGGAATAGCCTGCCGCAAATAGCTGTTCAGGATTGGTGCCGTTACCACCTGCACCACCAAGTTCTCGTGGTGTTGAAAGTTGGACGTCGAGGGCACCATCAGTTGATAGTGCTCGCCCCTCCCGACCACCTGTAGCGGTAGCCTCGGCTGTGTAGAGGACTTTTTCTAACTGCATGCTAATACTCCTTGGTTCTGTGAAGAGCCGGGGCTCATATCTGTCAACGGGTTTAAATTTACCCCCAGAAATGGGACGATATGTAACAATAAGTCTTTATAATTTAACCAGGAGTATCGGAATGGGGGATCGGCTGGCTGCCCTGCTGGATAAGTTCTCAATCACAGCACGCGTATTCCACACAGGCACTTTATGCGGTATTAATGGGCTAAATGGCGACGGTGATATGGGACAGCTCCACTTGATTCGCCAGGGCACTGTCGAAGTCAACCACAGCAGTGGTCCGAAGTTGCAGATTTCAGAGCCCAGTCTGCTGTTCTACCCGCGACCGTTAGCACATCGCTTTATTACAGACTCCAGGAGTGGGGCAGATTTTGCCTGTGCCAACCTCAGCTTTGATGGCGGCCCTGGCAATCCTATAGCGGCAGCCCTGCCCGACTTTATCTGCCTTCCATTGTCAGCTATATCCGATTCAAAAAGTGTACTGGACCTGATTTTTGAAGAAGCTTTTGCCCAAAACTGTGGTCGCCAGGCAATACTGGATCGCCTATTCGAAGTCATAGTAATTCGGGTACTTCGGCACTTGATGGAGGAAGGGTTGACACAGGTTGGTATGCTGGCTGGTATGGCACACCCACGCTTGCGCTTAGCGCTGATTGCCATACATGAACAGCCCGCACATGACTGGTCCTTAGAAGAGCTGGCCCAACAAGCTGGCATGTCGCGGAGTGTATTTGCCAGATCTTTTCGTGATCAAGTTGGCACCACTCCAGCTGCATACTTGCAGCGTTGGCGGATATCGTTAGTACAGCGCGCTTTGAAACAGGGCTTGCCATTCAAACTGGTGGTAGAGGAAGTTGGCTATGGAAGCGAAGCCGCCTTGTCACGCGCCTTTAAAGCTTGCGTGGGATGCTCCCCTCGACAATGGCTTAAGCAACAAGCCTCGTGAAGACTCTATTAACTAGACTTCATCATAATATCAAGAAGTCCATGACTAATACCTAAGGAAGCAATTCATGCTTATTCTCACCATCCCACCAAGCGAACTTAATGAACTTCAAAAATCCCTTTATCACGGGTGCAAAGAAGCCAAGTGCTCGGAAGGATTAGACCACTACAATTAGTCTCTATCACGAGCATTCAAACAAGCGCAAGATATTACTATTAAGGTAATGGTTAGGCACGCATAAGATTTTTGAGTCTAATAACTGTGGCCACATGGCCCTTTGTAAGGCCCGTTAATACCCATAAGTACACACAAAAGCCCTCTCAAAGAGCTGCAGCAAGCTTAGCAATACCATCTATCGCTCAAGTCTCCCAATCTTTACCTCTCCACCTTCACCTCTTCAAATCTACAGTTGTCCTAAAATTAGCCCTCCCAAAAATCAATTGTCTTTCACAAAAGGAGCTCGATATGAAAACTATGAGCTGCAAGACATTAGGTGGCGCTTGTGATGTTGAATTGCAAGCAAACTCCTTTAAAGAGATTGCGGAACTTATAAGAAACCCTGAATCCATGAAAGAAAGGATGGAATCTAAAAAGAAGCTTTTCATCTCCCTACTCTCTCAGTAGTAAATGTGAACTCAAAGATGGCCAAAAATACTATAGAGATAAAATGGATGGCTACTTGGTATTTCTGGTAAAACCAAAAAATCTATTTTCCAGCCAAGTAAGCCACCTCATAGTGAAAGCAATTATTCAAGCAGTGTAAAAACTAAGATTTCTAAGTTAAAATAAGTGCAGACCATTGAGCATATGGAAATGTTATGCAATTCATAATAACTCTATCCATCGTACTCTTATCCAGTTCGAACTCCACTACCCAGAGTACGCCTGAGATCCTTAAGATGTATGAACACTTTACCTTGTCTAGTGCCGCTGCTGGTAAGTGTTACCAACCTAAAAAACCAGAGCTAGCTTCATTCCTGGCAAATTATGAACTGGTCACACGTATGTCATCTCAATACCTTAAAGAGAAAAGGCCCCAACTAACAGAAAAACAAACAGCGCAGATACTTCTAGACGCAGGTAAACGAGCAACTGACAGGGTATATCAAGAAATAGAATCCGCAAGCTGTATGAGCCCCAAGATTCAGGATCTTATTAAGCGATTTAAGGTGCAATCAGCTTGGAAACCAGGAAGAAGGACCTGATCCCCTGGAAAGCCACCGCCAATGCGTGGTTGTGCTTGTTTATTTCAGATCAAAATTCAGGCGAATAAATAGGCGTTACTAGGCTTCCAGTAGAGAATGGTATCGCCGAAGTTGGCTATTTATTGCTACCTGAATTTCACGGAAAAAAGTATAGTACCGAATCATTGACAGCCTTGATGGAATGGGCAACCTTAGAGCATGGTATCGCCCACTACAGAAAGGTAGTAACCAAAAATCATTTTACTTCAGAGCGAGTACTTGAGAAGTGTAGCTTCTACCTTGAAATGACAGCCCCAAGAGCTCCTATAATTTATAGAAAGACTTATACCGATCATATTTATTTTCCCAGGATAGAACCTATAACATGATTACTTGTTGAAAATCTGCACCTTAAAACAACTCATAAAACTTCTATCAATCACGGTCTCGATAATTTAGAAACCTATTGTTTTTTATAGGCCAAGGACTGGCAAAATAAAAAGTATCATTCTGACTACTGCAGAACCCTTTCCGAAACCCCTAGAGATAGCTCTTCTTTGGGATGACCATTGAATTATAAAATTATTTTTTAAGTATTTTTATTATTCAAAAGCAAGATTAAAATATTTGAAATATTTTTTCGCTACGACTCTAAACCTATAAGTCGAAGAAAAGATAAAATTCAGTTAAGTAGATACTTCCTTCTGCTCGCTAGCAGCCACAAAAAACAGGCACCCTATCAACCCTGCAAGTGCAAGATAAGCATTAACCGTAAACGCCCGGTCAATACCTGAAGAGATATCTGGTGAAAAAGCCACAATAGTCGCATTCATCCCAAGACCAATGGCACCTCCAGCAATTTTAAACATATATAATACGGCTCCGGCCAAACTGGCTCGACTTGGTGATACAGCAGTGATTGCAGCAGTGGTAATTGCAGGGTTAAAGAGGCCAATGCCTATACCCAGCATCATCATACCCGGCAAAAGGCTAATGAACCCGGTATGGTCGCTTAGATGAGACAACATAAACATCCCTACGCACATACAGAGTGTGCCTACCCCAGCCAACCACCTTGGCCCAATCAGCTCATAAAAACGCCCTGATATATAAGCAAAGATTCCCGAAACAACCATCAATGGAGTCAATGACATACCAGATTGCATCGCGCTATACCCCTGTGTTTTTGTCAAAAACTGCGGAATATAAAGTAAGGCTGAAAAATATAAAACAGCGACTAACAGGGTAACAACACTTGCTGAAAGAAATTTTTTATTGCCGATAACATCACCCGGAACCAATGCAGTACGCCCTATGCGACATTCAATAACGGAAAATAAACATATAAAAACTAGAAATATCGTCAACAATGTAATAACCAATGGATGCTTGAAGCCAATCTGCCCAGAAATATCCAACGCAAACAATAGCCCAAATAGTGAAATAGAAAGTGTTGCTACACCTGGATAATCAATTTTCTCTTCTGTCTGCTCTGGTGGTGTAAACGGAACTACTTTCCAGCAGACAAATAGTGCGATTGATGCTATAGGGATATTGATTAAAAAAATCCACCGCCAGCTTAAAAGGTCTGCCAGTATTCCTCCCAGTACTGGGCCTACGGCATTAGCAAATGCGCAAACTGCCATAATCAGCCCGCCAGCCTGGCCAGAGCGGTCATCGGGCATCAAGTTATAGGTCATCCCCAGAACTGATGGCCACATCAACGCTGCCCCAACTGCCATCAAAGCTCGGGAAATCAACAGCATATTAGCATTAACTGCCAATCCGCCTAAAATGGAGAAAAATATAAAAATCAGGGTACCGCAAAAAAATACACCTCTTCTACCGTAGAGATCAGCAAGCCGACCACCAGTAATGATCAGCACCCCAAAGACCAGCGCATAGCCATTAATAATCCACTGGGAAGTGGTAATGTCTACATTAAATTCATTTTCAATAGCAGGTAATGCAGGAGCAAAAGCCGTAAAGTCATTTGCCACAAGGAACACAGCCACTGATAAGGCCGCGAGCCCTAAATATTGTTCCTTTCCTAGAGTAGAATTTAGCGCGGGCATTAATTGAAACCTCCTGCGCACTAGATCTCAAATGGAACTCAACACATTATCAAACCACTCTCCTGATCACATTTACGAACCCAACATAGGATCTTTTAAAACGATTAAATTTCATTATTACTGCCGTCTCGAGAAGGCTTTTGGTAACTGCCCGGGAAGAAAGAAAACAGCAATCACAAACGCACTAAGAGCAAAATAAGCATTTACCGTATAGGCCCAACCAATACCACTCACCACATCTGGCGCAAAACCTACAATAGCCGCATTGATTCCCAAGCCCAAGGCACCTCCTGCAATCTTGAACATATAAAGAATCGCACTCGCCAAGCTTGAGCGCGCAGAATCTACAACTGATATCGCAGCGGTAGTCACCGCCGGATTGAACAAGCCAATGCCAATCCCCAAAATAATCAATCCGGGTATAAGTTCAAGATATTCTGTTTCTTTGTTCAGATAAGATAGTGAAAATATTCCAGCGCCTTTGCAGACAAGCCCCCCACATATCAACAATTTAGCCCCCAGCTGTTTATGCAGAACACCCGATAGATAGGAGGTCAGGGCAAAGGTTGCCATAATGGGGATCATTCCTATACCAGACTGAACTGCAGTAAACCCCAGATATTCAATTAAAAACTGAGGCAAAAACAAAATAACGGCAAAAAACATCACTGCCGATAAAAGAGTAACCAAACTTACCAGAGAAAATGTTTTATTAGAGACAATATCAGCAGGAATTAATGCAACCTCTTGATTGCGCTTTTCCACAATAATAAACAAGCAGATGAACACTAAGAATAGCATTATCAGATAGATCACCAATGGATCTCTGAAACCAATTTCGGCAGCCAAATTCAAAGAAATCAAAAGACTGAACAGAGAAATACTCAACGTCAAAACTCCCAGGTAATCTATCTTCTCCTGTGAAATTTTGGGAACATCATCAGGAACTGACTTCCAGCAAAAACAAATTATGGTAATCGCAAGAGGAATATTTATAAAAAAAATCCACCTCCAACTTAAATATTCAGCCAACACCCCTCCAGCCACAGGCCCAACAATATTTGCCACCCCCAATACTGCCATCAAGCCCCCACCAACCTGCCCAGCATACTCTTTGGGAACCAGGCTATAGGTCATACCTATAACAGAGGGCCACATTAACGCTGCACCTATCCCCATCAGACAGCGGACTACCAGCAACATGGCCATATCAATAGCGAGGCCACCAAATAATGAGCAGAGAGCAAAAATAGCCGTTCCCACCATAAAAGCACGTTTTCTGCCATAGATATCCGCTATGCGACCGCCAGTGACCACCAAAATACCAAAGACAAGTACATAACCATTAATCACCCATTGCGAAGTGGTGATATCAAATCCAAACTCACGCTGTATAGCTGGCAATGCAGGGGAGAAGGCGCTCATATCAATCGCGACCATAAATAAGGCCAGAGCGGCAGCAAATAAGCCATAAACCTGCCCTCTGGAAATCTGTAGCTGACTCACCACTGTAAATCCCTCAGCAATTCTGCAAGCCAATCGGATAGATTCGCAGCTTCCTTCACTTTCATCACATGGTCTTGCACTTCAGTGATTACCCGCCTTCCCGCTCTGGAATTCTAGGAGCGCTCATAAACATGAACGCAACAACAAAGCCCACAAAAGCAAAGCAGGCGTTAACCTCAAATGCCAAGCTAATACCCGATGTGATATCTGGAGAGAAACCCAATATTGCCGCATTTACACCAAGCCCTACCGCTCCACCGGTAATTTTGAGCATATAGATAATGGCACTGGCTAAACTAGCGCGGTTGGGATTTACAACCGCAATAACCATTGTGGTTGTCGAGGGGTTAAAGAGCCCCAGGCCAGCGCCTAATATAATCAGCCCTAAGATGTAGTTATACCCTTCTCCCAACCTGGACAAGTAAAACATCCCCAGGCTCATGCCCAAAATTCCAACACATACCAATATTTTCCCTCCGGTACGCAAATATAATTTACCTGCAATAAAGGACATTATGCCAAAAGCGACCATCATGGGCACCAGGGACAAGCCGGACTGAATAGTAGAGAAACCCCGCACATTGGTTAAGTATTGTGGCAAATACAGGATCACGGAAAAAAAAGTTACGGAGGTAAAAAGGGTAACAGCTCCTGCTGCAAAGAATCGCTTATTCTTAATGATATCCTGAGGTATCAGGGCGAAATCTCGCTCTTTTGTTTCAATCAGTACAAAAGCAATCGTAAACAGAAAAAAGGAGGTTAATAACCCCACTACCAAGGGATTCATAAAGCCATTTTCAGAAGCGAAATTTAAGGCCAAGAGAAAACTTAACAAAGAACCCGTAAGGGTCAAAACCCCCAAATAGTCAATTTTTTCGTTTGGGTCATAAGGTGTATCTATCGGGATATATTTCCAGCACATATAGACCGCCGCAGTAGCGATGGGCAAGTTGAAAAAGAATAGCCAGCGCCAACTCAGTAGATCTGCCAACACTCCCCCTACTACTGGCCCCAAAGTATTGGCAAGACCGCAGATGGCCATAATTAATCCGCCGGTTTCCCCAGCGCGTTCTTCTGGCATAAGGTTGTATGCCATCCCCAGAATTGATGGCCACATTAAGGCGGCCCCAATACCCATTGCAGCCCTGGCGGCCAACAGCATTGGAACATTTACAGCTAGCCCTCCGAGTAGGGAAAAGATAAGGAATATACACGCACCAATGATGAAGGTACGGCGCCGCCCAATAATGTCGGCAATACGGCCACCGGTAACAACCATTACCCCAAAAACCAGCCCATAGCCATTAATTACCCACTGTGAGGTAGTAATATTCATATTCATCTCCCTTTCTATTGCGGGAATCGCCGGGGAGAATGCACTGATATCAATCGCAATGATAAATAGGGCAACATAAATGGCTAATAGGCCTAAACGGTTTGACTGCTGGGTAGGCTCCTGCATATGCGCCATAAATGGTACCAGCTTCAGAAACTCCAGTTTGATTGTTAGGCCAGGGGAGTTCAACCACACCATGCAATACGCTAATCTATCTCAGATTCGATTTTTTTATCCTAAAACCTGATTACAAAAACCGGTAAGCTTGAAAGGGTCACCCAAAACCGTTTCTTTGGGAGTGCCACAAAGGGTACTACTTAAGCTTAGTTGAGTTCACTCAGCTAAACTCCAATGTATTTAGCAATCTAAATAGCAGAGTTGTGATAATGCGTATACTATTTTTCTTGCTATTACTTATTCAATCCTTACAGCTTGCCGCTGAAGAAACAGCTATAAGTAACCTCAAAGATTTTCAATGGAAAAATCGTATTTTACTGCTAGCAAACCCACCAAAGCCCCCTGAAACCCTAGAGTCACTGCTCAAGCTGGGGCCACAATTTGCTGAGAGGCAACTTCTTTGGTTTTTATTTTCAGGTGACAAAATTGAAACGAATTATGCAGGAAAAATTACTGGGGATTTTGGTAAAAATATTCGCGATGAATATTTTAAGGGAAATAGTGAACAAGTTGTGCTAATTGGCAAGGATGGCAGAGAAAAATATCGTACAGTTACCTTTTCCCCTGTAGAAATTTTTCAGCGCATAGACCGTATGCCTATGCGCAAGCAGGAGATGCAGGGCAGCCATCAGCCCAGTGAAGTACTTTTGGGTAAATGTACTATATCTGTTGGCTCATTAAATTTTGCACCAAGATTGACCAGAAGGTTTTGCCAGGAATGATTACACTCAATTTCTCCGTGGTGCACCTTGCTTTATATTTACTGCACCAAACCTTGAGAGGACCGTTGAACCCACTATTGAAGCGGGTCTATCAAGATCCACACTATACCGATAACGATTATAACGGTTGGCGACTCATCCTCATTGGCATATGGGCTTGTTAGCCCACCATAAGCATTTTATCAATTGAATCTGGCTCACTATTCCAAAGGGTGAGTAGCTTGCTACTTAAGCCCTATCCCTGGCTCTTTTCCCCACCATTTTAAACAAAATCGGACGAACCTTGGCAAACAGCCACCCCAACGCCTTACCCCCGGCCGTCGTCTCACTTGCCTGGGCATATGTATCCAGCGCCAGTTGACTTTGTGCCTGCTGACTTAACAGATCTACTTCTCTATCCAGCTCTATTCCTGTGGCGCTGGCAATACGATTCATACGCTGGAAACTGCCAATTAGCGCGGCCGTATCCACCAGTGCAGAATCACCATGCTCCCTGGATAACTTCTCCCTGGCGAGGACAAGTTGCTGATTATCATCCCCCATAGCAGCGTCCACAAAACCAATAAGCTCCGCATGCTCCCCGGATATTCCCCCATTACCAGGTCTATTATTTTCACTAGCTCCCGCTCTTTCCGAAGTGAGCAAGTTGGTGATATCTTGCTGCTTACCCTGCACCTCTCCGCTTACTTGCAGTAACATTGCGTGAGATGCCGAACAATAGAAACACTCGTTATTCATCGACACCCTGGTAGCGACTAACTCAATTTCTATACGAGATAGCGCACGATCGTGACTCTCACCTACCTGCATGACTTCAGAGGGTAAAAAGTAATAACGATTCTCCATATAGCGCTGACAACGCACCGCCTCTGGTACCAAACTCAAAGCTCTAAGCACATTAGTGGGCTTCGGGACATCCCTATATAAATCTTGCTCCTCCTCGGCACACTGGCCCTTGCCGATCATTGGCACCCAGGCTGCACCCTCTTCCAGGCCTTCGGGAATATATTGCGATGGCGATTCATTCACTAAAGTTTGAATTTCTGGCAATGCCTCCAAAGGTAAACCCAGTGCCCGATGGAAGGTATCCACATTCATGACAAATACAACTACAGCGACCAACTCCACATACTGTCCCTTAGAGATTTCTGAGGGTACTAGTCTTTTAAACCACTCTTCACTTAAGCGGGAGGAGTCTGTCACTATACGGTGAACTGTATCGACAATAACTTCAGAAAGTTCCGAATTAGATTCATGCCGCCCCTCCACCTGATAAGGTGAAAGCGCTTCCTTCCGCTCTCGGCAAAATGCACATTCATGTGCTGCACGCACCTCTCTGGCAATGGCAAGGTGCTGCAGGGCAGACCACCAATTGCCGGTCTCCCCAATAAACTGCCAGGCTTTTAAATTTGCCTCACGTAGACCTTCACGAATAGGCAACTTCTGTTTCGAGTAATCAAATAGCATTGTTCAATCCGACTCCCTAAAAGGGTTGATACCTTCACCAACAATGACGAAGGAGATTAATATGTAATAAGCAAACATTTCTACATTTATTTTTAGAATTAATTTTTTAAATAAATCGCCCATTTATTTAAAAAAATAGTCGGAAAATTTACAGCGGGGAAAGGGACCAATACACTTGACAACCCCACCCCTAAATAGTGGATCATCAGCTAATTGGCAAATGTATGAATCGGAAATTTTTATAATGAAGGCAATTATTATCGGTGCAACGGGACTGATTGGCAGTGAACTGGTTGAACTGTTGTCAAAGGAATCCGCTATCGATGAGATAATCACTCTTACCCGCCGAAATGTCCCTATTCGCCACCCCAAGGTACGCAATGAAATTGTGGACTTTGAACATCTGACGGACTATGCAGACTTATTCCATGGTGACTTGCTTTTTTCCTGCCTTGGCACTACCAAAAAACAAGCCGGCAGCCTGGAGCAACAACATAAGGTGGATGTGGAGTATCAATACCAGGCGGCAAAGCTCGCTGCGGATAATGGAGTGTCGCATTACCTGCTGGTATCCTCTAGCGGTGCCAATGCCAAAAGTGGCAATGCCTACTTGCAAATGAAGGGGGAACTTGAACAGAAGGTTTTATCTTTGCCCTTTGTACGAACCAGTATCTTTCGCCCTTCCCTACTTTTAGGTGAGCGGGGCGATTCCCGTCCAGCAGAGAAAATTGGCGCCATATTATTACCCTGGATCTGCCGACTCCCCGGACTACAGCGTTATCGCCCAATTGAGGGGGCTCAGGTAGCGGCAAAGATGGTGAGAGAGAGTCTTAAAGAGGGCAAAGGCCAAGAAACCTTCACTCTGGATGAATTGTTTTCCAACTAGCGCCCTTTTGGGCTGGCGCTTGCGGCTTTGGCGGCACAGACTATCTCTATAGGATTCCCTTTGCGGTGAACGCCATGCTGTTGTTTGTGCACTATTTATCTAGACTGCTCCTGTCTTTAGCCCCCTCCCTGCTGCTTATCTACGTAGCCTATCACCGGCATAAGCGCCAGTATGGAAGATCCCAGATGGAAGATCCCAGATGGAAGATCCCGGATGGAAGATCCCGACTCACCGTTCTTGTCCGATCAATCAGTAATGGGCATTGAAGCCTAAGCCTATGCCCCAGGAATTTACCGGCCTATGCCAGCTGCTGGAACACATAGAAGCCAGCTGCCAGCATACTGAACGGGTCTCCCTAGAGTTGGTAATAGATGCCGTAGGGCTCGGTTCTTATGCACCCTTTCTGCTGGTGGTGGGATTGATTCTATTTTCCCCCCTAAGCGGCGTGCCCGGCATATCTACCTCCATGGCAGCATTACTCCTACTAGTGGCCATTCAGCTGTTACTGGGGCGCAAACATGTATGGCTGCCTCAGTGGCTATTAAACCGTTCGATTTCCAAGAAGAAGCTGACCCGAGCATTGCACTGGTTGAGGCGACCGGCAGAGTTTGCCGATCGCTGGATGCAGCCACGCCTGCATTTTCTGGTAAAGCGCAGTGGCACCTATGCTATTGCCACTACTTGCTCGCTTATCGCCCTGACGATGCCGCTGATGGAGCTGGTGCCCTTTTCGGCCACTACAGCGGGCTTCGCCCTCACTATTTTTGGGCTGGCCTTGGTGGCTCACGATGGCTTGCTAGCGCTGATCGGCTTTACCATGACCGCCCTACTAACCCTACTACTAGCGCATACCCTGCTGTAAGGCTGACACACTCAACCACTGAAATGCGCTTGTTACTTGGCCAGCCACCGATCCGCACCCAGTACTTTCGGGTAATAGGCAAGTGTGGCCAGAGCAAAAAAATCGTAGAGGGCATGCCAGACAACCACCCCCAATAGGCTGCCGCTGGCTTGGTAGACAAAACCAAGGATTAAGCCAAATGCGAAAATTAGCAGCACATAGATCAGCGAAGCCCAGTGAAGAAGGGCAAACACGAAAGAAGCTCCGAGCAACCCCAGCAGCGGGGAGCTCAGTTGCGACAGCCAGGTTTGCAGAAAGCCACGAAATAACAACTCCTCACAAACACCTGCGGCGAGAGACAACAGTACCACCTGGGCCAAGGGCATTTTGCAGAAAATTGGCGCCAGCTGGGCACAGTACCAACGCAGAGTACGCCCCACGCGATGATGGGCGCGGGTCAATGCCACAACCACAGCAAAGCTAAACAGTGCGCCCAAGACTCCCCAGGCAATAGAACTCCACGGGTCGCCTCTTGCTGGTGATAGCGTCACATCGGAAAGCCAAAGTCCGATCACTGCCAACAACAGGCAAGCCCCCTGCACCCACATCATGGTGCTGAAGATATTT
Organism: Microbulbifer mixtoriginis (SeqCode); assembly: GCF_052467705.1. Taxonomy (NCBI): domain Bacteria; kingdom Pseudomonadati; phylum Pseudomonadota; class Gammaproteobacteria; order Cellvibrionales; family Microbulbiferaceae; genus Microbulbifer; species Microbulbifer mixtoriginis (SeqCode). The sequence continues at coordinate 3,276,653 of NZ_CP174322.1, forward strand.
ATCTGGCGCTTTTTTCCCTGTGACATAGATTCTGACTCCATTCATTAGAGCTGTTTTTTTCCCTCGACTCTTGGCCCAATACAGCCTCGCGTTACAACTCCAGAGCTTAAAGTGAGTGACTCAGCCGCCCCCTATTACACTCTTGAGGCTCACCTGACCACTGGGCGCTACCATAAGCTCGGCAATCCCACCATCGCGTAATTCCCGCTCCAACTGCAGGGCCTTTTCTTTGGGGGCAAAGTAGGCCTCTATACCGTACTTGATGCGGTAAAATTGCTCTGCACTCCAGGGATTAGCACCGACAATCCGCCCCTTAATAAATATCCCCTCGATCGGTTTTTCCAGGCTCGCCGCAGAAAATTCATAAAGCCCTGAGGGGGATTTTTTCAAGGAGACATACACCACCTCCCCCTCTCGTATGCGGCGCTCTTCCGTTAAGGCTGACTTGGCAATACGGGAAAAGTCGTAATTCAAGCGCGCATAGTTGCCGCGAAACAAGGAGCGGGGGTCTACCGGTATCGTTTTTACCCGGATTGGCTCTCCAGTCCAAAGCGGCACCTGTGCCTTTACATACATGCCTACCAGAATCAAAAACTGTGCAGCTATCGCCATACCCAAGGCAAAAGTCAGTCCCTTTTTCATTGTGCTCCCTCCCTGCCCTGGTGGTACTTCCAGTACTTGGCTGCTCCCAATAACAGGCCCGCAAATAAAATAAAGATCAGCGAAGCCCCCAGGTAATCACCGATCAGATCGATATAACGCAGCAATGCAGTGATCAGTATCGACATCACCCCAAGGAAGAAATAATGGGAAATACCATCGTGAATACCCCGGTAAATTAACCAGCTACCACAGCCAATAAGGGCGAAATTGGTAGCCACTTGCAAATACATCGCCAAGTCTTGGTTATCACTGCTGCTGACAGTGATGAGGGCACCAATAAAGAACACATAGAGCAAACCGCTCGATATCAAGTGCCTGGCCGGCAATGCCAACAGCAGAGTAACAGTGGCCATCACAGCCACCACCAGCCACATAGACAACCGGTGTTGCCAATCGGCCTCAAGCAACGCCTCCCAAGGCTGTGCGAAGCTGAATACCAACAAGCTGACCAGGGCAAAACGCAGACACCACACCGAGATCACCGCAGCGTAGTCCTTGGCCACCGGCGAAGCCCTCAGGGCCAGCCAATGACTAAAGGTATACAGCAGAATAAACAGGGAGACCGCCACCGCCAGATTCTCTGAATGAAATTTCAACCCCGCGCCCAGCTCCTCGTCACGCCAAAATTCCGATAGCGAGAATTCGATCCAGAAGCCGATGCTCACCACAAGCAGCAGCATAAGAATGGTGCTCGCTCTCCCGCGTAAAAGTACATAGAGAGATAGCGCTATAAAGAGCGGGAAGAGCGCCGGGTAATAGCCCATGCTCACCTGTAAAAAGAACCACAGCAGTGCCAGCACATTCACCTGAATGGCCAGCCAAGGGCTGCGGGTAATCAAGGCAAATGGCAGACAGCCCAGTGCCCACCAGAAGATTCCATCGGGCATATGCTCACCCAGATGGTAGATTTGTGCGATCAGGATTATCGCGGCACCAAAAAAGAAGTTCCCCAGCAGAAAGAGCCCTTCGCCGGCACGGCGGTCCCCTGTGCAATAAGCTCGCAAGGCAACACACTGAGTGACCAGCGTGACCGCAATCAAACCGCCCATACGCAACGCGCGGGGGATTTCTTCCCAATTGGCGCCAATCAGGGTGATCAGTGCAAGCGCGATAAATAAATAAGCGAGCCCCACTAACACGCTGTAACCCAGTGAGCGCTGCCGGGCACTGCGATAATCCACCTGGTAGCGAGCGCAGATTAGCTCTGCCTGTGCCTCGCTAATCACCCCGTCATCGACCCAATCCTCGGCTTCACGCGCCAAGTCATATTTCAATAAGCGTATCAATCGCATACCACTGTCCTGCGGCCAAATATCCATTGCGGCGCTGTTCAGCGCCCGCTGTAAGTCTTTGGAGTATCTCTGATGTCGTCTCCATCCACAATCTAACAACCAAGCCGGTCAAGCCCCAGGACAGCAAAATAGCGACAAGCTATCTGACACATTTAAATTGTTAATTTTTATCAAAATGAAATCATCAATAGTATTAAGCCCATAGAAATTACTGACACAACGCGGTATTCACTTAAGGAGTTACCCATGTCCCGTTACATCGAATCCGAGCTTAAACCCTTCAACGCCAAAGCCTACCAAAATGGCGAGTTTCACGAGGTCAGCGATGCCGATGTCAAAGGCAAGTGGGCGGTATTCTTCTTTTACCCCGCCGACTTCACCTTTGTTTGCCCCACCGAGCTGGGCGATCTGGCCGACAACTATGAAGAGTTCAAGAAGTTGGGAGTGGAGATTTACTCCGTATCCACCGATACCCACTTTACCCATAAAGCGTGGCACGATTCCTCTGAAACCATCGGTAAGATCCAGTACCCGATGATTGGTGATCCCACCGGCACTATCACCCGCAACTTCAGCGTAATGATTGAGGAAGAAGGTATCGCAGACCGCGGCACCTTTGTGATCGACCCGGAAGGCCGTATTCAGATCGTTGAGATCACTGCAGGTGGTATTGGCCGCGACGCCAACGAACTGCTACGTAAAATCAAGGCCGCCCAGTACGTTGCCGAACACCCCGGTGAGGTATGCCCGGCCAAGTGGAAGGAAGGCGAGGAAACCTTAGCCCCGTCTCTCGACCTGGTAGGTAAGATTTAAGTTTTCCCAAGCCCTCACAGGATTGGAACTGGCTTTGCCCACTCTTTGGTGGGCATTGTCATTTATAAATTTTGACAAACTGATCTGAACAAATTCAATAGAGTAAGCATTACCACTGATTTCTTTTCAGAAAAAGCTCACCTGATCATCACAAATTTGAGTGCAGTAAGAATCTAGTTCTCCCTACTTTTGATGATACGATCGCACTCGGATAATAACTGAATAGCCAATAATGATTCATCCATAGGAGCTTGAGGGCATTCAGTGCGTCCTGCAGCAAGACACCGTTGTACAGCGGCAGCCTCATAAATCAGCCCTTCAGAGCATGGAAAGATAAATTTTCCGGGAATACTAGGCAGGCGAAAGACCTGTGTTTCAAAAGTATTATCTGGATTTCGGCGACTCCCGCCATACTTAATTACCGAAACACACGTTGGAGTATGCGCTGGAGAATGCAACCTAATTCTACCCTCCGACCCATAAATATCGGTTTCCTCCGCACCTTCATATAAAATACTCCATTCTGAGATTGCGGATAAAGATCCTTCAAAACGAGCATAGAGCATACCTGCGGCAACTTGCCCAAAACCATAACCATCAATTATCCCAGCGCACGCAGTCTCTTTAATATTTTCTCCACAAATCATTAAAGATTGATGAACAGGATACACACCAGCATCAAAGATACCCCCTGTTCTCCAGGTTGGTGACTCCAAGCCTTCATCACTCATCATATCAAAACTAAAATCTGCCCTAACTTGTTGAATCTCTCCAATTTCACCGTTTTTAATGATTTCCCGACAGTATTCAACTGCAGGAAAGAAGCGCATCCACATAGCTTCACTACAAAAAAGATCTTTATCTCTAGCCAAAATTTTAATTTTAACAATTTCATCTACTGAAAGGGCGATCGACTAGCAAACTTATGATTAACAACTTGGTCAGCATTCTTTATTCCCCACCCCGGAAGATTAGCCAATCCAAGATTTGGAATTATGTTGAAAGCTCACTCCAAAGCCTCTCGACAATAGCAAATGTCCAGAGATTATTGATAAAAATACAAAGTACTAGGCTAGTATCATCATCAACTATAGAGCTTGCCACCGGTAACACACAACCTACAAACACCCCCTTACCTACCAAACGATAAAGATTCTTCAATCCAAATTAAGCTGACTATCTACACCTATAGCATTAATAAAACTCAGATCATGTGAGACCAATAAGACAGCACCAGAAAAATCCATAATGGCATCTACTAATAGCTGGCGGGAATCCAGATCCAGATGATTATCTGGCTCGTCTAGTAGTATGAGGTCTGTGGCAATGGTGCCTCGCGTAACGGCAAGTAGTGCCACTTTTAGTTGCTCCCCTCCACTTAGGAGCCTGAGAGGCAGCAGCGGCATATCCCCCCTTAGCCGCAAACTACCTAGCATGGTACGCCATTCAGATTCTTTTCTACCGGGGTGAAGATAGAAAAGATTCTCTAAGGCGGATAACTCTTTATTGAGAAAACTGAAGTCCTGATCTAAATAACACAAACTTCCACGAGTTTGACAGACGCCACTTAGAGCTTTTAGCTGGCTAGCTATGACCTTTAGCAGAGTGGATTTTCCACTACCATTGCCACCCGCTATCCTCCAACGTTCCCCCTTGCGGAGTGTTAAAGATATAGGCTTATTATGAGAACCATATGGGAGCTGCAAATTTTCAAGATGTAATTGTATTGATTTGCGAGAATCACACTTAGAGAGGGAAAGCTTTTGCGGCCTTAGCCTCTGTGACTCAATTACTGTTATTTTACTTATTTCCTCTCTTTTTTTCTCTAACTGTAACTGGCGCTGCTCTAACTTTCGCTTTAATTTTCCAAGACCTTTCCCTGCACGATCTTTTTGTGAGTCCATAAGACTCTTACTTTGAGAGTTCCGCTTGCCTTTTCCCTGCCGTTGTCTAGTAGCGAAACTATGCAGACTTTTCTGCCTGACATTATTTAGTTGGTTGAACTCTTTTCGATTACCCTCTGCCCTTTGGAGCAGGGCTGCTTGCTCTGTTTCTTTTTGTTGCATATACGCACTGTATGCGCCACCATAGGTTTTCAGTCCGTGCTGATATATCTCTATTATTTGTTCAGTATTTTCTAGCAACTCTACATCATGGCTAGCGACCAGTGCCCCTCCTGCATGATTTAAGATTTTCTCTTGCAGCCACTCCCGTCCACTCTGATCAAGATGATTGCTAGGCTCATCTAGCAGTAAGTAGTCACTTGAGAGAGAAAATGCACAGGCAAGGCTTAACTTGGCTCTCTGACCACCACTCAATCTTTCTATAGGCGTATCCAATGGCGCATTGATTTTTGCTTCCTCTAGCTGGCGTTGCCAAGTAAGAGGCAGGTGCCAATAGTCTGCAACAGATATCAGATCATCCTCTGATGCATGCCCTTGCTCAACCCGTAAAAAAACTTCATACAAATGGCCATCTGCGAGACAATCGACGATCCGCAAATCAAGTTGGGGATTAAGCTGTTTCACCAGATGATGGCGTCTTCTCCAGGATACCTTACCACCAGTAAAGGAAGTTTGACCGTGAAGAATACTTAGTAGCGTGGATTTCCCACTGCCATTAGGTGCAACTAATCCAGTGATTCCAATAGGTAATTCCAAGCTTACTTTATGGAAAATCGGGGTGCCCCCAAATATCAGGGAGATGTTTTCAAGAGTACAAATAGCTGTCATATGCCCTCCGATCATAGGACCGTGCGGCGTATTTCTGCTATCAGCGAAGATAGGTGCTTGAGGAAGATACACCACCTGCAAAGGATTGATTAGGTCCGCAGCGATAGAGTGCGAACTTAGTTCCAGTTATGCGCAGGGCTTAATTCATCGGCGTAAATGACTCCGGACAAGATATTAGATTAGTATTTCCCAAGGCTTGGGCATCTATTACAGGCGCTTAGCGTAATTAATATGTCAATATATTTCAAGCACTATTTGCAAACCAATCAACTTAGATGATACCTACTATCCTAGCGGTTAGAGTAACCTAACATGCTTCTCCATCGAGACTTGATACTGAACACTGCGCCACCAATCCGACCATCTAGTAGCTTTCTAAGTCTCAACTTGTAGGAAGGGGGTACCTTAACAACCCGCCAGTATTTTCGTTCAAACCACTCTCTTATAGTCAGACTGATTCAGCTGTAAGTGAATGGTTAGGATTAAATAACCCTGCACATTAAGAATTTCAACGGATTAACTTTCTTTCTGAGCCATAAAGGTAATATGGATTGTCAGGAGCTTACCGAGATTTTACCAACCTCTCAATAAAAGCTATCAATGAGCAAAATACAATTCCCGCCAGAAGAAATACTGGAACTATATAGATAGCAGTTTGTATACCATAATTCTCATCCAGCCAGCCTACTAAGGCATGGGCAAATATCAAAAACACGCCACCCATTCCAAGAGAAAATGAAACAGTAAACGGTGGATTTCTTGAGGTACATGTTAACCACTCCATCGTATAGGGAAAAAGGTAAGATAGTGTTAGCCCACATACAGGCAACCACAAAGGATTAACCCAATAACCAAGAAGAAATACAACAGCTGTTGATGCAAAAGAAATTATCAACCAAATAAATGCACTGCCCCTTAGAAGGATAAAGGTAAAAAATATCCTTCCAATACACAGCAGGCCAAAAAAAATTGAAAGTAAAATATCAGCCTCAACAGCCCATGGACCACCCCTTGCATCAAGAAATAACACCAGTCGACTAGCAAGGATGTGTTCAGATCCATTATATGCAGAAACAATCAATCCACCCCCAATTGCAATCCACCATTCTTTTGGCTCTTTATCTCGCTTACTGTTTTCTCGATAGGCGCTGGGATCGACACCCCCATCTTCCGTTTGATGCCTTCCATTTCTCCTGAATAAGCCGACACAAATATATAGAAAAATGACGGCAGCAAGACCGCCAAATAAATAGAACCCCCCTTCCCAACCAAAATGATATTTATAGGATAATGCAGGTATTAAGGGAGATAGTATTGATGCAACTCCATAGGTGCTATGCAACCCACAATACCCTTGGCGCGCGAGATCTTGAGGAACAAAAAGAGGGATTGCTACATTAATCAGTACCATACAGCCCCCTGCTCCCATTCCAAAAATAAAACTTCCTAAAATAAGAGTGGGAAAGGAATGATAATAACCAGAAACTCCCGATAGTATTGAGCCAACCCCCATAAAAGCGACAAACAACCCCAAACCCGATATCACTCTAACTCTCTTTACCCATAAAGATCCTGATAGAGTCATTAATAAGGCAGAAAAAGTAGACAAAAAGAAAAAGGTAGAACCCTTAGAAGGGGTTACAGAAAAGTAATTCAAGATTTGAGGATAAATTGGCGCCTTATAAACCTCTATAAAACCTAGAAGAAATAGCGCTCCATAACAGGATAACAATCCAAACCAATAGATCTTTCGCTTCACGCAGCTCTTCTTTTAATATAGTGATCACACTCTACAACCATCTGAATCGCTCGCACGGAGTCTGCTAGAGGAAGCTCCGGGCACTCAATTAAACCTTTCTCCAAACATTGCTGCACAATCCGGGCCTCGTAGTATAGCCCCTCAGAGTTGGGATAATTAAATTTACCCCTAATTCTCGGCAGCGGGAATTCATACATCTTAGAAACATTATTCGATCTTCTATCGCCTGAAATTCTAGTTGTTGAAATCTTTGTTGGACAATGCGCTGGCGCAAAGACTTTTATCCTGCCTTCAGTTCCATAGATCTCCAATTCCTCTGCCCCCTCCACCAGGTGACTCCAAGAAACAACTGCAGTAGGTCCAGAATTAAAGTGGGCATAAATTAGTCCGGCTCCATCTTCCTTAAATCCATGATCATCAAGCACCCCAGAGAACTCCAGGTCTGATGTATCCCGACCCAGCATCATCAACGCTGCATGTATTGGATATACCCCGGCATCCAAACCTGCCCCAACTTTCCATTTAGGAGATTGAAGCCCTTCGTCCATGCGTAAATCAAAACTCAAATCAGCCCGTAGCTGACAAACATCCCCAATGCCACCGGAAGTTATAATGCTTCTGCAGTGTTGTATAGCTGGAAAGAATCTCATCCACATACCTTCCATGCAAAAAAGCCGCTTTTTATTGGCAAGATCCTTAATCTTTTGGGCATCTTCGACGGTCAGCGCTATAGGTTTTTCAATCAGTACCGGCTTCCCTGCCCTTAAAGCCAATTCAGCATGCTGTCGATGTAACTCGGGAAAAGTCGCAATATAGACAATATCGACGTCTGGATCAGAAACTAATTCCTGGTAATCTCCATATGCCCGACAGACTCCATGCTTACCTGCAAAATCTTTAGCCCGCCCAAAGTCCCTAGAAGCCACAGCATGAATTTCTGCAGATTCCAGATAATTGATCACTATGGCAAAGTCATTCGCAATCCTTCCACAACCAATAAACCCCCAACGTAGCTTTTTGGGAGAGACCTTCTCTGGGGTGTAAGCACTCGCTATTTCTACGTTCTCAATCAGCCCCTCTTCATCTTCTATAGTATCAGGATCTAAAACGAGTTCGGGATGGCAGTAAAGCCTCTCTTGCAGGCTATTCCAGGCACCCTCAAGATGTTTACCCTTTATTTTGTTCACCCATATGCACCTTCCGAGAGGTGCAGGTAGAGGCGCGCGCAACGCTCCTGAGCGGTGGATTGAAATCTGCTTAATTGCCGTTTTGTATACATCCAGACTCAGCCCCTTCACACTAGCGGAAAGTCCCAGATTTACGTAAATGTCAAACAGTAATTCAACCTCTTCCTTGGATATCAATCCCATCTGTTCAGCAACCAGTGAAGTAAATAGGCAATCAATACCCACAGCTTCACCATGCATCAACCTAAAAGCCTCATCACGCTCCAACCATCGAGATAGCGTATGTCCAAAGTCCATTGGCCTAGATAAATTTTCCTCTTTTAAATCTCCCGCGATACTGTCAAGCATTGCATCGATACAATTTATCAGTAATTGATAGGATGCTTCTCCCGGGAGCCCATCAGGTTCCAGAAATTTATTTTCTAATAATGATGCACCCTGTGCTGACAATGTATCGAGTACACTTCTATTAAATACCACGCCAACCTTGATCATTTCACCAATCGCACTTTTCAGCACTCGCTGTGGGTTAGTTTTTAAGAAGGTTGGATCAATTATTGTGTGCAAAGGGCTATGAAAAGCACCTATCCCATTTTTGATGTTGTGGTTTACACTAACCTTAATACCGATAGACGAGTCAATCATACCCATTAGAGTGGTTGGGATACGTATCCAGGGCGTATTACGTCGCCATACCGCACTGACAAACCCTATTGTATCCGTTACCGCTCCCCCCCCGATAGCTACAATTGGCTCCCTATAACGAAGAGGGTTGACCTTCCATATTTCATCAATCATTTTTAAAAGACTGTCAATATTTTTTGATTGCTCACCGCCCTTCATAACAATTGGAATAAATTTAACCCCAACAGACTTTTCCCACGCAATGATAGATTTTTCATACAAACCCCAAACCTTGTCATCAACACAACAAATAATTCTGTTCTTTGGGGGCCTTAACAGCTCAATAAGAAACCTATTACCGAGGTCAAACAGCCCGTGGTGATACCAGATTCTCTGATTTGTTGGGGCCTGACAAATAGTGTCTGAAACTTGGACAATAGAGTGATGGTTTTCGTCTGCTCGCACTTGGGCCTTGATACTAGGCTCAATCAATGCGGCTAACTCAAGTACACTGCATGCATGATTTAATCGCGGTAGCCGCTGGTATTTTTCAATATCATCATCCAAGATAGATTCAATGAAAAGCCTCTTCAAATCACGATAATCTTGTTCAAATAAATAGCAATACCATATAGCCCCCTTTTCCTTTCTTGTAAGTTCAAGCGCGCGATCAAGCCTATCCGGCATAGCTTGTCGAATGAAAATCGGCCTACCCCTGAGCCCTTTCCGCATCACAATACAGTTTTCTACACCTTCACAACGGGTAGCCAGAAAGGAAAAACTGATTCCCAAATTGGTTTTTAAGGTAAAAGATAGCTTTTTGAAATCCTCAATATCGCCAAATTGCTTCTGTGCCGTCTCATCCTGATTGACCACTACATCCACAATGTTGTGGGGGGCTAGATTCCACTTTGCGACACAAAGTTCAAGCTCATGGCAGCATTGGTTAAGTAACATACCTTCGGCATTTTGCCTGAAGATGCTTTCCAAATTAGCCTCTGGGTGTGGATTATGATGTATAAATCCCACACTTCTAGACTTTAACTGCCATTGTTCATTAATTCTCTCAGCTTCGCTGACGTAGCTAGCGATATGCTTCTGATAGCCTATAACAACGTTCACGTGCTCCTCACCAGCACGCCTCTCCATGTCACGCAATTTTTCCAGTGAATCGGCGCCAGGTTTTTCCAAGTAGATATTTCTGTACCCCTTGGATACAACATAACCAAAAATCCTTTTAGTTGATTGAGTTCTAACCGAGATCAACACCAAACTTTTGTAGGAAAGATTTGCCTTAGGTAATTGTTCTAAAGAGGAATAGAGTTTGAAGTCACCAAATTGATCTTTGAGCCTTGCCATCTCCTCATGAAATGCCATCCCTTTTTTGGAAGACGAAACATCAGCAGACAGCCAGTGCTGCTCAACAATGGCATCTACCACGACATTAGGCATACTCATTAATTGAGAAAGATGCAGCCATCCAATTGACTCCCCTGGCAAGCCAACACCAATCACTATGACATGCACCACATTTTGGTTCATAGGGGCAATCTCTAATCCAATTAAAGCTATCCAATCTCATATGAATCCAAGTTACTTCATATCTCATTGCTAATGTCCTCCTATATAGACCCCAAGTCTTTTTCTGCTCTTGAACCTGTAAAGACAAGGCCAGATCAGCCAGCTGGCATCTTCCCCTGCTCTAAAAACCAATGACCGATTAAATAAATTTATAAAAAACCTACTCGCTGATAACTTTTTATCAAGATTATGATTTTGATAGTGTTGATGCCATTGGAAATGGCAAAGACCGAAATGAATAGGCTATAACGTCAAGGAGCCGCTACGTAAAATAAAGGCCGCCCAGTACGATACCGGGTACCTCGGTGAAGTCTGCCCTGCCAAGCGGAAGGAAGGCAAGTAAACCCTGAGCCCATCTCTCGACCTAGTAGGTAAGATTTAAGTTCCCCAAGTCCTTACGGGATTGCAATTGGCTTTGCCCACTTCCTGGCTGGCATAGCCTTCCTTTAAATTTTATACATAAGCTTTTTAATTAGCTCCTCTCACTTTATTTATCTTAATTCAACTCCAAAAAAATTTTCTAATATTGACAACAATGGATTCTCAGTGCACTTGTGACTGTTAGCTTCAATATTACAAGCGACAAACAACCGAAATGGAGTTTTGAATGATGACTAGGCGTCTAAGATTTGCCGCCACCTTTCTAATTTTTCAGATCATAACAAGCGGTTTACTGATATCGCCTTATGGCTTTGCAGTTGAATGTTACGACACCATAACTTCTCCCACGCTACTATCAAAGGAGATAAACTGCCCATTATCAGTTGATACCCCTCAGGCACTAACCATCATAGGGCCATCCGGTAGTCTAACAATGCTGGAAGGCGGCAAAGTTAGCTGCACTACCAGCACCAGTGAAAGCGGGAAACCCAAAGTAGGGGTTGGCAGTATGTCTGCTGGAGGTTGGGCAGAGATAACTGAAGATGGTGAGGTGACATTTGGAAACTGGACACAGGAAGAGGTACCCGAAATTCAGGAAAGGACCACCTATACAGTAGAAGAGAAAATGAATCTATTCAGAGTAAGAGCTGGAGTTTTAATAGAGGGAAGTTCTGCAAATATAACTGGGGGAGAAATCGAAGGCTGCCCAACTGGTATAAACGTTCAAGGCCTAGGGTCGCACACTATCACAGGCATAAAAATTTTAAATTCGGAATATAATGGAATCATAATTCGAAGCAGCCACAATAAAACATCTAACAATGAAATCACTGGAATTATTAGGCCTCGCGGATACGGAATAATGATAGAAACCGGGAGCGATAATAACACGATTAACAGCAATTATATTAGTGCCACTTCAGGAGCAGCCCTACACTCTCAGGGAAATCATACAACAATCACAAAGAATGAAATAGTAAACAATCAGGGACATGGAATTGTTATGGCCCCTGCAGCAAACAACAGCGCAGTTATTCACAACCAAATATCTTTTAATAAATATGACAGAGTTCAAGTCCATACAGACCTAAATACTCTTTCTGTGAACACCATTACACATAACGAATCACGTGGAATTATTATGATGAACGCAAAAGATAATACCATAAAAGACAACGTCATTATATACAACAAAACCTTCGATATAGTAGATCATTCCCAAAACATGCTTTGCACCAATAAAGTTAACAATTGGGCCAACAATAGTATCGGAGACACAGAAACAGCCATGCCAGCATGCCTAAAAGAACAATAAACTAATTATCAATATTTGATTGATCTCATTGCCTGTAACCACAGACAGTTGAGGAGCACCCATCAACAACATCTAATAATGTTCAGGGCTTTTCATGGGTCCGCAAAGAACTCACACATCAACATGGAAAGGACATCATCAAAATTCAGAAATTAAAAAATCAGTCTTGAGTCACCACTTTATTCATTATTTAACCTTTAACATTGGCGGATAAGCATCTATCCACTTGCCATTATTTTTTGCTGACTCTACAGCCGCATATACACTTGCCATTGAGCGCAGGCCATCTTCAGCCTTCGGATAAAGATCTATTTCACACATAGGCATTTGATTTGACTTTTCCACCTGAATGACTTCGAAAAGATCACGATAGATATTTGCCAATGCCATTGGAAAGCCCTCCGAATGACCATAGCCCAAGCGAGAAGCACGATTCGCAGCAGGAGAGAGATCACTTGAACCACGCTCTATGATTTGAGTTCGGCCATTCATAGGGGTGTAATAAAGTTGATTTGGGTGTTCTTGTTGCCAAAAAAGACCTCCTTTTTCACCAAATACCCTGAGGGTCAAACCGTGCATACGCCCAATTGCTACAGATGATGCCCAAAGACGACCTACAGTTCCATCATCCATTCGAAAGTTCACCATCGCATCATCTTCCAGCTCCCGACCAGGAATTATTGAAGCAAAATCAGCAGAAATACTTTTAACTTCTTGACCAGTAACGAAACAGGCCAAATGCAATGCGTGAGCACCGGCATCTGCTAAAACGGAAGAAACTCCGGCAGTAGCAGGGGAATAACGCCACCGAACGCTCGGGTTTTCTTGATCCAGAATACTTGCATGATAACCATGCGCAAACTCTGTATTAATTACACGAATTTTACCTAGCTCCCCAGATAAAATCATCTCGCGCATCTGGCGAACCAATGAAAAGCCAGAGTAACAAAAATCAACTGCACAAATCTTACCTTTTGAACGACAGATGCTCACGATTTCTTCAGCTTCTTCGACAGTTATTGTCATTGGTTTCTCACAAAGAATATTAAAACCCGCCTCAAGAAATGCCTTCGTTATTTCGAAGTGGGTGGAATTTATAGTCGCAACTGTAACAAGAGTGAGTTTGTCTTTTCGTTTACATTCATAGTCCAACATTTCCTTCCAGTCACCATATGCGCGACTAGGGTGAATACCAAGAGATTGAGCGAAAGTGCGTCCCTTCTTCGCATCTAGGTCCAAAGCTCCTGCAGAGAGCTGAAATAGTCCGTCTACATTCGCTGCTATTCGGTGTGCCAGCCCTATCTGACTTCCCTCCCCGCCCCCAATCAACCCCCAGGCCAGCCTAACCATCTAAAACCTCCTGATTAAAACCAATAGAATTAAGAAACCTTCTATTGTATATAGCGTCCTCAATTGGTGAGGTATTCCCTTGGGGGTCACAATCCTGCTCCACGGTACACCAACCACTATAACCATCGGAAATTAACTGCTCGTAAATTCCAAGAAAATCGACCTCACCATCTCCCAAGTGACAGAAGACTCCCTGCGCACAGGCATCATAAAAATTCATTCTACTAGCAAGTGCATATGCCTTAATGACTGGAGATACATCTTTAAAGTGTAAATAAGAAATCCGAGACATATGACGTCTGATAAAATCTACAGGATTAAATCCTGCATAAACTGAGTGCCCCGTATCAAGGCAGATTTTCAATAAATACGGATCAGTTTCAGCTAGTAAGCGTTCAAGCTCGGACTCAAACTCTATATATCCTCCAACATGAGCATGAATACCCACTTTTAAACCGTGTTCTTCTGTCCCTAAACGTGCAACAGTTAAAATTCTCTCCTTAAAGTCCTTCCATTCTCGTGAGCTCATGGTCTCAGCCTCATTCTCACGCCCCACCGTAGCAACCCGTCTTGAAGAAATAGAATCAATAAGCACTAAATTCTCAGCGCCATGCGATTCTAAAATTTTACAGGTACGCTTCGAGACATCTAACACATGACTCCAGGCGTCCGGGTCATGAAATGGCTGAAATATTACTCCTCCTACAATTTCTAGATTACGTGAGGCAAGCGCATCACCCAGTATAAGTACATCACTCGGCATATAACCTACTGGTCCAAGCTCAATACCGGTATATCCTGCAGATTCACACTGATCAAGCACATGAGTCCAATGTGGATTCCTTGAGTCATCAGCAAACTCTACTCCCCAACAACAAGGAGCAATACCAAATTTGATAGATATCATGCGCTTCTTCCGGTCACCAAGTATTTATCTCATACAATTGAAATGAGAAAATATTCTTAAAACAACATGTAAGAATTAAAGTGTCATGTCCATAAAATCACAAAGAGATTCAATTTTTAGACCATGCAGCAATAGTCCCCAAATTTTGATAACTCAAACTCATTAATCAATCCGTACAATATAGATGCAACCAGCTTTTATTTAGCCTGGCTAACCAACCTGAATATGTTGCTAGATATCCTTAAAATTATCATGCAATACCCATTAAATAGATAACTGTGAAGAACCACAGGAAATTCATCTAGAGCATATCTGTAGAAGAAAGAATCTACATTATGGAAAAAGTCTATTAATTCGAGAAATATCTATACACCGAATTCAATTTCATACACCTTCTGGGGATTTTATTTTATTATATAGATCACGTGCACCAATCATTTTTTCATTAATGCTCTCAGCTTCGCTTACGTAGCTAGCGATATGCTTCTGATAGCCTATAACAACGTTCACGTGCTCCTCACCAGCACGCCTCTCCATGTCACGCAATTTTTCCAGTGAATCGGCGCCAGGTTTTTCCAAGTAGATATTTCTGTACCCCTTGGATACAACATAATCAAAAATCCTTTTAGTTGATTGAGTTCTAACCGAGATCAACACCAAACTTTTGTAGGAAAGATTTGCCTTAGGTAATTGTTCTAAAGAGGAATAGAGTTTGAAGTCACCAAATTGATCTTTGAGCCTTGCCATCTCCTCATGAAATGCCATCCCTTTTTGGAAGACGAAACAGCAGCAGACAGCCAGTGCTGCTCAACGATGGCATCTACTACGACATTAGGCATACTCATCAACTGAGAAAGATGCAGCCATCCGATTGACTCCCCTGGCAAGCCAACACCAATCACGATGACATGCACCTCATTTTGGTTCATAGGGGCGATCTCATATCAAATCTAAGCCATCCAGGCTCACATGAATCCGAGTTCCTTGTTTAACTCATTGCTAACGCCCTCCCATTTAGACTCCAAGTCTTTTCTGTTCTTGAGCCTGTAACGACAAGGCTACATCAGCTAACTGGCGCATTCCCCTCACCTAAAACCAATGATCGATTGAAGAAATTTATTAGAAGTATTTATATTGATAATTTCTATCAAATAATAACAATCGATAGTATCAATACCGTTCCAAAGACAAAGACTGATTAGAAAGTGATGAATAAGGAGTTATACATGTCACGTTACATCGAATCCCAACTAAAGCCCTTTAACGCCAAGGCCTATCAGAATGGCGACTTCTTCGATATCAGCGACGCCGACGTAAAGGGCAAGTGGGCGGTGTTCTTCTTCTATCCCGCAGACTTCACCTTTGTGTGCCCCACCGAGCTGGGTGATCTGGCGGACAACTACGAAGAGTTCAAAAAGTTGGGTGTGGAGATCTACTCCGTATCTACCGATACCCACTTCACCCACAAGGCCTGGCACGACTCTTCCGACACCATCGGTAAAATTCAATACCCCATGATTGGCGACCCTACCGGCACCATCACTCGTAACTTCGGAGTGATGATCGAAGAAGAAGGCATTGCCGATCGCGGCACCTTTGTCATCGACCCGGAAGGTCGTATCCAGATTGTGGAGATCACAGCCGGCGGAATAGGCCGCGATGCCAGTGAGCTGTTACGCAAGATCAAAGCGGCCCAGTACATCGCCGCCCACCCCGGAGAAGTCTGCCCTGCTAAGTGGAAGGAAGGTGAAGAAACCTTAGCGCCCTCCCTCGATCTGGTAGGCAAGATATAAACCCAATACCTCTGACCCGGCCCATCTAGATGGTGGGCCACAACCAAGCCTAAATTTGTTAGAGAAAGGACACACCGATGTTGGACGCAAACCTGAAAAAACAACTGGACACTTACCTGCAGAATATCGTCAATCCGATCGAGATTCGTGTGTCCACAGATAACAGCGATAAATCGAAAGAGCTGGAAACCCTGGTAGATCAAATCTCCGGGCTCTCCAACAAAATTACTGCACAGCCGGGTCAGGCCAAGCGCACACCAAGCATGGCTATCGCCCCTGCTGGAGAGGAACCCCGTGTAAGCTTTGCCGGTATTCCCCTGGGCCACGAATTCACCTCATTGGTTCTGGCACTCCTGCAAGCGGGTGGCCACCCATCCAAGGCAGACCCGCAGCTGCTGGAGCAAGTACGTAATCTGGAAGGTAAATTTCACTTTGAAACCTATATTTCTCTCTCCTGCCAAAATTGCCCGGATGTCGTACAGGCACTGAACCTGATGGCCACCCTCAACCCGAACATTACCCACGAGATGATCGATGGAGGGCTGTTTCAGCAGGAAGTAGAGCAACGCAATGTAATGGCGGTACCTGCGGTCTACTTAAACGGCGAACACTTTGGCCAAGGCAGAATGTCCCTTGAGGAGATTATTGGCAAACTGGATACAGGTGCCGCAAAACGCAAAGCTGAGAAACTGAATGACAAGGCTCCTTACGACCTACTAGTCATTGGTGGTGGACCTGCCGGCGCAGCAGCTGCCATCTACGCTGCGCGTAAAGGTATTCGCACCGGGTTAGTAGCCGAACGTTTCGGCGGCCAGGTGATGGATACTGTAGGTATCGAGAACTTTATCTCCGTACCTTATACAGAAGGCCCGAAGCTAGCAGCCAGCCTGGAACAGCACGTTAAAGAATACGGTGTAGATATTATTACTGACCAACGTGCAGCAAATTTACAGCGCAATGAACTGGTAGATATAGAACTAAAGAGCGGTGCCACCCTATCCAGTCGCTCTGTGGTGCTGGCCACTGGTGCAAGATGGAGAGAACTTGGTGTACCTGGCGAAGCGGAATACCGTACCAAGGGCGTTGCCTACTGCCCCCATTGTGATGGGCCCTTCTTTAAAGGTAAGCACGTAGCGGTTATTGGCGGCGGTAACTCTGGTATTGAAGCGGCTATTGATCTTGCTGGAATTGTCGAACATGTCACCGTACTGGAGTTCGCTGACTCACTGCGTGCCGATGAAGTACTGGTGCGCAAGGCACAACAAATGGACAACATCGATATTGTCCTCAATGCACAAACTACCGAAGTATTGGGGGATGGTAACAAAGTCAATGGCCTTGCCTATACCGATCGCAAATCGGGAGAGAGCAAAAAGCTCGACCTTGCAGGAGTCTTTGTGCAAATCGGACTAGTGCCAAATACAGAATTCCTCAAAGAGAGTGATGTCGTAATGAATCGTATGGGTGAAATTCAAATCGATGAGCGCGGCGCAACTTCCATTCCAGGCGTCTACGCTGCCGGCGATGCCACTACTGCCCCCTACAAGCAAATTGTGATCTCAATGGGCGCAGGGGCCACAGCGGCACTGGGAGCGTTTGACTACTTAATTCGGTCTTCTGTGGAATAAAGACTAGAATATCAAACGGCCGGTCATTGACCGGCCACTCACTCAATCTTCATCTTCTATTTCTCCACGCCACGCCGCTATAAGGGCTTTCCTGCCAAGTTCCATAAAAATCTCTTTTGCTTACCTTTTCGTAAAACAAATGCCTACTGCCTATTGAATAGTTCACAAGCTCATAGTGACATCAGCAACTTCCTCATGGATACGTACAAATCGGTATACATACAAGCAATTTGAGGCATTCCAACAAACAGACTGCTTTACTATTCCAGAATGAAAAATTGACAACTTGATCTCGGTTGGCCCCTTTATTGGGATCGATTTCAATGGGCTGGTTAACGTCAAATTTATTGATCATCAATTCCAGGTGTTGATGGTCAGCTGGATTTTATAAAACTATATTAGCAAGTGGCTCTACCATTTAAAAAGGAAGCGTTTCAAAAATTGAGCCTCGATTAAATACACTCTCAACAGACTCGAGACTTGATGTTGACTACATTGTTACAGAATATGGCTACTGTCAATCAATGGGAAAACCCACGACTGACCACACACACGCACTGACAACATTGCTCACCTAAGCTTTAGAGAGGGCCTGTTCAAGTGGGCAGAGAACACAACTTCAAATAAACCACCAAATAAATGCCCTAAATAAAATTCCCACAGTGCCTTTAACTCCAAGTAATTTACCTGAAGCCCCTCAAGCAAACTGAAAGCGTGTTATGCCAAAATCGTCACAGTGTGGCCCTGTGGTCATTGAGCCACGATGTTTGCAATAAAAAAATGACCATACAGACTCTCCAGTTTTGTTATCCATCCCGGCCACTAAAACCAGACGTTCACGAAGCCACATATAAATCCGCTAAAGAGAAAAAAACCAGAAGTTTTACCCTTAGCATCGTATTTTGACTTTATTTTGCTGAGATATCGGGATCAAAAAGGACATATCTAGACCAAAACAGCAGAGCTGGTCATCGGCAATTTAGCCAGAAAGAGAAACCAAGAAGTTAGATTTTACCCTACCAACGGGAACCCACATCCAAAGCGAATGTCTGTTTGAGTGGTGCAACTGAATAAACACAAATATTAATTCGAAATTTTTTCACATTTTTTACGTAATAAAAAACTCAACCTTCGTCACAGTTCACACTGGATTTTAAATTTAGAGTGTCACCTAGATTTTTCGACATCATCTAAAGGAACACTCTACAAACAGATTTTTATTACAAGAATTCAACCACCGTGAAGCACTCTTATTCACGAAGTTAACGGACTCACAAAAATAGAGATACCAGGAGTAAATCCATGTTACTAAGAACAAAATGTGCCATTGCCACATTACTACTGATTCCTTTCAGCTTGCAGGTTCAAGCTCACGGCTGGTCTGAATACCCAAAGGCGAGGCAAAAAATATGCTATGACCAAGGGAATGTCTGGTCAGGAACTCCCCCAAATCCTGGCTGTGCATTAGCAAAAACCATCTCTGGATCTTATCCATTTCAGCAACACAATGAATTTTCCATCAACATTCCTGACTACAATAATTTTTCGGCCGTAAAAGCAGCCATTCCAGATGGAACACTCTGCTATGCCAATGACCCACAAAAAAAGGGCATGGGTGCAGCTACAGACACTTGGAGCCGAGTTGAAGTTAACGCTGGAACCTTTGAATACGTATTCAATGCAACCGCACCGCACAACCCCTCTTTTTGGCAGTTTTATCTAACCAAACCCAACGCTGACCTTTCAAAGCCTCTCGCCTGGGATGACTTGGAGCTTATTCAGGAAGTGGGCGATGTGCCAGTTGTGAATAGCCAGTATCGAATGAATGTTACGATCCCTCAAGACAGGGTAGGCAATGCGATTTTATTTGTACGCTGGCAACGAGTAGATGCAGCTGGGGAAGGTTTCTACAACTGTAGTGATATCACCATTGTAAATGGTGATGTTCAACCGCCTACCGAACCTGATCCGGGTGCAACAGAGCCATACCTTATTCAAGGCAACACCTTTATCCCGCAGGATATTAATATCGATTCAGTAGCTGTAGGGGATACTGTCAATTATACGGTCTTAAATAAAAATGGTGAGGAACACTCATCGTTTTCATTAGCAATTACTGAGGACAATAAAAATGATTGGGATAGACTGCTAGCATCTCAAGTTACTGGCTGGTATCAATCCAATCACAATGGAAATGTCTTTATCGGTCGCTGGCATGAGGAAATGAACCATTACATGTATTTCCAAGGCGACTTGCATGGCAACTATTTTAACTCTAAAGATGCACGCGCTTCAGGCCAGTTCAGCATCACAAGTAATGGCAGTGAATTGATTGCGTCTATTACGCCCAAGGTGTTAAAGCCTCTCGACATAGCCAAGGTCGAGCACGGTGAATTACTGGTGCTCTCTACAGGAGAAAGCACAGGAAACATCACAGATACCCAATGGTCACAAGTGAGTGGCAGCCCAGTGGAAACAGCAGCCGGGCCGAGTGGTGCATTGGTTATTGACACTTCAAGTTTAACCAATGCCCGACACGAGTTGAGTTTTAAGTTAACCGTAAGTAGTAGTTCTGCCAATGATGACGAGGTCTACTCCTTTGTCGTTGAACCCTCGACACCCACAGATCCTACAGATCCTACAGATCCTACAGATCCTACAGATCCCACTATTCAAACCTGGGACAGTAACCAAATCTACACTGCTGGGGACACGGTAAGCCATAATGGTAAAACATGGACTGCCGGATGGTGGACCAGGGGTGAAGAACCAGGCACAACCGGGCAATGGGGTGTTTGGCGCTAAGTAACCAATCAATAATTTATCTCACAGGCTTCGGGGGTTTATGGCAATAAGCCCCCGTTTTTTACATACCAAGAATTTAAAAACTCGATTAAACCTACGAAGGCACTGACAAAATTTTTTATACAGCCCACCTGAAAGCCCTCTCAAATCTGGTTTATGATATTTCACGGTCGCCTTACATCGCTACAATTTATAAGCTGAATTTCTAACCATCAGCAAAACCATAATCACCAAAATAAACCAACAATTTTCTAGATTATATTCCACCGCTCACACAAACCTGATCAAACTTCTATTCCACATCACGCAAATACATGGTTGTTGAATCTATTCACGATCCCACGCACAAACACAATCAAAATAAAACATCAAAATTCATTACCCGTGAATTTAATTGACATTGCCAATATTTATTTCACGGAGAGAGTCAAATCTCTAGCGAGAAATCAAATAATATTAGAAACTTTTTCATAAATTGAAATCAGTTATTCTTATGATCGAATAGAATGATAAGAACAGTAGGTGTGAGTAGAATTAAGTCGGAATTAACAGACACACAGTGGAATTTCTTGAGCCATATCTTCCCCCAACTAAAACGTGACAAAGGTAGTCCCAACCTCGTTGATAACTCTGTTTATTTTGAAGATCTCTTGTGGATTTTGCACTCAGGGGCAAGATAGAAAACAAAGAAATGACGCCTGTTCGTACAACAAAGCTCCGGATTGGGAATCCGTTACGATACAGCCTGCCCGCCATAAAATTGGCATGTTTTGCCCTCACCGCAGGAATAGGAGGATAGCTTTGAAACAACATGGCAGAAGCTTTAGAAGGTATGTGCGACGCAGTAAGGTTGGGCGAACTTTAACATGACAAAGAAACTGCCGTCGCTTGGTCGGCAGGTAGAATTGCTATGTATCTACTTAAAGAGCATTTTTCTATATTGCCTGCAAATCATTTAATCTAAAGAAGCTTTGAAACAGTTTCTAGAAAAATAGTCGCGAAACAACCCCAATATATCACTTGATCGATCTTAGCCCTCTAAATGTCACCTATAATGCCCTGGAACAATGGCATAGATGCGTAGCAAGGCAAGGTAAACCTGCAGAATATTCATCTTCCCCAACAGGTCAAAAGTATAATTTAAACCTTACGAAATCTACTTTATTAAAAATATTTCAAACCCTACATATAAAAGTCAAGGCTCACGGAAGACAATAAATCCACCAAAAACACGGCAAGAACCCACCTAAGGCACCGAAAATTTAGCCACTATGAATCACGAAGATCAATACCACAGAAAGCTAACCACAGCCGATAATGCCGTAGCCTCTATCCCCAGCGAGAGTATCATCTCCATGGGTATGCGCGTAGCAACCCCGCCAGCTTTACTTAAAGCTTTAGAAAACCGGGTTCGGACAGGCGACATAAAAAAACTCATGGTTTATTACATGCGTTGTGGCGGTGTCGCGATGAAAACAATCTTTCAGGAGGACTTGCTAGATCGCGTCAGACCCTTCTCATCCATGCTTACCAAAGACGAGGTCAAGCTTGCAAAGAAAGGCTTCGCCAAAGGAAAGAAGTATATCAATTATGTTCCCATTTCTTTTAGTCGATACCCGGAAATTATAAAAAGGCAAGTGAATCTAGATGCTTTCCTCGTAACTGTATCCCCAATGGATAAATATGGATATTTCAATTTTGGTACTAGTGGAGATTATGCGATTGAGTTATCCAGACATGCAGACCAACTCATCGTTGAAGTCAACAAAAACATGCCGAGAACTTCTGGGGGCACTTTACTTCACATTAGTGAGGTAGATGCAATTATAGAAAACGACACTCCATTAATTGAAGAACCGCAAAGAGAAACCTCTGAACTGGATAAGAAAATTAGCGATTATATTGCACCGCTAATACCCGATGGAGCCACAATTCAAATGGGGATTGGAGGTGTTCCCAATGCCGTGTGCGAGCAGCTGAGAAACAAGAAGGATCTAGGGATACATACAGAGGTCATCACCTCCGGAATGATAGACTTAATCAAATCTGGTGCGGTTAATAATTCATGCAAAAAACTAAACACCCACCTCAATGTGTTCACCTTTGCCATAGGGGATAGGACACTCTATGACTTTATTGATAACAACCCTTCAATGGCCTGCCTTCCAGTCTCCTACGTGAATGAACCACAAACTATTGCTCAAATTGACAACATGATCTCAGTCAATTCCTTTATTGAGATCGATTTCAATGGGCAAGTAAATGCAGAATTTATCGATCATCAATTCTCTGGGGTGGGTGGACAATTGGATTTTATCAGAGGCGTATATTACTCAAGAAATGGTAAAACCATATTGGCGAGTAGTTCTACGGCACAGGGAGGGAAAATTTCCCGGGTTGTACCGCGCCTAAATACAATCACAACAGACTCTAGACTGGATGTTGACTATGTCGTTACTGAGTACGGTTACTGCCAGCTTATGGGTAAGTCAACCACAGAACGCACACATGCCCTAATTAACATTGCACACCCAGACTTTAGAGACAACCTGATAAAGCAGGCTAAAGAACACAACTTTATCTAAACAACCTTATGATCAACCTATACATTCATCCTGCACTGCTTTTTACGCCAGGTAATAAGCCTAATCTTTTTCAGAAAGCAACAGAGGTAGAAGCCAGCGCAATTATTATTGATCTCGAAGACAGTGTACCTGCTAGTGATAAGCAATTAGCCAGAGACAATGCTATTCACTACTGTTCCAAGATCCAAAGCGACAATACTGCCAACATTATTCGAATCAACCACCTAACGAGCAATGAAGGATTAAAAGACATACTTGCCATTACTACAACCAAGTTACAAATCGACGCTGTACTTTACCCAAAGACAGAGTCTCCTAATGATATCCAACAACTTGGTAAACTCCTCGCTCAAACTTATACAGACATAGCCATTATTGCTTTAATCGAAACTGCCTGTGGAACAATGAATATCCACAATATTGTTAAGGACAGCCCCAAAAAACTGCAGGCCTTAATGTTTGGTGCCGCAGACTATGCCAGCGACCTCAATTGTGACAACTCAATAAACGCCCTAAGCTCTGCACGTAGTAAAATCGTGGAAGCTTCAGCGGCAAACAATCTGGCCTGCTTTGACTCCCCCTATTTTGATTTCAATAATGAAGATGGGCTAAATAAAGAACTAAATATCGTTAAGGGGATGGGATTCAATGGCAAGGCCGCCATTCACCCCAAACAAATTTCTGCTATCAAGTCCTCTTTTAAGCCTACTCAAGAACAATACGAAAAAGCAGAGAAAATAGTAGAAATCTATAACAATTCAAAGGGTAAAGCCTGTCAATACCAAGGGGAGATGATTGATGTACCGGTTTACTCCAAAGCAAAGCAAGTTATCTCTATATTCAATAAACTTAGCTAAAACTTAAAGGGAAGTGGTGGTCATGCAATTCCAGCCATATAAAAAAATTAACGATAATCGCTACCGGGAAGACTTTGGATTTTACTTCGAAGACTTCACAGAAGGTATGATCATTGAACATCGTCCAGGTAGGACATTAACTCGAACAGACAATACCTGGATGACACTATTAACAATGAATACGGCACAGTTACACTTTGACGCCCACTATGCACAAAAAACCGAGTGGCAGTTACCGCTAGTGGATAGTACTTTAACCCTGGCGATTATAACTGGTATGACAGTAAACACTATCAGCAAGAAGGTAGTAGCCAATTTAGAGTGGGATAAGGTACAGCTACTGAAACCTGTTTTTGAGGGGGACACCATCTACGCAGAGAGTGAGATCCTATCTAAACGAGAATCACATTCCCGCCCCACTCAGGGAATAGTGACGGTTGAGACTCGTGGCTTCAAGCAAGATGGCGAACTATTTATGCGCTTTATGAGAACAGTATTAGTGTATAAGAAAGGACACTCACCAAACTATAACATTGACGAAGCCTCAGAATAACTCCGAGATTCCCCTGACTTTTAGAGAGATTGACAGTAAGAGTGGTCCTTTTGAGCTACTTATGCTGTATGCTCAACTGCTAAAACTGACCGTCTACACAGAACCATCTTTCGCCTAACGAACAAAAACAAGCTGAAAGGACATTGCTCAATGTAAATGAGCACGATAGAACCTGTTTACTTTTGCGCAGGACCTAGCCATTCATCATCTTTCTTTACCGCTCATCCATTATATAAAACCTCCCCTACTAAATTAACTGCACAAAGTTAATCAACATCTAGAATGCCAGCCATTCAACTAACCCTATGGAATAATTACTGATGCAAACGATCAAAACGAAATTTAGAGTTACCAAGTGGCGATTAAAGTCATTAATCCTAGCCGCTTTATTAACTTCCAATGCTATGGCCACTGACATTGAAGGCGACTGGAGATCGATGCTTAAAACAAATGATGAGAAGATCATACCAATAGTGATTCAACTAGAGGAGAATAGCGGTGAATGGACTGGCGTATTAAATAGCCCATCTTTAGAGGAGATGAAAATAGATATTACGGGGCTGGAAGTTGCAGATAATAGAATTGCTTTCGAGGTAGAAGCCCTAGATATCAAATATGAGGGAAGTTACATTAATCAGGTAGACCTAATCGCTGGCGCAAACATTAAAAAAGGCGCACCACATCTTACACTTTTTAGCAGAATAAATGACTATATTGGTGGTTCTAGCAACCATTCACAAACACAAAAAAAATCTATTCCATATATTATTGAAGATGTCAATTTTAAAAATAAAGAGACAAGCAATATAATTTCGGGAACTTTAACCAAGCCAACATCCAGAATTAAAGCTACAGCTGTTCTTATCAGTGGTACTGGACCCCAAGATAGAGATGAATCTCTTTATGGACATAAACCTTTTGCCGTAATAGCCGATCACTTAACCCGGCAAGGATATGCAGTATTACGCTACGATGACCGAGGGGTTGGTGGATCTAGTGGTAGCCATCAAACAGCAACTACTAAAGACTTCGCAAGTGACACCAGCGCAGCTGTTGACTATTTAAACAGCCGTAGCGACCTACCCCAGGGTAAAACTGGCTTAATTGGCCACAGTGAAGGCGGTATGATAGCTCCTATGGTTGCCAGTAGGCGTGATGATATTGCATTTGCCATTTTACTTGCTGGACCTGCAGTTAAAATACCAACTGTGCTTGTTGATCAGTTGTACCGTGGTCGTAAATTTAATGGTTTATCCGAAGAAATATTAAACAAACTCAAAGAGTTAGATAAGGAAATCCTAGAGAAAATTGGTAATCTTGAATTAAATGAACCGCTTAATGATGCCATTGAGGATCTTATTTATTCCAGCATCAGGCTTGAGGGGGTGCCCAAAGAGGACATAAATACCCAATTTGAAGAGGTAAAGAAAGAGTACTCTCTTTTGATATTTCGTGATTACTTAAAGTTCAATCCAGAATTCTATTTAGAACAAATAAAAGCTCCGCTATTGGCTCTTAATGGTTCTTTAGACTTTCAAGTTGATGCAAAAATGAATTTAGGTAATATACAATCAGTGTTAAATAGAACCGGACATAAAGATTTTACGGTCATTGAACTTGACAGAATGAATCATCTTTTTCAAATAGCTAACAAAGGTTCAAGTACTGAGTATGCTGAAATAAAAGAAAGCTTTTCGCCAAAAGCATTAAGTGTAATTTCTGACTGGTTAAACGAACGATTCAAAATCTAGATTTGACTAGAATTAATGGCTCCAATTTAGGAGCCATTTTATTACACTCAAACGAAATGCTATTTAATTAAAAATCAAATCGAGCGGGTATAGTTAGATTAACCTAAAGAATGAAATTTATTGCTAACACCTGATACATATTGATAATAAACGACCCATACTGGAGCTGATAATTAGCCCCCCCCAAAGATCCTTCGGCTGTCTAATCTCCTTATAGAGAAATCGATCATAGCAAAACTAGAATACTTTGCACCCTAGTCTCAAATCTATGGTCTACCATTTTATGAGCAAGATATCTGTTTGAATTTCCTATCTAGAGTAACCCTAATCCGTTCAACGCCCCTCCCTACCATTCATCCCCTCAGGAAGCCGCTCCTACTAAATTCATAACACCAGGCTAATCGACAGGTAGAATATCAACCATTCAACAAGTAGGTACAGGAAGAGCACAAATGCAGCCTATCAAAACACTCTTTGCAGAAGCCAAGTGGCACTTGAAAACAGTAATTCTCGCAGCTGGCTTAATATCAACCAATGTAATGGCTTCAGGTTTAGAGGGTGCTTGGAGGTCCGTAGCCCAGGTTAATGGTGAAAAGAATATACCTGTAATCATTCACCTGGAAGAAGATAACGGTATGTGGAAAGGCTCCTTAGATAGCCCCTCCCTTGGGGCTAAGGGAGTAGAAATATCTATGCTGGAAATTCGGGACAGCAATATCACTTTCGAAGTAGAAGACTTACAGATTAACTACAAAGGCACTTACAGTGCAGCAGTTGATCTTGTGTTTGGATCTATCAGCCAGGAAGTGACATCGCCTCTGAACTTTAGCCGGGCATCTGAAGACACAAAGAACAGGACTAGTAAGCGACCCCAAACACCAAAGGGCCCATTTCCGTATACTATAGAGGAAGTAAGCTTTAAGAATGCTGCAACAGACAATATCATTTCGGGAACACTGACTAAACCAAAGTCAAATGTCAAAGCAACTGCTGTTCTTATCAGTGGTTCTGGGCCTCAAGACCGAGATGAAACGCTGTTTGGCCATAAGCCATTTGCGGTAATCGCCGATCATTTGACACGGCAAGGATATGCAGTATTTCGCTATGACGACCGCGGTATTGGCGGCTCAAGTGGTGATTTTCAAGCAGCAACCAGCAAGGATTTCGCCCGCGATGCTAACGCAGCTGTAGATTATTTAAACAGCCGTAAAGATCTCCCAAAGGGTAAAGTTGGATTAATTGGACACAGCGAAGGCGGTATGATAGCTCCCATGGTTGCCAGTAGTCGAAGTGATATTGGATTTACCATCTTACTCGCTGGACCAGGGGTTAAAATACCTGAACTACTGGTTGATCAGTGGAACCGAAATCGTAAGTTCAATAACTTACCTGAACAAAATATGAAAAGACTTAGCCAGTTGGATAAGGAGATTTTTGAAAGAATTGCTCAACTCGGAATGAATGAAAGTCTTAATGATGAGATTCATGAGCTGCTTTATGAAAGCGTGAAGCTCGAAGGCGCTCAGGAAGAGGAGTTGGATGCTCAGGTTGAACAACTAAAGAAGCAGTATACTACTCCTTGGTTCCGTTATTTTGTTAAGTTCAATCCTGAACCTTATTTGAAACAAACAAAGTCACCACTTCTGGCTCTTACTGGCTCACTTGACTACCAGGTTGATGCAAAAATGAATCTAGGTAATATACAATCAATATTGAGCAGTGCTGGACATAAAGACTTTAAAACTATCGAGCTGAACAAAATGAACCATCTTTTTCAAATAGCCAATAAAGGCTCATTTTCAGAGTATGCCGAACTAGAGGAGAGCTTTTCACCTATTGCACTCGAAGTAATGTCCTCATGGCTGAATGAACGCTTCTGATACTTGATAAGAATGCCAAGACATGGCTCCTGATTTAGGAGCCATCTTACTTAGATGTTTAAACTATGAATCTTTTGAAATCCCCTACGCCATCGGCAAAATTTTTGGCCTACAATTTTGGTGGCTGGTTGATATTCTCTTTAGTTAATGTTTTCTCTTTAGGGCTTCTATTTCAGAACCACATTGATAAAATTGTGATACACATTACAGCTCTAGCATTTACAGCTGGGCTTTCCACTTTGTTCATTCGGGAAGTCTTATATCGATATGAACTTTTTGAGAAAAGTTGGTATCAACAATGGGCATATTTTCTTTTAGTGGGCATATTCATTGGAGCTATTGGCACCTATATTGCTACTAGCTTTGTATTTTATTACTACTTATTTGTTGGGCATGAAGTTCCACCCTCATTTTGGGGAGCTGTTCTAGACAATTGGCTTTTCTTTATTTTACTAATGCTCAGCTGGACTTTTATATACGTCACCGTAGTGAATCAAGAGCGACTGCGCAAAACTGAACATGATGCAACACAACTTAAATTACAGCTGAACGAAGTAAAGTTGAGCGCTCTAATGGGGCAGTTAAATCCTCACTTTCTATTCAATGGGCTCAATAATATTCGAGGGCTAATCCTTGAAGACACAGCTAAATCCAGGGATATGTTGACGAACTTGTCTGACCTTTTACGTTATACGTTAATGGCCCATAAGCATAAAACTGTAACATTAAGAGATGAATTGGAAATCGTTTGTCAGTATATCGAACTTCTGAAAATACAATATGAAGATCGATTGTCTTTCACATTGGAAGTTAACGAAGATTTAATGGGAGAGCGGATACCTCCACTCCTAATCCAGCTGCTTGCCGAGAATGCCGTTCGCCATGGAATAGAAAAATGTAAACAAGGCGGTGAACTAGTGGTTAAAATCACCAAAGAAGACAATCATATGGTAATCACTGTGATAAATCCAGGTACTCTCATCAGAGAGTCAACCAAAGAGAGTGGTAATACCGGCCTGGGGTTAATCAATATACAAAAAAGGTTAACCATACAATATGGAGACAAGACATATTTTGGAATTGAACAGCAGGGCTCCCAGGTAGTTGCCCGGTGCCATATTCCCTCCTCTCCCTTACAATTAGTGGTATAAGAAGTGAAAGCCATTATCGTTGAAGATTCTCGACTCGCACGCAATGAATTAAGAGAGTTACTCAAACCTTATAAGAATATAAACTTAATAGCAGAAGCAAAAAACTGTGAAGAAGCTATTCTCCTTATATCAGAGGAAAAGCCTGATTTAGTATTCTTGGATATCAATCTTCCTGATGGCAATGGCTTTGACATACTTGAAAAACTGGATTTCACACCTCAGGTTATTTTTACAACAGCTTATGACGAATACGCCATACAAGCTTTTGAAGTAAATGCACTGGATTATCTACTTAAACCCATAAATCCTGAAAAACTAAAGAAAGCTCTCGATAAGACGTCAAGTGAAACACCCACCGAGCACACAAATAGCTCAACAAGCTATTTAGACTCCAACAATAAAATATTTATCAAGGATGGGGAGCGTTGCTGGTTAATCGAAATTGGAAAAATTCGATACTTTGAAAACTGCGGCAACCATGCTCAAGTATTTTTCGATGACAGCAAGCCTTTCATCTATAAATCTCTAACTAAAATTGAACAACGATTAAATCCAGAAGTATTCTTCCGTGCAAATCGACAACAAATTATCAATCTAAACTTTATTGAGAATATAGAATCGTGGGTTAATAGTGGATTAATAATAACCATGACCGATGGGAAAGAAATAGAAGTTGCCAGACGGCCAGCCACTCGGCTACGTGAAATGTTAAGCCTCTAAGATTCAGGCCTAAAAAATAGCAGTGGAGTAAAGTATCAGTTAGATTAGTTCAGACTTGGTAGGATCATTTCCCATTTAAATAAAGTGTACGGTCAAGCCAAGTCTTAACTACGATAGATTCACTCATATTAAAATTATATGCTCGAACTCTGCGACTTAGCTACATCTCAGATTTTCTGATATATACCCTATCAACGAATCATACTATTAACCATTTAATCAATCAGACCTGTAGGGCTAAATCATCAAATTATCGTGTTCAATAGATGGCATTGCAATTTGACTGATACTTATACTTCGGAAAATATTTCAGTTAATCAACTGACCAACAGTTTGCTAGACGCTATATTAAACTAACATTTAACATTAGAGATCAATCTGTTAATGATACCCATATATTCATCAATATACGCAGAGATACTATCTTCGCTAATCAAAGGCTCACAATAACCAAATACAAAAGCCGAGTTGCGATAAGTCGTATAATTTATAATCATTAAGGGGTTAATTGCAGTTTTTAAACTAATCATCCCTTTTCGAATTTCAAAATATCGCATTTCATTAGCAAGAAGGCGCATATTCCCTACATTTGAAACAAGAATACCTGCAGGAAAGCATTCTTTCGGCGCAGTGACCTCAGCAGCCATACGGGTGACCTCCTCCATGCTATAGTCAGATCTTAGGCTTTTTGTCATTGGTTTTTGTTTGAGAAGCACTAAATTAATCTCATTGTTCAAAAGCTTGGCTACCTCAAAAATATCGGAGCTTGTTGCGTTTGGTGGTAATTTTAGGCTGGCAGTTTCTGAAAATGAACCAACATGATCACTCGGGATAATAGGGTTGCACAATAGTCGAGCATCCATCGTGAAAATAACTTCTGGCAAATTTCCACACGCCGGCATAACCCGAGCAGCAACTGATGCAACAGCACAATAAAGCGCCGTTAGCTTAATCTGATTTTTTTTAGCTAAACTAGCTAGTCTTTCAATTTTTTTTGGTGATACTAAATATGATTTAGCACAGGCTCTTCTATCAGCGACTGACGCTTTCTTCTCAACCGCCCAACGGCTTCCCCCTTCTATTTGATGCTCAAACTTCTTCTCACCACAATATCCAGAAGCCTCTAGTTGACTAGCAATACTATTTAGCAAAGGGAGTGATTTAACTTCATGCCTTGGCTTTTCATGAAGGCATAGGAACTTGTCAAGATCAGAGAATAGCGTCATGAGGGATCTGCCATCAAGTATGGCATGTATATTTATAAAACAAATCCAATCAACAAAGCCTTGTTTATTTGTATATACCCTTAATCTATATACATGCTCCTCAGTTTTAATGAAGATCTCAGCAAGGTCCCTAAACTCTTTCTCCAAATCAAGCTGATCAACAATTAGAGTTACTTCTATTGGCACATCAACAAAATCAACATCACAAACCCACCTTAATCGCTCACCCCTTTTTACACGCGCCCTCAAAAATGGATGACGCTTATGCAAGTAAGCCAACCCCTCACGCAAGGACTCCATTTGCAAGGGCTCACAGACTTTTATAAAAGAAACAAATTGCAGGCCACCACGAGATAACCTATTCATTTCAATAAATAATGCTTCTTGGGGCCCAAGCTCTCTCGAAAATGGTTCTGGACTCATTGAAAATACCTTGTATTCATAACATTGCCTCTAACCTTTATGATGGAGACATGTAAATCAACAACTATTGATCTTTAGTTAGCCTTATTTATTCCAGGAGCATCAACAGATCGCTGAATAAAACATAGTATGCAATTAGACTTTTCTTACTCGTTGACATATACACTAACTTTCCCCCAAGAAATTTAGTAATGATCCCGGTGGTAGAGATATTTCAAGATATGTAATCCACAACAGATCTTTAAAATACAACCTTTATTTCTTTTTATCATGATTATTACAATTCTTTAGATTGTAAATTTCTTGAAAAACAGGCTATTTTTGTAAAGACGCAAATAACTCCTTATCATCACTAATGCCGCCAAATGCAGGTCAATATCTTTTGCAAAGACCAACAAATTGCTCATTGTTTATGTTATAGGAAATTAAACTGTAAAATTATTATATTACTAGTTTGTCACTTATTAAGTTGGGGATCTCCTTTTGCAAAGGTGATGCTTCAGCTTTCAAAGCACCAGAGTACATTTACATGGTCTCCTCTCCTTATAGAAGAAGCATGGCCAATGCGATTCGTGCTTTATCCATGGATGCAGTCCAAAAAGCTAATAGCGGGCACCCTGGTACACCTATGGGTATGGCAGACGTTGCGGAGGTCTTATGGAACGATTACCTAAAGCACAACCCAGCTAACCCGAATTGGCCTAACCGTGATCGCTTTGTCCTCTCTAATGGGCACGGTTCCATACTGTTGTATGCCCTGTTGCACCTTTGCGGCTACGACTTATCAATCGAAGAACTGATGAATTTCTGCCAATTGCACTCCAAGACCCCGGGCCACCCGGAATATGGTTGCACACCTGGTGTTGAGGCTACCACAGGCCCCCTAGGCCAGGGGGTTGCTAATGCCGTAGGTATGGCCCTGGCGGAAAAAGTACTGGCGGCTCAATTTAACCGCCCTGGCTATAAGTTGATCAATCACCACACCTATGTATTTATGGGGGATGGATGCCTGATGGAAGGCATATCCCATGAAGTATGCTCTCTGGCTGGTACTTTAGGCTTGGGCAAGTTGATCGCATTCTATGACGACAACGGCATTTCTGACGATGGGCAGATTGAAGGTTGGTTTACTGACGATACACCCAAGCGTTTCGAGTCCTACCATTGGCACGTCATCCCTAATGTTGACGGCCATGACGCAATTGCGATTAAAGCAGCAATTGAAAAAGCCCATTCATGTTCTGATAAGCCCACCATTATTTGCTGTAAAACCGTGATCGGCTTCGGCTCCCCGAATAAGCAAGGCCGAAAGGAATGCCATGGTCAACCACTCGGGGAGGAGGAAATAGCTCTCGTTCGCAAAACGATTGGTTGGGACCACCCTCCTTTTAAGATCCCTGAAGATATCTATGCATATTGGGATCAAAGGTCTAAAGGTAAAGCATTAGAGAAGGAGTGGAAGAGTCTCTTCGCTAAATACCGTGAGGAGTATCCTGAGATGGCATTCGAGTTTGTGCGTCGTCAGAGTGGAAAACTTCCACCAGATTTCCTGGTAAAAGCCGATAGCTACATTAAGCAATGTCAAAAAGATGCACTAAGAATCCCATCTCGTAAAGCGAGCCAGAATACACTGAATGTTTACGGGCCTCTGTTACCCGAACTTCTGGGTGGTTCAGCCGATTTAGCCAGCCCTTGTTTTAGCCTATGGTCCGGTTCTAAAAGATTGAATAAGAAAGATGCTTCAGGCAACTATATACACTACGGAGTTCGTGAATTTGGTATGAGCGCCATAATGAATGGCATTGCCCTGCACGGAGGTTTTATACCTTATGGTGCTACCTTTTTGGTTTTTATGGAGTATGCTCGAAATGCCGTGCGTATGGCGGCATTAATGAAGCAACAAGTTATATTCGTCTATACCCATGACTCCATCGGAATAGGTGAAAACGGCCCAACTCATCAGCCGGTGGAGCAACTCAGCGCCTTGCGTTCTACACCGAATCTACACACTTGGCGCCCCTGTGATACTACGGAATCAGCGGTAAGCTGGAAGATGGCTATTACACGCAAAGAGGGACCCACTGCACTAGTATTCAGTCGTCAGGATTTAGCTCCGCAGGAACGAAATACCACGCAGATAGCGCAAATTGAAAAAGGTGGTTATGTACTGTCCGACTGCGAAGGCGCTCCTGAGGCAATCATTATTGCGACCGGCTCTGAAGTCGAGCAGGCCATAGCTGCTAAAAGGAAGCTCACTAGCAAGAGAATTCGGGTTGTGTCCATGCCTTGCATAGAAACCTTTTTGGAACAGGAAGAACCGTACCGTGAATCAGTTCTCCCTAGTACTCTCCGCGTCCGGGTGGTGGAAGAGGCTAGTCATAAAGACTATTGGCACAAGTTCGTAGGCTTTGACGGTGAAATCATCGGAATGGATAACTTTGGCAAATCTGCACCCGGCCAGGAAGTCATGCAGTACTTTGAGTTTACAGCTGAGAAAGTTATTGAAAGTATCGAGAGGCTGCTGAAGTAATTTAGTATGGGAGTAAACCCTTTCTAAAGAAAATTCGGTGCCGACCATTAAAAGGGCAAATATTTCATCGAGTCATTGGCCATCAATACCTCTGTATTTCAAAGTTATTTTTCATAACTAAAAAAGTTCAATCATCTTGTTTTAGTCGAATCAATATCTATTCAGATTATCCCATCCTCCTTTTGGCACTCGCACAATTTTTCTTGTCTGTATTCGTGAAATTTTTATAACCTAACTACCTTACAATGAAGTGAAAGTTGCCAAATTACCTGCTCACGCTACAAATCCCCAAGTTTGCCTCCATACTCTAAAGCTATTTAGGACCTATCATTTTCACAGCTAACCAGCCTATCAGGTAAAAAACTTTACATTGGGAGAATTTAGATGTCCAAGCACCCTTACTCTTTGGCACTAACTGTAACTTTCTTGCTGTTAGGTATTGCCTGCAGTGCGATTGCCCAATCAAATAACCTTGAAGAAAATAAAAAAACTGCCATGCAGGCAGCCGACCTATGGCACAGTGGGTCAAAGGTCAATCCTGATTCAATTTTGGCACCTAACTATATCAACAATCTAGACTCGGCCACAAATTTGAGTATCGGCTCACAAAAACGTAATTTAAAGGAATTCAAAGCCGAAGTCGCCAAATTTCATACGGCCTTCAAAAATGTAAAACTGATTGATTCAATGCAGGTCGCCGAGGGAGATCTTGTCGCAACCCATGTAAAAGTTAGCGCCAATCACACAGGATCATTTATGGGAGAAACTCCAACAAATAAAACCATCACCTGGGATGCCGTAGAGTTTGTTAAAATCAAGGATGGAAAAATACTAGAAACCTGGGTGACCTGGGACAAATATGATTTCTTGAAACAGATTGGAGTATTGAAATAGCTATTATAAACCCCAATAAAATAAAGCACCTCAAGTCCCGCTAACAAAATCTGGAGGTTTACCAATTGGCTTTCACTTGAATGGATTTAGCTTTCAAGTTCAGCCAAATAACTTGCACAGCAGCCATCGCCGTCTAAATTTAAGTTCAAACTTAGACGGCAAAGATTTCAAAATAATTACAACCACTCAATAACAGCCACCTTGAGTTGATTCATCTTGAGACTCCCAATGAAAACACCTGTTTTAGTCTTTGCTTCCTTTTACCATATATAGTGACTGGGATAAGATCCCTAAGCGATGGAACCGTGATCCAAGCAAAGAAGCCGAGAAGATCGCGAATAGAGGAAGAAAAATTCTGGCTGAAGCTTCAAAGAAAGAAAACCCTGAATCACCAGATTCGGAGGAGTAGCAGTCTTTGCAGAGTTCTTTCTTAGAACTACTATATTTAATTCTAAAATAATTTGGTTACTTAATTTCCCCTTTAAACAAAGGGGGATCTTACATCCATAAGATCAGCAACTTACTACTAAAATTTCATTACGAAAGCGGCATCTGAATGATACTTCAGATCGAAGCTACAAGATTCAGCACTGCATTTAGTTATTTTAATTTAATCGGCATTATCCCATCGATCAAAAGGAATTTAATTACCACCTACAAACTATTTAGTATCGAGCGTTTCATCTCACCACGATTAAAACCCTAAAAAATATCATTATCAAAAGGCCCACACTATAAACTAACTCTCTTACAACAAACCCTACAACCCACAACAAGCCATTAAACCATCAATTAAAAAACATTAATGCCCCCATAGAAACACCATCTATATAGATATTCCAGCGCGCTCGCTGACACATCTTTTTCGCCCCCTATAATTAACCACACACAACCTCAGACAATAACATCACTAACCCTATCGCATTAATAAATTATCATTGAACTCAATCGTGACCCGGCTCACAAACATATTCAAAGCTAAACCACCACCAATGATTACGTCTGCAACCAATTGACATTGCAAATATGAATTTTGCAGTATGAGCAAACTAATTCATTGGGAGACGCCAGCAACAGAACGATTAATTGGGAATTAACACATAGAACTTACAAAGATTAACCACTCACACTTTTCAAGGAATGGAGAGTATCAATGCTTAATAGAATTCTAGCACTCACACTTTTTTCAATCTTTTCTATCCCCACTTTGGCAAAAACTTTACTAATTGATGGTCAACAAATCGAGATTGGAGAAGTCGCCGTTAATGGTACAGGCTGCCCTGTAGGGTCAGTAACGGCTACGGCAACAGATGATAATAAAAATATCGCTATACTTTTCAGTAAATATAGCGCCGTTACAAATTCTTCAAATCCAATTGCTAGCTCTGATTGTAACTTGGCAATACCTTTAAGTGTAGAACCTGGATTTTCAGTAGGGATACTAGATATTGATTGGCGTGGTACAGTATTTTCTGCCGATGGATCACTTATCAATTTCCATAGAGAATACTTTTTTTCTGGCAGTCAAGGACCGAGCCATGACAATAACTGGAATAGCTCTGGCTTTGAGAACTTTATCCTAAATGATCGCCCACCATTTGCCTACTATTCCGGGTGCGATGGGGAGGCCCTTATTGCGAGAGCAGATACCGTTGCAACAGTAATCGGCGCCGATAGCCTATTTTCTTTACGCTCTGCCGATGTTGGAGCACAGTTGCTTTTAAATATCCAAATTATTCCTTGTGATGAATAATTAGAGCAATTGTATTCACTCCCCCCTTAATAAGGTGGGGAGTATTTATTAAAATAAAATTCTTGATTTACATAGCAATATCAATATCTACCGTTATTTATCGATTAATTATTCAGACTTATTAAGTTATTTACTGAAGCAAAGTTAAATATAGACAGTCTATAGCTATCTACTTCTTACTTTCAATAATTGACCAGCCAACCCAATCAGCAGATCGAAATTCATACTGATGGTTTTATCTGATATTTCGACCATTTTTCAATTATTGAACAACGAGCTACCTGAACGGCACTAGTCATAGCCCCTCCCCCTCCAACCCTCAAGACGCAAAAAACTACTACCTTTGCTCACTTGCACTGCAAATGCGAATCATTACCATATGAGATGAATTCACTTCTGGGGAATCACCCATGCTTCGCAAAAGCTTGATTGCCATCGCCCTCTCCTCAGCAATCCCTGCCTCTTTTGCCAATGACGCGTCTTCCGGACAAAACGCTGTAATGGAGGAGACCCTAGTGATAGGTGTCCGCCAGCGATTGTATGAGCGCGGCGCTCTTTTGGACGCCATACAGAAGACTGAAGTCGTAGACGAGAGCCTGATCAAGTCCCAACAAGCGGTAAACCTAACGGATGCCATTGAGAAATCCCCCGGTGTACGGGTTTCCAATGAGTGTTCTATGTGCGGGGTCAAGCGGGTAATGCTGAATGGTATGCGTGGGGAGCATTCCACCATCCTCACCGACGGCGTTCTCTTACACACGATGATGGCTGGCTACTACGCGGTAGATGCACTGGCCACCACCGGCATCTCACGTATCGAAGTGGCCCGCGGTGCTGGCGCATCACTGCTGGCACCCGAAGCAATCGGCGGAACCATCAATGTGATTTCCAAGGAGATAGAAGAAACTGGCGTCAATATAAATGCCTCCATGGAGGACAACGACAGTTATTTTCTTGGCTTGATGGCAGGCTATCTGAGCGATGATGAACGTACCCGCACATCGCTGGTCATCCAGGATGACAAACATCACCAGATGGACAACGATGATAACGGCGTCAGCGAAGCGCCCTTACAAGAAAATACCAGTTACGTGGTGCGTCTCTCGCAAGACCTGGGTGAACGGGACAACCTGATCCTGCGCACGGCCTACACCGACTCCAATATTTTTGGCGGCCCCCAGGGAGACAGTATTGGTTCAGTCTTGCATGGATACGATGGTGTGGAGTCTGACCACTTATTTGTCGACGACGATGTGCGACAGCAATATATCGGTAAACCTTGGGAAACTACCGAATGGATAACCACCACCCGCAGTGAAATTTCCGGCAGCTGGCTACACGAATTTAACGAGTCCTATAACACTTTGCTGACAATTGCCTGGTCTGAGCATAGACAGGACTCCTTTTATGAGGGGTTCGACTATAGCGCTACCGACACGCTCAATTACTTCGACCTGCGCAACAACCTGATCCTGAATGACCAGCATATGCTGACGTTTGGTGTCGACCTTCGCGATGAATCCATGCGCTCCGACTCTGCTGCAGGGGCGGAAAGCGACAACTACATCGAAGATAGTTTCGACTACCAAACTACCGGCCTTTACCTGCAGGATACCTGGACAGTGTCACCAGATCTTGAGTTGGCACTCGCCATACGCCTGGATAATGCCAAAGCCGATTTCGTCGCCAAGCAAAAACCCGGTTCTGAGATCGATGAAACTGTGGTGGCCCCGCGTATAGACCTGCGCTACCTGCACGACAATCAATGGACCTCTCGCGTAGCGATGGGGCGAGGCTACCGAGCCCCCCTATCCTTTTTCGAAACGGATCACGGCATCCTGGATGCCGGAGATGGCTTTGCCATCGACATTGAAAGTCTGGAGAAGTCTCTATCTGCAACTTATGCGCTGAGCTTCGAAGGAGAGCGCCTTAACAGTACCCTGTCATTGGCATTTACCGAAGTAGATAACCTCGCGGCATTAAGTGAAACCGAGGACGGGGTACCACTGCTTAGCCAAATGCAGGAAAGTGCCTCTGTAGGCGCTGCCGACATTACTCTCAGTTATGCGCTGAACGACAATCTATCTATTGGCGGCACTCTGGAGACCTACGATTACGACGATGTTTTCCGGGAATCCTTTGCCATTGCCCCAGTGGAGCAACGTGCGCTATTCAATCTGGATTACAAAGCCGATTACTGGATGCTATACGCTAGCGCCATCTGGGTAGGCGCCCGCGACTTGAATGAATTTGGCTATGAGGGCTTTAACCAATTGGGCGACGTCTCGTTAAAGAGTACAAACGCAGACGCCTATTGGACACTGGATATGAAATTGACCTTTGATATGAGTGAAAACCTCAGTCTGTACCTGGGCGGCAACAATCTCACGGATTACACCCAAGTCGAGGAAGGGGAAACCCCTCTGTTCTGGGATGCCAGTGGTGCCTATGACGTAGCCTATATCTATGGTCCCCTACGCGGCCGTGAATTCTACCTGGGCTTCGACTGGAACCTGTAATGCGAGTCTGGCTCCTACTCTTCACAATTCTGTTCGCGCCGACTGGCGCGACTGAAGTTCCCACTTCCCTATTCGATTTTAAATTGCGCAGCCTTGCCGGGCCTGAGCGTATCAACTTGCAGCACTTCAAAGACAAGCCAAGCCTGATGGTACTGGTAGAACCCGACTGCCCCTGGTGCTTTCGTCAGGTTCGAGCACTCAACCGGCTTACACACAAGTGTTCACAACAGTTCCAGCCACTTGCCCTGGGTATTAACGGATCGCGCAAAGCACTATTGGCTGAGTATCGAAAATTGCGCCCGGAATTTCCCATGTTCCAGGCGAATCGAAAACTCCAACAGGTGCTGGGTGAAACTCCCGGCACCCCCTTCAGTTTTCTAATAGCACCCAATGGCAAGCCACTGCGCCGGCTCAGGGGTTATATTCCTGATGAGCAACTGCAGCCAATCCTGGAACAAAGCTTTGGTTTTACCTGTAGTAATACTTCTTGATTTCAATTAATAACTGCAATTCCTTATGCTGTAGTAGATCATCTTGCTGTTCCTTAAATAACTCATTCGGTGACCTGTCACCCCGGCTCTCTCTAGGTTTACTATTCAGACGATCCATTACAAATTGAACCTACTCGTCTGTTATTTTATTTAAGTCGGCATCCTTTGGGAAATACTGTCGAATAAAGCCGTTAGTGTTTTCGTTAATCCCCACCATGATGAATATAGGTGGGCAAAATATATATTGACCTCTAAATCTTCTGTAATCCTTTCATAATCAGAGAATTCAAGACCATTGTCGAATGGTAATTATTTAGCCTTGTCCGC
Organism: Microbulbifer mixtoriginis (SeqCode); assembly: GCF_052467705.1. Classification (NCBI taxonomy): domain Bacteria; kingdom Pseudomonadati; phylum Pseudomonadota; class Gammaproteobacteria; order Cellvibrionales; family Microbulbiferaceae; genus Microbulbifer; species Microbulbifer mixtoriginis (SeqCode). The sequence goes on from NZ_CP174322.1 coordinate 3,317,143, forward strand.
ACTAAGAAAGTCAATTAAGTTTGCAGCCAAATTAAAATCAATCTTCATTCGACTTGCGTAGTTAAATGGCCGGATACTTTACCTCTAGAAATAGATAGCTCTCGCAGAAGATTTATTATCTTTGAGCGTCACTCCAGATTTAATACTATAGAATTTATTTGGGCCTAAGAGTCTCTATATACTGTGCATCTACCCACATTATTTCAAAATTCGGGGGGGTACAACGACGACAGTAGAAAAGATATTTTCCGTCTGGTGTTACATATCCCCCACCATCTTCCCCCTCTGTATTGATTTTATCACCAAAGTTAATAGCTTCACCCCATGAGCCATCCTGCTGGCGAAAGCTAATATACATGTCGCTATCACCATATCCGCCCTCTCTTTCACTATCCCAGATGATGTAAGACTCATCAGGGGCAATAAAGGGGTGAGCAGTCCACTTGCCCATGTTTATCTGTTGGCCAAAAGGCTTTGGCGTTTCACGCTTACCATCTAACAGTCGTGAATAGCGAAGAATACCATCGCCGTTTTGACCTACCTCATCAAATACAAAGGTTCCTTTCGCAGAAGCAGTAAGGCGCATAATACGAATGTCTTCAAATTGTGAACCAAGACTTTTAAGCTCTGACCAACCATTAGCGGTACGCTCTCTATATTGATTTCTAGCATACATCGTTTGACCATCCGGTGAGATGGAGCCGCCCCAGGCCACTTCAGACTCATGCCATCGATTATTCTCAAGCTTGAATACAACTTTCGAGGACTTGCCACTTTGGTGATATCTTCTTGTAACGTAGTACTCTTTCATATCGGGCGTGAAGTAACCGCCCCAGTCACGATACTCTTTCGAAGGCTTAGGGGCGAACAGTTGTGGAGTCAGCCCAGGTGGCTTCTGTCCAAGGTAAGGGCCTTCAAGCACTACTGGGGTATCCTTGCTATAGCTGGTACCACTTAGAGTTAGCAGGGAAAGTAAAATGACTGACGTAGAACGATGCCTCATGACTTATCCTTATTTGATCAAGGGGTAACTGGCAATCACTGTAATCAACTTGGCTATATAGCGCCTGACGTCCTTGTGAATTTTGCCTGATTCTTATTCTGATGGCGGCAATCAGCTCACTGCATGTATAAAATATATACAAATACCACCCTCTTAGGCAGGCTTTCAGTTATGGGCAGTGGTAAGCTCAAGAAGCAATAACAATACGGATCAACCTCCATAGGCTCCTCAACTGTTTCCAATCCACCATTCTCCCTGTATCAGGATTTCTATACTTTTTACTTTGTGGCCAGCCTCTACTTCAGCGATTTCTTCCTCGTAAAATTTACTCTGCTATTTTGTGTCCTTCAGGCAATTGCATCGCCTTATCCAATAGTCATACAGTAGTCATATCCTCTGAATGCAATAAAAATCCATAGAACTCACCAAACCGTAAAGCGGACTCAATGTGTATAGACTTTCCCACCCTCCTTATGGGCATCTACCCGCTTAGGGTCGCCAAAACTCAAAGGCCCCATCCGGAAGCTTTAAAAGCAACTCATCAAATACCTCTTCATCCACATGTTTCCGTAAAGCTTTAGCAACATCTTTAATTGCTGTAACTGTTGAAAAATTAAGCTCTCCTCGTAATAACCGCACCTCCCTGGTCATTTCCTCAACACTATCAAAGTCTTTCTTTTCTTCGTTAACATCCCAGTCGGCCACAAACAAAGATCTCAGGCAAACGGGTAAGACATTGGAAAACGCAATAGCATCGGCTGTAGAAATTCGACGGCGGAACACATGAAAAACGCCCTGTGTCATTGTATAGGTAACATGTGTACTCCAAAGCCCAGCTATATCTCGAGCATCAACTAAATATTCAAAAAAATTTTCAGATGCTTTCTCATATTCCAATGGCACAGTCATAATTAGTTTTACTAATCCTGATTAATATTAATTACGATTAACACCTTATATCAAACACTACTGAAGTAGCGTGATTGATGTATTCTATACTTATAATGATCTGATGTTTTTTCCTAACGATTAATCATGTATGGCAACCAAACACGCTGTCTATCATAATTCATAACCTTAAGTGTGCAGGATTATGACTGACATGTACTAAGATTGATTCAAATTTTCATAAAAACCAAATCATGACAACGTCTCTACGCCAGTTCTCTGAAATGGCCCGCAAAAGGAAGATCACAGCGACATCCTTAATTGAAGATGCCTGCGATAATGCGGTGGCCCACTCAGATCTGGATGCTTTTATCTGCCTGGATAGGCAAGGCGCATTACAGAAAGCACAGCGCATTGATAACGAGCTGAAAGAAAGCAGCAATAACTGGCCACTTGCTGGCATCCCTATCGTTGTCAAAGACAATATCAATGTGAGAGGTTTTCAAACGACTGCGGGCACACCTGGTATGAACTTCCAGGCCAAGACTTCTGCCCCAATAATTGAGAGTCTAGAGAAGGCCGGAGCTATCGTCATTGGCAAAACCAATTTGCACGAACTCGCCTTCGGCGTAACCTCGAATAACGCCGCCTATGGTGCCGTCAGGAATCCTTGGGATAAATCCTGCTTTCCAGGTGGTTCATCCGGGGGAACAGCAGTAGCCATTGCCGCCGGGATCGTATCTGCAGGCCTGGGCACAGATACCGCCGGTTCAATCAGGCTGCCAGCAGCCCTCACGGGAATTGTGGGCTTTCGACCATCCACTGGCTGCCTGAGTACCGAGGGAATAGTGCCCTCTGTACCAGCGTTTGATACCCCTGGCCCCATGGCCGCCAATGTAGAGGATACCGCTTATCTGTATGAGATATTAACCGGGTCTGCCCTACCCCAGGCAAAGCCACTTAATCAGCTGCGCCTTGGGCTTGCCCACCCGTTATTTGATAATCTCTCACCAGGTGTATACCAAGCTTTTAAAGCTGCGTTACATTCCCTTAGCTCCGCGGGAACCACCCTAATAGAAATCGATTTATCCTCGTTAGTGAGCGCAGTCCTTGATGTTGGGTTTCCTATCGGATTTCATCAAATGAAAACCGCTATGACCCAATTTCTGGCGAGCTACCAGCCTAATACCCAACTGGCTGAGTTGGTTGCAATGATCAAAAGTAATGATGTAAAGGCTGTCTATCAGGAGTCAGTACTCGGCCCCAAGGCACCATCAAATGCCGACTATCAAACCGCTTTAAAGAAGATGCCTGGAGTACGCGACAACTACCTAAAAATCATCCAGCAGCACCAACTAGATGCGATTGTATTCCCTACAGCACCGATCGAAGCTCAATCTATTAGTACTTCATCAGACCAACTTGAACTAAACGGAAAAATACTTCCAACTCTGGACACACTCATACACAACAATGCCACAGCAGCAGTCACCGGTGCTCCCGGAATAAGCATTCCTATTGGGCGAGGCAATAATGGCTTACCGGTAGGTCTGGAACTGGATGGAGTGCCCGGCGCCGACTCAACACTTCTCGCCATAGCAAAGGAAATTGAGCTTCAGATACCAACACTGGTGACGAATAGCCTGAAGTGAATTATAAGTCACACAAGCATACTATTAAAAAGAGAACTGTTAAAGTACTGGCCCTATCTTTCCAAAACTTTGAAAGCAGCTTGAAAAATTCGTTATGGGCTGAAGAGACAATATGATAATCCTAAACTCTGCTATGTAACTGTTGGATGCATGATTTTCATAACTGTTAACGATTAATTTCCCATTATTATGTTCAAGGCACTCAAAACTACCTACTAATTTTGATTCTAACTACCGACACAAATAAAGTAATTAAATATTTGATACAGATATCAAATCCCCACTTATTTATGCGCGTGGCCACGTAAAATCTTATTTATCAATCTGTATTTGATTTACTCTCAAGATATGAATATCCTTAAATGAACTGCTCATTAAAAAATTTTTCTAAACTATACTTGAGCCCACACTGACGCCTAATGGAAAATAACTTCATCGATTAGATGAGTTATATGTTTAATAAAAAACGACAACTTGTATTAATTATTAAACTAAAATAAAAGTGAGATAGCAGGACCCCGAAGAAATCTGTTAGCTTCAATTCAGGATAAGGAATGACAAACAATAAACAGAAATATAAAATAACAGACGAAAACAAATTGTTCTCGACAGTTATCCCACATGTCTTACAACGCCTTTCAGGCTGTGTTTAAGCATATAGGCTTCTTGCGATTCTGAATGAAAATCAACCATAGATTTCTTATTAAATTGAAAGTATTTCAGTCTCTCTTTGATATTTGACACTTACTGTAGAGAAACCAGTATCGGGCCTGGAGCTTACCCTGGAAATATAATATAATAGATGCTAACGATATCTGTCTATCAAAATCACAACCTTACCAATAAGAAGTATTGATGTTCCTTATTAAGAAGTACCGCCCCTGTATTAAAAAATACAAATCACCAACCCAAGTATCATTCTTAGCTACTATTTTTTTTGGATTCCTGATATCTTCGTGTGCTCAGCTTACACAAGATATAGAAATCTTCAAACCTTATATCGTTGAAAACAATAAGGCCTATTGGGTTAATTCATCGGAATCTCCAGTACATCTTAGAAGGAGGCATATATTTAGTGCAGATATCAACACAATAAAAAGCATAGATTTAAGATTCTATGGTAAGGATTTTGATAACGTATACTACAAGGGTATTCCAATACCCAAAGCTGATCCCGTAAGCTTCAGACTATTAAACGATATATATGCTAAAGACTCAGATTCAGTATTTTTTTATGGCATAGAAATAGAAGGCGCTGACGCAAAAACATTCAAAGTAATTAAAGCTGGTATAATGTCAAATTTTGCTGAGGATAACAAAAACATTTACTTGAATGGAGAGCGTATAGATACATGCAACAAAAGCTCTTTCAAACTCCCCAGGAAGTATTATCAGTTTTGGTCCATGGACTCCATGTGCGTCTACCATCAAGGAAAAAAAGTACCGAACCTTCTCACAAAGAACCTTAAAATTATAAATCCTTATTATGCTTCAGACACTAAAAATGTTTTCTGGCAAGATAAAATAATACCTGAAGCAGATCCTAAAACATTTAAAGCATCACCAAAAGGTGGATTCAATCATGCACAGGATAAAAACAACTGTTACTTTAAAAACACGGTGATTGACTGCAATAATATCAGCAAAAGAAAATCCTTTTATGATATGTCTTTACTTGACGCCCACAAGTACGGATCTAAAATTGCTGAAAACATTTACAAATCAAAAAAAAATAAGAAAGAAAAAGTTAAGAAAAGCTACAGAAATACTCTCAATCAACTTGCGTCCAAATATAAAAATATTATTCTTCACCCTGAAGATGTATCAAAGATTGATCTGCAATCTCTAAAAAATGGCTACTCTTATCATCTAGAGTCCTCCATTGACAGACATGCAGATAGTGAAGTCTACGTATTAAAATCAGTTGATGAAGATATTTATACCTTTGACATATTTAAAAGAAATATGCCTGGAGTTGGCAAACAAGTTCGATCTTCATCTGGAGCCATCCTTCAAGATATTAAAAGGTACACCAGCCGCAGGACTACAAAACAGTACTCCAAAGAGAAATGTCTTTTTAAACTTGGCTTATGCAGGGAGCGCTTTAGCTTATCGCCCAGTTCACAAAACCTGATTAAAGAACACAATGTAGAGGTCGACTTTAAAGATGGCATTTGGCAATACAAATACACCTTACCAAATAACAAAGAAGTCACATACTTCTCGATTTATGATAAAAATGGACTCCCAATCTATTACATAGAACTAATTGACAATGAAGTTAAAAGTGAATTGAAAAGAAAATTCACAAGATAAAATTCTACCTAGATAAGTATTAAGAGTATTCTATGAAAATTTTTTTTATCCTCCCTATTTTATTGCTTACTGCCTGCGCCCTAGGGCCGGCGTATGTCCCAGCGCCGACTCCAGAAGGAGATAAAGCACTAGTATATTTAATGCGGGGAGATGTTTATCTGAATGGTGGATATCCTACTGAATTTACGGTCAATGATAAAATTGCAGTAAAACTATATGATTTTGGCTATTCTTGGATCCACTTACCACCCGGAACGCACAAAATAAAAGCCAATGGTAGATTTGTAGAAGCCACTATCGAGCCCGGAAAAACCTATTACTTTGAATTTCATCAGAAACATACTCAAATGCCTTCAGGAAAGCTCGTATCTACTAACTCCTTTAGGGAGGTTCAATACCCTGAAATTGAAAAGCAACTACTGAGATCCAGATACAAAGAGTCTGCCGACCTTTCAACAGCAGAAACTGCTAAATCTAAAGATTTCATCCAGTATAACAAGACGGATAGTGCAACTATCCGATTTGACTACTCCGGGAAATCCAGAGCCACATATCCTATATTTAGCGCCTTGATTTATGACAATTATGAAAACTGTAAAGGTGGACATCAGAATTTTACAGTGCCCCACCTATCAAAAGATATTTTTTCTATAAAGGCAGGCCAACCGGCAACCTTCGCTATAAGAGCCACTGAGGCATCTTCAAATTACGTTGTCAGTTGTCGTAATATTTTTACCTTCACTCCAACAAAAGGAAAATCTTACGAAATCATAACAAAAGCTGAAAAAAATCAAGCTCTCAAGAATACTGATAGCTGTATCGTTACAATAAAAGACAGAGAAAATAACATACCAGTGGAGTTATTAACTCGCTCTGAGCCACCTCGATGGACATCAAACAGTGCGGAGTGTAAGGCATCTGACTTCAAGTTCAATCAATCTTCTACAAGTTCAAGTGTCAACTTTAACTGTCGAGTAAAATTTGGCGGAAAATGGATTGACTGCTAATAAAAAATATTTTAAAGACTGTTAGCAATGTGCAGTATGCCGTCACCATTCAGCATACTGCATTTAACAGTAAGTCATATGAGTTTAACTTACACTCGACAGGCACCTTTCTCACTGCTGTTGCGTTAATCGCTAAATATATCTACCTTCGCTAAGACAAAAATTATTTCATAGCCTGATTACTTTAAGAATTGAGAGCTCCATTAGGGGTAAATCATTTTAGCACCTGGTTCTTCTTTAAAACCATCACTTTAGCGAAAGACCGAACGCTGACAGTCTCAACCAAGTAGAAAGGGCTCTGAGCAAATAACTTATTCCATTCACTGACCGTTCGTTCACGCCCTTTTGTTCCCATTAGCATCTGCATATCCATTGCCGCTAAATTGAGATCTGCCCCTTTCTCTGGAAGTACAGCATCAACAATCGCTAAAGTAGTATTACGTTCACCCATCGCCCGATGAATATTCATTAAAAGCTCTCTAGCCCTGGAATCATTCAGCAAGTGAAAAATAGCCACACACAAATAGATGTCCTTATCACTTACTGCATCTGGAAGTGGGTCATTTAGGATATCAGTAGGATAAAAATCTAATCGTTTCTTAACATCATCACCGAGGTGACTATCCCAATACTCTCGCGCAGTCGATTCTACATTGCTCCTATCAACAACAACTGCAGTCAGGTGTTTGTACGAAGAAAGGATACTGGCACTTTTACTGCCTTTTGCACCGCCCAAATCAATAATTCGATCAAAATTCTTCCAGTTAAAGTCTTGCAGGTATTGTAAACCGGTAAGATGATCAACAGTATCCATTGCATCCGAAAATAGGTCACTAACCTTCGGGTGATCATTCATATAATCAAACATCTCCTTTTCATACACACCTTCAAAAGGCACATTGCCCTCCTTGATATGCCCCTCAAAGTTTGAAAACCATGGCCTACTAAATTCAGGTGAGTTATGCATCAGGATCATATTTTTTACGCTGTTGTCGGCGTTAGTACGAAGCGCTCTTGAATTCCTATTATGCGAAAAACATTTTGGTTCCTCTTCTTTAAAAATCCCCATTGCGCATAACATTCTCATCAATCGATAGAGGTACTGTTTATCGGCTTTACAAGCATCCGCCAACTTATCTATCGAAATGGCTTTATCTTCAATATGATCAGCAACATTAAGACAGGCAACAGCATATAAACAGCGAGATTGCCAAAATAAAGATCCTATTTGCATCAAACGAAAGGGAGCCGGGATCAGGCGATTTGGAATATTGCATAAACTGTAAACCGCAATGGAAACCCTCTGAAAGACCCAATTAGAGACCCTATTCTTTTGCATAGACCCGGGCATAAGAACTCCTCAGAAAAAAATGTCTGACAAAAATATCCAACAAAATAAACATCTCTGTTATTACAAACAGAGACTTGAAAGGTTACATATTTTGTAAACCGGCCTTTAGGATTCGGCCATTAAAATCGGCAAGCTGCTTTAAAAACTCAGGCCCCATTTCCTGGCCCATTTGCTCCTCAAGAACTGGCTTGGCCAGCATGGGCAACATTGCAAGACTGACAAACGCAATCCTGAGCAAATCATATTCAGTGCCAGCGTCCGAAGGTTCAGCGCCCTGAATTTCCGCCAATCTCCTGGTCCCCCGTTGGCGCCCCCGCTCTAAGAGTTGGCGAATAACATTCTTTCCTGGCCCCTCGTTAAGCGCCATAACTTTCAAGATTAGGGCTGGAAACTTGGGATTCTCCTGCATTGTGGCATAGTAGAGGTCGAAGAAGTCACCAAAATCCCAGTCGCCATCTAGGCTCAGCTGCTCAACAGCATTAATCAGGGGGAGTAAGGTTTGACGAATCATATCTTCGTATAAGCCATCCTTACTGCCGAAGTAATACCGAATCATTGATACCGCCACCCCCGCCTTGGCAGCAATTTGGCGAGTGGTAACCCGGTGATACTCATCGTTCAAAAAGCACTCTCGTGCCGCTTCTATCAACCGATTGGCAACATTTGACTCCTGCATATTCCTTACCATCCCCTATTTGTAATGCAATGGAGGCTAACAGGGTATAGCACCACCTTCCATAATGACTGTTGTTCAATATAAGGGGTTTGTACGAACACTGAGCGCTTAACTACCTTAGACCGCTATACAGAGGTAAAAGGAGCAAGCAGATTCCTCACATTAGCTTTTAAATGAATAACTAGTCTTTCTTTAGTGTGCCCATTCATACAGACAAATTCTAAGTCATCCAGGAACTCGTAATGGACAAAATATCGGGAGCTAGGTAAAACACAAGAATCTATAAAGAATGCGAATTTAGCTTGCGTTTCTTGAGAGAAAAATCAGATATATCTAGAGGAAAAAGAACAAAATATAGGCACCAAAATAATCTTATTGGATTTTATTAAGTTTGTTTTAGTGTCAAAGCTGCGTAGAATTGGTAGATATTTATCGGTATTTTTGGCTGTCACTGTGCGAGTTTCAATTGGCACATAGCTCAAGTTAAAAAATGCCAAAAGCTTTCCAAATAATCCATTTACTTATAGGAGAACAGTAGCGTGATATAAGAGTAAGTAAAAGGCGCTGACCCATGGTGCGGGAACACCAGGGGCCAGCTAACCAAATTGATACAGTAACTATCAAGATGGCTATATGCATAGTACGCTAGAAACCCGCTCGTCTTCAATAAAGTGGAGTACATTCAGCAGCTTGGAACGATTCCCCAGGCTCTGGGAGCGTTGCGCCCGCCTTTTCTTCTTCCGTGCCTACCGTTCCCGTGCCCCACCTAAAATTTCCTGCAAACACCGCCCTTCAAGCCGCCTTCCCATTACGGAATGCCTAGCCATAACTTGCATATCAGTAGGAAAAGAAAATGTTGATCTTAAAACGCCGGACTGGCGAAAATCTAAGAATTGGAACAAATGTCTCTATCACAGTATTGGAGGTTAAGGGTAATCAAGTAAAGATAGGAATACATGCCCCCAAATTCCTACCTGTGCACCGTGAAGAAATTTATATACGCATTCAAGAGGAAAGAAAATTGATAAACCGAAGTGGCTGAGAGCCTACGCCTCCAATAGAAAGGGCCCACTATGGGCCTAAAATTCTCTATATGGGTATGGTTCCGACAACTTCGTAATATAAGTTTCTATATTATCCTTCTCTCTCATGCTCCATATACTAACTATAATTAACTTATAATGTGAAAATGCTACTTTCGGGCCAATCAAAAAAACGTACTCAAGAAGTTTTGATAGGTACATTTATAAAAAGGCACCTTTATACCTGTGAAAGTATGCAGAGTGCCCACTAATATCATAAGCCGTTTAGTACTTTTTAAGCTGGAATAAATTGCCCATTTCGTATGCTGAGTAAATTTCCTGCATTGCCTCTTCGGTAACTTGATTGATCTTTTCTATCGTGGGGTTCAATCCTGTACCATCAACAGTTGTTCGAAACGGTCGACTTGAAGGCTCTGTCTTCAGTAAGTTCAGAACCGCATCTGCAACCAATTGTGGGCTGGGGGCATTCTCTGATTCATGACCCTTCTCTGTACCGGCCCACATTTGCTCCGGGGCATCTGCATACTCACCATAACTCGCAGCCACTTCTTTGTCACTTGCTCTTAACAGGTTTGAGCCAAAATCGGTTCCAAATCCGCCTGGTTGAACAATCAAAGATTGAATACCAAATTGCGCCAGCTCTACGCGATAATTCTCTGCCATTCCTTCTACCGCATGTTTGGTGGCATTATAAGAACCAAGGAAAGGTAATACGAACTTACCTAAAATGCTTGATATCTGAATAAGAGTTCCACTGCTGCGCTGTTTCATCTGCGGCAACACTGCACGTATTAAACGTTGAACGCCAAAAACATTGATATCAAAAACCTTTTTAAAGTCCTCGATGGTAAAGCTTTCCTGCCACCCGAGCGTACCGACTCCCGCGTTATTAATTAAGATATCAATTGGGCCGACTTCTTTAGTCGCTTGAGCAATACCCTTGGCGACGCTCTCATCATCGGTTACATCAATATCGACGACAACGATACCTTTAGCAATAAGCTCATTAGCTACAGAAGCATTGCGGCCACTTGGGTCTCGCATGGTGCCGATGACTTTGTAGCCATTATTTGCAAGTGTATTGGCAATTAGATAACCAAAACCACTATTTGAACCAGTAATAAGCGCTGTTTGAGTCATGATTGTCTCCTTAAATTTTGCATCACATCAACTGGTGTAAAGATTAAGACTTGCACGTGCATTAATGAAATTGATTTAATGCATATAGCAATGAATAAAAATAATAGCCACAAAACCAGTACGCAAAAGGCTTCATAAGCCACCCCTATTGATCAGATATTCAATCAGGGGGTTTTAAAAAAATTAAGAGCAAAGGCCTTCAGCACTAAGATCCGCACTGGTTATCTATCAGATTTTGCATCTAGTTTTTAGTGGAAAAATAGCTAGACACAACGTACAGAATAAAAAGCCATAAGATATTTTGAATAAGCAGTCTAAGGAATTAAGACCTTAAAAACTGTCATCTAGCACCATACAGGTATAGAACTTAAACAATTACAAAATTGAGTTAAGCCCTACCTGCACACCATTTAGATAACTCTAGTTATTTTTTCCACAAGGAAAAATGTATTCTCATTGTTTACCCATCTCCGCCTCAAATGCCTCACGGTAGTCGGGATGCCAACGAGAGAGTGGCGGACGATTGTTAATAATATCCCCTATCGCCCAGCTCATGCGTTTAACATCAGTTTCACGATCTACGTCATTATCCGGGCAAAGAATGTAAAAATCACCACGCTCGACGCTCTCCAGCATAAAATCGACCACTTGATCCGCAGTCCATGCGCCATCTGGTTTACTAGGGCTACCAATCATACCCGTGTAAGTGAAACCAGGAATTAACAAGTGAGATGAGACCTGGCTTTCAGGTGTATTTCGAATAGAGTGCTGTAACGCCTCCGCAGTAGCTTTTACCGCAGCCTTACTGACGTTGTAAGCCGGATTTCCCGGTGGAGTGGTAATTCCCTGCTTAGATCCGGTCGTAACGATAACAGATGGGCTGTTTTGACTGATCATTTCGGGGGCAAATGCATGAATACAATGAATCACACCCCAAAGGTTTGTGTTGATAATCTTATTCCAACCATCTAAATTCTCCCAACTTCCATTTTTAACAGCAGTTCCTGCGTTATTAAAAAGAAAGTCGATACGACCGAATTCTTGTTTAACTTGATCTTTGAGCGCTAGTACCGAGCTAAAATCACTCACATCGGTTTCTACTATTAAAGTATCATTTGGTAGAGCGCGCTTAGCTTCTTCCAGTTTTTCTTTGTTAACATCTGCTAAACAAATCTTCATCCCTCTTTTTGATAGGGCCTTTGCTGCCGCAAAACCTATTCCGCTGGCACCACCAGTAATAACTGCAACATTATTCGACTGAAAGATAGTAGATGTGCTCATTGGGATTCCTGGATTATCGTCAAAGACATAAATTAGAGTTTGTGGAATACGGTATTAATACTGCTCCTTCAGGCATAGGCTTTTTACCGAAATCATTCTTTACAGCCTTGGGACTCTCAATGGAGTTTTGCCTGAAGAAGCCTGCTACTAAGATAGACGACTATTTCATCAATTTTAGAAGCTCTTGAGCAACAGCAATGGAGGATTTGTTGTTCTGGCCTGTTACCAGTTCACGATCAACAACAACATGCGGCTGCCAATCTTCTTTGCTACGGGAGTAATTACCACCGGCATTGGTGAGTGCATTTTGAGGCCAGTAGAACAGCTCATCACCACCTAAGTAGTATTGAGTAGCTACAGCTTCTTCTGAGTTACTAAAAGAGGTCATTTTGTAACCGTCATATACCCAGCCCTTGGCAGCTTTAGCTTTCTTACCGGCTTTCATTTGGGTTTCAAATTCAGAGCTGTTAGGCAAAGCGGACAACAGCGCAACTGGGCCATGACACACTAAACCGGTAGGCTTGGACTCAGCGTTAAAATGACGTAAGAAACTACCCAATTGATCATTGGATACCAAGTCACCTAAAGGTGCATGACCCCCAGGTACAAACAGCGCATCAAAATTCTCTATACCGATTTGCTCAATGCGAGCAAAGCTAACTACTGGGCTGTGATCTTTGTCAGTCAGCATTAGCTGGTTGAGTAACGCTTTATGGGCATTGTAGTTTTCTTGACTAGTATCCAAGAAATGGTCAGGCGTGTCTGAAACCGGGTCCAGTGTCGGTGCCAGCCCCATCGGGGTAGCGAATGTTATTGTGTGGCCAGCTTCCATCATCAACTTGACCGGCTCCATAAGCTCATTCAAATAGAAGCCCGTTTTGTAGTCACTACCACCCTTCAGCTTCATTTCTGACACGTCTGACATCACAACCAGAACGTTATCTGCCACCGCCAGTGGGCTGACTAGCAATGCTGCCATCGCAAGCAGTTTCTTCAAGTTCATAATCACTTCCTCGAAATTAGGGTTGAATCAATTGAAGTGGCGACAGAATAGGACCCCAGGCTTCATTACTGAAATTAATTAACCTAATATAGGCATGAGCATAACTAATGGCTGAGACTGGTTAGAATGGGCAATATTTCGGACATTGAGCTGAACCAACTAAGGCTCCTGCAGATTATATTTGAGACCCGAAACCTGACCCGGGCTGGTGAGCGTGCAGGGCTAACGCAGTCTGCGGTAAGCCATACGCTGAAGAAACTCCGCCACAGTTTTGATGACTCACTAGTCATCAGGCAAGGCAATCAACTGGTACTGACTCCAAGGGCTGAGTCCCTACAAACACCGTTAAGTCGCTGGCTAAGTGATTTTGAGCGGAATATTTTAAATCAAGAAGAATTCAATCCTGAAAGTACGCAACGCACTTTTTATATCGCAACGAGCGACCTGGTGGAGCAAAGTATCGCTCCCCCCCTAATAGCATTACTGCAAAAAGACGCTCCGAGAGTTCAGGTTATTTTTATAAAGTTAGATAAGCACAGGATCGCCAACCAAATTGAGAGTGGTGAGGCGGATCTTTCTATCAGTGTTATGGAATCAAGTCATCCAAGCCTGATAGTAAAAACCTTGTATAAAGATTCTTTTGTCTCAGCGGTAAGAAATAATCATCCATTTTTGAAAGACAAGAAAAATGTTCATAGTTTTTGTCAATATCCGCATATTATGGCAGGCACGGGGAGAGATAACCGCGGAACAGTTGACAAGGCACTAGAAGAAATTGGCTTATCCAGAAATGTTCAATTTAAAGTAGCGAATTTTTCCAGTGCGCCCTACATTGTAGAATGCAGTGACGGAATCCTCACCGCACCAAGAAAATTTATCCAGTCTATTGCCGGCAAATTCAATATTGTGCATTTTACTCCACCTGTCACCCTCCCCCAATACTCTATGAAAGCCTATTGGAACTTAAAAAATAAGGATGATCCGGCAAATAAATGGTTGAGGGAAAAGATCGTGGAAGTTGCTCGTATTGAATACTAGTTTCAAGTGAGTTTAGTTTTAACTATCTTAATTAGCGCATCAAGTATCGATGCTTTATTATGTGTGGCTACAATCAGTGAAACCTCTCAAATCTTTAGTTTATAAATTGATATCGTTATCAAGAGGCCGCCGAGAACCTTTTGGAGGCCCCCACCTTACACACATCACCTTCCTCCAGGGTACCTTTCAGAATATCACACCTGATTTTAGGGGTCGTTATTTGCTGTCTACAATGCTCTAATGACCTATCCGGATAGGAATCTCTGCAGTATTCAGCAAGTAACTCACTTGCTTTTTCCGGTCTGGAAAAATAGACAACACCGACTATCAATATCATAACTACCACTACAACTTTCATAAATTAGGTCTTTAGAATATTGAGACTACAAATATTTCCGCTTGTGGATTGATTTTCAAATGCATAAACCAGCTGGAAAATTTGCGCTAGATATCGCTGCCTATGCAGTAATGGGCAATCACCACCACATCGCACTCTATATCGACAACGAGATAGTACTGAATATGTCAGGCACCCAGCCAAGACACTTTGAGATTCGAATTCCACAGTTACTGGTGATTTCTCTCCCAACTAGATCGCCCCCTGTCAGTACTACCTATTGATTTTCCCACTTGGAATTGAACATATCCGAGATTGCTCAAAGCTCTGTACACGTCATCTCTAGTTGGAGACCATCCAAACAGAGAGGATTCATATCATAATACTTTTTTAGACCCCAAGAGTTGCGTGTTCTCTAAATTTTTCAAGATCCTCGCTCAAAAAAGGTTCAGTGGAAAATATTTTAAGTACTGCACAGAAAAGTAAATGAAGGAAACTAGAATGATCCCCCAAATTTACCTTTTCAACACTGTGAAGTGGTCCACAAGTTCCCACATTGCATTCGATTTAAATAATGAATCTTCGAGCAGACTATGGATAAGCTATTTAGCAAGAAAATTTTGGCATTGGCACTTACTATTGTATTGGCCTCATGCAGCGGCGGTGGAGGCTCCTCTTCGGATTCCGACCCAGCCCCATCCACAGGGGGAGATGGTAGTGGCCAGGGATCTGGAAGTGGTACGGGCGGCAGCGGATCAGGTAGCACTACACCACTTCCAGACAATGAACCCGGTACAGTGACTGTTGGCGATATTGAAACTGCAGACTTGGGATTTGCCCGAATCACTTCTCGGGATATCACCTTACCGAATGGCCAACCCAATGCCCAAGAGGTTCACGGGCTCCCACACTATATTGCCAGAACAGACAGCACCCAGGACGACACCCTAAAGTCGGTCCCCATGCGAAGTTACACAGCTGCCTGCGCAACTGACACCGACAAACCTCGAATGTTTGTTTCTAAGACCCTAAGCGAGGGTAGTGGAGATGATGAAGTCACTTATGGCACTGTTTATGAGCTGCAATATAACCCAGAGACTTCAAGCTTCGATCAAACCGGTAACACAACGATACTAAAACAATGCTACGAGTCGCACGGTATTGCGGCCAGCTCAGATTGCTCCCGGGTTGCGGTCTTATGCAACACTGAATACCAAGCCAACAAGCGCTATGAGGTGCAGGGTGACTTGGTAGAGCAATACGGTAGCGATTGGATGAAAATGGAAGATAACATCAGCCCTATTGATGCCCGTATTGAAAGGGACATCGGCCTGATGATATCAACCAATCATAGTCAGTACATCGGCTACTTTACTGATCATGCCACCCTGAAATTTGAGGACTTCCTCCCTGGGCTTAAAGCTAAATTCCCAGAGACCGATTTTGGTGATTCTCCATCCTTTAAGACCATTAAAGGGAAAGAGATGCAAGAGGAGATGGCTTATATTGTCGATCAGCTCTCTGAAGCCGACTATAACGCGATGGTCGAGTACATTCGTGAGAGAGGTTATAAATATAACGAACAGATCTGGCTCATGGAGTGGGACGATCAACCACTCAGTGAAAAGCCTGCGGCCTATGTTGTGAACAAGATGCACGGTGGTGGCCATGCCGGAGCCCAAGAGCTTATCTATGTGGACAATGATAGCCAAGGCCGCACCAGCTATGCCTTCTCCGTAACAGCGCGAGTATTTGACGGCAGCTATGGTGGCTCCCACTACTCTGCAGGAATGACGGTTATTGATCGAGATAACTGGTCCCTAAACATGAGTGGAAGTAATAATAGAGGTTGGTATTGGCTTTGTGGCTATGGCCACGTATTAAATATTCGCGCCTTCTATAATCCAGGTAATGAAAAGTATGGAGCAATTTGTACCAGCGATGGCGGAAAATATAATCAGTCTCGCGGGTTAAACACTATTGCGATCAAGATGGAGGATACTTCCTCTACCAGTAGATTTGAAGGAAGTTACAATTACCTTGTTCCCTCCGACAATGCATTCTTCTCCAATGGCGGTGGGCACACGGTAGTGCCGGTTGATAAAGACACAAATCTATCGCTTATCGTCTCCCCCAAGTATATTGATGACGAGGAAATGAATCGCTTCCTACAAAGCGAATACGGCATTGATACAAGTAGTGGCGGCCCCTTTGATGAGCAGTGTTCAGATAGTACGAATTGCTTCTTCTCCTATATGTCAAGCAGCAGCAACCCAACCATTTCCAGGCAGGGCCTACGCGGAGGCGATGCCTTGGACGCCTCTTCTTTAACCCGTATTGGTATCGGCAAAGTCGATGGTAACGGCAGTATCGAGGGGCAAGGCTTTAAATGGCTGGTAGAAGAGCCCGACTGTCAAATCAGTGATCCTCAACTTATTGATTTGAAAAATGGTCGCTACCTATTTGGCTACGCACAATTTCAGTGCATCTCCGATAACCTGTCGTACAACCGAAGTTCAGCGAAGAATGGCGCAATGCGTATGCTGGTCCCCAAGGCCTATTATGTTATGGAGATTGACGCAGACCTCAATGTATTAGAAGGGCCAGTAAAACTAACCAAGTTTGGTTGGGGTGGCTTGGATGAACCCATTTTCCTTGGCAACGGTAAAGTAGCTTGGTCATACATCAAGAACCCCACCTATGATAATTACGGTGGCGGCAAGCAAAATGTTTGGCAAGCGATGATTTACCATTCAAACAGTGTTAACTAATTCATCTATAGAGAAATCACTAATAACTTAAAAATGGAGAGCCTTGCTCTCCATTTTTAATGAACAACAATCTAAGTGGATTCCGAGTAGTTAATACTCCGTAACAGAAGAAAACGCTTGGTACTGACTTAAGAATATACCTCCAGATAACTTCTGCAGAAAACTACTTCTCTCCAGGCAATCCATCACCGGCCCCTTAACTTCCGATAGATGCAGTTGAATTTCTCTATCCAATAGATTGCCATTAATAGACTCAAGTACCTCCAAGGCACTCCAATCTATTTCATTCACTGCGCTGCACATCAGAATGACATGTTTTACCTGTGAGTTATTGGCAAGGCCGGTATAAATGCGCTCTTCCAATACGCCGATATTGGAGAAGATTAAGCGACCATCTACGCGGAAGGTGAGAATCTCGGGAACGGTTTTTACCTGGTGCCGGTGAATATTACGGAAGTGCTCGGTACCCTCCACCAGGCCCACTTCGGCGATATGGGGCTTGGAAGCACGATAAATAAATAATAATAAGGATGCGCCAACACCACAGGCCACACCGGGTTCGACGCCCATTAGCAGGGTAACGGCGATGGTCAGGGTAACGGCAATAAAGTCTGCTTTAGCAAAGTGCCAGGTTTTACGCAGGATGGAGAAATCCACCAAGGAGAGAACCGCAACAATAATGGTGGCGGCTAGTGTGGTTTTCGGTAAGTAATATAGAAAAGGAGTTAAAAAGAGTGCAGCCAGAGCGATACCCAATGCGGTAAACAGGCTGGCAAATTGTGTCTGCGCCCCCGCTGAATCATTCACCACCGAGCGGGAGAAACCACCGCTCACCGGGAAACCGCCAGAAATGCCTGAGCTTATATTGGCCATCCCTAGGGCAACCAATTCCTGGTTGCTATCAATTCTTTGCCTGCGCTTGGCGGCCAAGGTTTTGGCCACCGATATGGATTCTACATAGCCAATAATGGCAATCATTAGTGCGGGCACAAATAAAGATTGCAGCAGCGGCAGTGAGAGGTGCGGCAGTGATAGGGGCGGCAAACCGGCAGGAATAGCGCCTACCAAAGCCACTTGTTGCGCTTCAAAATTTATGGCGACGGATAAGGCAATGGTTACCAGTACACCCACTACCGGGGCCGCCTTGGCAAACAGTTCGGCATTGCTGCTAGACAAGCCCATTTTCTCCAGCCATTTTGCAGCAAGGGCCCTACTCCAGTAGAGAAAAATCAGCACCCCTACTCCGGTGATCAAAGCAAGGCTATTGATACTGTTCAGGTTCTGCCATAGTGATAGCAGCAGCTCCGGTGCGGTATCACCCTGGGCGGCCACCCCCAATAAATGCCGCAACTGGCTGAGGGCTATCAGTAATGCCGAAGCAGTAATAAAACCAGAGATCACCGGGTGAGAGAGAAAGTTCGCCAGCATACCAAGGCGTAATGTACCCAGCAGAAAAAGTATTCCCCCGGAAAGCAGTGCCAGCGCGGCGGCAGCGCTCAGGTAGTCCATCTCGCCCGTGGCGGTGACCTCTCCCAGCGCGGCGGCGCTCATCAGTGAGATCACCGCGACCGGCCCCACAGACAACGTACTACTGGAACCAAAAATACCGTAAACCACCAGCGGTACCATGCTCGCATAGAGGCCAACTTCCGCCGGCAGTCCCGCCAGCAGGGCATAGGCAAGAGATTGAGGAATCAGTAGCACTGTAACAATTGCGGCGGCGAGCAGATCGCGGTTTAAGGTGCGGCGGTTATAGGATTGAAAAGTAGTGAGGATGGGAAACCATCGGGAGAGTTGCTGCATAACCTTGGCTCACCTTTCACTCTATTGTTTAACCACGCGGGTACCTCCCGCTTTATCACGGCACATCACGGGTATTTAACTGCGGCACACTTTCACAACTGTGCCGCAATTCTGGGTATGACCTAACTGGCCATTGAAATGTCTTTATGTCTTTATTAGGGCTCAATAGCAACCAGCGCGGCACTGACATCGAAACCGGCCATCTGCGCTTGGCCGAACAAATGTTTTTTATCTGCGCCCATTAAAACTTTGGCGCCAGCCCACACCTGGCTGGAACGATTGCCGGTAAGACAAAATGCATGGATTTTTTCACCGCCCTGCAATACATCACGAAAGGCCTCACAGTGTTCCCGCGTCATTCGCCCACGGGTAAAAGGGATCGCAATAAAACGCAAGCCGGCGTCCTGGGCGGCCCGCTCCATAGCTTTGTAACTAGGATGTACTTCACTCTCCCCCTCCGGGCAATTGCAAACCACCACCTGTACACCACTCTGTGCCAACGGTGCCATTGCCTCACAGGTAATATGTTCAGAAACACTCACCTGTTCATCTAACTTTTTAATATTCATAGTCGTCTCGAAATGACAGCAGTCCTCATTAAAATAGAACTACAGCGCTGGGATTAACTGGTTTTTTACAGCTGATTCAGCGGAACCTTTAAATAAACAGTGCCATTGGATTCCGCCGGGGGAAGTTGCCCTGCACGGATGTTGACCTGCACCGAGGGAATAATCAGCCGCGGCATAGGCAGACTGGCATCGCGCTTTTTACGGATTGCCACAAATTCGCTTTCGCTAATGCCGTCGCGCAGGTGGATATTCTCGCGGCGCTGGGCACCCACCGTGGTTTCACACTGATAGTCTCGCTCGTCTTGCGGCGGATAATCGTGACACATGAACATGCGGGTTTCGTCCGGCAGGGATAATATTTTTTTCACCGACAAATACAACTGCGCGGCATCGCCACCGGGAAAATCGCAACGGGCACTGCCCACGTCGGGCATAAACAGGGTATCCCCCACAAACAGGGCATCGCCGATCAGCCAGGCCATATCCGCCGGCGTATGGCCGGGGCTATAAATTACCTGCGCCTCTAGTGTCCCCACCTGAAAAGTTTCACCATCTTTGAATAGGTGATCGAACTGACTGCCATCGGCAAGGAACTCCCGCTCCAGATTAAAGACCTCACGAAAAATCTTCTGTACCTGGCAAATCTGCTCACCAATGGCGATGCGCCCGCCCAATTGCTCTCGCAGAAAAGGCGCCGCAGAGAGGTGGTCGGCATGGGCGTGGGTTTCCAGTATCCACTCCAGGGTGAGGTTCTTTTCACGGATAAACGACACTATCGCCTGAGCACCCTTATTGCTGGTGCGCCCAGATGCCACATTAAAATTCAGCACGGCATCCACCACTGCAGCCGAGCCGCCGTCCCTGTCGTACACCACATAGCTCCAGGTTTCGGTTTCCCTGTCTAGGAACGGCTGCACCTGAGTACCTTGCTCTACCTGCGGCATTTTGTGCCCTCCAAATTTCACTACCGAATCAATATACATTTTGATAATATATAAAACAATATATTATTAACTTGTAAATTGTCTCCAGGCCAAGTTTATGCCCGATACCACAAACCTCGATATAGACAAGATGCGCGACTCCGCTGGCCAGGCTGCGGCCATGCTGCGCTCCCTGGCCAACCAAGACCGTTTGCTGCTGCTATGCCAGCTCAGCCAGGAAGAACTAAATGTAGGCGAACTTGAGGAACGTCTTGGGCTTCGTCAGCCCAGCCTTTCCCAGCAGCTAGGCGTTCTGCGCCGCGAAGGGCTAGTGGATACCCGCCGGGAGGGCAAACACGTCTATTACCGGGTAGCCGACCCACGGGTACTGGCCCTTTTACAAACCCTCTATCAACTCTACTGCGCGGAGTAATGCCATGAGCATCGACTGGACCGCTTTCACCCCTGCCTCGGCACTCGCCGGCGGTATTCTTATAGGGCTCGCCAGTGTCCTGTTACTGATTTTTAACGGCCGCATCGCCGGTATCTCTGGCGTTTTGGGCGGCCTGCTGGAGGGCAACCCCGGTATCGGCTGGCGCCTGGCTTTTGTTATCGGATTGTTGGCTGCGCCACTGGCCTGGCAAGTATTTTCCACCCTGCCGCCCATAGAAATTGAAGCCGGCTACCCCACCCTGATCGCCGCCGGTCTACTGGTGGGCTTTGGCACCCGCTTGGGGTCCGGCTGCACCAGCGGCCACGGAGTTTGTGGTCTTTCCCGTCTCTCCCCCCGCTCCCTAGTCGCCACATTGGTATTTATGGCGGCGGGCTTTGTCACTGTTTACGTTGTACGCCACCTGCTGGCCGCTTAAGCGAGGATCGAATCATGAAAACCACTGTGACGGCATTGCTGGCGGGTTTGGTCTTTGGCTTGGGGCTACTGTTATCCGGCATGGCCAATCCGGCAAAAGTCCTCGGATTTTTGGATATTGCCGGCGCTTGGGACCCCTCCCTGGCTTTGGTGATGGCTGGTGCTATCGCCGTGAGCCTGCCCGCCTTCCAATTATTTAAAGGCCGCAGCCAATCCCTGTTGAAGCAAACCTTACAGCTGCCGACAAATAATCATATTGATCGCCGCCTGCTGATTGGCGGCCTGATGTTTGGTGCCGGCTGGGGGCTGGCGGGCTTCTGCCCCGGCCCGGCCATTGTGGCGAGTGGTGCCGGGCAGGAAAAGGCTCTGATATTCACCCTGGCCATGCTGGCCGGTATGGGGATTTTCAGGCTCAGTGCCCGCAAGATGGTCCCGGCGCAAGGTTAAGGCCAAAGACTGTGGGCGGCGACTGCTACGAATAACCCACGCCGCCGCAGCGGTCTATCTTGTTGTTTCAGGGCGCTCGCACAGCGGGTGCCGATACCCAAAAGATAAAGGTATGCGTGCGCACCAGCTGATCCCCTCCTGGCTGAAAAACTACCGGCCCAAGTGGCTGATAGGGGATGCCGTTGCCGCAATCCTCGCCAGCATGATGCTGGTTCCCCAGGCACTGGCCTATGCTGCCCTGGCCGGCCTGCCCCCCTACCTGGGCCTCTATGCGGGCCTGTTGCCTCTGGTGGGCTATGCCCTGTTTGGCTCCAGCTCGGTACTCTCTGTAGGGCCCGTAGCAATACTGGCCCTGATGACCGCATCCGCCCTCACTCCCATCGCCACACCCGGCAGTGCCGAATATATCAACGGGGCCATACTGCTGGCCCTGCTCAGCGGGATCATGCTGCTACTGATGGGCTTTCTCGGCCTCGGCAGCCTCTCCAACCTGCTGAGCCTGCCTGTAGTCAACGGCTTCGTCTCCGGCGCCGCGGTGCTGATCATTGCAGGGCAAATAGCTCCCCTGCTCGGCACCAAGAGTGAGGGCCACACGGCCCTGGAGATACTATTGAGCACCATAGACAACAGCCCCATGAGCGACCCGGATGCGGCATTAATGGGGTTGATCGCTCTGTTCAGCCTGGTTATCGCCCGCCTCGGGCTCCCCCTGTTACTGCGTACACTGGGCGTTGAGCGCACACGGGCAAAGCTGCTATCGCGCCTGGCGCCCATGCTGGTTGTACTGCTCTCCATCGCCCTTACCGCCATCTTTCACTGGGAGCAGGATTTACCCGTGGTAGGCGAAATTCCCGCGGGGCTACCGGACTTCACGCTGCCGGTTTTTAACCCCACCATGATTTATCAGCTGCTGCTGCCAGCCCTGATTATCGCCCTGATCGGCTTTGTCGAAAGCCTCTCGGTAGCCCATACCATCGCCCTGCGGCGGGGGGAGAAGCTCGACGCCAATGCAGAGTTACGTGGCCTCGGCACCGCCAATCTCCTCAGCGCTTTTTCCGGTGGATTTGCGGTAACTGGCAGCTTTGCGCGCACCGCAGTGAACGATGAGGCTGGGGCGAGATCACCACTGAGTGGCGTTATCGCCGCAATATTTATTGCCCTGGTACTGCTTTACGCCACCAAGGTATTCACCGAACTGCCGGTGTGCGTTTTGGCTGCAACGATTATTGTCGCGGCAGCCAATCTGATCGATTTGCGTGCGCTGGCGCACCACTGGCACTACGACCGCACCGATGGCCTGGCCATGGGTGGCACCCTGCTGGGCGTTATATTATTTGGTGTTGAGGCCGGTATCGGCTTGGGCGTGGGGCTCTCTTTCGCCACCCTAATCTGGCGAGCCAGCCGCCCCCATATCGCCGTGGTGGGGCGCGTTCCCGGCACCGAGCACTTTCGCAATGTGCTGCGTTACACGGTAAAAACCCAACCAGATATCCTCTTCCTGCGCATCGATGAAAACTTGTTTTTCAGCAATATCAGCGCGATTGAAGACCGCCTGTTTGCGGAAGTTCAGCGGCAGAAAAGCCTGCACGACCTGGTATTGATCCTTTCTTCGGTCAACCGTATCGACAGCACCGCCATTGAGCGCTTGCAACAGGTCAACCAAGATTTGCTCGAGCGCAATATCCGCCTGCACCTGGCAGAGGTGAAGGGCCCTGTTCTGGACCGGTTGGGGCGCTCCAAGCTGCTACAGGAATTAACCGGCCGGGTTTTTCTCTCCGCCTATATCGCCGAGCTGGCCCTGCGCCATCACAATATCCATGACGACGGCCAAGCCAACACACCGTCCTCCCCCGCCGACCCCACTTGATCCATCATTTGGTAAACTTGTCTGCCACCACTAATCACTGGCAAAATATCCAGTATTTGGGCGAAGGACACCATGGCTGGCGATACACTGACACAGGAACAGCAGGCCATTGCGGATCACTCCGGTGGCCATGCCAAAATTATTGCCGTAGCCGGCTCCGGAAAAACCACCGCCCTGCTGCACTACGTAAAAAATCGCCTGGATGCCGGCACGCCTGCCGCCCAGCTGCTGGTATTGATGTACAACCGCAGCGCGCGGGAAGATTTCGAACGCCGTATGGGCCAGCTGGCCTGCAACCATACCCCGGCAGTGCACACCTTTCACAGCATCGGCTACCGCCTCTACCAGCGCATGATTGCCAGCGGCCATATCGCCACAGCGAATCTCAGCCCCCTGTCACAATCCAGTGTACAGCTACAAATTTGGAAGGCCATCGAGGAGTGTGCTCCCACCCATGAGCTGGAAGAAATTCGCGAACGAAAGCAGTCGGAAATCGAGGCCGCAGAATTTTTTATCGACTACAGCAAAACCCTTCTCTGCGGCGAACACAGCGCGCTCAAGGAACTAAAACTCGGCGACGAATACGGTTATTTTTTACAGGTATTTCGCACCTTTGAAGATTGGCGCCGCGGCCAAGCGGCCGTGACCTACGCCGACTTAATTTACGACCCGGCAAAATTGCTCCAAAAAAAACCGGAGCTGGCACAACAATACGGCGGAAATTTTGAAGACATCCTGGTGGACGAGTACCAGGACATCAATGAGATACAGCACTTTCTGTTGCGAGTGCTGCACGGCGGCAATGGCAATGTGATCGCCATTGGCGATCCCGACCAGACCATCTATGAGTGGCGCGGCTCCAAGCCGGAATTCCTGCTCAAATTATTCGACCAGGATTTTCCACCGTCTCACATTTACCACCTGAGCCGTACTTTTCGCTACGGGCATCAGCTGTCCCTGGCCGCCAACCACTTTATTGAGAACAACCGCGACCGCGCCGAGATTTTTTGTGTTTCCGCCGATGGCGAGCGGCAAACTCCAATTGAACAGGTAAACACCGACAAGGAAGGTCACTGGCTGGTAGAACACCTGCACCGCTGCCAACAGCAGGGCCAATCTTTAGCGGGTATCGCTATATTGGTGCGCCTCTGGTCCATTGCCGCACCGCTGGAACTGGCGCTGCTGGCCAACAGCATCCCCTACCATTCCGCCAGCCGCAACACGGTGCTGTCGCGCCGCGAACTGCGGCCACTGTTCTGGAGCCTGAATATCGCCTCGGGCCGTTTTAGTGAGCTGCCACCCAAGCGGCGCCAGCAGGGGTTGTACGAATGGCTCACCGCTCCGCATGTGCGCATCCCACGCAAAGTGCTTGAACCCCTCTGTGCCACCCTCGCCACACAAGAGAAAGGCTGGGGCAAACAGCTGCTTGCGCAACTGCCAGAGACCCTGAGCAAACCGCAGGCCAAACGCCTGCGCCAAAGAGCGGAGCTTTTGATACAAATAGAGAGCTGGCGTGGCCACGCCGGCGAGCTACTGCGCCGGCATATCGGCGAGCTGGAACTTCTCAGCGGTATTGCCGAAGACGCCTTCACCCGCCAGCAGGGTGAGGAGAGGCAGCAGACCATTCTGGCTTTCTGCCAATATCTGGATACCCTCAAGCAACCTCCAGCACAAGCCTTAGCGCACCTACAGGAACTACAACGACAGCACCGCGAGGGCGAGCAGACTGCGGCGGAGGCTATCCAAATTACCACCATGCACCAGGCCAAAGGGCTGGAGTGGGATCAGGTCATTATTCCCACCCTCACCCAGCACAATATGCCTTACCAGTCCCAGCGGGATTTCAGTACTCCCGCCTCCCAGGAAAGTGAGCGCCGCCTAATGTACGTGGCCATGACACGGGCAAAGTCCAAGCTGTTTCTGCTGGCCCCCACCGAGGAGGCCAAACGCAAAGACCCCGAGGCCGCACAGCCCTCGCTGTTTATCAACGAAATGCAATTGCCCCTCAGCCAGCTGATGGCGCAATGCCTACGCGAGCGCCCCGAGCATATCCATACCGATATCCCGGTCTCCCGCCAAGCCCTGCGCTACCTAGAGGCCTGCGACTACAACCCAACACTCAGCGCACCCGCCGCCCCCATACGCAAGCCCACCCAAGGCGAAGCCTTACGCCACAACAAGCTCGGCCAGGGGCGGGTTTTAAAATGGGAGGATCAGCGTGTGGAAGTGCAATTCAGCGATGGTAAAACACGGCGCTTCGACTGGGACACCCTAGCCCGCTATTTGGTGTAGCTCTTTTTGTAGCCCTGAGGACCTACAGCGCCCTCAAAGAAAGGACCCCTCATCTGTTGACTTGGCAAATGTTGCATGTACGGGGTAAGACAATGATTTGTAACGATTTTTTTAAGAAAACAGTTGACTTGGGTAAAGCGTCTCTATAATATCCGCACCCGTAACGCGCTCGTAGCTCAGCTGGATAGAGTACCTGGCTACGAACCAGGCGGTCGGAGGTTCGAATCCTCCCGAGCGCGCCATACAAAGCAAAGGGGCTGTAGGAAACTACAGCCCCTTTGTCGTTTCTGGAGATTGCTCTTCATAGACCCCCTTCCCCTACCAAGCCAAACAGCGGCCCCTTCTACCCGCAAACGCCCCTACGCAATCAGCCAATACCCGAGAAGCTCCCTCCTCACGGTAACAAGTCCTCCTCTTGGGAATGCAAAAAGTATTTGCTCCAAATAGTAGTTTTCCCCAGCCAAGAAAAATCACCACTTACGCCAAAAGAAGACCTTAAATAACCGAGCCTTAAAATAATTAATTTGAAAATCACACTGATAGAAACCAGAACTTAAAGCCACAAGTTTCGGAGCAGACCGCAAGCATAAAAACCCTACTGGATCGTGTAGTATAGCGTCATTATTAGCGATAGATTTCTACACGGAACCCTCTGCATGAGCCGAGCTGAGCCCCAACTTCCCGAGCAAAAAACACCCAACAATCTCGCCGCCTATTGCTGGTCCATTGCCGACCTTTTGCGCGGTGATTTTAAGCAGTCCCAGTACGGCCGTATTATCTTGCCTTTTACCCTGCTGCGCCGCCTGGAAGCGGTATTGGAGGAGACCAAGCCGGCGGTGCTGGCAAAGTACGAAGAAATTCAGGCGATGAACCTGCCTGAGGAGGCCCAGGAAAAACTGCTACTGCGGGCAACCGGCGGTCTGAGCTTTTTTAATACCAGCAAGATGGATCTCTTTAAGTTGGGCGAGACTAATATCAAAGCCAACCTGGAAAGCTATATCCAAGGCTTCAGCAGAGATGCCCGCGAGATCTTTGAGCACTTCAAGTTTGCCGAGTTTATCGCCCAGCTCAACGATGCCAACCTGCTGTTTAAGGTGATCAAGAAGGTCCGCAAGACGGACCTAAGCCCCAAAGCCATCAGCAACCACGATATGGGCCTGGTGTTTGAAGAGCTGATCCGCCGCTTTGCCGAGGGCAGCAACGAGACCGCCGGTGAACACTTTACGCCCCGCGATATCGTCGAACTGACCACCTCCCTGGCGTTTATGGAGGACAACGACGCCCTCACCAAACCCGGCATTATCCGCACCATCTACGACCCCACCGCCGGTACCGGCGGCTTTCTGTCTTCGGGGATGGAGTATGTGCACGAGCTAAATCCCGCAGCGGTATTGCGCGCCTTTGGCCAGGAGCTGAATCCAGAGAGCTACGCCATCTGTAAGGCGGATATGCTGATCAAAGGCCAGGATGTCAGCAATATCAAGCTAGGTAACACCCTTTCCAACGACCAGCTCTATGCTGATAAATTTGACTATATGCTGTCCAACCCGCCCTTTGGCGTGGACTGGAAAAAAATCGAAGAGACCATCAAAGGCGAACACACCCTGAAAGGTTTCGATGGCCGTTTTGGCCCCGGCCTGCCGCGGGTTTCCGATGGCTCGCTGCTGTTTTTGCTGCACCTGCTCAGCAAGCTGAGAGATAGTAGCGACGGCGGTGGCCGTATCGGCATTATTCTGAATGGCTCACCGCTGTTTACCGGCGGTGCCGGCTCCGGTGAATCGGAGATCCGCCGCTATATCCTGGAGGCCGACCTGCTCGAAGCCATTGTCGCCCTGCCCACGGATATGTTTTACAACACCGGTATTGCCACTTATATCTGGATACTGTCGAACCACAAGCTCTCCGACGAGGAGGCCGAGCGCCAGGGCCAACCCAAACGCCGGGGCAAGGTGCAGCTGATCAACGGGGTAAACCTGTTTGGCAAGATGCGCAAATCCCTGGGTAGCAAGCGCAATATAATGAGCGCTGAGGATATCGCCACGATTACCCGCTGCTTCGGCAATTTTGCTGCGGTGGAGGCCGTAGAGCTCAACAAGCCCACCGAGGCCAAGAGCAGCCGTGGGCGCCAGGCCGCCAACCCCAAGGCCGAAGCGCCCAAGACTTTCGCCAGCAAAATTTTTGCCACCCACCAGTTTGGCTACCGCCGCATTACCATCGAGCGCCCCCTGCGGGAGTCCTACCAATTCAGCGATGAGCGCATCGATGAACTGCGCTTTGCCAATAAGCCCCTCAAGGCCGCGATGCAATGGGCTTACGCACATTTTGGCAGTTCCAGCGAAAGCCCCTGGTGTGACGACGAGGGCTGCGAAAACTACGGCAACCTGGCCCCCTACGAGCCGGCGATTCGCAAGCATATTAAGAGCCATTTTGCCGAGCTTAAAGAAAAGCACATTAAAGACCTGCTCAACCCCAACACCTGGCTGGCACAGAAGCAACTGCTAAAGCAGGCCCGCCAGCTGCAAACGGTATTTGGCACCGAGCAGTGCGACGATAAAAACACCTACGAGCCCCGGTTAAAGGCGGCCTGTAAAACCCTGGGTATCAGTCTGGACACCAAGGCCAAGAAGGCGCTGGAAGCGGCGGTCAGCTGGAAAAACCCCGCCGCCGAGAAGGTGATTAAAAAAGTTCACAAAAATACCCCCCCCAACCCCGACTACGGCCTGTTCGCAATCGAAGACGACGCCAATAAGGCGATGGAATATAAAACCGATGGCGACCTGCGCGACCTTGAGAATGTGGATCTCGACCCCAGCCGCTCGGTGAATACGATCAACGAGGCGTATTTCCAGCGCGAGGTCAAACCCCATGTGCCCGATGCCTGGATCGATGGCAGCAAGCGCGATCCCCAGGACGGCGAAGTGGGTATCGTGGGCTATGAAATCCCCTTTAACCGCCACTTCTACCAGTACCAACCGCCGCGAGCACTGGAAGCGATTGATGCAGATTTGGATGCAGTATCGGCGGAAATTATGCAGCTTTTGCAAGAGGTGCATTCGTGATGGACGGGAAATACCAACCTTACCCAAAATATAAAAAACCGGGTTGCAAGTGGATCGATGAACTACCCACAAACTGGGAGGTCATTTCACTAAAGCATATTTTGTCAATTCCTATAACCGATGGTCCGCACTCAACTCCAGATTTTTTAGACGAAGGCGTGCCCTTTATTTCTGCGGAAGCAGTATCTGGAGGGCGCATAGACTTCAATAAAATTAGAGGGTACATTTCTGAAGCGGACGATGAGATTTTCTCCAAGAAATATCAACCTCGTAGAGGTGATGTTTACATGATTAAATCTGGAGCTACTACAGGAATCACAGCTATCGTAGAAACAGATCAGCGCTTTAATATCTGGTCGCCACTTGCCGTAATGCGATGCAAAAAAACATACAATCCATACTTCTTATTAAACTACCTCCGCTCTGACTCATTTCAAAAATCAGTACAGTTGAGCTGGAGCTTTGGAACGCAACAAAATATTGGAATGAATACACTGGAAAACTTAGCGGTATGTTTTCCTCCATATGAAGAACAAGAAAAAATCGCCAACTTCCTCGACCACGAAACCGCAAAAATCGACACCCTAATCGAAAAGCAGCAACAGCTGATCCGGCTGCTAAAAGAGAAGCGCCAGGCGGTGATCAGTCATGCTGTTACCAAGGGCCTCAACCCCGATGCCCCCATGCGCGACTCCGGTGTCGAATGGCTGGGTGAGGTGCCGGAGCATTGGGAAGTTTGCTTAATTAAATACAAATGCTTTGAAATCACTGATGGAGCGCATATTTCACCAGAAACTGAGGGTGGAGAACACCACTTCATTTCAATCACAGATATAAAGAAAGGCGTGATTGATTTTGATAACTCTCTATTGACATCACCTGCAAACTACCAATATTTGGTTAATACTGGCTGCATGCCTTTCCCTGGAGATATCCTTTTCAGCAAGGACGGAACTATCGGGCAGACGGCTATAGTTCCCAAAGGAATTGACTTTGTAGTAGCTTCATCACTAATAATTATCCGACCAGAGAAGGGTAAGGTAAGACCTCAATATTTGAATTTCCTACTGCAAAGCAGAGTAGTTATAGAGCAAGTAGAAAGCTTTATTAAAGGTGCTGCATTACGACGCTTGTCAATCCAAAATCTGCTAAAAGTTTTTGGTACGTTTCCACCAGTTGCTGAGCAAGATCAAATTTCAGCACATCTTATTAAAAGCCTTTCTTATTATGATGAGCTGGAGAAACAAGCTAATAAATTAATTAACCTTCAAAAAGAACGCCGCACCGCCCTAATCTCCGCCGCCGTTACCGGAAAAATCGATGTCAGAAACTGGCAGGCCCCTAAAGCCGCCGATCGGGAAGCCGCCGCATGAGTGATATCAAACTATTTTCTTTTAGGGATAACCGGGTTGATGAACTGAGCGGCGCTATAGCGGTGCTGGAGCGCAAACTGCAACAGCAGATCGAAGCCCATATGCCCACTTTTCTCGGTGTGCGCTTTCTGGCCAGTGAATACAGTACCGGCAAAACCCACAAGGGGCGTATCGATTCCCTCGGCCTGGATGAAAACGGCTGCCCGGTGATTATCGAGTACAAGCGCGCCCAGAATGAAAATGTGATTAACCAGGGCCTGTTCTATCTGGATTGGCTGCTGGATCACCAGGCAGAATTTCAACTGCTGGTAATGAAGGTACTGGGGGTCGAAACGGCAGAGAATATTGAGTGGGGCGGCACCCGCCTAATCTGTATCGCCGCCGATTTTAATAAGTACGATGAGCACGCGGTACAGCAGATCAACCGCAATATTGAACTGATGCGTTATCGCTATTTCGGTGAAGAGCTACTGTTGCTGGAACTGGTCAATGCCCAAAGCGCCAACAGCCAGTTTAAGACTGATCGAGCCGTTGCACAGAGCCTTCAAGAGCAACACAACCCAGTGCCGGCAAGCGCAGCCGCTAAAGATAGAAAAAGCTCTGGCGATAAATCCCAGCAGGAGCGCTTGGCCGATGCCTCTGCGGAACTCACCGCCCTGTTTGAGGAGCTGTGCCACTTTGCCGATCAGCTGGGGGACGAGGTGCAGCGCAAGGAGTTAAAACTCTACACCGCCTTTAAGCGCATTAAAAACTTCGCCTCTATCGTGATTATGCCCGGTAAAAAAGATCCCAAATTGCAGATTTACTTAAAACTGCCGGGCAGCATGGCGGAGGGGGCGGAACTCTGCCGCGATGTCAGCAATATCGGCCACTGGGGCACGGGGGATCTGGAGCTGAATGTGCGTCAACCCAGCGAACTGGATAAGGCCAAGGAGCTGATCGCGCTCAGCTATGCGCGCAACTAATTACGCTTGGGCCGTGTATTCTTTCCGCCCTCCTCTAAAAAAAACAATATTCACAATGGATCGCGATTGACCGGATTCAGTCGCACAATGGACAGTAGAGAAATACCGCTGTGGAAAAAGCCAACGAACACACCTTTCAAAACGACATCATTCAACAACTGCTGGCCAACGGCTGGTTGCTGGGCCATTCGGAGCACTACAACCGCGAGCTGGCCCTCTATCCGCAGGATCTGCTGGCGTTTGTGCAGGAGACCCAGCCACAGCAGTGGCAGAAGTACTGCGACTTGTACCCGAATGATACGGAGGAAAAGTTCCTGGCCCGCGTCGCCTCGCAGCTCAACAAAGCCGACCCCAATGCCGCCAATAAAGAACTGCGCACCTTCGGCACCCTGGGCGTACTGCGCCACGAACTGCGCGATCGCGGCACTCGCTTTAGCCTGTGCCAGTTCAAGCCCGATCACAACCTAAATCCGGATACCCTGGCCCGCTACCAGAAAAATCGCCTGCGCCTGGTGCCCGAGCTGGTGTACAGCCCTTGGGCGAGCAATGAATATGAAAACGACAGCGGCGCTCGCGCTAAGCGCTGGCGTATCGACCTGGTACTGTTCGTCAACGGCCTGCCCATCGCCACCCTGGAACTTAAATCCGAGTTTAAGCAGGCGGTGCAAAATGCCATAAAACAGTACAAGACCACCCGCCTGGCCATAGATCCCGATACCAAAAAGCCGGAACCCCTGCTGAGCTTTAAGCGCGGTGCCCTGGTGCACTTTGCCGTGAGCCAGTACGAGGTCTATATGGCCACACGGCTGGAGGGGCAGAACACCATCTTCCTGCCTTTCAATAAGGGCACCAAAGCCGGCGGCGCCGGCAACGATGTACCCGCAGATATCAACCGCTACGCCACCGATTACCTGTGGAACCAGGTACTGCAGCCGGATAATTTACTGAATATTCTCGCGCGCTTTGTTCACCTGCAAATTGAGGAGAAGGAAGACTGGGAGGGGCGCAAGTACAAGAAAGAAACCATGATCTTCCCCCGCTACCACCAATGGGATGTGGTGAGCAAACTGGTGGCTGCGGCCCGCGAGGAGGGCCCCGGCCACAAGTACCTGATCCAACACAGCGCCGGCTCCGGCAAATCCAACTCTATTGCCTGGTGCGCCCACCAGTTGTCATCGCTGCACGACGATCAGGGCCACAAGCAGTTCGATTCAGTAATTGTGGTTACCGATCGCACCGTGCTGGATGCCCAGCTACAGGACACTATCTACCAGTTTGAACACACCGATGGCGTGGTGGGGCGGATCAATAACAAGGAGGGCGACGGCAGTAAGTCGGAAAAACTGGCAGCTGCCCTGGAGGGTTCCCAGCCGATTATTATCGTGACCATCCAGACCTTCCCCTATGTGCTAAAGGCAATCGAAAACAGTGTCAGCCTGAAAACGCGCAACTATGCCATTATCGCCGATGAAGCCCACAGCTCCCAAACCGGCGCCACCGCGCGCCAGTTAAAAGAAGTACTGATGATCGATGCCAAGGAGGACGGGGAAGAGGCGCTGAGCAGCGATGACCTCCTCGACGCCGCCGTAGCCTCCCGCCGCGCGTCGAAAAATCTGAGCTATCTGGCCTTTACCGCAACCCCCAAGACCAAAACCCTGGAGATATTTGGCCGCCTGCCCCGCCCCAATGAGGCGCCGTCCAAAACCAATAAGCCCGAGGCCTACCATGTCTACAGCATGCGCCAGGCTATTGAGGAGGGCTTTATCCTCGACGTACTGAAAAACTACACCAACTACAAGGTGGCCTATAACCTGGCCATGAAAATTGAAGGCGGTGATCAGGAGGTCGAAAGTAAGAAAGCCAAGGTGAAGCTCAACCAGTGGGTGCGGCTGCACGATTACAATATCAGCCAGAAAGTGCAGGTTATCGTTGAGCATTTTAAAGACAATATTATGGGGCTGCTGGGCGGCCAGGCCAAAGCCATGGTAGTAACCGGCTCGCGCAAGGAGGCGGTGCGCTATAAGCTGGCCTTTGACAAGTATATTGCCGATAGGGGCTACCAGAAAATCCGCGCTATGGTAGCCTTTTCCGGCGAGGTGGAGTTTAGCGAAACCGATCCCGGTTCGGCCGGCATTATCGGGGAGAAATTCACCGAGCACACCATGAATCCGGGCCTCAAAGGCCGCGATATGCGCAAGGCTTTCGATAGCGATGACTATCAGCTGATGATAGTGGCGAATAAATTCCAGACTGGTTTTGACCAGCCCAAGCTCTGCGCCATGTATGTGGACAAGAAGTTGGGCGGGGTGGAGTGCGTGCAGACCCTGTCTCGGCTCAACCGTACCTTCCCCGGCAAGGTGGAGAGCGGCACCTATGTGCTGGATTTCTACAACGATCCCGAAGATATTCTCACCGCTTTCCAGCCCTACTACCAGACCGCCGAACTGGCTAATGTCACCGACCCAGACCTGATTTTTGATCTGTTCGACAAGCTGCGGGCTGCGGGCATCTTTACCTGGCCGGAAGTAGAACAGTTCTGCACGGCCTTTTTTATCAAGAGTAAGAGCAACGCAGCGATTGCCAATATCTGCAAGCCGGCGGTTGAGCGCTGGCAGAGCCGCTACAAGTCCGCCTTAGCCGCCTATAAACAGGCCAAGGAAATGTTTGAGCGCAGCAAACGTGCGGGTGATGCGGTACTCATCGCCAATATGGAAAACAGCTTTAAGGCGTGCAAGCAGGAAAAGGATGCACTGGAGATTTTTAAGAAGGACCTGGGCAGCTTCGTACGCTTCTACGAGTTTATGTCACAGATTGTCGATTACGATGATAAAGACCTGGAAAAGCTCAGTCTCTACGCCCGCAATCTGCGCCCCATGTTGCGCGAAGCGGTTATCGAAGAAGATGACATTGACCTCAGCAATATTGCTCTCAGCCACTATCGACTCTCCAAAATCCGCCAACAACACCTGGAGCTAAAACAGGATAGCCCCGAATACAAGCTGGTACCCGGCGATGGATTGGGCACCGCCAAACCCAAAGATCCCAAGGAAGAGTTTCTCTCCCAGCTGATCGAAAGGCTCAATGAATTATTTATCACCGATCAGCTCACCGATGGTGATCTGGTGAATTATGCCTATACCGTGAGAGACAAAGTCAGTGAGAACCAGCAGGTGATGGAGCAGCTGGCGAATAACACTGCCGAGCAGGCCCTGCTAGGGGGCTTTAGCAAAGCCGTGGACGACGCCATCCTGGAAAGCAATGATGCCCACCAGAATCAGATGATGCAGCTTCTATCTGATCCAGAAAAAATCAAGCAGTTTTCCCGGCTGGTGTTTGATTTGTTGAATAGGCCGGAGTGACTTACACGGAAAACGGGTTAATGCCGGTTAAACATATATAGTGGGTATTACCATAGCAGGCTCTAGGGCTTTGCGTCTCTCCGCTTCCGCCCGCTTTAGCAACCTAGGTCATGCCAATCTATAGGTAAGGGGATGATCTCCTACCAGAAAAAACACATAAACGCCCCCGACTTTTAGGCATCTTGCCGGCTTACAATTCTTTCAAGAGGAAGTACCTCAGTAGACAATTAGTGTTTTCGTTCTGCCCATTGAGTACTTCCATCTAATGTCGTTCTTTCAGGGCGACTGGTTGGCATCAGCTCCCGTAAGATTCCCAGCTTACCCGTGTTGAAAATAACTAGCCTGCAACCAATGGGCCCCTTTACTATTGCCAAGGGTAGTATTTGTTATAACAATCCAGGCATAAAATTGTGGGCATAATGGAGACATGAATACAATATAACTTTAAATCTCTTTTACAAAAGAGCCGCGCAACCTGTATGGAGTCTTTACCAGCAGCTACCCTGACACACTGAGTCTGCATTTAAATAGATTTTGACAATGCATGGTTAATAGTGACTACTAGGGACCAAAAGATATTTTCAAGCGCCAACAAAGAGCAGCCTGATTCTTTTAAGCAGCCATAATACAGGAAAACCCAAGGCTTTATTTTAACTGCACAAGCACAATCAAGAACAGCTTGAAGAACCCTCCAGCTTAGAGCTCTGACATCAAAAAAAGAATTTTCCCTGAAAAGGCAGAATAACGCTTAAGGTCGATCACGGGTATTTTGCACTGCACATAATATTGATAAGTTATTAAGTTATGACAACATCCATTTAGCCCCACACAAAATTCAGATGCTGCCAAATCAACCAGAGGTTAACAAATCAGTCTCGATTAATTGCCTAGAGCCAGATAAAGTTCTAAGCCGGAGATAATTAAACTTAGTCAACTCTAGACCAGAGCATCCCCTTAAAACTTGTTATGCAATCACATAAACCTTAGAGAATCATAAGAAAATGAACTTAGTTAAATATATTCATCTAACACTCTGCTTTATGTCTAGCGCTTTATGTTCCGCAGACACAATTAAAGTAGAAAATATATCTTACTCTGCTTCCATACTTAAAGTTGGTGCCGGCCAACCTGCAATTGCAGTAACTGACCTTAATTCAGACGGAAATCAAGATGTAATTATTGCAAACAATTCGGACAACAACATAGTAACCTATCTTTCCAATGGCAATGGGACTTTGACACTAGCGGGAGATTTCCCCGCCGGTGACAGCCCTTCAGGCCTATCGACCTCTGACATCAATGGCGATGGGAACGTTGATGTTGTTATAGCCAACCACGAAACCTCATACGTCACCATGCTATTAGGAAATGGCAAAGGAGGTTTTAACCCCGCACCGAATTCACCATTAAACGTGCACGTAACACCTCACCCACATGCCGTCCGATTAAATGACCTTGATGGCGATAACAAAGTTGATCTGATTGTAGACAACCGTAATCACGAAGGTTTACTCGTTCTCAAAGGACACGGGAATGGTGATTTTAAACTGCCAGGAAAGACTATCAAAGTGGGAGGAGACCCCTACCGGGGGTTTGCCATCAAAGACTTAAATAAAGACGGACACTCCGATTTGGTAACTCCAAATCAGAATGACATAGGCATATTAATAAATAATAAATCGGGCAAGGGTTCTTTCAGCTTAAGTCGTCTTGCGCAATCCGAAATGCCATTTAGCGTTGAGGCAGCAGACATGAACGGAGACGGAAACATGGATTTACTTGTAGCGAAAAATCGCAATATCATTACTATAATCCCAGGAGACGGTAGCGGTAGTTTTCTAAAAAAGAAACAAATCGAAATCCAGGCATCTAATGGCGCCAAACAGATTGCAACGGGAGATCTCAATGGCGATGATATTGACGATGCTTTAGTCAGTAGTTGGTCAGGTGAAGTTCTTATTTTGATTGGAGGCCCGACGATCAAGTCAATCAAATTTAAGAATTTGAACACTCCCAACCCATGGGGGGTCGCACTTTTAGATTTAAACAAAGACGGTAAAAGTGACTTTATTATTGCGGATGGCAACAGCAATTTAGCAGCTGTGTATATAAGCCGGATAGAGTAACAGATGCCCTATTGGATATAATCTAAAGTTACTCCTGCAGCGTACCGAAATTAATTACCAGAGCAACATACCCACATAAATACAACCAACCTCTCAACCACAACAAACCGCAGAAGGTTATCACCGTGAAAATAAAATCTCTTTTTGTTCTAGCTGCAACGACAACTATAGCCGTCAACGCTTCTGCGCAAGAAAGTAATGACGCGGTATCCGATGAGACCATCGCAAATCAACGAGCGAATTTAGAGAAAAGCACCACTGGGAAAAGCTTTGGCCCACAATCTCCACGAGATATTGAATCAATTTCCGGAAACCATACGATTTTCTTCGCTGCCGCACCAGCTCATACAGTTATGAATTTGTGCAACATCCATTTTCATAAAAATGCTGAGCATAAAGGTGGAGAATTTACCCAGTATGCGGGCAATGGTGATGGACGTGGCTTTCTGTCAGGCTATAAATATTCCGGCACTCTTACCGCGGCCGAGTTAGCCCCACTTAATCAAGAAGTGTGCCCAAGCGATCATGGGAGTCTTTATCCGGGAGATACCATTGAAGTCCATTACGTCCACTCATCCGCCAAAATCAAGCCGGGCCCAACCTTGGGTTCCTGCTTTAATGAAGAGATTAAGAATCCACAATTGCGTGTAGAAACGCAAGTTTATGTCTTGGTGAATGATTCCACTGCTTTAGACTTTGTAAAGCTAACTGCCCATGATGAAAAAAGTGGTTTTCAACAAGCCTTGGGCATTCCCAGCAATACTGGAAAGCCAATTCAGTATTCAGGTTCCACCACCGGTCCAGATTACAATGAACAAGGCTCCCCTTATCAAGTCACCTGGAGTGTCCGCCCCAACGTTGCCAAGGTCAACATTACTTCTGTGGGCAACTGGTGCAAGGACAATATCTTTAATGAAGATCATGCTCACGGTGTAAGGAATCTGATCCAGAACCCCAAGCTTCTCTCCGAGATTAAACACTAAACACCCATGGCAAGAATAAAACTACCAGCATGATCCTATCCAACAACAACGGACACGCCACTAAGCGGCTAACGACCCCTCAAACAGCTCAAGGCTACTAATGTATTGATGCCAAGTAATGCCATAGCTAAACCACCCCGCTTCTTGGTCAACCGGAGTAGGAGCTGACCACTACTCTCCTTTGCATGATGGTCAATATTTAACCTCAAGTACTCTTTTTCATAAAAGTACTTGACGCTCCATGGAGAAGTCTATATTGTGCGCACCCTCAACGACGCGCTCGTAGCTCAGCTGGATAGAGTACCTGGCTACGAACCAGGCGGTCGGAGGTTCGAATCCTCCCGAGCGCGCCATTTCAAAAGGGCTTGCATCTCCGGATGCAAGCCCTTTTTTTATTTCTTCAGTAGATAGATTCACAAGTAGTGATTGCAGGCATACGACCATACACTTCTCATTAGCCTAAGGTCATCTCGGCTTCGGCCCGGCAGCATTCACTAACTCTTTAAGTAAGAGTGGCCTGCAGTCTTATGCTTAAGCGTGCGATTTTAGCCCTGCTCTGTATCCTTGTAATTTATATTGTTGCCGCTTACGTCTACAACAAGCACTTTACTCAGTCTGCCACCTTCAAAAGCTCCCCCTCCGAGCCCGAACGATCTGAAAGCCTGGATTACCTCAAAGAAAAAGACACCATCAAAATCTTGATTGTAGATGGCGGCGGTGTCCGGGGGCTCATCCCCTTATATGTGCTCAACTATATCGAGAACAAACTAAACAAACCTATTAGCGAAGTTTTTGATGTTTATAGTGGTGTATCCAGCGGTGCTATTGTAGCCAGCGGCATCAACATCCCTGAAAAATTTATTCCCAAAAACTACACCGGGCATGATTCTGCCACAGAGTACTTAATACAACTCTATAAAGAAGAAAGTGACCATTTGTTTTCCTCACCCTGGTATCATGATCTATTGACAGGCTGGGGGCTTTTTTCCCCCTCCTTCATGGGGGAACGACTCCACCGTGTACTGGAAAACCACTATACAAAGTCGCTTTCTTTTACAGACTTAAATAACTTTGTTCTTATTCCTGCACTGGACATTCACAGTGGTGAAATACACCTTTTCAAAAATCGTGGGGATGCAATCAAACAATTACCTACCGACAGCTTATACCAACTTATCACGGCAGCAGTCAGTGCCGAGACCGCCTTTCCCCCTGTAGTCTTCAAAACACCAGAGCAAACCAGAGTGCACCGTTACTTTGCCGATGCAGGTCTAGCCATGAATAACCCCACCAGTCTGGTGCTACTTGATATCCTTAAAGAGTTCCCAAATAAAAACTACTACGTTCTAATATTGGGGGCAGGTTCACCACCATTGGCCAGTAGCGAGGTAGATTATAGTGAGCTAAAAAACTGGGGGCGCATTCGCTGGATACGAGATGCTTTTTCTAATATCCAGAGATATATGGACCTTCAACAATTATACGCTCTTGATCTCGCCCAACATTTCTCCGATAGCGACCGCCTAGAATACGATTATCTCAATATCGAAATTGCTGATCCATTCGTCGATATCTTTGACTACGATTCCCTACACCATTTAAAAATTTATGCCGACCGCTTGATTGAAGAAAATCAACAGGACATACAAAGAATTATCGAGCGGCTCAGCCAGCCAGATGGAACATCTTCTCAATAGAAGCTCATTATAAGTTCGAATACTTGAGCATCTATATTTTCGCTGATTACTAAATATTTTCCCCTGCCCTTAACTTTCGATAGTTCACCTGCAGTTTTTATGCCCTGAAGATCACCTAGTTACTCAGAAAAACTGTACAGAATACGATTATCTCGATGATGATATTACCTGTCCTTTTGTTGACCTCCTCGACCATCAACGCCATTGCCCCTTGAAATGTCTCACTGTTAGACTTATCGGGCAGATAAAGATAATCCTAGGTTGTATTGTTAAGTTTTTAGACAAGGCACCCCGACAAATCCAACTCTCCCGGCTCCACAAGATCAATACTATTTGATTGACTATTTAATTTCACTTTACCATGCAGGAGCAGTTTCCCAGGCAATTCCTACTAGATATGAAACGTATCCAGGGCGTCAATCTGCTGCACTTTATGATCTGGGTATGCCTGGTACCTCCCATACCACTTTTTGTTCTCTCCTATTTCCTGGAGAGCCAAGAGCCGTTAACTCTAATTATTAGTGCCAATCAGAAAACCTGGCTATCCCTTGCCTTTGTCAGTTACATCTCCACCCTAATTGCTTTCGCAATTTGGGGCAGGCTCCTTAGATCACATCCCGCTGTAGCGGTTACCCCTTTTGCTCTATTGATTCCAGTAGTAGGTATTATCACTTCTAGTATTAGCCTGGACGAAAAGTTACAGACCATAGAAATTATAGGCTTTGCGCTGATTATGGCTGGGCTTATATGCAACTCCTTATATGGTAGATTATTAGGGCCGGAAAAGCCCCTGGGCAAACCGTTCAGGCTCCCAAAGATTGAGTAGACTTGATCTCGATGCTCTCAAAGAGAGCACCCTCAGAGAAAGATTAAACAATTTCATATTTAAAGGTGTAGGGCGCAAGCTGTTCCGCAAGGGCGCCCTCCAAGCTAGGGTTCCCTCCTGTGGTAACCCTGGCAATAGTGCCAAGTACCTTATCCTGCTCCACCTTTACCTGGTTGCTGGCAGTGGCCATGTCTGTTCTCCTCACCAACTGATCAATAATCCCCTGAACACACAAACGGATCTCTTCCATTTCCAAAGCGGGCTT
Source organism: Microbulbifer mixtoriginis (SeqCode) (assembly GCF_052467705.1). Classification (NCBI taxonomy): domain Bacteria; kingdom Pseudomonadati; phylum Pseudomonadota; class Gammaproteobacteria; order Cellvibrionales; family Microbulbiferaceae; genus Microbulbifer; species Microbulbifer mixtoriginis (SeqCode). Next base: position 3,358,071 of record NZ_CP174322.1, read on the forward strand.
GAAAATTTTGCCAACCGCTGTAGTAGGGAGTTCGGCACGGAGCACAATTCTTCTGGGAATGGCTGCTCGCTCAGTAATATTTTCTTTGGCATAGGTAGTAATTGCTTCAAGCAGGGCTTTGGCAAAATCATCCATTACAACCTCATGCCCTTTGATTATCAGGGGACTAATCGCTTCCTCTGATAACTTGACGTAGGCGACAGGAACCTCTCCCGCGTGGGCATCTGGTGTACCTATCGCTGCGGCCATGGCAACGGAAGGATGCTGGCAAAGCACCTCTTCTATCAATTTGGGCTCAATATTATGCCCTCCACGTACTATCAACTCTTTTTTTCGGCCTGTGAGCCAAAAATAGCCATCTTCATCCTGCCTGCCCAAATCCCCGGTGTTAAACCAGCGCCGTCCTTGAGCATCTTCTACCCATATCCCCTGGTTATGCTCAGGGTTAAGGTAACCATTAAATACATTATTCCCATGAATCAGCAGATTACCGATTTCATTGGTCTGGCTATACCGAATGAAATTGCCTTGCTCATCCAGTTGGGCACTTCTCATCTCTTGCAGCGGTAAACGCAGTCCGATAGAGCCCACCTTCTTCACGCCATGTGGTGGCGTGAGACTACTAGCGCAAGTACCTTCCGTTAAACCATATCCCTCTACGATTTGCACACCGGTTATACGCTCAAAAGCATTAAAAACCTCAACCGGCATAGGCGCCGCGCCGCACAAAGCCATTTGTAGGGAGGAGATATCGCACTGATTTACTGGCTGCTGCAGCAAAGTGGAATACACTGTGGGCACAGCGCTGAAGCTGTTCACGCGGTAGAACTCAATAATTTTCCAGAAATTACTGAAAACACCCTCACCTCGGTAACCTTGAGGGGTCATTAATACCACTTCGCAACCATTAATAAAGGCTGCTAGCCCCGTCACAATTGCCGCATTCACATGAAAAAGTGGCAGGCCACACAAGATAACTTTTCCTGGCCCCATAATGTCGCCAGCTACCAGACCTATACTTTTTGCATTAGCCAGTTCATTCCCGTGTGTATGGGTAGCAATTTTTGGTAGACCTGTTGTGCCCCCGGTACAAAATAGAGAGGCGGTATCATCACTGTGGATACTGCGTTTGAAATTCAAATGGCTAGACGGTTGCTGATTAAGTGCCGACTGGTAGGCTATCCGCTTTTTACCTTGCAAGGGGGGCAGCCGTTTGCGGTATTGATACTGTATCGCACTAGCCGCAATACCTTTAAACCCCCCTGCATGATAAGCTGGGTCCACATGGAAGATATTTTTAACCTCAGGCAAATTTGGCAAGATACTTTCAATTTTTTCACAGATATCGGTACCAGGGAAAGGGCTCAAGGTAACGATAGCCTTTGCTTGGCTATGCCGAATCAGCTCTTCTATCTGCCTGGCCTCCAGTAGTGGATTAATGGCCAATACTTTAGCGGCCGCCTCTGCCCCCCAGAGTACATAGTGCGTTTCTGGTAAATTTGGCAGTACAAATGCAACCGTGTCATGTTCTTGAATGCCAACACTATTCAATAAATTAGCAGTTTGAATAATACGTTCAGCCAGTGTTTGATAGCTGATCTTTACTGGCTTTCTATAATCTTTGCCTGAGAGAAAAAAAGAAATCGCTGTTTGCTGGGAGTAACACTTGCACGCAGCCATTATTGCTTCAAAAGTGTTGCCGCTGAATTTTTCAGTAAGCGCTTTAAGGTTGGAGAAATCTTCCCCCTCTGGTTGCTTGCCCGTTAGCAAGTAATTTTCCAAAGCCTCAATATCTTTCAAAGTTGAAGTGGACATAATATTACTCCCTGATAGCCAATCAGAATGTGGCTGTATTAAATTATTTTTTATTTTGATATATAGAAAGCAAAGCGAACCTAGCTGGATTGCTGTGCGAGCCACTCCTGCTCGTCTCCGGGCTCCGGCATAACTGCCCCGCCCTCAATCACCCAACTGGCGGGAACATCAATAAGATCCACCTCACAACGAGCTGATGAACAACCCAAAAGCTGAGAGGCCATTTTTATAAAGCTATTAGCTAGAGCTGACTTGATTTTATCGCTACGGCCTGAGCGAATGGAACCCAGAATATGAAGACTACTCTTTGAACGCAAATGAATGCCTCGACTAAATACAACCTGTACAAATTGCGCGGGCGCGCCAGTTATTGTGCAGTGAGCTTCAGTGACCCCGGAGACAAGAGCTTGCTGCTCGGAGCCGGATAGTGGGCGCTGGGTGGAAATCGTGTAAAGCGGCATTTGCGGCCTCTTATAAATTGATATGAGTGTTGAAGTGCCCCGTGGTGCTTTTGGATCTCACTAAACGCACCAGTGTTTTGGCTATGTAGGCAATTTGCCGCAGCGGCGGCATACGCTTGCGATTTGCACTTAGAAATTTCCTGCTGAGAGACAGGTCAGGTGCAGTAATAACGACCTCGTTTTTATTGATCCCAGTGGTGACACACCACTGCTCCAGCAGTTCGTATAAAAACAGGTGCCGCAGTTTGTTTGATGTCCCATCAGGCACGGGAGCCATCAGAGTAGCCACCGAAGATTTCTCTCCCTTCATAAAGGCCTGATCTGGCGGAACCTCCATCCACACCACTCTGGGAGTGACGGGCTGGTCCAGGTGACCCCGGTAAGCCCGCCGTATCACCTGTTCCAACGCAGCCTTGTTGAAACTTGCTTGCGAGCCCTCGACCAGAGCGCATAACACGATAGGTTTAAAATGCATTTCATCTCCAAATAAGTTTTATTTTGGAACTAATTTAATGCCATTAAGTTCCAAAATACAACTAAAATTGACAGACTATCGGCCGATCTCTCAATAACCTATGGCAATATGACGGCCCGAAGCGGCTTCCAGGAAGTTTTGTTTTGGAACTGGCTTGTGAGACCATGGCGCCTTGAGCAACCCTGGGACTGCTATGAGCGAGAGTAAACCCGCTGTTCAATGTGGGATCGAAGAGGCACTTTCTGTAATCGGCGACCGCTGGAGCCTGCTTGTTGTCCGCGATGTACTGAGAGGCGTTAATCGGTTCGACTCACTTCAGGACAGCTTGCAGATATCCCGAAATATCCTCACACAAAGACTCTCCAACCTGGAAGAAGCCGGCATTCTGGTTAAGGCGCCCATTAAGCCCGGAGCACGGCGTATGCTGTACAGCCCTACCCCAAAATGTCTCGCGCTCGTTCCCGTTTTGGTCTCTCTGATTGACTGGAGCGCACACTGGTCTGAGAAAGCCAATGTGCGCTGGTCCCGTGTGATTGATAAAAGAACCGGAGAGCCTGTTCAGATAGATTTGGTGAGTAAAGATGGTAAGCCGGTATCCTTGCTGGATCTGGATTTGAAATACTAAAGGGCAGCGGGTTAAGGCCCACCGAGGGGCCTGCTCTCTCCACATTTACTTATCTCGTTACCCTCCCTCGCTCCCTCCCCTTACTCTCTGCTTGTAGCTAGACTGGTTTTTATCGATCGGTAACTAATCCTAACCACCCGATGCAACTGTATTGTGATCATTGCGGCCAACTCTGGAATATCGAGGATTCAGCGCTTATTTCAATACAGGAAATCCTCCGCGCTTTTCCCGATAGCAGAATAAGCGCAAAGCTAATCAAAACTTTAAAACCTACCATTGGCCTACCCATGATGGCGGTGAAGCAATTCGCAGGCCACAAGACCTTAAAGAGCGGCCACTGTTTCTTTTGCAATGCTCAGCTGGACAATATTCCAATTCTCTTCAAAAACTGCGGCAGCTGCGGAGCGCTAAATCTCGATATTCCGAAGCAGGGCCAGCGAGCCCCTTATTAAAAATACACCTTCTTAAACATGTACTAATGGCAGTGCCTCCCAGCGTGTGGTGTAGGCGGGTGAGCGATAGGCTTGGCGCATCTTCCAGTGCTTATGCACCCCCTCAGCCCCTAGAAAAAGAGTGCCACGGCCAAAGCGTTGGTTGACTCTATCGAGGGCCTGCATCATCTCCGCGGCACGGGCCGGCTGGCCGGCGGTAAACATATCCCCCTGCCCCAGGGAGCTGGGCACCAGCTCCACCAGGCCCACACCGGCTTTCATAAAACGATGACCAGGGCGGTAAAGCTCGGTTATGGCCCCCTTGGCCAGGCTCGCAATCAAGCGGGTGTCATCGGTGGCATAGGGGCACTGTACCAGCGTACTGCGACTGTAATAGTGAGGCTCGTGGGGCGAGGTGTGCAGAAAGACATGTATCGAAGCCACCAGGCACTCCTGGCCGCGCAGCTTTTCTGCCGCCCGGCTGGCATAGAGACTAACTGCCTGCAGAATGGGCTGTAGTTCGCTCAATTTCTCGCCAAAAGAGCGCGTGCAATAAATCTGTTTTTTTGCCGGCGGCTGCTCCTCCAGATTCAGGCATGACACCCCATTTAATTCCTCAATGGTTCGTTCAATATTGATATTGGTGTGTCGGCGCAAGATTTTAGGATTGGCCTGGGCCAGGTCATAGGCGGTCTCTATACCCAAGCGCCCCAATCGCTTGGCAAGACGCCTGCCGACTCCCCAGACTTTATCGACCGCCATGCGTTTCTGCAGCCATTGCCATTTCTGTGGAGTATCCAGGGCACAAACCCCGTTGCACTTGGCAATTTTTTTCGCTGCCCGATTGGCGAGCTTGGCCAGGGTCTTACTCGGAGCAATCCCCACACTCACCGGCATACGCACATCGCGCCATAGGGTTGTGCGAATCCGCTGGCCGTAATCCAACCACTCCTCCTGTAAACCGTACAGATTCAGAAACATCTCATCGATACTGTACACCTCCACCTCTGGGCTAAAGCCCTTCAGGGTCTCCATAACCCGGTGGGAAATATCGCCGTACAGTGGATAGTTGCTGGAGAAGATGGCCACATTGTGCCGCCGCAACAGATGTTCAATCTTAAAGAAGGGCTGCAAATCGCCAATCCCCAGCGCCTTAGCCTCTTTTGAGCGCGCCACCACAAAACCATCATTATTAGAGAGCACCACCACCGGCCTCCCCCTTAAGTCGGGCCGGAATATCTGTTCACAGCTGGCATAGCAGCTGTTGCAATCCACCAGTGCCAGCATTCAGAGAGGACGGTGATAACGAATAGAGGCTTTAACCACCCCTTCAACAATCAGTTCCTGTCCTTCCCAAACCGGTATCGGCGGGTAACGATCGTTGGCCGACAACAACCGCCCATGGTGGCGATCCAGTACTTTGCAGGTAAGTTGACCATCCAAAGCCACAACCACCACATCGCCGTGTACTGGCGTTAGTGAGCGGTCAACAACCAAAAGGTCGCGGTCAAAGATCCCCAAGCCCTGCATGGAATCGCCATTGGCACGAGCCATAAACGTGGCCGCCGGATGAGTGATCAAATGCTGATCGAGGCTGAGGCTTTTCTCTTTGTGGTCATCCGCCGGGGATGGAAAGCCCGCGGCCACACCGTGACTGTAGAGAGTCGCTAGTTTCATAGGATTTCACTCGATACTGTATATACATACAGTTTAGGGGGAGTTCGCCAATTCCGGCAAGAACGATGGCTGACCAGCGAGCCGCCAGCCGTGCTCGTTACAGGCCCATAGCAAGGCTACAAAAGCACAGCACACACTAAAACGGGTACCCTGTAGCAGGGACCCGCAAGGTGTAAATACCTTCTACGAGCTATTCGAATATGTTGTGAACCCAGTGCACTCTTGGGTAAAACCAGGCAATGGACCACAATCTCCCTCCAAGTGGCCGCTTGGCAGCATAGCTGCCTGGGATTATGATCCGCGCAACAGGCGGGTAATGATCGATGACAAGGCCTGCCCTAAAAAGGCAACAGCCCCCACCCGAGTGAACACAGTACGGAGACGAGACAAAAAATGAATTTGGCTATAGCGGCACTGATCGTGGCCTCCTATTTTATCTGCATGAGGCTTAGCTCCTCCGCTATCAACCGGTTCGGGCAGGCCAGGGCGGTGAAGCCCTATCGCCTCAAATATATCTCCAAGACTATCAGTATTGCCGTCTTGGTATTCCATCTGGTGCTGCTGATCAGTGCCCTGGGGTTTGAATACACCCAGGTTTCCATTTTTCTCTCCTCCGTGTTCGCAGTAATTGGCGTAGCACTTTTTGCTCAGTGGTCGATACTGAGTAATATTACCGCCAGCCTGATTATTTTCTTTGGCTTTCCCTACCGGGTTGGCGACCAGATTCGGGTGATAGATAAAGACGATGATATCTCCGGCACTATTGAGGAGATCACACTATTCCATGTTCTCATCAGGCGCGGCGAAGAATTAATTACTTACCCAAACACTTTAATTCTGCAAAAAGGCGTAATCAAAAACCCCAGCAAGCAGCCGACTGAAGCACCTGCAAAGCTGCCGGAAGCCGGCCAGACTGAAGCGCAATAACTCTCTACCTTCCCGCCCTCAATTCAGGGCGGGAAACCTGAAAGCGACAAGTCCTCTCTGGAACTTTTGTACCAACGCGCCCTTCTCTCCCATACAGAAAACCATGCCATCTGGCTGGCTACACCTAAATAACAAAAAACAGGCCCACAAAATCTCTACAAAAGGCACAAAAAAGTTCTTACCACTTCCCATCTCCAGCGAAGTAATTTGCTTCAACCGTCTCAATAGTTAAAAATGCGCAAGATTCAATGAAATTGGCTTTAAGGGACTGCATGACCGATACCCTCAAAGATATACTCCACTTCGTACAGGAAATGGGCCTGAAAAATGGCTTGTTTGTCATTTTTTTCATCTTTGCACACTATTTATTGTTCTGGATGTACAGTGGGCGATTGAAAGATCGTCAAGTTGAAATTGATCGACTAGCGGCAGATAATAAGGAGTATCGGGATAGGTTCCTCAAGCTGATGGATAATGCCTTTTCCTATTCTCCGCCCACCAGAAAAGTGGCCCCAAAAAAGCCAGTTAATGAAAAGGAGTTTGAGTAGTGCTCTCCATATTGCTCGCGATCGCTCTTCTCTTCATTGCAATTCAGTTATACCGGCTTCATGAGATAAGAAAGCACGACCAACACCTGTTCGAGTTTTGTCAGCTGCGGAGAGATACGATCTCGTATCTCTCTAATTCCTATGAGAATCTCTCCAGAACAGATTATATTGCCCTCAGGAAGATCAATGATGCGCTGAGCAGCATCATAGCCGGCTACAAAGAACACAGAACCGTTGTCTTTAACTACCGCCTGTTTATCGAGTACCTGGATGAACTCAAAGCCTTTGAGAAAAAAGCCGAGAAGATATCCACCGGCAACAAAGATATTCAAGACCTGCTCAAAAGAATCCACTGCTCCATTTTCAAAGCCTTCCTGGCATTTACTCCCCACCTGAAATCAGAACTTGCATTTTCCCTCATGATGAAACTGATTTCCCTTGGCGTTAAGGCGGGAGTTAAATCTCTAAAAGACTACCTATTACGCCTCAAAGAGGCAAAAGTCATGGTGAACACCTTCAAAGGGTCTTCTACACCCTGTTAGCCCCTAGTAGCAAATTTGGGGGCCTATGCCCCCTCCATCGCGTCCACTCCCCGCACTCAAACCCAACAGTCCCTCCTGAGACGATATCCAGCAATTTTGGTCAAGTTCCAGACACACACAAGTCCTAGAATACTTTCATAAGAAGAGGTGACAGCTATGGCAGAGTATAGGGATAGGTTTGTGCAGGTACTGCACTATATTGAGGAAAACCTCGACTCCGAACTCGATATCGACAAACTCTGCCAATACACCAACTTGTCTAAATATCATTTTCACCGGCAATGCTCCGCCTTTTTTGGAATGCCGGTAATAGCCCTAATCAGGCGATTGAGATTAAAAAGGGCAGCCTATCAACTCACCTATAGAGACAAAAAGGTGGTGGATATCGCCCTGGAGAGTGGCTACGACAGCCACGAGGCCTTTGCACGAGCCTTTAAGAAACTCTTTGGCAAGAGCCCCTCAGAATTTCGCCGCGCTCCAGACTGGGAAGTTTGGCATAAGCACTATGAACCAGTTACAGCACTTAGGAGTCACTTTATGAGAAATACAGCGAAATACGAAGTAACCATTGTTGAATTCCCCGAGACTCAACTCGCCGCCATGGAACATAGAGGCCCAGCCCACCACCTGGGCGCTACTATCAAACAGTTTATCCAATGGCGGAAGGCTCAAGGGCTTTCACCACGTAATAGCAGAACTTTCAACCTGGTTTATGATGACCCAGTAACCACGCCCCCTGACCAATACAGATTTGATGTCTGCTGTACCGTGCAATACCCCATTGGTGCCAGTGAAAGGAATATAGTCAACAAAGTAATTCCGGCAGGGAAATGCGCAGTCATAAGGCACTTAGGCAGTGACGATACCATTGGAGCGGCTGTTCAGTACCTATACTTTCATTGGTTGGATCATTCAGATTTTGGAATTCGTGATTTCCCGATCTTTTTTGAGCGGATAAATTTTTTTCCCGAAGTACCTGAGAGTAAAATCATTACAGATATATTTCTTCCCATAGAAGAAAATATCTAACAGTAAGGGTTGAGAAAATACAATAAATATGCAGCTAAGAAGCGCCCCATAAATCACTCAAAATAATAAAACTAATCCTACCAACTGCACTCTCTATGATATGGATTAAAGAGCACAGGTCGCCCCATGAAAATCAGCCACATATCGACCATTCTGGTCGTTGTTATCATTGCTTTTGTGGGGCTATTGTATATCTACAATTATCGTCTGACCCAGAGCATTAAATTTAACGCTTACCCGGTTACAGACGAGTTTATTAATAGCAATGACTCTCTCAAAGACAAAGATACTATTAAAATTCTGATTATAGACGGAGGGGGTATACGTGGGTTAATACCACTCTATGTTATCCAATTTATAGAACAACAGACTGGCAAGCCTATTGATGAACTCTTTGATGTTTTTAGCGGAGTATCAACTGGCGCCATCATTGCCACAGGGCTCAATGTCACCCAGATACCAAATCAAGAAGGTATCCCAGAAAAAATAGACTCAAGAACTAAAACTGAGAAAGTAATCGATATTTATAAAAATGAAAGCAGATACCTATTTTCATCACCCTGGTATCACAAATTAATGAGCGGGAATGGTTTTTTCTCGCCTCGCTTTAGCGGAGAGCGCCTACGCAACACCATCGAGAAACACTATACCGATGAAATAAATTTCACTGATCTAAAAAATTACATCATTATACCTTCTTTCAATATACATACAGGCCAGTTACATCTGTTCAAAAACCGTGGCGAAACGGTTAACAAACTGCCAACGGACACACTGTATCAACTGGTCACCGCCGCAGCTAGCGCAGAGACCCTATACCCTCCTGTCGATTTTATAACTACTGGGCGGGATATTCGTCACCGCTATTACGCTGATGCCGCTATATACGCAAACAACCCCACCAGTATTATATTACGCGATATCATTAAAGAATTTCCGGGGAAAAACTACTATGTGTTGATTCTCGGATCCGGCACATCACCATTGGCCACAATGGAGACCAATTACAGGAACCTAAAAAGTTGGGGGAAAATTAACTGGCTTCAAGATCTTATATCCGGTGTGCAAAGGTCCATGGATGACCAACAACTATATACTCTGGAGATTGCAAGCTCTCTAAGTCCTAAAGGAAGAATCAGTTATAACTATTTAAACGTGGAAATTATCGACCCATATGTCGATCCATTTGACTACAAATCAATCGATAAACTAAAAATTCTCGCCGATAGACTGATCAGTGAAAACCAAGTAGAGATTGATCAGGTAATCAGTAACCTCAAGCAGAATGGGTAATTATTACTCTAAAACACCTTCCACACAGGTATAGTTTGCTTTTCATCACGGTCAACATTACTGTTTCCCGGTGAGACATTCACAGATGCGACAATCAGTATGGCAACTGGAAAATTGACGCTGGTAATATGCATGCTCCTAGTGTTTTTAGGAGCCTCCTCACTCTCCTTGGCGAGGAGTCTCAATGAGCAGGAGGCCCGCAAAAGATGCCTGCGAACCTGCAAGCATGTTTACTATCGGTGCCTTAAAAATAACCGGGAGATTCCAGCCGACTGTGTTAGCGACAAGAGATTCTGTGATTTTATTTGCTATGACGATGATCTCTATTATCGCGAGCGGGACTACCTAAAGCGACTCCATAGGCGCAACCGCTGGTATTAATGATTGATTCTGGGGCAGATCTCAAGATATAGAGATAAGAGGGATTAAATAGAGAAATTAAAGAACCAACATTCTCAAACCCCTGATGCCTTACACTGCCCCTGCACACCCAGGCAATAAACCACTTTAAAATTGCAATATTCCAATCAGTTCTCCTGAAGCATTTTTAGAGTTCAACTTTTGGACAGAGCGCACAAAGTAACCAGAGTGACTTTCTAACACATTAAGCCTTATAGTATCTCCCGCCTCAACCGAGTCAAAAAAACGTTGATTTACACATGTAGAGTAAGGCTGACCATAATCAATACTATAGCAAGTATGCCCCAAGCGACCTGTCCTCACCCCTTTACGGGTAACAACCTGCTCAAAGCTAGCCTCTTCGCCAAACGTATTTGTATAGTATGCGGGGATAGCATAATACACCGTTCCCCAAGTCAGCCCATAAGAAATTAAATACCACAGAACCCAGTAAATACCCCGAATAACAATATTCGAGCGGATTATCTTGTTTGAGGGGTGCTTATCCAGGAGAGCAGGTAGAACCCAAATCGCAGCCAAAAGCCCAACAATTACACCACCATAGCCTGGATTCTCATAGAACTGGTATCTACCAACGCTGGCAGAACCCATCAATAAAAGCACTATCGTCATGGATACCAGGGTATAAACTTTTTCTTTGCCACTGGCCCCCTCACGAAAAACAAAACTCACAAGCTAAACCTCATCAAGAAGCAATAAAAAATATAATCGGCAATCAAGACTACCTGCCCAACCCAACAAACTGGCCGCAAGGAAAGCAATTTTTACAGCGCTATTAGTGCAGATATAAGAGAAAGAATAAAACTCTATTTTTAACAGCGGAACGGTAGAAAATATAAAGCCGGGAAGCTAATAATTAAACATCAGCCTCCCTAAAAACGCTCTAAGCATCCAGAAAGCTATTAATGGCTGTAATACCTTTATAAGCCATAACCCCCGCCTGACGTATAATCGTCTCTTTGTACTTGCTGAAGGTGGCACTTTCAGCCAAGCGATGATCTATACAGCTCATTATATTAATAACCTTAGCAGTGTGGCTCTTGTAGATCAGGGGACCCTGAACCACAGAATAACCGAAACTTTTCAGTCCGATTAGCTCTCTACCGGTCACCCTAAAAATACGATCCAGAGGGTCACCACTCTTAAAGTCTTTATTAGCAATAGTCGAGGAAGTCGGCCGGGAAACCAGCTCCACCTCAGCTTTGGCGTGCACGGCTCCCAATATCCATGAGTCGTTCAAAATAATTGACCAGGTTTTTGTTCTCAACACCGAGCCGTTATCTCTTGAATTGGTTGGCCCAAAAACCTTTAACGCCTCATGCAAATCTTCAATACTACCAGCGACGATCTTTCCATCCTTAGTGGTGGCAGCATTATTGTATACCTGCCAGCAAGCTTCAATATGTTGCGCGGTACGATCCGCCGGATCCAAAAGCCCCTCGATCTCTTTTTTGAAATCACTTTCGATATACATATATATTCCTTTAAATCTATAAGGGAAAAATTCCAGACAGTGCGACCACCTTATGTATTACATGCCAAGGCCAATAGTTTCCCGCCCCGCAAGAGCCCATTCCTTTCATATGGGTTCTGCCACAAGAACCTGAACACAAGTACCAAATAACATTACCCTGACCAATCACCACGCCAGTAACTTTTGTGAAGAGCCAGGTATAGCCACAACATGCTAGAATTGACAAATGTGACTTTCTCGAGATTACTTGCTTACCTTTGAATGTCAACATCCTTAATGATTTTTATTAGGCAACTAGAAGAGGCTCACACTTTTTTCTATTGAACCCCTTCTCTCCCTAAAGCCTGCCATGTGGATTTTGATAAAATTTATGATCAGGTAAATCTCAGAAGCACAAACCAAAATCCTCAAGTACCATTTGTCTATGCAACACAAATAGTACAAGATTACCAAGTGGAAAATTGCTAACAAATATAGCTCCGCATCACTATTGATACTGGATCATCAAATGGGCCAAGCCAACCCTCCAAAATTTATCGGCTGACATGCAGGAAATATAAACTGAAAATGTAAAAGAAGCCCAGAAAGGCTGGGGAGCCAAAAATCTGAATCCTGGCAGGAATCAATAAGGCATTCCATACTTCGCACTCCACTAAGTATGCTTTTCATAGCCAGCTATAATCGTTGTACTAAGAACCGACAACTCAAAATACTTTTTCTTTACAGCCGTATATTTAGGGCTGGAGAAAAAGTCATCCATTATCTGCTCAGATGGAAACCTGATTGTAAACACACGATTTATTTTAAAATTACTCTCAGATTTCAACACCTCTGACACCCTAAAATCATAGCCAAACGAACCACCATAAGACTCCAATATAGGCCTCATAGCGTCACGATATACTTGGTAGACATCATCATTACTGACATCCAAACCTACTAGCATCTCATACATTTCAGAACTCCAAATCCAACCTTCGATTACTCTCTGGGTGATACATTTCTGCCTAGGAACTTGGCTAATTGATAACCAGCCTCTCCCCCAGACCAAAATTATAAACGTTTCGCTTTACACCAAGCATAATAGGATTTCGCATTGCGTCCCAAATACATACTACTACACCAACAAGCCAGAAAGCCCCCCGGAATTAATAAGAGGGTGGTATTCCCTTCCTGAGACCCCAGATATAGTAAAAACACTATACTAACCAGCACAGAGAGAAGTGATACAGCTCTATACAAAGGATTATCAAAAGCCAGTAATAAAGCGGCCGCTAAATAACTAGCAGGTATGCCAATGAGCACCCAATGCTCCCACGAGGCCGCATAAAAATACACCATAGCGCTCCCTAGTACGGCAAGTAAGAACTGCAAAAACTCCCAAGCTACTAAATATCTCGGCTTCCGTATCAGCTCACCGGATATATTTTTAATCCAGGGATACTGCTCCTCTCCACGATTAAAATTTCGAAATCGGATTTTCATCAGTGTTGTGTGTCAAGTTCGGTACAAATGGCCATTGATGGATCCTAACTAGAGTTTTCTCATTAGAGACAATCCCAGCCGATATTTATTCTAGCTTATCGGCCAAGATTGAAAACAAATAAATTAATATAAATTCGTGAACTTAGAGAATGGTAGTCCTCCAAGCCCGAAGACCAAAACACAATACATAGGGAATTGTTTCAATGATTACTAAAAATTCCACCACAGACCGGGCGATACTCAGCCCGATCAAAAGCAAGTAAAACCTTAACGTTTAATTGAAATATAGTCTTTTCTTACTGTATGGAAAATTCTTCAGAGCCAAAGGCAAAGTTACCAGAGGCTCCTTGGATTTATTGAAGTTGCAAGTTGAATCTAGGCTTTTTAATTATTGTGACGTCTTCGTTCAAGCTGAAATTGGTATAAAGAATCTATCGCTAATTCATCTGCCCTATTCTCCATGAGAATAAGGTCTTTAACTTCGTGACTCCCGAAATATTTCTCACTATTATACCGGCCAACGTTTCCTTCTCCCCTTGTTCCTACAATCGCGCCCAAACCATTTAAAGAATCTGAAAGCACGATCCAAGGTGAATTTTGCCAACGCATTTGATAAGGATCTTTACTCGCCTTATTAAACCAAAAAGTATCCTGCCTATACTGTTTGCCTTCAATATTCCAAAAGATTGATTGCACAGAAGTTCTTCCAGCTTCGCGGCCAGGTCCTCCAGATGCAGAACGTGCTATCGAAATTAGAAAATCATTTGTTAAACTTACAGAGTCCACCAAATTGGACTGGCTAAACCACATATGAAAATCATTGCCCAACTGGAAATCATGCATCTCAGAGCCATCCCTATAATAACTTCCGCTAGCAACTGCTCCGAATTTACTGTTATATATAACATTGCCTGAACTAAAACTTTTTGAGATGCTAAAACCATGTCGATAATTTTTAGCCTCTACATTACTCAGCAAGCAATCATTAGCATTCATTAAAGTGAAAGCATAGCCATTTCCACCCTCTCCTAGATATTGAGAATTATTTATTTTCACATCTTTAATAGTTATGTTTTTAGAACTATTAATAACTATCCCATTAGAAAGATAATTAAATGATTCTCCGTCGAGCACGGGGTCAAATGTACTGACTGATTTTACCCATCCATCAATTAAATAATTTAAATTAATCAAGCTTGAATTGTGAACATAATAAGCTGGATTACCCTTAGTATTGTAATCATCATTTTTAAATCCTTCACTTTTTTGATAAACATAACTGACCCCCTGATCGTCTTGTAATGGCATATTACTAATTGATAGGTCCTCAATTCCAATATTTTTAACATGGGCCTTAGCTTTATATGCAATCGCACCAGAACTTACAGCTAATGAATAGCGGATAGGACTGTCTAGTGTTACGGAGTTTCCCTGTATATTTTCTATACGCCTTAAAAAGCCGACACCTTGAACCCAATAGTGATATTCGTATGACCTTTGTGGTGTCAACTCTATTTTTGCCCGATATTGTGTGTAGTCTCCATTTTCATCTGCCCCCCAAAATCTCCACCAAGAGGCAGCTGCATGTGAGTTTATGAAATCCCGTGTTGCAAAAGATCTAACAACGATAAAGTCACCCCTTTTCAAGGAGTTTCCATTATAATTCAGGGAACCATCATCTGGATTGTAAGTTCCTTCTAGTTCGATTGTGTTTTTAACTCCAAAAACACTTTTTGCTAGTGGAATCGGTCTAGTATCGACTATTATCCTTTCTTCACCTAACTGTTGATTAAGGCTTGCCCAGTATTGATTTCCATTTTTTGGCTTTACACCAATTATACTTCTCCTTCTCATGGAGTAGTCTTCTTCTAGGTTACCAATAGCTGATTGAGTGCCCAAAATCTTAGTTTTATTTACCCCATCTCCTTTTAATACAATGTCATCACCCCATATCCAAATCACTTGATTTAAAGATATTACTCCGGAGTTTTCATAGTGACTTATCCAGGCTGGGTCTTTAGTCACTACATTTTCATTCCAAAAATGTCTCGCATTTTTAAAATACTTTTGAGCCTCTTTAAGACTCACTTGATATGGTTCACTGTTACTCTTGGCGGGAAGATAGACATAATGCTGTTGACCCGTAGCACGTGCTAGAATAATTGCATGATCAATCGCTTTTTGAATGGCTATTGTATCGTCCTGCTCATCGCCAATGCCACGATAATCATTTACATTAAGAACATCGGAGTCTAGATCTTTCACGACTCTTGTGGGAATATTTAAACCCCGCTTATATCCGGCATATGAAAAGTCCTGTATAATTAAATCCTCTTTAAACTTCAGACTGGATTGATCGCGGGTAACTAATTCATGAATTACATTATTATCACCTAGCTTGATATTAAGTTTAGGTTTAAATTCACTCGTTCCAGCTTCCAGTGAAGCTATATGCACCCAATGGTTCGCAGTAGATCCACTAATTTCATTTAGCTTAAGCCTAAGAACGACCTCGTTTGTTTTGGTATTTTCAATTTGCCAATTTATTTCTTCGGTCACATCAAAGGAGTACCACTTCTTTGCTTTATCTACATGTAATCTATTACGAAAATAGGAGGCTTCTCTGCCTAGATTATCCCAGCTTGAATTTCCATCAAGCTTGTCGAAGTTACTTTTGTAGAGTTCAATATACTTTTCAGTCCCGACTCCTGCACTAGAAACATATATCTTCAGTTCGGCTTTTTCTACTGGATAATTAGTCTCTGAAAATTTAAATTTTAAATATATTTCTCTTTGAAATTCATCAGATGATGCCCACTTTGCCATCAGAACAGGTTCCGAGTAGTAGGTGTCGCTAGCATAGTTTCCGCCGCGTATATAAGTATCAAAGACTGGAAACAGAACTCCTGTACCATTTTTTACATTTATCTCAGTGTAATCTCTGCCGTGAGATACTTGACAAAACAAAAAAGCAGATGCCAGCAATTGACACAAGAAAATTTTAGCGAATCTGAATGTGATACAATTTTTTTTCACTTTAAAATGTTTCCTCGAAAAATTGTGATAGTTGAGACAATAACAAGAGAAGCAGACCTTCGCTGATTTTCAATTAATAAATGATGTCTGATCAGACATGGCACTAGGCTAAGCCGTAGTAGTTCAGACTTGACCTGACAATTACCAGTTTTTCAGAAGGTACTCTATCAGGTCAAGTTTAGCTTACGAATATTTTCCTTTCTGGTCTTTTTATCCTTTCTAAGGGGTGTCATCGGTATACTGCCACAACACTTTTTAGCCTGATTAGTGCGGCTATTATTATAATATGTCAGTCATTGGACCAGTTCCTTTTGTAGCTCTTCTATGGATTCATAGATCTTACAATCCAATGAAAGCTGAAAAAATTCTTGTGAAATGGTTTTATGGAAGCGCTCAAAGATACTATTCGTTTGTGGAAGTCTAGCTTTGTAAGCGATCTTGCCTGGTCATGAGTAAGGATTCTATTTGAGACACCCAAGCTGGATATTAAAAGATAGCAGTACAACAGATTAGCAGAGAGGAATTACTTCAAGTACCTCCGCGTAATACCTGAAAGTGGAACTTGGCTGTGCAAATCAAAATGTAGTGTGAGCACAGCGCTTCAGCGTCATTGAGCGAAGATGCAAACAAGACGTTCTTCTGAACCATAACAAAGGATTTGATTTCCTGCTCGGTCAAATTGCTGCCAATCTCTAAGCGACCATCATTGGATGATTACACAAAACTCATACCAATATTTCAGACAGTACTTTATTCCCTTACCCAGTGAAGATTTTGGTGGCACTTGCGGGTGGCTCTAATCGAGACAGAATGTGAAGGTGGCCATTATGAGTTTGGATTATTGCTGCCATAATTTATGCCTTTTTTCGATAAGAGATGGTTGTCTTTGGCTGTCCGTCCTCCTGCTCAAACAACAACGCGAAAACTGGATCAGCATCATTTTCCTCTACGGAACCTTCACCCAAAAATTCTGCACTTTAGAATAGCAACCCCAGTAGATCCTCAGGGTCTTCGTGCACTCAGAGCACCGGCCAAAGAGAGAATGCTGCAGCTATTTGAATTGAAACAATAGCTGACGGTAAGCCTTTTCAAATTGCTTGCATAGTTGAATACGAGAGTTTTACTTCACATGTAAACTATTCAATCGGGAACTGTAACGTATCACCGGCAGCCATTGTGTTTCCCTATGTTAATTTATGCGTGGGTTATACCAAGGAAAACCACTCCCCAGGCTCAACAGGCATCAACAAAATCATGAAAAATATACTATTTTTGGTTCTTAGTACTGAGTAAAATCCAATCCGGAAACAGCCACTGTAACTGCGGAGTCGACAACTATATTACGTAATTTTAAATACCAGGAAAGACAAGCCTCGAATTCTCATTTCAGTTATAAAGGAACCAGAATCCATCATCTTCCCAGTAAAGCATGCGAACTTTATCGACCTTTTTATTACGAATAATAAAAAGATGAACGGATGTCGCACCTTTGTGTAATGTATCAGCCATCAGCCTGCTCTCGAAAATCGATCGGCTAATGTTAAACCCAGGCTGTGATGTTAAACGAAGCCACATCGTATTTGCAGACACATAAGAGCATCGGTTTTCACTAACAACACCGGACTATACATCACCAAGTTTATGCCATTGGAAAATATAATACGCCCAGATTTCCCGTAGTGGCTATGAAAGACTTAATATCCACTTGAACAAAAACAGGGATATCAGAACAGGGGTTTGTTCAGATAGTTTGCGGAATCAATAAAGGAACTAGTTGTAGATTAGGCTGTGGTTACGGGTAAATCCGCGTTTGGAATGAGAGCTTTTCTTACAGGCCCTGAGGTGATTTTGCCATAGCCGCAGATTAATGGGGCTTCCTCCGAAGTTGATGAAGTGGGCATCTTGGCAGCCTGCCAAAGCAAGTTGAGTAATGTGGTTCATGCACCGCTTACCAAGTTCGCCAGCGGCTTACTAAGCATGGCATTTTTGTAATAGTATCGGCGTAGTGTAAATATGCCGCACAATAGTTCACCTCAGCAACTCACCATTAGCCTCCTACTAATCCTAAGTTCAGCTTCTAATGTTCTGCAGATAGAGGAGTTTCGATTCAATCTAAATAATGAGAAATGTAGACATAATTTCCTCATTGTCATAATGCTCACGATGACAGGTGCGCAGATCTCTGTCACTGGAATTCCAAGTAACAAAACCAGAGAACTGCCCTTCCTACTGTTCTTTGATAAGAAGCGGACTTCCACTATCTTCACTGCCAGTCATACCCTCAAGTGGAACATTGGATCTTGGTGGATCAAAAGTGAAGGAAATCCAGAACTTATCAAAACCTAGAAACAATACTGAAAACTCTACGCAAAGAAATGCAATGTGAGCTATTAGATTTCGCCTCTCTTTACCATTGTCGGCAACTCTCTTCCCGGCCAACTGGATATCCCTACCTACCCATTTCATCCCTGCCGCGAGGGAGGGATATCCGCTTCACAGTTTAATTAGCGACTCCCTACACTATTCTAAAAGGTGCTTTTCTACCCAATAAAAGGCAATAATAAGCTTAAAAGGTATAAATGTACCTATTAATGACATATTATATAATCTTGCTATAATAGACAAAAAATCACCTATTAAAGTAGGTATCCACTCATAAGAGATTGAAAAACAGCTATTATGAACTTCCATGGACAATCCGATAAGCAGATACTTGCGACACTGGGCGACCGGCTTAGAGAGTATCGCTTGCGCATGAATCTCACCCAGGATGATATGGCTGAACGTGCCGGCTTATCCACCTCCACCATCAAAGGTTTAGAGGCTGGTCGCGGCAGGCTAGACAGCCTGGTCGCCGCACTGAGAGTCCTACGCCGATTGGACGCACTGGAAGCTTTTCTCCCGGCCCCAACAGTCAGCCCTATGCAACTTGCTCTTCACGGCAAACAGCGAAAAAGAGCCAGAGCCTCTAACGCTGAGAAAGCGCTTAAAGAGACCTCTGCAGAAAGCCCCTCCAAGACACGCGCAAGCAAAATTAAAAAGAGAGGTAAACCAGAATGGTAAGCCAAACAAATACTGCAGTGGTGCAATTATGGGGAGAGATAGTTGGGGCCGTCCACTGGGATAGTACTGGGTATGGAGCCTTTGAGTACGCACCGGAATTTCTGCAGAGTGGATTGGATATTGCTCCAATTACTATGCCTATCGAAGCTTCAAAGGAGCCCTATACGTTCCGCACTCTCAGTCGGGACACCTTTAAGGGCTTACCGGGGCTCCTTGCAGACTGCCTGCCGGACAAATTCGGTAATGCCGTTATTGATGCCTGGCTCGCCCGGCAGGGGAGAACTCCGGAAAGCTTTAACCCTATTGAACGACTTTGCTATACCGGTACCCGTGGAATGGGCGCACTGGAATTTCAGCCTGCAGTAGATGGTAGTTTTAGGGATTCCGTCGATCTCAATATTGAAGAACTGGTAAAACTAGCAGCAACAATCACTCATAAGCAGACGGACCTTAACGCCCAACTTGGCAACAGCGATGCGGAGAAATCCGGTGCCCTGCTGGACATATTAAGAGTGGGCACTAGCGCTGGGGGCGCCAGAGCAAAAGCAGTTATTGCCATCAATAACAAAGGAGATATACGTTCAGGCCAAGTTCCTACATCCCGTGATTACGATTATTGGCTACTTAAATTCGATGGTGCCGGAGACCTTGAGCTCGGTACAACCGATGGGTATGGACGCATTGAATATGCTTATCATCTGATGGCCATCGAAGCCGGTATTAACATGGCAGACTGCCAGCTCTTGCAAGAAAATGGCAGAGCGCACTTTATGACGCGGCGCTTCGATCGGGTGAATGGCAAGAAACTACATATGCAGTCTCTCTGCGGCATCGCGCACCTGGATTTCAACATGGCTGGTGCCCATTCATACGAACAAGCCTTTAGCGTTATGCGTGAACTTTACCTGCCCAAGAATGAGGCGATTCAGCAATATCGCCGAATGGTATTCAATGTATTAGCCAGAAACCAGGATGATCATACAAAGAATATTGCGTTCCTGATGAACCCCGAAGGCGAATGGTCTCTATCGCCAGCATTCGATGTAACCTATGCCCACAATCCGGGCGGCGCCTGGACCAGCCAGCATCAGATGAGTATCAACGGCAAACGCGACCACTTCCAACTTGAGGATTTGCTTGCCGTGGGAAGAGCAATCAGTATTAAACGGCCCATGGATATTATTGAAGAGGTAGCAGCAGCCGTGAAGCAGTGGCAGGGCTTTGCTGAACGCGCTGGGGTTTCTGAAAGCTGGACAGTCGAAATCAGTCAAAACCTTCGGGAACTCTGCTGATAGATAAGCAAAATAGTAAAGTCTGCAAGGAGCGCGGCTCTACAGAGGAGAAGCACAACTGTAGAAATGCTGTAACTCCTCTGCTTCTGTAGATACCCTTATCTGAGCTTCCCAGCTGCTATCTTAATTTGGATAGAGGCCCCGCAACATTTGCCTAGGGGCCAAACATCTAGAGCCTATTTGGCGCTAAGTTATTTCTTCACCTCAACTAGCAAACGGCTTGCTCGCGGCGCAACTCACTGCCCACCGACTCTTTAGAGCCTCGCCGCAGATCAACCATGCGCGCGATAAACCAAATAAACGCTTCCACTTGGCCATTTAACACACAGCCTCCTTCGCAGATACTCTTAAGCAGACTTTGTACATCGGAGGAGTGCAAGGCGGAAACAGCCCCGCTGCTTTTAAGAAGCATTGAACACGTGGGCAGACCGGAAATTTCATGATCGCTCAAAGTGATATTGCCATCGTAATACAAAATCCTTACTGGCTCTGACTGGTCAGAAACACGAATGGATAAAGACAAGTTTGGCGTTGGACCAGAGCGCTTGGCCAGTGATCGTTTAAGATAGCTGGAAAAACTATGAGCCCAAGCTTCTACTTCAGACTGTGCAGAGTTTGAATCCATCGATTGCTCTTTACTAGCCACCAATGAGCTATCAACTTCCCGCTCCGCCTCAATCAAAGCTTCAACAGTTTTATCGACATCCTCTTTCGTGTGGGCTGCCGAGCAAATCAGTCGGAGTCGGCCACGCCCACTCTCCACTATGGGATAGGTAACCGCTGATGTCTGAACACCACGTTTATATAATTCCTGTACTATCGCAAACAGCTTGTCTTTGCTACTAAAGTGCGGCGTGACAATAGGCCCATCCCCTGTTCCCAAATCGTAGCCAGCTTGTTCGAAGCGCTGCCGCATATAGCGTGTCGTATCCCAGAGCCGCTCCCGTAAACCATCATCAGTACTGAGCCTGCGCAAAGCAGTCAATGCCGCGGCAATATCTGCAGGACTGATCGAAGCCTGGAAAATGTAAGCTCTGGATGATGATCTCAAAAGATCTACATATTCTTCCTTCGCCGCAATAACGCCACCGAGGCTACCAAGTGCCTTACTGAGCGTTGTCATAATAAAGTCTACTTGATCGGTAACTCCCTGAGCGGCACAAATGCCCGCGCCACCTTCACCATAAAAACCGAAAGAATGTGCCTCATCTACCAAGACAAGCGCGTCATATTTCTTGGCCGCGCGGACAATTTTGGCTACCGGTGCGGCGCCCTCTCCCATGCTGTATACGCCCTCCAGAACAACCAGGACCGTTCGGTATGGGGATACTTCCGACTCAAGCACAGACTCCAGGTCGGCCACATCATTATGTTTGAAGGTCCTTATCGTGGCACCACAAAGACGAGCACCATCCACAATAGATGCATGACAAAGCTGATCGATAACCACTACATCGTCTTTACCAAGAAGCCCTGCAACCACTCCAACATTAGCGGTATAACCTGTTGGGAACAGGCAAGCGCTCGGCTTTCCGACCAGCTGTGCAAACTCAGTCTCGAACTCCAGGTGAAGATCTGTAAGGCCTGATGCTGCCGCAGAGGTCCCCATACCAGTACCAAATTTCGCTACTGCGGAAGCGGCCTCCTGCATAACTTTCTTATCTCGGTTCAGGCCAAGATATAGATTGGTGGTCCAGATTATTGCTTCCTGTTCTTCATCGTTGTAAACATCACTCACCGTGCCATAAGTGGCGCTACCTGTGCGCAGGACTTTGCTGTAGGGATTTCTGCGCTGGTCGTTCACCATATACATGACTTCCTGCACCAGCTTACTCTTATCCAGTGCAGACCAGGACGGCGCTTTTGCAGCCTGGAATGTAGGATGACTGGACTGGATATGCGATTGGAAGCTGGCAAGTGAATCCGATGCAGTGCGGTTCACTTTTTCATCCGAACCCTTGGCTTCGCCATCACTCAAAGTACCGAGGATGTAGTTCGCTAGGGCATTAGGAGTGGCGTAATTAATAATCGCCTGGGAAGCAACCGAGCGACCCAAGTTGTTGCTCAAACGTCTGGCCAATTCCAGAGTTGTGAGGGAATCGAGGCCGAGACCAGAGAAGGACTGTTCTGGAGATACTTCTTTCGGATCAGGAAAATTCAGGAGAACGGCCACCTCTCTTTGAATAATCGATAATAAGATGCTTTGCTGCTCTGAGCTGGAACCAATCAGGCGTTGCATCAAGTCACTGGAATTATTCTCTGTATCAACACTTAATTCCAAACCAGCATAGCCCTCCTCTAGCTCCATAAGCTTTTTGCGATCGAGCTTATCGTTGGGGAGCATAGGTAATACTTCAAGGTGCCTCACAATTTGCGGAACCATATATTTTGGAAGTCGCTGCGCCAGGAACTCTTTAACGGCTGTATCTGTTACCGTTTTATCCTGGTTAACAATATAGACCGCGAGCATTTTCTGGCCAATACCACCATCTACAGCGGCCGCTGCAGCAGCATCAATACCCGGCATAGTCTCAAGCGTCGACTCTATCTCCCCAAGCTCAATGCGGAACCCCCTGACCTTAACCTGCTGGTCTATTCGGCCAAGAAATTCGATCTCTCCATTTTCCGCCCACTGACACAGGTCCCCAGTTTTATATAAGCGGCTATCTTGGATAAGGTCACTAGATTCTATTTCGATGAAACGCTCTTTAGTGAGGGCTTCGTCATATAAATAACCTCTTGCCAGCTTACCTCCTGCAAGATACAACTCACCGGCTTCTCCTGAAGAAACGGGTTGCATGGACTCATTTAAAATATAGGCACGGGAGCCTGGTACTGATTTTCCAATTGTGATCGACTTAGTGCCAGGCTTAATTTCGGCAATGGTCGAGTACACGGTATCTTCGGTAGGACCATAGGCGTTAAACAACCGTAGCCCTGGCCTCAAGGTATAAACTTGATCAACCAGAGACCGCTTTAATGCCTCTCCACCAAATACAAGACACTGAAGTCCAGCTGGCAACTTCTCGGAAGCTAATAATGTCTGCATTGCGGAGGCGACAGATACGCAGGTTCTGACTTGATCTGCTGCCAGATGGTTTGGTAATTCCAGTATATTCTTACCCAGTATTACTGTGCCCCCAAGTGACAAGGTCCCGAAGATTTCCATTACAGAAGTATCGAAACAGATTGAGGCCCCTGCAAAGACCCCCCGGAGTTCTTCCTCACTGAACAATTCATCCATAGAGTGGCACATGGCCACAATACACCGATGCTCAACCGCAACACCTTTTGGCTTGCCGGTAGAGCCAGAGGTATAGATCACATAGGCCAAGTCACTGGCTGATGGCCCCGCTGAATCAGCTGAAAATTCTTTGCCTTGATCACTCACTCTGTTGAGCCAGATTAACTCACCCACTTCGCGACATAGGTCCGCAGAGCTATCACTATCCACGATAGCTGCCACAGCACCTGAATGTTCCAGCATGTAACCCACACGATCTTGAGGGTAAGCTGGGTCCAAAGGTACATAGGCACACCCTGCTCGCATTACGCCAATTAAAGCTGCCACAAGCTCCCAGGAGCGCTTCATGCATACCCCCACCAAGGCGCCGGGTTGAATATCCCGGCGCTCAAGCTCCGCCGCAATCGCGCCGGCCCGCTGCAGCAGGCACTCGTAGCTCACTCTGACCTCTCCATCAATAATCGCTATGCGATGAGGAGCTGCTTTCATTTGCTGTGCAATCAAGTGACAGATTGAAATATTGAACTGGGATCTTATTTTGGAGTTTTTAACTGGACTACTCACAGAATCTTACCTTTTATCTTTATTAAAGATCTGGAAATTAACTTTCAATGCAAATTAATGTCTTTCAAACTTGGTCAAGTTTCTTACTTTTTAGAGCTCCCCTAAATTTAAAACCAAACACGCAAGTACAAATATTTATTTAAACCTTACAAAAAGTGTAACACTCAAACTGATACTAAATTCTCTATTTAGAGAAACTTTTAGCTTACACCAAAGCTTCATCTTTTAAATAAGTACCTCAAAGAACTCTAAACCAATAAACAAACGCTACGTAGACAAAAGCTCTAGCAAGTAAATTGTTTAGTTATCTTTCAGGGAAAAATTTCATAAACAAGCACCTAAACCCCTTCCCTCGCAACCCTGCAGCTCAACCTTACTATAATCACCTTATATTTATTTTTTATTGCCAAAGAAATTTATACGACTGCACCCACAGTTAAAAATTCACTAGAAAATGATTCACTCTCATTGAGCATTCAAATAAATGGTACATGCATGCCTACCTGCATTTCGAAAATGTTCACAGAGAGGAATAACAACCAGAAAAAGGCACCTTAAGTGCCATCAAGATTAAGCGGTTTATTTACAGCTCACTAAGAACAAATAAAGAAAATAAAATCAGATCCCGCGTATCGAAAGGTTTGAGAAGGTCGCCATTGACCGCAATACCCTGCTGTTGACCCTAATAGCACCCCAATCCCTCCTATTACTCCCTGGACAGCACGATACGATACTTCGGATTGCCCGATTTCAAATGCTTAAAAGCTTCTTCTATCTGGCTCATAGGATAAATTTCCACCTGCGGCCTGATCTGATGGTGTGCGACAAAGTCGAGCATCGTTTCAATGGCTGCAGGGCTACCCACTGGAGAAGCGGAGATATCACGCTGGCCAAATATCATGGGGAAGAGGGTAAACTGGATTGGATCCACAACAGCACCGACAAAATGCAGGCGCCCTTTTGGTTTTAAAGCCTGAATATATAAATCCCAATCCAGATTGACATTGACCGTGGAGATTATGAAATCGAAACTCATGGAGGCTGATTTAATTTCCTCCGGATCACGTGAATTCAATGTCTTGTGAGCACCGAGAGACAAAGCTTCGGTGCGCTTATGCTCACTGGAAGTAAATGCCGTTACCTCACAACCCCAGGCATTCAAAAACATCAAGGCCAAATGCCCCAGGCCTCCTATACCAATCACCCCCACTTTAGCCGTCGGTTGAATATCAAACTGTATCAGAGGGTTAAATACCGTAATGCCGCCACACAGGAGAGGCCCAGCCGAAACTAGGTCTACTCCCTCTGGAATAACCACCAGGCTACCCATATCTGCACGAACTTTATCGGCAAAGCCCCCGCCGGTAAGAGTGGTAAAGCGAGCTTCGGCACACAAATTTTGATCGCCCCGCCGGCAGTAGTGGCAGGTCTCACAATAGCCGGAATTCCAACCCAGGCCGACAACCGTACCGGGCTTAAAGTGCCCGGCCTGCTCTCCCGCAGCCAACACCCGTCCAATCACTTCATGACCCGCAACTATGGGGAACTTGGACACCCCCCACTCATCCTCAATCATGCTGAGATCACTGTGGCAAATACCACAGTAGAGCACCTCCAACTCCACCTCTGTTGCTCCCAGATCCCCCACTTCTACCTGATACGGTTTAAAGGGCCCGCCGGCTTGCATAACCCCATAGGCATTGATGGTAGTCCCACTGGTCATAACCTACTCCCGTGGTATTCACTGAAGATCAACCCTGTGCATTCGGCCTAAAAAGCCGCGGCTAAGAAGAGTGAAAAAAAAGAGCCGGGGGTTTCCCGGCCCAAGCCAAGTCCTGTGAGGTTGCCGAATATCAGAGGACCCACGAGAAAACCTGGCTAACTCCTGTGAGGGGAATTAATTGAGCACGCGATATCCGCGCCCGCGCAGACAGTTCTTGATAATCTGCTGGGCTTCTGCACCGGCACTGCCAGCACCAGAGAGGCCACCCACCAGAGCGCCCGCTCCAGCACCTGCCGCCGCTGCGCGACTGCTATCACCAACAATAGCGCCCAGCGCGCCGCCCACTACAGCTCCGCCCGCAGCACCGGTTAACCCCCGGCGCCCCTGGTCGCTGTAGGTGGAATAAGCAATCCCCTTACACTCAGAGAGGTCGATTTGATACTGGTTCATATTGACGCCCCAGGTATCAATCACAATGCCACCGGCACCAGGTACCTGTTCCGGTTGAGCAGCACAGCCAGCTAATAGAGCTATGCAAAATCCTGCAGTTGCGCTAATACCAGTTTTCATCGGACACCTCTTACAGCCTGAGCCTAGAGATTGCGTATATGTCACGCTTTTCATCTTTAGGTTTAGCTGCTGGTTGAAGATGGCGCCAGTCGACAGTGAGGAAAAGCGAAGAAAAGAGTGACCAGATAGCCTAACAATCGGAATTTGATATGGCTTGCGAACTTGCTAAAGCCATTGTGATTGCCTGGAGGAAAAAGTTAAGAGGTCTTCAAGGAGCCTTCAAGGAAAGGGGCCTACCTGCCAAGCAAAAGCCTAAAAACAAGCTCTCACATAAAAATTCACCCATGAACAGAGCTAAAACTCTTTACCGGTAAGCGGGATTAATAGCGCGAGCCAGGTAACTAAATCCCGGCAATATCAATGCCCAAATTAGAGACAGGATCATCAGTGATTGCCACAGGGGCTGACCCAGCTCTACGGTGCCATTCAGAAAAGCGCCGGTGTAATAGCTAAAAGGACCAAAAAAACCACCCAGTAACACTGCCAACCACAAATTACGCTGCAAAAACACCAAGCTGTAACGCAACGTCATCGCAAAGTTTAACCATAAACACACCAGCCAAATGGGTGGCCAAGAAATACCGCTGAGATTTTGCAAGATACCTAAATGGAAGAGAACGGAATCCACCCCCACACCAAATAAAAAAACACCCCCCAACCACAAAGGCTCCCTACGCAGATTTACCACAAAAGTTAAGTGGATGAGCAAATTGGTCAAGGTGAAGGGCACAACAATCCAGGGGCGTGCGACAATCACACAGAGAGGCCAGGCAATATCAAATAATAAAGCGTTGACTATCAACCGCCACATATCAGCCGATAAGAGCGCGTGGCTTGGCGAAGACGAACTGAGCAG
The DNA here is from genome assembly GCF_052467705.1 of Microbulbifer mixtoriginis (SeqCode). Classification (NCBI taxonomy): domain Bacteria; kingdom Pseudomonadati; phylum Pseudomonadota; class Gammaproteobacteria; order Cellvibrionales; family Microbulbiferaceae; genus Microbulbifer; species Microbulbifer mixtoriginis (SeqCode). Next base: position 3,385,621 of record NZ_CP174322.1, read on the forward strand.
TACTGATCACCCGCTGCATAAAGCCACCCTCGCAGTAACACAAATAGAATTCCCACATGCGGATAAAGCGATCGTCAAAGCCCAAATTGCGCACTTGCGGCAGCTGATTCAAAAATGCTTTGCGCCAATGTTGCAAGGTACGCGCATAGTCTGCAGTAATATCCTCTAACCCCACAATCTGCATATCGGTAGCCGTGGCAATCTGCTGAGCAATCACTTGATTGGATGGCAGACAGCCGCCGGGAAAAATATAGTGCTGGATAAAATCAATGTCTTTGCGATATTGATGGTAGCGTTGATCCGAAATGGTAATGGCCTGCATCAACATCAGGCCATCCTCTTTAAGCAGGCGCCCACAAATTGAGAAAAATTTGTGGTGGTATTCGTGCCCTACTGCCTCAACCATTTCAATAGAGACCAGTTTATCAAAGCGTCCCTCTAAATCCCGGTAGTCCTGTAGCAGCACGTGTACTTTATCTTGCAGTCCTTCACGCTCCACCCATTGGCGAGCGTATTGATATTGTTTTTCAGAAATAGTCGCAGTGGTTACCTGGCAGCCGTAGTGTTTTGCCGCATAAATGGCCATGCCCCCCCAACCAGTGCCTATTTCTAGCAAGTGGTCTCCGGGCTTTAATTGCAGTTTTTGGCAAATATGCTCTATTTTATGGATGGAAGCCTGGTACAAGGTTGTCTGCTCTGAGGGAAATATCGCCGAGGAGTAGAGCATGGTTTTATCGAGGAATAACTGAAAAAAATCATTTCCCTGATCGTAATGTGCAGCAATGTTTTTGCGTGAGCCACTGCGGTTGTTACTGTTGAGACGATGCAGGACACGCAGCAGCACACGGGGCAATTTACTCCAGCGGCTATCCATACTTTCAATCAGGGACATATTGTCAACCATCAGGCGAATGACATCCAATAAGCACGGGGAGTTCCAAACCTTTTCCATATAGGCTTCACCGGAACCAATAGTGCCGTTTAACAATACCTGTACATAGGCAATGGGATCCCGCACACGAATATGCGCCCGAACTTTTGCCTGTTCAATTGGTTGACCAAAACGGTAATGGCTATCCCCTTCTTCAATCAATAGATGGCCGCGCTCTATCACTTGCATCTTGCCCAAAACCAGCTTGCGGGCGAGCCTGATCAACCAGGACTGGCTCTCTCCTTCAACAATAACCTGTGAAGATTCTTTTGCATTCATAAACGCTTCTCCCCTCCCTGGACTTCACCCCTGCCACCGGGATGGGCATAGACAGGTGTGCGCTTGAACCATAATTTCAGCGCCTGCCAATAAATTGTGGCAATCACTTTTACGGTCATAAATGGATACTGGATCAGGATACGATTGAGCAGGTCACCACTCAGCTCACTGCGGCGCAGGCTGAGAATGGCATCAAATAAGGGGCGCTCTTCCTGCTCCTCATCGCTTAAATCAAAATTCTGCAAATAAGCAGTTAGGCGATCGCCGGGAGTAATACTTCTCCAGCGATAACCCTGGGAAATCGGCATAAATGGGGAGACGTGAAAAGTCTTTGCAAAAGCTACTTTCTGTACACGAGCCCCAGAGCGGCAATCGAGTACATAGCTATGACGCTCCTTCCAGGGAGTATTATGAACATCCAGTAATAGCCAATGCACTTCCCTGCCCTCGGCATCAAAACAGTAATAAATACTGATGGGATTCATGTTATAGCCAAAGTAGCGCCAATTAGCGAGCACGCGTATGGGCCCTTGCGGGCGCTCTCCCGCAACCCCCTCAACCCTGAGACATACAGCCTCTTCGACACTGAGTTCCGGATCGCCAAAAAAATCCTCGCGACGAAATCGAGCCGGTGCCCAGGGCTTTTTGGACCACCAGCGCGATAACGAGCAAAAGTCATCCAGCTCCGCCAAGTCTAAATAAACCATAAACACTTTGTAGCGGAACTGATTTTGGCGGGGTGCAAAACGACGATGCTGAACCCAGCCAGTATAAATAGCGCTCTTCATGGCCGCGCCCGCAACGATAGCCTTTGGCTTTTCCTTCACCAATCAACCCCAAGCCCTTTGGCAACCCGCAGCGCGCTACATACCCCATCTTCATGAAAGCCGTTGGCCCAATAAGCGCCACAAAACCAGGTACGATTCACTCCGTTTATCCTCTCCCACTGCTGTTGGGCACGATTACCCGCCACAGAAAACTGGGGATGCGCGTATTCAAAGCGAGCGAGAATTTTTTTGGGGTTGATACGCTCCTCAGCATTCAGGGTGACACAATAGGTTTTATCCGTTGCCAATCCCTGCAGGATATTCATGTTGTAAGTGAGTACCGGCAGCTCATCGCTTTCGGCACGCAAGCGGTAATTCCAGCTGGACCAACTGCGCCTGTGCTGTGGTAATAAAGTGGAATCGGTATGTAGAGCCACACTATTGCACGCGTAGGGGATGGCACTGAGCAGTTGTCGCTCCAAATTAGAGGCATCTTTAAGGCATTCCAGCGCTTGATCCGAGTGGCAGGCAAGGATTACCTGATCAAACGTCAGCTGCTCGCCCTTACTGGTCACTAGCTCTACGCTTTGCTCATTGCGCCAGAGGGATTTCACTTTAGTGGAGAGCCGAATCCTGTCGGCATAGGGCGCACTCAGCGCAGGAATATAAGAGCGAGAGCCCCCTTTAATCACGCGCCACTGTGGCCGCCACAGCAGATTGAGCAGCCCGTGATTGAAAAAGAAGCGCACAAAAAAACTTACCGAGAATTCCAGCATCTGCGACACACTGGCCGACCAAATTGCCGAACCCATGGGCACCAGATAACGGTTGGCAAATTCGGCAGAATAGCCATTTGCCGGTAAATACTCACCCAGGGTCAGGCCCTCATGAAGACGCCCTTCGCGCCAATCTCGCATAGCAGTGCGATTAAACCGCACTATATCCCATAACATGCGCCAGTGGCCGGCACTGAGAAGATTGGAGCGCTGGGAAAATAATGTATTGAGATTGTTGCCGGCATACTCATAGCCCTCCCGATCACAGCGCACACTGAAACCCATAGAGGTTGGCTGGGATTCGACACCCAGCTCATTGAGTAAACGAATAAAGTTCGGGTAGGTCCAGTCGTTATACACGATAAAGCCGGTATCAATAGCCAGGGTTCGCTTGCCTTCTTCCTCTACATCAATAGTCGCCGTATGCCCCCCCAGGCGGTCCTGTGATTCAAACAAGGTAATCTCGTGCTTGCGACTCAAAAGATAAGCCGCCGTCATGCCGGCAATTCCACTCCCGACGATGGCAATACGCATCAACTCTTCCTTAAGGTACGAATCCTACTTATTTTTGGTGTGCAAAAACGAAACCAAAGAGAACGGAAAAATCCGAGAAAACGCAGTGGCAGGCTCAAGCGCAGAGGAAAATCGATTATGGATTTTCTGCGAGCCAACCCCACCTCAATATACTCCGCTGCTTGCTCCGCGCTAATCAAAAAAGGCATGTCAAAGTCGTTCTGCGCGGTAAGCGGGGTGTCAACAAAACCAGGACGGATCAACACGACCTTGAGGTTGGTATGACAGACATCCCCACGTACCGATGCCAGGAAATAATCCAGCGCGGCTTTGGAGCTGCCATAAGCCTCTGCCCTGGGAAATGGCACTAGCGAAGATAAGCTGCCCAATGCGGCAAAAACCGGAGAAGCACTGACAGCCAGCAGCGGTAAAGCACAATGCAATGTATTCACTACACCAAAGAAATTGGCATCAAAAACCCGCCGGTACATTGTGGTATCAAGCTGTAAATCATCGTCGTACTCACAAGTGCCAGCACAGGCAATCACCGTATCCAGATGATCGGTTAAATCCTTGAGGCGCTCGAAGGTAGAGGCCATACCGCTGTCATCGGCCACATCGCAGTCGAGTATGCGAATATGTGTGGGAGCGAGCTGTTGCAGCTCTTCTAGCGCTTCACGCCGGCGCCCACTGGCAATTACAAAGTTATTATGCTCGGCAAGGCGCAAGACCAAGGCGCGGCCAATGCCGGAACTGGCTCCGGTAACCCATAGTGTCCTGTTGCGAATCTCCGTCACCAGTCAGCCCCGCTCCAGACGCAACTTAATCCTGCGCAACAGGGAGCCCAGCAGGGGCACCTGCTCGTACACCATTGCCCCCATGTCATAGAAATCTTCGTGATAAAACACTTTGTCGGAAAAGCGCACCAAACTACAACCGCGTAAACGCAGCGGCCTGCCGCCCTTCAAAGACTGGTGTGCATAGTGCATATACCAGGGCAGGCAGGCACTATCACGGGTAATGGAAGCCTCCTCAAAGCGAAAGCGACACTGGGTAAGGCCGTGACTCATATCAGAGAAATAGGCCTTGAGGGCGGAGAGCCCCTCGATTCGGTGCAGAGGATCGCGAAACACAATTTTGTCACTGTACATATTTGACAGTTCCGCCGGGTCTCTAACCAAAAAATCCCGATAATAAGACTGGACTTCTTTTACCAATGTGCGGCTGCTCATTTTCCCTTCCACTGTATTCCGCGGCGCTACCCCTCTGATTTACGTTAGCCTGCCAATGGCAGATCACAGCGCCAAAATAAAAATAACCCAATCCATTTAGTGCGCAGATGCGTAGTAAGGATCGACACAACATTAGAGAGCGCTAATATGGCGCATAGGCAAAGACAAAACGGCAATGGAATTGCGGTGAAAGCTTCCCAGGACTACAAGGATGACTGGAGCAGGCTGCTAACGCAGGTTGGCGCCCAGCGCGACCGCCAGGCGTTTGAGCGTGTTTTCCGACATTTTGCCCCGCTCATTAAGGGCTTCCACCACAGCCGCAGTACCCAGGCCCTCAACGCCGAAGCGGCCGATGAACTGGTGCAGGAAGTTATGCTCAAGGTATGGCACAAAGCCCCCCGCTTTGACCAGGGCAAGGCCTCGGCCAGCACTTGGATATTCACTATTATGCGCAATTGCCGTATTGACATGCTGCGCCGCAACCAGCGCCATCAAAATCGCGACAACGATGTTGATGTGGCCGATATTTGGGATGAGAACCTGGAAAGCCAGCCGCTGCTGTTCTTACAACACAAGCGCAACGAGCGCGATATTGCCGATGGCCTCAGCGCCCTACCCGCTGAGCAGTGCCACATTTTGGAAAAGGCTTATATGGAGGGAAAATCCCACAGCGAGATCTCCGAAGAATTACGCCTCCCCTTGGGCACGGTCAAATCCAGGGTGCGCCTGGCCATGAAGAAATTGCAAGCTCGGTTCGTCAGGTAAACGTCCAATGATTCGCCATCACCCGGATGAAAACCTTCTGTTGGAATACGCCTCAGGCAGCTTGGCCAGGGGCCCCAGCCTGGTTGTTGCAGCCCATGTGCAGATGTGTGCTGATTGCCGATCCCAGTTGCATACCCTGAACAATCTCGGTGGCTCCCTCCTAAATGGGAGCCCGGCGCAGCCATTGCAAGCCAACGCCTTCGAGCGCCTGATGGAACGCATCAGCCAGATCCCGGAGAAAATCCTCCAAAAAAGTGAAGAAAGCTCCACCCCGGCCCCGGTCAGTAGGGAACCGGCTATGGACCACTTACCCAAAGTGTTAAATAAATTATTGGCCAGCAATCCAAACAGGCGCTGGAAGACCCTGACTCGCAACCTGCAAATATGCCGGCTCAAGTCTGGACAGAGAGAGTATGAAGTGGCTTTTCACAGCCTGCGCAGCGGCAGCGGACTACCGAAACACGATCACCGCGGGCGGGAATTTGCCCTGGTACTGCACGGCAGCTTTTCCGATCACAACGGTATCTATGGACGGGGGGATTTTGTTCTGCGTGAACCGGGGCAGGTACACAGGCCCATCGCCACTCAGGACATGGACTGCCTGTGCTTTTCCGCAGTAGAAGCTCCGGTTTCACTCACTGGAGTCCGCGGTCTGTTTCTCAATCCGCTGATCCCCTTTCGGCCGGGTTAGACCCGATAGATTTTGCCTCCAGGCACACGGTAAGAAATATCGCTGGCGTCCCTGCCATACATCCATTCCTTACTTATTTCCGATGCACTCTTTCCGTTGCTTACCCAGGGGCTCAGGAAACCGCCACCGGCGCCTGCTCCTTGTTCCCCGCGGTAAACTGGGTGAATAACTGCTGCCAGCGCTCCTGTACCTGGGCAAATTTCTGCTCACGCACATGCCCGTAACCGCGCACTTGCATAGGAATTGCCAGCAATTCCTGGGCTTCGGCAAGATTGTCAGCGCTTAGCTGAGCCGCCACCGACTTCACCGCCTGTGCCACCTGGCGCGCCCAGTCCCGTTCGGCGCGGCGCTCTTCGGTGTAGCCAAACACATCCAGCACGGAACCACGCAACGCTTTACCACGCGCCAACAATGGCATTAAGCGGCCCATCCAAGGGCCAAACTGCATCTTACGCACCCGGCCACTGGCATCGGGGCGTGCCAGCAATGGCGGGGCCATATGGAATTTGAGGGAATAATTACCGCTAAAAGTCTCGCGCAACTGACGCTGGAAATCCTCGCCGCTGTACAGGCGCGCTACCTCGTACTCATCCTTATAGGCCATGGCTTTGAACAAGCTGTTGGCTGCAGTGCGGGTCAATTCCCCCGTCGTGCCGGCAAGAGCCAGCTCCGCTCGGTATAAATGCTCGATACCCTGTGTGAACTGGTGAGCGTAAGCGGCATTTTGATATTCAACCAGCTCGCGGCTCAAACGCGCGATCAGTTGCTCCACAGATTCCTGCGGCTCGATCATTTTTACGGGCTGCGCCGGTACCGCCAGCTTTTCTATCGCCCTCGGGTCCGTCGCCAACAAGCGCCCCGCACGGAATGCGCGCAGGTTATTTTCCACTGCCACACCATTCAGTTCGATGGCCCGCTCCAGTGCCGCCTCACCAATTGGCAGCAGTCCCATCTGACAGGCGAAGCCCATAATCATCAGGTTGCTGGCAACCGTATCGCCAAACAAAGCCTGTGCGTACTTATTCGCATCGAAGGCGAAATACTCGGCACAGAGGGACTCAATGCTCTGTTGGGTGGCATCCGCCGGGAAAGCTAATTCGTTGTCTCGTACGAAGGCCGCCACCGGCACCTCAGCCGTATTCACCAGCGCACGCATTTTGCCCGTGGCAAATTTCGGGCGCTGGCCCGCAGCGGTGACCATATCGCAACCGAGCAGCAGCTCAGCGGCGCCATCGCGGATACGCGCAGTAGTGATGGCTTCCGGGCGTGCACCCACTTTTACGTGGGCGACCACCGCACCATTTTTCTGTGATAGGCCGGTGAAATACAGCGTGGTACTGCCCTTGTCTTCCAGATGCGCGGCCATACCCAAAAGTGCCGCCACAGTGAGTACACCGCTGCCGCCGATGCCGGCCACCAAGATGCTAATAGGTTGTTCCAGGGCTGCCACCGGCGCTGGCGGCAAATCGACGATGGCAGAATCCAGGGACTCAGCCAGAGACTGAACCGGCGGTTTCTTCAGCTCACCACCCTCGATGGTGACAAAACTGGGACAGAAGCCATCGGCACAGCGCATATCTTTGTTACAGCTGGACTGATTGATCTGACGCTTGCGGCCATAGGGGGTTTCCAGGGGCTCCACGGCGATACAGCTCGACTGCACACTGCAATCACCACAACCCTCACACACGCGCTGGTTAATCAGTAGGCGCTTGGGCGGATCCACCATCAGTTTTTTCTTGCGGCGCCGGCGTTTTTCTGCGGCGCACACCTGCTCGTAAATAATGGCGGTGACACCCGGCATTTCACGCAGACGGCGCTGGACGGCATCCAGCTCTGAACGGTCTAACACTTCCACTTTCGCCGGCAACTGGCCGCGGTGCTGATGCCAGTGATCGGGGTTTTCACTGAGCAGAACCACCACCCCAACGCCTTCTGCCAGCAGCTGCGCGGCCAGACTTGGAGCGTTTACCTCGCCATCGGCAGGCTGGCCACCGGTCATGGCCACCGCATCGTTGAGAAGGATTTTGTAGGTGATATTGACCTTACTGGCGACTGCCTGGCGAATCGCCAATAAACCGGAGTGGTTATAGGTACCATCTCCCATATTTTGGAAAATATGCTCGGCATTCGAGAAGCGGTGCAACCCCACCCAATGGGCGCCTTCACCGCCCATATGGGAGTAAGTATCGGTGCGCAGCCCCTTGCCCAGCGCCATGATATGACAGCCAATGCCGGCACTGCCGAGGCTGCCCTCCGGCAGTTTGGTGGAAGTATTGTGGGGGCAGCCAGCGCAGAAAATTGGCTCCCGCGCCAACAGGCCTTGTGCTCGCTGAGGCACATTGCCTCCCAATTTTTCTGCCAGGGGGATCAAACGCTGTGCGAGGTCAGTATCTGCCAGCCAGCGGGTAATCGCCTTGGCCACCTGATCTGGTCCAAAACCCCAGATCGCCGGCAGCAGATCTTCACCATTGAGGTCCTTCTTACCGACCACTTTCGGGCGGCGGTTGTCCTCCCAGCCATACAGCAGGTTCTTCAACTGGTCTTCCACCAGCGGGCGTTTTTCCTCCACCACCAGCAGCCGTTCCATGCCGTCGGCAAACCCACTGATACCGCGAGGCTCCAGGGGCCATGACATCGCCACCTTATAAATGGCTATGCCCGCCTGGCGCAGATCTTCCTCGCTCAGGTTGAGCAGTTGTAACGCTTCCAGCAGGTCCCCATGGGCCTTGCCCACAGTCACGATTCCAAAGCGCTTGCGCTCGCTTTCATGCGTTGTTTTATCCAGGCGATTGACATAGGCAAAGGCCTGCGCCGCCGGCAAGCGCTCCTCCAGCATACGGCGCTCGTACTCCAGGCGCTCAGCGGGCCAATTCAGGTGCGGGTCATAATTCAAGCCATGGGCAGGAATGGGGAAGTCCGCCGGAATAGTGAACTGTGGCAAGCTTGGAACCACCAGAGAGGCACCGGCCTCTACCGTTTCGGTAATGGCCTTGAACCCTACCCACAGACCGGAAAAGCGCGACAGTGCAATACCAGCGAGACCGAGAGTGAGATACTCGTCGATACTGGCGGGAAACAGCAACGGCATCATTACCGATTCAAAAATCTGATCGGTGTTGTGGGAAAACATGGAGGACTCAGCGGTGTGGTCATCGCCACACAATGCCAGCACACCGCCGAGTTTGGCGGTGCCCTGGATATTCGCCTGGCGAAATACATCTGCGGTGCGATCCACCCCATGGCCCTTGCCATACCAAATGGAAAAGACCCCATCGCGGGTGGCCTGCTCTCGGTAGTGATCGACTAGCTGGGTACCCCAAATGTTGGTGGCCCCAAGGTCTTCGTTAATACCCGGTTCAAAGTGGATATCGTGCCCAGCGAGTAGCTTCTTATGACGCCAGAGCGCTTGGTCGTAACCGCCGAGAGGGGAGCCCCGATAGCCGGAAATAAAGCCCGCAGTATTCAGGCCAGCCAGCTCATCCATACGTTTCTGCATGAGCGGCAGGCGCACCAGCGCATCAATACCAGTCAGAAAGACTCGGCCAGAATCACGGGTAAATGCGGCTTTGAGAGAATACTCGGTATCAAAGCCCAGCTCCTGATCGCCTTCGACCATTGCCATGGGTACCACCTATTAATTCATTATTGCTTTTCTTTTGCCCGGTTTGATGACGATAGCCACGGTGCCACATTTCTCTCGGCACCTACTGAAACAGCTCAAAGCCAAACCGAAGCATCTGCTTACTAGCCGCTAAAATTAACACCGCCCGGCCGGGCAGGTCATACCAAAATAAGCCTGGCTAGGGCATAATACGGACACAACTCGCTAAAGATCACAAACTACCAGCAACAATTCACTCAAAAAGTCAGTTTTTTAGGGATTCATCGAATAGGCCCTACACGGGGGCGCCACTGTAAGAGACGCAGAATCTACCCCTACACGTAGCCACCTTCCTAGTTTGCAAGTCGGTTACAGGAAAGCTGAGTGAACGAGTAGGTGGTGGCTGGTCACTCAGCACAGATCTAGTGAGCGGATATTGATAACAAAGAATAAACGGTTTCACGGCGCAGTCATAAAACAGGATAATTGCCCAGAAAGGACTCAACCGGGATGTTTTGTCATACCGGCATGGCAGTGAAGCAGCCGGATAATCCGGTGTTCGTTCAGAGAGAAGAGATACGGAAAAAACCATGGCCTATTTACTGGATGCCATCGATAAAAAAATCCTGGAGATCCTCCAGGAGGATGCCACTATTCCCAATATTGAGCTGGCAGAAAAAGTCTGCCTTTCCCCCTCGCCATGCTCGCGGCGGGTCAAAAATCTCAATGAACAGGGATTTATCAAGCGCGCCGTGACCCTTTTGGAGCCCGAAAAAGTAGGCCTTCCAGTTAGTGTCTTTATTCAGGTAACCCTAAACCACCAAGTGAAAAAAGAGCTACAGGATTTTGAATCTGTTATCGGCCAATGGCCGGAGGTTATGGAATGTTACTTAATGACCGGTGACTTCGACTACCTGCTCCGCGTGGTTGTTCCCAACCTACAGGCCTACCAGGAATTTCTCGATAAAAAACTGACGGAGTTACCGGGTATTGATCATATTAAGAGTAGCTTTTCCCTAAAACAGGTACGTTACCGCACTGAATTACCGTTGGATCAGTTGTTGGAAAAATAAATTAGACAGAAATACCCTCCTGCCACTGTCCTGATAAATTTTTAAGGCAATCCTCCAGTTTAAAGCGCCTGAGTTATACCCGGGCGCTCTCGCGATGCAGATCGTTTATTAATCTTGCTCTTGTTAATGGGGCCGATCAGGCTAACTCATTGAGAGACAGACTCTCATAGATCATTGAATTATCAATATACTTGGTCTGGGAAAAGCTATCCGCAAAAAAGAATATGAATAACTGGTGTTTTAAGGGAAGTCATTGAAAGCAATAATCAGAAAGATCTTACTGGCCACGTCAATTGCAGGCGGCTCAATTGGAAGCATTATGGTTGCAGCAGATACCATGATTTCACGAGAATTAACATTCAATAAAGCAATTGGTAGCAGCCTAGTATTTGCCTTTTTTGTATACTCAGTATACGCGGGCATAAAATTTTTGAGATTCCCTTCAAACATTAAGCACCTTGAGCGGGTTTTTATTGCACAGATCCCCTGGATCACATCTCCTATTCTGAGTTTTAAACTTGCCACCGGAGTAGGCGCATCCTTTTTATTGATATATCCACCCTTCAGTGATACATATCGCCTGAGTATCGGTGCTGAATACTCACTCTCCCCATTAAGTGAACAAACTTGGGGGATTGGAGTAAACTTGGCCGCTATCAGCTTCTTGGCCCTTATCAGACTTTACAAAGAGTAAAACCTTAAGGCATAGAAGCGCAAACCCAAGCTATTAGCGCTCTCTAATTCAGAGAGTGAAAAGTTAGAAATAAATAATAAAGCTTATATACCAAAGATGAAGCACTCACTAGAAAAATCTAAAGAAACTGTCCTCTTTCTTCATGGTGCACTTGCCGATGAAAGAATGTGGGAACCACACCATCGTATACTCGCAAAAGAATACAGGGTTGCTTCTCTCACCCAAAGACATTTTGGTGTTGACAATAAAGGCTCGAGTGGAAGTTTTGGCATTGAAACTCATGCCAATGATTTAATTAGTTTCTCAGCCACGCTTGGCGATGGCCCCATTCACTTGATCGCCTGGTCTTATGGTGCTGATGTTGCCTTAAGTGCAGCAATAAAAGCCCCCAAATTGTTCAAAAGCTTATTTATCTATGAGCCTGGCTATCCAGGACATCTGGATACCAAGAAAATGGAGGCGTTTATGCAGGATGCCGAAGCCATGTTTGGCAAGGTATTCGAAGCGGTTGACAATGGTGAGCTTGAGGAGGCTGTGACGTTTCTAATTGATGGCTCCGGGAACAGAGCTGGCTACTTCTCTTCACAAGCACCAGCGCTTCGGGCCCAGCAACTGGAGAATGCTCACACCCTGCCCTTGCAACTCTCTCAAACTGAAAAGCCCTGCCTGGATAAAGAGCACCTGTCGACAATCCAAATCCCCACTACGATTGGATACGGCAGTAATACCAGAAATCTCTTTCAGATAGTATCCAAATCTGCTGCCAGTCACACTCCTTCATCTAAATTATTGCAAGCGGCTTCAGAAAATCACATGTTGCCAATAGAAAACCCAGAAAAGTTTTGCCTGTATATTAAAGAGCACCTTTCAAAGAATTAACATTCAATCATCAATAAAATAAAAAGGAGTGGTGAAACCACCACTCCTTTTGTTTCAATACAAGCCTAATCTTTCTTACATATCCGCGCCTCGGAATACCAATTACCTGCTTGGCAAGTTGCCCCTTGCTCACAATGTGCATCGGTTCTGCAATAGCACTGACCGTCAGCATTACATTGGGGCGTTAGGTAATTCTCAAGAGGGTCTTGGCCACTAACCCGCTGCCAGAATGGATTGGTAAAGACATTCTCAGGATCCAATTCCGCCTTGGCATCAAGGAACTGAGACCATTTCGGGAAGCGCGAGGGCATATCCTCAAAAATAGCCACCGAATTCTTACCCCAGTGCGGTCTGGCGCCATATTTGCGCAGCGACATCTGCTCAATTTCCAGGTTTACAAAGTAGTTTTTAGGCACCGCCTCACCGCGCTGGCGCAGAGTATACTCGATACCTACAAAAGCGGTGTCGCGCCCAGCACTCATTCCCAGATAGCTATCGGAGGCCTTACCAAAGCGGAAGTAAATACCGTTCAAGGGGAAGCAGGTGCGCTCACTATGGGCAATAATCTGGCGCACATCGGCAATCCAGTTGGGCAGTTCCTCAAAAGGTATGGCCACTTCCTGCAAGGCAATCGGCAACTTATCCCAGACACAATTGTTCGGCTCTTTACAGACAAAATGCTGCATCAGATCCGCGTGCCCCGTGGGCTTGATGAATTTCTTTAGACCGGTATTTACATCGCGGAAATAAGAACTGGAGCGGGCCGTATAGCGCAGAGATGCGGCAAAGCACTGCAGGGCAGCACTGTCGGCTTCATGCAAGCTATCAAAAATCAGGCCAAAGAGATACTCGGAAAAATCCGAAACATCAGCTTGAGCGTTATAAGCATTGCCCCGGGTGTCCAAAGGAACCTTATTATAAGTAGTAACCGTATAGCGGCCGAGACCTGGGAACCAGGCAATATTTGCGGAGTGGTTATCCCGAGCCAAGCCCAAAATGACATTCTCCAGATCGCTGTCATCCCGGTGTCCCTTCACTTTGGCTTGTACCTTGTAGCCGGGTTCGGCTTCAATAGTCACTTCAACCACAACCCCCAAAACACCAAGGTTAACCCGCGCAGCATTGAGTAGTTCACCAGTGATTACACGCAGATTCCCCTTGCCATCAACGAGCTTTATCTCGGTGACATAGTCAGAAATCATATTGCTTTTCTGAGTAAAGGTGGATCCATGAGTGCCGCTGCCGAGCATCCCGCCAATCGAGAAGATCGCCAGCTCAGTAACCATCGGTACACTGAGTTCATGCTCACGCAAATAGGCTGCTAGATCATTAAAACGCATACCAGCTTGAACAGTTACCAAGCGGTTTTCTTTATCCAGGCTAACCACCTGGCTCATATTTTCCAGAGTGATTTGCACTTCGCCGTTGCCCGCACAAGCCGCGTCTATCTGGCTGTTAAAGCGCCGGGTACCGGTCATGACCTTGCGCCCCTGAGCCGCAGCATCGCGCACTATCGACTGTACCTCAGCGATTGTTGAAGGGTCATGAATAACACCGGGAAAACAATCCTGGGTGTCCTGATAGTTTTTCAAAACCTCAGGTACATCAATGGGGGGAGGTAACTGCTCCGCCGAAGCCCCCGCAGCAAAAAACAAACCTGCCGCACACAAGAAATTGGTAGCCCGGCGCAACAAATGACTTCGCCCGGAGAGAAGTGGATGGTACATGCCTTTGCTTCCTTGTTGTTGCATTACTAAATTGTTGTATTTCAATTAATGAAAAAATTAACCAAATCTAGGTAATAGCTCCCGATCGATTATTTCCTGAACATTGCGACTGTGATCAGGCGCTTTACTGCGCAGGAAATCCCCGTATCCAGAACGGTAAGCCATAGCTGGACGGCGACCTATAGAGGGTACCCACAGGGCATGGTTGGTGGTAGCAAATTCCAAAGACTCACTGGCGAGGATACAGAGTGGCCCCCGGCTGAGTGCGGCAGCATCAAATATCCAGAACTCTTTACCGTTGGATTGCGCACTACTCGGATTTTTCCGAACAACCGCAGCAATTAGATAACCATCATTCTGCGCGGTGGATCCAGGCCGCGCCATAAACTGCGGAGTCCGCATCACACAGTCATCGGGGAACTGATAAGCATCGGCAATTTGCATGCGGGTGCAATCCATATGCACCAAAGCAGATGGCTTACTTTGCTCGGGCATATCCCAATAACTATAAAAACGTTCTGGGTAATTGCGGTATGCCCAGGAAACGCGCATAGAAACCAAATCTGGGCGGTAGCCCACCGCAGCCCAATACAGATGCTCAAATGTCTCTGGAAACTGAAAGTGCCCTCGATAAGCTGGGTCATTCATATCCCAAAGGAGGTTTTCGTCGCGGATAACCCGGTAATCGTCTTTGATTTCCCGTGCAAAGTCAGACGTTACTTGAATTCTAGCCCGCACCAGACCTCCAACATCCACAGGCGCCGCCGGATAGCCGGACAACCACTTGGGCACTAGCCCACCCTCTTGGAATATTTCATAGCGGAACAGCTGTTCAGACTTGTCCATGGCTCCCATATACTGGCCATAGAGAGTGATTTCACCGGCACTGTCGTCATAGTTGCAAACAATATCGGAGGTATCAAAGCCCAGCTCCAGGTAGTCAGCAATAATATCCTCACGCCCAGGTACCATATCCGACTTGCGTATCACCCAACAGCGAGTTTTGTGCTCCTGCGGAAGCACAATATGGGTACCGAGAATACGAGTGGATTCGACCCTCGCCGCGGTCTCAAAAATAATGACATGGTTACGAGTAACCCCCAGGGAGTGGGAACTGGCCGCGATATATGCGTTATTTCCCTGGCGATCACGAATATTCCAGCTTTTGAAAGCCTCCCGCTGATCCCAGGAAATCAAGCGAATAAAGCCCGAGCGACCGGAGTCACCCATATTGCCACCATAATTGATGGTAATGCACTCACCGGACGTCAAATCAAAGAAGGGGTGACCAGTAGTGCGAATTTGTGGGAATAACCACTTCTTTGGCGTTAGGTTATCCAATAGAGGAGGAAGACTGGATTCCCACTCTCCCACCTCACCAATAGGGGTTATCATTTCCAGAGTGGTAGCATCGAACTCATAGGGCACCCCACCCTCATAGCTCATCGCAAAGCGATTTTCCCCCATATAATTGGGGGCCGTATTGCAATAATTCATAAAGCCAAGATTTGGGCTGGAATAGATAGTTCCCCCCAGCAAATTAAACTTATCGAAACCACTCAAATCTTGCTCCTGCATAATTGCAGAGGCGGTTCTGATCATTTTTCGCGTATAAGCCACACTGCCATTACTGGCTCTACCACTGAAATCCAATCGGGTAAGCGCACCTTTTCCATTTGGAGTCAAATGGTTAGGAGCGAGAGGAATCCCCTCGGCCATCAACAAATGGCCGGTAACATCATCAGGCAAGTTACCTTGAACCACCTTAAGGAAACCGGAAGAATCCTGCAGGCTGCCATGCATAATTGACTTTGGGAAGGTGGAATCCTCTAGGCGATTACTTGCCTGAGCTGTAGAACTGGTCATACCAGCCAGTGGCAGTGCCGATAGAGCACCTGCGGCTTTCAGAAGATCGCGACGTTTCATTATTTTCCTTGTAATAAAAACGGCCGACTGCTTTAACTGACCTTATGTTTATAAATTTAGTGCAATGTATTCATATTTGATTTTTAACACCCTTTTCACCAAGCGAAATATATTTATTATTTCCCAGCTTGGCGAGCACACCAAAGGTGAAAATATTTAAACCCGAGCGGCAGTTAATTATATTGAATCGAAAAAATCAAGAACGAGATGATGACACTGTTAACCAGTTTTTCCGTAAAGCATAAGCGCCCTGCAGAACTAAACAGTCAGGCAAAATAATATCAATAAAACATCTACTAAATCATATTTCCAAGCATTAACTCAGACGGAAATGAGAATCTTTTTCAGTACATATTGTAATTCCGAACGTCTTGGCTAGAAAATCCCAAAGAGCCAAACTCTATTTTTATTACAACCACGATAACCCCCTAAATATTTACCACTAAAAAATCGTGCAACTTAATGACGCCACAACGATTCATTCAGCCTTAAAGGCTAAAACAGGGAGTTTTTCACCACCAAATAAATATTTACATTAATCGGCATAGGATATATTTCCCGTCCACGCTCAATGTTACAGAAGTATTATTTGGAGAAAGCTTGTTGAGGCACCCTTACAAAGCCCTAAATTTAAAGGATGAGAGCGAATTAATATAAACCTTCCCACCTTAATACACACCGATTCCTCAGCCTATATAGGGCCCGATACAATCAATAAAAACTGCAAGGAAAATAGACATACAGAAGGTACCGAACCTTACAGAAAAATAAGGACTATAATTCCAGCTTCAGCCTCTCCCCATTAGAGTTATCTGAAAATCCTTCCCGACGATAAAAATCTGCTGTCCTGCTCCACTTGTCTTTCTCTGGTGTACTCACCTCCAAACGTGGCCACCCCTGCTCTCTTGCAAACTGAACCACTCGGTCCAGCATTTTTTTACCAATCGACTGACTTCGGTATTCAGGTTCTACGTAAAATTCTTCAATTACGCCATAATACCCTCCAGCATAAATAGCTGCAGACCTGGAAACTGTTATAACAGCAACAATCTCACCCTCAACTCTATAAAGAAAAGCATTATAAGCACTCTCCCTTACCAGCAGCTTGTTACTTGTCTCAATGAGTTGATCAGGTTTGATTTCACGCTTATACCCCACCAAAGCCATTAATAGTTTGGCAACTAGATGCGCTACTATATCGGCATGCTTTGGCGTGGCAGTTATTATTTCACCCTGCATACTTCTACTCCCAAATTTTTCCGTACTAAAGGGGCTAGTTGGGCTCCCTGGCCCATATAAATGTGATCACATTTTTAGGCTATCAGCCTGTAGGAGTTATAGCAAGACCAATCGAATGCTTACCCTTAAACCTACCACCAATGAAAGGGAGTATTTTTTCAGACGGATGTAAAGACAGCAATCAAAGCTTAACAGGAACTATATTTACAGTAAGCAGTAGAAAATGAGTGTAGTACTGCCCCTGCTACTTTTGGAATGTGGTAAAAATAAACAAATAATTGCAGCCAGGATTGAAAAGATCAGGGATCCCTTACCCGTGGTTATTTTGAAGTTAAAACATAGGCTCAAATTAATAGATTCCATAAATGTTATTACAAGTTATCACATTGTGATTCTAATTTATTAGATGATAATTTACACTAAACAATTGGTCGCAGGGAGTTAAACGGTACTAACTTTGCTGTTTTTAACGAAATCAAGCATCTAAGTATTTTGAGGCAATCTTACGTACCACTTATATCGACCTGTGCCAACTTATCAATTGTTAATTATAGAAGGAACTAAGGGTGATTTTGCATTGGGATCAAATTGTACATCACTATGGGCATGGAGAGATTACGAGACCCAAACGTGGGACTAGGCAAGTAGAATGGAGTGCCGTTGAATTCTGGTCTGAATACAAGAAAATGTATCTAAAGGCGGAAAATCCGACTTATAGCTTTTTATTTTCTCCTTCCAGCATTGAAGAAGTATTTACATCAACAAGTGGAAACGGTTCTCACGCTGAAGAAAAACTCATGAAATCTTTAACATGGAAGGTTTGGATTCCTTCAGCAATTGACAACTCTATTTCAGGACTCAGCCAGAAATTCAACGTAATCCTTGGTGTAAGCCGAACTCCCTGCTCAAACTGCACCGACCTATTAGTGAGTCAAATTCAGAATATTCAACGACGCTACCCATTAAGATATGAAAATGCTCGCTTTATACTGGCCTCTTTAGGTGCATATAAGCCAGGCGAGACAAATTCTGATAATATGCGCACATCAATTAAAGATCTCACTAGGCTAGATAGATCTGGATGGGAACTGTGTGTTCTACAAACTAAGAATACTTTGACTAGAAATGGAAAAATTTTACAATGTGCACTTGAAAATATTGGTCGAAAAGGAATTCTTCGCCTGGAAAACTGATGCTCAAATAAATTATTATTCTTCCTGTCTAAATATTTAGTTTTTCTTCACATTCTAGTGCGCTTGGCCTCCGATAATAAGTACAATTTACAAGGGAGGATTCAGCTGGTAGAGCCGGCATCTTTCCCGACCAAGAAAAAGACACTCATGAGCTACTACTAACTGAGCGAAAACGAACGATACCAGACCTACAATCTGAACACTCTCAGAAAACAATTGCGGAATTTTTGGAAAGGCATCTCTCGACGAACAGTCGGGAGCTACAACACAATACTGGCTTGCGAGGAGATCACTCTGGGCAAGCCTATAGGACATAGAAAGTGACCGATGGCATGTTACAACAATATGGGTCTGCAAGTTGATGTGCTTGCAGCACATGAGAATTGTAGTTATTACTTGCAACAAAGGTTAATTATTCTGGCGGAAGAGAAAAAATTTGAAGTAGTACTAGGCAGGGTCAAGTGTATTGGAGAACAATAAGCCTACTCTATCAGAAAACGAAAAGCTGGAAACCACTATAAGGATACAAAAAAGCTCCCACTTGAGGAGCTTTCACAACCATCAATACTTATCAGTCCCAGCGATTAAATACCACATGCATTCCGTGGTTGTCATCACTAACAAATACGAAATAACCTGCATTGGTATGCCTGGAAGCACATATTTTTGTACCGCCAGAGGTCTCAGAACACTCCATTTTATTGGCTTCAATACCTATCGTTTCATAGGCACATTGATTAGATTGCCCCGCCAGATTTTGCACCAGATCACGTGTAGTTCTAGCCAACACAAATCGATAATCACCAAAGTAACGGTAATTATAGGCATCCAGGTAATACGCCTGGGAATCCACACCAGACTTTAGAAGGTCTGAGTAACACTTCGCAGGATTGGCCATCCAAAGCATGTCCATGTCATTAGAGGTGTGAACTGCAGGCCAGTTTTGCTGGTCATGCTTGGAAAGGACTACATTGGTGGAATCAACGTAGTCTTTTACAACAACATAGTCACCTTCATCACTTTCTATACGGCAAACTGGCGCACCACCGATAAAATCATCACACTGTACATCATCTAATGTGATTTGAGTGGTGGAAGTGATACAGCTAGAGGCAAAGTTTTTTGCCCAGTTTTTCACCGCGGTAACGGCATACTCGCGCTTATCTTCAATTTCATAGTAGAAATCTGAAAAAATGCGATACACCTCACGGTCATTTGTATTGCTTTGAGTCGCAGCATCGGAGCATTGGCTAAAATTCGGCAAATCAAACGTTGTGTTGGCCTGTGCAGGAATAGCAGCAGCAACAGCCATAGCTACTACAGATAAGGATGCAATGGTTTTCATTCGAAATCCTCCATGAACTTACTCTCTCAAAATCGTCGCGGATTCTAGCAAAGGGAAGCCATCGAATGAAACATTTTTGTAATATGGTGACAGAGCAGCCATTGCTAACTAAAGTTGATCCCTCTGAAGTCAGTAGCTACTTGGTGCAGGCACATAACAATAAACTTACGGATGCCTTCCGGACTAAGCTGTATAGCTTATGCAGCAACACTTCGATTGATCAGTTCGACCAACTGCTCCAGCTGTTTTTTTGCCTGGGAATACTCACCATTATTATCCCTCAGTGGAAAACCACAATTAATCCTCAAGCAGTCTTTATAGTAATTCAAGGTACTAAAGCATACTCCGGTTCGGATATCCAAGAGTTTCCTCTTTAAAAGAATCGCGAATTCATCCTCATTTAACCCGGGAACTTGAAGCCATAAAACCAATCCTCCTGTTGGCATGCTAATCCGCACCTTTGGGATGAGATGGTCGGTCAGGAAATTACGATACTGATCAACTTGCTCCCGCAACAGGGGTCTCAATGTCGCCAGGTGCTTAGCATATTGCCCACTACTGATAAAATCAGCCAAGCTCAATTGGAGTGGTGAATTTACCCCCAAGCTCTCGAGTTGACGTTGCTGCCTGTAATCATTTAAATATCGTCCAGGCAAACACCAACCCAGTCGATAACCAGCACTCAGTGTTTTTGATATAGATCCACACCATAATAAGTATCCCCCGGTATCCCAATGGTATGCAGGGAGTGGAGGGGCTCCCCGGTGATCTAACTCATGGTAGACGTCGTCCTCGATAATCGGGATTCGGTATTTATTCGCTAACCCAGCCAGCTGCTGTTTCTGTTCGACACTGAGACTAATACCGGTTGGGTTCATATGGCTAGAGGTAAAAAGCCCAGCCCGAACACCGCCTTTTTGCATCTGTAACTCCATCTGTCGCAAATCTAAACCATCCATTGTGGATGGTATCTCTACGACAGTCCGCCCCATTCCCCCGAGGAGCTGAAGTAAACCGCTATAGCAAGGAGAGCTGACCGCTACTGCATCCCCAGGTTTTGTCGTTACTTCCAGTGCTGTACGTACAGCATCAAGACAGCCATTGGTTATCACCAGATCAGAAGCTTGGAAATGGAAACCCGAAGCGCCAAAGTGCTCACTGAGAGAACGACGCAAAGGCAATTCTCCTTGCACATTAGGATAAAGACACACCCGGCTCCCCTGACTACGTGAAGCGCGACTTAAGCTTCGCTCTAACTTAGAAACAGGCTGCAACTCTACAGATAGCTGAGTTATTCCCAGTGGGCCTGGCTCCTCCGAATGAAAGAAATGATCCGCAATCGGTCTCGTAGTCTGGCAAGAAAAAGCGGGCATCTCAGGAAGCCCAGAAACATCCAAAGGTTTTCTTACATAAAAACCTGACTGCGGTAAAGCCTGAATCCATCCCGTCTCCTCCAGATGACGATAACAATTCAATGCGGTAGTCAGGCTAACCTCATTCACCCTAGCAAGCTGACGTAGAGAAGGAAGCTTTTGTCCTGGCTGCACCTTTCCCTGGCGAATATCTTCCACTAAATGATCAGCCATTTTCTTGTACCGCATCATACTCCCCAAACTCAATTAACCTTCCAGCCCCTTATTGGGCAGAAAGTAACAAACTGTATACTTTTTTTAATTGAAATCTGTATCTGTCCCTAACCTCAGAATGCACAGAAACTATCCCGATATCAATGGGATAGTAGTTATGAGATACAAAGATTTGAGCCTTGGAATTTTCGTGATGGCTATTTGGGGTGTCAACTTTATTGCCATTAAAGGGAGTACGACAAATCTCAATCCACTACTAGTTACCGCGCTGCGTTTCACTCTTGCAGCAATACCGGCCATTTTCTTTATTCCCAAGCCGCCCGTTGCCTGGCGCTATATCCTCAGCTATAGCTTGGTCTTTGGCACAGGTATCTGGGGACTTGCTACTTGCTCGCTTACTGCTGGGCTCTCTCCAGGTATGGCATCACTGCTGCTCCAGCTCAATGCAGCAATTAGCGTATTACTTGGCTGGCTGATCCTTAAAGAGACGGTCAGTACACAAAAAATATTGGGAGCCAGCCTGGCAATCTTAGGATTATGGATTGCTTTCCTTATTGAAGATGGCAGTGTCAGCCCCCTCGGTGTGGTGCTAGTGATTCTGGCAGCAACTTGCTGGGGTATCAGTGGGCTGATTGTCAAAGCGGCCAATACCAAGGAGGTTTTCGCTTTTATTGTCTGGAGCCTTCTGTTTGCTCCCATCCCTTTACTGGTTCTTGCGTTGGCTCTGGAAGGTAAAGAGGTTTTAAACAACCTTATTGAAATTGATAAGCTTACCCTAGCCTCAATTCTATTTCAGGCTTGGCCCACCACCTTACTAGGCTATTGGATTTGGAATCGTTTGGTTGTCACTTACCCTTTATCTACTATCGCTCCTCTTACCTTACTGGTACCAATTTTTGGTCTCCTAGCTAGCTGGCTTGTTTATCAAGAGCCTCTGGGGATAGTGAAAATCTGTTCAAGCTTATTGATCATTTCTGGGCTCATTGCGGGAGTCATAAAGTGGGATAAAGTGAGATTGAGCAAAAAGAAGCAAGCAAATGTGCCCATAAATATTCAATAAGGTTTTAGAGTAAGTGCGGATTGGGCCTCCCAACCCGCCCTCACCTCCGCCACCTAGGGCAAACAAGAAGGCGTAGTAAAGAAGTATTTTACCTCGTAATCACTACAATTCTCTGTTGCACAGAAGAAACGATAATTAGAACCGAGATTCCCCACTAATATACTCTCTCCTGTAAACCTGTAATCCAGTTTGGAATCAGCCAAGCGGCCAACAACATTTACGACATCTTTTACTTCACAGGTATTGGAGATATTACCTGCCGCTTTGTGTTCATTAAAACTTTCGTAGTCAATGCCACCAGAGGAGGGGTTGTCATTATTGAGCCATTCCGTTGCGTAATAGCCAGCATTGATCAAAGAACTGGAAAGCTTGTGCACACCCAAAGCAATAACTTCATCCCCTTGGCGCCCATGGAAAGCAAATATCTTCTGGGTAGAGGTAGAAGAATAGCTCTTACAGGAATCCTGCTGCATGCCACCTGAAACTCTCTCCCCTGTACTGGAAGTCAGATTTAAATAATAAATACTACCGGAACTGTACTTTTCATCATCCCAGCAGATTTTAACATCATCGAGATATTCACCACTGGCGGAGTCAAAACTAAGGATAGAGCCCATTGAGCTACCATCTCCGTCACCATACTCAATGCAAAGTTCATGATCACTCGCATTTGCATGGCTGACAGCCTGCTGGAATTCATAACAAGCCTTTAACCCATCAATACGACTTCCAGAGCGAATTTGTACCGATTTCAAATTCATAGTGCCGCTACCAAGCAGTTTACGCTTGATTAAATCGATGGAATAAAATGCAGCACCACCAGTGCCACCAATCGCATCCTTTTTGAGGTAACCATAATCAGAGTAAGCATCCTGGCTGGCAAGCCAAAAATCCTCAAATACCTTATAATAACTTACCCAAACCGAAGTTGTTATGCCCTTATTATTTCTTTCAGCATAGAGTTCAGTACTTTCAAGGGCATTATAAGGCATACCGTATTGATAGCCCTCTGCAGCACAAGCGCTATAGCCATCAGCCCAGGCACCGGTGGACTCGCTGATGTGCCAATTTCTATTAGCATCTACACACGCAAATACACGGATCGTAGAGCAATCATAATCTCTAATCTCCCTATCATTAGTTAGCCAACTACAACTGTGCTCGGTACCCGGTGGGTCATCTCGCCAAGACCAAAGGTAATCTTCAATTTGTGGAGCCTTGGATGCTCCAATGGTTGTTGCATTGGCTTCAACTAAAGCCAACTCTATCAGCTGGTAACCTGCCTGTGCTTTTTCTTGGACGGTATCACCATAAATTTTGATATCGTTCTTACTGTACTCCGTAGTCGCATCCAGTGCGACGCTGAAATTTCCATTTTTATAGTGGGTGGTAGCGCTGCTATTACCATCAGAATCCGCTGTCAACTGACGAGAATTTTGAGCCAAAGGTTCATTAGAGGCTAGATTACCAGCAGCATCCATTTCATCCACGCCAATCCAGACATTCCTTAAATACTTGCTTGTTTTGGATTCATCGTGATAATCGCAAAGATTATTATCCCCTGTGTGCGGATACTCTCTAGGTACCTGAGTAAAAAGAATAATGTTTCGCCCTGCATCCAGCACATCTTGCTTGCTTAAAGTTTGCACTAACAATGAAGCGCAATCCCCTTCCGCGTAGCCCCAGTCAGTTGGCTTGAAAACATAGTCCCCCAGGCGACTCTCAATCTTTTCACCAATTTTGTTCCTAAAATTCTGATGATAATCTGAATCATAAGCCTCGAATTTTATAAATAGCACTTCATCCTGATTATCCTCGAGAAAATCCGTGATCTCATCAAAGCCATCCCCGAGAGTTGCCGCTGTGCCTGCCATGTATATGCACATAGTGGCCTCTTCAGGTCCCATATGACACATGTGTGGAGTAGAGCTAAACGTGGATGAAGGTTAGGTATCGTACTCCACTAGGCGGATACCACGATGGAACAGCTTCTCAGGGGCATACCATTGATTAACATCGGTATATACTCCCTGATCCCACGGGAAAGAAGCATAGGCATTATGTGCCCCTGCCCACAGCGTTTTTGACAACGGTGCCCTAGTATCAATTTGTCCCTGCAAATCCAACCGATGCACCTTTGCATCGCCTGAATCAATTTCTCCAGCAGCCATCATCCATACTGAGATTCCCAGTAAAAAAATAGATAACGAGTTAATTATTCTTAGCGTTATTTATCCCTGACAGATGTTTGATAGTGAAAACACAAATACAGAGTGTCTCTCCAGTTTTTCGGGGATTGACTAGCGCTGGCGTTTCAATAGGAAAATTACCCTAAAAGACCGCAGTAAAAGTGTATCCTTAATGTTACTTAACCATTCCATAATGCGTACACATTTTTGGACAGGAGATTGAGAGGTAATTTGAAAATTATCACTCTGGATCTTTCTTATTTTTAACTATTACTTCATACACCTAGTAGCTGCTCACAGTCAATCTATAAAGTTATTTTTCATAAAATTTCACAATAGGCACAAATAAATTAGCGCTGAACGCTATCATTTAGGTATGATTGTAAAGTTTCACTTTTACTTCTGAACGTCCCATCTGGATGAATGTTACCCCCCGAGGCAACACTGGATTCAGGCAGCATTTCCAACACATGGATGAAAAAATAGACGAAGCTATAAGCGTCCAACTTTTTCCAATAGAAATACCCTACCGTCAGTACCAAGCCATAAGATACGGAAAGATCATGGCCTATACCCTTGACAGCCAATTCAGCCAAGCAATCAAGCAATTTAGGGCTTTACTGGAATCCATAGAGCCAATAGAAGTAGGTGATGTGGCCACAAGACGTGAGGTTGGTGAGCATGTTCTCAGAGAGGTATTTCAAACCCATCCCATGCCAACCGATGTATCAATAGAAGATTTTCTGGTAAAGCTGCCCGATGAATCCAGCATCATATTGCGATGGTACTGTAAACAAAACTCAACGCCGGGGTCAGCGGTACTCTACTTACATGGTGGGGGCTTGATCTTCAATGATGTAGGAATATACGACCGATTAGTCGCAAACTATGTCTCAAAGAGTGGGGTGCCATTTCTCTCAGTGGATTACCGCAAAGCGCCAGAATATCCTTTTCCAACCCCCATTGAGGATTGTTACTCGGCATTGTGCTGGCTCCATAAGAATGCCAAATTGCTGCAAGTAGACCCCAACAGGTTAGCTGTTATGGGCGATAGTGCTGGTGGAGGGCTGTCTGCGGCACTGACCATCTTAGCAAGGGACAGGAATGGCCCTTCTTTAGCAAAACAAATTCTTATATATCCAATGCTTGATGACCGGAATACTGTTGAGGACCCAAAGCTGGCTCCCTATGTACTTTGGACTAATGATGACAACCTTACCGCTTGGCAGGCTTATCTCGGAGAAACAATGGGTACAACTAAAGTAACCGCTGTTGCCGCTCCAGCTCACTTAAAAAACGCGGAAGGATTGCCCTCCGCATATATTGAAATTGGGGAATTGGACATTTTTCGCAATGAAAATATTGAATATGCACGCTTACTCGCCAATGACGAGGTAAGTACAGAGTTCCACTTGCGTCCAGGCGTTAATCACGCATGGGAGGTATTTGCACCTACAATCCCAATCTCCATTAGAGCCATGAATGACCGTATTCGGGTTATTCAATCTGTTTGAACTCAATAGATTTTGCTGGGGAAATTAAAGGCTTTTCTCTTTATCTTTAGCTTGAAACCAAAACTCGATTTCATCTGTATCCTCTTCAAATGAGGCAGCATGTTCAGTATTTGCTGGAATATGGTACCAATCGCCAATTCCAAAGCGCTGAACAGCACCATTCATACTTAGTACCAACTCGCCTTTCGTAATCACCCCATAATTATCAGTCGCATGCGTATGATCTGGAATAACCGTTCCCGCCGGATATGATGCAAAAAGAACATCACTTCCTTTTGCCTCCAACTTGTAGGCATCAAACCGACCATCATAAAGAGGTAGCTGCTTAATTCTATCTGGATAACTTCCTGACATTCTGGATACACTCCATGTATTAAACTTTGAGCCTCGCTCCCGCAAATAAAATATTAGCCCAGGATGATAAAAAGCGCACTATTCGAAACAAAGTAACACAAGACATTAGTGGTTGTATCTAACCTATAGAGAAAAAATAGTTAATCAAAGAGAGGCAAAAGCTTGATAAAGCAAAACCCAAACAAACACTAGGGAAGCAATTATATTGACATATTACAGCAACCACCTTAGATGCAGCGAATTGCCTTTCTATTTTATTCTATCGTGTTTTAATTTCTATTGAGAATTCCACCCCCTCCAACGACTGAAGGTAATCAGGATTTTCAGGGTCGTTTATTAGCTTACCACTAAAAGAGACATTCTCAGCCTTTTGCTGCGTCTCAAAAAGATTAGGCAATGTGCTTTTTCTGGAGAAATCATACTTCTCAACTGAAGATACGCCCTTCTCGAAAGCTGCACTGATATCTATCGGCCTAGAGCTTTTTTCAGTGGAGAGAGTGCTTTGAGGGCCATGTTGGTTATCAGGAGTTTCAGTGTGATCTTCTACACTTGAAATATCATCTTTAGATAGCTCAGTGGAACTAACAAAGTCCTGTAATTGTTTTTCCTGCTCCAGCGTCCCCTCAACGACCTCTTCAGTACCAAGCCTAGCTTCCCCCCCAGATTCAACTGAAAGTGACTCGGGCCTGCCACATGAAGCCAAAATCAACAACAAAAGGGCCACTAAAAAATATTTAAACATAATTATTAGCCTAGAGCTCACAGCTTAGAATTCTTTACAAAACCAGTGGGTCTATATCTAGGGTTCGGTACACATCTATAATGACCCTATCTTAGCATAAGTCATAATTCGATCAGCAGAATACAGTGAGTCTAGGAGGTTATCCTAAATATCATCTTTTTGAAAGGTAGTTGTTCTCAATACCTGTGCAAAACGTTAACAGACAGTCAGAATATTGACTATGTAGATATCACAAGACCAAACAGCTTATATACTCTTCTGCAATATATGCATTTCGATAGAATTCCAGAGGGAATAGCCATCTCAGCCACTCCGATCAAAACACCAACAACCCTACCAACAATATAATTTATGAATAAGAAAAATAAAAATTAAATCAAAAACTTCACTAAACGTCACTTGAAAATAAATATTATTGCTCAAATTATGCCTGAATTGTCGGCAGGCTACTTGGGTGACACAATGAAGACCTGGCAACTTACACTCTTTACACTTCTATTGTTAGCCACAATTGGCATCACAATTTATATCTACAATCATCGCTTTACTGAAAAAACTAAGTTCCATAGGATACCGGCTACTGAAGAAGCCATTATCTATGAAGCCCCCCTCAAGGATAAAGAAACCATCAACATCCTAATTTTGGATGGTGGAGGGGTTCGAGGTCTTATCCCACTATATGTTCTTCAATATATTGAACGTCAAGTAGGCAAGCCCATAAATGAAATATTTGATGTTTTCAGTGGAGTATCCACCGGAGCTATTATTGCTACAGGAATCAACATTCCCATGAAACAACTACGTGAACAATATGGTGACTACGGCTCAAAAATAGACCTACTGATAAAACTTTACAAATCTGAAAGTAAATATTTATTCTCAACACCCTGGCATCATAAAATATTGACTGGAGCTGGAATGTTTTCACCGAGGTTCATGGGAGATCGACTCCATCAAGTTTTAAAATTTCATTACTCAGAAAGCTTAAAATTTACTGATTTAGAAAAACCAGTCATTGTGCCTTCTCTTGATATCTACACTGGAAGGGTACATCTTTTTAAAAATTATGGTGAAGAAATTGCTGAACTCCCTTCAAACAGTGTCTATCAGCTAGTGGTTGCTGCATCCAGCGCGGAAGGGGTATTCCCTCCTGTAGACTTTATAACATCAAGCAGGGACCTCAGTCATCGATATTTTGCAGATGCCGCAGTATCAGAAAATGATCCGACCAGCATGATATTACTGGACATTATTGAAAAATACCCAAATAAAAATTATTACATACTTATAATGGGATCGGGTACCCCGCCTCTGCGTAGCGCAAAGGATAGTTATCAAGACATAAAAAACTGGGGACGACTTCAATGGTTTCCTGACCTTATCACAGATGTACAACGATCTATGGATACCCAGCAGCTCTACGCTCTAAGAATTGCAAAATTATTATCTCCAAAAGGGAGGATAGAATTTGACTACTTAAACGTAAAAGTAAACAATCCCAAAGTCGGGATTTTTGACTACGAATCAATCGATTCATTAAAAATTCATGCAGATAGATTAATAGAAGAAAATAAGCCGGAAATTGATCAAGCCATTGAACACCTAAAGGAGAGATCAGAATAGAATGGGCTAAACGCCTATACTTTCGATCCCGCTTGAGCCAACAGCCTACCTGTTTATACTTTCTTACCACTAAAATTATGGCTGTCCCTTACGAGGAGCAACAGGATTTTCCATCTTTTTGAACCGGTGGGCATGCAACCGTTCCATAAGAGCAAAATACACAGCAATCGCCTTTCTTGGGACTTAATAGCTCTCCACAATTCTTACACTGATAGAACCATTGGCATGCATCAATCGGCATAGTTTCCGTATGATCATGACCACATAAAGGGCAGGTGATCCTGGAAGTTAAAACCTGCGTACTCTTTGTCATATCAATCCCTATAACGCTTATGACTTAGGCTATAAAGACAAGTCCAGAGTTTCTCAAGTAGCAATTTGATAAGAATATTTAAATAGAGGCTATTAGTATCTGCGTTAATTCCTCAGGCTTATCAATCATTACATCATGTCCACATTGAATAGAGTTAGACTGCCATCTGCTATCCCGCTGTACCATTTCATAAAATGGCTTACCAATTCCCGGAGTCCACCCTGTTGCATAGATATAAATGCGATCAGGAATTAGTTTCCAAGCCCCCTCCAAAAAGATTGGTTGCTCAAAGGTCTTGAGGGGCTGGTCTACACAGCGCCTATTAACCCAGGCCTGATCATGAATATTCACGCCAAAGTTTTTAGCCTGATCTGGGGCTACCAGAAAGCCTTTATCTGTAGACCTAGCACTTTCAAGCAAGGTAGAGCCTATTTCCTTAGGTAAGAGTTCTAAAGTGCATAGCCCGCTCTCCGGCACCAAAGCATCAAGATAAACAAGGGTGCGGACATTACTGGGTACCTTATCAGCAACACCGGTAATGACCATTCCCCCATAGCTATGACCACATAAAATGATGTTAGAGAGTTCTTCCGATTCAATGACACCAAGAACATCCTGAATATGTGTGTCCAGGTCAATCTTATCATTTAAAAGATGAACTCTCTCTCCTAGACCTGTTAATGTGGGAGCAAATACTAAATGGCCAAAATTACGCAAGCGATCCGCAACCCGCCGCCAACACCAACCTCCCTGCCAAGCGCCATGTACCAAAACGAAGGTTGCCATCCGTTGCCACCTTTATGTACGTAATGAATTTACGTGTAATAACCGGCCAAAGAAGCTGGTATGAAATGACTTGGAAAGCAGTATTTCATGCTGTCAATACTAAGGAAATGAGCCACCTATATTCAACCGCCTCCCTCTCATTATATGGAAGCGGTTGAGAATGTTTAAGTTACTCACATGAGCTCTGCTCCCAGTACTGCGGCGCAGCAGTGGGAGACCACCAGTTTGGCCCGTAGGTGGAAGTATATACCTGGCCCTCAAAAGTTACACGATCACCAGACTGATAGGCCTCATCGCCTGCGTAAGGCTGCTGAAATTCCGGGCAGGAAGCTGCCGTGTCGCCTTCTGTGCTGGTATTGTTATTAGAGGAAGTATTGCCTGATCCCGTATCAGAATCGTTGTTTGATTCACCCCCTACCGTTTGACAAGTGGTTTCAATCCAAAGTGCTGGCGCCGAGCTTGGAGACCACCAATTGGGCTCGTGTTTGGATTCGTAAGCGATACCATCAAAAATAACGATATCCCCAATCGCGTAACCCGGATCACCAGCGTAGGGCTGCTCAAATACTGCACAAGAGGCAGTCCCAGTATTCCCACTACCTTCGGTGTTTCCAGTATCATCTGAATCATCGTCATTGGTATCTGAAGTACCATCCCCCTGATCCGCACTAAGTTCGTACCCAATCTCAACGTTTCTCAGGCCACTATTTTCTAGCAGATAAATACTATTAATACCGTACAAGGGTTCAAAGCTACTGCTACCATCATAATCACCAGCTCTAATACTGGTTTGCTCTCGGTTAATCAATTCAGCCAAGTCGTGAGACCAATTTTCTGCGATCCCTTGCTCGCTTGAGGCAATCTCCAGAAGTGTAGAATAAGAGCTATTTTCACCGGAGCTATCAAACACACGGGTATATACCTTGTCTCCAATATTTAAGTCTTGTGTTGGATTAATTGTGCCTACAGCACTCCACGCAGTATTGGTAACATTATCACCATCAAACTCAACATCGATAACGTTATAAAAAGCATTCACTGTATCACCAACATCCCAAACAGCGAGGATGACATGGTAACCCTCACGATCTGGGACCTGACACTCATGTGTCATATTTGTTGGAGGTTGCTCATAGTTTCCATCCACTTCACAAAAGGGATTAAGATCAAACTGATCACGGGTTAAGGACGCGTTTGGATTCCAGTTCTCTTTGGTAATATAGTATTTCCAGTCTCTGCTTACATGGTTCGCAGTGAAGTGCCATTTAAAGGTTTGCCAACCAGAACTGATATAATTCTTAACCCAGCGATCAGAAGACTGTTCATTTAGCTCTGACCAAGAGCTATTCCCCGCACTGGCAATCTGCCCATCAGCGGGTCCACTTTCCGGGAAGCCTTCATTACCCTCTACACTTTGTGGTTCCCACTGAACTGCACCGCAGTTTATATTCATCTCTCCAGAGTCGAGAGGATATTTACATAGTGTCCCACGTGCGGATGCAACCCCGCCATCAACAGCTTCTACATAACCATGGCCAAGTACATTAGAGCTAATTCCAGTTAAAACTACAGCCATTAATGTATGACTAAAAAAAGGTTGTTTAAATACAGAAGCTAATTTGGTTTTTCGGTAAATCATATCTTTGCCTGTTATTCAATCTTGTCCGATGTCCTTCCCCAGTTAAGCTAGATCCTTCACTTACCGAAGCAGGTTTTACTTCAGAAGTAGCGTTAGCGACAAAGCTATGGACCGCCACTGATTAACACGGTTCCTATAAACCAAGTAAAAAACCATTTAGATTGAAAATAGAACCTTGCTCTCACAACAATTCAGGAAAAGCAATATAAAACCACTTAAAAAGACTAAGAGAGCATAAAAAACTGAAATTATGATTCGAATTCACAATGCCTGGATAAAATTAATGAACACTAACGACAATTACGGCCAGATTAGTGGCGCAAAAAAACAAGCCAATAAAAAACAAGGAGCAGTAGCCATGTTTTCCATATTTCCTGCACAATTACGCTGTAAAATATCCGCATGTGGAGGCCCATCAATAGTTATCTTCTGCCCTCAAGTACAATAAATCCTGGTGACTGACAGGCAAACCGCACACAAAAAGATATTTCACAACTCTACTTCGGTCCAATTCGAACTGGGAAATAAAATAAAATCTGAGCAAGCGCATCTACGTATAGTTGAAAGTCTGCAAGTGTAAATAAATAGAGCTATATAACGTCAATTGTACCCTGAGAACTCTGCCTTCTAAGTGAAAAACCCAAAACCACTAACTGAAACCACACGCCTATACTTTCGAACAGGAAGGACATGATCTCCACCTTTAAAAACTGAAAGAACTCACCAGCAAAATCCCAAGCAATATTTCTCTTTCAATTTGTAATTAACTGATATTGATCAAGGTCACTGCGTGATGTACGGTTATATTGACAGTGACCAAACAGTCACATAATTGATAATTATCCGATATGGAGGCAATGTTATGGCAGTTCAGCTAGGTGGTAATTATGCTGCTTATCGATTCAGACCGGAATGTACTTGGGTGACAGGCACCAATGCAGGAGAGCTGCGTTCTGACGGTTATGGTTCCTGTGTAGGGCTAGTACTCTATAGCGGCGCCCCTAGAAAGATTGGTGTAGTCGCTCATTTTTCAGGATCAATGCAAGCTCCGCAGGTAAGAAATGATGCCCTTGAGATAATGGCAGCAGTCTGCCCTATTGCACCGGGTAGAAAGTGGCGGGGATGGGTTTTTGGTGGCGTATCACTCAATGGTAGCTCTTCACATCAAACCATGCTTGGAAATGGATCTAGCTTGACACACACACGAGCGTTAGTTGATACCGTACGTGGCGTGTTGGAATTTAATCGCATGTTTGATGTTAATTTTAACATTACGAATACTGAAAGATTTAATTTCACTACCCAGGGAGTTTTCACTGAGATGACTTTACGTCAAGGTGGAAATTATGTTGGACATCAGGGTGTTAAGTTAGATCTTGCTAGCGGAAAAGTAACCTGGGATGATCTCAATCATGGTTCAGGCAACTCGAAAGCCAACAAGATGATTAATTCTATGTTTTGACCTTCAAAATTTGACCTGGCAGATATCTCACCACTGCTGTCAGGTCAAACCTTTCAGACCCAATTTTTATGAAGATGCCCACTTTATGAGAGCATCTTTTACCCTCAATCTCTTGCCTTATAACTTTTGCAGAATTCAACATAATAACGCGAAGATATCAACAGATAAAAACCTGTAGATGCGCTTATTATCAACCAAACATTTGATATAAGGTACAAGCTCCATAAGTATGCCAAAAATGGAAAAGTAAATATAATTAGCTTATGAATACCAGCTTTTGTTATATGAAGCCCTGCATATATAGAGACCAAAACTGATAAAGATGCACATACTAAAAGCAGCGAAGAAGACTGTAATGTCTGCATTAATAAACCCAGTAGGATAAAAACTATCAGCCCAAACCAACGGGTGTTAGGCTCAAGGGCTCCCATACTGATAGGCGCAGCCATATAACTAACAATATGGTACCCTGTTACTATTACCATAAGTGCTGCCCAACTATCCGCATTAGCCAAAACAATAGCTGCCAATACCCAGTTAACTAGAATGGATCGTCTGGAAATATTGTGCACTGGATCTAGCACCGCTAGCCAGCGAGGCATTTGCCCTACCTTGGCCATCGCAAATAAAATCCTTGATGAAGCTCCAAGGTACGTATATCCAGAAGCTGAGGGACTAGTGATACTATCTGCAAGTAATAGTAACGCCAAAAAGTGCAGGCCAAGCAGAGTGGCTAGATCTAACAGTGGTGAAGCAAAGTTCAACCCCTGCCAGCCACCATTCTCTATCAACACCTGATGTGGAACGGCCTCCATAAAAGCAAATTGCAATGACAAATAAACCAAAGTAATGATTATTATCGATAGTGTTATAGCCAAAGGGATATTGCGTTTAGGATTTTTGATTTCACTAGCAAAAGCAACACTTACTTGAAATCCATTGTAGGAATAGATCAATCCTGCACCAATGATGGCTGAAAAGGCACTATGGAACTCAAATTCCTGACTGGAAGGAAGAGAAAAATTTGAGCCTATGTGATTTCGGGTAAAAACTACAATGAGTAATACTGTCAGAGCAAATAGTGGAGTAAAAATTTTGAGTACAGTTACAATATTGTTGATTTTAGTTAGCCAACGAATACCATAAAAATTAATCAGTAGATATAGCGCTAAGATGCTAAGGGCAAGTAACTTTCCCCAAATCGTAAGACTATGACTTTCAATCAATAAAGAAGAGCCAATAGCAGAAGAAAGATATTGTGTAGTAGCCTGAGCCTCCGTTGCAACTACCATTAGAATGCCAAACCAATTAGCAAAGGAAAAAGGCATACCAAAGATACTGTTATAAGAAAAAGCACAGGCTTGAGCTAGTGCACCTCGGACCGGATAAATCGACACGACACGCGCAAGACACAAACCTACCATCAAAACTAAAACTGCTGCGAGTATCCATGCCACAAATGCCCAGTTACCCGCATATCTAGCCGTTAATTGGGCGCTAAACAGCCAGCCCGAGCCTATCATGCAAGTTGCACTGAGCAATGTTGCGCTTAGCAACGTTGCTTTTTTCTTACCACCCTTCTTGTGATGCATATTTGGTAGATTTTTATAATTTATATTTTGAGTAGATCACCATTTTACCAATCGAAGAATATCAATAGCTCTTATTCACCCATCTGATCAAAAAAATACACACAAGTTTTTGCATCTACTTATCTACAGTTCGCAGCATCCAATAGTTTTTTCGAACTTATATAAAATTACTAGGTTCATAACCTCTGAGAAGTTTTAAAGCCTAATATTTAACTATTGACCCTAGATATTCTGTGGTTAACAAATTCAATACCGATCAATTGAAGCACCTAGTATACTGTTTAACTATCAACCGACATCAAATAAGAATCATTCGTCGTGTAATGCCTCTAAAAGGCATAGAATTCATCATTTATCTACTAATATATTTATATTTTCTATCTGCCTTTAGCCTACCCAAAAAGAAAAATATATTTGATTAAAATATCTATACCAGTACGAACATATTGCAAACGTATTAGCGTCACAATTGATAGCAAATAACTTTTGGGGAACTCACCTGTATTGGCTAACGTTGGATTCAAGACTTTAAGTAAGAATCAACGAAATAAAACCATCATCTTAATAGTTATAAAACTATAAAAACCGGCAGCCCATATAGCAATGTAATACTATTTCTTTAACTAACTGCAATTATTTCAATAGATCGGCATACAAGCTTATCTTTCGTATTAAAAAATTGTGCGATCACCGCCTTAAATTGATTATGCACGACAGTGAAGTATTGTAAGGTTTGCCCAGAAAACTTATTAAGTTATTTTTCAACCAATTAATATTAATCAAGGATTGATCCAACTTCCACTCAAACATCTTCCCTAGCTTAATATTTCAAGGAAATTAAATACTTATACATACAAGCTCAAAAACACAACACCCTACTTTTGTCGAGTATAAGATTTCAAATATTGTTAAAAAATATGAAATTGCTGCCAACCAGACATTTATTAAAATAAATTAGCGAGTTAACAAATAATTATGGAAAATCTTGCACAAAATTAATAAGTTTCATTGCCAAATTGCACATAAAAAAACATTGGCGAAGAAGAGGATTACCTATCAAAGGCCTAAATACGATACAACCAACCAACAGATAGACTTCGAAGCTATCTAATAACTTCTGAGCTTTTCACCATCCTGTCTTATGCTGTTTCCTATTCCTCCTCTGCCGGCAAGTAAGATACAATCCATAACTCACTAAATAATCTCGGCGAAAGTTATGGTCGGTCACTTTAAAGTTTAAAAAACCGACCAATTTCTTTACTTCAATGCGTAATATGAATTATTGGATACAATAAATTTACTTCAGCTAATGAGGTAACGGTAATTCATAATCAAATGTCTTCGCTGGCGACTACTACCATCTACTTTGTACCCTAACTCCGAATAGTTTCTCAACTTCAGCCCTCCTTTTCTTGCTGTAGAAAAGCTGTAATCGAAAATGATGCCCCATTTCAAACAGAAACCTTTGATTAAGTTGTCCCAGAAACTTTCACCGCCCCCTAAACAAGTACCTTGCTCTTCCTATAGTTAGTACCTTTTCCAGCAAGTGCTCGATGGGGATAGTATAAAAGAAGACGTTTCCATTGGGCTCAGGAGGGAAAAATTCATAACATGCTTTCTAGCCGATCAGTGGGCTTTGTGCTTCTTTTAAGCGCAGAAAGGCAAGGTTTTATCATTGCCAATGATCACCTGTTAATCTTGACATGAATCGGCTCTCAATTGTCGGTCTTATTTTTTGTGATTACGTGAGACCAACCAATTTCAAATTATATAATAGCTCTCAATAATCAAAGATATCATTATAAATAACTAAAAAGAGATTTAAGAAGCGTGGAAATAGCTTTTTGGAATAAATGTTATCAACACCTATTCAAACACAACATCAGACACACAGCCTAAATGAAATACTCCACAGCATTTTTTCAACATTGAATGTTATAAACTTAATAATGATCTATAAGGAGGCCTCCAATCCTTCTAATGACAAACTAAGCTTATTTAGAGCTTTGAAATATGGTTTACTTATAACTGAGATATTAGCTCGCACTCGCAGAGAGATCTAATGCAACTTTTCACCAAAATATTGATCAATCTATTTACTCCAGTAAAAACTCCAAAAAGTTTTGTGCAGCAGTATCTAAAAGGGTACGGCACTGTAACAACATTAATGGTTTATCGCTTTAAAAAATATGGAAAGGAAGAAATTACGAGTTGCTTGAGCATACTTTATGATCTGGTTGAGCTAACTTCTGCTCCTCACTCCAAGTCTTATTATCTTTCTCAAATAAAAGAATTACAAAAACAGGCAACCAAAAATTCAAGTAGAAATTTTGTTTATAGGAGCCTAGAAAAGATGAGGATTCCAATTTACATTCATTTCAGCGAGGACAGCACCTACTTCATTATTAATCACGAATACTTCTCAGGATATACAGGGCTACTGGTTGTTAAATGTGCAAAACATCTGTTACAAGGCGAAAAAGCTAGATCCGATAAATATTATTTAAAGTTAAAAAGGCTCTACCATGGGAGCAGGAATCGTTCTCTTTTGAAGTATTCAATAGATTTTATCAAGGCCTTATTTTTCATTGCTGGACTAATTTTGTACAACAAGAGGGACCCCAAAAAAAATCCTTTTCTTTTGAAAGAATATAGAAATACAAAAGGCGAAGTTGACGATATTGTAATGATATCAGCCAAAGTTGAAACTGAAGAACCTTGTCTTGAAGATATCACTGAAAAGTTTATCGTTGCTTTTACAGAATTTATGGACAGAAAAAAAGCAAACATACTTATAACACAGGAATTTACACAAAATTTACCGAAACAACACATTATTGAGAAAAGAATCGGTAACACTGCTTGCGGATTTAACTTCTCCTTCAGCACACTAAATAAATCTACCCGCCGGCAGATTTATCTATTGCAGAAATATGATATAGCCTACTACGGAATGGTTTTACTAGATGCTTTTGGAGTGGAAAAAAAATTTGACCAGCTGATAAAAGAAGACTTTATGCTAGGTTACTTACCTATAGGGGATGATGAGTGCATCGCAGTCTATGCAATTGCTAGAGATACCTTGAATTTTACTATAAGCAAATATGACAAGGGCTATTGGATATACACCACTGCCAATAAAGCGGCCTTTGACATAAAAAAGATAACTTTTTTCTTAAGAAAATTCTCAGTTGAATGCAATGTAACGGGCATCTAATGGCTGGAGGCTCATTTCTTCACGAATATTGTGAATCATATCTTATTAAGAACCAGTAAATTGCTATTTTGATCTAGCACTATCCCCCAATAGACACAAAAAAACTAAGAAAAATTTTAGCAACTTCAGTCAATTAAAAACCTTTTAAACCAAAACGCCTGAACTCACGAGTACTAAATTCATAGTATCCGTTAATTTTCTTGCAAATGTACTGATAGTTTGGGTTATTTAGCTTTTCAGTCTTTGAGACTGACTTGTCAATTTTCTCAGCCGGTGCAACCTCATCTTGATGATAAACAACGGCTTTATCTGCAAAAATTGGTTCAACCTTTAATTCACTGATAACCCTATAAGCCATATCAATATCATCATACCCCCATGTACCATCATAAAATTCGTCAAACATTCCCACTTTGATAATATCTTCTTTTTTATAGATCATATTACAACCATAGAAATGACCCCAGGGTTGCTCCGTATCAGGTAAGCCTTCTATCTTACCTATCCTTCTATCTTTTGTTAACCCATAATTCGATGGGCTTTTAAATCTGGGACAGGCACTTAGATGTATATCAGTGCCGTCGACCATATCAAGCTCAACGTCCTTGAAGTGAATAAACTCCCTCAACCCTGTCATACAGATGTTCTTCCCCTTGTTATTAATTATATTATTAATCAGCATTAGGTAATTGGAGGATGGTATGCAGTCGCTATCTGTAAAAACACACCAGTCATATTTAGAAATCCTTACCCCTAAATTTCGAGCAGAATTAAGGGCAAAAGGATTGTCTAAAATCTGGCGATAAAGTAAGGTTAAGTTCAACTTGTCTTTGTATTCCTTATAACAAGAATAAATACCTGAATCACTTGAATTGTTATCGACAACAATAACTTCGAAATCTTCTTTTGGATAATTCTGGACAGAAAACCCTTTCAGCATGTTGCGCAAGAGAGCCGAATTATTATAACAAGGGGCGATTATGCTAAATCTAGACTTCATAATATTAATCGTTCCCTTGCTACCATTAAGTTCACTTTCACTACATAATGCTCAATAAAATATTTAA
Organism: Microbulbifer mixtoriginis (SeqCode); assembly: GCF_052467705.1. NCBI lineage: Bacteria > Pseudomonadati > Pseudomonadota > Gammaproteobacteria > Cellvibrionales > Microbulbiferaceae > Microbulbifer > Microbulbifer mixtoriginis (SeqCode). The sequence goes on from NZ_CP174322.1 coordinate 3,424,399, forward strand.
GCAAATTTGACTTCCCCTCTGTGGCTGCAATTCAGAGATTTCCCTTATGGGTAAGCTCCCATTCTCGCCTATCATCCGTGTACGCCTAATGATTATCAAGGTGTCAAATTCTTAAATAATATTATTCATTGGAATCTTACTTGTGCAGTAGTATAAGTATAATATTTACCTCCTCAAGATGAAATCCATGCAGCTTGACAGCTAGCGATCTACAATAGAGTCGGGCTTGTACACAGATCAATTCAGATCACAACCTATAGATATTCACTAGTGTTATATCCATGAATACAGAAACCATCAATTCGCCTTTCAACTATAGATTGCATCTCAATAATTTAGGGGTTCATATTCTTACCCTTTAAAGGACAAGCCGGCATATACCAAGAGGATGTTGATTTTTTCCATCACAATTATTATGAAATTTAAGTTATCATGATCAAACTTGCCCTAATACACAAAGGGAGTCTAAGGCCACGGTTATTATTAGTAATGAAACCCTTATTTAACATTAGCATTCATACCTATGATTCGAGAATACTTATGAGTAGTCGCCCTCTAAATAAGTGTTAAATTTCACGCAATAAAGAGCCTACACTTCATTATTCGAAACCAGGCTTTAACATGTATTTCCCTCTTTTGTATTGTATCAAATCTACTTTTTTGGGGAAGTGCTAACGCCATGGTCTATAGGCTTTCCACAATCAATAAGCTGGCAAACCAAATACATGGATGTGCTCTGTGTTTTTTAATGACGAAATAAATTCTTACTTTGGCGCCAACCCCCCTTATTCTGCCTACCCTACACGACTTTACTTACGCTTAAAGCACCCTGGTTTCTTTACGATGTTCCGCTTCACTTCTATAGATTCTAATTCATCAATTTCTTCTACACTAGTAGAATCAGAACATGCCTAGTCAGGGTTTACCAGCTCATACAGAAATTTAAATCTCGTACCTATTGGCAGCTATTGTATCGGCACTATGTGTTAGCCCGCCAGAATCCTATAAATCAACATCCAACTTTACTCCAATATACCTGATTTTTTTTGTATTCCATTATTTAGGATCACGCTTCTTCTACTTACTTTGTGGAAGTGGATACCAATAAGTCGGATCTCTAGTATTTTAAAAAATGCATTCAGTGACAATACAACTCTCAGTGGATACACAAGTAGCGTCTCTCTGGCTCGGTCGTTAACAAGTAAACACCCAAATTTCAGCCCCTTCTATAAAGTGGAAACATTCAACTGAGAAAGAAAACTCCCCCACGAGTTTTAACTTATACTTTGATTCGTCAAATCTGACTTAATGTATAAATCATACATACCCCAGCAGGAAGGCAACCAATACCCCATCAGAATAAAATCATTCAAAAAACCCAAGTAGAGGTTCGAGTAGATTGAAAAATATTTTAGGGGTTGTAAGGGTACATAGGCTAGAGGCAGTATTTCGCGAATAGCCACAACCCTTCGAAAAATCTTTAATACCGGAATTATGCCGTTCGGAGTTTGTTACACCGATTTTTCAGGATGATTCGTATACACCATTATGAATTTAAAGACTTAGATAGCCCTGCAAAGCCATACCTTGGTTACAAATTATTATTAGAGACAGAAATCTAAATAAAGCAACCAGACTTCCTCAAAATTACTTTTCATGTAAAATATAATGTGATCTATCCAATCAGAGCTCTTTCAGTTGAGTAGGTTGTAGAATATGATTTATTCAAGTGTTCTTGACAAGATCCCTAAGTGTATTGATAAATTTTTCCGCGAAGTTTAAAACATTATCTTTCTTAGTAAGGGGGAAACAGTAAGAGAAAATAAATACTGAGTTCCTAACCGTTGAATAGGTTAACAGTGATATTGGGTGAGCACCATGTGTCTGGAAAGGAATAGCTGTTACAATTTCAAAAGATTTCATGTGCGTGCCCAAAGCTTTCATGCTTCCAACATTTGAAATACATAACCCTTCAGAGAAAACTGGTTTATTATTTTCATATTCTTGAGCCCAACCGATAATATCCCCTAGGATATAATCTTTAGGAAAGGCGAACTTACATGATTCTCCCTCCGCGGCTTGGCGATCAAGCTCAACTTGCAAGTATCTTGCTAGCTGCCAAATATTACTAGTATCAATATTAGGTATTACTTCTAAAGTGGTTACTGCTGAAAATGCACCCACTGCGCTTAAACCGATTTCTGATCCACATAAATCTCGAACATCTAAAGGTAAGAGGATTTTAATCCAGTCCCTATGATTAGGTAAAATTTTTGAGGCCTTAATAGCAACAGCACAAAAAAGTGCACTAGGCCTAACTTTGTAGCTCTTCCCCTGCTTTACAATACTTGAAAGATCCTCCATAGGAAATTGTCTATAAATAGCGTGCCCCTCACGCTCTGCAGCAAAGGCTGACTCTTCAACTGGCCATTTAAATAAATCATCTTTAGCGTTACATGACTCCTGTCTTGCGAAGTATTTGGAGGAGCGAAAGTAGCTCTCAACCGCTTCATACAAGGGCTGCCTTCCTAATCTAAATGTCTCAGGCTCCCTAAAATATATATCTAGAACACAAAAAAGAGTCATTACTGACCGGCCATCCAGGGCTGCATGGCTGCTTACCAGGGATATCCAGTCAACTTTATTCTGGGAATTTATATAGAACGAGAGCGTATAAGTACATTTTTCAACATCAAGTCCAACCTCGCCTCTACGCGTAAACTCCTCTTCAAAATCAAGAGGCCCATCTAATTTCACAGCTTCGAAAGGGATAGAATCAAATGACACATCACAACGCCAACGAAGTTGCTCTCCAGACTCCACACGTGCTTGTAATAGAGGATAAATTTTATGAATAGATGCAAACCCAGACTTTAATTGCTCAACGCTTAGTGGTGTAAGAACTTTAATGAAGGAAATAACTAAAGTACCTCCACAGGTCCTCCTGGCTAATTCTGTGAATATTGCTTCTTGAGCACCTAACACTCTGGAAAGGTTTTCACTGGACACAAAATATCATCTCCATAAGACATATCTATGCTAACTAAAGTAATTCCTAGAGGAGGTAAGAACAAAGAAAATTTAGTATTGAAGAGTGATTTTTTCATACATTTCACACTTAATAGCTGCAATATTTTTTTACTTTTTAGCATCAACCAGGAAATTAATCTACGAAACTGAACTTATACTTCTCGTGTATTGAGTTAAACTCAACTTGGCTTCAGCCTACCAAAAGGACAGGGTAATTTAAAAACCCGATATAAAACTTCGTTATAGATAGTTGCCAATACGCCTCCCAAAGTATCTGCATGCATGATGGTAGTGCACACAATTAATTTCAGAGAAAATCTAATAAGAAGTGATATAGATTAACGCTTCACCAATAATACTACGGGTGCTCCCCTTTAGGCTCCTTGAGTTCAGTATATTTAACTGGGCAGTTTTTTTGAAGCCGCATAGTTTTAATCAAGGATGCAGTAAACACTAATTTTGCACTAAAGCGGAAATAATATAGAGTTTTGTACAAGTATTTCTCCCACCTTAATTTATCTAAAAAACTTTAGACCCAGCAATAGACAAAATGGTATCGATAATAATCTGATTTTGGACTCTTTATTTTTCTGCGGTTTTTGACGACAATTGATCCTAACCTTTTCCTACTCAGAGAATAATAATGAAGGATTTTTTGATTATAGGCGGTGGCCATAATGGCCTTGTCTGTGCCTGCTATTTGGCTAAAGCTGGAAAAAATGTAACGATTCTTGAGCGCCGGTCGATTGTTGGTGGTGCTGCGGTTACTGAAGAATTCCACCCAGGCTTCCAAAACTCTGTGGCAAGCTACACCGTGAGTCTGCTTAACCCCAAGATCATCGAAGACCTCCATCTACGAGAGCATGGCCTGGAAATCAAATTACGGCCGCAATCAAACTTCTTCCCACTTTCAGAAGCCAATAGTCTTTCCTTCCATAAGAATCTTGCAGATACACAGGCAGAGGTAGCACGTTTCTCTGAGAGAGACGCAGCTACCTTGCCTGACTTTTATGCCATGCTGGAAACCGTTGCGGATATTTTACGCGAAGAGCTACTGCGCGCTCCCCCCAACGTGGGTGGTGGCCTTATAGACCTGGTTCGCGCTGGTGGATTTGGGCTTAGAGCGAAAAAGTTAAGCATGGCATCTCGCCGAGACGCTCTGGACCTGTTTACCAAGAGTGCTACCAACGTGCTGGATGCCTGGTTTGAAAATGACCATGTAAAAGCTGCGTTCGCCTTTGACTCTATTGTCGGCAACTATGCCGCTCCCAGCACTCCCGGTTCCGCCTATGTGCTCTTGCACCATGTGTTTGGCGAGGTAAACGGTGAGAAAGGTGCTTGGGGCCATGCTATGGGTGGTATGGGTGCTATCACGCAGGCCATGCGTAGAGAGGCAGAGTGCCTTGGGGTCTCTATTCGCACAGACGCTGAAGTTAAAGAGGTGCTAATCGATGGTGGTCGCGCTACCGGAGCACGGCTAAGTAGCGGGGAAACCATTGCAGCTAGTAAAGTAATCGCTAATGTCGGCCCTAAACTGCTCTATTCCCAGATGATCGACGAACAACATCTGGAGCCGGAATTTCACCGCAGGGTACGTGGTTTTAGAGTGGGGTCCGGCACCTTCCGTATGAATATCGCACTGTCTGAACTGCCAGACTTTACATGTAAACCCGGTACTCACGTACAACCGCACCACAAGTCGGGAATCGTCATTGGCCCTACCATGGATTACCTGGAGCAGGCCTATATAGATGCGGCTCAATACGGCTGGTCAAAGCAACCCATAGTAGAGATATTGATCCCCTCCACCATCGATCCCTCCCTGGCCCCCGAGGGACAACATGTGGCCAGCCTATTCTGCCAACAATTTGCTCCAGAACTGCCGGAGGGTAAGAGCTGGGACAACTACCGTGAGCAGGCAGCTCAGACCATTATCAATACCGTCAACAACTATGCACCCAATTTCCGTGATTCCATCATCGCCCAACAAATCCACTCACCGCTGGATTTAGAGCGCAAGTTTGGCTTGATGGGTGGCGATATCTTCCATGGTGCCTTAGGCCTGGACCAACTGTGGAGCAACCGGCCCTTTATGGGCTTTGCCGATTACCGCACGCCGATTCAAGGGCTATATCTCTGTGGTTCCGGTAGCCACCCGGGAGGTGGCGTTACTGGGGTGCCTGGGCATAATGCTGCGATGGAGATTCTGAGAGATAAATAAGAGAGGTTCATATTGATCTTATGGAACCCAGTATGGCCACTATTCATAATGGTGTTCCGACCAAGATTAACCACTCAAGATACCAGCTGGTATATACGTTATTTGAATGAGTCCCTGCACTTACTGACTAGTGCAGGGGGCAAATTGGGAGGGCGCAGACAGCCGGTATGGTCTATATAGATCTTAATCCTCTCCAGACTAATATTGCCAAAACCCGGAAAAGTCTATTTTACTTCGATTCGGCAGCGAATTCCCGTAGCAGCTGCTCACAATCAACCTCTAAGTCTTCAGCTGATACTTAACCATAAACCCAAGAGCCTAAATTTTAACTGAAGCACTATCTCGAACTGGTAAATTGGAAAGGTTGAGGAAAGTTTGAAGATACCACCACCGATAAAATTTAAGGTACCTCGCCAATTGACATTGACCCTAGAGCTATGACAAATAGAATTGGAAAAGTAAATTCTTACTTCATATTTTTATTCAGATGACCAGATAATAAAAATTAGCACCATAATAATAGACAGGGTACAGCCAGTCTTTTAAACCTTAGGCTACTTCAAACTAGCAAATACTAATGGCATGGGGGTTGCCCCACCATACCATCAGTAGTCTCAGTAAACTGAACCAAATTAAAGGTTCAGTTACTGTAGCGAAATAGCAGTCAATTCAGAGCCAGCGATATACAGGGTTCCGTCATCACCAAGACTTAAGTGCCCGGAAGATTCAAAACTCCAATCCAACTTCTGAGTACCTATATTAATGGCATAAGTATGTGATGAATCTCCAACAAAAATATGCGTTCGGGTTACCACAATATTTGAAGTTAACGACTTTGACGCCTCCCAGGCCCATACTTCGCTGCCATTTTCTTCATCAATAGCTTTTAAAATACCAGACTGCAAAGCATAAATAACTCCACCACTAGAAGCTGGCTGCCCTGAAAATCCAACTGAATTTTTTTCCCATAAAATGTTGCGTTTATCGAGATCAAATACAACTAAAGAGCCCGATTGAATTGCCACAATATGATTATACCTAGTCAAAACTGTGGCCAAATTTACATCGTACCCTCTCCAGTCAAAATTAGGATATTCAATGCTATAGGCCAATTCACCAGAATCACGATGAAAAACTTGCAGGTCAGTTATAAATGCATATACATACTGTTCATCTACAGCTGGGGTAAATTCTTGATACTGCGCAGTTGATGCAAACCAAGACTCCGACCCATCACTCAGATCAAATGAGTAAAGTCCTCCGTAATACCCCCCGGCAGTATAAATCCCTCCATCATATACAGTTGGAGACATGTAGGTTGACCACTGATTTCCATATTCAGTAGCAAACAATAGCGAGCCGTCATCTATATCAAGCCCTCGTATAAAGGAATCTTCATGACCACCAGTTTGAAAAATGACTTTTCCACGGTCATAAGCTGGGGGATTTATAGAATGTATACCATCATAAATGCGCTCCCATGCCAAATCTCCCGTGCTTGCATCCAAGGCAACAATTCTCTGCTCAGCAAAATAGGAATCATTAGATGCGAAGACCTTACCATCAGCCACCACTACCGGGTGTAACTTCGTCATATTAGGTAATGTCACGGACCAATGGTGAGAGAAATTATCTACATCCAGCTGTAGCGGTGTAAAACCAGTATGCGCAGCTCCCCCTTGATATGTCGCCCATACTACGGGTAGGGGGTAACTATTTCTATCAATAGGTGAGGTGTCTGAGAAGAACTCTTCAACATTTGTAAAAGAATCAAAATCTTCATCATTTGCTGCATCGTCAGCATCGATCGGGTCTAGCGCATATAGTACTTCCCATCCATCCCGCATACGATCGCCATCAGTATCAGCAACTATTGGAGATGTACCATAGGTATTCGACTCTTCAAAATCCGAAAGGAAATCACCATCTGTATCTACATTTCTCGGAGACGACCCTAAAGCATATTCTTGCAAATTGGTCAGGCCATCAGCATCAACATCATCCGCGCTATCATCTACTAACAAATCCAAACCATACTCGAACTCATACATATCTCCCATACCATCACTATCCGAGTCTTCAAGTAAGGGATTTGAGCCTAGTTCCTTTACCTCTGTAAAATCAGTAAGCCCATCGTTGTCGCTATCTTGCGCCAATAAATTTGTACCTAATTCCGCTTCCACCCCATCGGACAAGCCATCGGCATCCGTATCTGCAATAAAAGGATCAGAACCATAAATTAAAAGCTCATCGCCATCGTTAACGCCGTCATTGTCAATATCAGGGTTGTCCGCATGAGTACCAAAGGTGTACTCCAGCAAAGCAGATAAGCCATCCCCGTCCAAGTCGGAGCCCGCGTCACCTACATTCTTAGGATCTAATCCAAAGGCATACTCCCACCAATCAGGGAGTCCATCATTGTCAGAGTCCCAATCTGGCATAAGATCTACAAATTTACCTCGCGTATCTAGCTTGGTAAAACTACTTAAGTCCGCCGCGACACGATATAGCCCATCATATGCTGTAGCAGCGACTAATTCTCCATTTCTACGAATATTAATATCATTAAAGCTCTGGCCAACGAATAAAGTTTTTTGCAGAACCCCACCAGCCGTAAACTGGTGTATCTCACCGTCCCAGGTAGCTGAAAAAATATTACCAACCTCATCAACGGCAATTGCCCGTGAAGTTTCAATTGGTATATTGGAGAGTAAAACTCCGGACACAGGATCGAACTGAGAAATCTGACTGCCACTTAATGCGTAGAGATAACCATCTTCGCCAACTGTCAGATCTATAAATGGGCCTGCATCTACATAATTCACAGAGCCACTTGCTAAGTCAAACTTCACATACCCTTGACTAGGACTGCCACTAGTTGACTGGTTGGTAACGAAAACTTGTTCACCAACAGCATCTATGCCGCCATAACTCAAATTATTAACGGTACTCCATCCAGGCGCTGGATAGTGCTCCCAAAGGTTTAACTCTAGCGTATACACACTTAAATAAGGTTCAAATGTCCCATTGAAAATCGCTACTCTTCCATCATCCAAAATAACCGCATCTCGTGCATATGCGTTATTACTCCCTTTTGGATCAGGGATATCGAAGCTTTTTATTTCACGACCATCAACATCAAGTAAGTAAAGCTTATTGTCAGAAATAGAAATTCCAGAGGCGCCCAATTCAAAAAGTGTAGGAGGAGAAATGCCTGCTAATTCATCAATCAAAATACCACAATCGTCAGCAAAGGATTCAACCCTCACAACCAATGTATGATAACCCTCAGCAATGGGAACAGAGAGCTTTTCCCATGATGTTTGGGAGACTGGACTATCTAATAATTTTTCTCCATTTAGCTCAATAACCAATTGGGCATCATAGATAGAGTGACAGGTAGACCGCGCTCGAAGAGAAAGCTCTACAGGTAAAAAGTAATTAGTTGTCGAAATACCCCAACTACCCTCGGCAAATAGACTAACGACCCCATCACTAGCTGATTGAGTTACAAATTTTGGGCTACCTTGTGAAACCCAACCATCCGGCAACTCTTGATCCTCAAAAGAAAAATAGAATTCATCTATTGGAGAGGGTAAGGATAACTCCTCAGTTGGGTCAAAGCCCAAAAGGAACTCGATTAGATTAGAAAACGTATCATTATCCAAATCACTATCGGCATCAGAAACATCTAACGGATTCAGTCCATATAGCACTTCCCAGCCATCTGGCATACCGTCTTCATCCGTATCACTGTTAGATGGATCAGTAAAATAAGTGATAACTTCGTCAAAGTCTGACAATCCATCCTGATCCGTATCTGCCATCAAAGGCGAACTGCCGGCTACGAACTCCTCAAGATTGTTTAGACCATCTGCATCCGAATCCTTCAAGGCATCTAGTTTGTCAGTGTCATCCAAACCGTGGGCCAACTCCCACCACATTGGCAAGCCATCGTTATCGGCATCAGATTCATACCGATAATTTACTATATGCAACCTATTGCCAATTGACTGATCAATTAGTATTACACCATTTTCATCAGCAATAAGGTCTATATAGGTATCGATATCGAGATATTGTTTAAATAGAATCTCACTAAGGTCATAACTGAAAACAGCTAAAAGATATTTCCTATCTACCTTAACCAGACCAACAGCGACACTCTCGCTCCAGGTGAAACCCAGTAGCTGTATCTCCTCGCTCACACCCTCAGATAAAGAGCTCAAATCAAGTGGGCTAACAAGAGGGTTAGCGGGGTATCCTTGGATAACACTCCCCTCACCAGTCACAAACAATTTACCATCCGGTGATTGCGACAGCCAAGCACCTAAAGACTCTCCGAAATAATAATTTTGATACCCGGAAAACGCCTTTCTATCATTATCAATATTAAAACTATTTAAATCTCCATAAGAAGAATAATAATAAATTCGGCCGGTTTCCTTACCGTAAAAGAGTCCCTTTGGTCTATTTACCCAACTGTAACTATCCCTAACCACATAATTTCTATCAAGCAAGTGATAGTTAAAATAAGAGCTATCTAGACCACTTCCAGCAACTGCCACATAGAAATCACCAGCACTTATTAATGCCTCCAGACGTCCCTCAAACGAGGCCACCTCCTGGCTTTTTATAGGTAAAGTTTCACTAAACTCAAGAAGTTTACCATTTTCAAAACTAACCAATATCGAGGATGGATTGGCGACATTTATAGACATCGCCTTACCGTTACTTTCAAAGTGCCCTAATTGTAAAGGATTTAGATATTTACCAGCTGCCGTATCCCACTTCCAGATTGAGCTAGAATTGTCATCCAGCAAATAAAGTACATTTCCTCTTCGAGCAATCTCATCGACATTTTTGACCTGGACCTGTCCTTGAATATCACAAACACCATTTATGCCATGCTCTGCAAGGTAGCAGGCTGAATCCAGAGGAAATAAATCGAGGCTTAAACTAGATTCTCCCACAGACGGATCATACCCATCATTCCATGAGTCGGGCGCACCATCGAGGTCAGAATCAACTGATGCAGCGCTATCGTTTGGAAATGCATCCTCTCTATTCGGAACTCCATCACCATCTATATCATCCAATAGCTCAACCAGCTGATACTTTCGGCCATGATTCTCAGTATAAGTAATGACTAAGGCTGCTTCATCTAACTGTACTAAGCCCTCAGGAAGTCCGGTATAGGAAGCAGAAAAAAATGCTTCAAAATTGTTGTTGTAAGCTACTAAAGAGCTGTTATTAGTAAAAGACGCTGATAAGGTTACAACCGCACTATTATCGGAAAACCCATAATCAAAACTAGTTACTGGAGAGCCAATTAAACTCAAGTCACTGGCTTTGTAATAATCACCACTACCAAGCAGCACTCCGTTACCACTATTAACGAGCAGAATCGGACCTCTGATAGTGTAATCACCATGATAGGGAGATTCCCCTTGGGCACCTATAGTACCACTCGACTGAGAGATTTCCTCAAAATGTATATCATTAGGTGACGTGCCATCTCTAAAATGATAAAGCCGATTATTTACATCGTTCCAAACATAATAATGAGAATACCTATTCCAATCCTTACTATCTAATAAATTCCCATCCTTAGACAAGACATGATGTGAACTCCAGGCTCCCTGACCATCTTGAACCAATAGATAGCGACCCGCTTCCGCCAGTCCGGTTGTACCCACAGGCATTTGAATGAGGTTAACTAGTTTTTCAGGTGTATCAATTGAAAAATATCGGATCCAGCCGTCACTATAAGCAAGATATACTCTCTTATGCTCATCATGGTAACGTACAACCTGGGGACTTTGATCTTCAACTACTAGATCAAGTTTTCCAGTGAAGTTTTGGGTCTCTGAACTCCACTGGTAAAAATCGTAAATCCCATTTTCAGAAAACCCGAGATATATAACACCATTCGCATCAGAAAATGCTTCATCCAGTGCAAGTGTATCGGTCAGTGTGGCGAAACAGGTCTCCCCATCACCTTCATTTATCCGAAAGCACGACGCATCAAGTTCGTAATAGTCAGCATTATCACCTACTCCGTCACCATCCTGATCTGATGACTCTGTTTTATCCCAAGGGAATGCGTCGTTCTCATTTTCTACGCCATCATTGTCAATATCGTTGTCAACTTCATTGGGGGTACCATCCCCATCTAAATCGGCTCCGATAGCGTTGATAATGGAGTATTTTGGCTTATCCTCCCAGGCTGAGATCTCTCTTGAACTGTCATATTGACGTGTTTCATGAATAAGGAGCTTAACTAAACCACCAACTTTGAGAGGAGTTACAGCGTCTGAAGACTCTGGATCAAAGGTGTTGGGTATATGTAGCTCACCAATGTTCAGCCTGGACACAAAGTCGTAATTATCTTGTACTACCTGCGTGGTATTTGTATCAAGACCTTCGGCAAGGCCATCTAACACCCCATCTGTTAGATCTAAAACTAACAACTCCATTACTGTAGAAGTGCTTATATCTGTCTCGTTTTTAAGAGCCCACACAAGAGACGCGGTAGCTTCAGAAGCGGTACGGTAGCTCAAAATATCATCAAGGTCGGCCTCATTCCCAAAGGCCACTGGTGGCGTATGAAAAAGGTCTACCTTATCTAGCTGGTCAAAGCCTAACTGACTTTTAACAACCAGGGATTGGGAGCTTATAGCATCGCTCAACCCAGGTTTATCGACTACATTTCTCTGCCGGATCAGATCAACAACGATAGTTGTTAGCGGTGTTGCGAAGATATCTTTAGATTTCTCGAGCGCTTCAGCTTCAACAATTGTTGATAAGCTAGGAAGGATTGGGGCCATTCCCGTCGTTAGGTCTATCGTGACATCACCAGCCAAAAATTCAATTAGATAGTAGCCATTGTCCGGAAGGTCTAAGCCTTCCTCTGTAAATTTACCCAACTCGGTGGTTTCGCCTCTCGCGACAACCTCTCCCTTTAAGTCCTCCGACTCAAAAGAAACTTTATGAATCTTATAGGTTGCAAAACTTAGTGGCCCCTTAACGGCGGCCCCAGAAAGCGAATATGTGACGGCTGGGATAGGGGTAGGCTCGGGTTCAGGTGAAGAGTCACTGCCTCCCCCCCCTCCTGAGCAACCTATTAAGACCGCAGTGAGACCTGCCAGTACAAGCTTTAAATTAAATACCGTTGTTCGCGATCCCATATCACAATCCTTTTCACTCACCAAGCCTGTATACTTAGTGCGATAGTACTTGAGCTGCATAAATCAGGGCCTTTTCGCCACTTTGCAATTCTTTACAAAAACGGGCGCGATCATATACGGCTATTAAATGAACTGCAAAACCCAACCTAGAATTCGATACCTTATTATCACTATATCTCCCGCTGTGTACGGAGGGTATTCCTCTGCGGTAGGGATGCGGGAAGAACTGTGAATACCAGCCCCAGCCCCAGCGGATTGAAGAGAAGATACAAAAAATGGCTAAGATCTTTGATCTCGATATCGCAGCTCCAATTACACCTCATTACAGCAACGTATTTACGCTGCAATCACTACCGAGCAGCTCACCTCTCACCTCTGGTAGGCAAGGATCACTGAGATATGCCCAAAGGCTTTCCTATTTAAAGCCGGTACACTGGAATGGCCAACAACTGTCTCCTAATAAACCCGAGGTTTGCGGGTTAAGGATTGCCAGTGCTTTCTTTCTCTCCCACACCAAACTCATCAGATTCAACAGAGACTACCACCGTGCTATACGGCTCTGATTATGTGTTATTGCACCATATATTTGGTGAGGTAAATGATGAGAAAGGCCTTAAGGTCTTGCATTAGTTTGTATGAGTCTTATCACCCAGACCATGCGTTAATAGGTGGAGCATCTCGGGGTCACTATTCGCATAAACGCTGAATTTAAGGAGGTATTGATTGATGGTAGTCGTATGACCAGGGTGCACCTGGGCAGGGGGGACTTTTGCTGGCGCTAAGGTAATCACCAATATCGTCCCTGCACTGCTTTATTCCTAGGTAATTCACAAACAACATCTAGAGCCAGAGTTCCACTGCCATATGCGTGGTTTTAGGGTGGGGCCCGGAATTATCATTGGTCCCACCATAGGTTACCTTGAGCAGGACTATATAAATAGGACCCAATACGACTGGTCAAAGCAATTCATTGAAGAGATATGGACCCCTTCAACCATCACTTCCCTCCTGATATGGCCAGCATGTCGCCAACGATTTGCTCCGGACTGTCGGAGCGCAAAAGCTGAGACGACTACAGTGAGTAGGCACCGCAAACCATTATCGGTATCGTCACTAACCTTGCACCCAATTTTCGCTACTCCATCATCGCTCAGCAAATTCATTCACCTCTGGATTTAGAATGCAAATTTGGTTTGATGGGGGGTGATATCTTCCATGATGCCTTAGGATTGGACCAATTGTGGAGTAACCGGCCCTTATAGGCTTTGCGCATTTCTGCACGCCTATTCTAGGGTTGTATCTCTGTGGTTCCGGTAAACACCTGGGAGGCGGCCGTTATTGGAGTGGTTGAGCATAATACTGCGATGGAAATTTTGACTAACAAGTAAACTTTACCTCCCCCTTGAACATAGAGATAAAACTCAAAAGAAAACTCACCCAACGAAACATGATAGAAGCTTTTAGCTCTTTAGAAGGCTAGTAGATAATCTTATTAACCTTCATATTTCTGGGAGGCATAAATTTATAGAGAAGTAACGGATTTCTCTAACCACAAACTTTCGACTAGGATGCTAGTTCTGAATCACTTAATCACTTCTTCGAGGGTAGATTTAACAAGAAAAAGAGACTCGAAATCTTTATCAAACCTTTACTGATAAATGGCATATCAGTCAGTTGAGGAGGATATTATGAATGTTATAATACTAGCAGCAACCTCACACTTCGAATTTATCTGAAAGCTAACTTTCTTGATATGCTTTCCTTTAGCCCAACAAACAATCAGCCTCTACTACTATAAGGGGAAACGAACAAATAATAAAATAGCACTATAATAAATTCATAGCATAAGGAGAGCTACTTCACTAATTAAACCCCCATAAATTTATATATTTCATGAATATATTTGCGCGCTAAAATTTCAAATTTTTAGCTTATCTAAAATACCATTCATTTTTTTAAAATACCTGAAAGGTATGCAATGAAAAAAAACACACGGGAAAAAATAGCACTTTCACCCAACATCAAACGATGGCAATCCCCCCTGGTGACCCCCAATTTTTCAGCAATGAGTATGTCTTCAGAGCTTTCTTCCATCCTGCTCACGGCTTTTTCTATTAATCTTGAATGGTCAGATAATATCGATTCCACAACTCAACAGTTTATCTCGAAAAAGGTCAGGGGCCGCCGCTTTGTCATACACTAAACGATGAGTTTTGTATTTATATACGTAGCATCAAGTAAAGAGCGTAATAACTTTATATTTGCTGATAAGGAAAATCTAATGGTGCCTCCCAACGGAATACCCTCATCACCGACCATAACTATCCACTTTAAGACCTTGCTTAGCTTGGTTTTCTCAACTTCAGAGCTCCTTTTTTACTGGCGTGAAGCCACTACCAGAACGATCTTTTCCCAGTTAAGAAAAGATCGTTGACTCTCTTACTCAAAAAATCCTCTTCAGGCGCACAACCAAGCTACTCACTACTCACAAAATTAAAGAGGCTCGATCCAGCCCCACTAATCGTTGCTATATCAGATTAGAATCGGCTAACTAATTAGCCCCGATACTGCCGCCATAGTCATAGCTACTCCCAAACGGATATTATAGCGCTGTGAATACTGAGGCCCTCATCAAACCAGTCTCATTTCAGTAATCCAGCATACAATCAGTATTAATCTAAATGCTCTCAGATCAGATTTTTGAGATTTCTCTATGTACTTCGTCAGCTTACCAATTCTGAACCATGTCGCCTCACATTTAGATGGGCTATATTTGATACCCTGACTATATTCAGGCTTGGATCTAATCGATAAGCATTGGCGAGCACCTACCAATTATCTACGAAATTGTTGAGACCTCACTTTGCCATGATTTCACCAAACTAAATGAATGAGACGCCTACAGGGTTTAAATAATTTATTAAACCCTAAACTAGCTCTTTTGAAGTACAAATTAAAAAGGAGAAATTAACTATGACCGATTTTATTAAAGCAGCCAAAATGGCAAGTCCAGCCTATGCCAATGAGCCAAAAGCAGCACGCTCACATGCTGTAGCTACAGCACTTGAGATAATCCGTGCAAGAGCGTCATCAGCAAGCACTGATGTTAATTTGGAGTCTGAATTCAAAAACCTATCGAAATTCGCAGACCAAATTCAATCGGCGATGGAGAGCGGTAGTAAGTAACTTACTCTTCTCTCTAATCGATAGCTCCAGTGTACTACCTGTACACTGGAGCAGGATTTCAATATTATCTCTGACTTAGACCATGTATTGCTTTAATGCTCAACACTCTCGACTCGGCATGCGAGCTATTACTGGTTAATAGTGAGAAAGGCGTTTGACGTCATGAGTACTATCACCCCGGCCATGCGTAAGGAAGCAGAGCGTCTTGAGGTCGCTATTCATGCAGGGGTTAAAGTAACAGAAGTACTGTTCAATGGTCGTCGTGCAACCGGAGTACGATTAAGTAGTGGGGAAACCATCAGAAGCAAAAGTAATCGCCATGTCGGTCCTAAACTACTCTATTCTCCGATGATTAACGAACAACATCTAGAGACGGTGCTCCGCCGCCGTGTACATGGTTTTAGAGTGGAGCCCGGCACCTTCCGTCGCACTGCTTGAACTATTAGACTTTACCTGTAATTCCGGCACACACGTACAACCGCACTACAAGTCTGGAATCGTCATTGGCCCTACCATGGATTACCTGGAGCAGGCCTATATAGATGCGGCTCAATACGGCTGGTCAAAGCAACCCATAGTAGAGATATTGATCCCCTCCACCATCGATCCTTCTCTGGCCCCCGAGGGTCAACATGTGGCCAGCCTATTCTGCCAACAAATTGCTCCAGAACTGCCGGAGGGTAAGAGCTGGGACAACTACCGTGAGCAGGCAGCTCAGACCATTATCAATACCGTCAACAACTATGCACCCAATTTCCGTGATTCCATCATCGCCCAACAAATCCACTCACCGCTGGATTTAGAGCGCAAGTTTGGCTTGATGGGTGGCGATATCTTCCATGGTGCCTTAGGCCTGGACCAACTGTGGAGCAACCGCCCTTTTATGGGCTTTGCGGATTACCGCACGCCGATTCAGGGCCTGTATCTCTGCGGTTCCGGTAGTCACCCGGGAGGTGGCGTTACTGGAGTGCCTGGGCATAATGCTGCGATGGAGATTTTAAGGGATAAATAAAAAATGACCCGCAGAAAGCAGGCCATTATCTGTTTGGATTCAGTAGTGGGGTATGAGTCGAACTCAACCCCCTTTCAGGCGCTACAATGAACTTGTTGATCGCTATTACAATTAACGCGAGCTCACTCTAAATAGCAAATGATACTGCTTGAAATGCCTTTTTATTTACTCTCTTAGACTTTCTTAGTAGCAATCCAGCGGTCAACAAGTTGCTCTAACACCATCAGCGGTACGGCACCATTAGTTAGCACTACATCATGGAATTCACGTATATCAAATTTATTCCCTAACTTTTGACGAGCACGTTCTCGCAACTCCAATATCTTCAACATACCAGTTTTATAAGCTACAGCCTGACCCGGCATCACAAAGTAGCGCTCAACCTCGGTGGTGACTTCAGTTCTCGGAAAACCGGTCGTTTTCACCATATATTCAATCGCCTCTTCTCGATTCCAGCGCTTGTGATGTATACCGGTATCTACCACTAAACGAACAGCACGAAGCATCTCATCTTGTAATCGCCCAAGATCATCATAGGGATCATCTTGAAAACCAATCTCCTTGGCTAGCTTCTCTGTATAAAGAGCCCAGCCGTCCGCATAAGCTGTATTTGATACGGCTTTAAGAAAAGTTGGCAATCCCTCTAAGTCTTTTGCAATTGCTTCTTGAAAATGATGCCCTGGAATTGCCTCATGATAAGCCAAGGTTCGCATGGTAAATTTCTTTGTTTCATGTACATCGCGCAGGTTTACATAAAACACCCCTCCGCGAGACCCATCAATTGCCGGGGGCATATAGTATGCTTTCGGTGCGCCTTGTTCTTTGAACTCTGCAATTCGCTTAACTTCAACGCCCGCAGTTGGTTTTATATTGAAATAATCGTCAATACCTGTGTTAATCTCATCGATAATCAATTGATAGTCTTTGATAATCTGCTCACGGCCCTTATCTGAATTTTCATAAAGAAACCGAGGATCATTATTTATAGCGGAGAAACGGGAGTTAATGCTTCCCGTATCAAGACCAACAGAAGCAAAGATCTGTTTCATTTCATCTTTTATACGCTCTACTTCCATCAAGCCCGTATTGTGCAGTTCATCGGGAGTCAGATTTGTAGTGGTATGAATACGTATTTGATATGCATAAAATTCATCACCTTCCGGGAGGGCCCAAACGCCATTATTCTCTGAAACCTTATACTGTAATTCTTGATAGTAAGCGATCAAGCTTGCGTACGCAGGATAGACATCTGTTTCAATTAATATTTTTCCTCTATCAAGGATACGTGTACGCTCTTGATCTGGTAAAGTTTCAAGAGTATCCAAGCGATTTTCCAGAGAGGTATAAAGTATGTTTTCATGCGTCGGAACGTTAATAAACCCTTGCATTTCTCTTAACACACGATCAATTACAAAGCGTGGAGGCAAGATCTTTTTCTGTTCCCGAATTTTCAACCCATCCAATACTTGAGAAAATTTTCTATCTACTTCACTTAAGCGGGAGAGATAATAATCCGCTTCTTTGACACTGTTAATTTGATGCAACTCAACAAGAAACTCCGGAAGAGTATTTTGCACACCAAACATTTGATTGAGAGGGTAATTATGATGCCTCCAGCGCTCCCCTTCTACTAGACTTTCCAGGTAGTACTCCAGAATATCATAGGAAATTGCCTGCCGGTCATTGAGACTAGATCTGTCATAGCTCCTTAAAGTAGATAGTTCATCCTTAACTATCTGTATCTCATGTTGCTTCATCTTTTCAGAAACATCATCAAGATGAGCATTATGGCCATCAATCCCAAATCGTTCCAGTATGCGAAAAATTGAGAGTGTTTCCGGGCTGGTACTTTGAATTTTTATAAAGGCTCGCTCAAAATATACATTGATAGACCATGGTTTAAAATAAATTGCATTGACGGCAAAGACCGAGATTGCAACCATCCCAAGCAATAATATCCCGCCAACCCACTTGGCTGTTGTTTTTATCATTATTAGATCCTCCTAATTTGTGCCACTATTTTCACTATGCCCTTAAACAAAGCACAACCATTAGCTCTAGATAATGCGTCAAACAAACCGAATAAAGCGATAAGATGCACATTGTAGATAGATCATGACAGAACAATGGCTTTCAGAGAGGCCTGAAGACCAAAGTAGCTCAAATATTACCAAGTAAGGATCTTCCACCATCCTTTCGATTCCAGCTGCGAAAACCACCATATCACCACGCTATTCTGCTAACAAATCACTCAAGAACTGCTGGAGGTCAAAAACTAGAGAACTATCGTGATTGGTCAGCGAAAACTATTACTGGTACCATCATTAACTACAATTCGAATATTCGTAATGCCATCATCGCCCAGAAAATTCACTCTCCCCGGATTTAGAACATAGGTTTTATTTGATCTATTGTGATATCTACCTTAATACTTTGGGGTTGTATCAAGCGTGGAGTAACCGGCTCTTTATTTACTTTGCAGATTGGCGCATCCTGTCCAAGACCTGTATCTTTGTGGCTCCGGTAATCTCGATAAGTGTAGCGATCTGTTTTGGGACTTAAGACACCAAGAATCAGGTGATACAGGGACCGAATAATTTTACCCTTGACAGATGATAGATAACGACTGCTCAATCTTGGTTCAGATTTTACCCCCTAAACCAAGCTCTAGATGCTAGAATAGATGCTTAAGGATGATACCATCTAACATTTTTTAATATGTATATTCCACTTAAAAAAATAACTCAACACCGCCACTCTAGACATACCTGAAACTGGCGTTAAAGCTCGACGAGGCTGAAAGATTGATAACCATGAAATATGAAACGATCGATGATTTTAATTCAGCACAGGTCGGTGAAGAGCTGCTGATATGCGATACTTTACGACAGCTAATTGATAAAGGCCTGACAAAAGCTGAAAGTAAGATCTGGCATGGCCACCCTGTATGGTTTTTAGAGGGCAATCCAATTGTAGGGTACAGTAAACTAAAAGACTGCATTCGCCTGATGTTCTGGAGCGGTATAGACTTTGACGAGCCTAAGCTCGAACCAGGGACAGGAAAATTTAAAGATGCTTCTATTCGTTATACAGACGCAGTGCAGATAAAAACATCTGATATAAAACGCTGGCTAAAAAAATCAAAGGTAATTCAGTGGGATTACAAGAATATTGTCAAACGAAAAGGGAAGTTGTTGCGTATAATATGAGCAAGGGTACGCATGTTGCTAAATTTAGTATAGCTCGGGATTAATGCTCGGCTTTATGAATTTATTGCCATCTTGAAATTACAACGTGTAAAAACACCGGAGCTCAACCCCAGTCTTTTGAGCTTAAACTGAATAATTGCCTACTAAAGAAAACCAAAATTATTTAGCAATTTTTATTTACTCTTGCAGCTTTTGAACAATGGAGATAACGCTCGGATAGTATCCACATAGAATCTCACCTTTACTTTTACGAATGATTTATAAAACAAGTTCTCAATGACGTAATGGGGATGATTATCCTGAGGTAAGTAAAAATTTATTAACGCTTTAAACTTTTCATTAGTCTTACCCTCCACCCCTTTATTTAAAAGCGAAACGGTAAAAATTAATTGCAATATTAAATCAGCTGTAACATTTCAATCACGATCATCGTTGATGATCAAGTCATCGTTTCGTCAGTGAAATCAAAGGCGTTCCATTATTTGAATCGTAGTAAAGCCTCACATCTGGTATAGGCCAGCTTTACTCCAACTTTCTTGGTATCTGTTTTTCTTGATAATGATTACACTTAATTTGTTCCTCGCCCAAAATGGGCATCGCAGGAATATAATCTTTTCAGAGAACTCAATAAATCAGTCAATCTTTCAATTCTCTAAAGCTCTTTGAATTGCTGGGCCAATTTGGCGTTTTCGCGAGATCACCCCTTTAGCAACAACCATATCATCCTCTACCTGGTCCCCAAAAGCGGAGATAATAAGATCTTTGTCTGAGGTGTCACTCCAAAGTAGATAAGATTTATTTTCATGAGTGTCGACAATTGCGAAGATCAAGTGATCGATACCTTTCACTTTTTTTATCTCGCCCATGGCAGACTTCAGTTCATACCTTCTGTTGATTAACTGCTGAGCTGTCAGCGTTTCAGCAACACCAATGCCAACTTTTTTTCCTCCGAACTCAAAATCTTTAAAATCAAGTAAAACAATATCCTTGGCGGAAAACCCACCCAGATCTGATTTCTCTAGCAACATCCGCTCTGCAAACTTATCTACATCATCTATACCAGCTCTCTTTGCCAATTTTTTTACATAGACTTTGTCGTACTCGGTTGTGGTAGGTGATGTCAGGTTAACCGTATCCGAAAGAATTGCAGCCAACCCCATACACGCCAGATGAACTGGTAATTCAATAGCAAACTTCTGAGCATGATCAGTTAAAATTGTCGCGCTCGATCCCCATGGCCTAGTCTCTATACTGATTACATTTGGAATATTAATTGGCGATCCACCAATCGCATGATGGTCGATTATCGCTACGATTAAGTCTGGATCAATGCCAGTTGGCAATTGAGTGCCTTGGTTGAAATCCACCAATCCAACAGTCTTTCCTGAGAAATTCTCAATTATTTCGGGCTCCTCAGCACCACATTGTTCAATGGCGAAGCGAGTCTCCGGATTGATTTTACTGGGAATTGCTGGCTTACCACCATAAATGAAGGCTGAGAGCAAGCTCCCACTAACGGAATCAGTATCGGGTATTTTATGCCCGGTCCAAACCAAGTTCTGGGTGCCTTTTAACTCCTTCCTCAGATAGTCAGCAGCAACATCTGTAGTAGGCGTATCTTGCCCCAGGTCTGAGGAACTGATTTCCTGCGCACCTAATGAAGCGCCAACAACCCAACTGAGTGAAAAAAACAAGGCTCTCGAAAGCAGACCGGGGAAGTCTATTGGGCGGTGATCACTTAGTATTGACGAGCATGAGATTATAAACCTCACCGGCATCCTCCACAGTCATTTGCTAACAGATTAATAGAAACCTTAAAATAGCTGATGGCATGACTAACGTCCGTCCATCACATTCATTCACTCATTGCATATTAAGTGGATCGATAAACTAGCAAGCCTCTCTGTGTAAAGAGGTAAGCAGTTCGGACTATAGACAAGGTATAGGTACTTAGCGGACAAGCCATCCTCACCCTAACTTTACTGGCACTATTTGTCGCATGCGGCTACAAACAAACGTATTTCCCAGAAGGTCTAGTTACTTCACCCACTTTATTTATTGGCACCAAATAACCTAAGGACACTGATCAACACTCACCAAATATAAAGCCTAAACCGCCAACCCTACTGACGAAATTTAATAAAATATCTGCTAGTCATCCATATCAATATGAGAATAACCAAGGACTCGGCCCAGAATCATTCAGATATTTCTTGGTGTAACACCCTCTTATCAGTGCATTTACCCCTACGCCTAGTACCAGTTAATTGAAACGCCTATGAATAGGTTGGCATCAGATTTTACACTTAGTAACGTAGCCTATACCGTAATGAGTAATCATTACCATATCGTACTTTATATCGACAAAAAGGCTGACCTGACCAGATATCGAAGTGATTCTTCGCTATCTGGAGCTATTTAAGGCCTCAAACTTGGCACAACGATAACCCAGGGCAGCGTACTCGATCACTGTGAATCGTTAAAGCTACAAAGCGTTGCCCTTCTATGGCTGGAAAATTTAATCAATGTCAGCTGTTTTATACATCTCTTAAATGAATCCCAGCTAATCCTGAAGACAGCGTTACAGGCCACTTATTTAAATCCTGGGCTTTATTGGATAAAAGCGTTATCGCGGCCAGTATGGGCTATGTAGACCTAAACACGATCTGGGCCAATATCACAAATACGCCTAAACACCCTGATTACACTTTGATTCAACTATGCATTCGTGCAGCAAGCTCAATAAACATAGGGTACATGGTCTGATCCACTATCGGAGTTTCCTCTTTGCTAATTTAACCCTGCTCCAATCTATCAACACTACGATTTCTGACTTATTACCAAAAAGTGAAGTTTTCTAAAGCCTAAATACAAGTTCTTAACATCTCACCTACCTTTATATCCAAATCAGATATGAGTAGCCACCAGAACCGATGCTTGTCGCAAAACTGAGACTTTTCTCCAATTTTTGGGTGCCCTGAATAATTCAATCTGCAAGGCTTGGTGTTATAATTTTGGCGTTGTAATAATAACAAGGTGTAAAAAATGGCAAAGTACATTTACCTACCGGTAAACAGTGATGAAATGCTAGAGTTTGCTGAGAATATGGCAAGTGCATGGGATATTCCGAAGAATCAAATTCTTGCCAACAAGGTAACATCTGGTATTGGTAAGTCTATGTACCGCTGGATAGATAAGTGTCTCAGTAGCCTCAAATCTGGTGACACTCTTTATATTGTTGCTCATGGTACCGGCGGTGGCGATGGCAAGCAAATTGGTGCACAACGCAATAGTGGTAAGAATAAACAAGCAAAAGTTTTCGATAGAGGGGTAGAGTCGTGGCAGGGCGGAGTATGGAAAACCTATACTCCCACGCAGCTAGCGGGCACGCTGGTTAAAGAGGGTTTGCCTGGCAATTTTGTCGATCTGCATCTCTGCGCTTGCGGGTCAGGTTATGATGGTGAGAAGTTAAGGCCCTGGGCCCAGCGTTTACGTGAGGCGATGGCCACTACCCATAAAAGCCTAGAGGTTACCGGGTATCTCGGCTGGTTTGATGCTACCGGTAGCTCTGTAAAGATTAAGGTTAATACTCAGTATTATGATTTGAATGAGCGTGCAGTCACCTTTTCTTAATAGTTATCGATTAAAAGGTGAAGTGGGCATCAGCAAGGATGTTCAAAACTCTGCGTGAGCTAGTCATCTATAGGCAGATTATTTCTCTCGGCGATCTGGAGAACAGATCGCCAGCTGTAATAGTGCCGGATTCCGGCTTTGAATTGGGCACGCCTAGCATTAGGCAGTTTTAGTTGTATTAATTCAGGATAAATCTGACACACCTTATTTTAATTGAGAGCTGTAATGCGGACCACAATTAGAAATTTCATGAATCAAATTCTCCCTAAAAGAATCATACTTTGAAGAATATTGCTTATCACAAGAATAAACCTCCAGCCCCCATTTTCAATCAAGACTCGCAATTTAAAACACACTACTCACCCAAATTTTACTTTTGAAATTAAGTTCATCACTATTACGTGCCTCTAGAACGGCCTACAATATTTGATAAGATTCAGCTTCAATCAATTAATCAGCCGGCAAAGATATTAGTTCTACGTTATGCTTCCCCAGGACTGGCCCTATGGAGCCCATCCAAATCCATTGTGGTCAGACGGCTTACAGGGGCAAACGAACCAAACATTCCCACTCAAGGCAAACCAAGAGCTATTACTTCTACGTATCAATTCACAATACAGCAGTGCTCTAGATTTAAACCGACAAGCAGAGACCTACCTCCTTGTGAGTTCAAGTAGTGCCGGGCTATACGCTCCTTTAGTTTACAGTGCCCCAGCATATCAATACCAAGTTACCCGCTTTGTGAAGTGCACCTTGGAATGGAAGTGATGCCAATGCTCCGGAACAGGTTGCCAATTTACTTAATTAAATCCACAGCCTCCCCGAAATTGATGCCCACTTGGATATATCCTTTAAAGCTGATCATTATTGGAGCTCGATTAATGAACAAGCAAATTTCTACCCCACACTAGTACAGCTTTACCAAACAATTTCTTCCCATATTGCTGCCGCGGAACAGCTAAGTAGTAGGTTCTTTCTTTGCCATAATGATTTTAAGCACTGGAAATCTCATCACTGAAAAGACCGGGCGGCTTTATGCCATTGATTGGGAATACGCGGCTAGGGGCGATCGCTTCTATGATCTCGCCGTAATCATTGAGGAACATCAGCTCAACAGAATTCAGCAACAATCCTTACTCGAGCTGTATCTTAGGTGTAATCCGGCCTGAGAACATTGGCGCAGAGTGTACAAATATCTAAACTTACTCTGGTATGCCGTATAATGGGGCTCTGAGATCCCAAAAACAAATTTTTTGCTTAAAAAATAGACAGCATCAGCGAAAACCTGCTCCGATCGGAACTCGCCTAACATTTATAGCCTCCCTCACCTTAAGGAGTTTAGTCACTTGATGAAGTAAATGTTGTAAAATCAACACTTCCGTTACTAATAATTAACCTCTAAAAACTAGGAAAATAACTTATGCGAAATATTGTTTTTACATTGATGTTGTTTGTTTTGACAATCGGTAACGCACAGGCGCAAGAGAAGCCTGAAGCATTCAAAACTATCGAGAACCTTCTAAATTACCTATCCGATGTAGACCATGAGCGTATGAGAAGCACCGTAACTGAATCTTTTCTCTTGCTCGAACATGGTGAAGTATGGACGATTGAAGATCTAATTAAGGTAGCAAAGCCATCAGATACTGTTAGAACCAATTACTTTAGCATTATTGACTTTGATGAGAGGCCAGACCTAGTCACAATCAACTATTGGAATAAGGCCAATTTTGCTAAAAAGAATGAGAGCCAGGATGTTTATTGGCTCGAAAGCGCTATTCTACAGAAAGTGAAAGGAAAGTGGCTCATCTCACAATTGCACTCTACAAGACTGCCATCTGGAAAAGTGCCAGAAAATGTGGTGTTTAAGCCATAAGGCTACCTTAACCACCAATAAGTAAGAGCCAAAAGGGATTTTGCTCTTATACTTCAGCGCTAATGACGCATTAATATATCCTAATTGACTCAATCAATAGCCCCCTTCTCTCAAGTCAAATTCCTACTGTAAGTCATTTCCTAAGTATCAAACTCTATTGTTTACCACTATTAAGTAACTCAACTATAAAACTGAAAGTATAACTCTCTGGAAAAATACACTCTGACTGAAGAGCCCAGATAATTGAAGGCTGCAATAAGCAGGGACTGGAAATCTCTTTCTCCTCTGCGTTTACCAATCACTGTGCCAGTGATACAGCTGGCGATGGCCATGGCGTGGAAGCTAACTCCTTCTGTCGAGATCATAAGTCTGCCTAGGTCAACGCGATACGGATTAAACACCACATTGAAAATTCTGGCCTGGCTATTATTCGCTTTGGTAAAAATATAATAAATGGAATGCAGCGTTCGATGCTGGATGCTGCGTAGCGCTTGGTAAATCCTATATCACTCTGCATGATCAATCCCTGTTACATGCGTAAAAAGAGGTTGATGGTGTCGCTCAAGCTTGGGCACAAACACCTGACCAGGTTGACTCACTACACGGGTATCAACTTCAGCTTTATGCCATTAGAGAATCCAATATACCCAGATCTCCCGTTGTGGCTGTGGGGGACTTGATACTCACGGGAACAAAGTCAGGGTAATAGTCACCGACGTTTGTTCAGATAGCTTGCGGTACCATTAGAGGAACTAGCTGTAGTTTAGATTGTGATTACGAACATTGGCGCGCTTGAATTGAGAGCTTTTCTCCTAGCCCCCGATATGGCTTTGCCACTGCTGCTGATTCATGGCGCTTTTCTCAGAAGTTGATGGAGGGGGCATCGTGCCAGTCTGCCAGAGCAAATTAAATACTGTGGCTCATGTACCGCTTACATAGTGACAACTCCTTGCAAATCAAGCTCACCAAATTTGATGAGGGAATATAGACTGCCTACAATGCGTTCAGGGTCACCTATCACTAGCTTAATCTTTCATTGTGGAAGTTTAATATCTCAAACAAGCGTACGCAGTAGTACGTTGGATCACTTTGGCTTTTTACTACTTGGTTCATCGGCTATTTTTCTCTGGTAATTTGGGACCCAATTTGGCCACTAGTTCACTCCGCTAAATAACAAGGGACGATTGCCGGTATAACTCCTCTAGTCTTTTCAATACGGGTACACCAGAGAGGCAAGATTATCCCTCCTGGCAGCCGCTTTAAACGCTTTCAAGCCTTCGCTTTCAGCTGCTTTTTGATCCGCACATAGATTTCTTCACGGTGGATGGGCAGTGACCTGGGTGCACTTATGCCTATCTTCACTTGATTAGCTTTAACCTCCAGCACTGTGACGGAGACATCTGCTCCAATCCTTAAGTTTTCACCTATCCGTCGCTTTAAGATCAACATACTTATTTCCTTCGATGGTCAAAGTTTGATCACTTCCGGGGTGGGGAAGCTTGGGCTTAACGTTTGGAGGAAATATGGGGTGGTGCGCGGGGGCGGTAGGCAGAGAAGAGGAAAAGGCGGGCGCTAGGCTTCCAGAGCTTGGGAACAGGCCCCAAGCCGCTGAATGTACTCCACTTTATTGAAGACGAGCGGGTTTCTAGCGTATTATCCATATAGCCATTTTGATAGTCATGTTATCAATTTGGTCAGCTGGCCCCGGTGTTGGTAGCACCTTGGGTCAGCGCCTTTTACTTACTCTTACGTCACGCTACCGTTCTCCTTTGAGGGGATGGGTCTTTTAGAAAACTCTCAGCTCTCTTGAAGCTTTCAAAACCCTTTAAACTTCTGAAGCCTTTTTAATCGGTTCACTCAATCTCGGCCAAGATACCAAAAGTATCTTTCGATTTTACGTAGCTTTGAGATTGAAACAAACTGAATAAATTCCAATAGGATTATTTTCGCGCCTATATTTTATTTATTTTCGATTAGGGGAATTTTAGTCAAAAACTACCAGTTTCAATTCTCCACATTACTGATCCTGTCTGATTGCTTCCAGGTTGAAGCCAGTTGCGGAGGCTATATTTGTGATTACCGCTCAAACAGTGAAGAGAACTGTCGGAGGGTTTGTGATTAGCTATCACTCCAATTCTTCTTGGCTCCAAACACATTCATCAATGAGAAAGATTACTAGCCTCAGGCTTGTGTATACGCCGCCAAGTATTCTACCTTGGCTTCTGAGTCGGATATCGAGCACATTTTATCGCCATCTGCGGGCTTGCAGGTGCGATCGTGTCACCAGAGATATTAATTGGAGCGGTAGTTCGCAAAAAACCCTGAAATTCTAGGTCAAGCAGATGGCACCAGAAAGTAAAGCAAGGATGGCAAGGACTCGGATGAATGTGTCATATCCTAGGAGGCTTGCCTGGGTATCCTGTATTTTCGCCAATATTCTAAATCTCAGCTCTTCAATTTTTTGGATTCCTGGATAGTTTCGATACATTTATCCCAGACTATTTTGGTTGACTGCTTGTACATCCAAAGAACGCCTACGCTCAACAACTTTTCGCATAAGCTGGCGATATCTACCGTTAAACTGACCGACAGAGGCTAAATGCCCTATAAGCTTATGAAACCCATAAATGACTTCTGGTGATTTATGCAGCTCCGGAGTCATTTTAATATCCTCTTTTAATTTATTAATTAATTCAGATATCACTTTTCTCTCCCGATTTCTGACCCGAAGCACCTCACCTTGCACAACAACTCCCGTCACAATTTTTGGTGTTTTAGGATTGTAAAGTCTCACTTTATGACATTCATACCCACCAAGCTCACCTATTTTTTTCACAACATAGTCACCAAAATATTTGGACACCTTGTTTCCTGAAAAAACTAAGTCATCAACATAGAGAGTAAAATTAATACCGCGACTTTTAGAATAAAAGTGTAAATGATCAAACACCCCCTTGTTTACCCAGAAAGCAATTGACTGGCTGATTGGACTGCCTGTAGGAAGAATCCCATTTACACAGCAAATTTTTGAGATGGTTTGGGCTGTGTCTTTTGAGCATCTAAAAACTTTATAAAAACACCTGAAGACCTGCTCTTCAGTTGTATTAGCGTAGAAACTCTTAATATCCAACTTTAAAAGCTTGGTTTTTGCAGCATGAACCCTTGCATTTGTAACATTGGACCTTTTCTTAACTCCAGAGTGAAGATATTCAGGAATTTCTATGCGAGACAGCAATTCATTTATTCTTCCATGAACACGCTTAAGTTGATATTTAGGAACCTGAAGATCTCTACTTGACTCAAGCTTAGTAAAATAATAATTATCACCCCCTTTCCTTTTGATCGCTCTTAGGGTTGATAATTTAAGACCTAAAATTGTTGCAAGTCGGCCATGAGACTTGACTTTATAGAGTGCACTTTGATTTAAAGGATGCTTTTTCTTATTTTTCATCAAACTTTTTTAAGTTAAAACCTAAATGAAGGTAAAAAAGAAAAACTGAAAGAGCTACAGACTGAAGCCCTTGAATAAGTTTACCTTTTTCCATAGGGACAACTAACAAAGCCTCCAAGTATTTTGGCTTAAGATCTAATTTATATGAATACCAGTCGATGAGCTGTTTAGAGATTGGTGATGAACCTGACTCAATAGAGCAGAGTAGCCCAATTGGTACTTTAGAGTTGTTACTCACTTCTAAGACACTTAAATTAAGGGCTTTTCTCAAACATATCAATGTACGAAGGTTCTTAGTCATACTCAGGAGAGGAGTTTTTTTGGTTGAATGTAGGCAGATGGTGCTCTTTGGCAGGCACCGAGATGCCTTACTTAGAGAGCCGGTAGAGCGAAACCCAGCGTGGATGCTAGAACAATGATAGCGGTTTTAACCAACCATATCAGGACTGCTCCCAATACTCTAATAAAAAGAGCTAACACTCTAGGATGCTGTATAAAACGTCCTAGACTACCGATACACCGCCCCCCAAGGGCCTTCAAGTGAGAAAAAACTGAGTTCATAAAAAAAATTATCTCCTATTAGATACGGTGCTTGCGAACCTGCTAACACCTCACAGAGTATCTAGGAGTTCTCACTAGAGAAATATTGGGAGGTTTTATCTGCCTACCAACCAGCACGAGCTCACAGCTCGTGCGATCCGGGCGCGCCCGAGCGAGACTAAGCGCGAGCGCCTCACCGGAACAGTTAGAGATAATCTCCACGGAACCTTAAGTTCCAATTTTTGACTTACGTCTTTCTGTGATAAACATTCCCTGGTAGTAATTTCTCACCACCCGAAAGCCAAATGCATATTAATGAAACATTATGCCAGTGTAAATCTATAAATTAGATCAAGATTCCAAGCGGAAAAGAAAATCCTTTGACAACTTCAAAATGCAGTTAAGAAGCTTTTGAGTTATTTAGTGATGCCTATGGCTTTCAGAGCAATCATTATCAAGACGCTTTTTCGCAGGAGTACCTAGATCTCTCAAGAAGCCACAGTGTAGAGTGTGAGTCGCTCTGCAGGACACATGTAGCACCCCTTAAAGCCAAAACTACTGGGTTGCTGGTCTTGGACTGCGGCTATTTGTAGCGAGCTGCGCTTAACATCTGCCGCCTTCAAGACCCAAAAATATTGCGGAATTATTCAGAGACTCCTAACAAAGAGTTTTTCTCAAGCCTACCCTTCACAAAGTTCCACCCACAAAAAAACCCGCTAAAAAGCGGGTTTCTTGGCCGTTGTTATACAACGATATATATGGTCGGAGCGGCCGGATTTGAACCGACGACCACCACACCCCCAGAAATACTGGTACAAAAATCTAACCCATTGATTTTAAAGGATTTTATAGATGAAATTCACGCCTGTAAAATTAGCGTCGAAAATTACGGCAAAACTGTATGTATAGCCAGCGATTCATTAACCCCCACGATGGTACCGAATTGACGCCTTAACCACCCCCTCCACAATCAGCTCCTGCCCCTCCCAGATAGGGATTGGCTTATATTTCTCATTAGCCGACAGCAGCCTCCCCCGCCCTCTATCCAAGATTTTGCAGGTCAGCTGTCCATCCAAGGCTACGACCACCACATCGCCATTTATCGGTGTCAGCGAGCGGTCAATGATGAGGATGTCCCGGTCGAAGATTCCCACCCCTTGCATAGAATCGCCATTGGCACGGGCCATGAACGTCGCTGGGCCATTGGTTATTAAATGTTCATCAAGGCTGAGGGCTTCTTCTTTGTGGTCATCTGCTGGTGAGGGGAAGCCACAGCTAACGCCGCTGCCGTAAAGAGAGGTAAGTTTCATGGTGCCAACCAATACTGTGTATACATACAGTATAGAGGGGCCTGGAGCGGTCAGACAAGGGGGGGCGCGTGACCTCAGCGCCACCTCTTGACCTTGCCTGACTACTTTAATAATTCTCGAAGCTGTTCTTGCTTCTCATTGAGAGCGTTTAGCTCATCAACCAGGGTGTTGGTTGCTGCATCCAGGTTGTTTATCTGCACCTTTAGCATATCCCTGATTTTCGGATCGGCAGTGTCTGCGGTCATCTCAATAGTGTTCAAGCAAGCACGTATCTCGGCTTCAACATCTATAAATGTCATGGTCCAACTCCTTCTTTCCGACGACACAGGCGCAATCTACCAAAATACTGTATATACATACAGCACCCAATTAAAGCAAACATTTCAAATTCATTATCTTGCAACCCGAATACTGCACCCAGTGAGTTACGCCCTGCAACCCAGCTATACAGGACAAAATTCTGCTAAAAAATAGAACAATATCGAGAATTGGTTGATATAAACGTCCGACCTAGTCATATATGTCTAGCAAATCTCAGTTTTTTAGCACTTTCTATATTGCAATAACGTATCGCCTGATTTGAGAGGTTTTTCACTAGAGGAATTCGCTCACAATATGTTACTTCCCTGAAACTTCTCACCAAATTGCAAGGCTAGATGGTTAAATATCTTTAATTATCACCACGAGCTACTGCAAGGACCCTTCGCGGATACGCTTATCGAAATCATCAGTCGGCGCCATGGGTGGGGGTATTAATCCTATTGATTACATGCATCCTGCAAGCCACACTTACTGATTGGCAGGCAATGCCGCCTATGACTAACCTTAGAAAATGGATGATTTATGAGTAGAACTAGCGTCTCAGCAATGCTTGTGCTTTTGGGCGTGGCGACTTCTGTGTTTTTGTATTTCTACAAATTCGGTCTTGGGCTTTGGGATGACCACTCAAAGTGGGGAGAGTTAGGCAGCTTTTTTGGTGGTGTTATTGGGCCTCTTCTTGCAGCTGCATCTGTAATCTACCTTGCTCAACAAGTAAGACTACAGAAAGAGAAGGAAGAGCTTCAATTTCGAGAGAAACAAATAAACAAATTTACCGACATTATTCATGCCGAGCTAGAAAAAGAGAAGGATGGCGGTAAGTCTTTGAAGGATCAAATTCTAAACACCTCCAATGAAAAGCCAATAAAAGGTCGCGAAATAATAATTACCACTTTAGCACGTAGACCTCGCCTACTTACTTCATGGATAAATATTTCAGCCGCATTAACGTTTATTAAATCCAAGGATGAAAATATTTATCTCCACTATTTAACTGTTATCTCACTAGAGCTTACTGATCCACTATGTAGCTCATTAGACTACGTCACCCGTATCACTGCACCATTCTCTGAGCGTATGGAACTGCATTTCCTCGATGGATCTAGCCGTACTTCTCCACTATCTCCATAAAGAGCTGCACATAGCTAACCTGGACTGGTTGATTGAATAACATCTACTCAGCTTTACATTTGTCAGCAATGCTAAGGTTTCAGTCTCCGCTTTTCAAAAACACGGATTACACCAAAGTACAACCTATCACCCCTCACTGAGTAAAAATTGATAATAACATGCCCTTACTTAGGTGTGACTAATCGAATTTAATCCGGTTTTTACAACATAAAGTTCCACTGTATATTTACAATCAAATTTCACTAGGACAGATAGCATTACAAGGATTTTGTTATGTCAATAGAGCACCTCTTCGACTATCACCCCTATCGTGGAGGAAACAATCCGAACCACACTGGCGCAAGCGCGCAGCTGCTCAAGTTTAAAAATGGCGACCCACAAGCTGTTCAGTTCTTTACAGATCATGTAGCAACAAAACTAAGAGCAACAATACCCTCAAGCACAGGTTTCAGTGTCGCAACAGTGCCATCCTCAACCGCAGGCAAGGCTCACAAGGGCTTTGGGCCATTGATTAGACTTCTAAAAGGAAGCTTTCCAGAAATCCGAAACAGCGGAAACCTGCTTCAGAGAATATCTAGCATCCCCTCTCTCCATAAGGGCGGAAATCGTGCTGCAAGTGTTCACCAGAGCTCCTTGGTGGCTGCCAATTCGATAGTGTCAGGTGAAATAGTGGTATTATTAGATGATGTGACTACCACCGGAAATTCACTGCAAGTTGCCGAAAGGCTACTCCAACAGGCTGGTGCAAACGTAGTTCTAACACTAGCGCTCTGCAAAACGGTTTAGTAATGGAAATAGTTGAGATCCAACGTGGCAACCCGGCTTATCCAGCCAGCCTGGAAGAAGCTCCCAATCCGCCAGCAACACTGTACGCTCGTGGCAATGTCAGTTTGCTCAATCGGCCTGGCGTTGCGATAGTTGGCTCTCGAGATGCCTCACCTAACGGCCTAGAGATTGCGCGAAGAATCGCGAGCTATGTTGTCTCCAAAGGTAATGTTGTCATAAGTGGACTTGCTCTGGGGATTGATGCCGCAGCCCATGAGGGCGCCCTGGCAGCCGGGGGTGACACCATCGCTGTGCTTGCCCATGGCCTGCACACTGCAAACCCTCGGGCAAACTATAAGCTAGCGATGAGAATACTCGATGCTGGCGGCCTCTGGGTATCCGAACACCCTGAAGGTGTATCTCCGCAAAGGCACTTCTTTGTAGCAAGAAACAGGATTCAAGTAGGCCTGTCTCAATCCTCTGTCATCGTGGAGTCTGCGGCATCAAGCGGAACTATGAAGCATGTAGACTTCTGCCTGCAGGCCCGCCACCGCCTCTTTGCTGTTGCCCCTCATAACCCGGAGAACTCTTTAGGCCTGAACTGTCAGGGCCCGATGAAACTCATCAATGAGGGTAAGGCAACTGCTTTAAGAACTAAGGCTGACTACGATCTCCTAGAGCTGTAACCGCCCTACTCTCTCAAGAGTGCCAGCATCTGGGCTGACTCCTTCTACGAGAACTTCAGCCCATACTTCTCCACTATCGCCATAAACCGCTCGTATAGAAGGCCTAGACTGGTTTATAAGGCGGCATAGGTTGGGGAATGAGTCGCTATGAACCTCAAAAGCTGCCACAGGTGCAGCTCTTCCTCAAAGAGTTGGGCAAAACTATTAGGGAGTCCGCACTATGTTAGTACGATTTTATGAAGACAGAATTGATGAACTTCCCGATGATGTTGCAAAATTTTATCTGTCTCGAATGGGCGTAGAGTTTATTGCTGAAATGACAGCGCAAGAGATCAACGCGCTCATAAGCGGCTCAATGACAGGGAACACATTGGAGGAAGCCATAGAAGAAGCCAGGCGTGAGATGGTCGAGCTAAGCGAGGAAGAAGACCGTTTGACGGATGAGGCTCTAAAGCGTTACGCAAAAGAAATAACGATTGAGAATATTGGCATGGTTAAGTTCAACGACATGTTTTGAGCAGCCCCCATTGACACTAAAAGTCAGCGGTTCAACCCCGCGTATGTGGGGCACACCCAATCACATCAACCCATACTTCTCAGCAATGATCTGAAACTGCTGGACATAAATGGTGCGGGCGGGTTGGTAAGGTGGCAACCACTCATCGGGGCCCTTATCACCCTTGCTCTGATTGTGACCATCATCCACCAGCCAGAGATTAGCCGGGTCTTCGGCGAAGGCACGGCGTTGTTCCCGTGTCCAGCTGGCACCTCCATGCTTATGGGCCCATGAAAGCGGAACAATATGTTCAACATCCAGGTCCGAAGCCTTTTGGAAAAACTGACCGGTATAGGGGTCCATCCATAAGCCAGACACGACGGTACAAGCCTTCTCGTTGCTAAAAGTCACCGGAGCCAGGGAGAGGCGAATCAGCAGCTCTTGGCGAGTGTTCTGGCAATCACCATCAGTATCAGACCAGCGGGGGAGCCACTGTTGGCGGTCGTAGGCCTCGAGCTCGATTTCGTAGCAGCCGCTTAGTGCGGCGGCCATAACAAGTAAAGTAAGTAAACGTAAGTAGATTTTAGACGTCAAAATTTTGCTAAACCTTAGTTATTATTCAGATTAAGCATTTGCTGTCTCTATCTTTTCAGCGAGGAGATCTGCAGCTTTATCAATACCAACCTCCCTCAGATCTACATACCCAATAGTTGATTTAAGCCCAACAACTTTAACATCATCAACTTTCAAGGGAAGTAGATAATCTTGTGTTCTTTTTTCAGCAGCATCTTTGCCAACCGACAATTCGAAGTCTGTCCAATCTCTTTCC
Organism: Microbulbifer mixtoriginis (SeqCode); assembly: GCF_052467705.1. NCBI lineage: Bacteria > Pseudomonadati > Pseudomonadota > Gammaproteobacteria > Cellvibrionales > Microbulbiferaceae > Microbulbifer > Microbulbifer mixtoriginis (SeqCode). The sequence continues at coordinate 3,459,282 of NZ_CP174322.1, forward strand.
GGATATTTTTCCGACAAGAATATAACCATAAACAAAGCTTCATTAGCATATACTTCGGCAAGCTTAATTCTAACGTCAGCCCCCCATAATTGAGCCTGCTGATCAAAATCATAGAATACATTCAGCCCTTTTTGCTTCAAAGCCGATATAAATCCCTCAACGGTACTCCGAATATCACCAGAAAAAGAAACCGCTACATCATAAGGATACCCAGAATTTCGCAAATGGATTCTATCTTTTATCTCAGAAATATCTAACAAATCCAAATAGAAACGAAAGGACGGATCTTCAATCGATATATGCTTCTCACCTGATTTATAAAAAAGAATATCACTCAAACCCTTTTCATCAATAACATCACTTAGGTTTTTCAAGCAATTATAAAAAGATGTCGATTTTTTTTGTCGATCTTTCTTGTCATCAATAGAAGAGACAATTGAACTATAGAGTGCTTCAGTAGGGATTTCTGTTCCATTGTAACTAGCAATACCTGAAACTATATCAAAGTAGGTATGGTGCACTGACTTTGCTTGCTGCTTACCTTTAGCCAATCCCACAAGTTTACTTCTATATTTACCATGAAACATACGGAGCACTGATTCTCTAATCCTTGAAAGTTCATTATCTATCACTTTTACTTGAGATTGTTCGTACTCAATTTGATCTTCTATGCAACAAACTTTTGCAATGATATGTACGATCGAAGGAACACCGTTCGATGCCTCCATAATTTGTTTTCGGAGAGCATCTGAAAAACGGATTTTCAGAGCAGTCTCTCCCAAGCTTAGAAGCTGATTACAGAATTCTTCAGATTGAGTCTTTATATTGAAGGGATCATTTCTAATTCCCAGCTCTGGGTCAATGCCATACAGCTCTTCAGCTGACGCAGCAATCCCTATAATTACGAACCTCACCCCCTTTTCATGCCAGAGCTTTAAATTTTTGCCAATTTCAAGTCGGGCACCAGATCTCAGGAAATGATAATCGTCAATTACTATAAACTTCACTAAAGAAAGTAGATCTGTGACCTCATTAAAATTCGCAACACACTTAAGTTCCTCTGCGAACACCTGCAAGCCTGATTCAACATCTGAATGCTGCCGTGCATTAATCCAGAGAATATCAGTATCATCTATAGATAAGTCTGACAACATCTTTCGCACTAAAGTTGTTTTACCTGTCCCCGATGGGCCTGCTACTGTGATGTGCTTACCGATAGATTTAAAAGAAGATCTTAAATAAGGGTACTCTTTAGGCTTAACAAAAGTATGGTGTGGATACCCCGCCTCATTAAACACATCTTCAAGCTCTAACCTGCTCATTTTAAATACTGTCCCTGCTTTTTAACTTATTAACAAAGCGAATACTAAGGCAAAGAATTGTCTCTCTATCTCGGTATTTTCGCTACATTATACTACTTACGGAACTCCTTAAAAATTCGGTAATCTTACGGTTTACTCATGTATGGACAAGAAAAGTTTCCATTGTCCATGGACACCAATGTGAATTAGCTCGCCTGACCGTCCCCAAGCACCCCATTCTAGGCCCCCAACATCTACCTGACCAATCAAGCCGGCCCATTATCATTATCCGCATAAACCAGCACGGAACCGTTAAGTGCCTTTGGCTGAGGTTTACTGCCAATGATTTGACAGTTTCGGCCAGCATCGAACCAAGGGGGAAGTTATTTAACAGCTAGAACACCCTGATTACGAGGCTCATCATCCTCACTTAACAGTAGCGCCGGTGATACTCCTGAGGGCGCCGGGGCGCCACCCAGTAATGCACCAAGTAAAGTAGCGGTATCGCTGGACACGGTGAAATCACCTTCAGCCAAGCCGCTCTTTTTCAGGTCGCGCCAGCGGCGGCTTTTGCTCACACTCTCGGCACCCTCACGCATAAACGGCAGCCATTGAGTAATGATGCCCACTCGATCCACTAGTGCACTCATCGGCCCGGCTAAGTGGTACGCGGAGCCCGAAAAGTTCTTCTTGCGCACATCCTCCTGTAACTTCCGCAACTCGCCCGCAAATTTCTTCCAGCGGCCCACCTCAGACTCATCGAACAAGGCCCGCAGATTGCTCTCATTATTCTTGAGCTGGTCAGAGAGTCGATTGATATAGCTGCCCCTGGATAGCTGCAGGCTGCCATCATCGGCCACCTTAAAAGCGGGGCCGAAAATATTCATAAAAGCGGACTGTCGCAGGGCTCCGAATTCCGGGGAGTCCTCACCGAATAGCCGCTTGAAGTCTTCAACGATAGCCGCTCCCTGCTTCTTACCGGTGCCGCCGATAATCTTGTTGACCACCTCCTCAGGAGTGCTACGGCCATTCACGACATCATTGATAATGCGAGTACGTGCCGTGGGCTTGCCATCCTTGTGGGTGCCTTTGACTATCTGCATATATTCACGATTAAGGCGGCGAGCTTCTTTGAGGGCGTCCAGCTGCTCGGGCGAGCCGAAAAATTTCCCACTCTCCACTGCCTCATCCAGCCAGCTGTCATATTGCCGACGCACTTGCCCAAGTAGTGCCTGGTCGGCAGAGCCCGGGGCCGCGGCCCGCTCAGCAGCAGATATTCGACGGCGCAGACTTTCAAAATTGTCCAGGCTTTCCATCTTGTTGGTCGCAACTGTAAGGGCGCCCGGCAGGTCGGAAGACTTTTCACCGCGCAGTGCTGCCTGAAGCTCCTCATACAACCCGTAGGCGTTGGGTGTCTCTGTCTTGCTGGCAAGCTTGATATCGCCATCAAACCCGCGATAGGCTGCTCCCAATCCCTCTTGCATAACGGAGCCCTCGGCCATCATCGGGCCGCGATGCTTCGCGATATCTTCCACCCTGGTGTATGCGTCTGTCTTAGCCTGCCTGGCATTCTCCACCTTGGAGAGGATACCGTCATAGAGCAGCCCTGCATTGATGGCGAGCGAACTAGCCCCCTCAGTCGGCCCCAAGCTATCCATCTGACTCTGCACTACCTTGCCCAGCTGGCGCTCGCGGAAATCCGTAAAGCGGTTAACCGCCTGCTCAGCGTCGCTACCATAGACACCGGCAGCGGCCTCGTTCTGTTTGCGCCATAGGTCAAAGTTGCCGGTCTCAATTCCCTGCTGTTCTGCGCGAGTCTTTGGTAGCCAATCCTCTGGCATATCGACATTTTCAAGGACTCCCACCAAAGCATCACCGGAGAAGTCGCCGTCAGCGTTTAACTCATTCGCCACCTTTACGGCCAAGTCATCCGATACTTGGGCGGGGTCCACTCCGAGCCGAGCCAGTTCCGTTTTAACATTCTCTGGGGTGGCTTTTTTGACCCGAGCGGCACCCTTACCGAGGCCGACGCCCGCCAACTCCAATGCTGCCGTCGGCACAGTGGCGGCACCGGCAGCCAGCGCTGGGCTTCCGGTAGCGTTATAGGTCGCATCACCCAAGCCCTTTTCAACATACTCCATGGCCTCACCAATAGGCTCGATGTAGCCGGCTATCGTATTTAATTTATCCTGCCCCTCCTTGGTGCGGGGCTGATAGGTGAGAAAGTCACGGGTCGCCTCCACAGCGTCGGCACCGGCTCCCGGCTTAGCCCAGGGGTTTAACGATTGGGCAATGCCCGCAAGACCGGAAACGGGCTCTGCCAGAATGGATGACCCCACCGCGCCCAATACTTCAAATTCTCCAACGGAATTGTCCACAAATCGCTCAAAAGACCCTGGCTGGTTAATGCCCGCAGGGTCCGGCAGTGTGTAGCCAATCTTGCCGGCGAACTCGCCGAACTCCATATCGCTGTAATACGACTGGTGCAGGCTGCGCGCCAGAGCCTCGTCGCTCATGTCTGAATATTCTGGGTATTGCTTGCGTATTTCTGCGAGAGTTAAAGCCATTTATCGAATCCCCAATGGGTCTTTATTTATGTTGGCGGCGTCAGCTGCCGCCTCGGGGCCGTCACGCTCGATGTCTTCAAAACTGATTCCGAGCTTCGCACGAACAATTCGATCGATCATTTCAATCTTTGCTTTTCGCGCTTCAGGATGGTCTTTTCGAGTCGGAACCATGTTAAGCAGCAGCTCTTGGTCTTTATCGGTGAAAGCGCCCTCACCAGCCTCACGGAACAGAGACTTCAGAATCGGGGCCATTGCAGAAACAGCACCCTCAGCCGCCTGCGCCTCTGGAGTTAGTGCCGGTAAGGAGCCGGTGAGTGGGTTTGTAGCCGTATGCTCCATCCTGTTAGAGAGACCATGCATAGCGGCCTGATATGCCTTGAAGGTTTTAGCATTAAGCGCTGCAGTTTTTTCAGCATCAGAATTCGTTTTTAAATCAATCTTGCCCTTCTCGTTTTTCATACGCTGCTCAAGAATTTTATTAAGCTGCTCATTAGTTAAAAGTTCGACCGGTGTGTTACCTCCGGTGGTTGTCAAAAGCTGGTCACCGATTCTGTGCACTTTAGGGTCAAACCGGACACCCAGGTCACGCACCTCTGTTGAGCCGTCCGGGTTTTTAACAGCGATTCCATAATTACCGTTAGCGAGTGTTAGCGGGGAGCCCACAGTGTCCGCTGAGCCTGCGCCTTGCCGCTCCATCATTGCCCGCTTCAGGTTCATTTCCTCAATCCCAGAATTGAGCCTGTCTCTATGATTTTGCAGAGCGGATAATTGGTTGTTGTAGCCCTGGTAAACTTGCGAGGGGTCACCACCATTTAGACCTACGCCGGCAGCGGTTAACATGCGTCCAATCCGGGCCCATTTATTGCCCTTCAGCTTTTCAACTTCACTCTGGTTTTCAATTAGCTGCTGTTCGTATCGGTCGATGGTGCGGGCAAAAGGGTTTGAGGAATCGAAGGTGGGGGATTGTTGGGGTTCTATGAAATTCTGGTCGAGCGCCCCGATAGGCTCGCCCATGCTGAGTATTGGCATTTCTCTATCCTATTGAGTTTCAGTTGTGGGGCTTACCCCATGCCCTGCATGATTCCGCCGATACCGGCCAGGATTCCCCCGGCTCCATTACTGCCTCCCGCCTGGGTAGATTCATTGAGAACAATTGGAGAGCCAATCGAGCCCTGATAAAGCTGCAGTTTCTGCCAGGGCGCCATGGCTACCTGCTGCATATAGTTTTGCATCGCGTTTCCGCTCTGCCCCATCATGCTCACACCACCCGCGCCCATGTTGTAGGCGTTGCCGAATCCGGTATTGAAGAGATTGCCAGCGGTACCGAAGTTATTGCTGGCCAGGGATGTGTTGAGATTATTCGTTGCAAGCTGAGCCCCCTGGTTTGCGCTGGATTGGCCGGCCGCAACCTGCACGGCTTGGTTATAGGCATTGGAGCGGATACCTGCGGCCACATCTGAGGCCCTGTCGTCTGCGCCGCGCATAGCAATACCTTCGGCAACCCCTCGGCGCGTCGAGCCAGTATTACCCGTAGAAACCGCCCCAGAGGCGATGCCCGGCAATTGGTTTTCGTTGAGGTCGCGGTATATGTCGCGGGTGCTGGCGGTAATTTGCGAATTTAAAACATCGTTGTTAACCAGGGAATTTACGGTGTTCATATCAACACCGTTTTGAATTGGGGCCTGGTAGCCGCCCCCGCTCATTACCTGGGTCAAATAATCCTGCATCACATTGGCTGTATTGCCGAAGCCATTGGCCGCACCAGATACTTGGTTGGCATAGCCATTGGCGGTGTTGCCAAACCCCATTGCAGCCTGGATGTATTGCTGCATTTCCGGGCTGAGGTCGGCGACCGGAGATTGCCCGGAGTTGTAGAGCCTTTGCCCTTCTCCCCAAATATCATTCAGGTAGCCTTTCTGGTCCTCATCCAAGTAACTCTGGCTTTTGGACTCGCCACCACCACCCATAAGACCGTCTAAAAATCCCATGTTTCACCTATTAGAAGAGGCTGAGAATGCCTTTGATTAATGGGTCTTCTTTCAATCCATCTTCAAACGCTTTGCCAGCGTTGGAGAAATCCAGAGAACCGAGGTTTGCCATTGATTCAACCATGCTGCCAGAGCCTGGCACTGCATCATTGAGGTCGTCTTTCCAGCGGTAAGTGGCGTCCTGCTCGAATACCTTGCCGCCGAGTAGGTCCAGGGCGTAGCCCTTGTCATCCTCATCGCGATATCCCCCTTTGCGGGCTTCGTTTTCATTTACCCCGATGAGTACAGCCAACGCCGCCCAGGGACCGAGAGAAGCTATCCAGCTGGAACCACCTGCCGCACCACTGCTCGCGGTACCGCTTGCCGTGCTACCTGCACCAGGGGCACCGCCGCCAGCAAATTTGTTGTACCAGCTCATGGCCTGCATTGGGTTAATGCTGGATTGCTGTTGGGTTTGAGGTTGCTGAATTAGGGAGAGGGCCGGGCTGTACCGGGTATCCCAGTCGGGCATGTAGGGGTTGTATCCATAATTGAATTTCATGGGAGCAGCCTACTTTTAATTTATATGATTCATTTACAGAAGAAGTCACCAGCGTAATAATAAGAAATTAGGATCAATAAATAACAACTTGAAGGCGAACATTAAAACTCCCATGTCTAGTGAAACACTTACTCTGGAAGAGAAAAATTTGGCACAGCCAATAGAGCAGGGTCATGGATTCCTGAGAAGGACCTTTCTTGGGTCAACACCAAGAAAGATTTTCTGGCTCTACATTCTAATGATTTTTGTATATTCGCTAATTTATTGGCTAACCAATTCAATCGAAGGAAAAGATAATGTTGGGTTTTTAGAAAGTGTCTACTTTAGCGTGGTCACAGTTACAACATTAGGTTATGGAGATTTTAACCCATCTGGAACCCTTGGCCGCGTATTGGCCGCTTCTGAAGCGCTACTTGGAATAGTACTCATTGGTGCGTTCTTAAATTATATCGCTGAACAAAGAGCATCAAAACTGGAAAGAGATAGGCACTTAATATTAATCGACCAGCTTCTAAGAAGCTATGGAGTCTTCAGGGACGCAATTACATTTCAATGCATCAACAGAATTGAAAAAAATAAGCCTGACAACCAAAAAGAAATAAACATAACTCTAGAAAACGCACACCAATACTCAGAAATGAAGGTTTTCAGGGAATATTTATTTAAGGATACAGATAAAAAGCCGGGAAACATACACCTTCTCCTAGACCGCTTTAAGGAAGAAGAAGATTTTAGGGACATATTCTTATCTGAGCTTTATATTTTAAGCAAGAGAATTGAATTTACACTTTCTAACATACATGCTAAAGATAATAATTCACTCAACCTCCTAATCACCTTTATTGAGGCTTCAAGCAGGGCAAAATTTACTTCCGTCCACCGTGTGGATACCCTACCAGACTATCTTACACTCATAACTCAAGACATAATGGCTGGTGTTCCAAACAGTGGGCCTTGGCGGGACTACGATTTATACTTGGAAAACATAAGAAAGCTATAAATCTAACACCTCCTATCAACCCGAAGGAATCGCCATAGCCGCAATAGAGCTATACACGGCTAGGCGATTCGATGGAAAAAGCCCCTCTACCCCTCTGGCAAGTCCCACTTAACAGAATTGGTCGCACCAATAACTTCTATGCCTTTTTCACCCATATAGTTTTTAAGGTCTAAATCAAGTGGGAATCTTTTCACATTTTTAGGGGGGGGACTACTCAGGCATTTTCCTATTACTTCTATCTCATAATAATCCGGATTCAATGGGTATTGTCTTGGATTAAGTGAAGGCTCTATATCAGGGTCATTTTTCCCCCATACAGTTAGCACGTATTCCCCTGTAATACCTTTAACCACCTTAATTTTAGTAAAGTCTATTAGTTTGTAATTCTCAGATTTAATTCCTTTGGGGTAAATATCCCTATCATTTGCAAAGGAAGGATTTGTACCACCTTTTGAATGGACCATAAGCACCTCCTAAATATAAATAATCCGATCTCAATCTTTGAGCCAAGTCATAGCTAGGTGCTGTTGGCCCCAAATATATGTCACGATTTCAGGCTAGACCAATTTGGCAGCGGCCTCCTCTCAAGAAGTAAATTTGCGCCAATGTTCTAATGGTGTGGCTATAATTAATCCCCACCTGCTTAAGGCGATACTCAGGCAGTCTCCGAGAAGCTACTTATTCCCCAATCACCACACGCGGATTTAGTGCACGCTGGATACACTCCATACGTCAAGCTCTTTCATTGACTTCCTTGTTCTCAACACCCTTGGGCAACAGGTTTGATTCTCTCTGACCTCACAGCGCATGCACCTGCACCCAGGCACTTCCTTCCCAGATATACAAACCCTTCCCCTGTCCGGGGTCCCAGTCTGTGCCATCGGCAGTCACCAACAGTCCCAGCGGCGGGCGTCGTGGCGGCTCACGGTAGAGAGGCGCTAGCGCCTCCAAATCGGTAAAAGCGCGCTGTATCTTGCCCAGCTCCGCCTGTAAATACCGCCACAGCTCCTCAAGGTTTCTCGGCTGCGCCGGTCCCGGTGTGTAACTCATCGGCCATCCACCGGAATCAGGTCCAGGTCCCAGCCGGTCAGCCGCCAGAATCCGGCGTCTACGGATTGGATTTTGATGGCGAGATAGCGAGCCTTGAGCCGTACATCCACCTTGAGCCCTTCGGCCACATCGAACTCCCGAGGCTGGCGCCAGTGCACGTCACCCATGGCCGTTGAGGCCCCGCCTACGGTGATGCGAACTTTGCCTGTACCATGGATTTGCGGAACAATTTGCCGAATCAATTTCCACTGCTTTGTAGGCGCTTTCAGCAGCTGGTCCAGGTCGATGCCGGTGCGCTCCAGGTAAACCGATTGAGTTGTGCTCGCTGTGCTGAGGAAGTCGGCTTCCTGTAGGGTGTGGGCCGTTCCGTCGCTACTGAAGTAATACATCACCGGATAGAAAGCGGTATCAGCAAATTCACCCCAACTCTGGGTAAGGTCCGCCCAGCTCTGCGTCAGCTCCTCCCAGGTCACAATTTCACCCTGTTTGGGTGCAAAGACTGCACAAGCAACGCTCGGCACATCTACAAACGTGAAGGTATTATCCAGCCAGTTGTAAACCATGGCCCGGTTAGTATTACCCGCGCCTGTAGTGTAATAGGTCCATACTTCTTTGGTTTTATGGTTGGCTACGCAACGCACCTTGGTGCGGTCACCCACCTCATTGTAAAAAGTTTTATTCGCTCTCCGATGCGCTACCGGTCGAGTACTGGAACCGTCATGTACAAAAATTTCAGTAGAACCAATTACAAAGTGAAACTTGTCGAACGCGGCCACAGCATCCCGACAAAGAATGCCTTGGTCGAGCAGTTTGTCGAAGGCAAATACATATTGCCCACCGACAAACTGCATCAAGTAGGTGGCATCCTGAGAATAGATAATATTGGCCCCGCCCAAGGGCAAGCAGTCAACCAATTCACTTGCCCCGGAGTCCACCGGATTAGCCCCAGCAAGGCCAGACAGGTCAGCCACATCCCAGGTCCAGGGGACTTGGCCTGGCTCCGCCTCAGTGGACCAGCGCACAGTGTTCGGATAGCTGACCCCGCCTTCGGTAATACCCAGGGCCACCATGAAATTTTTGTAACCGCGGAGCAATTTGGCTCGTAGGAGGTTAGCTGGCCAGTTAGGTAGCGCTTTAAATTCCGTATCCGCCGGCTCAAGAATCTGCGGCACATCTACACCATTATTGAATATCACGCTTTCGCCCCACACCAGCGATTGCCAGTTTTCTGACGGAGAATATCCGTTAGAAAAATCTGCGCTGTTGGTGCGGTTAACAAAGATTTCATTCTCGCGAATGTACAGCTCTGTTTGCGAGGCATAGGCCAGTTGCGGTACACCATCGGAAATCCAGCCGGCACCCAATACGGGAGCTTCTGCCAGAGCTTCTAGTATTTTCGGCGATGGCATAGTCTGTGCCGCGCCGTTGGCAAATCGGACGTTTTTGCCGGCCGAAAATTCATTGACGGGCAACTCGAATGGAGGGGTATCGACATTAATACCGCGCTCCCCCAGTTGCCGGATAGGATAGAAAGCCATTAGGTATCCTCATCGCCGCTCAACTCAGCCAGCAAGTCAGCAATATCATCACTGGTGATTTCAGAGGTTTTTATTATCCAAGCAAGTGCATAATATGGTGGGCGCACGTCAACAGAATGCGTATGGGAGCCGCTACTCCCAATACCGTGGCTATGTGCCTGACCGCCCCCCTGCGATTTAATGGATGCTGGCCGCCCGTCTTTATCACTGGGGTCATAGTCCGGCCCGATAGAGGAGCTTTCATTCTTGTTTGTTGACCAATACTGGTCACTGTCATGATTGTGGGGTGGCATCTGCGCAATAGTCAGCGCGTGGCCCGCAGTGGAACCTCCATGATTGTGGTCGCCGCTACTGTTTGTGGTTTTAGTGCTAGCACCACCGGTGTTGCCAACTGCATAACCAGCGCCGGAGCCGACGATAAAACGCCCGCGAAGGTCCGGTGTATTATTGGTGCCGTCACACAATTGCCAGCCTGATGGCACTGGTGCATAGGCAGTAGACCAGGGCTTGATCGATCCCTTTTGCTCAGTGTGAGGAAGCAGAAAATTGATAGTTGCTTCAACACCATTCAGCAGGTTTTGCGGTAACCCTTGCAGTTCTGCATCAGTTAGCTCCACTGGTCCAGAGAAGTTCGGGAACGTCTGCTTAATAGCCCGCTTAATTACCCGTAGATGGTCGTCACCCTGACCCGCACCCTCGCCGTCTAGTGGATTATTAGGGTCTAATTCGGAGATATAATTGGCATTCTCTAGCGGCATAATTATGACCCCAATTCAGCGGCAACATCATAAAGCCAAAAATCACCAGACCAATCTCCCGAATCCAGAATTCCACCGTAGATGAAAATCTTTCCACCGACTTCGGCAGATTGGTGCACTCTCCTCACAAGAGGCATATCTCCAAGTTGAGTCCAATTATTTTCAACAGGATCGAATTCAAACACGGAATTAATTGTTACATCTTCGCTTGACCCACCAATCGAATATATCTTTCCGTTGTAGGTATTTAGGGCATGACTGTAAACGCCGATTGGTGAATCGGACATCTGTAACCATGAATCAGCTACGACGTCATATCTCCACAAGGTAGAAATATAACCGCTTGAGTATCCCCCATGGAGATAGATATCAGTACCGACAACAGTGGATGATCTAATACCGACAGATGGTCCCCCGCTACTTTTCTGCGTCCAAGACCCGGCAGTAATATCGTATTCCCACACATCGTTATTTTCAGTGGCACCATCCCAACCGCCAAAAAGATATATTTTTGAGTTAACGCATTCGAGACAGGAGGAGTGACGAGGGTTTACCCCTGGCGCAGTGAGCGAAACCCATGAATCCCCATCAATGTCATACACCCAAAAGTCGCCAAGTCTCATCCCCCAGCCGTCTATACCACCATATATATAGATTTTTGAGCTGTTAGGGTCTACCGTCATTGAAAAGCTTCGACGATTGGTAGCTCCGCTCATCAATTGAGTCCAACTGTCATCACTGGGGTCGAACTTCCAGATATCATTGTATGTGCCGTTATTGTTTCTGCCGCCAAATAAAAAGAAATTGTTACCTACAGAGACAGCGCCACCTTGAATGCGCCCCCCGGGAGTACCCGCCGCCTCGCTTTCATGTATCAGGCTCCAAATAGCCACGTATTCAGTAAGGTCGCCGCTAAGGTGCCATGTATTGGCATCCTTGCGAAGGAAGTCCACCGAGGCATATTGCCCCATACTTAGTGTGTAATTGTTGGGAGAATGTATGGCAGATTCACCGTCATCGACAAAATGCAGCTCCCCTATCCCAGCCTGCACTGCCCGCCCTGAAATATTGGCCCCCATGCTTAATGCTGTCTCGCCAGGAACGGTAATAGTGACTGGAACGCTAGCCGTGAACCAAAGCGTGTATCCGTTATCTCCCTCTGTGATTGTGTAAGTCGTATCACTAATTTCTCGAAATGCATTTCCGGTAGCCGCCTGCTGCGCTATCTGTGCCCATTGTTCGGACCCCTGAGCGGACGCTTGGGCGGAATTGCTGTAAGCCTGAGACTTTAGCGACCAGTGATAGGAGGAGTAATCTGAAGTACCGGTTACATAAATGTCCTCTGGAGCGTTGGCATACTCGGCCGACAAGCTCTTGAATTGTTGGGCTTGATAGGCGGAAGCAGCAGACTCGCCAGCACTCTGGGCTGACAAGGTGGCATTCCACTGTGAGGAATAACTCTCGCCCTGCACCGGACCATCCATTTTGATGGCCCAGTCTTTCGCCAAGTTGGCATAACTCTGCGCGTCCTGGGCCTCGACCATTTGCGGGTCATTATCATTCGGATGATAGAAGCCGGTTCCCATTAGTAGGCCCCTCCACTAATGCTTGCCGACCCCGCCATCTCCGCGCGTTCGGCCATGTCATTCAACTCCGTCAACCCTTCTTCAAATTTCGCCTTCCACATCGCAATCCGGCTGTCATTCATCAGATAGGGCTCGGCTTCCGCCAAAGCGCCGAATAGATAAAGATCCGTCGCCACCGGCAGCACTGTGTTCTGCGGATATTCGTCGGTGAGCTCCATGTCAGTCCAATAATTCAGCACCCAGCGGTAATCCTCAGCGGGCGCTGGCCACACCTTGAGGCGGTTGGCATAGCGGAAGAAGAATCTGGGTTGTCCTGTCTGGGGCGGCCTGCCGTAATAGTCAGTATCCGTGATGCGGGTCAGGGTGACACCATTAACAATCAGGCGCTTGCACTCCAGGAAGTGAGTTGGAAGCAGCCACTCGGCACCCTCATCAGCGCGACGGTCTTCGAGTACGGTGCGCTCATTCGCTGGAGTGCGGAACCTGCGAAAAATCTTCCTCTCTGCCAAAGCGACAAATTCCGGGATGCGCAAGGCTAAGTCCTCACGCTCCAACCACCCTGCAATTGCAGATTTCAGCTCGCTGTAATTGGTGATAGCCATATTAATTACCGTGGTGATAACGCTGAGACTGTTTGATACAAAGGGCTGGATATTCGGTTGCCAGAATACGCTTAAACTTTCTGTATTCCGTATCGGTCATTTTTCCTACACGGATGGGGTCCATTTCAGGTCCATATTTTTTGATAATTTCAAATTGAATGGTTGTATCGAGAGTTGCAACAGGCCTAATTTCTGGGTTCTGCCTCAACCATGCCAGCGCCAACTCTCTGCGGTCTGCTGCATTCTTTTTCAGGGTATTGTCATTGCTCGCACGAACCTGAATCACCCTGTCATCTTGAATTACAAAATCTTCGAGCATAAAAAAAGAGAGCCCGTGGGCTCCCTCTCCTATCCAGTTTATTTTGCTTTATTGATAATTCACTCCACTCACCATGAATGAGCCTTTGTTGTTAAGGCACTTCAGGGTCAGCTCTGTTGAATACATCATTTTCTTTGCGTGGCCGGTCTTTGGCAGTGATTCCAGCTTGGTTTTTTGCAGCGTGTCTACCTGCCACAAATCACTATCAATGCCCAGAATTGTTTCAGGGTCTTGGTTGCGGGCCAGCGCGATAGCAACAGGCCCGAAAGGCGTCTCATAGGTATCTACAAAATTCACCACCGTGCTGCCTTTTACATCACGGGTACGCCCTTCCGCCCTTGCAATATCAGACCAAATGCGAGATTGAGTGGGAGTAAGGTAAACAGTATCGACCTGAGAGCCCGCTTCATACGTCAGCTGGAGACCATCAAGGATATAGGTCTCCATATTAGCCTTATCCAATGCAGACCCGGATGCATCAATGCGGTTGGCCGCATTGATTTGATAGCCCGCAGACTTCATACGCCGTGCAGTGCCGACGTTGCCACCGCTTGGTGTCGCGTCCCAATTCCCGGTAAAAGCGTACTCAATATCCCGCTTCAACTCTTTGGCCTTCACTTTGCCCTGGTCACGGATTTCAGACTTGCGGCCATGACTTTTTACTGCTTCCTGTGAGGTCGATATCTCGAAAACCTTTTCCAAGATTTGCGTGTGGTTATTGAGCATTTCTGTCGCGGTGTAGTGCGGATCCCCAGCATCTGCGCCTTCCTTCTGCGCATTCTCTCCTGGCGGGGCCAGTTCACGCTGCTGCCACTGCACAAGAATGCCGTCAGCCTTACCCTTGCGGGCTAGGTTATGCATAGGTGTATCCACCGTTGATACAGAGTGGATTATGGAATCAATATCTTCGGCATTGCCGACAACTTCATAGGTAGTAGTCACGGTTTAAATTCCTTAGTAGGCGCCCGCATCTTGCAGAACTTTATCAATCAAAAAATCTTCAGCTTTGGCATCACCTTTTAGTGCCCGCTTGCGTAAAGCAGACATTTCCGCCTTACTCTTCACTTTCGGGTCAGTGCGCTTCGGTGCCGCCTTCTGCTTAATGGTGCGTTTTACTGTCTGGGGTTTAGGTTTGGATTTGACTTGGGTCTGCTCGGCCTTCATCTGGTTGAGTAATGCGGAAATCACCCAGGGGCGGGTTTCGTTGGCTATTTCTTCCTGGGGCACACCTTTCTCAACTGCGTACTTCAGCACCGAGTGATACAGCTCATTGCTCCAGTCTGTGTGCATTTCCTGCAGGGTTTCGACAGCCTCCTTGGCCTTGCGCTGATGGTCTGCCTTGCGCTGCTCCTCGGCCTGCTCCTGCAGCTTTTTGCGAGCGCCTTCAACCTGCTGAAAGCCCTGTAGAGCAACCTTGTATTGCCCTTGTAGCTCCTGATACTTGGCTGGGTCATTAGCTTGTAGCTCTTGCCAGTTAACGCTGTCGAACTGAGCTAGCGGGCCTTTCAGTTGGTTTTCCAGGAACTGCAAACCCTGGTCGAGTTGCTGGTATTTCTGGTCAGCCTGCTTTTGGGTGTCCGCGAGTTTTTGTTGCCTTTTGGAGTGGGTAGCTTGATAGTTTTTCTCGGCATCCCTCCAGGCCTTCACCTGGGTAAGAGATACTTTCTCGCCATCCACCTCAAGAGAGGGTTCATCGGTTGATTCACTTTCTTCGCTGGTGTCTTCGCCCTCCTCCCCTGTTTCAGTTTCTGTTTCGTCTTGCTCCCTTTCGCTGCCCTGCTCCAAGGATTCACCATCGGCTTCACCGGTAGTTTCACTCTCACCTTCGGTCGTAGTCTCTGTGGAATCGTCAGCAGAAGTTTCAGATTCAGCTGTTTCAGTTGAGTCACCGGACTCGCCCAGTACTTCGGAAAGAGCAGCATCGATTGCAGAATTTTCTAACATGGCCGGTTATTCCTCTGTTGGTTGGTAGTAGCTGTTTAATTTTTCAGTGACGCGGTGCAGAGCGCGGGATTGGCGGTGCAGCTCCTCGCGTTGTTGCGGGTTTTCACAGTGGAGCCACTCGCTTTGGATATCGGCCACCACGTCCTTAACCGCCTGCTTAAAGGCCGGACTATCCCAAAGCTGTTTGGCAAGTACCGAGCGCGCACGGGCTGGCAGGCAGGTATTGGCAACCCGCTTAAGTAGTTTTTTCATAGGATTAAATGTTTACGTTGCGGTCCTGCCGGCGCTCAAGAGCGAGTTCCAGCTCATCGATAGTTTGGTCATGGGCTTCAGCGTCTTCAGCCAAGGACTGCTTACGGTCGCCAAGGGAGGCATCTGTCATTTGCTTCTGGCGCTTGAGGTCTAATTCTCCCATCGCCTTAACCTGCCGCGTCTGTGCATCCTGAGCCTTGATACCAAGCTCCTGCTGATTGAACTGCTGCAATACCGCCTGGAGCTGCTGGTTTTGCATGGTCATCTGCTGCAGTTGCTGCTGGGCCTGCATTAACTGCTTCTGCAGTTGTGCCGGGGTGCTATTTGGATCAGTCAGGAATTCCGGTGAAGGCTGGCCGGACAGTTTGAATATCTCGCGCAGTACCGAGTATTTATTCTGCGGTGAGTAGATGGACTGCAGTGAGGGGTCCATCTGAGCACCCTGAGTCAACGAGTTATGCAGCACCATCAACGTGCGCGCGCGCATCTCGGCATCATCTGGGGTAAGGGCCGTGGTTACCTCCATATCAACGCCCTCGCCCATTTCCTGCGGGTTGAGCTGCTGCCACTCGCCATCAACCTCCGCTAGCAGTCCTTCTTGGTCGTGCTCGAGGGCTAAGGTGTAAATCTCTTGGAATATCGGGATTAAAAACAGCTCGGCGTAACGCCTGGCCATGCCCATCATTCGCCGCATTGCTGCGCTGGTCATGCGGTTAATCATGTCGTCTGCGTTTTGGTTGCTGATAACGTCTTGATTAAGCCCCGAAGTTAAACGAGACACGCCGGCCCGGTGCTCCTTATCCTGATTCAGCATCTCCAGGGCAGGCATAGTCAGCGGTGTTAGCTGTGGGGCCGGGGTTGCCATCACATGGTCTGTTATCGGTCCCGCTGCAGTCTTGCTGAGCCAATGAGTTGCACCAACAGGGTTATCAATCCAATCAGCAGGATTAACAAACGCACCCTGCCGGGCAACACGGGATTGATTGTTGGATATCAGCAGGTTGTCTACTACCTGCCGCTTGATGGTCGACTTCAGCTTTTGAATATCACCAATGATGTCGTGGGTAGATAAGCCATCGTATCGGTGCGCAACCCTCAGCGCTGCCCAGCTGAAGTACGGCATCCGCTGCACTTCTTCAGTCTCAAGGATGGTATTGCCAACCTTAAAGACTTGGTGCAGTTGTGCAATGCCATCGCCTTCGTCATCCCACCAGATAAACAGCTCGTAAAGCTCCAGGGTTTCTTGCGAGGGCTCGCCAAGCAGGTCATCACCGGTCGTTACACCTTCACGGGCCTGCTCTTCCATTTCATCCCGGGAATCACCGTCAGCAGTCAGGTCAGCCACTGATTTGGGGTCAAAGCCCATCTCGATTAATTCAGAGCGTGTTACCTCGCTTTTCTCCCCCCAGAAGCGGGCCTTGCCCGGTTCAGTAGCGTTCGGGTCTCTAACCATACGCTCAGGAGCAATAACCTCTACGGCAACACGAGAGGCATCAACAGGCACTCTCAGCTCAGCATCAATCAGGCCGTTGGCTTCATCCTGCACAGCCTCGATAATCTCAGCCTCAGAGCTTTCAAGCTGCTCGTAAGCTTCAACTGTGATGCCCTGCACCTGCTCAGTTTTATATTCGGTCTCTTCATTCCAGTAGACCTTGGCCGTACAGTTCTTTGCTAGCAACGCATCCTGGATAGAGTCGTGAAGGATTGAATAGCCAGAATTGTTTTTATTGAATACCCGGTTGCAGTAGCTGGTGCGCAGCTTCGCCTGCAACACGTCATTCTGGTCTTGCGGGGTGAACTTCACAGTCTCTCGGTTGGAGCCGAACACCTCTAATAAAATCTCTTTGGCATCCTCCACAGCGTCAAATACATCACGGCTTACATAATCGGAACGCCCTTCACGCTCATTGCCGAATGGCTCGCCGTAGTAATACTTGTAGGCCTGGGCACGGTCATCGGAATTAGTGGAATCGTCATCGCCTTCTGATAGCTGAATGCACTGCTCAGCCAGCTTCAGAATTTCGCCTTTAGTTTTTGCCATCAGTAACGGATTCCAGGGTTAGAGCGTGAGTAATCGAAGTCATCATCATCGACGGTCACCTCAGCCATGCACATCATTAGCGCGTCGGCCATATTGGGCGAGTCAATTTGGAATTTGGATTTCATTTCCTGCTTGCTGTAAAGCTGGATTTTGCCTCCGGCCACATACTTGCGCGGCAAGCGGCAAACCTCAGAGCGAAGTTGTGCAAGCTCTTTAATTTCAGAGTTGATGCTTATCAGTTCATCAGGGTTGATGTATTTGCCCTTCTCAACTGCCAGGAAGGTTTTGAACATTCTGTCTCGCAGCATCCAATAGAATTGAGCACGGCGATTAGCGAATGTTTCTCTGTTGGTTTTAGGCTCTTTGATTTCGCCATCTTCTGGCTGATAAATAGCATCGGGGTCTACCGGTGCGGCAGCGCCATTAAAGCCCTCTATCTCTATCTTCTTGCCTTCCAGTGCGTCAGTGACCTGCTTCTTAAGACCTGCACCAACGCCCACTACATCCCAGAGGAATGCGTCAGGCTTGTGGTCATTGGTAAAGCTCAGCGCCCAATCGGTTGCGCTATCCAGGTCACCGGCCTCAGTGTTTTGCGCATCAAGCAGAATAGAGCCGTGCATATAGGCCACTGCTTTAGCATCGCCTGAGTCTGCTGGGTCGTATGCAATCCGCTCCTGGCCAACAGCGCCGAAGCCAAGCTTCTTATGGGCATCGACACAAGCATCAAACCAGTCCGGCTCAATAATTGCGTTTTCCACTGAATCCTCATAAGCGCCCAACCAAATATGCTCATACTTGGCCCGGGGCAGTTTCTCTTTGTCTCTGAGT
Organism: Microbulbifer mixtoriginis (SeqCode); assembly: GCF_052467705.1. Taxonomy (NCBI): domain Bacteria; kingdom Pseudomonadati; phylum Pseudomonadota; class Gammaproteobacteria; order Cellvibrionales; family Microbulbiferaceae; genus Microbulbifer; species Microbulbifer mixtoriginis (SeqCode). The sequence continues at coordinate 3,477,597 of NZ_CP174322.1, forward strand.
CTGTCCTTCTCCAGGACGTTGGGGAAAAAGGGGTTGTCGTCGAAGTTAATATCAATGATGAGAATGTCATCATCTTCGTAGCGCTTATCCCTGGCTAAGTGCTTCTCGTAGGGGGCCAAGTAATGCTTGCTGAATGGGTCGTTACTGCTGCCCCTGTTGAGGGTAAACAGCAGCTGTGAGCCTTCTTCCCTCACCGTTGGGCCGAGTATGTCGATACTGGCCTGAGACATGGTGCGGGCCTCTTCTACCCAAACGCCATTCAGGTTGAACGTTGACTTCAGGCTCTCAAGGTTGCGAGCCAGGCCGCGATAGAAAGCACCACCAGCGTCAGGGCCATATACCCGGGTTGCGTCGTATCTGAGTCCAGGCAAATCTAACTCATCGACTTGCGCCTTCATCAGCGCATGAACGGAGTCATCAATACTGTTCTGGAACTCGCGAGCGCATAGCCACCGCTGCCCTTGAGCAACCCGCTTGGCTATTAGCTTTGCCGCAGTAAATGACTTTGCCGAGCCACGGCCACCAACTAAAACGATTGTCCGCTTATCAGTGGTGAATATTTCCCGAAGCCTTGGAGGTACGGTCTGGAGGAATTCGCGCTCTTGCCTGACCAGTTTGATTGCTGCCGCTAATTGCAGCTTGTTCATATGGTGTCAGGGTCAATGCCGGCTTCTTTGAGGAGACTGCTGGCTTCAGCCAGAGTCATAGAGTGCTCTATGGGGCCGCCATTGGGGCCTGATACCTCATGGGTGTTTGCATCCTTTAAACCCAGCTCACGGGCAATGATATTGGGGTTCAACAAGTCAGCTGCTGCACCTGCAAACTTCTGTGAATAGATAACCTCTTCCACTCGCGAAACGATTGTGGAAAAACCTTCGTCGGTCTTCCAAGCAGTCCAGGTTGAGCGGTCTATATCCAGAAATAAGCAAAGCCCAGATATGGTCATAGCTCGCATCTTGGGTATGACGCCTTCACTAATTGCGCCTTGGTATGAAAACAGTTTTGATTCGAATAGAGGGTTTTCCTCTACCCATTCAAAGTACTCACAACAGGCTTCCCACAAGCATTCAGAACTAGCAAACAGCTTGTCACGGCCATGCTTTGTTCGAGCCTTCCAAAACTGGTTTCCTTCAGGTGCCGGCATCACTATTTCCTTGCTGCTCTCTCATCAACTTATGCCGCTGGTGTGAGTAGTACCAATTCACTGCCAGGCCCAATGCAGCTATCACTACACCTACAAGGCCAAGCCAGTTATCAGCGAGCCAACCGGCAAAAGTGCCAGCACCTACAGCAGTCATATAACTGGCCTTATCGGGTATCTCCCGCATTGCATCGTGTAGGGTCATGATTGCTTCCAAGCCTTAGCTGCTTTCTCAGCGCTGCGCCCCACGACATAACCACCGAGGCCGATTTTTACTATTTCCAGGAGGGCAAGAATCTGTTCCTCGCTCAGGTTTGGACTTGTCCACCCTACCCAGTGCGCCATAATCAGTCCGACGAATGTGAGCATCGTTATTGGCCGCCAATTTCTTTGTAGACATGACTCCCCCTTAGCTTCTGCTGTGATTATCTGAGAGGCTGATTTCAGCTCCTCCAGGTCCATTGAAATCAGTTGCGAATCCACCTGCGCTTTGAGGCGATTGGCTTCAGTCTTATCTGGGAATGCTTTGTCTATGACCTTGCCGAGTAGATTGGATATGGCTGCAATCATTAGTAACTCCACACTGTGGGGCGGGTGCGCTCGCCGGGTATTGATTCAAGGTCATCCAGGTGAAGGAATCGCCCTTTAAACGGCCCCTTCTGTTTTACCCCTATACCGGTGAAGCCTTCTTCTTGGGCTAATTGGATTAACCGGTAGGCCCTGCCTGATGCCACCTGAACATCAACGGCCTGCCCGGTGGCGTGGGTCATAGTGGCATTCAGCCGAGCGTTGTGCGCTGGGCAACGGTAACCGGAATTAATGACCATTGGCTTGCCATAGCGTTCTCTGACTCTAACCAGGCGCTTTAGCGTTTCATCTTTAAAATGATTTTTGCCACAACAACGACAGATCAACTCCGACTCCGTGAAGTAGTCGTTTTGGAACATAAGAATCTCAGATTTCAGGCATAAAAAAACCGGCTGGGGGGCCGGTTTAAGAAAGGATGAACGGTCGCTGCATGAAAACCAGAGCAGCTATGGGCATACTAATCCCAGACCTCCGATACTGTCAATATGAACAGCTTGTATATATATACAGTCTTGTTAACTTGTGCGCCAACTCAGTGATCTGGCACAAAAAAGCCCGCATTAAGCGGGCTTCGGGGCGCTTCGCTAGGGGTCTGCATACTTATCCCAGCATGGGGTTTTTATACAGTTCTGACACAGAGAAAGTCAAGGGTTTCAACTTTCCAATTAGGTAAACCTAAGACTGATTACCAACATCCTAAATGGCAACATCAATCTTAATGCGCAAATCCAAGTATTTCACCAAGGACCATGCCCCTAGAGCAGCCGATACAAAATACAAAATAGACTTAAAGAAGCTGAAGGTAAAAGAATACAACAAAAGTTGAGCTGTATAATTTTTCTTACTTGAAAATGCAAAATTTATCAATTGTTTATCAAGCTCACCAGGAATTTTATAAGTTTTAGCCCCATATATTCTTACCCTCTCTTCATCAAATGACATCTCTGCTACAGCCTTCGTATGCTCATGCCCAATAGAAGCAACAGATAACGTTAACGGTGAAGCAATAAAAAAACCAGGCTGTCAACCAGAGTAACCCTACTTCAGCAACCGATTTTTCCTAACAAGGAAAAGAATACAAAAAATTGAAACATCAGATGCCCCCTAAAAGCACAATTAAAAACAATCCGAACATATCAACCCCAGCCAACAATTAAGTATTGATCTTATTAATTAAGAAAATTCTTATTTATTCTACGATTTAGACGAGCCAGCTCCTCAGACAACCTAAAAAAAACTCGCTGGCGAATCTCACTCGTCAACCCCTGACTACTAATCTCACTTTGAAACTCCTCCCAAACCCGCTCAAAAATCCTATTCTTTTCGAGCTCAATATGATTACGATATGCAAGCACAAAGACACCATTAAGTATCTCTTTAAAAATCTCCTCACTATTAACTTCTAAATCTTCCCCCCAACAATCATCATTTATACTTTCCTCAATCTCACACTCCTTGTGCTCTCCCGTCAAGGGGTTTACCGCATAACCCTTCTTAACGTCCGGGCCGTCCCAACAATTACTCAAAGTTACTTTGAATCTAATGCCACCAAATAATTCGAGCAACCCGACAACCATCCTTCTCCCTTCTGAAGCAAATATTATAATTCTGTGCTGAACTTCAGAAACAGATGGAAACTCAGGAAAATCCATTTTTACAATAAATACAAACCTTGCCCCTTCCCTGCGCCCCAAAATATACTCAATAATTTCAGAGAAACATTCCCCTCTAAGCCTTTCAGATGAGATCATCGTAGCAAGATATGTCAAAGCACTTTTAGCTATTGATCTATACTGAAGCTCGCCGCCTAGCTCTAAATTAGAATTGACTGGGCCTGGCCCCTCCAAATCACGCGCCATTTCATTAAGATTAAGATTTTCTTCAGTTTTTCCGTGCTTTCTCAACAGGCCTTTTAATATATTTCTAGCTCTATACTCATCCCTTGCATGAACAGAAATATTTATAATTCCCTTATCTTCATCTATCTCTTCCTCCACCCGATCTTTTGACAGCTGAACTTGTCCTCCCGGAAGTAGGTCAAAAGGTACCCCGTTATGGGTACCAAACTCTCTAACAATCGCACTTTCTTTATTTCGCCCAGTCAAAACCCCAAAATATGTAGATAAGTGCCTTAAACCCTCCACCAAGGGTTTATCTATCTCTTCACCTAGCTTTCCATTGCACGCCTGACAGCAAATAGATCTTGAAGCTTTCCTACCACCTAAACTAGATAATATCGCATGCTCTTCCGATCCCTTCCCTTTATCAAACTCCGCAATACCACAATAGATGCATTTTAACTTCATTTATCCAGCCCACTCCAAATAATCTACTTTTAGGAATTTCGATAAGCCCGCACAACTCGCTCAACAACCCCAAGTGCACGCCCCGTCAATGGATCTAACACCCTCTGAAATCGCACCCAGACCCTACGCCAATCAATATCCCACCCCTCTTTATCACACCCCAACAACTGCCGGGCCTGACGAAGATTAATTCGCCTCCCCGTCACATCACGAATTGCAAAAGAGTGAATACAAAATAAGGCCAACTGCCCAACTTTCAACGGATCATGGGGCTCGCCCCAAGTATTAAATTGCTTCATCATGTAATTCAGAAAATAAGCTCGCTCCTTATACCGATTCCCCGGAGGAGCATAAGCAGCCATCCCCCAGCAATAAGCAAGCTCATCAGTTTCTCTCAGCTTGGCTATGGCATGCTGCACCAATCCCTTTTCACAAGCATCCATTATTCGCCCGCTACTGCCCTTCCCCACCCTAGTTTCAGTTGCATAAACAGTCTGACCTACCAATCGAGCAGTAACTTTTCCATGCTCATTCCGAATCTCATCGATGTAATGCTTCGGGCCCCTACTCAGCACCGTCTGCCCTCCCAGCATTGCCGCATAATCTGATTGTTGAGTTGCTGTATCAAACGCATCATGCCAAGCCTGTCGAGCTGAGTGAAAATTCATTGCTTCACCTTGAAGATTTTCCGGAATATCTTTGATGTGGGCTCTCTATCTCGATACCTGGTTTTGCCCGTGTCTTGCCAGCGTAGGTAATCACTGCAAGCGAGCTCTTCTACTGCACACCTGTCCCTTTGCTTGCATCCATCGCACGGGGACGGCTCAAACAGGGCGCTCTGCTGATTACGTGTTAGCTCAGTCTTTCCCCAACTAGGCATTGGCTACTCCTTTATCAATCCCTTTTCACGCATCTTGCTTTGGGTTTCGTACAGTGCCCTTAACTTGCTACGCTCTATCTCAGCCTTTGGAATTTCTGTCTTGCATCGGCCATCGATAACGTCATGGCAATTGCTACAGCCATATACACCCCACCAGTCAGGAGACTTACGGGCTAGGCCTGCATTGCTGGGCAGGTGGCAAAGCACCACCGTTTCAGGGTTGCTGTTACAGTGAGGGAATAACCTCAAGGTGCAATCTTCGCCTCTAGCAGACTTGCGAATTTTGCTCATCGCTCTCCTCCCTGCTTCAGTTTCATAAATTCACCTTCCCCTGGCACCGTTAGGAATAACCCCCGCTCGGTTGCCCAGGCCAAATGCATATCCATCATGCGAAGCATTTCACCTTTCTCACCGCTGGCGGTCTTGTAGCGCTTACCGTTTGCATCAAGCCCCAGATGCTGACTCACAAATAACTCGTGAGCGTCCTGAGCATTGAATGGGCGCTGTCCATACGTCTTGCCGTCTTTCATGCAGAGAGGCATAGTTGCACCTCTCGCTGCCATCCATTCAGCTGTTTCGCTCATCCACATACGCCAAGTTTTCTTCATGGGCCAGCTGTTAGGGTTGTGGCGATTCCACTTGAAGAGCCAGGGCTTACCCGCAAGGTCAAGGTTTTCAATAAACTCAATCATGCGAGACTTACTGTATTTATCTCGAATGATGTGCTGCTCTGGCATTATGCTGCTGCCTTTACTTTTGACCGATTTGCCTCAAATACAGCCTGAGCAAATCCGCGCGGAGTTTCTGATCGAAGGTTTGCCCGGTCTGGCCCTGGAGCACAGGTATGTATTCTGTTATCAGGCTCATCCAACCCTTGTGCCCGACTTGGTTCAGGCATGATGAAGCCCCCACCAACCCATAGGCAGGTCAACTTGTTGTAATTATCTTCCAGGCAGAAACTTGTGAATTGATATGGCTGAAAACGGTAGTCACTCTTTCTCCAGTGGGAGGCAATATTGCTTACTGGGTTTTCAATTAAATATGGAGCACCAGACCACTCACAAAATTCTGCCGCTGTAGCAAACATTGATATTGAGTCGGAAAGAAGCCTCAACCCCTTCCCCTTGAACCACCTTGCCCCAGAGACTGCCAAGTGATCACATGGCGGAAACGCTGCAACAAAAGCTATCCGCTCTCTTTCAAAAGGTGGAAGCCAAGGCCTGAGCAAATTGGCATGCACCTTCTTCAGGTTTCCACAATCTGTTATACCTTGGTTTTCATAAGACTCAGGATGCTGAATGTCTACAATCCAGCACTCATATCCTGCGTTAAGCCATGGCTCAGCCATTTTCCCCGTCAAATCAAACAGAAAAACCGCAATATCCTTTTTCATCACTCCCCCTACTCCAGCCCAATCAAAAACCAAACACCTGAGCCAACCGCCACTACCCACAGAGAGAATTCCAAATAAAGAACTGTTTTGGTTGGGGCTGGCTCATTCATCACGCGACTTCTCGCATACTCTCTGAGTAGTCATGAAACCGCTGGCGGGCCTCGCTCAAGCTCTCCTTGTGGAAGCTGCCAAGATAGTTGATATCGCCCCACTCGATGCGCTGCTGGGTGCGGATGGTATTTGCAAACATCACATCTACTTGGTCGTCTCGCTTAGTGCGGAATACTGCTAGCGGACTACAGGGCTCAGTGGTTGAAATCCGTTGAAGGGCTTCTGGAATGGTGGCTACGGTCATGGGTATCACTCCCTAATGGTTCTAGGTTTACCAGCTGGTATCTGTGAGCATGTCAGTCACAGACCGGTCTCGGGTCCGCTCTTGATGTATGGATTGAGCCAGAGGCTGCTGCGCTTGGCTCTCATGATTCAGCAGCCACTGGAACTGGAAGCCTCTCCACCCCCGCTCACAGCAAATGGCGAGGCAGTGGTCAACGCTGTAGCCATGCTGATTGGCTTGATGGAGCTGATTGGCAATGTTGTTTACAGCGGTTTGAGTTAGCGGGGCTTTCCGAACTTTTTTCCAGTCATGAAGAATTTCTGCACTTGGCTCGGTTGGCCAAGATGAAAAATCCAAGCCCTTATTAATATTTTTAGGTTCTTTTAGTTTCTTTTTAGATTCGTGGTCCGTTTTTGGTACTGGTCCAGTACCGTTTTTGGGACTGGTTTTGTCCGTTTTTGGGCCTGGTCCGTTTTTGGGACTAGTACCGTTTTTGGTACTGGTGATTTGGCCAAAATTCAAATTGAACTGATTGCTAGACCCGCTCGACTTGACGCGAATAATCAGACTTGATTCTTCCAGCTGCTCCATAGCTGTGATGACAGTTTTCCGATTGAGGCCTGTTGCCTGAGCAATGTAAGCAATCGAGGGATTACATTGCCCGCTTGCCTCGTTGTGGCAATTAGCAAGCGACAGGAGCACCAGCTTGTGTGTTGACTTCACACCCTGTTGCCATGCCCAGAAGGTAGCCTCTGCGCTCACTACACACCCCCTTCCTGCACTTGATTGGAGTCGATGAGAGTCTCATCGAGCCCTAAAAAACTGCACATTTCCTCAGTTACTAAATCGACGGCTTTTTCAGCTTGTTGTAATGCCGTGTTATTTTTATTCCTGCGGGCGCAAAAAGCCCAGCGGTCTCGCTCAGACTCAGAAAGTCCAGCCATCGCCGCTTTAATATCGTCTTGCATAGTGTTGCCCCAGTTATGACTTGTATTTACTGCTCTGGGTTAAATCCGGAACCGTCGATTTTCTTATATGCGCAGCATGGTTAAGATGCGCTGAGCCGCTTGGGCTTTTTTGATATCTTCAGGAGTCTCAGCTTCGAAAATAGGAAGCGAAGCCTCTAAAATAATTCGCAGTAATTGCTCTCTTGGGATGCCAAATCGATTTGATAATGCATCGATTCGATTTCGAGTCTTTTTGCTCGTTCTTAAATTTGATTTACATTCCAATCCTGACCTCATCCTTGCCTCCGATATCATCCGTCCTTAGGTTAAAATCGCATGGCAGCTCTACGGCTGTTATTTGGCGCTACTGCAGATAGCAATAATCTGCACCGTCCTGCTCTCTCAGCTCACCATCACTGATTTGAACAATTACTTTGATAAGGTCGGGCCTGGCCTTTCGACGTCCGCTCGCTATCTGATGAAGGTATGAAGCTGCACAGGGCTCTCCAGCTTCGGCACACAAGTGCGCGAGCTGCTTCCGCTTGCGGTACCAGCAATCCCTTACATAAGAGGCGAGACGACTCTCTGCTCGAGCCTTTTGTATGCGTATCTGCTTTTCCATACTCACAGAGTATGTCATTAAGACTAACTATTGCAAGAAAAGACTAACTTTTGCTGAAGCAAATTCATGCCAAAGTTGCAAAATTGGCTAACTTGCCAAAGCTGTAAGGTAGGTAGAATTGAGGCCAAAGCATGAACACAACCAAAGGCCGCATGGATATAAAGACAATAAGACGGGAAAACGCCCGACGCATTGCCAAAGAAGTTGGCGGGCCAGCAGAGCTAGCCCGCAAGCTGGATATGCCTAATTCTGGAATATCGCAGATAATCGGCAAGAATCCTCGACGCAATATTGGAGACTCTATAGCTCGAAGAATTGAAGATGCAGGAGGGTATCAACACGGCTGGCTGGACACCCACCATGGCACCGAGCAACCTGAAGCTACCCGCACACCAGGCGGGGTCAATGTCGATTTACTCGTTGATGCTCTTATTCGTAGCCAAAAGGAGATGAAACTATTATCTCTAAACCTTAGCGAAGATGAGCGCATGGAACTACTAGCTAAAACAGCGGCTGCCGTATACGCGTACACTGAATCCACAGGAGGGACTACACCTGTAGACCCAAGTTACGCACTCAGACTTCTTTTACCGAAAGAATCCTAAATAGACCCTCAAAATCTAGGTGGCCCTGCAATCACTGGCACGGCCTAACTGCATAAATTCATTGCAGGGATCGCTGCCAGGGCCACCTACAGCCTGTCCTTTGTCAGACCCCAATCAAACCAGACTACAGACAACTCCTACCCTCCGCTCTAAAAATACTGAGGCACCTCTTACCCATAGAGCTAAATGCCCCCCTAAATCTCGATCTTCCAAGAGCAACCCCTAACGTCCCACCAAGCAATATTTGCACCCCATGTGACACACAAATCAACATTAGTTAATCTTTTTGACTTTAAAAAGTTAGTCTTTTTGCTTAACCTGATTCTAACAGCTCAGGGAGAACACCATGTTAGTAACCAGCTCAACCGCCCCCGCCGAAGACGCTCTTAGAAGTTATGAGCGTCACCAAGACTCTCTGCCAGATGAGGGCGCCACACAGAAAGCAAAGGCTGAAGATAGGGCTGCAGAGTTTTTTCTAAACCGCATCCTCACTAAAGAGGTTCGTCTCTCCGAAACCGCAGCCAACTGCCACAGCCGCTTCACTGAAATTGCTAACAACGAATTTGATGAAGACAGCTTTGCGGAAATCTTCAGGCTTGCACTTCTCGATGCCTGTGAAGCTGGATATAGGCTCCAAAAAATAGCCAAACAATACGCATTGAGTCTGGCTGAAAAATGCCGAGAGGATTTAGAAGTTGTAGCTCGTGAAACTGGATACCTCGACGAGTGGGAAGGCTTTTAAGCCCTCCCCTCTCTAACGGAGAAAACACAATGGAAAAAACAGCAAAGAAACGCTCCCAAGCTGCAATAGATCGGTTGAAGCAAGCCTGGATAAAAGACCCGTCCTGGAATATTTACGACGTGGAGGGGTTCGAGGCACATAGGGAAGAGCTAGAGGCCTACCAGAAAGAGATGGAAAAAAACTGGGAGCAGGAAATCGAGCGCAAAAAAAGAGAGAAGTCACTCAAGCAGAGAAAAGATCTTTATGGGCTGGACTTAGGGCAGACCACAGAAATAGGCGGGCGCCTTTTTGTTCGGGTTCCTGGCGGCTGGGTTATGGAGAAGACCGAAATATCAGGAGTTTGCGGGGAAATTAATTCAGTAGCGGCTGTTTTTATCCCCCTCAGCAATGAATTTCAGCTCTCCTTTTTTAATAACGGGAGCGAGCAAAATGTCTGAGAATCTAAGCATTTGGCAGCGAGTCAAAAAAACTGACGCTCGCTTTGTAAAAGAGTCAACGCTAGAGGGCCGCAAAACTGCAAGCATCAATCACATTGCCATGGTTGAGAAAGCTACCGAGATATGGGGGCCGATCGGCATTTACTGGGGCTACGAAATCGCTGAAGAGCGTGACGACCAGGGAGCCCCAGTAATTCAGGACGGTCAAGTAATCGGTCATAACCTAACCCACACAATCAAGCTTCGCCTCTGGTATGAGATTGACGGAAAGCGAGGTCATGTGGAGAACTATGGCCACACACCGCGTATTTACTGGTCAAATAACAAGAAGCGCTTTATTGAAGATAAAGAAGCTGCAAAAAAATCTGTCTCCGACGCTTTAAAAAAGTGCTTTTCATTCCTCGGCTTCTCCGCAGATATTTATAGCGGTGAATGGGATGACCCCGAATACCGCCAAGAGCGCCAGCTGGAAAGCCAAATAGACAAAGCGGAAGACAAAGACTCCGCGCGAGACAAGCAAGCCAAAGAGCTTACCGAGTACGTCCAGAAGCACCTGGAAACACTGAAAAGCTCACGCCGCCTACATGAGGCCGCCGGAATTTTCAAAACCTCAATCAAACACCTTGAGCGGCAAGGAAATATGCCACACCTCGCAGAGGTCGCCAAAAAAGGAATTACCGCTCTCACCCAAAGCTACGAAGCGCAAAAGGAACAACTCCAAGGAGCTGCATGATGACCGCCTTAAAACTGTATGAAATCACCGACCAAGCCCGCGAGCTAAAACAGCTGGCCGAAGACAACGATATGACCCCGGAAGATATTGCCGACACCCTGGAAGGGATAGAGCTGGAATTCAATGAGAAGGCTATCCAGATAGGTAATCTACTCATGAATTTCACCCCTTTCGAAAAGGGACTCGATGATGAAATTAAGCGGTTACAGGCTAAGAAAAAAGCTTTGCAAAACCGCCGCGATTCAATCACCGAATATCTCCGCTTCAATATGCAGGAATGCGGAATTAAGAAAATTGAATGTCCGGTGTTCACTATCTCTCTGAAAAAACCTATGGCCAAAGTTGATATTGAGAATGAAGACGCCCTGCCCGGCGAATTCGTGACAGTGAAGAACACATTTACCCCAGACAAGAAGGCGTTATTGGCTGCTCTAAAAGAAGGCCAGGAAATTCCAGGGGCGCGACTGGCAGAAGCTAAACCTGCATTACAAATACGTTGACGCGTGAGGCTAGCGCCGCTGGTACGGGGCGCATTTTTTTTGAAGGAGCCAATTATGGCAAAGGGAATCAATAAGGTCATTTTGATTGGTAATTTGGGCAACGACCCAGAAACCAGATACACACCCAGCGGCAGCGCCATAACCAATATCAGCCTAGCCACCAGTGAAAGCTGGAAGGATAAGCAAACCGGCCAGCAGCAAGAACGCACCGAATGGCACCGCGTAGTCTTTTTCAATCGCCTCGCAGAAGTAGCCGGTGAATACCTACGCAAAGGGGCCAAAATTTATGTCGAGGGCTCACTTCGCACACGGAAGTGGCAAGACAAGCAAACCGGCCAGGACCGCTACACGACTGAAATCGTCGCAGCTGAAATGCAGATGCTTGATGGTCAGCAAAACGGAGCGCAACAGGGCCAGGGATCCCAGGGGCAGCCGCAGCAAAGACAAGCGCAAGGTCAGGGGTATCAGCAAAACCGACAACCTCCAAATGCGATGGGCGGAACAAGTGACTTCAGCCAACAGTTTAACGAACCACCATTATTTTAATCACCAACCTGGGTCGCTAGCTCAGGACCCCTAACGGGGTTCACATCTATCCACTTGCAGCCTGAAAACATCTAAAGGAATCTGATATGCAAGCAGTCAAAATAAACGATTTACGCATCGAAAAAAAAGGCAGCAATATTTATGTAAATGGCCGCCTTCTCACAAAAGAAGAATGTGCATCCCCACCCAAGTCAGAAAATAAGCTCTTATGGTTTTTAGCTGGATTTCTCACTAGCACGGCTATGGATGCGATTTTCATGCCGCTTTACATGTAAAAGCTGAATAATAGCGAGGGGAGCCCATGGCCTATCAGGTAATTTCAGATGAATATATCGAAGAGCTATTCGATGGCACAAACTTCGGCAAGAAGATAAATAATAGCACCCAAGCAAAAAGGGAAATTATTGCTAAGTGTCTCAATAATCAAATCGAAGGCTTCTGGTCTGGCCACACTATTTATCACATTTTGATTGATGGCGGCTTTCTAATAGATGCAAGGACATCAGAGACCAAGAGACTAACGGCACTGGGAAGAGCATTTTTAGAGGCTCACGGAAATAGTTAATAGCGAGGGATATGCAATGGAACAATCAAGATTTGAAAACCTTCTGGAGCAGTGGAAACAGAAAGCCACTGAAATAGCTGGCACCAGCGAGGGCTTTACTTTTCATGAATCGGAAATGGGCGAGTTTTTGCACTGGATGTTTTCGCAGTTTCAAACGTTTGCTGAATCAGAGCAATCTAATCAAGAAAGCAGCGTGGCGGAATTTATAAATAAAGCTGTTGAGCTAGAAAATCATTATCCATTTTTATATGTGGAAATTGCTAGAAGCAGAATAACCGACTGGATGGCATGGCTAAAAGACAAACCTGGCTCAAAGTTATTGCTGGCTTGCGGTAGTGGCTCAACTGCTGATGAAGCTTGTCGGGACGCCTTAGGTTACCTAGCCGAAAATACGGAGGCAACCAATGTCTAACTCAGCCATAGCACGGGTGGCGGCATGAAAGCACAAACTGGAGTTGTTGAGGGCGGCCCACAAAGGGCGCCCCAGAGTATCAATCAGCTTATGTACTGGAAAGACTGGGTTAGAGAGAGCTTTGCTGGAACCCAGCCCGCACGCGAGACCGTTATAAAGTGGGTTTCAACTGGTGAAGTTGCTGGGCGCTGGTTAGGCGATAGATTATATATTTACCGAAATGGGTTCCATGACCCCTACACAATACGCACGGAAGAGCGCGCATCAGCAGAAGCTGAACCAATCTCTCCTCTACTAGCGCGCAGATAACACGGAAGAAAATAATGGCTAGACCAAGGAAACCTAGGTATGTGGACGGTCTGGAGTTGCCAGAAAACCTCTATACCGACCCCAAAAAGCGGGCAAACTATTGGCGCTATATTCGCCCCGATGGTTCCAGTCTCACATTCCACGGCACCACCGCTGAAGCGATTCGTCAGGCAAAGCAGGCCAACCGGCAGCGCGACCTCTATGAGCGCCAGCCAGCAACAACAGATACCGTTTGGACTGCACGAGCCGGAAGCCTCTTGGACCGCTACAGCGGCTGGATTGCCTGGATGGAATTAAACCACCCCAAACAGGCCACAGCTTCACGTTGGAACCAGAAGCGCCGCTATGTTGAGCGTATGTGCGAACAGCTTAATAACCCTATGCCGCACGAGCTGACGCTAACCATGGTTCGCGAATGGTGGGAATCGCAAGACTATCACCCTCAGCGGAATAGCCGCGCCGCTCTGCGCAGTTTCGTTAATTATTTAATGCTCGAAGGTACAGTTCCGAAACTCACATTCAACCCATTCAACACCAGCGACGAAGCCCCCAAATTAATACCGCGGCAGCGTCCTGCAAAAGTGAGACAAAGGCTAACCCTGCAAGACTTCTGGCAAATACACGATATGGCCGGTGAACTGGGTTATACAGGGCTCCAAATTGCTATGGACCTCTCGCTCCTCACTACCATGAGACGCGGTGATGTGTGCAGCTTACGACTGGACGAGCATGTTACGGATGCCGGTATTGATAAAGGGGTAGATAAATCAATCAACCAGAGAGGCGAGGAAAGAGCCACATATCTTCGCTGGTCCTACAGCCAGCACCCCGGCTTACGCCAAGTCATCAACCGGGCCCGGCAGCTATCTCTGCAAAACTACCGCTGCCCGTTTGCGGTCTCGTATCAACCAAAGAAAAGGCAACCCAGGGCGAAGCAAGATGAGCATTGGTGCAGGCTGATGCCTGCAAGGCTATCAAATCAGTTTAAGGAAGTACGTGATGCCGCAGGAGTTCGCCAGGACTTGCCAAGTAGCGCCAGGCCAACCTTTCACGAAGTCCGTGCTCTAGCCTCTCACCTACTGAAGAAGTCCGGCCATAGCTCAGAGAAAATTGCAGAAATATGCGCCCACACAGATGCAGAGATTACTGAGAAGTTTTATCTCGGGGGACATGAGCGGGAATACAAAGAAGTGGGTATCAGCATCGACCCGAAATTACTAATGCGGAAGTGATTGAGAGTTTTTGTACGGGGTTTTTGTACGCTTGGGAATTGGTTTTTGTACGCTCAATCTCGAAATCTGGCTGAAAGCCGCATGAGATATGAAGAAAGATGGTCGGAGCGGCCGGATTTGAACCGACGACCACCACACCCCCAGTGTGGTGCGCTACCAGGCTGCGCTACGCTCCGATTTTGAAAAATCGCTCACTTCGCTAAGTGATTGATTTTTAAAGACATCGTGTCTCGATGTGGCGTGAATCATACCTGAGTGCGGCTGGATTGCAAGCCCAGGTTTACAGTTTTTTAGAAATTCTTTCTCCCATCCAGCAGGGCCACTACATCTTTGAGTTCCGCGATCACTTCCGGTAGCACCTGCTGTAACTGCACCACTTCTGCCCTTTCACTACCGGTCTCTATCTGCTGGCGGGCTCCTCCAATGGTATAGCCCTCTTCATAGAGTAGCGCACGAATCTGGCGCACCATAATAACGTCCTGGTGCTGGTAGTAACGGCGGTTGCCGCGGCGTTTAACGGGCTTCAGCTGTGGGAATTCCTGCTCCCAGTAGCGCAGTACATGGGGCTTCACGGCACACAGCTCGCTCACTTCACCAATGGTGAAATAGCGCTTACCGGGGATTGCAGGTAGCTGAGCATTATTGCTCGGTTCCAGCATGTTCCTCTACTCGTGTCTTGAGTTTTTGCCCTGGTTTGAAGGTGACTACCCTGCGGGCTGAGATGGGGATTTCCTCGCCGGTCTTGGGGTTGCGACCGGGGCGCTGGCTTTTATCACGCAAGTCGAAATTGCCAAAGCCCGAGAGCTTGACCTGCTCGTTGCTTTCCAGCGCATTGCGGATTTCCTCGAAGAAATACTCGACGATCTCTTTTGCTTCGCGCTTATTAAAGCCCAGCTCCTCGTACAACTTCTCGGCGAGCCCGGCCTTGGTCAGTGCCTCTGTCATTGGATCCTACCAATTGATTCAGAGGCGTCGACTCCAGATCGGAAGCGGCCCAAACCGCGGCGGCTTTCAACCCGGAAGCAGACGCTCTCGGGGTGCAATTCAGTCTGCACACCGAGAGCATCATGCCCTGTTAGCGCAGACTAGCGTTATATTTTTCTTCTAATTTACCGACCACCGCATCTACAGCGGCATTGATTTCTTCGTCATTAAGGGTGCGCGACGAATGCTGAAACGTCAACCCCAAAGCGACACTTTTTCTATTTAAATCAATACCTTTGCCCTGGTAGACGTCAAATATCTTGAGGTCCGTCAAGGTTTCACCGGCGGCCTCGGTGGCGGCCTCTACCAGATTGGCGGCGGGAACATCCGCGTCGATCAGCAGGGCCAGGTCGCGCCGCACTTCAGGGAACTTGGACAGCGGGCGGAACGCAGGGGCTTTACCCTGGCCGATCGCTTCCAGGCTGAGTTCGAATACGAAGGCCGGCTTGGCCAGATCCAGCTTCTTCTGCAGCTGCGGGTGCAGGGCACCGATAACCCCTACTTCGCGGTCGCCGCGCATAATCTTGGCGGTTTGGCCCGGGTGCAGTGCGGAGTGTTGGCCGGCAACAAAGCGGAATTCATCGGCGACACCGGTGCGAGCCAGCAGGGCTTCCACGTCGGCTTTCACGTCGTAGAAATCCACGCTGTCTTTGCTGCCAGTCCAGTTTTCCGCAAAGCGGTTACCGTAGGCGAGACCAGCGATCATCTGCTCCTGGTGCAGCTCCGCGCCAGGTACAAAGCGCAGGCCGGTTTCAAACAGGCGCACGCGGTTTTGCTGGCGATTGAGGTTGTACTGCAAGGCTTTGCACAGGCCCGGCAATAAGGTAGTACGCATCACCGCCAGCTCTGCGCTGATCGGGTTTTGCAGAGCCACTGGGTCAGCTTCCGGGTCAAATAGGGCAGCGCTGTCACTATCGATAAAGCTGAAAGTGATCGCTTCGTAGTAGCCACGGCTCAGCAGGGTCTGCTCCAGATTGTCCTGGGCAATGGTGCTCTCCGGGCGCGGGGCAATTTCCAGCTCGGCGGTAAAGCTTTCGCTTGGGATACGGTTGTAGCCGTAAACACGGGCCAACTCTTCCAGCAGATCGGCTTCGATGGCGATATCGAAACGGAAGCTGGGGGCGAGGAAGGTCCAGCCTTCGTCATTCTGGTCAATTTTTTCCAGACCCAGGCGGGTAAGAATGTCGACGATTTCGTCATCGGCCAGCTTGATACCCAGGCCCAACTCTACCTTGGCACGGCGCAGGGTAATATGGCGCTCGGCGGGCATGGTTTCAGTCAGCTCGCGCACGTGTACCGGACCTGGCTCACCACCAACGATATCCAGCAGCAGTTGGGTAGCACGCTCAACCGCTTTCTCTTGCAGGTGGTAGTCCACGCCGCGCTCAAAGCGGTGAGAGGAGTCGGTGTGAAGGCCGTAGGAACGGGCTTTACCGGCAATCGCCAGCGGGCTGAAGAAGGCGCTCTCCAGGAAGATATGTTGGGTACCTTCGGTAACGGAAGAATCCAAGCCACCCATAATACCGGCCATGGCCAGTGGCTTTTCTTCGTCGGCAATCACCAGGGTGCCTTCCTGTAGCTTCACTGCCTGGCCATCCAGCAGGGTCAGCTCTTCACCGGCTTCTGCCATACGCACCTTGATACCGCCGGAAAGTTTCTCCAGGTCGAAGGCATGCATGGGTTGGCCCAGTTCCAGCAGTACGTAGTTGGTAACGTCTACTACCGGATCGATACTGCGCAGGCCGCTGCGACGCAGACGCTCTTGCATCCACAGAGGTGTTACCGCTTTGATATCGATATTGCGAATGACACGACCTACGTAGCGCGGGCAGGCGGCTTCGGCTAGCAGGGATACGGGCAGGCTCTCGTCGATTTGCTGGGGTACCGGGGCAACTTCCGGGCCTTCAACAGCGCAGCGATTCAGTACGCCCACTTCGCGAGCAATACCGGCAACACCGAGGCAGTCGGAACGGTTCGGGGTGAGATCCACTTCGATGGTTTCGTCATCGAGCTGCAGGTATTCGCGCAGATCGGTACCGGTGGGTGCGTCTTCCGGCAGTTCCCAGATACCGTCGTTGTCTTCGCCCAGTTCCAGTTCGGTCTGTGCACAGAGCATGCCGAAGCTCTCTACACCACGGAGCTTGGCTTTTTTGATTTTAAAATCGCCCGGCAATTTGGCGCCTACCAGGGCAAAAGGAATTTTGATTCCGATGCGCGCGTTGGGAGCACCGCACACCACCTGCATTTCACCGTCGGGGTGGCCGGCCACTTTACACACGCGCAGTTTGTCGGCATCCGGGTGCTGTTCACAGGCGACAATCTCACCCACAACCACTCCGGAAAAATCACCCGCTACTTTTTCTATGCCATCCACTTCCAGACCGGCCATGGTGATTTGATCGGCCAGTTCCTGTGTGGTGAGTTTCGGGTTTACCCATTCCCGCAACCAGGAGTTGCTGATTTTCATAGTTGATCTCTTTCTGTATTCCGTCAGCGCAACTTGGTGCGCATTTTGCCCGGGATATTTATTTCGCCACCCGGGCCTCCACAATTCGATTGCTACTGCGAACCGCCTCGGCTATTCGCGCTCTCACTGGGCTAGAACTGTTTCAAGAAGCGCAGATCGTTATCGAAGAACAAGCGCAGATCGTTAACGCCGTAACGCAGCATGGCGAGGCGCTCGATACCAATACCGAAGGCAAAGCCGGAGTATTTTTCACTGTCTATATCGCAGGCGGCAAACACGTTCGGGTGCACCATGCCGCAGCCGAGAATTTCCAGCCAGCCGGTGCCGGAACATACGCGGCAACCTTCACCACCACAGGCGGTGCACTGGATATCCGCTTCTGCAGACGGCTCGGTGAAAGGGAAATAAGACGGACGGAAACGCACCGGCACTTCCGCTTCGAAGAAAGCACGCAGGAATTGGTCGATGGTGCCTTTCAGGTGCGCAAAGCTGATGTTCTCGCCGATTACCAGGCCTTCTACCTGGTGGAACATGGGCGAGTGGGTCACATCGGAGTCGCAACGGTATACGCGGCCGGGGCAGATAATGCGCAGCGGCGGAGACTTTTTCTCCATGGTGCGGATCTGCACGGAAGAGGTGTGTGTTCTCAGTACTGTGGTGGGGTCCACGTAGAAAGTGTCGTGCATCGCGCGCGCTGGGTGGTGCGCGGGAATATTCAGGGCTTCGAAGTTGTAATAGTCCTGCTCGACTTCCGGGCCGTTCTCAACTGTAAATCCGATGCCCGCAAAGAAATCTTCTACACGCTTTAAGGTGCGGGTGATGGGGTGAGCATTGCCTTGCTCTTCACCACGCCCTGGCAGGGTGACATCAATGGTCTCTTCAGCCAGCTTGGCATTGATGGCGGCCTGCTCCAGCATAGTGCGGCGCGCATTAATTTTTTCCTGCACCTGTTGCTTGGCTTCATTGATCTTGGCACCCGCAGCCGGGCGCTCCTCAGCAGACAGCTTGCCCAGGCCTTTCAGCAGTGCCGTCAGCTGGCCCTTTTTGCCCAGGTAATCAACACGCACCTGATCCAGTGCGGCGAGGCCATCGGCCTTTTCCACCAGCTCCATTGCCTGCTCGGTGAGGGACTGCAAATCTTGCATCGAACTGTTCCCGTTTGAATCCAACTTCGATTGAGGCCGATTGGCCCTAGTTTTGTGCTTGTTTTTGCCGGTGCATTTGCACCGCGGGGGCTCCCCTGGCACCGCCACCGGTAAAAAATAGCGGAAACCCCATAAAAAAATAGGGAAGGGCCGCTACAGCCCTTCCCTATTTTAAATATTCAGTTTTACAACTGAAGTGACAGCTTACGCTGCCAGGGCTGCCTTAGCTTTTTCAACTACGGCAGCAAAAGCGGCTTTATCGTAAACAGCCAGATCAGCCAGTACACGGCGATCCAGTGCGATTTCCGCTTTCTTAAGACCTGCGATCAGGCGGCTGTAGCTCAGGCCTTCTGCACGGGACTGGGCGTTAATACGGGTAATCCACAGAGCGCGGAAGTTACGCTTCTTAACGCGACGGTCACGGTATGCGTACTGACCAGCTTTAATAACTGCCTGCTTGGCAACGCGGAATACGCGTGAACGCGCACCGTAGTAACCTTTAGCCTGCTTCAGAATCTTCTTGTGACGACGACGCGCCTCTACACCACGTTTTACACGGGCCATAACTCTATCCTCTTAAACCTTTGCGATTTGGGCCAATTACTTGGCGCGCAGCATACGATCGACCAGACCGGCATCAGACTTGTTCATAGTCTGGGTGCCACGCAGCTGACGCTTACGCTTGGTGGTCATCTTGGTGAGGATGTGGCTCTTGTTAGCGTGCTTGTGCTTATAGCCCGCAGCCGTCTTCTTGAAGCGCTTGGCAGCGCCACTGTGAGTCTTTGCTTTCGGCATTTTGTACTCCAAAGTGAATATTCGCCTGCATAACAGGCACCTTTAGTATCTGCCGACAACCTGAGCCATCGGCACGGTGAGAGTGAGGAGGCAGCCGTCGCCCAATCACTTCTCAAAGGAGGTTCCGGGAATCGCTTCCCCAAACCTCACTTTTTCTTTTTGCTGGGAGCGAGAACCATCAGCATCTGGCGACCTTCCATCTTTGGTCGCTGCTCTACAATGGCCAGCTCTTCCAGGTCTTTTTCGATGCGCTGCATCATTTCCATACCCAGCTCCTGGTGAGCCATTTCACGACCACGGAAGCGCAAGGATACCTTGGCCTTGTCACCCGCCTCCAGGAAGCGGATGAGGTTGCGCAGCTTGATCTGGTAGTCACCGATATCGGTGCCCGGGCGGAATTTCATTTCCTTGATCTGCTGCTGCTTCTGCTTCTTCTTGGCGGCATTCTTAGCTTTTTTAGCTTCGAATACGTGCTTGCCGTAGTCCATAATCTTACAGACTATCGGCGTGGAGTCCGGGGCAATTTCAACGAGATCCAAGCTAGCCTGCTGTGCAGCTTCCAGCGCTTCATTCAGGGAGACAATGCCTACCTGTTCGCCATCAGCGCCAATCAGGCGGATTTCTGACGCTTCAATCTGATCGTTTATGCGGGCCTTTTTGGACCGTCCCTTAGTGTCTCGTTTAATAGCTATGGTCTCCCAGTTGCCAAGTTGTTATGCATTATCTTCGGACAAACGGCCGCGGCGACTGACGTCCTGCTCGAGAATCTCAAGGAAAGACTCATAAGTCATACTTCCCAGATCCTCACCGCTGCGGGTGCGCACGGCAACCGTCTGGCTCTCTACTTCCTTATCGCCAATGACCAGCAGATAAGGGACACGCTGGAGCGTGTGCTCGCGGATTTTAAAGCCGATCTTCTCGTTTCTCAAGTCAGCACTGGCGCGGTATTGCAGCGAACCAAGGCGGGCCTCCAAGTCACGACAGTAATCGGCCTGACGATCGGTAATATTCATGATCGCCACCTGCTGTGGTGCCAGCCAGGTGGGGAACGCGCCTTCGTAATGCTCGATCAGGATTCCGATAAAGCGCTCGAAGGAACCCAAGGCTGCACGGTGCAACATCACCGGGGACTGACGCGAACCATCTTCGGCGACATATTGCGCATCCAGACGGCCCGGCATAGAGAAGTCCACCTGAATGGTACCGCACTGCCATACCCGGCCGAGACAGTCTTTCAGGGAGAATTCGATCTTGGGTCCGTAGAAGGCGCCTTCACCTGGCAACTCTTCCCACGGCAGGCCCGCGGCATCCAGCGCATCGGCCAGGGCTTTCTCTGCCTTGTCCCAGCTCTCATCAGAACCTACACGCTTCTCCGGGCGAGTGGAGAGACGATAAATAACATCATTAAAGCCGAAGTCTTTGTACACGGAGTGCAGCAGATCCATAAAGTCAGAAACCTCTGACTGGATCTGATCTTCACTACAGAAGATATGGCCATCATCCTGTACGAAGCCGCGCACGCGCATCAGACCGTGCAGGGAACCGGAAGGTTCACTACGGTGGCAGGAGCCAAACTCCGCCAAACGCAGCGGCAGGTCGCGATAACTGCGCAAACCTTGATTGAACACCTGCACGTGACAGGGGCAGTTCATAGGTTTGATGGCAAACTGGCGCTCTTCACTGGTGAGCGTAAACATGTCATCGGCAAACTTATCCGCATGACCAGACTTCTGCCATAGACTGAAATCCACCAGCTGTGGGGTTTTGATTTCTTTGTAACCAAACTCGCGCTGACGGCGGCGCATGTACTGCTCGACAGTACTGTAAATAGTCCAGCCATTTGGGTGCCAGAACACCATACCGGGTGCCTCTTCCTGGATATGGAAGAGATCGTATTTCTTGGCCAGCTTGCGGTGGTCGCGCTTCTCTGCCTCCTCAATACGACGCAGGTAAGCTTTTAATTCTTTCTTGTTGGCCCAGGCGGTGCCGTAAACACGGGTCAACATCTCGTTGTTTGAATCGCCGCGCCAGTAAGCGCCAGCCACCTTGGTCAGCTTGAACGCCTTCAGTCTGCCAGTGGAGGGCACGTGGGGGCCGCGACACAGATCTTCGAAATCGCCCTGGCGGTACAAAGAAATATCTTCGTCGCTGGGGATGCTGTCGATAATCTCGGCCTTGTACTCTTCGCCCATATCGCGGAAGTATTGCACCGCTTCTTTACGGGGCATTAGCCGGCGGCTGACTGTAATATCTTCCTTGGCCAGCACTTCCATGCGCTCTTCGATCTTCTCGAGATCTTCCGGCGTAAACTGACGCTCGTAAGCAAAGTCGTAGTAGAAGCCATCTTCGATAACCGGGCCAATAGTGACCTGGGCCGTCGGGTACAGCTGCTTAACTGCCTGCGCCAGTAAGTGTGCAGCGGAGTGGCGAATGACTTCCAGGCCTTCGGGCTGACGGTCGGTGATGATGGCCAGATTGACATCGCGATCGATGACATAGCTGGTATCAACCTCTTTGCCGTCGACTACGCCTGCAAGTGCAGCCTTGGCCAAGCCAGGACCGATATCTGCGGCAACGTCATGCACGGAAACCGGAGCGGAAAATTCTCGACGAGAACCATCGGGGAGAGTAACAACGAGCATTGTTTGTCCTTTCTCTCAGTGGCGATCCCTACCAAAGACCGCATGAAACTATCCATGAAGTGGTTCATGGAACTATTGATTCAGATGGGCAACCATCCTTTTGAAGATGGTAGACCCGAGCGGATTTGAACCGCTGACCTCTGCCATGTCAAGGCAGCGCTCTAACCAACTGAGCTACGGGTCTAGAACTCTGCAGCGGGGGAACCCAGTGCTGCGAAGAGCGCGAACTTTAGCACCACTTTTCAGTGTTTTCAACAACTTACTGAACTTTTACAGAGTTTTTTTAAGTTGCCGTGGCGGTGAGGGCAGCCGAAAAAGCCGCCCTCAACTAAACTATTCCACCCCCTTCAGGTGGGCAATCTCATCCCGCAGCTTCGCTGCAGATTCAAACTCCAGATTTTTGGCATGCTCATACATTTGGTTCTCCAGCTCAGCAACTCGCGCCCAGCGCTGCTTATCGGACATCGGTTTGTCGTCAACCTTATAGGCACCCTTCCCTTCTGCCACCTTACGCTTACTTTTGGGTACACCGGGCGCCACAGCACCCTCAAGAATATCCGCAACGCTTTTGCGAATACCTTTCGGTGTAATGCCATGCTCTTTATTGAAAGCAATCTGTTTTTCCCGGCGACGACGGGTCTCTTCCAGCGCGCGCTCCATGGAGCCGGTTACTTTGTCCGCATATAAAATAGCCCGCCCCTCAAGGTTGCGCGCCGCACGCCCAATAGTCTGGATCAGGGAGCGATCAGAGCGCAGGAAACCCTCCTTGTCAGCATCGAAGATAGCCACCAGGGCAACCTCAGGCATATCCAGACCTTCACGCAGCAAGTTAATACCCACCAACACATCAAACTCACCGATACGAAGATCGCGGATAATCTCCACCCGCTCAACGGTATCAATATCGGAATGCAGGTAGCGTACCCGCACGCCATTCTCCGCTAAGTATTCGGTCAGATCCTCTGCCATCCGCTTTGTCAGCACGGTAATCAGCACCCGCTGATCCGCTTCAGCGCAGCGGTGAATTTCAGAGAGCGCATCGTCAACCTGGGTCTGAGCCGGACGTATTTCCACTTCCGGATCAACAAGCCCTGTGGGCCGCACCACCTGCTCGACCACCTGCCCCGCGTGATCGGCTTCATAGGGCCCTGGCGTTGCCGAAACAAATACCGTTTGCGGGGCCAGATGCTCCCACTCTTCAAACTTGAGGGGGCGATTGTCCAGGGCAGAAGGCAGGCGAAAACCATACTCCACCAGGGTCTCTTTGCGCGATCTATCCCCGCGATACATGCCCCCGATTTGTGGCACGGTTACGTGGCTTTCATCGATAAATAGCAGTGCATCGTTTGGCAGGTAGTCGAATAGCGTGGGGGGCGGCTGACCAGCATTGCGGCCGGAGAGGTAGCGGGAATAGTTCTCCACACCATTGCAGTATCCTAACTCCTGCATCATTTCCAGGTCGTAGCGGGTGCGCTGCTCCAACCTTTGCGCCTCCAATAACTTGTTATTACCGCGCAACTGCTCCAGACGCACTCGCAGCTCCTCTTTGATTTCATCAATAGCGCTGACAATGGTCTCACGCGGGGTAACGTAGTGACTCTTGGGGAAGATGGTAACCCGAGGAACTTTCTTAAACTGCTCTCCAGTAAGCGGGTCAAACAAGGTGATCTCTTCAATCTCTTCATCAAACAGAGACAGGCGCACCGCCTCCAAATCGGAGTCGGCCGGGTAGATATCAATAATATCGCCGCGCACACGATAAGTTGCGCGGCGGAAATCAGCATCATTGCGCGTGTATTGCAACTCCGCCAACCTGCGTAAAATTGTGCGCTGATCCACCAGGTCGCCACGATCCAAGTGCAATACCATTTTTAGGTATTTATCGGGATCACCCAGACCGTAAATAGCCGATACCGTGGCAACGACCACAACATCACGCCGCTCTATCAGTGCCTTGGTGGCGGAAAGGCGCATCTGTTCAATGTGCTCATTTACCGATGCATCTTTCTCAATAAAAGTATCCGAGGAGGGAACATAGGCCTCGGGCTGATAGTAGTCATAATAAGAAACAAAGTATTCGACGGCATTCTTGGGGAAAAACTCTTTGAACTCTCCATAGAGCTGAGCTGCCAACGTTTTGTTGTGAGCCATCACTATCGCCGGGCGCTGCAAGCGCTCGATAATATTCGCCATCGTGAAGGTCTTACCTGAGCCGGTAACCCCTAGCAGTGTTTGATGACTCAAGCCGTCATCTATGCCCTCGGATAACTGCTTGATCGCCAGCGGCTGATCCCCGGCCGGCTGATACTTAGATTCCACCTTAAAAGGTCGCGACTCCATACACTTCCCTCAACCACTCATTCGTTCATGCAACAGCGGATTGTAGGCTGTCGTCATACCACCCTCAAATACAAGAGAATAGCGTCCTACCCCACCCTACCCAGGCCTGAGGCGTTTTGCGCACAGGCCAAATAAATAATTTCCTGACAAATCAATTAGTTAAAGATCAAAAAAGGGGTTGACCTCGCCAGGAGTGCTCTATAATATACGCGCCATCTCAACGGCACAGCCGAAAAGATATTCCGCCTTAGCTCAGTTGGTAGAGCAAATGACTGTTAATCATTGGGTCGCTGGTTCGAGCCCAGCAGGCGGAGCCAAATTTCAAAGCGCAGCTTAATTTGCGCTCTATAAGTTAGATTAAATTCCGCCTTAGCTCAGTTGGTAGAGCAAATGACTGTTAATCATTGGGTCGCTGGTTCGAGCCCAGCAGGCGGAGCCAAACAAAAACCCCGCATAGCATGCTATGCGGGGTTTTTTCTTATTCACTTTCTTCATACTTCACCGCACTTCCCTCACCCCATGGGCAGAATGGCTTTTACCTATATTCCACCCTAGGACTTACAAGCCCCCAAAAATCAGGAGCTCATGTAACAGCTTACCTGGCAAGCTAGTGCAAGCCGCCCTCACTGGTGACAGGAAGACGCTCCACCGTGGCCATTTTTATCTGGGGCTTCACAGTGCGAGACCGGGACCAAACAGCATCGACCAAACCTTGCTTTGAGGTGTAACCACTTACCGCCTCAGACAAAATCTGATGAACCCTTTCACAATGATGTTCTACGCAAGCCTGCCTCAACCCTGCAATCAATCGCTGCAAGACCCTAGGCTCCAAAAACTCTTCTTCCGCACGCATTATCATCGAGTGATCAGTACCCAACACATTGTCACCGAGTAGCAGCTCTTCATAGAGCTTTTCCCCAGGACGCAAACCTGTCACTTGAATCTCAATATCCCCATCAGGATTTCTATCATCCTTCACAGAGTGTCCCATAACCCTAATTAGCCGCTCAGCAAGGTCATATATAAGGACTGGCTCCCCCATATCCAGAACGAATACATCGCCATTGCGCCCCATATTGCCTGCCTGCAATACAAGCTGAGCCGCTTCAGGGATAGTCATAAAGTAACGCGTTACTTTTGGATGGGTTACAGTGACAGGACCGCCCGCATTAATCTGATCCGTAAACAGGGGTATCACCGAACCCGAAGACCCCAACACATTACCAAAGCGCACCATGCAAACCCGCATTTGAGTAGAGCGACGCCCATAATCCTGGCACACCAACTCCGCGAAACGCTTGGTAGCCCCCATTACGTTCGTAGGGCGTACAGCCTTATCGGTGGAGATCAGCACAAACTGCTCAACTTTAGAACCCTCCGCGGCCTCCAGAACCGACAACGTGCCCAGCACATTATTGTCCGCCCCCAGAACAACATTTTGCTCAACCAGGGGAACATGCTTATAAGCAGCGGCATGATAAATGGTATTAACCGAGAAACCCTTGATGATATCCGCCATCCGGACTCTATCCCGAACATCACCAAGCAGCGCGGTCACCCGAAGTTGATACCCCTCATCCTGCTGCTGCTGAAGAAGCTCGCGCTCCATTTGATAAAGCGCATACTCTGAAGATTCCACCAGCACCAAATGAGCCGGACCCCACTGGGCAATCTGCCTGCAAAGCTCCGATCCAATAGAGCCGCCAGCGCCCGTCACCAGCACTACTTTGCCGCTAATGGAACCAGCTATCAAAGCCTTCTCAGGCTCCACCGGAGCCCTGCCCAATACATTCTCATAGGTTTGGGACATATCTTCGGTACGGCCTGCTGCATCAACCAGCTCCTCTACGCCAGGAATAGCTTTGACTACCAACCCCTGATCACGGAGCCCTCTCGCTATTTCTCGGCGCCGGCGCTTTGGAACACCAGGCATCGCCAGTAATACTTCAGCAATATCATGCTCAGCGACCACATCAAGTATGCTTGAAGGGGAGTAGACCATAACACCATCTATCAGGGTCTTTTGCTTAGAGGTGTTATCATCAAAAAAGGCAACCGGCTTGTAGACTTCACCGTGAAGCAGAGCCTTGTAAACTTGCAGGCCAGCAGTACCAGCCCCATAAATTGCCACTCGCGTTTTATGAATTTCCAACGCCATTTGATAGTAAATTCGGACGAGCCACCGAGACCCCCCCACTGCTATCAACGCGAAACACCAGTAAATTACGGGAACCGAGCGGGGGACACCTGCGGTCGTCAAATAAGAAGCAACCGCAAGCAGAATTGAGGATGCGGTAACTCCCTGGAGCACAGCAATAACCGCTTTCTGCCCCATATAGCGGATAACTGTGCGGTAAAGACCGAGCTTTAGAAATATTAAACTGCTAGAGCAGATCGTAATCATCAAGCAACCCAGCATTGGGAGTGTTACGGCTTCAGCTAATCCATTCAATCGAATTGCCATCGCCATAAAAAAGGCAGCACTCAGCATTGCCAAGTCAAACAGCAACATCAAAACCGGCTTCCTAGCCCTCTCCAGCTTTCGCCAAATTCCCATCACAGGATTACCCCATACATAAAAATCAACCAATCCGTGGCGCCAATTAAAAGCGACCGTTGAAATCAAGTTGCCGCAAAAGCAGAAAAAGTGAACGCCAGGGCAGAGGCTGCGATCATCAGAATCAGCTGCAGGTAGAGCGCTTTTGCCACCCCGATACGAATAGCCAAGCGTTGATAAAAATGTTCTCGATGCGCCTCCCACCAACGCTGCCCGCTAGCCATTCGCCGCAACAATGTAATACTGGCATCCACCCAAAAAGGGCTAAAAACAATGATTGGAAACCATAACTCAAAGGCCCCTCTCTGCCATCCAAATATGCTTAAGGTAAACGCCGCCAAGCCAATGCACGTCGACCCTGCATCTCCCAAGAAAATTTGCGCAGGAGGCCAGTTAAAGCGCAAGAAAATTAATGCGCACACAACGAATAAGACACACACCCCTGCCAACTCCCAGTCTTCCACCAAGAGGAATGCCAGACAAAGAGATGAGAAGCCGATCACGGTCATGCTGCCAGCAAATCCATCTATACCATCCATAAAGTTGTATAGATTGATCATCCAGGCCCCGCCCAACACAAAAAGGGGAAGCCACCACCACTCCAGCCCTACAGGTAGCGCAAGGACAACCATCAAAGCAGCAATCAGCTGGAAAGCCAAACGTACCTTCGCCGCCACATGCCTAATATCATCCATGGCAGATACGGCAAGGAGCAACACAAAAGACATATAAACAGGTAACGGGAGGGAAGCAGGCCCTACAGCTATGCCCAGTCCGCAGCCCGCCAACAGTGCCCATCCGCCTGTGCGCGGAATTGGAGCGCTGTGCATTGAACGGTGATTAGGAACATCTAAAGCCAAATTTCGCATGCGCAACAGCAAGACAAGCGTCACGCCATAACTCAGAGCCCCTCCAACTAGCAAGGGAAGCCACCAAGCTGACATCGGATCCACTAAACCTCTCTCCTCAATGCTCTACGATTGGCGTGAGATAGCGCCAACACTAAAAACTCAAATAAGTGCTGACGCCAAATTCACAGCAGAGGGGGTGATAGAACCCTCTCTCTAACCCGATTAAGCAAATAGGTAGACATAGACCCCTTACCCACTCAGCAAAGAAGACCTTAATCCACCGCTAGTCAGAAGCAGCTACAACCGAATGCGCTCACGATTCTTATCCAGGGTGGCCGCCCCAATCCCTTTGACATTTAGAAGCTGATCCAAGGATGTAAAGGGTCCATATTGTTCCCGATACTCGATAATCAACTGCGCCTTAGCCTCACCAACTCCAAGAAGCTTGCCAGCAAGCTCCTCAGCAGATGCACTGTTTACATTGACCTCAAAGGCAACTTGCTGCTCACTCTCAGCTCCATCGGCAAATACTACTGATGAGGAAAGAAATGAAAGTGCAATAGCTAACAGCAAAGAAAGTAATGAATGAGTTTTAATCATGTTCGACTCCCAGTGAAAGTGTTCTAGTTTCACATTGGGACAGCTCTACCTCCCCAAGCCGGGACATGATACCAATAGGTCAAACAACACTTTGCCCGAGGGCTATTACACTACATCACACCCGGTCTAGGCAAACAAACCTTAATTTCCTGCAATTTCAGTCAATATATCTTGAAGAGCGAGCATGGGGTTCTTTGCTGCAGTAATTGGTCGACCTATCACCAAGAGGTCAGCACCTTGCTCCAGCGCCTCAGAAGGGGTGAGAGTCCGTCGCTGATCGCCGACATCACTGCCCGCAGGACGAATTCCCGGAGTCACCAACTCAAAGTCGGGGCCGCAAGCCGCTTTTAACGCTTCAGCCTCACGGGCAGAGCAGACCACACCGTCGAGACCACAAGAGTGTGCTTGTGCAGCCAGATTTAGCACCTGCTCCTGAAGCGGTTTAGCAACCCCAGTGGCAGCCAGCTCTTCCGGGGTGGTACTGGTCAATACAGTAACTCCAATCAACAATGGCTTGCGAGCACCAAATTCACTCAGAGCATCTACAGCCGCCCTCATCATGCGCTCTCCACCACTAGCATGCACATTCACCATCCAGACCCCCATGCGCGCAGCCGCCTTAACCGCCGCAGCGACAGTGTTGGGAATATCATGAAATTTCAGGTCTAGAAACACCTCAAACCCACGGTCCACAAGGGCACGAACCAGATCGGGCCCAGCAATAGTGAAAAGCTCCTTGCCAACTTTTACCCGACAAAGCAACGGGTCTAACTGGTCAGCCATGGAGAGCGCGGCATCAGCGCTGTCATAGTCAAGAGCAACAATAACTGGGGAGGAGACTTGAGACTGCAAAGAAATACCTCTTAAGGATTAGGTTATACGGTGGCCGAGGGAGCTGATCACTCACCCTCGATCCCTTTGACTGACCGGACAGAATCCCAGTGCTTACAACTGGGGCACAACCAATGCAACTGGTTACCAGAAAAACCACAGTTGCTACACCGGTAGTGTGGGCGGCTAGCGATCAACTGATCGATAAGCGCTTTCAGCAGGGAGAGATTTTCCCTCGATCTACCCTGCGCAGTACCTATATATAAGTCCAGAAAGCGGCCAAGCCCTCGCAAAGAAGGACGCAGAGCAAGCTGCTTTCCCATAAAAGCTGCAGCGGCAGCTTCGCTATCTTGCTCCTGAATCCTGCTAGTCAGGGCAATCAGCACACTATTTGAAGGATGCTCCTTGAGAAGCGACTCAAGATAGCGGTCCAACCCCTTCCCATCATTAAGTTCCACGTAGCAGGTGACTAACAACTCTAGAATCTCTGGGATATAGTCTGGACTTTGCTTGGGGATCCGCTGCAATACTTTAATGGCATCTCGCTGCTTGCCGAGCAAATATTCGAGTCGCGCCCACAACAGGCAAGCCCTGACCGAACTTCGATCATACCCTAAAGCCGCGTCGAGATGCTTTCGCGCACTCAAGTAGTCTTTGCCGGTAATAGCCTCCTCAGCCAACTCACAGCAAAAGTGTGCCTGCACAGGAGCCCAGTCCGCTGACAGCCGCTTAAAGCGGCGGCCATGCAGTAGATTTACTGCATGAATAGCCTTAGCCCACTCTCTCTCATCCCTATAGACTTCTATCAAGTGCTCGAGGCTGGTTGCACGCAGCTCCTGTGAAGTCTCAACCAGCTCTTGTAATAGTCGCTCGGCTCTATCTAACCAACCAGCAGCAATATAGTCGCAAGCCAGCTCAAATTGGGCCTTGTGCTGGCTCTGCCTTGATAGGCTAGGGCGCGCCAGCAGGTTCTGATGCACTCTAATAGCCTGGTCGTACTCCCCTCGCCTACGCAAGAGGTTCCCCAAGGCCAGGTGTGTATCGAAAGTGACCGGGCTTACCTCAAGAGAATCAATAAACTTCTCAATAGTGTCATCGGGATGCTCGCTGAGCAAATAGTTGAGCCCTTGAGCATAGGAGCGGGCGAGGGATTGCTCCTGCTCACTAAAGTCAGGTTTTTTCCTGGTACTGCCTCGACCCAGCACCCAACCGATTGCAACGGCAGCCAGTAAAAAGAAGAAATAGGCTAAGTCCAGCAAGTCAGTCTCCGGTAGCCTTATGATGAACAGCCTGGAGTTCGCGCTCCATCTTTTTCAGCTGCTTGTTAAGACCTCGCACGCGGCGACGCTGGGAAAAAATTGGCAAAAGGCTGGCGAGAAATCCGAGCAGGACACCCAGCAGCAACATGCAGATAAGCCAAACACCAACGCTGCCTGACTGCAATGAGTAGCCTGCAATAACCGGGGAGATTACCTGGGAGTTTTCCACCGCGAAATAGATTCCGAGAGCAACGCACACCAGGGCCAGAAGACCGAAAATAAAGTGCATCAGCCAGCGCAGAAATGACAAGGGAACCTCCACGTTCCACTAAAGGGTGACTCTAATAGCCAATAGAATTCTCTGGCGAACGGTACTGCCACTCGAGGAGCCCTGCCCCTCTGATCCCGCAAGCCCTAAGATGCAATCATACTTCGATCCCAACCACATCATGCATACTGCGATTGACTCTGTCGCGCAACTCTTTCCCCGGTTTGAAATGGGGTACATACTTACCCGCTAACGCCACAGCATCCCCCGTCTTGGGGTTACGCCCAGTGCGCGGCGCTCGGTAGTGTAGGGAAAAACTACCAAAACCACGTATCTCAATACGCTCACCCTGCGACAGGGAGTCAGACATAGTATCCAACATCACCTTCACCGCCAGCTCTACATCCTTAACTGGCAGCTGATCCAACCTCAACGCAATCCTTTCGATCAGTTCGGACTTGGTCATGCGCTCCGCAACCTTTGTAAGTCATTGATTTTCTGGAGTAGAGCGCCAATCATCTAATAGAAAGCCGGACTGGGCAACCCCAGTCCGGCTTTCGGGTCACTCCAAGCACTAAACTTGGAGCAATGAACACTTAAAGACTATTAATCTTTGTTGCTCATCTGTGCCTTGATCAGGTCACCGATAGTAGCGGGCTGAACCTGCTCAGACTGCTTCTTGCTGTGATCCTTGATGGCTTGCTTCTCGTCGTCCTGATCTTTGGCTTTGATAGACAGGCTGATCACGCGGTTCTTGCGATCCACGCTGGTGATCTTAGCTTCTACTTCTTCGCCTTCTTTCAGAACGTTGCGAGCGTCTTCAACCTTGTCGCGGCTGATTTCAGAAGCACGCAGAATGCCTTCAACTTCATCCGCCAGGGTGATTACCGCTTGCTTAGCGTCTACTTCCTTCACGATACCATTGACGATGCTGCCGCGATCGCTAGTGGATACGTAGTCGGAGAACGGATCGGACTCCAGTTGCTTGATACCCAGGGAGATGCGCTCGCGCTCGGAATCAATGCCCAGGATAACAGTCTCGATTTCGTCGCCTTTCTTGAACTTGCGAACAGCTTCTTCGCCAGCTTCGTTCCAGGAGATATCGGACAGGTGAACCAGACCGTCGATGCTGCCGTCGAGACCGATGAAGATACCGAAGTCAGTGATGGACTTGATCTTACCGGAGATCTTGTCGCCCTTAGCGAATTTACGCGCGAAGGCATCCCACGGGTTTTCCTGGCACTGCTTGATACCCAGGGAGATACGACGACGCTCTTCGTCGATATCCAGGATCATCACCTCTACCTCGTCGCCAACCTGGACAACTTTGGACGGGTGGATGTTCTTGTTGGTCCAATCCATTTCGGAAACGTGTACCAGACCCTCGACACCTTCTTCCAGCTCGGCGAAGCAGCCGTAGTCGGTCAGGTTGGTTACAACCGCCTTCACGCGGCTGTTCTCTGGGTAACGCTGCTTGATGGATACCCAAGGATCTTCGCCCAGTTGCTTCAGGCCCAGGGATACACGGCTGCGCTCGCGGTCGAACTTCAGTACTTTTACTTCGATCTCGTCGCCAACGTTCACGATCTCGCTTGGGTGCTTGATGCGCTTCCAAGCCATATCGGTGATGTGCAGCAGGCCGTCGATACCACCCAGATCTACGAAAGCACCGTAGTCGGTCAGGTTCTTAACGATACCCTTAATGCTCATGCCTTCTTGTAGGCTTTCCAGCAGCGCTTCACGCTCTTCAGAGGTTGCAGCTTCCATCACAGCGCGACGGGAAACCACTACGTTGTTACGCTTGGCATCCAGCTTGATAACCTTGAACTCGAGCTCTTTACCTTCCAGGTGCGCGGTGTCGCGAACCGGGCGAACATCAACCAGAGAGCCGGGCAGGAATGCGCGGATATTGGCAACGTCTACAGTAAAGCCACCCTTAACCTTGCCGCTGATAACACCTTTAACCACTTCGTCAGCTGCGTGAGCTGCGTCGAGGATTTTCCAGGCTTCAGCACGCTTGGCTTTTTCACGGGACAGACGGGTTTCACCGAAACCGTCTTCTACAGCTTCCAGGGCAACCTGTACTTCGTCGCCCACCTGCAGCTCAACTTCGCCTTTATCGTTGGCGAACTGAGCAGCAGGGATAACGCCTTCAGACTTCAGGCCCGCGTGAACGGTTACCCAGTCTTTGTCTACGTCAATTACAACACCAGTAACAATAGCGCCCGGTGCCATTTCAACGCTTTTCAGGCTCTCTTCAAATAGATCAGCAAAGCTCTCGCTCATTACATTACCTATAGTGCTGGGTCCAGCCGTTGGTAACTGTTGAGTTTAGTCAACCGCCAGCCAAGACCCCAACCGCGATGCCAGAACGCGGGTCGGATTACAACAACGGCCGGGCAATTCTGGCAAAACCCGGCCGTTATCGTTAAAAACTATCTGCTGCTGACCTCTGTGGTTCAGGGCGCAATTCGCTTCTGCACCAGTGCCAGCACTTCGTTGAGAACCTCTTCAATCGTCACCCCAGTACTATCGAGCTCTACCGCATCTTTCGCAGGAGCCAGGGGCGAGGCTTTTCGGTTCATATCCTGTGCATCACGGGCACGGATGTCCTCCAGCAGGTCGCGGAGGCTAACAGAAACCCCCTTCTCCCGCAACTGAGCCTCGCGCCTTCTGGCGCGCTCTTCTGCACTGGCGGTCAAATAGACTTTGACTGGAGCATCGGGAAATACGGTCGTGCCCATATCGCGGCCATCAGCAACCAATCCAGGCTGTAGTCGAAAATCACGCTGGCGCTGCAACAGTGCGGCGCGCACCCCAGGAATGGCAGCGACAGTAGAGGCCGCCATACTCACCCGCTCCATACGAATTTCATGGCTGACTTCGCGCCCTTCCAGCAGGACCTGCAGACAACCATCACTGATCAGAAAGCGAACATCCAGATCTCTGGCAACCTGGGTCAGCGAATCCTCATCGGCCAGATCCACCTCTTTTTCCAGGGCCGCCAAAGCTGCAGCCCGATAGAGAGCACCAGAATCCAAAAGAACAAAGCCCAGCCTATCCGCCAGCAACTTTGCGATAGTCCCCTTACCAGAACCACTGGGGCCATCAATTGTGACGACCGGTGGCAGCTTGTTCGTTTCATTCATATTTTTGTACAACTCAACTTCATTGTAAGCCGCGCAAACCGGCCCCTCCTTAACTCATGCCTTAGGTCATGCCAACTGCAGATTTAGACCTGCACCGACGGCCAGCTCGGCAAAATTTGGAAAGGAGGTCGCCACATTAGCGCAGTGGAGGATGCGAATTGTATCCTTTGCGCGCAACGATGCCACCGCAAAAGCCATCGCAATACGATGATCCCCCAAACTATCCACAGTGCCGCCTGAAAATACAGCATCTTCAGTAGAACCATCGATTACAATTCCATCCGCGGTAGGCTCCGCGCTCACCCCCAAGGCAGAAAGGCCGTTAGCCATCGCCTGAATACGATCACTCTCCTTCACACGCAACTCTTCGGCGCCGGTCAATACCGTCTGCCCCTGGGCACAAGCGGCAGCAATAAAAAGTGCGGGAAATTCATCGATAGCCAGTGGCACCTGATCCCCTGGAATGGCAATCCCCTTTAAAGGTGCATAGCGAACCCGAATATCCGCAACCGGCTCCCCCCCTACAGTACGCTTATTTAAAAGCTTTATATCGCCACCCATGGCCCGCAGGATATTGATAACCCCGTCGCGGGTGGGATTGATGCCCACATGCTCCAGCATCACATCGGCTCCCGGGGAAATAGCCGCAGCCACCATAAAGAAAGCCGCAGAGGAAATATCCGCCGGCACATCAATACGGCAAGCCTTAAGCCCCCCACTACCACGCAAGGTCGCACAGGCGCCATTTCGCTCCACAGCATAACCAAAGCCCTGCAGCATACGCTCGGTATGATCTCGAGTGGGGGCCGGTTCTTCGGTACTGGTCTCACCTTCTGCATAAAGGCCTGCAAGTAGTACCGCAGACTTCACCTGGGCACTTGCCATTGGCAACCGGTAATTGATCCCTGACAGAGGCTTGCCGCCTTTGATCAATAACGGCGGACGCCCCTCAGGGCCAGTCTCAATAGCCGCGCCCATCTCTCGCAATGGGTTGGCAACTCGATTCATAGGGCGCTTAGAGAGGGACTCATCGCCGGTTAGGGTAACGTCGAAGCCCTGCCCCGCCAGCAAACCAGCAAGCAGGCGCATAGAGGTTCCGGAGTTGCCCAGATATAAGGGGCCAGGCGGTGCCTTTAAGCCATGAAGTCCCACCCCGTGTATTATCACTCGGCCCTTGTCCGGCCCCTCAATCACCACCCCCATATCACGGAAAGCCTGCAGAGTAGCAAGGGCATCCTCCCCCTCGAGGAATCCCTCCACCTCTGTCACACCTTCAGCCAGAGAGCCCAGCATAATTGAACGGTGAGACATGGATTTATCTCCAGGAACACGGAGTTTGCCACTCACTGTGCCACCCGGCTGAGCAATAAAAGTTACTTCCTTAGCTTGCATAGGTTCTGAATACGCTTGTTTTGCCAACATTTTTGTAAAGTGATCCCGCGCCGCTTTAGCGCGGGTAAAAACTCCCATCAACGCCGAGCTATCACCGGAGGCAATGGCACTGCGCAGGGAGGAGAGGTTGAGACTGTAGAGATCGATCGACTGTAAAATGGCATCCCGGTTGGCCAACATAATGTCCCGCCACATCACCGGGTCGCTGGAGGCAATACGGGTAAAATCGCGAAAACCTCCAGCAGCATAGCGAAAGATATTTTCATTCTCGGCGTCGTGGGCCAAGGTATCCACCAGACTGAAGGCGATTACATGAGGTAGATGACTGGTTGCAGCCAGCACCTCATCATGCTCTTCTACCGACATTGTCAGCACCTCAGATCCTGCAGCCTGCCAAGCCTGAGCCACCAAGCGCAGGCGATCGACATCGGTATCAGGAGCCGGAGTGAGGATGACACGGTGATCGCGATAAAGGTCATCTCGTGCGGCACTGACCCCGCTCTTCTCAGAGCCAGCAATCGGGTGCCCCAACACCAGGAAGTTCGGCACCCTGCCCCAGACCTTTTCCGCCGAGCGCTGCACACTTCCCTTAACACTGGCAGCATCGGTAACCGTTACACCTTCGGGCAGATTGTCCTTCAACTGCGCAAACACCGACTCCACCGCCAAGGTTGGCACAGCGATAAAAACCAGGTCTCCCTCCTCCAACAAGTCGAGCGCTTCCGGCAGACTGGTATAGGCACGATCGACCACGCCTAGCTTCTTTGCCTCTTCACAGACTTCCTCTTGGAGTGCGACACCGATCACCTCACGGCAAGCACCCGCCGCCTTTAGGGACAACGCGAAGCTACCACCAATAAGGCCGACGCCAACCACCAATAAGCGACCTATATGAGACTTCTCCATCACAGCACACCGCGCGGGTAGGACCCGAGCACTTTCAGGTCCGAGGCACAGGCGCCAACCTCTTTGAGTGCCTCCGCAATATCATCTGTATTCCGGTGCCCCTTGAAATCCACGAAAAATACATAGGTCCAATTTCCAGACTGGGATGGGCGGGTTTCCACCCTGGTGAGATCGATTCCATAACGGCGAAATGGCTCTAGCAAATCGTGCAGCGCACCCGGCTCATTGCGCATAGAGACCATCAGGGAGGTTTTGTCATCACCGCTGGCGGGCACCCGCTGGGTACCAATGATTAAGAAGCGCGTAGAGTTATCCGGACGGTCCTCGATTTTCTCTGAGAGCACTTTGAGACCATATAATTCGGCAGCCATATCGCCAGCGATTGCTGCAGCGTTCCACTCCCCTTTAACACGCCTGGCCGCATCCGCATTACTGGAAACCGCCACCCTCTCCACGTTGGGGTAATGTGCATCCAGCCATTTTCGGCACTGGGCCAGACTCTGGGCATGGGAGTAAATCCGCGTGATCGATTCAGGGCGGGTCACGTCAGAAATCATTAGATGATGGTGAATTCGCAGCTCCACCTCACCACAGATACTGAGGTTGGAGTTCATAAAGTTGTCCAGGGTATGATTAATCACACCCTCGGTGGAATTTTCCACGGGCACTACACCGTAATTTACAGCGCCGGCTTCCACCTCGCGAAAGACCTCATCAATGGCCGCCAGCGGACGACTCTGCGCAGAATTGCCAAAATGCTTCAGGGCCGCCTGCTGGGTAAAGGTACCTTCTGGCCCGAGATAAGCCACTTTGACAGGCTCCTCCAAAGCAAGGCAGGCAGACATAATCTCACGAAACAGCCTTGCCATTTCTTCATCCGTCAGGGGGCCGTCATTGCGCTCCATGGCGCGACGCAGTACCTGCGCCTCACGCTCAGGACGATAGTAGAGCGCATCCTCACCTGTCGCTTTCTTTACTTCAGCCACTTCCAGTGCACAACTGGCTCGCTCGCTGATTAATCGCGCGATCTCTGAATCAATACTATCAATACGATTGCGCAGCTCCAGCAGGCGCTGGTCGCCTCCCACGGTTTCCTCTGTCATCCGCTTTCTACTTTCTCCTGAAGTTAATAATTGTCTGCTCTCTAGCCTTTGCGGGCTTCAAAGTCTGCCATAAAGGCCACTAACGCCTTCACCGCCTCAAAAGGCACTGCGTTGTAAAGGGATGCGCGCATGCCACCCACAGAGCGATGTCCCTTCAAACTCAGCAGCCCAGCTGCTTCAGCCTCTTGCAAAAACGGTTTATCGAGGCGCTCATCGGCCAGCACAAATGGGACATTCATCCGCGAGCGGCTGGACTTTTCTACCGGACTGGAAAAGAAATCGCTGCCATCGAGAAACTCATAGAGTAACGAGGATTTTTTAGCGGCCTGTTGGGCCATAGCTTCAACCCCGCCCTGCGCCTTAAGCCACTGGAAAACCAGGCCAGAAAGGTACCAAGCAAATGTGGGCGGGGTGTTATCCATTGAACCGGCATCGGCTGCCACTTTCCAGCTCAAACTGCGCGGAATATCTTTCATCGCCCGATCCAGGAGATCATCGCGCACTAAGGCGACCGCAATTCCCGAAGGTCCGATATTTTTTTGCGCGCCGGCATAAATTACACCGAACTTCTCCACGTCGATCGGGCAGGAAAGGATATTTGATGACATATCCGCAACCAGAGGGCAGTCCACTTCTGGAACATAATCAAACTCGATACCGCCAATAGTCTCGTTGGGCGTGTAATGAAGATAGGCCGCACCCTCGCTCTG
The DNA here is from genome assembly GCF_052467705.1 of Microbulbifer mixtoriginis (SeqCode). Classification (NCBI taxonomy): domain Bacteria; kingdom Pseudomonadati; phylum Pseudomonadota; class Gammaproteobacteria; order Cellvibrionales; family Microbulbiferaceae; genus Microbulbifer; species Microbulbifer mixtoriginis (SeqCode). The sequence goes on from NZ_CP174322.1 coordinate 3,515,888, forward strand.
CTGCCAGCTATTCTGCGCTGGCACATAACTGAAATTGCGGTCCTCGCTAGTGGCGACCACATTCACATCACCATAGCGCCGGGCCTCTTTAATCGCTTTTGCGGCCCATTGTCCCGAGTGGATAAAATCTGCCTGCTTAGAGCCAGCGCCAAACAAGTTCCAGGGTATCGCGCTAAACTGCCCGGTAGCGCCCCCCTGCAGAAACAGCACCTTATAGTTATCCGGCACCTGGAGCAGATCGCGCAAGTCCTGCTCCGCGCGCTCAGCCACCTCAACAAATTCCGGCGAGCGGTGGCTAACTTCCATTACTGAACAACCCAGACCGCGCCAGTCCATCAGCTCCAACTGTGCTTGCTGTAAGACCGGTTCCGGCAGAGCCGCTGGACCAGCGCAGAAATTGTATTTCCTCATGACCTGATTTCCACAAACTAAAAATGGTTTCAAATTCAACTAGATATGCCGACGCACAAAACACCATCTTGAGAGATGGATATCACGCTTTTAAGCATTTCTTAGGGTGCCAGAGGCAAGAAAGGCCGCGATAATCGCAGCCTTTCTGTTGGTAGTTTGGGGTGGGTCACTCGGCCCCACCGTTATCTTCACCCTCTTCTTCCGTCTCCTCGATGCGCCCGAGGCCCACGAGTTTTTCACCGCTCTTGAGTCGAATGACACGCACACCCTGGGTATTGCGCCCCAGCACCGAAACCTCATCGACTCGGGTGCGCACCAGAGTACCCTGATCGGAAATTAACATCATTTCCTCACCCGGGTGGACCTGACAAGCTCCGACCAGAGCGCCGTTACGCTCGCTTTCGGCGATTGCGATAACCCCCTGGGTACCTCGACCTTTCGTGGGGAACTCGCTGATCGCGGTGCGCTTACCGTAGCCGTTTTCAGTCGCCATCATCACGGAGCCTCCCTCTTCAGGGATTACCATGGCGATCACTTCCTGCCCCTCCTGCATGCGGATACCACGGACACCGCGAGACACCCGCCCCATAGAGCGCACATTGGCTTCGGAGAAGCGGGCTGCTTTACCAGCACTGGTGAGCAGCAACACATCGCGCTCACCATCGGTTACCGCTGTAGCGACGAGACGATCGCCCTCCTCCAGCTCAATTGCGCGCAAACCAACGCTGCGCGGACGGGCAAAGGCCGTCAGTGGAGTCTTCTTCACGGTGCCATTGGCGGTGGTGAAGAAAATAAAGTGATCCTCATCGTATTCAGACACTGGCATCAGACTACTAATGCGCTCACCCTCTTCGAGGGGCAGCATATTGACCACCGGGCGGCCACGGGAGGCGCGACCAGCAGTCGGCACTTCATAGACCTTGAGCCAATACACCTTGCCCTTGTTAGAGAAGCACAAAATAGTGTCATGGGAGTTGGCGATCAGCAGGTGCTCGACGAAGTCTTCATCTTTCACCTGGGTGGCCGACTTACCCATACCACCACGACGCTGAGCTTGGTAATCGGTCAGAGGCTGACTCTTGGCATAGCCACCGTGGGAAATGGTCACCACCTTGTCTTCCGGGGTGATCAGATCTTCTACGGTCAAATCCTGACGGGAGGCAACAATATCGGTGCGACGCTCATCACCAAAGTCTTTTGACAGCTGCTCCAGCTCCTCGCGAATCACTTCCATCAAGCGCTCAAAACTGCCGAGAATATGCAGATACTCGGCGATCTGCTCCAAGCGGTCCTGGTATTCCGCCAGCAGTTTGTCGTGCTCCATACCAGTGAGGCGGTGCAGGCGCAGTTCGAGAATGGCCTGAGCCTGAGCTGGGGACAGATAGTAAGCGTTATCGCGCAGGCCAAATTCTTTAGGCAGGTCATCTGGGCGGCAGGCATCGGCGCCAGCGCGCTCCAGGAACTGCTGTACGTTACCCACCGGCCAACCCTTGGCTAGCAGCGCCTCACGGGCTTCCGCCGGCGTTGCGGAGGATTTAATCAGTTCAATGACCGGATCAATATTGGCAATAGCAATTGCCAGGCCTTCTAGAATGTGGCCGCGCTCGCGTGCTTTACGCAGCAGGTAAACGGTACGGCGGGTAACCACTTCCTGGCGGTGACGTACAAAGTGCTCAAGCAACTCTTTCAGGTTCAGCACCTTGGGCTGACCATCAACCAGAGCTACCATATTGATGCCGAACACACTCTCCAGCTGGGTCTGGGAATAGAGGTTATTCAAGACCACATCACCCAGCTCACCGCGCTTAAGCTCAATCACTACACGCAAGCCGTCTTTATCGGATTCATCGCGCAGCTCAGAGATACCCTCAATCTTCTTCTCTTTCACCAGCTCGGCAATTCGCTCGATCAGGCGCGCTTTGTTCAGCTGGAAGGGAATCTCAGTAATGATGATCGTTTCGCGATTGCTCTTGTCATCGCGAACAACGTCCGCCTTGGCGCGCACATAGATGCGTCCGCGACCAGTGCGGTAGGCTAGCAAGATACCGGCACGGCCATTAATGGTTGCGCCAGTGGGGAAGTCCGGCCCGGGAATATGCTCCATCAAGTCGTCGACAGACAGCTCGGGGTTAGCAATCAGCGCCAGGCAGGCATTAACAACTTCCCCCAAATTGTGAGGAGGAATATTGGTGGCCATGCCCACAGCAATACCGGAGGAACCGTTTACCAGCAGGTTCGGTACTCGGGAAGGCAGTACCTCCGGCATCTGCTCGGAGCCATCGTAGTTGTCGACAAAATTGACCGTTTCTTTATCGAGGTCGGATAGCAGCTCGTGGGCCAGCTTATCCATGCGAATTTCGGTATAACGCATGGCGGCCGGGCTATCACCGTCGATAGAACCGAAGTTACCCTGGCCATCCACCAGTGTGTAGCGCATAGAGAACGGCTGAGCCATACGCACAATGGTGTCGTAGACCGCGGTATCTCCGTGCGGGTGATATTTACCAATCACATCGCCAACGACACGCGCTGACTTTTTATAAGGTTTGTTCCAGTCGTTTTTAAGCTCGCTCATAGCGAAGAGCACACGACGGTGTACCGGCTTGAGGCCATCGCGTACATCCGGCAGTGCGCGCCCGACGATCACGCTCATGGCGTAGTCGAGATAAGACTGCTTTAGTTCTTCTTCGATATTAATCGGAGAGATTTCTTTGGCTAATTCGCCCATGGCTTACGGCGTTCCTTTTATAGCGCGGGCATGGATACTGAGCCCGGATAAGCGGGCGATTCTAGCACAGTTTGACGCCTTTGGATGGCAGTCCCCACGCACTTCCGAGCCTCACCTACAGCTGTTGCCGCGGGCAGACTCTGCCGTTAAAGTAAATCCCTATCTTAACCGTCGCCACTTACCTCCCCATGCCCCAAGCAATAGATACCCTGATTCATGCGCGCTGGATTATTCCGGTAGTCCCCGCACAAAAAGTGTACGAGAACTGCTCACTCGCTGTTGAAGGCGGAAAAATTACCGCTCTGCTGCCATCGGCAGAAGCCAAGATACGCTTTAAGGCAAAGCGGGAAGTAGAGTTAGGACATCACGCCCTGATTCCCGGACTGATCAATACTCACAATCACGCGCCCATGACACTATTGCGGGGTTATGCTGATGACCGCCCCCTCAAGGAGTGGCTGGAAAAACATATCTGGCCAGCGGAACAACGCTGGGTGGGGCCGGAGTTTGTCGCAGATGGCAGCCGCCACGCTATTGCTGAAATGTTGCGCTCGGGCACTACCACCTTCTCAGATCAGTACTTCTACCCAGAAGCCGTAGCAATCGCCGCTCGGGAAACCGGCATCCGCGCTCATATCGCCTTCCCGATATTAGACGCACCCACTCCCTGGAGCCGCCACGCCGAAGAGGCCTTGCACAAAGGCTTGGCACTGCGCGACGACTACCGCGCCCATGAACGCATTGAAGTGATGTTTGCACCACACGCCCCTTATACAGTTGGCGATCAGACCCTGGAAAAAATCGCCGTGTGTTCCGCCGAGGCGCAAATTCCCGTGCAGATCCATCTGCATGAGACTTACCAAGAAGTGGAAACTGCGTTGAAACAAAATGGTGAACGCCCCACCGAACGACTACAGCGGCTAGGCCTAATGAGCCCACAAACGCTCTGTGTGCACATGGTAGCAACCAATGAACGGGACATAGAGTTGTTAAAAACCAGTGGTGCGCATGTGGCCCATTGCCCATCCTCCAACCTCAAGCTGGCCTCCGGCTTCTGCCCCACGGTCGAGATGCTCGACGCCGGTATCAATGTATCACTGGGCACCGATGGAGCCGCGAGTAACAATAGTCAGGACCTTTTTGCCGAGGCCAGTACCGCCGCCCTGCTCGCCAAAGCCGTAAGCGGCAAGGCCACTGCGCTTCCCGCTCACCAGGCACTGGCGATGGCCACCATCAATGGTGCCCGCGCCCTGGGAATTGAAGAGAAGACTGGCAGCCTGGAAATCGGCAAGAGCGCCGATATTGCCGCGATCGATCTATCCGGCCTCGAACAGCAACCAGTGCATGACCCTGTATCACAGTTAATTTATGCCAGCGGTGGGCACAATGTCAGCGATGTCTGGGTTGCCGGCAAACAACTGCTGGAGGAACGCCAGCTGTTGACCTTGAATGAAGCAGAGGTAATCCAGCGGGCGCAATTATGGCGTGATAGAATCGCCGGCCATTCACGCTAGGCGTTATTGGTTACGGTAATTCAACTGCAATAAGCAGCCAGCAATTAACGATTAACCGGGCAATTAAATTGACTCTCTTCGTCATTTATTGCCGCCCGTGAAGTACGGAAGTAGTCATTCGACCCTCCTCGTATTCGCGGACTAGGACCGGCTAATAGCCGGCGACAGCACCTCAGTGCTGAACTAACCCGGCACAAATTTATTTGCGGGTTGATAGCGACGGAGTATGCAGAGAATTTCATGAGTAATGTAGATCCCGCGGAAATCGCCAAATTCGAACAACTCGCCAGCCGCTGGTGGGACAAAGAAGGTGAATTTAAACCCCTTCACGAAATTAACCCATTGCGTGCTAATTATATCGATAGATACGCCTCGGTGGCTGGTAAAAAACTGTTGGATGTCGGTTGTGGCGGTGGCATTCTAGCCGAGGCAATGGCTCAGCGAGGCGCGACGGTAACCGGTATTGATATGGGCGAAGCCCCTCTCAATGTCGCCAAGCTACACGCCCTGGAAAGTGGCGTATCGGTAGATTATCGACGTATTACAGTGGAAGCACTTGCCGAGGAAGCCCCTGGAAGTTACGACGTTGTCACCTGCCTGGAAATGCTCGAGCATGTACCCGATCCTGCCTCGGTAATCCGCGCCTGTGCCAACTTGGTCAAACCCGGCGGGCACCTGTTTTTTTCGACGATCAACCGCACCCCTAAAGGCTGGCTTTTCGGGGTGGTGGGAGCGGAATATATCCTACGCTTACTACCCAAAGGCACCCACGAATACAGCAAATTTATCCGACCTTCGGAAATGGGTGCCTGGCTGCGCGAGGCGGATCTGGAGTTACGCGACATCACCGGCATGACCTATAACCCGGTAACCCGCACCTATAAACTGAACCCCCGCGACGTCGACGTCAATTACCTGATGTATGCCAGCAAACCCGAATAAGCGAACCATAGAATGAAAGCAGTTTTATTTGATCTGGATGGCACACTCCTCGACACCGCACCAGACTTTATTGTCGTGCTCAATCAGTTGCGCCACCAGGAGCAACTCCCTCCCCTGCCCGATCAGGTTATCCGTGGCACCGTCTCTAGCGGCTCGCGAGCACTGGTCACCCTGGGGTTTGGCAAGCAGGAAGGCGATCCTGAATTTTCCAGCCTTTTGCAGCGCCTACTGGATCTTTACCTGGCACACCTCGCAGAGCAGACCGTACCTTTTCCCGGCATAGAGCCATTACTTGATACGCTGGCACAAAATGAAATCCCCTGGGGTATCGTTACCAACAAGCCCGAAGCGTTTACTGTGCCCCTTATGCGAGCATTCGAATACCTGCCGCCAGCCTCCACTGTGATTTGCCCGGATCATGTGAGCAAGTCCAAGCCGGACCCTGAAGCCATACTGCTCGCCTGCAGCAAAATAGGCTGCACTCCAGCGGATGCCGTTTATATAGGGGATCATCAGCGAGATATCATTGCCGGCCAGCGTGCGGGCATGCCTACCATTGCTTGCGCATACGGATATATTGATGCCTCCGACGATCCTGCTAACTGGGGTGCCGATCACCTGGTCAGCTCAGTGGATGAAATCTGGCCCCTACTCCAGCAACATTATATTTAACCTTCGAAACCATGCCCGGCCCGATGCTGGGCGCCAGCATCAGGATGTTTCATGTCTGAATATGCCGGCGACTATGTCGCTCCATCAAACCTACTAAAAGATAAAATCATACTTGTAACCGGCGCTGGTGACGGTATCGGCAAGGTTGCAGCAAAGACTTTCGCCGCACACGGAGCCACTGTAATCTTACTGGGACGCACCACTCCAAAACTTGAGATGGTCTATGACGAGATTGAGGCCGCAGGAGGACCGCAGCCGGCCATTTTCCCAATGGACCTCAATGAAGCCAAAATAGAGCACTTTGAAAATTTTGCCGAGGCCATTGAACAGGAGTTTGGCCGTCTCGATGGGCTACTTCACAATGCCAGCCTCCTCGGGCAGCGCACCCCTCTGGCAAATTACAATTTCTCCGCCTGGCAACAGGTTATGCAGGTCAATGTTAATGCCGTATTTGGGCTCACCAAAACACTACTGCCATTACTAGAAAAATCCGAAGCCGGATCAGTGGTATTCACCAGTTCCAGCGTAGGCCTAAAGGGAAGGGCTTATTGGGGTGCCTACTCTGTATCAAAGTTCGCAACAGAAGGCCTTATGCAGGTATTGGCCGATGAATTGGATGGTGTATCCAATGTACGGGTGAATAGCCTCAACCCAGGCGCAACTCGCACCCCAATGCGCGCAACAGCCTATCCGGCAGAAAACCCCAAATCTGTGGCGGCACCAGAAGAAATTATGCCCACCTACCTCTACTTAATGGGCGATGACAGCCGCAGTCAAAGCGGCAAACACTTTAGCGCTCAAAAACGCTGAACCCATGTAAATAGTAAAAAACCGGGTAAAACCCGGTTTTTTACTAAGGCATCAACAAAAAAATGCCCTTGCGTCACTTACTTGGGGATTTCTCTCCCAATGAATCTCTCTGCCCGACACCCTTATCGGTTGCCGCATGCTCAGGCACATCCGCAAAGATGTCCCCTTCAAATTCCATCATCTCACTGCCATCAAGCATTTCCTTCTGAGCACCATTTCCAGAAAAGTCCTGCTCTATGTTTTTCCCCTGCTGGCTCTGAGACAGGCTAACCATGCTCGTAGCGGCAAAGGCCTCCCCTGCAAAAGAGAGTCGCAACCCCTCAAAACTAAGGTAACCTAGCGTGGCCAATAGAACTGCGGGAGTAATAAGACCTTTCATTTTCCGCCCCTGGATAGTTTTTGCCTATATTTTTAACCCAACCAATAGCTAAGCGCTCGACAACCTCCTAATGTAAGCGCTGCTCTTACAAATGAGCCGGCCTGAACACTAAAGAGTGGCAGGGTGACCCATTTTTATGGAAGCTATTTTTCCATGTAGGTTCCACTAAAAGCGTGCTGAGACGCACAAATCCAATTGTCCATCACCAACTGCTCCGGCAAAATAAAACCAACAACCGGCAAAAGCGTAATAAATAGTCATGACTCGATTTTTTATAATTTCCCTTCTAGCGATCCTTACCTCCAGTGTTTATGCAGATTCACTTGGAAAGCAGCTCAAACACTGCTCTAAAGTGACATCCAATACAGACCGATTGGCCTGCTACGATAAGCTCAGTAACTCCATTGAGAAGCGAGCCGAACAAAATTTTGGTCAAGAGTATAAGCAAACTGTAGAGACACCTGATTCTATTGAGGCAAGAATCACTGAGATTCAAGAGAGCACTCACAATAAAAAGATTGTCACTCTGGAGAATGGTCAGATTTGGAAGCAGAATGATACAGGACGCATTTTCTGGAAGGCCGGCGATCTCATTATCGTAGAGCGTGCAATGTTTGGCTCCTTCTTTATGAAACCCGCTGACGGCGGAAAGAAAATGCGAGTTAAGCGCCTAAAATAATTTATCTTTTATTAACTGGGCGTTTGCTGCGCCCAGCCCCTCCCACAAAAACCCATCAGTCAGCCTTTATTGGGCGCAAAATTCAACTTTCATCTATCGTTAAGGTGAAAAGGGCGCCAAGAGCGCCTGGAGAGACTGAACAAAGCATATCGTTCACGCAGTCAACAGAAGGTTTAAGCACTTGTCCCGAGAAAACTTTTACTCAAGGGATGAAGACTGGCTGAAGGATACAGACAACGCCCTCTCCGATTCCTGCTCCAATGCGGAAAATCGCGGTCAGGCAGAAGGTGCCGAACCCGATATCGAAGAGATCCATTCAGTTGGGGAATCGCTCAGCGAAAGTGGCAGCACCCCAATGCAAAGCTATCTCAAGCACCTGTACAGACTTGAGCTGCTTACCCCCGAGGAGGAACACAGCACCACCTGCCTACTACGGGATCTCGAAGATACCCTGATTGAGAAATTACAGCAGTGCGGGACCGAGCTTGTGCAATTGCGTAGTGAAGGCGTGGAGCAGCGGGGCAGTACCGGTGCCTATGACCACGGCCTGATTATTGCTCGCACAGAGATGTTACTGTCACTCGAAGAACTCACCCGACGGGAAAGAAGCAAACTCGGTGGGCTTCTGAGACGCTTTCAGGAACAAAGAAAAAAGCTGATTCAGTGCAATTTACGCCTGGTAATCGCTATTGCCAAGCGCTTTCGCAATCCCTCGGTCCCTTTTATTGATCTGATTCAGGAGGGGAACGTCGGCTTAATGAAGGCCATAGAGCGCTTCAAGCCGCAAATGGGCTACCGATTTTCAACCTACGCCTACTGGTGGATTCAGCAGGAAATACAACTGGCCATGCGGCGCAATGAAGATTTGGTTCGCCAGCCAGCCAATGTGCAGGATGACTTACGCACAATTTACCGTGCCATCGGCGAGGTACGCGCATTAGGCCAGCCCGCATCCGATGAAAATCTGGCCAGGCACACGGGGCTTGACCTGGAACGAATTCAAAGCTTGCTCAAGCTACCCGGCCCAACAGGCTCACTGGACGACCCTGTCGCAGACGACCAGAGCAGTACCCGCTTGGATTACGCTCCCGCCGACGAACTTTACAATACCGATGAATTGGTCACCAACCAAGAGCTGGCAGAGCGACTACGCGAAGCTGTCGACCGCCTGCCAGCTAGGCAAAGGACGGTATTGAACCTGCGCTATGGACTGATTTCAGACAAGGATTGCTCTTTCAGAGTTATCGGCGAACAGCTTGGGCTCAGTCAGGAACGCGCCCGCCAACTGCACTCCGATGCCATTCGTCAACTGAAACGTCAGTGGCGATAACAGTCCAAAAACTCCGCGGCCTGGGGCTGGTCTCAGCCCCAGCCAAACTTGAGGAAGCCGGTGGCGGTCGATAGGTAGCGTGCTTGCCTTCAATCACTTTCCCACTAGTCTTAGTTACAGTTCTTGCAACTATGATCCTCACAACCCATGCGTAAATATTCCAAAAATGGTGTAAGCGGCAACACAGCATTGGGCTGTACACTTTTGCTCGCCTGGATTCTCCCCGGAGCCCCTGCCACTATCGCCGAGCAGGAAATTATTATCAGCGCAGGAAAGGGGCTAGGAAATGTCCTGATGCAGAGAGACTCGATTTCAGCCGCCAAAGTAGGCGGTATCAACTATTCCTACCTGCTCACCTCTTTCAACAATGCCAATAATGCCTGGCAGTGGTGGGGACAAGGCAGTTATTCCTATATCCGCCTGGAACACCTCAATGAAACCCAGCAGCAAAATATTCTAGAAATCAAACCGGTGCTGCGTTGGTATCCGCGCAGTGAACCCCTAGGTAGCTTTGGTGAGGCGGGTGTCGGCGCTTCTTATTTAAGCCAGCAGGAATTTGGCGATATTCGACTCAGCACCAAGGTAAATTTTGCCTTACATTTTGCTCTGGGCTATCGCTTCAGTAGCGGCCATACACTATCGCTGCGCTATAGCCACTTTTCCAATGCCTATACGAATATCCCCAATCCCGGTTTCGATTTTGCCTCATTTAATGGGCACTTTAATTTTTAATCAGCCTCTGCCTAGCTAGAAGAGCCAACCAAATCCCGATAGATATTTATGGTCTTTTTAACGATTTCTTCATGAAAAAAACCATTTAACTCCACTTTATCCCGCCGCTCCAATAAAGCCAGACCCACATCACATAAAGCTTGTGAATCTCCCCGCTCAACGACTCCCTTTGGGAAGCAGCCTTCCAGCACCTCTCCAGCACAAGTATCTTTATAGGCAACCACAGAGCACCCCATCGCCAAAGCCTGCATAGCACTTTGGCCACTAGGCTCACCAGGGCTGGCCAAACTGAAAGTCAATTGCGAGGAGGCATAGAGCTCCCGTAAATCCTTTCTCTCTCCCAGAAAAAGTACTTTCCCTTCCAGCCCCAACTCTTGAGCCAGTTGCTCCAACTTGCGGATATGGTGTAAATCACCACCCTTTGATGCCCCTACCACCAACCCCAATAAATCCTCCCGGCTAGTTACGGCCCGCGCCAGAGCGTGCAAAAACACCTTCAGCTCACCCTTTTCAGACAAGGGGCCCGAATACAGCCACCAATTTTTTCCCTCCAGTTGCGGATAGCTATTCAGAAAACGCAGATGCCATTGGCCTGATACAGGTTTACTGCGATCGAACTCCCGAGAGCTAATGCCCCAGTGCACGATATGGGTAGGATTAACCAATTTTTCCCCAAGATGCGCTTTCAGGTGGCTGGCAATTCCATCGGATGATGCAATCACACATGGCCCGGAAACCAACCCTACATCCCTTCGACAGGGCGAATAATAACCATCGACATGAGTGACCAAACTGGGGCGTGTATTGACATCCATACCATCCCAAGCTCGCCAGACCATCTGGGCGGTTAAGCGCCCATGGACATGGATCACATCGGCATTTAAATTCTGTAGGACACTGCGCAAGCGGCGCACAAGAGCCATAGCCCAAAAAGGCTTCTTGTTCAAAGGCAATGGGATATGTTGGACATCATGCAGTTCGAGGCGCGCCACCAAGCCCCCCCCGGCTGAGATCACAATTGGTTTTGCGTCCTGCCGAGCCAACTCCTGAATGAAATCCAGCGCAGCCTTACCTCTATCTCCAGGCTCCAATTCAGGCCAGATTTGTACAATTCTCAAAACATCTACCGCAAAAGTGGAACAAAGAGAGTATTTTGACCCTCACAGAAGTAATTTCCCAGTAGATTCCACACAGATTTGCAACAAACCCCTCTGGCAAGGCCAATTTACCTGCGCAGTCACTTGGTATCAGACGGGCTTCTCGAGTGCTAACATGATTCGCCTCAACACATTCAGGGAAAAGTAATGTTCCAACGCTACTTCACACGGTCAATCGCTCTTGTTCTTATATTATTTGTTGGCATAGCCTCTGCAGCCGAAACAGATCAAGGTATTTTCTGGAAAGCCACCAAGGAGGATAAAACTGTCTACCTGCTGGGATCTATCCACCTGGCCACAGAAGACTATTACCCAATGCGCTCCCAGATAGAGCGTGCCTATGCCCAAAGTGATGCCGTTGCTGTTGAAGCTGATATCCTCGCCGCCGAAAGCGATATATTGATACAGCAGAAAATTATGATGGAGTCTGTTTATCAGGGAGAACGCAGCCTGCGTGATGACCTCCCCGCAGATTTGTACAAGAAATTACAAGTCTGGATGCACAAACGCAACATGCCGGAGGCTATGTTTATTCGCCAGCGCCCAGCCATCGCCATGATTTCCATGAGTATGATCGAAATGCAGGCCCAGGGTCTCAACCCGGAACTGGGTATTGATCGCCACTTCCTAAGCAAGGCTAAAAAGGACGGCAAACCGGTATTGGAGCTGGAGGGGGTTCTACAGCAATTCCAGCTATTAAATGGCCTGGATAATCCCGCCCTTTTACTCCAGCAGACGCTTGAGCAGCTGGAAGATATCTCTACCTTTTTGCCAAAGCTCACCAGTGCATGGAAAGCCGGAGATGACAAAGCTCTCAATCGCCTGATTATTCTCGATGGCCTTGAAGAAAGTCCCGAATATCAGCCGCTTTATGAAAAATTGTTTTTTCAGCGCAATGAGAAAATGGCGAACAAAATAATCTTAAAAGCGCCGAAGTATCAGAAACTCTTTGTGGTTGTCGGCGCCGGCCATTTAGTCGGCCAAGGCAGCATTGCTGAGCTGATGAAGCAAAAAGGCTATAAGCTGGAGCGCATCTAAACTTTCACCTATCAGGAAAACAATCGAGCTACAACCCGCTTCATTTCCACCCAAGAAACACTTGTGGAAGCATACACAGCTGCAGGTGTTTCACGGGCTTACTTAAGAACACGCATCCCTTACTCGGCCATACCCCAAGACCTTCTCTTTATAAGTAAACCCTACCCCAGAAAACCGAAAAATCATCAAGCCTACTTGCTAAACTGCAACAATACGCAGCTAAAGATACAGCCGCCTCTAAGGACACTGCATGAAATACTACGCCCTGTATTTCGCCCTAACCTGTGTACTTTTATCTCCCTTCGCCACTGCTGATAAGGCCAAAACTGAAGGGGGGCTAAAAATTACGTCCAAGGATGAAAATTTTTCTGCAGAACTCGGCGGCCGCATTCACTTTGACACATATTTTTTTGACAAAGATAAAAACTACTATGACACCATCTTGTTTGATACAGAACTTGAAGAACCCGTAAACACTACAGATTTTCGTCGAGTACGACTAAAAATGCGGGGAAAATTGTGGAAATGGGAATACGAACTGGAAAGAGACTTTGCCTCCTCAGGAGCTGGAGGATTAAGGACTGTATACCTGGGCACTAAAGTCTTTGATGGTAGTCTCCGCATAGGAAACTTTAAACCCAGCCGCTCGATGAACCAACTCACTTCCTCCAATCAAATCACCATGATGGAGAGATCCTTTGCCTCATCCGCTGGTATATACGACAACCGCGGCAGGCAACAGGGAATTGGCTGGCATACCCATTGGTGCTGTCACACCTATGGGGTCACCCTTTTTAATCTGCGCAACCCCGGTGATCCACGCAACGAGGGCATTGGTGCCGCCACCCGATTTACCTGGGCCCCAATTAGTAACTTCGACAGTACTGTACATCTGGGCGCTTCATTCAGCTATGAAGATGCCAATGAAGACACGCCACCGCGCGAGGCGCTAGTCGAATACGCAGGGCGTCGCGGCCCAGAACAACTGGTTGCACTGAGCCCCGGTGGTGGTGAATTTTTCTTCGGTGATTTTGGCGATGATGAATTTTATCAGGGCGACCCCGGTGGAGATGTGTGGATTCTGGGATTAGAACTCGCTGGCGCCTATGGGCCTTTCTACGCCCAGTCTGAATACGCTTTTGGGAATTTTTCCGGAGATTTCTATTTATCCGAATTTACATTTTTCGAATTCTTTGGTGCGCCGCCTCGTTTTTTTTGTGACCCATATACCGGTTGTTTTATCGGAGACCAAGATGTACGCACTTGGTATATCGTGGGAAGTTGGGCGATCACTGGCCAGCACAAACCCTATGATGAGAAAAGTGGAGTTTTCAGATCTATCAAACCTACTCCACCAGAGAGCGCCTTCGAGATTACCGCACGCTACGACACCATCGAAAACCGGGATATTCCCGGCATGAAGGTAAGTAATTTTGTTTTTGGGTTTAATTATTATTTTAATCCCAAAGTGCGCCTGATGCTGAACGTGACTCTCGGGGATGATAAATTTACCGGCGATCAAACCAAGCAGCTTGCTATTCGTATGCAGGGATTCTGGTAAGCGGAACACCCCCGGTGGAAACCCACCGGGGCTTTAGTAGGAGCGGAGCGTTAGCCCACTTGCTGAGCTTTAGTGGGGTCGAAAATTTCAACCTCTCTAGCTTGGCCGGTTTTACCAACAGGATTCTCAAAACGACTTAGCGCCTGCTCTCTCTGGCGTTGCGCCTCCAACACATTAGCCTCTTTGATGTGCCCGTAACCTTTAATAACCTCAGGATAACTGAGCAATTCAATAGCCGCCTGATGGTTTTGTTCGTTCAACTGCCCCACCACTTTCTCAACCAATTGCTCATACTCAGTGATTAAAGACCGCTCCATACGTCGCTCAGCGGTATAGCCGAAAATATCCAGAGCAGTACCGCGTAGGAACTTTAATTTGGCCAAGATTCCGAATGCTTTGTGCATCCAACCACCAAACTTCATTTTGCGAGGACGCCCCAACACTTTGTCGAAACGGGCCAGTAATGGCGGCGCCAAGTTGAATTCGAGGACAAAGTCTCCGCTAAAATTCTCCTGCAAGGATTGAGTAAAGCGCCCGTCAGTGTAGAGGCGCGCAACCTCATACTCATCCTTGTAAGCAAGTAACTTGGCATAATTTTGCGCCACCACTTCGGCGACCGCTTGGCGCCCGGGTACCTTAAGGGTTTCCGCCGCTTTAACTTTATCCACCAAAACTTGGTAGCGCTTAGCCAACTCTACATTTTGATAGCCAGTCAGATGCTCAACCCGGTGAGCAACAATTTCATCCAAACCTTTGGGTAGCTGTACAGGCGTCCGATCGTGAGCAAGCAACCGGTTTAGAGCTGTGCGGTCTGCCGCAGCAAGACGCCCGGCAGCAAAGCCCTGCAGATTGCCTTCCACTGCCACACCATTCAGCTCAATTGCCTGCAACAGCGACGCCTGGGAAAGTGGCAATAGGCCTTTTTGCCAAGCAAAGCCCAACATAAATATATTGGCCGCCAGAGTATCTCCAAGTGCAGATTTGGTCAGACGGTGGGCCTCGACAGAATCCAGCGCGTTAACCGCGTTACTTAGGGTATCGAGAACGGCTTGCGGAGAGTGAGCATCCTCACGCCCCAAAACGGTGGCAGCGGTGGGGCTCAGGTGGGTATTCACCACCGCACGACTGTGGGTTTCATCCAGCTTGGCCAAACAGGCGGCGAGATTTCCCGCAGCGATCAAATCACAGGCCATCAGTGCATCGGCGCGACCATCGGAGATTCGCACCGCTTGCAATGCTTCTGGGTGGGCTGCAAAACGAATATGGGAATACACCGCGCCGCCTTTTTGCGCGAGACCGGTCTGATCCAGGGTACTGCAGGCTTTGCCTTCCATATGGGCCGCCATTGCCAACAGAGCACCAATAGTCACCACCCCGGTACCACCCACTCCTGTCACCAGGAAGTTAAAGGGTTCATCCAGACCCGGCAGTTGTGGTGCAGGCAGCTTTTCTGCTTCTGTGCGCAAGATATCGCCAACGCCCGCACCTTTGGCCAAGCGCCCACCTTTTACCGTCACAAACGAGGGACAGAAGCCATTGATACAGGAGAGATCCTGATTACAACCGGTCTGGTTAACACGGCGCTTGTCCCCCAAAGCTGTAGAAACCTTTTCCACGGCAATACAGCTGGATTGCTGCACACAGTCGCCACAGCCTTCACACACCAACTCATTAATAAAGGGGCGCCCCTCAGCCTGGGGGAGTAAGCCGCGCTTGCGCTTACGGCGCAATTCAGTAGCACAGGTCTGGTCGTAAATAATGACCGTACACCCTTCCACCTCACGCAACTCCTCCATTACCGCCGGCATATAATCCCGATGGCGAATCTCTACCTCGGAAGGGAAACTCAGGGCGCCCTGATATTTGTCTGGGTTGTCCATCACCAGAACAACCTTCTGCACACCCTCGGCCAGCACTTGGCGGCAAATCATATCCGGCGCCAACTCTCCATCATGGGGCTGGCCACCTGTCATGGCGACGGCATCGTTGAACAGGATTTTGTAGGTGATATTTACCTTAGCGGCGACAGAAGCGCGAATTGCGAGGACCCCCGAGTGGAAATAAGTACCATCCCCCAGGTTCACAAATACATGCTTTTCATCGGTGAAAGGCGCCTGCCCCACCCAGTTGACTCCTTCGGCGCCCATTTGAGTAAAGGTGAACGTCTCACGGTCCAGCCACTGGGCCATATAGTGGCAGCCGATTCCGGCAAGGGCGCGACTGCCCTCAGGCACTTTGGTGGAACGGTTGTGCGGGCAGCCGGCACAAAACATGGGTAGGCGAGAAACATTGGAACCCGCCTGTTGCGCGATGCGCTGGGCCAGGGCATTAAGGCGCATCAAGCGATGTCGCCCGCGTTCACCCAGCTTATCCTGATCCAAAATCAGACCAAGCACCTGGGAAATAATGGCCGGAGATAGCTCACCATAGGCGGGCATCAGCGGTTGATCGTGTTCATCTACTTTCCCGAGAATACGCGGGAAATTGGGGTCTTTGAGGTGGACGTTGTACAGCTCCTCTTTCAGCTGCACCTCCATCAGACTACGCTTCTCCTCCAGCACCAGTAGAGTATCTAAGCCGCGGGCAAACTCCTGAATTCCAGGTACATCGAGGGGATAGGTCATCCCCACTTTGAGGATACGAATGCCCAATTGACGGGCTTTTTCCTCATTAATCCCCATGTCCTCGAAGGCCTGCATCAAGTCCAGGTGAGCCTTACCGGTAGTGACGATACCAAGAGTGGCATTAGAGTTTTCCAGCACTACCTTGTTCAGCTTGTTCGCCCGAGCAAAGGCCAGAGCCGCCGGGCGCTTATAGCGCCACAGGCGCTCTTCCTGTTCGAGGGGGTTATCCTGCTTGCGGATATTCAGGCCACCTGCGGGGCGCTCGATCTCAGGATAATTGAACTGCACCCGCTGGGGATCGACTTCCACGGTAGCAGAACTATCCATATTCTCTGCCAAAGTGATCATTGCCACCCAGCAGCCACTGAAACGGGACAACTCCAGGCCATAGTGGCCGTAATCCAAGACCTCCTGCACAGTTGCAGGATTCAAGACTGGAAGATGCATATCCACGAAAGCAAATTCCGACTGCCCCGGGTAGGAAGAGGACTTACAGCCGTGGTCATCCCCAGCGACAATAAGAGCACCACCCTTTGGCGAGGAACCCGCAGCATTGGCGTGACGGAAGGCATCACATGAGCGATCCACGCCCGGAGTCTTGCCATACCAGATACCACAAACGCCATCGACTTGAGCGCCATCGAATAGGCCAACCTGCTGGGAGCCCCATACGGCCGTCGCGGCCAGCTCCTCATTCACGCCCGGCTGGAATCGAATATTGTGCTGATCCAGTAACTTTTTGGCCCTTGAGAGCTGCAAGTCATAACCACCGAGGGGAGAGCCGCGGTAACCGGAGATAAAAGTTGCGGTATTTAAACCGCGAGCTTGGTCCATCCGCATCTGGTCAATGGGCAGACGCACCAGCGCCTGGATCCCCGAAAGAAGCACACGGCCTTTGAGGGTGGTAAAGCGATCATCCAGTGAGATTTGTTTTTTCCCCTGGGAGTCCACCGCGCGCTGGGGACTGGCTACTTTTTCAGTCATACACCTAGTTTCCGGTCATTTATTCTTCTCGAAACCCAGTTCGAGCTATAAGTCATTATTCTTCCGAATTGCTCCGTCTCGGTAGTTAGCTGATCAATTTTTCGGCACCCTGCAAAACTCTCTGGCGGGTAATCACAAAAAGCGCTCAGGCTGAAACGGATTGGTCAGGTCATACTAGTGCGTTAAGCGCAACAGAGCATTGCTTTATTTACGTAAATGTGCGTAAATTTGTGATGAAAATCTCGATCGAGCAATTTTTTATAGGATAGGAGTCTTTATGAAGCGTTCGACAGACCTGGATGATTTCGACCGCAAGATTCTGCGAGCGCTGCAGGAGAACGCCGATTATTCCATGGCGGAGCTCGGAGACAAAGTCGGTCTTTCCCACACCCCCTGCTGGCGCCGTATCAAAAGGCTGGAGGCGGAGGGTATTATTCGCGGCCGAGTCACCCTGCTGGACCCGCGTAAATTGGACCTGGGAGTCACAGTATATTGTTACGTGACCATCCACAACCACGATGAAGAGTCCCTGAATAATTTCGAGACTGCGGTACAGGATGTTCAGGAAGTGGTCGAATGCTATTCAACCAGTGGCGACAAGGACTATGTTCTGCGTGTAGTAGTGGACAGTGTTGAACATTACGAGCAACTGTTAAAACGCTCACTGGTGCACCTGCCCAATGTAGCCTCGGTGAATTCCACCTTCGCCCTTAAACAAGTGAAATATACCACTCAGTTGCCGCTCTAGCAGAATAAGAGGCTGAGGCAATACCAGAGCCTCATGAATGAGCCCCAAAGTTTGTGGGGCTCAAAAAACCTATCAAGCCAACGCCCGCAGCTTTTGCATTAATTGATCCAAAGCCTGTTGCAGATTCAAACCATCACAGCGCAAAGTAATATCCGCATATTTGCGGTAGAGGATCTGGCGCTCCTCAAATAAACTTTCAAAACTTTGCTCCGGTGCTTTGGCTATCCCACGACTTTCATAATTGTGGATTCTCTGGCGAAGTTCATCTGCGGAACATTCCAAAAACACGACTGTGCCCTGCGCACGCAGATTAGCCATTCCCTCAGCACTGTAGACCGCGCTGCCCCCAGTCGAAACCACATGCTTGGGCAGCTGTGCTGCGGCTATGACCTCCCCCTCTATAACCCGCAAATTGAGGTAGTCACTCTCCGCCATAATCTCCTGTAGTGTTTTCCCCTCCCGCGCCTGAATCAAAACATCTGTATCAACAAAATCCAGGGCCAGCTCTTTGGCCAGCAACACACCCAAAGTACTTTTACCTGCGCCCGGCATGCCAATCAGAACAATACTTTTTCTTTTTTTCATCTTTTTACCTGTTCGCAATAATCAGAGCGAAGCAGTAATCAACGTTAATCACCGCGGCGAGGGAAAAATACAGCGCGCAGCCAGCCAAATAGGCTATTACCTTGCAGCATAAATTTATCCAGCTCATCCATATTGTGAGCCTGGCGGAAAGCATCGGCAAAAAGCGCCTCGCGGGTAATCATTCTCCGTTTGGGGTTAATGGTTTTTATCGGCTTGGCTGGATTCCCTGCTACCACTGTATTGGCTGGCACATCCTTGGTGACCACACTACCCGCGCCGACAACGGAATTATCACCAATGCTTACGCCTTTACAAATAGTCGCACTATCGCCAATCCAAACATTATTCCCAAGACGCACCGGCGCAGTGCAACGAAAAGGCCTGGTACGATTATAGAGGCCATGCCAATCGGAATCAGAAATATAAACATTTGCGGCGATCATACAGGCATCGCCAATTTCTATGGACTGCGCAGCCGATATCCTCACTCCGGGAGAAATCAGCACATAGTTCCCAATGGTAATAAAAGCCTCGCGCCCCTTGTGCCCAAAGGTAGTAAAGCGAATGCACTTTTCCGCATTAGAAATTAAATGGGGATAATTACCCAGGCGAACATTCCCTCCAAAAACATGTACAGAAGAAGGGTCCATCACCTCGGGGTCAACACCTACCGCATCAAATTGAGGAAGTAAAAAATAGTGCGTGCGCCAATTGCGCCAACGCAACTGCAGGCGCTTTAACCAGTAAGGCCTATGATCCTTGCGCATAATTAAATATCTACTTGATGGGGCAAACCGCCCACAAAAAATCGCAATTGCTTTTGTGCAAGCGCCGGTTTAGTGTTTGGGCCAAGTAAAATAGCAAGCAGTAAAATATGTCCATTCATTTGCCCATCGATATCCGAGCCATCAAGGGATTCCTCGCTGCCCACGAGGGCGAAGCGCTCTATCATCTTGCCGCTGAGACCAGCAGCCTCGGCCCCTGTCTCGAAGTAGGCAGCTACTGCGGGAAGTCCACAATCTACTTAGCTTCAGCCTGTAAACTGACCGACAGTGTCGTGTTTGCCGTGGACCACCACCGCGGCTCCGAGGAGCATCAACCGGGTGAGGAATACCACGATCCCGATTTGTTTGACCAAAAAGCCAACCTAATGGACAGCTTCCGAACCTTTCGAGCCAATATGAGAGCGGCCGAACTGGAAGACTGGGTTGTGCCCGTGGTAGCTCCCTCCTCGGTGGCCGCGCGCCACTGGAATACCCCGCTGGGCCTGGTATTTATCGACGGAGGCCACTCCCTTGAAGCGGCACTGACCGACTACCGCAGCTGGTCCAGGCATATTGTGCCAGGCGGCTACCTGGCCATTCACGATATATTCCCCGACCCCGCCGATGGCGGCCAAGCCCCCTATGACATTTACAAGCTCGCTCTAGCTTCCGCTCAATTCGAGCTGGTCGAAACTGTCGACACCCTGGGCATCCTGCGCCGTATCTGAAGGCAGGCACACCGAGGTAAACAAACCGCTCGCCGGCGTCAGGTCGGCGAGTGCATCTGCCGCAAGCAGCATCGCACCCACGGTCCAGGTGGTTTTCTCCTCGGGCCAAACCGCCTGGTCTCGATAGACATATCCAGTCCAGTAGCCACCATCGCTGTCCTGCCAGCGGTGCAGGCCGCGATAAATGATCTCCGCACGTGCCCGCTGCCCCGAGGCCAATAGGGCCATAGTCAACTCGCAGGATTCCGCCACGGTCACCCAGGGCTCATCATTGACACAACGGCAACCCAAACCGGCCACCACAAACTCATCCCAGCGCTGCTGTAGTCGAGCACGCGCAGCTTCGCCTGTAAATGCGCCAGTGAGCACAGGGTAAAACCAATCCATGGAAAAACGCGCCTTGCTCTCCCAGGTACGGTCAAAACGCTCGGGCTTACTCTGTAGAGCCTCACCTAATGCCGTGCGTCCCCGCACCCATTCCGGTCGAGCCACCCCCAACACACTGGCAATATTGATCGCGCACTCAAGGCTTTTAAAAACTGAGGCACAGCCGGTAATCAGGGCATCCTCTTTGGGCTGCCCCCCGGCATCCACGGCCCAGTGAATTTCACCGTATTCGGTCTGAAGACCCAGGACAAAATCGATAGCGCGCTCAACCATCGACCAGTACTGCTGTAGAAAACCTTTGTCGCCACTGATCAGGAAATAGTGCCAGACCCCAGTGGCTACGTAGGCGACAAAATTAGTCTCCCGGCGCTCACCGTTATCGATCTCTCCATCTTTATAAGCCGCCCACCAGCTGCCATCCGGCAATTGAATATCCGCCAACCAGCGATAGGCTTTCTCCGCGGCACCAAATTCTCCGGCGATAGCCAATCCCATGGCCGCCTCTACATGATCCCAAGGATCGGCATAGTGCCCTTTAAACCAGGGGATTGAGCCATCGGGTAATTGCTGGGAAAGGATATAGGCTGCGCTATCACGCACAAAACCTACGGGGAAAAGGCTTGTACTCTTTTTGGGGGGCAATACCGTTTCACTCATGGGTTCACCTCCCCTGCCAAACCCAGGGGCTCAGGCGCCCGCTGCTCCGCTTTCACAAAATAGAGCGCGACACTTTTCCCCAAAAGAGGATTCAACAGCTTTTCAGCCACACGTGTGAGTGCGGGCCGCTTCATCAAGTCCCACACTAACAAGCGATGGTAAGCTTTCACCAAGCGGTTATCTGGCTTATCCCAAAACAGACATTTCAACCACCAATAGGGCGCGTGCAGTGCGTGCGCCTTGTGCCGAGCGAAATGGCGATGTCCCAGGGCTTCAATACTCTGACGCAGCTCCCGCTCACGGAAAATACGGATATGTCCCCCCTCCACCTGATGATACGCATCGCTAAGCTGCCAGCAGACCCACTCGGGAAAATACGCCGGCACAGTAGCGGCAAAGATACCTGAGGGCTTCAATACACGGTCAATTTCTGCGAGAACCGCTTTGTACTCATGAATGTGCTCCAATACCTCGGAGCAGATCACCACATCGAATGTGGCGTCGGCAAACGGCAGCTGCAAACCATTGGCAACCCCAAGTAACAGGCGCCCTTTGGCGTGCTCAGAATTATTAAAAGGCTCTGCCCGCTCATTGGCGGTACACACATCATCTAGGCACAGATCGATGCCGTATACATCCACCTCATCAGTGATCATTAAATGAATGGAGTGACGCCCCTCGCCACAGCCCAGGTCCAAAACTTTTTGTCCCGGGCGAAGGTTCAGGTGTTGCGGATCTACAGTAATCATTAAGCAGCCTCCGCACCGCTAACATCTGTATCGACTAAGGCCGTTTCATTCTGCTGTTGCACGACAGACTCGCCAAGTATTTCCCGGTAGTAAGCCACCAGGTTCGATGCCGCCAAACTCCAACAGAACTTATTTTCAATACGCGCCCTGCCTTGAGCGCCCATATCCGCTTGCAAAGATTTATCCGCCAGAACACGACCAAGGGCCTCCGCCAGCGCTTTACTGTCACCGGCCGGGACGACGATACCGGCGTCGCCGACAACTTCTGGCAGCGCGCCTCCATCACTGGAAACCACTGGGGCCCCACAGGCCATCGCCTCACCCGCAGGCAAGCCAAACCCTTCATACAGTGATGGGCAGGCCACTACTGTTGCACTGCGGTAGTGGTTCACCAGTTCTTCATTGGAAATCCCAGAAACAAACTGCACAGCATCTTGCAGTTTCAACTTCTGCAACAGCTTTTCGGTAGCGCCGCCTTTGCGCAAACGGCCAACCACCAATAGCTCCAGCTCAGGAAAGCGCTCACGCAATCCGGCTATGGCCTGCAGTAAGATTCCAAGCCCTTTGAGCGGCTGGTCCGCCGAAGAGGTCGTCATAATACGCAAGGGTTGGCGTTGCACCTTGTTATCGGGGCTGAAGATCTCTGTGTCGATACCGTTATAGATCAGGTGTATTTGCTCCGGCGCCACCCCGAATTGTTCGATGATGTCCCGCTCTGACTGGCGCGATACCGTGACAATATGGCGCAACTTCCTCGAAACCTTGATTTGCATATTCAGGAAGTTGTGCCAACGTCGCACCAACAAACGAAAGCGCCAGTCCGGCGCCGCATCCAGGGCTAGCTGGCGATCGCGGGTAATGGGATGGTGAATAGTGGCAACAACTGGGAGGCCGCTGCGCTCGATATCCAACAGCCCATAGCAAAGCGATTGGTTATCGTGAACTATGTCGTATTGGTGGCCATGCTGACGTAAGTATTTACGCACGCGACGACCAAAAGTATATGGCTCGGCAAAACCGCCGGTCAGTTTACTCAGCCATTCAAAGAAGTCTGCCCAAGAGAGCAGATGTTTTGGTCTAAGGGCACGGCTGGGCTTTTCTACTTCATAGAGATTGAGTCCGGGCATCTTGATCAAGTTCACCCGCTCATCCAGCTCTGGGTAGGGCTGGCCGGATATCACATCGACCGAATGGCCGGCATCAACCAGAGCCTTACTTAAGTAACGGAGATAAATTCCCTGGCCACCACTGTGCGGATGACTGCGATATCCCAGTAGACATATTTTTAGTGGCCGTGTCTCGCTAGCCATTGGACCGTCTGCACAATTTCCCAAGGCGGTCATAGATTCCCCATCTGCTTGTTCTGAGACCCACACTCATTAATCAAAAAGGCAGCGCCCTGCTGTGAAGCCTGGCTATAGCAATCGACCAATCCGGGGCTCTACGCTGATAAAGCGGAAGAATACACTGGCGGGGAAATGACTGCTAGGCAGAAGTAATCCACTCTCTTGGCCAGTCTGCCCTTCCGCGTGGCTTCTGAAGCCAAATAAAGTAGGCAGCGAACTTCTATCAATTACATTATCGGCCGATGAACTACACCAGATCTCTGCGCTGCACATACCCCATTTAAAAATATTTTTGCCTGCGCCAGGTTTACTCTCAGCCCAGCCATCAGAGGCAGGATGAATAGAAAGAAAAGTGTGACAAGAGTTTTTTGGCAAAAGAGCTGAGAAAATAGCCTATGTATTTATTTTTGACCGGCAAAAAAATGCCCGCCAAAAGGCGGGCCAGGTTTCTCGAACACACTTTCAGGAGGAGAGTTTCAAGTACGTTACGCACTTAAATTTAGGTATAGCAGAGTATCGATCTCTCCTGTATTCCTGCCGGCATTCCTGTCGTAAAAGCCGTTCAGTATTTATGCCGCCGGTACACGAGAAACCGTGATTAAACCCGATGCAAATAACTTTGGTATTCCACATCGGTAACTCGAGCGCCAATCTCCGCCATCTCCTGACGCTTCAGCATAAGGAAAAGTTCGACAAACCGAGGATCGAGATATTCTCTCCACAACGCACTCTTATCAAAGCGCTTCAGTGCCCCACTCCAGGTATTGATCAGTTGCTCGCTTTGCACCTGATAGGCATCGCCTTCAACCGGATCGGGAGCCTGTAACTGGTTCTCAATTCCGTGGCAAACACCGGCCAAAATACCCGCCAAGACCAAGTAGGGATTCACATCGGCACCGGCAATGCGGTGTTCGATACGACGAGCCTCGGGATTACTGGCTGGTACTCGCAAAGTGGTGGTGCGGTTGTCGTAGCCCCAGCACAAATTCAGCGGCGCGTGAGAACTCTCTTGGAAGCGGCGGTAGGAATTGCTGTGTGGCGCAAAGAATGCCATCGCATCATTGGCGGTTGCCAACATACCTGCAGCTGCCTGACGCAGCAGCTCGGAGCCCTCTTCACTGCCATCATCAAAAACATTTTTACCATGGCTATCAATCAAACTCATATGCACGTGCATACCGTTGCCAGCCTGATCCCCAAAGGGTTTAGCCATAGTGCTTACACGGAAGCCGTGACTGCGCGCCACGCCTTTCAGAAGGCGCTTAAATAACAGAGTTTGATCCGCCACCTTGACAGGATCGGCACTGTGCAACAGGTTAATTTCAAACTGACCGGGCGCACACTCTGAAAGCACTGAATCAGCTGGAATACCCTGCGCCTCACAAGCGGCACGCACATCGGCAAAAAAGTGACGCTGCGCGTTCAGCTCAGACAAATCATATACATCGGTAGAGGGCACCAGTTCGGCATCGTTGTCGCTGACTGGGCGCGGGCGCGCCAAGTGATCAACGTCATCGCGCAACAAATAGAATTCCAATTCGGTGGCACAGACTGCGGTATAACCGAGCTTCTGCAGGCGATCCACCACCCGCTGCAGCTGGGCACGTGGATCGGCATAGAGCGAAGAGCCATCCGCCTCGTGCAACTGCATATGCAGCTGTGCTGTTACCTCCCGGTGCCAGGGCGCCAGACTGATCGGCGATACCGGCAGACAAACACCATCACTGTCACCACTGGCAAACACCAGAGGGCTATCTTCAATATCCCGCCCCCAGATATCCAGGCTGACAGCGCTACGCGGCATTTGCAGGCTTCCCTTCAGCAGCTTCTCCGCCGCTTCTGCTGGTAGCCATTTGCCGCGGGGGACACCATTGATATCGAACATAAAGCCTTCAATCCACTTTAGGTCCGTGTGTTCTGCCAGGAATTTGCGCGACTGCTCCAACAGTTCTGGTTGGGCAGTAAATTCTTTTTCTTGTGACATAAGTTGCCTGAGGTAATCCTGTCAAACCGCAGAAGCGGCCCAGAGCGGTCACCTGCATTCTCCGTTGACGGATAGTGGGTGACAGCCTTGCGCCGCTTCCAAAAAGGGGCTAGACCCCGAGTTTACGCTAGAGCTTTAGCGGTGTCGTCAAGTGCGCGATGCGCTTTTTCCACAAGCTCATCCACCTGCTCAGTGGTAATAATCAGTGGCGGCGCAATCACCATGGCATCACCCACGGCACGCATAACCAAACCGTGCTTGATACTCAGATCACGACATACGCCACCGGCAGTACAGTCATCATCAAAGCGGGCGCGGCTGGCCTTGTCTTTCACCAGCTCCAAAGCGCCGACCATACCCAGGCTGCGCGCCTCACCAACGATGGGGTGCTCTGCCAACTCTGCCCAACGTTTGGCAAGATAAGGGCCAGTCACATCACGCACATTCTCGATAATCTTCTCATTGCGCAGGATATTAATAGTGGCCAGGCCTGCCATACAGGCCGCGGGGTGCGCAGAGTAGGTGTAGCCGTGAGTAAATTCCCCGCCCTTGCTCTTGATCACATCAGCAACGCGATCACCTACCATGGTACCGCCAAGAGGGAAATAACCATTGGTCACCGCTTTGGCGAAAGTCATCAGGTCCGGCTTGAGGCCGTAATAATCTGCACCAAACCATTCACCAGTGCGCCCGAAGCCGAATATCACCTCATCCATCACCAACAGAATGTCGTATTGATCCAATACTTTCTTCACTTCTGGCCAGTAGGTTTCCGGCGGAATGACCACACCACCTGCACCCTGGATAGGTTCGGCAATAAAGGCGGCCACTTTCTCAGGGCCCAGCTCCTGGATTTTTTCATCGAGGCTGCGCGCGGCTTGAATACCGAACTCCTCTGGGGACATTTCCCCGCCCTCGGCAAACCAGTAAGGCTGCTGTACGTGTTCTATGTAATCCAGCGGCTGGAACTGTTTGTGCATACCGCTCATGCCACCCAGGCTGGCACCGGCGATGGTGGAACCGTGATAACCATTTTTGCGGGAAATCACAATGCGCTTCTCGGGCTTGTCCTGCAGATCCCAGAAACGGCGAATCAGGCGCAAATTGGTGTCATTCGCCTCAGAACCGGAGCCGGTGAAGAACACATTGCTCATACTGGCGGGAGTTACTTCTGCCAGGGCATCTGCCAGCTCGATAGATGGCACGGTAGTGCACTGGAAGAAACTGTTATAGAACGGCAGGGTATTCAGCTGCTCATAGATTGCATCGCTAATTTCCTTGCGACTATAACCCAGGTTGCAGCACCACAAACCAGACATGCCATCCAGTAGACGATTACCATCGATATCGGTGATATAAGCGCCTTCAGCACTGGTGATCACCCGGGTGCCCTGTTGCCCCAAGTCATTGAAGTCGGTAAAGGGGTGCAGCAGGTGCTCGCGGTCGTGTTGTTGCAGCTCACTTTTGTTCATATTTCGCTCCTGGCTTTGCTCTGGGGGCTCTCCACAGCACCGGACGAGAGCCCGCATGCATCGAATGAGTCATCCCGCAATTGATCACCTACCCTCCGGAGCCCATTAACGTGCTTTGCCGGACAGGGTATTGCTTCCAAAATTTGTGATCACATTCTAGTGGCGAGACTGACGGAAGCGCAAGATCTATCTATGCCTCAGGGTAACAATAGGGTCCAGAACCGCAGTTACCCTTAGCTAGGAGAAAATCTTGAACTGAAATTGCGGCAACAAGAACCCTTACAACAGGGATACGTGAAGACTCTCACAGCGACCTATCAAGATGGCTAAAAAGGTCGGGCTTGTTGGCCTGGGCTGGCTCCTATAAAAATGACTGTAAAAGCGCCGGCCTAAGCCCTAGAGTAATTCTTCGGCGGGAATTGAGCCGAGCCCCTCCTCAATATCCTGACGAATAGCAAGGCGCACTCGCGCCACATCGCCATCGGCAATCGCACCTAGCAGGTCCTCGTGACGGTCTGGCAACTCTTGTACACCGAAGCGCTGGAACACCAGGTGCTGCAGGGGAGCTGTTTGCAGCCATAGGCTCTCTATCAGCGAGAGGATGATATGGGGATGCCCCAGGCGATAGAGGGTAAAGTGGAAATCGAGATTGGCCGTCACATACTCCTCGATATCCTTCTCTCTGAGCGCTTTAGTGACTCGAGCATCTAGCTGTCGTAACCGCTCAAGAGCCCCCCGTCCTACAAAGGGCAGCGCCTGCTCTGCGGCCTGACACTCCAGCGCAACCCGTGCCGCACAAATCTCTGCGAGCTTTTCTGGCGTCATAGTGGGCACAGTGACACGGCGGGTATCAGACAGCTCTAGCGCTCGCTCCGAGGTCAGGCGCCGCAAGGCCTCACGAACAGGCATCGGGCTGCAATTCAAGTCCGCCGCCAAACCCCGGATAGTGACCGGGTGCCCCGGCAAAAACTTGCCACGCAGAATGGCATCTCGCACCTGAAAGTACACACGCTCTTGAGTAGTGCGAAACTCCTCCTGCGGAGGGCTAAATTCTGGTGCCATCTTCATGCGGCCCCAACCTTTTGCAACTTATGGGGCAAATCATCGGAACCCACTTCGATAAGATGATCTGCTACCCGGCCGGTCTGCCAGATTTCATAAAAGTCGTCTGCCACCTGCCGGCTCATTTCCACCACTTTTTTCCAATAGCGCACACGCTCATCCGAGGGCATCTTATAAAAGTCGTTGCGATCCGGGATCTTGCCAAATGGTAACCGCTCCACAAACCCCGGCGACGGTGCGATCAGTAGTGTCGACATCATGGCATCGCCACGCACACGTCGCCAGGACAACCCCTTGTCGAACCAACCGGGCACCATAAACGGGAAGAAATGCGGGTAGAGCACTAATCCACGTGGATGACTGAAGCGCAAATCAAAGTGGTAGTCTGTAATCCCGCCATCGCGATAATTTCCCAAGGGTGCGCCAGCCGGGTTGCGCACACCCGCCATTACCAGTGGTATAGAACCACTGGCGAGCACCACCTCACGAACATTCTCCCGAGTGAGAGGGGCATTCGCCGTACTCAGATTGCCAAACTTCACAGTAGCCTGGGCTCGGGAGTGAAACACTACACGCTCCCAAAAGGCTTTAAGGCTATGTCTGGAAACCGCATTGACCAACGCAGACGTAAAGAGCGCCGGGGCCAGAATGGCTCGCTTTTCACTTGCCAAGGGGCCACGCCCACGCGCTGTCACGAAGTGACTCTGCCACAAGGGATTCTCCACCACCTCGCGCGCACCACTTCCCCCTAACACTTCCTGTAGAATCGCGCCACCCGTCGCCGTAATCTCAGCCGGGGTAGGCTTGGTATCGCCGTAGCTCTGGTGAATATATCCATATTCCAGACGTTCCAGCGCCGCCAAAGGATTCTCCATGGCGTAGCACATATTGCGAAAACTGCCGATTGATGAACCCAGCGTCGCAATAGGCTCACTGCGACCTTTGAAAAAAGCCCCCATAAGAACCCGATCCAGCTGACTGATAACCAGCCACTTGGGACCCCCAGAAGCTCCGACCAAGGTTGAGAACTGCCCCTGATGTAATCCCTCCTCGCGAACCCTACGCGCCGCTTTGGCGCCGGCCAGTAAAATGCAACTGCGGTTCTTCACATAAATTCCTTATCAATTTACCTAAAAGCCAAAGTCAAATGAGAGCCTTGCCAGGGCCAATTACCACTCGCCGCTGTTCTCCATCGACTTCCAGGGTTCCCTCGGTTCCAGGGGCTCGCCATTTTGTAACAGTTCAATTGAGATACCGTCCGGCGAACGGAAAAAGGCCATATGGCCATCGCGAGGGGGACGATTGATCGTAACCCCCGCATCCATCATTCTCTGGCAGACGGCGTAGATATCATTCACTCCATAAGCCAGGTGGCCGAAGTTTCGCCCGCCACTATAGGGCTCCGAATCCCAGTTGTAAGTGAGTTCCAGCGTGGGCGCTTTATGCTGGCGAGCACTATCGACATCCTCAGGGGCCGCAAGATATACCAGGGTGAAACGCCCTTTGTCATAATCTTTGCGATGTACCAACTGCAAGCCCAACTTCTCACAGTAAAACTTTAAGGATTCTTCCAGGTTGGCCACACGGACCATTGTGTGCAGGTATCTCACCCTCTACTCCTTCCTGTTGCCAGGATCTACAATCGCGGAATAATAAATAATTCAGCTTCGCCTGGCGAAAAGTAAATGTATAAAAAATTCTATCGTGCATTTTCTCAAGCACCCAGCGGCAGCCCATCCTCCATGCTGCACATGGCCTGTCACTCCCATCATTACTGGCCCGATGTAACCTTGGAGGCAGTCCAACAATACTGGCAGGATGCGGCACTGCTCGCCGATGACAAGTGGGGACCTATTTTCCAGGAAAAAATACCCGCCTGGCAAAGTGCCGTCGCGCGAACACTAAACCTCCCCGACGCTTCTCAAATAGCTATTGCCCCCAATACCCACGAGCTTGTCTACCGGCTACTTAGTGCCTTTCCCATCACTGAACCCCTGCATATCCTCACTACAGATGGAGAATTTTACAGCTTCACCCGCCAGCTGCAGCGGCTGGAAGAATTGCCCAACATACAAGTAACCCGTATACCCAAACACCCCTTCTCCACCCTGGCAGAGCGCTTTGAGCAGGAACTGCATACGGGAGACTACCAACTGGCTTATGCCAGCCTGGTGTTTTTCGATTCTGGCGTGGTATTCCCCGACCTATTGCGAATCGTCGAGCAGAAGCCAACCCAAACCCAGTTTGTAGTCGACGGTTACCATGGGTTTTTTGCCCGCCCAATCGACCTGAGTGGTATTGCTGACAAAGCATTTTTTACTGCCGGCTCGTATAAGTACCTGGGTGCCGGCGAAGGGCTGTGTTTTATGAGCATTCCTCGCGGCTGCTCCCTACGACCACTAAATACCGGCTGGTTTGCCGAAATTGCGGAGCCTGAAAATCGCCGTGGCCATGTCAGCTATGCGGACAACTGGCTGAGATTTGCCGGGGCAACTATGGATTATTCCTGCCTGTACAAGGGTCTTTCCATTTTCGATCTATTCCGACGCGAAGGTATCACCGTAGATAAAATCCACCGCTATGTCCTCAATGCCCAAAGTCGCTTCCTGAACACAATGGACAAAAACAGCCACCCGCTACTCAACCGGGAGCGCCTAATTCACCACGACCTGAAGGAGGGCCATGGCCACTTTTTCACGTTCGATTGCGGCACAACAGAAAACTCAGAAAAGCTACAAAAAGAGCTGAAAGCCCGAGCAGTCCTTTGCGACAGGCGCCAACAGCTGCTGCGCCTGGGCTTTGCTATCTACCATGATGAAAATGAAACTTATCAGCAGGTTTTTGGCTCTCCCCAAATAAATTCGGAGGCGCTGTTATGCTGATTAACAGGCTAAGCCAGCCGGCAGCCTCTATTGATCAATACTTTGATCCATACTTTTGCGGACGATGTAATCTTAAAAACGGGAGAGCCCGGACCTAATCATGAAGCTGCTTCTCCTCAACCCAAATACCACAGAATCTATGACGTCACTAATGGCGGGCGCCGCACAAAGGGTTGCATCTCCGCGCACCAAAATCGTAGCAACCACCGCCAAGATCGGCTTTCCTTATATTTCGAGCCGGGTCGAGGCCGAAATTATCGCTAGTGATATCCTCGAGACAATTGCTGAACACCACACACAGGTAGACGCAGTCATCATCTCTGCATTCGGGGACCCAGGTCTCATTGGTGCGCGCCAGTTATTCGACATTCCCGTGATCGGTGTTGCCGAGGCGGCAATGCTGACCGCTTGTGCACTTGGCCAGCGCTTCTCGATAGTCACATTTAGCGATAGTTTGGCGGACTGGTTTCGTGATGGTGTGCTGCGTGCCGGTCTCGAAAATCGCTTCACCGGCATTCGCCTACCTAGCGAGTGTTTCCAATCAATCGAAACTGTACAGGAAGAGCTTAGCGAGAGCTTGGTTCAGCTCGTAGAAGAAGCTGCATATACTGACCGGGCAGATGTCGCCATCCTCGCTGGAGGACCACTCGCCGGTCTTGCCACAAAGATTTCTGGCAGACTGCCGATTCCTGTGGTCGATCCAGTCCCTGCCGCTGTCGTGCAGGCAGAGGGTCTTGTACGGCTCAACCCAGGTATTGCCCGCGCAGGTGGTTTCGCCCGTCCGCCCGCGAAAGACACATTGGGCCTTCCCGATAGCCTCTCCAGGCGAATAGAGCACACAGACTGAGCTTCTTCCAAGACTTCCTTATAATCTCTACTCTCCCGATAGCTCTGGCTCAAAGAATTACGGAGGTTGGATTTAGCCAGCCAGATACAGCCTGTGATTAAGCATCCTAAAAAACGAATGCAGCCACGTGTTTCTAACAGACGTCGATAGCTTCTTCTCCTGAGTTTTGTTTTCTACCAAGAAAGATGAAACTTATCAGAAGCAATTTAGCTCTGATTAAGTTGGCAGCACTTTCCCGGCCAAGTGGCAAGCCAATATTGCCAAGCAGCTTGTCTACAGCTCCCCGATGATCCGTTATGCTGACCTTCTTGCTCAGCTGCGGTTCAGAAAGGCACTGATAGTATTTGGCGCCTAATGCATCGGAGTGATGCCAAATCCATAGCGATTGATAAGGAAAAATCATGAAGTTAGTAA
Source organism: Microbulbifer mixtoriginis (SeqCode) (assembly GCF_052467705.1). NCBI lineage: Bacteria > Pseudomonadati > Pseudomonadota > Gammaproteobacteria > Cellvibrionales > Microbulbiferaceae > Microbulbifer > Microbulbifer mixtoriginis (SeqCode). The sequence continues at coordinate 3,548,074 of NZ_CP174322.1, forward strand.
AATTCTCGACAATCACAGTACTTACTCTGCTTATCGCCGCTTGCGGAAATGGGCAGGCTCCCTCCGAACGGGGAACCCTGGTCTCTATTGCGGCCCAAGGTGAGGCACGTCAGGCTCCCGATGTTGCCAATTTGTCTGTAGGCGTGGTAACCGAGGCAGACGACAGTAAGCAAGCCATGCAAGATAATGCCGAACAAATGGCTACGCTAATGAAAGCGATTAAGAAGGCCGGCATTGCCAAGAAAGATATTCAAACCAGCGGCGTCAGTCTTTCTCCCCGCTACCATTATCAGAGAGATCAGAAGCCCAAAATCGTCGGCTATACTGCGCGAAATACCCTCAACATCAAAGTGCGCAAATTGGGTGAGCTGGGAGGTGTACTGGATGATCTCACCGCCGCCGGGGCCAACCAAATTAACGGTCCTAGCTTTGAGATTGGCGAGCCAGAACCAGTAAAAGCTGAGGCTCGCGAAAAAGCCCTACTGGATGCCCAGGAGCGCGCGACTATTTACGCTAAAGCACTGGGCATGAAGGTTCGTCGAATCGTGAGTATTTCTGAACAGGGTAGCGGCGGTATGCCCCGCCCTATGATGTTAAGGGGCCAGATGGAGTCAATGAAAGACAGTGCTTCAACCCCTATTGCCCCCGGTGAGACTACCGTAGCTGTCAATTTGGACCTGGTCTTCGAGCTGAAATAATCAATTATTTCTATACCGGCCCCGCAATTCTATGCGGTGCCGGTATTCTACTCACAGCTATCAACCATTCTCCTCATGCTCCAGAAATACCTCTACTGCCGGCTCGCTGGGGTATTTGAAAACCTTGCCTTCCTTCATGACAAACTGCACCCGTTGCAATTCGGAGATATCCTCCAGAGGGTTTCCTGCAACCGCAATGATGTCCGCGAGTTTGCCCTCGCTGATACTGCCAAGCTCGTCTTGAATTTGCAGTAATTGTGCGGCATTCCAGGTTGCAGAGCGGATGGCGTCAGCAGGAGTCATTCCCCCCTGTACCATCAAGACAAATTCCCGTGCATTCTCTCCATGCCGGGTCACACCGGTATCAGTTCCAAAGGCAATTTTAACTCCGCGTTTATATGCCTTGGAAAAAGTCTCTTGCATTAGAGGCCCCATAGTGGCGGCCTTGGGACGAACAATTTCGGGCAAAAAACCATCAATCGCAGATTTCTCAGTTACCCACTCTCCGGCCATCAAAGTCGGAACAAACCAAGTGTTGTTCCTACGCATGAGATCCATCACCTCTTCATCCATGTAAGTGCCGTGCTCAATGGAGTTCACACCGGCGCGAACAGCTCGAATCATGCCTTCCTTACCATGGGCATGTACCGCCACGGTAAAGCCATAATCTTTGGCAGTGGCAACAATTGCCTCCAACTCATCCTGCATAAATTGTGGATTTTGCCCACTTTTGGCAACGCTCAGCACCCCGCCAGTAGCAGTGATTTTGATGAGGTCTGCACCATCCTTATAGCGCTGACGAATCGCCTTGCGCGCGGAAATAGGCCCATCCACAACACCATCGGCCGGGCTGGGATTCCCTACTAAGTCATGGCGGCGACCATTCGTGGGGTCGGCGTGACCACCGGTGGTTGCGATAGATTTTCCCGCAGTGTAAATCCTCGGTCCCTCAATAGTGCCTGCTTCAATCGCTCGCCGCAGACTGACGGTGACATTATCGTGATCACCCAAATTGCGGATGGTGGTAAAGCCCGCCTGCAAGGTACGGCTGGCCGCATCGACACCGCGCAGAGTGAAGTCTGCCGGATTCCAGGTATAAGATTCCGTATAAGCACGAGGACCAAACTCATAAGTGAGGTGGCTGTGCATATCCATCAATCCTGGAAGCACAGTGTAATTGCGCAAGTCGACAAGAATTTCCCGCTCCCGCTTGGCAAACCCTTTTTGTACCGACTCAATACGGCCATCCACAATATGAATGGTGCGATTCTCTAACAGTTTTCCATTGCTGCTATTGAAGAGTTTTCCCGCATAAATAGCGAGTTCTTCAGCAGTAGCCTGCTGGCAAAACAGACCGGCAAAAACAGCCAGCGCCGTGACTGTGCGGCGAAAGAAGCAGCCTCTCTTGGAACTTGTGGTCATTGTCGTCACCAGTAAGTCTCTTTTAGATTTGTAATGTTTTTATGGACAGCTGCTCAATTTAACGCAATCGCCGAGGCGAGAGGAAGCCCTATGAAGATCTATGAGTTTGCAAGCGCCCCCAATTGTCGTCGAGTTCGCATGTATCTTGCGGAAAAAGGCATCGAAGTTGAATTTACCCATGTAGATATTACCAAGGGCGAAAACCTCAGCCCCGAATATCGCAGTAAAGATATCAACAAGAAAGTTCCCGTATTGGAACTGGATGATGGCGCTTATATCTCTGAGTCCGTAGCGATTCAACGATACTTCGAAGAACTACACCCGGAGCCGGCACTCTTTGGCCGCGATGCAAAAGAAAAAGCCCTAGTGGAAATGTGGAATCGCCGTGCCGATTTCAACTTAATGTTTCCAGTAGGAATGTGCTTCCAACACGTTTCTGGCTTTTTCAAGGACCGCATGAATGTCTATCCTGAATTCGGCGAGGATTCGGGTAAACGAGCGATAAAATTTATGGGGGCTCTAAACGACCACCTCTCTGATCATGAATTTCTGGTTGGAAATTATTTCTCAGTAGCCGATATCAGCATGGTGTGCAGTCTCGATTTTGGCAAAGTACAGAATCTGCGTCCGGATGCCGAAAAACACCCCCACCTGATCCGCTGGCGTGAGCAGCTCAAGCAGCGCCCAAGCTTCAAGGCCTGAGGTAAATTTCTGAAAAACTATTCGGAATAGCCTGCCCAGTGGAGGGTATCAGGTTTTGAAAAAAACCACTAAACGCCCATAAAAAACGCCCCGGTTTATAAGAAACCGGGGCGTTTTTAGTATGACATCAATTTTTTATTGATCTTTTGCGGGTAGTACCTCTACAGGACCAATATCCAGGGCTTCAACCTCTCCCTTAATCTTTTCCAGATCGCCAACAATGACCCAGGTAAATTGATCTGGTGCAAGAAACTCTTGCGCAGAGGACTCTACCTGCTCCTTATTCAAAGCGGCCACCCTTTGGGGATAATCGGCAATGTAATCTTCCGGCAAACCTTTTTCCACCTGCCAGTTGATACTGGACAATAACTGCCCTTTGGTTTGGAAGCGTGCACTCTGTTTTAGCACCTCATCGTTTCGATAGTCTTCCAACTCCTTCTCGGTAATGGGGCGGTCAGTCAAATACTCCTGATATTCTTTGATTAATTCCTTGATGGCCGGGGCTGTTTTATCGGTCTGCACTGGGGCAAACAGAATGTAGGGCCGCTGACCTTCCGTATCCATGGAAACCGCTCGGGCGCCGTAAGACCAATGCTTGTCTTCACGCAGGTTCATATTAACCCGCGAGGTAAACTTGCCAGCGATCGTATTGGCCATCGCATCAAAAGCTTCAGCACCCTGCGGCTGCCAAGGTGGCATCACCAATCCAGCCATGATGAAACTTTGCTGGGCGCCTGGACGATCCAGGAGGTAAACCCTAGCCTTTTCTGGACGCGTCACCTTGGCCACATCAATTTGTGGCAACTCCTCTTTAGGCGCTTTCCAGCCACCCAGGGTTTCATTCAGGAGCGGCTCGATCTCTTTTTCTGTCACATCACCAACAATGGTGAGAGTAGCATTATCGGGACGCACCCAGGTATTCTGGAAGTTCACCAGATCTTCGCGAGTGATCGACTTAATGCCTTCAGGTGTGCCAGAGCCGGTCAAGGGGGCGCCATAGGGATGCTCGTTACCAAAGAGCAGTGGCGGCAACTCACGCAGTGCCAATCCCTGGGGTTGTGCCTTTTCCTGGGCGATGGCATCCAGGCGATTGGACTTTACCCGCTCGAGATCAGACTCGGGGAAACGGGGCTCGGTTACTACCTTGGAAAATAACTCCAGTGAGGGTTTCAACTGTGACTTAAGGGCACTCATACTGATGGAGTTGTAATCCAAACCACTGCCACCACCAATACTTACCCCTAGCTCCTCGGCTCTGGCACTAAACTCCAAGCTATCGAGATTGCCGGCGCCCTCATTCAACATTTGTGCCGCGACTGAAGCGAGCCCGGGTTTACTTTTGTCTGCTGAGGCGCCACTGCGAAATTGCAGATTCATTAACACAACCGGCGTATCGTGGCGCTCAGCCAAAACAACCCGAAGACCATTTTTCAGGGTAAAGTTCTGCTGCTTAGGTAATTCCAGCTCTACATTTTTATCCACCTCCGGCAGCTTACTGCGGTCTGCCCCCTCGGTGACTGCGGTGAACTGCTGCTGAGGCTGGATAATCAAAGTGTAAGAGTCATCTTTCAGCCACTGCTCTGCAACATCCTGCACCTCACGAGCGGAAACCTTGGCATACTCTTCAACACCTTTCAGAAGTGCGCCGGGATCGTCATAGTAAAATTCCGAACGGGCGAGGATATCGCTCTTACCACCAAAGCCACCGGTTTTTTCCAATCCTTTTACCAGGCTGGCGAATTCACCCTGCTTAACCCGGCGCAGCTCTTCTGCGCTGACGCCATTTTTAGCAAACTGCTGCAACTCTTTATCTAAAAGCTTTTCCACTTTATCGACAGGCTGCCCCGGCTTTACATCCACCACAATAATCAGCTGACCTGCCAACTGACGACCGTAATAAAAAGCACTCACACTGGTTGCTACTTTTTCATCCCGAACCAATCGGCGATATAACAAGGAATTTTTACGATTTGCCAGCAGCGAAGTCATCAGCTCCAGGGCATGCTCTTCCTCACTACCAATGGCGGGGACATTCCAAACCTTGTAAATACGGGTTTGCGGTACTTGGTCGTGAACAACTTCGCGCTTTTTCACCTGGGTGGGTAACTCCCAGTTTTTGATTCGAGGTTGCACTTTAGTACTGGGAATATCAGCAAAATATTTGCGCGCCTTGGCCATCGCCTCATCAACACTGATATCACCGGCAATAACCAGGGTGGCGTTGGCCGGTTGATAGTGATCTGCAAACCACTTCTTTACATCTTCAAGGCTGGCATTATCCAGGTCTTCCATGGAACCTATAGGTGTCCATGAATAGGGGTGATCCGCAGGGAAGGTACTTTTGGCAATAATATCAAAAGCTTTGCCGTAGGGCGCATTCTCTCCCTGGCGCTTCTCGTTTTTAACCACTCCGCGCTGCTCATCCAGCACCTCCTGGGTAATAGCGCCTTGGAAGTGGCCCATCCGGTCAGACTCCATCCACAGAGCCATATCCAGAGCTCCCTTGGGAACTGTGGCAAAGTAATTGGTGCGATCGTTACTCGTGGTGCCGTTCATGTCGGTAGCACCGGAGCGCTGAAAGGGTTCAAAGTATTCGCCGGGAAAGTTCTCACTGCCATTGAACATAAGGTGTTCAAATAAGTGCGCAAAGCCGGTTTTACCCTTCGGCTCATCTTTGGAGCCCACCTTGTACCAGATGTTGGTAGAGACAACCGGGGCCTTGCGATCCTCGTGCACAATAACGGTCAGTCCGTTAGGCAAAACTTCCTTGTGAAAGGGAATATCCAGTTGAGGAGGCGGTACGAATGCTTTCTGATCCGTAGCCGCATCTTTACTGCTGGCTGCGGCCTCCTTGTCCACGGAAAGAGCGTGGGGGGTATCATCGGTAGACTGATTACAGCCGGCAAGACCGGCAGTAGCGATAACGACACTGAAGAACACTGGACGCAAGTCCATATTGTCACTCCCTAGTAATAACCGCGGATTCAGGATGGCAAGTTTAGGCCAGTATCTAATCCATTTACCGGCTCGCCCTCCGCAGTAACGAACCAAAAACCTGACACCAGAATGAGGCACCAGGTCACTACATCAATCTTGAGACAAAAAAATGGGCACTAAAGTGCCCAAATAAATACATCACAGAGAGAAGCGATGATGCCAATCGCCAGGGATCAGGTCATCGGCACATCTCCCGTGCCGAATTAGGTTATGCTGCCACGGTGCCGGATTTGTTCTCCGTATCACCGGTCACAGAGTGGTGTCCGAAGCGTTCTTCAGCAATACGGTCGGCCACATGCGCTGTGGTCTCGCCAGTCTCGTCTGCACGCACAAACACTTCTTTCATGGTGCTGCCGATTTCTTCGATATGGGCCTTCACCTCTGCGGCGTCGTAGTCACCTTTTTGCTGGTAGTAAACATCAATAATGCCACCGGCGTTGATCACATAGTCTGGCGCATACAGAATGCCTTTCTCGCGCAGAGCCGCTGCATGGCGCTCCTCGGCCAGCTGGTTATTGGCTGCACCGGCCACAGCACCCACCTTCAGGCGGGAAATGGTGTCATCATTGAGGATGGCACCCATAGCGCAGGGAGCAAACAGATCCACATCCAGATCAAAGATCTCATCTGCGGTCACGGCAATAGCACCCAGCTCAGTTACCGCACGGTCGATATTGTCCTGGAAGATATCGGTCACAAACAGTTCAGCACCGGCGTCTTTCAGTAGTTTACCCAGGCGGAAGCCCACGTTGCCCACCCCCTGAACAGAGACCTTCAGACCCGTAAGGTCGGTTTTGCCCCAGCGGTGTTCGACAGCAGCCTTAAGGCCGACAAACACTCCATATGCAGTGGAGGGAGAGGGGTCACCGCCGAATTCAGAACCCGCGAACAGACCGGACACATACTCGGTGGTCTCGCCAATTACGCTCATGTCGGCAACACTGGTGCCGGAATCCTCTGCGGTAATATAGCGGCCGCCCAGGGTATTGATGAACTCACCCATGGCGCGCAGCAGCTCGGGAGTCTTTTCCTTACGCGGATCGCCAATAATGACGGATTTGCCGCCACCCAGCTTCAAGCCAGCCATAGCAGACTTGTAGGTCATGCCTCGTGAAAGACGCAGAACATCATTCAGAGCCTCGCCGTCATCGGCGTATGGCCACATGCGGCAACCACCCAGGGAGGGACCTAAATTCGTATTGTGTACCGCGATAATTGCTTTGAGACCACTCTTAGCATCTTGGTAAAACGCCACTTGTTCGTGCTTATCGTAGGCGGAATGGGAAAAAATACTCATTAACTGTTCCTCTCCGGAAGGCCGGTTCTACAGCTGGGGAACAACCACAGCCCTTATCTGTTTTTATTTAGGGGTAAGATTATATCTAGCTTCGGCAGATAAAGTTTGCATATTTTGCACAGAACAGCGCTGTAATAGCTAAATCCTCACACGAATTATTTTTTTTTAGGACAGCGGCCCCTACGGAAATATACTGGGCCATACAGTCATCGATCTTGACTGCCCCTTCAACCCGGCATCTTTGCGCTTAATCAAACGGATATGATTTCTCCTTCTTTAGCCCCCTGTTACCCGCTTCATTCTGGTCTGGTAGAATCCGCGCCTAAATCGACCCCCGAGAGATCAACTCGATGCTGAATGCCGACGCTCTGAAACAACTTTCACAACTGAAAACAGATATTCGCTCCAGTAAGGAGTTTGCCGAGGGCCGGGTTCGCGGCAGCAACGGCAAATTTGGCTTTGTAGAGCTAGAAGATGGACGCGAGGCTTTTTTACCTCCCAATGAGATGGAACGGGTTTTCCCAGGTGATCGTGTCCGCGTCAGCCTCACGGAAGAGAAAAAAGGCAAGCTCAGCGCTGAGCTGGACACACTGATCGAAAGCCAACTCGACTATCTGGTTGGGCAATATGTCCAACGGGGCCAGGGGCATTTTATCCAGCCCAGCCAGAACGGCTTGTCGCGCTGGATTTTCCTGCCTCCCAAGGCCCGCGGTAAAGCACAGCCGGGAGAGTTTATCGCCTGTAAAATCAATCGACACCCATTCAAAGATGGCCGCGCCCAGGCAAAAGTGGAAACGGTCATTGGCAAGCCCGATATCCCCGGTATTGAGCATGCTTATGTAGTAGCGCAATTCAAATTGCCTGAGCAGTTTGGCCAACCTGCGGAGGCCCAGGCGCAAGAAATCAGCGCTCAACTCGCCGAAGTGATCTCCGAGCGCCAGGATCTGTCTGAACTGGGCTTTGCCACAATCGATGCGGAAAGTACCCGCGATATGGACGACGCCCTCGCCGTCACCACCCGCAACGAAGGTTGGACCCTGCATATCGCCATCGCCGACCCCTCCAGTGTGATAGAAACCGGCAGCCCCCTGGACAAAGAGGCGTTCGAGCGCGCTCACAGCCAATACCTGCCCGGTGAAACCCTACCCATGCTGCCGCGTAACCTGTGTGAAAACCTGTTCTCCCTAGTACCCGGAGAACTGCGCCCGGCCCTGGTGGTTCATATTGATATCAACACTGATGGCAGCCTGGGCGAGAGCCGCTATGAATTTGCTGCGATTCGCTCCCAGCACAAGCTGAGCTACATCCAAGTGAGCCAGTTCATTGAGGGCGACGAATCCGCCGTACCGGAAGAACAGAAACAGAGTCTGCACAACCTGGCTGCCGTTTTTGAAGCTCGCTCTGCCTATCGCGCAAATCACTCCCTGGCGATGGAAGACCGCCCCGATTACGAGATTCACCTCGACGACAAGCGCAAGATCGCTCGTATCGAAAAGCAGGAGCGCAATATTGCACAGCGCATGGTGGAAGAAGCCATGCTCGCCACAAATATCAGCATTGGCGGCAAACTGGCTGAGCTGCAACAGGGCTGCTTCTCGGTACACCTGGGTTTTCGCGAGGAGCGCATGGGTGAGGTACGCAGCCTACTCAAAGAGTTACTACCGGAGCATGCAGGGCAAGACCTCGGCGAATTGCCACATTACCTAGCCCTGGTTAAGTATCTGGAAAGCCATGGCGATGCACAGATGCAAAACCTGTTGTCGGTTCTGAAGCGCATGCTGCGCCCCGGCCAACTCGACAACAAAGCGGGAGCGCACCTAGGTCTGGGCCTTGAAGCCTACGCCACTGCGACCTCCCCCATTCGCAAATACAACGACCTGCATAACCACCGGGTACTGCGTGCCGCCCAACAAGACGGCCCTGCTGCGGCGCTTAGTGACGAACAGATCGAAGCCCTACAGGACAGCCTGACCCGCGGCCGCCAGGCCAATCGTGCGCTTGAGCAATGGCTTTATGCCCAATTTATGCAGGACAAGGTTGGACAGGCGTTCAGCGGCAAGATCACCCTGGTCAATGGCGCCGGCCTCGGTGTGCGCCTGGACGAATTCGGCATCGATGGATTTGTTCGCCTAAATGGGGATAAAAAGAATCTACCGAATTTTGACGGCAAGCACCTTACCCTTACCTACAACGAACAGAGCTACCAGCTGGAACAAACTATCAACGTTAAGGTTTCCTCTGTAGATGTCGATAAGCGCCGTATTTCCCTGGAGCTCTTACCAGAAACTTCAGCAAACGAAATGGCTATAGAGAATTAAGCCAAGTAGAACCCCAAAGAGCCCGGCACCCGCCGGGCTCTTTACTGTTATGCCCTAGCTGCGCCAATTTAAACGCAGAGCATAAAACCAACCCATAACAATGCCCGAGGCCACCAATGAGCAATATTGCTGAGCTGAACCCTAAACCGCTATGGCAACACTTCGCCAAACTCTGTGAAATTCCCCGCCCATCCAAGCATGAAGACCGCGTTGTCGAACACATTGTGGAATTTGCCAAGAATCGCAGCTTAGAAGTTCAGCTCGACGAAATTGGCAATGTCATTATCAAGAAGCCGGCTACCCCCGGCATGGAAAACCGCCAGACACTGGCACTGCAAAGCCATGTGGATATGGTGCCGCAGAAAAATGCCGATACTGATCACGATTTTCTGACGGACCCCATCAAACCCTATATCGATGGTGAGTGGGTAACCGCAGAAGGCACCACCCTGGGGGCCGATAACGGCATCGGTGTAGCTGCCATCCTCGCCCTGCTGGAATCTACAGATATCCCGCACCCAGCTCTGGAAGCACTGCTGACTATTGATGAAGAAGCGGGTATGACCGGAGCGAAAAATCTTAAGCCAGGTTATTTCGAAGCAGACCTGCTGTTAAATCTCGATACCGAAGATGAGGGAGAACTCTACATCGGCTGTGCCGGTGGAGTGGACGTTAATGCCGCCCTACCCTACACCGCTGAGCCTCTGATGGCTGACGCTCAGGCTTTCAAACTCACCATACGCGGTCTACGCGGTGGGCACTCCGGCCTGGACATTGACAAAGGTCGCGGTAACGCCAATAAAATTGCCAATCGTGTTATTGATACCGCTCAGCGAAGCATTCCCCAATTGCGCATTGCCAGCCTCGATGGTGGCAGCTTGCGCAATGCCATCCCTCGGGAATCTTTCAGCACACTAGTTGTACCGAATAACGCACAGAAACAGTTACAGGAAATTGTTGAGCAAGAGAGCGCGCAAATTGCACGCGAATTCGACAATGAAGCATCGCTGGAGATTTGCTTGGAAGCAGCCGAAGCACCGAGCAGCGTTATGGATGAAGCGAGCCAGCTGAAATTAATCCGTGCTATTCGCGCCTGCCCCAACGGTGTAGAACGCATGAGCACCGCACTGGATGGCATTGCCGATACATCCAACAACTTGGCTCGTGTGGTAACTGTTGAAGAAAACGGCCAACATCAAGTAAAGATGCAATGCCTGGTACGCAGCCTCTCCGACAGTGCCCGAGACCACCACGGACTCGACGTAGCCGCCATATTCGAGCTGACCGGTGCAAAAACCAAGCTGGGCAATGCCTATCCCGGCTGGACGCCAAACCCTACATCACCACTTCTTGCCATGATGCGGGAAGTGTACAAGGAAGTGACTGGGGAACATGCAGAAGTAAAAGTCATCCATGCCGGCCTGGAATGCGGTCTTTTAGCCAAGCCATACCCCAACTGGGACATGGTCTCATTCGGCCCCACTATCCGACGCGCCCACTCACCCGAAGAGCGAGTGCATATTCAGAGTGTGGCTAACTTCTGGGATTATTTTATTAAAGTTGTGCAGGCCATTCCTGCCCGTAGCTAGCTTAACGATCAACCTATAGAGCTATCTTTAACAGTATCATCCTTTTTTATTGCCTGCCCACTACAAATCATCTGAGTGGGCAGGCGACCCCCAACAAGTAAAAATCAAGTCAGCAGTCTTCTTTCTCAATCTGATTTACTTTTTTGTCTCATCAATTAATAAAATATTTTTTATTTTCCAAAGAGTGCTCAGCGCCTTTATAAAAATTCTTACTCTAGAAACCACTACGGAACTTCCCTTGAATGCCTTAGGTCAATAGAATCGCTTTAACACAACATGGAAGAACTATGAAAAGTGTGATTTTTACCTGTATTCTTTTCCCATCCTTCGCATTCGCCTCTGCAAATCTGAATAACCACCTTAGCTTTGGTGTAGGTACACAATATGGAGGCCTTTTAGGTATCTAGTACTCAAACACCTATGGGGCCGACACTTTTTATATCGGAGGAGGGCTGGCCGACAACCTTGATGTAGAGCATGGAATAACCCTTGGATGGGAAAGAAGCTTGAACCCGAAACACTCCCTCGGCTTACTTATAAGAACAAAAGAGCTAGATTGGAAACATTATATTTATGAAAATTCAAACCTTCTCAGTGCATCGCCGAACAATAAGTCATTATCTGAATTCAAATATAAAGGACGTTATGAAAGCTTTATCGCAGGATCTTACACTTACTTCTTCAATAGATATGACGAGGCCAGCCTCTTAGTTTGGGAAAATCCTACCTAAAAACTAATAAAGATGGCTCATTCAGAGATGGGACCGAGCTAAAACTACATTTCGGCTATCAATTCTAAACATTCACAGGGAACGATATTAATGAAAACTATCAGTCTAGCAATTTGCTCTCTTATGTTAACGGGCTGTGGGACTTTCACCACCCTCTCCAGCACAGACCGTGAAATTTCTGCAAATTTAAAACGGCAAAAATCCAACTGTGAATCCATCCCGAGAGTCTACAGCGGTCTTTCCTACAATATATGTAAAATGCATTCAGACAGTGAATCAATAAATGTCGACTTACTTCTCGGCGTGTATCTCGTAGACAGCCTCTTTTCCACCGCAACTGACACAATAGTGCTTCCATTTACCATGATTGAGCAGAGGAAGAACGGAAATATTTCAGTCTCCAGCAGTCAGTATTAGCAATGGTATTTAAGTAAAAACAGAGAATAAAAGCCGCTGGCAGTCCCATGAAGTATCAATAGCTGCCAGCCTCTTATAAATCAACAACATTTCCTATGACAGTTGAAAAATCCTATTGACCTCGACAACACAATGAGCTTAATAAGGTTAACTACTTCCCCCCGCTGAGGGATGCTGAGAAATCCAATGTTTGGCAATATCTGACCTTCTACAAATCCAAACTTTTTCATGATTTTGGATATAGTCAATAAATTGGAGTAAAGCCATCGCACGAGCGGGGTGGCCACTGATTCGGCCATGTAAACCAACCGTTAACATTTTCGCCTGACTCTCCCCTTCTAGCCAGAGAAGATCAAAAGCATCTTTTAAAATTTGAAAAAAATCTTCTGCCGAAGCGCAGCCATTTGGGAAAAGATATCGAACATCATTATTCACAAGACTATAGGGAATGATTAGCCTAGGCTTTGGGGTGTAACTCCAGTATGGCAAGTCATCACTGTAGGAGTCAGAACTATAGAGGACTTGGGAAACTTCCCCTAGAAGTTTGCGGGTATTAGCACTAGTGCGACCGATATACCAACCAACTTCTCTCTCTCCAGTTAGTCTTTCAATGCATTTATGGGTTGCTCGTATATGCTCTCGCTCAACGGCTTCATCAATATGGCGATAATCTAACCAGCGATATCCATGCCCTGCTATTTCATGACCTGCGGCTACCAATGCCTGTGCCACACTTGGGTTTAATTCCAGTGCCAACCCACAGGCGAAGGCCGTTAGTGGGAGTTTGTTCGAGTTGAAGATATTGAGGATACGCCACACGCCAGCCCGGCTACCATACTCATACATACTCTCAACACTGAGGTCTCTTTCCCCTAAACGCGGCTCCCTACCGAAGAGTTCATGTAAGTAAGCTTCCGATTGATCATCCCCGTTTAAAACACAAGATTCAGCGCCCTCCTCTATATTCAGTACAAATTGAACGGCTATTCTGGCCCCATTCGGCCATTTTGGATCCGGAGGCTGCCCTGCATAGCCTTCTAAGTCACGCACAATCATCAACCCAGCTCAAAGGTTGTTACACCGAAAATACGCTCATGAGCAATATCGGGCTTAGAGCCTAGGTACATACGCGCACAACCAAATACCTCTTTCATATTATATTTTTTAACTAAAGCTATGGCTTCTTGATTATTTTCCGGCACGTCCAAAAATACAGCCCCTCTTGAAGAAAACTTTGTCAATTCAATTAATAGCGCTTCAGCCAACTGACCGTTATTGGCAAATAAAGGGCCCACTTTACAACCTTCACCACAGCGGCGAATTACCCCATAACCTTTCAACGTTCCCGATTGCAATACTCCCAAAGCCTGAGCCCCTTCTTGATTCAGCCAAGTACGCAAGAATTTTTCCCTTCCTGCAGGAAAGCAGGTCATGTCATATTGAAGAAGCTGATCGAAAGGAATCTCTGCAAGAGGTAATATTTCAAAATTTCCACTACTATTTGAAGCCACTTTTAAAGGCACGGCCATACTAAAACGCAAGTTGCGATGAGAGAATTTAAAGCCGCCTTCCCCATAGAAATCCTGCATCTGGAATGCAGCATCCAGCCCCACTGAAGCTCCTGGGCTTAACCTTTCAAGCATTCGTTGACGACGGAAATACCAAAGTTTACGACCAAGCCCCAATCCTCGGTACTCTGGCTTCACAATAAAGAAGCCCATAAAGCCATATATTCCCTCATACGAGGTAATAGCACCACCACCTATCATTTTGTCCTGAACCAGTGCAGCGATAAATGCTTTAGAGTCCGTTTGCCAAAAAGTTTCAGCATCATGCAATCCTGGATTCCAGCCCTCTTGAGCTGCCCAATGTACCAAGACATCCACTTCAGGGCGCTGCATATTACGTATAGTCATTGTATCTTTCATATCCACCCCTATTTATAAAGAGACTGAGATCAACTCCATTTATAATCTAGTTAAATGTGACTTTTTAACTCCGATTAACTCTTTGGTGCAAGAAATTTAAAGGGAGTTGCCGGCTTAAGCTGCGAAGATATTTCACCACCAATATCACTCGGGGTATCCAGCTTCATAGATAAAACCTTCGCCCCACTTTTAAAATCTAAATTACTAAAATCCAACCAAACCACCGAAGGATTAATCACGGAGTCAAAGTAATATCGCATTCTCTTTTGATCTATCACTGAACGCCACAGGGTCGAGGCAATATTAGGTTTCCCTGGATCACTCATCCCCAGTGGCACACTCACAGCGCGTATTTGTGAGAAGACTGAGGCAACTGCCTTTCGATGATCTTTAAAATTTGGTGATGACTCAAGGGCAAAGCTAGCACGGACAAAACGATCTGCTGCAGTTATGGTACCTGGCAGAAAATTCTCACCACCAATTTGGCTCCAATAAGTATTAATCGCCAGTTGTTGGCTATATATCGGAGAATTGGTCATGACCTTATATTGTTTGCCATGATGGACCTGTAGTGCTCCATTGATATACTCGAATATCGCAGAATCCCCACTGGGATCGGAGATTGAAATATGCGCAGTAGCGGGCTTACCATCAGGCAAATCAGCTCCTATCACAGTAAATGGATCTGCCTCTATCGCTGTAACCACTTCTTCTACAGTTGCATAATTGTCCAGCATATATTGAAGCCAGGCTCCAACTGAAATAGTCGGTTTTCCACGCTTTTGAGGGTTTCCATATTCAGCCTCAGCCAGATAAAGTAGATTCCCAGCCAAGCCTGCCTCATTAAGGCCATCAGAAGTTGCCGCCTCATAAATACTTATTACTACCGAACCGTACTTCGAAGTCCAAGTTATCGACTGTTGACCGACACCTCCATTTCTCTGCATCCCTTTTGGGAACAACCAAAAGTCCATTGCAGCTGTGGTATCACTCCAGTCCATGCTTCTCCCTGTAATATAAGAACCATCACCAGCCTCATAAAAAATTCTAGTGCAGGCACTGGCATTGCTTTGGCTCAACCCAACAAACAAGATCAGAGCTGTACCAAGTAAACCGCGAACAAATTTATTGTCCATCATCTTTTCCCTGATATACATGCCATTAATTTCCTTTTAAATTTTTAAAGCCACACCGATCAGCCGCTAATCAATTCTATTTAAATAACGATCAAGTCATCTTTAATGGCCAAGTCTAGCTTTAGCTGCCAACAATAAACGACAACATGTGGAAAGAGACGAAAACGATTTAACTGAATATTTCCACCTAACTCTAACCCCATAAAAAGACGCTTAAAGATTCATTATGAAGATCGCCCACAAGCCTTAAAGCGATCCTAAATCTCACTATCTGATAACGTGAACAGCAACCGTTTGATACATCTAATTAGAACCCCTTGTGTTTAGGCACGACAGGAGTATTTCTGTCATATAATTCTACGTTGTGATTTAATCAAATTCTGACTGCAGTAGTATTCAGTACAATAAAGCCAGTTAATATCAAGCCCTTCTATCAACATTCAATCAGCAAAGACGGGATTTTATGAACACTATAGGAAGATTGGTTATTCTTGTTCGTGACTACGAAGAAGCTATTACTTTTTACCGTGACAAACTTGGTTTCGAAGTATTTATTGATTCAGAGGCTCCGCCATTAAGATTCGTTCACCTTCGCCTACCCGAACAAAAAGACATGGGTATTTGGCTCTTACAAGCCTCCTCCAATAGTCAATTGGATCAGGTTGGCAGACAGACGGCGGGTCAACCCTGTGCAGTTATTTATACAGAGGATTTTGATAATGAATATAAGCGCCTAATAAATAATGGAGTAAAATTTACTAAGCCAAGAACCTCAGATTCCAACGCTGAGTTTGCCCATTTTGAAGACCTGTATGGCAATGAGTTTATACTTGTCCAGCTGCAAACAGAAGTGGTTGATTAAACTGCTTTTTCTACCAAACTTGCCACTGCTAGCACTCAACTACGGTGGCAGGGGTTCAATTTAAATCTCTCCGAACTCACTAACTGCGCCTCATTCATTCGTTAGTATAGAAGCCATACTATTGTAAAATTTCCTGTTTACTTCTCTTTCTCTATCACATATAAATCGGGCAAGACTCGCTTTACATGTACCAATTCCCATACTTTTATACCTCTTGATCTAACCCGAGCTAATTACAGGTCAAATTTTCAGCATCGGAGTATGCATAACCAGTCCAAAACTGGTGCGTCAAAGAATAAAAGGAAGTTTGTTTCTTAACATAATAACACTCAAAACATATAGGGCCCTTCAGGCCATTGAACTACGGGCACTAAATCAAAGAATGAAGCAGCCCGAGGCTCAACACTATCATTTGGAAGTACCATGAAAAGAAACTTGATAATGCTGGTACCAGGACTTACCCGTGTCACCAGTACTGCACAATTGTCCGAGTTTACAGAGGGACTTATTGCCGCGAGTGAGCGCATACCACTCACCCCCATTGCGGCGCCCACTATTCCCCCGGGCGTTCAGCGTTTACGAGCCACCACCGCAGGGCAGGAGATGGAACTGGACCTGGTTGAAGCTTATTGGAACGACCTGGTACCCAGTATTACCCAACAGACATTAAAAACTCGCCTCGCCAGGGGCTTTTCACTTATCTGGTTCTGGCTCGCTAATTTACATATTTGGAAAGGGGTACTGCGGCGCAAATACCTCACCTTTGGGCTAACCCTGTCAGCACTAGCCTTTATAGTTTGGTACCTGGGTACCATTATACTATTTGTTGAAGCTATTGAACCTGCCGCTGATAATCCATTCTTCCCTCTGGTAGAGGAATTGAAAAGATCTGTTGAATATATTGGTGGCTGGCGTATTTGGGCAGTGGCAACAGCGATTGTCGCTCTCATGCCCGTATCGCTACTGGTTGATATCTCAGATTTTTGTAAGCGCTACCTAACCAATGAGCCCGCGGCCAGAGGTAAACCCGCTGTGCGCTTTGAGATTATCAGACGTGTGCGCGAGCAACTGCAAAGCAGCCTAGCCTTAGAAAACTATGAATCAGTTACAATAGTCGGGCATAGCTTTGGTAGCGTAGTTACTGTGGATCTCTTTGCAGATCTTCCCTCCTTTGGCACGCCAGTGCGTATTTTAACCATGGGCTCATTAATCGAGGTTCTGGGTAAACAGGCCCCATGGCTACAAAACGAAGTTCTAGAGTTATCCCAGCGCGATGATCTGATTGAATGGATTGATATCAAATCCCACTCCGACTGGTTTGCCAGCGGCTCAGCCGTACCTGAAGCCCATAATTGCTATGAGAGGGTAATCGGTTCTTATGGCACTTTTCCAGATAAAATCGCGGCCAAAGTACATTCCCGCTATTTCGACAATCAGGAAGCAGTCAGATTTCTATTGTCATATTTTGAACGGCAGGACTCAGCTAAAGTTTGTAAAAATGAAGAAGCCTTAGAACCAGCTTAATGAAAGTTGAGCGATAGTAGCCATCCATCTATCGCTTACTTGAAGTAACAATCAGAATATCCATAAACGTCAACAGCAAGGAGAGTACAGATGTTGTCCACCCCACCCAAGGTAGCATCCGCTCTGTTATACATAGTTCTGGCTCTAGCCATTAGCAGTTGCTCCCAGCTAGCTCCAAGATATGATGCGGAACTCTATTCAGATCTCACTGAGGTAAATGCAGAACTCATGCAGTTCTTTTCCTCAGTTTCTCATGGTACTGATAAAGACTCCTATGCTAAAAGAGACCAAAACTACCATGCATTAATTGGCAGGATTGACGCCTTGGCGATGCAATCCAACACCCGGCCAATGCCCAATAAAGATACACTCAAGAAAATCAACAACTATTTGAGTTCTACAGGAGCAGATATCGTTTTCAATGAGCAGCCACCCAGTGTCAATTCACTTAAAAAAATCTCTAGCAGTCTTAATCGAATGCGCAAAGAAGACGAAGATAAGGGGCTTCGCTCTACCATTGTGGCGCTTTTCAAGAATGAAGTTGTAATCTCTATGGACCAGGCTTTAACTTACGAATCCTTCTTAAACCGCTGAGGACTTTGCCATGTCACTGGACGTAACCCAATTGATCTCAGATATTAAAGATGCAGCCTCTACCGTTATTGAGCATGACATCACAGAAATCCGTGGCTTCTCAGAGCGCCAGTTATCCGCTCTAGCCCTTCAGGCAAAATTGATTGCCAAAGCCATCGCGGAAAACGAAATCGGTGAGGACTTGAGAGATTACTTTCTTGATTCTATCGAGGATATGGCTTTGAATTTTGCCAGAACCCTCCGCGGCCTTCTCGCTGTAACCATAGAAAAAATCTGGAATGCCATCGTGGGAGTAATTTGGACCGCATTGGAAGCCTGCACAGGTATTTCATTAAAAATTGCTTCCTGAGCATTCAGTAATTATATAGCCCCACAAATGTCACGGACTGACTGTGGGGAATGCCATGATGTAATTGTTTTTATATTTCAAGCAGTTTTACGGAAATAGCATTCTTCATTACCGCCACACTGCCCCTCTAAATCAGCTTCAGATTCCGCGAACAATTCAAGTAGCCATCCGGGAAATACCGAAGTAATCCTTTGCTAAAGATAAGTCAATCCATTTACTTCTTCCTCTTCAAGGTTAATATCGATAAGCGCCCAGCGGCTTAAAGACACATTACCAAACAGAGAATAATAATTGGCCTTGCTGAAATATGGGGTTAAGGTTGGACTACTGGCGTGGTGTGACCGGCTCAGATAAATCTGGCCAGCAGCCCTGCCCCCTACTTTTAAACGGTTAGGGGAGTTCTCCGATGACCCTACCCTTTAACAGAACCAGGTGTCTGCGACTGCACTCAAACTATTGCAGCTCAGCCACAAAGGCTTTCACAGAGAAAACGGCCCCGTTACGACCATCCTGCTGAAAGAACAATAACCTACAATCTCTGCAGGCATTGATGCTGAACATTCTATCCTGCCCAGCCAAATTTTCGGACAAAAAACAACCAATTCGTCATTTGGAAACAGCTCACTAGCTGCCGCGCCCCAGTTTCCGCATAATTAACGTCCGCACACGCAACTGAACACCAAATGGCCTGATGTATGTGGTTTAAGAACCTTCGTATTTACCGCTTAACCAAAGAATTCTCTCTGGATGCCGAAAAACTAAACGAGCTACTGGAAGCCCAGGCATTTGTGCCTTGCGGTAGCCAGGACAGTGTCCGCTACGGTTGGGTCTCTCCCCTGGGCAGACACGGCAATCAATTGGTACATGCCACCAATGGCTACCTGATGGTCTGCGCCAAGAAGCAAGAAAAAGTTCTACCAGCAGCCGTTATCAATGAAAAAGTAGAAGAACTGGCCCAAGCCATTTCAGAAAAAGAGGCCCGACAGCTGGGCCGCAAGGAACGTCAAAACCTCAAAGATGAGGTACTGCTAGAAATGCGGCCCAAGGCTTTTGCCAAGTCCCGCTTGCACTTTGCTTATATCGCCCCGCAGGAGGGCTGGGTAGTGGTTGATGCTTCCTCTGCCTCCGCCGCTGAAGAGTTATTGGAAAATCTGCGCGAAGCCATTAGCAGCCTCGCGGTAGTCCCTCTATCAGCCAAAAACCTGCCACAACAAACAATGACCCACTGGCTCACCGCTCCCGAGGCCCCCACTCAATTTGATTTCGGGCACGAATGCGAACTGCGCGACCCAAAGGACAGCGGCAGTGTGATCCGCTGCAAAAACCAAGACCTATGCGCCGAGGAAATTCACAACCACTTGGTTGCTGGCCTGCAGGTACATAAATTAGGGTTGGTTTGGCGCGGCGGGGTTGATTTCCTGGTGGACGACCAACTCTCCGTGAAACGGGTAAAGTTCAGCGATGAGCTGCTGGAAAAGGCAGATAACACCGATGCCGAAAGTGCGGCGCAGCGCTTCGATGCAGATTTTGCAGTAATGGCACTGGAAATTTCAGCCCTAATCAAGGATCTACTCAATGCCTTTGGTGGCGTTAATACCGAATCTGCCAGCGTAGAGGAGATGGTCGCTAAAGCCTCCCACTCTGAAGCTGAAGAGCTGGCGCGAGAAGTAGAAGAAGTGGTCTTCTGATAGCCCTGTTTTACTGCAAAAGAAATGAATGGAGCAGTGAACAATAACCTGACCCTGAGCGGGACGAAAGCCCCTCCCAAGGTCAAAGTGTCGCTTTCTGAAGCTCAGATCTCCACAACTGGTCGGCCCGGCTCACCCCACAGCACATGGTATTTGCGCTGCTCGGGCTGATCTACCCGTGAAAAGGTGTGCGCACCGAAGAAGTCCCGCTGCCCTTGCAGCAAGTTGGCTGGTAGGGACTCTGAACGGAAAGCGTCGTAATAGCTCAGAGCTGAAGACAGCGCCGGTACCGGAATGCCATTTAGAGTTGCACTCGCCACTGCCTGGCGCCAGTTAGCCTGGTGGTCGGCGATCTGCTGGGTAAAGAAGTCATCTAATAACAAATTAGAGAGTTTGGAGTCTCGATCGTAGGCGTCACTAATCGATTGCAGGAATACCGCACGGATTATACAGCCAGCACGCCAGATTCTCGCAATTTCCGAGAAGTTCAGCTGCCAGCCCTGCTCCCGCGCAGCCAGTTTCATCAGGTCAAAACCTTGGGCGTAAACACAGATCTTGGCGCAGTAAAGGGCATCGTGCAGCTGCTGGATCACTTCCTCACGCTGCTCTGCCGCTACATGGGTGAGAACTGGGCCCTTGAGTTTCTGCGAGGCGCGGGTGCGCAAAATTTTGCGAGTAGATAGGGAGCGGGCGTAAACCGCTTCGGCAATGCTCGGCGCAGGGCAGCCTACTTCAAGACTGCTGATAGCCGTCCAAAGGCCGGTCCCCTTCTGACCCGCACGATCCAAAATCACATCCACCAGCGGTTGTTCGGTAACAGAATCCAGGGTGGAAAGCACTTCAGCACTGATATTAATCAGGTAGCTGTTTAACGGACCTCGATTCCACTCACGGAACACTTCGGCAATCTCCGCCGGTGACATCGCCAAGGCACTGCGCATCACATGGTAAGCCTCGCAGATCATTTGCATATCCGCGTACTCGATGCCGTTATGCACCATTTTTACATAGTGCCCAGAACCAATAGGGCCGATATAAGCCGCGCAGGGCTCACCCTCTTTCACCGGATTACCCGGCTCAAAGCGCTCTATAGGCTGGCCACTGGCCTTGTCCACTTTGGCCGAAATCGCGTGCCAAACGGGCTCGATACGGCTCCAGGCGTAGCGATCGCCACTGGGCATCAGAGACGGCCCAAATCGCGCACCAACCTCACCACCGGATACTGCCGTTGTAAAGAAGATCAGCTTACCTTCATAGCGCTTGGCACGCTCTACGGAGTCAGTCCAAAGGCTGTTACCCGTGTCCACAACAATATCATCAGCCTTGAGGCCAGCATCCAACAGTTTGCAACAAACATCATCTACTGGCGCCCCTGCAGGTACAGAAAGAATGATCAAGTGCGGCGCTTTGACCTTAGCCAACAACTCAGTGTATGAGTTACAGGTTTCCACGCGCGCAGGCCGATCACCACGTTCCTTTTTATCCTGTTCTAGCAGTGCATTGAGCCGGTTGTGATCCAAATCGAAGGCACAGACCCGATAGCCATTATCAGCCAAGTTCAAGATCAGGTTCTTACCCATCACACCAGCGCCAATAAAGCCAATGTCGCACTGTGAATCAGACATCAAATTCTCCGTCATAAGATAGGGGGGCTTTCAAGGGCGCGGAGTATAACAATATGAGTCCGGGGCAGGGAGAGCAAAAACCAAACAAAACCGTCCCCAGCCATAGTAAAAACGGCTTATGAAGTAGAAACTGGTACAGCTTAGCCCTTCGCCAAGGACTTCCTCAAATTAGCCGGTAACGTGATAGCTTTTATCCTTTAATGCCAAATACACGCTCTGTAAGCCCCACAAAAGCCTGCCCGAGTTAATTTAGATATTTAAAGTTTTACAAAAAGACCTATGCAAAATTACACGCTGTCCGTTGATGTTAATTCAATCCACAACAAGACATTTACTGGAAGCCTCATGCTTTTCATCGGGTTTCTAACTATTTAGATATTTTCAAATATATTTCCTTTATTTCCCAACTCAAGTGAAAATTAGACTAACGAAAGTCTATAAATAGTCGATATTTTCTTAACTGCTCAGAACTGGGAATACATCGACAGATTAAATCGACCCAATAGAAAAATTACAATCAATAAAACCTTTCCATAACCAGGAACCCAGCCACCGATAGTGATTTGTTATTAGCAGCCATAACACCCCACCAGGAAACACCTTATAAACAAACATGAAATAAGGATTAAAATAAAGTTGAGAAAACTGACAAACCAAAAGCTATATAAGCACTCTTAACTCGTTGAATTTAATGAGAGAACAATTCCTAAATTCCTATATCTTTGCACAACTCAAAACACATCAGAAATCTTAATAAAGATCCACAGAACAAAAATTATATAAATCTGCGAATGTCACTATCAACAATATAATACCTTTTTCTTATGTACGCCAACCTACCCCCACACGATTCATAAATAAAACCAACCTATTAATAGATTGAGTTTGAGGATAGGAAATACGCCCCACAAATAAATCTGCGTCTATTTGGGCTAGACATCCCCCCAACGGTCGTCCCAACTCGTCTTTATAAATGGAAGGGGTTGGAACTGGGTCGGCTCCTATTATTGAGGTCAACTAAGTTTCATCACTTTCCAGCGATGATGAACGCTTCAAAAGGTAGCGCATATAAATTGACCAAGCATCAAGTAATGTGCCTGCATTAATAATTAACAGAAATATTAGGAACACCATTATTATGAAAAAGATCCTTACCGCTGCTTCTATCTGTTTGGCCTCTTTTGGGGTAGCCGGGCTGGCGAATGCAGAAACCTGGTCTCCCCCAGGTGCAATCGCCCTAGCGAGTGATGGTAACCTCGAAGTAGAGAAAGGTATCCTGCTTCAATGTAAACTTTCTGGAAGTGTCGACTCTACAGGAGCAGATGCCTCAGTTGGAAGCCTGGCCCTCTCGGGAGGTTTCCTTAACATTTGCGGCACTATTTCTTTTAGCGGGCTACCATATGCCCTTGTAGGACATGCAAACAATACTGTAACCCTAAAAAATGTAAACGTAGCAGCTGTATCAGGTAATTGCGCGGGAGATTTGAATGGAAGTTTCGACCAGTCAACAGGCAAAATTACCTTTAATGATGCCCAAATACCTAGTACTGGATCAGGATCTCCCTGTGTTATAAATGGCGTTGTATCTACCAATCCACAATCATCATTCACTGTACCCTAGATAGCCCCTATAATTTAGACGCACGGGGTACTATCAGCAATCATGATGGTGCCCCTTATACAATTAATTGACTTATAACAAAACACCCACCTAACCTAACCACCCTCAACTCACCCATCACCAGCCAAAGAACCTAAGCTTTAGCAATCGGCTAAAAATTCATAAAGAAATATTCAAAAAACTGGCAAATTATCAAATAGCAAGTTTACATTTAAAAACGCACCTCAATCTGTCAGAAGAACCTATCCAACAGATCAAGGTGCTCTTAAAGAGGTAATTAACATTTAAATCTGTCAATCAACCATAATCGCAGAGTTTAAAACCCTTTACTTATACTGAACCCAACAATACGAGGCTCTAAAGTAAATACATTTGTGGTGAGACCTGAATCATCACTATTAGTAAACATGTCTGTGATCGGTGCATCATCAAATATATTCTTCACATAGAGCTGCATATACAATTCTGAGTTAGGATGACTCAAACTGACTGAAGCATTGAGGTTACTCCAAGCCTTTAAACGGTCATACTCTGTATTGTAAACCCTTGCGTAACTCTCTGATTGACGATAATAGTCAGTTCGCAAAGTTAGGTCCCAATCTTCGATAGGAATTGTATGCTCCACTCCCAAATTTACTGTGAACCGTGGGGCATTTGGCAGTTCATTGCCACTTAAATCGGCGGCAAAGCCTCTCGCTCCATTCGGTGCATCAGTGAGCGGGTTATAGGGGTCGATATTTAGCCACTCATGGAAATACTGGCTAGACTCTATTTCCGGTGTGAAAGAACCCCATCTACCCGTAGTATCACATAAAGCCCAAAGCATTAATGGGTATGGTATTGCAAATGTCGCCTCCACTACATCTTTCGGCGCAACACAGTTAGAAGGAACTTGAAGACTTGGACGAACCACTAACCAATCCTCATGTCCTTGAGTACGGTTCATTACATCAATAGACTCTTCACCATCTGCAATACGGGTCTTTAGGTAACCCATATTCATATCTAACCGAGTGTTGTCTGTAAGCTGCCATGCTAGTTCCAGCTCAATCCCCATACTCTCTGCATCAAAGTTTTCGTTTAACGAAATACGGTCAACAATTTGGGAAACTTGATAGTCGCTATAGTCATAGTAAAAAGCATTAGCGTTGAGAGTTAAGCTGCCATCAAGTAAAACATTCTTTGTTCCAATTTCAATTGCATTAACAAATTCAGGTTTAAAAGTTTCATCCAAAGGTTGGTATTGCACAACGTTGGGATCAATATCTGCGCGAGGGGGATTGGTGCCGCCTCCTTTGTAACCGTGGGCAAAGGAGAGATAAAGCATAGTTTCATCGGTAAAGGGCGTATCTGTACGCCAGTCTAGTACAGCGCGCCCAGTGTACTCCTTCCAGCTTTGAGTAACGGCATCACCCTCCGGATACCCTTTATAAACCAGCCCCCCAGAGGCAGGGCCAGGAACGATCTCACCGGTATCATTATCAGTTTCTGTTCCCAGTAATAACTGACTGGGTACCGGTGTGGAACGCTTGCGATCATTCGTGTAGCGTAGACCAGTGGTAAGCTTTACATCATTATTAATTTGCCAGTAGGTTTCACCAAAAATAGCCCAGGATCGTGTTTCCACTAGATTTCGACTGAGGAAATAATTATGACCTTCCTCATCAATATTCTCTAATGAGTTGTAATCTACATACATACAATCTTGAAAACCCTCAATGTTCTGAGGGTCCGTGCAATTCTCTGTACCCAAACCAGCCTCAGGATCATCAACGCCATTGTATACATGCTCGGCAATCAGGGAGAACATATTATTAAATACAAAATAATCATCCTGAGTCTTAAAATCTAGATAATTAGCTCCCACAACAAAATTCCAAGGGCCATCAAAGGATGTTTGCAATCTGAATTCTTGACTCCACTGTTTGTTATCAGATCGGCTGATATCCACTGCCAAGACGCCATCCGAAGGACCTAACTGTGGATCGGTATAGATCCCACCGGGCGTAGGGCCTGGATCCAATCCATATTCAGTAGAATCACTAAAAATCGAGTCTGACACATACCGGTTGTAATCTTGGGAAGAGTAATAGTCGTCCTTGGCATAAGTCGACTGGGAATAAAATGTAAGAGTATCACTCATTTCCCATGCAAAATTTAACTGTACCAAGTCATTCTCAGCACGAAACACAGGATCAAAACTGGTAGCAATTTCACGCAAATCCCTGGACTGCTCAGCATTGGCATAAGGATTTGGAAGAAATTCCTTCATTACCGGATAATAGCCTTGAAGAAGTGCTTGCGGAGCAACAACAAATGCAAGCCCCTTAGCATTGGTTGTACCATATGCTTCATCACTATAGATTGAGCCGGGTAAACAACCTTGACTAAAAAAACCTGTGAAATTTTCTGGTACTTCAACATCTCCAATCATTGAAACGCCTGGATCTGTCGTGCAGAGCTGCTTCCCTGTACGTGAACGCTTATCATCCTCCTCAAAATGCTGCCAAATTAGATTGGCGCTAAATGTTTCTGAAGGCTCCCACTCAAAAATTGCCCGAGTGGAATAAAGATCACGATCATTAACGTCATTGTCTGTATAGGTATTAGTATCAAATCCATCGCGCTTGGTCATAGCACCGGAGAGGCGTAACCCCATGGTCTCCCCAATGGGTAAATTAAACATACCGCTAGTACGCTTCGAATTATAACTACCTATCTCCGCTTTAATTTCAGAGGAAAACTCATCCTCTGGCATAACCGGCAACATATTAACCACACCAGCTGTGGCATTACGACCATACAATGTGCCTTGTGGTCCGCGTAGCACTTCCACCCGCTCAACATCAAAAAACTCCTGCTCAAACAACCTGTTACGAATCAATGGAGCATTATTAAAACTCACTGCCACTGCAGGATCTGTGGCGGCAGAAACTGCCTTGGTGCCAACACCGCGAATGGAAAAGTTATAGGTACTAAAATTTGATTTGGAGAAGTTTACATTCGGTATCGCCCGTAGTAGTTCCTCACCACGTTCGATCTTCAAGGCATCCATGCTATCCCCAGAGAGTGCCGAAACTGCAATAGGAACATCTTGGATACTCTCCTCAATTTTCTGGGCCGTTACCGTCACTTCCTCGATCGGCTGTTTGGAGCGGCTACTTCTTTCCGTATCCTGTTCCTCCTGGGCTAGGGCCGCAATGGAAACGGTAGACATCACCAGACAGGCTATTGCAGCGCTGTACCAGGGCGTTGTTTGATTGAGCGGATTGGTGGCACGAATCGCTTGTGCAATCAAATTTTTTTGCTTACGCAGGCTCATCATCATTCTGATTCTCTCTATTATATTTTCTCTGTTTTTCTGTCAGCCAAACACCACCTTATCTCAGGCCTAACTAGGTTTAAGACGCATTTACAGCACAGTCGGGGGGATCTAACCCCAGATTTTTCAGATCCACATTTACTAAATATTCGCCCCCAGAAATCAAGGAGATTAAATAAAACAACAATTAACACAACCAAACAATAGCGGTGACCAAAAGTTACAAACTCCGCCTTCTCAGCGTTACACTCACTAAAAAGGGCAACTTATTTCAAGCAGGAAGCTCTCACCTTTCATAAATAAAAAAGACTAGCCTCCAAAAGGTCTTTTCGAGTGTAGTTCAAGTAAGTGCAAGCAGATTTACAATTGGGGATAAATATAGCTTTTTAGAAAATCTTTAAATCTGCAAAAACCATCTGAAGATGAAGGAGACAATAAAAGTAGAGAAGTTTTCTATTTGAGAGGCAAGCATCAATATGCTTAGGTGAATAGGCGTAAATTCAAGTACTAGACTCTAAAATTTGCACAGATAGACTTAACCTGTAATTTAAAACACTTGTACTTAACCAATCTTTAACTGGATGATAGCCTGATTAAATATCCGAGAAAAACAGGTTATGAAACCTCCTCCACTGCCCGCCTAACCCTAATTAATGCGCGCTGGATAAGTTCCTTTACAGATTCCTTGGAGATCCCCATGCGTTCGGCAATATCCTGGTAAGTCAATCCCTCAAAACGGTGAAATTTGAATGCCGCCCCTGCACGTGGTGGCAGCCCCAGAATTGCTTTTAAGACACACCGACAATCCTGCATACCTATTACTGTACGCTCCGGTGTAATAACATCGGGAATTTCATAATCAAGGGAAAGTGACTCATGGAAGGCTCGACATCGGGACTTGTGGTACCGACTGTGACTAACCAACAGATTTTTAGCTACCGTATAGATATAGTTTCTTGGATTTTCTATCTCTATATCGGACTGATTAAGATGCCAGTGTAACTGAGCAAAAACCTCTTGCACTAGGTCATCAACATCAGCTGAAGTTACTCGAGAAGAAAAGTATCGTTTTAATCCTGGGCGATACTTATCCACCCAAGCTGAAATATCTTTTTGATGAAAATTATCCATAGTGAAACACACATGTGATTCAAATGATATTTAGTGCTCCCCAGACACAGAAAAGATTAGACAAACAACCAATGCAAAATCCACGAAATCCAGAAATTTATTCTTGTTATTTATCTGTAACAACTCCCCCCTAAAAATCAGGCCAAGCAAAACATAAAAACTACTTGGTCACAGCGAAAGAAGATTAAAAACAACCACGTTAAGGAGAGTTAACAGAATAACCTCACAAAATTTTTTGATAAATGCTTGAAAGGACTATTTGAGCAAAATGAAACGCCTTTTTATAAATGAGAGCAAAAAATCAAATAATCTCCAGAACTATTTTCCCACCTCTCATCCTCAACCTGAGTATCAACAAAATTAATCGAAGTTAATCTACCAATCGAGGACCTTTCAAGCAAACTGTGCCGCCCCCACCTTGTTCCAACGAGAGATTCCCAATGCTCATCAACTCAGAATTGCCAATCATTCTATGCAAAGCCATCCTCACATATAGATAGCGCCAACCAAACAAATCACAAGATGGTACGAATGCACACCCTACGGAGAGTAAAGAGTTATGAAATCAAGCCATAGGACCATCGATTGAAGTAAGAGGTTGAATTGAATGACAGTTCATAATCTCAATAACATTCAAGACTGAAAGCTCCAAGCTTACGAATATGAAAGGGTTTCAATTATTTCAGCAAAGGTAAGAGACTCACCTCTTTTACCATCAGCTGGCTCAATCAAGATTTTTCAAGTATAAAAATACAAAAAATTCACTCTAGGGAAGGATGGTAGTCAATGAGTTTTACATTCAATCTCCATTTTTTACAGGTCTTTCTACTTTTAAGTCTCCTTGTTGGTACAACAACCACCCATGCCAAATCTCCTGCTAATGAAGAGGCATTTACTTTCACGACCTGGAATAAGCAGACTGCAGACGGCTATAAGGGCTTCTTTGAGGTAATAGAGAATCGTAGTAATCCGGAGAGCCGCTCACTGAAACTTCACTATGTGCGCTTCCCTACAACCGGAAAAAAGTCGGGCCCGCCGATTATTTATCTTGCCGGTGGCCCTGGTGGATCGGGCATCATGGCCGTCAACTATCGTTTTGATATGTTTATGGCTTTACGGGAGTACGGCGATGTGATCGCCCTGGACCAGCGTGGCACCGGCCGCTCCAACGATCTGCCTCACTGTGAATCTCGGCAGGTTGTTCCCGCCCTGAAAAAAACAACTGATAGCCAATACATCGAATATCATCGCGAAGCTCTGCGTGAATGCCTAGCATTCTGGCATCAAAAGGGGGTCGATCTAGCCGGTTACAACACCCTGGAAAACGCTCGCGACCTGAAGGCGCTGAAACAACATCTGGGGGTAGAGAAGATTGTGTTATGGGGCACTTCTTACGGCAGCCACCTTGCTCTAGCCGCAATAAGGGAGATAGAAGACTCTATAGACAGAGTGATCCTTTCCAGTGCTGAGGGCTTGGATCAGACTGTTAAATTACCCGCGCGAACGGGTTCTTATTTAGATCGACTGCAACTCGCCCTGGACCAGCAACCCACAGCCAAAGCGGCCTACCCTGACATCAAGGTTCTTATCGATAGAGTGCACACAAAGCTGGAGCGAGCCCCAGTCAAAATCCAGATCCCTCAGCGGGAAGGCCACACTCTGGATTACCTGCTTCAGCGTAGAGACATACAACAAATTGCCTCCGCTTTTATTGCCGACCCCAAAAGTGTCGCCCACTTGTTAGGCTTCTATCGAGCTCTTGATTTGGGGCGTGTTCCGGCTTTCGATCGAGTTCCCAGACGCTACTTCCCCGATGGATTCTTGAGTCCAGGCTCTCCAATTTCCCTGAGTGCCATGCCAACGGCAATAGATATAGCCTCAGGTATAAGCACACAGCGAAAGTCTGAAGTGAAGGAGCAAGCAAAAACCGCCCTGTTAAGTGACTATCTCAACTTTTCCTATCACTACGATGGCTTGGCTGAGCAATTGGACCTGGGTGATGCTTTTCGCAGCAACCCCCATAGCAATATTCCCATTTTGCTATTCAGTGGCACTCTTGATGGCAGAACTTACATAGAGAGCCAGCATGAGGCAATGGCAGGACTTAGTAATGCCACACTGGTAACAGTAGAAAATGCCGGTCACAATTTATTTATGGCATCCCCAGCGATACAAGACACCATCAACTCGTTCATGGAGGGGCGCCCAATCGAAAAAACCACTCTTACGGTGGATTTACCAGATTTTTCACCACAATAAGGCTTGCCCACCCAGATAGCGGCAGGTCAATAGTGCCTGCTGCCATATCCAGCCCACATTCCCTCGTTTACCCAGCCCTTGCACATTAATCTTTCAATAGATGAAATTGGAGGCGGGGGATGACCAATATCACCGACGAAGTTCATCGTGGTGCCATCTGCGACCTGCGAGCGTTGCAACAACCCGGTCTACAGACTTTCAAACGATATATTCGTGGAAGTTTGCCGGGACCGCCCTTTTGGCGGCTCACAGGTATGCAGCCAACGGAAGCAGGGTTGGGCAAAGCCACTTACTCAATGCCCATCACTCCCTGGCTGGCAGACGGCACCGGGGTCTACTGGGGTGGTATTTACGCGATGTTCGCCGACGCGCCCCTCGCCTCTGCAATTTGGACGACTCTCCCGGCCGGTAAAGTACTTAGCACTTCTGAGTTGAATATGTGTTTTATCCGGCCAATTACCAGCAATACTCAGAATATTGTTGGCCGGGCCACGACTGTGCATTCCGGTAGCCAGGTGGGGCTCTCCAGCATTCAGATCAACGATCAAGATGGCAGAACCCTCGCCTATGGAAGTACTCGCTGCCTGATTGCAGACTTCCCAGTCAATCCTGATCAGGAGCTACCTCTGCCAGACCTGGGACCAACCGATCCCCCAGACCCCTATCTCAGACCGCCACCCAAACCCTATTTCTGTGATATGGGGCATCTGCCGGAACAGGTACCTATTGAGCTTCAGCGAACTACCATCAATGAGGGTCGCATTCACCCCGTATGGTTGCTCACCGGTTACCGCGCCATCGAAATCGAGAACGGCCGCTGTATTTCTACCATGCCCTCATCCCCCTGGTTCTCTAACGGCACCCTGTCTATCTACGGAGGACTGCTGGCCTGGGCGGCGGACTTCACTATGGGGGCGGCCGTATATTCCACCTTACCGGCGGGCAGTATATTTGCCACCTTAGATATGCATATCCGCTTTGCCAGACCAGCCAAGCTCAACAGTGGGGACCTGATCCTCGAGGCGCAAGTTCTTCACCGCGGCCGCCAGCTACGGGTTTCCTCTTGTAATATCGATACCCCCAGCGGCAAACGCGTGGCAATTGCCACGGGCTCAGCACTAATGATTCCAGGGGGTGCACAAATGTTGAGCGATGGTAAAGAGCCCGACGAGATCATTGCTACCGCTACCTCAGGTAAGCCCTGGACCCCTTAAATCAAATTCCCTGCCAGCACCGCGGCTATCTTCAGGTAAAATGCCCCACATCTATGAAAGGGGTAAGTCCCCAATTACACTTTGACCAAGTAGCCACCAAACTTACTGGCGGCACAATCCAATTACTATTGCAGGAAACATACTATGGCCTCACTGCAAGACCAGCTGTTACAAGCAGGACTCGTCGACAAGAAAAAAGCCAAACAGATCGGTAAGGAAAAGCGCAAGCAACAGAAAGTTGCAAAGAAATCTTCACAACCACAGGTAGATGAAACGAAGTTAGCCGCGCAGCAAGCGCGTGCGGATAAGGCTGCACGGGATCGCGCTCTGAATGCCGAACGTGACGCTGCGGCTCAACAGAAGGCCATCGCAGCACAAATCAAGCAGCTGGTGAACAACAACCGCCAGCCCTACTCAGGTGAAACTGCCTATAACTTTACCTTTGATAAAAAAATCAAAACTATCTATGTCAGTGAAATCCTGCGGGATCATCTCATTGCCGGCCGGTTGGTGATTGTCGCCCAGGGTGAACAGTTTGAACTGGTACCCAGAGTGATCGCCGACAAAATTGCCGAGCGCAATACTGAAATCATTGTCAAACCTACCGAAACTTCGACCTCGGTGGACGAAGACGACCCCTACGCCGACTTCCAGATCCCCGACGACCTGATGTGGTAAGCCGATACATGGAGCAACAAGTTACACAGGCAGTGGAACAATGGCTCACCGATGTTGTGGTGGGCCTAAATCTCTGCCCTTTTGCGCGCAAACCACTACGCGCAGGCCAGATTCGTTATAAGGTCTGTAAGGCAAACAACGAGGATGCTTTACTGGCAGACCTCCTTGCTGAGCTTCAACGACTCGACAGTACGCCGGAAAACGAACTCCTGACTACCCTGCTGATTATTCCAAATTGCCTAAAGGATTTTGCTGACTACAATCAATTCCTCGATCAGGCCGAATGGCTACTGAAGCGCAACCATTACGAAGGTATCTATCAGCTGGCCAGCTTCCATCCGGACTATCAATTCGCAGGTACTGCCCCAGAGGATGCCGAGAACCTCACCAATCGGGCACCCTACCCGATTTTGCACCTGCTGCGGGAAGAAAACCTAGCCAAAATGATTGATCTTTACCCAAACCCGGAAGCTATTCCGGAAAATAATATCCAACGGGTAGAGTCTCTTACTCAGGAGGAGAAGCTAAAACTCTTTCCTTACCTTTTCCAGCAGCTGAAAAAATAAACGATGAAGCCCATCGCAGAACTTCTTCGCCTGAAGAAGAAACTCCGCATTATTGGCTTTGACGATGCCCCTTTCCAAAAAGAGCGGGGCTCACCTGTAAACATCAGCGGGATAATATGTACCGATACCCGCTTTGAAGGCATGCTCTGGGGTGAGGTACAAAAAGACGGCATGGATGCTACTGAAGTTATCACGCAAATATTGCAAAGCAGCAAGTTTTACCCCCAGATTAACGTGGTACTGATTGATGGCGTCGCCGTTGGAGGCTTTAATATCATAGATCTCCCCAAACTGGCTGAATCCTTGAAGCGCCCCTGTATCGCGGTAATGCGTAAACCACCGGATATGTCAGCCATTAATAAAGCCCTGAAAAACTTCCCTGATTATTCACTACGCAGGGAGATTCTACTTAAAGCAGGCAAGGTTTATTCTCACCGTAATTTTTACTTTCAGGTACAGGGCTGTGTCCCGAACATTGCCGCCCAGATACTTGAGCAAGCTACTGATAACGGCAATGTGCCTGAAGCCCTGCGTTTAGCGCATATGATAGGCGCAGCAGTAATGACTGGACAAAGTGGGAACAGAGCCTGAAACATCTCTTTAATGTATTTTCTTATCCTTGGCACCTTTGAATTTATTCTTTCCACAATCCAAATAAGGCTAAGAGTGAGGACATCTTTCATTGGATACCAAACTATTATCGGCGACCTGTATCTCAAAATAGGCTGTTAGGAATTCTTTTATCGATCTTTCTGCTCAGCTCCTCTCCCCCATATTGATCAACCCTCCCAAGATATCTCAAAATATCTATTATACTCAGCAGCAAGCAATAGTAATCTGAGTAAATCAGGATCACTCCAATGCCTCAATACTTCAATATCACCTACTGCCTTGACCTCAATATCACCAAGAAAGTAAATTACGCCTATATAGAGGATAATAAGCTGGAAGAAGGCTTTGTTGGTTACAGGTATCGAGTGGAATGTACATGCAGAGCAAAATACCAAGATCCCCCCACCGACATGTCATTCCTGAAAAAAATATTTAAAGCTGAGATTCAGGATCTCTGCGATCATGCTACGATTATTGATTATCAAGACCCCTTTTTAAAGGAAATTATTAACTCCATAGAATACAAGAGCATAATCCATCAACAACAAAAAAAGGCACAATTTATTCAAGCGAACTCCAAAATTGGGAAATTGTGTATAACACCCTTTAAACCAAGCTCCGAAAACCTCGCTAAAGCTTGGCATGGTGCCATTCATCAAAGAGTTGCCGCCAATAGCTCAGACCTAGATATTAATTTCGAAAAGATCAAAGTCTGGGAAACCAACAATTGGTATACAGAGTTCTCTGTAGATCTGTAATTAAAATAGTGGAGAGTGATAGCAAAACAAGTTTCACTTAGAGTGGACCACTCGGGTACATTTCAAGGCTATTTTCACTGGTTTTTAATGAAAGTAACCCTGAATATTAAAAGGTACTGCAATCTATAGAATAACAGCGCTATCCCTCGAGCCAGAGGTAAAAAGAGCGACTAAAGAAAACTGGCTAAACCCTTGGTCCGTTGAAAGAAACTCCTTGCACCAAAAGTGTAAATCTTCAGAAAATTCAGCTATAGCGGATTTTTTGTCGTCATCAGTTTTAAACTGAGATTCTTGAAATTGCTTTTCCAGCGCGGTGAAGTGACAGCGAACAACAGCCTGGGCATCATTCTTTCTTTGGTCATCCGTGACGGCCAGGGTTAATTGCGAGCTGATGGGTTCCCACTGAATAAGGAAATAACGAGAACTATCATTTACATTTTTACTTAGCTTCGAAATAGCCAGCTCAAGGCTTTCGGCAAGATCCTGATGAATACCCTCACTGCTTAATGCCTGACTTTCCGCATTATATATTTCATACACAGTATTATCCCCCTCTACCGCTTTAAAGGCGGATATCGAATGACTCATATCCCAAATTAAACCCATAACTCCTCCAGCCAGTCGATCGATTACTCTTAGAAGTGAACTATTTTACGACGTTCACGGCCTCCGTACATCCACTTACGAGGCTCAATTGACTGTATAGATTATAAGCAGTGATCTAGGCCAAGACTGTTATATTTCAGATACTCAGAAAAGGACTATGAGGACTACCTGCCCTCAATTTCGGTCAATTTCCGCGACTTGTGACAGTCTAAAAACCTAACCCCATTTGCCAACCGCAGCCTTTACTTGTTTGTGGGGCGCTGAGATACACGCATGGTGATGTCCGCGTGAAACACTTCCTCACCGTTAGCATCGAAGACACCCACGGGCATAACCACATCACCAACCTGAATAGATGCAAAATCTGGATACTCACAAACCGCACGCAGGTTGGTTTTAGCCATTTTCAGGTACTTAACTTCCATCCCCACGGGTATCCAACGAAAGCGGCGATCCAGAGAAACATCCAAGCAGACCCCGCCGGCTAGTTCGGCAGCATTACACATCGCAATCGCATGCACTGTGCCTATATGGTTTGTCACTCCCCAACGTTTCTTCAGCAATACTTCTACACGCCCCGGTGATACCTCAGCAAAGCAGGGCTTAATAGACCTAAAGTAAGGTGCTTTGAAAGCGACCACCTTCGAAACTGTCCAACGCCCAAACGCCGAACCACCAAACTTCTTCCAAAGCTGCAAAACTGCACTCTTCGAGGACTGATACTCCATCTTGTCTCACTACCTTAACCGTTTACTGATAAGCCCTTTGCTAAGGGGCTTGTTAACGGGGGCACTATACAACATCTCTTCTCTA
Organism: Microbulbifer mixtoriginis (SeqCode); assembly: GCF_052467705.1. Taxonomy (NCBI): domain Bacteria; kingdom Pseudomonadati; phylum Pseudomonadota; class Gammaproteobacteria; order Cellvibrionales; family Microbulbiferaceae; genus Microbulbifer; species Microbulbifer mixtoriginis (SeqCode). The sequence continues at coordinate 3,583,531 of NZ_CP174322.1, forward strand.
AATCAGGTAATCAGAACTATCAGGGTAATTGACCCTCAAGTGCGCCTAGGGGTTGCCCAAAGACAAAGGAAGCGGAAGATGACCTGTACTCAAGCCTGTGTAGGCTCTCATCCACAGTTTAACCATGCATACCAACCCTGCACTGAAATTAGCATTTAAATAGAAAGTAAAGGTCAAAAAGCTAAAAACACATTCACCGGAACTTAAATATCAATCTATAGCTTGTGAATTGTGAGAACCATTTCTTATCGACAACATGTAATACTTGAAGAAATTTTACCTATGAATCTACAGCAAAATCAAAAAAACCTAAAAACCACCTTTAACTTGTATGCTGGTTATTGTTTAATTTCGTAAGTTAAAATCATAAAAGTCTAAATACTAACATTTAATAAAAGAGGCTTGCCAATGCCTATTGAGCGATTAAGAACTCCCGAAGAGCGCTTTTCCCTTCTGCCAGGCTTTCCCTATCAACCAAAATACATCGATACTCTGGATGGATACGATTCAATGCGTATGGCCTACATTGATGAAGGCACCTCTGATGCAGAAACAACATTTCTTTGCCTACATGGGGAGCCAACCTGGAGCTATCTGTACCGAAAAATGATTCCAGTATTCATAGAAGCTGGGCACCGGGTTATTGCTCCTGATCTCTTTGGTTTTGGTCGTTCCGATAAACCAACAGATGACAATACTTACACCTTTAATTTTCATCGCAACAGCCTGATACAACTTATTGAACACCTAGACCTAAAAAATATCACTTTGGTATGCCAGGACTGGGGTGGACTTCTAGGCCTCACTCTGCCAATGGATATGCCGGAAAGATTTACACGATTACTGGTAATGAATACTGCGATTGCAGCGGGAGATGGCGCTTCGGAAGGTTTTTATCAATGGAGAAATTTTTCTGTCAGTGTTCCAGAGATACCGGTAGGTGGCTTAATTGCCACTGATGCCAGATCGGAAATCAATCTATTTGATATAGTAGCTTATGATGCTCCCTTTCCCGATAACCGCTATAAGGCCGGTGTTCGTCGCTTCCCCTCAATTGTTCCCGTTGATCCCGACATGGAGGGTGTAGAACTGGGGCTAGAGGCCAGAAATTTCTGGTCCAAGACCTGGGAAGGCGATAGCTTTATGGCAATTGGAATGAGGGATGCCGTACTCGGTGAAAAAGTAATGGAAATGCTTAGGGGGATTATCAAAAATTGTCCTCCGCCTCTCAAGCTTGAAGAGGCTGGTCACTTCGTACAGGAATATGGCAAGGAAATTGCTGAAAAAGCCCTATCTCATTTTCAACTACAAAAACCTGCCCAATAGTTAAAAGTTAAAAAATTAGTGTTCATTGCATCTAAATCAGGCCGAATTAACGGCCTGATTTACTAATCGAATAATTTGATCAACACAACTCAGTTATTGACAGTAAAACTGCTCGACTTCCCTGAGTAGCTGCTAACCTTCCCTGTCCAGCCACTTTTCCAGTTTCCCTTGTGTTTTATGCGATAAGTACCCGCAGGAGTATCCTCACCAATTACCCACTGCCCTTCAGCAAAGGAGCAGGCCAGGCAGTCTACCGCAGTATCCCGTGTCCAGATAAAGCGAGTATCCAAGTCATTGTCAGTAAGGTAGGTTTCCCAGTTGCCATTTACCTTACGTTGAATCTCTATAAAGGTATCTCCCGTTCTGAAATCGTTACGGGGATGACCGGAGCGAAAAGTCGCGGAGACAGTATCACCAACAGAATAGTTGCTACGTACATCATTCCAAACCTGGCCGAAGGATTCCCATAGGCGCTTATCATCGTAGACGACACCAATGACATGAATAATTTGGTCATTCGATAAATCTGTTGGTGTCGGCCCTGCATCCACCGCCAGATTATTATTCATGGCGTTGGCCATGCCTGTATAAATCTGTTGATAAGCCGCCAAGGTATTGGGCCCATAGATCGTGTGCCCCCCCTCATAGTGTTGTCTGTCAAATTCTTCATGAGTGGTCACATAACCGGTATAAGCATTGGCCAAACCGGCAATAACTACCCTGGTAACACCGTGCCCCTGCATTGAGGCCAATACCTTTTCTTCCAGGCGGCGACCAGCCATAGTGGTCATTTCACTCGGCGCAGCCACTAGGACCAGGGACCCAATGCGAAACATCTGAAATGGCAGATAAGGGGTATACAGCTGTTGCCCTACTACTTTACGCTCAACAAAAGTGGGTTTGGGATATTGGCAAGGATCATCCTGTGTATCCTTATAAACGGCAGCCGCAGAGAAGGCGTTCATTAACCCAAAGAGCGGGAAACCTCTGATCACTGATTCGAATAGGCTTTCGCTGCGATCCCACTCAACGCCTTCGTTTTCAACTGACATCCCCTCGAAAATACCATCAATCCCACTGGGACCATCCCAGGAAGAGCCAGCTGTGAATGACCAGCCCACGGCACCTTCGCAAATGTTTTGCTGCCCTTCGCCAGTATATTCCCCGGCTACGGTATAACCGGGGAAATATATGTATTGATGGCGATAATCAAGATTGTTCAATAATTTATTGTTCGAGGTGCTGTAAAGAGACTTCGCTTTGTTTGCCTGTTTTTCTGCAGCCAACTCAAGACTCTCATATTCACTGGAGCCACAACCATTCCCTGGGCCACAAATATTGGGAGAAGCATCACCTAGATTGCTATTGGCAAAGGCCGCAACAAGATTTCCTGTCGAATCTGTCTGATTTGAAGCCCATTGCTCAAATAAATAACTGGCAGCTCCCTTGTGATCACTACTCAACTGACGTTGACCGGTACCAAGTGAAACATTGTGTAGCGCAAACCAGTTAATAATACCCAATGCTTTATTATTCGCATTAACCAGTTTGAGCTGCGTCATAGTTTTGTTGGTATCGTATTGGTAATTGCCCGTATCCGGATTTTGCGCGTAGGGCTCCGGGTTGCGGTTGATACTCGTGTTGAGCAAGGTACCTTGCTCCAGGTAAATGTCGCCCTCTGCCAAACTGCTATTTGCCATAACAATAGATTGGTAGATACCTTCTACGATCGCGTTATAGTTATCTTCCGCATAACCCAGTGCACTCATATTGAGCATCACATAGTGATCATAACCTCCAGGGCCTACGTGGGTGTGGGTGGCCGTGAGCATCACATTTTCATCTGTAAAGCGGTCGTTGCCATACCTACTCTTGAGCTTGGCAACCACACCCTGTTTAACACCTTGAGTAATACTCTGTAAATCGGCGGAAACAAATACCAGACGCTGACTATCCTGAGGATTGGCAATTACAAAAGCACGGGACCACAAGCGGCTATGAATTCCTTTGGTTGTCTGACTGGTTTCTCCATAACCAACCATACCAACATCGGCGGCTGGCCCAGTGATATCGTATTTACCCGTACCTAACAGCCACTCTGCACTAAGAGCCAGGGGGGAGAATCCAAGCAGTATAAAAAATGTGGTATACCATCGAATTATTTTTGTCTTCATTTTTTCTCCATAATTTTTATACGAAAAGTCCTTTCAAAGGCCCTCTATCCTTGATTTCAAGGCGCCAAGAAGCCAGTCCCTTCCGAAAAAATCAGCTTGATATTGTGTGATAAAAACTGGCCGAACCAGTGGATACCTGTGAGTAATTACCAACTACTCACAACGGTTCTCTCTTCCTAGTACCGCTGCCTTAGCATTCTAGAAACTGCGAAGAATGATCGGCAGGGTCGATGTCCTTGATCGCACCAGGCGTTTATTATTCTGTAAAGGCACGCGGGTGCCAGCATACTCTAATTATCCCAGTCAGTGTGGTTAACAGAACTCAACGGCCGCCAAAATAAATCTGACATGATAAATTTCAAAGTAATACCAACCCAGTAAAAAACAGAAATAACAATTAATTATTTCTGTTTGCGCCAACTGACAGCACTATTCATCTTATAAAGCACAACAATAAAAAGATGACTCACGCGTTCTAACAAACACCTGATCAGCCGCTCATCTACCATGGCGATAAAGGACGTAATGAAAAAAAGACCGATAAAACTCATAGGCTTCCAGTAAACAATCGCTGAGGAATGCTGGGAAGGGGATCAAAGTATGGCCAGGTCTTTTCCGGATAAAATGACCTACAAATGGGATAAAATAGAGAAAAATATACCTTGGCTATTTAGTCATGAAAATCCCGATATTCCAAAAAGAAACTTTATTGCCCAGAAAGGGCCCTAAGATGAGTTGCAAATAATGAATAAGCAGTGGTTAGCAAATGCGTATTAAATTACTCAAAGCGGGTTTCACCTCCCTATTCTTACTCGGCATCACACCTCTCTCCATGGCCGCAACCAACTGTAAGGTCAATATGGTTGTCCAAAGTCAATGGGATAAGGGCTATATGGCCTCTGTAGTGGTCCGCAATACTGGCACAGAGCCTATTAATGGATGGAACCTTAATTGGCAATGGCCCGGAGACCAGGTAATTGACGGCTCATGGAATGCCAAAATTTCCCAAAATGGCAATACTGCAACAGCGGAAGGTACAGGTGACTTTGCCAATATTCCTGTGGGTGAGGCTCGCTCTTTTGGCTTTAATATCGCCTACTCTGGAGGAACACAAGCCCCCTCCAAAATCAATGCCAGTTGTCAGAATCAGCAAACCCCTCCACCGACAACATCAGAGCCACCGAAAACCAGCCCGCCCTTATCAGCAATAGAGAGCTACAACTATATTTTGGGCACCCAGACTATCAGCCCTAAGTACAGTTTCACAGGCGAAGGCTCTCTAGTCGAATCCGCTAAAGCCATCCGCGCAATGGGGTCCAACCTACTTAAGATCGCCCTGTCTACCGGCTTGTACGATGAGCTTAACGGCTTGGGCCTTGACTACCAGTTCAAACGTATGCTGGAAGAAGTACCCGCTTACCGAGAGGTGCTTGATATGGACTTCTCCCACTATATGTTCTGGGTGGAGGACTCCGGATCTTGGATGGACAATAAAGGCATGTCTCAGGAAGAGCTCACCTGGCAGTACGATAAGATTTATGCGATGGCCGAGTATCTGTTAACGAAATACAGCGGCTCAGGTAAAACGTTTATGATCGGTCATTGGGAGGGTGACTGGAACCTCGTGCAAAAAGCCGATGGAACACGGAACGACAACCAAGTGAAGATTGATCCGCTGCGTATTCAGGGATTGATCGACTGGCTCAATATTCGCCAAAAAGCCATTGAAGATGCCAAGGCCAATATTCCCCACTCCAACGTCAACTTGTATCACTATGTAGAGGTGAATCGGGTTGAATCCGCAATGCAGGGTAAAGAGCGCATCACCAACGCCGTGTTACCACACACCAATGTCGACCTCGTTTCCTACTCAGCCTATGATCTGACTACCAAAGAGAAACATTCTGATTTTGCCACCCTACACGCCGAGCTAACCAAAGCACTGGACTTTATTGAGTCAAAACTGCCGCAAAAAACTGGCCTGCCCTTCGAAAAGCGGGTGTTTATCGGTGAATACGGTTACGGTGAATCTTGGTTTAAAGACTGGGGCACCCGCTCTGGTGAAGCGCAAGATATGTTGTCTCGCAATGTAATTAAAACCTCTCTTGAGTGGGGCTCTCCCTTTATTCTTTACTGGCAGATGTACGGGAACGAATACGATAGCTGGATTAAAGAATTTGTCGGTTACTGGTTGATTGATAACAATGGCAATAAAAAGGAGATTTATCAAACCCACAAGAATTTTTACACTGATGCCAAGAGCTATCTAAATAACTATCACACCAAGCAGGGGGCTTTACCCTCAGAGTCTGAATTCCGCGCTTTTGCCCTAAAATGGTTTGAATCCTCTACTGCTACTAAACCTGACAACACCACTGAGCCCACATCAGGTACGAACACTGGGAACGGCACTAATACTGGAACTGAGCCAACACCCGCAGAACAACCCCAAGCCTCAGGTCAATGTACGGTGGAATACGCCATTCAAAATGACTGGGGTAATGGATTTATGGCCAATGTTGTCATACGCAATACCGGGGATCAGCCACTGGATGCTTGGCAAATAAAATGGCAATGGCCGGGCAACCAAAAAGTAACCCATTTTTGGAATGCTGAGGTGGTTGACCACTCTGGCTCAGTAACCGCTAGCGGCCAGGATGTTATTCCACCAGGAGAGGCACGTGCCTTTGGATTTAATGGCGAGTATAGCGGAACCAATAGTCAGCCAACTCTTACTGCCACCTGCCAAGCCAGCGGTTCATCCCAGGTTGGCACCGGCAATCCAGCAACTCCCCCCGTAGCCGGAAACCAACCCGACGATAGCGGAAGCTCCTCTCAGGATGGTGCCGGTAAAATCAAACTTTGGTTTATCGGGGATTCAATCACCTATGGTATGACCACCCTGCCCTACAACTCAATGGGGTTCCGCTCACAAATCTGGCAGCAAATCGTCGAGGCCTCTGATGGGAAATCCAGCTTTCCCCTAAGCAGTAGCGATAATAACGGCAGCCTGACCATTAGCTATAATGGTCAGCCCGTAGAAACTATTGGTACTGTGAGTGGCCCAACCGGACCCGATGGAGTAGAGAAGAAGACTGGAAATTACTGGCATACCGGAATTCCTGGAGCAAGTACGAGCGATATGCAGTGCTTTCTTAATCCTACAGGCCATCAAATCCCAGCAGGTTATAGCTCTGCCAGCTGCGCAGATGCTATTGCCTACTTTAATTCTGTCGTTACTGAAATGTGTCGTGAAAGTGATAACAGCGCAGGGTGGTTAGACAACCAAACCTGCCCATTAAACCTAAATCTGGCGGCATCAGATGCTATTATTGTGCCTATCCAGCTGGGCACAAACGATATCACCCATCTCAACCGGAATGGTGCTACCCAATGTAGTGCGGCTCCGAAGGCTGGGAGTCTAACGGCCAAGCGCCTAGACGAAGTAGTGGAAAGCATTATCTCTAGCAATAATACTCGAGATAAAACAACGTTGGTGGGCAAAATATACAGCCACCTAAGTGCAATGGGTATACCGGATAATAAAATTGCCTTTGTAATTTCCACCATTCCCCGTAGAACGAATTTGGATGGTCAGGACCCTTCCAACCATTGTACAGACTATTACAACACGAAAATCAAAAGTACTATTGCTAGCATCACTCCTCCGGTAAAGATTCTTCTTGTTGATCAGGGCAATATTGTACCGACAGGTGATTCTGTACACCCAACAACAGCCGGACATAAAGTTATGGCCTGCAACTTGCTGTATGGCTATAACTATGGGCACTCAGAAAATTTTAACTGTCCTACCCCTAATAGCACACCAAAAACTGGATTACTGCAAGCTTTTGCTGCTGTATCAGTAAAATAGCCCCTATTAGCTATTAGAAAGGAGTTCTAAAAATTCTAGTATCCATTAAAAAATAGAAGTGATTTATTCCGGAGCATTTTTGCAAGATATAAAGTCCCCATGAATTGGTGCGGTATCATAAATAATTGTTACAGCCATAAAAGTACTGAAATCTTCCGTTAAATCGAAGAGGTCTACCACATCAATTGTGGCCGGACCTCTTCCTTCTACTGACCGGGTATAGCTAAGATGTAATGCAACTTGGTTAGTCTTTAACACACCCGAAAGTATATTGTTCAGTTTCATAGCACGATCGCTAATTGACTGAAAAATATAGGAATAAAAACTCTCTACTGAGCATTTCCCAAAAATTGGCGAATAGACCAAAGCATGTTCTGTAAACAGTGAAAGAAGTATATCCAAGTCCCCCCGCTCCAAGGCAGATAGATATTGGTAACAGAGCTGCTCGGTATCTTTAGTATCTACACGTTTCTTCATCATTTATCTTGCCTAGCCAAAGTTCGATCCACCATCTCACCACAAAGCCCAAGGTAATTATTGGGATCAAGCAGCTTATCCACTTCATTATCGGTTAAGGCCTTAGAAACCTCATTATTCTCCTTTAATAGATCCGCAAATGGGCGATCAGTTTCCATTGCTTGACAGCAAATTTTGTAAACAAGATCGTGAGCTTTCTCACGGCCAATCTTTGGGCCTAGCCCCATCATCACCGCTTCAGAAGAAACCAAACCTCCAGTCATCTGTAAATTTCGCATCATATTATCTGGGTGTACATTGAGACCCCGCAACGCGAACTTCGCCTGTGCCAATGCCGCAGCGGATAAACAAAAGATTTCAGGAAGAACCACCCACTCAACCTCCCAGGTTCCCGTCGCACGCTCGTGATCTTCCTCCATAGCATTGAGTAACGCCGCCACCTGTTGTCGCACAATGGGCACTATTCCACTCATATATACTGAGGAAACTGGGTTGTGCTTTTGCGGCATAGTGCTAGAAGCACCTCGCCCCGCAGTGAAGGGCTCCGTGACCTCCCCGACTTCTGTCTGTGCCATCAGTTTGATATCTAGGGCTATCTTACTCAGAGTGCCGGTGATTAACCCCAATAGACAGGCGACTTCAGCTATCCGATCACGCATGGTATGCCAGGCGATAACAGGTATAGCGAGATTAAGCTCCTTCATAAGTCCAGCCTGCACCGCTAGGCCTTGATCTCCCAAGGAGGCTAGGTTTCCCGCAGCACCACCAAATTCCCCGACTAGGACTCGTTTCTTAATTTCTGCAAGCCGTTGCTGGTGCCGATGAAAACCCGCTAACCACACAGCTGCTTTATAGCCAAAGGTAATTGGTACAGCTTGTTGAAGGTTACTTCTCGCAACCATTGGCGTATCCCGGTAATCCTCGGCTAGAGCGGCCAGCGCACCGGCGATTTCATCTACTTCCGTCTCCACAAGCTTTAATGCTGCACGAATCTGCAATATAGTAGCGGTGTCGGTAATGTCCTGAGTTGTTGTGCCCCAGTGGCACCACTGCCCTAGCCCCCCCTTACAACGCTCAACTAACTGCTGTACAACTCCAAATACCGGATAGCCAATTAACTCTGTCTGGGATCTCAACTGCTCAAGGTCAATTTCTTCAGCACGACAATGTTGGCAAATCTCATCTGCTGCCTCTTTGGGAATGATATCAAGTCTCGCCTGTACCCTGGCCAAGGCAGCCTCTACATCCAAGTAGTACTGAACTCTTTGCCGGTCAGAAAAGATCTCACTCATGGCAGGAGTGCTAAAGAGACCAGAAAAGACCTGCGAGTCTATAAGAGTTGCAGCCATTGTTAACCTCCCAAATAACAGGTAACAGCAGCGCTTTAAAGCAAAGTGTAATAATCAAGAAGAGCATAAAATGAGGTAAATACAAGCATCAGTGTGCATATGCCACATTTTCTTTAAAGAGTAGACAATAGTCCCAACTTTCAGAGACATTGGTATGATCCATAGCTGGTAAACTTAACCGGGTCAAATTAAGAAATTATGTAATCAAATTGAAGCAAAGTTGAGATTTTCGCCGCTAACCAGCACCTAGGCCAAATGCTAAGTATCCGGTAATAGCCAACAGGAGCAGAAGCCCAATTAATCCCGCCCGACCAGGTAATTCTGCAGGTGATGACTGTATGTTTTTTTCACGTACATAGGTGTTAACAATTATTCTTGCTTCTTTAAGATTAATATTCTTGTATTCACGCAGAAGCTTCATAGCTTGAATCATTTGGCCACTTTCAATTGCATCAACTACATCTTCTTCCAATTTCATCATTGGTCCAATTACCGCTCAAGGAACTATAATTTTGGCATATAAAACATGAAAATTCATGAAATCTACTATAGTTATGTCGAACCATTCCTATTAGTGTAATTGGTTCTATAAAACATCCCCTCAAGAACCTGGCTACAAATACCCACAAATCCCTAAACAATCTTTAATGTTACTGACTGAAAAAATAAAACATGTACTCTATAACCACCAAGAGCAAGCCGCCACTAAATCCTTTTTTGCAGCCACAAAGAAATCAACTCAAACAGGCGAAAATAAATTAGTATCAACCCCTACCAACCAGGAGAAAGCCATCTTTGGAAACTCTAAAGACAACAACGTTAAAGTACCTAGATCACACAAAAATATTACCAGTGAGACTTACAAGTGCGACAACTATACCCTTTTCACACATCGACCAACACAAGAGCAACCCCCTTTAACCCAATAAGATATTGAAATCATTGATTTAGATCAATAACCCGCATCTCAAGACAGGAAATCAAAAAATATAAAAACATCAAAAATGAAGTCATTAACAACCAGAAAGCCTACAACTGCATCAATCAAAAACGATAAAGCACAAAATAAAAAGCATGCTCTTGAAATATTTTTGAGCACAAAAAAATCATTCACCATTCAAAAGAAAACAAAACAAACACTAAACCTGCATCAACCCTCTCTTAAAAAAAGCAAATACTCCAAAATAGGTATAGAGATCTAACCACCAAGAATCACAGCTAACAAAAAACCATAAAATAAGAAGCGTCCATGGGAAATCAATTACAATTTAACAATTGCCAATAAAAATCCAACTTCGTATACTGAAATTCTATCAAAAAACAATAAACTTAAAGCTAGTGGGCACAGGATGTGCATTGACAACCTGAAAAGCAAACAAGCTATACCGTCAACATCTAGAAAAGGAATTTTAACATTAAAACGAGCAACACAAGCCGAGTTTGGCTGGAAGATCTATCCGAGGAAGTACTTAACCATAGGGCTGTAAATCATACCTATTTAATACGGTTTAGCGAGGCATCCCTGCCAAACTTTCCTTATGTTGTGGCTGATTTTGCACAACAATACAGCCTATACACATCCCGATTTATTAACTTATTAAGTGCAGCCATCTCCAAGCTGACCATTCCGGAGCACCGAAATATACTCTTGGAAAACCTGAACGAAGAATCTGGTAATTATGAGGAGGATGAACTCCGAATACTAAATCACCATGGAATAGATCCAAGGTGGATAAAAAATATCCCCCATGCTGATCTTTTTAACCGCTTTAAAGAAAAGGTCACACAGGGTAAACAAGAAACACCTCTTTCGGATGATGCAATCATCTGGTACGACATGCTTTCAATGGTATTACTTTATGGCTCTACCGAGGAAGCAATAGGAGCTTTAGGGATAGGAACAGAGCATGTAGTGAGTACAATTTATCCATATATTGAAAAGGGGTTGAAGCATTTACCTGAAATTCAGCCCAAGGACTACTGCTTCTTTTCCGTTCACACTCTAATCGACGATGATCATGCTGAAAGTCTCAACCAGATCGCATTAACTTTTGCCGAGACAGAGGAAGGAAGGAGGCGTCTTCGCCAGGGTGCAACTAAGGCTCTGAATTTAAGAGCTGCTTTTTGGGATGGCATGCTTGCACGAGCATACAACAATACAAAAATCATCGACAACAATTATAACTCGACAACCACACAAGTATCAGGAGTGGCTCAGGATGAACCAACCTATATCAACTGAATCAATTTATAATGCACAAGCCACGAATTGGCTTAGATCAGAAAAAATACTGTTAAGCGACTTCACGGCAAGACCTCGTGTTTTAGAGGCTCTGGGCAAAATCAAAGACCAAGATATCCTAGACTTTGGCTGTGGAGAGGGCTATGTATCACGCATGCTCATAGAGGCTGGTGTCAAGTCAATTTTTGGAGTTGACTCTTCTGCTGAAATGATAGCTCAAGCACAATCGATGGCTAAGGAACTCAAGCTATCTAATGCAACTTATACCGTGGGCAATGCAGTTTCATTTAATCAATTTCCACAAACTAGATTCGACAAGGTCATTGCCGTATTCCTTTTCAATTACCTGACTATCGAAGAAATGACTCAGGTGATGAGTAAAGTACGCTCTTTGCTGGTAGCAGGTGGTACTTTTGTCTTTACCGTACCCCATCCATGCCTCCCCTTTATGAGGGAAGAAAGCCCACCGTTTTACTTTGAACATGGTGAAAAATCTTATCTCGACGGTATAAATAAGACCTTTGAGGGGAAAATCTGGCGTAGAGATGGTGTCCCGGTCTCTGTTCGCTGTGTACATAAAACCTTTGCACACTACTTCGAAGCCCTTGCTAAAGCCGGCTTTAACAGCCTACCCGAAGTCAAAGAATTAGCTGTAACGGATGAACATCTGGCATTTGATCCTGAATTTTTTGGTCCACTAAAAGGCTATCCACTGCATGTGTTATTTAAGGTGAAGGTAAATGATTGATATAGCACCTGACGAGACTATCCGTGCACAGGCATGGACAGCCGCAGAGTTGGAAGCTAAACCCAGCTGGAAATTTAATTGGCCTAATGACTGGCCAAATGAAATCAAAGCTCTGCAAGAATGGTCTAAAGAGCAGGACAACCCTATTCTGGCTTTGCAAGCAGATTCTGTTGCCACTCCTCAGTTTGATCAGCTCGCCCAAAAAATCAAAAGTGAAATCCATGAAGGCAATGGTGTTACTTGGATTCGAGGAGTAAAAGGCTTTGATCAAGCAACACTAAATCTTCTGTTTCTCAAAATCAGCCTGGCAATGGGGCAGACTATTGATACCTACGGTAGACTCTACGGTATTTTAGATACGGGCAAAAGCTATAAAGACGAAGCCATTCCTGTTTCACAAACTAACGCAGCAACTGGTGTACATACAGATAGCTCACAACGAGCCATACAACCAAATATTTTAGGGCTCTGCTGTATTACCCCCGCGATTCAAGGTGGTAAATCTAAAGTAGTTTCTGCAGCCCAGGTACATAAAAATCTCAAGAAACAGGCACCAAAAAAGTTAGAGCTGCTCTACAAGAATTACATTCGAGATCTTGTCACACCAGGGAGCGATAAAGATATCCAGAATATTCTGAACAATCATTTCCCGATTTTCAGCTATGCCAATGGCAAAATTTCTATCCGCTATATGCGCTACTGGATAGAGAAAGGCCATCAACGAGTCAATAATCCCTTAACGGCAGAGGCACTTCAAGCACTAAATCTTCTTGATGGAGAACTAAACAATAAAGAAAATGTTGTTAGCTTTTATATGAATTCTGGCGATATGATTTTTATTGACAATACTAGAGTCTTGCACGATCGCGATGAATTTATAGACACACCCGAGCAAAAACGAATATATACAAGGGTGTGGATAGATTAAGTGCTTACAGGCTCCAGGAGAATCTTCTCCGGGGGCCTGGCAATTAGGCGCATAGTCTACTGGGTAAATAATTATAAAGCCGGATCCGATTTAATCATTCTCACTAGCAACATAAGTATGAGGAAGTTGAATATATTCAAAAAACTTTCGCCCAAATCGGCCTCCAGTACTCTCTCTAACTCCAGGCCTGCCAAAAAGCAGCTCCCCTATATTCACTCCAACCCCAACATAGAGCTCTCTACGCAAAGGGTCGTCTCGTTCTTTTTCTTTCAAAGTGAAACCCCGGGCAAAGTAACCCCCATGTAACTCCAGATAATTAAGAGGATTTCTCCGTGATAAGCCAAAACCACTTAATTTTAAGGCCAGTAGGTATTTTTGCCCCGAGTAATCTGAGTGTGGCTTAAAGCCAGAGCGATTACCCGATGGAAGATATTCTAGACGAAAATCCAGCTTTTCCCTAAGCCCGGGGATATTCCGTCTTAGGTAAGAGATTCCTACCCCTGCAGTATTGGCAACAACGTCCTCCCAGGCAAAGCCATGCTCCTTAGAGTAACCATCGCCTAACTCCACAAATAACATACTCAACCAAGCTAGAGTAACTGCACTAGCCTCCGCCCCCACCGCATTACCAGCCTTGCAGTGAATGGCATCTGTAAAGAATTCACTGAGAAGATAGCTACCATAGACATGACCGAGCTTATCCATACCACCATTGGCAGTATCATCCTCAAAGAAACCCTCACTAGTTGTACCAAAACTACTAGATCCCCAGTCCCAATCCACTAAACCAATCGCTAAAGTGGAAACAGCTACCCCTGCAGCCTCAAAGGGAATGGTAGAAAGATGCTGCTTGAATTTAGGCAATTTAAAACCATGCCATCTAGAGTCAGCCACCGGATACTGCTGTACACAACCAAATCTTTGTGATTCTTCAAAAGACATTGAATTACGGCCTACAGGGCTGGCCACCTCTTTAGCTAACCCCTCAAAGCTCCACATAGCAAAAAGCATGATCAAAGAAATTCTCTGAACTATTACACGATTCATCATTTCCATTTATTCCTTTAATAGGAAAATCCGACTTCAACTTTTATCGCACTCAAGGGTAAGTGTTTTATGACAAAGCAAGCTATCTTAGCAGTAAAGCCAAACCCGATAGTTCAGCCATCCTTATTATCTCTACATATACCAATCATTAAGCATAGAAATAAATATAGACAAGGTCCAGAAACAGACCTAAAAAGAGATTAATGCGCCAAAAAGGTGGGGCGGGGCATATTGAATCAACTGATATTATTATTGGAGCAACTCACTTCAAGACAATGCATCAGCATATAAACACCGCTCCAGAAGGATAAAGCATCTATAAAGACAGAGTGATTTATTTCATATGAATAATCGAATAACCGCCAAGTATTGGCGCTTTAAATTAAAGATTAATAAAAATCAACGTCAAACAACATTACATCATAAAAATTTACTGTCAATCAACACTTGAAAGTGCACCCCAAAAATCAGCCTCATAGACTTGAATAAGCCTTACGCGAGTTTCAATATCCGACTCACTTACTCCGGAGGCCAAGCCTTTTGCCACTATAGCTATAGCCTGCTCTCTAAAATCAGAAGGTAAAGTGCTAAAATTGATTAAGAACTCCAACTGACTGTCAGACAACCCCCTATATTGTTTAAGTGCTTTTGCCATACGGCCAATATTTTTACCAAAACTTTGAAAGTTGATTAAAAGGGCTGCCGCAATCTCTGCAGGTTGTGCATAATTTGCCAGCCATGCTGTATAAGCTGGATACGCCTGCGCCCCAGCTAGCGGACGATACTTAGTAATTTGACTTTTCGAGATATTAAGTGCCTGAATTAGAACCGGCAATTGCTCACTGGCAGACATCTCATTAACTACTAAGCGATAAAAGAATTTGTTAGTCACCTTACTTGAAGAACCACCAAATCGATGCAAGGAGAGTGCGTTATTGCGAAGGTCAGATTGAATAATCAGGCGCTGCTCCAGTGCAAAAGCATTTATAACTGACATTGACAACTCATTCTTTTCCAGTTTTTGGAGAATGGCAGGAACTTCATTACTAAGATATTTATTTTCAAGCCGTTGGATTAATTTCTCAGCCCTACTTCGTTTCTCCTCAATAGTTTCCGCAACAGAATTCGCCACAACTATTACTGCGAATATAAAAAAAAATCCTAACCTGATAAAAAAACCTGAAGTCACCTTATAGCGCTCCAAAACCTAAAGCGATAAGCATAGCATCTCAATCAGTAATTAGCGCAGATTACGCCGAGATAATCACGCTACTTGAAAGCTATAATGTCTATCTCAAATATCTACAACCATATATTGAAGATTGATTTCTCATTTAACTATGTAAAGTCTTTCTTCAGAAAGCGAATGATAATACTCGTTCTTAATCCTCCCCCAAGATAACCTTGTTAAATCGACCTGCCTGCTTGTACCAAAATTGGCAATCGCGGCCAAATTTTTTAGCTTGCAAATCGCATCCTCAACCTCAGAATAACGAAACCACTCAGGATAAAACTCCGGGTAGCACTGTTCATCAGGCACTAATGGCGTACAACCTGCTACGACGGCCTCCATTACCGCTAACCCCTGAAATTCATGATAAGCGGTAGATAGAAATACATGGCTGTTATGCAAGGTTTGTCGGTATAGAGATTCACTCTCCACGTACCCCATCACCAGCAGATTCTCACTAAACTCCTGTTGTATCTGCTCAAACTCTTTTGGGCTATTACGAAAGGATTGACCCATCAGGTTGAGTAAGAATTTTACCTTTTTCTCTTTTAGGCCCCGAAGAATTTGCAGCAGGCGGTCAGCGCCTTTGTCATATTCCCAGCGGGCGGCCCAACTGATGATTAGCGTATCCTCGCTTACTTCTCCCTGATAACCCTGCCCCCAGCGGTGACCCCAGCAAAAATCAGCTTGTGTGTACTCTTGAGTCAAGAGTGCATCCTCTAGTGGTACTGGCAGCACCTTCGACTTACTTGTAATTTCTTCACAAATTCCCACCGGCACATGGTCCGGGAAGCGCTTTAAAAGCTTGGCTGCGCCTTCAATCAGGGTGCGGCGGTTGTATTCCGAATTAAACAGCAACAGGTCACCGGCTAGCGCGGTATAGATATTGAGGAGCTGTGGCTCTATAGACTGGAACGCACCTGAACTGACGGGATAGGCAAACTGATTCTCGTGAAAGTAGACCACCGTGGGCACCCCCACTATCTCGGGCACTAAGCCGCGCAACGCACTGAGATCGGTCATAGACGTGGCAACAATTAGGTCCCACTGTTGCTTTAGTATTTGTGCCGCCTCTCCCCTGGCCCAAGAAAGGCTGTTGCCACGTATACGCCAGCTGAAATAGCGCGGGGGCAGTGTCAAGACTGTCCACTGCCACTCGGGGAAGGCGGCAACCAGGCCTTTACGCCAACGCTTGTGACTGTCGGCATCATAGGCCGAGAGCAATAAAACTTTCATGGGAATCTAAAACAACAAGGAACGGAAATACAGAGCTGGAAACAGAAGTATCCAGCTCCGTTATAGGCTTGAGAGGAGGTAAAGTCAGTCGAAAGAGCGCACATTCATCAGGCGAGCAAACAGACTAGAGGTATCCCAGCGAGAACCGCCGATCGCCTGCACCTCACTATAAAATTGATCCACCAGTGCCGTCACCGGTAACAGGGCGCCATTATGCTGGGCTTCCTGTAAAACGATGGCCAAATCCTTCCGCATCCAGTCCACGGCAAAGCCGTGATCATATTCACCGGCCAGCATTGTTTTTGAGCGGTTTTCCATCTGCCAGCTTTGTGCCGCGCCCTTGGAAATTACATCCACGACCTGTTCGCCATCCAGCCCTGCCGCTTTAGCAAAATGCAGCCCCTCTGCCAACCCCTGCACCACACCGGCAATGCAGATTTGGTTGACCATTTTACAAAGCTGGCCACTGCCCACCGGGCCCAATAAGGTAACAGCACGGGCAAAAGTGTCTATCAACGGCTTTACACGTTCAAAATCTGTCTCTTCACCACCAACCATTACGGTGAGAACCCCATTTTCCGCACCGGCCTGGCCACCAGATACTGGGGCATCGAGAAAGCCGATACCTTTCTCTTTGCCATTTGCTGCCAGTTCACGCGCGACATCTGCCGAGGCAGTAGTATGATCGACGAACAGGGTGCCCTTTTCCATAGTGGCGAAGGCGCCCTGCTCTCCAGCAACCACCTGGCGCAAATCGTTATCATTACCCACACAGGCAAACACCACCTCTGCACCTTTTGCGGCCTCAGCGGGTGTTTCGAAGCTCTCCCCCTCATACTCGCCCAGCCATTTTTCTGCACGGCTGGCGGTGCGGTTATATACCCGCACTGAGTGACCCGCTTTTGCCAGGTAACCCGCCATTGGGTAACCCATTACTCCCAAGCCAATAAACGCTACCGTTGCCATATTGATTACCCCCATATCATCCAAATAAGAGCCGCCCCTAAAATCAGGCGGTAAATCGCAAATGGCGCCATGCCGATGCGACTAATAAATTGCAGGAAAAAATGAATACATAGATAGGCACTAATAAAAGAAAGCAAAGTACCCAATAAAATATCCCCCCAGGGTACCGACTCTAGGGCGAGTAAATCATAGGTCAGTAACATGGCCGGCAGGGCTATCGCCGGTATGGATAACAAGAAAGAGAAGCGCGCAGCAGCTTCGCGCTTCATGCCGAGCATCAGCCCTGCGGTCATGGTAATACCCGAGCGGGAAGTACCTGGAATAAGCGCCAATACTTGCGCACCACCAATAACTAGTGCTTTTTTCCAGTTAAGTTGCGTTAGGGTTTGCACCCTGGCTCCACGCACATCAGCCCACCAAAGCAACAGACCAAAACCGATGGTGGTGGCCGCTATAACTGCTGCTGAGCGTAAATGCGTTTCTATATAGCCTTTAAAAATTAATCCTACCAAACCGACAGGAATCGTAGCCAGCACAATCAGCCAAGCCAAACGTCCTTCATCGCTAAATTGCCTCGATTTAAGCCCCCCTAAACCATCACGCAGGAGTAGCCAAATATCTTTTCGAAAATAGGTGACTACCGCGATCAGTGAGCCAAAATGTACAGCCACATCGAAAGCAAGCCCTTGATCCTGCCAACCTAAAACTTCTGCAGGCAAGATCAGGTGTGCCGAGCTTGAAATAGGGAGAAATTCAGTCAAGCCCTGGATCAGGGCCAGTACAACAATCTGAAATATTTCCATGAATTATCAGGATCGAATTTTTTGACGTTTTTGCCAGGTAACTTCATTGCGAAGATAAACGGGCTCCAAAGCTTCAGCAGATACCATTGCACCAGCTCGATAGAGAGGAACCGCTAGCTCAGCAATATCCCGTGCATGGATTAAGGCATTCAGATCCAGCTCTGCCGCTCGAGCCTTGCCTAATGCCTCATAGTGCCAACCGGGACCGGCACCGTAATATGTGTTTGTCAGCTTGGCCTCACTCAATGACAGTAGAACCTGCTCTGGATTCTGTACTGCCTCAGGTATCAAGCTGTCATTAGGCATCTCGGTGCCGTAAATACCCCAGTACACCTGCTGCATACGAGCGTCAAGCATAGCGACAATAGGATCCCCCCCCCACTGCGGGTGCGCCCTTCTGGCACCTAGGGCCAAAGCGGCTAGGCTGGAAACCGGCACTACCGGCTTATCGGCGGAAAAGGCCAGCCCCTGTACACAACTGATAGCGATACGCAGGCCCGTAAATGAACCGGGGCCCCTGCTTACAGCAAAGGCATCCAGGTCGGGAAGGCTCAACTGGGCCTCAGCCAATACCTCATCCACCATTGGTAGCAGGCGCTGTGTATGGTCTCGCTCTGCTTGCACAAAGCGTTCGGTAATCTGGCCATTACTATAAAGTGCCACTGAGCAGGCACCAGACGTGGTATCCAGGGCAAGAATCTTCACAACTATTTCAAACCGGGTTATCGAAGGGAGTGAATTGTGGCACGGTCACAAGGACTAGTCATGTAGATTAGCGATATTGAGGAAAGAGAAAACCCCGGTATTAACCGGGGTTGATGGAGAGTTAGCCATGCCACTAAGGCATGCTGTGAACTAGAGGAGGTTTAATTAAGCCGCACTCTTGGGTGGTCGACCACGGCGAGCGGTACCGGCCTTAGGTGGGCGCCCTCGACGAGTTGGCGTTTTCTTGGCCGCCTCCGCTTTGCTAGCAGACTTCTTCGGACGCCCTACTCTTTTCGCTGGCTTTGCTGCGGAGGTGGCCTTCTTGGGGCGCCCTACACGCTTGGTGGCTTTAGTTTCAGAAGCAGCCTTTTTGGGGCGGCCTACTTTCTTGGCCGCAGTAGTCTTTTTAGTCGCCGCCTTTTTAGCTTTTTGAGCATCAGCTTTTAGCTTCGCAGCTGCTTTCTTCTCTAGCTCCTTGGCTTTTGTCGCAGCCTTCTTTGCTGCAGCTTTTATCTTAGCCTCAGCTTTTTTCTCGGCGGCTTTGATCTTCTTGGCATGAGCCTTAACACGAGACTTCATCCAGCGCGCTTCGAACGCCTTCAATGCCGCCGCCAGGTCTTTATCTGCCTTGGCAGAAAGGCTTTCAGAAAGGGTGGCCACCTTCTCCTTAGCCGCTTCTTCTGCATGACGCACGGCATCCATGGTCTTGGCCTTGGCAAGCTCCATTTTTGCCATCGCCAGCTTGGCGCGTAAATCTTTTGCTTTACCATTGGCGCTGGTCAAGGAAGCCTTGGCCGCTGCCGTACTACTTTTTTGTGCCCGCGCTTTTGCTTTTGCCACACGATCCATTTGTGCATCCAGCGACTTACTTGCTGCATCCACGGCTTTCTGTGCTTTTACGACTACCGGCGACGCTTTGGTCGATGTAGTTGCCTTTTTAGCACGTGTACTCTTTTTTACTACTCTTGCCATCCCTTGTCTCCTCATTAAAAAGAAGAAGTACTTCCAAAAGTGTGCTGGCAACGCGGCCTGTTAGCTATCGAATAAAACCCGGGGGTTATTTTATTGCTTATACAGAGCGGTGCGCTGCCTATTTCAATACAACTTTATCAAAGTTAATAAAAATACACGGCATTGCAAGTAAAAAAGCGAAAAATGAGAAATTTTTCAGCAAATAAGTCTCTTTTCCTTAACAAATTGCCTTTTGAAGAGGCAAAACACCTAAAAGTAAAAATTATTTTGGGCCTGGCAACTTATCTTCAACAACCGCAGTAAGAGCTTCGATATGATCCTCACGTAAATTTAGCGCGGGAATATAATGGTATTCACTTCCACCCGCTTCGATAAAATTAGCGCGATTCTCTACCGAAATTTCTTCCAATGTCTCTAAACAATCGGCCGAAAATGCTGGGCAAATCACATCAACACTCTTGATACCGCCTTTGCCCCATTCAATCAGAGTTTTATCGGTATAAGGTTGCAACCACTCAGCCTTACCAAAGCGTGACTGAAAAGTAACTTGCCAACGCTCCGGGGAAATTTGTAATTCTTCCGCAAGCAGCCTCGCGGTTTCCTGACAATGGCGTAAATAGGGGTCCCCTTTATCAACATTTGCTTTGGGGATACCGTGAAAAGAAAGCATTAATTTTTCAGCCTGACCGTGTTTCTGCCAGTGTTCCCTGACAGAGTTGGCGAGAGATTTAATATATAGAGGGTTGTGGTAATAATCACGAACCAGTGAAATATCCGGAATATCACGACTCTTTCGGAAAATTTGCGCCACTTGATCATATATTGCAGCAGTAGTGGTAGCCGAATACTGCGGATATAAAGGGAAAACAACAAAGGACTCATAGCCTTTTGATCGCAAGCTTTCAATAACTTTATCGAGGCGCGGTTCACCGTAAGTCATGGCATACTCTACCGCGATATCCCGCCCTTTATCCTTTAAATGCTTTTGCAGTAGCTGCGCTTGATGGCGGGTATAGTAGAGAAGTGGTGAACCTTCAACTTGCGCATCGTCCGCGCTGCAATTCCAGATTTCCGCATAAGCCGGAGCAATTCTCTTGGGGCGAAAAGGTAATATCAAACCGTTTAGTATTGTAAGCCACAGTGGTCGGGGTATTTCCACTACCCTGGGGTCGGAGAGAAAGTCTCGCAAGAAATCTCTTACGGCGGACGGCGTGGGCTGCGCAGGGGTACCCAGATTCATCAAAACTATCGCTGTGGACATACAAAGACCCGTCTGAAATACAATTTTGCCAGGAATAACCTGCCGGCCATCTTAATGATTGGTCAGTCAACTACAAGGTAGGCGCTTGCGAAACTAAAAAGGAAACCATCGGAGAAGATACAAAAAAGCCCCCAAACGGGGGCTTTTTTTAACAATGTTCAGTGCGATCAGCTCAATGCTTCGATGACCTTATCGCGGATCTCATCCATGCTGCCAACTCCCATCACTTTACTGTATTTCGGAGCTGCTTCAGGGGAGCGCACTTCCAGCTCTCGGTAGAAGCCAACCAGCGGTGCTGTCTGCTCGTGATAAACCGCCAAACGCTTGCGCACGGTCTCTTCGGTATCATCACTGCGCTGTACCAGTGCCTCACCAGTCACATCATCCACACCTTCGCTCTTGGGCGGGTTGTACACAACGTGATAAACGCGGCCTGAACCCTCGTGCACGCGACGCCCAGACAAGCGCTTGACGATTTCTTCATCGTCCACAGCAATTTCCAGCACATGATCGATATGTACATCTGCATCCAGCAGTGCTTGCGCTTGGGGAATAGTGCGGGGGAAACCATCGAAAAGGAATCCATTTGCACAATCTGCCTCAGCGATGCGCTCTTTCACCAGGGCAATAATCAGGTCGTCGGAAACCAGTTTGCCGGCCTCCATGATGTCTTTTGCCTGCAAGCCGAGAGGTGTGCCCGCTTTCACCGCAGCGCGAAGCATATCGCCGGTGGAGATCTGCGGAATGCCGAACTTCTCTGTTATGAATTGTGCCTGAGTGCCTTTACCGGCCCCCGGTGCCCCCAAGAGAATAATTCGCATGTTCAGTAAGCCTCCAAAACTATCGACGCACTAAGAGCCGCCGCGCCAAAAGAGCGCTACCTTACACGTCCACCCCAAATTGGGCAAGATTATGACTGTGGTACCGCCATTACCGCAGAATAAACTGCGGCCAATACGGCTACTTATCTGTCTGAATCCTGTCTTTCTATGTCTTTCGCGCGTTCCCAGAGTCGATCAAGCTCTTGCAGGCTGGCATCTTCTGGCCCACGTCCATCTGTCCTGAGGGCTGCCTCAACAGCGCCAAAACGACGCTCGAACTTACGATTACACTGTCGCAGTGCAGACTCAGGATCAACTTTCAAATGCCTGGCCGCGTTTACACAGGAGAACAACAGGTCGCCGAGCTCCTCCCCAGCATGCTCACGATCACCGGTTGCAATAGCCTCGCGCAATTCGGCTACCTCTTCCTCTATTTTGTCCAGCACACCTGTGATATCTGGCCAATCAAAACCCACCTGTGAGGCACGCTTTTGCAATTTGGCCGCACGCGTCAAAGCGGGTAAGCCCGCGGTAACACCAGCCAGGACTCCGCTCTCACCCTTTGCGTTGCGCTCTTCAGCTTTAATGGCTTCCCAGTTTTGCTTTACTTGCGCTTCATCCATTGCAGAGGAGCCATTCTCGCCATAGAGCTCTCCGCTGGGGAACACATGAGGATGGCGTCGCACCAACTTGCGTACCAGGGTGTCCACAATACGGGAAAAGTCGAAATGCCCCTGCTCACGGCCGAGCTGGGAATAGAAGATCACCTGGAACAATAAGTCCCCAAGCTCTTCATGTAGATGTTCGAAATCTTCAAGCTCAATTGCCTCGGCCACTTCATAGGCCTCTTCAATCGTTGAAGGAACAATACTGGAAAATGTCTGTTTCAGATCCCAGGGGCAACCACCGTTTGGGTTGCGCAACTGGGACATTAGGTGAAGCAAGTCCTCCACCGAGTAATGGTCTTGCATGGGTCTCCCTCAACGCAGCATACGCCGCTTCGCCGAAGCGACATTGGGCAGGCGATTAATGCGGTGCAACACGTAACTCAACTCTTCAAAATTATGAATCTCGGCGGTAAGTACCATCTCTACAGTATGCTTATGCTTATTACTGTGTGTCTGCATCGCCGTAATATTGATTTTCTGACTATCGAGCATAGCGGTGACATCGCGCAACAGCCCCAGGCGATCATAGGCTTCGATAACGATTTCCACCGCATAGAGTTCCCTCGGTTTTGCCGCCCAATTAACTTCTAGTACTCGCTCAGACTCCTCTGCCTGCATACGCAGCATATTCGTGCAGTCTTTACGATGTATCGATACCCCGCGACCAAGAGTGATGTAACCCATAATTTCATCACCGGGAACAGGGTTACAACAACCCGCAATATGCGTCAGTAAATTACCAACCCCTTCGATATAAACATCGGCTTTGCCCGTCCCCGTGGCCACCGGGGCAGTAAGTGAAGGCACACGCTGCGCATTGTCGACCTTTACCATACGCTGGGCGGTGTTCAGCACCTGCCCCACACCGATATCCCCAGCTCCCACTGCCGCATAGAGATCATCCAACGAGTGCATATTCAGCTTGGCAGCAAGCTGTTCAAAATTAAAATCACTCAGAGCGAGCTGCTTGAACTCACCATCTAAAATACTGCGACCATCGGCAATATTTTGATCTCGGGCCTGCTGCTTAAACCAGTGGATAATCTTGGCCCGCGCCCGCGAGGTTGTTATATAGCCCATACCGGACGAAAGCCAATCGCGACTGGGGGCTTCACGTTTACCAGTGAGAATCTCTACCTGATTGGCGGTTTCCAGTTCGTGGTTTAATGGCACTATGCGGCCATCCACCTTAGCACCGCGACAGCGATGACCAATCTCGGTGTGGATTTTATAGGCGAAATCCAGCGGTGTGGCTCCGCGGGGCAAATCGACTACATGGCCATCGGGAGTAAAAACATAGATACGGGAGTCCCCTTCCCCGGTCTGAAGATCTTCTTGTAAGGGATTACCACCCACCTCTTCATGCCAGTCGAGCACTTGCCGCAGCCAAGAGATCTTTTGCTCATAGCTATCTTGGCTCTCTGTTTTCAGGTCGGTGCCCTTATACCGCCAGTGAGCACAGACCCCATATTCAGCCTCCTCGTGCATGGCAAAAGTACGGATTTGCACTTCCAGCACCTTGCGTTCGGGGCCGATCACTGCAGTGTGCAGGGATCGGTAGCCATTCTCCTTCGGAGAGGCAATATAGTCATCAAACTCGTTGGGAATATTGCGCCAGAGGTTATGTACAATCCCCAACACCGCGTAACAATCCCGCACGGTAGGCACCAGAATGCGTACAGCACGAATGTCATAAACCTGAGAAAAGCCGATATTCTTGCGGCGCATCTTGCGCCAGATACTGTAGATATGCTTTGCGCGGCCATAGACATCACCCTCTATATCCGCCCGCGCCAGTTCTGTGCGAAGAAGCTCCAGCACCTCATCGATATACTCTTGTCGCGCCATCCGCTTTTCATCTAAAAGACGCGCTATCTGCTTGTAGTCTTCAGGCTCGAGGTAACGGAAGGACAAGTCCTCCAACTCCCACTTGATATGCCCTATACCGAGGCGATGCGCCAGTGGTGCATAGACATCGGCCACCTCGCGAGCGACCCGCTGGCGCTTTGTGGGCTCAGCATTCTTGGCCGCACGAATTGCACAGGTCCGCTCGGCAAGTTTGATCAGCGCAACGCGAACATCATCAACGAGCGCCACCAACATACGGCGAATATTTTCCGAGTGTTCCTCTACCGCACCGCTTTTGCTTTCCTCACCAGTATCGGCACTGCGACTGCGAATCGCCGCCATGCGCAGTACCCCGCGAATAAGCTTGGCTACAACCGACCCAAACTCCTCTTCAACGCTTTTAAGCGCGAGGCGCTTCTCTCGTACTGCTCGGTAGAGCACTGCAGCCACCAGTGCTTCAGAATCAATTTGCAAGTCCGCCAGGATTTCCGCCATTTCAAGGCCGGTGGCAAAACTGCTGGCACCCTCTGCCCAAATATTTTCCGCGGCAATAGCCTGTTGTTCAGCTTCAGCACTTACTTCTGCTGCACGGCGCAAGGTCACTATGGCAGCCCCATCCAGCCCAGCCAGTTTTTGCACATGGCGCAACCAGGCTTCCAGGTCGTGCTCTCTCTCACCTCCAAAGGAATGATGTTTTCTGACTTGAACCATGTTTTAACCGGGCCGAAACAGGAATTTGTAAGCTTACTAGCATTGCTCAGTGGCTTGCATGATGGCAAAACCAAGCAAAAAGAATAACTTCCCAAATTAGGGACGCTTCTATCATAGGTTTGGTCAGACTAAAGTCCACGATTTTCTTTATGTTTTCAACAAGCTGCGTGAAATTTAGCGATAACTCACCCCAGTGGATATGGCTTGATACTGGAAACTGCAAACGATAACACCAATTGGTCAATCACATTGAGTAGTGAGAATTTTTACCAAGGAGAATGCGACTAAAGGAAGGCATGCCGGGTTGAAGGGCTTTTACAAAGAGACCCGCTCATTTTCGACATCTCTGCGGTGACACTGGAAAACTGAGAAAATCAGCTTCTATTACAGCCTTTTTAGTGAAAGCCTATTCATTAGCCACATAAAGAGAGTTTTAAGCCCTCACCTGCTGACCATAGCTAAGTAATAGTCTTTGTTTTAATAAAACAATCTACGCACTGACAATCTTAAACTGAGGACACGCTTAAAATCAGAGCATCAAAAAAATAAAAGTCGGAGAGAGAAAATATCAAATATACGCAGATAGATTAGTAGGCATATAAAAATTCACACTAAAGTCGGGGGCAACAAAAAATCTGCACACCCGACTGTGCCTTTTTTCCCAGCCTTACTGATTGAACAATCCCGAGGATAAATAGCGATCACCGCGGTCACAGATGATTGCCACAATTATGGCATTCTCCACTTGGCTGGAAAGGCGCAGTGCTCCGGCAACCGCTCCGCCGGAAGAAACACCACAGAAGATGCCCTCTTCACGCGCCAGCCTACGTGTCATTTCCTCCGCTTCTCGCTGATCCATATCGATAACGAGATCCACTTCCTCCGGGACAAAAATTTTTGGTAGGTAAGCCTGTGGCCATCGGCGAATACCGGGAATACTGGAACCATCGGTTGGCTGCAGACCCACAATCTGAACCTCCGGCTTCTGCTCTTTCAGAAAGCGGCCGCAGCCCATTATGGTACCTGTGGTCCCCATAGAAGAGACAAAATGAGTAATTTCCCCAGCGGTCTGCTGCCAAATTTCGGGTCCGGTACCCTCGTAATGGGCCAGAGGGTTATCCGTATTGGCAAACTGATTGAGCACAAGGCCACGACCTTCGGTCTGCATTTGAAGAGCTAGATCCCGAGCACCTTCCATTCCCTCCTCCGCACTGACCAAAATCAGCTCGGCACCGTATGCAGTCATAGAGGCCTTACGTTCTGCGGTAGCACTGTCCGGCATAATCAGGATCATACGATAACCTTTAATGGCAGCTGCCATTGCCAGTGCGATACCCGTATTGCCGCTGGTAGCTTCTATCAAGGTATCCCCTGGTTTAATCTGCCCTCTTGCCTCGGCGTGGTTGATCATTGATAGAGCCGGGCGATCTTTTACCGAACCAGCCGGATTATTGCCTTCCAGCTTGAGCAAAATCGTATTGCTGGTATCACCGGGGAGGCGTTGCAGCTTGATCAGTGGCGTATTACCTACGCAGTCAGCAATCGTTGGGTAATCCATAGTACCTTGAGTCCAGACATATTGCGGCCGCACAGTGTACCCGATGCTCCCTCTCGGGCTAAATACCGACTATTTTGGTGGACTATATAGTCGAGTTATTACAAATATCAAAAAATCGCAAAGCAGAAAACATTTACCCAGAGCAGCCCGTATAGGAGTGCGCCTCCTCTCGCATAGGGGTAAAATGGGGAAAAAATAATCGCACAAGACCCTTGATTTCTCATGGCCCCAAATAATACCGACCCTTCCATGCCGGCTCCTTCAGAGCTCCGCTCGTTGCGTTCAACTATGTTTCGCTTCACGGTTGCGCCAGCGCTGATTTTGGCCATGACTCTGGCCCTGGTGTTCACACTGCAACAAATGCATGATCGCCGTCAGCTCTTACTCAGCCACGGACGGGCAAGTGCCGAGCAACTGGCCGAGTTAATTGAAATGAGTGGCGGCCACCCTTTCGATCTGCGTATGGAATGGTTACGCAAGAGCCTTCTGGCACTGATGTTGGAAAAGGACATGGTGCGCTCGGTGCATATTTATTCCACTGAGGAAAGTAAAAAAATCTCACTGGATAGATCCACTGGGCTGGGGCTTCTGGCCAGTGTGGGCCCACGACCACGCACCCCGCTTACAAACCACCAACTCAATCAGCGCGAAGCTTTTATTTTTGAAGATGATGAAACCCTACAGGTATTACAGCCATTAAAGGGGGACATCACCACCTGCTGGATTAGTATCGAGCTACACCGGCCCTATTTTCTTGTGGGCACCTACCAAGTATTACTCGTGGGCTTGGTGGGCTTAATTATTTGCACCTTGGCCGCCCTAGCTTGGTCGGTGATTTTATCTGAGCGTTTTGCTCACAGCCTGGTACGTATGGGACAGGTGTTACAAGCCATGGGGCGCGGTGAGTTTGACCGCCGCATTCACGAGATAGAGAACCGCGAACTCGCACAACTGGCCGATCAGATTAACGAGATGGGTGAAAGTCTTGCCAATTACCAGCGGGACTATAAATCGAACATGCTGCAGAGCATGGACGATCTACGTCAGTCTCTCGACAGTATGGAAGAGCAAAATATCGAGTTGGACCTGGCACGCAAAAGGGCCCAGGAGGCGAGCCGTATCAAGTCGACCTTCCTTGCCAATACCAGCCATGAAATCCGCACACCATTAAACGGCATTATCGGGTTTACTAATTTATTGCTTAAAACCGAGATCGATGAGCTACAACAGGACTACCTGCAAACCATTCTGCGCTCCTCAGAAAACCTGCTCACCACAATTAACGATATTCTGGATTTTTCTCGAATCGAGTCCGGCAATTTGGTGCTCGACCATATCCCTATGGACCTGGGGCAGCTGCTTGAGGAGACCCTGCAAATCCTTGCCCCTTATGCCTATGAGCATCACCTGGAACTGGTGCCACTGATTGACCCACAATTGCCTGTCACCCTAGTGGGCGATCCTCTACGTACAAAGCAAATATTTACCAACTTGCTCGGTAACGCCGTGCGTAGTTCCGAGAATGGTAATATCCCGGTACGCCTCACTGTACAGAGCAATAAGGACTCTGAACTGGTATTGCGAATCAGTGTTACCGACTTGGGAAATCGCATTGATGAGCCCGGTCGCCGCGAGCTGGAACAAATTCTCAACGCCAAAACACCACAACATTCGCAGCAGATCAGCGCCAACGGGCTCGGAATCTCTATCGCTCGCAGCCTCGTCGAGCGCATGCGCGGTTGCACGGGTATGGAAGTAGCTGCAAATGGTGCCAGCACCTGCTGGGTGGAACTGACCCTGGTACCGGAACGCAACCGCGGCATCCCGCCACGGGTGCTTTTCCCAGACTGCCGCATACTGATTGCCGACCCCAACGAATTGACCCGCTCCCAGGTTGCTCAACTGCTTAAACAGTGGCAGGTTGAACCCATTGAACTTGCCGATACCGATACTCTGCAGCCAGCAATTGAACAAATGTGGCGGCACGATGCGCTGCCAGATGCGGTGATTATCGATACCGCCATCGCCAAGGGAGACTTCGACAGCTTCAGCATGAAGGTACAGTCCCTGGTCGATGCCTATCAATGCCGGGTAATCGTACTCGGTGCCCCAGCAGAGCTGCGCCGCTGCTATGAGCAGCTGCGCACCCGCACCTTAACTTTCCTTGGCAAGCCGGTAACCCGCGAGAACCTGCTTCGCGCACTGAAAAGAGCTGTCCCCCAACAGAGCCAGCCTCGCCCCAGTAATGGTGCCGTACCCGCCCTCCCCTGGCCCGCGCCACCGCGTGTCCTGGCCGTGGATGACCACGCCGCTAACCGGCGCCTGGTCGGCGAGTTACTGCGCGCCCAGGGTGTAGAGGTGGTGATCGCCGCCAGTGGTGAGGAAGCCTTACTACATTGGCAGCAAAGCACTTTCGACCTGGTCTTTATGGATATCCAGATGCCCGGTATGGACGGTATTGAAGTCACCCGCTGCATCCGCGAACGAGAGACCGGCCGCCGCACGCCCATTATTGCACTCACTGCCCATGTGGGAGCCGAGGAGAAGGCGAGGCTACTGTCCGCAGGGCTAGACGACTACCTGAGCAAACCAGTGAGCGAAGCCCAGTTGTCCCATATGATCAAACGCTGGCTAAAAATTATCACTCCACAAGTGGTAGAAAAATTGAGCCCAAACCAGATGCGCCTGGTGGATATCGGCGAGAGCCTAAACCTGGCAAATGGCGATGCAAAACTGGCCAGGGATATGCTGCAAATGCTCGTGGATGGGTTGATAACAGATGAACGGGAACTTGAGCGACTACAGGGTCTAGGCGACATAAAAGGCATGTTTGAGTTGACCCACCGCATGCACGGCGGCTGCTGTTATTGTGGCGTATCACGCCTACGAGAGGCCACTTGTGTGTTACAGGAGGAGTTACGTATCCAGCAAAATCAGGAGAATCCCCAGCTCGACCGCCGCAAATTGGATAGAGCACTCAGGGAAATTCGCGCCCTGCGAGAATGGGCCTCCGAGCAGGATCTCGACACACTGTTTGGGTTGGAGGTTGCCTAACTCGCAATAAATAAAGGCCGGGGAGATGCTCCGGCCTAACTGCGAGCTTCAAAAATCACGAACGCTAGAGCTGCGTCCTTTTCATCGGAAAGGGAGAGGTGTATCACCTCCACTCCCATCGCCTGAGCCCGCCTCTGCGCTCCACCCCGCAGCAGCACCTGCGGAGCTGCACCCTGGCGCCGGCGCACTTCAATATCCTGCCAGGAAACACCTTCTCCAATACCAGTACCTAGGGCTTTACCCACCGCTTCTTTAGCTGCAAAGCGCTTGCACAAATAGGCCGCTCTATTGGCCTCGGCAAGATCGGCAAAATCACAGCGTTCGCCACCACTCAATATACGCTCCACGAAACGATCACCATGGCGGCGCCAAACTGACTCGATACGGCTGTAATTGCAAATGTCGGTACCGATGCTAACAATCATTTCCCGTAAACCTGTTTAAATAACTCGCGGCTCTGCAAGGGCTTCTCCCCCAGTAATGTGCGCAACAAAATACGGGTTAAACGCTTTGCCGGGCCCAATACTTCTGCCGGCCACTTGCCAGACTCTTTAGCCCGCAGTATCCCCAGCAGCTCTGAACCAAAAAACTCCCGCTCACGCAGAGCAGTGGCACCCTGCCTGTGCACCGGCACAAAGCCCACCTCCAATTCCAACCTGTAGCTGCCGGCCTCACTCACAACGCCCTGACTCTGCACACAATAATCCAACGGTGGGCAACTACCCAACTCCGCGAGCAGCTGTAATTCGAAACTGCGCAGTGGTCCTTCCAACTCTGCACTGTCCGTACCGCCCAGATCTGATAGCTCCTGCAATAGACGCTGATAGGTGGCAAACAGACCTATGTGCGCCTCGCCCTCCGGTAGCAAGCGCACCATCAACTCATTGGCGTAGAGCCCGCCATAGACAGCACGTCCCTTAAGCCAGAGTGGAACTCCAACATTCTCCACGGGCCCGAGGGTTTTCAGGGATCCAGCACCGAGCAGAGTAACTAATAGAGGCGTAAAAGGTTGCAGCGCCTGCTGGCGCCGCTGCTTGTCCCTCCGCGCACCGCGGGCAACACAACCAATACGGCCATGGTTTGGAGTGAATAACTCAAGAATCAGGCTGGAGTCGCGATAGGGCCGGGAGTGGAGAATGTACGCCGGCTGCGCCGGCGGTGGTGTCTTCATGGCGGACGAGTCAGGGGAAGAGAGTTACTCGTCTCGATAGCCGAGACTGCGTAGGGCACGCTCGTCATCAGACCAGCCGGACTTCACCTTAACCCACAAATTCAGCATTATCTTGCTATCGAACAGGCGCTCCATATCTTCACGAGCCTGACTGCCAATCTGCTTGATACGTTCACCCTTGTTGCCGATGATAATACGCTTCTGCCCCGATCTCTCCACCAGGATCGCTGCGCTAATATGCAGAATCTTCCCTTCCTGTTTGAACTCCTCAACCTCAACAGTGACCTGGTAGGGCACTTCCGCTCCCAGCTGACGCATAATTTTTTCACGCACAATCTCTGCGGCGAGGAAGCGTGAACTGCGATCAGTAACTTGATCCTCTGGGAAGAAGTGTTGCCCCTCTGGCAAATGCTTGAGGATTACCTCTTCTAAGGAATCAAGGTTGACGTTGCGCAGTGCCGAGATCGGCACAATTTCAGCCTTAGGGTGCTGTTCCGCCAAAGCCTGCAGCTGAGGCAGCAGATCACTCTTATCCTCCAGCTGATCGACTTTATTGACGGCGATAATCAGCGGACACTTGAGACCGCGTAACTTATCGGCCACCAGCTGGTCTCCCTCACTCCAGCGGGTGCGCTCCACGACAAACACCACCACATCTACATCCCGAGCTGCACTGGAAGCCGCACGGTTCATATAGCGGTTGATGGCCTTTTCCTGATCCGAATGCAGGCCGGGTGTGTCCACAAAAATAATCTGATTGGGGCCATCGGTTTTAATACCGAGCATGTTGTGGCGGGTTGTCTGGGGCTTGCGTGAAGTAATCGCCAGCTTCTGGCCCAGCAAATGGTTAAGCAGCGTGGACTTTCCCACATTGGGGCGGCCGACGATCGCTACATAGCCGCAGCGAGAGGGTTGTTCGCTCAAGAAGTTTCTCCGAAAGGGTTGAAGTGCCCAGCGAAACCGGGCTCTGCTCGCCCCCGCACACAGGGGCTATCTGTCCGAGCCGGGCGATAAACCGCTGCGCTCTAATTGTAAGGTTAGTCCTGCCCAGTGAGGCGCTTATAAGCCTCTACCGCGGCAGTTTTCTCTGCGGCGCGGCGACTATTGGCCTCGCCGCGAACCGGCTGGGCCAAACCACTAACCCGGCATTCTACGATAAAGTGCTGGGCGTGCTCAGCACCGGACACATCCACGACTGAATACTCAGGCAGAGGCTTTTTACGGGCCTGGAGCCATTCCTGCAAGCGGGTTTTGGGGTCTTTCACCGTCTCCAGTGACAACTCCTGTAGCCGTGGTGCAAACCATGCCAGCACTCTAGCGCGCGCTGCCTCCAGACCGGCATCAAGGTAGATGGCACCGATCAGGGCCTCCACCGCATCAGCCAGGATAGAGGCGCGGCGAAAGCCGCCGCTTTTCATCTCACCCTCGCCCAGGCGTAAGCAGTCGCCAATATCCAGCTCTCGCGCCAGCTTAGCTAGGGTTTCACCACTGACCAGTTGCGCGCGCAAACGGCTCAGCTGGCCCTCGCGGCCCTGGGGAAATTGCTCATAGAGTGCGGCACCAATAGTAAAGCCGAGAATGGAATCGCCGAGAAATTCCAAACGCTCGTTGTTACGGCTGCCGTGGGATCGGTGTGTAAGCGCCAACTCCAAAAGAGTGCTTTGTTCAAATTTGTGGCCAAGGCGCTGGCAGAGGCGCTCCAGTAAAAGGTCAGTCACGTTTGCGGAATTGCTCCAGATCTATCAAAGGATCACAACAAAGCTCAGGCTTGGCCGTATTGAGCTGTTTGTTAAATTTCATCACGACATCCACGTTATAAATCAGCGGCTGGCGCAACTCGTAATTAATACTGACCACAGTACTTTTCGCCCCACGCACCACCTGCAATGCTTTAGTGGGCTCTCCGCGCACATTATTGATCAGAAAGAAACGGCCCAGCTCTTTCTTGATCTGGCCGGTCGACATATTTTCCAGCTCCGGGTTCTCACCCAGAGTTCTCAGGGCCTCACTCACATAGCGCGCATCCACGTAGGCTGGGGCCATTTTAGAAACACAGGTAAGGGCAAAGCCCAACACCGCAATAACCAACAACCAACCCCAGTAACTCATGCCGCGCTGACGCTTTAGTGAAACCCGGATAACACTACTCATTACCTTTGCCCTCAATCCATATCGCCGGCACAACGCCGGCCATTTTCGTTATTGGATAGAGCCTACACGTTTAAAGCTGGGCAAACTGAGCCAGTTGTCCCAGTGCATCCAAATAGCAAAGGCTTTACCCACTACGTCACGCTCAGGGACAAAGCCCCATGCACGGCTGTCGAGGCTGTTATCGCGGTTGTCGCCCATCATAAAGTAATGGCCTTCCGGAACTACACCACTAAAGTTACCGTACTGACTGGCAGGGATATTTTTTTGCATTAAATGGCGCTTGCCATAGAGATTTTCCCACAATATTTCCTGTCTCGGATTTACCGGGGGCATCGCCTGAATCAGCTCCTGCGGTGCCAGCTCACCGTTGACATAGAGCACATTGTTTTTCAGCTCAATTTTGTCACCGGGAAGGCCAATAACCCGCTTGATAAAGTAGGTATCATTCATGTGCGGTGGGAAAAACACCATCACGTCGCCGCGCTGAGGTTCGCCGATATCTACTACTTTTTTACGGGAGACCGGCAGGCGCAAGCCGTACTCATACTTATTGACCAGAATAAAATCACCAACCTGAAGGGTTGGGATCATGGAACCAGAGGGAATCTGGAAAGGCTCGACAATAAAAGAGCGCAACACAAAAACGATTGCCAGGATTGGGAAGAACGACTTTGCGTACTCCACAACCACTGGATCCTCTTGCTTGCCCCCACCTTCTTTTTTGCGGCGACGGGCAAAAAACAGGCTGTCTACCAGCCAGATACCGCCACTGATAACGACTAACCAGAGCAGAATCAGAGGTAAATTAATATCCATTATGTATCTCTATTTTCCTTGAAGCCAATAGCGGACCTAGCCGCTATTGATCCACCTTCAGCACGGCCAGGAAGGCCTCTTGTGGCACTTCCACTCGACCGAGCTGTTTCATACGGCGCTTACCCGCTTTCTGCTTTTCAAGCAGTTTTTTCTTACGGGTGACATCGCCACCATAACATTTTGCAGTCACATTCTTGCGCAGAGCCTTTACGGTGGTACGGGCCACCACTTGGCCACCAATAGCCGCCTGAATTGCCACATCGAACATCTGCCGGGGAATCAATTCTTTCATTTTTTCCGCCATGGCACGCCCCTTCTGCTGGGCATTCTCACGGTGCACGATCAGCGCCAGGGCATCGACTCGATCCCCGTTAATGAGGATATCCAGACGCACCAGTTTTGCCGCTTCGAAGCGCACAAAGCTGTAATCCAGGGAAGCAAAGCCACGGCTCACCGACTTGAGGCGGTCGAAGAAATCCATCACCACTTCACTCATGGGTAGCTCATAGCGCAGGGATACCTGGGAACCCACGTACTGCATATCTTTCTGAATACCGCGCTTCTCCACGCAGAGAGTAATCACGTTGCCCAGATATTCCTGCGGTACCAGGATATTCACCTCGGCAATAGGCTCACGCATCTCCTCAATGTTACCCACATCCGGCAGGCGCGATGGGTTATCCACCATCACCACTTCGCCGTCGGTCTGCTCAACCTCATACACCACAGTTGGCGCGGTGGTGATCAAGTCGAGATCATACTCGCGCTCCAAACGCTCCTGGATAATCTCCATGTGCAGCATACCGAGGAAGCCGCAGCGGAAACCAAAGCCGAGCGCATCAGAGGTCTCAGGCTCATAGAACAAAGAGGCATCGTTAAGAGAAAGCTTCTCCAGCGCATCGCGGAAGCCTTCGTAATCGTCGGAGCTAACCGGGAACAAACCCGCGTAAACCTGTGGTTTGACCTTCTGGAAGCCCGGCAGCATTTCGATTTCATCGGCACCCTTAGCGTGGGTCAGGGTATCGCCCACTGGCGCGCCATGGATATCCTTGATGCCAGCCACAACAAAACCCACTTCACCGGCACGCAGCACACCAGTTTCTTTGCGCTTGGGGGTAAAGATACCGACGTTATCCACCACATGGGGGCGACCAATCGACTTGGTGACAATCTTGTCTTTGGTTTTCAGGGTGCCCTGTACTACTCGTACCAGGGACACAACGCCCAAATAGCTATCGAACCAGGAGTCGATGATCAGGGCCTGTAGCGGCGCATCCACATCACCCTCGGGTGGTGGAACCTGACGCACCAGATCCTCAAGGACATCCTCTACACCCAGACCGGACTTGGCGCTGCAACGGGTCGCATCGGCAGCATCAATGCCGATGATTTCCTCAATTTCCTCAGCGACTTTATCCGGATCCGCTTGGGGCAGGTCCATCTTGTTTAGTACCGGGATAACTTCCAGGCCCTGCTCAATCGCTGTATAACAGTTGGCCACTGACTGGGCCTCGACACCTTGTGCGGCATCCACTACCAACAGCGCCCCTTCACAGGCTGCCAGGGAGCGGGATACCTCGTAGGAGAAGTCCACGTGTCCCGGGGTATCGATAAAGTTCAACTGGTAGGTCTTACCATCCCGCGCTTTGTAGTCGAGCGTTACACTCTGCGCCTTGATGGTAATACCGCGCTCGCGCTCCAACTCCATGCTGTCGAGCACCTGAGCTTCCATTTCGCGGTCTGAGAGCCCACCGCAATCCTGAATAAAGCGGTCCGCCAGGGTAGATTTCCCGTGGTCGATATGGGCAATAATGGAGAAATTGCGGATATGTGAGAGATCTGTGGCCACTGCGGAATAAAAACCCTTGAAAAATCAAATGATTAGCTGGCGGAGCTGCCAGCTGTGTGGCGCAAGTCTAACAGAACTCCCGAGCAGAGGTGAGAGGCAGGTGACCCAATGGGCCACCATTTGCCTCTTGTACTTAGCTTTCGATCTTAATTGTGCGGAAAGTTGACTGGCCAGCTCGGAAAAAGCGGATCGGCAACAGCTCATCTTTGGGGAGGTCATCGACCACCGTTTCGTAGTCGCTGATATCAGTCACTTCCTCAAAGCCCAGCTGGGCGATGATATCACCGCTACGCAGACCCGCCTTTGCACCTGGCTTACCGGGAATAACCTGGCGTACAAGCACGCCAGTATCTACATTCCAACGCTGCTTCATACCCTCCGGGATTTCCTCGACAACCACACCGAGGGGGCCACCCAGTCTGGATGCCGGCTGATTGGACGCCTGGCTGCGTTCTTCATCAGAACCCGGAAGAGAACCGACAACCACTTGTAGCTTTTCGGTTCTGCCCTTGCGCATCAGCTCCACGGGAACCTCGGTGCCGGGGCGAACCTGACCGACTACATGTGGCAGATCTCCATGTACACCAATCTTGCGACCATCAAAACGGATAATTACATCTCCAGGTTTAATACCGGCCTCAGCCGCAGGAGTACCTGGACTCACCTGCTCCACTAGCGCACCAGAAGGTTTACCGAGCCCCATGGCTTCAGCCATATCACGGTCCACATTGCGGATACCAACGCCGAGCCAGCCGCGATCCACACGACCCTTCTCTTTCAACTGGGCAACCACATCCTGGGCCAGGCTCGCTGGGATAGCGAAAGACAGGCCTATGGATCCGCCGCTACGGGTATAAATCTGGGAATTGATCCCCACTACCCGCCCATCGAGATTAAACAACGGCCCACCGGAGTTACCAGGGTTGATGGCTACATCGGTCTGAATGAATGGCACATAGTTTTCACGACTCTCATTGGGAATACTGCGCCCCATAGCACTCACGATACCGGCACTGGCGGAGTAGTCGAGGCCGAATGGCGAGCCGATCGCGACCACCCATTCACCCACCTGCAGCTCCTCTGAGTCCCCCCAGCGCACTGCCGACAGGTCATCGGCTTCGATCTTGAGCAGGGCAAGATCCGAGCGCTCATCGGTGCCTATCACCTTCGCCTCGTATTCGCGGCGATCGGTTAGCGTAACTCTCACCTCATCTGCACCATCGACCACATGGTTGTTGGTCACGATATAACCATCTTCAGAAATGATGAAACCTGAGCCCATGCTGGCCACTGGACGCTGACGACGGCGTGGCTCGATCAGGTGACGGAAAATATCGGGGATTTCCTGCTGATACTGCGGCGAACTGTTGCCGCGAGCCACTCGGCTGCGATCCACCGTGTTGATCTTAACCACCGCAGGAGAGTTTTCCTCTATCAATTCGGTAAGTTCTGGCAGTCCGCGCGCACTAGCAGCGCCGGAAGCCAAGAGACAGAGTACCAAGAGATATTGTGTACAGCGTTTAACCATAGGTTTGTTACCCCTAGTGTTCCCTTCTAATATGAAACCATTGGAATTTGAATCCCTTCCAGGGCATGCCTCGACGGAATGGCTCCAGCCCCTTTAGGGACATTCAGTAACGATTTAGTGGCTGTATAGCCACGAAAGTTCTGCCGCCTAATGTAAATCTGTGTAAAGGCCAGCGATGTCCAAACTGCGCCCACGCCCACAGCGAGGCCAATTCCACCTCCCCAAAGAACTGTACGGATACAGCGCCCTGGGCGCACCACTTTTTTATTTTCCCGCTCAATCCGGCCACAAACCGGGCCTGGTGATGGCCGGCACCCACGGCGATGAAGTCGCAGCAGTGGTAGCACTCTCTTGTGCACTGCGCTCACTGGCGACGAATCAGCTCAAACACCATGTGATACTGGCGGTAAATCCCGATGGTTGCCAGTTGGGTACCCGCTGCAATGCAAACGGCGTAGACCTGAACCGCAACTTTGCCACAGAGAACTGGGACGGCGGCGGCAATGTTTACCGCTGGAATAGCACAGCAGATGCCCGCGATGTCCAACTCGGTACCGGCAACAGGCCCGCCTCTGAGAGTGAAACCTCCGCGTTATCCCAGTTGATTACTAAACTGGCGCCCCCTTGGACGGTATCTATCCACGAACCCCTGGGCTGCGTGGAAGACCCCGACAAAACTTCACTGGGAGCCTGGTTGGCCGAAGGTATGCAGCTGCCACTGGTCGAACAGCTAGGCTACCAAACACCGGGTTCTTTCGGTACCTGGTGCGCCGAGCGCGCCCTGCCCTGTATCACCGTGGAGTTTCCACCAATCTCCGCTGATGCAGCCAGTGAAGAATATCTGGATATACTGATCGACCTGATTACTTACGACCAATAAACCCTGCCAGCAGTAAAGCGCAGTGGGGGCTCGGCATCTCTCGCCAGCCAGGTAGGGCCATCCAAATCCAGGTAGCGCGCCTTTGACCCCAGAGGCCAAGCCGCACGTATTGCCCGCGAGGTACACAACATACAACCGAGCATCAGCTCAAAACCCTGCGCGGATGCCTCCTTCGCCAGAGCCTCAGCCTCACGAATCCCCCCGGTCTTATCGAGCTTAATATTGACCATCTCATAGCGCCCCTTCAGGCGCGGCAGGTCAGCACGGGTATGGCAGCTCTCATCGGCACAGATAGGAAGTGGATGGGGAAATGTGGTGAGAAATTTATCGTCGTCCGCAGGCAAGGGTTGCTCCAGCATGGCAACCCCCAACTCGGCCAACTGCTGACAGCGCTCGATCAGAGTGATGCTCTGCCAGGCTTCATTGGCATCAATCACCAACTGGGCACTGGGCGCAGCGGCACGTACGGCCGCCACCCGCTCACAGACCAGATGATCATCCAGCTTGAGCTTTAATACTTGCACTCCATGGGATACCGCATTGTCCGCGGCCATAGCCATGGCCTCCGGGCTGTCGATCACCAAAGTCTGTACGGTGGGCAGGGAATCGGGGCCGGCAAAGGGCACATTATTGTACTTCGCCTCCCAGTCAGCCAGCGCACAGTCGAGGGCATTGCGCGCGGCGCCAGCGGGCAATCGCGACGCCAAAGCACTTCGCTTCAAACCGGCAGCCAGCTCGGAAAGCAAGGGTTCCAGCTGCTGCACAACCGATTCAGGGCTTTCGCCATAGCGGGCATAAGGGGTGCACTCTCCAATACCCACGCGGCCTTCCAGCTTTACCTCTACAACGACGACTTCTGCTTCAGTGCGAGCTCCGCGGGAGATAACAAAGGCCGTGCGCAGGGGCCAGCGCTCTATATAGCAGCGGGCCAACATGGAAAGACTCCGATTAAACCTTGGAGTTATCAGTTTAGGTTCTGTTATGAATGCCCGCTGCTGGGCTCTATGCGCAATAGCACCGGGGTATAAGTGGGATTGGCAGCTTGGCGGCGACTGTACCAGCGCACGCCGAGAGCACCGCCCAGTAGGCCCAGTAGCGCGCCTATAACGGCGCCAGCCTCAGCGAAAAGATAGTCCCCCAATAGTGCGACAAACACCAGGGAAACCAGTGGTAACAAATAAACCAGCAGGGTACTGCTGGTAAGGGCATTCTCAGCAATGCCGATTACGGCGGTATCATTCAGGGAAATTTTATCGGCCGGGTAGCCGTTAAGAACTGCTCTCACTCGCGTGGAAGAAGAAAAAAAGTCACCAAGTAGACCAGTGCCGCAGCCAGACTTGGCCTCACAACCATTGCAGGCGCTGCGCTGGATTGTTTCAACCCAGACAGCGTCGGATTCTATGGCGACAATACGGCCGCGCTCTTCAAGCACGGCACTCAGCCTTTTTCAGCAATAGAACTGGCTACTCTGCGCGCCGTGGCATCGGGGATTTCCCCAACGACAGTAACGGTATAAGCGACGCCATTGACTTCCATTCGGTCCATATAGGCCACTGTCGCACCGCGTATGGCTCTGCCTTTAAAATCCTTTAGCTCAGGTCCAAGGCGTTGCACAAATACGGTAAATACGCCTAGCCCATCACTAAAGACCATCATATCGCCATCGGAAAGGGGTTTCACCGATACCACCTTGAAACCTTCCGGCAGCCAGCGCACTTGCCAGCGACTCTGGGAGGATTCGCAGCTAGTTCGATTATCAACCCGTCGCGCATTATTGGAGACCGCCTCCAGGGCACCATCCTCTACCGGCGACAAGTCTAGCTGTACAAACTGGTAGCGCTCCAACACTCGGCCCTGAGTGCTCACCAACATAGTTTTAAGGGGCAGGCCGGTTTCCCGGTCTAAGCTGACCACCAGCCCGAGCCGGTAGCGATCCCGCGGCCTGGCCTCGATCACTACGGCATCGCGATCGGCAATACGCTCCTCGCCACGCAAAATAAACTGGTAGGCGCGCTGAACTTGTTGCTGTCCCACCGCATTCCATAGGGTAGCCCGAGCACTGGGCGAAACACCGTAGTCACAATTGCTGCTGCTACCGTGGCTGATCAATTCTCGCGGTTCGCCACTGAGGTAGCGCACACGCTCTACTTGTTCTCCGTCGCGGACCGCGTGTACCACCTGCAGGGTTTCAAGCATGCCGGCGTGCTCAAAGGTGACCAGCCCGCTGTATTCCAGCTCGGCAACCGCCTTGGCAAGCTTGGCCAACCACTGCTCTACCTCATTACCGGCAACCGCTACCGACACAGCACCAGGACTGGTCAGAGCTTCCGCAGAGAGCACTGTGGGGTCAACAGCCGGAGGTTCCGGGTTGGCGGTAGCCAGGGCATCCTGTTCACTGCTCGGGTTTGTCACATCAGCAGCAG
The DNA here is from genome assembly GCF_052467705.1 of Microbulbifer mixtoriginis (SeqCode). NCBI lineage: Bacteria > Pseudomonadati > Pseudomonadota > Gammaproteobacteria > Cellvibrionales > Microbulbiferaceae > Microbulbifer > Microbulbifer mixtoriginis (SeqCode). The sequence continues at coordinate 3,624,348 of NZ_CP174322.1, forward strand.
AAGCTGCCGCCTGGGTGCTGGCCATATCGAGGTTTACGATACTGGGCGCACTGGGTTGGATAGCATTATCGGTGCTGACTGTCTCCTGGGCGATCACCAGTGGCGCCAGCAGTGAGGTGGCCAGTAAGAGGTTACTGGCCCTGCGAATTCCAATACGGATAAGACTCCCCCTGAAAACGGCTTTCGTCACGCTACATACCAACTTGTTCGCCGTAGGTCGCGCGGGCAAAAGGCACCATGCCCTGGCTGCCGACATGCGCGGCCTGTTCTGAGTGTTGCATCATTACGCGGTTCAGATGGCGCATCAGCTCCGGTGTTGGCACCTGCTGAATCACCTGCTGGCCAACCACACCGCGCTGCTCGGGTACAAAGCTCGGAGTGGCTGTGCTCACTGAGCGGGTAGATGGTGCCGGCACATAAAAACCGGACGGCTGCGGGGCAGATTGCACTACCGGCTGTGCCGGGCGCTCAACCTCTGCCATCAATTCCACACCCTGACCCTGCACAGGACTCTGCTGTGTATCGGTAATCTGTTGAACCCCAAGAATTGCAGCAAATGCTACAGTGGCCGCTACCGCACCGCGTGAAAGCGGACGCCACCAACGGTTATTAATCAACCCATTGGCCGCCACGGCACCACCACTCCCCGTTTGCGACAAGGGCTCTTCGAGATCAATTGCCGCAGAGATGTTTGCAGCGAGACTGCTGTTCACAGGGGCGACCTGTTCGCGGCGCATTACACTCGCCGCAAGTTGGTAGCGTGACCAGCGCTCACCCAACTCTTCAGAAGCCGAAGAGGCTTTTAACAGCCGCTGCAACTCCAACTCGCTGACTTCGCCATCCATAAGCGCCGAGAGCGACTCGTTGAGACGTTCCTGATGATTCCCGTGGGACATAGGGGTTAACCCTCTTGTGCAATCATTTATTCGGTGCCCACACGCACCATAGTTGGTATGAGATAAGACCGGGCTCTCGGCGGTTGGTTTCCCCAGTTGGGAAAATTTTCCGCAATTTTAACCCCGGTCACCCAGTGTTTCCGGCTCACCGGCCATCACGGCCTGGACTGTCCGGTCAATAGCTTCCCGTGCACGAAAAATTCTCGAACGCACTGTGCCTACCGGGCATCCCATTACCTCGGCGATCTCCTCATAGCTCAGTCCCTCAAGCTCTCTCAGCGTAACCGCTGAGCGCAGATCCTCTGGCAGTGCGCGAATGGCGCGATGCACCGCAGATTCAAGCTGGTCACGAAACATCTGATTCTCAGGTGTTTCGTTATCCCGCAACAGATCGGCGCCGGAGTAAAACTCGGCATCCTCAAGATCCACATCGGAAGACGGGGGCCTGCGGCTACGGGAAACCAAATGATTTTTAGCGGTATTAATCGCAATCCGGTACATCCATGTGTAAAAAGCGCTGTCGCCACGGAAATTGGCGAGCGCCCTGTAGGCCTTAATAAAAGCCTCCTGAGTGACATCCTGTACCTCACTGTGGTCCTTGATAAATCTGCTGACCACAGCAACAATTTTGTGTTGATACTTGAGTACTAACAGGTCAAAAGCGCGTTTATCTCCCTTTTGAACCCGCTCCACCAGCTCACGGTCACTCGTTGACGCCTGATGCGCTGTCATCCCCAACTCCCATATCCAGCCACACTGCGGGCACCACAACGATTTACTGAGGGGCTGCCGGCGCAGGCGTTTCTTTTACTGTGTTGAAGACACTGACAATAGGACATAAGTTCCACGTCAAATCGACGAATAATCAGGAGGCGCTATACTACGCGACCCTTAAAGATAAATGAAATCTATGAATGCCCCGGTAAACTACGACGTTCTCGTCATCGGCAGCGGCGCCGCTGGCCTCACCCTGGCCCTGCATCTCTCCGCCAAATATCGCGTAGCCTTGCTTTCCAAGCAGCGTCTGCAGGACGGTTCCACCTGGTTCGCCCAGGGGGGCATCGCGGCAGTGTTAGACGATATGGATTCGGTGGAGTCACATATTGCAGACACATTAGACGCGGGTGCCGGACTCTGCCACCCATCGTCTGTCCGCTTCACGGTAGAAGAGAGCACCGCAGCCATTCGCTGGCTGATTGACCAGGGCGTGAGTTTCACCCGCGAGGGCGAGGACTACCACCTGACAAAAGAAGGTGGGCACAGCCATCGCCGTATCATTCACAGCGCCGACGCCACGGGCAAAGCCGTACATAGCACCTTGCTGGTGAAAGTACTCAACAGCCCCAATATTGACTGCTTTGAACATCACGTCGCCATTGATTTAATACGCCAACCAGACCCCGAGAAAGGGCGTTTTCGCTGTGCTGGCGCCTATGTGCTGAATAAAAATACTGAAGAAGTCGAGCTATTGCAGGCCAAGGCGGTGATCCTCGCCACCGGTGGTGCCAGCAAGGCCTATCTGTATACCAGTAATCCAGATGGTGCCAGCGGCGACGGCATTGCCATGGCTTGGCGCGCCGGCTGCCGGGTGGCCAATATGGAATTCAACCAATTCCACCCCACCTGCCTCTACCACCCCAAGGCTAAAGCCCTGCTGGTTACAGAAGCCCTGCGCGGCGAGGGAGCACAGTTGAAACTGCCCGATGGCAGCCGCTTTATGGAACGCTTTGATAAGCGCGGTGAACTAGCCCCCAGGGACATCGTCGCCCGTGCCATTGACCATGAAATGAAACGCCTTGGTGCCGACTGCCTCTATTTGGATATCTCCCACAAAGATTCCACCTTTGTACGTGAGCACTTCCCCACCGTGTATAGCAACTGCCTGAAATACGGCATAGATATCACCAAAGAGCCCATCCCGGTGGTGCCTGCCGCCCACTATACCTGCGGTGGAATTATGGTAGATAAACACGGTTGCACCGACCTGGACCAACTCTATGCCATCGGGGAAACTACTTTTACCGGCCTTCATGGCGCCAATCGCCTAGCTAGTAACTCCCTATTGGAATGCCTGGTATACGCCCGTTCTGCCGCCCTGCATATCGACGAACATCTTGACTCGGTGCAAGCGCCGCGCAAGGCGCCGGAGTGGGACGCCTCGCGAGTTACGGACTCTGATGAAGACGTTGTGATATCCCACAACTGGGATGAGCTGCGGCGCTTTATGTGGGACTACGTAGGAATCGTGCGCACCCGCAAGCGCCTGCTGCGCGCTCAGCACAGAGTAAAACTCCTGCAGCGGGAAATTCGCGAGTTTTATGCCAATTACCGCATCACGAATGATCTAGTGGAACTACGCAATCTGGCCTTGGTTTCCGATTTGATCATCCGCTCGGCTCTGGACCGCCGAGAGAGTCGGGGCCTGCACTATTCTCTCGATTATCCAGATCTCAGAGAGCTGGCCATGGATACGGTGCTGGTACCGGAAAACTACGCCAATCAGAGGCAATTTATCTGAACACAGGGGTGTGGGTGGGCAGAGCCCACCCTAGCGTGAATAGCGCAAAGCCACCTGCAATCTGCGCCAGTCGTCCCGATTGAGCGCGTCCCGCGCCAAAACCAAGCAAAAAGAGGCTCCCATCTGATCACGCCCACGGATTACCAGCAACCACTGCCACACTACCAGCTCACCACAAAACTCAAATTCTCGTTCCACTCCACTTTCAGTACGCCAAAACCAGCGGCGGTCTCGGGTTGATAAGATCCCGCTCATCCGCTCCAGGCGACGTTTTTCAACAAAGGCATAGAGGCACATAAGCAGCAGTGCCGACCAGAAAAGCCAGGAAGGGAGGTCACTCAACCACAGCAGCAATACCGTCTGCCCTGTGGCAAGCAATAAAAAGAGAAGAAGGAGAGGCGATCGCGCAACCACGCAGCTCAAGCGTGCGCTGCGCTCAAAAATTTGAGACGGCGGTCTACTGCTGTAAACCGGTGTTGTCACGGATGATCTGTACTATGCGCAATAGCTCCGGGTCGGCCGGATCTTCACGGCGCATGAACCAGGCAAATAGATCCTGGTCCTGCTCGTCCATCAGTCGCACATAACGCTGTTGATCTTCGGGCTCCAGGGTCTCGTAGATATTGTCCAGAAACGGCAGCAGCACCAGATCTAACTCCAACATGCCGCGGCGGCTGGCCCAAAACAGGCGGTTGCGATCCATACTTCATTTCCAACCAGATTAAAGTGCGCAGTATACCTGCTAGCTGAGCAAACTTGAAAAGGGGCGCTGTAATCCCCAATTAATGCCACCAAGACAACCGGAGGTGGCAACACTATGGACCAGCAACAGTGGCAGGATTTTCTCAGTAGCGAAGGCGCCATTTGGGAAGGCGGCAGGGCCCACTTCCCCCTTACCAGCAATGATGACCGCCAGGGCTTACATCTTATCGACCTCGGCCCCGTGGGCGCCGTTTCAGTAGTAGGCCCCGATAGTCAGAAGTTTCTGCAAGGCCAGCTCACTTGCGACCTTGTAAATCTACCCGACGGGCACAGCACACTGGGTGCTCACTGCAACCCCAAGGGACGCATGATCAGTGCCTTTAGTGCCCTAAAGCTCTCCCAGAGCGAATTTATACTCCGCCTACCCCGCAATCTCGCCCCAATCGCCCAGCAGGCGCTGGCGAAGTACGCCGTATTTTTCAAGGCGGAACTTAGCGACATCAGCGATGACTCCCATTGGCTAGGCCTACAGGGAGAGGGTGTTGCGGAGCAGGCGGCACAACTACTGGGCTTCGAGGCCCCTTCTCCAGGCCAGGTAGTGACTTTCGATTTCAGTGGCGAGCGCTGTATCGCCCAATCGGTCAATGAGTTCCAATTGGCTCTGCTTAGCCCCAGCGATAAAACACAACAACTCTGGCAAAAACTCTCTCCCCATAGTGAAGCCACAGGTTACGACCAGTGGCAAAAGGGGCAGATCGAAGCCGGCATCCCCCAGGTTGATGCCACCACTTCTGAGATGTTTATCCCACAGATGACTAACCTGCACCTACTTGGCGGTGTGAGCTTTAAAAAGGGATGTTATACCGGCCAGGAAGTTGTCGCCCGCATGCAGTTCCGTGGCGCCGCCAAGCGTCGCCTATACCGTGCAAAATGTGAGGGTGGTGATCTTCCAGCCAGTGGACTGGAAATTTTTGCCGACGGACAACAAAGCATCGGCAATCTGGTTGAAGCCTGCCACAGCGAAGAAGGCATAGAATTGCTCGCCGTACTGACAATCGCCAAAATTGCCGCCGGCGAAACCTTAAAGTTGAAAGATGGCCGTGCCCTGGAGATTCAGGATTTACCCTACGATGCTGATGCCGACCCCTTAGCATAAGGCTAATTAACCGGCTGATTCACTTTTGGCAGATAGACCGGTATACAGTTCATACCGGTCTCAGGCGGAAAACACCTTTCCACACGACCTTTAGTCAATGTTTATAACCATTGCCTCCATAGACCTGATAATCCGCTCAGACATTAGGCAAAATACTCACAAAGTGACATTCCCCGTCGCCACTTTCACATTCAGACCATTAATCAACCAGCACCTACCTAATACGACCAAAAGCTTTTCACTTAAAACAAGGTAATTACTACTAACCCCACTAAAACACTTTACCTTCTTTCCACTAGTCTTACCCTGCTATATCCCATGTAAATACAGGGAAAGGGGTGACTCCATTGAAAGAGATGAATCAAATTATTGTTGCGCTAGAATCCTGCATCGTATTAGCTGGCTTTGCCGCCATCGTAGGCACCCTCCAACCCAAGAAAAACAGGAAGATCACTAAAGGAAGAATTGTTTCCCTTGCGATGATAATTTATATCGGCTTGGTCAACGCACTCCTCGCCGCATTCACCCTAACACTTGCAAATTTTGGGATTAGTGATCAAACCCTATGGTCCACAAGTAGCTTTGCCATGTTCTTGGCCACAACCTTCTCCATAAGTTATTTATGGATAAAAAAGCGTCTAAAAACGGTATCCAGAGCGGCAAAAATTATCTATTTTGCACTCTTTGGGGGCGCTGGGACCATGGCTTTTATCAATTTTTTGAACGCCTTTGGAATCGGCTTTAACAGAGAATATGGGCCTTACTTCCTATCCTTCGTTTTTAACCTATTTGTTGTAGGCTTTGCCTTCTCACGGCTACTTATGCGCCCCCTATGGGAAGTGGTAAGAGAAAACGAACTGCAGCGCGCACGAAAACAACAAATTAATACGCAATGAAGGGCCTAAATCTCACACCACAACATATAAACCGTCGAAACATGTAAAAACTCAACCAAAATAAAAAGTGCCATCAAAGAATAAAACGCCCACGCCTCAATAAAGATTTTGCACTAAAAATTTCGACATTTTCAAAAGAAAACTGAAACCCCAAAAAGACAGCAAGTCACTAAAAAACATAAACTATCCTTTACACACCGATAAACCTCTCACAACATAACATCTCTGCCCAGGGCGCCAGCGGAAGATGGATACACTGCCGGGACAAATTGAACAACTGCTACATATTATCGAAGTATCCATTATTCTGGCGGGCTTTGCCGCTATGGTTGCGACATTTCAGTCAAGAAAGATGGAAAGTATCTCCAGAGGGCATGTCGTCTCCCTCGCCATGATTGTCTATATCAGCTTGTGTAGCGCCCTACTTTCTGCATTCTCTCTTGCCCTGTTAAATTTTCATGTCGAGGCACGATATGTCTGGTCTATCAGCAGCAGCATCATGGGAATTGCTACCATGGGTTTTATTGTCTACCTATGGAAAAAAAGACATTTTAAATTTGTTTCTCCCGTAATGAAATTCACCTATTACGGTCTCTTTGCTATAGCTTCCTCCATTGTTATCATAAGCACCCTAAACGCAACTGGGATAGTTTTCAAAAGAGGGTTTGGGCCATATTTCCTTGCTTACATATGTAATTTGTTTTTTGTCGGCTTCGCCTTTGCCAGGCTCTTAATGCGGCCTTTATGGAAGTCGGTTGAGAAGAAAGAATCCAGCCAGCTTCATAGCGAGCGCCTAAGAAGGCGCCGTTAACCACACAGGGAAGCCTCTGAATAATTCATAAAAAATTATTTTCTATTAAATCCAAGACCTAAAAAAATCTGCTGCACAGTAAAATCAACAGTCATTCAAAAACCAAAGACCCCATACCTATTTTTCAAATAATAGATATGGGGGCTCTGAAAACTACCCAGCTGTAACTTCAACTATTTACCAAGGCTGTTCTTCACCAAGGTGAATAAATTGACCGTTAGGACCGTCACTATCAATCAAGGCAAGCTCCACAACAGTTCTCGCCCCTTCGGTCACATCCATTGGTGCCGCGCTGGTACCCAAATCGGTTTTAACCCAACCTGGGTGTGCGCTGTTTACCTTGATACCGGTATCTGCAAGACTTTGGCTCAAAGAAACTGTAAACATATTAAGCGCAGCCTTTGACGCATTGTAAGCGAAGGGCTTCACTGCACTCCAACCAGAGTTCTGGTCAGCGTTCACAGCTAAAGAACCCAGAATACTACTCACGTTCACGATACGGCCAGCTTTACTCTTCTTTAGCAATGGCAGAAGATCTTGCGTTAGACCAATTTGAGCGAATACGTTAATACTAAAGGTGGTGTTCAGATCCTCCTGCGAAACTGTTTCACTATTGTTCTGGCCCCACTCCCCCTCAACGATAACACCGGCATTATTCACCAGAATATCCAGCCGACCATATTGCTCCGCAATCTTTTGAGCAGCTCGTGCCCTATCTTCAGCTTTGGTAATATCCAGCTCAATAATATCAATTGGTGCCACCTCACCATTCCAAGTAGCTTGAACGGCCTCCAATTTCGCTTTATCTCGACCAGACAGGATTACTTTGACTCCCTGGTTAGAAAGCTGCTTGGCAGCCTCAAGACCAATTCCTCGATTTGAACCGGTGATCAATGCAATTCGATCGTTAGACATGGTAAATCTCCTGTGAGTTAGGTTGCTTCAAACACAGGAGCATTCTATTATTCGAGAAAATGGAAACAATTGTATAAAAAGAAAATGAATATTCGCGAATTGGAAACAATCAGCCTTAGAACTTTATCTGTTTTTGTCCATGTCTGTAGGACATTAAACCTATCGCTGGCTGCAGATCAGCTGGAACTTCCTAAATCAACGGTTAGTAAGGAGGTTTCAAGACTGGAATCCCACCTAAAAGCCAAACTATTGGATCGTACCACCCGGCGTGTTGCACTGACAGAAGTGGGGGCTATTGCCTATGACCGGGCTCTGCATTTGATAGAAGACTTTAAAACCATGCAAAATGATGTGCTGGTAATGGATCAGCAGGTCCAAGGCTTATTGCGAATCTCAGCCCCGCCAGCCCTGGGTGAATTTCTCTCCAAGAGAGTTTTACCCACTTTTTTGAAGCGCTGGCCAAAAATTACCGTCTCTCTAAACCTCACTTACGACTTTGAAGACCTCTTCTCCCAAGGCATTGACCTCGCGTTTCGTGTTGGCGACATACATGATGAGCGCCTGATTTCCAGAAAGCTTGGCAGTTCAACGCGAATTCTCGTAGCCAGCCCTGAATATCTCACCACACAGGGAAAACCACAGCAGCCCAGCGACCTAATAAGCCATAACTGCCTGAGATTTCAATTTAACCCTGGAGATACCGAGTGGGCGCTAACCTCTAAACAATCGACAATGACTTTGCCCGTTAATGGGAATTTCTTTTGTGCTAATATTTCAGCCCTGAAAAATGCGGCAGTCAATGGGCTGGGAATTGCGCAATTACCAATCAACAATATTATGGAAGAGTTAGGAAAAGGCTCACTCGTTAATATTCTTCCAGACTGGCATGTTCCACCAATGGACATTCATGCCGTTTACCGCCAGGGACTAAATAAACCCAAGAAACTCGCTGCATTGTTAGACTTTCTTAAAGAGGAAAAAAATTTATTTAATTGGAGTATCTAGCAGCATGAAGGGAATCCTATACGGTCAACCACCAATCGCCCCTCACCTTTATCGCCACCAGAGTATTCCTTAAGAGTATTTGGGGCTGAATTTTTAACCTTATCTCAAGTAACATTACAATAACAAAAGCCCTTAAAGGGCTCCGCCCAAAATCACAATCCCAATAGGCAAAGTTCTTTGCATTTAGAGCCTCTCAGGAAAACACCCAGAAAGCCTACTCTTCTAACAACAAGCATCGAAATCAACTAAATACCAAGCTCTTAGATTTGACAGGAAGACTCTATTCTTCTCACCTTCTCCACAGTTGGAAAGCCTGTCACCAACCCCCTAACCGTAGATTTTGTGACAGCAAATAAAGATTTATTGTTTTTAAGGTGTCTGACTAACTCTTTTAAAGGTTTCCCCTTCTGGCACAAAGCCTGCACAGCCGAATAAGTCCCATGAGACCATATACCAAAAACTAAGCATATACAGCTATTTTTATGGTAAGGATTTTCTGCAAAAAAGATAAATCCGTAATCTTCGGTGATTGATCCTTTTAATGTATTCGACCTATAAACACTCTCATCAACCTCATCAAAAGCAGATCGACCCAAAAAATCCATCTTGAATTTTGCATCTAACTTCCTGGTAAGCAACAAATCACGACTCACAGCATTTACAGCTGGACCTCCAATGCAAATAAAACTTTCTTGATCACCGACAAAGTTTCTGGAATCATGACAAATTACTTTTTTTCTTGGAAAGGCTTTTTCAATAGCCTCTTTTAGAAGCTGCATCCCAACAGCCTCATCATAAGGCAAAAACAACACATTATCCGGAATCTGGCTTTGCCTACTGGCAAAATCAGAAAAAAGTGTTTTTTGCTTTATTAGAGGAAGCACCACATGAATTTCAGAGTCAGAATCACTAAAAAAATTAGTCCACAAACTTCTAAAAGCACTCGTATCAATTGTTTTCTTTAAAGCCGCCCCCGAACCAATAAAAATTGTAGTGAGAAAGGCTTCCATAAATGGCGCCGAGAGAAAATCCAAAATAGAATCGGCTAAGTCGGTCAGCATTAGCGGCACTGGCTCCCCCCAATTAAGTCGTCAGATTCATAAAGCTTTCACGCAGCACTAGCCATACATATGAGATTAAACTTCTCATAAGCCCTGATAAAAAACTGCAATATTTCAGCCAAAATCATTATAGACAGTTTATAAAAAAGCAGATAACCCCCATCTGTGCGAGAGAGCCCTTCAGGCACTTAAATACACCAACGCAAAGGTTTTACCTTAAACACTGACAAATACTGTTCAACTTAATTGACCTAATATGCCCAGCCTACCCTTAACGATCGCAAGCTGGGTATTTATTTTTAGAAATGATTTTTATCGAAGGGGGGCAGCTATTAGACTTCTACAGCAACTCTTTTTAACTGATTTTCTTCTGGCAGGGCCCATTCAATGGGCTTTTCACCTCGCTGCTGCAACCAGTGGTTAGCTTGAGAGAACGGCTTAGTGCCAAAAAAACCACGATGCGCTGAAAGGGGGGATGGGTGAGGGGCGCGTAGTACCAGGTGCTTTTTGCGATCAATAAAACCGCCTTTCTTCTGTGCGTAACTACCCCAGAGTATAAACACTAGACCTTCACGCTGCTCGGCCAGCTTATGGATAGCGGCATCGGTAAACTGCTCCCAACCGCGCCCCTGATGGGCACCAGCTTTACTATCCTCTACAGTGAGGGTGGCATTGAGTAGCAGCACTCCTTGTTCTGCCCAGGGTTGTAGGCAGCCGTGGTGCGCTGGAAGTATTCCCATATCAGAGTGCAATTCTTTGTAAATATTTTGTAACGATGGCGGGACTCGTACGCCGGGCATCACAGAAAAGCATAAACCGTGCGCCTGGCCTATCCCGTGATAGGGGTCCTGCCCCAAAATCACCACTTTCACCTGATCAAATGGGGTGGAGTTGAAAGCGTTAAAGATCTGCCCACCGGGTGGATAGATGCGCTTACCAGCCTCTTTTTCTCCCCGCAGAAACTGACGTAATTCCGCCATATAAGGCTTCTTGAACTCCTCGCTCAGCACATCGTACCAGGAGGGGTGAATCTTAACTTTTTCCGGAACCGGCATTATCAAACCTTCAGAATCTTTTTTACGTACTTTTGCAACTCGGGCACCACAGCCTCTTCAAACCAAGGTCTTTGCCGCAGCCAAAGTGTGTTGCGCGGGCTCGGGTGGGGCAAAGGGAAATACCCTGCGGGCAGGGCATCGCGGTAATGGCGCACATTCTCTGTAATATTGCCATACCAATGCGGCAGGTAGTGTCGCTGGGCGTATTGTCCCACCAACAGCGTGAGTTGCAAGTGAGGTAGCTGTTGCAGCAAGCGCTTATGCCAGGTGACAGCACACTCCGGGCGCGGTGGCAAATCTCCTCCCTTACCTCGCCCCGGATAACAGAAGCCCATGGGAATAATGGCAATCTGGGATTCATCGTAAAAGATATCCCTATCGATCGACAGCCACTCGCGCAGACGATCACCAGAGGGGTCATTCCATGGGATACTGGTGGCATGAACCTTAGTTCCCGGCGCCTGACCAATGATCAACAAACGAGCAGATTCTGCCGCTCGCAGCACCGGATTGGCTCCCAGTGGCAGGTGATCCTCACATAGACGACAAGCGCGTATCTCCTCCAATAAGGTTGGTAACCTCTCGACGACCACCTATTGCGCCCCTTCGGGATAAGCTAGATGTAACAGAAGCGCCCTGCGATCTTGAGGGTCATGTATACGACTGATATTGTCGTTGTCAAATACTATAAAAATGCCCGTATCGCCCACTGCCAACCCATCGCCTTTGCCCCCAGTGCGGGATACTTCATAGCCCAATTCAGAAGAGTTCTCTTGCTCCCAATAATCCAGGCACCATTGCGCCTTCAAGCTAGGTAATTCTCTCCGACATACCGCAGACGCATTGGGCTCCAGAGTAAACAGCGCGCCATCATAATAGGACAAACCCGCCAGGTTCTCTGATTGTCCGCGAAAATTTAGCCCCTCTACAGCCGGCGGTGTAAAAATTTGCACTCCCCCCTTAGGGCCAAGCTTAACTAAAGCACGGGGATCACGCTCTAGCACCATCCAAAAATCATCGCCAACTTTCTGTAAGCCTACGCCTGATAGATTGTACCCCTGCATATAGCCCTGAGCCTTAGCTGTGGTCGACCACATATTTTCCAGCCAACGGCCCTGCCCCTGCATATCAACTTCGGCAATGCGGTTGTAGCGCTCACTCAATAAATATAAATTATTATCTACACAGCTGATTGCTTCAAAATCCATTGCCGCTGCCGGTCGGGTAAGATCCAATAAAAAGTACCATACGTTTGTCGGCCGATCTTTCTTTGGAACATTCAAACCAGAGAGTGTGACAAAGGGCTCCAGCTTGGCATGAACACCCTTTAAAACGATCTGATAAACTTTCTCTGACTTTTTATCTGAAATAGTAAGAAGTCTGCCATCACAAAAAGTTAAACCAGAGAGGCTCAACCCTGCGCTGGCATTTACCCAATAATGCTGTACTTTTTTAGCGGGAATAATGTCAGCAGCCATCGCTGAAGGCACCAACAAACTGATAAAGAAAAATAAAATTCGCTTGATCACGTTTTTTCCAATCCATCGAGAAATGAATGAACTAAAAGAATAATTAGTGATTTGGCGCATTCTTAGATCTTCTAATTCACCGTTTACCTTTCAGAGAAATGGAAAAGTCTCTCTCCATAAAGCCGCTGCCAACATACTCTAGATCGCTAATCACTAGGAAATAGCATAGCCACCATAATACCCATCGACAATTTTTGCGCTACAAGGAGGATAATACGATACCCGATTTAGGAGGCAGACTAAACTCAAGCCAAAAGTCGGCAAATAAAAGGAGTGGAAATGAAAAGAGTTCGACGCCGAGCGCAATAAACGTGACGCCGAAATTTATCGGCATAGTGCCAACAGAGCTGCAATTAATTTGCCATTTCCGGCATTGCAAGGTGTAGCAGTAACGCGCGCTTATCTTCAGGCTCTTGCGCACGGCCAACATTGTTATTGTCCAGCACCACAAAAATGCCCTTCTCGCCCACAGCCAATCCCTCACCTTTTCCATAGCGGGTTTCCTCATAAACACGCTCTGGAGACTCTTCAAGCGAGCGATAATCCAGACACCACTCCGCCCGTAGACTGGGCAATACTCTGCGACAAACTGCGTGCGCATTGCGCTCCAAGGTATAAAGGGCGCCGTTAAAGAAGTCCAGGCCGGCTAAATCCTCAGAGCGATCAGCAAAATTTAAACCCTCTACCTGTGGCAAAGTGAATGCGCTAGCTTCTCCATCTGAATCCAGCTTCAACAGGCCCCTTGGCTCACGCTCCATCGCCACCCAGAAAGTATCGCCAGCTTTTACCAGGCCCTCACTGGAAGCGTTGCTCTTTTGTAAGAAACCTTGAGATTTGGCTTCACCCGACCAGATATGCTCTTGCCAGCGCGCATTCCCCTCTGGGTCCACCACGGCAATGCGATTGTAATGCTCACTAACCAGAAAGATCTGATTCTCACCACAACTAACGCCCTCAAAGTCCAGATCTTCTGCGGGGCGGAAAAACGCTTTAAAGCTCTCCCAGACATTAACAGGCTCGTCACGTTCCGGCACTCCTAGACCACTCAAACGCAAAAAGGACACCAGATCGGCGGAACCTTCGCTGAGCTCTAATGAGTAAACCTCTCTAGAATTCTTATCGGAAACTGCCAGCAACTTGCCAGCACAAAAGCTTAGGCCAGAAATATCCAGACCTTCGCTATTATCCACCCAATAGCTGGCTTGCAGCTTGGCGGGGGAAATCTCCACTGCCGCCAGCAAGGGGGAGAACAGCACGATAGCAATGCCAGAGAGATAATTTTTGATCACTGTGTAACCATTTAATCGCGGAAGTTATTAAATTGCAGTGGCTGTTCCAGTTCCTTACCACGAAGTAAGGCAATTACCTGTTGCAGATCATCGCGCTTTTTCCCGGTAACCCGCACCTGTTCACCCTGAATAGCCGCTTGCACCTTGAGCTTTTCATCTTTGATCAGCTTAACGATTTTTTTTGACAATTCTTTGTCCAGGCCATTCTTTAGGGTCACTCCCACTTTAACCAGCTTACCAGACTGCTCTTTTTCACCTACATCCATAGCCAGCGGATCGATATCACACTTAATCAGGGCACCACGCAGCATATCCACCATTTGGTCTACTTGCATATCCACCTCGGCACGGACCACCAGAGAGAAATCGCTCATCTCCACTTCCGCATCCACGCCTTTAAAGTCAAAGCGATTGGTAACAGTGCGGTTTACCTGATCCACTGCGTTAGTCAGCTGGTGCTTGTCGACTTCAGATACAATGTCAAAAGAAGGCATTAAATTCTCGGCTCCTATTTCCAGATTTGCGGAGTAATCTCCGTATTGTGATCGTTATCGGCCAACCAAATATGGCCGTCTTGAATGGTGATACTGAAATCCATATTGCGCTCAACCATCTGCGCCAATTGCTCAGTCGTGTCCGCAGCAAGATGGAAAACTCTAAGGTTGTCAAAACGTTCGAGCTGATTCTCCAGCTTTTGCCACCAGATCGGTGCGGCACGACGCCCGTAACTGTATACCAAAACCCGCCCGGCACGGTTACAGGCCTTGCGCAAGCGCTCCTCGGCTGGAAGACCCACTTCTACCCATAGGTCGATTTCTCCACTGAGGCTCTTTTGCCATAAATCCGCCTCCTCATCAGATGAGAGGCCTCGGGTAAACTCCAATAAATCGGATGCATTGTGTGCAAACGCCAATAAGCGCACCATCATACGCTCATCTGTTTCTGAAGGGTGGCGCGCCAAGGTCAGCTGATGTTCCGCATAGTAGTCACGGTCCATATCGGCTATTTGCACCTTGGCTTTGAAAATTGTTGCTTTTAGTGCCATTTCGGCTCCATCTCTACGCCACCTTCAGCACTACAACTGAGGCGGACTATTCTTGGTTGGTTTACGGAAGAATAAGGATATTCCGCATGACCTCTGCTACCGGCAACAGCCTGCCAATTTGGCGCTGCACCATGCTGTGTCTGATGGCAAGTCTCATCAGTGGCTGCGGCGTAAACAATATCCCCTCCTATGACGAACAGGTAAAAGCCGCCTGGGCTCAGGTGGAAAACCAGTACCAGCGTCGCGCAGACCTAGTGCCTAACTTGGTGAAAACCGTTCAAGCCTATGCCGGGCATGAACGGGAAACCCTTCAGGCCGTAACCGAGGCGCGCGCCAAGGTGAACTCACTTCAGCTGGACAGCAACCTGCTCAACGATCCGGCCAAATTACAACAGTTCGAAGCCGCACAGGCACAACTCTCCAGCGCCTTGTCACGGCTGCTGCTTGTGGTCGAGCGCTACCCCAACCTCAAAGCCAATCAAAACTTTCTCAGCTTGCAATCCCAGTTAGAAGGCACCGAAAACCGCATCAGTGTCTCGCGCCGGGATTATATCCAGGCAGTGCAGCGCTACAACCGTGAGATTCGCACTTTTCCCGGTCGTATTTGGCACGCACTCCTATATCGAGATATGTCTTTGAGGGAGACCTTCCAGGCCACTAGCGAAGAGGCCGAGAAGGCTCCGGAAGTCAATTTCCAGTAGGCCGCCGGGAAACCCTTATGACACGCTCCTTTCTGACCTTGTTGACGCTCATTGCAGCATTACTGGCTTTGGCTCTATGGGCCGAGGTACAGCTCCCCCCTCTATCCGGGAGGGTGGTGGATAAAGCTGAGCTACTAACCGCCGAAGAGAGATACAAACTTACAGAATTGATTCAGCAATACGAATCTGAGAGCAGTAACCAACTGGTGGTGGCCACCCTCCCAGAGCTCCAGGGTATCACCATAGAGGAATATGCCAATCAATTGGCAAGAGAGTGGAAGCTGGGCCACAAGAAGAAAAACAATGGGATTCTCTTCTTGATAGCTCCCAAAGAGCGCAAGCTCCGAATTGAGGTTGGCTACGGCCTCGAAGGCGCTCTCACCGATGCGCTATCTGCCAATATTATTCAAACCAAGGTTCTGCCGGAATTCCAGAAAGGGAGTTATGCCGGTGGAATTAATGCCGGCGTGAACTCAATTATTGCCGCCACCAAGAACGAATATGTGGCCGAACCGATCGAGACCAAGGAGGGCCGACGCCTGGCCTTTGTAGTTGGGCTATTTCTCTTACTGGTAATGCTGCATCTATTTGGTAGCTCGGTCCTCAGCTCACCAATTCATGGGCGTAATTATAAACGCGGTCGCTTTGGCGGCTACTATGGTAGCGGAGGCTTTGGTGCGGGGCACCCTAGAGGAGGCTTATCCGGGACTGGCACAGGCGGTGGATTTAGTGGAGGAGGTGGCGGATTTGGCGGAGGAGGTGCTTCGGGAGGATGGTAATGCTTAGTAATAGCTATCAACGCCAGGTGGCGGAGGCCATCAAAGAAGTGGAGACCCAAACCGACGCGGAGTTGGTAGCTATTGTCGCGCGGGAAGCCGATAACTATTTGTATATCTCCACCCTTTGGGCTGCCTTCTTGACCCTGCTGTTATCGCCACTATTCCAATTCCTACCCTGGTGGCTCAGCTTTCAGCAAGCCTTTCTGCTACAGTGGGTTCTCTTTATCGCGCTGGCAGTACTGTTTCGCTGGCGGCCGATAACCATGCGCCTTGTACCCAAAAAGATCAAATACTGGCGCGCCTCAAACCTAGCCCGCCGTCAATTTCTTGAACAAGAACTACATAGCACCAAAGATCGACTGGGTCTGTTGATTTTTATTTGTGAAGCGGAGCACTATGTAGAAATTCTGGCAGATCGCGGCTTGGCTCAGCATGTATCCAACGACAACTGGCAGGTTATTATCGAGCAATTTGTACGGGAAATTAAGCGCGGTAAGGCTGGGGAAGCACTGTTACTCTGTATTTCACAATGTGGAGACTTATTAAAAGATGCAGCCCCCTGTAGTGTTGTGAAAGATGAGTTACCCAACCACCTGATTCTAATTAACTAACCTAATTTACTGCCCTACTTACCCTTCAGGCGTGATTTTAACGCCACAATACTTCTATACCTACGCTTTAACAACTCCTTCTACTAAGCTGCAGTAAAGGAGCAATAATCCCTATGAAAAATTAAAGCTTATGGTGATTATGTACTTATAAAAACCATTAAAAGCAAAAACAAACAAGATAAAAACAAAGTCATCCACGCCAATTTAACAGGACTTGCCAATCAATATTAAGCTTAAAAAAATATGTCAAATAAAAACCTCAATACCCGTATAAAAGCACCCAGCTCACAAAAAATTCCAGTGCCAAATACTAGTTACTCCTGTAACGACGGTGATCCCTCGCAACCAAAAAATTAGAAAACCTAATGAGAAAGATCTTAATTACAATTTGGCTATTTATATCGGCTTCACTGTCCTCCACTATCTGCGCCGATTATATCAATCTCACCGGTGCGGAGACTGCACCAAATATTGCAGAAATAGAGATACTCAATAACAACCTTTATATCAGCCTAGAGATTTCTGCAGCTGATGCGAACGCGTTTTGGCCGGGAATACCACCTACGAAGAGTATTTATGAAATAGCTAGACTTGCTCTTGCACAAAAAGAGATCGCCATTGAGGTGCACTCCCCAGAGGGTAAAATTGAGCCGACTATAACCTCTGTCAGAATTGCCGAGAGAAAACCGAGAAACTCACCTTTTGCGGGAAGAATAGATCCAAGGACAGGCCTGCTAAGGCCGAATTTTCCAGCCGACAAAACCATACTGTTGGCAGATATCGAGTTTCCAATAAAAGGCTTGAGCAATCTGGAAATACGTCCACCACTGGATTCCGATGGGGCTGTCTTAGCCACAATAGGATTTACCAGTCAACACGGCCACACATCCGTAAGCAGTTTTCAATATTTGTCTCAAATAGAAAAGCTGAAAATTGATTGGGGAGATCCTTGGAATACTCGCTTTGAAAACCAAGCTATAAATCGGCACAATCGCTACCCCCTTAGATCTTTCCTCTATGTGGAACCTCGCCAGGTTCGCCACGAAATTTTATTGCGCCCAAGAGATTTATTACAATGGACCGAACAACCCTTTGATGCCTGGAAGCCCCTTACAGCCAAGCGAAGAAAAGAATTAAGCGCAACTACAGAGAAATTCCTACAGAAAAAAAATCCCACTAGTATCAACCAAACGCTGGTTGAACCTATCAGCACAGAAACAGTTTTTCTCAAGGCAAACGATACAGGCTTTACCGCAATAGGAGAGCATGAGCGAATCGAGATAGGTTCATTACTGATCGGTTACCGGGAAAAATATCATGTTAAGGAGCTACCACAAAGTGTTACTATCGACTGGAACCTCTTTACAGAATCCATCAAATCAGTTCCCACACTAATACAAGATCCGGCAGGTCCTTTCCCAACGCATGTTATGCCGGACTTTCCCGACATTCAATGGCGCAATTATTTATATGATTACCGTGCTCCCAATAGTGATCCAATCCCTATTGAGAATACCATAGCGGCCATACCCATGGCGGTGCTTTTCTCCTTCTGCTTTGCAGTATTTTTCATTCTCACCCTGCGAAGCAAAAAGGTTGAGACAAAAAACAAACATCCGATACTCTTTTACGGCATTGTAATTATTTGTGCCGTACCCATTTATTACACTCTTCCAAGTGAACTGCGCATCCCCCTGCCCGGCACCATAAACAAGCAAGAAATAAAAGAAATTACCGAGACAATACTTGATCGTCTTTCCGCTGCCTATGAAGAACCTCAAAGTGAAAAATTAAACGATCAGCTTGCCAATCTAGTAAGCAGCGAAAAATTTGATTTTACCGTCGAAAACTTGTCACAAGTTTACCAACCTCTAACCAACAGCGGCAATAAGGGTTCTATTAGATCTATCCGTGACCTGGAAATTGAGCATGCAGATCAAATGGTCCTGAACGGAAATAAAACTTTCAGAATTGTTGGAAAGTGGCATTCAATGATTGAAGATTACAGCTGGGGACATATGGAGCAAGTACCGCGAGAAACTCGAGCAAGTATAGAAATAACCCAATCAGACAAGTATTGGAAGATATCCGCCTTTACACCACTATCTATACGATAAGGTTGCCACTAGAGTTGATAACCAAGTGCTATGAAAAAAAATATCTCAAATTTAATTAACCTCCTTTCTTTTGCTCTGGCTCTCCACCTATCTGTAATATCTCAAATCACTGAAGCCCATTTTTCACTAAACCTAAATATAAGAATTCTACATATTGAGCACAGCGCCAATGGAGCCAGCCTCTATATGAGACTGCCTCTTTCCTATTTACTGGCGGATAAGGCGCAACATGGTATTGATCCCTACTCGGGGAAAATTCCATATCAAGTACCATATACTCGCAACAGCCTGGAAAATGATCGATTGGTTCACTATGTGGATGTCGAACAGTTCACAATCCACCCTGAGGGGCTGGGCAATATTGCCGCAGCAGCGACACATATCCTCTCTACTGATCAGGAGCTTAAAGGGCATGTAAAGTCAGTACGCCTTTATCCTATTGGCAACGAGCCAGCCTTTGCCACACTTGCAGAGGCAAAACGAGCCCTTTCTAATAACTTTGTACAGAGAGCACTTAACAACTCGCTCCATGTCAGTGACACACTGGTTGATATCCACATCCATTACCCCACTCAGCAACCGCTGGAAGAATATCAACTCTTTAGCTCCCTGAATCCAGGGCTTCCCGATCAAGAAAATACTGCAAATTTAATCCTCAGTTATAACCCTGGGAAAATCCAGATTTTCCGCTCTAGGGGGCTAATGCGAGAGCCTGTTCAAATCCGTTATTCCAGTATAGATGCCATCAATACCTTTCTAAAGGAGGGCATGGTACATATTATTCAGGGGCTAGATCATGTGCTTTTTGTACTTTGTCTTAGTCTTGGTGCCCTCGCTCTCCCCTTATTATTCTGGCGTGTCACGGCCTTCACTATCGGCCACAGTATTACCCTATCCGTAGGTTTCTTTGGTTTTATTCCTAACACTGTCTGGTTTGTCCCACTGATTGAAACCGGAATCGCCATTTCCATAATTTATATTGCCTGGCTTTCAATGAGACAAAAATCGATCACCTCTATATCCACCGAGCGTACAATTTTTTTGACGTCCTTGATGCTGGGCCTACTACATGGACTAGGATTTTCCTTTGTATTACATGAAATACTCAACATCAATTCACCTAATATTTGGCAGAGCTTGTTAGCCTTTAATCTCGGCGTAGAGGCTGGTCAAATTTTAATAATTTTAGCAATCTGGCCTCTGCTTTATTTGGCCAGACTTCGACAGAAAAACTGGGAATCTAACCTACGCTACACAATTGCCACTATATGCTGTGCCATTGCCTTACTCTGGACTTTTGAGAGGGGTTATGAATTGGTGAACGTAATACAGCAAGAAAACCAATCCAGAACCAATATTACAATCAGCAACAGTAAAATCTAATTCATGATTTTACCAGAGAGGAAGTTATAAGCCTCATTATATTGAACAATAAATCTAACGATTTAAAGTTAAAGACAGCCACAAATCAAGCAGCACTCTATTTACTGGATTTGTAACCAAGAACCGAAAAGGTAACCACTCCTATAGACTCAATGGAACAGGCCAACAACAAGGTATTATTTTTTATAATCACTGCTATTCGCCCACAAGTGGTCTTATTAAACTCACCAGCAGAGTGCATTCTGCACGCCATTACCCACTCCCCCCTGCCTCATAACCAAAAACAAATTCGATCACACCCTACTTAGAGCTGAATGAAAATAGCATCCATATAACATATGGACATCTCAGAACGAATAGTATCTTTTAGCCTAAAGGAGAAAGTCACCGATATCATTATAAATTAAAAACCTACCATTAATAACTTAGTGTATTTTCGAGTCAGATTGCATTTACTTAATTGAATCAGGGTTTCTACATGGACGTCTAAATGCCCTCCAACACTGGAAACACTTACAGACTTTTATGTATTTTGCACTGAATAAGCTGGGATAAATAAATTCACTTCGCTACAGCCCCACTGGAGGCCTCTCAGCATGCATAACTACCAAATCTACACCCTAGAAGAGCAGCTCCTTGTATTATTTGCCCATTAATCGACAATACTATTTCCATTAAATGGGCTAAAATCGAATAACAGGAAACTTACACAGAAAAAAATGGGGATGCTACCCCCTAGTTACCAAGAATTAAAACCACCTACCCCACAAACAAGAGGGCCTGCTCTTAGGCTAGGTCAATCTAGAACAAATACTAGTAGCCAAAAAGATGCTTTCCTCCATTTGCAACTTACAAACATTCAATCTCGGGAGACATGATGATCCTTAGCAGATGAGTTGGTAAAGCACTCTTTCTTCGACAGCAAAACGAGGCCAGTGGCCACACAGCAAATCAGATTAGCTTTGCCAAGGTAATATCACCTCAACCAATAACAAGCACCAAAATATAACGAATAGTTTTGCTTTTTTAGTCACTATTTAAAGGCTTGAATCGCTGCTTTACATATTATGATTACTAAGGGAATATTGGATAAAACGAAGACAACAAAGCGAAATTCTATTTTATTCACTAAAGCCTGAACAAGACTATGAATCACTCTTAAACCCACATATGCCCAAGCAGTATAAACGATAAACTCCGTGACTGCGCCTAGAAAAGCCAATGAGAAAACTACTGCGTAAAATAGAGTAGGCTGCTCCATTAAATGATTATAATTATCCGCCTTCCATCTAACCCTTGCCGGAAGCTGTGACATCTGGACTCCGGATGGCACTTCAGAATCCAACTTCATTTTCATAGATGCAATCGCCGGCAATCTTGTTACATACATCCAAAACCACATAACCATTGACCAAACCAGCAAAGCCACCACCGGCTGAATTAATTGAACCGTTGAATTCATCTTATTTCCAATAGTTAAATTTTAATTTTCCAATAATGCACTGAACCTTTAGGGAAGCAAAATTACGAAGATTAAATTATATCACCTCACCCACCAAGCCAAAGCTTTCAAACTTAATCTAACTCAACATGCAATAGCAGATACGGATTCCCTCAACCATCCAACTGCGACTCATCAACAGTAACGTCTAACCTTCTTAAAAACCCAGGAATTGACCTCTATATTCATCGTTATTTTTCTGTTACGCCTAACTTTTATCGAATATCTAACAGCAAGGGTACCGGCCTCAGACCCTATCAACTCAAGCGCAATAAGCAACATTTCAACAATCCTATCATTCACTCCGCAGAAACCAAACCCCCAACTCCATTTATCACACACAGAAAATCAACTTTATCAAAATATTACTGCACAACAAAACTTACATTTAAAAATACCTCCATCTACTAGATATTTGCTACCACATAATCATGAAATGCTAGATTTTCTAGGAGACTCAACTTTACTGATTTCTGCTACATTAATTTTTTATAAAACACCCTCCCAAAACTGAAGAGCAAAAGTATCCCCCTGATAGATTTCCGCATACAACTGACCGATTTCTTTAAGCATAAAACCCCTAGCTATTTTACTTGCCACCCCTTGACTGCGATATTTTGGAAGAATAAAGATATCAGACAATTCCGGCATTTCCATACCAACAATTTCGGCTTACTCTATAGTTACAAAACCAGCAATCCCACCTTCAATCAGAACAACAAATGCATCACATTCTACATTGCCAGATATCACATCACTTAGATGCTCTTCATCTATATTGTATCGACCTCTACTATCAATATCCTCCAAATTAAAGGAGCTCTGATGATATTGATAGAACTGCCACAACATAAAAACGCGCCTGCATTATCTCTAATAGCCTTACGCACTATAATTCCATATATCCTTGCAGACTCATAAAATGATAATTTCAACCGTCATTATCATAACTGCCATTTAAAATGGAAATTCGCTCCTGACTTAAACTTTCCAGCAAATCAATCAACCACAAAAATAGAACATTAGAACCAAATAGAAGCATTTTTTATATTTTCACCCCTATCAGCGCCCACTTTAAAAAATTGATCACGGAAAATTTTTTAACAGATATTAATCACTAATAAGAGGTATTTATAAAGGGAAACCAAGCTCAGCGCAGAAACAAAAAACTATTCTATTTACCAGCGCCAGGTCACCGCTAGATAGGGTCCATGCTGGGTAATATCATAGGCAAAGCGACCATCAGAAAGTCGATCGGAATAATTAATACTGTAATATTGGTAGCCCAGGCGCAATGAGGTGGTTTTCCAGGCGCGCCAGTCTAATCCTGCCAATAGATTCCACTGCAAATCATCACCACCAGCTCCAAAACCGCCGATTTCGGTACGCGCCCCCAGGGTCAGGCAGTCATTCACAGCAAAGCCCACACGGGTACCAATAGTCGGCTCCCACCAACTTTTGCGGCCGCCCAAACGATTTTGGATTTCTGGCATTCTGCCGATATCAATACCCACGCGGGCTTTCACTTCCTGCCTCAGGCGATTCCAACGTACACCCACGCCTATATCCCAAAAATAGCGCCGCTCGCTTTCGCCAAAATGGCCTTGCAGTACCCGGTAAGCGCCAAATGCAGCCACCCACGCCTGATGAACATCCACATTCACATCGATATCAACATCTATATCCAACTGGGGATTTCGGGGTGGCGCAATCGTTGTGCCCTCATTTAAATTGAGGTGTACATAATAGAGGTCCGAAACCAGGCCAAAGCGTCCTCTCCAAGCTTCCAAACGTACAGAAAAAGCCGCATTCAGGAGCTCTAGGGTTTTTCTTAAGTTCAGATCTACATCCACAGTGGTATCCGCCACTGTGGCCTTTCCTTTGGTGCGAAGTGGCAGAAAAATGTAGGGGGTGGCCGCAAAGCGCCAGTCATCTACGGTTGTCGCAGGGGGGCGGCTCTGAGGCGCATATTGGGCTGAAATTGCACACGAAAAAAAAAGCGCTATTAATCCAGAAATAATTGCCACCGCCCTTATTACTGACAAGAGCATCTCCATTTAATGGTTTTACCGAGGTTCAATCTCAATAAGCATCCATTAAGAATAGATAGCGATAGCCAGGCGGGGAATTGACCGAAGGGAAAGCACCGCGCCGGAAATGGCGCGGCAGCTGTAGGCACTTGGGATAGTGCGCAGGGTTTACGTTTTTGTTCGCTTAGTCGTTCGCTTCAGGGCGCATATGCGGGAACAGCAGTACGTCGCGAATCGATGGAGAGTTGGTAAACAGCATTACCAGACGGTCGATGCCGATGCCCTCACCAGCGGTGGGCGGCAGGCCGTATTCCAGCGCGCGGATATAGTCGGCGTCGTAATGCATGGCTTCGTCGTCACCGGCATCTTTCTCCGCAACCTGGGCTTTAAAGCGTTCGGCCTGATCTTCCGCGTCGTTCAACTCGGAGAAACCATTGGCAATCTCGCGGCCGCCAACGAAGAATTCAAAGCGGTCGGTGACAAACGGATTGTCATCGTTGCGACGAGCCAACGGAGACACTTCAGTTGGGTACTCAGTGATAAAGGTCGGCTGGTCGAGACGGTGCTCTACAGTCTTCTCGAAGATCTCGATCTGTACCTTACCCAGGCCCCAGCTATCTTTCAGCGGGATTTCCAGCTTCTCGGCTACCGCGCGGGCGGATTCGATATTGTCGATATCAGCCGCAGTCAGTTCCGGGTTGTAGTGCAGGATGGAGTCGAACACAGACAACCGCGCGAACGGCTTGGAGAAGTCGTAGCTGCTGTCCTGGTATTCCACAGTGGTGGAGCCCAGTACATCTTCACAGATACCGCGCAGCATCTTCTCGGTGAGATCCATCAGGTCGTTGTAGTCCGCGTACGCCTGGTAAAACTCAAGCATGGTGAATTCGGGGTTGTGGCGCGTGGACAGACCCTCGTTGCGGAAGTTGCGGTTGATCTCGTAAACCCGCTCAAAACCACCCACAACCAGACGCTTCAGGTACAGCTCCGGGGCAATACGCAGGTACATATCGATATCCAGCGCATTGTGGTGGGTAACGAACGGACGCGCACTGGCACCACCGGGAATAACCTGCAACATGGGCGTTTCCACTTCCATAAACTGCTGGCCGTTGAGGAAGTCGCGAATGTACTCGATCACTTTAGAGCGCACGCGGAACACTTCGCGGGCTTCCGGCGTGGCGATCAGGTCCACATAGCGCTGGCGATAACGCATTTCCTGGTCGGCGATGCCGTGGAACTTTTCCGGCAGCGGGCGCAGCGCTTTGGTCAGCAGGCTGTACTCTTCACAGTTGACGTAGAGATCGCCCTTTCCGGATTTGTGCAGTGTGCCTTTTACGCCGACGATATCGCCGATATCCCAGGCACCGAAGCGCTCTTTAATATCTTTTTGTGCCGCTTTATCGGCATAGAGCTGGATACGGTCAGACACATCCTGGATCACCATAAAGGGTCCGCGTTTCGCCAGGATTCGCCCCGCTACGCACGCCCGTTTACCCAGTTCTTCCAGCTCCTCTTTCTGTTTATCGCCGAACTCAGCTTGCAGGTCGGCAGCGAGGTTCTCGCGGCGAAAACTGTTGGGGAAAGCATTGCCCTTCTCGCGTAGAGCGGAAAGCTTGGTGCGGCGCTCGGCGATCAGTTTGTTTTCGTCTTGCTGGATATCAGTCATGGTGATCTATCAGTTTTGTGAGTGATATTACCCCTCGTCCCATTAGTGAGAGACGAGGGACGCGGTGAGAGTGGAGTCTTTAAATCAGAGGCCGGCTTTGAGGCTGGCTTCGATAAACTGGTCCAGGTCTCCGTCCAGTACTGCCTGGCAGTTGCTGGTCTGGACACTGGTACGCAGGTCCTTGATACGCTGGTCGTCCAACACGTAGGAGCGGATCTGGCTGCCCCAACCGATGTCGGCCTTGCTGTCTTCCATGGCCTGCTTCTCTGCGTTGCGCTTGAGCATTTCCTGCTCGTACATTTTTGCGCGCAGCATTTTCCAGGCTTTATCGCGGTTCTGGTGCTGGGAGCGCTCGCTCTGGCACTGTACGACGATGCCAGATTCTGTGTGGGTCAAACGTACCGCAGAATCGGTTTTGTTCACGTGCTGACCACCGGCGCCAGACGCGCGGTAGGTGTCTTCACGCACCTGAGATTTGTCGATTTCAATCTCGATATTGTCATCGATTTCCGGCGACACAAATACCGAGCTGAAAGAAGTGTGACGGCGGTTGCCGGAATCAAACGGCGATTTGCGTACCAGGCGATGTACGCCGGTCTCTGTGCGCAGCCAGCCGAAGGCATGATCGCCGGCAAAGTGCACGGTGGCGCTCTTGATACCGGCAACTTCCCCTGCGGAGACCTCTTCCAGGGTGGTCTTGAAGCCATGGGCTTCACCCCAGCGCAGGTACATACGCAGGATCATTTCCGCCCAGTCCTGGGCCTCGGTACCGCCGGAGCCGGCCTGAATATCCAGGTAGGCATTGTTCTCGTCGTTCTCGCCGGAGAACATACGGCGGAATTCCAGAATCCCCAGCTGCTGCTGGAGACCTTCGATCTCAGTGGAGACCTCCCCTACGGAGTCCTCATCATTTTCCTCGACTGCCATTTCCAACAGCTCGCGGCAATCGGCAATGCCGGAGTCGAGGTTTTCGATGGTATTAACCACCGTTTCCAGGGAAGAGCGCTCGCGCCCCAGTTCCTGCGCGCGGTTGGGGTCGTCCCAAACGCTCGGCTCAGCTAGCTCCAGCTCTACTTCGGTAAGACGTTCTTTCTTGCTGGCGTAGTCAAAGATACCCCCTAAGAACGTCAGTGCGCTCTTCGAGGTCTTTTAATTGATTGAGGAGGGGATTGATTTCCATGAACTTTCGGTGTCCGGACAAAATAAAAAGCGGCGCGCATTCTACCGCAGCGCGCGGGGGTCCTTCCAGTCAGCCAGCCGCTGTAAATTGCGCAAAATCCCTATTTGCCAAACTGGCCGGATAACTGCTGCAAAATCGCGCAGTCCGGTGAGTCATCACCGGCACAACTGTCGATAAACGAATGTAGGGTTTCACGCATTGCCAACATATCGCGCAACTGGGTTTCCAGCATGGAGAGTTTTTCGTGCACCAACTGCTTGGTTTCGCGGCTGTGTCGCTCGGGATTACCCTTAAGCCCCAACAGAGTGCGTACCTCCTCTATGGAGAAGCCGCAGGCGCGAGCGCGCTGGATAAAGCGCAAGGTCTCCAGATTGTCCTCGGTGTAATGGCGGTAGCCATTGGCCTTGCGCGCGGGAGTCACCAAACCGATCGATTCATAGTGGCGCAGGGCCTTACTACTGAGCCCCGAATGCTGTGCCGCCTGAGAAATATTCACTGCCAACTCCCAACCTATTGACCACTAGAGTTTACCCTTAAGCGCTGTTATCCCGGCACTGGGAAAATTGATACTGCATCTTTTCGGCGGGGTCGTAACCCAGCTCCAGGGCGGCATCCAGAGCATCCATACTGATCAAGTGCAACAATATATCCCCTGTGGGCGCACCACAGACAGCCGGAAACATTCGATCTGTGCGCACACCGCAGCGGGATTCCTGCACCATCAAACCATTTTCCCGTAACTTGGCCTGACTCTGCTGTAAAGTCATGCCACCGCCCTCACACTGCTTGCGGCCACTCTTGCGATAGACCCAAACCAGTTCGCCCGACCTAGTTGCGGGAGGGTTGGACGTCACCTCTGGCTGACTGGAGCCCGGGGTATTCTCTACCTGATTTTCCATAGCCTTTTCCTCCTTGGCTCCACCGCAGGCCGCCATAGCCAGTAAAGTCAGCACCAGCAAAGCAGACAATTTTATTTTCACCATCACACTTCCTCCATAAAGCAATGGCCACCCAGCTTAAGACAGCGCCAGCCAGGCTCCCACCAGTAACATCAAAGTACCGGAAATACGGTTAATTAAACGTACATTTTCAGCGCGTTCCAGCAGGCGACTGAGGGCCTGACCACCCCCAGCGTAAATCAGCAAACACAAGGTTTCCAGCAACAGTATGGTGGCGATCAACATAGAAAGCTGCGGTGCCAAGGGCTTGCTTTGGTTGATAAAGGGCGGCAACAGAGCAATAAAGAAGGCCCACCCCTTAGGATTTGCAACCGCAGTAATAAACCCCTGAACCATCAGCGCTTTTGCGGAGGGCCGGGCGCGCCCCTGTGCCGCATCAAGAGAAGCCAGCTGCCCCCGGGAACGCCACATCTGTATGCCCATCCAGGCGAGGTAGGCACCGCCGCAGTATTTAAATAGCTGAAATACAGTGGGATACTGCACCATTACCACCGCCGCACCGAGCACCGTAGCCAAGGCCACTAGCGCTACTCCTACCAGCTCGCCAACCATCATCCACAGGGTGTGGCGCACCCCCACCGTAATACCAAGGCTTAGGGCCAGCATCATGCACAGTCCCGGGGTTACCGAGGCAAAAAAGCTGGCGGGGACAAAAAGCGCGAGTACAGACAATTCCATTGTATTTTCCTAGTGATGGGTACCACTGTGGTTCCCATAATGGCTTACCAGCATCCCAGCCAGCATCAGGCCACAGCCAATCAATTCTGTGGTGTTAAGCATCTCATTAAGGAATAACCAGCCTGCCGCTAGAGCAAACACCGCCTCCAGGCTCATAATCACCGTGGCGTGGGATGGTGCCGCATGGCGCTGAGCCAACAACTGGAAAGTAAATGCCAGCGCAGTGGAGAAAATCATCATGTAGGCGATCGGCCAGGCCGCATCCACAGCGGATTGTATCGTTGCCTGCTCGGTGAAGAGGGATGCCAGGGCCGACAACAGACCACAGACCAGAAACTGAATACAGGCCAGACGCAGTGCATCGTAGCGTTTCACCAAGCGATCCGCAGAGAGCACCTGGATGGCGAAGACAAAAGCACTGGCAAACACCATCAGGTCGCCAACTAACTGAGATTCTTCACTGAAGTCCGCCAGCCAGTAGAGGCCAAATAAAGCCAGACCAATACCGCCCCAAGTCCAGCGATTGGTTTTATGCCCGAGGGACAAACCGATAACCGGCACCAACAGGAGGTAAAACCCGGTGATAAAACCAGCGCGGCCAGCAGTGGTGTAGAGCAGGCTGATCTGTTGCAGCGCCGCACCTAGGAACAACCAAAAACCGAGTAGAGCACCGCCGGGTAAACAGGCTCTCCAGCGGTGGCTAACGGTATGTCCGTTCGCCTCGCCAGGTTGGGCATCTCTGCGCGAAGATAGCCAATAAACGATAGGCACTAAAATCAGGCCGCCGAGGATAAAGCGCCAGGCATTGAACGCCAACGGCTCAATATCTGCCATGGCGATCTTTTGTGGCACAAAGGCGACGCCCCAGAAAAGAGCGGCTAATAACAGCAGGACTTCGGCCTGGACTTGTTTACGTTTCACTACTTTTTACTTCCAACCACTTTTTATTACTGTTGTGAACAAGCTCCAAGCAATTCACAACTTCCCGAAAGGTGCTCCTATATAGCCTCCAGCAGGCTCACCATTAATTGCAGGGATTCGCGCCCACGAAATTCATTGACGTCTAACTTGTAAGCCAGGCGCACTCGCTCGGTGGGCTGCGGCCACTGGTCTGTATCTATATTAAAAGCAATGGCATCAAGGGCCAGCTGTGGCGCCTG
Organism: Microbulbifer mixtoriginis (SeqCode); assembly: GCF_052467705.1. NCBI lineage: Bacteria > Pseudomonadati > Pseudomonadota > Gammaproteobacteria > Cellvibrionales > Microbulbiferaceae > Microbulbifer > Microbulbifer mixtoriginis (SeqCode). The sequence goes on from NZ_CP174322.1 coordinate 3,653,994, forward strand.
CGGCGGAGCGACCACCATTTTCAGGTGCCGCTCGCCGACAATGCGTTGCTGAAGCAATAGAAACTCGCCATCGAAGACCGGCTCGGGAAACGCCTGCCCCCAGGGGGCACAGGCACGCAACAGGGCCGCGGTTTGCAGGGTGTAGTCTGCAATATCCAATTCACCATCGGAATCGATCACGGCCTGCAATTGATTCTCATCCAGGCGCTTGCGCACCACTCGTTCAAACTCCGCCCGGAAAGCATCGAGGTTTTGTGCAGGCAGACTCAACCCTGCGGCCATGGCATGACCGCCGAATTTACTGATCAGCTCAGGATTGGCTGCGGCCACATCGCTCAGGGCATCGCGGATATGTAAGCCGGGTATGGAACGCGCCGAGCCTTTTACCAGGCCGTTATCCCCTTCGGCAAAGGCAATTACCGGGCGGTGGAATTTCTCCTTGATACGACTGGCAAGAATACCCACCACCCCTTGATGCCAATTGGCATCGTAGAGACACAGGCTCCAGGGAATTTCCCCCTCCAGCTGCAGTTCTTCCAACGCCGCTAGAGCTTCCCGCTGCATACCCTGCTCTATGGCCTTGCGGTCCCGGTTGAGCATATCCAGCTCCCCCGCCAACTCACGAGCTTCACTGGGATCGCGGGTCAGGAGGCAGCGGATGCCTGTGCCAATATCATCCAGGCGCCCGGCCGCATTGATACGTGGCCCCAGGATAAAACCAATATCGGTGGTGGAAAGCCTGCGTTGGTCTCGCCCGGCCACCTCTAATAAAGCGGAAATACCGGGTCGGCAGCGCCCGGAACGAATACGGGCGATACCCTGGTGCACCAGAATGCGGTTGTTGTGATCCAGCGGCACCAGGTCAGCGACAGTGCCGAGCGCCACCAAATCGAGAAATTCGGCCATATTCGGCGGAGCGATACCGCTCTGCGCAAACCAACCGCATTCCTGCAGGGCACTGCGTAGACGACTCAACAGGTAAAAGATAACTCCCACACCGGCGAGATTCTTACTGGGGAAATCACAGTTCGGCTGGTTCGGGTTCACAATGGCATCGGCACCCGGCAGCTCACTGCCGGGCAGGTGGTGATCGGTTACGATCACTGTCATGCCTGCGGCCTTGGCCGCCGCCACCCCATCGATACTGCTGATGCCGTTATCCACGGTGATCAGCATATCCGGGGCGTAATCCTTGGCCACCTCTACGATTTCCGGGGTGAGGCCGTAACCAAAATCAAAGCGGTTCGGCACCAGGAAGTCCACGCCCGGCGCACCCATGGCCCCCAGTGCCAGCACGGCGAGCGTGCTGCTGGTGGCACCATCGGCATCGAAGTCACCGACGATCAAGATCTTCTGTTGCGCCCGCACGGCTTCCACCAGCAGTGTCACCGCTATATCCAGCCCCCGCATCGACTGTGGTTGTTGCAGCTTGGCGAGGCTGTGGTCCAGGGCTTCCTCGCTGACGATACCGCGACCAAGCAGTACCCTCTGTAAAATTTGGGGGGTTTCAGAAGCAAAACGGCCAGTGGAAAAATCCACTGGCCGCCGCTGAATTGTTGTATTCATTCTCTCTCAGCTATTTTTAATCCGGCCGCCAAGTCCCTCGCTGCGCCAGCTAGTGCCCTTCGGACAGCATGGTCGCCATATAATCGTGCACCTGGGACAAGTCGTTGGGCAGCACCTTGAATCGCTCTTCGCGTTGCCAGAGGTCCAGCATATGGGCCGGCAGGGGGATTTCGGTTTGTGGCAGTGCCTGCGCCACAGCATCGGGGAATTTTGCCGGGTGTGCGGTGGATAAGCAAACCATTGGCTGCTCGGCGGAGCGACGCACTCTTCTTGAGGCCTCGACACCAATAGCGGTATGGGGATCGAGCAGATAGCCGGTCGCCTGGTACTGTTCACGAATCACCTCAATAGTACGCGCATCGTCGACCCTATAGCTGGAAAATGTCTTTTGGGCCTGCGCCAGGGCCGATTCGCTCAAGTGCATAGGTACACTGCGATCTGCCAGCAACTCCGCCACTGCGGCACTATCGCGGCCGTAGAGATCAAACAGCAGGCGCTCAAAATTGCTCGACACCATGATATCCATGCTGGGCGACAGGCTGTGTATCAGCGGTTTGGGCGTGTGATCGTTATCGCTGATGCAGCGGTGCAGGATATCGTTGGCATTGGTAGCGATCACCAACTGGTCGATTGGCAAACCCATCTGCTTTGCCAGATAACCGGCAAAAATATCGCCGAAGTTGCCGGTGGGCACGGAGAAATTTACCGTTTTTTCCGGTGCGCCAAGGCGCAAGGCGGCGTAAAAGTAGTAGACAATCTGCGCCATAATGCGCGCCCAATTAATGGAGTTCACCGCCACTAAACGGCGCCCATCGGGCAAAAAGGACTGGTTGGCGAAGCTGGCCTTCACCATATTCTGGCAATCGTCGAAATTACCTTCCATGGCGATATTGAACACATTGTCTGACAGCACTGTGGTCATCTGCCGGCGCTGTACTTCTGAGACCCGATTGTGGGGGTGCAAAATAAAAATATCGATATTGTCGCAGTGGCGGCAGCCTTCAATCGCCGCCGAACCGGTATCCCCGGAAGTCGCCCCCATCACCACCACGCGCTCACCACGCTTTTTCAGCAGGTGGTCGAACAACTGACCGAGAAACTGCAGGGCAAAATCTTTAAAGGCCAAAGTCGGGCCGTGGAAAAGCTCAAGAATCCACTCATTGGTATCGGTCTGTACCAAAGGCGCTACCGCCCTGTGACGAAACTGACCCTGCCCCAAACCATAGGAGCGCTCGATAATATTGCGCAGCTCCCGCTCACTGAGATCCTCTCCCACAAACGGCCGAATAATTTCAAAAGCCAACCGCTGGTAATCCATACCCGCCATAGCCGCAATATCCTCTCGGGAAAATTGCGGCAGTGACTCGGGCACATAGAGACCGCCATCGCTGGCGAGCCCGGTGAGGACAGTATCGGCAAAAGAGAGAGACGGCGCGCGGCCGCGGGTGCTGACAAATTTCACGGTGTTGTTTCGCTCTTGGATCTCGTAGGCAATAAAGAAAACTGGCGCCTATTCATAGAGAAAGGCGCCATCTAGCAATAGGGGAGAGGGCTTAACCGAGGCTCTCCACGCGAATACGCACCACTTTCCCTTCAACCGTATCCAGGGCCTCAATTTGTGTAACCGCTTCGCGCAGGCAGGCCTCCCTGGCACGGCTGGTGAGAATCACCACTGGGACCAACTCTTCCCCATCGACCGGCTCGTGCTGGATCAGGGCCTCAATGCTGATGCCCTGATCGCTACAAATAGTTGCCACCTTGGACATAACACCCGGCTTATCATGAGCGGAAATACGCAGGTAATAGCTGGTGACCACCTCTTCCTCCGGCAACACCAGGGTATCGCCCTGCTCTGCCAAGGCCACCCCGGCAGCCGGTACCCGCTGATCCGGCTTGGCATCCAGGGTGCGCGCCACATCGACAATATCGGCAATCACTGCCGAGGCTGTAGCTTCGGCACCGGCGCCTGCGCCGTAATACAGCGTTGGCCCCACCGCATCGCCGTTGACCAACACCGCATTCATCACACCATTTACATTGGCGATCAGGCGACGCTGTGGAATCAGGGTTGGATGTACCCGCAGTTCCACCCCCTGCTCTGTGCGGCGTGCGATGCCCAGATGTTTAATGCGATAGCCGAGTTCATCGGCATAGCGGATATCCTCCGGACAAATGCGGCTGATACCCTCGGTATATACCTTGTCGAAGGCAAGCGGGATAGTGAAAGCCAGGGAGGCCATAATTACCAGCTTGTGCGCAGCATCGATGCCTTCTACATCGAAGGTCGGGTCTGCTTCTGCATATCCCAGAGCCTGTGCCTGAACCAGAGCCTCATCAAAACTGCGCCCCTTCTCGCGCATTTCAGTGAGGATATAATTTCCTGTGCCATTAATAATGCCGGCGAGCCATTCGATGCGGTTGCCCACCAGGCCTTCGCGCAGGGATTTAATAATAGGGATGCCGCCGGCCACGGCCGCTTCATAGGCAATGGTGACGCCCTTTTGTGCGGCCAGTTCAAACAGCTCATTACCGTGCTCGGCGATCAGTGCCTTGTTCGCGGTCACCACATGCTTGCCGTTTTCAATTGCCACCAAGACCAGCTCGCGCGCTACCGTGGTGCCGCCAATCAGCTCCACCAAAATGTCGACATTGGGGTTGTTGGCGACATCGAAGATATCGCGGGTAACATCCAGCTCACTGGTATCGCAATCGGGGTTGTCGCGGCGGGCCCCGACCTGCTCAATCACTACCGAACGGCCACAACGCGCGGCCACTTCGTTTCCATTGCGCGCCAGGACATTGATTGTTCCGCTGCCCACCGTGCCCAAACCGCAAACACCAATACGCACTGCACGCTGCGGCTCTACCGCAGGCATCTGATCCGCCGCCTCTGCGACGTCTTCAATTGTTGCGCTCACAAATTCCCTCCGCGCGTAGGCCCCCGGTAATGCACCCCAACCTAAAATGCCACACCAGGAGAAGACGCAATAAAAACAAATAAAATTAACAAAATATCGACAACCTTACCGAGCTGAAAGCAAAAAAGTCAATAAAATTGCGCCAGCCAAACTCCACCCTCAACGATGGGGTAAACGAAACTTTTGTCACCCAAAAGAACTCCTTGAAATAGGAGCCATCCTCAGTAGATGCTATAAGTGCATCTACTAGCATCAGGTACCAGCAACCTGCGAAATTGCATCCACCGCGCCTTTTCCAAAAAATGGGCGCACTGAAAAACGGACTCAGATAGCGGTCGAGTGATGAAAAAAACCCTTATCCTTTATACTGGCGGAACCCTGGGAATGCGCCGCAGTGAATCCGGCTATGTGCCGGACGCCGATCTTGAAGATGCCCTGCAGCGCCTGCTACAGGATGTGATCGGCCAACTGCCGAGCTATGATTTCCAGGCCCTCGACCCGCTCCTCGACAGCGCCAATATGCAGCCCCAGGACTGGTACCGCATCGCCGCCCTGATACGCGACAACTATAGCCACTACACAGGCTTTGTTGTGCTGCACGGCACCGATACTATGGCTTATACCGCCTCCGCGCTGTCCTTCGCCCTGCAGGGACTGGCCAAACCGGTAGTGGTAACCGGCTCTCAGATCCCCTTGCGGGAAATGCGCAGCGACGCCTATAACAATTTAATCGCCGCCTTGCTATTGAGCGGTTCAGATAGTATCGGTGAGGTCTGCCTCTACTTTAACGGCAAGCTGTTGCGTGGCAACCGTGCGGTAAAAGTTAGCTCCGGCTCACTGGATGCCTTCTCCAGTCCCAATTATCCGAGCCTCGGCGAAGTGGGCATCCAGGTGCATATCGATCCTAATGCTTTATTGATGCACGGAGACACACCGCAGTTTGAAATCCCCGATAACGCCGATGGCAGCGTTGTATTAGTGAAACTATTCCCCGGAATTACTCCGCTGTTTCTCAGTAAAGTTATTGAAGCACGCCCACGCGGTATAGTGATTGAAACCTACGGTACCGGCAATGCCCCCACCGACAATCAGGCATTTACCGAGCAGCTTACCAGAGCTACAGAGCTGGGAATTATTTGTGTGGCGGTATCACAATGCCTGGAAAACCATGTGGATCTCGGCAAGTACGCTGCCGGCTCCGCACTACTGCGCGCCGGTGTGATCGGTGGCCTGGATATGACCAGCGAAGCCTGCTATGCCAAATTGAATCACCTGTTAGCCATGAACCACACAAACAGTGAAGTTAAAGACTTAATGGAAACCCCGCTATGCGGGGAATGCACCCCCTAACAAAATCAAACGGGATTTATTGAGCAATGCGCAGAAAAAATTCTGCTAGCTTATCGTTGCAGATATAAATCCCGACGGCTTTTTATCGGGCGACCAAATGTGGCCAGGTATTGGTTTAGAGGAAAATACTGGGCATTTAGACCAGAAGCAGATACTCCTTGATGAGCAATAATTTTTCACAAAACTTACGCCTGCTGTGCAGTTTCTATCGCTCCATCGCCGAAGTGTGTCGGCGCATGGGTGTGAACCGAGCACAATTTAACAAATACCTCAGCGGCAATACTCAGCCCTCACAGTACACTCTCAGTAAAATCTGCCACTTCTTTGGTGTTGAACCCCATGAAATTTTGATGCCCGCCGAACAGTTTGAGCAAATTGTTCGGGTGCGCCGCACCGCTACGACTGTCGAATCCTCCCGCCCCTACTCTATGGATATTGACTTGCTAATGCGGGAGTCACAGGGGCGCGCTGATAAATACCTGGGCTTTTACTTTGAATATCACTACTCGATGACTTTTCCCGATCATATTATTCGCAGCCTGCTGCATATCGAGTCCGATGGGGAAGGATATTACTTCCAGCGCTTCGAGCGCATGCGCTATCCAGATAGGGAGGAGTGGTACAAGTCCCGCTACAAAGGCATGCTGCTTTTTCTCTCTGAGCGTATATTTTTGATTGGCTACGAAGCGCTGACACGCAACGAAATCGCCCAGACAATCCTCTATCCCACCTATAAAAGCCGAGTGAGTTATTTATCCGGCCTCAAGCTGGGCGCCTCTGCCAGTGACCGGCGCGAACCCGTATGTACAAAAGTATTGCTGGAATCTCTCGGACGTAATATCAGCATCAAAAACGCATTAAAACTGTGCGGGGTATTTGGCCCGGATTCCGATGAGATCAATCGCAGTATTCGCGAAAATATCCGAGCCTCAAACACTGAAGGTCCACAGAGTTTTTTTGCCACTCCACTTTAAGCATGAATTTCTATTAAAGGCCCAACCAAGAGGCCCAAATGATAACAACCACGGGCACCCCGTAACCCAGGTTAATTCTGGTTATTGGTGCACTTGCCCTTATGCAGATGAAGAGAAAGCAGAAGTCCATGACAAACGATTTCCACACCCTAAAACCCATGCCGGTATTCACTACCAGTAGTGAATACCGCACCGAAAAAGACTTGCTCGGAGAGCGCGAAGTACCGGCCGATGTCTATTTTGGCATTCAAACCCTGCGCGCCCTGGAAAACTTCCAAATTACTGGTATCACCCTCAACCACTTCCCTAATTTGGTCAAAGCGCTGGCCATGGTGAAGAAGGCTGCGGCTCATGCCAACTGCGAACTCGGCTACCTGGAAAAGAACCTGGAAGCGGCAATTGCCAAAGCCTGCGATGAAATTATTGAAGGCAAGCTGCACGATCAATTCCTGGTAGACATGATTCAAGGCGGTGCCGGCACCTCCACCAATATGAACGCCAATGAAGTAATTGCCAATCGCGCGCTGGAATTGCTCGGCCACAATAAGGGTGAATACAAAAACGCTCACCCCAACAACCATGTAAACCTATCGCAATCCACCAACGATGTTTACCCCTCCTCCATCAACCTAGCAGTCCTGCTCAGCTACAACGACCTGGTGCAGTCTATGGAGGAGCTGTGTATCGAATTTGATGGCAAAGCCAAGGAATTTGCACAGGTTATTAAAATGGGCCGCACCCAGCTACAGGATGCAGTACCCATGACCCTGGGGCAGGAGTTTGCCGCTTTTGCTGCAACCATTCGTGAAGATGTCGCTCGGGTTAAAGAGCTAGTAGCCCTGTTTAAAGAAATTAATATGGGCGGCACCGCAATCGGTACAGGTATTAATACCGACCCGCAATATCGTCAACTGGTTGTATCGGCACTGTCTGAAATTTCCAGCATCGACTTTGTCTGCGCGGAAAATCTAGTAGAGGCCACTTCTGATATGGGTGCCTTCGTCATGTTTTCCGGGGTAATGAAACGTATCGCAGTAAAAATTTCAAAGATCTGCAGCGACCTACGCCTTCTCTCCAGCGGCCCTCGCGCAGGTCTCAATGAAATCAATCTGCCACCGATGCAGCCAGGCTCCTCCATTATGCCTGGTAAGGTAAATCCAGTAATTCCCGAGGTGGTCAACCAGGTGGCCTACCAAGTAATCGGTAACGACCTGACAATCACCTTGGCAGCGGAATCGGGCCAGCTGCAGTTAAATGTCATGGAACCAGTTATCGCCTTCAACTTGCTACAGTCTATGCGCTTAATGACCCAAGCCATGCATACCTTGGCTCAACGCTGTGTCAATGGCATCAGCGCGAATGAAGAGCATTGCCGGCAGTTGGTAGAAAACAGTATCGGCCTGATCACCGCGGTAAATCCGTTTATCGGCTACGAAAATGCCACTCGTATTGCCCAGCAAGCATTGATGACGGGCGCGAGCGTCAAGCAGTTGATTTTGGATGAGGGGTTACTAAGTGAGGAAGAGTTAAATGATATTCTCGCTCCAGAGAATATGACTCAGCCACGTAAAGTAGCATTGAAGAGCCCGACTTAGATAAAAAAGCGGCCGCTTTAGAGAGGCCGCTTTCTTCCGCTGATCTTAAATACCCAGCTCTTTAATTAGAGTGGCTGGAGGCAGATAACCGGGCACAACCCTGCCATCCTCCATCACAATAGTGGGCGTGCCGCGTACATCGATCACCTCGTTACCCAATTTATATTGGGCGGCAACCGGGTTGTTATTGCAGACCTGCAAAGGCACGTTTTCGCGGTTCTTCAATGCGGTGAGCGTTTTATTGGTGTCATCGGCACACCAGGCAGTAGCGAGCTTGCGATAACCCAGAGATTGCAGGCCTCCGCGCGGGAATGCCAAATATCTTACTTCGATCCCGCGCTTGTTCAGCTCAGGAACATCCTGGTGCAACTTGCGGCAATAGCCACAGTCGACATCGGTGAAAACATAGATACGCGCTTTGGTCTCGCCTTTGGGCGAGAAGACGATCATATCGTCGATGCTTTGGGTTTCCATCACCTTGGCCCGGCGAGTTGCTCGGCGCCCCTCAGAGAGGTTCGCAAAGCCTCCGCCAGTCTTAGCCTGGAACAGGTCCCCCAGAATAAAATGGTTGCCATCGGCTGAGACAAACAGAGTACTGCTACCACCGTCAAGCTCTACTTCGTAGAGCCCCTCGATCGGGGTCTCACGCACTTCACCATAAGTAGGCTTGGGGTTACTTGCCTCAAGGCGGGCTTTGATTGTCTTCGCAACGTTTGCGTCGACCTCTGCAAGGGCCGCTGGGCCAAGCAGACCGAGCAGCACTCCAGCGAGCGCCAGCGGCTTCTTGATAAGCATCATTACCGATTGCTCCTTAAATTCTCAATGAGGTTCGACTCAAACGTCGGCCTTCAGTTCCAGCCAGTATGGCAGCTATATGCCATTTCAGATCCACATGGCGCGTTTTAACATATTCAGGCACTGGACACTACGTACAAACTCCCAAGTTGTGCGCTGATCTAAAGGATACAGGGGTAGATAGCGTAGCTGTCGGGGACAAAGGGAGAAGCGTGAGGCCAGAAGTTCAAATGCACTTCCATGGCAATTCAGCCTTTCGGGCTTGGCACATGACTGGCCATAAAGGGAAGACTACGGATACAAAAAAGCCGGAGAATAACCCCGGCTTTTCTGCGAGCTGTATGAGAGGTGCTTAGTTAAGCTTCTCTTTAATACGTGCGGCTTTACCAGTCAGGCTGCGCAGGTAGTAGAGTTTAGCCTGGCGTACGTCACCACGACGCTTAACCTTGATGCTGTCAACCAGCGGGCTGTGAGTCTGGAAAGTACGCTCAACACCAACACCGTGGGAGATTTTACGCACGGTAAAGGAGGAGTTCAGGCCGCGGTTGCGCTTGCCGATTACCACACCTTCGAACGCCTGCAGACGCTCGCGGTTACCTTCTTTTACTTTCACTTGAACGATTACAGTGTCGCCCGGCGCGAAGGGAGGTACTTCGCTCTTCAGCTGTTCCTGCTCCAGCTGCTGGATAATTTTGTTAGTCATTTGGATTTGCTCCCAAATAGAGTTTATGTAGCTTCTCAGCTAGTTCACCGAACTACTCCCGCCTCCCGGCGAATCCGGCATCAAGTTTTATCGGATTTCCGCTCCTGTTGAATTTCTTCCAACAGTTGCTTCTGCTCCTTGTTCAGCTCCAGCCCATCCAAAAGGTCGGGTCGACGCTGCTGTGTGCGCGCCAGTGCCTGCTTCAGGCGCCAGCGGCGTATTCTTTCGTGGTTGCCCGAGAGCAACACTTCCGGTACCGCCACACCCCGGTACTGTTCGGGCCGGGTATAGTGGGGACAGTCGAGCAAACCCGAGGAGAATGAATCCTCAACCGCCGACTGGTCGTGCCCTAGCGCGCCGGGAATCAGCCGTGTAATGGTATCCACCAACACCATAGCAGCCAGTTCACCACCACTTAGGACATAGTCACCAATGGACCACTCCTCGTCGATCATTGATTCGACGATACGCTCATCTACCCCTTCGTAGCGCCCGGCCAGCAAAACCAGATTGCCAGCGCCAGAGAGGTTTTCGACCCCGCGCTGATCCAGTTGCTGTCCCTGCGGAGACAGGTAGATAGTGCGTACAGCTTCGCCCTCTTCCCCAGCCCAGGCGCGCGCGGCCTGCAGGGACTGATAAAGGGGTTCAGCCATCATCACCATTCCGGGACCACCGCCATAAGGGCGATCATCCACAGTGCGATGCTTGTCACTGGTGAAATCCCGAGGGTTCCAGCAGCGCACTTCCAACAGGCCATCTTTGACGGCCCGACCGCTGACACCATACTCGGTCAATGCAGCAAACATCTCCGGAAAAATGCTTACCAGAGCGATTTTTTTAGTCATCGCTCAGCGCCTTAAAAAGCTGGGTCCCAGTCGACGGTTATTACACCGGCTTCCAGGTCAATATTGGTTATAAACTGATCCGGCAGATAGGGAATCAAGCGCTCGCGCTTATCCGCTCCACCGCGCACCACCATTACATCGTTGGCGCCAGTTTCCATCATGCGGGCGACGATACCAAAGTCGTGATCTTCGCCATCGAAATGGCTGACAACCTTTAATCCCTCGAGCTGGTGCCAGTAATACTCACCCCGCTCAAGCTCAGGCATCAGTTCACGAGCTACAGCTATATCGCGCTGGCAAAGTCGAGCCGCCAAATCGCGGTCATCAATGCCTTTCACATGTACTATTAAGCCCTTACCGTGACGCTTACCAGCGTCAATTTCGAGAGCTTCCCAACCTTTCGGCCCCTGCAAGCGCCAATTAGGGAACTGCAGGATGTTGTCCATCGGCTCGGTATAGGAGTGAACCTTGACCCAGCCGCGCACACCATAAACGGTAGTAACGCGCCCAACCGTGACCAACTCTTCGGAAGGTTTTCCGTTATCTGTCACAGGAGCACCACTTACGCGCAAATTAAGCAGATTCTTTCAGCAGCTTGCTGACGCGATCAGAAACCTGAGCACCGTGACCCAGCCAGTAGTCAACACGCTCACGATCAATGCGCAGACGCTCTTCCTGGCCACGGGCAACCGGGTTGAAGAAGCCAACACGCTCAATGAATCGACCGTCGCGAGACTTGCGGCTGTCGGTTACGGTCAGGTGATAGAACGGGCGTTTTTTAGCACCGCCACGAGCCAAACGAATGGTTACCATGTAACTTTCCTGTATTTTTTAACACTTGGCGACAGCAATAAGCTGTCACCCAAACATCTCTGCCGGCAGCTCACCCGGCTGAAAGGCGGCGTATTCTAATGTACCGCCAGAGATTTGTATAGCGATTCCTAGGGCCCTCAGAGCCCCGAAAACCCTTACTTTTTCTTGAATCCGGGGGGCAGGCCACCGGGCATACCGCCCATTCCGCCGAGACCTCCGGGCAGACCACCACCCCCGGTCATTCCACCGAGGCCGCGCATCATCTTGCCCATACCGCCGCCCTTGAGCTTTTTCATCATCTTGCCCATCTGCTTATGTTGTTTAAGCAAGCGATTGAGATCTTGCAGCTGGGTGCCGGAGCCGGCGACGATACGGCGCTTGCGCGAACCGTTAAGAAGGTCAGGATTGCGGCGTTCGGCCGGCGTCATGGAGGAAATCAGGGCGTCCATACGCTTAAATTCTTTACCCATGTCGGCCTGTTGTGCGGCCTGCGCCACACCACCCATGCCGGGCATTTTCTCCAGCAGGGAGCCAAAGCCACCCATGTTTTGCATTTGCTGCAACTGGTCGCGCAAGTCTTCCAGGTCAAAGCCTTTACCTTTCTGGACCTTCTTAACCAGCTTTTCGGCTTTCTCTTTATCGATCTTCTGCTCTGCTTCTTCAATCAGAGACAGAATGTCGCCCATACCCAGGATACGGGAGGCGATACGGTCCGGGTGGAAGGTTTCCAGGGCGTCGGTCTTTTCACCAACACCGATAAACTTGATCGGCTTGCCAGTAACATGGCGCACAGAGAGTGCCGCACCACCGCGTGCATCACCATCTGCCTTAGTCAGAATAACCCCGGTCAGTGGCAGGGCCTCATTGAAGGCGCTGGCGGTATTTACCGCATCCTGACCGATCATTGCGTCGATAACAAACAGGGTTTCTGCGGGATCCAACTCACTGTGCAGCTCGCGGATTTCATCCATCAGCTGACTGTCAATATGCAGACGACCCGCCGTATCGACAATCAGTACATCGGCAAATTGCTTGCGAGCCGCATCCACTGCACCCTTGGCAATATCCAGGGGCTTCTGATCAGGAGTTGAAGCATGGAACAGCGCGCCCACTTCACCTGCCAGAGTTTCCAGCTGCTTGATGGCTGCGGGGCGATACACGTCCGCACTCACCACCATAACTTTCTTCTTTTCCCGCTCCTGCAGGTATTTGGCTAGCTTGGCAACACTGGTGGTTTTACCGGCCCCCTGAAGGCCCGCCATCAAAATCACAGCGGGGGGCTGAACTGCAAGGTTGAGCGGCTCTGCAGCAGCACCCATCACCTTAACCAGCTCATCCTGAACAATCTTGACGAACTGCTGCCCCGGGTTCAGGGCCTTGCTAACCTTCTGCCCAACAGCGGCTGTGCGCACTTGCTGTACAAAGGCCTTCACGACTGGCAGAGCGACATCCGCCTCAAGCAGCGCTTTGCGCACTTCACGCAGGGTATCGCGGATATTGTCATCGGTCAGACGGGCCTTGCCGGTGACTTTTTTTAGGGCCGCCGATAAGCGGTCACTCAGGTTATCGAACATAAATTCGTCTCGATTTCTCCGATTGCGGACAGGACCCCGGTGCGGAGGGCCGCGAAATTTTTTTGGGGAGTATCTCCAAACTCCCACTCTGAGGCGCGGCAGTATAGCTCAGGTCCCGTCACAGCCGAAATATCACCAGATCTTCCCTGTTAAAGCGTGCTGTGACACACTCCTCCTCCACTGCTTAGAAGATACGGATCTAACCAATGGCGGCATTCGCCCACTGGACGGCCATCGCGCTATATATAGCTACCACCATTGTCGCGGCCAGGGCCCTTGCCCGCGCCCAACAGCCCGATCGTAAACTGCTCCTGGGCCTGCTCGCCGGAGCCCTGGCCACCCACGCAATATCCCTTGCGCAGACACTGTTTTCCTCAGCAGGCTATCGCTTTGATCTGTTAGCAATGCTGTCATTAATCACCTGGGTGGTGAACTTATTGCTGCTTATCCTAGCGGTGAATCGACCACTAACCTTGTTGATACTGATTTTTGCCCCGTTAGGAGCACTCACCGAACTGACCGCGTCCCACACCTGGGGAGGCGTTGCACCACACCAACAGTTATCTTCTGGGATTGCCATACACGCGCTGCTATCAATCTCCGCCTACTCCCTACTTACTCTTGCAACCCTACAGGCCATCTACCTTTATTACCTGAACCAGCAGCTACACAACCATCGGCCAGTGGGTGCCATGCGCCTGCTCCCCCCCCTGCAAAGCATGGAGTCATTACTCTTTGGGTTAATTGCTTTCGGCCAATTACTGTTAACTGCCTCCCTGATTACCGGATTTATCTTTGTGGGTAACCTTTTTGAGCAGGGCCCCCTACACAAGACAGTGCTCTCCCTGCTCGCCTGGGTGCTTTACAGTATTCTTCTTTGGGGGCATTGGCAGTGGGGTTGGCGCGGTAACACTGCCGTGCGTTGGACTCTGTGTGCCTTTGCTGCACTAATGCTGGCCTACTTTGGTAGTAAGTTGGTTATTGAGGTTATCCTTCAGCGCGGCTAAGAATACTAAAGAGGAGCCGTTTAAAGTCGAGTATAAGCAAACGGCACTGACATTCGCTCACAGGTGCCATTTTCAGGGAGGAGACCAAACACCCCTTGATCTCCTCAACCGCCCCTATAGCCTTTACCGGGTTTATTTAGGTTTATAAGTGACCGGAAAACTTGCGGAGGTAGCCGTTCTGTTTCAATATCTCCGCTCAGAAATAAAAAGAGTTCTCCCTTGAACGAGATGCCCCCGGGCCTGCTGTTTAGCCTGCTTGCCCTGCTGATTGTGATATCGGCTTTCTTTTCCAGCTCCGAAACCAGCATGATGGCGCTGAACCGCTACCGCCTGCGCCACCAGGCCAAGAGCGGTCACCGCGGCGCCAAGCGGGCCATGGAACTGCTTGCCCGACCGGACAAGCTGATCGGCGTTATCCTGATTGGCAATAATCTGGTCAATATCCTGGCCTCAGTAATTGCCGGTGCTGTCTTTACTCAACTGTACGGCGATGCCGGCCTCTTCTACGCTACCGGCGCTCTCACAATCGTTATTCTTATTTTTGCGGAAGTCACCCCAAAAACCATTGCCGCTCTTCACCCGGAGAGAGTGGCATTTCCTGCATCGCTAATTTTACGCCCACTGCAATGGCTTCTGACACCGTTTGTATTACTCGTCGGCAGCATATCCAATGGACTTGCGCGCCTGGTAGGCGTTGAAGCAACTGCTGGCAACGAGGCAGAACACCTAGCGCCCGAGGAACTTAGAACAGTGGTGTTCGAATCTGGCGCCCTGCTTCCCAGCAAGCACAAAGGCATGCTTCTCAATGTGCTGGACCTGGACCAGGCCACAGTGGAAGACATTATGATCCCGCGCAACGAGGTCATGGGAATCGACCTGGAAAACAGCGCCGATCAGATTCTCCAACAACTGGCAGAGAGTACTTACACCCGCCTGCCGGTATACCGGGGAGATATCAATCAGGTAGTGGGTATTTTGCACCTGCGTCGCGCCGCACAGATACTGCGAGACGGCCCAGACAAACTCACAGCTGAACGTCTCAAGTCCTTTACCGGTGAACCTTACTTTGTACCCGAGGCCACCCCACTGCCCACCCTGCTAATGAACTTCCAGAAAACCAAGCGCCGCATGGGCTTGGTTGTGGATGAATATGGGGAGGTGATGGGGATAGTAACTCTAGAAGATCTACTGGAGGAAATTGTCGGCGACTTCACCGCGAGCCCAGTTCCCAGCGACGATGAGGAAATTGTCGCCATGGAAAGCGGCTGGTATATGATCGAGGGTGGAACCTCTATCCGGGATATCAACCGCACGCTAAATTGGGACCTGACCACCGACGGCCCAAAGACCTTCAACGGTCTCCTTATGGAGCACCTTGAAAGCATCCCAGATGGTAATATCAGTTTATTTATCCTCAATAATTACCAAGTGGAAATTGAAGAAGTTTCCGACAAAATGATTATCAGAGCCAGGATCAAAAAAATTGAGCGCTAGTCAAGCGCTCTACAACCTTGAGCTTAAGCAATATCCTCTAAGAGTTTCCTTACCGGGGCAAAACTCACCCGGTGCAGTGGGCTGGGGCCCAATTCTTCCAGGGCCTGCATATGAGCTTTAGTTGGATAACCTTTGTGGCCGGCCAGTCCATAACCTGGATAGCGTGCATCCAACTCCACCATCTCTCGATCACGGGTCACTTTGGCCAAAATTGAGGCCGCAGCAATGGCGGCAACGCGACCATCCCCCTTAATCACAGTATCGCAGGGATAAGACCAGTCCGGTCTTTTATTACCATCTACTAACACAAACTCAGGCTGTAGTGGCAACTGCTCCACTGCACGGCGCATTGCCAATAAACTCGCCTGCAGAATATTGATCTGATCAATTTCTTCGACGGTTGCACGGGCAATAGAAAAACTCAACGCACGCTCACAAATTTCCTCAAAGAGCGACTCTCGTTTTTTCTCACTAAGTTTTTTGGAGTCGGCCAGCCCCAAAATGGGCTCTGCTGGATCGAGAATTACTGCAGCCGCCACTACATCTCCAGCCAGTGGGCCACGGCCAACTTCATCGACTCCAGCGAGAAGATCACCTTTATAAGGACAGATGTACGGAGGTAATTCTTTTTTAACACTCATGGTTTATAAAACCCGATTACTTCAAAAGAGCACAGATAGCATCGGCTGCCCGCTCAGAGGCATTCCGACGCAATTGCTGGTGAAGATCATCAAATTCGCGCTGCAGCTGATCACCCAGTAGTGGATCTTCAAAATAGCGCATCAACGCCGCTCCGAGATTCTCCGGGGTCGCATCACTCTGCAGGATTTCCGGCACCAACTCCCTTTGTGCCAGCAAGTTGGGCAGAGAAACCCAGGGAGTGTGCAGCATACGAGAGACGATAGCGTAAGTAATTTTGCCCAGTTTATAGGCAACCACCATAGGCTTTTTCAGTAGCATGGTTTCTAACGTTGCCGTTCCTGAAGCTATTAACACAGCATCCGACACACTGAGCGCCTTGTGTGAATCTCCCTCCAATATCGTGACAGGCAGTTCCGGAAAATCCTTTAGCTGCTCCCGCAATTCGGCTAAACGCTGCTCATTTGCTGCCGGCAATACAAATTTGAGATCGGGATGGCGCTGGTAACACCAGCGAGCCGTCTGCAAAAATAGTGGCCCAAGCAAACGCACTTCCCCACCTCGGCTACCCGGTAACAGCGCAATAACACGGTCATCAACTGTGAGACCCAGCTCTTTGCGCTCTGCAACATTGCTAACCTGCAGAGGAATATCATCCGCTAACGGATGCCCAACAAAAGTCACCGGCACATGGTTTTCACGATAAAAAGCAGCCTCAAAAGGCAGCAAGGTGAGCATATGGTCAATAGCACGAGCAATCTTTTTTATTCGCCCCTGCCGCCACGCCCACACTGAAGGGCTGACATAATGCACAGTGCGAACCCCTTCGGCCTTGAGGGACTCCTCCAGAGACAAGTTAAAATCTGGTGAGTCGATTCCGATAAAAAGATCCGGCGGATTTTCAGTGAAGTGCTCGCGCAGAGTGCGGCGAATTTTTAATAATTCTGGCAGTCGTTTTAGCGGCTCAACCAATCCCATCACCGAGAGGCGCTCCATTGGAAAAAGGGATTTCGCCCCCAAAGCCTGCATACGCGGACCAGCAATCCCTTCAAACTGAATTCCCGGGAGACGCTTTTGCAGGGAGTCAATAAGACCTGCACCGAGGATATCTCCAGAGGCCTCACCGACAACAATACCAATACGAACCGGCTTATTATTTTCTGACACGCCTAACAATTCCCCCAGAGTGGAAATGGCTCAATTTTCATAGATACCGATTAAGATATGAAAAGACTAAATCAGGAAGTGCACAATAACAGCACTTCCCGCAAATGGTTGTGCTTAGCGGACAATTCCGCGAGAGGAGGTCTGCAGGGAATCAATCCAAGGCTGAATTACAGGGGACTGTTCACGCAGTTCCGTAAGGGCCTGGACAGCCTCTTGCAGAGTGAGGCCACGCCGGTAGACCGTTTTGTATGCCTTGTTGATTAGAGAGATATCCTCGCGGGAAAAACCTCTACGACGCAACCCCTCCGCATTAATAGTCTTGGCCTCTGCCGGATTCCCAGCCACCATGACATAAGCCGGCACATCTTTGCCGATCGCTGCGCCCATCCCTAGGAAAGCGTGCTCACCAATGGTGCAATGCTGATGTACAAGACTGTACCCGCTGAGGATTGCCCAATCTTTTACTATTACGTGGCCGGCGAGCCCCACATTATTAACGAGAATGGTGTGATTACCGACAACACTGTCATGACCAATGTGGGCATAGGCCATAATCAGGTTATCACTGCCGATAGTGGTTTCCCCACGATCCTGCACAGTGCCCCGGTGGATGGTTACGCCCTCACGAATAACATTGTTATCGCCAATTACCAGGGTGGTCTGCTCGCCTTGATATTTTTTGTCCGGCGTATCTTGACCTATCGAGGCAAACTGGTAAATACGGTTATTTTTTCCGAGCTTAGTGGGCCCACTCAATACAACATGTGAAGCAATTTCACAGCCATCACCGAGTTCCACATCGGCGCCAACTATGGAATAGGCTCCGATACTCACCCCGGAACCGATAACCGCCGTCGGATCGATAATAGCTGTGGGGTGGATATTTGTCTGCATTCTGGAATCTACTCCTCAGGTAGCGACACTTCGGACACTACAACTTCAAATAAACAACAACTGGAAGAGTTATCAAAAGCACCTTAGCAGCCACGTCAAGTGACGAATAAGCGCATTAAACCTGCTTCACCGCACACAGAAGATCTGCAGAGGCCGCAAGCTCACCATCGACACTGGCTTTACAGGAAAACTTCCAGATATTACGGCGCACTGAAACTGCTTCGGACATCAGGTCCAGCCTGTCCCCAGGGACCACCTGACGCTTAAAACGCGCCTTGTCGACACCGCCAAACAGGTACAGGTAGCCATCCTCGGGCTTCTTGCCAAATGTTTTGAAGCCAAGAATTCCTGAAACCTGGGCCATAGCCTCAACGATCATAACACCGGGGAAAATCGGCATCTGTGGAAAGTGACCGTTAAACAGCTCCTCATTAATAGAGATATTTTTATACCCCTTAATAAACTTCCCTTCCTCGAGTTCAACGACACGATCGACCAATAAAAACGGATAGCGATGTGGCAGGTACTCGCGAATCTCAGTTACATCCATCATTCCAAATGCCCCCAGAAACCACTTCGGGGCGTTAAACGCCCCGAAAACATCAAATCAAAATTGTTTTTCTTAAAGCAGCTGTGAGCTATTTATCCCGATCGAGGGACAGGGCTTTAAGTTGCTTCTCCAAATCTTTCACCCTTCGTGCCACCTTATCCAACTGCCCGAAGCGCACCGCGTTGCGACGCCAGGACTGACTATCGGCAAAGGGTAAAGCGCCGGAGTAAATTCCCGGCTTGTCGATGGATTTGGTCACAAAAGTATTAGCGGTAACTTGGCAGCCATCGGCAATGGTTACATGCCCGGCAATACGGGAGCTGCCACCCAAAGCACAGTGCTTACCGATTACTGCGCTGCCCGCAATTCCTGTGCATGCAGCAATGGCTGAGTAGTCACCAATCTGCACATTGTGCGCGATTTGGACCAAATTGTCGATCTTGACACCACGACCAATCACAGTGTCACCAAGTGCCCCACGATCCACACAAGTATTGGCGCCTATTTCAACCTCATCGCCAACCTGCACGCCACCCAGCTGATAAATCTTAATCCATTCACGCTGATGCAGCGCAAAACCAAAGCCGTCTGCACCAATAACCGCGTGACTGTGGATGATAACATCGCGCCCGATCTGACAACCGTGATGCAGTATTGCACCCGCATAAAGGCAGCTCCCTTCTCCAAGGGTACTGCCCTCTCCCACAAAGCAGTTGGCGCCAACCGATGCCCGAGGCCCAATTTTCGCAAACGCCTCTATCACCGCACCAGCTGCAATAGAGGCACTAGAGGCCACTTCTGCGTCCGGATGAACTACAGCGCTCGGGTGAATACCCGCCTCAATCGTTGGAGCCGTATTGAACAAAGCACTCGCCCTGGCAAAAGCCAAGTAAGGGTTATCCACACAAAGTGCGCTAACAGGTGTCTCCTCAACAAACTCGGCAGTCACCAATACAGCGCCCGCTGACGTGGTCTTGAGGAAGCGGCGATAATTAGGGTTTGCCAGGAAGGTCAACTGCTCGGGCCCAGCATCTTGCAAAGTGCTAAGACCAGAAATTACATATTCTGCGTCTACCCCGGGGGCCAGACGCAGCTCAGCACCCAGAGCATTTGCAAGCTGGGTTAACGACAAATTGTCACTCATACAGACTATCGATTACTTATCAGCATTCATACGCTTTACGACAGCCTCAGTCAGATTGACCGAAGGATTTGCAAAGTAAGCGGTAGAGGCATCCAACACTAAGTCCAGGTTTTGCTCTTTAATGATCGCTTCCAGCGCTGTTTTAGCCTTGGGCCCCAGAGAAGTTTGAATTTCCTGGCCCACCTGGGCCTCCATTGCGCGCAGTTTTTTAACGGTAGTTTCAAAGTCTGAACGCTTGAAGTTCATCTTACGCTGATATTCTGTTTTCTGCTCATCGGACCAGGTAACGCTATTTTTCTGCGCATCTTCTGCCATTTTTTGTAGTTCTGAACGAATAGACTCGGCACTACTTTGCAGCTTGGAGTACTCGGAACTGGTCTTCAATGAATTGACCTTGGTCTTGGCCACATCGGTGCTCATAATCGCAGCCTGCAGGTTAAATACCGCAACCTTGGTCTGCGCCATGGCGGCGCCAGACAGGGTTATACCAGCCAGCAGGATTGCGAAAATCTTTACATTCTTAAGCACTTTAGTCTCTCCAATTGGTTTTATTTTTTATGCGCAGCAGCTGCACTCAATCCATTTATATTCGATAAAGTTAAAAGCTATTACCCAGGGTAAACTGGAACACTTCCGTCTCATCATCCTCGTTTTCCTTCAAGGCTTTAGCCAAACTGAAAGTCAATGGTCCAAAACCGGTAACCCATGTCAAGCCAATGCCCGCGGAAACATTCATTTTACCGAAGTCCACATCGTAACAGTTGATCTGGGTTTCATCACAACTAGTATCAAAGACGTTACCTGCATCAACAAAGAAGGCAGACTGCAGAGAGCGCTGATCTTTGATAAACGGCAGCGGGAAAATAACCTCGGCACTACCTTCTACTAAGATATTGCCACCAAAGGGGTCGGCATCCCCATTCTGACGGATATCCAGGTTTCCATTTTCATCTGTCTGATAACAGTACTCCGTGATGATCTCACCATCAGTCGCACAGGGGAGACGAGTATAAAACTCGGCCGGAGTTGAACGGGGACCCAGTGTATTACGCTTGAAACCGCGCACAGAGCCAAAACCACCGGCATAGAAATTTTCAAAGAAAGGCAGTTGATCGAGATCGCCGTAGCCATCCCCGTAACCCAGGCGCGTACGCAGACGTAGCGTCAAGCTCTTCGTTAGGGGGCGGAAATACTGACCAGTATAAATAAATTTGTAGTATTCAAGATCACTGCCGGGCACGGTAAATTCCGCGGAGAAATTCTGGGATGCCCCGCGAGTCGCCAATATACCGCGGTTCAAAGTGGAGCGGGCATAAGAAGCAGTCAAAGCCAAGTTATTAAACGCATCACCGTAACGATCGATAAAACCATCTGCTGAAGTATTAAACTGATTCTGATCAATCATCATTGCAAGATCATTGGCCACTCCATCATTGAGATCTGCAACAATCGTCTCAGCATTAGTGAGTGTCACCCCCTCAAGAGAGGTGTCATCCAAAAGAGATGGGCTGGATTGGATTTCCTGTACAGAACCACTCGAGGCCGAGAGCTCCAAATGACTGAAATTAACATTCAGCCCCACACGGGAAATTTCTGAAACCGGGTAGCCGAAGCTAACACCACCACCATAACTAGTCGTGTTGTAGTCCGACAGGTTGACCTCAGAGTAGTCATTTTCCCTATAAAAAACGTTAAACCCGCGGCTCACACCGTCAGGCGTAAAGTAAGGGTCAAGATAGGAAAAGTTCAGTGCGGTCTGGTAGGTAGACACGTTTAAACCAATACCTACCTGCTTGCCGGTACCCAGCCAGTTATTTTCCTGGATATTACCGCCGAGTACCAAGCCGCTACTCTGTGCCCAGCCGATAGTGCCACCAATAGAGCCTGAAGGTTGCTCCTCTACGGTATATTCCACATCGATCTGGTCGGAAGTACCAGGCACCTCTGCAGTTTCTACTTCCACCTCTTTAAAGTAACCAAGGCGTTCCAGGCGCACCTTGGATTGCTCAATTCTTGCGGAGGAGGCCGAGGCAGATTCCATCTGACGCATTTCACGACGCAACACCTCATCGGCAGTACGAGTGTTACCACGGAAATTGATTCGGCGCACATAGGCGCGCTTACCCGGGTTGATAAAGAAGGTAATTTTTACCGTATTCTCTTCTTTATCGGGTTCGGGAATGCCATTCACCTCGGCAAAGGTATAACCTTCATTGCCCAGACGCTTGGTAATATAGTCAGACGTGGTGGTCATCCGAATCTGGGAGAAAGTCTGCCCTTCACGCACCAACAGTAAGCGCTTGATTTCCTCTTCCGAAACCACCGGGTCGCCGGCGAGATCCACCTCACTGACGGTGTAAACATTCCCCTCTCTCACATTGACTGTGATAAAAACACTCTGCTTGTCTGGGCTCAGGGAAACCTGAGTGGATTCTATTTGAAAATCCAGATAGCCGCGGTCGAGATAGTAGGACTCTAGGCGCTCCAGGTCACCAGTGAGTTTCTCACGGGAATATTTGTCATCGCTGCGCAGCCAGGACAACCAACCTGTGGTCTGCAGCTCGAAAATTTCTGCCAATTCTTCGTCGGAAAATGCCTCGTTACCCACAACATTGATGTGCTTGATAGCCGCAACCGAGCCCTCGTCGACGATAACCCGCAGCTCGACCTGGTTGCGTGGCAATTCTTTCACTTCGGTCTTAACACTTGCACCATAGCGCCCCTGTGCCACATATTGGCGCTCAAGCTCCTGGGCGAGCCCCTCCAGAGTTGCACGTTTAAAGATCTGCCCCTCGGATAAACCGTTATCCTTCATACCCTTGAGCAAATCTTCGGTGGCGATGGCCTTATTACCGCTGATCTCAATCTTGGAAATTGCTGGACGCTCGCGAACAGTGACCACCAGAACACCATTTTCACGGCCGATTTGGATATCTTCAAAGTAGCCGGTGCGGAACAGTGCCCGGGTAGCGCTCTGGATTTCCACGGATTCAATTTCATCACCCACTCGCACGGGAAGGGCAGAGAAGACTGTACCGGCAGAGACGCGTTGCAATCCTTCCACGCGAATATCATTGACCACGAACGACTGCGCTATTGCACTTAAAGGCAACATCAGGCCGAGGGAGGCCGCTTTGAGGAAATCTTTCATCTACTAATTCCGAGTGTTTTTATTCGCAATCCAGGAGTTACAGCGCTTTATTCAGCGCCCAGCTCCCCCGGAACCTGAGGGTTGCCCCTCTACCTTGTAATCGACATCAACCCGTTCTGAGTTCCCGGGTACCTTGACCGTTTCAACTTTCACCACCTTCAAGTAACCAAGTCGCTCAAGGCGAACTTTAGATTGCTCAATAAGAGCCGAAGAAGCTAAAGCGGACTCCATTTGGCGCAACTCTCGCCGCAAAACTTCATCTGCCGTGCGAGTGTTTCCACGAAAAGTAATACGCCTAACGTAGGTGCGCTTGCCAGGGTCAATAAAGAAAGTGATTTTTACCGTGTTCTCTTCTTTATTGGCTTCTGGAATACCGTTTACTTCGGCAAAAGCGTAACCCTTATTGCCCAAACGCTTGGAAATATAGTCTGAAGTCGTTGTCATCCTGACCTGGGAGAACGTCTGCCCTTCACGCACTAGCAGCAAGCGCTTAATTTCTTCCTCTGGAACGACTGGGTCTCCAGCAAGTTCTACTTCACTAACAGTGTAAACATCACCCTCAATCACGTTAACAGTGATGAAAACACTCTTCTTGTCCGGCCCAAGAGATACTTGGGTAGAGTCGATCTGGAAGTCGAGATATCCGCGATCGAGATAATAAGATTCAAGACGCTCCAGGTCACCAGTGAGCTTCTCACGGGAGTACTTATCATCACTGCGCAACCAAGAGAGCCAGCCAGTGGTTTTAAGCTCAAAAATTTCTCCGAGCTCTTGATCTGAAAAGACGCGATTCCCTACGATGTTGATATGTTTAATCGCAGCAACGGTCCCTTCCTCGACAATAACCTTCAATTCAACCTGATTGCGTGGTAACTCTTTAACTTCTGCTTGGACGCTAGCGCCATAGCGCCCCTGTGCCACATACTGGCGCTCAAACTCCTGGGTCAACCCTTTGAGGGTCGAGCGCTTTAAAATCTGTCCCTCGGCCAGACCGTAATCCTTCAGCGCCTTTAGCAGATCTTCCGAGGCAATCGCCTTGTTTCCTGATATATCTATCTTAGATATGGCTGGCCGCTCTCTCACGTTAACAACTAGAACGCTACTTTCACGACCGATCTGAATATCCTCAAAATAACCGGTTTGAAACAGTTCTCGGGTCGCCCCCTGAATATCCGCAAGCTCAATTTCATCGCCAACACGCACCGGAAGAGCTGAAAAAACGGTGCCTGCAGAAACACGCTGCAAACCTTCTACACGAATATCGCTGAGAACGAATGACTGAGCTAAAGCGCTGAGAGGCAGCACCAAGCCCAGGGATATCGCTAACAGCCAATATTTCATACTAATTCCGAACCGCTTCTGATAAGAGCAGAGGTTCCCAAGGTAACCGGCACCATGCTCACTCTAAAAATCTATTCACTCCAAACGCCATAGGAAAGTGCACTCCAGGAGGCTACAAACGTAAAATATCGTTATAAAGAGCCAACCCCATAATACAAAGCACTAAGGCCATACCTACTTGTAAACCGATCACCTGCACTCTCTCAGACACAGGAGAACCCTTGACCGCCTCAATACCGTAGTAGAGAAGGTGACCACCATCGAGTACCGGAATGGGTAACAGATTGAGTACACCGAGACTGATACTAAGCAGAGCTAAAAGCGACAGGAAAGACTGCCACCCCCTCTCTGCGGAAGTACCCGCCACTTTAGCAATGGTGATGGGGCCACTCAAGTTTTTGGTCGAAAGTTGACCAAAAATCAATTTCTTCAAGCTGTTCAGAGTGAACAGTGTTTTGTCCCAAGTCTCTTGCACCCCCTGAGAAAGAGCGCCAGCTACACCGTAGTGGAAAACTCGTACGCGATCCTCGGGCCAGCGCTCGGTGACGGGCTGTACGCCGATCTGGCCGACACGCTCACCACTGTCGAGCGTCACCTGCGCCGGCGTAACCGGCAGGGTCAACCGTTGCCCCTGTCGTTCAACTTCCACCTGAAGGGGCTCGCCTGCACGAGCGCGCACATACTGACTCCACTCTTCCCAACCGGAAAAAATTCGCCCGTCGGTAGCCACAATCTTATCGCCCGCACGCAGCCCCGCTGCACTAGCAGCGCTACCCTCCACAACCTTATGCAACGTCATACTAATGGGCGGCGTCCAGAGACCGAGGCCAATCTCCCCCAATGGGTCAGGGACTTCCTGGCCTGCGAGCCAACGGTCGATATCAGCCGCCATATGATATTCGAGGTTAGAGTCCGGGTAGCGCACTGAGAATTCTATAGAGCCACTGTCCCCCAAACGGTTAGCCAAGCGCCAGTTGAGGGCTTGCCAAGTGGGTGTAGCTTCGCCATCCACCGCGATAATTTCCTGCCCGGACTCCAATCCCGCAGCTTCAGCAATACTTCCAGGCTTGACGGAATCTACGACAGGCACCGGACCCGCCGTGCCCCCCATAAAGACAATCCAAAACAGTACAATTGCCAACAGGAAGTTAGCTGCGGGACCCGCTGCAGCAATCGCCATACGCGCCCAAACACTCTTTCGGTTAAATGCCTGATTCAGCTCGTGAGCGGCGACAGGCCCCTCCCGCTCATCTAGCATTTTTACATAGCCACCAAGGGGAATTGCTGAGATAGCAAACTCAGTGCCGTGCCGGTCATAGCGAGAGAAAAGGCGGCGGCCAAAGCCGACAGAAAAGCGCAGCACCTTGACCCCACAGAGCCGTGCTACGAGAAAGTGTCCAAACTCGTGGAAGGAAACCAGTATACCGAGGGCTACCAAGGCCCAGATTACCGTCTGAATCAGATCCATACTCAGTTACAGTCTCTTTTCATGCGCAAACACCGGCATTATATGCCCAGCAGCAAAATTAAAGGGCCCCAACAGCTTGTTGGGCCAGCTCCCGCGCATTGAGATCAATGGCTTCGACTACGTCCAGCCCTGTCAGTTCAACGGTGGGAGTGCTATTCATTACTTTTTCTATAGCCGCAGCAATACTAGTAAATGCCAACCGTCCTTGTAAAAACGCCTCTACAGCCACCTCATTGGCCGCATTCAATACCGTGGGAGCACTGCCGCCGGCATTCATAGCTTCGCGTGCCAGACGCAGGCAGGGGAATCGCTGATAATTTGGCGCTTCAAAATCCAGGCGGCCCTGCGCTATCAGGTCGAGTGCAGGAACCCCAGCATCTATGCGGATGGGAAAGGCCAGTGCGTGAGCGATGGGGGTGCGCATATCTGGATTACCCATCTGTGCCAACAGGGAGCCATCCCGATATTGCACCATGGAATGCACAATACTCTGTGGGTGCACGACCACTTCTATTTGCTCTGGGCTGGCGCTGAACAAATAACAGGCCTCAATAAACTCCAACCCCTTATTCATCATGGTGGCCGAATCTACTGAAATTTTCCGTCCCATCGACCAATTGGGGTGTGCGCAAGCTTCCTCGGGGGTCACTCGATGTAAATCACCGGCTAGGCGTGTGCGGAAAGGGCCGCCGGAACCGGTTAGCAAGATTTTTTCCACTCCCGCCCCCTCCAAGCTGCCAAACGGCTGGGGCAGACACTGGAAAATGGCATTGTGCTCGCTGTCAATTGGCAGTAATTGGGCACCTCCTGCCCGCAAAGCTTGCAGGAAAACTGGGCCGGCCATCACCAGAGCCTCTTTATTCGCAAGCAACACTTTCTTCCCAGCTTCAACTGCTGCTAAAGTTGGACGCAGCCCAGCTGCACCGACAATTGCCGCCATAACCACATCCACTTCATTCGCAGAAGCAACTTGGCATAGCCCTTCCAAACCCCAAAGGACTTCAGTAGAAACTTCCTCCCCCAGCATACTGCGCAATTGATCGGCCCCCTCTTCACCAGCCACCACCGCAAAGCGAGGGTTATATTGACGACACTGCTGGGCCAGCTCAGCGATACGCTCGCGAGCTGTCAGGGCATAGATGGTATAGCGCTGGGGGTGGCGGGAAAGCACATCGAGTGTGCTTACACCAATAGAGCCCGTAGAACCTAGGACAGTGACGACTTGTGGAGATTGCCTTTGCATAAGTGCTCGACTTACCTACGAAACTTCTTGTAACTCGACCAAAGCACCGACAGACAATAGCGGCGCAGGTCACAAGTACTGGATATAAATTGAAGTGTGGCGTACCCGTTATAAGTACTTAGGCAGCTCACTAGCGAGGGCCGCCATGGTGAAAACCGGTAAAGCCGCAGTGAGACTATCCAGCCGATCCATAACACCGCCATGCCCTGGCAGAATATGACTACTGTCTTTGATACCCCGGTGCCGCTTGAACATACTCTCCAGCAGGTCGCCAATGACTGAGGCAAGCGCAGTTACCAGTACACCAAAAGAGAACAGCACAGTATTTTTCAGAGGAAGATCAAACAGATAGGAAGTAACCAGTGCGAGTATCAAGCAGGCTCCCAAACCGCCAAAAAAACCCTCCCAGGATTTGCCGGGACTCACTTCGCGGGCCAACTTGCGCTTTCCGAACTTGCGCCCGACAAAATAAGCGCCCACATCGGCAGCGACAACAATAGCGACGACATACAATACCAGCCAGGCCCCGTGATCGAGCCCACGCAAAACCACCAGCGACAACCAGCTGGGCACCAGAACCACTAGCCCAATCAGTCCACGTACCCAACGATTGCCCCACAGCGAGGCACTGGCGGGGTAGCTCTGGACCCAGTGAAAAGCAAGCGCCCACCAACCGCAGGCTACTGCCAGGATTTGACGGGCCCGATCAATATCCGGGGATCCGAAATCCATGGAAAAAACATATTCCGCGGTGAATACCAGGGTTCCGCCCAGTGCGGCGAGAAAGACAAAACGCAGTGCGCGATTGAGGTTGGAAAGATTGGCCCACTCCCAACCACCGAGCAAAATCACGGCTACGAAAATCAGTGTGTACCATTGAATTGGTAGCAGGAACAAAACTCCAGCGAAAAGTACCAGCAATACCAGCGCAGTAATTATTCTTTGTTTAAGCACCGAAAACCCCTTTCATCTGGACCTACACTCAGCCTACTATCGCACAGCAAGCCTGAACGCCCCGGTGTAATATTCCTAAAAATTATTCGCGGACAAAAAAATGGCCGCGCATTTGGCCCGATCCCCGTCAGGCCTGCACAGCCGTGCCATCACCTTCAGCGCGCCCACCGAATCGCCGGTCGCGCTGTTGAAATGCTTTTATCGCCTCATCAAGGGCGCTTTCATCAAAATCCGGCCAGAGCGTATCGGTAAAAAATAACTCGCTATAGGCGGCCTGCCAGAGAATAAAGTTACTAATACGCTGCTCGCCACTGGATCTTATCAATAGATCCACCGATGGCAAATCCGCGAGCTGTATATGGCTTTCAACCGCATCCTCATCAATGGAGTCGAGGGACCGCTGGCCATTGACCACCTCTTCGGCAAGCTGCTTTGCCGCCTGGGCAATATCCCAGCGACCGCCATAGTCCGCAGCAATAACCAGGTCGCCCTGAGTACAGCCTCGGGTAATCTCTTCCGCTTCCGCAATGGCGCGCTGCAAGCGAGGCGAAAAACGATCCCTGCGCCCTACCACTCTCAGGCGCACGCCTTCATCACGCATACGCCTAGCTTCTTTGCGCAGATAGGAGTGAAACAGCGTCATTAGCAGCTCCACTTCCTTAGGAGGGCGCTGCCAATTTTCGCTGGAAAAAGCGAACAATGTCAGCACCTCTACACCGCGACTCCTACACGCAGACAGGAGATCGCGTATGCGCTCAACTCCAGCCTTGTGCCCAGCCGAGGGCGAGAGCCCTCTGCGGGCGGCCCAGCGCCCATTACCATCCATAATAATGGCGATATGTCGGGGGACTGGGGAGCTCAAGCTGGTACCACTATTACCCATTAAATTTCCATCAGATCTTTTTCTTTAGCTGTGAGCGCCTTATCGACATCCGCTACAAACTGATCTGTAATTTTCTGAACATCATCACCTGCACGACGCTCATCGTCCTCGGAGATCTCCTTATCCTTGACCAAAGATTTCACCTCAGCCAGCGCATCGCGACGAATATTTCGGATAGACACACGCGCAGTCTCAGCCTCACCGCGAGCCTGACGAATAAAGTTCTTGCGAGTCTCTTCGGTCAGCATAGGCATCGGTATACGAATAACCGCACCCGCTGTGCTTGGGTTGAGGCCCAGATCCGATTTCATAATCGCCTTTTC
Source organism: Microbulbifer mixtoriginis (SeqCode) (assembly GCF_052467705.1). Classification (NCBI taxonomy): domain Bacteria; kingdom Pseudomonadati; phylum Pseudomonadota; class Gammaproteobacteria; order Cellvibrionales; family Microbulbiferaceae; genus Microbulbifer; species Microbulbifer mixtoriginis (SeqCode). The sequence goes on from NZ_CP174322.1 coordinate 3,683,385, forward strand.
GATGTCTGGAACCAGGTTTTTCTCCCAGGGAGTCACCGATAAGGTGCGCGCATCCTCAACTGTGACATTGGCAACCTGAGATAGTGGAGTATCTGAACCGTAATAGGAAACATGAATACCGTCGAGAATACTCGGATGCGCACGGCCGGTGCGAATTTTATTGAAATTATTGGCCAGTGCGTCGAGCGCCTTGCTCATGCGAGTCTTAGCGTCTTTTTTGATATCTTCAATCACGATTTCACTTCCTCTTCGATTAGCGTGCCTTCCTCGCCGCCCACGACAATATTGAGCAGCGCACCGGTTTTATCCATACGGAACACCCGAACGGGCATATTGTGCTCGCGGCAGAGGCAGATCGCAGTCAAATCCATCACGCCAAGTTTTTTATCGAGCACTTCGTCATAAGTCAGCTGGTCATAGCGGGTTGCGGTAGGGTCCAGTACCGGATCAGCCGAGTAAACACCGTCTACCTTGGTGGCTTTTAGCACCAACTCAGCCTCAATTTCAATACCGCGCAGGCAGGCTGCAGAATCTGTGGTAAAAAATGGGTTGCCGGTACCCGCAGCAAAAATCAGTACCTCACCGCGCTCCAAGTAGCGAATGGCCGCGCGGCGGTCATAGTGGTCCACAATTCCGCTCATCTGAATAGAGGACATGACCCGCGAGGAGATATTGGACCTTTCCAGCGCATCTCGCAGGGCCAGGGCATTCATTACCGTAGCCAGCATTCCCATATGATCGCCGGTCACGCGATCGAGTCCAGCTGCACTCAGGGCCGCGCCGCGAAACAAATTGCCGCCGCCCACAACTAATCCAACCTGAACGCCGATACCTACCAGCTGGCCAATCTCCAGGGCCATTTTGTCCAGCACTTTAGGGCTGATACCAAAACCCTGATCACCCATCAGCTCTTCGCCGCTGAGTTTCAACAGAATTCTTTTATATTTGCGGTCTTTAATACCGGGCATTCTTCGGTCCTCTCAAATGTACCTGTTTAGTGGCCAAGTATTGCCGCCGAACATTACAACACTTTCAGTCATTTACACAGAGGGGTGCCCCGCTGTAAGCACATAGGCTCCAGCGAAGGCACCCCACCGCGAGTGAGCGCACAGGGCACCCACTATTATCAATTAAGAAGAGGACTTAACCTGTGCAGCCACTTCTGCAGCGAAGTCCACCTCTTCTTTCTCGATACCTTCGCCCACTTCAAAACGAACGAAAGAAGTTACGTCAGCGCCGGCATCTTTAACCAGCTTGCCAATGCTCACGTCAGGATTCTTAACGAAAGGCTGCTCGACCAAGCTGTTCTCTTTCAGGAACTTCTTGATACGGCCACCCATCATTTTCTCAACGATCTCAGCGGGCTTGCCTTCCATATCCGGCTGCGCCTTGATGATGTCCTTCTCTTTTTCCAGAACATCAGCAGGCATATCTTCAGGCTTATTCACCTGGGGATTTACCGCGGTTACGTGCATAGCAACGTCTTTCGCCAGCTCAACCTCACCAGCGCTCAGAGCTACCAGGGCGGCGATACGATTATTGGAGTGTACGTAGGCACCTACAACCGGAGCCTCAACCAGCTGGATTCGACGCACACCGATGTTCTCACCGATTTTCTGAACCAGTGCTTCGCGAGCAGTTTCCAGATCACCTTCCATCAGGGCGACTACGTCCTGCTGACGCTCAGCAAATGCCTTATCGACCACCTTGGCAACAAAAGCCTGGAAGTTTTCATCGCGGGCAACGAAGTCAGTCTCAGAGTTCACTTCAACCAACACACCGTAGCTGCCGTCCTCGGCTACTTTTGCAGCGACAACGCCGTCTGCAGCGGTGCGGCCAGCTTTTTTAGCAGCCTTCAGGCCGGAGGCTTTGCGCAGGTCTTCGATCGCTTTCTCGATATCACCATCCGCTGCGGTAAGTGCCTTCTTACACTCCATCATCGGCAGGCCAGTACGCTCGCGCAGTTCTTTTACCATTGACGCGGTAATCGCCATGATTTTTTCCTCGGGGTTCTGTCACTAAAAATTAGAAAAAAGGGGCCGTAATTCGGGCCCCTTTTTAAGTTCGCAATGTAACGCTACTCCGTTACACCACTTAGCCCTGCAAATTACTCTGCAGCAGCTTCGTCATCGCTAGCTTCGACGTACTCGTCTTTGTTCACCGCGCTACCAGCTTCCGCTGCACCGGCGAGCACCGCGTCAGCTGCAACAGTGGTGTACAGCTTGATTGCACGGATAGCGTCGTCGTTACCGGGAATTACATAGTCAACACCAGCGGGATCGCTATTGGTATCGACAACACCGATTACCGGAATACCAAGCTTGTTAGCTTCCTGGATGGCGATGCGCTCGTGCTCAACGTCGATTACGAAAATCGCGTCGGGCAGGCCGCCCATGTCTTTGATACCACCGATGGAGCGGTCAAGCTTTTCCATCATGCGGGTGCGCATCAGAGCTTCTTTTTTGGTCAGCTTTTCGAAAGTGCCATCTTGAGACTGGGCTTCCAGCTCACGGAAACGCTTGATGGACGCGCGGATGGTTTTGTAGTTGGTGAGCATACCGCCCAGCCAGCGATTGCTGACGAAGGGCTGGCCACAGCGCTCAGCCTGCTCTTTGATAGATTTCTGTGCAGCACGCTTGGTGCCAACGAACAGAATCTTTTTCTTTTGAGCAGCCATCCCCTTGATCACCTGCAGGGCTTCGTTGAAGGCCGGTACAGTGTGCTCCAGGTTGATGATGTGAATCTTGTTGCGGGCACCAAAGATGAATTGACCCATCTTCGGGTTCCAGTAGCGGGTCTGGTGGCCAAAGTGAACACCAGCCTGCAGCATATCGCGCATGCTTACTTGCGGCATAATAAACCTCTATATATACGGGTTAGTCCTCCACACATCCCATGCGTCAACCCCTATCGAGGCACCCAGACACATGTGTCGATGCGTGTGCGGCATTTTCACCCCGGAAGCATTCCGGAGCGGCGCGCTTTATACCACAATCGCACAGCTGAGTGAAGGACGCGGACAAATATGGTGCGAATGAGTGCGCCGATTCGCTCGCTGAATAGTGTCAAGCCCTGACGCTATGCCCCACCACCGGCAATCCGCTACAATGCCCGCCTTCACAGATAGACTTAAGGACACGCATGACCTCAGCCATAAAGACGCCGGAACAAATTGCCAAAATGCGCACCGCGGGCCGCCTCGCCGCAGAGGTCCTGGAAATGATTGGCGAATATGTGGTCCCTGGTGTCACAACGGAAGAACTGGACCGCCGCTGCCACGACCATATTGTCAATGTGCAGAAAGCCATTCCCGCCTGCCTCGGCTATCGAGGCTTCCCAAAGTCCATTTGCACCTCGGTAAATGAAGTGGTCTGCCACGGAATACCCTCTGAAAGCAAAGTCCTCAAAAAGGGCGACATCATTAATATTGACGTCACCGTGATCAAGGATGGATGGTACGGCGACACCAGCAAGATGTTCTTTGTCGGCAAGCCCGCTGCACACGCCGAGCGACTGGTGCGCGTAACCCAAGAATGCATGTACAAGGCTATTGAGATAGTGCGCCCGGGTACCAGCCTCGGTGATATTGGCCATGTGATCCAGCAGCATGCCGAAAAGAATTACTACTCCGTCGTACGCGACTTCTGCGGTCACGGTATCGGCGATGTCTTCCACGAAGAACCTCAGATATTGCACTACGGCCAGCCCGGAACTGGCGAAGTTTTGCAGGAGGGCATGACCTTCACTATTGAGCCGATGATCAATGCCGGCAAAGCCGCAACCCGCGTTCTCGGCGACGGCTGGACGGCAGTCACCAAGGACCGCCGCCTATCGGCGCAGTGGGAGCACACCATGGTGGTCACCAGCAACGGGGTTGAGGTACTGACCGCACGCGGTGAGGAAAAGTTTTAATCGCAAACTCTCCCCGCTCCAATTAAAGATGCACAGTCCCGCTGCCGCGCGGCGGGACACTGCCAAACGGACTTCAGTCATGCAGCCGGCCAATATCCCTTACTTCGAGCGCCCCCTGTTCTTCTTCGATCAAACCCGCTTTCGCCGGGACTTGGCTTCCCGTGAAAAACCGCCCTTGCAAGTATTTAAAGATGCGATTGGCGCTGCCGAGCACCAGATGGCTGAACGTTTTCGCGAGGGGGAAGATGTGGCCACCCTCGTGCATGAGCGCGCCTTATTCATCGACTGCCTGTTGCACTACGCCTGGCATCAGTACAGCTGGAGACCGGGCGCCAGCTTGCTGGCCGTCGGAGGCTATGGGCGCGGGGAGCTACACCCCCATTCCGATATCGACCTGCTGATCCTCACCGAAGAACGGGCCGATGATGAAACAGTCGACAACATAGAGCGCCTCATTACTTTCCTCTGGGATTTGGGCTTGGAGATCGGTCACTCAGTGCGCAACGTAAAAGAGTGCCTAGCGCTGGCCGCCGAGGACATCACCGTCATCACCAATCTCACCGAGTCCCGTACTGTGGTGGGTGATAGCAAACCCGGCGAACGGCTTGCGGCCGGGATGGAGGGGGGCAAGCTCTGGCCCACCGAGGACTTCTTCAAAGCCAAACTGGCGGAACAGGATGAGCGCCACAACCGCCAGCAGGCAGCGGAATATATTCTCGAGCCCAACATCAAAAACGCACCCGGCGGGCTGCGCGATATCCAGACTATCTCTTGGGTCGCGAAGTACTTTTTTCGCGTACGCACGCTCAGACAGTTGCAGGGCAAAGCCTTTTTCACTGAGGAAGAATTCGCCATCCTGCAGTCCGGCGAAAGTTTCCTCTGGCGTGTGCGCTACGGCCTTCACCTCCTCGCCGGGCGCGCCGAGGAGCGACTGCTGTTCGACTACCAGAGGGAGCTAGCCAAACAATTTGGCTATGAAGACAGCGACACCCAGCTGGCAGTTGAGCAATTTATGCACAACTACTATCGCATCGTAATGGCCCTACGCGAGCTTAACGATGTATTGCTGCAGTATTTGGGCGAGGTGATCCAACAAGGGGGTGAACAGGCTGTCACCCCCATCAATGAGCGCTTCCAACTGCGCGGCGGCGCGATTGAAGCCGCCTATCCGCAGGTGTTTAATCAGCACCCCTCTGCACTATTGGAAATCTTTGTGTTGATGGCCAGGCACCCGCAGATTACCCGGGTGCGTGCCTCAACTATCCGCCTGATCCGGGAGCACCGCCACTTGATCGATGAGCGCTTTCGCGCGGACTCCGCCAACAGCGAGTTGTTTATGGAACTGCTGCGTTCTGCGCGCGGACTCTCCACACAGCTGTCGCGCATGACCCGCTACGGTATTCTCGGGCGCTACCTGCCAGAATTCGGCCGCGTTACCGGGCAAATGCAGCACGATCTCTTCCATATCTACACTGTGGACGCTCACACCTTGCAGGTGGTGCGCAATATGCGCAGTTTTCGCGGCCCCGAAGCACGGGAGAAATTCCCGATCGCCGCGGAGATCCTCGAGCGGTTGCGCCAGCCCGAGCTGCTGTATATTGCCGGTCTCTACCACGATATCGCAAAAGGTCGCGGCGGCGACCACTCGAAGTTGGGCGTGGTGGACGCCGCCGAATTCTGCCAACGCCACCAACTGCCGGCACGCGACCGCCGCCTGGTGTGCTGGCTGGTGGAAAAGCATCTATTGATGAGCCAGGTATCTCAAAAACAGGACATCAGCGACCCGGAGGTGGTGCATGCCTTCGCCCGCGAGGTGGGCGACCGCGAACACCTGGATTACCTCTACGCCCTCACAGTAGCCGATATCAACGCCACCAACCCAGAGCTTTGGAACAGCTGGCGCGCCAGCCTGATGCGCCAGCTCTACCAGGCCACCCAACACGCCCTGCGCCGTGGTTTGGAGAATCCCGTCGACCGGGAGGAAATCATCGAGGAGACCCGCAGCCTGGCACTGGAAAAGCTGAGCGCCCTCGGTCTGCCAGAGGCCTCCATAGAAAATATCTGGGCGCAAATGGGCGAGGACTACTTTGTACGCGAGAGCGCCGACAACATCGTTTGGCACACCGCGGCCATCCATGAGCTGCACAGCAACAGCCCGCTGCTGCCGAGCGACACCCTGGTACTAACGCGCAACTCGGGCCCCGGTGAGCACGATGGCGCCACCCAGGTTTTCGTCTATACCCCCGACCGCGCCAATGTGTTCGCCGCCGCAGTCACCGGACTCGATATGCTCAACCTGAACGTGCACGACGCGCGCCTTTACAGCTCGGCTTCAGGTTACACCCTAGACACTTTTTATGTACTGGACGAATCTGGACAGCCCCTGCTCGACGAACCCCAGCGCCTGCAGCAAATTCGCGAAACCCTACAAGAGGAGCTGGAACTGGTGGAGGATTACTCCAAGGTGATCCAACGGCGCACGCCGAGGCGCCTAAAGATGTTTTCACTGGAGAGCCGCGCGCACCTATCCACAGAACCGGGAGATCAGTACAGCACGCTGGAAATTACCAGTGCTGATAGACCGGGCCTGCTGGCCCTGATTGCACGCACCTTTGTCACACACGATCTGCGCCTGCACAATGCCAAGATCTCCACTCTCGGGGAGCGGGTGGAGGATATTTTCCATATCACCGACGCCGAGGGGCGCGCCCTCTGCAATGCCGAGACCAACCGCGCTCTGGAGCAGGCCATTTGCCGGGAGCTGGATGACCACACAGCGCCGTAATATCACCAATGACGAGCGGATAAGAACGCCATGAATCCAAACCTGGACAAGCTGCAGCCCTACCCTTTTTCCAAGTTACAGGCACTGAAAGCGGGCCTGCAGCCGGCGAACAAACCCCATATCGCCCTCTCCATCGGCGAACCGAAACACGAGCCGCCCAAATTCGTACAGAGAGCGCTAGTCGCGCACCTGGATAAAATCTCCGCCTACCCGCTCACCATAGGCCTTGAACCCCTGCGCCAGGCAATTGCCGATTGGCTGTGCGCCCGTTACCAACTCAAACAGGTGAGTGCCGATTCCCAGGTGCTGCCAGTAAACGGCACCCGCGAAGCGTTATTCGCCTTCGCACAGGCCACGGTCACGCCGGGTAGTAAAGTACTGATGCCCAACCCCTTCTACCAGATTTACGAGGGAGCGGCCCTGCTCGCCGGCGCCGAGCCGCACTTTATCAACTGCCTCGCTGACAATAGTTTCAAACCGGACTTCAACTCAGTGCCCGAATCGGTATGGCAGCAGTGTGAACTGCTCTACCTGTGTTCACCGGGCAATCCCACCGGTGCCCTGCTAGAGATTGACGATTTGCAATTACTCATCGAACTTGCAGACCGCTACGACTTCACCATCGCCTCGGATGAGTGCTACTCGGAACTCTATTTCGATGAGAGCGCGCCGCCGGCCGGGCTGCTGCAAGCCTGCGAGCAAATGGGCCGCAGCGACTATCGCCGCTGTGTGGTTTTTCACAGCCTGTCGAAGCGCTCCAATTTGGCGGGGCTGCGCTCCGGGTTTGTTGCCGGCGACGCTCAGCTGCTGGAGAAATTCCTGCTCTATCGCACCTACCACGGCTGCGCAATGCCACTGCCCAACCAATACGCCTCTATTACCGCCTGGCAAGATGAAGAGCACGTACACGAAAATCGCGCACTCTACCGACAAAAGTTCGACGCGGTGCTCGATATTCTCGACGGCTGCTTAGAAGTACAAAAACCACAGGCCAGCTTTTACCTGTGGCCGCGAGTCGGCAACGGGGAGGAGTTCGCCAGAGAGCTATACCGCCAGCAAAATATCACGGTTTTGCCAGGCTCTTTCCTCGCCCGCAATAGCGAGGGAGTAAATCCAGGCAGCGAGTATGTACGCATGGCCCTGGTGGCCACATTGGAAGAATGCATAGAGGCTGCAGAGCGCATCAAGGAATTTTGCCGGCAAACCTGACAGACGAACTAATCCAACAGACACCGTAACCCAGGAGCCCCCCAGGCACAGACGAGAATGGCAGTAAAAAATTTACTCAAGCAAGAGCGCGTGGATTTTATTCTACAGCGCCTGGAAGAACTCTATCCGCAGACCCCGATTCCGCTCGATCACAAAGACTCCTACACCTTGTTAGTCGCCGTACTACTCTCGGCGCAGTGTACCGATGAGCGTGTAAACCAGATCACCCCCGCCCTCTGGCAGTTGGCCGACAACCCGGAGGATATGGCTCTAGTACCCGTGGAGGATATTCAAGCGGTTATCCGCCCCTGCGGTTTATCACCGCAAAAATCCAAAGCCATCAGCAAGCTGTCACAAATTCTCGTCAACGAATACCACAGTAAAGTGCCGGAAAATATGGCCGCCCTGGAAACCCTGCCCGGCGTCGGTCACAAGACAGCAAGTGTGGTAATGTCCCAGGCATTTGGCCACCCGGCCTTCCCTGTGGACACCCATATTCACCGCCTGGCGCAGCGCTGGGGACTCACCAGCGGTAAAAATGTCACCCAGACCGAGAAAGATCTAAAAAGGCTATTCCCCAGAGAAAAGTGGAATAAATTGCACCTGCAGATTATTTTTTATGGCCGCGAGTACTGCTCGGCACGCGGCTGTGACGGCACAGTCTGCGAAATCTGCACCACCTGCTACCCCAACCGCAAAAACCCCAAGAAAACCAAAAAGGCGTAACTGTGATTACTCTGTACGGCATTAAAAACTGCGACACCGTAAAAAAAGCCCGCAAATGGCTGGAGAAGAATGGGGTCGACTATCAATTTCACGATTTCCGTGAAGACGGCATGGACAATGTGCCCCTAAAAGCCTGGCTGAATAAATTTGGCTGGCAGGAAGTACTGAATCGCCGCTCCACCAGTTGGCGCGCCCTGAGCGAAGCGCAGAAAAACACAATGGACAACACCAGCGCTTTGACCCTGGCCATCGAGACCCCCACCCTGATCAAGCGCCCAGTGACCACCTCAGGCGGCACTACCCACTTCGGTTTTAAAGAGCAAGAGTTCGCCGCACTTACCGGCCAAGCCAACTAGGAGAAAAATATGAGCGATATCTACAGCATTGGATTCGGCGTTGGTACCTGTAATAGCAAGGGCGACTGGCTGGAAGTCTTCTATCCAAAACCGCTTTTGAAACCCAGTGCAGAAATAGCCAAAGCGGTAACCGAGACCCTACATATCGAAAGCGGCAACCACAGCCTGCCTCTCGACGCGACCCTGCTCCACAGCCTCACTGAAAAACTGCACAGCGCCGGGGCGGGCGAACAGGCGGAGATCCTACAGCAGTTCGCCAACAGCCACCGACCTCTGGTAGTGGCCGTACTTTCCAGCGACGAGGCGCCACAGACAGTACCTGAAGCGTATTTAAAATTACATTTGCTTTCCCACCGGCTGGTGAAACCCCACGAAACGAATCTCGAAGGTATCTTCGGCAAACTTGTCAATGTGGCCTGGACCAATCAGGGCGCAATCGACTTGGAAGAACTGCCACAGCGCCAACTGGAAGCGCGCCTGAATGGAGAGCACCTGGAAGTTGCCTGTGTCGACAAATTTCCCAAGATGACCAATTACGTGGTGCCCACGGGCGTGCGTATCGCCCACACCGCGCGTGTGCGTCTCGGCGCCTATCTCGGTGAGGGCACCACGATCATGCACGAGGGCTTCGTCAACTTTAACGCGGGCACCGAGGGACCGGGCATGATCGAAGGCCGCATCTCGGCCGGCGTTTTTGTCGGTGCTGGCTCCGATCTGGGTGGCAGCAGCTCTACCATGGGTACTCTCTCCGGCGGCGGAAACATAGTGATTTCCGTGGGCGACAACTGCCTGCTGGGTGCCAACGCCGGTATCGGCATCCCCCTGGGGGATCGCTGCACCGTGGAAGCAGGTTTATATATCACCGCTGGGACCAAAGTGGCCCTACTGGACGACAGCGGCAAACTGGTCGAATATATCAAAGCACGCGAATTGGCCGGAAAATCCGACCTCCTGTTCCGCAGAAATTCCACCAATGGCGCCGTTGAATGTTTAACGAATAAGAGTGCCATTGAGTTGAATGCAGCTCTGCACAGCAATTAAAACCTGACCCTGCGGGGCCCCGGCCCCGCCCGCTCTCCATCTGCATAAATTCCGATAACAACGCACCTGATCAACTAAAAGGATTATTCCGTGACCCCCACACTGCAACTGGCCTTTGACCTTATCCGCCGTCGCTCCGTAACTCCCGAGGACGCAGGCTGTATGGATCAGATGATTGAGCGGCTGGAAAAAATTGGGTTCAAGGTGACAAAGTTGCGCCGTGGCGATACCGATAATTTTTGGGCGGTGCGTAACGGGCAAAGCAAAGGCCCTCTACTTGCCTTTGCCGGTCACACCGATGTCGTGCCGAGCGGGCCGGAGGAAAACTGGAGCAGCCCACCCTTCGAACCCGAAATCCGCGATGGCTTTCTGTATGGTCGCGGCGCGGCCGATATGAAGGGTTCACTGGCAGCAATGGTGGTGGCCTGCGAGGAGTTTATCCAGCAACACTCTGATCACAGAGGTCGCATCGCCTTTTTGATCACCAGCGACGAAGAGGGGCCGGCAATCAACGGCACAGTCAAAGTCGTTGAGTGGCTTGAGGAGCAGGGAGAAAAAATAGACTGCTGTATTGTCGGTGAGCCCTCCAGCAGCGAGCGCGTCGGCGATATTATCAAGAATGGAAGACGCGGCTCCCTGGGCCTTGAATTAAAAGTCTTCGGTGTACAGGGACATGTGGCCTATCCACATCTGGCGGAAAACCCAATTCATAATTTGGCCCCAGCTCTCGCTGAACTGGCCGCAGAAGAGTGGGATCAGGGCAACCAATTTTTCCCAGCCACCAGCTTCCAAGTTTCCAACATTAGCGGAGGTACAGGAGCAACCAATGTGATTCCCGGTGAGGTGGATCTGCTCTGTAACTGGCGCTTTTCTACAGAATCCACCGCCGAAGAACTGGAGGCCCGTGCCCGAGCAATCCTGGATAAGTACAACTTAAAATATGAAGCGAACTTTAATTTGTCCGGGCACCCCTTCCTCACTGCCGAGGGTCCACTGGTCCACGCTGTAGAGCAAGCGATTCAAAAAATCACAGGAAAGGAAACAGAATTATCGACGGCCGGGGGCACTTCCGATGGCCGCTTTATCGCTCCAACAGGAGCGCAAGTAGTGGAACTGGGGCCGGTCAATGCCACTATTCACAAAGTTGATGAGAGAGTCAAAGCCGACGATTTGGATATACTTAAGGAAATCTATCGGGAAGTACTTAGGGAGCTTCTAACCTGAGCTTACTGCCCCAGACGATAATTATTTATTAATTGCACGGACTATCCCACTAAATACACGGATCGGCTTATTCGCCTCCTAACCAACTGCCTCTGCGGTATGCTCCTCCCGATAACAAAATGGAGGAGCCCGCAGATCATGAACAGACTATTGAAAATAGCCGCGGCGATATTAATCGCCAGTCCTGCCCTCGCTGAAGAGCAACCCACTAACTTCAGCTATGAGGATGTATTCAATCTTGAGTATGCCAGCGACCCTCAGTTCAGTAACGACGGAAAGAGTATTTACTACGTCCGCAACTCCATGAACAAAATGGCGGACAACAAGCGGGCAAACCTGTGGCGCATCAGTGCCGACGGCAAGGACCACCGCCCACTGACCTCAGGAGATTACTCTGATTATTCGCCGCGCCTATCCCCGGACGGTAAAACAATTGCCTTTATAAGTTCCCGCAGCGGCAGCCCCCAGATACACCTATTGTGGCTCGACAACGGCCAAAATCTGCAGATCTCCCACCTGCCAAAATCCCCTTCAAATATTCAGTGGTCACGAGACGGCAAACAAATTGCCTTCACCATGTTTGTGCCCGAGAGCAAACCGCTCCCGGTTGAACTACCCGGTGCCCCCGAGGGCGCAGAGTGGGCAAAACCACCTCAGTTTATCGACCGCAGTATTTATCGTGCGGACGGCATGGGTTATCTCAAGCAGGGGCACACCCAGGTATTTGTCATCCCCCGTGAGGGCGGCACGCCGCGTCAGCTTACCAGCGGTGAGTTCGATCACGGCAGTAGTCTCGCCTGGAGTAAAAACAACGACGCTATTTACTTTTCTGCAAACCGCCACCCCGATCACGAGATCGAACTGATGAACTCTGAAATTTATAGAGTAAATCTCAAGGATGGCAACATCGAGCAGATCACCGAAAGATTCGGGCCCGATCACCATCCGCAGATTTCCCCCGATGGTAAAAAGCTCGCCTACCTGGGATTCGAGGATCAACGGCTCGGGTACCAACAACACAGCCTGCGCATCATCGATCTCGACAGCGGCAAGTCCCGCAAAGTCCAAACCGCTAAAGACCGCAGCATCTCCAGCTTCGACTGGCTCGGCGACAGCAAACGTATCGCTTACAGCTACGACGATCAGGGCTCCACAAAAATTGCCATTAAAAAAATTGGTGGCAGTGACACCGTAGTCGCCAGTGATGCTGGTGGTCTATCGCTGGGGCGGCCCTACTCGGGCACTCACTTTGCCACATCCAAACGCGGAGCTATTGCTTACACGCAAACTAATCCGCAACATCCGGCAGAGCTGGCTTTGGCCCACAACGGCAAAGTAAAAGCGCTGACCAGCCTCAATAACGATGTGATGCCGTTGCGCAATATGGCCCGCGTGGAGGAGATCAATTACAAGTCCAGTTTTGATGGCCGCGATATACAAGGCTGGGTCGCCTACCCGCCCAATTTCGACCCGAAGAAAAAATATCCCCTACTGTTGGAAATTCACGGCGGGCCCTTCTCTAACTATGGCCCCCGGTTTGCCGCCGAGGTGCAGCTTTTTGCCGCCGCCGGCTATGTAGTTCTCTACACAAACCCACGGGGCTCCACCAGCTACGGGCATGAATTTGCCAACCTGATTCATCACAATTACCCGAGCCAGGATTACGACGATTTAATGGCCGGCGTCGATGCAGTAATCGACCAAGGTTATATCGATGAGGGGCAATTATTCGTTACCGGCGGCAGCGGCGGCGGCACCCTAACGGCCTGGATTATTGGCAAAACTGACCGATTCCGCGCAGCAGTAGTTGCCAAACCGGTAATCAACTGGGAGAGCTTCGTTTTAACTGCAGATTACTCCAGGTTCTTTACCAAATACTGGTTCTCAGGCATGCCCTGGGAAAAGCCGGAGGAATATCGTCGCCGCTCACCGCTGACTTATGTGGGCAATGTCACTACGCCAACCATGCTGCTCACCGGAGAGGAGGACTACCGCACACCGATGTCCGAAACAGAGCAGTTTTACCAGGCACTGAAGTTGAACGATGTGGAAGCGGCAATGGTACGAATTCCAGGCGCCTCTCACAGTATTGCCGCAAGACCCAGCCAGATGATTGCGAAAGTGGCTTCTATTTTGTACTGGTTTGATCAGCATAAGTCGGATAGAGAGACTGAAGACTTAGTAAGTAAATAATTTATCTTTACTGACTTTTTAATTAGTGGGCGCCTCCACTAGGCGTCCACACTATTTTATTCATTTCCCTTGTCATTCATAATAGAAAAATCAATGACAAGGATTTTAGTGATGCGCAAGCTGTTATTTCTTTTTTTCCTGTGGCCCTCTCTCGCACTTTCTGGGCAAGTTAGCTTGTCCGACTTGGTACGGCATACAGATATACAAGAAGTAAAAATTTCTCCAACTGGTACCCATTTAGCCATTAAAAAATTATATGAGGGGGAGAGAATACTGGTTTTTATGTCTATCAACCCTCTAAAGATCACTGGCCATCTGCGCTTTAGAAGCAAGGAAGAAGTCGGCGATTTCTACTGGGCTAACAATGAACGGATTGTTACTGAAGTCGTATCAAGGGAAGCGGCATTAGAGACACCAATATTTTATGGCTCACTATTTGCCATTAACTATGATGGCACTAGAGGCAAAAACATATTCGGACACTTGGCGGGAGAGCGCCAAGTCGGATCTCGCTTAAAAAAGGCCGAATCCACATATGCCCACCCAACAATCATTGATACCCTCCCTAAAGAAAAAAATAAAATATTGATCTCCACCTCCCCCTGGGCTAAGGACTGGGAAACAATAGGAGAAATCCTCGAAGTAAACATTTATAATGGCGTACAAAAAAGAATAACAGGACTTCCTCAGGTAGGACGCGCCCACACTGACAGAAACGGGAATTTAACCTTCGCTACCGGCAGCAACAGAAATGGTGAACGCGAACTTTACAAGAAATCTAAAATAGGATGGGAAAAACTAGAAAACTCTATTTTAAATCGTAGCTGGCCAAGGGGAGGCAATCTAGAAACAGGGGATTTCTATTTTGAAATAGACCGCCCTAACGATACGGAGCAACTAGTTAAATTTAACACTAAAACAAACAAATTAACTCAAATATTTTCCCACGATATTTCCGACATTAGCGCAGTAATTTACCACCCCAAAAGTGATAAACCCATCGGGGTTTACCTGCACCCCGACTACCCTGAAGAGTACTTTTTTGATGAGGGCGATGGATTTGCAGCTTATTTCCGTGGTTTAAAAAAGGCTTTTGAGGGCTACAGAATAAACTTTACAAGCTTCACCAGTGATGGCTCTTTAGGAATATTAAAAGTTTATGGAGACCGACTTCCAGGGGATTATTTCTTAGCAAACTTGAAGACTAAGAAAGTAGATTTTCTATTGTCATCATCAGAATGGCTTGCCCCTGAAACTCTAAACTCAATGCGAGCTGAGTCATTCGTCACCACAGATAACATGAGAATAGGCACCTATCTGACGTTTCCCAAAGGACAAACTAAAAATCTGCCTATGGTAGTAGTGCCACATGGTGGGCCCCATGCCCGTGACTATTGGGGATACGAACAAGAAGCACAAATACTTTCCCAAAATGGCTACCTGTTTCTCCAGGTTAATTTCCGTGGTTCCACAGGCTATGGAGACCATTTTTACACAGCCGGAGAGCGTGAGTGGGGAGGCAAAATTCAAAAGGACATAGCCGACGCCGTTCACTGGGCAGTAGAAAAAGGCTATGCAGACCCAGAGAGAGTTTGCATTTACGGTGCCAGCTTTGGGGGTTACTCCGCCCTAATGAATCCGATCAGATACCCAGACTTGTATAAGTGTGCCGCCGGCTATGTAGGTGTTTATGATCTGGAGATGATGTATAAGAAGGGGGACATCAAACGTCGCGATAGGGGGTTAGCCTACCTTAAAAGGGAGCTGAGCAAAGATAAGAACTTCCTTAGGGAAAACTCCCCAATCCACAATACTGACAAACTCAATATTCCCTTGTTTATTATTCACGGTGAGAAAGATGAGCGAGTGCCGGTTGAGCACGCAGAGGAGCTATTGGAAAAACTTGAGAAAGAAGGAAAGCCCGCAAAAAGCCTTATTGTCGCCAATGAAGGACATGGGTTTTATAATGAAAAAAACAATATGAAACTTTATACAGAACTACTAGCTTTTCTTGATAAGCATATTGGTGTTGGGTCAGTAGAAAAACACCCAGCTGTAAACCTGTAATAAGTTAATACCACTCCGGTCTCCTTAGTACCAGTTGATTTATCAACTGGTACTTCAAATCCAAGATCAGATAAACGATCTTTTAGTGGAGCTGCCCTGAAGCCTGGGGGGGCTCCTCGACGGGACTCACTGGCTCGTCTAAGCCATGTGACAGCACAAAATAATAAATCACCTGCATCTGCCCATGGATTTCTGTCATCAAATCGAAGTTATACTCTCCCCTTTCCCCTGGGCCCACCTGTACAGAAGCAATGTGTGAGGGCTCGATAAAAAACTCCGCTACCGGGCGTTTGCCGCGCATCACTTGTACAAGCAGTGTGCGGGTATCCTCCTCTGCAAAGCGCCAGTAGTAGTCATCATCATCGTAAACGACGCTCTCTGGAGTGCCGGCCCGGAGAATGCAGTTGGGATGCTCGGCCAGCCAGGGCCAGAAATCTTTAAAGGGGATCGTCTGTGACATGTAGATTTAGTCATCCAGCTCAACGACACTGGCCGCACCGCCTTCAAGATTAAACTCGTCGGCTATCTGTTTGCACCAGAGATTGAGACGCTCGGCAGTCATCTCTTCCTGCTGGTCTTCATCAATAGCGAGCCCCATAAATTTGCCTTCGCCCTCGATCTCCGCTTTGGAGGCCTCAAACTCATAGCCTTCGATCGACCACAAACCGACAATGGCCGCTCCCCGACCGACAATCACATCGTGTAACATGCCCATAGCGTCTAAGAAATAATCGCCATAACCAAACTGGTCGCCCAGGCCAAACAGGGCCACCGTCTTGCCGCTGAAGTCGATTTCCTGCACATCCTCCCAGAACTCCTCCCAATCGGATTGGATCTGGCCGAAATCCCAGGTGGGAATACCAAAAATCAGCTGCTCGTAGTTGGCAATGTCCAACTGTGTGACATCGGCTATATCAAACAGGTCCACCCGCTCCTCACCCAGGCGGGCGCGAATACGCAGGGCTACAGATTCGGTGTTGCCTTCATCACTGCCATAAAACAAGCCGATTTTGCTCACAGTCATTCCTCTTCGCCCAAACCGGGCCACACTAGATACCTATTGGCGGGGCGGCGTATTCTCCCAGCAAAGGCGGGGCACGGCAAGCTGGCCAAGGCTATACCTCGACACAAAAAAGCCCCCATAATTGTGGGGGCAAAGGGTTATGAACCGACCGGGCCTCTGGGGAAGGGTGCGCCCGGTGGATCGCACAAGGAGTCTGCGATTTGGGGAAATCAGCTCTCTGTAGCGCGGCGCTCAAGGCGCTCCTCACGCCACTTTACACGGCGCTCTTTGCGATGCTCTTTCAACTCTTCAAATTTTGCTTTCTGCTCATCCGTGAGGATCGCTTCGAACTGCTGGCGCAGTTGGAAGTGGTTCTGCATTTTTTGCACCTGCAACTTGCCCAATTCGGTCCCGAGCTGGTCTAGGGTGGCCTGGTCTGCACCGCTCTCCAGGGCGGTATGGATTTGCTTGCGCAGCTCTTGTAACTGCTGGCGCTGGGCATTCCTGCTTTCGCTATTGCTGTCTCTGTTAGCCTTCAACTGCGCTTTCTGGCCCTCAGTCAGTTCCAGCTTGCGCGCCATATACTCATATCCGCGCTTGTGATGGCCTTCCTCTGCGCCAAACGCCATAGTAGCTACAGGGGCAGCCATTACTCCGGCCAAGGCCAGGCTACTCAGCACCAGCTTCCAGTTTTTCATCACTCCGTCCTCACGTTTGTATTCAGTGATTTCATAGTAAGTCGGGCCTGTGTAAACAGGGGCAAACCCCGGTAAACATTTGTTAAGAACGGTAAAAAGGCCGCAGAGCTGTGATAACTAGCGCCAACGCTTTGCATATAATGGCCCCACAGCAATTGAGAGAACATCATGAGCCGCATCCTTCTAATCGACGACGACACAGAATTAACTGATCTGCTGAGGGAGTACCTCACCGGAGAGGGCTTTGATGTAACTGCCGCCAACGACGGTGGCCGCGGATTGGAATTGGCCCAGAGCCAGCCCTTTGATGCCCTGGTGTTAGATGTGATGCTACCGGTGCACAATGGCTTTGATGTACTGCGCAAGCTGCGCGAGGAGGCCTCTCCCACCAGCCGCTCCCTGCCGGTTATTATGCTGACCGCCAAAGGGGACACCGTAGACCGAATCGTGGGCCTGGAAATGGGTGCCGACGACTACTTACCCAAACCCTGTAATCCCCGCGAGTTGGCGGCGCGCCTGCGCGCAATCTTGCGTCGCGGTCGGGTTGAGGTAGAAAATAACGACGATAGCCTTAGCAGCGGCCCGTTACGCCTGCTACCAACCGAGCATCAGGCCTATTGGAGTGACCAGGCCCTATCTCTGACAGGGGCCGAATTTTCTGTGCTCAAGGTGTTAGTACAAAGCGCTGGGGATGTAGTGGGCAAAGAGGTACTCACCGAGAATGCCCTGGGGCGCAAACTGATGCCCTACGACCGCTCCATCGATGTACATGTCAGCAACATTCGCAAGAAACTCGCGGACAAAGGCGCCAGCCGCGACCTGATTATCAATATCCGCGGCGCCGGTTATATGCTCACCCAGGCCAAGCAGTAGGTAGTATCAAAATGCGCAGCCTCTTCTGGAAAATGTTTTTTGGCGCATGGATCACCGCCATGGTGATGGTGGTTGCCGCCATTTACATTACCCATTTTGGCGAATTTGGTGACCCCCGCCAGGAGGAGCGCTGGGAGGGGCCCGCACTGTTTCGAGAAGTCATGCGCAATATGCGTATCGCCCGCCGCCATGGGCCCGAGCAGTTTCAGCACTGGCTGGAGCGCGCACCCAAAAAGGTCAAGCGGCGGGTGTACGCAATAGATAGCGAAGGCAACGACCTGCTGGGGCGACCGTTGCCACAGAACATGGCGCCGCTGATCAACAGCCTCGACTACCGTAATCGCGAGGCCCATATGCTGGTGGATAACAAACCTACCGTGGGCTTCTTCCTGCCACTGCGCACAGGCGACCCTCTACGTATTGCCCTGGTTGCCGGAGATAGTAAAGAGGGGCTGCTACTGCGATTCCTTTGGCGCAACTTCTGGCCCATGCTGCTGCTCTCGATGATTGCCTCAGGCATTGCCTGTTATTGGCTGGCCAGCTACCTGAGCCGACCTTTAGAACAACTGCGCGCCGCCACCAAGCGTGTCGCCGCCGGAGGATTGGATTACCGGGTCGCCCCCAGCCTGCGCACCCGCAACGATGAATTGACCGACTTGGCACTGGACTTCGACTCCATGACCGCCCAGCTTCAGGAGTCCATGTCCGAACAGCGCCGCCTGATTAAAGATGTGTCCCACGAATTGCGCTCGCCCCTGGCACGACTGCAGGTAGCCCTCGCGATCGCCCGCCAGAAGCAAGTTGTAGAGCTCGATACTGAACTGGATAAAATCGGCAAAGCGGCGGACTATCTCGAAGATATTATCGCCGACGTTCTCTCCTTGCCGGTCAGCAACCAGGAGCAGCGCCCACTGGATGACGTAGTCGAGCTCAACAGTTTACTCTCAGCGCTGATCGACGACCTGCAGATCGAGGCGACGGATAAACATCTCGGCTTTGATATGAGCGTCAGTGGTGAAGAGCTGCTTGTCGCTACTCGCGGCAGCTCCCTGACCGCAGCGCTAGAGAATATCTTGCGCAATGCGATCAAATACAGCCCCAGCCACGGACTGGTGCGGGTACTGGTGCAGGAGTCCACAGACAATTGCAGCATCTCTGTAATCGACTCTGGCTCCGGCGTGGAAGAATCCGACCTAGAAGCCATATTCCGCCCCTTCTACCGCACGGACAGCGCCCGCACTCGCGAGAGTGGTGGTTTTGGCCTGGGACTGGCTATCGCCCAGCGCACGATATTGCATCACGGTGGCAGCATTACCGCACGCAATCACCCCGGTGCCGGCCTCTGTGTCGAGATCAAGCTGCCACTTATCCATCTCAGCGACGATTAAACCGCAGAGGAACTGCTATAACCTTGACTAGTGCCGGCTATTCGCCGGCAATCGGGGTCAGCGATCCCGAAAATATCAAAGGGCCCCGCTATGCGCTGGATACTCTATATCTTCGTATTTCTGATACTACTGCTCCTAGCCGGTTATCTGTTTCCCCGAGAAGTCTCCTTGGAGCGCAATATCTACATCGACAAACCACCCCAAACCATATTCCCCTACGTCAACGACTATCGAAAATTCAACAGCTGGTCCCCCTGGCGGCATATAGATCCCGCCATGGAATATAAATACAGCGGTCCAGAAACGGGGGTAGGGGCAACCATGAGCTGGCATGGTGAAAACTCCAAAGAGGGCAGCGGAACCCAGACCATCATCGCCAGCACGCCGGACTCAACAGTACTCAACAAGCTTAATTTTGGTGACGGCAGTGAAGCCTCCGCGGAATTCAGGTTAATGCCCCAAAACGGCGGCACCCAGGTTGTCTGGAGTTTTAATACCGATACCGGTGGCGGCCCAAGGGAGCGCTGGATGGGGCTGGCCATCAAAAAAATGGTGGGGGAGTCCTACGAACAAGGACTGGCAAAGCTCAAGCAACTGATGGAGTCCAGTACCAAAACCGAGGGAGCCAATAAGGAGGAGACTAATGACACCAGTAATTCGGTGTCCGATATTCCCTCCGATGTCGACGACGCCATGGGTGGTGGCCCGCAGGGCGTACAGTCTGAGATGCAGAATCAACAGCAAGAAGAGGCTGGAGAAATTCCTGAAAATGAAGAGCAAAAGGAGAACCAGCCGTAGGCTAAAGCTAGCACCCAAGCACGAAAAAGCCCGCAGAATGCGGGCTTTTTCGTAAAAAAACGTAACCGTATCAGGACTTATTACGACGCTGCGCCGGTACCGGTGACTTACGCAGTTTGCGCCTCTGGCGTTCCAGGTTCTGTTTCTCCCCCTGGGTTAGCGGTCGCTGGCCCAGCTTGGGCAGACCGGCGGTGATACACAGGTCGTCAATTTCCCTGGGCTCCATCTCAATCCACTGGCCCACACGCACGTGGGATGGAATAAATACACTGCCATAGCGCACCCGCTTCAGGCGGCTCACGCGCACCCCCTGGGACTCCCACAAACGGCGCACCTCGCGATTGCGTCCCTCCATCACCACGCAGTAAAACCAGCGGTTTCTGCCCTCGCCGCCGCTTTCGACAATATCGGTAAAGCGCGCGGAGCCGTCATCCAATAGCACCCCTTTAAGCAGGCGTCGCTTCATCTCCTCATCCACATCTCCCTGGATGCGCACAAGGTATTCGCGATCGATCACCGATGAGGGGTGCATCAACTTGTTGGCCAGCTCGCCACTATTGGTAAACAGCAGCAGACCACTGGTGTTGAAATCCAGGCGGCCAACGGATATCCAGCGGCCGGTTTTCAGCCGGGGCAGGCGGTCGTAAACCGTGGGGCGCCCTTCCGGATCGTGGCGCGAGCAGATTTCGCCGACGGGTTTGTTGTATAGGATTACCCGGCAGCGGTTTTCCCCGCTGGAGGGCAAGCCCTGGCCATCAAATTCAATATGGTCCGCGCCGGTCACCCGTTCGCCGAGTTCCGCTACTTTTCCGTTAACGGTCACGCGACCCGCATCGATCGCGCGCTCCATCTCACGCCGCGACCCCAGGCCGCTGCGCGCTAATACTTTTTGCAATTTTTCGCCTGCTGGCGAGGTGCCATCACTCATGGGGTGGTGTTTTCCGCTTGCACTACTTCTTGGGAATCTTCATCGACATCGCTACTTCCCGGCTCCTCTTGATCGATTGCAGCCTCAGTGTCGATATCACCAAACAGGCTGCTTTTGGGCAGTGTTGCCGCGATAGGGGCTTGTGGCTCCCTAACGTCGTCGTCCTGTTCAATTTCGCTTTCATGTTCTTTTTCCGGAGTTGACTCCTCCTCGGCGTCAACACTCAAAGGCTCAGAAGCCTCTGGGCTTTCAGACTGCGTCTGCGCCAACTCCCATTCATCTTCCGGCGCCTCATCCTTGATCTCTTCTTGCGCCTCTGTGGATAACTCAGCTACTGCCACATCATCACTTTCGGCAGCTTCGGTCTCTATCTCGGGCTGCTCGCCATCGGCCTCTAGCTGTATATTGGCCTCCGCAGCGATCTCCTCAAGCGCTGCAGCGACCCGGGCGTCCTCCTCAGCATCGGTATCCGTTTCCGCATCTTCAGATTCCTGCTGCTCCTCACTTTCCAGTGCGCCGGCCTCCTCTTCCGTTTCCACACTCGCCTGCTCGCCCTCTGAAAGTTCCTCTCCCTCAGCGGCGAGTGCAGCCGCGATTTCCTCGGGGGGGAGCCCCTCTGATTCGAGAATCTTATTCAAGCTCTCGATATCACGGATTTCAGCCAAAGTGGGCAAGTCATCCAGGGAGGACAGATTGAAATAATCTAGGAAATCCCTGGTAGTCGCGTAGAGGGAGGGCTTACCGGGCACATCTCGGTGTCCAACCACCTTGATCCAACCTCTATCCAACAGGGTTCTCACTATCTGGGAGCTGACCGCAACCCCGCGGATCTCCTCAATATCCCCACGGGTGACCGGCTGACGGTAGGCAATTATCGCCAATGTTTCCAGAGTTGCGCGGGAATACCTTTGCGCTTTTTCCTCCCATAGACGGTTCACCCAGGGGGCCAGATCTTCCGGCACCTGGAAGCGCCAACCACTGGCAACTTTTTTCAGCTCAAAACCGCGTCCGGCACAACTCTCGGAAATCTCACCGAGCACATCCCGTAGGGTTGTGGCGGAGGGGCGCTCCTCCTCGTCCAACAAGGACAACAATTTTTCCTCACTGAGGGGCTGAGCCGAAGCTAACAAGGCACCCTCCAGGATTCTGCGCAGTAATTCCGGAGCGATTGTCATCTTATTGTTCCAACTCTTCTTCTCTGGGCTCCACCTGCCCCTCAAGATGTGACTCCTGATCACTCAAGTCGTGACTCAAGGTACTCTCGGCATCGGAAAACTGGGGTGTTTCCCCCGGCTCTTCTGCGTAGGAGTCATCTGTACTTTCGTCAAGTTCATCATCACCGGCTTCATTGCCCTGGCTAGCTGCGCGCACATGAATGGGCCCAAAAGCTTCATTTTGTACCAGCTCGACCAGAGACTCTTTGACCAACTCCATCACCGCCAGGAAAGTCACCACCACGCCAAGGCGCCCCTCTTCTGCGGTGAACAGACTCACGAACGGCACAAACTGACCGTGGCGGATCTGATCCAGCACCTGAGTCATACGTTCGCGGGTAGAGAGCTTTTCGCGTTCCACTTGGTGGCTCTCAAACATATCGGCGCGGCGCAACACATCCGCCAGCGCAACCAATACCTCCTTGAGATCCACCTCTGGGTCGGGCCGGGTAATATTACGGTCCGGTCCTTCGGCACTCGCCTGATGGATATCGCGGCCCATGCGCGGTATTTCATCGAGATCCTCGGCGGCAGTTTTGAAGCGCTCGTATTCCTGCAGACGGCGAATCAGTGCAGCGCGAGGGTCCTCACCCTCTTCTTCTTCCGCTGCTGGCGGGCGCGGCAACAGCATGCGCGACTTGATCTCGGCGAGCATTGCCGCCATCACCAAATATTCCGCCGCCAACTCAAAACGCATCGACGTCATCATCTCCACATAAGCCATATACTGGCGGGTGATGTCCGAGACGTTAATTTCCAAAATATCCAGGTTCTGGCGGCGGATTAAGTAAAGCAGCAGATCCAGTGGGCCTTCGAAGGCTTCCAGGATAACTTCCAGAGCATCTGGTGGAATAAAGAGATCTGGGGGCAGGTCGGTAAATGCCTCCCCCAACACGAGTGCGAGAGGGCCTTCGCCCTCTTCGCTCTCCTCGGAGAGCGGGCTTTCCGTGGGCGAATCAGCAGGGGCGGCAGATTCGGTAGCTGCAACATCGGCGAGTACCTGTTCCTCCACCTCGGCTATTAGTTCTTCACTGGACACCCTGCCCCACCCTCAAAATCGCAAACGGCCGATTATACACCAGTGAGGCACTAATCAGCCCAGTATTTCATCTGTGGCGCCACAGCCCTGGCGAATTAGCTCGGGCTCATCGCCTGTCAGGTCAATTACCGTAGTCGCTTCCATTCCACAAAAGCCACCATCAATCACCAGCTCCACCTGGTGCTCGAGGGTGTCGCGAATATCATAGGGGTCGGTCAGCGGCTGCGTATCGCCAGGCATAATCAGGCTGCAGCTCATCAACGGCTCACCCACCGCCTCAATCAACTCCAAAGCAATGGGGTTGTCGGGCACGCGAATGCCAATGGTTTTGCGCTTGGGGTGGATTAGACGGCGAGGCACCTCTGCGGTGGCTGGCATAATAAAGGTATAGGAGCCTGGGGTGTGGTTCTTTAGCAGGCGGAACATCTGGTTATCCACCTTGGCGTAAGTGGCTAACTCGGAAAGATCGCGACACATCAGGGTAAAGTTGTGATTTTTATCCAGCTGACGCAGGGCGCGAATCCGCTCAACCGCTAGCTTCTCCCCTAATCGGCAGCCTATCGCGTAGGCAGAATCAGTGGGATAAACAATCACCCCACCACTAGTCACTATATCTGCGGCCTGACTGATCAGCCGCCCTTGAGGATTGTCCGGATGAATTTGAAAGAACTGCGCCACAAAGCCCCCAAGCTTTAATCAATTGAAACCTCTTGCGGCGGGCTCTGATACCCGCCGGGGATTAGGGTTCGACCAATGCCGACTCCCCCTCTGGTGTGATGTGAAAATTCACACTGTCAGGCAGATACTGCTTCCCCGGGTCGATCCCGGTGCAGAGTGTGCCACAGATTCCACACCGGCTCGACGTCTTCGGGTAAACGCACACAGCCCAGCTCCCTCCAGGGCTGCTCCGGCTGGTGGAAATCACTCCCCAAAGAGCTCAACAATGGAGCTTTGCAGGAATCGCCAACGGCCAACGCCATGAGGGTGCGCAGTTCTCTGGTCTGCGTGGGGTTCTGCCGACCGCAGAGCAGCTCTATAGCATTCCCGCCACTGCGGTAGAACTCTGTCATCAGACGCAATAATTGGGTTCGAGTGAGACTGTACTTGAGAGGGTGTGCCAACACTGCCGAGCCGCCAGCAGACTGAATGGTTTCTACAGTCTCTTGCAATTGTGGCCACTCCACGCGCACATCGCCGATCTTGCCGGTGCCCAGATAGCGCTTGAATGCCCGCGCTGTGTCCTCAACGTGCCCAGCTTGCACCAGCCAACGGGCGAAGTGCGGCCGCCCCAGTACGGAATCACCGGCAATCGCACGCCCCCCCTGCAAAGCGCCCTGAAAACCGCGTTTCTCTAGACGTTCGGCAATCCGCTCGGCGCGCTCTTGGCGCAATCGCTCGCGCAGGGCAATTGCCTGCCGCAAGCACTCGGCTGCCGGGTCAACATTCAATCCAACTACATGGACGGAGCGCCGCCCCCAAAGGCTGGAGAATTCGATCCCCGTCATCACGGTGATGCCTAATTGGTCACCAACCGACTGTGCCTCAGCTACACCGCCCACCGTATCGTGGTCAGTGAGTGCCATCAGTGTCACACCTTGAGATTTCGCCCTCGACACCAGCTCAGTAGGACTTAAAATACCGTCGGAAGCGGTACTGTGGCAGTGAAGGTCTACAAGGTCTGTATTCAGATCTTCTGGCAGGAAACTCAACAGCAGGCTCTCACTCTCTCTAGGGGTTAAAAGTCGCAGTATCTATTATTTGGAACAATCATCCGGTGGCGCTGTCCTACTCGCAACCGGTGTTTTCAAGGATAGGGCCCGGACCATAGGTCTCCCTTGGCGGCCACGAGGAACCGGAGTCTGACAGCAGTATTGTCAGTGGGGAAGCGATTTTCCTTGAGGGCCATTGCAATATGACCTCTCAACCAGCTTCCCGCGGGCATTATCACCGGAATTGAGTATGACCGAAACGAATTCGACCACCCCAGTAGCCCAACAGAAGCCCAAGAAGAAAGAGGGCCTTCTCGGCAACCTGCTTCTCAACATCGTTATCCCCACCCTGGTCCTGACCAAACTCTCCGGGGACGACTGGCTTGGCACCAAATGGGCCCTAGTGGTCGCACTGGCTTTCCCCCTCGGCTACGGACTGCGCGACCTCATTCGCTCTGGCAAGGTCAACTTCTTCTCCGCCCTGGGAACTATCAGCATCCTGCTCACCGGTGGCATCAGCCTGCTGGAGTTGGATCCGCAGTATATCGCCATTAAAGAAGCCGCCATTCCAGGCCTGCTGGGTATCGCCACCGTTGCCTCCCTCTACACCCGCTGGCCACTGGTAAAGACGCTTTTGTACAACGACCAGATACTGGATACCGCCAAGATTGCCCAAAGTCTCGCCAACAAAGGCAACCAGGGTGCCTTTGAGCGCACCTTGCAACAGGCATCCTGGATGATCGCCGCCTCTTTTTTCCTCTCCTCAGTACTCAACTACGTACTGGCGAAAGTTATTTTACAGAGCCCTCCGGGTACGGAAGCCTTCAATGAGGAACTGGGTAAAATGACCGCACTCAGCTATCCGGTGATCGCCCTGCCGGCCACCATTATTTTAATGCTGGTTCTCTTTTTCCTCTTTTCCCGTATCGGCAAGCTTACCGGGCTGAAGCTGGAAGAAGTCATGGTTGCCCAATAACAAAATTTCCTGATCAACTAACAAGAGCAAAATTCACAATGTGGTACGCAATCATCAGTGAAGATGTTAGCGATAGTCTCCCTTTGCGTAAAAAAGCGCGTCCAGACCATTTAGCCCGACTCAACCGTCTTAAAGACGAGGGGCGCCTGCTGGTTGCAGGCCCACACCCCGCCGTTGATAGCGAAGAACCCGGTGAGGCTGGCTTTAGCGGCAGCCTGGTGGTTGCCGAATTTCCCTCGCTTGAGGAGGCTCAGGCCTGGGCCGACGGCGACCCCTATGTGGCTGCTGGTGTCTACGCTTCAACTTCTGTCAAGCCATTCAAATTAGTACTGCCCTAATAACAACAAGCACAAGCTGTATCGCAATGAAGAAATTATTGTGCGGCCTGATCGCCGCCACACTGCTCAACGCAGTCCCGGCAACTGCCGCCGCCGAAACTCGCTATATCACCGACCAGCTACATGTGCCTATGCGCGCCGGTAAAGGCAATGGATTTCGTATCCTGCACCGCGGCTTGCCCAGCGGCACCCAGCTCAGTGTTCTCGAAGATGCCCCGCAAGAGGGTTGGACCCGCGTGCGCACCCAGGGTGGCACAGAGGGGTGGGTGAGGCGCCAATACCTGGTCTCCGACCCAGTGGCCAAACTCAAGCTGGAACAAGCGGAAGCGAACCTGGCACGCTTTGAGAAAATGGAAGGCAACCTCGGTGGGGAAGTCCGCCGCCTGGAGGAAGAAAATAGCAAGCTGAGTAGCTCCCTGGAGTCCGCCCAGCAACAGAGCCAGACGCTCGCAGCCGAGCTGAAAACCCTAAAGGCGTTATCAGCAGATGCCCTGGCACTCAATGAGCGCCACCAGAAGCTCCTGCACCAGCACGAACTACTCAAGCAGGAGAAGACCATGGCAGAAGCGGAAATTCAGCGCTTATCCGGCAGTGAAAGCCACAAGTGGTATATGTATGGCGCTCTGTCTGTACTACTGGGCGCCCTCCTTGCAATGATTGCCCCGCACCTACGCCCGCGCAAGCGCCACTCAGAGTGGGCGAACTGATTTCGCCCACTCTCGTCGAAATCGCATACTATTGAGCCCCGGGGGAAGTGATATCCCCCCAGGCCCTACATCCAACTCAAAAGCGGCTGTGTCGAAACACTGCCGTAAAACCTAAAGGACTTAGGATGATGCGTAAACTATTTGCAATGCTACTCTGTGCAACCCTTGCCCTTCCCGCATTGGCCAAAAACCCGCGCGTGGAACTTAAAACCGACTTGGGCATTATTCAGATCGAACTCTTCGCCAAAGAAGCTCCGGTCACCGTACAGAACTTCCTTACTTATACCGATAACGGCTTTTACAATGGGATCATCTTCCACCGGATAGTACCGGGCTTCGTTGTTCAGGGTGGCGGATTTACTTTCGATTTCCAGAGAAAGGAAACCCAAGACCCCATCGTCAACGAATCCGCCAACGGCCTGCAAAACCTGCGCGGCACCCTCTCCATGGCAAGAACCAACGACCCAGACAGCGCTACCTCTCAGTTTTTTATCAATCTGGTCGATAACACCAGGCTCGACGCCCAAGAAGACAAGCCCGGCTACGCCGTTTTTGGCCGGGTGATTGCCGGCATGGATATTGTGGAAAAGATGGTAGAGCAGCCAAGGGGCCTCTATCGACAGCACCCAAGTGCCCCCAACACGCCCATCCGCATCCTTGAGGCCAAACGTATAGACACCGGTGACAACGCCGTCGCCACCAACAGCAAGGGAGAATAAGCTGTGATCGCTCTCAGTGTTAATCTCAACAAGATCGCCCTGATCCGCAATTCCCGCGAGGGTAACTTCCCCGATGTCACTGCCCACGGTCGGATATGCCTAGACGCTGGTGCGCAGGGTATCACCGTACACCCACGCCCAGATCAGCGCCATATCCGCCCCAATGACGTACGCGAATTGGCTGCACTGTGCCGCGATCGCCAAGGTATTGAGTTCAATATTGAGGGCAATCCCTTTGCCCTGCACCAGGGGGACTATCCCGGCCTGATGCCGTTAGTACTGGAAACCCAACCAGATCAGTGCACCCTGGTCCCCGACAGCAACGACCAGCTAACCTCCGATCACGGCTTCAACCTCAAACTCGATGGCCCGCGCCTGGTCCCCCTGATCGCCAGACTCAAGGACGCCGGTGTCCGAGTTAGCTTGTTTATGGATCCGGATCTAGAGCAGATCAGCCTGGCCAAGGATGTGGGTGCTGATCGCATTGAGCTGTATACAGGCCCCTATGCAGAAGCAGCCGCAAAACAGAGTGCGGAACTGGAAGATATCTTCAGCGCTCACTGCGCCGCCGCCGAGCATGCTCGCCAATTGGGGCTGGGGGTAAATGCGGGCCACGACCTGAACCTGGTCAACCTGCCCCGCTACCGCACCCTGCCAGGATTACAGGAAGTCTCAATCGGCCACGCCCTCACCGTAGACGCCATCGGTATGGGGCTGGAGAATGCTGTTAAAGCTTACCTGGACTGCCTCGCCGGCAACTAATGAAGACACTCAACATTATTGGTGCCGGGCGCCTGGGGAAAACTCTCGGGCGCTTGTGGCAACAGACCGGTTTTTTTCAAGTTCAATCGATTTTTAACCGCAGTCTGGAAAGCGCACAGGCTGCCGCCGAGTTTATCAGCGCCGGGCACGCAGTAGCCGCGCTGGAATTGATGAAGCCCGCAGACTTCTGGCTAATCGCTTGCAGCGATAGCGAGATTGCCGCAACAGCTGAACGCCTCGCCAACCACCTTGGCGAACGCGAAAACATAGCAGCCTTCCACTGCAGTGGCGCCCTGAGCTCACAAGTGCTCGAAGTGCTGCGCCCTGCCGCTATCGCCAGCGCCCACCCGGTGCACAGCTTTGCCGACCCGCTGCGCTCCCTCGACAGTTTCGCCGGCTGTAGCGTCGCCCTAGAGGGCGAAAGCTCTGCAACAAAGGCTTTAGCAGAAGCTTTCACTACCATAGGCTGTGAAATACTCAACATCGAAGCCCAGCACAAGTCTCTATACCATGCCGGTTCGGTGATCGCGTGCAACTATCTCACCGTACTCATAGATCTCAGCCTGAGCAGTTTCGCTGCGGCGGGTATCGACCGCGATAGTGCCCTCAAGTTACTGGAGCCAATTGTTCTGCAGACCGCACAGAATAATATGGCTCTTGGACCGGAGAATTCTCTCACCGGCCCGATCGCCCGGGGCGACCTGGAAACGGTAGCCAACCAGCTGAAAGACTTAACCTCGACAGCCCCGGAACTCGCGCACCACTATCGCCAACTGGGCCTCGCCTGTGTAGAGTTGGCGCGGCGGGGCCAGCTATCCGATGAGAGCGCGGCCAAATTAATCGAACTACTGAGCGAGCCAATGCGGTGAAAGACTCCTCTGAATACCTAAAAAAAAGGGCCTTTTTCGACAGCCTTCTGACTATTTATGGACGCAAGCCGGTGCTCGAAGCACTGGAAGACCCTGAACTTCCGGTACACAAGCTGCACCTGGCTAGCAGCAACCGACGCGACCAGCTGATCAGTCGAATGGAGTCTCTGGCCGAGGAGCGCCAGATAGAAATCTCCTACTTGGATCGGAAAGAACTCTCCCGCATCTCGAAAAATTCTCGCCAGGACCAGGGTGTAGCGCTGGATCTGGCCCTACCCAACTACGGCAACTACAAAGCCTTCCTGCCCAAGAATGAGGCTAAGACCTACGAACTTTTAGCGCTGGACGGTATTACCAATCCACAAAATCTCGGCATGATTATCCGATCAGCCTGTGCCGGCGGTGTGGATGGTATTCTCCTGCCGAGAAAGGGCTGCGCACAGATTGACCCACTGGTGATCAAAGCCAGCACCGGCACTCTGTTTAAAACCCAGATACTACGGTGCGACACCCTGGCCGATGCACTAAGCGATTTTCGCGATTCCGGCGCACGTATCTGTGGCCTGTCCTCCCATGCCTCAATGACCCTTGCAGAGGTTCCCGGTAACAAACCAACTATTTTTGTTCTGGGCAATGAAACCCGCGGGGTTAGCGATGCGGTCACCAAGCAGTGTAACGAGCTAGTGCGTATCCCCATGCAAAATGGTGTGGAGAGCCTCAACGTAGCAGTTACTGCGGCACTGATCAGCTTCCGGCGCCAACTTTAATCCGCCCAGGGCATCTCTGTGCAAAAGGTGCCCCTTCTTTCTCTTTCAACCCCCTAATTACCAACTACACCCCTCTCGAAGAGTGGCTACCCACAGATTCTGTGGATATCTCTGAGGATAACTATTCTTTCCCTGTCGCAAAGGCCCATGGTTGCGCCAATGTGACAATCTGAAGAAAAAATGACCAGCTTTTGAAACGCCCAAAAAATCAACGAGTTACAGTGAATTACAAGATAAAAGCGAAAGACGTGCGCACCAATTAAGCGCCATTTATAGTAAAGGGATCAGCTGTGGAAAGTGGCACGCTTGGCGGGGAAAATAGAAAAATGGGGCGCCAAGCGCCCCATTAAAGAAGTGAGATTAAGCGCTTACTCCCACTCGATGGTAGCCGGTGGCTTGCTCGATACGTCGTAAGCCACACGGGAGATATGCTCTATCTCATTAATAATGCGATTGGAGACTTTCTCAATCAACTCGTAGGGCAAATGCGCCCAACGCGCCGTCATAAAGTCCACGGTTTCCACGGCTCGAAGCGCCACTACATATTCATAGCGGCGGCCATCGCCCACCACACCAACCGATTTCACCGGCAGGAATACCACAAATGCCTGGCTGGTTTTGTGGTACCAATCAGCCTTGTGCAACTCCTCGATAAAGATGGCGTCTGCCTCGCGTAAGATATCGGCGTACTCTCTCTTTACCTCGCCGAGAATGCGAACGCCCAGGCCCGGTCCCGGGAAGGGGTGGCGGTAAACCATATCGTAAGGCAGGCCCAACTCCAGGCCGATTTTGCGCACTTCATCTTTAAACAGCTCACGCAGTGGTTCCACCAGTTCAAACTGCATATCTTCCGGCAAGCCGCCCACGTTGTGGTGAGACTTGATTACATGGGCTTTGCCCGTTTTGGCGGCGGCAGATTCGATCACATCTGGATAAATAGTACCCTGAGCCAGGAACCTCACATCCTGCAATTTGGACGCTTCTCGATCGAAAATCTCGATAAAGGTATTGCCGATAATTTTGCGCTTGGCTTCAGGCTCATCCACACCTGCCAGACGTGAGAGGAAATCCTCTTCCGCATCGGCGCGAACAACCCGCACGCCCATATTGTCGGCAAACATTTGCATCACCTGATCGCCCTCATTTTTGCGCAACAGGCCGTTGTCCACAAAAACACAGGTCAGCTGATCGCCAATAGCCTTGTGCAGCAGTGCCGCCACCACAGAGCTGTCAACACCACCGGAGAGACCCAGCAATACCTTGCCATCACCCACCTGTTCGCGCACTTTGGCAATGGAGTCCTCGATAATATTGGCCGGGGTCCAGAGCTTTTCACAACCGCAGATATCAATGACAAAGTGTTCATAGATGCGTATACCCTGCAGGGTATGTGTCACTTCCGGGTGGAACTGTACCCCAAAGAAGTTCTTGTCGGCGGAGTACATACCAGCAATGGGGCAGGAATCGGTGGAGGCCATCAGCTCAAAGCCTTCCGGCATTTGCACGACTTTGTCGCCGTGGCTCATCCATACATCCAGCAGCGCCTCACCTTCATCGTTGAGGTGATCTTTGATATCGCGCAGCAGATTGGAAGCGCCCTCTACTTTTACCTGGGCGTAGCCAAACTCGCGGACGTTACTTCCCTGTACGGCACCACCTAGCTGGTGTGCCATGGTCTGCATGCCATAGCAAATCCCCAGAACAGGCACGCCCAAGCTGTAAACCACTTCTGGCGCGCGGGGAGAGCCCTCTTCCGGTACAGATTCGGGCCCACCGGCCAGGATAATACCTTTCGGGTTATATTCGCGGATCTCTTCTTCGCTCATGTCGAAGGCGCGAATTTCGGAAAAAACACCCAGCTCGCGCACACGGCGGGCGATCAACTGGGTGTACTGGGACCCAAAGTCGAGGATCAGAATTCGGCTGGAGTGGATATCTTGGCTCATGATTGACTCATTAACAGAATAAATAACGGCAAACGGACCTGAAAGGTCCGTTTGCGGCTTGGTACTGAAAGTTGTTCACCGAGAGGCTTAGCGTCCGCCCACCGGGTAGTTGGGCGCCTCTTTGGTAATCTGCACATCGTGTACATGGGACTCACCCATGCCGGCGGCAGTTACCCGCACAAATTCTGGACGGGTGCGCATGGTTTCAATATCCACACTACCGGTATACCCCATAGCAGAGCGCAGGCCACCGAGCATCTGGTGCACAATGGCAGACAGAGGGCCTTTATAAGGGACGCGCCCTTCAATACCTTCCGGGACCAGTTTTTCAGCGCCCTTGCTGGCATCCTGGAAGTAGCGATCGGAGGAGCCCTGAGTGCGCGCCATGGCACCGAGGGAGCCCATACCGCGATAGGACTTGTAAGTACGCCCCTGGTATAGCTCCACCTCACCCGGCGCCTCTTCGGTACCGGCAAACATAGAGCCCATCATTACGGAAGAAGCACCCGCAACAATTGCCTTGGAAATATCACCGGAATAGCGGATGCCACCATCGGCGATCATGGGTACCCCTGTTCCTTTAAGCGCAGTGGAAACCTCTGCAATTGCCGTTACCTGGGGCACACCGATACCCGTTACGATTCGGGTGGTGCAAATAGAGCCGGGGCCAATACCCACCTTCACCGCATCCGCACCAGCTTCAACCAATGCGCGCGCGGCGTCGCCAGTGGCAATATTGCCGCCAATTACATCCACCTGAGGATGCATTTCCTTAATGCGACGCACGCGATCAATTACGTTGCGGGAATGGCCGTGGGCAGTATCCACAACCAACACATCCACACCGGCCTCTACCAGAGCCGCTACGCGATCATCGGTGTCAGGACTGGTGCCCACTGATGCGCCAACACGCAATCGACCATCGGAATCTTTACAGGAGTTTGGGTACTGCTCTGCCTTATTAAAGTCTTTAACGGTAATCAGGCCGCGCAACTCAAAATCATCGTTCACAACGAGTACTTTCTCGATGCGGTGCTTGTGCAGCAATTCGCGCACATGATCAGAAGAGGCATCTTCGTGTGCAGTTACCAGGCGCTCCTTTGGCGTCATAACACTGGCAACACTCACATCCAGGTCGGTAAGGAAGCGAACATCGCGGCTGGTAACAATACCCACCAGATCTCCTTTATCCATTACCGGAACACCGGAAATATTGTGATGGGTTGTCAGGGCGATCAATTCACGCACGGTGGCATCCGACTCGATCGTAATCGGGTCTTTTACCACACCGGCTTCAAATTTTTTCACCGCACGCACCGCAAGAGCCTGTTCTTCAATGGACATGCTCTTGTGAATAATGCCGATACCACCTTCCTGTGCCAGGGCAATTGCCAGGCGCGCTTCCGTTACTGTATCCATAGCAGCGGAGACAATGGGAATATTCAGGGTGATATTGCGGGACAGCTGGGTTTTAAGGCTGACATCCTTGGCGGTCACCTCGGAATAACCGGGCACAAGTAGGACGTCGTCGAAAGTGAGGGCTTCGCGCGCGATGCGCAGATTGGATTCAGACATTGTTGACACTCAAACCTCGAATAGGCGGGATTGGGTATCGGCGCGATTATACCTCTCAGGAATAAAAGCGCAAATGGCATTTCATAGAAAATCGGATTTAACGAGTAAAGCACTTTACCTATAAGGGGGATACTGCAATATTGCTCCGCCAGTTTTCACTTGAGAGGCACAGATGCAATCCAGCCCAGCAACTCCCAACAGCAAACGCAGTGTCCTGTCGGTAAGCGATTTGAACCGGGAGGTGAAACAGCTGCTGGAGGGCAGCATTCCACTACTGTGGATCAGCGGGGAAATCTCCAATTTTACTGTGCCCAGCTCCGGCCACTGGTATTTTAGCTTGAAAGATGCCCGCGCCCAGGTGCGCTGTGCCATGTTTCGCGGGCGCAACCGCAGTGTGGCTTTTCGCCCACAAAACGGCCGCGAAGTGCTGATCCGTGCACGGGTTAGCCTCTATGAGGGCCGCGGTGAATTCCAGTTGATCGTGGAACATATGGAGGAAGCCGGCTTCGGCGCCCTGATGCGCCAACTGGAACAACTCAAAGCCAAATTACAGGCCGAAGGGCTATTCGACAGCGCCCGAAAACGCGCCCTGCCCTATTTGCCCACCAATATTGGCATTATCACTTCCCCGACTGGTGCCGCGATTCGCGATATGATCCATGTATTGGGTCGACGCCACCCTGGAGCGCGAATTGAACTCTGGCCAGTGGCTGTACAAGGCCAGGGAGCGGCGCAACAAATCGCCGGCGCTATTGAAAAAGCTGGCCGCAGCGGTCGCCACGACCTACTTATCGTGGGGCGTGGCGGCGGCTCTTTGGAGGATCTCTGGCCTTTCAATGAGGAGGTTGTTGCGCGAGCCTTGGCCACCTGCCCCATTCCCACAATTTCTGCGGTAGGCCACGAAACAGACACGACCGTTTCCGATCTGGCTGCCGATCTACGCGCACCCACCCCCTCAGCAGCAGCGGAAATTGCCAGTGCAAATGCCGCTGAGTTATATCAACGGCTGGAAAATAGTAGGCTTCGATTATATAGGGCCATACAGCAGCAGGTTCGCCACTTACAGCAGAAAATTATGTTGAGCCGTAATCGTTTACGCCACCCGCGTGAACAACTGCAAAACCGCTCGCAACGCCTGGACCACCTGGAGATGCGCCTATTGGCCGCAGGCCAGCAGCAAATTCAGCAGCGCCGCAACCAATTGGCAGCAGCTCAGCGGGCCTTTACCCACTACCAACCCCAGAGGCAATTACAGAAAAAAGGAGAACAGCTGAAATTTGTGCAAAGCACTTTGCAACGCGCGGCTGAGCGCCTTTTGCTGCAAAAAGCTGACAGGCTCAACCACCAAGCGCAGTTACTTCACAATGTGAGCCCACTGGCTGTTTTACAGCGCGGCTATGCTATTGCCAAGGATTCCCAAGGTAAACCTCTAAAAGACAGCCGCACGCTCGAAATAAACCAGGAAATTGAAGTTCAATTGGCCCGGGGTCACTTTTCCGCCAAGGTAGAGAACATCAGTCACTAAAACCAGAAAATGGGCTGAAGAGGCACGACACTATAATCCACACATAGAGAGCTTTTGGAGCTATCTATGAGGTGCCGTTATAAAGCTATCAGCCCCTATTGCTGGATTTTTTTATACTTTTTTATACTAATTCTCGCACTTGCCGGATGCTCCCCCAAAGTACCCGAAGTTTCAGAGAACTCAGGTACTCTACAACCTACGGCCTCTTCAGAAAGTAGCCCTCAGGCAAATACCCCAACCGGGGAGAAAAAAAGTCCTATTGTTATTCCTGCAAAAGAACAGCAGGTCAATTACATTGAAACCGGGGACCTCAAGGAAATAAAAAAACACGGCACCATCCGCTTCGTGAACTTGACCGGAGCAGCGGAAAACCTATTACCTAGAGACGGAGTAGTCAGCCTGCGCCACTTCGAGCTGGGAAATAAACTCGCCGATCAATTAAAGCTGGAGGCCAAGTGGATTAAGGCCCCAACCCCCGACAAAGCAGTAGAAATGCTAATTGCCGGTGAAGCTGATGTCATTGCCTATAACCTAACAGTGACCGATGCGCGCAAGAAAATCATTGACTTCAGCGTACCCATGCGCCAATCCCGCCTGCAGCTAGTTACTGGCCCTTCCGGTCCAGATATTAGCGACCCGAGCAAACTTAACGATGTTGAATTAATTGTTCCGCAGGGCTCTGCCAATATAGAAGCTGCGCAGCAATTAATTGCCAAATATCCTGATGCAAAACTTTCTGTGCGTGAATTTGTTATTCACGGTAATCGCGATGGTTTGATCGATATGCTCAATATGAAAAATAATCGGGTCGCGATTCTCGAAAACTTTTCTGCGGAGGATTTACGCAACTATAGAGACGACTTACGCCTAGGGGCTTATGTTAGCGAGATGCAGAATATCGCCTGGGGAATGCGCAAAGACACTAAGCGACTCAACTCCACCGTGGATAACTTTATTACTCGCAATCTGGTGAAGGCCCAGGAAGAGCGCATCACCGACTGGAAGGGCATTAAAAAATCTGGCGTTATTCGCTTGCTTACTTATAACGGCCCCACGACCTACTTTATTTGGAAAGGTCTGTTAATGGGGTTTGACTATGAGTTGGCAAAAGCCTTCGCAGACAAACACAAACTGCAGTTACAAATTATTGTGGTGCCGTATGAAGAGAGCTTAGCGGACTGGCTCAGGGCCGGACGCGGGGATTTTGCCGGATCGGAACTCAATATCACCCCATCCTATGAGCCAAAAGGAATGGTATTCACCAAGCCCTATGTAGAGTCGGCAGAGCAAATCATAAGTAGTAAAAATAAACCCCCAATCGAAAAAATTCAGGACCTGAGCGGCCGAAAACTCACTCTACGTGCCTACTCTTCTTTTATCGACACAGCTAAAATTCTGCGAGACGCAGGTATTGACGTAGAAGTTCAGGTTGCACCGCCGGATATGTCCCAATCACAAATTTTCTCTTTGATCTCGGACGGTCTAATCGATGCCACCATTTCAAATTCTGGGCGCGCAAAAATTGAGGCTTCAGTACAGCCCAATTTGGTACTAGGTACGTTACTCGGGGACCCCCAGCCCCAAGGCTGGCTGGTTCTACGCCAGAACTGGCATCTACTGAAGAACCTCAATAAATTTATCGAGGGCTATAGAAAAACTGCGAAGTATAAAAAACAGTATGCGGCCTACTTTGAGCCCAACAAACGCTTTATGCAGAGGGTTAGCACCCGAATAATACCAGGAGAAAACCTCTCCCCTTATGATGACCTGGTAAAAGAATCGGCTTATAAATATGATTTCGACTGGCGCATGATCGTTGCACAAATGTGGCAGGAAAGTAATTTCAATCCGAAAGCGGTTTCACCGGTCGGTGCACAAGGTTTGATGCAGGTAATGCCGGCAACCGCAGAGGAAATGGGCTTTCCACCCCCGCTGTTTGAACCTGAGCGCGCCATTAAAGCCGGTGTAAAATATATGGACTGGGTCAGAGACCGGTTTAACCCCTCCCTGCCCACGGTAAACAAACTCTGGTTCACTCTAGCCTCATACAACGCCGGTTATGGCCACCTTCTCGATGCACAGCGCCTCGCCAAACAGTTGGGCCTAGACCCCAACGTCTGGTTCGACAATGTAGAAGTAGCGATGTTAAAGCTGGCCCAGCCCCAGTATTTTAAGCGTGCGCGTTATGGCTATGTACGGGGATCGGAGCCCGTGCAATATGTGCGTAACATCAGCAATCTCTACAAGGCCTATGTAGAAATGATGAGCGACGATGCCAGTGTAGCTGTGCCCCTACAGAAAGCACCGAGTATCAGCTACTGCTCACCACTCCACACCCCAGAGGGGGTTATCCAGCAGATACCCAATTACTCCGCTCCATAAGCTGATAACGTAGATTCTCCAAAGATCACAAGGTGAGCACAATTTTCCCAACGATCTTGCCAGACTCAAGAAGCCGATGTGCTTCGGCAACCTCCTCCAAAGGGAAGCGCGCAGCAATCTGAGGGTGAATTTTACCAGTTTCTATTAATGGCCAAACTTGTGATTCCAAAGAGTGTGCAATACTGGCCTTAACCTGTGTGGATCTTGGCCTTAAGGTCGAGCCGGTAAGGGAAAGCCGCTTTAACATCACCGGTAACATATTCACTTCGACTCTGGCTCCCTGCAGATAGGCGATATTCACGATACGGCCATCATTCGCAGCCACTTGAATATTACGATCAATATAGCTACCACCCACCATATCCAGAATCACATCCGCTCCATGTCCTGAAGTAGCTTCTTTTACTGCCTGTACAAAATCTTCTTCCCGGTAATTTATTGCTTGCTCTGCGCCGAGTTGCACACAAGCCACACATTTTTCTGCGGAACCGGCTGTGGCGAAAACCCTGGCCCCCAGCTGGTGTGCCAACTGAATAGCGGTAGTGCCAATACCCGAGCTACCGCCATGTACCAAGAAGATCTCTCCACTTTTCAAACGAGCCCGATCAAATACATTGGCCCAAACCGTGAAGAAAGTCTCCGGTAATGTCGCAGCCTCCACCATAGACAAAGAACCGGGTATTGGTAGGCACTGCCCTTCTGGAACCGCCACAAAATCTGCATATCCGCCGCCATTAGTTAGGGCACAGATCTTATCGCCAACTTGCCAGCGTTCAACGCCTTCACCCACAGCGGCCACCCGACCGGAAACTTCAAGCCCAAGAATAGGAGAGGCACCTGGAGGCGGAGGGTAATGACCATTGCGCTGAACGATATCGGGACGATTGACACCAGCGGCAGCTACTTCAACCAACACTTCACCTGGGGCGACCTCCGGTCTGGGCAGGTCCGCCAACTGCATGACCTCGGGGCCTCCATACTCCGGTAGATCAATAGCACGCATTATTCGCTCCTTTATCCTTTAAATTCTTCACGACCCGATTCAGTGATGGCGACAAACCCTGAAACCATCAGAGAGATATTGAGCACTACTGTACCGCTAATAGAAGGGAATTACAGGAGGGTAAAAGCAATGTGGCCGGGAACACTTGCACAAATCACCGAAAGATCCTGTATGCAAGTGGCCCGGCCAAGAAATGCATTAACTGAGAACCAAAGTCCTAATTAATTCAAATGGTAAGTCCCGCGATTAGAGCTCGTATAGGAACTCCACTCCCATTACACGCCCTTTATTCAATGGTGTGAAACTGGCACCCACTCCACCCATTTTGTAAGGCAACTGAGTATTGTTACCCTCCGCCATTTCATCCAGCATATTTTTGCCGAACAATGAAACGGTGTAGCTACCATTGTCCGGGGTATAGCCGATGCTGAAATCCAGCATATCCACTTCTGACAGCATACCGCGGTTATCATCGGTGTAAGGGGCTTCGTCTCTATGATTAAAATTCACACGAGAAGTCAGGGTGCCGTAGGCGCCTAACTGCAAGTCGTGGATAAAGCCCACACCGTAGGTCCAGGGGGCCAGACGGGGAATCTCAAGACCGAGATCGGTACTATCTACAAGGCCATCGCCATTCAGATCACCCAGCACCTTATCGTAGTCACCGTCCACATAACCAACATTGAAGGTAAACAGCAGGTTTTCACTGATAGCCGCCATTGCCTCCAGCTCGGCGCCGCGAATAGTGGCATCGGCGGTATTGCGAATTATCTGCGCAACGCCACTGAATGGATCAGGAAGATTTTCCTCGCGCTGCATGTCATAAATAGTGTTGTGGAAAACCGCCATATTGGTGCGTAGACGTCCATCCAGCCAATCCACTTTGGCGCCAATCTCGAAGCTGCTCTGCTCCTCTTGATCGGTAGCCTGTGGAGTATAAGGCCCTCCAGTTAATGGATTAATACCAGCATTGCGGAAGTTGTAACCGCCACTGCGGAAGCCCTTGGTCCAGAAGGTATACAGCTGGGTATCATCAGAGACGCTCCACTGCAAGCCAACCTTGGGCGTAAAGGCATTCCAACTCTCGCTATCCTTAAAGTCGTAACTTGTACAACCACTGAGGGTGCAGGTATTTAGAGGAATAGAGGCTATCTTGGCATCTTTCTTCTCACTGGAATAGCGTCCCCCCAAGGTCAAAACCCAAGCCTCATTTAGGTCGATATCCGCCTGGGCAAATACGCCATAAGTACTGTGGTCCTGCTTACCGCCCCCAGTCCAATCGAATAACCCCTGAAACAGAAGTCGATTTTCCAAATAGGTGACGTCTTGGCTAAACCAGTAAACACCGGTGGTCAATGCGGTGCGACCAAAACGGCCGGAGTAACGCAATTCATTACTGAGCTGGCTCTGGTCCACACTGGAATCTGCATGAAACAGCGTGACCGGTAGAGAGTCGATATCACCCAGTCCGTGAGCCTCATACTCACGCCAGGCGAGAATATTGGTAATGGTGCCATCACCAAAAGCGACATCCTTATTGAACTCGGTAATGATCTGGCTCCATTCATCTTTCTGGTAACCTTCTTCATTTTGGGCCACCTCAAAAGAATCCCTGCCATTATCCCAGTCATCAATACCTAATGAGGCGGCTATCTGGGTCGGACTGCCCCAAGGGACAACCCCGTCGTCGGTTATTTCGAAATAGGGCTCAGAACCGCGGTTCTGAGCCACCACACCATCAGAATCCATGCGGCCGTGCTCCATACGCACCAATAGCTCCGCTGTATCGCTCAGCTGGATACTAAAGCTTGGCCGAATAAACCAGCTGTCGGAAGCGCCGGCATTGTCGTTGTTAGTGGCAACGTTTTCGAACCATCCGCGGTCATCGTTGTAATAAACCGTTAAACGGCCGTTGACCGTATCGGAAATGGCGCCGTTAATGGAGCCGGCTGCGACAGTATCTAGATTGTCGGTGGTGGATATTTTAAAGCGTGTAGAAAATTCATCCGTGGGGCGGGCAGTCTTTATGACCACTGCACCACCAGTTACATTGCGGCCAAATAGCAGGCCCTGTGGACCCCGCAAGACTTCAACACCTTCCAGGTCGAACAGGTCGGTCACCACACCGGCGTTCACACCCAGATACATACCGTCCACAAACACACCGACGGTAGGATCAATAGAGGGAATAGAACTATTGATACCCAGGCCGCGTACCGTGAAGTTTGCGGTATTTTTTACCGTGCCCACATCTTCCAATTGAACATTGGGCATTTTGAAGGAAAGGCTTTGCAGATCCTTAGTGTGCAGAGCCTCTAACTGATCGCCAGAATAGGCGGTGGCCGCTACGGGAACCTCCTGCAGGATTTCTGCATCGGCGCGTTTGCGGGCGGTGACTTGCACCTCCTCCATTAGAGTACCTACCGAACCCTCAGCGGCAAAGCTGGGGGTCGCACCACTGGCCAACCAAAGAGTCGCTACAGAACAGGCGGAAAGCAGAGCGGAGTGCTGCTTAAGTTTTGACGGACTTCCCATGTTTTCTCTCCATTGTTTTATTGTTTTTATCTACAACAACGGACTTATCGCAATCGGTACTGCCTTATCCCGCCGCTCTACTCTCTCTGTGGAGATTCCGACTTTGCGGGATTCCGATCCAAGACCGCGCTGATAAAGAGGCACAGAATTCGCATGTTTTCTGTGACTCAAACAGATTACAGGCTAGCCACGCCCGGTGGAAGTCTATTTATCGCGGATAACGATAAAAATAACTCAATTAGTCTGGAAAGTTCGTTAGAAGAGGGAAAACTAAATCCTGACTAAAAAAAAGAACTAAAAATGCACTATTTAAGTGCGAACTTTTTACTCGCCCACACCCAAAATTCCCCTTAAAAAGCAAGGAATCAAAATTTATTTTTGTTAAGAGCAGCCAAGGTGTGAGTTAAATCTAGCTTGATAAATTTAAAAAATGCAGTAACGGCGAAATACAGGCTCAAACTTCGTTATCTTCAACATAAAAGACCTAGCAGTCAGCAAAATTACTCGGTTAATAGACTAGATTTTTCTGGGTGTGGATACTGAGAAATGGTACTTTTGAATATTCTGTTAAAAAAGTGTGACACTAATTACAAATTTCTCCACTTTATACAAAAGTGAATTTGACCATTAAGTCCGGCCACTTTATTGCCAGAAGTAACAAATTATTTTCACCTTATTAGTACATCGCAAACGACCCACTGGTAAGCTAGCCGAGCAATGCCCTATCAATTCGTCAACTGCAAATGCAGCGCTAGGATGTATCCGATCCCTTAACCGCTTGCAGATCAAGAGTCTGCGTTGCCCCCAAGTGTGATTACTTGATGCATCTCAGAAGCATCGAGGGTTTCTTTTTCTAGTAGCGCTTGTGCCAGGGCATCGAGCTCCTTGCGATGGCCCTGTAGAAGATTCTGGACTTCCGCCTCTATTGCGCTGACCAGGTCGATGACTTCATCATCAATAATCTCAGAAGTATGCTCACTGAAATCTTTTTGCTGCGCCATTTCTTTACCAAGAAAGATATGCTCCTCCCCGCGCCGAAAGGCCACGGGTCCAAGTTTCTGACTCATACCCCAGTGCGTTACCATATGCTGGGCCAAGCGGGTGGCCTGCTTCAAATCGGACTCTGCCCCACTGCTGACTTCATTAAACACGACCTGCTCAGCCACCCTACCCCCCAACATCACACCGATGCGATCACGCAGGTAGCTCACTTTCATGTTGTGGTGATTTTCTAGTGGAATCTGTTCTGTTGCCCCGAGGCTGTGTCCCCTGGGAATAATAGTGGCTTTCTCCAACGGATCGGCATGGGGTAGCAGCATCGCGGTGAGGGCGTGGCCAGCCTCGTGATAGGCAACCGTCTTTCGATCTTCCTCCCCCATTATCACTTCCCGCTCGCCACCAAGTACTACTTTGTCCCTGGCCTGTAGCAGACAATCCATATCCACGGCTGTCCTATTTTGCCTGCCCGCCAACAACGCGGCTTCATTAATCAGGTTTTCCAAGTCCGCCCCGGCGAAACCCGCCGTTAAGGCAGCCAAGCGCTCCAGGTCGACCTCCCCATGTAGTGGGACATTCTTAGTATGAATACTTAGGATGTCCCTTCGAGCAGGCCTATCCGGTAAATCCAGGGTGATCTTGCGATCAAAGCGTCCAGGGCGAAGCAGTGCCGCATCCAACACATCGGGACGGTTGGTTGCCGCTATCACAACCACCGCCTCCTGGGGATCAAAGCCGTCCATCTCGCCGAGAATCTGATTCAGGGTTTGCTCACGTTCATCGTGTCCCCCTCCCAGACCCGTGCCGCGCGCCCGCCCTACTGAATCAATTTCATCGATAAAAATGATTGCTGGAGCCTCTTT
Source organism: Microbulbifer mixtoriginis (SeqCode) (assembly GCF_052467705.1). Taxonomy (NCBI): domain Bacteria; kingdom Pseudomonadati; phylum Pseudomonadota; class Gammaproteobacteria; order Cellvibrionales; family Microbulbiferaceae; genus Microbulbifer; species Microbulbifer mixtoriginis (SeqCode). The sequence goes on from NZ_CP174322.1 coordinate 3,726,511, forward strand.
CTTGGCTTCAGCGAACATATCCCGCACCCGCGATGCCCCGACACCGACAAACATCTCTATAAACTCCGAACCACTGATACTGAAGAAGGGAGCATCACTCTCTCCTGCCAAAGCCTTGGCCATCAATGTTTTGCCTGTACCTGGGGGGCCCATCAGCAGAATACCGCGAGGAATCTTTGCCCCGAGTTTACGGTAGTGTTCAGGGTCTTTTAGGTAGCCGGCTATTTCTTGCAAGTCCCTCTTGGCATTGGCAAGGCCAGCCACATCAGCAAAAGTCACTTCGGATTCACTGCGTTCATAGCGTTTGGCCGGTGACCGGGCAAAACTGAATGGGTTGCCTGGGGTCATGGCACCCATTCGGGCCTGCATTCGACGCCCCAACCAAACCAGCAAGGCAATTATCAAAACCCACGGCAACAGCAAGATCGCCATCCTTTGCCAAAATCCGCCCTGAGATGATTCCGCTTCAATTATTACCTGCTGCTTTTCCAGTAAGGGCATTAACTCTGGGTCCTGCACCGGGGGTATGGTCGTCTCAAAGCGTTTTTCTTCTGGCTTCTGGGCTTTATCTTTAGTCTCACTCTTTCCCTCGGGCTGCTTACTGGCTACTTGTTTGAAGACTCCGGTGATACGTTGTCCTTCAAAAAGTACACTGGCAATTTCCCCCTTACTTAGCGCACTCTTAAAGTCACTGTAAGATAAAACCTCCCTTTCTGAACCAAACTGCCCATTCGAACAGTATTGAAGAGTGAGGATCACCAGGAAAAGGAGTACGACATACTGCAGCCAACCAAGTGGACTCTGCTGAGACTGGCCAGAGAGAGGGGAATCTGGCTCCTCGGCAGGTAACTTCTTCCCTTTCTCATCCTCATCCGCCATTGCCATAAGATCTCACTGATATTGGGGTAGCCTACTATCCAAAAATTGAAGCGCAGTCCCTTTATGCTGGAACAATCAGTATAGTTCTCCGCCAACTATGCTGAGCCGGCATATGTATAGGCTCATAAAGCCTCGGGTTAACGAATGAGGGCGGCGCTCAGCGGTCTCAATCAACCCCACCTAAAGGCCTGTAACAACTATTGTTAAAAAGAACTTGCAAACTCTCGTTCCACGCGGCAAAATTCGCGCCCTGTCGAACTCTCTGGCCCTGCGCCAAGGGGCGAAAAAGTTCGATAAGTTGCGGATTTTTAAAGGATTTTCTTTGAAATCAGTTGACTTAAGCAAATCAACTGACTATAGTTCGCACCCATAACGCGCTCGTAGCTCAGCTGGATAGAGTACCTGGCTACGAACCAGGCGGTCGGAGGTTCGAATCCTCCCGAGCGCGCCATACAAAAAGGGCCTGTAACGCAAGTTACAGGCCCTTTTTATTTTTCTGACTTTTTACCTACCTTATAGCTAACAACCTTCAGCTAAGTTAGCTGGCAAGATAGCCGAGCTTGGCTAGTCCCTGAAAAATTGAAAGGGCCTTGATAACAACCGAGGCCCCTTCACTCGCCGTACAATACGGAGATTCTCACACCTGCTTACTTGCAGATGTTCTCCTTCTGTACAACATCATATTTCTTCAACAACTCCTGATAGCGGCCACTGCTGCACAGCTTGGCAAGCCCACTATTGAAATCATCGCGCACCTTCTGATCACGGAACCCTACACGGAAATCGGTCATTGGAACGAAGATCGGGAAAAGATTAACCTGATCCATTTTATGTCCCATTTTATTACTCAAATGCTTAAACAGCTCCATATCTACAACCGCCACCACGTCTTTCATTTTCCAAAATTGAGCGACAAGATCGGGGGCTGTTGGAGCCTGAATAATATTCTGGCGCTGCGTACCATTGGGTCCATACATCTTTTCAAATTCCGGCCCTAAATCCATAGGCCCTCCCTGCCAAGTAATCACCTTCTTACCGGCCAAATCAGCAATGTTATCAATTTTCATTTTATCGGTAGCTTTGGTAATCGCGTAATTGGCAAAACTGATCATGTTATTAGAGTAAAAAAGACCATCATCTTTCTTCATCACATTAACAGCTGCCTGTACTTTACCCTGCTCAAGGGCTGGGGCTGTCTCTGCAAAACCCATCTGTTCAAACTGCACCGAATACCCAGGCAGCGCTTCCCGTACAATATCGACCTCCAAGCCACTGGTAGCATTGTTGATCACATAGGGGGGAGCATCGCCAGCTATTGCCACCTTTAAGGGTGTGCCGCCCGATTGGGCAACCGCCTGAACAAGAACACCGAACATCAACCCGAGAAAAACAACAACGGAGCGCATACGCATAACCATCTCCAAAGCGACAGAAAAATCACCCAGACGCCCTAAGTGTTGACACCGAATAGCTATTTATCAAGTCGCATCTTTCCACCATAGAAACAGACTCATACTCAGCCACCCCCTATGCCAGACATATTTTCTAGCCAAAGAACTTGAAAACGGCACGTAATCCCCCCAACTCAGAAAATAGTAAAGCGGTATGGCTATAAACCCCTATTGGAAAACTCTCAACATCAATCTTTTTCCTGAGAACTGCAAAGTCAAACTTGTATTTTGCTCAACCAGGTTTATACCCCCCGCTGGAATCCCAAAGAGACTGAAGCAAAGGCCAGCCAGTATGGTATCGATTCAGAAACAGCTCACTAAATATAAAAGAACTCTACACAATACAGATGATCGCAATAATCTGACAATCCTAGACTCACAATTGAACACTGAGTTTCGAGAAGTAAGAAAGCCTGGCCGCAGCTTTAATGTTAAATCGATAGCCTCAATGGTACAGATGGAGAAAAACTGCAAGTGGATAGCTCACAGTCAAGATCATAAATACATAACACTCTCCGACCCCCTTCGGTTACGTCTTTATCGGACCGCACACAACGATCGGCAGGAAAATTTCTATGAGTTCTGCAAGCTACCCTCTATTTGGGTATTCAATAAACGGCAGAAACAAATAAAGTACCACCAAGGTACGACCTGTGAAACTTTTTCAATAGACGAGAGTAATTCAGCCAGACAGCAGGCACATAATCTATGAGCGCTTTTATTACAATTATCCTGCTCGCCCTGGCAATTTGGTTAATACCGATTCTTTATCGCCGCTGGCGCATCAACTATCGACGTGCACAAGTACTGACTCAGGAGCAGTTACAGCTCCTCAAGGAAGCGCTTCCTCTATATCACGATCTAAATAGTGGCCAGCAGAAAGAACTACGTGGAAATATCGCACTTTTTCTTCATGACAAAGAATTTGTCGGCTGCGACGGCTTACAAGTGAATGAAAAAATGAGAGTCACGATCGCCGCCCATGCATGCCTTCTACTGCTGGGTCGTAAAAACGAGTGTTACCCCAATCTCTACACCTTACTACTCTATCCGGACACTTACGTTGCCCAGGAAACTCACAGAGAGGGTTATATAGAGACCCACAAGCACAGCGCACGGGAAGGCGAGGCACACTATCGCGGCCCCGTAGTGCTCTCCTGGGGTGATTTGGAGGAAGATTTAGAGTTCCCTCAGCGAGGACACAATGTCGCTTTACATGAATTTGCCCATAAAGTGGATGAGGAAGATGGCTACTTTGATGGCCGTCCACTCTTTGAGAAGTCCAACGATGGCGACAACTGGGCTGCAGTAATGAGCCAGGAATTCCATCGTTTGCGCCAAAAAGCTGAATTTGGCCAGCTCCCCGGTGACAGTCCTTCCGTGCTGGATTTATATGGAGCCCAATCGCCCGCTGAATTTTTTGCTGTAGCCACTGAGAGCTTTTACACCATCCCCATTGCTATGCGCTCCCTACATCCAGAGCTCTACAGGGAACTGAGCCGCTTCTATCGACTGGACCCAGCAACACTGGTCGGAGGAAAAGCAGATAGTTCTCCAGGGCTATAACTCTTTCTCGTTAAATTCAACATAGAAATACAATAAGCTAGTGGCAGCTTATAAAAAAAAAATGATATCGAGCATAATTCCAGAAAACTAATACCAGGAAGTATCAATGGAAGCAATTGAGAAAGCGCTTAGCTTTATTATCGAAATAGAGAAGCTTAAAGACGTTCAACGGAAAACAAAACCAGTGGGATTGAATCGCTTCGAAAACTCCGCAGAGCACAGCTGGCATGTCTGTCTATGCGCGCTAATTTTGAAAGATTATTCAAATGACCCAATTGATATAAACCGGGTTTTAAAAATGCTACTAATACATGATCTTGGGGAAATTGATGCAGGGGATACCATAATCTACTCAAGGGAAACAAACGAGGCAAAGACTAAAGAAAAGAAAGGGTTAGAACGACTATTATCATTATTACCTGGAAGTATGAATATAGAATTGATGAAATTATGGGAGGAATTCGAGTCTGGAGAAACGGCTGACGCCCGATTTGCCAAGGCCATTGACCGAATCCCTCCCCTACTACATAACATTTATGGTGAGGGACACAGTTGGAAACAATACGGCATCACCAAGGATCAAATATTTTCTTTAAACGCACGTATTGGAAAGGGTAGTGAAAAACTTTGGCATGAGATTTGTAGCATGCTAGAGGGGGCAATCAAAGATGGCATCCTCAAGTAAGGGCCTACCTGAATAGGATCAAGCATATAAATTTGAGCCATGGGCTTCCCACAGGGTAATGCTCAACTACCTTAGCCTGTTCTACAATCAATACCATTCTTGTATAGCTTCCCCTGATTGCTACCAATATCTGAATAGTTTCCAACTCCTTCTGGAATATAAATCGTGCCAAAAGTAGCCCTGCCAATCCTCGGAGCCTTTATTCTTTTTTTGCTCCACACCGCATCAGCCAATTCGCCTATTAAGTGCCAACCCTTATTTAACCATCAGGATGATAAGGTTGCTCAATACAATAGGTGCACCCAAATTGACTTCCAACCCAGTAGTATCGACGGATCGGCAACGATCATAATGCGGCGCAATAGCAAGGGGGCTTGTGCCTATACCACAGCTGTCCAATGTGGCAATAAAAACATACAGATGGAGGAAATTGCTGCGATAGATTTCAAGATCTCTATTCCTGCGGGCAAATGTAACCCAACCGAGTGGATTGCTGTATACATGTTCCCCTGGTGTGGAGAATCTGGGGGATGTTGGAGCGGCGGGGAACGAGAAGTGGACTTTGTAGAAACAATGGGCCCCAATGGCCCCGGTGACCTAGCCTCCAATTGGGGAGGTCGCCCCAAGCAGGCAGAGTGGATCAACCAACATGGCGCCATCAGAGTCGATAGTGGCACTAGCCAGCATATCACTTTTACTTCCAGCCAAGTTCTCTCAGGACCCAAAAGCGGCACTTATCAATGGGACATTCGAGTGTGTGCCCCTTCAGCGACAAAGTGTGAAAACACTAATCAACTCTGGCATGCTTACCGCGAGAAAGGCCCGACTATTTTTGATAAGTCGATGATGATCGTTATTGACAACTGGGGAGTTAATCACCCACCAAAAGAGGGCTGCACTTTAGAGGTTACAAATATGCTAATCACTAAACACTTGAGGTCATCTAAAGAGTAGGAAAAATTCTGAACATCCTTACCATTTTCCAAAAAAGGGAGTAATTCAGCCATTTACTTATATATAGTCTTTGAGAATATCAAAAACTCAAAAAACTGATTAAATAATTGAATCACTCTATGATCCAGCCAAAAATTCTTTTTACGAAAAGACTTAAATAAAGCGAGTTATCAGCCGCTAAGTCGAAAGCAAGCCCTTTCATTCTTATTGATAACTTTTAACCGTCGCAAATTAATAATCCTTCTTCCACTGCAATTCCACACTACCAGAACCACTATCGCCCTCGTCCGCTGTTTTAAACTCCAGATTAAGGTCTTCGCCTATCTCTATCTGCATTTCTGCTTGCCAGGGGCTTAGGGGATCGGTACTACGTTGCAACTCTACATAGATACGGTTGGTAATATATTTTCCCAAGCTCAGAGCATACTCATCCCCCTCATCACCTTCCTCTTGCTCAATATTCAGAGTATCCAGCCGCAACAATTCCCGGGTTTTGGCTACCGGGTCTAACACAGCGCGTCCGGTTTGCAAGCTGCGAACCACACTCACTAAACGCACCGCCTGCAGCGGAGAAATATCTGACAAGGACTTACCAAACAACAGCTGAGCTAAGATTTCATCCTGGGAAGCTGAGGGATCAGAGCTGAAAGTAATATCCATATCTGTTGCAGAACCAGAAATATTTGCAGTGATTTCACCGTCGCTATACTTGTAAACGCCTTCGACAAATACAGCCACTTCGTTATTTTCAAAGCGTACCTCCCCTTCCTGCAAATTAAATTTCTTACCTAGTAGATCAAAGCTACCTCTCACAATGGTCAGTTTTCCTGAAGCCTCGGGTTTGGCCGCAGTTCCACGAATATCCACCTGACCACGCAGTTGGGAGTTAAGCCCCAGACCACGCACATAAGATTGCTGGTCTAAAACCACTTCCACCCCCAGGTTAATCTTACTGAGTAGCGGTGGAGCGCGCTCCACTTGCGGGCCATCCACCTGGACTTCTACCACCTGGATTTCCGGAACACTGCTACCGATCCACTGTTCAATCTGTACCGCTAATGGACGTAAAGTAAAGCGCCCGGTAATTTCCGCATCCTGGCTGGAGCCGGACAGAATTGCCTCTCCCGAAATGGCACCGCGCACCCCCGGAGTATTTAACAAGTGTGCTCTATTTAGGTTTAAATTGAGGCTCATCTGTGGTGGCGACTGCTCAGGGAAGAACACCGCTCCTCCCAGGTTAATCGTACCGCCATCCACAACAGTGGCACTGCCACGCTCAATACGCCATTCCTCTGGTGTAAGGCGCATATAAAAATCGATATCGGCAATGCGCGTGTGACTGGGCCGGTGCTCATAGCTGGCCCCGCTGAGTTCTATCGCACCATTGAGCCGGGGCTCGCCAAGCGTGCCTGCACCATCAGCAGAGAAACTCAACAGGCCCCGCATAACATTCACCCTCGGGTCCATAAACTCCGCAACCACAGACAAGTCTGCAGTACCATCACTGACCAACTGCAGGGGAACATCACTTATAGGTCCAGATGGGTTATCTGCGAACAATCGCTCCATTATGGGTGTAATAAGCAGGCTAGCGCTGCTATCTACTGCGCGTCGATTGCCATGATCAGCTACCAGAGACACTTGCAACTCACCGCCCTCGGTATACCACTCCAGGGCCATAGAGAGCGGCTGTACCTGAACCCGCCCTTTTTCCCTGCCTGGCATATAGCCGCTGAGACGCAGATCGCCCTCAAGCTGTGGCTGACGAGGGCTACCGGTGATACTCGCATGCAGGGAGATATCCCCTTGATCGGGGATATTAAATTCTACCTCACGGGAGAGATCTTCCAGAGAAGCCCTACCTAAAACTTGCAGGTCCAGACGTTGTTCATTGAGGCTGCCATGGACCGACAATTGGTTACGTCCCGCCCACAAAAACTCCAGCCCCTCAACAATCAAACTCTTATCGGCATAATCCAGAGCGCCCTGCAGCACCCAGGGCTCATAGCGGTAACCGCCCTGCGCCAGCACACTGGCCCTTACCTCCGGGTTAGTAAGCGCCCCACTAATTTCTCCATCCAGACTCAGCTCACCCTCCATAGTACTGGGCAATACTGCTCCAAACACTTCCACCAAGCTCAAGGGTAAGTTACGCACATTCACTCCCACCTGGAGCTGGTCCCGTTTAGACTCAATTACTCCCTGCGCCTCCACCAATACGACGCCCTGCTTCCCCAGACGCTGTGCTTCCTCGGCCAGGGCTGTCAGGCGACTCGCGCTCTGCTCAGGCTGTACCGCGCCCTTGGCGATACCTGGGATAATCACTGGCGATTGCGGGCCCTGAAACTGTCGTGAATCAAAGTAGTTCATGGTGCCGTTGGCAAAGAGTTCCAGTCGCAAGCCTTGCAGGTCAATTTTTTCCAGGTTTCCGTTGGCATCACCTTTCAGGTTATAGCGGTATTCTTGAACCAGACCATCGGATTCCAGGCTGGCATTCAAGTAGGGATTAGACCAAGGGCCCTCGACACCCAGCAACCCCTTTAAACCCAGGCTAACCCCCTGTGCAGAGACAAATCCGAGATCTTCATAAGGGCTGAGGTTGCGAATATCCAAATGCAGCTGCAAATTCATTGTTTTTGCCTCGATATCCACCGAGCCGCCACCGAATACATTCAGCTTTTCCCCCACCAAGCTCAGATCAGTAATTGTCAGCCCCTGTAAATTACCCTTCACCTTGCCCGTCAACTCATTTTGTAGGCCTCGGTAAGCGGTAACAGCACTCACATCCCCATCAAAAACCGGCTTGTCCCAGGGCCCTTTTATCTGTAGTTGAAGTTGATGCAGGGTCCCAGAGAAGTCATCGGGGATTTTTAGTGCTTCTGTTTGCGGTAAAGCAGATAGCAATCGACGAATCTCTTCAACCCCCAGCTCTTGCGCCGCTACATTGATGTCCAGGGACTTGTTGTCGGTATCAATAGCGCCCGCCGTACGAATTTGCGCACCGGCAAACGCCAGTCGAAGGGACTCCAACAGAATAACCCCCTGATCAGTATTCACCTCACCCAGCAGACTCAGTGGCTGCTCCCGATAGTGACTATTCAGCTCAATCTGACCAGAGATACTGGGTAGTGGCAGTGTACCGGATAGGGTTAAATCAGCACTAAACCAGCCGCTGTGTAATACATCTTGCCAAGGGCGGGAGAGGGTAATTGGCAGGCGGTTGAGGTGAAGCTCAGCACTGATCTCATTTGCACCAATACTGCCTGAAACAGTGCTGCGCCGCCCATCCACCTGCAACCAAATACCTTCGGAGTGAATGCGCCAGGGAAAAAGGTCAATTAGCAAGCTACCGGTCAATGCCAATTGATGCTGGGAAAGTGGAATGGAAATAGACTCTATATCGATCTGTACCTGCTCATCGCGACGGCGCAGAGCAATTTTGCCACGTGCATCCAACGCCTGCCCTTTCGGCAGGTGTAGCTGGCGACCCACAAAGCCCTGAGCTGTTTCACTGGCCGAAAAGTCCAGAACAAACCGCCCCGGCTGCTGCTCCCGCCCCTCGGCAATAAACTGCAGATCACCACCTTTTAACTCGCGAACTTCCAGCTGCAACTGAGTGGGCTGCCCCTCCCAGCGATACAGGCTATTAGCGGATACAGAGAGCGCTGGAATATCGCTGACTTTGCTGCTAATTAACTGCAATCGCTCAAGCTTTAACTCTCCTAAGCGAAAACTCGGCAACAGGGCTTCCCAGCTGGAAGTTTTTACTGTGTCCGTCTCATCCTCTACTACTTGTGCAGTTTCTTGCTCTGCTTCAGTCAAGGATTTAAGTAATTCATCCAGCACATCGAGATTCAGCAGAAAATCTTTGGCAGCGATACGCTCAATATTGACTGGATTACTGGAAAAACTCTGTAGCTGAAACTCCAGCTGGCTTCCCTCTGCCAGGGTATTGCTCTCAAAATCGACCCGAAGACGTTCGAAAAACCAAGCCCCGAGGCGCTCGCTGCCAATCCCTTCAGCCTCAATCGTAAGGCCGTTGATTACCTGTTCTGCACCGTAAAAAGCCGTGCGGGTCAAATTAACCCGCCCCTGCTCTGTGCCTAGAAAGTAAATTAATGAAAGCAGAATAAATAGCACCAGACCCGTGATCAGGTAGCCCCCGGCTCCGAGGGAACGCCACAACCCCCGCAAAAAGCCTCGCAAAAAACCTAGCAGTGCGCCAGCAAAGTCCAGAGCCAATACACTCCATCTGGACATCAAAATGCCTGCCCCAGGCTGACATAGACCTGGTAGTGATCATCTACTCCGTCGCGCCTATCCAGAGGAAAGGCTAAGTCAAAGCGGATAGGAGCGAAGGAGGTATTGTAGCGAACACCAAATCCCGCCCCCCAGAAGAGGTTAGAGAAGTTAGGGCGTGGATTCTCATAGGCATTTCCTCCATCGAGAAACAGGACTCCGCCCCAAGTTTTACTAAAGCGGAAACGCCCTTCAATTGATATTTCGCTGAGGCCGCGCCCACCGATCGCATCGGACAGGGATTCCTGGCCGTCCTCATTAATTTCAACAATACGTGGACCCAACTCCTGGTACCCATAGCCTCGCACTGAACCACCCCCACCTGCATAAAAGCGTTCATCCGCCGGCAGTTCCAAATTGGGTGCGCCAGTAATGGCGCCGGCCTTGATACGCAATGCTAAAGTTGGTTCGTAGCGCGCCGATTGCGCCGTTTTATAAGTGGTCAACTGCAGGATATTTTTGACAAATGAAGTACTGTTATTTTTGAGATCCACATAGGGCTTAATCTCCAGTGCTGTGGTGGCGCCGCGACGGGCATCGAGAGGCTTATCTGTTGTGTTTAACTTAAAACCCAACGGGAACGCCAATAAATGATAATTCTCATCCGGGTCCCCATCCTCCACAGCACCATCTACTTTTTCATCCACACGGCTGAATTTCAGTTCAGCCCCGCCACTGATGGTACGGTGCTTACTCAGCTTGCGCGATACCAGCCCCTTAAGGGTCAAGGCCTTGGAACTGTAGGAGTCTACATCCTCACCGGTTAAGGCCACACTCGCAGTAAAGCGCTGTTTATCTCTAAAAAAACGCGGTATGGTCAACTTACTCTCTAGAGTTTGCTTGACCTTATTCACTTTACTCTCCACTTCCAGCTTTTCGCCACGGTGAAAAATATTGCGATGTTCCCAGCTGGCAGATACACCGGGGCCCTCATCAGAGGTGTACCCCACCCCCAAAGTAATAGTGCGGTGGTTGCGCTCCTGCACAATAAAGATGACATCAACCAGACCGTTATAGGGCTCTGATATCTGGTGAGTTACATTGGAAATTAAATTAGTGCGCAATAAACGCAATTGAGCCGCATCCAGCTTACTGCGACTGAAACAATCCCCAGGGTTAATATTCAACTTACTGCGCAAATAGTCATCTTCAACAGAAGTGGCACCAAGGATTTCTACCTCACCCACCAACACCTCTGGACTGGGTGCCACACGGTACACCAAACGTGCAGCTGCCTCCTGGTGAATCACTGTAGCTTGATAGGTAACATCGACATTAAGCAGACAGGCATTTTCATTAAGGTATCTGGTGATGGTCTGCACACCTTCGAGTACCTCATCTGCCTGTAATGGATCGCCGATAGAAATAGGCAAGCCGGGAAAGCCCGCCCGCAGATTCGCGGGCATTTCAATATCCAGGCTCTTTATCAAATACTGAGGACCGGGAATTACTTGGTAAATAATTTCACTACCCTGCACCGATTCCCGTACAGTAGCATCGTAATACCCCTCAGCACGCAGTAATTTTTCCAGATTTCCACGCTCATAATGAGCGATATCCCGCAGGTTTTCATAACTCTCAAGGGCGCTACTATTCTTACGCAACTCATTGAGCTCTTTAGTCAATTTTTCCTGCAATTGCGGGTCGCCCTGCACAAACAGTGAAAAAGCGGGAAGTTTGGAAAAAAAAGGAATGGCTACTGCCTGCTGGAAGGGCAGTAATACAAAACCGATAAGCAGGAAGGCAAAGAGAACTCGCAAAATATTAATCCGTTGACTACGGCGGCTAGTCCGCATACTCCCGGGTATCCATCCCTTCACACCTGATAATGACCCGGTACAGATATTGCCCGGGTAGAGTTTGCCGACGAGAGACGATATAGCTAATAGTCCCGTTTTAATCGCCGGCAGAGAGAAAGCAAATGGTTTATGGCTGGCTGCTAGTGCTCGGGCTGCCAAGTAACGGATTACAGTCTTTGATAATCACCCGCCCCTCGAGAATATTGCCCTTGGAGTATTCAGTAAAAATACATTGATTGGTTTTGGGGTCGTAGTTCTCGATCCAGAGGTTATCCTCTTTCCAGGTGGCGCCAATATGCCGGTAACCGTCAGGTACAGAAATACGCATCACACCACCGAAGCGTTTTACAAAGACCTGTTCATAGTGGAAGTAATAAGCCAGCCAGCCTGCAAAGAAGAAAACTGCAGCCACAATGGCGCCAATTTTCAAGCTGCCCATGCGGCTGCCAGCAAAGAGGGAGAGAATAACCAGAGCGATAACCGCTGCCCAGTAGAGATAGGTAACCATACTTGCTCTTCTGCCTTGAATTTATTGGTATTACTACAGGGCAAGGGTAGCGCAGAACCGAGTCAAACAAAATGACGCCCGTCTACGCGCCCTCCCCCCTTAATCTCTTTAGTCTTCCGCCAAGGCTGGCAAATTTTCATAGAGTGCCAGAGCCTCTGGGTTGGCGAGGGCTTCTATATTCTTAACCGCCTTACCATGCACGACATTGCGAACCGCCAACTCAACAATTTTTCCACTAATAGTACGCGGAACATCGGCCACCTGAATCACCTTGGCGGGTACGTGGCGCGGGGTCGTATTAGCGCGAATGGTGGAGCGGATTCTCCGCACTAGATCATCATTCAGCTCTACGCCCTCGCGCAACACCACAAACAGTACAACCCGTACATCGTCTTGCCACTGCTGACCGATACAGATGCTATCAAGCACCTCCTCAACTTTCTCTACCTGGCGATAGATCTCGGCAGTACCAATACGCACGCCACCGGGATTCAGTACCGCATCGGAACGACCGTAAATAATCACTCCTCCATGGGTAGTAATTTCTGCATAGTCGCCGTGTGCCCAAACTCCCGGCCAATTTTCGAAGTAGGCGCTGTTATATTTCGCCCCATCGGGATCATTCCAGAAACCGATCGGCATACAAGGGAAAGATTTGGCACACACAAGCTCCCCCTTCTCTGAAGTTACCGGCTTGCCATCGTCATTCCAGACTTCCACAGCCATGCCCAATCCTCGACACTGAAGTTCTCCCGCATAAACTGGCAACGCAGGGTTACCCAAGGCAAAGCAGGAAATAATATCCGTGCCTCCAGAAATAGAAGACAGGCACAGATCCTCCTTTATATCTCGGTAGACATATAGAAAGCCTTCATGAGCCAGTGGCGAGCCTGTAGACAGTACCGCGCGCAGCTTCTCCAATTTGTGGCTTTCGCGGGGCTTACAGCCGCTCTTTTCCAAGGCGGCGATATACTTGGCACTGGTGCCAAATACGCTGATGCCCTCCTCATCCGCCATATCCCACAAGCCCCTAGCCTCTGGATAGAAGGGAGAGCCATCGAACAACACCAGGGTTGCACCACAAGCCAAGCCACTTACCAGCCAGTTCCACATCATCCAGCCGCAAGTAGTGAAGTAGAATAAGGAATCCTCACGACGCAAGTCGCAGTGCAGGCGATGCTCCTTCAGGTGTTGAAGCAAGGTGCCGCCCACCCCGTGCACAATGCACTTCGGCACCCCAGTAGTCCCTGAGGAATACATGATGTATAGGGGGTGATCGAAAGCAGTCTGAACAAAGGTAAGCTCGCGCTCAGGCGCTGTGGCTTCGAACTCCTGTAGCAACACCGCTTTATCCAGCGGCTCTGCTGCTAGTACCTGAGCCACTTTTTCCTGCGAGCGGGCAACTGGCACTACCACCAGTTTCTCGATCGAGTCGATACAGGCCACTATCTCGCGCAATCGCGGCAGGGAATCGATCACTTTGCCGTTGTAGAAATAACCTTCGCAGGCGATCAGCACCTTCGGTTCTACCTGGCCGAAACGATCAAACACGCCATTGATACCAAAATCCGGCGAACAGGAAGTCCATATAGCGCCAAGACTGGTGGTTGCCAGCATCGCCACTACGGAATCCATCACATTCGGCATAAAGCCAGCTACACGATCCCCTTCGGATATGCCCTGATTCGCCAGGGCTGAAGCCAAGCGTTCTACCCGACCGTACAACTGCGCGTAGCTGAGCTGGCGGCGGCTGCCATTCTCCAGGCGCTCAACCAAAGCCGTCTTATCGTCGCGGTAGCGCAGCAGGTTTTCGGCAAAATTGAGTCGTGCATCGGGGAACCACTCAGCACCCGGCATGTTGTCGCGGCCCAAGATCTCTTCTCCACGCGCACTGGCCTGCACTTCACAGAAATCCCATAAGTCGCTCCAGAAGAGCTCACGCTCTTCTACAGACCACTGGTAAAGCGCACTGTAGTCTTCAAGCTGCAGCTGGTGCTTCACATTAACCAGACGACGAAACTCATCCATCTGGGTGGCGGCTACGGCCTTGGGGCTCGGTTGCCAAAGGGCTTGTGCGTTGTCCTTCATCTCAGCAGACCTTGTAGGTTCATTATTCTCGGTGGTTGTTTGACCTTCGCCTAGGCGAAAGCGGCAATCATGCCTTGCCCGACGACTTTAAACTATTTTAATCTTTCGATGGTTTCTTTAATAAAATTTAACATTCCCTGAAGTATCTGGAGCCCCAGTGAGCGCTACTATTAAACAGCTTCGAGCCTTCGTTGTCGTAGCGCGCAGCCGCAGCTTGGCGCAGGCCAGTGCCCAGTTACACTCTTCCCAGCCGGCGCTCTCTATAGCCATCCGTAATCTGGAAGAAGCCACCGGAGGCCCCCTATTCAGTCGCGATGGTCGCCAACTGGTCTTGACCCCAGAAGGACGCGAGTTCCTGGTTCGTGCGGAACAACTGCTTAATAGCTGGGACCAATCACTGGATGCTATACAGCAGCGCTTCCGCCTGGAACGCGGCCAGCTACGGCTGGCGGTTATCCCCGCTTTTGCCTTAAACCGGGTACCCTCTCTATTGGCTGACTTCCACCAGAAGTTTCCCCAAATCAATATTGTGCTGGAAGATGTGGTTATGGAACGGGTTGTAGAGGCGGTGCAGGAGGGACGCGCGGAATTGGGTATCAGTTTTCGTCCGGATGAACTGGGCGGAATGGAGTTTGTGCCCTTTGAACGCGATCGTTTTATCGCAGTAGTGCCCGAAGAGCACATATTGGCGGAAAAAAAGACAATACGCTGGCGCGACTTGGCCACTCACCCTTTTATATCGATGAACCGTGGATCGGCGGTACGACGCTGGACGGATACTGCATTAGACCAGTGTGGACAAGCTGCTCAATATATTTGTGAAGCTAACCAGCTCAGTACTATCGGGCAGCTGGTCAGAGCGGGCTTGGGAATCAGTGCTGTACCAAGCCTTTGTGAGGCACAAATGCGAGAGTACGGTTTAATCTGCTTGCCTCTTACCGCGCCGGCGGTAATGCAAGAAGTTGGCGCACTATTTAAAAGCCGCGGTAACCTCTCTGCACCCGCCAGCGCTTTCCTGGAATTACTCACCGGGCAGTAGTCACTACAGGAATAGTAATTTACCCAGAGTGCCAGTAACTATTTACTACTGGTAGCGCGCAGCATCCAGGCAGTTTTTTCATGCACACGCATACGGTCAGATACCAGGGCAATAGTCGATTCATCCTCGCCCTTTTGCGCGGCCTTTAATACATCGCGACAAGTTTTTATTACCTGCTCATGGCCCTTAGTGAGAATTTTCACCATATCTTCTGCTGCGGGAACTTCCACAACTTCTTCAATAGAACTCAGCTGTCCAAAAGCCTGATAGGTGCCCGGTGCAGAAACACCCAAAGTGCGAATTCGCTCTGCAATGTCATCTACCGCCGTAGCCAGTTCGTTGTACTGCTCCTCAAACATCAGGTGTAGTTCACGAAAAAATGGCCCGGTAACATTCCAATGGAAGTTGTGCGTTTGCAGGTATAGAGTGTAGCTATCCGCCAGCAAGTGCTTGAGGCCGCCAGCAATCTTTTCCCTATCCTTTTCACTAATACCAATATCAATTTTTTTCATTAAACAAATCCTTCTTCCAAGACTTTGCCACCGAAATGGTTACACTCCCATTCTGATAGTTTTATGGTTTTACCACAAGCTATCGGGTTGATAGCTTATCTATATAGCCGAGCCAAGTTTATAAGACACTAAAAAGACAAACATATTTACCCTGGCAACTAACTCGGAACATGCCTTGAATCTAGCGGTATCCTGCCCTGGAACAACTGTGTGTCCAAACTGAAAAGTTAATTAATCCGCCAAAAAGGAAAAATAAATAAAACATGTTGGTTATGCATACACTTATAGTGCCAGCGCTGTATCAATCTACGGAAAGAAAAATTTAAGAGAAAACAAAGTTAGCTAGGTATTACAAACCGGGCAATTACTATGACTCGGCAGCTGCAAAGTTTGCAGAGCTAAGGTTTCCGTCTCGATTAAGTGCAATTTATTCAAGCTCGATACCGGCAAATCCATCAGGTACTTCATGGCCTCCAGAGCCTGCATACTGCCAACGACCCCCAACGCAGGACCGATCACCCCTGCTGTAGCGCAGTTCTGCACTTCAGCCTGCTCCTGGGGCGGAAACAGACAGGCATAACAGGGGCCTTTTCCTTCAGAAAAATCAAAACTAATCAGCTGGCCGGAAAACCCCTGCACCGATGCCATTACCACCGGACACCCGGCCTGATAACAAACCCGGTTGATCGTATGGCGGATTTCCAGGTTATCGGTGCAGTCCAACACCAGATCCACCTGTTTTATCCGTTCATGCAGCCAGGATTCATTCGCCATTTGGTTGTGGGGGTGAATGCTAATTGTTGGATTGGCTGCAGCCAATTGTTGTGCAGCCACCATGGCTTTGGATTTTCCCTGGTGATTGGTTTTGTACAAAACCTGGCGCTGCAAATTGGAGAGATCGATATGATCACCATCCACCAGGTGCAGCTCTCCAATACCGGCTGCGGCCAGATACATCCCTGCCGGGCTGCCGAGCCCACCTAAGCCAACAATCATAATTCGCGCAGAAGACAGCTTTTTCTGCCCCTCTTCACCCACCTGGGGCAACATTATCTGGCGACTGTAACGCTTTAATTCTTTACTACTTAACATGGCTCTACTTCCGCATGTTTACCTTTCCACAGGACATTAAAATCGGCAACCGCCTGCTTGTAATCTTCCGCTTTAGTAATAGCGCTGACCACGGCGATACTGCCAACACCGCTAGCAATAACCTCACTGGCCCGTTGCATATTAATACCACCAATTGCCACGAGTGGATAATCGGGCAATAGTGCTGCCATTCGCGCGAGTTTCTGCACGCCCTGCAACTGATCCGACATATCCTTGGTGTTGGTCGCATAAATTGCACCAATCGCCAAGTAGCTGGGGCGATAACGGTAGGCCAACAGTAATTCATAGAAGCCGTGGGTACTGATACCCAGCTTCAATCCTGCCGCTTGAATTGCCCTCAGATCAGCAGACTGCAAATCCTCCTGCCCCAAATGCACACCGTAGGCGCCGCACTCAATCGCCAACTGCCAGTAATCATTGATAAACAGGCGCAGGTTATACGTCCTGCCAATAGCCACTGCACGCTCAATCTGTGCGCGCAGATCCCCACCCGGATTCTTTATTCGCAACTGTAAAGTACGCACCCCCAGCTCAGCCAGGCGCTGCAACCACTCCACTGTATCCACTACCGGATATAAACCCAATGCTTGAGAGTCTGTTTGGGCAAACCCTTGAACAAGGGGCTGGGCCGCACCAAAACCATAATCCAGCGCACGCTCTTCTCCCGGCACCAAAATCTCCGGGAAGTCGATTAAATCCAGGGGCCAGCCACAGTGGCCTACAGGTCCAGCACCAGCGCCGATATGTGCATTATTTCCCCGGCGCAAGCCCCGCTGTACATAGGCTTTACCCACAACGCAGGCATCTCGCAACGGGTAGCCCAAAGCGCGGCAAGCGGCAATAGCGGAGGACAGGGTGCAGCCAGTGCCATGTGTGCCTGTACTGGACACTTCCCGGCCAATAAACCAATCGGCTTTTTCACCATCCCACAGTAAGTCGGCAACTTCTCCCGCACGTAATTGCGTATGGCCGCCGGTAACTAAAATTGCGGTACCGCCGTGAGCGTGCAACTGACGCGCAGCCTGCACTATAGATTCCGCACCCGTGACACTGGCTCCGGTAAGCCATTCCAATTCATGTAAATTGGGAGTGGCCAGATCACACTGTGGCATCAACTGAGCCAACACCGTTGCGGTAATATTCCCTTCAGTGAGCCCGGCTCCGTTGGTAGCAACAGCAACCGGATCGTAAATAACCGGAACCGGCTGCACCGCTTTCAGCTGGCGCAAGAAATCTGCCACCGCAACAACTTGTTCAGCATTCGCTAGCAGACCGATTTTAATTGCGGCAGGAAATAGATCCCGCTGTAAGGCCCGCAATTGTGAAACTAAGACCTCTAGGGAAACTGCATTAATTGCAGTTACTTCTACCGTATTCTGTGCGGTATTGGCCGTGATAGCACTGCAACCATGGCAGCCGAGGTCTGCAAAAGTCAGCAGGTCCGCCTGAATACCGGCGCCACCGCCGGAGTCACTGCCGGCAATGGTCCAGACAATTGGCTTTTTCAATTGGAGTTGATCGCGCATAAAAAATACTAATCCTGCAATATGCTCTCTGCCTGCTGCCAGAAAGGCATATCTAGGGTGGGGGTGCTGGGGCTGGCAGTTTGACGCCTGAGCATCAAGCCGGCATTAAAGGCGGCGCGCCCGGATTCCACAGCCAATTTAAAAGCATTAGCCATCAGTACCGGATCCTGGGCTTTTGCAATCGCGGTATTCAATAACACCGCATCAAAGCCCATCTCCAGTGCTTCTGCCGCCTGTGATGGCGCACCGATTCCGGCGTCAATAATAAGCGGTACATCACTCAGGCGCTCGCGCAGTGTTTGCAGGTTATATTTATTGAGCAGTCCCTGCCCGGTACCGATGGGAGCCCCCCAGGGCATTAATACCTCGCAACCCACATCCAATAGTTTTCGACACAGAACCAGGTCATCTGTGCAATAAGGCAAAACCTTGAAGCCTAACTGAATTAATTCCCGCGCAGCTTCTACCAGACCAAAGGGGTCTGGCTGCAAATTGTAATCATCACCAATCACTTCCAGCTTGAGCCAATCGGTCTGGAAAATTTCCTGGGACATTTTTGCCAGCTCCACCGCTTCTCGCGGCGATTTACAACCGGCGGTATTGGGCAACAACTGACAACCGGACTCGCGAATATAATCCCAAAATCGATTGTCCTGCTGCTGTGCCGGATTTTGCCGGCGAAGAGACAAAGTAATAATTTCCGAAGCTGAGGCTTGCACGGATTCGCGCATAATCGCTGGGGAGGGATACAGGGCGGTGCCCACCAAAAGCCGGCTATTAAATGTTTTTCCGTAAAGTGTTAATAGATCGCTCACCTTTACCCCCCCACTACCGGAGCAACAATATCCAGGCTATCGCCGTTATTTATCTGTGTATTGCTATATTCCGTACGGGGAATAAATCCACCGTTGATCGCAACGGCAAACGTTTCTCCGCGATAGCCGAGCTGCTGTAAAAGCGCAGAGAGTTTTAGCGGGGATTCAAGGCTCTGTGTTTCCCCATTAATTAGTACCTGCATCAAACCACCTGTAACAGTTGTTGTGCCACTTGATTCTCCACTTGCTC
This sequence comes from Microbulbifer mixtoriginis (SeqCode), assembly GCF_052467705.1. Lineage (NCBI taxonomy): Bacteria > Pseudomonadati > Pseudomonadota > Gammaproteobacteria > Cellvibrionales > Microbulbiferaceae > Microbulbifer > Microbulbifer mixtoriginis (SeqCode). The sequence goes on from NZ_CP174322.1 coordinate 3,745,995, forward strand.
CACGACTGCCGGCGCTAAAAGATAACCGTGACGGTAAAGGCCATTCACCCTAATCAGCCCATCCTCGCTGTGGATATAAGGCATATTATCCATAGTGGCGGGGCGACAATTTACGCGGGTCTCAACAATACGAGCCTCGGCAAAAGCCGGGTTGAGGGAGTAAAGCGCGGAAGACAATTCCATACTGGAGCGCACGGAAATGGGCGACTGGTCTTCGCTCTCAATTTCCGTAGCGCCGATTACTGTGCGTCCATCGCTGCGTGGTACAGCGTAGAGCTTATAACGCGGGTGGAGCAGCCGCACTGGACGCTGCAAAACCACTTCCCGGGATTCCACCACCATCACCTCACCACGGACACCGCGTAAGCCTTCAATCTGCCCCTTGGCACCGAGACCACGGCAGTCGATCACGCAATCAAATTGTTCGCGCTCCGAGTTCACAGAGATATACCCGGCTTCGCAATTTACCTTGCTGTACTCTCGCAGAGTGACTGCACCTCGGCGCGATACTCTGAGTAACGCAGGCAATAAGCGGTGATTATTGATATCCGCCTCACCTCGTAAGTAAAGCCCCTGTTCAAAGCCGTGTAAGGAGGGCTCTAATTTCGCTAAAGTATTGCAATCGAGGGGCTGCACCTGCTCCCTGGCAGACTCGCCCAACTTGCCCTGCAACTCCCGTAGGAATTGCAGCAGCTCACTTTTATCCTTGCCATGAGCAACCAGCACTGAGCCCGCTCGGCGGTATTCCACGTCCTGCCCGCTCTGCTCCTCTAGCTGCCGGACCCACTCAGACCAAAGCTCAAGGCTTTTTAACCCCAGGCTATAAATGTGTTTATTACTATGTACCAGCTCCGATAAAGGCGAGATCATTCCCGCAGCTGTCCAACAGGCTCCACCTTTTGATTCCGATAAGTTACCAGCCTCAAACAGGGTAATATCTACATCAAGCTGACAGAGCCTCCAGGCGAGTAATCGCCCCAACAGGCCGCCACCGGCAATAGCCACTTTGGCTTTGGTTTCGTTTGACACAGCTTACCTATCTTCACAATTCCAATTGGATACCAGCGATAGCAAGCTCCTTTTACATCACTGTATTTCTAATATGCTGGGGGAGTTACCCTCCCCCAACACCCGATCAGCCCTTGTGATAAATCTCGCTGCCCATATCCTTAAATTTAACTGCCATCTCTTCCATCCCGCGTTCCGCCTCCTGTTTGGCTGCGTAATCACGCACGTCCTGAGTAATCTTCATAGAACAGAATTTAGGCCCACACATGGAGCAGAAATGCGCTACCTTGCCGGATTCCTTCGGCAGGGTTTCATCGTGATAAGAGCGCGCGCGCTCCGGGTCCAGACCAAGATTGAATTGGTCTTCCCAACGAAATTCAAAGCGGGCTTTTGACAGTGCGTCATCGCGCTTCTGTGCCCATGGATGCCCCTTGGCCAGGTCTGCGGCATGGGCCGCAATCTTATAGGCCATCAGACCCTCTTTAACATCCTCTTTATTGGGTAGGCCCAGGTGCTCTTTCGGTGTCACATAGCAGAGCATGGCGCAACCATAAGTGCCAATAAGTGCTGCACCTATGCCGGAAGTGATGTGGTCGTAACCCGGAGCAATATCTGTCGTTAATGGGCCAAGAGTATAGAAGGGGGCACCGTGGCAGTGCTTCAACTGCTCATCCATATTTTCTTTGATCTTATGGATAGCCACATGGCCAGGGCCTTCAATCATGGTCTGTATATCGTGCTTCCAGGCAACTTCGGTTAATTCACCAAGCGTATGCAGCTCACCGAACTGAGCTTCATCATTGGCATCAGCGATGGAGCCCGGACGCAGGCCATCACCAAGACTAAAGCTCACATCATAAGCTTTCATAATCTCGCAGATTTCCTCAAAGTGGGTATAGAGGAAATTCTCCTTGTGATGAGCGAGACACCACTTCGCCATGATGGAACCACCACGAGACACTATCCCGGTCATTCTTTTGGCTGTGAGTGGTACATAGCGCAAGAGCACGCCGGCATGAATAGTGAAATAATCCACTCCCTGTTCCGCTTGCTCAATCAAGGTATCTCGGAAAACATCCCAGTTGAGGTCTTCGGCAATTCCATTTACTTTTTCCAATGCTTGGTAAATGGGTACGGTACCAATGGGGACTGGTGAGTTGCGCAGAATCCACTCGCGAGTTTCGTGGATATTGGCTCCGGTAGACAGATCCATCACCGTATCTGCCCCCCACTTGGTAGACCAAACCAGTTTTTCCACTTCCTCTTCAATGGAAGAAGTCACAGCGGAATTGCCGATATTTGCATTCACCTTACACAGAAAGTTGCGCCCGATAATCATCGGCTCCACTTCCGGGTGATTGATATTCGCTGGGATAATTGCGCGTCCTTCTGCAACTTCCCTACGAACAAATTCCGGCGTGATTTGCTCGGGGATGTAAATACCATCACGTGCTTTTTGGTATTCACTCTCACTCATCTCCGCCGCTAACTTTACGCGTCCCATATTTTCGCGGACTGCGACAAACTCCATCTCCGGCGTGATAACGCCACGGCGGGCATAGTGCATTTGCGATACGTTACTTCCCTGCTTGGCTCGGCGCGGACTGGGAAGCTTTTCGAAGCGAATGTGATCCAGTCCCTGAGCCGCCATACGCTGCTGACTATAGGCCGCCTGGCGGGAGTCCAGCTGTTCAGTATCTCCTCGTGCCTCTATCCAGCCTTTGCGTAGCTTGGGCAGACCTTGGCGTACATCGACTTTAAAATTGGGCTCTGAATATGGCCCGGAGGTATCGTATACGGTGAGAGGCGCGTTGGGCTCTAGAATAGGATTATCGGCATCTCCACCTACCACACTATCCCCAAGACAAATCTGGCGAGCGCCAACCTGGATACCAGGGGTTTCACCAGGCAAAAACACCTTGCGCGAATTGGGAAAAGACTGAACCGTGAGATTCTCAAGAAATTCTTTAGCGGAATCGCGACTGGCAGCGCGGGAGGGCTTTCCGGCTTTACCGGATTGTTCAATGATCTCAGACATGCGTAACCTTAAAACTTGGGAATTTAAAGGTCGCAGCATCCAGGGCACTTACAAAGAGAAAAGACGCCAAACTGTAAAAAAACAGGCGACTTCAGATCTTGTTCCCTACGCGGGGGTTACCCCGATCAGGTTCAACGGATCTCGCAACAGCGATCTCAGCCCACAGGCACTCCGACAAGTAATGCGCAGTATAGAGGAAGCCATCGAATATGAATAGGTGGTCTATCAAAGAGCCGTATCTAGGTCTGACAACAACCATCATTTGAAGTGAAACCAAAATCACTTAATGTTCTCGACGACAGAATTTCAACATGCTTCAACTTATTAAAATCTGACCAGCTAGTCTAGCGCATTCGCAGTAGCACCTCTCACCCACCAACCTAAACTCCTCAGGTTCACCGATATAGCTTTAAAACAATAACTATCTACGACGAGAGTCGGTGTGGGAGAAATCACAATGTGGAAAAGATACGGAGTTATAGCAGTCTTTTTTTTAAGTGTTATGTCGCTGCCATCAGTGATGGCAGCCCCGTCAAAATCTGTCGCTGCAGGAGACAGCATTACCATGGCATTCGGTGCAGACTGTACACGCAATAAGTATTTTTGGGACCTATTTTGCCTCCTGGGTGGAGATCAACCGGAACACTCTTGGTTTGATGGTGACAATAATTCTGTAGAAAGTATTTACGATAGATATAAAATTATTTCACCCAATATCGCTGCAAATAAAAAAGCGGCTGAATCCGGTGCCGAGATGCGTGGAGGTAATAAGAATTTTGCAGTGCAGGCCGATCGCATTTTGGCTCAAACCAATGTGGCAGATCATGTTGAAATCGTTCTTGGCGGGAATGACATCTGCAACCGAGATTGTGCCGATCCAGCCAACTGTAATAACCCACTATATACCGACAATGAATGGCGCTCAGCTGTTCAAGCCGGCTTGGATAAACTCGTCGACGGCCTTCCCAATGGCTCCACCATTCTGCTCGGATCTGTACCTAGGGTACAGGATCTTCGTGGAGCAGGCCTGGAAAAGCAGGCGGAAAACTCCCGAGTAGACTGTGAAAACGTTTGGTCAACATTTGGTATCTGCCGAATTGCAACCAACGGCGGTATCATGAACGGAGAGGACTTCACCACCCGCTATAATGCGATTACTGCAGCCCAGCGGCGTTATAACGAGATTCTTGCCGAAGAAGCCGAAAGTTACAATGGTGTTAATGGTGTTGAGGTTATAGCGGAATATACTGGTGAAGATGAGGTAAATGCTGGGACTTTCCAGTTTGGAAAGGACGATGTGGGTGGTGGAGACTGTTTCCATCCCAGTGTACAAGGCCAAAATATCGTTGCCGATATCTTTTGGCAGGGTAATCCCGATAAGTAAATAACTTCCCTAATCGGTGAACATTGGGCTCTCTGACTAGAGCTTTCATGAGAGCCCAAGTTTATCTCACAGCCTAAACTATTCTCTTTCTGTATTTGAATTTTTCTCAAAGTAGCTAAGCTCTTCAACTACATACTGTATACGTTGTGGTAGTCCCTTTCTCATAAAGACCACATCAATAAGCCGGCCACTAGAAAGCGCATCCCACAATTTATTTTGACCGCTATGTACCCAACTATCATTCACTCTCAGTAATACATCATTTTCTTGAAAGCCCAAGGCAGTGAAGAACTCATTATCTGCGACACCTTCAAGTCGCATCAAATGGTGTCCCTCAACTTCCAATTCGGCCTCGGTAAACTTAGCCTCCAAAGCCTGTCGCTGCTCCAAGTGACGACTTAACCAAGCCTGTCCTAGAGTCAGCACACCAGAAGAGGCTATCAACTTGCGGGTTCCAGGGCCCAGTGGCTGCTCTATACGTCGTTTTAACTCCTCACTTTGCCCATGTGTGTAGGTGAGTAAAACCTCAGCGCCCTCTTTCCCCTTTAAGGGTAACTTTTCCAGTCCGCCTCTACTCTCTATCACTGCGAAATTAGAGTGGATGCGCAACAATAAAATATTGTCTGAAATTTTTTGCCCTGCACTGAAATACTCCGCAGTAGCCTCCTTTACTGCAATCAAAGCTTTCGACTTACCTTCTACAGTTGATTCGCTAACCCCCAGTAACATTAGTGGCAATCTGGTAACCGGTAGATTTCTATCATCAATCGTTTCGCTATCCTTCCATCTATACTTTTCTTTTGATTTTATCCCCATAGATTGCAGTTCTTTATCTACCCAAAAAGCATACTGCTCAAAGTTACGCACCCCTTTCAGATACAACCCATTAATAAAAATGACCGGTACATTTTTAAGACCAAGATCTAGTGCACCATCCCGGGACCCCACTACGGAATCTTTTGGGCTATCACTGGATAAGCAATCTTCGAAAAGATGAATATCTAATTGCAATTGTTTAGCCAACTGAAGGTAAGTATCACTATCAAACTCAGGAGTTAGAACATACAAGGCATCGTGATACTCCCAAAATTTATTCTGCACCGCCGCACAACGCGCTGCAGATGCAGCTTGAATTCCTTCACGATGAAATTTAAGCGGAAAATCAAAGTGCGCTTGACGAACCCAACCCTTATAAACCTCTAGTAGACGGCGTATTACAGGCTGTATCGTTTTGCAATGTGGAGACTGGTAAGAACAATACATCTCCAAGGTGACTGGAGCATCCTGATTACCCCTAATAAATTTAGAACTCTCGGGCAATTGAATTCGTGGCGGCTCGGGCAACTTCAGATAAATCTCTATATCATCCCTCTTTGAGCTAAAATTAGCTTTTCCATTCACCAAGGCATTCAGTCTAGCCAAACGCAAATTATATTTTTGCTCTGCAATATCATAAAAAACCAGCTGTAAATCATTATCCAAATCCTGCAATGTAATATTATTACGACCAATACGCGCCACCACTTCAGAGTCGACATCTAGTTTAGCATTTAGCGCAGCCTTTCTTTCGTCTTTTCCACATGAAGAAAAAACAAATGCAAAACTCATTAGTAAAATCATTCGGAATCGTAATTTAACTTTTTTCACTATAATTCCCCATTTCCCATGTCGATCCTAACAAGCTCCTAGCCCACGACCTAATAATTACAAAATAAGCGCCAAAATCACCCTAAAACTGAGATGTTTATTCATTTATCCATCAACAATTTCTTTAGGGCGCGGCACCTAATAGGACTGTAAAGTTAAACGCCATCACTGTCAGCGTCTTCAGATAACATCTACAAACTGATCGACATTTATTGAAAATCTGGCCAGATTCCAGCTTGCAAATTTATTTATGACAGTTATGTATGGCCTGGCAACTGGGAACCCCGGTGTCTGCTATGGAACACTTGGACCAGAAGCTACTAATATGCCAGTGGAAATCGCCGATACGTAAGCGGATAGCACGCCTCTCGTTCCCATCAGTGCTAAAGCTGGTATCGAGGGGCTTTATAAAGAAACGTCTCAATATATTGCTCTAGTAAAGATGCTTGAGCTCATCACCAACTCATCAAAAATGATTATAAATCCAGAATTCACTTCCGAGCTGGTACGTGCAGCTTTCAAAAGCTATCAGGAAGATTAGCCAAGAGCCTATTATCTTGTGTGTTCCCGAAGACATTTTAGATATGGCGGCACCCCAAAATAAGTGGTCCCTGCTTGTTAACACCAAGCTAAATCCCACCCCTCCAATCGCAAACACCTAAGATACTTAGATTCAATTCTCCGAGGCTCTAAATATGGTTTTCGTCAGCACATTTCATGGAAAGAGCACAATGCCAGAGGAGCATCCAAACTCTCTGGGTGTTATGGTTTACGACTATGCCAATTTTGGTTTTGATTGTGTCGATGTTGTTATCTGTGTTGGCTATGAACTGAATGAGACGCCTCCATCCCCCATACTCCTAAATGCAGAAAAAAAATTATCTATAATCATAATTTCCCAGCAGAGGTTGATGCCAACATTTGCCTTAACCGTGATATAGAAGCCAAAATCTTTTTTTTACAAAAGTTGAGCACGCCTGAAAAAGCCAAGCCTGGTCAGTGAAGATTAAAAAATACAAAAACTTCTTTTCAGATAAATTAACAATGGCAAAGCCTCCAATACCTGCCCAATGAAATCCCAAAGGGTGGTCGCAGACTTTCAAGAAGCGATACAAATAGATGATATTGTGCTTTCAGACACCTGCGCAGTGAAAATGTGGATGGCACGCCTACCTAGCCTACAAGCCCAACACCCCTCCTAATTCCTAATAGGCTTGCCATTATGTCCTATGCCCTACCTGATGCTACTGATATCAACCTGGTCCACCCTAAATGCAGAGTACTAGCAGTGATGGGCGATAGCAGCTTTATGATGAATTTTCAAGAAGTTGAAACTGCAATTAGTGAAAGCATTCCCATTATTATGTTAATTTTTGTTGGCAGTAGCTATGGGCTTTTTAGATGGAAAATAGATCTGGAACTCAAGCGCCATTGTCATGTCGACTTCCAGAGTCAAGCAAATTGTTAAAAAGGCCTTGGCAGCCCACACAGTTCCAGTGGTTGCCTGCCCTGTATATTATTCTGAGAATGATAAGTTAACCGATCATTTGAGTGAGCTTGTAAAGTCTATCTGAGCACTTACTTTTAATTTATAAAAGCTTCACAAACTTAGTTGCAAGTAGCGATTACACTTTTACTTAAATATAGCAATCCCTAGAGAAACCAAGTTGCTCCGATTATTATCCACACAGCAAAAGAGTTTCACTACAAAGAATAAAACTGTGATCTACACAAGCCTGAGATTCACTAATCATTAATGAAACCGGGCCACTTATGTGGCCCGGTAATTGTCAAAATCAGCTTAAGAATCTAGATTCTTACCTGATCAGATTAAACTAATTAACAGTACACTTAAACTGCCAAGTCTTAGTAACACCGCTATCCGAATCACCGCCTGGAGCAGGAACATTAACCTCAACTTTCACGTACTCAGAACCTAACTCAGCGTCACTGGGGGCGACGATAGTAAATGCAACCAGTTCCGGGCCAAACTCAATCTCACTAGAGCCGTGACTAACCTCACATTTTTCTGAGTAAGTCTTCACGGTAGTACCCTCAGGCAAGAGCCCGTTGTAAAGGTCAGAAAGATAAAAATAAAGGTAAGTCGCGCCCCCTAAACCAACTTCAACTTCAGGACTGGAAGTATAATTACCATCTAAGGTTCTAAATATTCCGTAGGGTTCACTCCCTGCCACAAGAATTACGAGCTCCTCACTTACATGAACAAGTTCTTTAGAGCAAGTACCATCCGCTTCAGCTGCCTCAGAGCAGCTAAGGCCGTTATAAATACCATTGCCACTATCGTACTTTCCGTTGTCATTCAGTGGGATAAACAGCTCTTCATCACCGGCCTCTTCTGGGCAATTGGGATAGCAACTACCAATACTCCTCGAGTTCCCAAAGGCTCCATCTTCATTGTGATCTAAAAACGCTTCCGGTAAATCTACAAACGTTTCTCCGGTATCATATTGCCCATTACTATTCGCGTCGGTATAACTTTCCTGTCCCAGCGCATAAGCGAGGATAGTAGAGCGGCCGCCATAAGGTTGTCCCAATGGCTGTGGACATGGGTAGCCGCCCATTAGCCCAGTAACCGGACAGGTCGTGTTAAAAATAGTCCGAAGAGAATGCATCACACCATCGTCACCAAGGAATTTATAATCCAGAGGTGCTCGGGGGTTCTGGCTATTCCAATCCACTGAGCAATTCCCATCGACAGTAGTACAGTAGCCGGCAATGCGCCCATACTCAGTTTTAAAAGAAATAGCGGTACCATCAGGAGTCGTATTGTTATCGTCGCCAACCCTAATAGTGATCTCGGAAGTGACACCATCATAGTCATCACCATTCACTCTAAGGACGCTAGCAGATAAAGAAAACGAGTCTTTATCAAGAATGCCTGCTGAGACTACTAAATCACTAGAAAAAGTATAAGAAGTGTTCCCGTTGCTATCAGTAATTGTAGCTTTAACCCGAACCGGCAACGCTACCCTTCCAGCAGAAACCAAAGCAATTACTTCGCCCTCAGCATCGGTCGTTCCGGAACTACTAGCAAGGTTGACGTTTCCCTCTCCCTCTTCCAAAGTGAAGTTAACTTCCACCCCGCTCATTGGCAAGCCATCTTTGCTGAAGACCTGAAAACGTACTTCTGATGTTTCCTTGCCTCCAGAACCTTGGATATTGATTATCTCAGGTTCAGCACTCACAAACTCAATGGAGCCTACCTCTGGAGGCATTACAGTAAGCTGGCCGCTGGCAGATATACTTGGGTAAGCTACTAACGTTGCAGTGATGCTATCCTGACCTTCGCAGCCCTCTGCAGTATATGTAGAAGTTGCCTTACCCTCTGTCGTAGTAACCGGAGAATCAAGAGTAGCAACGGCTGGTTGGCTCAAACTGCAATTACTGGAAAATTCTACTTGCATCCTTTTGGAGTAAAGGTTGCCATCAGGACCCTGTAAATAGACGCTAACTGGCGTTGTGCCCTTAGAAGATAGGTTCTGAGCAAGAATCTCCAATTCACCCGACACAAACTGCTGGCTATTATCCAGGTAGCCAAGCTGTAGAGAAGGTTCTTCGATACTAAATCTTAGTGGCGAGTAGGGTGCCTGATCTGTACTAACACTATCGTAGGCAACAACAATCTCACCAACACTGCCGATTTCCTGTCCTTCAACACTCAGTTCCAGAGTAGCGACACCACTGTCATTTGTCTTGACTATGCCACTTTTAGGGCTCAACTCACCCAAGGTTGTTGTAACAGTTACGTTCTCAGAGACAACAAGACCACTATTGTCACTCTTAACCGTCACATGGATACTTACCGGCTCTTCTGGATTGGGGTTTTCAATCAACTCATCCGTATCTAAGTCACGTAGCTCTACAGTAATGCTATAAGAGGGATCTGTTTCTGGTGAAGTTGGATCCGGGGAAGAAGCCCCGTCATCGCTACCGCCACTACCACCACCACAGGCGGCTAGTGAAACTGCAATGGTCAGCAATAGAAACCATCGCGAAATTGATTGGTACAGCGTAAGAATGTGCATCTAACTATCCTTCAATATCTTTAGCGCCCAATGGCAGCAACAGCCATCACTGCCCAAACTGGGTATGTATAGTCTTCCCCGACACGGCTGAATACGTCTTTAACTATCATCGACCACTCGTACAAGTGAGAAGCCTTAACGTGCCTCTATCGTGTTGCGTATAAGAGCAGATAAAAACCCTTCAACCCACAAGAAAAGGCAACGGGCGACTATCCTGAATCGCTATATTAAAATCAAGTTCTTTATGCCTATGTTGTACGACTGTCTCACAAAAATGAGGCCAGGATGAGATTTAGATCAAATAATTTCTTATAAGAACACCAAGCTCAAGTTATTACTTCAGCATAAACAAAGGACAAAGAAAGCTTCATTGATTATCCAGCAACATTATTGAGAGGATAAATTTGGCGGAAGCTTTTAATCTCCCTTTTTTATTTTTAATTCCCAATCGCGATTCGCTGATATTTCTTTCATCCATAAAAAAAGCCCGCCTGCTTAGCAGTCGAACCCTTTGTTATTGTCATGGAAAATAAAATCAAGATCAGATTGATGATCAATACTGGGGTTAAGTTTTAATTTGAAGTATTGCTAGCTTGAACCAGAAGATTGACCAAGCAAATTAAGAACTCAATTTTCTTCAACCCATCTTATCTTTTTCTGTAAATATTTTTACACATAAAAAAAGGGCCACCCTGTTGGGTGGCCCTTTTCGGATTAGAAGCCTGACGATGACCTACTCTCACATGGGGAAGCCCCACACTACCATCGGCGATGCTGCGTTTCACTTCTGAGTTCGGCAAGGGATCAGGTGGTTCCACAACTCTATTGTCGTCAGGCAAACTGGCTTGGGTTGGCATTGGTCTTATAAGCAATCTGCTTGGCCTGCCGTGTTATCGCTGTTTGCCTCGGTCTGTTGACCGGCGATAACCCCAAATAAGTCGGTAAAACAATCTGTAGTAATACACCGCAAGCGATCATTGTGTGTCTTTCATTCCACAATCCGCTAGCTTAGCTAGTCGTTAGTAACCATCTCTGTTGTATGGTCAAGCCGCACGGGCAATTAGTACTGGTTAGCTCAACGCCTCACAACGCTTCCACACCCAGCCTATCAACGTGGTAGTCTTCCACGGCCCTTTAGGACTCTCAAGGAGTCAGGGAAATCTAATCTTGAAGGAGGCTTCCCGCTTAGATGCTTTCAGCGGTTATCCCGTCCGAACATAGCTACCGGGCAATGCCACTGGCGTGACAACCCGAACACCAGAGGTTCGTTCACTCCGGTCCTCTCGTACTAGGAGCAACTCTTCTCAAATTTCCAACGCCCACGGCAGATAGGGACCGAACTGTCTCACGACGTTCTAAACCCAGCTCGCGTACCACTTTAAATGGCGAACAGCCATACCCTTGGGACCGGCTTCAGCCCCAGGATGTGATGAGCCGACATCGAGGTGCCAAACACCGCCGTCGATGTGAACTCTTGGGCGGTATCAGCCTGTTATCCCCGGAGTACCTTTTATCCGTTGAGCGATGGCCCTTCCATACAGAACCACCGGATCACTATGACCTACTTTCGTACCTGCTCGACATGTCTGTCTCGCAGTCAAGCGCACTTATACCATTATGCTCATTGCATGATTTCCGACCATGCTGAGTGCACCTTCGTACTCCTCCGTTACTCTTTGGGAGGAGACCGCCCCAGTCAAACTACCCACCATACACTGTCCTCGATCCGGATAACGGACCAGAGTTAGAACCTCAAACATACCAGGGTGGTATTTCAAGGACGGCTCCACAACAACTAGCGTCGCTGCTTCAAAGCCTCCCACCTATCCTACACAAATAGGCTCAAAGTTCAGTGCAAAGCTGTAGTAAAGGTTCACGGGGTCTTTCCGTCTAGCCGCGGGTACACTGCATCTTAACAGCGATTTCAATTTCACTGAGTCTCTGGTGGAGACAGCGTGGCCATCGTTACGCCATTCGTGCAGGTCGGAACTTACCCGACAAGGAATTTCGCTACCTTAGGACCGTTATAGTTACGGCCGCCGTTTACCGGGGCTTCGATCAAGAGCTTCGCCGAAGCTAACCCCATCAATTAACCTTCCGGCACCGGGCAGGCGTCACACCCTATACGTCCTCTTACGAGTTTGCAGAGTGCTATGTTTTTAATAAACAGTCGCAGCCACCTGGTCACTTCGACCGGCCTCAGCTTAGGGAGCAAGTCCCATCACCAAAACCGGCGTACCTTCTCCCGAAGTTACGGTACCATTTTGCCTAGTTCCTTCACCAGAGTTCTCTCAAGCGCCTTGGTATTCTCTACCTGACCACCTGTGTCGGTTTAGAGTACGATTCACTATTGCCTGAAGCTTAGAAGTTTTTCCTGGAAGCAGGGCATCAACCACTTCACCCACAAGTGGGCTTCGTCATCAGTTCTCAGCCTTAGGGACCCGGATTTGCCTAAGTCCCCAGCCTACAACCTTAAACATGGACAACCAATCGCCATGCTGGCCTAGCCTTCTCCGTCACTCCGTCGCAGCAATAGCGAGTACAGGAATATTAACCTGTTTCCCATCGACTACGGCTTTCGCCCTCGCCTTAGGGGTCGACTAACCCTGTCCCGATTAGCGTTGGACAGGAACCCTTGGTCTTCCGGCGGGGAGGTTTTTCACCTCCCTTGTCGTTACTCATGTCAGCATTCGCACTTGTGATACCTCCAGCAGACCTCCCGATCCACCTTCAACGGCTTACACAACGCTCCTCTACCATGCTCCTAAGAGCATCCGCAGCTTCGGTTACCAGTTTTAGCCCCGGTATATCTTCCGCGCAGGCCGACTCGACTAGTGAGCTATTACGCTTTCTTTAAAGGATGGCTGCTTCTAAGCCAACCTCCTAGCTGTCTGGGCCTTCCCACATCGTTTCCCACTTAACTGGTATTTGGGACCTTAGCTGGCGGTCTGGGTTGTTTCCCTTTCCACGACGGACGTTAGCACCCGCCGTGTGTCTCCCGCGATTGCACTCCTCGGTATTCGGAGTTTGCATGGGGTTGGTAAGTCGGGATGACCCCCTAGCCCAAACAGTGCTCTACCCCCGAGGGTGAGACGCGAGGCGCTACCTAAATAGCTTTCGAGGAGAACCAGCTATCTCCCGGCTTGATTAGCCTTTCACTCCGATCCACAGGTCATCCCCTAATTTTTCAACATTAGTGGGTTCGGTCCTCCAGTTGATGTTACTCAACCTTCAACCTGCCCATGGATAGATCGCCGGGTTTCGGGTCTATTGCCTGCAACTAAACGCCCTATTAAGACTCGATTTCTCTACGGCTCCCCTAAGCGGTTAACCTTGCTACAGACAATAAGTCGCTGACCCATTATACAAAAGGTACGCAGTCACCCCGAAGGGCTCCTACTGCTTGTACGTATACGGTTTCAGGTTCTATTTCACTCCCCTCTCCGGGGTTCTTTTCGCCTTTCCCTCACGGTACTGGTTCACTATCGGTCAGCTGGGAGTATTTAGCCTTGGAGGATGGTCCCCCCATATTCAGTCAAGATAACACGTGTCCCGACCTACTCGATTTCACTCTAAATGCCTTTTCGTGTACGGGGCTATCACCCTGTATCGCGGTACTTTCCAGAACCTTCCACTAAAACATAAAGAGCTTAAGGGCTAATCCCCTTTCGCTCGCCGCTACTCAGGGAATCTCGGTTGATTTCTTTTCCTCCGGGTACTTAGATGTTTCAGTTCCCCGGGTTCGCCTCCATAACCTATGTATTCAGTTATGGATACCTGTAAACAGGTGGGTTTCCCCATTCGGACATTCTAGGATCAAAGCTTGTGTGCCAGCTCCCCTAGACTTTTCGCAGGCTCCTACGTCCTTCATCGCCTCCAGCTG